>NZ_PZZZ01000004.1:223194-583305 GCF_003046475.1 Mycoplana dimorpha
GGCTGAGTAGAAGCACCCCCGCACGCGCCCTTCGTCTATCGGTTAGGACGTCAGATTTTCATTCTGAAAAGAGGGGTTCGACTCCCCTAGGGCGTGCCACCCCTTCCCCAGCGATGCATATCTCCGGACGAACCGCTTCGGATCACGGCACCGGCTTCAGCGCGGCTTGTCTTCCTTGGAACAAGCGGCCTTCCGTCGACCGCGGGCCGAAAGGTGCGCGACCGGCAGTCGCCATCCATAGCGGATCGCCATGAAGCGGATGCCGAGGCACAGGGCGCCTCCCGCCAGCGCCGACCAGCCATAGGACGCGCCGATCTCGGAACCGCCGACGACGACGGCGGCACCGGCGAGCGCGGCCACGGCATAGAGGTCGGAGCGCAGGACCTGGGGAATTTCCCTGAGGAGGACGTCGCGCGTCATGCCGCCGCCTATCCCCGTCAGCATCCCGAGGAGCGCGGCGGTCACCGGGCTTGCCCCGAATGCGAGCGCCTTCTGCGTGCCGGCGACGGCGAAGAACGATAGTCCCACCGCGTCAAACATCAGGACGGGGCTGCGCAGCCGGTCGATACCGGCATAGGCGAGGAAGGTGATGAGCCCGGCGATGACGGAAACCAGCAGGTACAGCCCATTGGTCAAGGCTGCCGGCGGCACCGCGCCGATCAGCACGTCGCGGGTTATTCCGCCGAAATTACCGGCCACGAACGACAGGACGAGGATGCCGAACAGGTCGAGCCTGCGATTGACCGCCGCCAGCGCACCGCTGATTGCGAACACGAACGTGCCTCCAAGGTCGAGGACACGCGTGAAGGTGTCGATGGTGATCATGGTCATTCCACCCGGCACGGCCTCCCCCGAAGCGTCGGAAGCAGCTGGCGCGATGCGGCCGCCGCCGCGAACGCTTGACCGTACAGGATCAGGTGGCGCCGAGCCAGGCCAGCGTGGCCACCACCATGGTCTCGACGCCTGTTTCCAAGGTCGGGTGCAGGACCGGCGCGAACTGCGGGCTATGATTGACCGGTAGCTGGTTCAGCCGGCCCGCTGCCTTGGCGTCGGCGTAGGTCTTGGGATCGGTGCCGCCCACGAACCAGAACACCGAGGGCACCTGCCAGGCGGTTCCGAAGCAGCCGAAATCCTCGCTCGCCGGCGCCGGACCTGTGTGCCTGACTTTGTCGGGCGAGAAATAGCCGCGGAAGGCCTCGGCGACACGCTGGCTGGCAGCCTCGTCGTTGACGTTCAGCGGATAGCTGTCGAGTTGCGTGATCTCCGGCTTGCGCGGCGCCCCCGAGGCCTCCGCCTCGGCATTGACGATCCGCTCGATTGCGGCGAGCACGTGCTCGCGTACCCCGGCATCGAAGGTGCGCACATTGAGCTTGATCAGCGCGTCGTCGGGGATGACGTTCTCCTTCGTTCCCGCCTGCAGCACGCCGACCGTGAGCACCGCCGCATCGGTGGCGGCGACTTCGCGTGACACGACGGTCTGCAGCCGCAACACGACCGATGCGGCCATGACAACGGGATCGATGCTCGCCTGTGGCATGGACCCGTGCGCCCCGCGCCCGAACAGGCGGATCTGCAGGCTGTCGGCGGCCGAGGTTATCGGTCCGGCGCTGCCGGCGACGAAACCGGCCGGCCCAACCATGACGTGCTGGCCAAGCGTGACAACCGGCTTGGGAAAGCGATCGAGCAGACCATCGTCGATCATCGCGCGGGCGCCCTCGGCGGTCTCCTCGCCCGGCTGGAAGACCACCATCAGCGTGCCCTTCCAGGCGTTGCGCGCCTGCGACAGCAATGTCGCCGCCCCGACCAGCCAGGCCACATGCATGTCGTGGCCGCACATATGCCCCACCGGCACCGTCTTTCCATCCGCGCCCTTCACCGTCACGGTGCTGGCGTAGTCCAGGCCGGTGCCTTCGGCGATCGGCAGCGCATCCATGTCGGCCCGCAGCATCACGGTGGGACCGTCACCATTGCGAAGCAGTCCGACAACGCCGGTCTTGCCCACCCCCGCCGTCACCTCGAAGCCCGCCTTGCGGAGCCTGTCAGCGGCAATGCCTGAGGTTCGCGTCTCCTGCATCGACAATTCGGGATGGGAGTGGATGTCCTTGTAGAGGGCTTCGATTTCCGGCAGAATCGCGTGCAGATTTGCCAGAACGGACGAAATTCCATCCGGGGATGCATGCTTGGCCATGGCGGTAACCTCCACCGGCCTGTCCTTCTTTGCCTGCGCTCAAGCTTCCGCGCCTGAGGCATCGGACAGGCCACGTACATTTTCATGGCGAGTGGCGGAGACGGCAAGCCCGTTTGCGGCGATCAAGCGATTGTGACCTTTCCTGCGATTCTGGGTTCAAAGCCAGCCGTACCGTAGGCTGCCATCGCTATTGCTAGGCCGCTGCTACGCCCGCTGCGCTGACCTTCGGGGCAACGCAACAAAAATGCGACAGCCGGTCATTTTTGCCCTTGCGCAATCGGCGGGGCCTGAGTAGAAGCACCCCCGCACGCGCCCTTCGTCTATCGGTTAGGACGTCAGATTTTCATTCTGAAAAGAGGGGTTCGACTCCCCTAGGGCGTGCCACCTCCCCTTCCTTAGCGGCTATGGGCCGGCTTTCCGCAGGCGATCGACATTCGCGCGCGCGTGCGTCCCGCGGGCAAAATAATTTGTCGAATCATCGTTTTAGGCCTTGCATAACGTCGGGGCTCTGGCTAGAAGACGGCCATCGCACGCGCCCTTCGTCTATCGGTTAGGACGTCAGATTTTCATTCTGAAAAGAGGGGTTCGACTCCCCTAGGGCGTGCCACCCTCCTCCGAAAGTCAAAGCCGGAAGTGATCGCAGACGGGCTTACTCCGTCCGCTGGTAGCGATAGCGGAAGGTGCAGCTGGAGGCGCCCGCCATGATCGTCTCCTTGCGCTCAAGCCTGATGTTCGGATCGTAGCCCTCACAGAACGTGCCGTCCCGGTTGCAGGACATCAGATGGCCGATCCCGGCCAGCCCCATCTCCCGGTAGGTCTCGGCATAGCGGCAGCGGGTGACGTTGAAGTCGTAGGCCTCGTCGGTCGCCTGGAGCACCTCGATCTCGAGCGCGCTGTCGGCGGTCCACAGTTCGTAGAGTTTGATGAAGCTCGCCATGCTCGTTTCGCCGCCGGGCTCCTTCGCGGCAAACGCCTGGCCCTCGGCGATCGCCGCCTTGCGAATCGCGCTGTCCAGGATGGCGTCCGCCTTCTCCTGCCCGATCGCCGCAACCATCTCCGCGTGGATCGGCCCGATCACCTGCGCCTGCAGGCGGCGTTTCAGAAGCACCGGAATTTCCAGCGGCTTGTCGTCCATTGCAATGCTCTCCATGCAACCATGTCCCGCCGAGACCGTAAGCGATCGCCGGCATCGAACGCAACCGGTCCGGCCATCACGGGCCGCCGCCTTGCAGGCCTGCCCTCGCAGCCGTCCCCGCCGCCGGCTTGCCGGACGAGCGGTAAGCCCCTATATTGCCGGAATCCACGGGCGCCCATCGTCTAGCGGTTAGGACACCGCCCTCTCACGGCGGCAACACGGGTTCGAGTCCCGTTGGGCGTACCATTTTCTCGAGTGACTTTCGACAAATCACCGCGCAAAGCAGCAAACGGGCCTGGCCTGCCCAAGGCCGGTCTGTCTAAAACGCCTCTGCCGCATCGCTGACGCGAAACTGCACCCGGCGGCTGCCTTGCCAATGGTCGGCTGAAACCGAACCTGCGACGTGCAGCACCTGGCCACGGCGCTGCAGGCAGAAGGCGCCGAGCGGCGCGTCGGCGGCCCTGAACGCCATCGCCTCGATCCGGCCGCGGTCCGGCCCCTCCAGTGTCAGCTTCAGGTGATTGACACCGACGTGCCGGACATCGACGAGCCGATGCGCGGCAAGCGCGAAGACCGGCTGCGGGTGCCCCGAGCCGTAGGGGCCGGCCTGCTCGAGCCGGTCGGCCAGCGCCAGCGTCGCGCCGGTGGCCGACAACGCCCCGTCGATCTTCAAGGTGCGCACCGCGGTCAGTTCCTTCACCACCCTTGCGGCCCGCTCCTCGAAGAAGCTGCGCAGCCTGCCGAGATTGGCGCGCTCGACGGTCAGGCCCGCCGCCATGGCATGGCCGCCGCCCTTGACGAGGATCCCCTCGTCCACCGCTGCCCGCACCATCCGCCCGAGATCGAAGCCGTTGATCGAGCGGCCGGAGCCGGTGCCCTTGCCGGAAGGGTCGAAGGCGATCGCGAAGGCCGGCCGGTGGAAGCGATCCTTCAGCCGCGAGGCGAGCAGGCCGACGACGCCCGGGTGCCAGCCCTCGCGCGCGGTGACAATCACCGAAGCGTTCTCGCCGGTGCCGTACTCGGCGATTGCCTCCGCCTCGGCCTCGGCGAGCATGGCGACCTCGATCGCCTGTCGCTCGCGGTTCAGCCCATCGAGCTGGGTTGCGATTGCCTCGGCCTGCGTACCGTCCTGCAGCGTCAGCAGCCGGCTGCCGAGTGCCGCGTCGCCGATCCGCCCGCCGGCATTGATGCGCGGGCCGACCATGAAGCCGAGGTGATAGGGCGTCACCGGCCCGCCGATGCCGGCGTGCTTCAGGAGCGCCGCCAGGCCCGGATTGGCGAGATGGCGCGCCGCCACCAGCCCCTTGACCACATAGGCGCGGTTCAGCCCCTTCAACGGCACCACGTCGCAGACGGTGGCGAGCGCCACGAGGTCGAGCATCGCAAGCAGATCGAGGCTGCCGGCGCGCGGGTCACGCCCCCGCAGCAGCCGCTGCAGCGCCACCAGCACCAGGAACACGACGCCGGCGGCGCACAGATGCCCCTGCCCCGAAAGATCGTCGTCCCGGTTCGGATTGACGAGCGCCGCACAGGGCGGCAGTTCTTCGCCGACCTGGTGATGGTCGATCACGACGACGTCGATGCCGCGCTCCCTGGCATGGGCGAGCGAATCGAAGCTGGTCGAGCCGCAGTCGACGGTGACGATCAGCCTGGCGCCGCGCTCGATCAGCGTGTTGATCGCCTGCGGGTTTGGGCCGTAGCCCTCGAAGATCCGGTCCGGGATGTAGATTTCCGCCTCCACGCCGAAATGGCTGAGGAAGCGGTACAGGATCGCCGAAGCGCAGGCGCCGTCGACGTCGTAGTCGCCGAAGATCGCCACCCGCTCGCGCCGCGCGATCGCCGCGGCGATGCGCTCTGCCGCCACCTCGCAATCCGTCAGCGTATAGGGATCCGGCATCAGTCGGCGCAGCGTCGGATCGAGGAACTCCAGCGCCTCGTCGAAGCCGACGCCGCGTCCGGCAAGCACCCGGGCGATCAGGTCGGCGATGCCGTGCGTCTGGCTCATCGCCAGCGCCCGGTTCTCGCCCGCCTGGTCGAGCCGCGCGACCCAGCGCTGCCCGGTGGCCGATTGCTCGACGCCGAGGAAGGCGCGGTGGACGGGATCGACTTCCTGGTTCAACGATGCGCCCCGCTGCCGCTTCAGGCCGATTTGGGCCGCTCGATCCGGATCACCTGCGGCGGCCCGGCAAGGTATCCCTCCTTGCTGATCGCCGCCACGGCCCGGCGGACGCTGTCCTCCATCGTCGCATGGGTGACGAGGATGATCGTCTTCGGCTCGACGCTCTCGGTGAAATGCTTCGAGTGCTGGACGATCGATTCGAGCGAGATGCCGTTCTCGGCCATGTGCCCGGCCATGTTGGCGAAGACGCCGGCGCGGTCCTCGACGGTCATGCGGATGAAATAGCCGCCGTGGTGCTTGCGGATCTGCGCCCGCACATATGGCTCCAGTGACTTAGCCGGCCGGCCGAGCACCGGCACCTTCTGCGCGCCGGGTCGGCTCTTGGCGATGTCGGCGATGTCGCCGAGCACCGCCGACGCCGTGGCGTTGCCGCCGGCGCCCGGGCCGACCATCAGCAGTTCGCCGAGAATGTCGGATTCGATCGCCACCGCGTTGGTGACGCCGTCGACCTGGGCGATCTCCGATTCGATCGGCACCATCGTCGGGTGCACGCGCTGCTCGATGCCGGTATCGGTCTTCTGCGCGACGCCAAGCAGCTTGATGCGATAGCCGAGGTCCGCGGCGGCGCGAATGTCCTCGATCGAGATGTTGCTGATGCCTTCGAGGTAGATGTCGTCGGCCGAGATGCGGTTGCCGAAGGCCAGCGTCGTCAGGATCGAAAGCTTGTGGGCGGTATCGTTGCCCTCAATGTCGAAGGTCGGATCCGCCTCGGCATAGCCGAGCCGCTGCGCCTCCTTCAGGCACTCCGCAAAGCTTAAGCCCTCCTTCTCCATCTTCGTCAGGATGTAGTTGCAGGTGCCGTTCATGATCCCGTAGACGCGCGACACCGTGTTGCCGGTCAGGGATTCGCGCAGCGCCTTGATCACCGGAATGCCGCCGGCCACCGCCGCTTCGTAGTTCAGCAGGCAGCCGCGTTCCTCCGCCAGCATCGCCAGCTCGACGCCGTGGGCCGCCAGCAGCGCCTTGTTTGCGGTCACCACGTGGATGCCCCGCGACAGCGCCGCTGTGACCGCCGCATGGGCCGGATCGCCGGCGCCGCCCATCAGTTCGACGAACACGTCGATCTCGGCCTGCTCGGCAAGCGCCACGGCGTCCTCGAACCAGATGGCATGCGAGAGATCGACGCCGCGGTCACGGCTCCTGTCGCGCGCGCAGACGGCGGCGATCTCGATCGGCCGGCCGCAGGTCGTCGTCAGCATCTCGCGGCGTTCGAGGAGAATGCGCGCGAGCGAGGCCCCGACGGTCCCCAGGCCCGCTATGCCGATCTTCAGGGCATCAGCCATGATTAAATATTCCTATCGAATTGGTGCTGGCATCCACCGGCGGACGCCGGTGGACGAAAATATTAGCGGTGGGCGCTGAGCGAGACAACGTTGTGCATCGTCTCGTCGGCGGAGGAAAGGAAGCGCTTGATGTTGCGGGCGGCCTGGCGGATGCGATGTTCGTTCTCGACAAGCGCGATCCGCACGAAATCGTCGCCCTGCTCGCCGAAGCCGACGCCGGGAGCGACCGCCACGTCCGCCTTCTCGACCAGGAGCTTGGAGAACTCCAGCGACCCGAGATGCCGGAATATTTCCGGTATCTTCGCCCAAGCAAACATCGTCGCGGCCGGCGGCGGCACCTCGAAGCCGGCCTTGCCGAAGCTTTCGACCAGCACGTCGCGCCGGCGCTTGTAGACGTTGCGCACCTCCTCGATGTCCGAGCCGTCGCCGTTCAGCGCATGCGTCGCCGCCACCTGGATAGGCGTGAAGGCGCCGTAATCGAGGTAGGACTTCACGCGCGTCAGGGCCGCGATCAGCCGCTCGTTGCCGACGGCGAAGCCCATCCGCCAGCCGGGCATCGAGAAGGTCTTCGACATAGAGGTGAACTCGACGGTGACGTCGATCGCACCCGGCACTTCGAGGACGGAGGGCGGCGGCGGGCCGTCGAAGTAGATTTCCGAATAGGCGAGGTCGGACAGCACGATGATGTCGTGCTTCTTGGCGAACGCCACGACGTCCCTGTAGAAATCCAGCGTCGCGACCTGCGCCGTCGGGTTCGACGGATAGTTGAGGATCAGCGCCAGCGGCTTGGGGATCGAGTGCCGCACGGCGCGCTCGAGCGGCGGGAAAAAGCTCTCGTCCGGCTCCACCGTGATCGAGCGGATCACCCCGCCGGCCATCAGGAAGCCGAAGGCATGGATCGGATAGGTCGGGTTCGGGCAGAGCACCACGTCGCCGGGCGCGGTGATCGCCTGGGCCATGTTGGCGAAGCCTTCCTTCGAGCCCAGCGTCGCGACGACCTGCGTTTCCGGATTGAGCTTCACGCCGAAGCGGCGAGCGTAGTACGCAGCCTGTGCGCGGCGCAGGCCGGGAATACCCTTGGAGGACGAATAGCGGTGGGTGCGCGGGTCCTGCACCACCTCGCACAGCTTGTCGACGATCGCCTTCGGCGTCGGCAGGTCGGGATTGCCCATGCCAAGGTCGATGATGTCGGCCCCGCCCGCTCGCGCGCTTGCTTTCAAACGGTTGACCTGCTCGAAAACATATGGCGGCAGACGCCGGACCTTGTGAAACTCTTCCATCATTCGACCTCGTTGGGCACGGCACGGCCGCGGCATCCGCCCGGCTCTCCGCGCAATCAAGATCTCCGGGTAGCGGCGAATCCGACCTAAATGATGACGCTTCGCCGCCCGGAGCGGCCCGTTGGACCACTCAAGGCTTTGCGGCCAATCGCCGTCAAAGGCAAGAGCTATTTCGCGATTTCCTTGAGCGTGTCGGCGCCGTGATTCGCGGCCAGGGCCTGCAATTCCAGCACCTCGCGCTGGTAATCGGCGTCGCTGATCGTACCGGCCTGCCGGTTTGCGGCAAGCGCCGAAAGCCGCGCGCTGATCGAGGCCGCCTCGTCGTTGCTCATCTGCGTTGTCGCAGCGCCGACGCGGGCTGTGATGTCGGGAAAGGTGGCGGAACGGTCCGCGCCCCGGTTTATCTCCGGCGATACCGTCGATGTCGGAGAGCAACCTCCGAGAATTGCCCCCGCCAGTCCGCCGAGCACGATCATCGCGCCCACCCTGCTGAATTCCGCCTTCATTCCTGTGCTGCCCCACGCAGTGCGCCCAACCACCGCGGGAAGCGGTGTCGTCAAAAGCTGTATGGCCCTTGTAATCTTTTTCGGGCAGGATGTAAAAACGGAAACTGACAGGAAAATCCGGAGGCGTCGGGTTGGGCCAGGAAAGGAACGGCGAAACGCGCGAGACCTCTGGTTTCGGCGGCTTCGACCCGAAATCGATCGAACCCTACATCGTCAAGAACCCCGAGGCGCTCGCCGTCAATTTCGCCCGCACGCTCGAACAGCTCGGCAAGGCGGCGTCCGCCTGGCTGGAGCCGCGCGAGCGCGGCCATAAGGTCGACACCGGCGCCGAGCCGGTCGTCGACATGGTCAGGACGCTGTCGAAAGTCTCCGAATACTGGCTTTCCGATCCGCGCCGCACCCTGGAAGCGCAGACCCTGCTGCTCGGCAGCTACTTCGGCATCTGGTCGCGCACACTGCAAAAGCTCGGCGGCGAGGCCGGCGACGAGCCGCTCGACGACCGGTACGGCAAGGACAAGCGGTTCGAAGACGAGGACTGGGTGAAGCATCCCTTCTTCGACTTCCTGCGGCAGGTGTATTTCGTCACCTCCGACTGGGCCGAACGTATGGTCAGCGACGCCGAAGGGCTCGACGAGCACACCCGCCACAAGGCGGCCTTCTATGTCCGGCAGATCACCAGCGCCATCTCGCCGTCGAACTTCATCACCACCAATCCGCAGCTCTACCGCGAGACCGTCGCCAGCAACGGCGAGAACCTCGTACGCGGCATGCGCATGCTCGCAGAAGACATCGCCGCCGGCCGCGGCGAACTGCGGCTGCGCCAGACCGACACCAGCAAGTTCGCGGTTGGCGAAAATCTCGCCATCACGCCCGGCAAGGTGATCGCGCAAAACGAGGTCTGCCAGGTGATCCAGTACGAGCCGACCACCAGCGAGGTGCTGAAGCGGCCCTTGCTGATCTGTCCGCCGTGGATCAACAAGTTCTACGTCCTCGATCTCAACCCGCAGAAGTCCTTCATCAAATGGGCGGTGGACCAGGGGCACACCGTGTTCGTCATCTCCTGGGTCAATCCCGACGAGCGCCATGCGTTGAAGGATTGGGAGGCCTATGCCCGCGAGGGCATCGGCTTCGCGCTCGACACCATCAAGCAGGCCTGCGGCGAGGAAGAGGTGAACGCGATCGGCTACTGCGTCGGCGGCACGCTGCTGGCCGCCACGCTTGCGCTGCAGGCAAAGGAGGGCGACAAGCGCATTCGCTCCGCCACCTTCTTCACCACCCAGGTGGACTTCACCCACGCCGGCGACCTCAAGGTCTTCGCCGACGAGGACCAGATAACCGCCCTCGAGCAGGGCATGGCGACGGTCGGCTATCTCGAGGGCTCGAAGATGGCGACCGCCTTCAACATGCTGCGCGCCTCGGAACTGATCTGGCCCTATTTCGTCAACAACTACCTCAAGGGCCAGGATCCCCTGCCCTTCGACCTGCTCTACTGGAATTCAGATTCCACGCGAATGCCCGCCGCCAACCACTCGTTTTACTTGCGCAATTGTTATCTGAAGAACAATCTCAGCCGGGGTGAGATGGTGTTGGCGGGCAAGAAGATCTCTTTGAAGGACGTCAAGATCCCGGTCTACAATCTCGCCACCAGGGAAGACCACATCGCCCCGGCCCGCTCCGTCTTCGTCGGCAGCAGCGCCTTCGGCGGCAAGGTCACCTTCGTGCTGTCCGGCTCCGGCCACATCGCCGGCGTCGTCAATCCGCCCGACAGGATGAAGTACCAGTACTGGACCGGCGGCGCGCCGAAGGGCGAATACGATGACTGGGTGAAGAAGGCGAAGGAGACGCCGGGCTCATGGTGGCCGCACTGGCACGCCTGGGTCGTGGCGCGGGATCGCCGCAAGGTGCCTGCCCGCAAGCCGGGCGGCCCGCTGAAACCTCTGGAGGACGCACCCGGATCCTACGTGCGGGTCAGGGCCTGAGCCGTAACCCACTAACCGCACCGCCAGGCCGCCACGTTCGCCGAATGATGCAGCGATCGGTGCGATTTCGCCGTCCCCCCGGCCTTCCCGACCCTTTCCCATCGTCCCGCCCTCGCTCCTCCCGGACGAAAACCGACGCCCCTCTCGTTTCACAGCCTGCAAGAACCGCGAATGATCTTTGACCCGCCCCTCGTTCCCGCCACCCTGATCCAGCGCTACAAGCGTTTCCTTTTCGATGCGACGCTTGCGGATGGAACAACGATCACCGGCTCATGCCCGAACACCGGTTCGATGCGCGGCCTGACCGCGCCCGGCTCGCGCATCTGGCTTTCCGAGCACGACGGCGTGCGCAAGTACCGCCACCGCTTCGAACTGGTCGAGGCCGACGGCACGATCGTCGGCATCAACACCGCCCTGCCGAACCGGCTGGCCGAAGAGGCGATCCGCGCCGGCCTGCTCGGCGACCTCGCCGAATACCCGGTCGTCGAACGCGAGCGCAAATATGGCCGCAACTCGCGCATAGACCTGCTCCTGTCCGGTCCCGGTCGCCCGTCGGCCTATGTCGAGGTCAAGAACGTGCATTTCTGCCGGGACCCCGGCCTTGCCGAATTTCCCGACACGGCGACCGCGCGCGGGGCCAAGCATCTGGAGGAACTCGGCGACATGGCCGAGAGTGGCCATCGCGCGATCATGCTCTATCTTGTACAGCGCGCCGACTGCGACCGGTTCAGCATCTGCCTCGATCTCGATCCGGTCTATGCGGCAGCCTATGTGCGGGCCCGCGCCCGCGGCGTCGAGGCCTATGCCGTGGCATGCGCCGTATCGCCGTTCGAAATTCGGCCCGCGGCATTGATCGGCATGGACGAAGCCGTCATAGCTGCTTTATGAAATCCTGACTGACAATTCGAAAGTTCGACGATGGTAACCTATATCGAAGCCTTTTCCGCCCCGATGAAGAACACGGGCGTGATCCGGCTTTACAACAGCGACGCCTTCGAGGGCATGCGCAAGGCCTGCCAGTTGACGGCACGCGCGCTCGACGAACTCTATCCGCTCGTCCAGCCCGGCGTCACCACCGACGCGCTCGACCGCTTCGTGTTCGAGTTCGGCATGGATCATGGTGCGATCCCGGCGACGCTGAACTACCGCGGTTACACCAAGTCGTGCTGCACCTCGATCAACCACGTCGTTTGTCACGGCATTCCGAACGACAAGCCACTGCGCGAGGGCGACATCGTCAATATCGACGTCACCTACATCCTCGACGGCTGGCATGGCGATTCCAGCCGCATGTATCCGGTTGGCCAGATCAAGCGGGCGGCCGAGCGACTGCTGGAAGTGACTCACGAATGCCTGATGCGCGGCGTGGCGGCGGTAAAGCCGGGCGTACGCACCGGCGCGATCGGCGAGGCGATACAGCAGTTTGCCGAAGCCGAGCGCTGCTCGGTGGTGCGCGACTTCTGCGGCCACGGCCTGGGCCGACTGTTCCACGACGCGCCGAACATCCTGCACTACGGCAGCGCCGGCGAAGGTCCGGAGCTGAAGGAAGGCATGATCTTCACGATCGAGCCGATGATCAATCTCGGCCGGCCGCACGTGAAGGTTCTCTCCGACGGCTGGACCGCGGTCACGCGCGACCGGTCGCTATCGGCCCAGTACGAGCACGCCGTCGGGGTCACGGCCGACGGCTGCGAGATCTTCACGCTGTCGCCCGGCGGCCTCGATCGCCCCGGCCTTCCCGGATAGGACCAGATGGCCAAGCCTCCCGCACCGACTGGCGAACCGACAGCCGCCGCCGACGCGGACCGCGAGGCGGAGTACGGCGGCCCGTTGTTCGATGGCGCCGGCGACCGGGATCACTTCGCCGAACAGGCAGGAGGAACGGCGATTGGAAAGCGGCCAGCGCCCGGCAGCCGCGATGAAGCCCATTATCACGGTCATCGCGAGCGCTTGCGCAGCCGCTATCGTGAACAGGGCGAGGCGGCCCTGGCCGATTACGAAATTCTCGAACTGCTGCTGTTCCGGCTGATCCCCCGTCGCGACACGAAACCGATCGCCAAGGCCCTTCTCAACCGGTTCGGCACGCTAGCCGGCGTGTTCGGCGCCTCCCCGGCGCTGTTGCAGGAAGTCGACGGCATCGGCGAGGCGGTGGCGCTCGACCTCAAGCTGGTCGCGACCGTTTCACAGCGCATGCTGAAGAGCGAGCTGCGCAACAAGCAGGTGCTCGGCTCCTGGTCCGCCGTCATCAACTACTGCCACGCCGCCATGGCGCATGAGGACCGCGAACAGTTCCGCCTGCTGTTCCTCGACAAGCGCAACGTCCTGATCGCCGACGAGGTGCAGGGCCGCGGCACCGTCGACCACACCCCCGTCTACCCGCGCGAGGTGGTGAGACGCGCCCTTGAGCTGTCGGCGACCGCCATCATCCTGGTGCACAACCATCCCTCCGGCGACCCGACGCCCTCGCGGGCCGACATCGAGATGACGAAGACGATCATCGACACCGCAAGACCGCTCGGCATCACCGTGCACGACCACATCATCATCGGCCGCGACGGCCATGCCAGCCTCAAGGGCTTGCGGCTGATATAGGTTGATGCCATTTCAGCAACTTGAACGCGCTTCTGGATGCAGAGCTTTAGCTGATCAACGGCGGCTTGTGGAGAAGCGCCGACGCGCCGGCGCACTCCGGCCGATCAGGTATAGCTGCGGCGCAGGTGGCCGCCCGCGCCTCGCCAACCGCCTCGACCTCCCGCCGCCGCGTTCCCGCCCCACTTCGCCGCATCCGCGGCTTCATCGGCATGACGCAATCCCGCAAAATAATGATGCGGGAAGGCGCGCCTGCCAAGGCTTTGTTAAGCCATGACGTTGACGCTACGGCCGTCGCGGACGAAGACTGCGGCTTCGCATCCAGATTCTACCAGTTCCGGAAGTTCTCCATGCAAGAGTATGATCTCGTCGTCGTCGGCAGCGGCCCCGCAGGACGCAGGGGCGCGATCCAGGCGGCAAAGCTCGGCCACAAGGTCCTCGTCATCGAACAGGGAAAGCGCGTCGGCGGTGTGTCCGTGCACACCGGCACGATCCCCTCAAAGACGCTGCGCGAGACGGCCCTGAACCTGACCGGCTGGCGCGAGCGCGGCTTCTACGGTCGTGCCTACCGGGTCAAGGACGAGATCAGCGCCGACGACCTGCGCCGCCGTCTCATCATCACGCTGGACCACGAGGTCGAGGTCCTGGAACACCAGTTCGCCCGCAACCGCGTCCAGCACATCCGCGGCAAGGCCAGCTTCCTGACGCCGGAGACCCTGCAGGTCGTCATGGACGACGGCGAGACCCTTCACGTCACCGCCAAGAGCATCATGCTGGCGGTCGGCACCAAGCCCTATCGTCCGGCGAGCATTCCGTTCGACGGCACGACCATCCTCGACAGCGACGAGCTGCTCGACATCGCCGAAGTGCCGCGCTCGCTCACGGTGATCGGCGCTGGCGTCATCGGCATCGAATACGCCACGATCTTCAGCGCGCTCGACGTGCGCGTCACCGTCATCGATCCGAAGCCGGCCATCCTCGACTTCATCGACCGCGAGATCGTCGATGACTTCACCTATCAGCTTCGCGACCACAACATGAAGCTGATCCTGGGCGCGACGGCCGACAAGGTCGAAAAGCTCGACAACGGCAAGTGTTCGATCACGCTCGACAACGGTCGGGTTGTCGTCTCCGACATGGTTCTGTACGCCGCCGGCCGCATGGGCGCCACCGACGCGCTGAACCTGGCCGCCGCCGGCCTCACCGCGGACGATCGCGGCCGCCTCAAGGTCGATCCGGAGACGTTCCAGACCGCCGTGCCGCACATCTATGCCGCCGGCGACGTCGTCGGCTTCCCGAGCCTCGCCTCCACCTCGATGGAGCAGGGCCGCATCGCCGCCCGCGTCGCCGTCGGCGCCATCGCCAAGGAGCCGCAGAAGTACTTCCCCTACGGCATCTATGCGGTTCCGGAAATCTCCACCTGCGGGCTGACCGAGGAGGAGGTGAAGGAGCGCGGCATCCCCTACGAGTGCGGGATCGCCCGGTTCCGCGAAACGTCGCGCGGCCACATCATGGGGCTCAATTCGGGCCTGCTGAAGCTGATCTTCTCGCTGAAGACGCGCCGGCTGCTCGGTGTCCACATCGTCGGTGAAGGCGCCACAGAACTGGTCCACATCGGCCAGGCGGTGCTGAACCTGAAGGGCACCGTCGAGTACTTTGTCGAAAACACCTTCAACTATCCGACGCTGGCCGAAGCCTACAAGATCGCCGGCCTCGACGCCTGGAACCGGATGGGCGAGATCAAGGCGACCGCGGCGCTTTAGCCGGCAATCGGGGCGGCGGCTCCCGCGGCCGTCCTGCGCTCAGCAGTTCTGCTCGTATTGCGGCGCGCCGTCGCCGATCTCGTAATAGTCGCCCTTGTCGGCGCAATAGATGTGGCAGGCGATCTTGAAGCCGGTCGGCTGGTCGAAGGCGCCGGCCATGATCGACGTGTAGGCGGCCCCGTCGCCCTTCCAGAACAGCGCCGAACCGCAGGTGCGGCAGAAGCCGCGGCTGGCGGTGTCGCTCGCCCGGTACCAGCCGACATTGTCCGCTCCTTCGAGCGCGAGGTCCTCGTCTCTCACGTTGGTCGCCGCGTAGAAATGCCCCGTCTGCCGGCGGCACTGGCTGCAGTGGCAGGCGATCACCTCGCGCAGCGGTCCCGTCGTGCGGAAGCGGACCGTGCCGCAAAGGCAGTGGCCGGTGTGAACCTCGCTCATGTCTCGCTTCCTCCAGCAGCCTCGCCGGCCGCCATTCACCGGACAAGTAAAATCGCACCATCGGTCTTCGCCCGCGCCAGTCTCCGCGGCGCAACAAAAAGACCGGGCCAGCTTCCTCAGCCGACCCGGTCCGGTCAATTGCAGAAAATTCACTCGTCGTTTCAACGCCGTTGATGCATGGCGCCAAATCGTGAACGAACGGCGATCAGCCGTTCACAACCATCCGCTTCTCGTCGCGGCCGGTCTTCAGCCGCTCGGCGAGCAGGAACGCAAGCTCCAGCGCCTGATCGGCGTTGAGGCGCGGATCGCAATGGGTGTGATAGCGGTCGGCGAGATCGTCGCCGGAGAGCGCGCGCGCCCCGCCGGTGCATTCGGTCACGTCCTTGCCGGTCATCTCGATATGGATGCCGCCCGGATGCGTGCCTTCGGAACGGTGGATCTGGAAGAAGCTTTCCACCTCCGACAGCACCCGCTCGAACGGCCGCGTCTTGTAGCTGTTCAGCGTGATCGTGTTGCCGTGCATCGGGTCGCAGGACCAGACCACCTTCTTGCCCTCGCGCTCGACGGCGCGGATCAGCCGCGGCAGGTGCTCGGCCACCTTGTCGTGACCGAAACGGCAGATCAGCGTCAGCCGGCCGGCCTCGTTCGCAGGGTTGAGGATGTCAATCAGCTCCAGCAGGCCATCGGCGGTCAGCGACGGGCCGCACTTGAGGCCGATCGGGTTCTTGATGCCGCGGCAGTACTCGACGTGGGCATGGTCAGGCTGGCGGGTCCGGTCGCCGATCCAGATCATGTGTCCGGAGGTCGCGTACCAGTCACCCGACGTCGAATCGACGCGGGTCAGCGCCTGCTCGTAGCCGAGCAGCAGCGCCTCGTGGCTGGTGAAGAAATCGGTCTCCCGCAGGCTCGCCTGGTTGTCGGCGGTGATGCCGATCGCCTTCATGAAGTCCATGGTTTCGGAGATGCGGTGGGCGAGCGCGCGGTAACGTTCCGCCTGTGGGCTGTCCTTGACGAAGCCCAGCATCCACTGGTGCACGTTCTCCAGATTGGCGTAGCCGCCCATCGCAAAGGCGCGCAAAAGGTTCAGCGTCGCCGCCGACTGGCGGTAGGCCATGATCTGGCGCTCGGGATTGGGCACCCGTGCCTCTTCGGTGAATTCGATGCCGTTGATGATGTCGCCGCGGTAGGACGGCAGCGTCACATCGCCCTGCGTCTCGACGTTCGACGAGCGCGGCTTGGCGAACTGACCGGCGATGCGGCCGACCTTGACCACCGGCTGCTGGGCGCCGAACGTCAGGACCACCGCCATCTGCAGGAAGGCGCGGAAGAAGTCGCGGATCGTATCGGCGCCGTGCTCGGCGAAGCTCTCGGCGCAGTCGCCGCCCTGCAGCAGGAAGCCCCTGCCCTCGGCCACGTTGGCAAGCGCGCTCTTCAGGCGTCGCGCCTCGCCGGCGAAGACGAGCGGCGGATAGGATGCGAGCTGCTCTTCGGTCGCGGCCAGCGCCGCGGCATCCGGATAGTCCGGCACCTGCTGGATCGGCTTGTTCCGCCAGCTGTCCGGGGTCCAATTCTGTGCCATGTAACTCACCTGTCTACCGGCCACAGCCGAGCGGCCGTATGCCCGTCTATCATTGGGGATGCGGGCTTATAAACCGGAATGGCCCGCTTGCCTAGCGGGCACGTCCGGCTCTCGCCCGGCTCAGGCGCGCTCGCCGTTGCGGATGCGGTAGCTCGGCTGGTACATCGTCACCAGTTCCTCGGCCGCCGTCGGGTGCACCGCCATGGTGCGATCGAAGTCGTCCTTGGTGCAGCCCGCCTTCAGCGCGATCCCGAGCAGCTGCGCCATCTCGCCGGCGTCGTGGCCGAGCACGTGCACGCCGAGAACCCGGCGGTCGGCCGCATTGACGATGATCTTCATGATCGTCTTCTCCTGCCGGCCCGACAGCGTCGCCTTCATCGGCCGGAATTCGGCACGGTAGACCTCCAGTTCCGGATATTTCCTGGCGGCCGCTTCCTCGCTCATGCCCACCGTCCCGATCTCCGGCTGCGAGAACACGGCCGTCGGAATCAGGTCGTGGTCCGGCGAGGTCGGCCGGTCGCGGAATTCGGTGTCGATGAAGCACATCGCCTCGTGGATCGCCACCGGCGTCAGCTGCACGCGATCGGTGACGTCGCCGATGGCAAAGATGCCCGGAACATTCGTGCGCGAGTACTCGTCGACGACGATCGCGCCCCTGGCATCGGTATGGATGCCGGCGATCTCCAGTCCGAGGTCGGTCGTGTTGGGCACCCGGCCGAGCGCCAGCATGACGTGGTCGACCAGCAGCGTCTCGCCCCTCAACGTTTTGGCGCGGCGGCCGCCGCCCTCCGTCTCGGCGACCTCGACGACGATGTCCTCGCAGAGGATCCGGATTCCCTTGTCGACCATGGCCTTGTGCAGCCCCTGGCGCATGTCGTGGTCGAACCGAGAGAGGATTTCCTTGCCGCGATAGATCAGCGTCGTCTCGACGCCGAGGCCGTGGAAAATGTTGGCGAACTCGACGGCGATATAGCCGCCTCCGGCGATCAGGATCGACTTCGGGAGCTCGAGCAGGTCGAACGCATCGTTTGAGGTGATGCACAGCTCGCGCCCCGGCAGATCCTGGTGCGGTGCGGGATGTCCGCCGGTGGCGATCAGGATGCGCTCGGCGGTCACCAGCTGGTCCGTCGCCGTCAGCCGGATCGTGTTGGGGCCGACGAGCACCGCCCGGGAGTTGAGGATTTCCGCACCCGCATTGTCGAGGCCCTTGCGGTAGAGTCCCTCCAGCCGGGTGATCTCCCGCTCCTTGGCCTCGACAAGCGCCTTCCAGTCGAACGTCGTCTCGCCGACGCTCCAGCCGAACCCGGCCGCATCCTCGAAGTGCTCGCTGAACTGCGAGGCATAGACGTAGAGCTTCTTCGGCACGCAGCCGCGGATGACGCAAGTGCCGCCGTAGCGAAACTCCTCGGCGATCGCCACCTTCTTGCCCAGTCCCGCGGCGAGCCGCGCGCTGCGCACGCCGCCCGAACCGCCACCGATCACGAAGAGGTCATAGTCGAACACGGGCATCGGGGCACTCCATATGGCGGTTGGCGGTCATTGCGACAGGCCGATCGTCGCCGGCCAGCGTCCGTGATATAGGCTGAGGGGGCGGAAAAGGAAAAGCCCGGATCGCTCCGGGCTTTGAGAAACAGGAATTCGGTGGGGCGCAGCCTCAGTTCTTCGGCGCCGCGCCCTCGGCCTTCTTCTGGGCGCCGATCTCGGCTTCGAGCTTCTTGTCGCTGTTGACGGCCAGGTCGCGGGAGATGCCCGCCGCCCAGATGTCCGCAGCCTTCATCACCTCGCGTGCCGCAAGCGGTCCGGACCGCAGCAGCTTCTTGCCGGCCTCCGACGCGTAGAAGTCGGAAATCGCCTTCAGTTCCTCGACCGTGAAGGTCTTGGCGTAGATGTTTGCCACCTCGCGCTCGAGGTCGGCCCGGCGCGAGGCGAGCGCCAGCGCCTCCTCGTCGACGGTCTTGTTGATCAGGTCGCCATAGTTCGGCGTCGACTGGATGAGCGTGCTCTTCAGCTTCTCGGCGATCTCCGGCAGGATGCCGTCGAACTGGGCGGTCGCGTTCAGCGCATCCATCGCCGCGCGCGCCGCCTTGATCTGCTCTTCGGTTGCGTCCTGCGCCATGACGGTGCCCGCGAAGGTGGCGGAGGCGATGAGCGTTGCGGCAAGCGTGCGGCCAAGGCCGGCAAAGATGGTCATGGTGTCTGTGCTCCTGTCTAAGTGTCCGCTGTCAACGTCCGCGCACCTGCCGGCCCGGCAATGATGGCAAGAGACGCCATGTTGATGAACAACCCGTGCTCGACGACGCCGGGAATCGCATTCAGGGCGGTCGCCAGCGCCTCTGCATCAGGAATACGGCCAAAAGATGCGTCGAGAATAAGGTGCCCGCCATCGGTCATGAAATGGCCGGCGCCCGCCTGGCGCAGTTCGATCGCCCCTGAAAGACCGAGACGCGAGGCCGTGCGCTCGATCGCGATTCGCGTCGCCACCATGCCGAACGGATTGACTTCGATCGGCAGCTTGAACGCGCCGAGCGTCTCGACGACCTTCGATTCGTCCGCGATCACGATCATGCGGCTCGAGGCGCCGGCCACGATCTTCTCCCGCAGCAGCGCGCCGCCGCCGCCCTTGATGAGGCGAAGCCGGCCGTCCACCTCGTCCGCCCCGTCGATCGTCAGGTCCAGCTCGGGCAGCTCGTCCAGCGACATCAGCGGCACGCCGAGCTCGACGCAGAGCCGCGCCGTGCGCTCCGACGTCGGCACGCCGATCACCGAAAGGCCGCCTGCGACCCGCTCGGCAAGCAGCCGGACGAATTCCTCGGCCGTCGATCCGGTGCCGATCCCAAGGCGCATGCCGTCCTCGACGTGAGCCAGCGCCGCCGCAGCGGCTTTTATCTTCATTTCGCGGGCGTCCATCCGCCTCTCGCTCCTCGTAAACAGGGCCCGTCTGCGGGCAGATTCCGGTGTGACACTTACACGCCATCCGGCGCAAACAAAAGCCAAATTCAGCCGCCGCGCGATTCGGGCGATAACGGCTGTGGGCATCGGTCGCGGACCGCGATTGCAATCGCGCCGCCCATCGCCTACCTCCAGACGCTGTTGCCCAGCAGAAAGGACCGACGTGACCCCGCCCCTAGTCGTCTTCGATCTCGACGGAACCCTCGTCGATACCGCCCCCGACCTGGTGTCCAGCCTGAACCATACGATCGGCACCGCCGGCCTCGCGCCGGTCACCTATACCGACCTGACTTATCTGGTCGGCCACGGCGGACAGGTGATGATCGAGCGTGCCTTCAAGCTGCGCGGCCGCGAGCTTGCCCGGGAAGATCTCGCCGGCATGCTGGAAATTTTCGTCGATCACTACGCGCAGGGCATGCCGGGCGAATCCCGGCCCTATCCGGGCCTGATCGACGCGCTCGCCCGTCTCGACGCTGCCGGCTTCAGGCTCGCCGTCTGCACCAACAAGATGGAAGGCCTCGCACGCCGCCTGATCGACGGTCTCGGCCTGACGGCGCGGTTTGCGGCGATCACCGGCGGCGACACTTTTCCCGTGCGCAAGCCAGACGCCTCGCATCTGCTGGAAACCGTGCGCCTCGCCGGCGGCGACCCGGCCCGCGCCGTGATGGTGGGCGACAGCCTCAACGACGTGCTCGTCGCCCGCAATGCCGGCGTACCCTCGATCGGCGTGCCGTTCGGCTACTCGGACGTGGCGATCGACGCGCTGGAACCGACGCACGTCATCGAAAGCTTCGACGAACTGGGTCCCGACCTCGTCCACTCCCTGATCGCAAGGACGGCGGCTGCCTGACCGATCGGATCCAAGCCGAGGAAACCGGCAGACGCAAAGGGCCCGCTCCGTTGCCGAAGCGAGCCCTTTCATCTTTCACCGGCCAACTGCAGCAGCCGGTCACGCCTCCGGCTGGTTAGCTCTGGGCCTGCCGCACCGCGCGGGTCGCTTCCATCGCCTTGCGCATGTAGTCGTCGCGGCCGTAAATGTCGTCGAAGAACTCTACCTTGCCGTCCTTGTTCGGCCAGGCAGTGAAGTAGGACACATAGACCGGGACGCGCTCCGGAACGCTCACCGCCTTGTTGCGGCCCTTGGCGATCTGGGCGCCGACGTCGTCGACGCTGGTGCGGAGCACCGCCGCCGCCATGCGGCGCGGATCGGAAAGTCGCACGCAGCCATGGCTCAGTGCCCGCATGTCCTTCTTGAAATAGCTCTTCGATGGCGTGTCGTGCATGTAGATGGCGTGCGCGTTCGGAAACAGGATCTTCAGGTCGCCCAGCGCATTGTCGTCGCCGGGCGGCTGGCGCACCGCCACGCCCTTCGTCGAACTCCAGTCGATCTGCGTCGAGGAGACGGTCCGGCCGTTCAACTCCACTTCGTAGCCGAGGCGGTCGAGATAGGAGGGATCCGACCGCAGCTTCGGCAGCATCTCGTTGATGATGATCGACTGCGGCACGCCCCAGTACGGGTTGAATTCCACCGTCTGGATCTCGTCCTGGAAGAAATAGGTCTGGTTCGCCTTCGAACCGACCACCACGCGCATGGCGAACTGTTCGTCCCCCTTGTCGTGGTAGTAGGCCATGTAGGCCGGCTGGTTGATGAACACGTAGCGGCTGCCGAGCTCGGCCGGCAGCCATCGCGCCTGCTCCATCGCCACCTTGATCTTGAAGATCCTGTCGGCGACGCTGTCGCCGCCCGTCAGGTGGCGGATGGTCGCCTGGCCGACGACGCCGTCCGGCTTCAGCCCCTTCTCCTTCTGGAACGCCTCGACGAGCGCCACCAGCTCGGGCGTGTACTCCGGCGACTCCTTGTAGGCCGCGATCGTCGCCGCCTGCTCCGTCTTCAGCGCCTCCGAGCCGTGGCGGACCACGCCCTTGACGATGTTTGCGAGTTCCGGGTTGCTCTGGCCCGGCTTGAGCAGCGTGCCGGCGGCGATCACCACCGGATCGGAAGCGTCCGCCGACGCCTGCAGCCGCTTAAGCTCGGCCGCCAGCGCCTGGAAATGGCGGCCGGAGGGCGCGCGGCTGCGGAGATAGGCAGCCACGTCCGGACTTTGCGAGATGATGCTGAGCGCGGCGACGAGATTGACCTTCTTGCGGGCGAAGTCGTGATAGCCGGAAATACGGTTCGGATCGATCCGGCCGCGCACCGTATCGAGGACATAGGTAGTGACCGCCGAGGACAGGTTCACCTCGAATGCCGCAAGGTCCTGGTAGCGGGCGGCCATGTTGGCGCCGTCGAACACGGCGGACGGAACCTCCACCATGTAGTCCTTCGGGTCGAGGCCGACCGCCTCGGCGTCGGCAAGCACCGAAAGCGCCGCACGGGCGCGGGCGCTGATCTGACTGCCCGAGACCCAGATGAGGCCGGCATTGCGGCTGTAATACTCTTCGACCGCCCTGGCGCTCTCCGCCGGAGCCATGGCGTTGACGGTCGCGAAATCGCGGCGGATCTCGTTTTCGGACGAGTACTGCACCAGCGGCATGCCGCGCTCCTTGATCGAGCCGGTGACCACCGGATCGGCGAGCTTGTCCATGGCGATCGCCCGCAACGGCTCGGGCTTGTAGGTATAGTATTGGGGTCCGGTGACGCGCGGCAGCGCCGCGGGTTTGGCATCCTTCCGCGCCCCCGGGACTGCAATGGCGGCCGGCCCGAGCGCGACCGGCAGCCGTGCGGGCTCCGGCTCCTGCCGCTTGCGCTTGCCGAACAGCATCTGCAGAAGGTTCGGCGCCTCGGCGCGTGCCGGCACCGCATCGACCACGACAAACGCGCAGGTTACCAGGAGCGCCGTAAGCGCCGCGGACTTTCTAAACTTCATGACTGCTTCATTCCCATGTACCGCCGACAGCAGCGGCGAGCCGGCATCCACCCGCATACGCGAGTGCGGAAACTATAGGGCGGGATGGTGAATGAAAAGGAAATGCACCCCGTTGTCCCGGTCGCATTTGCGGTCGGCCGCGCCACCGCAGCCGTTCCGTGCGACGCGGTGCAAAAATCTGAAATGCAACGAAGATTTCGGCGGCAATCACCCTTGCGAACGCCCGATCCGGGTTCCGCCGGCATCGACTTGGCCGGCGATTTCGCGCATTCTGTAGCAGCGCGGCCACAGTCCCGGCAAAGGCCGGAATCCGGGCTAAGCCATCGCTCGACCGCAGCCTGCGCGGCCCTAATCGATTTTAGCCCGCATGCCGGGCGTCGCCCGTCCCGCCGACCCTTTACAAGCGCCGCCCTGTTGGGCCAGAGAAGGCCCGGATTTCCAGCACGGCGCAGCCCAACCTGCGCCGTCCGGCCGCGCCGCGCCATGCGGCGGCGACGACCGCTCCGACAACGCATGGAAACAAGCGGGAAGCGACATGACATCTACGCGCACGGAAACCGACACCTTCGGCCCCATCGAAGTCGACAACAGCCGCTACTGGGGCGCCCAGGCCCAGCGCTCGCTCGGCAACTTCAAGATCGGCTGGGAGAAGCAGCCGCTTTCGATCGTGCGCGCGCTCGGCATCGTCAAGCAGGCGGCGGCGCGTGCCAACATGGCGCTTTCGGGTCTCGACCCGAAGATCGGCGAGGCCATCGCCGCCGCCGCCCAGGAGGTCATCGACGGCAAGCTCAACGACCACTTCCCGCTCGTCGTCTGGCAGACGGGCTCGGGCACCCAGTCGAACATGAACGCCAACGAGGTCATCTCCAACCGCGCGATCGAAATGCTCGGCGGCGAAATGGGCTCCAAGAAGCCGGTCCACCCGAACGACCACGTCAACATGAGCCAGTCGTCGAACGACACCTATCCGACGGCCATGCACATCGCCTGCGCCGAGCGCGTCGTCCACGACCTGCTGCCGGCGCTGAAGCACCTGCACGCTGCCCTCGAGGCCAAGGTCAAGGCCTTCGACCACATCATCAAGATCGGCCGCACCCACACCCAGGACGCAACGCCCCTCACCCTCGGCCAGGAGTTCTCCGGCTACGCCGCCCAGGTCGCCTCGTCGATCAGGCGCATCGAGATGACCCTGCCCGGCCTGTGCGAGCTCGCCCAGGGCGGCACCGCCGTCGGCACCGGCCTGAACGCCCCGGTCGGCTTTGCCGAGAAGGTCGCCGAGGAAATCGCCAAGATCACCGGCATCGCCTTTAAGACCGCCCCGAACAAGTTCGAGGCGCTGGCCGCGCACGATTCGATGGTGTTCTCGCATGGCGCGATCAATTCCGCCGCCGCCGCGCTCTTCAAGATCGCCAACGACATCCGCCTGCTCGGCTCCGGCCCGCGCTCCGGCCTCGGCGAACTGTCGCTGCCGGAAAACGAGCCCGGCTCGTCGATCATGCCCGGCAAGGTCAACCCGACCCAGTGCGAGGCGCTGACGCAGGTCTGCGTGCAGGTCTTCGGCAACCATACCTCTCTCACCTTCGCCGGCAGCCAGGGCCACTTCGAACTGAACGTCTACAACCCGCTGATGGCCTACAACTTCCTGCAGTCCGTACAGTTGCTGTCGGACGCGGTCGTCTCCTTCACCGACAATTGCGTCGTCGGCATCGAGGCGCGCGAGGACAACATCAAGGCGGCGCTCGAGCGTTCGCTGATGCTCGTCACTGCGCTGGCCCCGAAGATCGGCTACGACAACGCTGCCAAGATCGCCAAGACCGCCCACAAGAACGGCACGACGCTGCGCGAGGAAGCCGTCGGCGGCGGCTATGTGACCAACGAGGAATTCGACGAGGCGGTCCGTCCGGAAAAGATGATCATGCCGGGCTGATCAGCCCCCATCGGCAGAAATTTACGGCCTCGCGGGTCCGCCCGCGGGGTCTTTTTTTCGCGACCAAAGTCACAGCATCGTTAATCGTTTCCAAATCTTTTCCACCTATTTTTATCACTCGCATAAGCAGCCACGACGGGAGCCGCCCATGAACACGCCTGCAGCGCCGAAGGTCCAGGTGCCGGACATCGCGGCGCAGGTGACCTATGCGATGCGCATCATGGGCATCGCGCCGATACCGCGGAACTATGAGCTCTTTTACGAGGCCTATATCGGCTCGAGCCCGCAGCTGACGCGCGAGGTCGCCGCGCTCGGCAGCAAGGCCACCCAGGAAGAGCTGGATGCGATCGGCGCCAAGCATTTCGGCCATCACCGCGCCGAGGCGATCGACGGCGCTCACACGAAGATGGTCTCGCAGCTCGACGCTCTGCTGCATCTGCTTAAGCAGGAGCAAAGCTCGCTGGAAAGCTACAACCGGCTGCTGGACGAAACCTACAGCCGCATCAACGACAAGAACCACGCAAGCGCCGAAATCATCCGCAGCGCCATCAACGTCCTGTCTGCGGCGACCGGCGACACCATCACGCAAGGCAAGGAGATGGTCGAGAACGTCGCCCAGAAGTCACGCGAGATGGACCTCGTCCGCCGCGAACTGGACGAATACAAGCGCATCGCCAACACGGACTCGCTCACGCAGCTCTCCAACCGCCGCGCCTTCGACGACAAGCTGGCCGCCATCTACAACAATCCGATGCTGCACGGCGTCACCGCCCTGGTGCTTGCCGACATCGACCACTTCAAGAAGATCAACGACACCTACGGCCACCCGGTCGGCGACAAGATCCTGGCCAGCGTCGGCAGCATCATCCGGGCCAGCGTGCGCAAGGACGTCTTCCTGGCCCGCACCGGCGGCGAGGAATTCGCGTTGATCGTCGAGGGCAATACCCTCGACGAGGTCGTCGCGATGGCCGAGCGGGTCCGCATCGCACTCGAGCACACCCCGTTCAAGAACTCCAGGACCGGCGTCAACTACGGCCGGGTCACCATCTCGCTCGGCCTCTGCATGGCCAGCGACGCGGAAAGCCCGTCCGAGCTCTACAGCAAGGCCGACATCGCCCTCTACTGCGCCAAGAACGGCGGCCGCAACCGCACCATGGCCTTCGAGGAGGGCATGAAGAAGGACTTCTCCAAGAGCTGGCTGATCTACCGTAAATAGTGGCGCCGGGTCGTCGCGGCGCGCCGCCTTGGCTCGCCTACCGCGGCTTTTCCGACCGGTCCCGCGTCATGCCCTTGTCGGCAAGCTCCTGCTCGTAGGCGGCGAAGAGCTCGTCGCCCTTCTCGCCGAGCTCGCGCAGGTAGCTCCAGGTATAGATGCCAGAGTCGTGGAAGTCGTCGAAGCCGATCCGCACGGCGTAGTTTCCGGTCGGGACGACGGAGATGATGCAGACGTTCCGCTTGCCGGGCACCGTGACCCGTTGGCCGGGCCCGTGCCCCTGCACCTCCGCCGATGGCGACAGCACCCGCAGCATCTCCGCCGACAGCTCGTAGCGTGCACCATTCTCGAAGGCGACCGTCAGGCGCTGACGGTCCTGCGAAACCCGCAATTCGGTGGGCCAATTCTCGCTCATCGTCGTCCTCCACGCGCTTTCTGGCAGCACTATGCCGCACGCGGCACATAGGCAAGCGGCAAATTGGTGCGATAATACCCAGGCGGTCTTGACGGGCGGCACGCCACGCCCGACATTCCGCGGCAGCAGGAGGAATGACGTGAACAGTTATGCAGGACCATCGGACACGGCAACGGCACTGGCAACATCCGGGGCGCCGATGATCGACCCGTTCGGTCGCGCCGTCACCTACCTGCGCGTGTCGGTCACCGACCGCTGCGATTTCCGCTGCACCTATTGCATGGCGGAGAACATGACCTTCCTGCCGAAGAAGGACCTGCTGACGCTGGAGGAACTGAACCGGCTCTGCACCGCCTTCATCGCCAAGGGCGTGCGCAAGCTGCGGCTGACCGGCGGCGAGCCGCTGGTTCGCAAGAACATCATGCATCTGGTGCGCGAGCTCGGCCGCCATGTCGAAGCCGGCCGTCTCGACGAGCTGACGCTGACGACCAACGGCTCGCAGCTCGCAAGGCACGCCGCCGAGCTCTATGACTGCGGCGTGCGCCGCATCAACGTTTCCCTCGACACGCGCGACCCCGACAAGTTCCGCGCCATCACCCGCTGGGGCGACCTATCCAAGGTGATGGAGGGCATCGATGCCGCCCAGGCGGCCGGCCTCAAGGTCAAGCTCAACGCCGTGGCCCTGAGGGATTTCAACGACCGCGAAATCCCCGACATGCTTCGCTGGGCACATGGCCGCGGCATGGACCTGACGCTGATCGAGACGATGCCGATGGGCGAGATCGACGAGGATCGCACCGAGCACTACCTGCCGCTGTCTGAGATGCGGGCGCGGCTGTCGGAGCAGTTCACGCTCACCGACATCGACTACCGCACCGGCGGCCCGGCCCGCTACGTGACCGTCGCGGAGACCGGCGGCCGGCTCGGCCTCATCACGCCGATGACGCACAATTTCTGCGAAAGCTGCAACCGGGTGCGACTGACCTGCACCGGCACGCTCTACATGTGTCTCGGCCAGAACGACGCCGCCGACCTGCGCCTGCCGCTTCGCGCCTCCGACGACGATGCGCTGCTGTCGCAGGCTATCGACGAGGCGATCGGCCGCAAGCCCAAGGGGCATGACTTCGTCATCGGCCGCAACAACCGCCCCGCCGTTGCCCGCCACATGAGCGTCACCGGCGGCTGACGGCCACTCTCACCTCAGGCCTTTGGACCGTCGCTTGTGTCCTCGATTTCAAAGTCGTGGGTGATGGTGGCGCTTTTGGCGAGCATCGCCGAGGCCGAACAGTACTTTTCGAGCGACAGCGCGATGGCGCGTTCCACCTTGTTCGCCGAAAGGCCACGGCCCTTGACGACAAAGTGCATGTGAATGCGGGTGAACACCTTCGGATCCTGCTCGGCACGGTCCGCATCGAGTTCGATGACGCAATCCTCGACGTTCTCGCGGCCCTTTTCCAGGATGTGCACCACATCGAAGGCGGTGCAGCCGCCGGTCCCGATCAGCACCAGTTCCATCGGGCTGGGCCCCGGCGTGTGCCCCTCCGGCCCGGATGCCGTGCCCAACACGACCGTGTGCCCGCTGCCGGACTGGCCGATGAAGGTCCGGTCCTCCACCCATTTGACGCGCGCTTTCATGCAATTGCTCCCTTTCTCGACAAGGGCGCATCATAGTCTGGTTGCCGACGATGCGCACCGGATTCGCTCTTCTTGACGCGGCCCGGTGGGCCGGGCCTGCCACCGCCTCGCCTGCGCGGGGCGGCTTCGATGCTCTACAGCCGCGCCGCGACGGACCCGACCACCTGTCGTCGATAGCCAGACCGGGCGATCGGGGCTACAGTTGCGCGTGGCGCCCCATTGCCATTGATAGCGAGATTTTCGCCATGACGGCCGAGCGGGTTCAGCGCAGGCTTGCAGCCATCCTTGCGGCCGACGTCGTCGGCTATTCGCGGCTGATGGAAGCCGACGAGGCCGGGACGCTGGCGCGCCTGAAGACGCTGCGCGTCGACGTGATCGACCCGGCCGTTGCGCGGCATTCCGGCCGCATGGTCAAGCTGATGGGCGACGGCGCGCTGCTGGAGTTCGCCAGCGCCGTCGAGGCGGTGACCTGCGCCATGGAAATCCAGAAGCAGGTGGCCGAGTTCGAACGCGCCGTCCCCGCCGACGCCCGCATCCGGTTCCGCATCGGCATCAATGTCGGCGACGTCATCGTCGACGGCGACGACATCTACGGGGACGGCGTCAATGTCGCCGCGCGCCTGCAGGCACTCGCACAGCCGGGCTGCATCTACATCTCCCGGGCGGCCGCCGACCAGGTGCGCGACAAGGTTCCGGTCGGCATCGAAAGTCTCGGATCGCAGTCGGTGAAGAACATCGCCCGGCCCATCGAAATCTTCTGTCTCGTCGATGCCGCCGCTCAGGACCGTCCGGCCGCGGCCGCTCCCGACAGGGCCGAGCCGGCAAAGAAGACGTCGATCGCAGTGCTCGCCTTCAACAACATGAGCGGGGATGCCGACCAGGAGTATTTCTCCGACGGCATAAGCGAGGACATCATCACCGACCTCGCCCGGGTTGCAGAGTTGCACGTCATCTCCCGCAACTCCTCCTTCGTCTACAAGAACAGCCCCGTCTCCATCCGCCAGGTCGCAGAAGCCCTGGGCGTGCGCTATGTCCTGGAAGGAAGCGTGCGCAAGGCCGGAAACCGGGTCCGGGTCACCGCGCAGCTCATCGACGCTGCGACCGGCGGCCACGCCTGGGCCGACCGCTTCGATCGCGACATGACCGACATCTTCACCGTGCAGGACGAAATCACCCAGCAGATCGTCGCCGCCCTGAAGGTCCGCCTGACCCGCACCGAGACCGACCGCCTGTTCGGCCGCCACCCCGCCAACGTCACCGCCCACGACTGCTTCCTTCGCGGCCGCGAACAGGTGTGGCTGCACACCCGTACCGGCAACATCAACGCGCGCGCCCAGATGGCACGCGTGATCGAGATCGATCCGGCCTTCGCGGCCGCCTATGCCCTCAGCGCGTTCGCGCACATCAACGACTACATCAACGGCTGGGCGGCCAACCCGGCAGAGGCGCTCGCAACCGGGCTGGACCTCGCACGCCGTGCCATCGCAATGGATGAAAGCCTGGCAGAGGGGCATTTCGTCATGGGCGTGGCGCTGCTCTGGAGCAGGCGCCCGGACGAGGCGATGGCGGCGGTCGAACGGTGCATAGCGCTCGCCCCGAGTTCCGCCGAGGGGCTGCTGCTGCGGGCCCATATCGAGATGTTCACCGGTCGGCCGACCCGGTCAATCGAGACCATCGACGCCTACATGCGGCTCGACCCGGTCTATCCGGAGATTGCCCTGCAGTTTCTTGCCGAGGCGCAGTTCCAGCTGCGACGGTTCGACATGGCGGCTGAAACCCTGCGCCGGCGGCTGGAGCGCAATCCCGACGCCCCGACGGCTTACGCGCTGCTGGCGTCCTGCTACGGGCATCTCGGCCGGATCGATCAGGGCCGCAGCGCGTGGGCGCAGGTGCAAAGGACCGATCCCGGCTTTTCGATCGAACGGCGGCGGAAGATGCTGCCGTTCAAGAACCCCGCCGACTTCGAGCTGCGTGTCGAAGGAATCAGGCGGCTGGGGCTTGCCGATTGAGTGTGTATTCATGCTGCACGAAAAAAAGCCCCGCGACGATGACGATCGTCGCGGGGCTTTTCTGTGGCCGTCGCCGGTTCACGCGGCGTAGTAATCTTCTCCGTCGGCCAGGTCACGGCTGCCGAGGTCGCGCGTCTTGAAGTGGTCGATCTTGGCGTTCAGCACCTCGACGCGGCTGCGCAGCCCGTGGATCTCGGCGGTGTTCTCCTCGACCATCGTAGCGTTCTGCTGGGTGATGAGCTCGACCTCGTTGACGGCCTGGTTGACCTCGTTCAGCCCCTCGTACTGCGCGGCCGTGGCCTGCTCGATGTTGCCGACGAGCTGGTGGATCGACGAAATGTGCTCGTTGATCACCGCCAGCGCCTTGCCGGTCTCCTCGACCAGAGACACGCCGCTGCGGACCTGGGCGGAACTGTCGGAGATCAGTCCCTTGATCTCGCGCGCTGCGCCCGCGCAGCGCTGTGCGAGTTCACGCACCTCCTGGGCGACGACGGCAAAGCCGCGGCCCGCCTCGCCGGCTCGCGCCGCCTCGACGCCGGCGTTGAGCGCCAGCAGGTTGGTCTGGAAGGCGATCTCGTCGATCACGCCGATGATCGTGCCGATCTTCTCCGACGAGCGGTTGATCTGGGCCATGGCGTCAACCGCTTTGGCAACCACCTCGCCCGACCGCATCGCATAGACGTGCGTCTCGTTGACGGACACGGCGGTACACTGGGCGCTCTCCGCGGTCGAACGGACGATCTCGGTCAACTGGCGCAGCGCCCGGGTGCTCTGCTCCAGTGCGGCGGCCTGCTGCTCCGTGCGCTTCGCCAGGTCGTCGGCCGACGCGGCGAGATTGCCGGCTCCCCCGCTGATCTCCACGGTAGTCGCGCGCACGTCCGACAGCGTCGCCCGGAGCGCCTCGACGGCATGGTTGTAGGTGCGGGCCATGGCCACGTACTCGGCCGCCAGCGCCTCGGTCATGCTCTCCTCGAGGTCGCCCTCGGCCAGCTTGCCGAGCACCTCGGAGAGCGCGGTCAACGCTTCCATCTGCTCCGCCTCGATACGGGCGCGCTCGGCGGCCCGCCGCGCCTGCTCCTCTTCGGAGAGCGCCCGCTGGGCTTCCGCCTCCCGTTCCAGCCGCACGTTCTCCAGCGCGGCGTCGCGGAACACGGCCACGGACCGGACCATGTCGCCGATCTCGTCGCCGCGGTTGCGGCCCTCGATCGGAACGTCGAGTTCGCCGCCGGCCAGCCGCGACATCACCTCGGTGATCCGCCGCAGCGGCCCGCGCAGCGTTTCGACGAGCATCAGGCCGCCGATGATGGCCAGCAGCGTGCCGGCGACCATGGCGATCAGCGACACGTTGGCCGAGCGCTGGCTGTCCTTCTTGCCGGCCTCCTGGGCGCTGCTGACGAACGCCTCGAGCGTCTGGCTCGCGTCGGTGATCAGCGTCCGCGCGCCGGCGCGCGCCTCCCGCCAGCGTTCGGCAACGGAAATCAGGTCCTGCGAGTGCTGTCCGACCGCGCCGAGCAGCGGCGCGAGCTTGCCGGGAAGGTTGTGGAGGGTGGCGTTCTTGCCGCCCAGCCTGGCAAGGTCGGCCGCCTTCGACGCAATCACCTGGATATCCTTCAGCACAACCGTACGGCTTTCCTGATCCGGCTTGCGGTGCAGTTCGCTGATATGAAGGCTGGCGCGATCGACCTGCGTGAAGGTCTCGCTGATCAGCGACATCAGCCGCTTCATCAGAGCGATCTCGGCCCCCATGCTGACATAGCGCTTTGCCGCGGTGTCGGAGTTCTGCTGCGCCGCCTTGGCGAAGTCGGCCTCGAACTTCGAAAGCTTCGAGACGATCGGCGACAGCGTCTGCTTCTTGCTCTCAGCGTCGCCGCTGCCGGCGATGATCGTCTGGATCGCCTCGATCTCGGTTTTCAGAAGCGCGAAGTGTTCCCGAGCCTTCGGCGATGCGATCCGCTCGGAGCTTTCAAACTCCTTCAGCAGACGCGGCAGGTAGGTTTCGGCCGCCTTGATCGCGTCCTCCGGCTTCATTGCCAGCACGACCGGCTTGCGGAACTTGCCGACGCGTTCGGCCAGCCCCTGGTAGGCAGCGGCATCGAACAGCAGCGTCTTGGCGAATTTCTCCTTCTCGTCCGATTCACGGCGAATGACGTCGATCTGCTTTTCAGCGATGTCGCCCTCCGCGGCCATGCTCGTCAACGCCGTCTCCAGCGCGGCGGTGACCGCCTCCTGCTCCGTGCGGATCGACCACAACAGCTCGGTCTGGCCGCGCATCTTGTCGGCCAGTTCGACGACCGTGGCGATCTTCGCCTTCTCGGCCTCATCCGGCAGCAGCGCGTTGAGGGTCTGGATGCCCTCCTCCTGCTCGTCGATCCGTTCGACCAGCGACTTCAGCCCCTCCTCGCTCGGATGATCGGCGAAATCCTGCAACGCGTTTCGCAGTCGCTGGAAGTCCGACAGGCTGTTGATGGTCTCGCGCGTGACGGTCATGTGGCCGTTCAGCGTTCGCGCGGTGAAGAAGCCGACGAGGCCGATCCCGGCGATCAGCGCGACCAGCGGAATGACGAACAGCAGCACTTTGGTGACGATGCGGCGGCGCTGCAGCAGACGATCGATGAAGGACATGGGTTCCCCGGCATTTTTATTTTTTACCGACCTCATACCCGTCCGATGGCGGCAGGTCCGCCTGTGCGATATGCGCCCCCGACAGGCCCGACCCCGGGCGTGAACGACGACACCGCGAAGGGGCGCACTTAGGGCGTGCGTCCACCATCCGTCGCATCATGCGATGGTGCTTGGGTGACGTTACGATATGGCCCAATACATTAACGAAGTACGAAGCGACCGCGGCATTTCGGCGCAATGGCCGCGTCGTCCGGTCAGATTGTGCAGCCAATGTCGGCAAAACCGGCGGTTTATGACCAAAATCGATCCGACAGGGCGGTTTTCACGCAAGCATCCGTCGCTGCGGCGATGACAGTTCGCCAACAACCGTCCTAAGAAGGAGCGGTCAGTTCAGGAACGCGCGCATGAATCGCTCCGCCAACCACAAGGGTGCCCTCTTCATGGTCCTGGCCATGGCGGGGTTCACCATCAACGACGCGCTCGTCAAGTCGGTGACCGACGCGATGAACGCCGGGCAGATCATCTTCGTGCGCGGGCTGATGACCTCGGCGATCGTCGTCACGCTCGCCTGGCTCGCCGGCGCGTTCCGGCCGCTCGAGGCGCTGCGCGATCGTGCGCTGGTGCTGCGCGCCGTTGGCGAGATCGCCGCTGCGGTCACCTATGTGTCGGCGCTGGGGCTGATGCCGCTCGCCAATACCGCCTCCATCCTGCAGGCGCTGCCGCTGGCGGTGACGCTCGGCGCCGCGCTCTATCTCGGCGAAGCGGTCGGCTGGCGGCGCTGGCTGGCCATCCTCGCGGGGTTCGTCGGGGTGCTCATCGTGCTCCGCCCGGGCCCGGACGGCTTCTCGCTGGGCGCGATCTGCGTCGTCGCCTCCGTTTTCTTCGCCGCGATGCGCGACCTGTGCACCCGCCGTATCGACAGGGCCATCCCCGCCTTGCTGATCACCGCCGTTACCTCGATCGCGATCACGGTGGTCGGCGGTCTGCTGGTCGTTCCGATGGGCGGCTGGCGTCCCATGGACCCGGCCCCGGTCCTCCGCATCGCCGGCGCGAGCCTGGCCCTCGTCGCCGGCTACCAGGGCATCGTCATGGCCATGCGCACCGGCGAGATCTCCTTCATCGCTCCGTTTCGCTATACCAGCCTGCTCTGGGCGATCGCCATCGGCATGCTGTTCTTCGGCGAGCAGCCCGATCTGTGGATGGGCGCCGGCGTCGCCGTCATCGTCGCCTCCGGGCTCTACTCCTTCTACCGCGAGAACCGCCGGCGCCGTAAGACCGTAGGCCAGGAACCGCAGCCCGAATCGCCGTAGAGCGGCAGCTTTCGCCGCCCTCGGCCGCGTCGCGAAAGCTCGCGCGCGACGGTATACTCCGATCGGATTGGCGTTAACGAGAAAGGACCGGGACAGCAGCATGGAGACGCAAGGGACGGCAAGCGGCACGGAAACGTTCCCCGGGGTGATCCTCGCGGGCGGACTATCCAGCCGCATGGGCGCCAACAAGGCGCTTGTCCGCCTCGGCGGCGTGCCGTTGCTCGAGCGCGCCGCTGACCGCCTGCGCCCGCAGGTATCGGCGCTCTCGATCAGCGCCAACGACCCGCTCCCTGCCCTCTCCGGTTTCGCCGGACCGGTGTTCCCGGACCTTCAGGGCGTGCGTTCCGGGCCGCTCGGCGGCATCCTCGCCGCGCTCGCCGACGGCCGGCTTCGGCATCCGACCGCGAGCCATGTGGCGACGGTGCCGACCGACAGCCCCTTCTTCCCCACCGACCTGGTCGACCGCCTCGCCGCGGCGATCGACCGCGCCGACCGGATCGTCGTCGCCTGTTCCTCCGGCGGATTGCACCCGGTTTTCGGCCTGTGGCCGCTGGCCCTCGCAGACGACTTGGCCGAATGGCTGCGAAGCGGGCAATCGCTGCGGCTGCGCGCCTGGCTCGACCGGCATGGCGCCGCCCAGGTGCGTTTCGCCGACTTGGAGACGCGGCGCGGCCCGCTGGACCCTTTCTTCAACATCAATACGCCGGACGACCTCGCCACGGCGGAAACCTGGCTCAGGACGCTCGAACCATGACCGACCGCCCCCGCATTTTCGGCATCGCCGGATGGAAGAACTCCGGCAAGACCGGCCTCGCCGTCAGGCTCGTCGAAACGCTGGTCGCCCGCGGCCTGCGGGTCTCCACCATCAAGCACGCCCATCACGACTTCGACATCGACAAGGTCGGCGCCGACAGCTACCGCCACCGTCAGGCCGGTGCGCACGAGGTGACGATCGTTTCGGGCACGCGCTATGCCATCATGCATGAGTTGCGCGGCGAACCGGAGCCCAGCTTCGAATCGATTCTGGCCCGACTGTCCCCCTGCGACCTGGTCCTGATCGAGGGCTACAAGCGCGAGCCGATCCCGAAGATCGAGGCGCGGCGGCTCGAATCGGCGAACCGCGCCCCACTCGCCCCGCAGGACCCGCATATCGTCGCCATCGCCGCCGATCACCCGATCACCGACAGCGACCTGCCCGTCTTTGACCTGAACGACACCGAGACGATCGCCGACTTCATCCTCCATGCCGTCGGCCTCGCCCCCAAGGCCGGCAAGTAAGCGGGGCCATTCCGCGGGGTCAATCGAATGGGCAGGGCCAGCTCGTCGGAACGGTGAGGCCGGAGGGCAGCTTGGTGGCGGCATCGCCGCAGGCAATATCGATCTGCTCCTGTTCGAGCCCGGTGGAGGACGAAAGGTCCAGTCCCTCGATGCGCGTCAGGAACAGGAAGGCGCGCGAAAAGTCGAGGCCGCCCTCGAACTTGGCCCTGCCGAGTTCCGCCCTGGAGAGATTGGCAAGAGCAAAGCGGGCTCCTGTCAGCACCGCGCCGGAAAAATCCGCCCGCCCCAGTTCCGCCTTTTCAAAATTGGCGTTGATGAGAAGCGCCCCCTTGAAACTGGCCCGCGGCAATTCGGCCAGGGCGAAGGACGCACCGACCGCCGAGACCTTGTCGAAACCGGTACGGTAGCCCTCGATGCGGTCGAACTTCGCCCCGTCGGCGGTTGCGCCGGTGAACCAGGCGCGCGTCAGCGACGCCTTTTCCAGGTCGGCGCCTTTCATGTTCGTCCGGCTGAGATCGGTCAGCGTGAGATCGGCGCCCGTGAGATTGCCGCCCTCGAAGTTGCTTCCGCCCAGCATGAGCGCCTTCTTCGAGCACTCGCTCCAGTCGACGCCGGGCCCGGGCGTCTGCGAGCAGTTCGCCGCCACCGCCGGGCGGAACGTGATCGCGACAAGCGCGAGGGCGACAGCCAGGATCGGGCCGAGCGGCATCGCACAAGACGCGTGTCCAAGCCCGTGGCCGCCGGATGAAGGCGCTTCTGATGGCGCCCATCGCGCCCGAGGCTGACGACGAATGCTCATGCGACACTCCATTTCCACGGCTTGTGGTGGACCTTGCGGGGTCTCGCCCCGTGCGTCGCTGCAACCAGCTTTGTTCTCGCACAGGCCGGTGGAAATTGGAAGAACATCGCCGCCGCTGGATGCTCGGCCGACAGCGGCGGCGCATCCCCGAGATAGCCCGGCGGGCAGTGCGTCGCGCCTCGGGATCGCTGTCTTGCGAGCACGGGTGCGGTGGGCATTTCCTTCGGGCTTCGCCTCCGCTAAGAACTCCCGTCCGCCGGGGAGCGGACAGGGAGACTTCATGCAATCCAATCCGGCCGTTGAGGCCCATGCCGCGCCGGACTGGCCGGCGATCGTCGCAATCGTCCTGGGCGTCACGGCCTTTTCAGTGGCCCAGGGCGTCACCTATCCGCTCGTCTCGCTGGTCCTGGCGGCACGCGGCGTCTCCTCGACGATGATCGGGGTCAATGCCGTCGGCTTTGCGCTCGGCCTCGCGGCGGCGACGCTGATGCTGGGACGGCTGACGCAACGCTTTCGCGCCAACCACCTGATCATCGCCGGGCTCGTCGGCTGCTCGCTGTGCCTGGCTGCCTTCGCCGTCTTTTCCTCGACGCTCGTCTGGTTCGTCGCCCGCTTCCTGCTCGGCTTCTGCGCCAGCCTGATCTTCATGCTGAGCGAGGCCTGGCTCAACGTCGCCTGCCCGGACCGGCTGCGGGGGCGGGTCTCGGGCTTCTATGGCGCATCGATCTGCGCCGGCTTTGCCGCAGGCCCGCTGGCCATCCCGCTGTTCGGCACTGCGGATGGCTTCGGCTTCGCCCTGACCGCGGTCTACCTCGCGCTGGTCGCCTTCGCCACGGCGACCCTGATGTATTCGACCCGCACCACGCCCGAGCCGACCTCGACGCGCGACATCTTCCGCTTCTTCCGCCAGGCGCCGATGCTGATCGCCATGGTCTTCGCCTTCGGCTTCGCCGACATCGCGGCGATCTCCGCCATGCCGGTCTATTTCGTCAGGACCGGCCACACCGAGGCCTTCGCCGCCATCAGCGTCACCGTGCTGGCGCTGCCGACCGCCGTCGCCCAGCCCTTCATCGGCTACGCCCTCGACCGGCTGCCGCGCCATCGCGTCGCCGTCGGGACCGCGGCGGTCGCGGCGCTCAGCTACCTGGCCATTCCCTTCCTCGACGCGCCGGCGCTGATTCTCGTCGCCTTCGCCATGCTGGGGGCAGCGACCTTCTCGCTCTACACCTGCGCGCTCACCATGCTGGGCGAGCGTTTCCGCGGCGGAATGCTGGTCGCCGGCAGCGCCGCCTATGCGCTGATCTATGCGATCGGCAGCGGCGCCGGGTCCAGCCTCACCGGCGCCATCATGGAGATCGGCGGACCGGACGCCGGCCCGCTGTCGGTCGGCGCCGCACTGGCCGTCTTCACCGCCGCCTTCCTGTTGGCCCGGCGCCGCTAGAACGAGCCCGGGGCGCGTCTCGCCGGATCGGCTCCGGCATGACCGGCAGGCTTGGTCGAACAGAAAGGCCGCCGGATTGCCCCGGCGGCCCTTGTTCTGTCGATCCGATGTCTCGTCTTACTGGGCCGAGGCCACCGGCTTGACCAGCGGGGTGACGCGCCGGATGGTGACGCGACGGTTGAGCTGTTCCGGCCCGTCGGTCTCGACCTTGAGGTAACGCTCGCCGTAGCCCTGCGTCGACAGGTTCTCCGGCGGAATGTCGTAGACCTCGGTCAGCAAGGTGGCGACCGACTCGGCCCGCTCGTCCGACAGGATCAGGTTCGATTCGTCCGAACCGACCGCATCCGTATGACCTTCGATCAGGAAGGTCTCGTCCGGATTCTCGTCCAGCAGGTCGTTGATCGCGTCGGCCACCCGCCGCAGCGTCTTGGCCTGTTCCATCGAGATCTCGGCGCTGCCGGTCGCAAAGGTGATCGTATCGAGGTCGATGCGGCGCACCTTGTCACGGATACGGGCCGAGTACTTCACCTCGTCCAGCGTGTAGACGCGCTCAACCGGCTCGACCGGCGGGGACCGCAGGAACGCGCGGTAATCGCGGTCGTAGTCGGTGGACGTATCGATGATGTAGTCGTTGACCGGGATCGTCAGCCGCATCGGCGGCAGGTCCCGGCCAGGGTCGTAGAACGGCCGGCGGTCGTCGATGTATTCGACGTCCGGGGCGTAATACAGCACGTATTCCCGGTCGCCGATGAAGCGCGAGCGCTGGATGATCTCGCCATAGCTGTTTCGGATCGTCACGACGCGGATGCCGCCCGGACGCGTGATCGTCTCGCGCACCCGGCCACGGCTGAGGTGCTCGTAGTAGACGTCGTCAGCCCGGCGCGACAGCCGGTCGCTGTCGTAGTGCCGCACGAAGGTGCGGTTGTCGATATTGATGATGACGCGGTTGTTCTCGCGCTTCTCGACCTTGGCGTAGTCGGGCGCGCGATAGCCCGGGCGGCGATCGAACCGCTCGCCGCGCTCACGCTCGATCGCGCCGTATTCCACGCGGCGAGGCTCTCCGTCGCGAATCATCTGGGCATCCGCATCCGAGGTCGGGACCTCGACCCTGACGTTGCGCCGCTCCTCGGCCCGACGCTTGCGCCGCTCCTCGCGCGATCCCTGGCCACGGTTGTCCGCTTCCTTGTCGCTGTCGAGCACGGCGGCCCCGCCCACCACCGGGAGGTCGATGGTCTGGTTGGTGCGCGACGGATCGCGGGCGATTTCCTCGCGCGCGGGGTCGATCTCCGGACGCGGCCGGTTGCGATTGGTCTCGTCGGCGTTGCGCGCCCGCTCGGCCTCGGCCTTCTTGCGGCGCTCCTCACGGGCCTTCTGACGGTCCGTCTGCTGAGGCTCCTCGGCGGCGTTCTGCTCCTCTGACCGCTGTTGCTCTTCAACAACGTTCTGGTCCTCGGCAGCCTTCTGCTCCTCGGCGGCCTTCTGCTCATCAGCGGCGCGGTTCTGCTCCTCGGCCTGCTGCTGCTTCTTGCGCCGCTCCTCGCGGGACTTCTGCTGCTCGGACTGCTGCTGCTCGTCGGCAGCCTTCTGCTCTTCGGCAGCCTTCTGCTCCGCGGCCTTCTGCTCTTCGGCGGCCTTCTGTTGCTCGGCAGCCTTCTGCTCTTCGGCGGCGCGGTTCTGCTCCTCGGCCTGCTGCTGCTTCTTGCGCCGCTCTTCGCGCGACTTCTGCTGCTCGGACTGCTGCTGCTCCTCGGCAGCCTTCAGCTCCTCGGCAGCCTTCAGCTCCTCGGCAGCCTTCTGCTGCTCGGCGGCCTTCCGCTCTTCGGCAGCTTTCTGCTCCTCGGCAGCCTTCTGCTCTTCGGCAGCCCGGTTCTGCTCCTCGGCCTGCTGCTGCTTCTTGCGGCGCTCCTCGCGGGCCTTCTGCTTGTCGGACTGCTGCTGCTCCTCGGCGGCCTTCTGCTGCTCGGCAGCCTTCTGCTCTTCGGCGGCGCGGTTCTGCTCGTCCGCTTGCTGCTGCTTCTTGCGTCGCTCCTCGCGAGCCTTCTGCTTGTCGGACTGTTGCTGCTCCTCGGCAGCCTTCTGCTCTTCAGCGGCGCGGTTCTGTTCCTCGGCCTGCTGCTTCTTGCGCCGCTCCTCGCGGGCCTTCTGCTTGTCGGACTGCTGCTGCTCGTCGGCGGCCTTCTGCTCTTCGGCGGCGCCGTTCTGTTCCTCGGCCTGCTGCTGCTTCTTGCGCCGCTCCTCGCGGGACTTCTGCTTGTCGGACTGCTGCTCGCCATTCTGGCTTTCGCCCTGCTGCGCCTCCTGGCGCTGCTTGCGGCGCAGTTTGCGCAGTTCTTCTTCGCTGAGCTGGCCTTCGTCGGCCTGGGCGAGAATCACCTGCTGCCCGGTCCCGGCCGGCGGCATGATACGGAATGCCGCGGCGTCCGCGGGCTGCCAGATGATCGAGGCTATCGGCAACGCTACCGTTGCGAGCAATTTGGTTCGGTTACCCATCGTGTTTCCTTGTCTTACCAGTGGCTCCTGATCAACGGCGGTCGTCAACCAGTAGTTCCGGGCGAATTTGTGGTTCGCCCCACGAACCGAGTCGGCAGGCCTGGGGGAAAGCTATTGGGGAGGACGTGAACTCGTGATGAACACGCCGTTGCTTGGCGTTCAGCCGTCACCGTCGGAATGCCTCTCGGCGGTTTGAATACCGTGACGGTTAAAGGCGGCAAATGACAGTTGATTTTTGTTGTCAAACAGGTCGATTATCGCCGCAAGCGGGGCGACCGCCCCCGTAACCGCCGAGTACACAAGAGCCGGCGGGGTCTGAAACAGAGAGGATGAACATGCGCATTTCCAAACGTCTCACCATGGCTGCGTCCGCGGCCATCTTTACTCTGCTTTCCAGCGCCGCAATGGCCGATGGTGAAAAGATCGTCATCGGCACCGAGGGCGCCTACCCGCCCTTCAACGTCCTGGAGTCCGACGGCACCCTGACGGGCTTCGACATCGATATCGCCAAGGCGCTCTGCGAGGAGATGAAAGCCCAGTGCACCTTCGTCACCCAGGACTGGGACGGCATGATCCCGGCGCTGGTGGCCAAGAAGTTCGACGCCATCATCGCCTCGATGTCGATCACCGAGGAGCGCAAGCAGAAGGTCGACTTCTCCGCCAAGTACTACAACACCCCGCCGGCGATCGTGGTGCCGAAGGATTCCGACATCACCGAGGCGACCGCCGAGGCGCTGGCCGGCAAGACGCTCGGCGCCCAGTCCTCGACCACCCACTCCAACTATGCCGAGGCGCACATGAAGGGGGCGGAGCTCAAGCTCTACCCGACCGCCGACGAGTATAAGCTCGACATCGCCAACGGCCGCGTCGACGCCGTCATCGACGACGTCGTCGTGCTTTCGGAATGGCTGAAGACCAGTGAAGGCGCCTGCTGCAAGCTGCTCGGCACGCTGCCGGTCGATCCGGTGATCAACGGCGCGGGCGCCGGCATCGCCGTCCGCAAGGGCGACCCGCTGGCCGAAAAATTCAGCAAGGCCATCCAGGGCATCCGCGCCAGCGGCAAGTACCAGGAGATCAACGCCAAGTACTTCCCCTTCGACGTTTACGGCGAGGAATGAGGCGTTCCCGCTAATGCGGGGAAAATTGTGACCCGTTGCGGGTTTGTATCGACGGGAGGGCTTGCTCTCCCGTCTTTTTTGTTTGAGAACAACCTCAAACAAAGGCGTGCGCAAGCGCCGTAACGACGGGCGCGACGCGCCGGGGGTTCTTTGGGCATGAGCGGGTTCTTTTCCGCCATAGCGGAGGCGATCTCCGCATTTCTCAGGTTGATCGATCCCTTGTGCGGCCCGGCCGGGGTGTTCCGCTGGTTTGCCGGCAACACGCTGCTGGCCTGCGGCGACACCGGCTGGGGCGACGAGATCGCCATCGGCTTCCTGGTCACCGCCAGCCTTGCCGTCGCCACGCTGCCGCTCGGTCTGCTGGTCGGTTTCTTCATCGCGCTCGCCAAGCAGTCCGAGGAACGCTCGCTGCGGCTGGCCGCCGACGTCTACACCACGATCTTCCGCGGCCTGCCCGAACTGCTGACGCTGTTCATCGTCTATTACGGCCTGCAGATCCTCGCCCAGAACCTGCTTTCCGCCCTCGGCTACCAGGGTGCGGTGGAGATCAACGCCTTCGTCGCCGGCATGATCGCGCTCGGCGTCGTCTTTTCCGCCTACTGCTCGGAAGTGCTGCTCTCCGCCTTCCGGGCGATCCCGCGCGGCCAGTACGAGGCGGGCTATGCGCTGGGGCTGCACGGGGGGCGCACCATGCGTCTGATCGTGCTGCCGCAACTGGTCCGCATCGCTCTGCCCGGCCTCGGCAACCTCTGGATGGCGCTACTGAAGGATACCGCGCTGGTCTCAGTCGTCGGCCTGCCCGACATCCTGCGCCAGACCGGCATTGCCGCCCGCGTCACCAAGGAGGCGTTCCTGTTCTATAGCCTCGCCTGCGGCCTGTTCCTCGTCCTCGCCTTCCTGTCGTCCGTCGCCTTCACGGCGATCGAGCGGCGCGTGAAGCGCTCGGAGGTGGCTCGATGAGCGTCGTCACCACTCTCATTCCGCCGCAGGCGCCGCCGCCCGCACCGCCGCGGCCCTACACGCTGTCGCGCTTTTTCGGCAGCGTCGCGCTCGGCATCTGGCTGGCGCTCGCCGTCGGCATTTTCCTCACCGTCGTCAACGGCTGGGATCCGGACAAGTTCGCCAAGTACGGCCCGAGCTATCTGTCGGGCCTCGGGGTGACGCTGCTGCTCGTCGCCGTGTCGATCAGCCTCGGGGCGGTGGTCTCGCTGCCGCTCGCCTTCGCCAGGATGTCGAACAACAAGATCCTGTCCTGGCTCGCCTATGCCTATGTCTATTTCTTCCGCGGCACGCCGCTGCTGACGCAGCTCTTCCTCGTCTATTACGGCCTCGGCAGCTTCTCGGCGGAACTGAAGGCGATCGGCCTGTGGGGTTTCTTCCGCGACGCCTGGAACTGCGCGCTGCTCACCTTCACGCTCAACACCGCCGCCTACCAGGCCGAGATCCTGCGCGGCGCAATCGAGAGCGTTCCGCGCGGCCAGCATGAGGGCGCCGCCTCGCTCGGCCTGTCCAAGCGCGTCACCTTCTTCAAGATCATCCTGCCGCAGGCGCTGATCGTGGCGCTGCGCCCCTACGGCAACGAGATCATCCTGATGATCAAGGGCTCGGCGATCGTCGCCATCGTCACCGTCTTCGACCTGATGGGCGAGACGCGCCGCGCCTTCTCGCGCACCTTCGACTACCAGACCTATCTCTGGGCGGCGCTGCTCTACCTGATGATCGTCGAGCTGATGCGCAATCTCTGGGCGTGGCTGGAGGCACGGCTGACCCGCCACCTGAAGCGCTGAGGCCGGCTGGCAGCACTCCCCTAGCTCTGCTGCCAACGGCTTGTTTCCACAAGATATTTTTTCTTCGGCGTCATTTCGGCGATTGCGTCGTCGCGCCAGCGGTTCGATGATGAGGTCATCATTCACCGACTGGCGAGGAACGAATGACACCGGACCTGGAACTGCAGCTCAAGGGCTACGGCCTCACAACCGCCCAGATCCTCTATCGCATGCCGGACCATCCCGCCCTGCTGCAAACCTTCATCTGGCAGCACTACGACCTTGCGCCGGATTTTCCCGAGATGCGCCAGTTCCTGAAGTTCTGGCAGGAGGAACTGGACGGGCCGCTGCACTCGGTCCGCTACGTGCACCGCAAGCTGATCTCGGCCAGCGAGTGGCGGGCGCTGGACGGCGAGTTCATCCTGCACTGAGGGGGGCCAGGTGGCTATCTCACACGTGCGCCTCGCCGCGCACGCGCTCGCCCTCGGAGCTTTCCCTGTGCAGCACGGCGAGAAGAATGAGCCCGTAGAACGCCGCGACCATGACCAGCACCAGCCCGCCCGGGATCGGCCCGAGCGCCGCGTTCTTCAGGACGCGATGGATCGACATCGCCACGTCGAAACCGCCGCTGCCCTCCGCCAGGTTCGACGAGGATATCTTCAGCGCCCAGGCCAGCAGCAGGATGAGGTACATCCACGAATAGTTCCGCCGCAGCCGCCGGCACGCCGCATCTCGATAACTGATCAGGAAGGTCGGCTTGCGCAGGCTGGCGGCGATCGCGGCCGCCCAGTCGGGCTGCAGGTCGCCGCGCGGCAGCAGGAATTCGGCGAAGTAGCGCTTCTCGATCTGGCGCACCCGCGCCCGGTAGACGTCGAAGAAGCGGTACCGCCGCGCCTCGATCACCAGCAGCAGCGAGATCAGCAGCATCGCAAACAGCAGCACCCCGTGGTGCGAGCTCGGCGTCGACAGCGACACCGAGAGCAGCGCCGCCACCACCGTGATCGCCCAGTTGCTGGTACGGTCGATCCGGTCGCGCCAGCCGGCCATTCGCGCCAGTTCGCCGCGATAGTAATGCACCATCAGGTTCATCGATTCCATCGACGTCGCCGGCAGGCGCGGCGAGGAAACGTCACTCTTGTCGGTCTGCGCGGACAACGCGGCAATCTCGCCCGCCATCGTCTCCTCCTTTTCGTCCTTCCGTTGAAAAGAATGATGCTCCTCTTTGTTCCCGTTGTGAAATGTCAATTTCCCCGCCGAGCGGCCCTGCACCCTTGCGCGCCGTTGCCAAACGCCGCTGTCGGGCCTATGACGACGGCCATGAAAAAGATCGACGAAGAAGCGCTCGCGCAAGCCTACGACCGTGCCCTCGCCCTGGAGAAATCCGGAGATCTCGACGCGGCCGCCAGGGCCTATGCCGAGGTGCTGGCGCTCGATCCCGACGACCACGGCGGCGCCGCCGTTCGCCTCGCCTCGATGGGCCGCGGCGAGACGCCGGAAAAGGCACCGGATGCCTATGTAACGACGCTGTTCGACCAGCACGCCGAAGTGTTCGAGGACGTTCTCGTCGAGCAGCTCGGCTATGCCGTGCCGGTGCTCGTGCGCCAGCGGCTCCAGACGCTGGGCCTCGGCCCCTTCAAGCGCATGCTCGACCTCGGCTGCGGCACCGGCCTCACCGGCGGCACGCTGCGCGACATGGTGGAGGACCTCACCGGCATCGACCTGTCGGAGAACATGGTCGAGATCGCCCATGAGAAGGATCTCTACGAAACCCTCTACGTCGCCGAAGCCGTCGATTTCCTCGACGACAACGACGAAGAGCCCTTCGACCTGATCACCGCGACCGACGTGCTGCCCTATCTCGGCGCGCTCGAGCCGCTGTTCTTCGGCGCCGCCGACAATCTCGTCCCCGGCGGCCTGTTCATCTTCTCCTCCGAGACCCTGTCCGCCGACACCTTCGCCGGCCGCGGCTTCATGGTCGGGCCGCACCAGCGTTTCGCCCACGCGGAGGACTATGTGCGCAACCGGCTCGACGCCACCGGCTTCGACCTGGTCGAAATCGCCGACATCACCGTGCGCATGGAGGACGGCGAGCCGACGCCCGGCCACCTGGTGGTCGCACGGCGTCGGGGCGACGCATAAGAGAGAGGGACACAACCTTCTGGCGCCGCTGCGGCAATTTCCCTAGCCTATGTCCCGCACACCGAGGGGACCGCGGCCGATGGAGAACGTCACAGCGGCAACGGACGCCGCAGCACATGGCTATGTTGCGAGCTCTCTTCTCTACATCTGGGCGAGAATAAATGGCTGGGCCCTCCTTGTGGCCCTTCTTACGCCAGCCCTTATCATCTTCGGACGCCAGGAAATCCGCGTTCGCCGTGTTCGACAGATCGTCGACTTCGAGCGCACCTTCGACCACCTGGGATCCTCCGGTGAGGACCGGATCAATCCGTCGTTCGAGTTCGTCCGCAGCAAATACCTGTCCGACGTCGACGCGGATGGTGGCTGGGAGACAAAGAGATCCGCCCTGCCGACGGGCATCCCGCTCAACGACCTCTTGAACCGCATCCGCCGGCAGGGGCTGCTCCGGGACCTGCGTCTCCTGGTGTCATCCATCGGACTGATCATCGTGACCTACCTCGGTTTTGATGCGCTGATGGCGGCGTTTCGCTGCAACCTCATCAGTGTGTCGTGCACCTGCGGCAGCACCGTTTTTGCCGGCTGCAACGCACCGGCGCCGGCGGCGGCAGGCGCGACGGAAGCCGGCTACGGTAATCTCATCGTCATCGGCGCCCTCGCCTTTGTGGGCGCCTATGTGGGCGCCGCTCGCAGCTTCCTGCGCCACCTGGCCGTCTATGACCTCAGTTCGTTCACCTTCCTCAAGCAGACCGTCGAGATCGTCGCCGCCAGCATCTTCGCGATGATCGCCTTTGCGGCCCTGGACGATCCGTTCTTGGTGTTCACGGCACCGGTACAAGACAGCGTCCCGGCACGCAGCGGGGCGATCCCACGCGTCTGGATCGCCCTCGCCCCGATCCTGGGCCTGATGCCGCGGGCTGCAACGCAGTTCGTCTACACGAAGACGAGAAATCTCATCGCCTGGTTCAAGTCTGAAGACGACCGGTTCGACAGCGTGACGCGCATCACTCCGATGGACGTCATCGACGGCATCGACTTTGCGACGCGCTTCCGCCTGGAGGACTGCGGCATCTACGACGTGCAGAACCTGGCCTCCACCAATCCGATCATGTTGCACATCGAATCGCCGTACGGCATCTACCAGTGCATCGATTGGGTCGCGCAGGCCCAGCTCTGCCATATTCTCGGCATCGAAAAATTCCTGATGATGCGCGAACTGAACATCCGGACGATCTTCGACCTGGAGCGGGCCATCGACAGCGCGGGAGAACCGAACGAAGCCGACACGATCTATGCCGGAATCCTCTTTGCAGCCACCGATAACCTGCGTTCGGTGTCCACGATCGGCAACAGCCGGCCCTTCATCGTCGAAGACGGCAGGGTCTCGGCCGTCTCGATCGATGACTACTGCGCCTGGGCGCGCACCGTGATCGGCACCACGCCGGAACAGACGAGCAGATGCATCGAGCACGTCATGCGCTGGATCGGCGATGATCTCCATGTCCGCCGGCTGCGGTTGGTCTGGAACGATATCTCGAGGTCCCTTGGGCCACGCGCCTGGGCACTGCAGGATGTTCGCCCTCACACCGTATTCGAACGCGGCGCCGGCATCTGAACGCCCCGCTGACCCTTTCTGCCTCCCCTGCCGCCGCTCGCTTGTCCGGCTTGCTGAGCACTGTGCCGGTGCTCCGGGGGCGACTTGTTTCAGACCGGCAGGCGGGTATGCTGCCCGAATGGATACTGTCGAAGCATTTCAACGCCTTGGCGTCGCGTTGGCGATCGGACTCCTCGTCGGCATCGAACGCGGCTGGAAGGAACGCAGCGTTCGCGCCGGCGGTCGCACGGCAGGGATTCGCACCTTCGCCCTGGTCGGCCTGCTTGGCGGCCTGACCGGCTATCTCCAGCCCTATTTAGGAACAGCCTTCGCGATCGCCTTGCTGCTTCTGTTCGGCGCGATCTTCACCCTCTTCAAACGCCGCGAAGCCGAGGAGGAGGAGGATTACAGCGTCACCGGCGTCATCGCCGCCATCCTGGTGTTCGTGCTCGGCGCAGCCGCGGTCGTGGCCGATCCCCGCGTGGCGGCGGCAGCGGGCGTGGTGACCGCCGGCTTCCTCGCCGCCCGCGACCGGCTGCACGGCTTCCTGAGGCGGCTCACCTGGCTCGAACTGCGCTCCGCCCTTGTCCTCCTCGCCATGACGGTCGTGGCCCTGCCGCTGCTGCCGGATCGCCCGATCGACGCCTGGGGAGGCCTCAACCCCCGCACGCTCTGGCTGATGACGGTGATGATCGCCGCGATCTCCTACGCCGGCTACATCGCGGTGCGGGTGGCCGGCTCCGAGCGCGGCGTACTGTTCGCCGGCGCGGCGGGCGGACTGGCCTCCTCCACGGCGCTCACCGTGGCCTTCGCCAATTTCGCGAGGAAGGCACCGGAGAGCGGCCGGCAGCTCGCCGCGGGCGCGATCCTGTCGGGCGCGCTTTCGCTTGCGCGCGTTCTCGTCCTCAGCTTCATCCTGGCGCCTGCCCTCGCCCTTGCGCTGGCGGCATCGCTCGTGCCTGGGTTTCTGGCCATGCTCGCCGTGGTGTTCTGGACGACCCGGCATGGCGCGGAGGGGGGCAAGGCCCCCGAACTGACCATGACCAACCCGTTCGATCTCCGCGTCGTGCTGCAGTTCGGCCTGCTGCTCGGGGCGATCACCTGGGTCTCCAAGGTCCTCGTGGACACCGGTCCGACCATGCTCTACGCCGTCGCCGCGATCTCCGGAACCATGGATATCGATGCGATCACGCTTTCAACGGCTCGGCTGGCGGGCGGATCGATCTCGCTGGATACGGCGGCGACAGCCATTCTGATCGCCGTCGTCGTCAATCTCCTCACGAAAGTGGGGCTGGCGGCATCCGGAGCCGGCGCAGGCGCCTTCACTGCGCGGCTCGGCGGCGCGACGCTGTTCTGCATCGGCTGCGGCCTGGCCGGCTACCTCCTGCTCATGCCGCTCGTTCCCGCGCCGGCACCCGCCTGAACCGCTGCCCGAGCCGCAGCCTCGGCCACGCAGCGACACCCGAGGCCGGCGGCAGCACTTCCGCCGAGCCCCGCTTTCCGATACATCACCACGGATAAAGAGGAGAACCCAGCATGGCAAAAGTCGCGTTCATCGGTCTCGGCGTCATGGGCTACCCCATGGCCGGCCATCTCAAGGTCAAGGGCGGCCATGACGTCACCGTCTACAACCGGACCTTCGCCAAAGCCGAGAAATGGACCGAACAGTTCGGCGGCAAGGCCGCGAGCACGCCCGCGGCGGCCGCCGAGGGCGCCGACTATGTCTTCGTCTGCGTCGGCAACGACGACGATCTGCGCTCGGTCACCACGGCCGAAGACGGCGCGCTGGCGGGCATGAAGGCGGGCGCGATCCTGATCGACAACACCACCGCCTCTGCCGAAGTGGCCCGCGAACTTTACGAAGCGGCACGGGCCCGCGGCTGCGCCTTCCTCGACGCCCCGGTCTCCGGCGGCCAGGCCGGTGCCGAGAACGGCGTGCTTACCGTCATGTGCGGCGGCGACCAGGAGACCTTCGACAAGGCCAGGCCGGTCATCGACGCCTATGCCCGCATGGTCGGCCTGATGGGCCCGGCCGGGTCGGGGCAACTGACCAAGATGATCAACCAGATCTGCATCGCCGGCCTCGTCCAGGGGCTTGCCGAGGGCATCCATTTCGGCAAGCGGGCCGGGCTCGACATCGAGAAGGTGGTCGAGGTGATCTCCAAGGGGGCGGCCGGCTCCTGGCAGATGGAGAACCGCCACAAGACGATGAACGAAGGCAAGTACGACTTCGGCTTTGCCGTCGACTGGATGCGCAAGGATCTCGGCATCGTTCTGGCGGAAGCCCGCCGCAACGGCGCCAAGCTGCCGATCACCGCCCTGGTCGATCAGTTCTACGGCGACGTGCAGGAGATGGGCGGCAACCGCTGGGATACGTCCTCGCTGCTGGCGCGGCTGGATCGGAAGTAAATTCTAGAGCAGATCGCCTGACACAAATCTCAGGCGATCTGCTCCATGCCTTGGCCCGGACGCCGTTGCGGGCTTTCGGGTGACATCCTCAGCCTGGAAAGAATGTCTCGCCCAACCAACTTCGGGTCCGGCCGACATCGCCGCCATGGAACGCGCGCCCACGACTGCACTCCAGTTCAGATCGGCCGTCAAAGCCGGATCCGGCCGGCGTCAGTCGTCGGCCGACTTGCTGTCCACCATCATGTAGTCGAGCGGCAGCTCGGTGGTGTACTTGATCTGCTCCATGGCGAAGCTGGAGGAGACGTCGCGGATCTCGATCCGCGCGATCAGCCGCTTGTAGAAGGCATCGTAGGCGGCGATGTCGGGCACCACCACGCGCAGGAGATAGTCGACGTCGCCACTCATCCGGTAGAACTCGACCACCTCGGGGAAATCCACCACCACTTCCGAGAAGCGCTTCAGCCATTCGATCGAGTGCGAATTCGTTCGGATCGAGACGAAGACGTTCACCTTGGTGTTGATCTTGACGGGGTCGAGCAGCGCGACGCGGCGGCGGATGACGCCGTCTTCCTCCATCTTCTGGATGCGCCGCCAGCACGGCGTCGTCGACAGGCCGACCTTCTTTGCAAGATCCGCCACGGCAAGGGTGGAGTCCTCCTGCAGCAGCCGAAGTATCTTGCGGTCGAGGCGATCCATGTAAATTCTCCCTGTCGCGCCGCCCTGCCCCTTGGGCCGGTGCGGCGGCAATCCTCACGGCGCACCGCGCGGAGACCGCAACCGGCCACCGGCATTGATGCCCTTTGAAACGAATTTCCTATTAGGACGACTCTCGTGGCGAAATAAAGAACATCATTTCAGCCGAGGCGGGTTTTCACCTGCTTTCGCAACTCCGGAAGCAGGTCCTCCGCAAACCATGGGTTGCGCTTCAGCCAGCCGGTGTTGCGCCAGCTCGGATGCGGCAGCGGCAGCACCGCCGGTCCGTCGTTGCGCGACAGGAAACGCCGCCACGCCGCCACGGTCTCCGTCATGGTTTTCTCGCGCAAGGCGCCCAGATGCCAGGCCTGCGCATACTGGCCGACCGCCAGCACCAGCTCGATCTGCGGCATGGCGGCCATCACCTTGTCCCGCCAGCGCGGCGCGCATTCGCGCCGCGGCGGCAGGTCGCCGCCATTGGCGTCGTAGCCGGGGAAGCAGAACCCCATCGGCACGATCGCGAACAGGTCACGGTCGTAGAACTGCTCGCGGCTGACCTGCAGCCAGTCGCGCAGCCGGTCCCCGGAGGCGTCGTTGAACGGAAGCCCGGTCTGATGCACCCGCAGGCCCGGGGCCTGCCCGGCGATCAGGATGCGCGCCTTGTCCGACAGCACCGTCACCGGCCGCGGCTCGTGCGGCAGGCAAAAGGCCGACCCACCGGCCGGGGCGTCGCGGCAGAGGCGGCATGCGGCGATCGCGGCCGCCAGCGCGGCGGTCTCCGGCGGTCGTCCCTGTCCGTCGTCCTGGCCCGCCATCGTCATGCCTCTCACGTCATTGCAGGCCGATCGCCCGCAGCACCATCGCCAGGATGCCACCGACCACCTCGTGCGGCTCTTCCTGCGGCCGGCCGTGCTGCTGCCGCCACTCCTGCGGCCGTTCGAAGCTGCTACCCCAGAGGCCCTTGCGCTCCGCCCGCGCCAGCGCTTCCGCATCCTCATAGTCGCCGTAGGAAACCGCAAGCCCTTCGCGCACCATGCGCGCGCCAAGGTCCTCGCCGCCGACGCGGCAGCGCGCCAATGTCCTGTTGTAGCGGTCGGTGCCGATGAGGGTGCAGGCGATCGCCCCTTGCCGCAGGAGTTCCGCCAGCCGCGCGCGGGCCGCCGCGCCGCACTGCCATTCCGCCCCGTCCCTGCGGCAGGGCTGCGTCAGTTCCGGTGCATCCATGCCCGACAGCCGGATGCGCAGGCCGTTCATCGTCAGCGTGTCGCCGTCGGCCGCCCGGGCCGTGCCCCCGAGAACCTCGGAACCGGCGTGCTGCTCGAGCCGCGCGGCAATCAATGCCATCAGCATCAGGATGGCGACCGCGACCACCAGGTCGCGCCTCTTCATGCCACTGCGCGCCAAACTATCCTCAATCATTCGATGTATCCGAAGCGGGTGCGCCTCGGACCGGCGTTCATGCCGTGTGGTGCGCCGCGCATAATGGCGAAACCCTTTGCAAATTCCTAACGCCCGGCAGCATCTTTTTAAGAAATTGCCTCTACACTCCGGCGCGTGATCACAACCGCAAGACAACCCATGGGTACCGGGGCCACCACCACGACCGACAAGAACATCGTCGACCGATCGCGCAGCCACCGCAACCGGGCTGTTTCGCGCGCCGTCCGCGTCACCCGCGAGCGCCTGCAATCGGCCGCCGGAGCCCCGCCGGTGTTCGAGCGCGAGATGCTGTTGCTCTACATCGACGCCGTGCTGAGCGGCGCGCTTGCGATGCCGGTGCTGATCTTCGCGCTGGTCGGCATCGGCACCCATTTCAGCCGCGATTCCACCTACGTCATGTGGGGTGTGATGGCGCTGAGCATGCACGCCATCGGGCTGCTGCTGGCCCGCCACGTGCGCTCGAAGGGACTTGCGCCGGAAGAACTGCAACGCTGGCGGCGCCTGCTTCTGGCCACCCAGTTGCTGATGGGCGCCGCATGGGCCGTCTTCGCCCTGCAGGAATGCGACCCCTGCACCGGCAACGCCTTCGCCTTCTACAAGGGAACCGCGCTGCTCGTCGCCCTTTGCGTCACGACGATGACCGCGCTGATGCTGCGCCACGCCGTCCTCTGCGCCTTCCTCCCGACCGTGGCGGCCCTCGCCGTATATGCCGTCGTCACCCCCGAGCCGATGATCGTCGGCATGACGGCGATCCTCTCGGTCGCACTGGTCTTTCTGTCCATCCTCACCGGCCGGCTCCGCCGCACCAGCACGCAACTTTTGTCCTTCCAGTCCGAGAAGGACGACCTGATCGTCGAACTGGAGGTGGCGAAGTCGATGTCGGACGAGGCCCGCCGCCGGGCCGAGGAGGCCAACCTCGCCAAGTCCCGCTTCCTCGCCTCGATGTCGCACGAGCTGCGCACGCCGCTGAACGCCATCCTCGGCTTTTCCGAGGTCATGTCCACCGAGGTGCTCGGCCCGCTCGACAACCCGATCTACAAGGAATACACCGCCGACATCCACAATTCCGGCAAGCACCTGCTCAATCTCATCAACGAGATCCTCGACCTTTCGCGGATCGAGGCCGGGCGCTACGAATTGACGGAAGAGGCGATCCGGCTCGTCGACATCTGCGAGGACTGCATCGGCATGGTGCAGCTGCGCGCCCAGGCCAAGAACATCTCCATCACCGAACAGTTCGAGACCGGCATGCCCGATGTCTGGGCCGACGAGAAGGCGATGCGGCAGGTGGTGCTCAACCTGCTCTCGAATGCGGTGAAGTTCACCCCGCAAGGCGGTGAGATCACCATGCGGGTCGGCTGGACCGCCGGCGGCGGCCAGTATGTCGCCATCCGCGACAATGGTCCGGGCATTCCCGAGGAAGAGATGCCGGTCGTGCTGTCGGCCTTCGGCCAGGGCGCCATCGCCATCAAGAGCGCCGAACAGGGCACCGGCCTCGGCCTGCCGATCGTCCAGGCGATCCTTGCCAAGCACAATGGCGAGTTCATCCTGAAGTCGAAGCTGCGCGAAGGCACCGAGGCCATCGCCATCCTCCCGGCCAAGCGGGTGCTGCAAAGCCTGCCGCCGGTCGAATCGATCAAGACGGTCGCCCCCCGCCGCCGCAGCTTCGCCTGAGGGGTGGCCGGCTGCCGTCAGCTCACGAGCGCCAGGAACGCGGCATCGTCCTTGAAGTCCTGCAGGTCATTGTCGTAGGAGCCGGGATTGGAGAGCGCCTTAAGCCGCGCTTTGTAGGCCGGATCGAGGTTGACGGCGTTGCGGACGCAGGTCAGGACGCTGTTCGATGTTTCGCTCAGCTGCTTTTGCCGTTCCGGTTCCGGCAGCGACTCGCTATCCGGACTCTTCAACAACGCATGGTACTTCTGCCCGAAGGCGCAAGCCATCAGCAGCCAGTACTCCGCACTGCCGCGCGCCGAACTGCCGCTGATCTTGTTGCCGAGGTCGATCGCCCGCTGATAGCCGCCCTCTACGTAGAGAAGGGAGCGGATGATATCGAGGCCCTGGTTGACCGAAGGAGCGGCGCCGCCCGAGACCAGCTTGACCGACGGATCCTCGCTCTCATCGCTTAACTGCGCGGCTTCCTTGATGACCGCCTCGGCGCCCTGTTCGAGCTTGGCCGTACCATCCGGCTCATCGCCCAAGATTTGCTCGACATACTGGAACAGCGGCGAGAGATAGAGCCGGGTGTAGAGGTAGAAGAAGATGAAACCGGCCACCATTCCGAACAGGAGGATAGGCGGGCCGATGACCGGAATCGTCGCGCCGGCTGGTCCCAGATGACTGGTTTCAGTCCGCAGATAACCGGAAAAGGCGGCGAGATGGTCGTCGATCGTTCCGATCTGCGTCAGGCCGACGCCGACCAGCATGGTCGTCAGCCATTCGGAGATCCGCTCCAGATTGGAATTCGAGCGCAGGAGGCTGACCTTCCGATCCTTCCCCCTGCCTTCCTCCTCCGGCCGGCGCACTTCGTTGTCGGGCAACGGCGCCAGCGGGTCCTTTGCAAGGATCCGCGGAACGGAAAAGAGAAAGCCGAACATGCCGCCGATGGCGGCCGAGCTGACCAGGATCAGGCCGCCAACCCCGATCGCGGCCGAAAGTCCGCTCGTCTGCGAGATGATCAGGAACAGCAGAGCGGCAGCAACCAGCGCCAGCGCCACCTCGCCGAGAAACAGCGCCTTCCGGTTTCGATTGTGCTCCGCCCGCTCGGCGAGATTGGTTCCGAGAACAATTCCCTGCACGGACTGCCCTCCCCCTCTTTGCAGGAGGATACGCCCGCAGAAAATGTCAAGTCAACGTGAAATTGTCGGAATCAAAAATACAACCCGAGAGCGATCACGTACACCGCATACCCCCCGTTCGCCAGGATCAGGCAGAAGACGGCGAACGAGCCGAGATCCTTGGCGTGCTTGCCCATTTCCGAGATCTCCGGCGACACCCGGTCGACGATCTCCTCGATCGCCGTGTTGATTGCCTCGAACGCCATCATCAGCAGGAACAGGATCGCCATCGCCACGTACTGGAAGAAGGTCGCCCCGACCAGCACGAAGACCGCCATCACCAGGCCGAAGGCGATCAGTTCGTGCCGGAAGGCCGCCTCGCCGAGCAGGCGCCGTGCCCCGCCGAGCGAGTAGCTTGCGGCGGCGAACAGATGCCGCAGCCCCGTCTGCTTCTTCACCGGTCCCCTGTCGATCCTGCCTTCAGCCATGGACATCGTTCTTCTCTCGCTTATCCCGGTCTCGGAAGCCGGCACATGACATGATGCCAGCAAAGCACAAAAAAACCATTGCGGGCGGCATCGGCCCCGTATCGGGGCTAGATGGCGGAAACATGGCCGCAAATCGAGCAACGCAGACAAGCGTGCCTGCGCGCACCCGCCCGCATCTGCGGCCCCTGCCGTGCCCGTGAAGGGCCGGCCTTAGTCCTTGTTGCTGACGCCGGCCTGGGCGAAGGTCGCCATGCCGGAATGGCAGGCGGCCGCCGCCTTGACGATGCCCGCGGCAAGCGCCGCCCCCGTCCCCTCGCCGAGCCGCATGCCGAGCGCCAGAAGCGGCGTCTTGCCCAGCTTGTCGATGGCCGCCATATGCCCCGGCTCGGCCGAGACGTGGCCGATCAGGCAGTGGTCGAGCGCAGACGGATTGGCCGCCCTCAGGATCGCTCCGGCGCAGGTCGCGACATAGCCGTCGAGGATCACCGGAATCTTCTGCATGCGCGCGGCAAGGATCGCCCCTGCCATCGCGGCGACCTCGCGCCCGCCGAGCCGACGCAGCACCTCGAGCGGATCGGAGAGGTGGCTGCGATGCAGCTCCACCGCCTTCTCGACGGCTGCGATCTTGCGGGCGAGCACCTCGCCCTGCGAGCCGGTGCCCGGCCCGACCCATTCCGCCGCCGTGCCGCCGTAGAGGGCGAGATTGATCGCCGCGGCGATCGTCGTGTTGCCGATCCCCATTTCGCCGATGCAGAGCAGGTCCGTGCCGCCGGCCACCGCCTCCATGCCGAACGCCATGGTGGCGGCGCAGTCGCGCTCGGAAAGCGCCGCCTCTTCGGTGATGTCGCCGGTCGGATAGTCGAGCGCCAGGTCGAACACCTTCAGCCCGAGATCGTAGGCGACGCAGATCTGGTTGATCGCCGCCCCGCCGGCGGCAAAGTTCTCCACCATCTGCGCGGTGACGGATGGCGGATAGGGGGTGATGCCGTGCTTCGTCACGCCGTGATTGCCGGCGAACACCGCCACCAGCGGCCGGGTAACCGCCGGCGGCCGGCCGGTCCAGGCGGCCAGCCAGAAGGCGATCTCCTCGAGCCGGCCGAGCGCACCGGCCGGCTTGGTCAGCTGCGCGTCGCGTTCGCGCGCCTTGACCAGCGCCGCCGAATCCGGGCCCGGCAGATTGCGCAGCAATTCACGGAAATCATCGAAGGGCAGGCCGCTGGCACTCATCTTGGGGAATTCCTTGTTTTCAGCTTCCAAAGCAGGAGAGGATGCCTCCTATTAGAGATCGGTAACCAGTCCGACAACCGCAATTGCGGCGGTTCTTGTCGCCGCCTGTGCGTTGCGGCATGCAGGACAGGCATACATTGCAGGCCGCGTGCGATCGCCTTCCGGTCTTGCGACCGGTGCGCCCGCGCCGGCCGATGGCGCCCAGGAGGAAAAGCTGGTGGACATCCGCGACTACATCGACGACGTGGCGCGCTCCGTCGCCTTCCTCTCGCGGATCCGCGTGCCGCAGCGGCATTTCGCCGGCCACGACGGGCGTCTCAGCCGCACCGTCCGCGCCTTTCCGGTCGCCGGCGTCCTGATCGCGCTTCCCGCCGCAGCCTTGCTGGCCATCTTTAAGGCGCTGGGCGTTTCCACGCTGTTTTCGGCTTTCATCGTATTGGCCGTCCAGACGCTCCTGACCGGAGCGCTCCATGAGGACGGCCTCGCCGACACCGCCGACGGTCTCGGCGGCGGACGCGACCGCGATAGCATGCTGGCGATCATGAAGGACAGCCGCAGCGGCTCCTACGGGGTCGTCGCCCTGGTTCTCTCCTTCGGGATCCGGTCGGCGGCGCTGGCCGCCATCCTTCCGCTGCTCACCCCCGTCACCGCGGCATTGATGCTGCTCGCCGTCGCCGCGGCCAGCCGGACGGCGATGGTCTGGCACTGGTCGATGCTGCCGCCCGCCCGCGCCGACGGCGTGGCCGCGTCGGCCGGCGCGCCGGATGGCGAGGCGACGCGCACCGCCCTGCTGTCGGGGGCGGCGATCGCGGCGCTGCTGCTCTTGCCGGACGCGCCGCTTTTGGCCGTCGCCTCGGTCGCTCTTGCCGTCGCTGCCGCCGTTTTCGCGTTCACCGATGTCGTGCGCGACAAGCTCGGCGGCCACACGGGCGACACGATCGGCGCAAGCGAACAGTTCGCCGAGATCGCCGCGCTTGCCGCCCTTGCACTGGCGCTCTGACCCGCCGATATAAATCAATGCGTGTCTCGCCTGGCGGGAGACATGCCAGAAGGACCTGAGCGGCGAGCCGACCGGTGGGAGCGCAACCGGTCCAGGAAAGATTTGGAGACCCGATGGAATCGCCCTGCATCCTCGTCTGCTCGATCGACGACGTCACCGGCTACTGCTTCGGCTGCGGCCGCACCCGCGACGAGATCGGCGCCTGGACGCTGTACAGCGCCGGCGAACGCCGCGCCATCATGGCCGACCTGCCGGCGCGGCTCGCCACGGTCGAACGCAAGCCGCGCCGCGAGACCCGGCGCGCGCGCATGGCCCGGGAGCGCGACGAGATATGAGGTTCTGGATCCTCATCGCCATTGTCGGTTTCGGCCTGGCGATGCTCCTGTGGAACCATCAGACAGGCCGCACCTTCGGGCTGCCGAACGACGATTTCGGCCATTTCGTCCAGCTCGCCGCCATCGGCGCGTTGATTGCGACCGGCCTGCTCGCCAGCCGCCGGCGCCTGGGCGAGACGCTGCGCAATGCCGCGCTGTGGCTGCTGATCGCGCTGCTGTTCGTCGCCGGCTACGTCTATCGCGACGACCTCACCTCGATCGCCGACCGGATGACCGCAGGCCTCGTTCCCGGCCGCGCGGTGCTGACGACCGACTCGTCCGGCGCGCAGATCCTCGTGCTGCACAAAATGGGCAACGGCCATTTCCAGGTGAAGGCCGAGATCGACGGACGGCACGTCAGCATGCTCGTGGATACCGGCGCAAGCTCGGTGGTGCTCTCCTATGCCGATGCCGAAAGGCTGGGCCTCGAACCGGAGACGCTGGATTTCAACATGATGGTGTCGACGGCGAACGGCGTGAGCGTCGCCGCGCCGGTTCGGCTGGACAGCCTCGCGGTCGGCCCGATCGAACGCCGCCACGTCCGCGCCATGGTCGCCGGCCCCGGCAAGCTCGACCAGAGCCTGCTCGGCATGAACTTTCTCGGCAGCCTCGGCTCCGTCGAGATCCGCGGCGACGAGCTTCGCCTGCGCGACTGACCCAGCCTCGCCCTCAGTTCTTCAGCTTGTAGCCGGTCCGGAAGATCCAGGCGGTGATCGACAGGCAGGCTGCGAGGAAGCCGGCCACGATCGCCAGGCTCAGGATCGGATTGACGTCGGCGATCTCGAAGAAGCTCCAGCGGAACCCGGAGACGAGGTAGAGCACCGGGTTGAAGTGGCTCACCGTCTGCCAGAACGGCGGCAGCATGTCGATCGAGTAGAAGCTGCCGCCGAGAAACACCAGCGGCGGGATCACCAGCATCGGGATCAGGTTCAGCTGCTCGAAGTCCTTGGCCCAGATGCCGATCATGAAGCCGAACAGGCTGAAGCTCACCGCCGTCAGAACGAAGAACAGCACCATCATCAAGGGATGGGCAATGCTGATGTCGACGAACAGCGAGGCGGTCGCAAGGATGATCGTGCCGACGATCAGCCCCTTGGTCGCCGCCGCGCCGACATAGCCGATCAGGATCTCCACCGTCGAGATCGGCGCCGAGAGGATCTCGTAGATCGTGCCGGTGAATTTCGGGAAATAGATGCCGAACGAGCCGTTGCCGATGCACTGGTTCAACAGCGTCAGCATGATCAGGCCCGGCGCGATGAAGGCGCCGTAGGGCACTCCGCCCACCTCCTGCACGCGCGAGCCGATCGCCGCCCCGAAGACGATGAAGTAGAGCGAGGTGGACACGACCGGCGAGACGACGCTCTGCAGCAGGGTGCGGCGGGTGCGCGCCATCTCGAACTTGTAGATCGCCTTGATCGCCTCGAAGTTCATTTCGCCCCTCCCACCAGTTCGACGAAGATGTCCTCGAGCGAGCTCTGCTCCGTCGCCACGTCCTTCATCCGCAGGCCGGCGGCCGCGAGCGCTGCGAGCAGGCCGGTGATGCCGGTGCGCTCGCCGGCCGTATCGTAGTCGTAGACCAGCGTGTGCCCGTCGTCGCCGAGGGAGAGATTGTAGTGCGACAGCGCCGCCGGCACCGCTTCGACCGGCTCGGCCAGTTCCACCGTCAGCCGCTTGCGGCCGAGCTTGCGCATCAGCGCCGCCTTGTCCTCGACCAGCAGGATTTCCCCCTTGTCGATCACGCCGATCCGGTCGGCGATCTCCTCGGCCTCCTCGATGTAGTGCGTGGTCAGGATGACGGTGACGCCGGTGGCGCGCAGCCGCTCGACCAGCTGCCACATCTCCTTGCGCAGGCTGACGTCGACGCCGGCCGTCGGCTCGTCGAGGAAGAGGATTTTGGGCTCGTAGGACAGCGCCTTGGCGATCAGCACCCGCCGGCGCATGCCGCCGGAGAGGAAGCGCAGCATCGTGTCCTTCTTGTCCCAGAGCGACAGGTCGCGCAGGATCTTCTCGATCAGCGCCGGGTCGGGTCTCTTGCCGTGCAGCCCGCGCGAGAACGACACCGTGTTGAACACCGTCTCGAAGGCCTCCAGCGTCAGCTCCTGCGGCACCAGCCCGATGATCTCGCGGGTCTTGCGGAAGTCGCGGATGACGTCGTGGCCGGCCACCGTCACCCGTCCGCTCGTCGGCGTGACGATGCCGCAGACGATCGAAATCATCGTCGTCTTGCCGGCGCCGTTCGGGCCGAGCAGCGCCAGGATCTCGCCCTCCTCGATATCGAGGCTGACGCCCTTCAGGGCCTGGAAGCCGGTCGCATAGCTCTTGGTGAGATTCTCGATGCGGACGATAGGCGCCATGAAACGGTCCATGCGATGAACGGAGGCAGGACCAGCTATATGGACCTAAGGACCGGCCCTGTCATCCCGTCCGGTGTGAAAACCTGAGTTCAGCCGTAGATGCTGTAGAGAAAGCGCGCCCCCACCAGCAGCAGGAAGACGCCGAAGCCGATCTCCAGTTGGCGCCTGCTCAGCGCATGCGCCAGCTTCACGCCATACGGCGTGACGGCGAGCGCGATCGGGATGATCAGCGCCACGGCGATCCAGTTGACGAAGCCGGTCGACAGCGGCGGCAGCCCCGGCGCACCCCAACCGGCCCAGATATAGCCGAACAGGCCCGGAATCGAGATCAGCACGCCCACGCCGGACGACGTCGCCACCGCCTGGTGGATCGGCCGGCCATACATGGTCATGAAGGTGTTGTTCAGCACCCCGCCGCCGATTCCCATCAGCCCGGACAGCGTGCCGATGACGACGCCGGCGATCCATCGCCACGGATTGGGCGGCAGGTCCCGCCCGAGCCGCCAGTGCGGCTGGTCGAGCAGCATGCGCAGCGCCACGGCAAAGGCGATGGCGACGAAGATCAGCCGCAGCCCCTGGCTCGAGATCAGCGCGGCGATCACCGCGGCAAGGATCGCACCGAGCGGCAGTGCCACGATCCAGCCCTTCAGGAGCTCCAGGTCGACCACGCCGAGCTTGCGGTGGCCGGTGAACGAGCGCAGCGACGTCGGCACGATGATGGCGATCGAGGTTCCGATCGACAGGTGCATGCGCACCGCCTCCGGCACGTCGAGATAGCCGAATACCTGGTAGAACACCGGTACCAGGATCGCCCCGCCACCAATGCCGAAGATGCCGGCGAGCAGGCCCGAGACGACACCCGCCGCGGCAAGCGCAAGGGCGAACACGATGAGGTCGGTGACGGGGGGCATGGCGGCTCCAGACAGGGGGCGAGGACTCGCAAGGAGTCGAACAGGTTCGCAACTGTCATCAAACGCGAAGAATTTCAATCATTGTCTCGATCGAGGTGCACAGGCGTGGCACGATCATCGCCTGTGCGCTTCCACTCGCAATGACTGCGAAAACCGCCTGCGTTTCCCTGTACGCGCCGCGGACCGGATGGATGAACCGTCCGCAAGATCGACCGCTTCGGTCGTTCCCCTTCGGCCAGTCTTCGCGCTGGCCCTTTTTCATGCCGGCGTGGCTAGAGGCTGCAGTGCCGGTAGCCCGACTTCCGCATCCGCAGGTCGAAATGGAAATGGTCCGTGTGGAATCGGTCGCTGCCGGGACCGAGCACGGTGGTGAAGTACTTGCAGCTGTCGGTGCGCACCGCCTTCAGCAGCCCCTTTTCGCGGAAGGCGAAGAAACCCTTCCTTCGGACCAGGATCTCCTTGCCGCTGTTGAGCACGATCTTGCCGACGTCGATCGCGTTGCCCCTTGCATGTTCCGACATCGCCGCGCCGCGCTGCGAGTTCATGGTCCGGCAGGAATAGGAGGACATCTGGTGGATCGAGCGGACGCCGGAGAGGTAGCGAAGCCGCGCCGAGGGCGCGAGCTCGTTCTTCACCCACTTCGCGAAGGCCTCGGTGATCTGGCAGTTGACCCGCGCCGCCGGCTTGATCTGGATGCCGCCGGAAAGGGCCTGCAGCTCGATCGGATAGGCGATGCCGCAGGACCGCCCGCTCGAGAACGCCGGGACGTCGCGATAGGTCACCCCGAGCCGCTGCAGCCGCTGCCGGCAGGCCTTTTCCGCGGCCGGCATGCCGCCGTGCGATTCCGGCACCGCCATCGGATCGGTGAAGCGCGGGATGAAGGCGACCTGCTGATCCTGCCCAGCCGGCTTGGACCCGGACGCTGGCGCCCGCAGGCCGATCTCGCCGCCCGCCTGGCTCATCGGCACCGGCAACGGCTGACCGAGCTGCCGGGGTGTATCCGTGCCGATCCCGTCGACCATCACCTGCGTGGCGTTGCCCTCGGCGATCTCTTCCGCCTGGGCCTCGGCCAGACCCTGGATCGGTTGCTGCCCCGATCCGTGGGCCGCCCCCACGCCGAGCCCCGCATCCATGTTCACGCCATCGTCGGGGATCTGCAGGGTGCCGCCCGCCATCGACGCCCGCGCCGCACCATTCGCGCCAAGCGCCGCGTCGCTGTCGATAATCGGCAGCTGCCTGGACGTGCCCGGCACGACCGCATAACCGTCGCCCGCCGATGTTACCGGCATGGTCTCGGTCGGATAGGCAGCCGCCCCCTCGGCGCCGATCGCACGGGCGGGCGTGATCGCATTCACGGTATTGTCGCCATCGATGCCGACCGGCGGCGTCAGATCGCCCGAGCAGCCGGCGACAAACACGGCCGCCAGCAGCGCGCGCGGCATTCGCCGGGAGAAAAAGCACGCAGTACCCATCATGTCTCCCGTAACGAATGCCGCCTCTTGCCCGGAAAGGTCCGCCGTTCTGCCGCCCATCGTGCAGACGCCTGTGTCCGCAATCGGGTGAAAATTGCCGCACGAGCCGCGGATCGGCTTACGCCCTGTGGCACCGGCAAATTTTAGGCCGACAGGGTAAACGAAGTGTTTCGCGCCGCCCCGCCGCAATCGGCAGTCAGCCTTAGCGCGTGACGGAAAGTTCCTCGCCGCTGGCCGCGGCTGCCCTTCCTCTGCCGCCGAGAGTCGGCTACACGGTTTCCTTCAACGGGAGTTCGAATGATGGCAGATACCGACGGCCCGCAGGGCCAGTTGACCCTCCGCACGCTCGCCATGCCCGGCGACGCCAACGCGGCCGGCGACATCTTCGGCGGCTGGGTGATGTCGCAGATGGACCTTGCCGCCGGCATCCGCGCCGCCGAGCGGGCGCGCGGCCGCGTCGTCACCCGCGCGGTGAAGGAGATGGCCTTCGAACTGCCGGTGCGGATCGGCGACACGATCAACGTCTACACCGAACTGACCGGCGTCGGCCGCAGCTCGATCACGCTTTTGGTCGAGGCCTGGGCCCGGCGCTACCTGACCGGCGAGCTCGACAAGGTGGCGGCAGCCACGTTCATCATGGTCGCGCTCGACCACGACGGCCACCCGACCGCCGTGCCGGCCGAGTAGCGCAAGCCACGACCTCGGCAAGCGGCACCGGACGAACCGCACCGTTCAACCGCGCAAAAAGCTCGCGGACCTGTCGAGCGCCAGCCCCGGGAAGATATCCCTACCGAGGTCGCGCGCCGCAATGGCGAACTGCTGGTAGAGCATCGCCGCCGCCAGCTGGCGCAGGTCCGTGGTCGGCGCAAGGTCGCGCCCGTCCAGCAGGCTGCCCTCGGCAAGCCCCGGCCAGGCCCCGTGCACCTTGCCGCCGGCGACCGCCCCGCCGGCGATGACCGCAACCCCGCCCGTCCCGTGGTCGGTGCCGCCCGAGCCGTTTTCCTGCGCGGTGCGGCCAAACTCGGTGATCGCCAGGATCGCCGTCCGGCGCCACGCCTCCGGGGCAAGGAGGGCTTTCAGGGTGAGGATCGCCGCGCAGAGATCGGCCACCGGCCGTTCGAACGTCTTGTCCTGGCCGATATGCGTGTCCCAGCCGGTGATGGAGAAACTGGCGATGCGATATTCGCCGTTGAGCATTCCGGCGGCGAGCCTCGCCACGTCGGCCACCCCCGCGCCCCGTTTCTCGCCCTTGAAGATGCCGTCGGAGAACAGGTCGGTCTCCATCGCCTCGCTCAGGGCTGCGGCGAACAGCGGGTCGTGGCGATAGAGCCGGACGAAGGCGGCCTGCTCGTCCTCCGCCAGTTGCAGGTCGGCGCGGGTCGTCCAGACGTCGACGGGATTGGGGCCCGACAGGATCAGTTCGGAGGTGGTGTTGACGTCGATCGCTTTCCGCCCGGCGCTGCGGGGGATGGCGGCGATCGCCCGGTTCAGCCAGCCGGTCCGCTCTTCCTGCACCGCCGCGCCGCCGCTTTCGAGCATGTCCTGCCCGTCGAAATGGCTCCGGCCCGAGCGATAGGGTGTGGAGACGGCATGGACGAAACCGAGTTCGCCCGACCGCCACAGCGGCATCAGCGCCTGCGCGGACGGATGCAGGCCGAAGAAGCCGTCGAGATCGACCAGCCCCTGTTCCGCCGAGAGCGCCAGCTTCGGCCGCAGGGCGCGCAGGGCCGGATCGCCGTGCGGCTGCACCAGCGCCAGCCCGTCCATCGCGCCGCGCAGCACGATCGTCACCAGCCTCCTGTCGCCCGGCAGCGCCGCAAAGCTGACCGGCGTCACCAGCGGCGCTGCGGCCACGCAGCAGGCGCCGGCAAGCAGGGTACGGCGGCTGAATTCGGTCGTCATCGTCTCCTCTCCCCCGGCGCGCGAGCCCTGAATCTCCGGAACGCGCCCCGGTTCGCCTACGCACCGGGCGCCCGGCCGAGCCCCGCCGCTTCCGCTCGGCACCTCGTTCAGCACCTGTCAGCACCCCGGGCCAGCACCCGGGCAGCAGGTCGGCCTAGCGCCGGTTGAACTCCGGCGAGCCCAGCAGCAGCGCAAGCCCCGCCTGCCGGCTCGGCGCCCGTGTCACCACCTCGATCGTGTCGTCGCGGGCCGCATCGGCCAGCACGGTCCCGAGCAGTGCACGCGGGTCCTGGTCACCGCCGAAGCGCGCCACCAGCCGATGGCTCCAGCCGATCCGCTGCGTCAGCTGGCTGGCGGTGATCCAGGCCGACAGGCCTTCGTCCCAGCCGGCCGGGCTCGGCGGCCGCCACAGCGGTTGCCCGAGCGCCTGCAGGGCGGCGACCGAAAACGGGTTGGCCCGGATCGGCACGCGCCCGTCCTCGGTCGGCGCCATGACCGCGCCGGCGCCGCCGGCTACCGTCATCGGCGGTGCCGCCATGTTGACGGCTCCGGGGACCGTCTGGGGATCCGCCATTCCGCTGCCGCTTCCGGCCGTTATCGGCGGCGCGATCTCTCCGGCCCTGTCGGCCTCGCCTGGCGGAGTTTCCGCCATCTGTGCCGGATCGGTCTCCATTGCCGGTGCTCCTGCGGAATTCGCCGGCAGCGGCGCCAGCGCCTCGGTCGGCACGTCCAGCGCCCGCAGGCTGGCGACGACGAAATCGAGCGGCTGCCGCGCCTTCTGCCCCGCCTGCTCCCAGCTGCGCGGATGCTCCAGCATCGTCCGATACACCGAAAGCAGGTTGCCGTCGCTCGCCGTCCAGGTCGCCACCATCGCCTCCACCACCTCGGGAGGCGGGTCATCGGCGATGAAATGGACGACCAGCTTGCGGCAGATGTGGCGGCGGGTCGCCTCCATGCCGGAAAGGTCGGCGAGCAGCGCCGTCACGTCCCCGTACCGGCGCTCCGGCCCGCCGTAGTCCCGGCCGAGCACGCGGTGGACGCCCGGCTCCGCCCGGTTTTCGCGGAAGGTCGTTTCGAATGCCCAGGAATTGTAGTCCAGTCCGGTCAGCACCAGGGCGGCGGCGCGCACGTCCTGCTGGCTGTAGCCGCTGCCCGCCCCCATCGTGTGCAGCTCGATCAGCTCGCGAGCGAGGTTCTCGTTCAGTCCACGGCCCCGGTCCAGTCCGACCGGCGAGTCCGGCCCGATCGACTGGGACTGGTCGAGATAGGCGAGCATCGCCGGATGCAGCACGGCCGCCTGCAGCAACGGCGTGAACGACCCGGCGAGATTCGGCCGCAGCGCCTCGGCCTCGTAGAGCCCGACGAGCAGCCGCATGTTGGGATTCTTCGCGGCGCTGACGGCGAAATGATTGAACCAGAACGAGGCCAGCCGCTCGAAGAAGCCGTTCGGCGACGCGGCGGCGTGCTGCACCTTCAGGTGCTGGTCGCGCAGGAAGGCGGCCGCCAGCCCGATCTGCACCGGATTGACCGGTCGGTCCCCGACGAGACGAACGGTACCGTCGCGGCGCGCCTGCCGCTGCGCCTCCGACAAGGCGCGAAACTGCGCAAAGCTGGCCCGGCGTCCGGCAATGCCGTCATAGGGAAACGGGCAGGCCTCCGCGACGCCGCGTCGCACCTGCGCGATCAGCGCCGCGGCATCCGCCGCCGGCGCCTCGCCGGGCCGCACGCCGTAGCCGAAGCGATGCGCGGCAATCGTTGCGAGCGTGCTCGCAGCGGATTCCGCGGGCGTGCCGGACGCTGCGATCGCTGCGGATGACATGCCCATGCTCCCTCATGGTGCTGCCATCCTCATAGCGTCGGAAAGCGACTAATTTGCGTGCCGCGCCGGCCATCTTGCCCTGACGAGCGTCATCCCTTGAAGACGAAGGCGGCGCCGGCGGCGATCAGCGCGAAGCCGACCAGGTGGTTCCAGGTCAGGCTCTCCTTCAGCCAGAACACCGAGAAGCCGGCGAAGATCACCAGCGTGATCACCTCCTGGATCGTCTTCAGCTGCGCCGCCGAATAGACCTGGTGGCCGATCCGGTTCGCCGGCACCGCCAGGCAGTACTCGAAGAAGGCGATCGCCCAGCTGGCCAGCACCACCACAAAGAGCGGCGCCGCCTTGACCTTGAGATGGCCGTACCAGGCGAAGGTCATGAAGACATTGGAGAGGCAGAGCAGGACGATCGGCCAGACGGCCGTGGGGTTCAATGCGAAAGGCATGGGAGCATCCGTGTCGGTTGGCGCTGTCCGTCAAAGGTCTGCACCTTCTTATCCGATCAAGCAACTCCGCTGCGTGTCGATTTAGCGATTGCCGTCACGCCCTTCTGCTGCCTCGCAGCCGCTGAACGGCAATAACGCAGGCGTCTTTTCGTAGCTGGAACCCTCGATGTTTAGAACCAAGCCGTCGGCTTCCACTGCTACACGCCGCAGTTCGTCTGCGCGGTTCCGCCGTCGCTGCTCGGCACCATCTGCTTCTTCGGACCGTTCCAGGGGGTCGTCGTGCCCTAGGCGATCAACAGACGCAGGCCGATTGTTTGGATCAGCCCTTATCAAGCTGCCGAACCGCCTCGCGGCGTGGCTTGTCGCCGGCCAATTCGTTTCCCTTTTGTACCCGTTGCCCCTTCCCTTTCGACCGGACTCTGTCCATATTCCCCCCATGGCCAGATCACCGAAGAAAACCCCGTCCTCGAACCGCGGCTTCGAGGAAGCCCCGCAGTCCGACTTCGAGGGCGCGCCCTATTCCGGCAGCGTCGCCGACTGGGTGCGTGAGCTCGAGGCCGACGCCGAGGCCTCGGCGATCGAGAGCCAGCGCGACATCGCCTCGAAGGCCGGCAAGCACCGCAAGAAGGTCGAGAATGCCGCCCGCCAGCATGCGGAGAAGGCGGAAGCGGCGGCCAGAGCGAAGCGCAGCGGCCAGGCGGCCGCCGCCGGCCGTCCGGCGCGCTCCCGCGACGCCGCAGGCGCGCAAGAAGGAGATTGGGCGGAGGCCAGCCCGAAGGGCGGTGCGGCCGTCAGCGCCCAGAAGACCGCCCGCGGCGTGTCGATCGGCGCCTCCTCCGACCCGAAGACCCGCGCCAGAGCCGGCCTCAACCCGGTCGCCGGCCTCGACGTCAACCTCGAGGACGCCTCCTCGCTGAACGCCGGCTCGGCCGTCACCGCCACCGTCGATGCGCTGGCAAAACTGATCGAATCCGGCAACCCCCTGCACAAGAACGGCGAGATCTGGACGCCGCACCGCCCGCCCCGGCCGGAAAAGTCGGAGGGCGGCATTCCAATCCGCATGGTCTCCGACTACGAGCCGGCCGGCGACCAGCCGACCGCGATCGCCGACCTCGTCGAGGGCCTCAACAGCGGCGAGCGCAGCCAGGTGCTGCTCGGCGTCACCGGCTCGGGAAAAACCTTCACCATGGCCAAGGTGATCGAGGCGACGCAGCGCCCGGCGCTGATCCTGGCGCCGAACAAGACGCTCGCCGCCCAGCTCTATTCCGAGTTCAAGAATTTTTTCCCCGACAACGCCGTCGAGTACTTCGTCTCCTACTACGACTACTACCAGCCCGAGGCCTATGTGCCGCGCTCGGACACCTATATCGAGAAGGATTCGTCGATCAACGAGCAGATCGACCGCATGCGCCACGCCGCCACGCGCGCCATCCTCGAGCGCGACGACTGCATCATCGTCGCCTCGGTCTCCTGCATCTACGGTATCGGCTCGGTCGAGACCTATACCGCCATGACCTTCCAGATGACGGTCGGCGACCGGCTCGACCAGCGCCAGCTCTTGGCCGACCTCGTCGCCCAGCAGTACAAGCGCCAGGACATCAACTTCGTCCGCGGCTCGTTCAGGGTCCGCGGCGACACCATCGAGATCTTCCCGGCCCACCTGGAAGACGCGGCCTGGCGCATCTCGATGTTCGGCGACGAGATCGACGCGATCACCGAGTTCGACCCGCTGACCGGCCAGAAGACCGGCGACCTGAAGAGCGTAAAAATCTACGCCAACTCGCACTATGTCACCCCGCGCCCGACGCTGAACGCCGCCATCAAGTCGATCAAGGAGGAGCTGAAATTCCGCCTCGAGGAGCTGGAGAAGGCCGGCCGCCTGCTGGAGGCGCAGCGCCTCGAGCAGCGCACCCGCTACGATCTTGAGATGCTGGAGGCGACCGGCTCCTGCGCCGGCATCGAGAACTATTCGCGCTACCTCACCGGCCGCAAGCCCGGCGAGCCGCCGCCGACGATGTTCGAATACATCCCCGACAACGCGCTGGTGTTCATCGACGAGAGCCACGTCACCATCCCGCAGATCGGCGGCATGTACCGCGGCGACTTCCGCCGCAAGGCGACGCTGGCCGAATACGGCTTCCGCCTGCCCTCCTGCATGGACAACCGCCCGCTGCGCTTCGAGGAATGGGACGCGATGCGCCCCGACACGATCGCCGTCTCCGCCACCCCCGGCGCCTGGGAGATGGAGCAGGCCGGCGGCGTCTTCGCCGAGCAGGTGATCCGCCCGACCGGCCTGATCGACCCGCCCGTCGAGGTCCGCTCCGCCAAGACCCAGGTCGACGACGTCCTTGGCGAAATCCGCGACACCACGCAGCGCGGCTACCGCACCCTCGTCACCGTGCTGACCAAGCGCATGGCCGAGGACCTCACCGAATACCTGCACGAGCAGGGTATTCGCGTGCGCTACATGCACAGTGATATCGACACGCTGGAGCGCATCGAGATTATTCGCGATCTGCGGCTCGGCGCCTTCGACGTCCTCGTCGGCATCAACCTGTTGCGCGAGGGCCTCGACATTCCCGAATGCGGCTTCGTCGCCATCCTCGACGCCGACAAGGAAGGGTTTTTGCGCTCCGAAACCTCGCTGATCCAGACGATCGGGCGCGCCGCCCGCAACGTCGACGGCAAGGTGATCCTCTATGCCGACCAGGTCACCGGCTCGATGCAGCGCGCCATGGAGGAGACAAGCCGCCGCCGCGAGAAGCAGATGGTCTACAATGCCGAGCACGGCATCACGCCGGAATCGGTGAAGGCAAAGATCTCCGACATCCTCGACAGCGTCTACGAGCGCGACCACGTCCGCGCCGACATTTCCGGCGTCGGCGGCAAGGGCTTTGCCGAGGAAGGCCACCTCGTCGGCAACAACCTGCAGGCCCATCTCGACGCCCTGGAAAAGGCCATGCGCGACGCCGCCGCCGACCTCGACTTCGAAAAGGCCGCCCGCATCCGCGACGAGATCAAGCGCCTCAAGGCCGCCGAGCTTGCCGTCCTGGACGACCCGATGGCGCGGCAAGAGGCGCGGAGCGCCGAAGGCTCAGGCCGGAGGCAGACGGCAGCGGCTGGCACGACCGGCTCCCTCCCCCTTGTGGGGAGGGTTGGGGAGGGGCAAGCCCCGGGCAAAACCCCTCCCGGCCCTTCGGGCCACCCTCCCCACAAGGGGGAGGGAACGGGCGGCCGCTCGCTCTTCCAGAAACCCTCGCTCGGCAACATGGGCCCGGGCACCGACACGGAGATCCCCGCCGCCCAGTCGCTGTTCCGCAAGAACACCCTGGACGAAATGACCGTCGGCCGCACCGAAAAGCCGGTGACGGGAAAACTCCCGGAAAAGCCCGTCGTCCGCGGCAAGATCGGCGCCGGCTCCTACGAGGACCCGGCCGAGCAGGCGCGCAAGGCCAAGACGAAGGGCAAAACGGGGCGGCCGGGACGGTAGCCCTTGGGGCGCACTCACCGGTCCGCACCTCCTTCGTCATGCCGGACTTGATCCGGCATCCAGCCGCGATGTCCATCGCGCGGGAGACTCCTTTCTATAATTGCCCAGGGCTTCATTCACGGCGCGGACGCGCCGTGGCTGGATGCCGGATCAAGTCCGGCATGACGGTGAGATCTCAATCCGCCGCAACTCCAGCTTGCCATCCTGCGCGTTCACCCGCATCCTCCCGCCATGAAGGGCTACGTCTACATCCTCGCCTCGCAACGCAACGGCACGCTCTACACCGGCGTGACCACCGATCTGCCGCGCCGCCTCTACGAGCACCAGAACGACCTGACGCCCGGTTTCACCAGTCGCTACGGCGTCAAGACGCTGGTCTGGTTCGAGGAACACGACCTCGTCACCGACGCCATCGCCCGCGAAAAGGCCATCAAGAACTGGCCACGCAAATGGAAGCTCGACCTGATCGAAGCCGCCAATCCCGACTGGGCCGACATCGCCCACCACCTGCACGGCCTCTGATCCGGCCTACGCCGGCTCGCCGACCCGACAGGCCGCCCCTCCTCCCGTCATGCCGGACCTGATCCGGGAGCCAGCCACCGCGTGCCCCTCCACCACCGTCATGCCGGACCTGATCCGGCATCCAGCGCGCGATGTCCATCGCGCAGAAGACACATTCCAGTGCGCCAACTCAATTTGCCATGAAGTCGTTCACGGCGCAGACGCGCCGTGCCTGGATGCCGGATCAAGTCCGGCATGACGGAGAATTTGACCGTCGTCCGCGGCAAGGTCGGCGTCGGCTCCTACGAGGACCCGGCCGAGCAGGGGCGCAAGGAAAAGACGAAGGGCAAGACGGGGCGGCCCGGGCGGTGAACTGTGTCGTATGTTCACCGCCCAATACTTAATTCGAGCTCAAAAGAGTTCCTCGAAGGATTTACTTACATGACGGTATTTCTCTACCTCAGAGTTTACGAAGTCGTAGAAATATTCAACACTCAACCGCATGTAGTGTACAATTCCAGATTTTCCCAGCCCCTCAACCAATAATTTAGAAAGCTCTGGATTAACCTCTAGAAATCGCAGCTCCCCACCTTCGGCGGAAAGCGATATCATTTTTATCTCGGGATCCTTAATCAGATCAACAGCCTTCCTCATAAAGCCTTCGTCTGATTTGTGGAATTCGGAAACATTTATACTTTGCGCCACTTTATTTCCAGTTACGCGCAAAATGTTTTGGTAAAATGAATGCAACGTTCCTTCATGAGTAACGTCGTAATGAGCGTACATTCGACGCGGAATTACCTTTTTTTGACGACTTGACTTCGCTTGGTGGAAATATTTCCGCCCGTGAGAAATGTCATATTGTATTTTTAGATTAGCATTTTCGGCAAAACACTCAAAAAGACCTTCATCCCTCCCCTTAGAAAAGAAATAATCAAATTTATGAGCAGAAGGAACTATATACTTCTCCCTAAATAAATCCGTATTTATATCATAAACCATCTGCATTACCGAATCATTGTACCTATTCGAAAATTCGAAAAACATTTTCTCTACATTTCTATTCGCTACCCTCGCAATGCAATTGGCAGCAAAATATTCCTGGAAGCTCCTATGCGTAAAGCTATAAACTATACCTTCCTTCTTCAATAAGCATATGCTTTCCGACATATCCTTAATAAAATTCTCGTTTACGACATCAATTCCCTCAATTGATTTTGCCTTATCGATCGTCTCATTCAAATTTACATCAGTAAATTCAAAATTCTCATCATAATAACTTTTCAAGCAAAAGTAAGACAGAAGCTTGATTAGCTCTTGTCTCTCCAGTCCAGTGTAAAGCTTTCTGCGATAGCCGCCTTTCGTAAGATCATGACGCGTATAAAGCGCCTCAAAAGCCTGCTCATAGAATAGGAACATTTTCTTTGGAATGTCTTGATTATAAGAAAATGTAACAAGCATCATATACGCAAGAAGTGGCGTGGTCAGAAAGCTTTCATGAGAGCCATATAATTTATCAAGCTGCGAAAGAAACGTTTTTTTATACTCATCAACATATGGAGCCTTTTGAACTAACTCCACAACTTGATTCTTTTTCAGTGGCCGAACCTTGCATATTTCAAATTGCTGCCAGCCATGGAATCTGTCATCGGGACGGCTTGTTACTATAATGGTAAGATTTGGATTGGCTTCTCGCAATGAGATGATCATCTGCTCGACTTTTTCGCGCTGATCATGATTGATTTCGTCGAAGCCATCAAAAAATAGAACAAACTCACCTTGCTTTAAGGCCTTCGAAAAATTCAACTGAGAAATACTGGATCCAGACTTAATAATTGAGTGAAAAATAAAGTCTGATATACTATTGTGCGTGAAGTAATTCAGTTGACGAAGCTCAAGGAAAAACGGAATTCTGCCTTCCGGATTTTCAAAGAATGAAAGCCACAAATACCTCATAAACATCGACTTACCCCCTCCGCCCGTGCCAGTAATTACGCAGGCAGCTCCCTTCTTCACCTTCTCGACGAGGGTATACTGATCGACTTCCTTTCCATCGACGTCAAAAGTTTCATCCACATAAAGATCTAGAGTTTTCTCTGGCTTCTTGTCGCTTAATATTGTCTTTATTTCGATACATTTTTGAAAAGTGCTATGTAAATGATCATTTAGATCTGTTTTTATCTCGTCGCCATTTGAGCTTAGCGCCTTAATCTTGCGCTGAACGTATGATGTTGCAAGATTGCCTAGTAGTCCTGAAAATCCCTGTGCTGCAATCGACGCAGCAATAGTCTCTACCGCCATGATCAAATTCCTTAAAATTATAGTTCCTAGGTTCGGCAAAGTTTATAATACTGCGACGCCTCCGCCTTACGTGCACACTCCAGCCCAATTGCCCAACAAAATCAACACCCCCACCCCCATTTCATCCCCGCCCCCTTCGCCCATGCCATAATCCCCCCATCCCGCCGCGGATACACCGCAAGGCGTTGCGGCGAGGCGGGGACGGCGCGGGGCGTGAGGGACAGACGCGAAACCTCATGATCCGGGCCTGCGAGACTGGTCCCCTCTGGTGACGGCGGGCAGAAAAACCCGAGTTGCGCACCGGACGTGCCCGAGCGGTGGCACACAGGGCGTCCGCCTCCAGGGCGGGCGAGGCAGAGGACCGCGTTTGCGGGCAGAAACCGCCGAACGGGGCGCCGGAAGGTGCCACACACACATTTCAGATGAGGCAGCTTCCAGCGCCCCGTCCGAAAGCAGATTTTTGGGAACCACGACGGCAGGCCGGGCGTGGCCGCAGGCGCATGCGCGGTGCGCGCGCCCCAGGCGCGATGCCCCGGGACAGGACAGGACGGGACAGGGCCGGTGGTGCGGCGGCCGGGCGACGCGGCACCGCCCCCGGCACCGCTGACAGACGCAAAGGAGCAAGCCCATGCCGACTGCAATTCCCGCCGCACCGGCCAGAAAACCGGAAAGCCGCCTCGACGACGGCGTCCTGCGGGCGCTCGCCTACGGCGCCGCCACCCTGCTGCTCTTTCACGAACTCGTCTGCCGCTGCCGGCCGTGCCGCCGCGCCCGCGGCTGCCTGATGCGCAGCCGCGACGGCCGGCCGGACTGCCTCGGCAGCGCGCCGCCCGACGCCCTGGCCGTCCACGCCGCCCTTTTGGCGGAAACGGCGCGGCTGCTCGAAACCCTCGCCTTCGCCCCGTCGACGCCGGTCGAACCGCTCAGCCGCGATCCGGACGACCGCGAACTGCAGGAGGCGGCCGTCGAGATCCTGGATGCCCTGCTGCCGCGGCAGGGCGCCCTGCGCGACCGGTTTTCCGCCCGCCGCCGCGCCCAGAAACTCCTGTCGGGCCCGCCCTATGCCGGCGACGACCTCGTGGAATATCGGGATTTCCTGCGGTACATCCGCGCCAGGCCGATCGCGCCGCAGCTGACCGGCGGCGTGCCCGCCCGCCTGCCCCGCCCGCCCGGCAAGCCCGGCGCGGCCGCTGACCTGCCCCGTCCTTGCGAAAAGGTCGCTGCCGCCGCGCGCTGGTCCGGCCCTCCCGGGAGCGTCGCCGCGTCCGCGCGCTTGTCCGACCCTCTCGGGCAGGCCACTGCCTCTCCGCGATTGCCCAGTTCCCCCGGAGAGTTCAGTGCCGCCGCGGGCCTGCCCCGCCCGCCCGGAAAGGTCGCTGCCGCCCGCCCTCCCGGGGAGGTCGCTGCGGCCGCGTGCTTGTCCGACCCTCGCGGGGAGGCCACTGCCGCCGCGCACTTGCCCGCTCCCTTCCGGAAAAGTCGGTGAGTGCGCGCGCTTGCCCCACTCTCCCGGGGAGTTCAGTCCCGCCGCGGACCTGCCCCGTCCTTCCGGAAAGGGCGGAGGGTGCATGCGCCTGCCCGGTGCTTCCGGACTGCGCGCCCCTGATGTCCGGCATCTTCTCCCCGCCGGCGGCCCGGTGGTGCCAGCCGTCTCCTACTCGGCCGCAGCCCTGGCGGCCGACGCCTCCAGCACCGCGGCAAAGGCGGCTTCGATCACCCCCGACCCCGCCGCCGGCCTCGTGGCGTCGGCGGACAGAATCTGGCGGTAGCGCCGTGCGCCCGGGACCCCCTGGAACAGCCCGACCATGTGGCGGGTCACATGGTTCAGCCGCCCGCCGCCGGCGATCACCCGCTCGGCATAATCCATCATCGCGTCCCGCACGCCCGCCCAGAAGGCCGCGTCGGCCGCCAAAGTCCCTCCCCCTTGTGGGGAGGGGTTGGGGAGGGGTTTTTCGGCAGAGGCAACAGGGCGAACCATGTCCGCCAGCGGATTGGCAAACACAGCATCGACCCCGGTCAGCATGCCGCTGTCCTGGTAGGCGGCGCGGCCGAGCATGGCGCCATCCAGCCCCTCGCCCGGCCGGCCGATCTCGGCAACCGCCTGCTCCAGCGTATGAAGACCGCCATTCAACCCGATGAAAAGATTTTTGTTTTCCGCCTTCAGCCGCCGCACCAGGCCGTAGTCGAGCGGCGGGATGTCGCGGTTCTCCTTCGGGCTCAGCCCCTGCAGCCAGGCCTTGCGCGCATGGACCCAGACGGCGTCGACGCCGCCAGCCTTGACGCGGGCGACGAGGTCGCGCAGCGCCACCTCCGGGTCCTGGTCGTCGACGCCGATGCGGCACTTCACCGTCACCGGAATGCTGACCGCCGCCTTCATCGCCGCGACGCAATCGGCCACCAGCTGCGGCTCGCGCATCAGGCAGGCCCCGAAGGTGCCGGACTGCACCCGGTCGGACGGGCAGCCGACATTCAGGTTGATCTCGTCATAGCCGAAGTCTTCGCCGATCCGCGCCGCCTCCGCGAGTTTTTGCGGATCGCTGCCGCCGAGTTGCAGCGCCAGCGGATGCTCGACCGCGTCATAGCCGAGCAGCTTGTCGCGGTTGCCGCGCAGGATCGCGTCGGCGACGATCATTTCGGTGTAGAGCACGGCGTTCTTCGTCAGCTGCCGGGCGAAATAGCGGTAGTGCCGGTCCGACCAGTCGATCATCGGCGCCGTGGCGAAGATTTTCTGCCCGGTGCTGAGTGCCTGCTGATACATGGTCCGTCCGCGTCTGGTGTGGGTAGGGTTGCCAAGCCGGGACCACAGCCGCGCCAAAACGCCGGGTGCCGTCCTGCCCGAGAAAAATGGTTTCGCGCCGCTCATAGCGCAAGGAGCCCGGAAAAACCACCCTCGCTCCCCCTCCGGCTTGGCCTGGCAGCGCCGGACGGTGCTAGAGTGGGAACGATTCGGAAAGAACCGCCATGCCGCCAGTCTTTCCCGCCGCCGCCCGGACGGCCGTCATGCAGCCGAACGACACCGCCGGCGCCGCCAGTTTCACAGCCCCCCCCCGCAGCGGCCGGGGCGCACCCTTGCCTGCGGAGGCGGCGGCGCTACGCCCCGCCCTCAACTGAACTGAACTGACCTGAGGAGGTCTCCATGCCGCTCTACGCACTCGGCAACCACGTCCCCACCCTGCCCGCCGACGAACGCTACTGGGTCGCCCCAGATGCGCAGGTGATCGGCAAGGTGGTGATCGGCGAGGATGTCGGCATCTGGTTCGGCGCGACCCTGCGCGGCGACAACGAGCCGATCACCCTTGGCGCCCGCACCAACATCCAGGAGAACACCGTCATCCACACCGATCCCGGCAAGCCGGTGACGATCAGCGAAGGCTGCACGATCGGCCACGGCGCGATCATCCACGGCTGCACGATCGGCGACAATTCGCTCATCGGCATGGGTGCGACGGTGCTGAATGGGGCGGTGATCGGCAACAACTGCCTCGTCGGCGCCGGGGCGCTGGTGACCGAGGGCAAGGTGTTTCCGGACAATTCGCTGATCGTCGGCTCGCCGGCTCGCGTGGTGCGGATGCTGGACGAGACGGCGATCGAGGGGCTGAAGACGTCGGCCGAGAGCTATGTGCGCAACTGGAAGCGCTTCAAGGCGGAACTGCGCCGGCTCGACTGAAGGGCGCGCCGGCTAGTGTGTGTCCATGAAAGGGAGCCGGTTTCGGCGCCAAGATGTGACGAACAGGCCTACAGCGTGGCGCTGAAAACTAGCTCCGGCGTCAGGCGCAGCCGGCACAGTGGCCGCGGACCTCGATGGTGGCCTTGCCGGGCCGGAACTGGTGGTCGCGGGCAAAGGCGCCAAGCCGCTCTTCGATCAGATGGTCATGAAACTCCGTCACCTTGCCGCAGGCTTCGCAGATGGTGAAGGCAGTGAGACCATGCGCGCAGCATCCCTGATGCGGGTGAGCGCAGGCGACGAAGGCGCTGATGCTCTCAAGGCGGTGGACGAGACCGAGGTCGAGCAGCTTGTCGAGCGCCCGATAGACCTGCAGCGGCGCGCGAAATCCTTCGTCGCGCAGCCTGTCGAGGATCGTGTAGGCGCTGAGCGGCGCCTCGGCCTGCAACAGCGCATCGAGCACCAGCGACTGGTTGCGGGTCAGCTGTTTCATGGGTGTCATCTGTGTCATCTGTTGCCCCCTTCGGGTTGCGCGGCGGCGATGCTGCTGTGTTCGCCGCGCCGCGGCAGCAGGCTGGCGAGGAAGAGCACCAGCGCCGCCACGACGATCGACGGGCCGGACGGCGTGTCGAACTTCAGCGAGCCGAACAGGCCGCCGGCGACCGCGACGGCGCCGAACAGCGAGGCGAGCACCGCCATCGTCTCCGGACCGGCGGAGAAGCGGCGCGCCGTCGCCGCGGGAATGATCAGAAGCGAGGTGATCAGCAGGATGCCGACGATCTTCATAGCGATCGCGATCACCAGCGCCATCAGCAGCATGAAGGCCAGGCGGGCCCGCTCCGGCTCCAGCCCTTCGGCAGCGGCGAGTTCCGGGTTGACGGTGGAGGCGATCAGCGGCCGCCACATGTAGACGATGGCGAGCAGGACCAGGATGCCGCCGCCCCAGACGAGGCTGACATCGGCCTGCGTCACGGCGAGGATGTCGCCGAACAGGAAGCCGACCAGGTCGATCCGCACCCAGGTCATGAAGGACACGATCACCAGCCCCGTCGCAAGCGTCGCATGCGACAGGATGCCGAGCAACGCGTCCGTCGACAGCGAGCCGCGCTTCTGCAGCAGCAGAAGCGTCAGCGACACGACCGCGGCGACGGCGAAGACGCTGACCGCCAGGTTGACGTGCAGCAGCAGCGACAGCGCCACGCCCAGCAGCGCCGAATGCGCCATGGTGTCGCCGAAATAGGCCATCCGCCGCCAGATGACGAAGCAGCCGAGCGGTCCGGTCGTCAGCGCCAGGCCTATGCCGGCAAGCAGCGCGCGGGTGAAAAAATCGTCAAGCATCGCGCCGCTCCTGCGTTTCGTCCCCGCTCGTCCCGGCCGTTGCCGGCGGCTCGCAGCCGCAATCCGGCCCATGCGCATGCGGGATCCGCATCGGCCCGGGCCGGCTGCCCGCGTCGCCGTGATGAGCGTCGCCATGATGGTGACCGTCGGCGGGATGGCAATGATCGGTGACCGAACCGTCGGCATGCAGGACGCGGCCGTCCGGCAGGTGAGTGTGGTCGTGGTGGTGGCTGTAGACCGCCAGCGTCTGGCTGGCGCGCGTGCCGAACAAACGAAGATACTCCGGGCTGCGGCTGACCGCCTCCGGCGTGCCGCGGCAACAGACATGGCCATTGAGGCAGACGACGGTGTCGGTTTCGGCCATGACGACGTGCAGATCGTGGGAGATGAGCAGAATGCCGCAGCCGGTGGTGTTGCGGATCGTCTTGATCAGCTCGTAGAGCGCGATCTCGCCGGAGAAATCGACGCCCTGCACCGGCTCGTCCAGCACGAGCAGATCGGGCTTGCGGGCGATGGCGCGGGCCATCAGGGCGCGCTGAAACTCGCCCCCCGACAGGTGCTGCACTTCCGCACGCGCGAGATGGCGGATGCCGGTCGCCTCGAGTGCGGCCTCGATCTCGCGCTCCCGCAGGCTCGTCGTCAGCGTCATCAGACGTTCGACCGTCAGCGGCATGGTCCAGTCGATGGCGAGCTTCTGCGGAACGTAGCCGACACGCAGGCCGGGAATACGCGTCACGCCGCCCTCGTCCGGCCGCGTCACCCCGATCGCCATCTTGGCAGTGGTCGATTTCCCCGACCCGTTCGGGCCGATCAGCGTAACGATCTCGCCTCGGGCGATGGAGAGGTCCACGCCGCGGACCAGCCAGCGGCCCTTGCGCCGCACGCCGGCGGCCGCAAGGCTGACGAGCTCCTGCCGGGATTGCACGTTGGATTGCAGCATTGAATTTTCCAAAAGTCCGGTTGCCGCCTGCTATCGCACACGTTATAGCATAACGCAACTTATGTAATAACATTACATGCGCATCCGGAGATGTCACGATGAAACCAGCCGCCCTGCTCCTTTCCACCGCGATGATGCTTGCGTCGGCCCCAATGGCGCGGGCAGAGGTGCCCAATGTGGTGGTGTCGGTCAAGCCGATCCATTCCCTCGTTGCCTTCATCATGCAGGGGGTCGGCGAACCGCGGCTGATCGTGGAGGGCGCCGCCTCGCCCCACACCTACACGCTCAAGCCCTCAAACGCGGCGGCGCTGCAGGAGGCCGATATCGTTTTCTGGGTGGGCCACGGGTTCGAAACAATCCTGGAGCGGCCGCTGGACGCTCTGGGCAGCAAGGCGAAGATCGTAGCACTCGAGGATGCGCCAGGCCTGCAGAAGCTCAAGATGCGCGAGGGCGGCACTTTCGAGCCGCACCAGGACGATCACACGACCGAAGCCGGCGCCAACGGCGCGGACGACGAGCACGCGCACAACCACGATGGACATGCACACGAGGAAGGCGGCTTCGACACGCATCTCTGGCTAGATCCCGCCAACGCAAAGGCGATGGCCGCTGCAATCGAAGAAACGCTCTCCGCACAAGACCCCGCCAATGCCGTGACCTACGAGGCCAACCTGGCCGCGCTGAACGCCAATATCAACGCGCTTGATCGTGAAATCCGCCAGACGATCGCACCCGTTAAGGACAAGCCATTTGTCGTCTTCCATGACGCGTACCAGTATTTCGAGCATCGATACGGAATGCGGGTCATCGGTTCGATCACCGTCAGCCCGGAGACGATGCCGGGTGCCGCCCGCATCTCCGAGATTCGCCAGAAGGTTACAGAGCTCGGCGCGGCCTGCGTCTTTGCCGAACCGCAGTTCGAGCCGAAACTGGTGAATGTCGTCCTGGAGGGGACCTCGGCCCGGGCGGGCGCGCTAGATCCCGAAGGCGCGACGCTGCCCGAAGGACCGAAGCTTTATCTGGATCTGATGCGATCGCTCGCCACTTCGCTGCGCCAGTGCCTGTCCTCTGCGAGCTGAACGGGCACCAGACTAAAGGCGGCCCGCCCGGATCGCTGATCTTCGGCCGCCTTCCGCGACATGAATCCATGGCGGGGTGGGTGCGCCACTTCACTTGCGGCGCAGCCGCTCCAGAGCGCGCCGCGCATCGTCCGCGAGCGGGTGGTCGGGATGCCGTTCGATGAACAGTTCATAGGCTTCCACCGTCCCGCGCGCTTGTAGCCGCCGGTATTCGGCACGCACGGCTTCGTCGTTATCCGGCGGGGTATTCATGACGGCAAAGCTGACGGGCACCGGCACGGCCACGGCCGCGGCAACCCATCCCAGCCCTGTGACAAGGCATCTGCGCCGTACGGTCATGGACGGCTCCTTCTTCGTCAAACACATTAAATATAGCCGACAAACCCCTATACTGCATACATCCGATCAGCACTCGAATCTGACGCGGCCAAATTCGTTGGCGGCGGGCATTATTTTTCCACATTCTAATTTACAGTTGACCCTCAGGCACAAAAGAGGGCCGGACACCGAAATCGGGTCGGCCGGGAAGAAGCCCGGTGACTGTCGGCCCGGCGCGAGGAGGCATTCCGATTTCCCGCCAGTACCCCACCCGCCGACGCCGGCAGGCGCCCGATCCGACTTCACCGTGAAGTCGGCTTCCGGGTCGGGTGAGGCACGAGCACACAGCATCCTGAAACCGAATGATTGCGTCGCCAGGTCCCGGCCCGGTCGATGAAGGAGGAAGCATGACCGCAAGCGTGAAATCCGTTCGCAGCCTGTCAGGCTTCGACATCACCAACGACGACCAGCCAACATTCCAGGCTGTCGTAGCGCCCACGGGAGCCGGCCCGATATACGATATCGATCCATTTGCGCCGCGGCTTGCCGACGACAGTCCGCTGTCGGTGCTGTTCCAGCACACCAGCGCCCTTGACGACGCGGCCGATGCGCCTTTTGCCGCCAGCCTGCTAGCGCATGCTCGGGGGGCCGATGTGGAGGCCGCTGATGAGGCCGCCGGTGCGCCGACGCCAAACGACAATGGCCGCGTCTCCACCGCCGGCTCCGTCGGCTCTACCGGAAATCCGATCATCGACGGTGTCTTGAGCGGCTCGCGCTGGAACACGACCCATATCGATTACAGCGCCCCCGATTCGGCATCCGACTACCAGACCGGCTATTTCTCCGACCAGAATGGCGAGGGAACAAGCGCCCAACGGGAGAATTTTTCGCAGCTCACGGATCAGCAGAAGCTCGCGCTGCACGCCATTCTCGACGAACACGTCTACACCCAGCCCAAGGGGGCTGCCGCCTTCTCGGTCGAAGGCTTCACCAAGCTGGGCGTCGACTATGTTGACGGGGGGACGGGCAATGCGACCATTCGCGCGGCGAATTCCGGTGATCCGGCGACCGCCTATGCCTTCTATCCCGAGAACACCGTCTATGGCGGCGACATCTTCTTCGGCGACACCTATGACGGTACCCAGTTCAGCCTGAAGGAACCGACCGCCGGCAACTATGCATGGCACACCATGCTTCACGAAGCCGGCCACGCACTCGGCCTGAAGCACGGCAACGAGGCCGGCGGACCGGGGAACACCGCAGTGCCTGCACAGTACGATTCCCTTGAGTTCACCGTGATGACCGATTCCTCCTTCATCGGCGATACGGGCGGCGGCTACGATTATGAGGCCTTCGGCGCGCCGCAGACCTACATGATGCTCGACATCCTCGCGCTGCAGACGATGTATGGCGCGGATTTCACCGCCAACGGCGGCAACACGGTCTACAGCTGGGACCCGAAAACCGGCCAGGCCTACGTCAACGGCGAGCTTGCGATTGCCCCGGGCGACAACCGCATCTTCTCCACCATCTGGGACGGCAACGGCAACGACACCTACGATCTGTCGAACTATACGACGCCGATGCGGATCGATCTGCGGCCCGGCGAGAGCTCGACCTTTTCCGAGGTGCAGCTCGCCTTTCTCGGCGGCGGGCCGAACGGCGGCTTTGCCCGCGGCAACGTCTTCAACGCACTGCAATTCGAAGGCGATCCCCGGTCGCTGATCGAGAATGCCAAGGGCGGATCGGGCAACGACACCCTGATCGGCAATGCCGCCGCCAATGTCCTGCGCGGCAACGGAGGCAACGACATCCTCGAGGGCGGCGCGGGCAATGACACGCTGCTCGGCGGCGGCGGCGGTGACACGCTGCGTGGCGGTTCGGGAAGCGACGTCGCATCCTACCTCGCGGCCACCACCGGCGTGCGGGCCGGATTGACCAACCCGTCCAACAACACCGGCGAGGCCGCCGGCGACAACTACAGCCTCATCGAAAACCTGACTGGTTCGGCGTTCGGCGACGTGCTGTACGGCGACGGAGGCGACAACCGCCTGAGCGGCGCGGCCGGCAACGATACCCTGGTGGGCCAAGGAGGGGCCGACACCCTGATCGGCGGAGCCGGCACCGACACGGCCTCCTATGCCGGCGCGGGCAGCGGCGTCGTGGCGCACCTCGACAAGCCCGCCGCAAATACGGGCAATGCGGCCAGCGACACCTATTTGTCGGTCGAGAACCTGTTCGGTTCCGCGCATGCCGACGGCCTCTACGGCGATTCCGGCAACAATGCCGTCAACGGCGGAGCGGGCAACGACCGGATCGATGGAGGCCGCGGCAAGGACGTTCTGACGGGAGGCGCCGGCGCCGACACCTTCGTGTTCGACACCCCGCTCGGCGCGGGAACGAACATCGACAGGATCAGCGACTTCGCGGCAGGCGTGGACAAGATCGAACTCGATCCCGCGATTTTCAGCGCGCTCGGCGTTGCCGGCCCGCTGTCGGACGCGGCGTTCCGGATGAACAGCAGCGGCCTTGCCGCCGACGCGAGCGACCGCATCATCTACGAAACGGACCGGGGCGCCCTGTTCTACGATGCCAACGGCAATGCCAGCGGCGGCCGGACACAGTTCGCCTCGCTCGATGCCGGGCTGGCGCTGTCGAACCTGGACTTTCTGATCGTCTGAGCGCCCGCCCGAGGCCGCCGGTCGGCCCGCCCGGCCAACGAAAAGGCCGCCCTGCGGGGCGGCCTTTCCTGCATTCCTGGTGCGTCGAAAATTACTCGGCGCCGTCGTCGGCGGCCTTCTTCTTGGCCGGAGCCTTCTTCTTCGGAGCGGCGTCGTCGCCCTCGGCAACCTCGGCCTTGGCGGCGGCCTTCTTCTTCGGGGCAGCCTTCTTGCCTTCGGACTGGCCTTCCTCGGCCTCGTCGTCGGCGAGCAGCTCTTCCTTGGAGACGGTCTTGTCGGTGACGGTGACTTCGCTCAGCAGGTGGTCAACGACCTTTTCTTCGAAGAGCGGGGCACGCAGCGATGCGGAGGCGCCCGGCGTCTTGCGGAAATAGTCGAGGATCTGCTTTTCCTGGCCCGGGAACTGGCGCAGCTGCTCGAACAGCGAACGCTGCATTTCCTCGTCGCTCACCTGGACGCCGGCCTTCTCGCCGATTTCGGAGAGCACCAGGCCGAGGCGGACGCGCCGCTCGGCGAGCTTGCGGTACTCCTCGCGAGCTTCCTCTTCGGTCGTGTCCTCGTCGGCGAAGGTCTTGCCGGCCTGCTGCAGGTCGGTGTTGATCTGGCGCCAGATGTTCTCGAACTCGGCGTCGACCAGGCGTTGCGGCGTGTCGAACTTGTACATCTCGTCGAGCTGGTCGAGGATCTGCCGCTTGACCTTCTGGCGGGTGACCGAGCCGTACTGGCTTTCGATCTGGCCGCGGACGACCTCGCGCAGGCGGTCGACCGATTCGAGGCCGAGCTTCGTGGCGAGCTCGTCGTCGATCTTCAGTTCGGCCGGAGCGGCGACGTCCTTGACGGTGATGTCGAAGGTGGCTTCCTTGCCAGCGAGGTGCGCGGCCGGGTAGTCGGCCGGGAAGGTTACGGTGATGACCTTCTCGTCACCGGCCTTGACGCCGACCAGCTGGTCCTCGAAGCCGGGGATGAAGCGGTTGGAGCCGATGACGAGCTCGGCGTCCTCGTCCTTGCCGCCCTCGAAGGCCTCGCCGTCGACCTTGCCGAGGTAGTCCATGGTGACGCGGTCGCCCTCGGCGGCCTTGCCCTTCTTGGTCTCGTAGGTGCGGGCGCTCTCGGCGATCTTGAGGATCTGCTCGTCGATCTCCTTGTCGGCGATCTCGACGACCTCGCGGGTGACCTTGATGCCGGAGACGTCCTTCAGCTCGATGGCCGGGATGATCTCGTAGGACAGGGTGAATTCGAAATCAGCCTGTGCGTCGAGGATCTTCTCGGCCTCGGCCTGATCCTCGGTCATGGCGATCTCCGGCTGCGTCGCCGACTTCTCGCCACGCTCGGAGAGGATCGCGCTCGGCTTGTCGCGGATGATCTCGTTGACGAGATCGGCCATCATCGACTTGCCGTAGACCTTCTTCAGGTGGGACACCGGAACCTTGCCGGGACGGAAGCCATTGATGCGAACGCGGTCCTTGGCGTCGGCCAGGCGCTCGTTGAGCCGGGCCTCCATGTCCTTGGCCGGGATGACGACCTTGAGTTCGCGCTTCAGCCCGTCTGCGAGCGTTTCGATTACCTGCATGTTCAAACCTTCGTTTCGATATGGCGGTGCCCCGGCCGGAACCGGTCCATTGGCGGGCACCCCTCCGGGTCTATTTGCCGTGAGTGGCTTTACTGTTATCGGTGGCCTTTTGGCAAGCAAAATGGCGCGACGGCGCTCGATCCGCCCCGCCGAAACCGCTCCGATGGAACCTCACGCGCGATGCCTGGCCATACCCCGGCCCGCGAGAGGCGCCGGATTGCCGCGTTCCTCAGGCGTGGCGCAAGCGGCCAGCCAGGACGTTTCTGGTGCGGGTAGAGAGACTTGAACTCCCACGCCTTGCGGCACCAGAACCTAAATCTGGCGTGTCTACCAATTTCACCATACCCGCGTTCAGAAAGCCGCCTGCGGCGTCGCTTTTGCGCCCGACGGGCGCGCCTTCCGGTCGCGGCGCCTCTATATCACCCGTTCGGCGCCGGTCAAAGCGAAAATGTGGCAAGCCGGCGGCGCATCTGCAGGTCGGCCAGAGGTCCCGCCCGGACCGGGCAAGCCCCCGGGCTGCCTCAGTAGAGCGGCTCCTGGTAGGCCGGCTTGCCGTTCATGAAAATCTGCCGGATCTGCATCGTTCCGCCCGATCCGACCCGCGCGGCGATCTCGAGCGACTGGGCGTTGCGCGCCTCCTCGAGCACCCGGCCCTCGCCGTCCGGAACATAATAGCGCTCGATGCCGTAGGAGACGAACAGCGTCTCGGGCAGTGCCCCGTCGGCCCCGGGATAGTAGGAGAACGGCAGGGTGCGGGCCACGACGCTGCCCGCCTGCTGCGGCAGCGGCGCGAAGGACGCCTGGCTGGCGCTCCACAGCCCGTCGGCGGCCGGCACCAGCTGCACCCATAGCGTCTGCCGGCCCGGCGCCGTCGGCACGTCGCCGGTGACGATCGCCCCGGGGATCGACGCGATCTGATAGCCGAGCGTCACGTAGTCGCCGCGGAGCAGGTCGCGCGGATCGACCGGCGCGGTCTTGAGCCGCACCTCGGCGCCGCTGCGCAGGATCACGGCGCGGCTCTCGACCATGTAGCCGAGGACGGCGGTCTGGATCAGGGCGGCCGCAACCGCCGCAAGCCAGGGGTCAACAAGAAGTTTCGGCGCGGCTGTCTTCATGGCCGCACCTCCCCGGTCCTTGCGTGAACCGAAAACCGTCGTTCGAGGCGGATGACCAGCCAGGCGACCGCCGCCACCACCAGGCCGGAGATCAGGAAGAAGCCCGAGGTACCGAGGATGGAGCCGAGCGTTTCCGAGGCCAGATAGAGCGTTTCGGCGGCGAAGGCGGCATAGGCGAGATAACGCACCGCGCCGTTGTCGCGTCCGGAAAGCGCAATGCCGCCGAGCGCTGCCGAGAGCGTGACGACGCCCAGCAGCAGCCGCTCGCCGGCGCTGTCGATCTCGAAGTGCAATATGGCGAGACCGATTACGAGCAGCAGAAAGGCATAGAAGGCGGGTGCCGCGCCGGCGCTCGCAGCGAGGGGCCGCAGCGGCGAGACGGGCAGGCTGGCGAGCAGGTAACAGGCAGCGCCGACGCCGGTGATCGCCAGCGCCGTCGCGGGCGCCGCATGCTCGCCGTAGAGAATGAGCACCCACCCCATCATCAGCAGATAGGCGAGATGGCGGGCCTGTGCTGCCCCCGTGTAGCGGACGAGACCAATGACGACCAGCGCCATCACCGGCATCCACCAGAGCAGCAGCCGGTCGTCGATGCCGAAACTGTCGGACCACTCGACGCCCGCGACCGCGAAGGCCAGGAAGCCGCTGACCGTGGCGGCGGCTTGCGAGCGGAACAGCAGCGCAGTGACCGCCGCGCCGCCGAACCACACCAGCATCGCCTGCGTCGCGTCGCCCGACAGGTGGTACATCTGACCGACCAAGGCGATCGCACCGCCAAAGAAGAGCACGCCGGCGACGAGCGCGGCCTCCGACAGGCGCCACGCCCCGCGCCGGCGGAGCCAGGCGGCGGCCCCATAGGCCGTCCAGATCAAACCGACGATCCCAAGCAAGCGCCATAGCCGCGGGATCGCCTCCCAGTTGGCTGCGATCAGCAGCAGCACCGCCCCACCGAGAAGCAGGGCCGCGATCACCACAAGCACCCGTCCAAGGCTGAATGCGCTTTCGCGCCGGTCGAATTCGTCAAGCAGCCGCACAGCCGTGGCCGGGTCGATCAGCCCCTGCGCCGCCCACGCGTTGAGGTCCCGCTCCAGTCGCCCCCGATACATTCCCCAGTCCCCCACCGTTTCAAAATTGTGATAGCAGACTAGCGCCCAAGCGGCGCGGAACACAACGGCGCTGAGGCCCGCGCCCCATTCTGGCGAATGGCGGACCGCCCGGCGGCGTCGACAGGCACGCACGGCGATCCCGGTGACCGCCAGGTCGGCTGGCGGGCATGCGTCTGGCGCATGGCAACCATGACCATATTGCACTGCACAAAATCGAACTGTCCGGCTATATTCCAAGCATCGGATCGGCAATGATCCGAGCCGGGAAAAACAGGGCGCCCAAGGTTCAGCGTGGCGACCGGTCTAAGCGGCGAAGTGGCAACGACCAGCCACCCGGGCAAACAGTCCGGAAAGGTCCGGCGACCGCAAGGATGCCGCAGGAATTCGGAGCGGCGCACTCCTCCTCCCAGCGCTTCTCCGATACGATTGGCAACACTCCTCCTCCCAGTTGCCAATCACTTTAAATGACGCCCGCCGGACCTCCTCCCCCGGCGGGCGTTGTTTTTAACATTCCCGTACATCAGCAGATCCGGCGAACTGCGCGAAACCCGCGCGGCGCGTGGAACGGCGCCCTCTTCTGGCCGGCATGCGTCAAAGCACCGCACGGATCCCGCGATTTTGCATGGATGCTATTCGCCAGCCCCCCTTTGCGACTCGCCGCGGCGTCCCTATATGCGACGTCAATCGGGTGACGCACTCCTCCTCCCAGCGAAGCCCGATGCGATTGGCAGCACTCCTCCTCCCAGTTGCCAATCAAGATAAGCCCGCCGGATCTCCTCCCCCGGCGGGCTTTTTTTGCTCTGCAACATCAGCAGGCACCGGAGACGCCTTTTTCGAAACGAACGGCCGCGCTTTTTGCCCGTCATATGGTCATTCTTTTTATCTTGACATGCACGCAGAGCATGACTGCCATTCGGGTTTGGCTCTGCAACTGAAACGGCTCCAGATCTATATAGCGGGCATCAGATCAACGGCCGGCGCCGAAGGGCGGCTGCCGGCTGCAACACCCGCGAAAGGGGTATGACATGAATCTCGCACGCTCGTTCAGCAATTGGCGCAAGTATCGCCAGACCGTATCGGAACTCGGCCGCATGAGCGACCGCGAACTCAGCGATCTCGGCATCGGCCGCTCGGACATTCCGTACGTCGCCCGCCAGGCCATCAAGTAAGCCCCAGCCCCAACGGCCGGAGCTTTTGCAAACGCCTTCCGGATCCCTCCGGAGGGCGTTTTCTTTTGCGGGATGATGCACTGCAGCATCAACGCCGGTCCCGGCATTCCGACCGTCCTCAATGCCCTGAAATTTCAGCCGGTACCCACTATCGTCGCCCTCCCGAATACCGGCGCATGATCGTCCTGCCCATTTCATTATCGCTGCAATGCACAAATGCATGGCAGGTGCTCTTTCTTTGCACTCCAATCTCACGCAATAACCGAGTAGATGGGCGGCATCAAACGAGGACGCTCCAGTCCCCGTCCTGTGAGGAGAAGAACCCATGAACCCGATCCGCCTTGCCAAGAACTGGCTCAGCTACCGCCGCACCATGAACGAACTCGGCAACCTGTCCAACCACACGCTGTCCGATATCGGTCTGACCCGCTACGACATCCGCGGCATCGCAGCTCGTTCCTTCCGCTAATCGCCCAGCCGAAATTCCAACGCTGCGGCCGAAAATTAGCGGAAACGCGCGAGGAACGTATCAAACGGCACCATCCGGTGCCGTTTTTGATTCGAGCGATTGGAAGCGCCGCCGCCACATGGTATGCAGCCGCCCATGACGAACAAGACCTCCCTCTCCCCCATCCATGTCATCGGCGGCGGCCTTGCCGGCAGCGAGGCGGCCTGGCAGATCGCCGAGCAAGGCATTCCGGTCGTGCTGCATGAAATGCGCGGCGTGCGCGGCACCGACGCCCACAAGACCGACGGGCTGGCGGAGCTCGTCTGCTCGAATTCCTTCCGCTCCGACGACGCGACGAGCAATGCCGTCGGCGTGCTGCACGCCGAAATGCGGCTGGCCGGCTCGCTGATCATGCGTTCGGCGGACGCCAACCAGGTGCCGGCCGGCGGCGCGCTGGCCGTCGACCGCGAGGGCTTCTCGGCCGCCGTGACCGCCGCCCTTGCGGGGCACGAGCTGATCACGGTGGTGCGCGAGGAGATCAAAGGCCTTCCTCCGGAGGCGTGGGACCAGGCGATCATCGCCACCGGCCCGCTGACAGCACCGGACCTCGCCGCGGCGATCCAGGAGCGCACCGGCGCCGACTCCCTCGCCTTCTTCGACGCGATCGCGCCGATCGTGCACACGCATTCGATCGACATGGACGTCTGCTGGCACCAGTCCCGCTATGACAAGGTCGGCCCGGGCGGCACCGGCAAGGACTATATCAACTGCCCGATGGACGAGGCGCAGTACAACGCTTTCGTCGATGCCCTTGTCGCCGCCGACACGACCGGTTTCAAGGAATGGGAAGGGACGCCCTATTTCGACGGTTGCCTGCCGATCGAGGTGATGGCGGAACGCGGCCGCGAAACGCTGCGCCACGGGCCGATGAAGCCGATGGGCCTGACCAATGCGCACAATCCTTCCGTAAAGCCCTATGCGGTCGTGCAGTTGCGGCAGGACAATGCGCTCGGCACGCTCTACAACATGGTCGGCTTCCAGACGAAGCTGAAATATGGCGCGCAAGCCGAGATCTTCCGCATGATCCCGGGGCTGGAGAATGCCGAGTTCGCGCGGCTCGGCGGGCTGCACCGCAACACCTATCTGCAGTCGCCGATCCTGCTCGACCGCTCGCTGACCCTCAAGGGCCGCCCCGGCCTGCGCTTCGCCGGGCAGATCACCGGCTGCGAGGGCTATGTGGAAAGCGCCAGCGTCGGCCTGCTGGCCGGCCGGTTCGCCGCCGCCGAACGTCGCGGCGCGACGCCGGCGCTACCGCCGGAGACGACCGCCTTCGGGGCGCTGCTGAACCACATCACCGGCGGGCACATCATGTCCGACGACGAGCCAGGCAAGCGATCCTTCCAGCCGATGAACATCAATTTCGGGCTTTTTCCGGAGCTGGAGCCCGGCGCGATCGTCAAGCCGGAGGGCGTGAAGCGTTTCCGCGGCAAGGACAAGGCCGTGGCAAAGAAGCAGGCTATGGCGGCCCGCGCCCTGGAACATTGCCGGCAGTGGCTCGAGGCGGCCGACTGACAGCCTAGCGCTCGTCAGTGACCGCAGCGGGCGCCTCGTCGATCCCGCCGGCGGGCACGAGGCTGCCGAGCAGCCAAAGCGACACCTCCGCGGCGTCGGCACTGGTGCGGAACTCGAAGCTCCCCGCCTCGCGGCCTTCAGCGTCCTCTGCGAATTCCAGCACCAGACCGCTACCGCTGGCGGTATGGCGCACCCGCACGCCGCCCGGCTCGATCAGACGGCTGGCGAAATGCTGGCCGTGCGCCCGCATGAAGCCGACCTTGCCGTCGTGCAGCCGGAGAAAGTGACCATTGCCGTCCGCCGTGCTGACGACCTCGCGGATCGCCTCGTTCGGGTAGGCATGCCCGAACTGGAGGATCGCCAGGCCGGTGTCGGGTGCCGACGGCTTGGCGTCGTCGCGGCGCTGGGTTCGCATGAAGAGGAAGCCTGCCAGAAAGAGGCAGGCGATTACGACGGTCCAGATCATCTTGCGCTCTCCCGGCAGCCGCATTGGTCCGCATCGCTTATAGGCGACGTGGCTTGCGTCAGCTTTGCGCTTCCGAATGGGCTTTCCGGGCGATGACGGGCTAGAAGCGCCCTGTCCGCAGGCTGCGCCACATCCACCACTGCCGCCGCCACTGGGCGGGCAGCACCGTGTGCTCGAGCGCATCGGCGCCGGTCCGCTCCGCGCGGGCGAACACATGCGGTGCGATCGCCACCGGCAGGAAGGCGGCACGGTTGGAGGGCGCGATCTCGCCCGCCGCCCGCGCCTTGCGCAGGTGCTCGCGACCGAGACCGGCAAAGGCCTCGACGGTGCGGGCGGCCCGCTCCCGGTCCTTGCCGGCGATCAGTCCGTCGACGCCGAGGCCGGTCGCCGCCAGCAGGTCGGCGGGGATGTAAACCTGTCCCCGGCGGCGGTGGATCGGCAGCAGCAGCAGGATGCCGGCGATCGCCTGGGCAACGCCGGCGTGGCCGGCGACGGCGGCCGACTGCGCGGCACCGGCGGGATCGAGGATCAGGCTGGCGAGCTGGATCAGCGCAGAGGCAGTTTCGCCGGCGTAGCCTTCCAGCGAGGCCCGGTCCGGCATCGGATCGTTGTAGAGGTCGAAGATGCGCGCCTCGATCATGTCGGTGAGCACGGACACCGGCAGCCGGTGCTCGGCGACGCAGCGAAGCAGGCCGGCGGCAAGCGGATTGGCCTCGGCATCGCCGTCGCCACCCCCCTCGAGCGTGTCGCGCCACCATTGCAGGCGGATCTCGCCCGGCAGCGGCTCGTGCACGACATCGCGGACGCGGGCGATCTCGGCGTTGAACGCATAGAGGGCGGCAAGGGCGCCCTGCTTTTCAGGCGGCGCGAGCAGGCAGGCGAGATAGCGGTCACGATCGGTGTCGCGCAGCGCCGAAAGGCAATGGGCGTAAGCGTAGGCGTCGGCGTGGGAGGTGACGTCACGGCCGCCGGCGGGGCCTTTTGTTTTCTGCATGGTAAGCTGTCCGGGTATCGCTGCGCCTATACGGCAATCAGGGCTGCCGCAACGGCGCGGGATTCGGCGAGCATGACGTTGAAGGTGCGCACCGCGGCGCCGGTCGACATCGGATCGGAGCGGATATGGTGGGCGCGCAGCACCGCCCGCAGTTCCTCCGGGAGCGGCCTGATCTCGGTGCCGGTGCCGACGAGCAGCACCTCGATCTGATCCGCCTCGGCGATCACCCGCTCCAGATCCTGCGCCGTCAGGCCCACCGCATCCTGCCGGTCCCAGCCGTGGATGCCCGACGGCAGGCAGAGAATGGAGCCGCGATGCGACATGTCGGCAAAGCGGAAGCCGCCATTGCCATAGGCGTCGATCGGGGCGCGCCCCGGAAAGTGCGCATCGCGGATTTCAATTCCTCTTGCCATTGTCATGCCTCTGCCGCCGCTCGTCCGTGCCCGCCGAACCGGGGATGATCCGGCCGCAACCTGAACAGGATCAATACGGGTCCTGCGATATAGATAGATGAGAAGGTGCCGACGGCAATGCCGAACAACATCGTCACGGCAAAGGCGCGGATGATCTCGCCGCCGAAGGCCGCGAGGGCAGCGAGGGCGATCAGCGTCGTGGCCGCGGTCAGCACCGTGCGCGACAGCGTCTGGCTGATCGAGGCGTCGATCAGAAGCGGCAGCGGCATCTGGCGGAACTGCCGCAGATTCTCGCGGATACGGTCGTAGACGACGATCGTGTCGTTCAGCGAATAGCCCACGATCGTCAGAAGCGCGGCGATGCTGCCGATGTTGAACTCCATGCGCGTCAGCGCGAACAGGCCGACGGTCAGCAGCAGGTCGTGGGCGGTGGCGACGACCGGCCCGACGGCGAACTGCCATTCGAACCGGATCCAGACGTAGAGGATCAGCGCCGCGAGCGCGATCGCCATGCCGAGCGTAGCCGCCCTGATCAGGTCCCCGGAGACGGACGGGCCGACGACCTCGACGCGGCCGATCTGGTAATCGGCCTCCAGTTCGCCACGTGCCACCAGCGCCGAGGTCTGCTCGGCGTTCTCGCCGCCACCCTGGGGCGGAATGTGGACGGTGACGACAGCCGGGTCGCTGCCGGTGCGCACCATGACGTCGCCGAGATTGGCCTCCGCCAGGCTCGAGGCGATCCGCACCGGATCCGCCGGCCCTTGCCGGGCCTCGAGCTGCAGGAGCGCTCCGCCGGTGAAGTCGATGCCAAGGTTCAGGCCGGTGGCGGAAACCAGCAGCGCCACCGCGATCGAGACCACCGCCACGGCCGAGAAGACATGATTGCGGATCGCCATGAAACGCAGGTGCAGGCCACCGAACACGCCGGTCCGGACGCTCCTTGGCAGGTGCGTCATGCGCCGCCGGGCCACCCAGGCCGCGGCCAGCCAATGGGTCAGGGTGAAGGTGACGAAGATCGTCGTCACCACGCCGATGCCGACGATCGCCGCAAAGCCGCGCATCGGACCGGAGCCGAGCAGGAACAGGACCGCCACGGCGATCATCGTCGTCACGGCGGCGTCCATCACGGTGGGGAAGGTTCGCGCGAAGGCGACCGCAAGGGCATCGGGAAGGGTGCGGCCGTTGGCGGCCTCCTCGCGCATGCGCTCATAGACCAGGACATTGGAGTCCACCGCCATGCCGATCGTCAGAACCATGCCGGCGATGCCCGGCAGGGTGATCACCGTGCCCGTCAGTGCTGCGACCGCCAGGATGAGCAGAAGGTTGAAAACGAGCGCGATCGCCGCAATGGCGCCGAATGCACCATACCAGGCGATCATGAACAGAGCGACCGCGATGCCTGCAATGCCGGCGGCGAGAAACACCGACCGGACCGAAGCCGCGCCGAGTGCCGGATCGATCGACCGCTCCTCGACCACGGTCAGCGATGCAGGAAGGGCGCCGCTGCGCAACACGGCGGCCAGGTTTTCCGCACCCTGCAGGTCGAAGTCGCCGGCAAACTTCCCGCGCCCGTCCGAGGCCGGGCCGGCGATGACCGAGGCGGCGAGAACCTGGTCGTCGAGCAGCAGCGCCAGCGTCCGTCCGACATTGTCGCGGCTCGCCTCGTCCAGCCGCCTCACAGCCTCGGGCCCGAGCTGATAGCGGATGGAGGCCGCCGAACCGCCCTGCCCGGCAACGGCTTCGACGGAGACGAGATCGTTTGCGGTGAAGATGCTGGCGCGGCGCACCAGGTAGCCGACCGGCGGCTCGCCAAGCGTGTAGGCGACCTGCGTGCCGGGCGGCGGGCCATGCTCGAGCGCCTGTTGCAACGGCACGCTGGAATCGACCAGGCGTGCCGAGAACTGGCCGCGCTGCGCCAGGATGTCCTTCAGCTGCTGCGGATCGGGGAACCCCGGCGCCTGCAGGACGATCCGGTCGCTGCCCTCGCGTTGAACATCCACGCCGGCGCCGCCGACCTCGGCAACGCGCCTGCGAACCACCTCGACCGCCACTGCCGCGGCTTCGGCCCGGGCAAGCTCGATCGATTCCGGAGTCACCTCGAGACGGAGGCTTCCGTCGTTCTCGTTTGCAACGCGCGTTCCGTCGACCGCCGCGAGCGCCTGCCGCGCCTCTTCGGCGCGGCTCGGATCGTTGACGCGGAGGCTCACCCGTCCCTCGGATCCGGACAGCCCGGAATAGGGGATCCCGGCATCACGCAGCACCCTGCCCGCCGCATTCACGACCGTTATCAGGCGGTCGGTCTCAATGTCCGAGCGCTCCAGCTTCAAGACCAGCCCGGCGCCGCCACTCAAGTCGAGGCCGGGGGCCAGACGGTGCGCCGTTGCCCATGAAGGCAGTTCGTCGCGCTGGCGCTCGGGCAGCAAATTCGGCGACAGAACAAGAAGGCCCGCCGCGACGGCGAGCCAGGCAAGCGTAGTTTTCCAGCGGGCAGGTTGCAGCATTGCTCTCTCGAATGCCCGGCACTTTGCCGGCAGGAACCGGGGCACGCCGTCCGGAGGCTGCCCCCGGACGGCGTCGATCACATTATTCCTTGACCGGTTCGCCCTTGACGCGAACTTCGGTAATGCCGCTGCGAACCACCCGGATCTTGATGCCTTCGGCGATTTCGACCTCGAGTTCCTTGTCGTCGATGACCTTCGTCACCTTGCCGACGATACCGCCGCCGGTCACCACCTGGTCGCCGCGGCGGATGTTCTTCAGAAGCTCTTCACGGCGCTTCATGGCGGTGCGCTGCGGGCGGATGATGAGGAAATACATCACCACGAAAATCAGGAGGAACGGCAGGACGGACATCAGAAGATCCGTGCTGCCCGTTGCAGCAGCCGGCGCCGACTGGGCGAAAGCCTCGGTAATGAACATTCAAAACTCCTCGAAACGGAAAACCCGGGCAAAAAGCGCCCGGCGCAGTGGGCGCGACTATAGGCAAGAGCGATATGATTGCAACAAGACAGCCCCGATCCGGCCGGAAATTCAGGGATTTCTCTCTTCCCCAGTGACCGGCGGTCATGCTACCGCCGGCTTGCAAGGCACAGGCAGGAAAAGGGGCAAGACCGATGCACGACGACCGGACGCAGGCGCTTCTGAAGGAACTCGCAGGTATCAGGGTGGCCCTGGAGCGGCTGGCCGGCCCGCAGCCGGCCGTCAACAACTGGGACGCCGCCGAATGCTTCGTCTGGGTCCCGGCGCGGCAGTTCCTTCAGCCGGTGGCGCGCCCGAACCGTGTCGACATCGGCCTGATCCGCGGCGTCGACCACGTCCGCGACATCCTTTCCGACAATACCCAGCGTTTCGCACGCGGACTGCCGGCCAACAACGTGCTGCTGTGGGGCGCGCGCGGCATGGGCAAGTCGTCGCTGGTCAAGGCCGTCCACGCCTCCACCGCGCGGGCGACCGGCATCGCATTGAAGCTGGTCGAGGTCCATCGCGAGGACATCGCCACGCTGCCGGCGCTGATGGAAATCCTCAAGAATGCGCCGGCGCCGGTGATTATCTTCTGCGACGACCTGTCATTCGACCACGACGACACCTCCTACAAGTCGCTGAAGGCCGCCCTCGACGGCGGCGTCGAAGGCCGCCCCGACAACGTGCTGCTCTACGCCACCTCCAACAGACGGCACCTGCTGCCGCGCGACATGATGGAGAACGAGCAATCGACCGCGATCAACCCGTCCGAGGCGGTGGAGGAAAAGGTATCGCTGTCGGACCGTTTCGGCCTTTGGCTCGGCTTCTACAAGTGCAGCCAGAACGACTATCTCGACATGATCGACAGCTATGCGGACTATTTCGGCCTCGATGGCGAACGCGCCGCCATCCATGCCGAGGCGCTCGAATGGGCGACGACCCGCGGCTCCCGGTCGGGCCGCGTCGCCTGGCAGTTCATCCAGGACCTCGCAGGCCGCCTCGGCAAGCCGCTCGTCAAATGAAAGAAGCCCGGTCACCCGGGCTCACCTTCTCAAAACCCTCCACCGGCCGTTTGACTATTCCAGATAGGTCATCGGGTTGACGGCCGTCGCGTTCTTGCGGACTTCGAAATGCACCTTCGGGCGGGAAGCGCTTCCGCTCATGCCGGAGGAAGCAAGGGTCTGACCGCGCTGAACCTTCTGGCCGCGCTGCACGTTCAGGTTCGATGCGTGGCCGTAGACGGTAACGGTGCCGTCGTCATGGCGCACGAGCACGGCGTTGCCGAGTTCCTTCAGGCTGCTGCCGGAATAGATGACGACACCATTCTCGGCGGCCTTGATCGGCGTTCCCTCCGGCACGGAAATATCGATGCCGTCGTTGCGGCTTCCTTCGACATTGGCGCCGTAGCCCGCGATGACCGCGCCGCGCACCGGCCAGCGGTACTTGCCGATGCCGGTCGACTCCGGCGCGGCGGCGGTCACTTCGGTCTTCTGCTCGACCTCGGCCACTGTCTGCGTCTTCTCCACCGGCGCGTAGGCTTCGGCGCTCTTTGCCGCCTGCTCGGCAACCTTCTTCGGCTCGGGCAGCGACGCCGTCATGGTCCGGTCGGTCGCCGACTTGTCCGCGGCCGGGATGGCAAGCGTCTGGCCGACGCGGATCGAGGCGCCCGCAAGCCCGTTCGCCTTTTTCAGGGCTTCGACCGAAACGCCATGCCGGGCAGCAATCTTGGCGAGCGAATCGCCCGGCTGCACCTGGTAGCCGCCTTCCGGCTTGCCGTCGCCTCCGGCCAACCCGGATTTATCGGCCTCACCGGAGGCCTTGTCGCGGCTCTTCGAGGATCCGGGCAGGATCGCCACCTCCTCGCTCGCATTCCTTTGCGGGTTCGGCTGCTTCTTGTCGGTGTTGAGCGCGGTATCGATGGAAGCCTTGGCGGCGCTTGGGACCGTACCGAAGACGGGAATCGTGACCTTCTGGCCGGGCTCGGCGTCGGCGGCACTGGCCATGCCGTTTGCCCTGAGGATCTCCTTCTCAGGCACGCCGTAGCGTGCCGACAGCGTCTTCACGCTTTCGCCGGGACGAAGCATCACCACCGGTGCATTCGCAGTCGACCAGCCGTTGCCCGGCTTCGCCGCCTGCCGCGGCTCTGCCGCCGCGGGCTTGCGAACCGGCGGCTGCGGCTGGGGCTGGGCCATCGCCACCTCGCGCGTTGCGGAGGGCGCTGTTTGGCCCGGATCGGCAAGCGCGGTCCGCTGGACGCTCATCGGCGTCGTCGCAAGGCGCGCGCCGGATCCCTGATCCAGCCCGGCAGGCGCGGCTGCGGCCATGCCCTGTCCGCCATAGGCCTGACCCATGGCCACATTCTGCCCGTCCCCACCCATGTCGCCGCGGGGCGTAGCCCCGCCGCCGAACAGCGTGCGGCGCGGGATCGATCCGGTCGTCATTTCGTCAGAGGAAGAGAAAAGGCCACTGAAGCGACTGGCGTCGGAACTGCAGCCAGCCGCCGTACCGGCCAGCAACATCGCCACCAGAACCCGGGGCGCGGTCTTAGCAAAACTCGGCGGTACACTCTTACGCATGTCTGACTACCCAATCGATACACATCTACCGTGCAAAGATTAAAGCGCGTTAGAGTTACTGGCTGGTTAAGGGCCTGCCCACCGTTTTGGATTCATCAGGAATTGATAACCATCGCACCGTCGCCGGGCCGGACCAAACCGGCCTAGAATGTGCCCAGGTACATCGAGGTAGCGCGCGAAATGGTCGGCCGCGGCCGGATCATCGCCTCCGCACCGGGGACGGTTAGCTGCGGATAGTCGCGACGCGTGGCGTCGGCGCTTGCAAGTATCGTATCCAGCACAGCGGGCGCCTCGAGGCCGGCCTCGTCGCCAGCCGCGTTTTGCGCATAGGCGAGTGACCGCAACGCCGCCACGGCCACCTCTCGGCTGCCGGCATAACGCGGACTCGACTGGTCCTGCGGCTGGAGGCTGTCGAAATATTCGATGTAGGCGCGATAGTAGCTCTTCATGTCGCCGAGTGCACGAAAGTGGCGGAAGGCGGCATGCTCGCGGGCTTCAAGCGAAGGGGTCACGACGTTGTTGCGCTCATCCTCGGTGAGGGCCGGCAGGCGGCGGTCCTCGCGGGAGCCGCTAAGCACCAGGAGCGCCTCGACCGACAGCGAAACCTTCTCGGCAGGATCGTATGAACCGGCGGAGAACCCGGCCGGTCTTGGCGCCTCCACCGCCTCCTCGCGCGAACGCCCTGCCGCCCTCGCAGCCAGATGGGCAAGGCTGTCACTGGCTGCCCGGCCGGCGATGTTGTCCGATATCTGCATGTTCACCTCCATCGGCCCCGGGCTGCAGAACTCTGGAGTACCGCCCGTGCATTCGACGTGGAAAAACGCCACGCAATCGGCTTATGGAGCGAGGCTTGCGCGAGGCTTGCGCCGGTTAACAAACAGTTAACGCGAGATAACAGTCGGATTTTATCTGAAGATTCAGATCTAGCGCGGTGCCGGCCCAGTTGCCGTCAGCCGATAGAAATGGCTCTCGGCGTCTTTCGGCATCTGCAAAGCGCGACTCGTTGGAACTGACGCCACGGGAGGCTGACGCGGCCGCCAGCTCAGAGGGCCTGGGCCAGATGCGGCACGATCGGCAGGTAGGGAACCTCGAAAAGGTCCTCGCGGTCGAAGCGGCTGCCGGTCTTGACGAGGCGCAGCATCCGGCATTCGGTGTCGCTGACCATGACCGGCGCGATCAGCATGCCACCGGAAACGAGCTGCTCGACGAATTGACGCGGCATCGACGGAAAGGCGGCGGTGACCAGTATCCGGTCGAAGGTCCCCTCGCCCGGCATGCCGTTGCTGCCGTCCGCCTGGCGAACGATGACGTTGCGGATGCCGTTCTTCTCGATGCTCTGCTGCGCACCCGTTACCAGGGTCTTGTAGCGGTCGACCGTCAGGACCCGCTCGGTCAAGCGGCCCATGACGGCCGCGGTGAAGCCGCTGCCGGTGCCGATCTCGAGAACGCGCTGGCCGGCCTTGAGATTGAGCAGATGAAGCAGCCGGACGGCGAGATCGGCGCCCTCGACAAAGGATCCGCAGTCGATCGGCAGCAGGCGGCTGGAATAGGCGTCGCCGGCGAACTGCGGCGGAACGAACATGGTGCGCGGCGTCTGTTCGACGGCGGTGAGGAGATCGAGGTTGTTGATCCCCTCGCCCCTGAGGCGCAGGGCCAGCGCAGCAAACCCTTCCTTTTCAACCACCCGTGCCGTGCTCAATAGCCACCTCCCCCTCAGCCGACTGCATGTCCCCCGGCAGCGTGCAGCGCCTCATGCGGTAAAGACAGGCAAAGAACCAATATTACACAGCAGATCGGCTGAAAACGTCTACAGAAGCGCGCGCTGCACGCGGTCAAGCACCGCATAATCCGTCAGATCGAGCTTGAGCGGGGTGACGGAGATCGCTTTTTCCCGCAGCGCCTGAATGTCGGTGCCGGCGCGGAAGTCGCCGTGCCGGTCGCCGAAGCGCAGCCAGTAGTAGGGAAAGCCCCGGCCGTCCTTGCGCTCCTCGATGGTGATCCCGAAATCGAGCTTGCCCTGCGATGTGACCTCGATCCCCGCGACGGCGTCGACTTCGCAATCCGGGAAATTCAGATTGAGGAAGGTGCCGTCGGGAAGCTCGACCTCCATGAGGCGACGGATCAGGTCGGGCGCGTGCCGCTCGGCCACCTGCCACGGCACGATGCGCTCGTCAGCGTGGCGAAAGGCCTGGCTGAGCGCCATCGAGCGGATGCCCTGCAGCGTCCCTTCCATGGCTCCGGCGATCGTTCCGGAATAGGTGACGTCGTCGGCCATGTTGGCGCCGGCATTGATGCCGGACAGCACGAGATCCGGCGGCCCCGGCAGGATCTCGCGGACCGCCATGATGACGCAATCGGTCGGCGTGCCGCGAAGGGCGAACCTCTTCTCGGCCACCTGCCGCAGGCGCAGCGGCTCGGACAGGGTCAGGGAATGCGCCAGCCCGCTCTGGTCGGTCTCGGGGGCGACGACCCAGACGTCGTCGGTCAGCGTAAGGGCGATACGCTCAAGGGCCGCAAGGCCGTCGGCGTGCACGCCATCATCGTTGGTGAGCAGGATGCGCATGCGGACCGATCCCTTCAGCTGGCCTTTTCGATCTTCTTCAGCCCGCCCATGTAGGGCAGCAGAGCATCGGGCACCGTCACCGAACCATCCTCGTTCAGATAATTCTCGAGCACGGCGATCAGCGCCCGGCCGACTGCGACGCCGGAGCCGTTCAGCGTGTGCACGAATTTCGGGTTCTTGTCTTCCTTGCCGCGATAGCGGGCGTTCATGCGGCGGGCCTGGAAGTCGCCGCACACCGAGCAGGAGGAAATCTCGCGATAGGTGTCCTGCCCCGGCAGCCAGACCTCGATGTCGTAGGTCTTCCGGGCGCCGAAGCCCATGTCGCCGGTGCAGAGCGTCACGACGCGGTAATGCAGGTCCAGCCGCCTGAGGATCTCCTCGGCGCAAGCCGTCATCCGCTCGTGCTCGGCCACCGAGCTCTCGGCATCGGTGATCGAGACGAGCTCGCACTTCATGAACTGGTGCTGGCGCAGCATGCCGCGCGTGTCGCGGCCGGCCGAGCCGGCTTCGGAGCGGAAGCACGGCGTCAGCGCCGTAAAGCGCAGCGGCAGCTTTTCCTGGGCGAGGATTTCGTCGCGGACCAGGTTGGTGAGCGGCACTTCGGCGGTCGGGATCAGCCAGCGGTCGTCGGTCGTGCGGAACAGGTCTTCGGCAAACTTCGGCAGCTGCCCGGTGCCGAACATGGCATCGTCGCGAACCAGCAGCGGCGGCTGCACTTCGATATAGCCGTGCTCCTGCGTGTGGGTGTCGAGCATGAACTGGCCGAGCGCCCGCTCCAACCGTGCCAACTGTCCCTTCAGGATGGTGAAGCGCGAACCGGCGATCTTCGCCGCTCCCTCGAAATCCATCCAACCGAGGGCCTCGCCGATCTCGAAGTGCTCTAGCGGCTTGTGGTTCCAGCCGGGCCTAGCGCCCCACTTGTGCTTCTCGACGTTGTCATTCTCGTCGGCGCCGACCGGCACGTCCTCGAGCGGCACGTTCGGAAGGCGCGACAGCGCATCGTTCAATTCGGCGGTGATCCGGCGCTCCTCGTCCTCGGCGGCGGGGAGCTGCGTCTTGATCTCGGCGACCTCGGCCTTCAGCCGCTCGGCCAGCGCCGTGTCCTTCTGGGCCATCGCCGCGCCGATCTCCTTGGAGGCGGCGTTGCGGCGCGACTGCATTTCCTGCGCTTTCTGAATGACGGCGCGGCAGGTCTCGTCAAGCGCGATCAGGCCGGCCGCAACAGGCTCCGCGCCGCGTTTCGCAAGCGCTGCGTCAAGGGCTTCGGCGTTCTCGCGGATCCATTTTATGTCAAGCATTTTCGTTCCAGGCGTCGCAGGGTTTCGCCCTCTCCGCCCGGCAGCGTTCGCTTGCGCCTGCTATCGTTTCAAGCCTTGTCGGCTTCCTGCGATGCTGACGCCGACGCCGCATCCTCCTCGGAGTCCGATTCCTGGGCGGCGCTCGCCCGCTGCCGTTCGATGAGTCGGGCCGTATAGATGCCAATCTCGTAGAGAAGGATGGTCGGCAGCGCAAGGCCGATCTGGGAGATCGGATCGGGCGGGGTGAGCACCGCCGCGGCGATGAAGGCGATCACGATCGCATATTTGCGCTTGTCGACGAGCGATTGCGAGGTGATGAAGCCGGCACGCACCAGCAGCGACGACACCACCGGAAGCTGAAAAACCAGGCCGAAGGCGAAGATCAGCGTCATGATCAGGCTGAGGTATTCCGAGACCTTCGGCAGAAGCTGGATCGAGACCTGCCCCTCGCCGCCGCCCTGCTCCATCGACAGGAAGAACCACATCACCATCGGGGTGAAGAAGAAATAGACCAGGGCGGCGCCGATCAGAAACAGCACCGGCGAGGCGATCAGAAACGGCAGGAACGCCGCCCGTTCGTTCTTGTACAGACCGGGGGCGACGAACTTGTAGATCTGCTGGGCGATGATCGGGAAGGCGATCACCAGCGCACTGAACATCGCCACCTTGATCTGGGTGAAGAAGAACTCCTGCGGCGCCGTGTAGATCAGCTCGATGTTGCGATGCGTCAACCCGGCCCACTCGACCGACCACTTGAACGGCAGGACGAGCAGGTTGAACAGCCCCTTGGCGAAATAGAAGCAGACCAGGAAGGCGACGAAGAACGCGCCGACGGCCCACATCAGCCTCCGCCGCAGTTCGATCAGATGCTCGATCAGCGGCTGGGGTTTGTCCTCATAGTCGCCGCTCATGCCTTGTCCTTCTTGGGCTTGCGCGTGGTGGCCGCAGCAGCGGGCTCGGCCGTTGCTTTCTTCGCCGTTCTCGTCTTCACCGGCGCTTTCTCGGCCGGCTCTGCCTGGGGCGACGATGCCGCTTTTGCCGTCTTTGCCGCCGCGGTCTTGCGGACGGCGGGCTTGGCAACCGCGGTTTTTCCGGCCGCCGCTTTCGAACCCGTCTTCGGCTTCACGGCAGAGGCGTCAGCAGCCGGCGATGCCGCAGCCGAGGCGGCGGGCCTCGCCGGCTCGATCGGAGCGGCCTGGACTGGTGAGACGGGGGCAGCCTGGACCGGCGGCACCGGGGCGGCCTGAACCGGCGGCACCGGAACTGCGGGAGCGGCCGGCACCGGGCCGGCCGCGGGGGCGGAACCGGGCGCCGCACCGCCGGTCGGCGTGGATTCGTCCGCGGGCTTCTCGGCATCGATCGACGGAAGAGCGGTGTTCGTCGACTTCTGAAGATCCGACTTGATCTCGTCGCCCATCTGCCGCAGCGGATTGACCGCCTCGCGGATGGCGTTCATCGGATTGAGCTTCTGCGCATCACCGATCGTCTTGCGGACATCGTCGAGATCGGCTTCCCGCAGCGCCTCGTCGAACTGCTGGCGAAATTCGCCGGCCATGCCGCGCAACTTCGACACCATGCGGCCGAACGTCCTGAGCATCTGCGGCAGGTCCTTCGGACCCACCACGATTATCAGCACGATGGCGATGACAAGAATCTCGGTCCAGCCGACCTCAAGCATGCGGGTATGTCCTTATCGACCGCGGGCGGACGCCACGGGCACGATCACTTCGTCTCGTCGGCCTTGTGATCGACGGTCTTGGCCTGGTCATTGGCCTCCTCGTCGGTCATGCCCTTCTTGAAGTTCTTGATACCCTTGGCGACGTCGCCCATCAGTTCGGGAATCTTGCCGCGGCCGAACAGCAACAGCACAACCGCCAGAACGATCAGCCAATGCCAGATGCTGAAAGAACCCATTCCTCTTACTCCCTATAGAATTCGGTATCCGATGTAAGACGATCAGCCGTGATTTTCAAACACCAAAATGTCCCGCTCGATAGCGGAAACTGTGACTTCACGCAATCCGCCCGGCAATTGGCCCGCCCGGACGCGCGCCCGCACCGGCTGGTCGGTGCCCGGGACCGCCAGTTCGAGCAGTTCGACGACGCCGAGGAACCGTCGGGAAAGGACCCGGGCGGGAATGTTTCCGTCCGCCGGCGACACCGCGACACCCGACAGCCGGACCGCGATGCGGACCTTGGTGCCGTCCGAAAGCCGGCCCGCCGGGACGTTGCCGAGCGGCGTTTCCACCCTGCCGGCGGCGACTTTGCCCGGGAAGACGTTGATCTCCGAGAAGAACCCGGCCGCGAAGAGATCGGCTGGCCGCAGGTAGAGCTCTTCCGCGGTTCCGACCTGCACCAGCTTGCCGTCGCGCAGAAGGGCGATGCGGTCGCCCATGCGCATCGCCTCCTCGGCGTCATGGGTGACGACGATCGTCGTGGCGCGGGAATGCCGCAGGATCGAGAGCGTGTCGGCGCGGATCGAATCCTTCAGCCGCGAATCGAGACCGGAAAACGGCTCGTCCATCAGCAGCACGGCCGGACGCGGGGCAAGCGCCCGGGCAAGCGCCACGCGCTGCTGCTCGCCGCCCGACAGGGCATGCGGAAATTTTTCGGCATAATGCGCAAGCCCAACGCGCTCGAGCGCCAGATGGGCTTCGGCCACGGCTTCGGCCTTCGGAAGCGCGGTCAGGCCGAATCGGACGTTGTCCAGCACGGACATGTGCGGGAAAAGGGCGAAATCCTGAAACATCAGCCCGACGCCGCGACGTTCGGGCGGCAGGAAGACCTTGGGCCCGGCGATCTCCTGGTCGTTCAGCAGCACCCGGCCCTTGCCCTGCGCCTCGATGCCGGCGGCAATGCGCAGCAGCGTCGTCTTGCCAGAGCCGGACGGGCCGAGAAGGCAGAGGACCTCGCCCGGTTCGGCCGACATCGAGATGCCCCGGATCGTCTCCTTGCCGTGGTAGCTGTGATGGATGTTCTCGAAGGAAAGCTTTGCCGCGAAGGTGACCGCCGACGCCGTGCGCATCCCGGTCTCGCTAAAATCCGGCGGACTCCAAGCCATGCTCTTGCCGATCCCTGCCATGCTGAAGGCCCGGAGCTATCCGACGCCCTTGCCGTACCGCCGTGAAAAGCGGTGGCAATTCAGGGCGACGATAAGCTTCCGCTATTCGTCTTCTTTTCCACCCGGAGTCAAGAGGCCGAGTTCCTCGAGATCCATCGGCGTGATCGGATCCTCGTCGTCGGACAGTTCGTCCTCGCCGAGCGGCAGCGGGATCTGGAAGTTGGATGGGATGCGGCCCGAGAGCAGCCCTGCCCCCTTCAATTCTTCCAGTCCCGGCAGGTCGCGCAGTTCCTCCAGACCGAAATGGTCGAGGAAGTCCTTGGTGGTCCCGAAGGTTACCGGACGGCCCGGCGTGCGCCGGCGGCCGCGGAACCTCACCCAGCCGGCCTCCAGCAGCACGTCCAGCGTTCCCTTCGACGTCTGCACGCCGCGGATGTCTTCGATCTCGGCGCGGGTGACCGGCTGGTGGTAGGCGATGATCGAAAGAACTTCGAGGGCGGCGCGCGACAATTTGCGCACCTCGCCTTCTTCGCTGCGCACGACGAAGGAGAGGTCCGGCGCGGTGCGGAAGGCCCAGTGGTCGCCGACCTGCACGAGGTTGACGCCGCGGCCGGCATAGAGCGCCTTCAACTGCCGCATCACGTGACCGGCATCGACGCCGGCCGGCAGCCGGTCGGCGATATAGCTCTCCGCGACCGGACCGGCGGAGGCGAAGACGAGGGCCTCGGCAATCCGCGCCGCCTCGTGCAGCCGGCGCGGATCGACGACCGTCGCGCTCTCCGGCCCGGCAACGATTTCCTCACGGTCGCCGGCCTCAGACACGATCGCCATCCTTTCCGCCATTCACCGGCGCGCGTGCGCCGCGCCGCAGGTAGATCGGCTCGAACACGCCCTCCTGGCGGATTTCCAGATGGCCCTCCCGCACCATTTCGAGCGAGGCGGCAAACGCGCTGGCGATCGCCGTTCGCCGCTCGGAGGGATCGGTCAGGTAACGCAGCAGGAAATGCTCCATGGCAGTCCAGTCCGCCACCTCGCCGAGCAGCCGATGCAGCACCTCGCGCGCATCGGAGAGGGACCAGACGTTGCGCTTCTCGATCGTCACCTGGGTGATCGCATGACGCTGGCGCAGCGAGGCGTAGGCGCTGAGCAGATCGTAGAGGGAGGCGTCGAAGGCAGACCTGCGTTCGGTCGGGATATGCTCGGGCGCGCCGCGCGCGAAGAAATCACGACCGAGCCGGTTGCGGTTTATCAGCCGCGTCGCCGCGTCGCGCATCGCTTCCAGCCGCTTGAGGCGGAACGCCAGCGTCGCGGCCATCTCCTCGCCGCTCGGGCCATCGTCCTTCGGCTGCTGCGGAATGAGGAGGCGTGATTTAAGATAGGCGAGCCACGCGGCCATCACCAGGTAATCGGCGGCAAGCTCGATGCGGACGCGCCGGGCCCGGTCGACAAAGGCGAGGTACTGCTCGGCGAGCGCCAGGATGGAGATCCGCGCCAGGTCGACCTTCTGCGTTCGGGCCAGATGCAGCAGCAGGTCCAGCGGGCCTTCGAACCCGGCGATGTCAACCACGAGGCCTTCCTCATGGAGACCCCGGCTGGCATCATCCTGCCACAGCTCCTCCATCGGCGCGCTGTCCGGTGACTGGGTCTTCTGCGGCTTGAACCTCGTTCCGTACACCTGGGCTCCTAGCAGCGATGCCCTCAGGCGGTCGCGATCAGGGCATCGAATTCGTCCCGCAGCGCCTGCTCGTCCGCGCCATCGGCCTTGGGAAAGCCGGCGATGACGGCATCGGCGCGCCTGCGGCCCTCTCCTACCAGCGGCGGCACTGTCTCGGCAACCGCGATCATCTCATCCATGATGCCGTGGCAGTGCAGGACCAGGTCGAGACCGGCGTCGATGATGCCGCGGGCGCGGGTGGCGATGTCGCCGGCAAGCGCATTCATCGACACGTCGTCGGACATCAGCAGCCCGTCGAATCCGATGTGACCGCGGATAATATCGCGAACGACCTTCGGTGACGTCGTCGCCGGATTGTCCTTGTCGATGTCGGTGAAGACGATGTGCGCCGACATCGCCATCAACTCGTCCTTCATGCGTCTGAAAGGCACGAAGTCGATGGCCTCGAGCTCGGCAATCGGCGCGGTCACCACCGGCAGGTCGTGATGGGAATCCACCATGGTGCGGCCGTGGCCGGGCATGTGCTTCATCACCGGCAGCAGGCCGCCGGCCTTCAGCCCCTCGCTCGCCGCCTTCCCCATCGCCGCGACGATCTCCGGCTCCTGCCCGTAGGCGCGGTTGCCGATGACGTCGTGCACGCCGGGAACCGCGACGTCCAGGACCGGCAAGCAATCGACGTTGACGCCGAGGCGGGACAGGTCGAAGGCAAAGAGCCGCGACATCAGCCAGGCGGCGCGGAGCCCCTTCGCCTCGTCCTGCCGGTAGATGGCGCCCAGCGCAGCGGCGTTCGGATATTGCGGCACATACGGCGGCTTGATCCGCTGCACGCGTCCGCCTTCCTGGTCGATCAGCACGGGGATGCGCGGGTCGCCGCCGACCGTGTCGCGCAGCGCCGCCGTGAGGTCGGCGACCTGCGCCGGCTCGCCGATGTTGCGGCCGAACAGGATGAACCCGAAGGGCCGTTCGTCACGGAAGAAGGCCTTCTCGTCGTCGGTGAGGGTCAGGCCTTTGCAGCCGGATATGAAGGATTTCGATTCGCTCATGCGCCGAATCATACGACAGCATGGGAGAAAGGCGAGAGGACGCCCACCGCATTCACAAAAATCACTGCCGAAACGACAAACGGCGCGGAATGCCCGCGCCGTTTGTCCGTTGAATTCAAGTGCGCCTAGCGCGTGACCAGGCAGGTTCCGCCGGCGGTCTTGTAGCGGCCGCACAGCGCGTTGGCCTCTTCCCGCGAACCGGCCGGGATGCGCACGCGATAATAGGTCCCCTTGTTCGGGATATCGGCACGCTGGATGTCGACGCCGCGTCCACCGATCACGCCGGAGAACTTTGCCGACAGGCTGGCGTAGGACTTCTGGGCTTCGGCCTCGGACGGCAGCGAGGCGATCTGGATGACATAGCCGCCGGGATTGGCGGCGGGCGCCTGCGCCTGCTCCGCCGGCGGTGAAGCCTCGCCGGCAAGCGCCGCGGTCTCGGTCGGCCTGGTGTCGGTAACCCGGCCGCGCTCGGTCACGGTGCCGACGACATCGACCGGCTGGTCGGTCGGACGCATCACGGGCACCGGCGCACCGGCGACCGCCTGGCCGACACCGACGTCTGCCGACGCACTCGTCGCAGGCGTGCTTTCGGCAACCGCCGCATTGGCGACTTCTTCCAGGGCGCGTGGGCTGTCGTCCGCCTGTTCGGCGCGTAAGCCGGTATCGGCTCCGGACGACACCGGGGCCACATTGGCTGTATTTGCCGCCGGCGCAGCGTCCTGCGGCATGGCGAGTGCGCTTTGCGGCTCGGGAGCGGGCTCCTCGCGGGCGACCAGCGTTCCGTCGGGCTTGACGATCATCGTCCGGACCTTGCGCGGCGAGACGAGCGGGCCGGTTGCCTCCTCACTGGCAGTCGGCGCCCGCACCTCGTCGTCGACCCCCGGCAGCAGCCGTTCATCGTCGGCGGGGGCGCCGGCCAGATCCATCACCTCGGTCTCGTCTTCCGGCCCGTCGAAGGGCAGCGACTCGGGCGTCAGCGTCCGCTGGACGACGTCCACCGGCTCCTCGGTCGAGGTGACGAGCTGGTCCTGCTGCGGCGTCATGTTCATCCGGCCGGAGACACGGTCATAGACGGCCTTGTCCTGGTTCGGAACGGTCTTGCCGCCCTTTTCCTCGGGCACGACCTTGATCGGCTCACGATCGGCGAGGATCACCCGCGGCTCACCGGAACCGCCCGCCGCCCCATTGCCCAAGAACGCATAGGTGCCGGCTCCACCGAGCACCACGACGGCGGCAGCTGCCGCCGCGATCATCAGCCCGCGGCCGCGCCGTGCCGGCTCGTCATAGCCGTCGCCGACATAGTGGTCCTGCGACTGCTGGGCGTCGAGCGGGATCGCGTGCCGTTCGGACTGGGAGAACGAACGGCGCAAGTCTTCCTCGAGCGCCTTGTCGAAGTCGTCTGCGACAGCCGGTGCCTGGTGTTCTGCAACCGCGGCAGCCCGTTCGAGGCCTCGCTCGTTGTCGGCCAGCGGCGCCGGGGTGGCGAAGAGCTGCGCCATCTCCGAATCGATGTCGATATCGTATTCGGGCGCCTGAACCGGCTTTTCCTTTTCGATGACTGGTATCTGCGGCACGTCGAGTTCGGGCGCGGGCGCCACGCCTGTGTCGGTCTCCGCGATCATGGCGGGATCAAACGGCAGGTCGAAGCCGGGCTCGTCGCGTTGGGGCGCAGGGTCAGCCGGCTGCGGAGCGGACATCGCCGGCTGCGGAGCAGGCATGTCGCGGACAGGTTCTGCCCTTGCGGGTGCGGCAGCGGCCGGCCAGGCCGACTGCGGCCGCGCGTCACGCGCATCGAGCACCGGTTCCGGCGCAACCCGCACCGGTGCCGGAGCAATGACCTGGGATGGTTTCGCAACGAGTGCGGCGACGACGGGTGCGGCAACCCGCTTCGGCTCGTCCGCCAACGCCAGGTCGGAAAGGTCGAGTTCGATATCGGACAGGTCGAGTTGGAAATCGCCGAACGCCGCGTCGAAATCCGTGGCTGCGGCGTCAGCGACCGGTTCGATCTGGGTCGCAGCGGGTGCAGCCTGCGGCTCGATCCTGGCAGAAACCTGCGGCTCAATCCTGGCCGAAACCTGCGGCTCCTCGACGGGGGCGATCACTGCTGGCGCCGCTGCCGGCGCGAGGACGGGTGCATTGGCCGGCCGGCGATCGACCGCCACCGGCGTCGCACGGCCGAACTTGATGCTGGAAAAGCCCTCAAGCGATCCCGGCCGCGGACGCGGTGGTTCGGCTAGAGGGGCGGCCGCAGCTGCGACCGGCGGGGTGGCAAGCGCCACGACCGGCGCAGCCAGCGGTGCACGCGGCTCAGGCACCGGGAACCGCTCGACCTCGGCCAGCAACTCGTCAAAATGGTAACCGTCGGCGGCCGGCGCCGCGGGAGCGATCGCATAGGCGGCCTCCGGATCGAACGCGGCAGCCGCGGGCTCCGGTGCGACAGCAGTCGGCAGGGCCTGCTCGGCTGCAGCGAGCGGCGCCTCGCTGCGCGGCGCCTCTACCCAGTCCGGCACGAACTCCACCGTATCGACTTCCGCCGGCAACTGCGTCGCTTCAAAATGGGCCCCCTCGCCGAGCGCGGGCGCAACGGGAACCGGTTCGGCATAGACGGGCGGGGCGGCGATGCCGGCGGGATCCAGCAGCACTGGCTCCGTCACCGGCAGCGGTTCAACCAGCGACGGCTGCAGGACGCCGGAATGGGCGGCTCCGGTATCGGCAATCACGAGCCCCGCGGCGGCCGCCTCATAGGGGGACCGATCAGCCGAAACCGACGGCTGGGGTTCGTAGGGCACCGAAGCAGCATCCGCACCCGACGTCTCGTCGGTTGCGGTGAACGCGTCACCGAGCGACAGCTCGAGCTCGCGATCGAGATCGAGATCGAGATCGAGATCGAAGTCGGACGGCTTGTTTGCGGCCGGCGTCTCCGCCAGGTGGGCGGGTTCGGCAAACGCCACCGGCTGCATGCCGAGGAAAACCGGCTCGGGCCGCTCTTCGGCCCGGTCGGCAACGGCCGGATGCGACGAGGCTGGCTCGGCCGCAAGGCCCTCGGGAGAGTGAAGATCGGCTGCGGCCGGCACAGTGCGCCAGTCCGCTGCACCTGCGCCGTGGTCATCACCATGCGCCAGTGCCTCCATCGGGCTTGCGGCAAAGGCTGACGTCGCATCGGCGCTGTCGAGCACGTCGGCAGCATCGACGGGTACATAGTCCGGCGCTGCAGGACCGGCGTCGGTCGAGGAAGGCGCGCCGACAACGGCAGCCGGCTCCGGCTCGACGGCGACTGCCGGATACTGCGGCTCGACATCCTGTGCCGGATCGAGCGACGGCGCATCGTAGCGCACGAACTCACGCAGAAGCTCGCTCTCGAGATCGAAAGCCGGCTCCTGCAAGGGCTCCGGCGGCACCGGACGGGCGGCGGTCGGCACGTTACGCGGTTCGTAGCCGACAATGCGTGCGAGTTCCGCCAACGGGTCGTCGTCCGACAGGAGACCGAGGTCGGCTGGTCCGCTTCGCGCAAGATTCTTGTCTGCCATACTGCTCCACTCGCAAGCTACAAAATCGCGTTTGCCAGCTTAATGTGGGCAAAAGGTGACGCTATCGCATCTCGTCCGGCGCGGCAGTGCCGGTTATGGCAAGCCCCGATTTTAGAACAGATGCGACCGCATACACCAGCCCGAGTCTGGCTATACTCAATTCTCGGTTTTTATCATTAACAAAACGTAAGTCAGGCATGTCCTTGCCCTTATTCCAGTGCGCGTGGAAAGCACTGGCGAGATCATAAAGATAAAAAGCGATGCGATGCGGCTCGTGCGCAAGTGCCGCCGCCTCGACGACCCGCGGGTACTCGGCGAGCTTGGCAAGCAACTGCAACTCACTGGGATCGGCGATGTTGTCCTTCACCGCCGACGCCAAGTCGAGAGCGTCGAAATCGATGTCCGGGAACGCCTCGGCGGCCTGCCGGAAGACCGACATGCAGCGCGCATGCGCATACTGGACGTAAAAGACAGGATTGTCCTTCGACTGCTCGGTCACCTTGGCGAAATCGAAGTCGAGCGGCTCGGTGCTCTTGCGATAGAGCATCATGAAGCGCACGGGATCGCGCCCGACCTCCTCCACGACGTCGCGCAGGGTGACGAAGTCGCCGGAGCGCTTCGACATCTTCACCGGCTCGCCGCCGCGGTACAGCTTCACCATCTGGCAGAGAAGCACCGTCAGCTTCGCCTTGCCCTCGGAAATCGCCCGGCAGAGCGCCTCCAGCCGCTTGACGTAGCCGCCATGGTCGGCGCCGAGGATGTAGATCATCTCGTTGAAGCCGCGATCGAACTTGTCCTTGAAGTACGCGACGTCGGCGGCGAAATAGGTGTAGCTGCCGTCGGACTTGATCAGCGGCCGGTCGATGTCGTCACCGACCTCGGTGGAGCGGAACAGGGTCTGCTCGCGGTCCTCCCAATCCTCCGGCAACTGCCCCTTCGGCGGCGGCAGCACGCCCTTGTAGACATGCCCCTTGAAGGTCAGGTCGTTGATCGCGGTGCGAATCGGCGCCCCACCATTGGCGTGCAGGGTGCGCTCGGAGAAGAACACGTCGTGGGTGACGTTCAGCGCCTTCAGGTCGTCGCGGATCATTGCCATCATCGCATCGATGGTGCGATCCTTGACGATCGGCAGCCACTTCTCCTCCGGCATCAGCCGCAGGCTGGACCCGAACTCGGCCGCGAGCGCCTCGCCGACCGGAACGAGGTAGTCGCCCGGATAGAGCCCGGCGGGAATTTCGCCGATCTTCTCGCCCAGCGCCTCGCGGTAGCGCAGGAACGCCGAACGGGCCAGCACATCGACCTGGGAACCGGCGTCGTTGATGTAGTATTCCTTGGTCACCTCATAGCCGGCGAAACCCAGCAGGTTGGCCAGCGCATCGCCGACGACGGCGCCGCGGCAATGCCCGACATGCATCGGGCCGGTCGGATTGGCGGAGACATATTCGACGTTGATCCGCTGCCCGGTACCGACCGGGCTGCGGCCGAACTCGGTGCCCTTGTGGATGATATCGACCAGCACCTTCTGCCAGTAGGCGACGGAGAGGCGAACGTTTATGAAGCCCGGACCGGCGACCGAGACCTCGGCCACCTCGGGGTCCTGGCGCAGCTTCTCGACGATCAGGTCGGCGAGCGCCCGCGGGTTGGTGCCGAGCGGCTTTGCGAGCACCATTGCGGCATTGGTCGCCACGTCGCCATGGCTGGCGTCCCGGGGCGGCTCCACGCTGATGCGGGAGAAATCGAGGTCGGCGCGCCTGGCACGGACGACATCGAGCTCCTCGAGTACACTCTTGATTCTGGTGTCGAAATCCAAAAAGAGGTTCATGTCTTCCATCCGCGCGCCTGCCGGCGCCATGCGCACAACGCGCTAAATCTTGAATCGGCGGGTGACTATCGCAATTCCGGGGTGTGGTCAAACAACCGCCTGTGCGTATCGACCGCGTAATTGTCCGTCATGCCTGCGAGGTAATCACCGACATGCCGCGCCCGCGCCGCCTCCGGCATCTCGGCTATTCGATCGGCCCAATGGTGGCCGCGCATCAGTTGCGGATCGTCCATATAGGCGTGAAACAGGTCGGTGAGGATCGCGGCCGCATTGGCGCGCACGCGCATCACATCGGGGTGACGATAGATGCGCTTGAAGAGCATCGACTTGATCGCCCTGTCCGTCTCGGCCATCGTCTCGGAGAAGGTGGCCATGACGCGGCCTGCCCGGCGCACATCGTCGACGCATGTCGGCCGCACCGCCGCCAGCGCCGCCTGTGCATAGCCGATCACGTCCTCCACCATGGCGGTGATCTGCCGGCGCATGATCTCATTGGTGAACCGGGACGGCTCAAGATTGGGATAGTGACCCCGCACCTCCGCCATCAGGCCGGCGAGGAACGGAACCTCCTCCAGCATGTCGAAGGACAGGTATCCGGAGCGCAACCCGTCATCGATATCATGGGTGTTGTAGGCGATGTCGTCGGCGATCGCCGCCACCTGCGCCTCGAGGCTGGCAAAATTCGCAAGCTCGAGGTCATGAAGGGCGCAGTAGTCGAGGATCGGCTGGGGAACGGGGCCGCGGACGCCCTCGCCATCCGACGTCAGCAGCGGACCGTTGTGCTTGACCAGCCCTTCAAGGCTTTCCCAGGTGAGGTTCAGCCCGTCGAACTCGGCATAGCGGCGTTCGAGCTTGGTGACGATCCGAAGCGACTGGGCGTTGTGGTCGAAGCCGCCATAGGGCGCCAGCACCTCTTGCAGCGCATCCTCCCCGGTGTGGCCGAATGGGGTGTGGCCAAAGTCGTGCACCAGCGCCACCCCCTCGGCGAGGTCCTCGTCGAGCCGCAGCGCCCGGGCCAGCGCCCTCGCGATCTGCGCCACCTCGATCGTGTGGGTCAGCCGCGTGCGGTAGTGGTCGCCGTCGGCGGCGATGAACACCTGGGTCTTGTGCTTCAGGCGCCTGAACGCGGTCGTGTGGACGATCCGGTCCCGGTCACGCTGGAAATCCGAGCGGGTCGGGCTCGCCGCCTCTCGGAAAAGTCGCCCGCGGCTTGACCAGGGATCGGCCGCATAGAGTGCTCTCTGGCCGGCGCCGAAACCGAGGGCATGGAAGTCCAGTGTCATAGCTCACCCGCATTCGAGCCGCCCATTGACGCGGCCTCGATGCCTTCATACCTATACTGTGCACACCGCACTGCCGGACTGCAAGCATGATGCTGATCTGCCAAGCGGATCAGATACTTGGCGCCGCTGTCGCGACAGGCACGGCCGACCGTTTGCAGCGACCGGCAGGAAAAACGATTCTCGGCGGGCCTTGACCCCGCCCGGAGGAACATATGAGCGACAAGAACGTCACCCTTTCGGACGCGGCCGCCAGGCGGATCGCCGCGATCCTTCAGGCCGATCCAACCAAGGGAGCGATGCGCGTCTCCGTCGAGGGCGGCGGCTGCTCCGGCTTTTCCTACAAGTTCGACCTCGTCGAAGCTGCAGACAGCGACGACCTCGTGCTCGAGCGCGGCAACGCGCGCGTCCTGATCGACCCGCTTTCGCTCGTCTACATGGAAGGTTCCGAAATCGACTTCGTCGACAACCTCATGGGCCAGTCGTTCCAGATCAAGAACCCGAACGCCGTCGCCAACTGCGGCTGCGGCACGAGTTTCTCGATCTGACAACGTGGCAACCGCATTGGCGCGCGCTCCCTCCCTCAATGATCCTCCCGACCGCTCGACCAGAAAGAACCCGATGAAGATCGCCACCTGGAACATCAACGGCGTGCGCGCCCGCATCGACAACCTGCTGACCTGGCTGAGGGAGGCGCAACCCGATGTCGTCGCCTTGCAGGAGATCAAATGCCAGGACGACGCCTTTCCGCGCTTCGAGGTCGAAGCGCTCGGCTACCATGTCGAGACGCACGGCCAGAAGGGCTTCAACGGGGTGGCGCTCTTGTCCAGGATCCGCCCCGACGAGGTCATCCGCGGCCTTCCCGGCGATGACGGCGACGAGCAGTCGCGTTTCATCGAGGGCGTCTATTCGTTCGGCAGCGGTGTGATCCGGGTCTGCTCGATCTACCTGCCCAACGGCAATCCACCGCAGGATCCGGTCAAATACCCCTACAAGCTCGCCTGGATGGAACGGCTGATCGCGTTCGCAAGCCACCGCCTGGCGCTGGAGGAACCGCTCGTGCTCGCCGGCGACTACAACGTCATACCGGAGCCGCACGATTGCTGGGACGTCAGGGCCTGGCAGGACGACGCGCTGTACCTGCCGCCGACACGCCACGCCTTCCGACGGCTGGAGCATCTCGGCTTCACCGATGCGGTGCGGGCAGCAACGGACACGGTTCCGCTTTATACTTTCTGGGACTATCAGGCCGGCTGCTGGCAGAAGAACAACGGCATCCGCATCGATCACCTGATGCTGTCGCCGGAGGCGTCCGACCGCCTCGTCTGCGCAAGCGTCGACAAGCACGTGCGCAACTGGGAAAAGCCGTCCGACCACGTGCCGGTCGTTGCGCGGTTCAGCCGATAATTTGGCCTGAGCGTGAGGAGCTCGCGTGAAAAAGGTTTCACGCGATGCTTCAAGCCACTGTTTTGATGATAATTGCCAAGACCGTTCGCCGACCTGGCAGGAGCGATAGCGTCAGTTGACGCCCTTGATCTTCTGCGTCAGCGTCAACGCCGACCGCCGATCCTTCTCGCTCGCCAGTGCGAAGGCCTGCTCCTGCAGTTCCTGCAGCCAGGCACGCTCGCTTGGCGCACAGTTGTCGAGTGCCGCGGTCATCATCGCCAATCCCCGCGCCGCCTGGCCTTCCTGGAAGATGATGCTGCCAAGCAGTCCCATCGCGCCGGCATGGCCGTTCTTCTGGGCCCGGTTCAACCACTTCTTGGCCTGGTGCACATTCGTCGCGCCGCCCTCGCCGGCCAGGATCATTCGGGCAAGCTCGAACTGCACCTCGGGAACGCCGAAGGTCGAAGCGGCCTGGAAGTACAGCTGCCGCGCCTGCGCCAGGTCGACATGCACGGGGCTGTCGGGAATGCCGCGCTGGTAGTAGCCGGCAAGCGCAATGAGGGCATTGACGAAGAAGCCCGTGTCGTTGGACCCCGGCTCGACGCCCTCGCTGGCGATCTCGCTATAGATCCGGAAGGCCTCGAGGTCGTTCTCGGCGACGCCGTCGCCATCGGCATACATGTTGGCGAGCGCCCAACGCGAGCCGGTGTGGCCCTTCTCGGCGGCATAGCGGTAGGCCTCGATGGCGTCGTTCTTCCGCCCCTCCTTGTAGGAGTAGAAACCGAACTTGAAGAGATCGAACGGCCGGCTTTCCCGGCTGACGCCCGAGGCCGGATCGAAGGCGAAGACGTTCCCCGCCGCCAGGCCCTGCCCCACCGAGAGACAGAGCCCGAAGGCCAGGCATTTCATCGAAAGAGACACCGACATGGACATGGCTACAGCTGTCTTCCGCAGCGCCCGACACCGGACGGCATGCGGACTTTGATAAGTGGAACGGGGAGTTGAAGAACGTCATCCATGTACCGATCGCGCGCCATGCTGTTGCTGGCCGTCCGAGCCGCAATGCTCGTGCAACCCTCCCGCGGCAATCTCTTCAACAAGGGCATCATTCGGTTCATCGGCTCCTCGGAAGCGCTTGTTCCTGCAGCGCTCATCGGGACCCATCGCTGCTCCCTGTTTGTGGCGGGAAATGGACAGGACGGTCCGTCACACCTGTGTAGCAAACTATCGCAAAGAATGTGTTGCCGAACGGGCACAGACACCCATGAGGCGAACAGTGTTCCTCAATCTTCTGCTACCGGGTCATCCGGCATGCAGAGCATCCATCAGAAACAAGGCCCCGTTATGGCCCGCCCGGCCCCGGTTTTGCCCAATACTTGGCAGTCGGATCGGGCGCGGTCTTCAGAATTTGACCCGCAGTTCGCCGGAGAGCGCCGAGACGAAGTCGGTGCCGTACTCGTAGCGGGTCGTGGTCGTGTTGATCGGATTTGACTCGCCGCTGGTCAGCAAGCCGAGCGCGCCGTTGAGCCGCAATTCGACGTGCTCGCTCGGGGAATAGGCCGTTCCGAGGCCGACCATCCAGACATCGCTCTGCGATCCGACGACGGTGCTCGTGCCGCGATCCCATGTCAGGCTCATGCCACCGGCCCACTGTTCGTTGAACCTGTGGCCGAGGCCGCCGGTGACCGTCCAGCCGTCGCGATAGTAGAGGTTGAGGGCGGTGAGCGTCTTGCCGGCCGCGTCACCGCAAAACGCGGCGCTGCCATCACACCGGAAATCGACCGTCTGCAGGCGGCTCCAGTTGGTCCACTTGACCGAACCGAAGCCCAGCCAATCGGGCGCGATGCCGGATTGCAGCTTGAGTTCAAGGGATTCCGGAAGCGTCGCGGAGGCCGTGACCGGCGTGCTTTCGCCGAAGATACGCTGATGGTCCAGGCTTCCGGCAATAGCCTTCGGAACACCGGTCAGATTAAGCGTGCCATTGATATCGTCGTAATCGACCTTGCTCGTATAAACGAGGCTCGCCCGCATCGCATATTCGGGGATCTCGTAGCCCACGCCCGCGTGCCAGCCGCCGCTACTATCCTTTATGTCTTCCATTCGGCCTAGGCCGGAAAAGTTGCTGAATGGCGTGCCGGCAAGGATTTCGGGCGCCACAACAACCTGCTCCTTATGACCGCCGATCTCCTGATAGAATCCGCCCCCGATGACGCGGAACTGGCCTGGACCGGCGTCGAACCTGTAGGAGCAGGCGGCGCCATAGTTGTGGCTGAATATCTCGAGCTCGCTCACGTCCTTTGCGCCGGCCCAATGTCGACCCGGCTTCACATTGGCCCCGAACGGTTCGGAATAGTCGATCATGCAATCGATGGAATCGCCGATGGCCGCCTTGGCGCCGAGATAGGGATCGGCATAGGGCTCGGATCCGTCGGCCGTCGACGAGTAGCCGGCGATGTTGTTCAGGTTGGTCGGATCTGCCGCCGGAACGCTCTCGTCCACCGCGTTCCTGATCCTCCGGTTCGGCATCACATAGGTGACCGAACCGTCGAAGAAGAACGGCGATTTCTCGAACAGCAGGTCGACGTCATAGCCGTGCCGCTCCAGCCCGCCGGCATGGCCCGTCGTTGCGGTGGCAAGAACCGTGAGCCCGGCCAAGCTCGCGGTCAGTATTCTCGAAGTCATGCAGTCCCCCTGGCCAAAAAGCCGCCGGCCGCTTCCCCGACTCGGCCGCCTCACGGGGAGTATCGGAAACCGCGCCCGTCCTGGCAAATGCCGCGACCGGACAATCCGGTTCAGCAGGCGTCACGACGATGCCTCGGTCTGGTCGAAAGCTGCGGATTATCCCCGCAGTCTAGGCGGATATTCCGCAGCGGGCGAAAACCCCTCAATTTCTTAGGATGCTTTTCCACGCGGTCGCAAAATGTGACATTTGCACCACATGAGGAGACTGGCTTTCGGCCAAAGAAAAAACCGCGCGCCGGCGGCACGCAGTTCTTCTGTTTCAGGATGGATGTTCCGACTCAGCGTGCCTCGGCAACCCGTGCAAGGGCGGTAGCGAGGCTCGTCATCTGTTGTTCCAGTTCGGCAAGCCGTTCGCGTTCGGCCTCGACCACCTCGGGTTTCGCATTGGCAACGAACTTCTCGTTGCCGAGCTTACCGCGAATGCGATCGGCCTCGGCGCTGGCCTTGGCGATCGCCTTCTCCAGCCGCGCCGTCTCGGCGGCGAGATCGATCAGGCTGCCGAGCGGGAGGCAGGCGGTCGCCTCGCCGATGACGATCTGCGCCGAGCCCTTCGGCGCCTCGTCGGCAAGCGCGATCGCGTCGACGCGGGCAAGCCTGCGGATCGCCGGCTCGTGGCGCTCGATGCGCGTCCGCGTCTGCGCATTGGCGCCGACGACGACGAGCGGCGCCACCGCCGAGGGCGGCACGTTCATCTCGGCGCGCACCGAGCGGATGCCGGAGACGAGATCGACCAGCCAGTTGATCTCGTCGGCGGCCGCATCGTCCGCGTAAGCCGGCGTCGGCCATTCGGCGTGGCAGATCAGGCCGGCGCGCTCGTTGCCCTCGCCCGCCGTATGCGCCCAGAGCTCCTCGGTCATGAAGGGCATGAAGGGGTGCAGGAGCTTATATGTCTCCTCCAGCACATAGGCCGCGCAAGCCTGGGATTCGGCCTTGGCGCCCTCGTCTTCGCCGTTGAAGACCGGCTTCAGCAGTTCCAGGTACCAGTCGCAGAACTGGTTCCAGACGAAGCGGTAGAGCGATCCTGCCGCATCGTTGAAGCGATAGGTTTCGATCGCGTCAGTGACGTCGCGGGCGGTGCGGGCCAGTTCGGTGAGGATCCAGCGGTTGATCGTCAGCGACGCCGCTTCCGGCACGAACTGCGGATCGAGCTTGACGCCGTTCATCTCGGCAAAGCGGGTGGCGTTCCAGAGCTTGGTGCCGAAGTTGCGATAGCCGGCGACGCGGGCCGGATCGAGCTTCACGTCCCGCCCCTGCGCCGCCATGATCGCCAGCGTGAAGCGCAGCGCGTCGGCGCCATATTCGTCGATCAGTTCGAGCGGGTCGATGACGTTGCCCTTCGACTTCGACATCTTCTGCCCGTTCTTGTCGCGCACCAGGGCGTGGACGTAGACGGTGTGGAAGGGCTCGATCGGCTCGCCGAGGTCGTCCTTCATGAAGTGCAGGCCCATCATCATCATGCGGGCAACCCAGAAGAAGATGATGTCGAAGCCGGTAACGAGCACGTCGGTCTGGTAGTAGCGATCCAGTTCCGGCGTCTGCTTCGGCCAGCCGAGCGTCGAGAACGGCCAGAGCGCCGAGGAGAACCAGGTGTCGAGCACGTCCTCGTCGCGGGTCAGGATCTCGCCGGGCTTGAAGTTTTCCAGCTTCTCCTCGACCCAGGCCTTCCAAGGCCCTTCGTGGGAGATGTAGTGCTGGATTGCGGCGTGCAGCGCCTCCTCCTCGGTCTTCTCGACGAAGACCTGCCCGTCCGGTCCGTACCAGGCCGGGATTTGATGACCCCACCACAGCTGACGGGACACGCACCAGGGCTGGATGTTCTCCATCCACTCGAAGTAGGTCTTTTCCCAGTTCTTCGGCACGAATTTGGTCCGGCCTTCGCGCACCGAGGCGATCGCTGGCTTTGCCAGCGTCTTGGCGTCGACATACCACTGCTCGGTCAGGCGCGGCTCGATCGGCACGCCGCCGCGGTCGCCGTGCGGCACCGTGTGCTTGTGCGGCTCGATCTTGTCGACGAGCCCCGCTTCCTCGAGGATCTCGACGATGATCTTGCGCGCCTCGAACCGGTCCTTGCCCTCCAGCTGATCCCAGGCGCCATGCAGCGCCGCGGGATGATCGAGGCCCTCGAGGAAGTCCTCGTTGTCCTTGATCGTGATGCGTCCCTCGATCGTCAGGACATTGATGGCGCGCAGGCCGCGGCGCTTGCCGACCTCAAAGTCGTTGAAGTCGTGGGCGGGCGTCATCTTGACGGCGCCGGTTCCGGCCGTCGGGTCCGGGTATTCATCGGCGACGATCGGTATGCGGCGGCCGACGATCGGCAGGATGACGTGCTTGCCGACGATGCCCTTGTAGCGCTCGTCGTCCGGGTGGACGGCGACGCCGGTGTCGCCGAGCATGGTTTCCGGCCGCGTCGTCGCCACCACCAGATAGTCGCGGGTCTCCCACTCGGTCGGCTTGCCGTCCTCGTCGAAGGCGACGGGGTGCTGGTAGGTGACGCCCGGCTCCAGCGGATAGCGAAGGTGCCAGAGATTGCCGTTGACCTCGATCTGCTCGACCTCGAGATCGGAGATGGCGGTCAGGAGCTTCGGGTCCCAGTTCACAAGGCGCTTGTCCTTGTAGATCAGGCCTTCCTTGTAGAGCGAGACGAAGACTTCGAGCACGGCCTCCGAGAGACCCTCATCCATCGTGAAGCGCTCGCGCGACCAGTCGCAGGAGGCACCGAGGCGGCGCAACTGGTTGAAGATCAGGCCGCCGGATTCGGCCTTCCATTCCCAGACCTTCTCGATGAAGGCCTCGCGGCCCATCTCACGACGGTGCTGCTGCTTTTCCATCAGCTTGCGCTCGACGACCATCTGGGTGGCGATGCCGGCATGGTCCATGCCGGGCTGCCACAGCACGTCCTTGCCGCGCATGCGCTCGAAACGCACCATGATGTCCTGCAGGGTGTTGTTGAGCGCATGGCCCATGTGCAGCGAACCGGTGACGTTCGGCGGCGGAATGACGATCGAGAAGGTCTCGGCGCCGGGCTTGGCCCCCGCGCCGGCGCGAAACGCGTCCGCCTCCTCCCAGGTCCTCGCAATTCTCGGTTCTACGGCCGCGGAATCATAGTTTTTCTCAAGCATCTTGATGGCCATACCCATTGTTGCAGTCATCGGGTTCTAAACCGGATGCCCGGATTGAAGTCAACACGACAAACGAAAGCCGCGCCGGTGCGGGCGCGGCTTATCGCAACAGCAAAAACAGACCTTTTAGCGGCGCGGGCCGCGCGCCACGCGCTCGATCTCTTCACGCACCAGGCGCTCGACGAGCGTCGGCAGGTTGTCGTCGAGCCACTCCTGCAGCATCGGCCGCAGCATCTCCTCGGCAATCTCGTCGAACGAGCGGCGCGGCTCGGCCTGGACCGCCTCTGCAAGCACGCCGAAGGAACCGGACACCTGCGCGCTCACCGCCGGCGACACCAGCGATACTGCGGCGGAGGATAGCGTCTCTTGATGGGTGGACGAAGTCACATGCTCGTGCGCGGCCGGCCGCGGCTGCTCGAAGCCCGTCGGCGCAGCCGAGGCTTGCCGACCGGCGCCGTTGACAACCGCGGCAGGCGACGTGCCGATCGTCTCGAACGGGCCGGCCGGGGTGGTTCCCTGGGCAGGACCGGCCGGCTCGCCCTGGCGAAGCATCATGCCGTTACGCTCCGAGGCGGCACGAACCCGGGCGGCGACGTCGGCCAGCGACATGGCCGGATGCGGCGGAGAGGTTTCCGGCTGAACCGGTGCAATGGCCGGCCGCGCCAGTTGTTCTGCCGGTGACAGACGCGATTCTTCGGCATGGAAATCGGCGATGATGATCTCGTCGTCGAAGCTGTCGGCGGCAGCGTCCTGTGCTTCGGCTGCGACCAGCGGTCCCGGTGCCCCGACCGGCGGCTCATTGCTTTCGATGATCCGGCGGATCGACGCCAGGATCTCGTCCATCGACGGTTCACGCGCTACATTCGGCTGAGCCATTTTCATCCCCGTTCCCTGCCTCACGCGACCGCCGACACGCTCCGAAACAGGCGCGCGCGGTGCGGATTGGCGAGACCATAGGCCAGTCGCGACGGCAAAAAAATCGTCGCGAATCAACTCTTAACGAGGATGCACAGATTTGTGCGGCCTGCCAATCGGGGATGTCAGCGCCCGTCGACGGTGCGCAGGCCGAACCACTTGTCCTTGACGGCTTCGTAGTGTTCCTCGGCCCGATACTCGGCCACCTTGAGGTTCTGGCCGCGAACCGTCAGCTGCCCCATGGCGGCGAGCAGCGAATAGCTGGCGACCACCGCGACGCGCTGCGAAATCACCAGACTTTCCTGGGCGTCGAGCACCGTCTGCTGGGCGATCAGCACGTCGAGCGTGGTCCGCTGGCCGACGTTGCGCTCCTCGACGACGCCCTGCAGCGCCAGGTTGGCCGCCTGGATCTCGGCCTGGTTGGCGCGGATCGCCGCGCGCGCGGCCTCGAGCTGGGTGTGGGCGGAGATGATCATCTGCTGCACCTCGAGGCGCGCCGAATCGACGAGGATGCGCTGCTGGCCGAGCCGTTCCTTAGCCTGGCGGACCTGGCCGTACTCGGCCCCGCCCTGATAGAGCGGCACGGTCACCCGCGCCGAAATGCTGCCCGAGACGTGGTCGTTGGTGCTGGTGCTGCCGTTGACCGAGCGGAACACGTCGCCCTGGATGGAAACGCCGGGCAACAGGCTGCCCTCGGCCGCCTTGACGTTGTAGCCGGCCGAATCGACGCTGCGCTGCGCCGAAAGGATCTGCGGATTCTCGCGCAAGCCGATCGCCACCGCCTGGTCGAGCGACCGCGGCATGCCGCGGGTTGCCGGTTGCGGCTGGCTGATGTTCCGCGGCTGGTCGCCGACGATCTGGAAGTAGACGGCCTCACTGGTCGTCAGCGCCGCCTGGGCGGAGACCAGCAGCGCCTGGGCCTGGGCGAGCTGCGCCTCGGCCAGGCTCACGTCGGTCTGCGTGCCCTCGCCAACCTGCAGGCGTGCCCTCGAGGCGTTGAGCTGCTCGCGCAGGAACGCGAGGTTCTTCTTCCGGATCGCCAGGATCGCCTGGTCGCGCCAGATGTTGGCATACGCTTCGACGGCGTTGAGAAGAAGGTTGATCTCCTGCGAGCGGAGCGACTCGCGGTTGGAAAGCACGTTGGCTTCGGCCGACCTGACCCGGTTGAGGGTCTGGAATCCGTCAAAGATCTGCTGGGTGATCGAGACGCCGAAGGAGGACGTAAAGGTGTCGCTGCGCTTGCTGGGTTGGCCGAACCCGGATGAAACGGCCTTGTCGAACTGTCGCCGCGTCGCATTCGCCTCGGCAACGCCGTTGACCTGCGGCCGCATCGCCGCCTTGGCGATCGTGACGTTCTCATCGATCGCCCGCAGCGCCGCGCGGGCGGCGTTCAGGTCCGGGTTGTTGGCGTAGGTCTTCGCCATCGCGCCGGCGACGGTTTCGGCCCAGACCGGCTGGGTCGAAGCCAGAAGAAGAGAAACGAGCGCCGCCGAAACTGCGGACTTGCGAAAGATGGACACGTAGTTACTCCAGATTGGACCGGTGACCGATCCGACGCAACACGGCCCGATCTGGCGCCGCGTCAGATGATCCCTGCGTCTGCGACAGCCCTTCGGCCACCGCATCCGCGATTCATGCCATCACCTGTTTATCTCCCCATCACCGACACTAACGTATCGGTTGTTTCAAATGTGTGCATAAACCGCGGAAAAAATCGACTCGGATTTTCGAAACGCCGTTAAAACACGAATTCTGCCGCCTTGCGGAACCCTGGCAGCGGCTTGACGGCGGTGTTGAAGGCGCGAACCTCGGACACCGTGCCGCGCTCCTTGACGAAGAGCCGCGCCTGGGAGGCGTTGCCATATCCCTCCACCGCCACCAGACGGCCGCCGTCGCGCAATTCGGCGAGCAGCGCATCCGGCACCACTTCGACCGCCCCGTTGACGAAGATCACGTCATAGGGAGCCTCGGCGGCGTATCCCTTCTCCAGTTCGCCGGTGACCACGGCGACGTTGTCGTAACCGAGCTCCGCCAGCGTCTCGCCGGCCTTGGCGGCCAGCGCCTCGTCGCTTTCCAGGGCGACGACCGAGCCGGCCAGCAGCGACAGGACCGCAGAGGCATAGCCGGTGCCGCAACCGACCTCGAGCACCACGTCGTTCTTGGTGATGGTGGCGAGCTGGATCAGCTTGGCGAGCGGCGACGGCTGCATCAGATAGCGGCCCGGCGCGAGCTCGATGTCGTTGTCGATATAGGCGAGCGGTTTTTGCGCGGCCGGCACGAAGGCCTCGCGCGGCACGGCCAGGAACACCTCGAGCACCGAATGCGAGGTAACGTCCGTGGTCCGGATCTGGTTGTCGACCATTTTAATGCGCGCTGCGGTGTAATCCATCATTGCTGCCCTGTCAGAAGCTCGCGACCGGTTCGCCGGCCGATAAACAGGGTTGTCTTAAAGCCCTTTCGCAGCCGGTGTCCATACGCATAGCCGCTGCGGGTTGGCAAAAAGATGGCAGCAGAGGAGGCATCCACGGCAAATCGCCCCCGCCGGCACGCCGCCGCCACGCTGCAGCGACGTCGATGGAGAAGCGCTTCTCCGGCGGTCGGCAGCATGACGCAGACCCCGCATCAGCCATGAGCGCCTCACGACGGCACACCGCCGGATTGCGAGCATCGCCGGTTGGCCGCCCGGCCCCGCCTCAGGGGTCGACGACTGCAGGCAATCGCGCGCCCCTTGCCTCGGGCCGTCAACCGACGATAAATTGCATCTGCCGCACACACCGGCATTGGAGGACGTCATGATCCATCGTGCCATGCTCATCACGCTTGCCCTCGCGCTCATCGCCCTGCCGGGATGCGCCACCACCGGCGCCGCCAACAACACGACCTACGCGCAGTACCAGGGCCCCTCGCCCGACGCCGAAATCACCGGAATGCGGTCCGGCACGATCAACGCGTCAGGTTATTATTGAGCGGTATCGGCTCCAGCCCTTAACGCGGTCGTGTGAAACATCGCGATTGTGTTTGGTCCTGTTTAGCGCATTGTTTCGCCCCGAAACCGCTCGAGGCTTTCCATTACAGCGCGTCTGCGTGGTCTACACAGCGCACTCAACGAGCATTCAGTCAGAACTTGAGGGCATGAAAGGCTCGCAGGAAAGCAAGAGCTGCGATCTCCTTCCAGTGCCAGACTCATTGGCTCGCCGCAAGCCACCCCCCCTAAACTGCCATTTATTGAGTGTATCCTGGAAAAGCCGCCCAGAAAAATGCCGCCAGCAGAACAAAGGCAACAACGTTGCGCCGAATTGTTTTCTTCGAGCCCACCAAATGCGCATGGTCGTTCTCCCCGCCAGGTAGATATCCCCGATTGATCATATCGACGTAATCGTCATAGCCTTCACCGTATAGTGATTGCCACTTAGCCTCGACCTGAGAGGGTGCGATCTGCCCTAGCACTTCGATTTCTTGAAGTTTGAGGAAGTTTCGGTACGGCATTTTGCAACGAGTGATTATGAAGTAACCCCAGCCCAACACTGAATTTGCAATTGCTCCGAACGCGACTACACGGCTGAACCAACTTATTCCTCCGTTTTTCCAAACGTCGATTGAAATCAGGATTCCAATAACAAAAAAGAGGATGACATAGAAAAACATAGCAAGAAGCCATCCAAGCGATATCAAATCAACAAGGCGGCTCTGAATCGGGGAAATCAACAGATGCGGAATTCTGGTCGGAAAGTACCGTGGATAATTTTCATGCCAAAAATATTTTGAGATATATATTGGCCTTAGCTGCTCAGGGTAATGATTATTAACAATATATTTTATGGTGCTTTCAAGCGTATAGACGTTATTTTGCGCTAGGAGAGATAGGGTACTGAGTAATCCACTAAAGAAAATCAGAAACTCTCTCACGCCTTTGATGTCACGGACGTCAACACCAGGGAGAGAAATCTTTACGCTTAGGGAAAAGTAATCAGCAGCAAGAAACGCAAAGATGACGAGGCTCGTCAGTACCAGGCGATTGGATCGCGCCAATGCCGCGTCCCTCGCAGGCAGCAGATCGTCGACCATCGCCTTATTGAGATCGAAGCCCGCCTCTTGCTCATAGTTTTGCAAATCGAGGCCAATGATCTCTCCGGGTGTCTTCCACTCGATTGGGAAGTTTCTACGAAAGCGCTGACGGTTTCGGCGTCTCCAGGCCGCAATTGCGATTGGGCGCCAGATTAGGATCCAGAGGCGCCGAGGGAGCGACCGTTTGTCGAGCATGAAGTCGTGTATCCTAGTTCATTCGTGCCTGCATCTGGGTGGTCAAAAAATCGCTTCGCGTGGCATATGCCTGCAAACGCCCTCTCCCCTTTAGACGCAACGTGCCACGATCCACTCGGGAATCAAGCTGGGATTGCCGCAGAAGCCTCAGGTAACAGAACAGCCAGACTGCATGAGAACCCAGATTGGGGCTCATCATGAGAACGCAATACGGAACAGCAAAAACCGCCTCCCCCAAAATGGAGGCAAGTTGCTAATTTGTCATAAAAAATTGGATGGAGGCCTCGCCCGGAATCGAACCGGGGTGCAAGGATTTGCAGTCCTCTGCGTAACCACTCCGCCACGAGGCCGTCCGTTTGCTTTAAAGCGAGTGGTGCCGGGCGTTTAGAACGGATTGAGAAACGGTGCAAGAGGCATTCGCCGCCGCGGCCACCTTTTCCCCGGCCGGCGGCCTATTTCCGGTAGCCGGCCTTGCGGTTCGCCCACCAGACCGCCAGCCTGCGGCGCTGGCGCCGCAGGAACGGGGAATCGTGCGACAGCAGCAGCACGCCGAGCGGAATCATCCAGAACCCCAGCACCGGCAGAAAGCCGAGCATGCCGCAGAAGACCAGCAGGACGCCGATCAACGTGCGCATCGCGCGCGACTGCGGCAGCTTCTGCCGGAACGAGCCGATGACGATCTCATGGGTGCGGTGATCGATGCCGAAGCGGGTTTTCGTCGTCTGTCTCGGTTTCATCGGTCCGTTCGCTGTTCAGAGATGCCGGAATTCCGGTCGCCCGCGCTGACATCTGGTCCTTTGTTGTGAGCCAATCAAGGAACAGGTGCACTTTTCTCAAAAAAGCGCTTGGCAAATCGGATTATGGTTTGTATGACGCCCTCACACCGCAGCGAGCGGATGATCCCTGGTAGCTCAGCGGTAGAGCATTCGACTGTTAATCGACAGGTCGCCGGTTCGAATCCGGCCCGGGGAGCCAGTTTCTTCAGCCAAGTTGCTGATTATCTTGAAGGAGCCGATCCAGCGATGGATCGGCTCCTTTCTTTTTCCGACACTGGTGCCACAAGCTACGGCTGCTCGCGGGTCCCGGGCGCCGCTTCGCGCTGGTCGGCGTCCTCGAGGTCCGTTTTCACGATGTAGGCGTCGCTGTGCTGGCGGACGGCCTCACGGACCGCCTCCAGGCTGGGAAGGTCGTCGCCCTCGATCTCGCCTTCGCCTTGATCGATTTCGCGGGCCGCCTGGAACCAATGCTGGTCGTGCCTGCCCTCCGGCTTGCCGGCGCGCTCCCAGAGCTCGTAGGCGCGCTTGCGGATTCTGTCTTCGCGGTCGTCTTCCACGGCGCTTTCTCCACTTCAGATCGAATGACGATGGGAAATGATATCCCTCGCCTCCAGAATGGGAAGGGCCGCGACCCCGAACAGCACGCATGCCCATTCGTCGTAACGAGGTTCATAAGCCTCGCGTTCCATGGCAAAAGATTGCATAACCACCGACCAGACCGGCACGCGCACTTGGCCGGCCTGATCAGACCATTCCAACACCGCCGGCGCCGCCTCCGATCGGGGCGAAAGGACGACCGGATCCGCTTGCATCAGGTGATTTGTTGCCATGACGCCCGCCTCCGAAGCAGCCGCACTGTCCCCGGTCATCGTCTGGTTCCGACGCGACCTGCGGCTTTCCGACAATCATGCCCTGGCGGCTGCGGTCTCCTCGGGCCGCCCCGTCATCGCGCTGTTCATTCTCGAATCGGGCAACGACGGCGCCCTGCCCTACGGCGCCGCGCAGGCGTGGTGGCTGCACCATTCGCTTGCCGCCCTGGCGAAGCGGATCGAGCACCTTGGCGGCCGGCTGGTGCTGCGGCGCGGCCCGGCAGCGGAGGCCCTGCCGGCGATCATCGGCGAAACCGGCGCGGCGGCGGTGCACTGGAACCGCCGCCACGACCCGGACGGCATTCGCATTGACAGCGCACTGAAGGCAACGTTTCGCGTCGACGGCATCGAGGTGCACAGCTTTGCCGGCCAGTTGCTCCACGATCCGTCGCGGCTGAAGACCGCAACCGGCGGCTCGTACAAGGTCTACACGCCCTTCTGGCGGGCGCTTTCTGCCGACGGCGGCCCCGATACGCCGATCGATGCGCCGAGCCATATCCAATCGCCGTCGAGCCCGCCGAGCAGCGATCGCCTCGAGGACTGGCGGCTGCTGCCGAAGAACCCCGACTGGGCGAGCCGGTTTGCGACCGTCTGGACACCCGGAGAGGAGGCGGCTCAGGAGAGGCTCAGGACCTTCGTCGAGCTAAGGCGCGACGGCTATGGCCACGACCGCGACTTTCCGGCGCTCGACGGCACCTCGCGGCTCTCGCCGCATCTCGCCTTCGGCGAAATCTCTCCGGCGCAGGCCTGGCAGGCCGCCTGGCTCGGCACGGGGACGGACGGCGGCGATGGCCCCGTCGCCTTCCGGAAGGAACTCGCTTGGCGCGACTTCTCCTATCATCTGCTGTTCCATTACCCGACGCTTGCCTCACAGGGGCTGGACCGCCGCTTCGACGCGTTCGAATGGCGGCAGGACGAGGCGGGCTTTCGCGCCTGGACCCGCGGGCACACCGGCTATCCGCTGGTCGATGCGGGCATGCGCCAGCTCTGGGTCGAAGGCTACATGCACAACCGGGTCCGGATGACCGCCGCCTCGTTCCTGATCAAGCACCTGTTGATCGACTGGCGCCGCGGCGAGGCCTGGTTCCGCGATACGCTGCTCGATGCGGACCCCGCCTCCAATGCGGCAAGCTGGCAGTGGGTGGCGGGCTGCGGCGCCGATGCGGCCCCCTTCTTCCGCATCTTCAACCCTGTTCTCCAGGGCGAGAAATTCGATTCGGACGGCGCCTATGTCCGGAAATACGTGCCGGAACTCGCGCGCCTTCCCGCCAGATACATCCACCGCCCCTTCGAGGCCCCGAAGGCGATCCTGCGTGAGGCCGGCGTGAGCCTCGGACAGACCTATCCGGAGCCCATCGTCGAGCATCGGGCGGCACGCGACCGCGCCCTGGCGGCATTCGCGGCGATCAAGGGGTAAAAGGCCGAACGGCGCGCGCCAAGCCATGCGAAAAAATGCCCTCATGGCGCTTGCCGCGGGAACAGTATTTCTTGCAAACCATTGCTTGCGGTCCGAAAAGGCGCTGCCTAATCTAAATGCAAAGTGAAAGGTCCGCAGGCCATGGCTACTCTCCCCTCGGTGTTGGATGCAATCGGCAACACGCCGCTGATTCGCCTGAAGGGCGCCTCCGAGGCGACCGGCTGCACTATTCTCGGCAAGGCGGAGTTCCTCAATCCGGGCCAGTCGGTCAAGGATCGCGCGGCTCTGGCGATCATCCGGGCGGCAGAAGAAGCCGGGCAATTGCGACCGGGCGGGGTGATCGTCGAAGGCACGGCCGGCAACACCGGCATCGGCTTGGCCCTGGTGGCGCAGGCGCTCGGCTATCGCACCGTGATCGTCATTCCGGAAACCCAGAGCCAGGAGAAGAAGGATGCGCTCAGGCTGCTGGGCGCCGAGCTCGTCGAGGTGCCGGCGGTTCCCTACAAGAACCCCAACAATTATGTGAAGCTCTCCGGCCGGCTTGCCGAAGAGCTCGCCCGCACCGAGCCGAACGGCGCGATCTGGGCCAACCAGTTCGACAACGTGGCAAACCGGAACGCCCATATCGAGACGACCGCCCCCGAGATCTGGCGCGACACCGACGGCAAGGTCGACGGCTTCATCTGCGCCGTCGGCTCCGGCGGCACGCTGGCCGGCGTCGCTGCCGGTCTGCGGGCGAAAAATCCGAACATCAAGATCGGTCTTGCCGATCCGGAGGGCGCCGCCCTCTACAACTATTATGCACACGGCGAGTTGAAGGCCTCCGGCAGCTCGATCACCGAGGGCATCGGACAGGGGCGGATCACCGCCAACCTGGAGGGGTTTGTGCCTGACTTCTCCTATCTGATACCCGATTTGGAGGCGGTGCCGCTGGTCTTCGACCTGATCGAGCATGAGGGTCTGTGCGTCGGCGGCTCGACCGGCATCAATATCGCCGGCGCCATCCGGCTCGCCCGCGACCTTGGTCCCGGTCACACCATCGTGACGATCCTCTGCGACTATGGTAACCGCTACCAGTCGAAACTCTTCAATCCGGACTTCCTCGAGTCGAAGGGCCTGCCAGCGCCGGCATGGCTGACCAAGACCTCGACGATCAAGGTCCCCTACCAGGCAGTCGATTGACATGAGCAGGCCCGTTGCCGCCCTCTTTCGTGACGATTTCTACCTTTCCACCGCCGAAGCGGTGGTGACGGCGGTCCACGCAGATGGCGGCATCGAGCTGGACCAGACCTGCTTCTATGCGGCCTCCGGCGGCCAGCCCGGCGACACCGGCTTCCTGGAGCGGGCCGACGGCAGCCGCATCGTGCTCGGCCCGACCGTGCACGGCGCGACGAAGGACATCATCCTGCACCGGCCGCAGGAAGGCTCGATCCTCCCGGTGGTCGGCGAGAAGCTCGTGCTTCACATCGACTGGCCGCGCCGCTACCGGCTGATGCGCATGCACACGGCCTGCCATCTGCTCTCGGTCGTCTGCCCCTTTCCGATCACCGGGGCGGCAGTCGGCGAAGAGGAAAGCCGCGTCGACTTCGACATGAGCGAGACGATCGACAAGGACGAGGTCTCGGCGCGGCTGATGCAACTGGTGGAGGAAAACCATCCGGTTTACGTCCAGTGGATCACCGACGAGGAGCTTGCCGCCAATCCGGGGATCGTGAAGTCGAAGAACGTCCGCCCGCCGATGGGGCTCGGCCGCGTCAGCCTCGTCTGCATCGGCAAGGATGCCGCCGTCGATAGCCAGCCCTGCGGTGGAACGCACGTGTCCGAGACGCAGGAAGTGGGGGCGATCCACATTTCGAGGATAGAGAAGAAGGGCAGGGAAAACCGGCGTTTCCGCATCCAGTTCGGAACGCCGGCATCGTCCACCCAGACGGCTTGATGCTGCCGTGACGGCCTGGCCCCGCGGGCGCGGGCCGGTGAGAGACAAGGCGCGCTTCGGCGCAGAAGAATGAGGGTGGCCGGCTTCCGCCGCGGGCACCGCCCGGATGTTGAGGAGCAGCACTCGTGACCAACGCCAGAAGCAAGTTCGTCGTCAGCGCCGACTGGGTGGAAAAGCAGCTCGGCGCCCCGGAATTCCGGATCATCGATGCCTCGTGGTATTTGCCGGCGCAGAACCGCAACGGTCCCCTGGAATATTCGGAAGGGCATCTCCCGGGGGCGGTGTTCTACGACCAGGACGCCATTGCCGATTTGTCCACCGGCCTGCCCCACAGCATCCCCTCGCCTGTGGATTTCGCGACGGCCATGGAGAAGCTCGGCATCTCCGACACCGGCACGATCGTCGTCTACGACGGGCCCGGCCTGTTCAGCGCCGCGCGCGTCTGGTGGCTGTTGCGCACCATGGGTGCCGAAAACGTCTTTGTGCTGGACGGCGGCCTTGACGGCTGGAAAAGGGCGGGCCGGCCGCTGCAGACGGACCTTCCGGAGCCGGCGCCCGGGCATTTTCGCCCGCGCTTTAACCCGGCCGCGGTCGTCTCCTTCGACGATATGCACGGCATCGTCTCCTCCGGTTCACGCCAGATCGCCGATGCCCGCGGTGCCGGTCGCTTTACCGGCGAGGAGCCCGAACCGCGCGCCGGCATGCGTTCCGGCCACATGCCAGGCGCCCGCAACCTGCCCTCCGCCGTCTTTTCCGTCGACGGCCGGCTGAAGGACCTGGACGCGCTGCGGGCCACCTTCGCCGAGGCTGGTATCGACCTCACCGCACCGGTCGTGACCACCTGCGGCTCCGGAATCACCGCCGCGATCATCACTCTTGCGCTCCACTCGCTGGGGCACGAGGACAACGCGCTCTACGACGGCTCCTGGGCGGAATGGGGCGGCCGGCCGGATACGCCGGTGGTCACCGGACGGGACTGACGCCATGACCACGACGGGCCAGATTGCGCCGCTGCCGGTGCACATTACCGAGTTGCGCATGACCGCGCCGCCCAAGCAGAGCCTGCCGGTCCCGGTCAACATCCAGACGGCGATCATGCGTGTGTCCGGAATTCCGCCCGCCTTCTACCGCTTTCTATACACCCAGGTTGGCCGTCGCTGGCACTGGGTCGAGCGTCTGCGAATGGACGACCAGGCGCTTGCCGCGATCCTCGACGACAAGCGCACGAACGTCACCGTGCTCTATGTCGACGGGGCGCCGGCCGGTTTCTTCGAACTGTTCCAGCACGATTTGGACACGACGGAACTCGTCCACTTCGGACTGTTCGAACACGCGCTCGGGCTCGGGCTTGGCAAGTGGTTCCTGCTGCAGGCCCTCTATGCCGCCTGGGCAACGGAGCCGAAGGTGCTGACGGTCACCACCAACAATCTCGACCACCCCCGAGCGCTGCAGCTCTACCAGATGTTCGGCTTCTCCCCCGTCTGCACGCGCGACGCCACGATCCTTCCGCTTTCGGATGCGGAATTGCTCGAACTCGCCCGCCGCGGCTGACGTTCCGCCCAGGCTTTTACGTCTTTGGTTCGAAAACGTGACCGGCTCCGGCTCGCAGGGCTTGTCTCACCGTCACTCGAACGGTCGATAGGCGTGGCGGCATGTCCGGTCTGGAAACGATCGGGTTTGGGCCATAAGCTCCGTTCACGGCTCTTTAGCTGCGCGACCGGGGCCGCTGCAGATTGGCTCGGGACCTTTGCTTCGCATGACGACTTGCCATCCAAGCATCAGCGAACTGCTTGCCGGTGATGCCGCCGTGCTCCACACCAAATGGCGACTGCGCCTGCAGAAGCGCATCGTGGAACTAAACGGCCGAAAATATGTGCTCTACCGCTTCCGCAGCAAGCGCGCCAGGCTCCGGTTCGAAGACACGATCAGACGGCTGGAGCAGGCAGGCATCTCCGTCCAGTCGATCTGCGCGCATACCGCGACGAACGGCGAATATCTGCGGCACGGTCACTGGGTCGCCCTGTCCTATCTGCCGGGAGAACCCATCGGCAAGCAGGCGAACCGTTCAACCCTGGTCTCGCTCGGCCAAACCATGGCCCGGCTCAACGCCATCGAGGGACCAGCCCGGACTGCGCTTTTCGGGGCGAGGCGTCCGGTGCTGCCGCACCGGACCTATCTCGCCCGCGACACGCAGCTGACCGACGCCCAGCGGTGTTGGGTGCGCAAGAGCCAGGCGCGGCTGGAGGGCCTCGCCGGCACCCAGCTGACGCACGGCGATCTGTTCGGCGGCAACATCATCCGGAACAGCAACCGCTCCGTCAGCCTGATCGACTACGAGCTGCTCGCCCATGATCTCGCCGGCATCGAGCTGGCCGCAACGCTGTTGCGGCCCTTCTGCCGGAAGGACAAGCGGCGGCGGATCCTCGTTTCGGCCTATCTCGCCGCGTGCCCCCCGGAGTTGGAGCAGGTCTGGCGCGTCCATGGCCGCGATTTCCTCTTTGCCGCCGCAGCGCGCCTGGCGCTGGCTCGGCAGGACCGGGTGCGGCACGTCACGCGGCTGGATCGCCTCCTGGCAGTCCGCGGGCTTTTTTCCCGAGCCGACAAGAAATCCGCCCGCCGCCACGCGGCGAACCTCGCCGTCATCCGCTCGGCGCAGCGCAACGAGGCCTATTATGTCGGCGTGGCGCGCGCGCTGATCGACCTGTGCATGGCCGATCCGGACATGGATCCGCTGGACCTTCTCCGCTTGTGCAGCGAGCGTCGGGCCCGGCTCCGCTGACATTTGCGCAGGATGCATGCCCGACGGAAATCGGGTGGCGCGCAAGGCATTCTCCGGCGATGGTTCTTCGCATTGAAACGGAGAGCCCTCGATGACCATCCGCTACCGTCCCATCCCGACAGAAACCGCCGCCGACCTCTGGAACGGCGGCACCGATGCATACGGATGCAGCCCGAACGCCGCGTCTCGGACGGCGACGGCGTGCCCTGCCGGCACTGCCTCGACATGGTGCCGGCCGGGGCCGCCTACCTGGTGCTGGCGCATCGGCCGTTCCCTGCCCTGCAGCCCTACGCCGAGACCGGCCCGATCTTCCTGCACGCCGAGCCCTGCCGTCCGTTTTCCGGGTCCGGCATGCCGCCCATGCTCGACAGCAGCGATTATATCGTGCGCGGCTATGATGCCGCCGACCGGATCGTCTACGGGACCGGGGCGGTGACGCCGACGCCGGAGATCGCCGCCTATGCGGAGACGCTGCTGGCGCGTCCCGACATCGCCTATGTCCATGTCCGCTCGGCCCGCAACAACTGCTACCAATGCCGAATCGAGCGGGCCTGACGCAACCGCGATGCCGCGGCGCCAGCGCACGGGCGGCCCGACAGGTGGCATTTTCTCGCATGAAGGTGCGCAGGCCCCAAGCAGACCCCACAAGGCCGCTAAGGGTGTGCGGGCGGGCGGCCGGCGCTTCCCGGACGGCGAACTGGCATCCCCATCCGACCCGCCAGCTCTTCCTTCGACGTCACGCCACGTTGAGTGCGGCCTCCGGCGTGGACATCTCGTAGCCGAGCGCCTCGGCCACGGCACTGTTGGTGATGCGGCCGCGGTGGACATTGAGGCCGGCGCGCAGGTGGCGGTCCTCGGCGATCGCCTTCAATCCCCGGTCGGCCAGCTGCAGCCCGTAGTGCAGCGTCGCGTTGTTGAGCGCGTGGGTCGAGGTGATCGGCACGGCCCCCGGCATGTTGGCGACGCAATAGTGGATCACGCCGTCCACCTCGTAGGTCGGATCGGAATGGGTGGTGGCATGCGAGGTCTCGAAGCAGCCGCCCTGGTCGATCGCCACGTCGACGATGACGGCACCCCGCTTCATGCCCGACAACATTTCGCGCGTGACGAGCTTGGGTGCTGCGGCCCCCGGAATCAGCACGGCACCGATGACGAGGTCGGCGGCGAAGACCTCCTCCTCGATCGCGTCGATCGTCGAAAGGCGCGTATGGACCCGGCCCTTGAAGAAGTCGTCGAGCTGGCGCAGGCGCGGGATCGAGCGATCGAGGATGGTGACGTCCGCTCCGAGTCCGACCGCCATCTCGGCCGCATGCAGCCCGACGACGCCGCCGCCGAGGATGGCGACCTTCGCCGGCACCACGCCCGGCACGCCGCCGAGCAGGATGCCGCGGCCGCCATTGACCTTCTGCAGCGCGGTCGCGCCGGCCTGGATCGACAGCCGGCCGGCGACCTCTGACATCGGCGCCAGCAGCGGCAGCCCGCCGCGGTCGTCGGTCACGGTCTCGTAGGCGACGGCCGTCACGCCGGACTTGAGGAGCCCTTCGGTCTGGGCCGGGTCGGGGGCGAGATGAAGATAGGCGTAGAGTATCTGGCCCTCCCGGAGCTGCGCCCATTCGTTCGGCTGCGGCTCCTTGACCTTGACGACCATGTCCGACTTCTCGAAGACCTCCTTGGCCGCGGCGACGATCCGGGCGCCGGCGGCGCGGTAGGCATCGTCATCGGCGCCGATTCCGGCGCCGGCCCTGGTCTCGATGATGACCTCGTGTCCATGGGCAACGTATTCACGCACCGAGCCCGGCGTCAGGCCGACTCGATATTCATGGTTTTTGATTTCCTTCGGGCAACCGACACGCATCTTTGCGTTCCTCTCTCCGTCTGGTGCCAATCATCAGTCCGCCACTCCCTGCGGGCCTGAAATTGGAACAGAAGTCCTGCGCAATGTCCTTGCGAAGAACACTGGAGAAGAACCGATTGTTCGCTTATTCTTGCATTGAAACTGCCTCTTTTCGAAGGAAACCGGATTGGGCACGCTGGATTCGATAGATGCTGCGATGCTGCGCATCCTCCAGCAGGACGGCCGCATCTCGAATGCCGAACTCGCCGAGCGGGTGGGGCTATCGCCGTCGGCCTGCTCGCGCCGCCTCGACCTATTGGAAAAGTCCGGGGTGATCGGCGGCTACCATGCGCACCTGTCGCCGAAGGCGCTCGGCTACACGATGATCGCCATCGTGCACATTTCGCTGTCGGGCCAGTTCGCCAAGACGCTGGCGGAGTTCGAAGCGGCGGTGAAACTCTGTCCGAACGTGCTGGTCTGCTACCTGATGTCGGGCGAATACGACTACATCCTGCGCGTCGCCGCCAAGGACCTCGCCGACTACGAGCGCATCCATCGCGACTGGCTATCAGCGCTGCCACACGTGGTGAAGATCAATTCCAGCTTCGCGCTGCGCGAGATCATCGACCGGCCGAACGTCGGCATCTGACCCGGCAGCGTCGCGACGGTTATTCGCTCAGACCGGCCGCGACGGCTCGCCATCGGAAAACAGCGAGGCCCCGTGCTGGTCGACGATCTGGCGGCCCTTGCGGAAGGCGGCAGAAACCGCATCGTCGCGAACGGAGAACATATCCGCACGAATGAACGTGCGCACCAGAACGACCTCGCCGTCCTGCCGCTCGATCCGCCCCGCGAGGCGGAATTGCGATCCTTCCGCCATGGGAGTCGCGATGAGGACGAGGTCGTTGTAGACCTCTTTTTCCTCCGGCGCCGCGGGAGCCGTCCCGGCCTTGTCCGACCGTCCGAAAAGTCTTGAAAGAAACGATGCCATGGCCGAGTGGTAACACAGCTTGCCGGCCTGTCAACGGGCGGCATGTATCACTTCAGATGATCAGGTTCGACAGGATCTCATTTTCGGTGATGTCCTGGTAGCGCAGGCCGGCGTGATCAAACGCGTTCTTGAGCACGACGAAATTGTCCGGCGACTTCGTCTCGATGCCGATCAGGATGGAACCGAAGTTGCGCGCCGACTTTTTCAGGTACTCGAAGCGGGAAATGTCGTCCTCCGGCCCCAGCAGGTTGAGGAAGTCGCGCAGGGCGCCTGGCCGCTGCGCCATCCGCAGGATGAAGTACTTCTTCAAACCGCGATGGCGCATCGCCCGCTCCTTGACGTCGGGCAGCCGCTCGAAGTCGAAGTTGCCGCCGGAGACGACGGCGACCACCGTGCGGCCCTGCAGCCGCTCGCGTCCCAGCGCCTCCAGCGCGGTGATCGACAGCGCGCCGGCCGGCTCCAGCACCACGCCTTCGACGTTGAGCATGTCGACGATCGTCACGCAGATCGCGTTTTCGGAGAGCAGCATGACCTGCTCGGCCTTGAATTTGCGCAGCGCGGCAAAGTTCAGGTCGCCGATCCGGCCGACCGCGGCGCCGTCGACAAAATTGTCGACCTGATCGAGCGTGACGACGCTGCCCGCCTCCAGGCTGCGTCGCAGGCTCGGAGCGCCTTCGGGCTCGCTGAACAGGAACGCGTCATCGGCGACATCTCCGGCCAGATAGCCGGTGACGCCGGCCGCCAGTCCGCCGCCGCCGACCGGCAGCACGACGAGATCGGGCCGCGCGCCGCCCAGTTGCGCGACGATCTCGGCTGCGACCGTCGCCTGCCCCTCGATGATGTCCGGATCGTCGAAGGGCGGCACCATGATGGCGGCGGTGTCGCGCGCATGGTCCTGCGCGGCCTGGTAGCACTGGTCGAAAATATCGCCGACGAGACGGATCTGCACGAAGTCGCCGCCAAACGTCCGCGTTTTGTCGATCTTCTGCTGCGGCGTCGTCACCGGCATGAACACCGTGCCCGGCACGCCGAAATGGCGGCAGACGAAGGCGAAACCCTGCGCGTGATTGCCGGCGGAGGCACAGACGAACGACTTGCCTACGCCGCCGCCGCCAACGATCTTGCGGAAAAAGTTGAAGGCGCCGCGGATCTTGTAGGAGCGAACGGGAGAGAGGTCCTCGCGCTTCAGGTAAACCTGCGCACCGTAACGGGCGCTGAGGTGCTCGTTGAGCTGCAGCGGGGTTTCGGGGAAAAGCGTGCGCACGGCTTCGGTGGCACGTTCGACGTCCTGTTTCATGGGCTGCCGCCGTCCTTGAGTTTGCGGGTGGCACTCGCTATTGCATATCGCGGCCGCGGAGGCCACCCGCTCCCTTCGATTCGGATCGTGTACGGGACGCCAAGCAGAACGAGACGACCTTGAACGCCACGATCTATCGCTCCGCCATCCATATCGCCGCCATCTGTGGACTGTACCTCTCGCTTGCGATGCTGGTGCCGTTCGTGGTGGACCTCTACTATGGCCATCCCGACTGGAAGGTTTTTCTGGTTTCGGCCGCAATCGTGGGCGGCTTCTCGCTGATCGCCGCGGCGGCGACCTACGCCGGTCCGCCGCCGTTCAACAAGAAGATGGGCTTCTTGCTCGTCAACCTGCTCTGGGCGGTGTTCGCGCTGGGCGGCGCCATCCCGCTCTGGCTGTCGTCGATGAACCTCGACTTCTCGAAGGCGCTGTTCGAATCGGTCTCGGCGATCACCACCACCGGCTCGACGGTGATCGTCGGCCTCGACCACGCCCCGCCGGGCATCCTGATGTGGCGTTCGCTGCTGCACTGGCTCGGCGGCATCGGCATCGTCGCCGTCGGGCTGTTCGTCATGCCCTACCTGCGCGTCGGCGGCATGTCGTTCTTCAAGATGGAATCGTCCGAGACGAACGAAAAACCGTTCGCGCGCATCGCCACCTACACCCGCGCCTTCATCGTCGTCTATGTTGGCATCACCCTGGTCTGCGCGATCACCTACGCCACGCTCGGCATGAGCCGGTTCGACGCCATCAACCATGCGATGTCGACGGTGGCGACCGGCGGATTTTCGACGCACGACGCATCCTTCGGCTATTTCAAGAGCCTGCCGATCCTCTGGGCGGCCACCTTCTTCATGACGCTTTGCAGCCTGCCCTTCTCGATCCTGATCGTGCTGATGGTGCGCGGGCGGCTGGACGCGCTGCGCGATCCGCAGATCTTCGTCTTCCTGGGCTATCTCACCCTCTTCTCGATCGCCGCGGCCGTCTACCACCGGCTCGCCAACGGCGTCGAATTCCACCAGGCGGTGACGCACGCCTTCTTCTCGATGGCGTCGATCCTCTCGACGACCGGGGCTGCGAGCGAGGATTACACGCTCTGGGGGCCGTTCGTGGTGGTGCTGGCCTTCTTCGCCACCTTCCTGGGCGGCTGCTCCGGTTCGACCGCCGGCGGCATCAAGGCCTACCGCTTCGTCATCATCTTCAGCTCGATCCGCGCCGGCCTCTACAAGCTGATCTATCCGAACGGCATCCACGCCGTCCGCTATGGCAGCGCCACGGTCGACCAGGACACGCAGCGGACGGTCTTCCTGTTCTTCTGCACCTATCTCATGCTGTGGGTGATCGGCAGCCTGGCGCTCGGCGCCCTCGGCCACGACGTGCTGACGGCGGTCTCCTCCGTCGTCACGGCCCTGTCGAATGTCGGCCCGGGCATCGGCCCGGTCGTCGGCCCGGCCGGGAACTTCTCCACATTCGGCGATGCATCGCTGTACATCCTGTCGCTGATGATGCTGCTCGGCCGTCTCGAGGTGCTGACCGTGCTGGTGGTCCTGACGCCGCTGTTCTGGAAAAGCTGAGAACACCCGTCCTTGACGGCCCCTCGACGTCTCGCGCATCCTCTAAAAAGGGGATGATCCGTCGGGAGGACAGATGCCTACGAGGTCTTTTGCATCCGCGCTATCGCTTGCCGCAGCACTCGCCCTGCTTGCCGCTCCCGCCGGCGCCGGCCCGCTGGTGGACGCCGCCACCCGGGCCGAGCAGCTGGCGAACGGCGGCAATCCGGTCGGCGCGCACGACGTGCTGCGCGACGCCTTCGGCACCTTTTCTTCCACCCTGCCGTTCTCGATCGGCCGGGCGACCTTCGTTACCGAAGCGCCGCAAGGCTACGGCATGTACGAGCCGCGGCTGAACACCGTCTACAAGCCCGGCGAGCCGCTGATCTCCTATGTCGAGCCGGTCGGCCTCAGTTGGCGGCCGGTCGACGAGGGCCGGCTCGAGGCGCAGTTCACCGTCGACCTCGAACTTCTGAACGGCAAGGGCGACACGCTCGCCGAGCAGAAGGCCTTCGGCTCGTTCACCTTCCGCGGCTTCGTCCGCAACCAGGAAGTCTTCGCCAAGCTGACGCTCAACGTCGAGGGCCCGCCGGCCGGCGACTACGTGCTGCGCTACCGCTTCCGCGACGGCATCAGCGGCGCCGTCGCCCTGTCGGACCAAAAATTTTCGATCGCGCCGTGACAGGGACGCCCTGGCGGCCGTGCCACCGCAGCCATCTCGGATCGGCTCGCGTCCGGCGCCGGGCGCAGGTCCACGGCGCCTTGCCCGACCACCTTTGCGATCGCCGATCCCGATCACCGGCCAAAAGTGCGATGCCCCCTTGATCGGCCCCCAAACCTCCGTTACCGACGCATGCAGGCGGACGTGGCGAAACTGGTAGACGCAAGGGACTTAAAATCCCTCGGAGTGATCCGTACGGGTTCGACCCCCGTCGTCCGCACCACTTCAACATCATGGGCAGACATGTCCGCGGATCCACGATGGACAGCCTCCAGCGGCCAAGTTTCTCCCGCGCCCCGGCTCACAAGAAAGTGAGCGCTTCCCCAGAATAAGCGCGCAGCTTCCTCGGTCTCCTCCTCGAACGACGACGTTCGGAAGGAGAACGGACATGCGCAAGGACGAACAAGAGACCGATACCGGCTTCGTGCTGACGCGCCGGCATGCGCTCGAATGCATGGTGTGGGCGGGAACGGGCGTGCTGTGGACCGTCTCGGGCGGCATCCCCAAGTCGCTCGGCTTGCTCGATGCGGCCAGGGCCGCAGAAGCCGCGCAAGGGGCGATGACCTTCCTGCAGATCTCGGACAGCCATATCGGCTTCGACAAGGAAGCCAGTGTCACCGCCGTCGATACGCTGACCGAGGCGATCGACAGGGTCAAGGCGCTTCCGGTGAAGCCCGCCTTCATGATCCACACGGGCGACATCACCCATCTGTCCAAGGCCGGTGAATTCGACGATGCCGCCCGCATCATCGGCAGCACCGGACTGGAGGTCTTCTATGTCCCCGGCGAGCACGACCTGATCGATCCGGAACAGGGCAAGGCCTATCTCGATCGCTACGGAAAGGGAACGCACGGTGCGGGCTGGCATTCATTCGACCGCGACGGGGTCCATTTCATCGGGCTGGTCAATGTCTTCGATCTCAAGGCCGGGGGCCTCGGCAATCTCGGCGCCGAGCAACTCGCCTGGCTGAAGAGCGACCTCGACGGGCGCCCGGCCTCCACACCCATCGTCGTCTTCGCCCATATCCCGCTGTGGTCGATTTATCCGCAATGGGGCTGGGGCACCGAGGACGCCGCGCAAGCACTGACGCTGCTCCGGCGCTTCGGATCCGTGACCGTTCTCAACGGCCACATCCACCAGATCATGCAGAAGGTGGAGGGCAACATGGTCTTCCATACCGCCCGCTCGACGGCCTTTCCGCAACCGCAACCTGGCAGAGCCGACAAGCCCGGCCCCATGATCGTGCCGGCTGACCAGTTGCGCTCGATGCTGGGCCTGACCTCCGTCGATTTCACGGTCGGCGAGGAGAGGCTCGCGATCACCGATACCACGCTCGCATGAGTACGCCGTCATGAACAAGCAACCATCAAAAATCATTCCCGGCATGCTGCAGAAGGCCCTCAGGATGGGGCTCGGCACCACGCTAATCGCCCTTCTTGCCCTGCCGATAGCCCCGGCCGGCGCGACGGAGACGCAGGTGACGATCTCCAATTTCACCTTCAAGCCGCAGGCATTGACGATCTCGCGCGGCGACACGGTCCGCTTCGTCAATTCCGATGACATGGTCCACACGATCGTGGCGGGCGACGGCAGCTTCCGCTCCGGGGCCCTCGATACAGACGACAGTTTCGTCTGGACCTTCTCCCAACCCGGCACCATCGCTTATTTCTGTGGTCTGCACCCCTTCATGAAGGGTAGCATCGTCGTCAAATGACCCTCCGCAGCGGCTCCCTCGGCCGCCGCGGCAAAGAAGGACCCGAGCGCCTTGCACGAGGATCAGCCCGCGACCCGGTTCCGGGAACTGGTCGTGCCGCACCTTCAGGATGCGCTGATGTTCGCGCGCGGGCTGACGGGCAATCGCGATGACGCGGAGGACGTCGTGCAGGAGGCTTGCCTCAGGGCTTACGCGGCGACCGGGAGAGGCACCGTTCGGCATCCGCGTGCCTGGCTGCTGGCCATCGTACGCAACACGGCGTTCACCTGGATGGCGAAGAACCGGCCGAAAGCGGTCCTGGCGCTCGGCGACGACGCGGAGATCGATCGGCTGGCCGAGACGGCAGACGCAGCTTCCACCGATACTGCGATCCTGACGCCGGAGGCCGAACTGATCCGCAAGGCCGAGGCCGCCGCCGTCCAGCGGGCCGTCGATGCGTTGCCGGCGCTGCTGCGCGAGGTTCTGGTGCTGCGTGAATTCAACGAACTGAGCTATCGCGAGATCGCCGACCTTTTGTCATTGCCGATCGGAACGGTGATGTCGCGACTGTCGCGTGCGCGCCTCATGCTCGCCATCTCGATCGCGGAGGCCCATCGTGACTGACGCCAGACTGCCGCCGGAAGCCGATCTTTTGCTGCTGAACGCGCTTGTCGACGGTGAACTCGACGCGCCCGCCGCGGCGGCGCTCGAACGCCGTGTCGCCGACGAACCGGAGATGGGCAAGGCCCATGAGGCCATCGTCGCCACGCGCGCGGCACTTGCCCGGCTCGAACGCCCGGAGGTTGGCAGGCGGCTGCTCGACAGGATCGAGGCCGCCGCCGGCGTTTCGGGTCCTACATCCCCCGTTCGGCAACCACGCCGGCAGGCGGACTGGCGGGCGTTGGCCGCCTCCGTCGCCCTCGCCTTCGTGGTGGCCGGGAGCGGCGGCTACTGGCTGGGGGCGAATAGCCCAGGCGAAACCGCCAGCGACCTCGTGGCAAGCACTCATCGCCGCAGCCTGCTTGCCGCAAACCCGGTCGATATCGCCTCGTCCGACCGCCACACGGTAAAGCCCTGGCTCGACAACCGCATCGGCCTTTCGCCACCGGCGCCCGATCTGGCGGCGAAAGGCTTCGCGCTTGTCGGCGGCCGCGTCGACGTCATCCGTGGCAACGCCGTGCCAACGCTCGTCTACCGCCACAACGAGCATCTCATCACGGTGGTGGCGGTGCCGGCAGCGGCCGGAACGTCCGGCCCGCAAAGCAAGCAGGCCAACGGCTACAACATGGTGAGCTGGACGGGCAGCGGCTTCAGCTACTGGGCGGTGTCCGATCTCGAACGCGCCGAACTGGATCGTTTCGTCGAAGACTACCGCACTGCCACCGGCGTAGCGGCGTCGCCCGAGTCGTGATGCAGCGGCGCCCCGAGCACCTTGATTGTAGCATGGGCGGTGGGAGCCCCTCTCACCCGTCCAGCATCTCGCGCACCGCTTCGGCGAGCTGCTTCAGCGAAAACGGTTTCGGGAGGAAGCCGAACTTGGCGTCGGCTGGCAGGTTGCGGGCGAAGGCGTCCTCGGCATAGCCGGAAACGAAGATGAACTTCAGGTCCGGGTGGCGCTTGCGCAGTTCGGTCAGCAGCGTCGGCCCGTCCATTTCCGGCATGACGACGTCGGAGACGACGATGTCGACCGCGCCGTCCAGCTCGTCCATGATGTCGAGCGCCTCGACGCCCGAGCCCGCCTCGTGCACGGTATAGCCGCGCGTCTCCAGCATCCGCTTGCCGCCGCGGCGCACCGCCTCTTCGTCCTCGACGAGCAGGACGACGGCCGAGCCGCCGGTGAGGTCGCGCGGCTCCTGCGCGGGTGCTGCGGCGGCAACCGCCCGGCTGCTCTCGGCCGCGGCGTCGGCTGCCGGCACGGCGGCCACGCTCTCCTCGATATGGCGCGGCATGAAAATCCGGAAGGTCGTTCCGCGGCCGACCTCGGAATCGAGGAAGATATAGCCGCCGCTCTGCTTGATGATCCCGTAGACCATCGACAGGCCGAGCCCGGTGCCCTTGCCGACATCCTTGGTGGTGAAGAAGGGCTCAAAAATCTTGTCGCGCAGTTCCGGCGGAATGCCGGTGCCCTGGTCGACGACGTCGATCTCGACATACTCGGCCGGCGGCAGTTCGCGGTAGTTGTAGGCGGCGGCTTCCGCGGCCGAGACATTGCGGGTCCGGAAGGTGATGGTGCCGCCGTCCGGCATCGCGTCGCGCGCGTTGACGGCGAGGTTGATCAGCACCTGCTCGAACTGGCCGAGGTCGGTCTTCACCGGCCACAGGTCGCGGCCATAATCCACCTCGATGCGGACGTTGGTGCCGGTCATGCGGTCGACGAGCATGCGCAGGTCGCCGATGACGTCGGTCATCTGCAGCACGCTCGGCCGCATCGTCTGCTTGCGCGAGAAGGCCAGCAGCTGCCGCACCAGCACGGCGGCGCGGTTGGCGTTGCGCTTGATCTCCATCAGGTCGGCGAAGCTCGCGTCGGAGGGCCGGGCCGAAAGCAAAAGGTGATCGGAGGAGAGCAGGATCGCCGTCAGCACGTTGTTGAAGTCGTGCGCGATGCCGCCGGCCAGCGTGCCGACCGCGTTCATCTTCTGGGTCTGCGCCATCTGCCGCTCGAGCGCCTTCTGCTCGGTGATCTCGACGGCATAGACGATCGCCGCCTCTTCCGGCGCCTGGTCGCTCTGGTCGATCACGGCGTTGACGTAGAAGCGGAAGTGCCGGCCGTCGTCGCCCGGATGCAGCGAATCGAACGGCGCGATGTCGCCCTGGCGGTCGCGCGCCGCCGCCAGCGCCGCCTCGAAGCGCGGCCGGTCGCTGTCATGGATGACCCTTTCCAGCGGCACGCCGCGATCGATGTCATCGCGCGACACGACCCCCGAGAACAGTTTGAGAAACGGGGCGTTGGTCCGCAGGATGCGCCCTTCCCCGTCGACCGAGGCGATCGCCATCGGCGTGTTGTTGAAGAAGCGCGTGAACCGCCGCGCGGCGAGCGAGCCGGACTGCTCGGTCTCGTCCATTCCCTCGCGTGCCAGCACGATCGTGCGGCTTTCGCCGGGGGCGCCGTCGCGGGTCGCGGTGGCGCGGTGCACGAGCCGCACCGGCAGGCTGCGGCCGTTCGAGCGGCGCAGGTCGAGCTCCAGCGTCTCGGTCCGCTTCGCCCCGGGCTCGGCCTGCACCGACTGCACCAGCGCCAGCCCCTCGCCGGCGACGAGATCGCCGATCGACAGCGATCCCGGATGGAACTTCGTCAGGTCGATGCCGAGCCAGTCGGCGAGCGTGGCGTTCAGATAGAGGATTTCGCCGCGGCGGCCCGCCGAGAAGAACCCGGCCGGCGCATGGTCGAGATAGTCGATGGCGTTCTGCAGCTCCTTGAAGAAGCGCTCCTGCTCGTCCCGCTCGGAGGTGATGTCGGCGATCTGCCAGACGTAGAGCGACGGCCCGCCTTTCTCGCGAGGCGGCAGCACGCGGGCCTTCAACCGATACCAGCCCGGCCCGGTTCCGCCGGTCGCAGCCGGCGCAAGCGGCCGCAGCAGGCGGAACTCCTCCGCGCCTTCCTTGCCCTCGTGCAGGCCGTTGGTCAGCCGGTAGACGGATTCGGCTGCCTCACGGTCGCGCGAGAACAGCGCCTCCAGCGTCTGTGCCTCGCTTTCGCGGGTGGCCCCGGTGAGCGCCCCGTAGGCGGCGTTCGCATAGACAATGCGCCCCTTGCGGTCGGTGATCAGCGTGCCCTCGGGCTGCGTGTCGACGAAGGTCTGGGTCAGCTCGTCCGGGCGCGACTGCGGCATGATCTCGATGAACCCGATCATCGCCGAGACGAAGAAGAAGATGCCGACCATCGCCAGCACGCCGAGGATGCCGAGCACGATCTCGTTGTCGAGCTGGTGCTTGAAGACGATGAAAGCGCCCGCCGAGGCGGTCAGCACGATCGCCAGAAGCACGATCCGCAGGATCACACCCGGGCGGCTGCCCCGCTCGACGAGCGGCGCCTGATACTCTACCTCCTGGCGGATCCTAGACATCGCCCCCTCGCATTGCATCCCGAAGACGGCGCAATGCCGGAGCCTTCGAGGAATCACTATTAGCTGTTTGAGAGAAGACCAAAAAGCAAGGGAATGAAAGCGATCGCCCCCTATTCACAGGGAATATGGCGCCTTGCGAGCCGCCCCCGCACGCTCGATTGCACATTCCGCCGCCAGACTTTACAGGACGAGCCGCCTGCCATGCTTGTACGGGCCCGAAAAAAGCCGTCAAATGGACGGAACGTGTCGCCAAGGAGTAGCCCTTCATGTTCGAGGACATAATCGCCCAATACGGCACGAAGTTCCTGGTGGCCGCGATCGCCGTTCTGCTCGGCCTGGCTTGCCTGGCGCTTGTGCTGTGGATCGTCCGCCGCCGCCCCGCCTCGCCCTTCATCCGCGGTGGCCGCAACCGCCAGCCGCGCCTGTCCGTGCTCGACGCCGCTGCCGTGGACACCCGCCGGCGGCTTGTTCTCGTCCGGCGCGACGACGTCGAGCATCTGCTGATGATCGGCGGTCCGACCGATATAGTCATCGAAAGCCGCATCCTTCCCTCCGGCGTCGTAGCGGAGCAATCTCAGCCGCACGAAAACCCTGCCCAGGAGGCAACCGCCGTTGTGGCGGCTGCACAGCCAGCCATGCCGCCCCGCCCTGCGGAGCCGGCGCCACCGGCCGCGGCCGCCGAACGGAGCCAGCCGCCTGTCGAGACCAGGCGCCCGGTACCCGCAGACAGCCACCTGTCGGCAGGCATTTCGTCGATGGGCCACGTCCTCTATGGCGACGACAGCGCGCCGGCGCGTCCTGCCGGCCAACAGGCCGCACCGCCGCCGCGACCCGCCGCCCCTCCGCTCGTCGTCGCGCCGACCCCTGACCAGCCTGGCATCCAGGCGTCGGTGGTCTCGGAGCGCAGCGCGATCGATGCGCTCGACCGCGCCCGCGACCGGGTCCTGACCAGTCCGGTCGGCACCGGCAGCGAGCGGATCTCTCCCCAGTTCACCGGCCGGAACGGAGCATCGGTCGCGCCGGACCTGGTACCCGCGTCGCAGCGGCCCGCCGCCGACAATCCGGCCCTGGTGAGCGAATTCGAGCGGCTGCTGGAAGCAGAGATCGCCACGGCCCCGCCCCGGCCCGTTTCCGGCCCTGGCGGGCCGGGACGCACCGAGCCGGCGACGCTCGAATCGCACGCCGAGCCGCCGAAGAGCCGCGAGGAAACGGAGGCGGAGATGACCCGCCTGCTGGGAGAACTCTCCGCCAGCCGCAAGACCTGAGCGGCGAGCCGCTTGCCGCACCGTCGGGCTGCTGACCCGAAGGTTTCGGCCGGTGGCTACCGCCCCGCAAACGGCCGGATCAACCAGACAAAAAAGCCCGCCGGAATTCCCGGCGGGCCCAATGGTTGTTTCCCAAGGCGACGCGCTGCGTAAGTATCGCAGCTGTTGATCCGGCCATGCGGCACGTGCAGCGGGCCCCTCCTCGCCGCTGCGCGACCGCCGGAGCGATCACTCGTCGCGATAGACCTTCTCGCGACGTTCGTGGCGCTCCTGCGCCTCGATCGACAAGGTGGCGATCGGCCGTGCGTCCAGGCGCTTCAGTCCGATCGGCTCCCCCGTCTCCTCGCAGTAGCCATAGGTTCCTTCGTCCAGACGCTGCAGCGCCGCATCGATCTTGGCGATCAGCTTGCGTTGCCGGTCGCGAGCCCTCAGTTCGATGGAGCGGTCGGTCTCGGACGAGGCCCGGTCCGCCAGGTCCGGATGGTTTGCACTTTCTTCGGCCAGATGATCGAGCGTCTCGCGCGCTTCGCGCAGAATGTCGTTCTTCCAGGCATTCAGCTTGGCTCGAAAGTACGCCCGCTGGTTGGCACTCATGAACTCTTCGTCTTCATTGAGGACAAAGGTACTAAGATCGATCTTCTCACTCAACGCGATTCTCCTGAAGAACATCTCAAGGTGCGCTGTATATCCCTGTGGATCAACCGATTCAAGCCTGCCTCATCTTGCACGGCAAATTTTGAAATCGAGCGACTCGCACAGTTTTAACCGGTGATTATTGCGCCGCGATAACAACCCGTTGGCGAGTCCTCCAATGAGGCTTGCAAGCAAGCTGTTGCCTGCCTCGAAGACCTTGCCCGCGCGCCAGGTAAGGACCACCCTCCCCGACCGGCGCGCAGTTGCCGGTGCGGCTTCGGCCTGCAGTCGGCGCCCGGCGTCGAAGCAAAATCGGTTGATCTTTTCCGCCCGGGGATGGAAAACGAAGATCACCGCAGGCATCGAGGCGAGGACGAAGGCGTGGCGACGGCAGTTTCCGGCATGTTCCGGCTCTATCTTCTGCGGCACGCGCGGGCGGGCTGGACGGAACCGGGGCGCACGGATTTCGACAGGACGCTCGACGAACAGGGCTATGCGGAAGCCGAGATCCTAGCCGAGGAAATGGCCGACCAGGGCTACCGGCCGCAGGTCGTCATCTCCTCCACGGCGGTTCGCTGCCGGGAAACCGCCGAGCCGCTGCGCCGGACGCTCGGCGAGGACCTGCCGGTCGAATATGTCGATGCGCTCTATGGCGGCACCGTCCAGTCCTATGCGGAGGTCGCCTTCGCCGAACGGGTCGAGACCGCCGTCATGATCGTCGGCCATAATCCGATGATCGAGCAGTTCTTCCGGCTGACCGTCGGCCAGGTGATCGCCGACACGGCGGCACCGGGCGGATTTCCCACGGCGGCGCTTGCCACCATCGATTTCGACAGCCGGCCGAACGACAAGGATTTCAGCGGCGGGCGGCTGTCCTGCTTCATCACGCCGCATTCCGCGTCTTGAAGCCGGCCTGTGAATTGCGCTCGCACCGCCTTTTTGCGGCCGCCGCCCGTACCTATATCGGCAGAAACCGACCGCACCGGGGATTGTATTGCCGACACTGACCAACCTTGCAGACGACGCCCTGATCGCTCTCGACAATCTCACCGATCGCGCGGCGAACCTCGTCCATCCGACCGTCCGCCTCGGCGTCACCGGACTGTCACGGGCCGGAAAGACGGTGTTCATTTCCTCGCTCGTCCATAATCTCCTGAACGGCGGCCGGCTGCCGCTGTTCGAAGCGGCCCGGTCCGGGCGCATCTCGCGGGTACGGCTCGAACCGCAGCCCGACGATGCCGTGCCGCGCTTCCAGTACGAAGAGCACATCCGCGCCCTTGTCGGCGAACGCCTCTGGCCGGACTCCACCCGGGCGATCTCCCAGTTGCGCATCACCCTTGACTACGAAAGCGCCAGCGGCTGGGGCCGCCTGTGGTCGCCCGGCCGGCTGTCCGTCGATGTCGTCGACTATCCCGGCGAATGGCTTCTGGATCTGCCGCTGCTCGGCCAGGATTTTTCCGCCTTCAGCCAGACGACGGTCGCCCTCGCCCGCTCCGGCGTGCGCAGCCTTCTTTCCGCCGAATGGCTCGGCGCCACCGCCCTGCTCGACCCGCGCGCCCCGGCCGACGAGGCGGCGGCACGCCGGCTGGCCGATCTGTTCACCCGCTACCTGAAGGCCTGCAAATCGGACGAGCGCTCGCTGTCGACGCTCCCCCCGGGGCGCTTCCTGATGCCCGGCGACCTCGAAGGCTCGCCGGCGCTCACCTTTGCACCGCTGCCGAACCTGCCCGACGGCAACGCGCCGAAGGGCTCGCTCTGGGCGATGATGGAGCGGCGCTACGAAGCCTACAAGACGCATGTGGTCAAGCCGTTCTTCCGCGAGCACTTCGCGCGACTCGATCGCCAGATCGTTCTGATCGACGCGCTGCAGGCGGTCAATCGCGGCGCCGAAGCGGTGCGGGACCTGGAACGCGCACTCGGCGACGTCATGGCCTGCTTCCGCCCCGGAACCACCGGTTTCCTGAGCTCGCTCCTGACACGCCGCATCGACCGCGTCGTGGTCGCCGCGACCAAGGCCGACCACCTGCACCACGAAAACCATCCGCATCTCGAGGCCCTGACCCGGCGGCTCGTCGAGCGTGCCGTCAAGCGAATCGGCATGAGCGGCGCCGGCGTCGAGGTGATGGCGCTGGCCTCCGTCCGCGCCACCCGGGAAGCGACGGTCAAGCAGGACGGCACGGAGCTGCCGGTGATCGTCGGCACGCCGATGGCCGGCGAGACGATCGACGGCGAGACCTTCGACGGCAACCGCAAGACCGCCATTTTCCCCGGCGACCTGCCGGCAGACCCGCAGGCGCTCTTCGAGGCGGCCGAAACGGGTGCTGACGGGCCTCTTGCACCCACCCTCAATTTCGTCCGCTTCCGTCCGCCAGAGATGCAGGCCGCCGGCGAGGAACTGAAGCTCTCCATTCCGCACATCCGGCTCGATCGTGCGCTACAATATCTGATCGGAGACCGGCTGGCATGAACGACAAGCGCCCGACCGGGCGGCGCCCCGCCGCCTTTGCGATCCCGGAGGAGCCGGCGGCGAAGCCGGTGCGTCCTGCGCAGCGCCCGCCCTCCCGGCACAGCGAAGGCGTCATTCTCACGCCGGACACCGACGATCCATTCGCCGCGACCACGGTCGACCTGAAGACGCTCCCGCCCGTCGAGGAAGCCCGCCCGCGCCGGCGGCGGATCACGCTCGGCCGGATCGTGACGACCGCCTTCGGAATCCTGCTGTCGCTGGCGATCGGCCTCTGGATCGACAGCCTGATACGCGACCTCTTCTCGCGCAGCGACTGGCTCGGCTATCTTGCCGCAGGTACAGCCGCCATCGGCGCATTGGCGCTGCTTGGCGTCGTCCTTCGCGAACTCTTCGGCCTCCGGCGGCTTGCCGCGGTGCAGGACATCAAGCAGGAGGCGAGCGATGCGGCCGCAGCGGCTGGACCCGCCCCGGCCCGAAAAGTGGTCGCCCGCCTCACCCATCTTCTCGCGGCCCGGCCGCAGACGGCACGCGGCCGGGAACGGCTTCGCGAGACCGAGGGCGACATCATCGACGCCCCGCACCTCCTCGACCTCGCCGAACGTGAACTGCTGGCGCCGCTCGATCGCGAGGCCCGCGCGCTGATCCTCGCCTCAGCCAAGCGCGTTTCGATCGTCACCGCCGTCTCGCCGCGGGCGCTCGTCGATCTCGCCTACGTGCTCTACGAATGCAGCCGGCTGATCCGGGCGATGGCCGAGCTCTATGGCGGCCGCCCGGGCAGCCTCGGCCTGCTACGCCTGATGCGCGACGTGATCGCCCATCTCGCGGTCACCGGCTCGATCGCGGTCGGCGACAGCCTCGTGCAGCAGGTGCTGGGCCACGGCCTTGCCTCGAAACTGTCGGCGCGGCTCGGCGAAGGGGTGATCAACGGGCTGATGACGGCTCGGATCGGCATCGCCGCGATGGATCTCTGCCGCCCGATGCCCTTCCGGGCCCTGAAGCGGCCGGGCATCGGTGATTTCCTCGGCGACCTGTCACCGGGGGTGCCGATGGGCCGCGAAAAGGAAACGCCCTGAGCCTGGTTCGCCAGTCAAAGCAAGGTGTAGTGGTCCCCCCAAAGGCAACGGGCCAGGAACTTGCGCACCCAGCCCGCCGGGAATTCGGTCTCATACGCCCCGAGCCCCAGCCCGCAATGTGACCATTGGGAGCACGGAGCCTGCCGGAGCCCCAACTTCGCTCGAAGCACCAGGTTCCAGCACCTGCGCCGAAGGCAGCCGCTCACGACAAACCAGCCGGCGTGCCGCACCAAATCGGCGCGCAACGCGTCGGATCGAAACCGGCCATTAACCATTTTCGCGCAAGGCTGAACCCGACAAACCGACCAGCCCGTCAAGGAACGTTCATGTACTCGCGCACCTCTTTGATCGCCCGCGGCTTCGCAGCGGCTCTTCTTGCCGTTTCCGCCACCGCAAGCCCGGTCCAGGCCGATTCGCGCGACAAGGCGTTTTTCGATCAGGTCGCAGGCACCTGGCAGGGCCCGGGCGAAATCGTCGCCGGCAAGTACAAGGGCACGAAGTTCACCTGCAATCTCAGCGGCGATCCGGCGGCAACCGACGGCCTCGGCATCAAGCTCGATGGCCATTGCCGTGTCGGCGTGTTCAAGCAGCCGATGTCGGCAACGATTACCCGCACGGGCGGCACGTACAAGGGCAAGTTCCTGGACGGCGCGGCCGGCAAGGGGCTGGACATCCTGTCGGGCAACGTCTCCGGCGACAAGGTGGTCGTCGCCATCAACCGGCAGAAGCTGAACGGCGCCATGATCGCCCGCCTGCAGGACGACAACACGATGAACGTGACGATCTCGGTCAAGGTCGGCGAGACGATGGTGCCGGTCATCGGCATGGCGCTCAACCGCAAGGTCGACACGATGGCGGTCGGCTCGATCAAGTAGGATCGGCCGGCGCCCGCCACCATTGCCGTCCCTCGCCGACCCGCTCGATGCCGGTCACGTCCGCCTGTGAAAGCCACGACCTGACCGTCCGCCCTTCGACCACCATTTCCCCCGCAATGTCCGCAAGCGGCATCAGCACGAAACCACGTCCGGTCATGCGCGGATGCGGGATCTCAAGCCGCCCGCAGGATTGACGGCGATCGTCATAGGTCAAAACGTCGATGTCGATCGTGCGCGGTCCCCAGCGTTCGACGCGCTCGCGCTTCATCTCCCGCTCCACTTCGAGGCAGGCATCGAGCAGCGCCTCGGGGGAAAGCGACGTGTCGACGAGTGCACAGGCATTGAAGAACCACGCCTGGTCGGTCTTGCCCCATGGCGGGGTGCGATAGAGTTCCGACACGGCCGCCACCCGGCAGTCCGGGCGCGCGTCAAGGGCGAGCAAGGCCCTGCGCATGGCCGCGATCGGATCGCCGATGTTGCCGCCCAGCCCCAGCGATGCGCGGTGGCCGAACTGTTCAGACGGCATGATCGACCGTCACCTGCACATAGTCGAGCACGCCGGCGATCGGCGCACTCGGCTTGCGCACGGAAATTTTCGCGCGCTTGACCTGGGGGAAGCGCGTGCAGAGCGAGGTGGCGATCTCCTGCGCCAGCGCCTCGATGAGGAAATGCCGGCGGCCGGTGACGATCGCCTCGATCTCCTTGAACGCGACGCCGTAGTCGACGGTCGATTCCATCCGGTCGTCGGAGAGCGGCCGCGAGGGCGCGACCTCCAGTTCCGCATCGACGAAGAAGCGCTGTCCGAGGACCTCCTCGGCTTCATGCAGGCCGTGGCGGGCGAAGAACGCGCAGTTCTTTAGCGTGATCGTATAAGTTCTGGTCATCTTGCCTACAGTCCTTCAACGCCCGGAGTGGGCGGACGCCTTAAGTCGTGCCGCCACCATAGCATCGGCCATGACGAGCGCGTCCCTGTTGATTGCGACATCGTGCACCCGGAATACCGCCGCCCCCGCCAGGCGCAGCATTACCGTCGTCGCTGCGGTTCCAGCGTCCCGGTCCGCCGCGTCGCGGCCGGTGACCGCGCCGACAAAGCGCTTGCGCGAGGTGCCCGCCAGTATGGGCCGTTCGAACCGGAGCAGTTCCTCGAAGCGCGCCATGAGTTCCATGTTCTCGTCGGTATCCTTGGCGAAGCCGAAGCCCGGATCGAGCACGATCGCCTGGTCCAGGACACCGGCGCTGCGTGCGATCTCCAGCGATCGCTCCAGGAAGGCGAACTGGTCGTCGATCACGTCGGGCAGCTTCTGCCGGTCCCTTCCCGTATGCATGATGCAGAGCCCCGCGCCGGTCTCGGCAGCGACGCGGGCGATGTCCGGTTCCCGCTGCAGGCCGTGGACGTCATTGACGATATGCGCCCCCGCCTCGATCGCCAGCCGCGCCGTCTCGGCGCGATAGGTGTCGACCGAGATCACCGCCTCGCCCTCGCGCGCAAGTGCTGCGATCACCGGGAGCACGCGGTCCTGCTCCTCCGCCGGCGAGACCGCGGCGGCGTCGGGCCGGGTCGACTCGCCGCCGATGTCGAGAATGCGTGCGCCCGCGGCGATGCACCGGCGCGCGTGCTCGATCGCCCGCTCCGTCGTGTCATGCCGACCGCCGTCGGAGAAAGAATCCGGCGTGACGTTTACGATTGCCATGATCAGGCCTTGTGGCCCGAGTAGGAGGCTGCGTCCGTGGGCAAGGGACCAGTGAAAAGGCTCGAAAGCAGAGTACATGGGATCATCCGTCAGCGATGCGGCGCCCGTGCGAGAGCGTTGCGCCAAATCGTGGCTATGCCTCAAGGGCGAACCGAGTTCAACCGCTTTGCCAGCCCGCCGCCCACCGAAGTAATCCTGCTCTTAAATCTTTGAACAAGAAACGCAGTTAGGGTTATCCTGCAATTTAATCCCTGCCGAGGACCGTATGCCGTCCATTGCCAAGCCGCTCCGACCGATTCTGCTGCTGCTGTCACTGACGGCGGCGGCCATCCCCGCTGCCGGCGAGACGATCACCAGCAAGTCGTTCTCCTATTTTTCGGTGGGCGGCCGCACCGCGGCGGAACTGGACGACGAACTCAATCGCCGCGGACCGCAGATGAAGAACTCCGGCTCGCGTCACCCCGGGGCCACGAAGATCCGCTTCGGCGGATCGGTTTCCTATGTCCGGCGCGGCGACAAATGCTATGTCGGCGATGCCCGGGTGACGGTGTCGACCAATATCATCCTGCCACGTTGGAAATACCGCCGCAGCGCCAGCAAATCGCTCGGCCTCGTCTGGGACACTCTCTACAGCGACATCAAGCGGCATGAGGAACGGCACGCCGAGATCGCCCGGCAGCATGCCCGTGATCTGGAGCAGGAGTTGAAGGCGCTGCGGCCTGGGCGCACCTGCGACCAGCTGCAGGCGCAGGTGGACAAGATCACAGCTGCCGCAGTCGAGGCCCACGACAAGGACCAGGCCCGCTTCGACCGGGTGGAAGCGGCCAACTTCAACGAACGCATGCTGCGCCTGCTGACGTACCGGCTCGAGCGCTCCAAATAGTTGCGGGCCATCAAAGGCAACGCCTGATGTATAAGGTCCTACTCCGCCAGTAGATCGGCCATCCCCCCCTCATAATGAGGTGCTAAATCTAGTGATGGCGCTTGCTCGAGAATCGTTTTATCGTTGGATTCATCGTCGAGCAGGAGGAACATCTCTTCTTTCGGCACGAATATCACAAGCTTTACAGCAGGTTCTCCCGGCGCGTCTTATTCATGCGGCAGGTGCTCCCTCCCTCGCCTGCTCCTGATGCGCCCACCTGGCCTCGCTCGTCCACAGGGCCGGCGAGGCAATTTTTTGCGGAGAGCGGCCGCAGCGCCTGATGTTCCCCTACCGTTTCAGCATTTCAGGCGCCGGCCACACCCAGCCGTTGGCGCACACGCCTGGACGTCGTGGTGTATTCGACCTGCGGCTTGCTGCCGCCGGCGATGCGGCGTCGGATCTGCTGGGTAGCGAGCGCCGCTTCGTGGAAGGCCGACAGGATGAGCTTGACCTTGCCCGGATAGTCGCAGGCGTCGCCGATTGCGAAAAGCCCCGGCTGCGACGTCTCCAGCGTGCCCGGATCGACCGAGAACGCCCCACGCTCACGCCGTAGCGGCCACTGCGCGGCCGGCCCCGGCTCGAGCGCCGGCCCGTTGCCGCCATCGGTCACGGAAAACCGGCCAAGTCCGGTTGCAAGCACGACATGACGTGCACCGATGCATCCGCCGTCGTCCAGGCTGGCCTGCCACTGCCCGGCACGGTCGCAACCGATCTCCAGGACGGTACGCCCGAAGGCAAAGAGCGGTGCGAAGCGGGCGCCCTGCTGCAAGAGGCGCCCGGTAAGCTCGCTGCCGGCGATTTCCGGAAAACCGGGGACGTCGTAGATCGGCTTGTCGGGATAGAGAACGGCGCACTGGCCGCCGGGGCGATCAAGCGTATCGACCAGATGGCAGCGCAGACCGTAGATGCCGAGCTGGAACACCGAAAACAGGGCGGCCGGCCCCGCCCCGACAATCAGCACATCGGCGTCCCCGCTCTCCGGCATGTACTCGCCGCCCTCCAGGTGTCTGCAACAATGCGGCCCGTGACGCGAGACGGTTTCGAGCCGCATGAATGAGAAGCTATTCAGGCGAAATCGAAACCTGCTTCCACCCGCTCCGCGTCGATCCCGTCAGTCATCGGCCGGGACAGCGGTTCCTCAGCCCTGCCGCTCCGGCACGTAGACCACGAGCCCGTCCAGGGCTTCCGACATCTTGATCTGGCAGCTCAGCCGCGAGGTCGGGCGAACGTCATAGGCGAAATCGAGCATGTCCTCTTCCATCGCCTCCGGCGCGCCAACTGCGGTGCTCCATTCCTCGTCGACATAGACATGACAGGTTGCACAGGCACAGGCGCCGCCGCACTCGGCTTCGATTCCCGGAATGGAGTTGCGCACGGCATTCTCCATCACGGTCGTCCCATTGGCGACTTCCAGTTCATGGCGGATGCCGTCGTTTGCGACGATTACAAGCTTGGTCATGATGTGATTCCGGATCTTCCTGTCGGTCTGGCGATCAAGACAGGCGCGAGGCGCCCGCGCTTCTTGGAGCGCCTTGGTTTTGCGGTTACTTCCAACAATTCCAAAGCGCAGTCAACATCGCGCGCCGTTTGGCGGCGTTGTCCGTTCCGGCCGCGCCATCGGCGCCCGGGCCGCCCGCGCCGGCGCTGCGCTCCCGGTCAGCCGCAATGCTCGCGGATGAAGTTTTCCGCCTCCAAAACCGCGGCGGCGAGCGCGGCCAGTCCCGCCTCCCGGTCCGGCCCGCTCTTCAACGCCTCGGCGGCATCGGCGACTGCAAAGGCGCCGACGCCGCGGGCGGACCCGAGCAGGCGGTGTGCAATCGCCTCGCAACCAGCTTCGTCCGCCACCCGCAGTTCGTCCATGCAGGTACGCGCCAGGCCGGCGAACATGACCAGCACATCGCGCGCGACGTCCTTGTCCCCCATCGTCTGCCTCGCCAGGTGATCCAGCTCGATCGCCGGCGAACGCGATCGTGGGGTGCCGTCCGGCGCGGCGCCGGGAATGATCAGAGGTGCGGTGCTCAAGACAGTAGCCCTTCGGAGACGGGCAGTCCGCGGTTCATCGCGTCTGCCCCGACACTGTGCATCCTCGGACGGTCAATTCCGTAAAGACCAGCCGGCACAGCGGGAAATCGCTCGGTATGGTTAACGCCGCAAAATGGAGCCATTTCCCTGCTTTTCCGTTATGCCGCGGGCCTTTTATCATTAACTTTCTGTTAGGAACCACCGCCGCCGGCGTGGCTGTCAATTGTGTGAAACACGCTAATGTGTCACTACGATACGGTTAGGGTCATGTTCATGCCTGAATGGCAGGACAGTCCCGGTGGATAACCGGATCCGAAGGTGTCTGCCTTGCGGATTTCGGACTATCCAGCGCATAGAGTAGGAAGTGGCGGATCCCTTTAGCAGGGCATGATTGGCCTTGCGTACGGCCCGCCACGATCGGAATGATGATACGGTCCCCGGTGCAGGCGGCAGGGGACACGGTCACGTCCGTACAATGTAACGAGGCGTATTCGCATGGCGACGAAGAAAACCACCGAGTCGATCGACGACACCGCATTCCAGGCACTGGAAGAGGCGCTGAAGATCGATTTCGACGATCTCGCACCGGCGCCCCAGGCAAATACCAGCAAGGACACTACGTCGTCCGCCGGCCGCGATGCCGCCGCCAAGCCGGCCGCCGCCCAGACCAAGCCCGAGCGGAAGAGCCCGGCGCCGGAGCCCGCGCCGAAGAGCCAGGCCTTCACGCCCGCCAACGACGCCTCCCGCAAGTCGCCCGCAGCCATCCTGCGCTCCATCGATGTGCGCTCCGGCCGCTCCGCCATCCGCATGGCGGCGCTGCTCTCGGCGCTCTGGGTCATCGGCGGCCTCGGGATCGCCAACCTGCTCTATGCCCCGAAGCTGTGGGAACTCGGTTCGGTCGCCGACCTCGTGGCGCTGCCTGGCGCCATTGCCGTCATCGTCGCCATCGTCATGCCGGTGATGCTGTTCTTCGCCTTCGCAACGATGATCGCCCGCGCGCAGGAACTGCGCAACGCCGCCCGCTCCATGGCAGAGGTCGCCCTTCGTCTTTCCGACCCCGAGACCGTCGCAACCGACCGCATCATGTCGGTTGGCCAGGCGGTTCGCCGCGAGGTCAACGCCATGAACGAAGGCATCGAGCGGACCATCGCCCGGGCCACGGAGCTGGAAACGCTCGTTCATTCCGAAGTGAACGCGCTCGAGCGCAGCTATGCCGACAACGAGATCCGCGTCCGCGCCCTGGTACAGGAGCTCGGGGCCGAGCGTGAGGCGATCGTCAACCATTCCGAGCGCATCCGCACCACCATCTCCAGCGCCAACGAACAGCTGCGCCAGGATCTCGAGCAGGCCGGCGAGACCATCGCCAGCCGCATGGCCACCTCCGGCGAGGCCTTCGCCTCGATGATCGACACCCGCGCCGCCATGCTGATGGAGAAGTCCGACGGGGCGACGCAGACGATCAGCTCGATGCTGACTGCCCGTACCGACTCGCTGCTGTCGATGCTCAACTCCTCCGGTCTTGCGCTCGCAAACGAGTTCGACAACCGGCTGGACAACCTTTCCTCGACCCTCGACAAACAAGGCCAGGCGCTGCTCAAGCAGTTCGAAACGCGCGCCTCCTCGCTCGACGCCAACACCGAAAAGCTCAACGCCGCCCTCAACGAGCGCGCCCGTCAGCTCAACGAGACGCTGATCGCCCGCACCCGCGAGATCAGCGAGAGCCTTTCGATCGGCCAGCAGGCCGTCGCCGGCGGTCTCGAGGACGTCATCCAGACCATGAACGCGACGCTGGATGAGAAGGGCGCGCAGTTCCGCCAGAACCTGAAGAACGCCGTCGACGACACGATCATGGACCTGGACCTGCGTTCCGGCTTCTTTGACGAGAAGCTGCAGGCGACGATCGGCCATGTCGCCGGTGCCTTCGACCAGCGGCTTGCCGATTTCACCGAGGCATTCGACCAGCGCGCCGGCTCGCTCGACACCAAGCTGATGGAGAGCCTCGGCCGCCTGAACGAGACGATCAGCGGCGGCAGCGAAGCAATCGACGGCATCCTCACCACGAGCATCGAGCGGCTGGGTTCCACCCTGACCGACCAGTCCTTCGCGCTCACCACGGCGCTCGGTGCCGGCCAGGAGGCGCTCGAGGGCACGCTGAAGAAGCACGCCGACGCCGTCCGCACCTCCGTGGACGGCGCGCAGGACAAGATGCGCGACGTCATGACGGACGCCCATCAGCGCCTGCACATTTCGCTGCTGGACACCCACGAGAAGATGCAGTCGACGCTCGGCGAGCGCACGACCACTCTGCTCGGTGGCCTGTCGGAAGTACAGGACCGGCTGGAGCGTGGCTTCGGAAGCCGCGCCGACCGTTTCGTCGAGGCCATCGCCGCCACCGAGGAGCGCCTGACGGATGCCCTCGATTCCCGGACATTCGGCTTCGTCGCCAGCCTCGACACCGCACAGACCCGCATGGAAGAGGCGCTTGCCGGCCGTGCCGACGAGATCACCTCTGCAATCGCCGCAAGCCACAGTCGCATCGACGGCGCTCTCTCCGAACGCACGGCCGCCCTCTCCTCCATGTTGAGTGAAAAGGGCGGGACGCTGGAGGCCTCGGTCCGCGACGCTGCCACGCGCGTCGAGACCGTCATCGCCGACGGCACCCAGCAGATCGGCGACATCCTCTCCGGCCAGGTGAGCGAATTTGCCGACGCCTTCTCCGGCCGCGCCGCCGAGATCGCCGGCACGCTGTCGGAGCGCGCCACCGCGCTCGCAACGTCGCTGGTCTCCACCCACGAGCAGATCCGTTCCACGCTGGACGACCGCATCACCGCCATCAACGCCGCGGTGAACGACGGGCGCCAGCAGTTGGCGGAAACCCTCACCGAGCAGGCGACGGCGATGGGCACCTCGATCGCCACCAGCGCGGGCATGCTGGAAATGACCCTCGAACAGCACGAGGAGAGCCTGCGCAAGACGATCGACGGCAGCGCTGCCGCCCTCGACAAGCGCCTGCGCGACAGCACCGGCGCCATCGCCGAACGCCTCGAATCCACCTCGGACGAGATCGCCAAGGTCGCCGATACCTTCGGAAACCGGCTGGACTCGAGCCTGCACGGCGTCGCGGCGCGCCTCGACGGCACCGGCAGCCGGATCGAGAGCAATCTCGGCGCCCTGGAAAGCCGCATCCAGCACAGCGTCGAGCACGTCTCCGGTCTTGTCGACGCCGCCGGCAACCGCATCGCCGACACGCTTTCCGGACGCATCGGCGAACTGGAGCGGGCCGCATCGGACGCCTCGGAGCACATCAGCACGACCGTCGCCGGCAGCATCGGCGATCTGGAACGCGCATCGGCCGCCTCCTCGGATGCCATCAACATGGCGATCTCCAGCAATCTCGATCAGCTCGAGCGGGCCGCCGCCGCCTCGTCCGACGCGATTGGGCTGGCCGTCACCACCAGTGTGGGGGCGCTGGAGGACGTCAGCGATAGCGTGGCCCGCCGCATTTCGGACACGCTGGCCGGCCGGACCGCGGAAATCGATCGCGTCACCGACGAGGCGGCGCACCGCATCGCCGGCACGATCGACGAGCGCACCGACCGCATCGGCGAACGCCTTGCCACCATGGACAAGGCGCTCACGATCGGCCTCGAGAACGTCAACCGCACGATCGACGGCAAGGCCGCCGGCCTTGCGCAGACGCTGCGTGAGGCAGTGACGCAGGCGGCCAAGGACATGGACGCCGAAGCCATCCGCTCGGCCCAGTCGCTCGCCAAGACCGGTGAGGAGTTCGCAAACCTCAGCAACTCCCTGCGCGGCGCGGTTTCCCGTGCGGCCCAGGACATGGGCAGCGAAGCGCAGCGTGCCACCGAGGTGATCGCCAAGGTGGGCTCCGAGTTCACCGAAAGCCTCGCCGCCCGCAACGAGGCCTTCGCCCGCTCGGTCGAGGAAACGACCAGCGCCGTCGTCGGCCGCTTCGCCGAGGTCGAGGGCCGTCTCGAAGGCCACAGCCAGTCGATCCAAAGCGGTCTGTGCGACATCGACAAGGCGCTTGAGGCTCGCGGCTCCGCCATCCGCACGACGCTCGACGAGCGCACCCGCGAGCTCAATTCGATGCTCGCCAGCCGCTCTGCCGAACTGTCGCGGCTGATCGACGAACAGGCACGGCCGCTGATCGACCAGTATGCCGCCACCGGCCGCGACGCCGCCGAGCGCATCACCACGGTAACCCAGGAGAACGTCGATCGGCTGCGCTCCGAGAACGAAGCCCTGCTCGACGCCATTTCGGCCCGCACCAGCGACACGCTCGGCGCCATCGCCAGCCGGACGCAGGAGGCGACCAACGCCCTCGGCCAGGTCGAATCCAGCCTGCAGAACAGCGTCATGAGCCTGATCGACCGCCTGTCGGGCAGCAGCAATGCGATCGCCACCCTCGTCGGCGATGCCTCGGCGAGCCTCGCCAAGGTGGACGAGCAACTGACCGCCTCGACCGAGCGCTTCACGGCCTCCGCCGACATGGTCTCCACCACCTCGCGCCTGCTCGAGGGCAAGATCGACCGCCTGTCGGACATTTCTTCCGGCACGCTGTCGCAGATCGGCGGCATCGTCGGTCGCTTCGAGGAGCATTCCCGGCTGCTGTCGCAGGCCAACGACCTGCTCGGGGCCGCGCAGTCGAACCTGGTCAGCACGCTGGAAGAGCGCCAGGATGCCCTGCGCTCGCTTTCGGTGGGCCTCGTCCAGCGTTCCGAGGACATCGAGAACACCATGCGTTCGCTTGAGAACATGGTCGACGACGCCTTCGCCCGTGCCGAGCAGCGGTCGGGCCAGGTCGCAGCCAACCTGCGCGACGGCATCCAGACCTCCTTCGCCGACGTCGGCCGCCTTCTCGGCGAGACCGAGCAGCGCGCGCAAGCCGCCTCCGCCAGCCTGCGCGAGACGCTTGCCAACGCAGGCGAGGAAGCCGGCCGGGCGGTCGAGGGCGCCTTTGCGAACGCCGAGGAACGCACCCGCGAGGTGGCGAACCGCCTGCGCGGCAGCGTCGGCGCAACGCTGTCCGACGTCGACCGGCTCGTCAGCGAAACCGGCCAGAAGTCGGACGCCGTCACCAAGCAGATGGGCGAGACGCTCCGCCAGGCCGTCGACGAGGCGCTCGGCAAGTTCTCCGGCGCGACGGACGAGATCCGCCGGGCCGCCACCGAGATCCGCCGCGAACTCGACCAGACCCGCACCGAGCTGAAGCGCGGCGCCTTCGACCTGCCGGAAGAGGCCAAGGAGAACGCCGCCAGCATGCGCCGTGCCGTCACCGAGCAGATCAAGGCGCTGCAGGACCTCTCCGACATCATCGGCAAGTCCGCCCACAGCCTCGAAGTGTCGAAGCCGGTCGATTACCGCCCGACCGCCGCCCAGACCGTCGCCCAGGCGATCCAGCAGGTCTCCCAGCCGGCCCAGCCGCGCCAGGAGGACAGCGCCCCCGCACTGCGCGGCACGCTCGGGATCGAGCGCGCTTCGACGCCGCCGAGCCGTGATCCTTCACAGGGCACGCAGGTGACCGAAGCCGGCCGGGCCGGCGAAGGCGGCGGCTGGATGCGCGACCTGCTGCGCGGCGCCTCGCGCGAGGAGCAGCAGTTCGGCCAGCCGCAGCGGACCGAGAGCCAGCCGCAGCGCGCCGCCGACACCCGCAACCCGCACCACGTCGTCGAGTCGCTGAACTCGCTCTCGGTCGACATCGCCAGGGCGATCGATCACGATGCCTCGGTCGACCTGTGGCGCCGCTACCAGCGCGGCGAGCGCGACGTCTTCACCCGTCGCCTCTACACGCTGAAGGGCCAGCAGACCTTCGACGAGATCAAGCGCAAGTATGAGCGTGAGCCGGAGTTCCGCACCGCCGTCGACCGCTACATCGGCGACTTCGAGAAGCTTTTGGCCGACGTTGCCCGCAACGACCGCGACAAGGTGTTGACCCAGTCCTACCTGACCTCCGACACCGGCAAGGTCTACACGATGCTCGCCCACGCGGCAGGCCGCTTCAACTGAAGCGACAGGAAATGAGAATTGAAAGCGGCCGCGAAAGCGGCCGTTTCTGTTTGCGCCCGGTCGCGCCGGTGAGGGTCGCGTCGGTGATCCGGACCTGCAGCGTTAGACCCGATCCAGGAACGCTAGCACGCGGCTGGTAAGGAGCGCGGTCGCATCCGCGTCATAGGACGGCAGCGAACTGTCGGCGAAGTAATGCTGGTCGCCGGGGTAGAGGAACAGCTCCGCGTCCGCGACGTTCTCGACGATCTCGCGGGCGGCGTCGATGTCGCCCTCGCCGACGAAGATCGGGTCGTTGTCCATGCCGTGAACCTGCACCGGAACGCCGGCTGGCCAGGGCCCGATTGCCCATGCGCCACTGATCGGCAGGCAGGCGTTGAAGAGCAATGCGCCGCGAGCACCGGGCCGCGTCTGTGCCAGCTTCTGGGCCGGCAGCACACCGAACGAGAACCCGGCATAGACCAGTCCGGCAGGCAGGTCGTCGCCGATGTGCACACCACGTTCCTGCATGGCGTCGAATCCGACTTCGCCGATGTAGGCGAGCCCCTCGTCGATCGTCTGGAACGTGCGGCCGTCGAACAGGTCCGGGGTGTGCACGATGTGACCGGCGGATCGCAAGTCCCCGGCGAACGCGCGCACGCCCGGGGTCAGCCCCTGTGCGTGATGGAACATCAAGACCTCGGCCATGCGGAACCTCCAATGGTGAGTTTGGTCGGGCGCAGCTTCGGCCACTCTACAGCCTCATTGCCTCACCGGGAACGATGCGGACACTTTGCACGAGTGGCGGCGATGCCGCCCGCCGCTGACGCCATGGTTTTCGGCCTGGTGGACCGCCTCTTTGCTAAAAAGTCGATCGCCGCGCCAAAGGGACAGATGCGTATAGCCGACAGCACCGGATAAGCGAGAATGAGCCGCGGCCGAAATTGGGCGTGGTCAGATCGACTTCAACGTCCAGCCGACGATGTCGGCCGTCACCGTTGCAAAGGCGGCGTCGAGACCGGCGATGAAGGCCGGACCGCCGGAGCCCTTGACCGGCGCGCTAGCGCGGAAGACATGCTGCGCCTTCACCGTGCCGTTGCGGTCGTTGACGATCTTGGCGAAGATCTCCACCACCGCGGTGGCCGGGCCGTTGGTCCGGACCTCGAACGTCCGCAGGGTGGTCACCACCTGGTAGTCGATCGCCAGCCCCTCGCCCGGCTTGCCGACGCCGCCGAGGGCGCCGGTGGTCTCGAAGGCCTGCACCAGCTTCGCCTGGACGATCTTCGGCAGGCTGTCGCTCCACTGGGCGCGTGCGAGATACTGGATTTCCGATGCCGACGTCCGCACCACCACCTGGTCACCGCCAAGCGCCTTGAGCGCCGTCGGTTCGGTCACGAGGATCTGCTTGTGGCGCGCCGATGGCCCAGAAACCATCGGGACCGCGGTGAGGCTGAACGTGTCGTTCACCGCCTTCGTGTTGCCGCAGGCCGAAAGCGCCGACGCGGCCACGACCAAGATCGCGGTCCTTGTCGCCCATCCGTGTCCCTGCCGCGCCATCCCCGCCCCTGCCATGCTGTGCGAATCTCTTTGAGATACAATCTGTAGCAGCGGCCCGCCCGGCTGTCACCGCCGGCTAGGTCCACAACAGGCCGGAACGCCGAACGCTTCCACCGCTGTGGGCTTGCGGCCACAGTGGTTGCCAAATCGCGGAACAGGTTTGGGGAGCGCCGTTCACAAACGGAAATCGATGACGGGATGCGCAGACGAGGCGATCGCGTCTGGCCGGAGCGGATTATCCGCAACACGGACGTTCGAAGGGAAAGATCAAGCTGGCCCGCCGGAGCTGAAGTCGGCAGCCACTTCCCAGACGGCTGCAGCGATAACCTCGCCAGCGCGCTTCGCCAGCCCTTGCGCGGGGACGCGTCGGCTTAGAGCCATCGGAATGGCTTCATGTGAGCCCTTGCTTGCTCTAGCGGCGCGCCCGGCCGTCGTAGGTCTTCACCGTCTCGCCACCGAACAGGAGCCGGCTCGGGTTCTTGTCGAAGTTGGAAATCGTCCCCTGCAAGCTCTGCACCGCCTGCCGCGTCTCGCCGACCAGCGCCTCGACGTCGCGCAGCCCGCCGCCGGAGAAGCGCTGCAGGTTGTCGGCGATCGGGCCGATGCGGGCGTTCAGCGTGTCGGCCGCCTGCTTGAAGGACTGCAGCGTCGCCTTCGCGTCCGCAAACAGCGATGCCGAATCGCCCTTGCCGAGGAAGTCGTCGAGCTTGGCGAGAACGCCGTCGACGCGGCTCGAGGCCGCGTTCAACTTGCTCGCCATCTGCCGGAAATCGGTCAGCGTCTGGTCGATGTCGTCCTTGCGCGCGCCGAGCGTGTCCGCGACGCCCTTGACCGAGGCGACCGCCTTGCGTGCGTCGGCGCTCGCGGCGTTGATGTCGTTGATCGTGAGTTCCACCTTCTGAGCATCGACGGCGGCGATCAGACTGTCGACCTTGTCCAGCGTCGCGGTCGCACTCCTGCCGACCGTCTCGAAGGTTTGCGCCGTCTGCTTGAAGCTTTCGATCGTGCCCTTCACGTCGCCGGACGCCGAAGCAAGGTCGTTGGTCACCTTCTCCACGTTCGAGACGACGCGGTCGACCTTCTTGGCGTCCACGGCCTTCACTAGCGAATCGATCGCCGCCATCGTCGAATCGAGCCGACCCGACAGGCCGGTGAACGTATCGGAAAGGCCTCCGACGCTCTGCAGGAACTTGTCGATATTGCCCGAATTGCGCGTGAGCGCGTCGCTGAATATCTCCGCATTGCGGATCGTGGCCGTCAGCGGTCCGCGTGCATCGGCGACGAAGCCGTGGACCTCGGAGATCGCATCGTCGGCGCGCTTCAGGATCTTGTCGGCGGTGGCCAGAAGGTTGGTCACGCTCGACTGTTCGGCAACGAGCACGGCCGTGCCTTCGGTCTCCAGAGCCTGCTTCAGGATGTTCTTGTCCTCGGTCCTGCCGCCGGAAAGCTCGATATAGGCCGCACCGGTCAGTCCCTGCACTTCGAGCACGGCGGACGTCGACTGCTTCACCGGCGCCTCGGTCGAGACCTCCGTCAGGGCGATCGAGTAGCGCGGGTCGTCGGAATCGATGGCAAGGCTGCGCACCGAGCCGACCGGGATGCCGTTGAAGCGCACCGGTGCGCCGACGCTGAGACCGGCAGCGGAGCCGGGGATGCGGATGGCCAGCGGCGCCATCTCGCCGCTGCGGCCATATTGCGACATCCAGTAGACGAAGCCGAAGGCAGCGGCGATGACGACAAGCGTGAAGAAGCCGACGATCGCGTAGTTGGCCTTTGTTTCCATGTCTTTCCAGTCCATCCGCAACCGTCGGCGCGCCAGCGGCGCATGCCCGACATCCGAAAACCGAGTGCTGTGCCGGGAATCGTACCCGGCCGCAGCGATTCAACCCCACCCCGACGCGTGCGTCCAGCCGAAGTGGTCCCGCCCTACGACCTCACGATCGCACGCGCCCGCTTTCCCTGGAAATAAGACTGCACCCAGGGATCGTCGCAGGCCAGCATGTCCTCGATCGTGCCTTCGACCAGCACCTTCTTGTTTCCGAGCACGGCAATCCGGTCGCAGACCGAAAACAGGCTGTCGAGGTCGTGCGTCACCATATAGACCGTCAGCCCGAGCGTGTCTCGCAACTTGACGATCAGCTCGTCGAACTCGGCCGCGCCGATCGGATCAAGGCCGGATGTCGGCTCGTCGAGGAAGACGAGATCGGGATCGAGCGCCAGCGCGCGTGCCAGCGCCGCCCGCTTGATCATGCCGCCCGACAGCTCCGAGGGGAACTTGTCGGCGGCCTCCGGCGCAAGTCCGACCAGCTCGACCTTCAGGCGCGCAAGCTCGTCCATCATCGACTGCGGCAGGTCGAGATATTCGCGCATCGGTACCTGGATGTTCTCGCGCACCGTTAGCGCCGAGAACAGCGCGCCGTGCTGGAACAGCACGCCCAGGCGCATGTCGAGCGCCACCCGCTCCGCATCGCTGATCCGGTCGAAGTCGGCCCCGAGGATCCTGATGCTCCCGGAGCGGCGCGGCAGCAGCCGCAGCACGGTGCGCATCAGCACCGACTTTCCGGATCCGGAGGCGCCGACGAAGCCCAGTATCTCGCCGCGATAGATGTCGAGGTTGAGCCGGTCGAGCACCAGATGATCGCCGAACCCGACGGTCAGGTCCTTGACCGACAGGACGACCTCCCTGCCCTTTGCCGCACCGCTGTCCATCACCGTCCCGTCCATCAGAAATCGATCGCCGCATAGAACATGGCGAACAGGCCGTCCATCAGGATGACGACGAAGATGGACTTCACGACCGACGTCGTCACATGCCGGCCGAGCGACTCGGCGCTTCCCCCGACCTTCAGCCCCTCCACCGAGGCGACAATGCCGATGACCAGAGCCATGAACGGCGCCTTGATCATCCCCGAGACGATGGTCGAAAGATCGATCGCCTCGCGCAGGCGCGCCATGAAGGTGTCGTAGGTGATGCCCGAATAGGCGTTGGCCACCACAGCTGCGCCGACGAGCGCTGCGAAGTTTGCGATAATGGTCAGAAGCGGCAGGGCGACCGTCAGCGCCACCAGCCGCGGGAACACCAGCACGCCGACCGGCGACAGTCCCATCACCTTCAGCGCGTCGATCTCCTCGCGCATCTTCATCGAGCCGACTTCGGCGGTGATCGCGCTGCCGGATCGGCCGGCGATCATGATGGCCGTCAGCAGCACGCCGATCTCGCGCAACTGCAGGATACCGACCAGGTCGACGACGAACACCTCGGCACCGAAATACCGCAGCTGGAAGGCACCCTGCTGGGCGATGATCGCACCGATCAGGAACGACATCAGCATGATGATCGGCACGGCCTTCACGCCCATCTGATCGATCTGGTTGACGATCGCCGCAGGTGAGACGCCGCTGTGCCGGCCGAGCTTCATCTGCGCGCCGCGCACCGCCGAGCCGAGGATGAACATCGCCGCGATGACGTCGTCCCACGCATCTGCGACGGTCCTGCCGATCGGCGCCAGCAGGCGCACGAGAAGGCTGTCGGCGCGCCGGCCATTCCGCGGCTGCGGCAACTCCTCCGGGAGCGACCGGATCAGGTCCGAGAAGCGGCCCTGCGGGTCGATGAGGCTGATATCTGCGCCCGCCCGCTGCCGCTCGGCGATCGTCTGGCGGATGAGCCAGGCCCCGGCGGTGTCCATGCCTTCGATCGCGCTGAGATCGAGCTGCAGCGGCAGGCTGGACCTGCCGCCTGCCACCGCATCCAGCTTGCTTTTCGCGGCAACCGCGGTCTGCGCCCGCCAGGCCCCGGACAGCCGCCACACCTCGCCGTTCCCCTGCGGGTGCATGGCGACGTCGATTCTAGCGGGTGCGATGGTCACGGAATTCAATTCTGTTGCTCTTCCCGGACGATGCAGGCGAATGTGATAGGAACCGTTGAATGCGACTCATACCGGCTCGGCCGTGATCTGTCACCGACAGAAGCCGGAACCGGGCGCGCATCGGCCCGAAAAACAGCTACGGAGCGGAACGAACATGCGCCGACAACTCGCCTCCTCCACAGAGAGCTTCCCGATCGCGGGCGGTTTTACCATTTCCCGCGGTACGAAGACCGAGGCACGCGTCGTGACCTGCCGAATCACCGCAGGCGGGCGCACCGGCCAGGGCGAATGCGTCCCCTATCCGCGCTACGGCGAATCGGTCGAAAGCGTGCTTGCGGAAATCGCCGCGGCGACAGCGGAAATCGAATCGGGCGCATCGCGCGAGGAGCTGCGCGGCATCATGAAGGCCGGCGCCGCCCGCAGCGCCGTCGACTGCGCCCTGTGGGACCTCGAGGCCAAGCTGTCGGGCGAGCCGGTGTGGTCGCGCATCAATGCCGCCGAACCGGAAGCCCTGACCACCGCCTATACGATCTCGCTCGGCGAGCCGGAGGCAATGGCCGCACAGACATCCCGGCATGCCGACCGGGCGCTGTTGAAGGTCAAGGTCGGCACCGCCGACGACGCCAGCCGCATCCGCGCCGTCCGGTCTGCCGCGCCAAATGCCCGGATCATCCTCGACGCCAACGAGGGATGGACCGCCGAGACGCTTGCCTATCACCTAGCCGTCTGTGCCGAGGCGGGCATCGACCTGATCGAGCAGCCGCTGCCGGCCGGCAAGGACGAGGCGCTGCGGGAGATCGCGCGGATCGTGCCGGTCTGCGCCGACGAGAGCGTTCACCTGGCGTCCGATCTTGCGGCCCTGACCGACCGCTACGATGCCATCAACATCAAGCTGGACAAGGCGGGCGGCCTGACCGAAGCGCTCGACCTGCGCGCCGAGGCGGCCCGCCTCGGGCTGAAGGTCATGGTCGGCTGCATGGTCGGCTCGTCCCTCGCGATGGCTCCGGCGGTGCTGCTGGCACAGGGTGCCGATTTCGTCGACCTCGACGGGCCGCTGCTGCTGGCCCGCGATCGCGAGCCGGCGCTGCGCTACGAGGCCTCGCTGGTGTTTCCCCCGAGCGCGAAGCTCTGGGGTTGAACGCGGCGCGCCAGCACCACCAGCAGCAGCCCCAGCGCCGCCACCGCCGACATGGCATAGAAGCCATCGACGCCGAAAGATTCGAAAAGCCTGCCCGAAAGCAGGGTGGTCAGCGCCATGAAGATGCCGTTGTAGAAGTAGTAGAGGCCCTGCGTGGAGGCCTCCCTGTCTTCGACGACCCGCTCGACAAGCCGTCCCTGCACGCCCACGTGAATGCTCGCGAAGCTGAAGGCGTGCAGGCATTGCAGGGCGAAATAGCCGGCAAAGCCGAGCTCCAGCGGAAAGACGATCCAGCGAAAGACGGCGGCCGAGCACCCGAGCGCGATCATGCTCCACAGACCGATGTACCGCCGCAGGCGGGCGGAAACGATGAAGAACAGGACCTCCGCCGCGACACCGACGCTGAACAGCAGGCCGATCTCCGTCCCCGAGTAGCCCTGCCCGCCCCACAGGATCGCCGAGAAGGCGTAGAACATGCCGTGGCTGGCATTGGCCAATGCCGCCCCGATCAGCATCAGTTGCACATCCGCCCGACCTGTCGTGACGGTGGGGGCGACGACGATAGCGGCGATCGGCGACGGGCGGCGCGGTCTGCCGATGCGCGGCGCGATGAAGGCGGTGAACACCGTCGCGACGAAGCCGACGGTCATCGCCGGCAGCACCATCGCCGCGCCGAAGACGCCCGACAGCCACCCGCCGACCATGGTCGAGGCGATGAAAGCGAGCGAGCCCCAGAAGCGCATGAAGCTGTAGTCGAATTTCCAGCGCCGCACGCCGCTGAGCGCGATCGCATCGGTGATCGGCAGATAGGGGGCATAGGCGATGCCCTGCAGCGTATAAAGAACCAGCACGGGCCAGAAATTCTCGACGAACAGCAGCGCGACGGCCGTCGCCAGCGACATCGTCCCCGACCAGACGAGCACGCTCGCCCGGTCGCCGATCCGGTCGGCGACCATCCCGGCGATCGGCGCGGTGAAGACGCGCACCACCATCGGCACCGCCAGCACCAGGCCGATCTCCCAATCGGCCATCGACAGCGTATCGAGCCAGACGGGGAAGAACGGCAGCGCGATGCCGTTCACCAGCATCGGCGCGCAGAAGACGATAGCCATTCGCAGGACAAAGAGGCGCGGCGGACCACTGGTCACGACCATGCCGTGAGGCGCATGCATGTGTGGAAACCTGAACCGAGGGACACGCACGCCTAGCACGCCGTGAGATGTCCGCCAATCCGCGATTTCTGCTGGTTTTTGCCTTTCGGCTTACCGCGTCAAGCGGCTTCCGGGGCTCGCGCCGAGGCGATCCGGTCGCCCCGGGCGATCGGTATGGGGGCGCGCCAGGCGATCAGTTCCATGGAGCCGTCGAAATGCTCGGCCACGGCCGTGCAGCTTTCCACCCAGTCACCGGTGTTGATGTAGCGGATACCGTCTATGTCCTGGATCACGGCATGATGGATGTGGCCGCAGATCACGCCGTCCGCGTCATGCCGGCGCGCCTCCTCCGCCACCACGTCCTGGAAGGCTCCGATGAAGTTGACGGCGTGCTTGACCTGCAGCTTCGCCCAGGCGGAGAACGACCAATACGGCATCCCGAGCCGTCGCCGCACGCCGGCGAGCACCATGTTGATCGCGATTGCCGCATCATAGGCCCAGTCGCCGAGATAGGCGAGCAGCCGCGCATTGCGCACCACCACGTCGAACTCGTCGCCATGCAGCACCAGGTAGCGCTTGCCATCGGCCGCCACGTGCATGATCTGGTTCGCCACCTCGATGCCGCCGAAGTGCACGCCGGGAAAGTCGCGCAGGAATTCGTCGTGGTTGCCGGGGATGTAGACGATGCGGGTGCCCTTGCGCGCCTTGCGCAGCAGCTTCTGGACGACGTCGTTGCAGTTCTGCGGCCAATACCAGCTGCGCTTCAGCCGCCATCCGTCGACGATGTCGCCGACGAGGACGATGGTCTCCGCCTCGTGGCAGCGCAGGAAGTCGAGGAGGAAGTCGGCCTTTGCCGCCTTCGAGCCGAGGTGGACGTCCGAAAGAAACAGGGTTCTGACGTGGCGTACGTCCGGCATCGTGTCGTTGGCGCTCATCCCGTGGACTCCGGCAATGCTCTTCAGGCGGCAAACCGCGTCTATGGCAAGAACCAGACTCGTGTTTCAGCAGGATGACAGAAGCCGCCGACGTGCCGTTTGCGTTGGCCTGCGGCGGGCGCTCCGGACGATCGGCCCCCGATTGAAGTTGCAACTCCGGCCGATTGGGGCTTTATGGCTTAGGCTTCACGGCGCCGGCCTGGCGTGCGAGAAGATCCGGCGAAGCAAGAACTGATACGGGCGCAAGAACATGACCACGGGCGATAGACCAAAAACCAAACCCCTGCCGCAGAGCGGCGACATCGATCAGCAGGCCCTCTTCTTCCACCGCTATCCCCGCCCCGGAAAGCTTGAGATCCAGCCGACCAAGCCGCTCGGCAACCAGCGCGACCTGGCGCTCGCCTATTCGCCGGGCGTCGCCGCCCCCTGCCTTGCGATCCGCGACGATCCGGCAACGGCGGCCGACTACACGGCGCGCTCCAACCTCGTGGCGGTGATCTCCAACGGCACGGCCGTACTCGGCCTCGGCAACATCGGCCCGCTGGCCTCGAAGCCGGTGATGGAGGGCAAGGCCGTCCTGTTCAAGAAATTCGCCGGCGTCGACGTCTTCGACATCGAGATCGACGCCGCAAGCGTCGACGAGATGGTCAACGTCATTTCCGCCCTCGAGCCCACCTTCGGCGGCATCAACCTGGAAGACATCAAGTCGCCGGAATGCTTCGAGGTCGAGCGCCAACTGCGCGAGAAGATGGACATCCCGGTCTTCCACGACGACCAGCACGGCACCGCGATCATCGTCGCGGCCGCCATCCTCAACGGACTGGAGCTTGCCGGCAAGGACATCGCGAATGCGAAGATCGTCGCCTCCGGCGCCGGTGCAGCAGCCCTTGCCTGCCTCAACCTGCTCGTCACCCTCGGGGCCCGCCGCGAGAACATCTGGGTGCATGACATCGAAGGCCTGGTGTATGAAGGCCGCGAGGCACTGATGGACCAGTGGAAGGCGGTCTACGCGCAACCGACCGACAAGCGCCAGCTGGCGCAGACCATCGACGGCGCCGACGTGTTCCTCGGGCTCTCGGCGGCTGGCGTGCTGAAGCCGGAACTGCTGGCCCGCATGGCCGACAAGCCGCTGATCATGGCGCTCGCCAACCCGACGCCGGAGATCATGCCGGAGGAGGCCCGCGCCGCCCGTCCCGACGCGATGATCTGCACCGGCCGCTCCGACTTCCCCAACCAGGTCAACAACGTCCTCTGCTTCCCCTACATCTTCCGGGGCGCGCTCGATTGCGGCGCCCGCACGATCAACGAGGAGATGAAGATGGCGGCGGTTCGGGCGATCGCAGCCCTGGCGCGCGAAGAGGTCTCCGACGTCGCCGCCCGCGCCTATAGCGGCGACACACCCACCTTCGGACCGAACTACCTGATCCCCTCGCCGTTCGACCCACGCCTGATCCTGCGCATCGCCCCGGCCGTGGCGCGGGCCGCTGCCGAAAGCGGCGTCGCCAGCCGGCCGATCGCCGATTTCGACGCCTATCTCGACCAGCTGAACCGCTTCGTCTGGCGCTCCGGCTTCATCATGAAGCCGATCTTCGCCGCCGCGAAGAAGGCCGGCATGAAGCGCGTGATCTTCGCGGAGGGCGAGGACGAACGGGTGCTGCGCGCCGCACAGGTGCTGCTCGAGGAAAGCACCGCCCAGCCGATCCTGATCGGCCGCCCGCAGATCATCGAGACCCGGCTGAAGCGCTACGGCCTGCGCATCCGCCCCGCGCAGGACTTCGAAGTCATCAATCCCGAGGACGATCCGCGCTACCGCGACTATGTCGACGACTACTTCAAGCTCGTCGGCCGGCAGGGCGTGACCCCGGAAGCCGCCCGCACCATCGTGCGCACGAACCAGACGGTGATCGGCGCGCTCGCGGTGCACCGCGGTGAGGCCGATGCGCTGATCTGCGGCGTCGAGGGCCGCTATGCCAAGCACCTGCGCGACGTGCGCCAGATCATCGGCCTGCGCGACGGCGTGACCGATTTTTCGGCGCTGAGCCTGCTGATCTCGCAGCGGGGCGCCACCTTCTTCACCGACACCTACGTCAACTTCGACCCGACGGCGGAGGAAGTCGCGCAGATGACGGTGATGGCCGCCAAGGAAATCCGCCGCTTCGGCATCACGCCGCGCGCGGCGCTCGTCTCGCACTCCAATTTCGGCTCGCGCGATTCCGTCAGCGCCTTCAAGATGCGCAAGGCCATTTCCCTGGTGCGCGAGATGGCGCCGGATCTCGAGGCCGACGGCGAGATGCACGGCGATTCGGCGATCTCCGAGGCGCTGCGCCAGCGCGTCATGCCGAGCAGCACCCTGACCGGCGAGGCGAACCTGCTGGTGTTTCCGAACCTCGACGCGGCCAACATCACGCTCGGCGTTCTCAAGACCATGACGGACGGCCTGCACGTCGGGCCGATCCTGCTCGGTGCGGCAATGCCGGCGCACATCCTGTCGCCCTCGGTGACGTCGCGCGGCGTGGTGAACATGGCAGCGCTTGCGGTTGTGCAAGCCTCCTACCCGAGCTGACGCAACGCCAGCCCTAAGGCTACGGCACGGCCGCCGCGCGCTCGGCGGCCGAAGGCTCGGCAGCAGGATCGCGCGCCGCGTCATGCGCGTCCCACCAGCCGGCAATGGCGTCGATCAGCGGCACAAGGGCCGTCCCCGCGGCCGTCAGGTCATATTCCACCCGCAGCGGATAGCCGTCAAAGACCGTGCGCTGCACGATCCCGGCCTTTTCGAGCTTGCGCAACTCATGCGTCAGTATCCGGTGCGACACTGTCGGATTGTCCCGCCGAAGATCGCTGAAACGCTTCGTCCCGTCCTTCAGATAGTAGATGAGCAGGGTCGGCCAGCGGCCGCTCAGAACCTGCATCACCTCCTCGATCGGGCAACGGGAAACGAGACTTTTCATCGTGGAGCTCCGGCGTGGTGACAAAAAAGTGCGTAATTTACATGGGGGACGGGCACGGCTAGGTCCAGTGTCGCTGCGCAGCGTGGTCAACAGAAATCACGGAGAAGAACATTGGAACCAATCCTGATCTACGGCTTCCCCGCCGGAAGCTCCATGGGGCTCGTCGCCGCGCTGGAATGGCTGGGCAAGCCGTACCGCCTATGCCGCGTCGACATGCTGGGCGAGATGCGTGAACCCGCCTACGCTAGGATCAACGCCCGCCATGAAACCCCGGCCCTTGTTACCGACGAGGGACGCGTCCTGACAGAGACGATGGCGATCGCCAGTTGGCTCGAGGCGCGCGACACGGAGCGGCGCATCAGCTTCGAGCCGCTATCGGCCGATGCCGACCGCATGCACCAGCTGATCGCCTATGTGAACACCGGTTTCACCGGCTCGTTCAGCCCGCTCTGGTCTGCCCTGGAGATGGACCCGCCGAACCCGCCGCTGCAGGAGGCGCTACGTGGCTGGGGTCGTGAGGCCGTCATCGAGCGGCACGACAAGCTGGAGGCGATGATCGGCGACACGCCTTACCTCGTCGGGAACCGCTTATCGCTTGCCGACGCGGTGCTGGTTGGCGTGGCGCGCTGGCTCGACTTCCACGCGATCGCCCGGCCGGACCGCTGGCCGCGGCTCGCCGCCCTTCGGCAAAGGCTGGAAGGCGATCCGGCCGTGCGCTTCGCCATGGCCATCGAGAACGGTGAAACGCCCGCCGGATCCGGCGCCTTGCGGGGGCACATACCGCTGGCGGAGGTTATCGAACGCTTCGGCTGCTGAAAAAGCAGGGCCGGGGTCAATGCCCCGGCCTTACCTTATCTTCACGAACACATCCTCAGGCATCGGGCAGCTTCAGCCGCTTCGACCACTCGCCGGCCTTGCCGATGCCTGCCGGTTTCCAGGGCGAGCCCTTCAGCCCCAGCTTGCCGCGCAGGTCCATCGCTCCGATGATCAGGCGGTTGACGCGGGACTTGACGAAACCGAGCGAGGCTAGATGCATGCCGGTGACCGGCAGGAACGGATTGCGCCGCAGCGAACCGTAAATTTCGATCCGGGTCGTTGGCTTGTAGCTCGGGCAGCGGGCGTGAAAGCCATGGGTGTCGGCGACCACGAGCGTGTTGGCCTTCACCACCATCTTCACCGGCTGGCCATAGCCGAGCGCGGTCAGCTCGTGCGGCATGATGCGCAGCGATCCGCGGGCGGAATACTTGTTCTCGATCCTGTCGGCGTTTTCGCTGATGGCCTGCTCCCAGGCGAGGCGCTGCGGCGTCACCCGGTGCGAGCCCGGAACATAGGAGAACGGTCCGTCCTCTTCGCCGACGTCCTTGAGAAAGAGCCAGCACTTCGCCGTCGGCTGAAACGTATCGCTGTGCAGCGCCGTCTGCGGGTCCGCCGCCGCCTCCTTCGAAGGGGTCGAGGCCAGTGCCATCACGATCTGCAGCACGAACAGCGGTTGTCCGTCGTGCGAGGACACATAGCGCAGAATATTCGTCATGCGGGGATCGTTGCGCGCGGCCTTGAAGCCCGGGAGCCGCTCCAGGTCGCTGTCGTCGATCAGGGCGCGGCGCGTCACCGTCGTCCCCTGGAGCATGTCGTAGCGATCGAAATCGCAGCTCTCCAGCTCGCTGGTGACCTGGGCGAACACCTCCGGCGGCAGGAAGTTCTCGATCGTGACGTAGCCGTTCTCCTGATAGTCACGGCGCTCTTCGGCCGTGACAAGGCCGGCCAGCGATCTGCGCCGCCAGTCCGCCATCTCCATGGCGATCGACACGCGCTTGGCGTGCAGCCCCATCCTGTTCAGGGTCTTGCTGCCGATGATCGGATTGTCGGCAAAGGACTTTGCGCCGGACGCCAGCTGCAGGGCATAGAACGGGCTCAGCAGTACGGAAGTGAGGCGCATGCAGGACCTCGGACTATCGACGCAACCGATGAAGCGACCTCGCCGGTGGACCCATGGACGCGTCGCTCGCCATGGCGGCCGGTATCATATTGGTACAGCAAGGGCCGCATGTGTCAATTCCGGCACGGCCGCCCGCCTTTCACGCCCCGCAAGCCAGTCAGCCCGCCTCAACGGTTAATCACGACTGCAAACGGCGCGTTGCACCGGCCCACGAGCTCGCCGTATGATCGTCGAGCGCCGAAGTCTCTTCTGTCCGGAGCAGCCCTGTGCCCCTGCACCCCTGTCGCCCGATCGGCCCGGCATTCGCCGCTCTCGCCCTTGCCTTCGCGACGCAGGCGGTGGCGAAGGACGTCTGCGACCATCTGCGTTCGCGCATCACGGGCGCGCCGGCGGTTGCCGGCGATCCTGAGACGCGCCCCTACGCCAGTGCCATCGACAGGCAGCAGATGCGGTTGCGCCAGGCGGAAGCCGACCTTGAAAACCTCGGCTGCAGCAGCGGCAGCGTCACGATCTACCGGATGTCGAACGCCCGCGACTGCGCTGCGATCCGATCGGCGATCGAAAGGATGCAGCGCAACCTGTTGATGCTCGAGCAAAGGCAGGTCGAGATCGCCGGGGTCGATCCGGATACCCGCGTCCGGATCGTCGCCGAGATGGAGGCGAACGGCTGCGACGTTTCCGGTCTCCCCGCCTCCGTTTCGGCGGATCGATTGCGGCCGCCCGGGCCGGCCACGTCCGTTGTCCGGGAGAACGTTGGTTCGGTAACGACGATCCGCATCCGGCCGCTCGCTCCCGTGGCTGTGCCCGAAAAGACGATCGTGGAGCGGCTATACGATCCGGTGAAGGACAAGGTCCGCACCGTCGGGCCGGTCTTCCTGCCCGACGAGGAGCCGCGGATCGACCTTCGCCATCCTGCCGGATCGAACTGAGCGCACGGCAGCATCCTCGCCAACGCCGTCACTCCTGGTTTCCCCATCGGTCGGCATAGACCAGTTCCTCGAGCGGCAGCCGCTGCCGCCAGCCCTTCACCGCCAGCTCGGGCTCGCTGTAGAGCTCATCGACATAGCCGAGGCAGAGCCACGCGACGATCTCGATCCGCTCGGGAATGCCGAGCAGCGAGCGGATGTCCGCATCGTGAAAGATGCTCACCCAGCCGACGCCAACGCCTTCGGCCCGTGCCGCAAGCCAGAGATTCTGCACGGCGCACACGGTCGAATAGACATCCATGCGCGGGTTGTGCGTGCGCCCAAGCACGACCGAGCCGGCGCGTTCGGGGTCGCAGGTGATGCAGATGCTGAGCGGAGCCTTCAGGATCCCTTCCAGCTTGAGGGAGCGGTAGAGCGCCTGCCGTTCGCCGGTGAACAGTTCAGCCGCCTCTTCGTTGGCGCGCAGGAAGGCCCGGTGCGCGCCGGCGCGCATCGCCGGATCGCGGATGACGATGAAGTTCCAGGGCTGCATGAAGCCGACGGAAGGGGCCCGATGGGCCGCCTCCAGCAGGCGCCGGACCAGATCCTCCGGCAACGGTTCGGGCAGAAACTGGTCGCGCACGTCGCGGCGCGTCTCGATCGCCCGGTATACGGCCGCCCGCTGCGCGGACGAGAAGGCTTGCGAACGGACGCGTTTGTCCTTCGGCACAGGTCGCATCGTCATCTCCCCAACAATGCACCGACCGTCCGCCGTCCGCGCGGGTGGTCTATCTCGCCAGGCCGGTCTTCTGACTCCGGATCCTCCGGCCGCGCCCGCCTTCCCGGCCATTGGCCAGTGGCGTTTGTGGAAGGATGCTGTCCTTCCGGCGTGGCCGTCCCCGTCACAGCGTTGGGCACGTTTCGGCTTCGAGGCGAAAACCTCACCGAATTCCCGATTCTCCCTGCAAGACGCAGGGCACCTGGCGGGAGCCGATTGTGCATGCGGAAAGGAATCGTGCAAGCGCCGCGGCGCCGGCGGCATGTCGCATTCACGACATCGGGAAGCCCAGATCAGGCCGCGCCGACCTCGGCCGTCGCCTCGGCATGGTCCAGCATGGCGAGCACCGCGCAGTTCCGGCCGGCATTCTTGGCACGATAGAGTGCCGCGTCCGCCGTCACCATGATGTCGTGGACGGTTTCGCCGTGATCGGGGAACAGGGCGATGCCGGCGCTGCTGCCGACGCCAAGAAGCTGACCGTCGAACGGAATCGGCACCTGCGCGGCGAGAACGAGGCTGTTGGCGAGTTCCAGAAGCGACCGGCGGTCCGTCTCGCCGGGAAGCAGCACGGCGAATTCGTCGCCCCCGAGCCGCGCTACCCGTCCCCGCCGGCCGACCCGGGCCACGAACCGATCGGCGATCGTCCGCAGCACGGCGTCGCCGGCCGCATGGCCATGGCGGTCGTTGACGGCCTTGAAGCGGTCGAGATCGATCGCGAACACGGCGAACGGCTCGCCCGGCTTCTGCAGCAGCGATTTCACCGTGTCGTCGAAGCCCGAGCGGTTCAGCAACCCTGTCAGGGCATCGTGGCGGGCGAGATAGGCGTTGCGCGATTCGCTGCGCTCCAGCGCGCGCACCAGCGAGGAGAACTTCATCGCCACGAATGCCATGACGACGACGAAGATTCCGACAAGGGCGGTGATCTGGGGCATCGCCATGCCCCAGACGTAGGACCCCGGGCTGTTCGGGCGCCAGGACGCCACCATCGGATTGAAGGCATCGCCGCCGACCCCGGTCAGCAGCAGGTCCTTGTCCTCGGTGGTGATCGGCGAAAAGCCGAGGTTGCTGAGCCCCAGGCGCCGTTCCGACTTGGCGAGCATTCGGGCGGTGATGGGCTTGACGGTGACCATCAGCACCGGCGGCTTCCGCGAGTCGGGAATGAACAGGCGCTTCGGAACGACGGACTGCACCACGACGATGCTCATCGCCCCCTCGATCATCCGCATGCCGGTCACGCTGATCTGCGGCAGCGCCGGCGACAGGACATCCTCCGTCTCCGATGCCTTTTTAAGCAGCCACCCGTCGCGGGTGCGTTGCAGCGCCGCGAAATAGGCGGTTTCGGCACGCTTGGTGAGGTCGCCGATCCAGTACAGCAGGCCGTCGGCCTTCTCCGGCGAAACGACGGCGCGCCTGTTCAGCGCCAGCACCGTCTTGCCGCCCGGCTTTGCGAACACCACCCATGAAAAGCCGGAATCGCTCGAAAGCCAGTCGCGCAGGTCCCGGCGGATGAACTCTTCGCTGAAGTACCCGTCAGCCAGTTCGTCAAAGCTCTTGTCCCAGAAGGACAGGGCGCTCTGGTAAAGCACCACCTGCTCGATCTGGTGGCGGAACTCGTTCTTCACCAGCGTCTTCTCGGTGGTCTTGACGAATTCGTTGGCTTGCCGCACCGAATAGTCGAGGACCATGAAATTCGCGCAGGCGAACAGCACGACGATGACGGCGGCCGCAAGACCGATCATGATCTTGACCCTGCCGCGGCGACCAGCCGCCAGATCCGCCCCCACATCCGCCATGTCGATCCCCACCGAACATGCCGCGGCCTACAAAGCCGCCATTCTCATTTTTAGTTGGCGGTGATTCTGGCGTGAAATAGGGAAGATTCGATTAATCGCCGTGGTATCCGAATGCTTAACTTAACGGCAGGCGGCAAGATCAGGCGCGCGGGACAGCCGGCCGGCCCGGCAGAAGCCTGGCATCGACCACCGCCGAACAGCCGCTCCGGCCGGCCGTCCCCCATTGACCGGAGCGCTGTTGCGGTGGAACTCGGCGCTCGCGCTTCCTGAGCCTCAGCGGTCGCGGAAGCGATTGGTGATCGGGTAGCGCCGGTCGCGGCCAAAATTCTTCTTCGTGATCTTCACGCCGGGCGCCGACTGGCGGCGCTTGTATTCGGCGATGTAGAGCAGGTGCTCGACGCGATGGACGGTCGCCTCGTCGTGACCGCGCGCGACGATCTCCTCGGTGCTCATCTCGTTTTCAACCAGGCATTCTAGGATGTCGTCGAGCACCGGATAGGGCGGCAGGGAGTCCTGGTCGGTCTGATTGGGCCGCAGTTCCGCCGAGGGCGCCTTGTCGATGATGTTTTTCGGGATCACCTCGCCGGAGGGGCCGAGCGCGCCCGGCGGCACATGGGCGTTGCGCCAGCGCGACAGCGCGTAGACCTGCATCTTGTAGAGGTCCTTGATCGGGTTGAAGCCGCCGTTCATGTCGCCGTAGAGCGTGGCGTAGCCGACCGACATTTCCGACTTGTTGCCGGTCGTCACCACCATCGAGCCGAACTTGTTGGAGATCGCCATCAGGATGGTGCCGCGCGCACGGCTCTGCAGGTTCTCCTCGGTGATGCCGGACTCGGTGCCTTCGAACAGATCCGACAGCGCCTCGATAAAGCCGGTGACCGGCGCCTCGATCGGCACGATGTCGTAGCGGCAGCCGAGCGCCCTGGCGCAGGCGGCCGCATCCGCCAGCGATTCCTCGGAGGTGTATCGATAGGGCAGCATCACGCAGCGCACGCGTTCCTCGCCCAGCGCGTCGACCGCGATGGCCGCGCATATCGCCGAGTCGATACCGCCGGACAGTCCGAGCACCACCGACTTGAAGCCGTTCTTGTTGACGTAGTCGCGAAAGCCCAGCACGCAGGCGCGATAATCGGCCTCTTCCGGCTCGGGCAGCTTCGACAGCGGCCCGCCGTCGCAGCGCCAGCTGCCGTTCTGCTTCTTCCAGGTGACGATCGCCATCGCCTCCTCGAACTGGCTCATCTGGAAGGCCAGGCTGTTGTCGGCGTTCAGGCCGAAGCTGGCGCCGTCGAAAACGAGTTCATCCTGCCCGCCGAGCTGGTTGGCGTAGACGAGCGGCAGGCCGGTCTCGATCACCTGGCGGATCGCCACCTGATGGCGAATGTCCATCTTGGTGCGGTAATAGGGCGAACCATTGGGCGACAGCAGCAATTCCGCCCCGCTTTCGGCTAGCGTCTCGCAGACCCCGAGGTCGCCCCAGATGTCCTCGCAGATCGGAATGCCGATCCGCACGCCCCGGAAATTGACCGGCCCGGGCATCGCCCCCGGCTCGAAGACGCGCTTCTCGTCGAATTCGCCGTAGTTCGGCAGGTCGACCTTGTCGCGGGTCGCAATGACCTTGCCGCCATCGAGGACGGCGACGGAGTTGTGCCGCCCGGTCTCGCCCTGCCGGGGGAACCCGACGATCACGCCGGGGCCGCCATCGGCGGTGTCGACCGCCAGCGCCTCGACCGCGGCGCGGCAGGCCTTCAGGAAGGCCGGCTTCAGCACAAGGTCTTCCGGCGGATAGCCGGAAATGAAGAGCTCAGTCAGAAGCAACAGGTCGGCGCCCTGCCGCGCCGCATCGGCGCGCGCCTCGCGGGCCTTGGCCAGATTGCCGGCGACGTCGCCGACGGTCGGATTGAGCTGGGCCACCGCGATGCGCAGTGTTGTTCTGTCGTTGTTGCCGGTCATCTCTGTCCTCGATGCATCCCGCGCGGTCGCACGAACCGTTCCTGACGCTGTTTAGATGATGACGGTGCTTTTGAAAACGAAGGCTTTTCCGTTCGGCTGCACTGGCGCTGCCAAGGCCCGGGTCCGGAGCGGCTCGACCGCTGATGGCAGGGAGAACCCAACCCGCAATTCCCGGGCCTGCGACCATTCATCCTACATTCAAGATGACAGGCATATGACAATTGGATGACGCATTTATGAAGGTTGGAGTACCGCGTGGCCCCAGCACGTTCCGCCCTGGCGGCAACTGCCGTAAACAAAGCATTCGCCGTCGAGGCGGGCCGCACCGCGCGCGCTGCAAAATCCATCAGCGCGATCGGCTCCGTCGGGCTCACGCTGCTGCTGGCCGTCGCTACCGTTGCCGCCATCGAGCTCATCACGCGCCAGTCGGCGGACGCCACCATCACCTTCCTAACGACCTTTGCGCAGCCCGGCTGGACAACCTGCGGGCTCTTTCTGCTGGCCTTTCTCGGCCTCGATGCCCTGATCGGCCGGCAGCACAAGGCAGTCCTGGTGCTGGCGCCGGTGGCGATCCTGCTCGCTTTCATTTCCGAGCAGAAGAAGATCTTCCTGACTGATCCACTCTACCCGACCGACCTTCTGTTCGGCCGCCAGATCATGGAGTTGATGCCGGCGCTGGTGCGTGACCGCCCCTGGACGGCTGTCGCCGTCGGCCTTGGAACCATCGCTGCGCTCACTGCCCTCGTGTCGGTCTGGGTGTTCGCCTGGCGGCGGTTCCGTCCGCTGAGCGGCAAGGAGCGCCTCTACCGGTTGGCGGTCGTCGTTCCGCTGCTGGCCGGCTTTGCCTCCATCATGGACTACAACCAGTTCTCCTGGGTTCGCGACCGCCTCAAAGTCGCGCCGATCATTTGGGACCAGGCCGAGAACTACCGCCACAACGGCTTCATGCTGGCCTTTGCCATCAACCTGCCGATGGCCAACGTCAAGGCACCGGCCGGCTATTCGCCCGACGCCATCGACAACATCCATCAGGAGCCGCTGCCCGCCGGCACCAGCCACCGCACCAAGCCCGACGTGATCGTCGTCATGAGCGAGTCGCTGTGGGATCCGACCCGGCTTCCGAACGTCACGCTGAGCCCCGACCCGATGGCCTTCATGCGGCAGAACATCTCGGGAGCCGTGTTCTCGCCGGAATTCGGCGGTCTGACCGCCAATATCGAGTTCGAGGCGCTCACAGGCTTCTCCAACGCCTTCCTGCCAACCGGCAGCATCCCCTACCAGCAGTATGTGCGCGGCCCGATCCCCTCGCTTGCGACCTTCTTCCGCGGCGAAGGCTATGCGGCGCGCGCCATCCACCCCTTCGCCGGATGGTTCTGGAACCGGACATCGGTCTACAACTCGTTCGGCTTCGAGAGCTTCCGCACCGAAGAGACGATGCCGGTGATGCAGAAGCGCGGCATTTTCACCGCCGACGAGGACCTCACCCGGGAGATCATCCGCCAAGCCGACGCGCAGAGCGATCCGTTCTTCTTCTTCGCCGTGACGCTGCAGGGCCACGGCCCCTACGAGGCGAACCGCTACGCCCGGAACACGATCAACGTCGATGGCAACCTCTCCGAGAAGGATCACGCGGTCCTCTCGACCTATGCGCAAGGGGTCCGGGAGGCCGACGAGAGCCTGAAGATGCTAATGGACTGGGCGGCGAACCGCGACCGCGAGACGATCATCGTCGTCTTCGGCGACCATCTGCCGCCCCTCAATACCGTCTACACCGCGACCGGCTACATGGACAACGTCACCGCCGCCCGCCGCGGGCCGGTCGAGCAGATGAAACGCGAGCACGAGACACCGCTGATCGTCTGGTCCAACAAGACCGGCGTGAAGGAAGACGTCGGAACGATCAGCCCGGCGCTGCTGCCCTACCACATTCTCAAGCAGGCAGGCTTCGAGCACCCCTACTACACCGGTTTCCTCGGCCGCGTGCAGGCGCAGTACGACGTCGTCGACCGCTATCAACTGATCGGCAGCGACGGCAAGACGACCGCCGATTGGGCGCGCAGCAAGACGATCGACCCGCTGATCCGCGACTACCGCTTCCTGCAGCACGACATCCTGTTCGGCAAGCGTCGCGCCCTGGAGCGCTTCTTCCCGGCCCATGCCGCCGTCGTCGACGCCGCATCCTAGAAGCAGGAAGGCAGCCCTGCCCGCCTCACGCTCCGCATATTCCTGCGCCAGGCTAGTGCCCGACGCAGGGCGCTTCCCGTGATCGCCGCAGCAGTGCTGCAGTCCACCACAGTCGGTCTTTTGAGGATGATCAGCCACATCGGGACTGAGATACGGCCCACAGGCGTCAGCAGTGGGAAATTGGACAATGGGCGCAAGCCGGATCCAGCCATCCCGCGCAACAGTGCGCCGAATTGCGTCCCGCCTTCTCGACCAGGTAATCCGCAGCCGCCTGGCAGCGGTGCCCCCCGATCGAATTGCCTGCCCGCTGGATGGATGCCCGACGGGGACGGGAAGCCGCCACCGCACCAGACCTTGGAAGCCGGTCACATGCTGGTCCTTCTTCGCGTGCCAGTCACACACCGAGAATGCCGGCCATGAAAAAAGGGCGGCCCGCCGGCCGCCCTTTCATGTTCGATCTACCGTCCCGGTCAATACGCGGCGGCCATCCCCAGGATCAGGCCCGTTGCCGCGCTGATCAGTAGGACCTGCTCGTTGACCCGCACCCATTGCTGCCCGTAGCGGGGCGCATGGAGGCGATAGCGCCGGTAATCCCGCGGGTGGACGACGTGCCGGCGTTCGGCGCGCGACAGTTTCTGCCCCTTCTTCCAACGGTGATGGCGGATGATCTCGCGCCGCTCGTGCTTCGTCATGACCTTCTTGTCGACATGGTGATGACGGACCGGCGGGCGGGGATCGTGTGCCTGTGCCGCACTGAAGGGCGCCGTCAGAACCGAGGTGGCAATCAGGATGGCAAAGAGCTTTTTCATCGTTGTTTCCTTTCATCTCGACGACCCCAACCTAGGGCCGGCAAGATGAACGGGAACTGAAGTCAAGGTTACGTTTTCGTAATGTTATCAGCCACTTATATTAGCGATTTGATGCGTTGCAGGCACATCCATGTGCCCTATGCTGCCTCTCCTCTCGCTCCGCGACCGCGGAAGGATCAAGATGAACGGCCGCCCGGCGAAAACGACGGGCGGCTGACGTTGGCCTCAGGCGAATTCGGACGAGGCGGCCCAGAGATTGATGCCGGCCTCCTGAGCGTAGCGATCGATCTCGGCCAGTTCGTCGGCGGTGAAGTCCGGCTTCTCCAGCGCCTTGACGCAGTCGACGATCTGCGCGGGGCGGCTGGCGCCGACCAGCGCCGAGGTGACGCGGCCACCGCGCAGCACCCAGGCAATCGCCATCTGCGCCAGGGTCTGGCCGCGGCTCTCGGCAATGCCGTTCAGCTTGCGCACCTGTTCGACCGTTTCGGCGCGGATGAACTCCTTCTTCAGGAAGTGGTCCAGCGCCGCACGGCTGTCGGCCGGAATGCCGCCGAGATATTTTGTGGTCAGCATGCCCTGGGCCAGCGGCGAGAAGACGATGGAGCCGATGCCGAGCTCGTCGAGCGTGTCGAGCAGGCCGTCCGCCTCGATCCAGCGGTTGAGCATGGAATAGCTCGGCTGGTGGATCAGGCAGGGCGTGCCGAGCTGCTTCAGGATCGCCGCCGCCTCGCGGGTGCGCTGCGAATTGTAGGAGGAGATGCCGACATAGAGCGCGCGGCCCGAACGGACGATGTGGTCGAGTGCTGCGCAGGTCTCCTCCAGCGGCGTGTCGGGATCGAAGCGGTGCGAATAGAAGATGTCGACATAGTCCAGCCCCATTCGCTTCAGGCTCTGGTCGCAGGAGGCGATCAGGTACTTGCGGCTGCCCCATTCGCCATAAGGACCCGGCCACATGTCGTAGCCGGCCTTGGAGGAAATGATCAGCTCGTCGCGAAGCCCGGCAAAGTCGGTGCGCAGGATCTCGCCGAAAGCGATCTCGGCCGAACCGGGCGGCGGGCCGTAATTGTTGGCGAGGTCGAAATGGGTGATGCCGAGATCGAAGGCGGTGCGGCACATCTCGACCTTGCGCTCGTGCGGGGTGTCGCCACCGAAATTGTGCCACAGCCCCAGCGACACGGCCGGCAACTTCAGGCCGGAACGTCCGACGCGATTGTACTTCATGCTCTCGTAACGATTGTCTGCCGGCTGCCAGGCCATGGCGTGCTCCCTTGTTGATCGAGTTGTGAATGGATACCGCTGCGCAACCCTTCTCGACAAGGGGCTCTGCCCGCTTGCGGCACCTCGGTCCGTCCTTGATGCGGAGGTCGGCCCGAAGCGTCGCAAATCGCAACCTCACCGCTGCAACGCCCGCGCCTCCTCGATGCCGAGAGCTTCGGGCTGGGTGCAGCTGGTGACGATGTCGACCGCCCGCCCCTCCTCGGCGGAACGCAGGATCGCGGTAAGCACGTCAATCGTGTGCAGCGAGCGCTCGAGCGAGCAACGGTAGTCACGTCCGGTTGCGACCGCATCCATCATGTCGGCCAGGCCGGCGCCGCGGTAATTGGCTTCCATGCCCCAGTCGAACTCGAAGTTTTTGGCGGTCAGCGGATGGTCCCAAACCTCGACCTCCTGCGGCTCGCCGTCGGTACCCGCCACTTCCACCGGCCCGCCAAAAAAATTCGGGTCGGGCACGAAGATCGCCCCGTCGGTGCCGTAGAGCTCCATGTTCTGGTGGCGGTGCGCCCAGACGTCCCAGCTCGCCATCAGCGCCACCTGCGCCCCGCTTGCGAACTCCAGGATCGCGTGAATGTTTGTCGCAACACCGACCGGCACCTTCTCGCCGGCCCGCGGGCCGCTGCCGATGATGCGTTCCGCCCGGGCCTTGTTGGCCAGTGCGACGACGCGCTTCACCGGGCCGACCAGATTGACGAGGTTGGCAACGTAGTAGGGCCCCATGTCGAGGATCGGCCCGCCGCCGGGGGCGAAGAAGAAGTCCGGGTTCGGGTGCCAGCGCTCCATGCCGGGACCGAGCACGTGGGCCGTGCCGGACATCACCTTGCCGATCCGGCCGGCGTCGATGAGGTGGCGGGCGAACTGGTGCGAGCCGCCGAGAAAGGTGTCTGGCGCCGAACCCACGCTTACCCCGTTCGTCTCCGCGATGCGCCTGAGGTCCTCGCCCTGCTCGAGCGTCAGCACGAAGGGCTTTTCCGAATAGACGTGCTTGCCGGCGATGAGCGTGCGCCGCGACACCGGGTAGTGTGCCTCCGGAACAGTCAGGTTCACCACCACGTCGACGGCCGGATTGGCGAGCAGCGCCTCGATCTCCTGCGCCTCCACGCCGAATTCTTCTGCCCGCGCCGCCGATGCCGCCGGGTTGATATCGGCACAGGCAACAACCTTCAGGTTCCTGAACATCGGCACCAGCTTGAAATAGGCGGCCGAGATGTTGCCGCAACCGATGATGCCGACTCCGGATTCCTTGCTCATGGGACTCGTTCCTCAGCGTGAAATGCCGCGATTGTCGCGATCGAGCGTTCGGCGAGGCGCTTCAGGTCGCTTGGATTGTCGTGCTCGACGATGAAGTGTTTGGCGCTTGTTGGGGCAAGGGCGGCCATCAAGTCGCCCCAGGGCAACGTGCCGTGGCCGACATCGGCCCAGCCATCCTCGTCGAGTTTTTCGCCGGCCGGGGCGATGTCCTTGACGTGCACGGACGAGATACGGTCGGCGTATTTCTTGATCCACACGAAGGGATCGGCGCCGCCCTTCGCAATCCACGCGACATCCGCCTCCCAGGAAAGGTCCGGACCGCCGGCAAGGATCAGTTCCATCGGAACCGGGCCATCTGTAATCGGCGAAAACTCGAAGTCGTGGTTGTGCCAGCCAAAATCCAGACCGGCGTTACGGTATGGCTTAGACGCCCCTTGCAGCCGCGCCCCGAAGGCGCGCCACCCGGCCGCGTCGGCCGGCCTGTCCTCCGGCGCCAGATAGGGACAGTAGATGGACTTTATGCCGAGGATGCGAGCGATCTCGAGGACCCGGTCGACCTTGTGCTCGAGCAGGTCGAGACCGAAATGGGCTGTCGGCATGGTCAGACCGTTCCGCTCGAGTTTTGCCTTCAGGGACATGGCCTCGCCGGGATCCAGCGACGGGTAGAGGGCGCCATAACCCTCTACCTCCCGGTAGCCGGCCTGCGCGAGCAGCCGGAAGACGCTTTCCAGCGGCAAGAAATTGCGGGCGCTGTAGAGCTGGAAGCCGATAGTCCGCACTGCGGTTCCTCCTCGAAACGGCGTGTGTTCGAACAAGGGGCAGACCTTGGCTGCCTTCCGAACGGACGCCGTCCACCCCGCCAGGGGTCGCCGGCGCAATGCAACGACAGGAGGTTACCACCGGGAGCGCTGCCTTCAATCGGCAATTGGTGCAAATGTCGTTTGAGCCGGGTCGCAGTTTCGGGCAGACGGCATGCCACAACGACACCGGTGCCGCCATCCACACCCCTGCCCCGCCAAACCGCAGCCTCGGCACGCCATTCCGCCTTTTTGTTCCCGCCGTCCAATTTGCCGCTTGCATAGCGATCATCGAGACGATAGGGGTTGCATCGGTTCGGAGCGTAGCGCAGCCCGGTAGCGCACTTGACTGGGGGTCAAGGGGTCGTGGGTTCGAATCCCGCCGCTCCGACCATTTAATCAGACACTTAGCTACCCGTGTTTGAACCGGCTGCAAAATTCGGCCTCTTGCCAGCCAGGCTTGGCCATTTCCTTGAACAGCTTGTTTCGTCATCGCCGTGAACCGCCTCGGCTCCGCGGGCGGAACATTGGCCTTTCCCTTCCGTTATGCTTGCGCATTGGAGGAAGAGCCATGGGCATTCGGAACGCTCCCACGCAAAAGGGTAAGGAAGCCGCACAAGGCCTTCACGAGGCAGCTCGTGAGGACGAGCGGAAGGTCGAATCTGAAAAGGGGTCTGCATTGAAGAAGGGTGCAGACCGCTTCGAAGAGCGCTCGAAAAGCTCCGACAGCAAGAGCGCAGGCGAAAAGCAGAAGTAAGAGCCTTCGAGCACTTTAGCGCTGATGTCGGCCGCCCGTTACCGGCGGCGGGGGTAGCCTCCGCGCCGACGGTTTCAAGGAAACGACTACCATCCCGATCCGGTTGGTAGCGCGCCCTCAGCGCACCTGGTCGAGCAGGCGCTTGCATTCCAGCAGGTCATAGAGCGCTTCCTGCAGCAGTGCGCGGTCCTCCTTGCCGACGCTGCTCTTGCCGATCGAAATCTCCGGCGTGTCGTCGCTGTTGCCGCCGACAAACGAGAAAAAGCGGCGGCTGGCCGGCGCCTTGGCGCGGCCGACGATCTGGTCGTCGTCGGCCGTCTTCGGGGCGGCGGGCTCCTCCTGGCTGGCGGCGGCCAGCGCCTCCACCGTCGCCAGATCGCCGCTGGCGATCGCCGCGACGAACTTGTTGCCGTTGTTCTTCAGGAGCTTCTGGACGCCCTTGATGGTGTAGCCGTGGTCGTAGAGGAGGTGCCGGATGCCCTTCAGCAACTCGACGTCGTCGGGACGATAGTAGCGCCGGCCGCCGCCGCGCTTCATCGGCTTGATCTGCGAGAAGCGCGTCTCCCAGAAACGCAGCACGTGCTGCGGCAGGTCTAGATCGTCGGCGACTTCGCTGATGGTGCGGAACGCGTCGGGGCTCTTCTCCATCGATCAACCTCACTGTACGACCAACCGGTCCGCCGGCAAAAAAGGCCGGCGACCGAATCGTTGTATTCCAGCGGGTTATGGCGGCTTATTCAAGCCGAAATTTCACGGCTCCGACGACCGGCGCCCCTCGGCCGCGGGCGATTGCATCTTCTGCTTGGCCTTGCGCGCCGTATGCGCCTTCAAGACCCGCTGCTTCAGCACGTTCGAGGCCTTGAAGGTCATGACGCGCCGCGGCGAGATCGGCACTTCCTCGCCGGTCTTCGGGTTTCGGCCGATGCGCTCGTTCTTGTCGCGCACCTGGAAGGTCGCGAACGAGGAGAGCTTGACGCTTTCACCGCGCACGATGGCGTTGCAGATTTCATCGATGACGGTCTCGACGAGCTCCGCCGATTCGGTTCTGGACAGGCCGACCTTACGAAAGACTGATTCGGCCAAATCTGCGCGTGTCACGGTTTTGCCGCTCATCTTCTCCCACCGTTCTTATTGAAAGGCTTAGCTTATCGGGCAAGAGTATTTCCCTTGCCCTTGCCGGTCAAGCGCTGTTCAGACGGACGTGAAGACGGGTTTGCGCTACCAGCGCAGCAGCACGGCGCCCCAGGTAAAGCCCCCGCCCATCGCTTCGAGGAGCACGAGATCGCCCTCCTTGATGCGCCCGTCGCCGGCAGCCGCCGCAAGCGCCAACGGAATGGAGGCGGCCGACGTGTTGCCATGCAGATCCACGGTGACGACGACCTTCTCCAGGGGAATGCCAAGTTTCTTGGCCGAGCCGTCGATGATGCGGCGGTTCGCCTGGTGCGGCACCATCCAGTCGAGATCGTCGACCGACAGGCCCGTGGCGTCGAAGGCGGCAACGATCACGTCGGTGATCATGCCGACGGCGTGCTTGAAGACCTCGCGCCCTTCCATGCGCAGGTGCCCGACCGTTCCGGTCGTGGAAGGGCCCCCGTCAACGTAAAGCTTGTCACGATGGGCGCCATCGGAACGCAATTGCGAGGTGAGCACGCCGCGGTCGGCAACCGTACCCTCGCCTTCCAAAGCCTCGAGCACGACCGCGCCCGCTCCGTCGCCGAAGAGAACGCAGGTGGTGCGGTCGGTCCAGTCGAGGATGCGCGAGAACGTCTCGGCGCCGATTACCAGCACGCGGCGCGCCATGCCGCCGCGGATATAGGCATCCGCGGTCGCCATGGCGTAGACGAAACCCGAGCAGACCGCCTGCATGTCGAAGGCATAGCCGTGGCTCATGCCGAGCCTGTTCTGGATATTGACCGCCGTGGCCGGGAAGGTGTTGTCGGGCGTGGAGGTGGCGACGATGATGAGGTCGATATCGGCGGGGCTGAGGCCAGCCCTGTCGAGCGCCGCGCGCGCCGCTTCGGCGCCGAGCGAAGCCGTCGTCTCGCCTTCGCCTGCGATGTAACGCTGGCGGATGCCGGTCCGCTGCACGATCCACTCGTCCGAGGTGTCGACCATGCTTTCAAGCTCACGGTTCGTGAGCACCCGCTTCGGAAGCGCCGTCCCGAAACCGCGTACAACTGAACGGATCATATGCTTTCCTATATCCCGTCGCTCATGCTGTCGGCCGCGCCTGCGACGGATCTGCCGGCATGATATCTCTTCAAGTCGTTCTCGATCTTTTCCTTCAGCCCGTTACGAGCCATGTCATAGCCGACGTCGACGGCCGCCGCAAAGCCTTCGGCGTCGGTGCCGCCGTGGCTCTTGATGACGATGCCGTTGAGACCGAGAAAGACGCCGCCGTTGACCTTGCGCGGATCCATCTTCTCGCGCAGCCGGTCGAAGGCGCCCTTGGCCAGGATATAGCCGAGTTTCGCCATCAAGGTGCGCGACATGGCGGCGCGCAGGTACTCGGCGATCTGGCGGGCGGTGCCTTCGGCTGTCTTCAGGGCGATGTTTCCGGCGAAGCCTTCAGTCACGACGACGTCGACGGTGCCGCGGCCGATGTCGTCGCCTTCGACGAAGCCATAATAGTCGATCTTGTCGAAATTGGCTTCGCGGATGAGCTGGCCGGCGGCCTTGACCTCTTCCTGCCCCTTGATCTCCTCGACGCCGACATTGAGCAGGCCGAGCGTCGGCCGCTCGATCTCGAACAGGGCACGCGCCATCGCCCCGCCCATCAGTGCGAAGTCGAACAGCTGGTTGGCGTCGGCGCCGATCGTCGCGCCCACGTCGAGCACGATGCTCTCGCCACGCAGCGTCGGCCAGATGCCGGCGATGGCGGGCCGCTCGATATCGGCCATCATGCGCAGGCAGAATTTCGCCATGGCCATCAGCGCGCCGGTGTTGCCGGCGGAAACGGCGACGTCCGCCTCCCCCTTGGCAACCGCATCCAGCGCCCGCCACATCGACGATTTGCCGCGGCCGCGCCGCAGCGCCTGGCTCGGCTTCTCGTCCATGCCGACGGCGATCTCGCAATCGGTGAAGGTGCTGGCGGCCTTCAGCTTGGGGTAGCTGTCCAGAAGCGGCAGGCATTGCGATGCAATGCCGAACAGGCAGAAGCGAATGTCGGGGTGACGTTCGAGCGCCTTGGCTATGCCAGGGATGACGACCTTCGGCCCGACATCGCCACCCATGACATCAACGGATATTCTGACCACGCGAGTCCAGTCCTTTTCTCCAGCCCCGGGGGCGGAATTTGGGTCAAAATACCGCTTTTCGTCCGGGTGACAATCGAATTGTCGCGGCCGCAACCGCCCATTCAGTTCTTTTTCCAGTCCTTTAGCGCGGCGAAGGGAGAGGGCTTGGCGTCGTCCTCTTCGCTGCTTTCCACATGGGCCGAGAACATCGCCCCGGCCTTGCGGGGATAATGATCGATCGCCATCGCGGCATATTCGGCGGCAACTGCGCCGGCATCGATGGCGTCGCCCTCGAAGGTCTCGGGACTGTCGGGGCCGTCCGGATCGAGCAGCATCTCGCCGCCCTCGATATTCGGCGCCCTCGCCAGCTTCGATCCTTCCGGCACGAACACCGCGTCGACCGCCTCGTCGATTTTGTCTTCCACCGGCTCGAGCGTCACGACGCAGGCCTGGACGATGTCCGCCTGAACGCGTCCCTTCAGCCTCACCCCGTCCCGCTTCCAGCGCTGGATCTGGAATTCGGCAGCAAACGACCGCACCTCGGGGACATCCCACTGTCGCGCCAGCGCCACCAGTTCCGCAGCATCGGCCGTGATCGTCACGGTCACCGGATTGTTCGAGACGTGCCCGACCTTCACCCTGTAGGAGAATGGACCGTCTTCCATATGCTTCATGTCAGTTTCCTTCACCGCCGGTCAGGCCGCGGGTCCAGCCGCCGGCAACTGCGCGTCCCCGGTCTCGACGGAGATCTCGTCGAGCGCGGTCAGGTGCGCTTCCGCGGCGAAGAGATAGTCGGCAAGGCCTTGCATGCTCGGCGCGGCATCGCCGTCATCCGGATAGATATTGCGTTTCAGCGCCCCTGCAAGGGCCGCCCGGTCGCCGGCCTCGAGTGCTGCCGCGTAGGCTTCGAGCCGGCCGTAGAAACGTGCCGCCAGCTTCTTCATCCGCTTCGGCACGCCGACGTCGCTGATGCCGAGTTCGCGGATCGAGTGGTCGATGTCCTGGAAGAAGGCGTCGACGATCTGCTGGGCGATCTCCTGACCCGAGGTGGCCGAGGCACGGGTGCGGCGGAAATAGAGGATAAGCACCGCCGAAAGCATCTCGAGCCGCCCCATTACCGTGTCGGGCACGTCGAGCGCCTCGTAAAGATAGGGCTGGCGCGCGGCGCTGGTCAGGTGTGCATATTGGCGTTCGACGATCCGCTGGTTGGCGTTTTTTTTCCTGAACAGGCTGAAGATCATCATAACGCCTAGTTTTGGCTCATTGAAGGGCGGGGCGCGGCCGGTGCCGTGTTGCATGACAGCCGAAGCTGGTTTACCGAAGCATGCACGAATTGCAATGGCTCGCCGGCCATCTTAGCTTCAAGGGGATTGTCGTTGAAGAGACGGTATTTCAGGACTGACATGAATTTGCTGCGCAACGCCACTATTGCCATCGCCCTTTCCACCACCCTTCTCGCCGGCTGCCAGACAGGCGAAGTCCTCAACCAGGGCTATATCGTGGATGAGCAGACGCTGGCGCTTGCCCCGGTCGGCTCCTCGCGCGAACAGGTGCTGCTGTCGCTCGGAACACCGTCGACGACGGCGACCTTCGACAACGAGGTCTTCTATTACATCTCGCAGAAGCGCGTCCGGCCGATCGCCTTCATGAAGCCCAAGCTGATCGACCAGAGCGTGCTCGCCGTCTATTTCAACAAGGACGGCAATGTCGAGCGGCTCGCGAACTACACGGCGAAGGACGGGGTGCCGTTCGACATGATCTCGCGGACCACGCCGACCGGCGGCGTCGAGCAGACCTTCCTCGGCCAGCTCCTGAAGGGCGGCAACGACCCGAACGCCGCGATCCGCAACGCGCTGGCCGGACCGCAATAGTCGGCGCCGTTGCAGTCGATAAAATGAAAACCCCGCGAGGCCGGCGCCTCGCGGGGTTTCTTGTCTGGTCCCGTGTCTCAGGCCAGGACGGCCAGGAGAAGCAGGGCGACGATGTTGGTGATCTTGATCGCCGGGTTGACGGCGGGTCCGGCCGTGTCCTTGTAGGGGTCGCCGACGGTGTCGCCGGTGACGGAGGCCTTGTGGGCCTCGGAGCCCTTCATGTGCCGTTGCCCGTCCTTGTCGACGAAGCCGTCCTCGAAGCTCTTCTTGGCGTTGTCCCAGGCACCGCCCCCGGACGTCATGGAGATCGCCACGAACAGGCCGTTGACGATGACGCCGAGCAGCGATGCGCCGAGTGCCGCAAAGGCCGAGGCCTTGGAACCGGAAATCAGCAGCACGCCGAAATAGACGACGAGCGGCGCCAGCACCGGCAGGAGCGACGGCACGATCATCTCGCGGATCGCCGCCTTGGTCAGCAGGTCGACGGCGCGGCCATAGTTCGGCTTGTCCTTGCCTTGCATGATGCCGGGTTTCTCCTTGAACTGCCTGCGCACCTCCTCGACGATCGAGCCGGCCGCCCGGCCGACCGCCGTCATGGCGATGCCCCCGAAGAGATAGGGAATCAGCCCGCCGAAGATCAGCCCGGCCACCACGTAGGGGTTCGACAGATCGAAGGAAATCTCGCCGATATTGGCGAAATACGGATATTTGTCGCCATTGGCGGCAAAGTAGGACAGGTCGTTGGAATAGGCCGCGAACAGCACCAGCGCCCCGAGCCCGGCCGAGCCGATGGCATAGCCCTTCGTCACCGCCTTGGTGGTGTTGCCGACGGCGTCGAGCGCGTCCGTCGCCTTGCGCACGTCCGGCGACAGGTGCGACATCTCGGCGATGCCGCCGGCATTGTCGGTGACCGGACCGAAGGCGTCGAGCGCCACGATCATGCCGGCAAGCCCGAGCATGGCGGTGACGGCGATGGCCGTGCCGAACAGGCCGGCCAACTGGTAGGTGGCGATGATGCCGCCGACGATGACGATCGCCGGCAGTGCCGTCGATTCCAGCGAGACCGCCAGGCCCTGGATGACGTTGGTGCCGTGGCCGGTCACCGAAGCCTGCGCGATTGAATTGACCGGCCGCTTGTTGGTGCCCGTGTAGTATTCGGTGATCACCACGATCAGCGCCGTGACGACGAGCCCGATGAGCCCGCAGACGAACAGGTTCGCCCCCCCTGACTTCGATGCCGCCAACCGTGCCGATCGAGCCCCAGCCGATCGTGAAGGAGGTCGCCGCGCCGAGGCCCAGGATCGACAGCGCGCCGGTGACGATCAGCCCCTTGTAGAGCGCCCCCATGATCGAGTTGTTGGTGCCAAGCTTGACGAAGAAGGTGCCGATGATCGAGGTGATGACGCAGGCCGCGCAGATCGCGAGCGGATAGGCCATGGCGGTTGCGAGGATCGGCGTGCCGCCGAAGAAGATCGCTGCCAGCACCATGGTGGCCACCACGGTCACCGCGTAGGTTTCGAACAGGTCGGCGGCCATGCCGGCGCAGTCGCCGACATTGTCGCCGACGTTGTCGGCGATCGTGGCCGGATTGCGCGGATCGTCCTCGGGAATGCCGGCCTCGACCTTGCCGACGAGGTCGCCGCCGACGTCGGCCCCCTTGGTGAAGATGCCGCCGCCGAGACGGGCGAAGATCGAGATCAGCGACGCCCCGAAGCCGAGCGCCACCAGCGAGTCGATGACCTGGCGCGAGGCCGGATCATGGCCGAGCACGGCGGTGAGAATGTAGTAGTAGACCGACACGCCGAGAAGCGCGAGGCCTGCGACCAGCATGCCGGTGATCGCGCCCGACTTGAAGGCGATCTCGAGGCCGGAGGCCAGGCTGACCGAGGCGGCCTGGGCCGTGCGCACGTTGGCGCGGACGGAGACGTGCATGCCGATGAAGCCGGCCGCACCGGAAAGAACGGCGCCGATCAGGAACCCGATGGCGGCGGTCGAGGACAGAAGAAGCCAGGCGGCGATGAAGACGATGACGCCGACGACTGCGATGGTCTTGTACTGGCGGGTCAGGTAAGCCTGCGCGCCCTCCCGGATATAGCCAGCAATTTCCTGCATGCGGGCGTTCCCCTGATCGGCGGCAAGCACCGACCGCGTCGCCCAGATGGCATAAACCACCGAGAGCAACCCGCATGCGATAACGCCCAATAGAATGGTCATTTCGCTATTCCCTCCTGTGAGGCCGCATGTCCGTTCCGCCGCGGCCATAAAAAACGCCAGCGGCCCGCTTGCCTCCACACAAGACGGGCAGTTGACGCAGCCGAGAGAGTGCAAGCGCGAATCGCCTGCGTCAAGTCGCCGCGTTGCGGGCGAAAATCGACAGGCCTCAGGTTTCAGGCCACGGGCTCAGTTTGCCCCTTCCGGCCGCGGTAAGCCAGCATCAGCACGAGGATAAGGCTGATTCCCGCCACCGGCCAGAACACGAGACTGATCGTCTGCCAGCCATAGGCATTGAACACCTCGCCCGACGCGAACGAAGCCAGCGCGACCGTGCCGAACAGCACGATGTCATGGAAGCCCTGGACCTTGTCGGCCTCGTCCGGTCGGTAGCTGGAGACGACGATTGCCGTCGAGCCAATGAAGCCCAGGTTCCAGCCGATGCCGAGCAGCACCAGCGCCGCCCAGAAGTTCCAGAGTTCAACGCCGGCATGGGCGACCACGGCGCAGCCCATCAGGATCAGCAGCCCGGCCGCCACCACCTTCTCCGCGCCGAAACGCTGGATCAGCATGCCGGTGAAAAAGCTCGGCGCAAACATTGCAAGCACATGCCACTGGATGCCGAGGGTGGCGAGTTCCGGAGAAAAGCCGCAGCCGATCACCATGGCGAGCGGCGCGCCGGTCATCATGAAGGTCATCAGCGCGTAACTGGAAATGCCGCAGACCATTCCGGTCAGGAAACGCTGGGTGAGAACGATCCGGCGGAGGGGCCGCGCCGGCGTCATCGCCTTCAGCCTGTGCGCATGCGCATCGGGCAGCCGCAGCAATAGGAAGAGCACGATCGCCGAAAGGAAGAGCGGCACAAGCGCGACGAACGCGCCGGCAAACAGCACCGGCTCGAACAGGTCCTTGGTGAAGATGACGATCTGCGGGCCCAGAACGGCGGAAATCACCCCGCCCGCCAGGATCCAGGAAATCGCCCGTGGCTTGTAGAACGACGGCGACGCATCGGCCGCGGCAAAACGGATCTTTTGCGCGAAGCCGGCGGAAATCCCGATGAGGACGAAGCCGGCCGCCAGGAACCAGAAATCGGAGCGGAAGAGCGCCAGCGCCGCAAGTGTCCCGCCGGTTGCGCCGAGCAGCGCGCCGACGATGAAACCGGAGGCGCGGCCAAGCGCCCGTGCCAGCACGGCGATCAGGATTGCGCCGAGCGACACGCCGATGTTGAAGCCGGTCAGGGGGGCTGTTGCCAGCGACTTGTCGTCGCCGAGAAGCTGGTAGCCGGCGAGGCCGCCGATGGAAAAGACGACCGGTCCGGCGGAGCCGAGGATCGCCTGTGCCGCCGTCAGCAGGAAGACATTGCGTCGCGCCACCGACAGTTCGGTTTCCAGACCTTCCGCAGCGACCGTCATGCTCCCCTGCCCTTCATCAGATCGCCTGATAAAGGCCTCACGCGATCTGCTTCAAGTTGATGATCTGTCCCGTCCCGCAATCGCAGCGCGCCTGCGGGCCAGGGGCATCAGGATTTCTTCTCGCCCCGCACCTGCCGGGCGATGCGGTCGAGCACCGCGTTGACGAGCTTCGGCTCCTCGTCCTCGAAGAACGCCTTGGCGATCTCGACATATTCCGTGACGATCACCGCCACGGGCACGTCCTTGCGCTCGAGAAGTTCGAAGGTGCCGGCGCGCAGGATGGCGCGCACGGTGGAATCGAGGCGCGATAGCGCCCAGTCGTCCTGCAGCGCCCCGCCTATCAGCGGATCGAGCTTGCGCTGGTCGCGCACGACCCCCGAAACGATCGAGCGGAACCAAGACGCGTCGGCCTTGAGATAGGTCTCCCCGTCGACTTCCTGGCCGAGGCGATGCGCCTCGAACTCGGCGACGATCTCCAGCACGCCGGTGCCGCCGATGTCCATCTGGTAGAGTGCCTGCACGGCGGCAAGGCGCGCAGCACCCCGCTGGTTCGCCTGTTTTGGAGGCTGCCCGAATTTGTCCTTGGTCACGATGCGCCGCCCAGTTGCTTCTTCACTTCGATCATTCTCAGGGCCGCACGGGCCGCAAAGCCGCCCTTGTCGCCCTCGCTGCGGCGGGCGCGCGCCCAGGCCTGGTCGTCGTTCTCGACGGTCAGGATGCCGTTGCCGATCGCCAGGCCCTCGCTGACGGTCAGGTCCATAATGGCGCGGCAGGATTCGTTGGCGACGATGTCGAAATGATAGGTCTCACCGCGGATCACCATGCCGAGCGCGACGAAGCCGTCATATTCGATGCCGCCATAGTCCGCGCCGTCGAGCGCCATGGAGATGGCTGCCGGGATTTCCAGCGCGCCGGGCACGGTGACGACGTCATAGGTGGCACCGGCAGCGTCGAGAGCAGCCTTGGCGCCGTCGAGCAGCGCATCGGCCATATCGTCGTAAAAGCGGGCCTCGACGATGAGGAGATGAGGGGTTTCAGCATTTGCCATGGGTCACCCGAACAATGTGTGAGAAGGCACGCGGATCGTCGCGGCAGAGGCCGCGGTCAAACCACGACGGGGCGGCGATGGCAAGGAAATTCGGCTCGTGAGGGCCGATTTTGGCGGAGGGGCGACTTTACGTCGCCCCTGAAGTCGGCAACCCTGTCGGCCAGGATTCAAGTTCTCGTCGCAAGCCCCTCGGCCTCGCCGCCGTCCTCAAGGAGACCGGATCATGACCGCAGCAGCAAGCCCCGTCATCAATCCGCATGCCCTCGAACTCGACCATTGGACCAAGGGAGACATGTACGAATCCCGAGACGCATCCTTCGGGCGGTTGCTGGGCCTGAAGGACCTCGGCATCGGCTACAGCGAGGTGCCGCCGGGCAAGTCCGGGTGCCCGTTCCACAATCACCACGTCGAGGATGAACTCTTCGTCATTCTGGAGGGAACCGGCACCTACCGACTTGGCGAAAGCCGCTACGAGGTCGGCCCGGGCGACGTACTCGGCGCGCCGGCCGGCGGTCCGGAGACGGCGCACCATCTGATCAACACCGGCAGCGTGCCGCTCAGATACCTGTCGATCTCGACGATGGCGGCAACCGAGATCTGCGAATATCCGGATTCCGGCAAGTTCCTCGCCAAGACTCGCCCCGAGGCAGGCGGTCGAGCCTCGTTCCGCTTCGTCGGCAGGCCCGACAGCGCCGTCGACTACTGGGAGGGCGAGCCGGGGGCTTGACAACAGCCAATGCAGTTCTCCGGAAACCTGCAGCGGTTTCGGGAAAAAACATGCGTCAGACAAAAGGAAAAGCAGATCGCGTGAAGCCTGTCTCGCGCGATCTGCTTTCGAAACAGTACGACCTGCCGATGCTACGGGCCGCGCCCGATCAACGCGACGCTTCCAGTGCGCGCGCCGCCAGCCGCTCCCGGGCATCGGCGATCGGGTCACGGGGGCTCCTGAAGGGATGAGCCGCGATGTCCAGCAACGCTTTGAGATGGTCACGTCCCCCGTAGCAATTCAGGCGGGGTGCGAACGACGCCATCGCCACCCGGGAAGCCGAGGGCAGGAGTTGCTCGAGTTCGGCAAAGTTCGAAAAGAGTTCGTGATTGCCGTTCACCATCCGGAACGTCTCGACGGGTAGCCCTTCCGCGAAGATTACGTCATGGGTATCGAGCAGGATGTTGAAGTACTCGATCGTGTCGGCATCCGGCGCTGTCGGAGCGATCGAGCGATCGTTGACGAGGTACCTCGCCTCGATCAGCGCACCATCCAGGTAAAGCGCATGGCCGCCGGAAATGTAGAGGTCCCGATGCGGCGTTTGTCCGTCTACGGAATGCCGGGCGACGCGGATTGGCGCGATATTCGGGTGCCAGGTCGGCCCGGTAAGCGTATAGGCCCGCCGTCCGACCCACCTGACCAGCCTTGTCCCACCGTCAACGGTTCGAACAAGGTCACCGGCGCGGATGTCCTCGATCGGTACTTCGCCTTTGCTTGTCAGGATCGAAGTACCGGCAAGGAAGCAGGCTCCCTGAGGATCCTTTCCTCCGCCGGTTCCTCCGCCGGTTCCTCCCGGGTTTCTTCCCCAGTTTCGGCCCCACGCATGTGCCATGGAGCTCGGAAGGATCGAGGACGCGATAACGCCCAATCCCGCGATCCTGGCGCCGGTGGCGGCAGCGAGCCCGAGGAAGTGGCGCCGTGCCCTGTTGAGATTGGAGGGATGCTTTTCGTGTGAAGACATGACTTTCTCCCTGCCCCAGTTGCGGCGTTCCCCGTCAAAATCTATTGTCAAACCTTTCACACATTAAAGGAATACGGATGTTCGGATTGTATGCGGCGGTGAACATACCACGTCAGCCGCAGGCGCCTCTCCGTCCGGATAGGCCCACTTTACCTCCGAAGATTGCAAACGTTGGTGCGCGACCATAAACGCGCTGGTGGCATCGAGCGCGAATGGCGGGTGCTTGCCTGGAAAGAAATGAACGCGCCACAAGTGTGCACGCCTGGCCAATGGCCGCGAGGCCTACTCCGGCTTGGGCGCCGGGAATTCCGCCAGCCGTGCCGCGTAGCGCGCCATCGTGTCGACCTCGAAATTGACGAAATCGCCGGCCTTGCGCTCGCCCCAAGTCGTCACCTCCAGCGTGTGCCGGATCAGGAGCACGTCGAAGACGGCGCCGTTGACCGCATTGACCGTCAGCGAGGTGCCGTCCAGCGCTACCGAGCCCTTCGGGGCGACGAACCGCTCGAGCCCGGCGGGTGCCCGCAGCGTGAAGCGCGTCGCGTCGCCCTCGGCCGCGACCTGCAGAACCTCCGCCCTGCCGTCGACATGGCCGGAGACGAGGTGGCCGCCGAGTTCGTCGCCGATCTTCAGCGAGCGCTCGAGATTGATGCGGGTCCCGGGCCGCCAGCTGCCGATCGTCGTCAGCCGCAACGCCTCCTCCCACGCCTCCACCTCGAACCAGCGCTCGTTGGAGCCGGCCTCCGGAAGCGCCGTCACCGTCAGGCACGTGCCGGAATGGGCGATGGAGGCGCCCAGGTCGATGGTCGCCGGGTCATAGGCCGTCCGCACCCGCAGCCGCACGCCCTCGTTCATGGGCTCGACCCGCTCGAGCGTGCCGATGTCGGTTACAATGCCGGTAAACATGCGTCGTCTCTCTCATATTCTTCAAACAGGTCCGCGCCGAAGCGCATCGTGCGCCGGCGCGTGAAGCCGGCCGGCATGACGTCGGACACAAATGGGGAGGCAACGCCGTCCTCGCCAATTGGCGCGGCGCCGGTGTAGAGATGGATGCGGTCGACCAGCCCCGCGTCGAGAAAGCTCTGCGCCACAGACGCTCCCCCTTCGACGAGCAGCGAGGAGATCCCGCGCGAGGCGAGGCCCTGCAGCAGTTCCGGCAGCCGACGCGGGTCGCACTGCAAGACCTCGACCCCGGCCGCGTCCAGCGCGGCGCGGCGCGCCTCGAACGCCGCGTCGGCGGCGTCTTCCGACGCCGGCTCGCCTGCAATGTCGATCACCGGTACCGCGCGAGCCGACCGGGCGAGCTTTCCGGACAAAGGCAGCCGCAGGTCGCGATCGAGCACGATGCGCACCGGCGACCGCTCTTCGAGGCCCGGAAGGCGGCAGGTAAGCTCCGGATCGTCCGCCCTGGCCGTACCGATTCCGACGAGGATCGCATCGCTTTCCGCCCGCAGGGCATGCACCTGCCGGCGCGCCACCGGACCGGTCACGGCGACCTGCCCGGCGCCAAGACGCCCAACCATGCCGTCGGATGATACCGCAAGCTTCAGGGTCACATACGGGCGGTTGTTCACTTGCCGCATGAGGTAGGCGGCAAGTGCCCTGCGCCCTTCCGCCTCCAGCACGCCGGTGTCCACCGCGATGCCCGCCGCAAGCAGCATCTCGATCCCCCGGCCCGCCACCCGCTCGTCCGGGTCGGTGACGGAAATCACCACGCGGGCGACGCCGGCGGCGATCAGCGCTTCGGCGCAAGGCGGGGTCTTGCCGTGATGGGAGCAGGGCTCGAGGCTCACGTAGGCGGTGGCGCAGCGCGCCCCCTCGCCCGCCTCGGCAAGCGCGATGCGCTCGGCATGCGGCCGGCCGCCTAAGGCGGTGACGCCGGTCGCAAGCACGATGCCGTCCCTGACGATGATACAGCCGACGGAGGGATTGGTCGCGGTGCGGCCGAGATTGCGCAGGCTCAGCCGGATCGCGGCGGCCATGAAGCGTTCGTCTTCCGCCGCGCCGGCCATGGTTCAGCCCTCATCGCCGGGGTCGCGGGCGATCTTGGCGGCGACCTCGGAAAGCGTCTTCTCGAAGTCGTCGACATGCGAGAAGTCGCGGTAGACGGAAGCGTAGCGGACGAAGGCGACGTCATCCAGCGCCTTCAGCGCCTCGAGCACCTGCAATCCGATCTGCTCCGACGAGATTTCCGTCTCGCCGGAGCTTTCGAGGCGACGGACGATGCCGGAGACCGCACGCTCGATGCGATCGCGGTCGACGGGCCGCTTGCGCAGCGCGATCTCGAACGATTTCATCAGCTTGTCGCGGTCGAAGGGGGCCTTGCGGCCCGTCTTCTTCAGCACCATCAGTTCGCGAAGCTGCACCCTTTCGAACGTCGTGAAGCGCCCGCCGCAATCCGGGCAGATGCGGCGGCGGCGGATCGCGGTCCCGTCCTCGGCCGGACGGGAATCCTTCACCTGCGTGTCTTCCGAAGCGCAATAGGGGCAGCGCACAGCTACTCCTTACATGTAGGGGTACATGGGGAAGCGGTTGGTCAGCGCGACGACCTTCTCGCGCACCGCGGCTTCGACGGCCGCATTGCCCTCGTCGGAGTTGGCGGCCTTCAGCCCGTCGAGAAGCTCGACGATGAGGTTGCCGATCTCCTTGAACTCGGCTTCCTTGAAGCCGCGGGTCGTGCCGGCCGGCGTGCCGAGGCGGACGCCCGAGGTGACGAAGGGCTTTTCCGGGTCGAAGGGAATGCCATTCTTGTTGCAGGTGATGTAGCCGCGGCCGAGCGCCGCCTCGGCGCGCTTGCCGGTGGCGTTCTTCTTGCGCAGGTCGACGAGCATCAGGTGGTTGTCGGTGCCGCCCGAGACGATGTCGAGGCCGCCTTCGATCAGCGTCGCGGCGAGCGCCTTGGCGTTCTTGACGATCTGCGCGGCGTAGTCCTTGAACTCCGGCTGCAGCGCCTCGCCGAAGGCCACCGCCTTGGCGGCGATGATGTGCATCAGCGGGCCGCCCTGCAGGCCGGGGAAGACGGCCGAGTTGATCTTCTTGGCGATGTCCTCGTCGTTGGTCAGCACGACGCCGCCGCGCGGCCCGCGCAGCGACTTGTGCGTGGTGGTCGTGGCGACGTGGCAGTGCGGGAACGGCGACGGGTGCTGACCACCGGCGACGAGACCGGCGATATGGGCCATGTCGACCATCAGGTAGGCGCCGACCTCGTCGGCAATCTCGCGGAAGCGCTTCCAGTCCCAGATGCGGGAGTAGGCGGTGCCGCCGGCGATGATCAGCTTCGGCTTGTGCGTGCGGGCCTTCTCGGCCACGTCGTCCATGTCGAGCAGGTGGTCGCCCTCGCGCACGCCGTAGGAAACGACGTTGAACCACTTGCCGGACATGTTGACCGGCGAGCCGTGCGTCAGGTGACCGCCCGAGTTGAGGTCGAGCCCCATGAAGGTGTCGCCCGGCTGCAGCAGCGCCAGGAACACCGCCTGGTTCATCTGCGAGCCGGAGTTCGGCTGAACGTTGGCGAAGTTGACGCCGAACAGCTTCTTGGCGCGCTCGATGGCGAGCTCCTCGGCGATGTCGACGAACTGGCAGCCGCCATAGTAGCGCTTGCCCGGATAGCCCTCGGCATACTTGTTCGTCATGATCGAGCCCTGGGCCTCGAGCACCGCACGCGAGACGATGTTTTCGGAGGCGATCAGTTCGATCTCATGGCGCTGGCGGCCCAGTTCCTTCTCGATCGCGCCGAAGATATCCGGATCGGTGTCGGCGAGCGAGCGGGTGAAGAAGGCTTGGGTGGTTTCGGAAGGGCTCATTCTACGCTCCTGTAAGGCGGTGGCACGGTGTTTAACGTCCTCGCATGACAAGGGCAATATGGGCTATGCCGATTGCGGCATTTGGGGCGGGCCTGTTGAACAAAAGCGACGCACGGGCTCCGCGTGCCCAAATGAAAGGCCGCGCAGTCTACGACTGCACGGCCCGCCGTCCGTGTAAAATCGAACGCGCTACTGCGGCAGGGCGTCCTGCTCGATCGAGCCGGTGGACTGCTCGACGCCGAAATTCGTCTGAAGCGCCAGTTCGGCGACACCGTCGCGCTTGTAGATGTCGTCGCGGAACTGCACGACGCGGTCCTTGGCCGACCAGGCGGTGACGTAGACGAAATAGACCGGCACCTCCTCGGCGAGACGGATCGGCGTGTTGACGCCGGACTTGATGGTCGCCTCCATCTGCTGGCGCGACCACCCGGGCGTCTCCTTCAAAAGCCAGACGGACAGGTCGCGCACGTTCTGCACGCGCACGCAGCCGGAGGATTCGAAGCGCATCAGCTTGTTGAACAGGCCCTGCTGCGGGGTGTCGTGCATGTAGACCTGATGCTCGTTGTGGAAGTTGATCTTCGTCGACGACATGGCGTTGATCTTGCCCGGATCCTGGCGGAACATCAGGTTCGGCGCCTTGTCGGCGAACCAGTCGATCGTCTCCGGTGCCACCTCGTTGCCGCTGCCGTCGATCAGGCGGATGTTGTTGCGCGTCAGGTAGGTCGGATCCTTGCGCATCAGCGGCACGATGTCCTTCTGGATGATCGAGCGCGGCGCGGTCCAGTACGGGTTGAGGATGACCTCGTAGATCTTCGAGTTGAGGATCGGCGACTGCCGGTCGTACTTGCCGACGATCGCCGTGTGGCGCAACGCCACGCGATCGTTCTCCACCGCCTCGATGTGGGCCGCCGGGATGTTCACCATCACGTAGCGACGGCCGAGGTCGCCTGACATGGCCTGGATGCGGACAAGGTTGGTCTGCAACTGGCCGAGACGAACATCGGCCGGCACGTTCATCGCCTTCAGCGTGTATTCGCCCAGCACCCCGTCGGCCGGCAGGCCGTGGCGGGCCTGGAAGCGCTTCACGGCGCCGTCGACATAGGAGTCGTAGGCGTTCGAGATGCCCGCCGCCCGCGGCAGGTCGCCGGAGATGATCAGGCGCTGCCGCAGCGTCTGGACGACCGCATCGCTGACGCCAAGCTCGAGCCGCTGCGAAGCGCTGACCGTCGGCCAGCCGCCGCTGGAAACGATGTTCTGGTAGTCGAAGATCGCCTGCTGGATGTGGCCTGCGGAACCGGGTCCGAAGATCGGGTTGTTGGAAATGACCGCCGTGGCCGTCCGCGAGGCCTTCGCATCGAACTGGTCGTCCCAGTTGCCGCGGCGCGGGGCATTGAGAATCTCGTCGATTGCCGTCTGTGCGGCGGCGGACCCGGCAAAGGCTGCGGCGCCGAAGGTCGCGGCGGAACGCAGGAAGGCGCGGCGTGAAAACACATCAATTCCGATCTTGCGAGACATCTATCCTACCAATTTCTGCTGGCCGCAAACATCGGCCACGGCCCGCTGGGATCATTGCCCCTAAAGGGGACCACATCGGACGGGAACTATCACGAACACGGTTAACAATCGGCAACCCGCATGCGAGCGGCGCATGTCGGGCCACTTTCCCGCTGTCACAGCAATATGGCCGATTCGTGTTTTCGGGGCGGGGCGCGACATCCCTGCCCTGCCCGCTCTGACCGCCGGAATCGGAAAAACCGGACGCGCAGGGGACGCATCCGGTTTTGGGCCCCATTTTGTCAATCTGGACGTTCATGAGTCACCGTGCATAATGCCGCCAGGTGTGGGGGAAGCGCATGAACGTCAAACGAGGCTTATTCCGAATTTGGGTTGTCCTCTCCGGCCTCTGGCTATTGCTGGTCGGAGTCTTTAGCTTCGAGGATATCGTAAGCCCCTATTTCGGTTCCCGTGCCTTCTATTTTCCGAAAAATGTGACCGCAACGGCAGCAAAGGCCGAGCTCGACAAGCGTCGGTCCAGCTCATCCTGGTCAACGTATGAAATCAAAACGCCGGAGGGCTTTCTTTACACGATGCCAGGCGCCAACAGTGAGGACGCCTACAATCGCCTACCGAAGGGCTAGTCAACGCTGTTTACGAACTGAAGCCTGTTTCGGTCGAGCGCTACACAGAGGAATATCGCCAGCTAGAAGAGGGCAAACGGAACGGCTATACCCAGCAAGTCGAAATCATTGGCCTGCCCGAAGCCGTCTTATTCGCAGCGAAGGATGTTCCGGTTGAGGAATTGAAGCGACAAGCTGCCGAGGCATTCCGGATTGGGAGCGGCGTCAAAGCGCTGGTGACGGGCAAGAAGCGTGAAACGGCCATACAGCAGGCTTTCTTATGGACTGTTCTTCCACCTGCCGCTCTGTTCCTCTTCGGCTGGGTAATCCTCTGGATCGGCCGAGGATTTGCAACCTTTTTCGTAGCGGCCCTTGACAGCTTTACGCCAGAAGCTCCGAAAGCAGTGCGTCGCTGCCCAGTACTCGTCCAATGAGACGCTACTCAGATCCGTCACGGGTTGCTCCCGCCAGCCAGTATGCTCGTTCCCATCGTAGACAGCTATTGCCCATGGGCACCCGCACGGGCGCAACGCAGCGTCTTCTCCCGCCACGTCACGCCCTTTCGTGCCACTTCATCAATGCTATCATCAGCAGGGAACAGGTTAGCGAATCAGAGCCGGTAGAGGATCGAGTCGTTCCAGAAGCGGTCGAGACGCTGCAGCAGCCGGTTCATCTCGTTGAACTCGGTCTCGCCGATGCCGCCGACCTGCTGGATCGAGCCGATGTGGCGCTCGTAGAGCTTGGCCACGGTCTCGGCGACCTCCTGACCGGCCTCCGTCAGGCTGATGCGCACCGAGCGGCGGTCGACACGCGAGCGCTGGTGATTGATGAAGCCCAGGTCGACCAGCTTCTTGACGTTGTAGGAGACGTTCGAGCCGAGATAGTAGCCGCGCGAGCGCAGTTCGCCGGCGGTCAGCTCGGAGTTGCCGATGTTGAACAGCAGCAGTGCCTGGACGGCGTTGACGTCGGAGCGACCGGCGCGGTCGAACTCGTCCTTGACGACATCGAGCAGGCGGCGGTGCAGCCGCTCGACGAGGTGAAGTGATTCCAGGTAGAGATTACGGATCGCGTCGTCCTGCGGATCGGCTACGACGGTCTGCGGCTTAAGCTTCGTGTTCATTTCTGCCTCACTGTTTTGGTGGCGGTGTATTTCTTCCCGCCTTGAGTGAGACCCTATCGAATGCATCTAAAATTCTACTTAAACCGCAGGCTTAACAGCACCTTACCCTTCCCACACCCGCCATCAGGGTAAATCGGTCCTTACCTGCCGGGCCTGCTTGCGGCGCTGAAGCAGCCGGGCGACCTGGAAAAGCACATAGACGACCGCGACGGCGATATGGGCGAAAACCAGCAGCGGCTTGATGCCGAAGATCGACGGGTAGAACTCATGCATGGCGATCTCCGTCGCCGCGGCCAGGACCCAGACGACAGCCCCCCACGGCGCCAGCAGCCAGAGCCCGACGGCGGCGACCGGAAACATGACCGCAAGCGCCGTCGCGGCCGCCTTCCAGGCCGCCGGCAGGAGATCGAAGCGCCCCTTGCCGCCCAACGAATAGCCGGTGAGCATGGCCCAGTACTGCAGCGCGAACCACAGGCAGAGCACCGCCATCAGCCGCAGAAACAGCAAGAACAGCGTGTCCGTGAGGGTTCGTCTCGGCACATTCGGGGAATCAGAAACCATGGCAGGACCATAGCAGCCCCGCAGTTCCCATGCAGTCCCCATAAAGCGCCGATGTCCACCCGAGCGGCCATGTGCCGCATTCGCATCCGGCCCACGCTTTTGCTAGGTCGGCATCGGTGCTATGAGCGCAGAAAACGGCAGGAATAATTACCATGACTCACATCGTCGACCAGATCACCGGCCACCGTCGCATGCGGCGCAACCGCAAGGCGGACTGGACGCGCCGGCTAGTGCAGGAAAATCGCCTGACGGTCGACGATCTGATCTGGCCGGTCTTCGTCGTGCCTGGCACCAATGTCTTGGAGCCGATCGCCGCCATGCCCGGCGTCAACCGGATGAGCGTCGACCGGCTCGTCGAGGCGGCCAAGGAGGCGGCCGACCTCGGCATCCCGGCCCTCGCCACCTTCCCGAACATCGCGATGGACCTGCGCGACCAGACCGGCTCCAACAGCCTGGCCGCCGACAATCTCATCAACCAGGCGACGCGGGCGCTCAAAAAGCACGTGCCGTCGATCGGCGTCATCACCGACGTGGCGCTCGATCCGTTCACCGACCATGGACACGACGGCATCCTGCGGGATGGAGTGATCGTCAACGACGAGACGGTCGAGCTGGTCGCCAGGGCCGCGGTCATCCAGGCCGATGCCGGCAGCGACATCATCGCCCCCTCCGACATGATGGACGGGCGCATCGGCGCGATCCGCCAGGCGCTGGACGAAGCCGGCCACCAGGACGTCGGCATCATGTCCTATGCGACAAAATTCGCCTCGGCGTTCTACGGCCCCTACCGCGAGGCGATCGGCACAGGCGGACTGCTCAAGGGCGACAAGAAGACCTACTATCTCGACCCGGCCAACGGAACGGAGGCGATGCGCGACGCCGCCCTCGACGTCGAGGAGGGCGCCGACATGCTGATCGTCAAGCCCGGGCTGCCGTTCCTCGACATCTGCTGGCGGATTAAGGAGGCCTTCGGCCTGCCGGTCTTTGCCTATCAGGTGTCCGGCGAGTATGCGCAGATCAAGGCGGCGGCGATGAACGGCTGGATCGACGGCGACCGGGTGATGATGGAAACGCTGCTCGCCTTCAAGCGCGCCGGCTGCGACGGCATCATCAGCTATTTCGCCATCGAGGCGGCGCGGGCGCTCGGCAAACAGGCCTGAGCGGCCACCGCAAGCTCCCTCGGAAGCCGGTGGACGGCACGACGCGCCGGATTGCATTTGCGGCGGCGCTTCCCATATCAGGAGGGCGATCAAACCACGGAGGAGCATCGCGAATGAGCAACTATGACGGGCTTCGCCTGCCGAGCACGGACTGGCGTGCATATCGCGGTGTACTGTCGCGGCGGGTCTTCGCCTTCCTGATCGACTATGCGATCATCGCACTGCTCTGGATCCCCGCTGCCGTCGTCGTGTTCTTCCTCGGCATCATCACGCTCGGGCTCGGCTTCATGCTGTATCCGGCGCTGTTCGTCATCGTCGCCATGCTTTACTTCGGCATGACGATCGGCGGTGCCAACCAGGCGAGCGTCGGCATGAACGTGATGGATCTCGCCGTGATGCGGGTCGACGGGCGACCGATGGACTTCCTCACCGCCGTCGTCTACCTCGTGCTGTTCTGGATCGGCAACGCCCTGCTCACGCCGTTCATCCTGCTGATCGGTCTGTTCACCGACCGCAGCCGGCTGCTGCACGACCTCCTGCTCGGCACCGTCGTCGTCCGGCGCTCCAACGTCTAGGCGCGGCGGGTTTTGAGCCCGCGCCAGCGGCGGCGCGGCCGCGCCAGTTGACGTTTTCCATACTTGCGCCATGCTGATATCGTTGGAAGGGCCCGATTGGAGTCGCGCGCCAAAAAATGAACACCCAGACGAACCCTGCTCCCCAGTTCTACCTGACGGCACCGGCGGCCTGCCCCTATCTGCCGCACGAGATGGAGAGGAAGGTGTTCACCCATCTGGTCGGCGAACGCGCGCCCGAACTGAACGACCTTCTGACCCAGGGCGGCTTCCGCCGCTCGCAGAACATCGCCTACCGGCCCGCCTGCGAGACCTGCCGGGCCTGCGTCTCGGTGCGCATCCTCGTCGATCAGTTCAAGCCGTCGCGCTCGATGCGGCGCGTGCTCGCCGCCAATGCCGACGTGACCGGCCATGAGTATCCCGCCGAACCGTCGAGCGAGCAGTATTCGCTGTTCCGCCACTATCTCGACCATCGCCATCAGAAGGGCGGGATGTCCGACATGTCCATCCTCGATTATGCGATGATGGTCGAGGATACCCATGTCAACACCAGGGTCATCGAGTACCGGCTGCGCGCCGAAGGCTCCGGCATCGAGGAGCGCCCGAGCGGCGAACTCGTCGCCGTCGCACTGACCGACCGCATGGCCGACGGCCTATCGATGGTCTATTCCTTCTTCGATACCGATCGCGAGCGCCGCTCGCTCGGCACCTTCATGATCCTGGACCACGTCCGCCGCGCCAAGGCGATGGGCCTGCCGCACGTCTATCTCGGCTACTGGGTCAAGGGATCGCGCAAAATGGATTATAAAACAAAGTTTCTGCCGCAAGAGCACCTGATGTCGCGCGGCTGGGAACGCTATGATGGCGAAAGTTCAGACTGAGAATCGGATTTTCGCGTGTCACCAACCCAAGACCCCGCCCTGCATCGCAGGGGCCTGCTCATCACCGCGATCGGCGGCCTGGCCCTCTCCTTCGACATCCCGCTGATCCGGTCCTCGCAGGGCGACGTCTGGTCGGTTCTCGCCGTGCGCAGCCTGTCGACATTCTTGATCGCGATCGCGGCCTGGTCGGTCGTCCGCTTCCTGCTGAAGCGGCGGATGGCGCTGATCCCGGGGCGGGCGGGGATCGTGGCCGGCGCCTTCTACGGCATCAACTCGCTGACCTTCATGCTGTCGGTGTTCAACACCACGACTGCCAACGTGGTCTTCATCCTCGCCTTCACCCCGATGTTCGCCGCCCTGCTCTCCTGGATCTTCCTCGGCGAGCGTCCCTCCAGGGCCACGCTGCTGACCATGGCGGCGATGGTGGCCGGCGTGGCACTGATCGTCCACGACGGGCTCGAGAGCGGCAATATCTTCGGCGACGCCATGGCCGCCTGCTCGGCCTGCCTGCTGGCCTCGGCCATCACCATCAGCCGCAAGAGCGGCGCGAACATGGGCTTCGTGCCGCTGGTGACGGCAATCATTCCCGGCGTCGCAGCTCTGTTCATGCTGCCGGACGGCGTGCTGCAGATCGAACGGCCGGCCTTCATCCTCTTCGACGGGCTGGTTCTGGCGCCGCTCGCCTTCTGGTGCCTTGCGACCGGGCCCCGCTTCCTCTCCGCGCCCGAAGTCGGCATGTTCTACCTGCTGGAAACGGTGCTGGCGCCGGTCTGGGTCTGGCTGATCTTTGCCGAACGGCCGTCGGACCAGACCCTCGTCGGCGGATCGATCCTGATCGCCGCCCTGCTCGCCCACTCGCTCTGGCAGATGCGCAGCAAGGCGAGAGCGGCCCTGCTCAAAGGAGCGGCCGCAGAAGCGGCCGGATAGCCGCAAGCGACCGCGTTGCGACCGGGCCGCACCTTATGTTATAACTCCGTTACAACATAAGGAATTCGCGTCATGTACGTCACCATCCGCAAGATCGGCAACTCCGAAGGCGTCATCATTCCCAAGGAAGTCCTCGATCGACTCGGACTAAAGACCGGCGACCAGTTGGACCTTAATGAAGGCAACGGCCAAATCCAGCTGATACCGCAGAATGCAGATCTGGCGGAGCAGCTTAAGGCAGCGCGCCTCGGCATGGAGAAATATAGGGTAGCCTTGCGGGAACTCGCAAAGTGAGCTCGATGAAATGGCTTACGCGCGAAGCCGTGGAAATCATGCACCATGAACAATTGCTGGAGCATGGCGGTCTACCAGGGCTCAAGGACGAGAATGCGCTAGAAGCTGCTCTTGCTCGGCCCCACCACAAGGCGGCCTACGGAGAAGAGGATGTCTTCTTGCTGGCGGCGGCTTATTTGTATGGCATCGTCCGCAACCATCCGTTCTCAGATGGAAACAAGCGCACGGGATTTCTGGCGGCGTTCTCTTTTCTAATTCTGAACGGTTTCCTGATCAAAGCAGATCAAGCGCAAGTCATCGAATTCGTCCTCGGCGTCGCAGCCGGCGAAATCGACGAGGACGGCGCGACGCGCTTCCTGCGCGACTTCACCGTCCCCTACCCGGGCTGAAAGAACCCCTCACCCGCTGAACTTGCCGCTCCGCGGAAAGCCCTTCGGCACGGTTCGGCCCGCGCTGGCGCGGTCGCCCATCCATTCGGCAAGTTCATCCTTGCTGCGCACGAAGTTGCGCCCGGCGCTATCGTCCCATGAAAGGCCGTCCGCCATCGCAAAGCAACGCACGTCCGAAACGCCGCCGTCCTTGTAGCGCTGCAGCCGTACGCCCTTGCCGCGCGACATTTCCGGCAATTGGACCAGCGGGAAGATCAGCATCTTGCGATTCTCGCCCACGACGGCGACGTGGTCGCCGCGCACCGGCACCACCAGCTTCGCCTCGTCCGGCATCGCCACGTTCATCACCTGCTTGCCCTTGCGGGTGTTGGCGACCATGTCGGTTTCCGTCACCACGAAGCCGTTTCCGGCCTGCGAAGCGATGACGACCTTGCCGGCCGGATCGTGGACGAAGGCCGTCAGCACGTCCTGGTCGTTCTCCATGTCGACCATGATGCGCAAGGGCTCGCCGTGGCCGCGCCCGCCGGGCAGCTTGTCGGCGCCGAGCGTATAGGCCTTGCCGCCGGTCGTGACGACAAGGAGCTTGTCAGTCGTCTGCGCCGGGAGCGCCACCTTGAGCGCATCGCCTTCCTTGAACTGCAGGCCGGAAGTGTCGGCGATATGTCCCTTGAGCGCACGGATCCAGCCCTTCTCCGAGATGACGACCGTCACCGGCTCCTTCTCGATCATCGCCTGCTGGATCGCCTCGACGTCAGTCTGGGGCGCGTCGGCGAACTGGGTCCGGCGCCGGCCAATCTCGGTTGCCTTGGCGAACTTCTTCTTCACCTCGCCGATCTGCCACGCGACGGTCTGCCACTGCTTCGGCTCCGAGCCGAGCAGCGACTCGATCTCCGCCTTTTCTTTCGTCAGCGCGTCGAACTCGGTGCGGATCTCGAATTCCTCGAGCTTGCGCAGCGAGCGCAGGCGCATGTTGAGGATCGACTCGGCCTGCAGGTCCGTCAGCGAGAAACGGTCCATCAGCGCCTGCTTCGGCTCGTCCTCCTCGCGGATGATGCGGATCACCTCGTCGATGTTCAGGTAGGCGACGAGATAGCCGCCAAGGATTTCCAGCCGCCGCTCGATTGCCGCAAGGCGGTGGCGGGAACGGCGCAGCAGCACCTCGCGGCGATGCGCCAGCCATTCCGTCAGCACCTCGTTCAACGCCATGACGCGCGGCACGCGCCCCATCGACAGCACGTTCATGTTCAGCGGAATGCGGCTTTCGAGCTCCGACAGGCGGAACAGCGATTCCATCAGGATCGTCGGATCGACGCTGCGGTTCTTCGGCACCAGCACGATGCGGACGTCCTCGGCCGATTCGTCGCGCACGTCCTCCAGCAGCGGCAGCTTCCGCGCCAGCAGCAGTTCGGCGATCTTCTCGATCAAACGCGATTTCTGCACCTGGTAGGGGATTTCGGTGACGACGATCTGGTAGCCGCCGCGGCCGAGGTCCTCGGTCTGCCATTTCGCCCGCACGCGGAAGCCGCCGCGCCCGGTGCGATAGGACTCCAGCATGCTTTCGCGGCTCTCCACCACGATGCCGCCGGTCGGCAGGTCGGGCCCCTCGATCCCGCCCTTCTGCGGGTTCGCCGGGTCGAACATCAGATCTTCGACCGTCGCGTCCGGGTGCTTGATCAGGTGGAGGGCGGCGTCGCACAGTTCGTGCACGTTGTGCGGGGGAATGGACGTCGCCATGCCGACCGCGATCCCCGATGCGCCGTTGGCGAGCAGGTTCGGGAACGAGCCCGGCAGCACCACCGGCTCCTCGTCCTCCTCGTTGTAGGTCAGGCGGAAATCGACCGCGTCCTCGTCTATGCCCTCGAGGATGAGGGTGGCGACGTCGGTCATCCGCGCTTCTGTGTAGCGCATTGCTGCGGCGTTATCGCCGTCGATGTTGCCGAAGTTGCCCTGCCCGTCCACCAGCGGATAGCGGATCGCGAAGTCCTGCGATAGGCGCACCAGCGCGTCGTAGATCGAGGCGTCGCCGTGGGGGTGGAATTTACCCATCACGTCGCCGACGATGCGGGCGCACTTCTTGTAGGCCTGGCCGGGGTCGAGCCGCAGCACGCGCATCGCATGCACGATGCGGCGGTGCACCGGCTTCAGCCCGTCGCGCACGTCCGGCAGAGCCCTGTGCATGATCGTCGACAGCGCATAGGCGAGGTAGCGTTCTTCCAGCGCCGCCTTGAGGTCAACCGGCTGGATGTGGTCGTCGCCGCCGTTCGGCGGCAAAATCTCTTTTCCCATGGGGCTTGACTACCTAAACTGCCGATTCGCGGCAAGGAATCCGGACCATTGCGTTGTGGATAGCAGCTATGCCAGACACGCGCACTTTCGTAATTTTGCGGCTGCGTCACCAGCGGAACATACGCTTAACACAGCGAGAATATAGTCTGCGCCCGACACGTCTAACTGCGGAACTCGTCGCACTTCCAGAAAGAGGGATAACATGCTCCATAAACGCACCATCCGGACGATGCTGGCCGGGATCGCCATGGCCACGCTTGCGGGCCCGGCCTTCGCCCTCGACGGCACCGACCTCGTCAACAAGCTGAACGCGGCAAGCGGTACGAGCGGCTGGACCATCTCCTACGGCAGCATCGCAACCGATGGCAATACCGTCGTCCTCGCGGGCACGCAGGTAAAGCCGGTCGGCGGCGAGGCTGCAGCTGAGGTGGGTGACGTTCGCCTCGAAGGCGTGGAAGAGGACGGCAGCGGTGGCTACAGGGTCGAAACCGTCCGCTTTCCCGATTTCAACAAGACCGACGACGGCGTGACCGTGACGGCCACCGGGCTGCAGATCGAGGGCCTCGCCATTCCTGCGAAGGTGGAATCCGGCACGCTCGATTCCATGCTCATGTACGACAAGGCCGTTTCGGGGCCGTTGACCGTCACCAGAAAAGGCACGGAAGTCTTCTCCATGTCCGGCATGCAAGCCGGCGTAGAACGCATGGCTGACGGGGCCGGTGTTACCTATGACGCCACCTTCTCCGACATCAAGGCTAACCTGACCCAGGTCGAGGACCCGAAGGCGCGCGAGACGATCGAGAAGCTCGGCCTGCAGACGCTCGCCGGCGAGATGACCATGAAGGGCAGTTGGGCGCTCGACACCGGCAGGCTTTCGCTCGACGAGTACGCGCTCGACTTCGCCGACGTCGGTCGCCTCGGCCTCTCCCTCGCCATCTCCGGCTATACGCTGGATTTCATCAATGCACTGCGCCAGGCCGCAGAGGCCAGCCAGGCCAATCCGAACAAGGATGAGGCCAATGCGGCACTCGGCATGTCGATGATGGGGCTGATGCAGCAACTCACCTTCGACCGGGCCGCCATCAGCTTCGCCGACGCCTCGCTGACCAGGAAGGTGCTGGATGTGGTCGGCGCCGAGCAGGGAGTTTCCGGCGAGCAGATGGCGCAGTCACTGAAGGCTCTGGTGCCGATCATGATTGCCCAGTTGAAGATGCCTGAGCTGCAGAACCAGATCTCCAAAGCCGTCAACACCTATCTCGACGATCCGAAGAACCTCACGATCAGCGCCGAGCCGAAAGAACCGGTTCCCTTCCCGATGATCATGGGCGCCGCCATGGGCGCGCCGAACACGATCCCGGAGGTGCTGGGCGTCAAGGTCACGGCCAACGAATAGTCCTCCGACTTGAGCATCACAAAGGGCCCGGCAACAATGCCGGGCCTTTTTCGTTCAAGCACCATCGTCGAGAGCAGTCTCCCCGACACCTGTCACCGAAGGCCGCCTGCGACGGCGAGGCTGGACAAACCTGCGGCGGGATCCTCGGTCTCGGGAGCATCGGACGCGATCGGGACGTGGGCGGGCAGTCTGAACTGCGCGAGGAGACCGCGAAGCCTTGCGGCCTGTGCGGCAAGCAAGGAACTCGCGGCGGTGTTCTCCTGGACCATCGCGGCATTCTGCTGCGTATCCTGATCCATCTGGTTGACGGCCGCATTCACCGCCGAGATCCCGAGCGACTGCTCCCGCGCCGCAGCGGCGATCGATTCCATCAGCCTGTGGATCGTCTTCACCTCCTGGCCGATTGCCTCCAGCGCGCTGCCGGTGCTGCGGACGATCCCGACACCTTCTTCGACTTCCACGGTGGATGACCGAACCAGCTCCTTGATTTCCTTCGCCGCAACGGCAGAGCGTTGCGCGAGCTCGCGGACCTCCTGTGCAACGACGGCGAAGCCGCGGCCGGCCTCACGGCCCGCGCGGCCTCGACGCCGGCGTTGAGCGCCAGCAGGTTCGTCTGGAAGGCGATGTCGTCGATGACCCCGATGACGGTCGAGATGCGCCGCGACGACTGTTCGATGCGCTCCATCGCGCCGATCGTGCCCCCGACAAGTTCGGCGGTCCGGTTGGCATTGGCGTTGGCGCGGGCTGCAACGTCGCGCGCTTCCTGCGCCCGCCCGGCCGCGTTCGTCACGTTGGCGGTGATCTCGTCGAGGGCGGCGGCGGTTTCCTCCAGCGAGGCCGCCTGCCGCTCGGTCCGCGCCGAAAGCGTGTCGGCGCTGGCGCTGATTTCGCGGCTGCCGCCGTCGATCGTTCGACTGACGGTGGCGATCTCCAGAAGGGCAGCTCCGAGCTGGAGCAACGCCTGGTTCAGGTCGGTCCGCAATCCCTCGAATTCTGGCGAGAACGGCTCGCTGAGCTGGAAATCGAGCTCACCACCGGCAAGGCCGCGCAGCCCCGTGGCCAGGCCGTGGGTCGCCTGCATCAGCCGTTCATGGGCATCGGCCTCAGCCGCCGCCTGGATTGCGGCGCGTTCGGCCTCCGCCCTGCGCCGCTCGGCCTCCGCCTGCTCCTCCAGCCGCCGGTTGGCGATCGCCCCCTGACGGAACACTTCGAGTGCTGCGGCCATGGCGCCAATCTCGTCGCGGCGGTCGAGCCCCGGCACGGCAATCTCCGTCCGGCCGCCGGCCAAAGTCCGCATTGCCGTCGTGATCGATCCGATCGGCCGTACGATCGAGCGGCCGACGAGCCAGACGCCGAGCAGCAGAACGACGACGCAGAGCGCGGCCAGGCCCGCCACAACCCTGACGGTGTCACGGGCCGAAATCTCGTTCGCGGTCACGTGCTGCGAACGTTCGCGGGTAAAAAATTCAGACGCCCGGTCCTTCGCCGGCTCGATCCCGGCATAGGCGGCGGCAACCGCCTCACGTGCGGCGGCCTCCCGCAGGCTGGTCTCCGCATAGAGCCGGAAGCCGTTGCGGTAGACGTCGAATGCCTCCATCACCCGCTGGCGCTGCGCACCGGGGCGGTATAGCTGCCGTACAAGGCGGCCGAAGGTCTCCGCCTCCTGTGCATGGCTGTCGATGTATTTCGGATCACGGCGCAGAATGAAATCCTTTTCGTGCCGCCGCAGCATCAGCATGCTGGCCACGACAGCCGCATCATCGACGCCCTGCAACTGCTCCTCGATGCTGTGGACGGCCGAGCGCATCGCTCCTTCCAGCCCCTGCGTCTCGTCCAGTCCCAGTTCTTCGTTGACCTTGACGAGTTCGGCAAATGCATCGCGGTAAGCCGCGAAACGCGCGCCAACCTCGTTGAGCTCCGCCGCCAGATCCGCGCCGGCATCCGCCGTCAGCCGCTCGAGACGCGACAGCGCCGCCGCGGCGTTCGCCTCGAAGGCAGACTGGGCCGACGGATCGCGTCCGAGCAGGAAATCCTTCTCGGTGAGGCGGGCGGTGACGAAGTCCGCCGCCAGGCCACGAAACTCGGCCTCGCGGGCAGCGAGCCGGTAGCCGATCTCGCGGTTGCCGGCCTCGACGTGCCGCTGCGCGAGAAGAATGCCGGCAATGAGCGTTATGCCGATCACGGCGAGAACGCCCAGCAACGATACGCGGTGGACGATATTCAGGGTTGGCGGAAAAGACATGCAAAAAGCCCCGGACTCCAATGGGCCGGGACTTAGCGGCGAGGCATTAAAAGAAGCTCAAGCCCGCATGAAGGTTTCATGAAATCCGAGGCGAACCAAAATCGATTGCGATGATCGGGATCGGGGGAAGGACGAAGCCCGGCTTACGCCGGGCCGTTCTTTTATTCGAGCACCTGGATCACAGTGCGGGTCTGCGGATTGACGATCACTCGCCGGTCGTTGACGACCACGTAGGCATAATCGCCATGGCCCTGGACGGTGTGGAGTTCTACGGTGTCGGGGATCGGTTCGCCGACGATCACGTCGCCCTCGTAGACGACGGACGGCGCCTGTTGTTCCAGCACATAGGTGCGGACCTCGCCGGGAACGACGACGGTGGTGCTCTGGGCGTATGCCGACGCCGACAGGCTGAGGGTCCCGACGGTCAATGCGATGAAAAGATTCCGCATGTTCGATCTCCTTGTTTCACCGGCGTAGAACGGCCGGGCAAGGAAACGGTTCCGACATGCGCCGCAGCGGACCCGCCCCGGACATCGGAGCGGGTCCGCTGCAAGGCTTGTCAGTCCTTCTTCGCCGTAGGCACGACGCGCAGCGCCAGCTCGCGCAGTTGCGCCGGCGTCGCCGGGCTCGGGGCGCCCATCAGCAGGTCCTGCGCCTGCTGGTTCATCGGGAACAGCGAGATCTCGCGCAGGTTCTTGGCGCCGACGAGCAGCATGACGACGCGGTCGATGCCGGCGGCCATGCCGCCATGCGGGGGCGCGCCGTACTGGAAGGCGCGGTAGAGGCCGCCGAAGCGCTCCTCGACGTCGGCCTGGCTCAGGCCCACCTTTTCGAAGGCCTTGACCATGAGTTCCGGCGACTGGTTACGGATCGAGCCCGAGGCGATCTCGAAGCCGTTGCAGACCATGTCGTACTGGTAGGCCTTGATCGTCAGCGGATCCTGCTTTTCCAGCGCCTCAAGGCCGCCCTGCGGCATGGAGAACGGGTTGTGGGCGAAGTCGACCCGCTTCTCGTCCTCGTTCCACTCGTAGAACGGGAAGTCGACGATCCAGCAGAGCTCGAAGCGGTCGCGGTCGACGAGGTTCAGCTCCTCGCCGGCCTTGGTGCGGGCCTCGCCGGCAAACTTGTAGAACTTGGCCGGGTCGCCGGCGACGAAGAAGCAGGCGTCGCCGTCATCGAGACCGAGCTGCGTGCGGATCGCGTCGGTGCGCTCCTCGCCGATGTTCTTGGCGAGCGGGCCGGCGCCCTCGAGCTTGTCGCCCTCCTTGCGCCAGAAGATGTAGCCGAGGCCGGGCTGGCCCGTCGACTGCGCCCAGGCGTTCATGCGGTCGCAGAAGGCGCGGCTGCCGCCGGTCCTGGCCGGGATCGCCCAGACCTCGACCTTCGGGTTCGAGGCGATCATGTTGGCGAACACCTTGAAGCCGGATCCGCGGAAGTGGTCGGTGACGGCCTGCATCTCGATCGGGTTGCGCAGGTCCGGCTTGTCGGTGCCGTAGGTGCGGATCGCATCGTCATAGGCGATGCGGCGGAACTTCTGGGTGACCGGCTTGCCGTCGGCGAATTCCTCGAAGATGCCGCGGATGACCGGCTCCATCGTGTTCCAGACGTCTTCCTGCTCGACGAAGCTCATTTCGAGGTCGAGCTGGTAGAACTCGCCCGGCAGGCGGTCGGCGCGCGGGTCCTCGTCGCGGAAGCAGGGGGCGATCTGGAAGTAGCGGTCGAAGCCGGCGACCATCAGGAGCTGCTTGTACTGCTGCGGAGCCTGCGGCAGCGCATAGAACATGCCCTCGTGGATGCGGCTCGGCACGAGGAAGTCGCGGGCGCCCTCGGGCGAGGACGCCGTCAGGATCGGCGTCGAGTACTCGGTGAAACCGATATTGTTCATCTCGCGGCGCATGGCGGCGATGATCCGGGTGCGCTTGACGATGTTCTTGTGCAGCGTCTCGCGGCGCAGGTCGAGGAAGCGGTACTTCAGGCGCACGTCTTCCGGATAGTCCGGCTCGCCGAACACCGGCAGCGGCAGTTCCTTGGCCGCCGACAGCACCTCGATCTCGTGGGCGTAAAGCTCGATCTCGCCGGTCGCCATGTGCTTGTTGACCGTGTCCTCGGTACGCGCCTTGACCAAGCCGTCGATGCGGATCACCCACTCGCCGCGGACGGCTTCGGCCGTCTTGAAGGCCGGGCTGTCCGGATCGGCGACGACCTGGGTGATTCCATAGTGGTCGCGCAGGTCGATGAAGAGCACGCCGCCGTGGTCGCGGACGCGGTGGACCCAGCCGGAAAGGCGGACGGTCTGGCCGACGTCGGACTTGCGGAGGGCGGCGCAGGTATGGCTGCGATAACGGTGCATTGTTCTATCCTGGAATGCTCTTGAAGGTCGGCTCCGGCGAAGGGGACCACGCTTCTGGAAAATCGGGCGGACAAGCGCATGACCGGCCCGATTTGTCAAGGCTTGGACCGGCGGCAGGAGCCGGACCGCAGCCGCGCAGGAACGATCACGCGACGCAAAATACGCCCGTGCCGTGCGGCATCGCAATCCGGACGGGGCGCTGAAAGCTGCCTCATCGGATTATTTTTGCGTGGCACCTCTCAGCGCCCCGTTCGACGGTTTTTGCCCGCAAACTTGGTCCTCTGCCACACCCGCCGGTCAAGGCGGGGCGATGTGTGCCACCCCATGGGCACGTCCGGTGCGCAACTCGGGACTTCTCCCGCCGTCACCAGAGGGGACCTGTCTCGCGGACCCCATGTGCGAAGGCATGCGTCGTTCCTTCGCGCAAGGCGCCGGTCCCGCCTCGCCGCGACGCCTCGCGGTGTATCCGTGACGGAACGACAGAGAGTATCGCACGGCAGCCCGGCGCGTGTATGATTTGAGCCCGGCAGCGTTGTTTTGGTTGGGCAATGGCGAGCGGTCGTCCCCAAGAGCTGCGGCTGTCCGGCGCGCGCCCTGGCGCCACGATCGGGATTGCGCCCGTCCCGTCCTGCAGGGAACAGGACGCGAATGCTTCTGTTTGACTCAACGAAAAGGATCAAAGCCAAGGCTCGAAGCCCAATTTCAGAGCCGCCCCCCTCGGAGGAGTTCGGATGAGCACAGGCACCTTGCGTCACTCAGTTGCGATTGCCGTGACCGCAGCGCTTCTTGCAAGCTGCGCCGGTGCGGCGGCGCAGAATTCGTCCACGGACCAGAACATCATCGGCTATGGCCCGAATCCGACCTTGCCGAAGCCAAGAACCGGGCTGGTCCCCACGGTCAACATCGCCAATGCCAAGGGATGGCCGAAAGGCAGGCAGCCGCAGCCGGCAAAGGGATTGAGGGTGAACGCCTTTGCAAGGAACCTCGACCATCCTCGCTGGATTCACGTGCTGCCGAACGGCGACGTACTGGTTGCGGAGACCAATGCGCCCGCCAAGCATGACGCAGGCTTCAGCCTCAAGAAGGTCTTCGAGGGCCAGGCGATGAGGCAGGCGGGCGCCGCCACCGCAAGCGCCAATCGCATTACCCTGCTCCGCGACACGAACGGCGACGGCGTGGCCGACGTGCGAAAGGTCTTTGCCGAGGGCCTGAACTCTCCTTTCGGAATGACGCTGTCGGAGGGCAAGCTCTACGTCGCCGATACCGACGCCCTCCTGGCCTTCCCCTATTCCGACGGGCAGATGCGCGCGAACGGGCCTCCGCAAAAGATCGTCGACCTTCCGGCCGGCAGCATCAATCATCACTGGACCAAGGACGTGATCGCAAGCCCCGACGGGCGCAAGCTCTATGTGACGGTCGGGTCCAACAGCAATGTCGGGGAAAACGGGATCGCAGCTGAACAGAACCGCGCCGCAGTTTTGGAGGTGGACAAGGCGAGCGGCCGCGCCCGGCTGTTCGCCACAGGCCTTCGCAATCCCAACGGGCTTTCCTGGAACCCCGAGAGCGGCAAGCTGTGGGTCTCGGTCAACGAGCGCGACGAGCTCGGCGACGACCTCGTGCCGGATTACATGACCTCGCTTCGCGACGGCGGTTTCTATGGCTGGCCCTACAGCTACTTCGGCCAGCACGTCGACCCGCGCGTCAAGCCACAGCGGCTCGACCTTGTGGCGAAGGCGATCAAGCCTGACTATGCGCTCGGCTCGCACACCGCCTCACTGGGAATGACGTTTTTAAAGGGCGCGTCGCTCGGACCCGCATATGCCAACGGGGCTTTCGTCGGCCAGCATGGCTCCTGGAACAGAAGCGTCCACAGCGGCTACAAGGTGATCTTCGTTCCGTTCCGCAACGGAGAGCCGGACGGACTGCCGAAAGATGTGCTCACCGGCTTCCTCGACCGTGACGGCAAGGCCATGGGGCGGCCCGTCGGCGTTGCCATCGACAAGACCGGGGCGTTGCTGGTCGCCGACGACGTCGGCAATGCCATCTGGCGCGTGAGCCGCGGCGGCAGGTAGCGTGGCGAAAACCGCCTCGGCCGAGGGCGGACACGACCCCGCTTGAAATAGCGCATTCGGCCAGCTGAACTTGACGCGCCGGCCGAGTATCGGGGTCCCGCATTGCCTTACAGCCAGCCCCGGCCGCACGAGGCGATGCGCGAACATCCGCAACGGCTTCGGGTCGGCGTATCGGACCGTGACTGGGATGGCGGGCTTCCCGCCAGTCATTGCGGAGTGGCGCGGAACGGACGTAGTATGATCGCAATCAGAGCTTGTCCGTCGCGATGAAACGGCTTTGTGCTCTTGCTGTCTGTTGCAGTCTCGTCGGAGGGGGCGCCCCCGCCGAGCTTCGGCCGCTCGACGTCGACCTTGAACTCGTGCTCGCCGTCGACATCTCCTACTCGATGGAGATCGACGAGCAGCAGGTTCAGCGCCGCGGCTACGTGAACGCCTTTCTCCAGCCCGCGCTCGTGAACGCCATACAGGGTGGGTCGTTGGGCCGGATCGCGGTGACCTATGTCGAGTGGGGCGGTTCGGCGGCGCAGGTCGTTCCCTGGACGCTGATCGATGGTCCCGACAGCGCGGCCCGATTTGCCGAAGAACTGCGCCTGCGGCCGCTGCGACGACTGCCCTTCACCTCGATCTCGAACACGCTGGCTTTCTCGCGGAAGCTGTTTCAGGCCAGCCGTTTTGCGGGAGTGCGGCGGGTCATCGACATATCGGGCGATGGCACGAACAACGCCGGCGTTCCCGCCCCCGTCGCCCGGAACTCGACGGTCGCCCAAGGCATCGTCATCGACGGGCTGCCGATCATGATCCGCCCGGGCTCCGCATCGATCCCCGACCTCGACGCCTATTATGCCGAATGCGTCATCGGCGGTCCCGGCGCCTTTTTGCTGACGGTCAAGGAGCTCGGCGATTTTGCCGGAGCGATCCTCAAGAAGCTTGTCATCGAGATCGTCGGGCCGGAGGTCAGCGGCCTGGAGCGCGGCGCGCTGCCGCTGGAACGGGTCGCCGACCGCGGAGACTACAATTGCTTCGTGGGGGAAGAGATGCAGGAGCGGCGGACAGTACAGTAGCCTGCGGACCGTCGTCTCACCGAACCAGCAGCCGCATCGCCAAGCATTTTCCTGGACGCCCGTGCGACCGCAACTTGGCGCTGCCGGGTGCGCCGCATGTCGGCGCCGCCAATCGACCGAGATTTCCGGAAGGATCCGCGCCGCCGATGCCGGGGCCGCGTCCGCCACGTCAGCCTGCCGCAACCGCCCGCAAAAATCCCCGTATGTGTCGTTTCTGGCCCTGTCGCCGGCCGCTTGCCGTCTATAGCCTTCACATACCTGTGATTACCGATTCCCTTCTTGCGGCGGCAGCATGAGTCACATCCGTCTCCTCGTCCCCCTTCTCATCACCGCCGGCATCCTGATCGGCGGCAACGGCCTGCAGGGGACCTTCATCTCGCTGCGCGCCTCGCAGGAAGGGTTCTCGACCTCGCTGATCGGCCTGGTCGGCGCCGGCTACAATGTCGGCTTTGCGATCGGTTGCATCTATGTCTCGCGCATGCTGCGGGCGATCGGCCACATCCGCACCTTTTCGGCGATGGCGGCGATCGCCGCGGCCTCGTCGCTGGCGATGCTGCTGGTCATCGAGCCGACCTTCTGGTTCTTCATGCGGCTGCTCGCCGGGCTCTGTTTCGCCTGCCTGTTCGCCACCGTCGAAAGCTGGCTGAACGCCAGCGTCACCAACGCCAACCGGGCGCGCACGCTCTCGCTCTACCGCCTCGTCGACCTCGGCTCGGTGACGGCGGCGCAGTACCTGATCCCCGGCGTCGGCATCGGCGGCTTCCAACTGTTCGCCATCATCTCGATGGCGCTGACGCTGTCGCTGGTGCCGATCTCGCTGGCCGACCGCTCCAGCCCGGCCGCCCCCGAGGCGATCCGCTTCAATGTCAGGAAGCTCTGGAACATCTCGCCGCTTGCCACCGTCGGCTGCATCGTCGTCGGCCTGACCAATGCCTCCTTCCGCTCGCTCGGGCCGATCTACGGCCAGGAGATCGGCCTGTCGGTGACGGAGATCGCCAGCTTCATGAGCGCCGGCATCATCGGCGGCGTCGTGCTGCAGTATCCGCTCGGGCTCTATTCCGACAAGCTCGACCGCCGCGTCATCATCCTGGTGGCGACCCTGGGGGCGACGCTGGCGGCGCTGTACCTGGCGATCTTCGCCGGCGGCGACGAGTGGCGGAACCTGGCCGGCATCTTCGTCTTCGGCGCCTTCGCCATGCCGCTCTATTCTCTCTGCTCGGCCCACGCCAACGACCATGCCGGCGACGGCGAGCATGCGCTGGTCTCGGCCGGCATGCTGTTCTTCTGGTCGATCGGGGCGATCATCGGCCCGCTCTTCGCCTCGGTGATGCTCGACCTGTTCGGGCCCGGGGCGCTGTTTACCTATACCGCGGTCGTCATGGTCGCCTTCATGGGCTACACCGGCCTGCGCATGAGCGCCCGGCCGGGCGTGCCCACCGCGGCGCGGCACGGCCGGTTCCGCAGCCTGCTGCGCACCTCCGCCTTCTTCAACAAGCTCGCCGGCGACGGCAAGAACGGCGACCAGCGCTGAGCCAAGCCGCCCCGGGCCAAGCCCGGCCCCCGGGGCCCTGCCCGGACGGCGGCGAGCGCGCAAGTTGAACGGCGGGCGCAGTTTTCGATTGTGGCGGAATGGTGGAGCGGGTAAACCATCCGCTCAAACGAAGCCTCCACCCGAGCGAATTATGCAGATCATCGAAACCACCGCCGCGCTAGCCGAAGCCTGCGCGCTGCTTGCCAAGTCGGACTACCTGACGATCGACACGGAATTCCTGCGCGAGACCACCTTCTGGCCGGAACTGTGCCTGATCCAGATGGCCGGCCCGGAGACCGCTGTGATCGTCGATCCGATGGCCGAGGGCATCGACCTGGCGCCGTTCTTCGCGCTGATGGCCGACAGCGGCGTCGTCAAGGTGTTCCATGCCGCCCGCCAGGACCTCGAGATCATCTACCATCTCGGCCAGCTGATCCCGCATCCGATCTTCGATACCCAGGTCGCCGCGATGGTCTGCGGCTTCGGCGACAGCGTCTCCTACGACCAGCTCGTGCAGAAGACCAAGGGCGTGCAGATCGACAAGACGTCGCGGTTCACCGACTGGAGCCGGCGGCCGCTGACCGACAAGCAGCTCGAATACGCGCTCGCCGACGTCACCCACCTGCGCGACGTCTACCAGTTCCTCAAGGGCGAGCTGGAGCGGGAAGGCCGCACGCTCTGGGTGACCGAGGAAATGGCGGTGCTGGAAGCGCCCGGCACCTACGACATCCATCCGGACGACGCCTGGAAGCGGCTCAAGCTGCGGGTGAAGAAACCTCTGGAACTGGCTGTGCTGCAAAAGGTTGCCGCCTGGCGCGAGCGCGAGGCGCGAAACCGCAACGTGCCGCGCTCGCGCATCCTCAAGGACGACACGATCTATGAGATCGCCCAGCAGCAGCCGGCCGACGCCGAGGCGCTGGGGCGCCTGAGAACGATCCCGAAGGGCTGGGAGCGCTCGCAGACGGGCGCGCAGCTGGTCGCCGTGATCCAGGAGGCGCTGACGATCCCGAAGGCCGACCTCCCCCGCCTGCCGCGCCAGAGCCAAGTGCCGGAAGGCGTGGCCGCGGCCAGCGAGATGCTGAAGGTGCTCCTGAAGCTCGTTGCAGAAAAGCAGGGCGTGGCCGCCAAGATTATCGCCAACAGCGACGACCTGGAACGGATCGCCGCGGAGGGCGAAACCGCCGACGTGGCGGCCATGCACGGCTGGCGCCGCGAGCTGTTCGGCAACGTCGCCCTGGACCTGATCGCCGGAAAGGTGGCCCTGCGCTTCGTCAACAAGCGGATCGAGGCCGTGTCGCTCTGACGGCGGCGCGGCGCCCTCGCGGCGGGCTACGGCGCTGAAATCCGCGCCATGCGGCGCAGTGTGCTGAACAAGGCTCCTCCCGATCCGGCGTAGGTGCGCCTCCTTATCCGGACCTTGGGGCCACCTTCTCCCCGTGCCGTCGGCGCGGAAAGAAACAATGCGGCGCGTTGGCCGCTTTGCGCCCAGTGCAGGCGTTTTCACCGATGCCAAAAAAATTCCAAATCGCATCCTGGAGACCGATCCGTGAGCAATAACTGGAACAAAGGTGTGACCCTGGCGCTGGAAGCACCGGGCAAATTCACGACCATAAGCAACCTTCAACAGGCCTCATGGGCTCTCATTGAAGATTGGCCGATTGACGATGGCGAAGCGCTGAACCGGGCCCTGCTTGTCATCGAGGCGGCGATGAAGGGCAAGAAGACGCCCGAACAGGCAAGATTTGCATTCATTGCCGCGGCCCATGAGGCCCAGATTGAAATCAAGGACTAACGCCATGCAGTTGTCGATCGCGCTCAAGTTCGACATGCGGCACCTTCGGGGTCAATTTCGGACGTTCGCTTAGCTTTCCTTGCGGTGCGCGGGGCTATCGGCAGCAGTGAGCGCATCGTAAGATCGCTGTCGACGTTTTGGCGCAGGTTCAAGCGGGAGCGTGTCATGTGCAGAAACATAAGAACGCTGTTCAATTTCGATCCTCCGGCAACGGACGAGGAAATCCACGATGCGGCATTGCAATTCGTGCGAAAACTGAGCGGAACGACCAGACCATCGAAGCGGAATGAAGCGGCATTCGATCGCGCGGTGCGCTCAATCGCGGAGTGCGCCCGCGAACTGCTCGATTCGATGGAGACATCGCAACGGCCACGCAACCGTGAGGAAGAAGCCGAAAAGGCGCGCGCGAGAAGCGCAGTTCGTTTCGCTTGATCTGCTTGCGGTCGGCCACGGAGAGGGCCAGGCCCAAGGCAAGCAAAACGCTGTGGCGCAGTTGTGCCAGCACACTCTTTCGTTGGTGGCATTTGCCCAATCTGGGTCTCTATCCATAATCCGGCCCGTTGCGGTGGGCCGGCTGCCCGGCCGGGCTACCGGGTCTGCGATCCATCTGGCGTTGTGCACGCAACGGCGGCCTCTCGGCGGTCGCGCCCCGACCCTTGGCCGCGCCGTTACGCAATTCCGTGCTTCATGAACACCGACGCGCCGTGTGATCGGCATCGGCCCTGGGGGCACCTGGATGCCGGCGTTATCGAAGGCCATGTCGGGTTCGCGGGTTCAGCCCTCCCCACTTTCGCCGGCGACCTGCCGCTTCTTGCCGAATACCGGAAACGCAATGGCCTCGCCGTAATCGATATTGCCGTCGGCTCGCTTGAGCGTCTGCATGTCCTGTTCGGAAATCACGAAATCGACCGCAGCATTGTCGCGCATGTGTGCAGCAGTGACCGTCTTCGGGAGGGGCAGCAGGTCAAGCTGGAGACAGTAGCGGATGCAAAGCTGCGCGATGCTAACGCCATATTTTTCGGCCATCGTGCCCAGGTCGGCATTATCGAGCACCGCGCCGTGAGCCACTGGCGAGTAGGCTTCGACCAGCATGCCCTTTGACCGAGAATAGTCGATCAGATCGAACGGCGTGTTGCCGACATGGGCCAGCACCTGGTTGACCATCGGTGCGACGGCACCGTTATCGAGCAGGTTGTCCAGATCCACCCGCTCGAAGTTGGAGACTCCAATGGCGCGGAGCTTGCCCTCACGATAAGCCTCTTCGAGCGCACGCCACGCTTCGAGATTGCCTTCGAAGAAGTGCTCTCCCTCCCGGAACTTTGCCCAGGGCTGGGGGCTATGGATCAGCATCAGGTCGACATGATCGAGACCGAGCGTCTGCAGCGAGCCGTCGACGCGCTTTTTGGCCTCCGCATAGCTCTTGCATTCGGCCGCGAGCTTGGTGGTCACGAAAACCTGCTGACGGGAAAGGCCGCCGGCGCGCAGGCCTTCACCAAGGCCGTGCTCGTTTCCATAGGCTTGAGCGGTATCGAAGTGGCGATAGCCGATCTCGACCGCGTCGCGAATGACGCGTGCCGTCTCGGCATCGGGGATCCGCCACGTGCCAAGCCCGAGCTTGGGGATCTCGATGCCGTTTGCGAGTGTGAACGTCTCTTCCAGTACCATGATTGATCACCTTTCAATCTTTGGATTTCAGCCCGGCTCTGTGCGTCCCCTCAAATCCAGTCCTCGGTACGGCACCGGGCTGGCGGACGACAGGACTAGGCGGCGTGGGTGCCTAGGCCGCTGCCCCGGGGTGGGCTTGGATGATGTTAGCCGTGCCGCGACCGCGGCGATAGCTGTCGAAATGGCCGAGCGCGGCAGCCAGCGCCGGCCACCAGCAAAGCCGTAAGAAAACCGGCCGTGTGCCGCCGCTGCTCAGTCGGATCGCCTGCCGAGTTCGGGGCTCATAAGCAGAGAGCTTTCTCATCCATCGCCGGCGCTGGTCGGGTTTTTGGCCGTGCGTCCTGCACTGCCCGACGGCGGCCGGAAATGCTCGAGCTGTTTGCGGGCGGTACCGCGCGATGCCTCCACGCCCTTCGGAAAACCACTGCGGTCACCGTAGTTACGTCGCTGACCTCTGTAGCTCGTATGGCGCGCCGCGCTCGCCCCCATCGCGATAATGTCGAGAAACGCGATGCCGGCGACCATGGCCAATGCCAGGGCCGCATTCTCTCGCTTGTGGTTGTCGGATCGCATGACCGTGGCCAAGGTGGCAATATCAAGTGCGTCACCGGCTACCCGGCTGGCAAGCCCCGCTTGTTTGTCGACCGACAGCGTCATGACCCCGGATGCGATCTCACGCACCCCGAAAACGCGAACAAGAACTTCGTTGCCGCGCACGCCGAACGCACCTGTGATCTTCTCGGCGGCAAGTATCTCGAATAGCCCGAGCCCGATGCTGAACCACCCGAGATTGTGCGCCAGCCGATCGGAGGAACCGAGCGAGCTCGGCCCCGACCTGAGGACTTTCGGGTCGCCTTCCGAACGGCTCATGTTGGTGAAAAACGCCATTTCGGAACCTCCTTATGGTTTCAGGACAACCTTGATGCAGCTGTCCTGCTTGTCGCGGAACACCTTGTACATCTCAGGCCCCTCTTCGAGGCCGACGGTGTGGGTGATCACGAATGACGGGTCGATCTGGCCTTCCTCGATGCGGCGCAACAGATCGTCGGTCCAGCGCCTGACGTGAGTCTGCCCCATGCGGAAGCTCAGCCCCTTGTTCATTGCCATGCCCATCGGAATCTTGTCGACGAGGCCGCTGTAGACGCCAGGGACGGAGATGATGCCGGCCGGGCGGCAGACATAGATCATTTCGCGCAGGACATGGGGACGGTCGCTCTCCAGCATCACCACCTGCTTGGCACGGTCCAACAGCGTGTCAGGCTGGCCCATCGAAACATGGCTTTCCATGCCGACGGCATCGATACATTTTTCCGGTCCCTTGCCATTGGTCAGTTCGTTCAGCCGTTCGACAACGCTCTCCTCATCGAAGTTGATGGTGATCGCCCCACCGGCTTCCGCCATGGAAAGGCGCTCAGGGATGCAGTCGATCGCGACTACCTGCCTGGCGCCGAGAAGCACAGCACTGCGGATCGTCATCTGGCCCACGGGACCGCAGCCCCACACGACGACCGTGTCGGTCGGCTCGATGTCGCACTGGGCAGCGGCCTGCCAGCCGGTCGGGAAAATGTCGCCGAGAAAGAGAACCTGCTCATCCGTCAGGCTGTCAGGAACCTTGATATGGGTCTTGTCCGCGAACGGGACCCTGAGATACTCGGCCTGACCGCCCGGATAGCCGCCGGTGAGGTGGGTGTAGCCGAAAAGTCCGGCCGTGGCATGGCCGAACACCTTGTCGGCCATTTCCTTGTTCCGGTTTGTTCTCTCGCAGACGGAGAAGTTTCCGCGCCTGCACTGCTCGCATTGGCCGCAGTTGATTGTGAAGGGGACGACAATGCGGTCGCCTTTCTTCAGCGCTCCGCTCGCTTCGGACCCGACTTCCAGCACTTCGCCCATCATTTCATGTCCCATAATGTCGCCCGGCTCCATGGCGGGGATGAAGTTATGGAACAGATGAAGGTCGGAGCCGCAGATTGCGCAGCTCGTCACCCTGATGATCGCGTCGCGCGGATGTTCGATTTCTGGGTCCGATACGTCGTCACATCGGATGTCCTCTTTACCATGCCATACCAGCGCTTTCATGACTCGCTCCTTGTTCAAACCGGCCGAACAGATAGAGGAGTCGAAGGTTCCGATGCCGCGCGCGCGGAACGGATTATAACTGATGCAGCGTCGAGCCTCATTGAGGCTCGCACGTCGCCGAACAGCCGTAGGCCACCTTGGGCCAGAGGCGGTCGCTGGTGGCATTCGCTCCATCCGGCGCTGTGCGCCCCCTCTCCGGCCCTTCGGGCGGAGAAGCTGGGAAGCGCCGGCGGGCGGTACGAGCACCGAGCCGGCGGGCGACAGGCTCAGGCGGCGCCGGTGCCGAGGCCGCTGCCCCAGGGGCCGTGGTGGCTGTCGGCGCCGTCGATGCGGTCGAAACCGTGCGCGCCGAAGAAATCGCGCTGGGCCTGGATGATGTTGGCCGTGCCGCGGCCGCGGCGGTAGCTGTCGAAGTAGCCGAGCGCGGCAGCCAGCGCCGGCACCGGCAGGCCGCCGAGCACGGCGGTCGACACGACGCGACGAAGCGCGCCGTCGGTTTCCCTCACCATCGCGGCAAAGGCCGGTGTGACGATCAGGTTGGCGACGTGCGGGTCCCTGGTGAAGGCGGTGGTGATTTCGTCGAGGAACTGCGAGCGGATGATGCAGCCGGCCCGCCAGATCTTGGCGATCGTCGGCATCGGCAGGCTCCAGCCGAACTCCCTTGAGGCCGCCGCCATCACGGCAAAACCCTGCGCATAGGCGCCGATCTTGGCGGCGAGCAGCGCGTTTTCAAGGTCCTTGATGAAGGCGGCCTTGTCGGAGACCGCAAGCGGCGGCACAGCCGGCAGGCCCAGCACCTTCTCCGCCGCCTCACGCTCGTCCTTAAGCGCGGAGATGCTGCGGGCCGCCACCGCCGCCTCGATCGCCGTCGCCGGCACGCCCATGTTCTGCGCCTCGATCACCGACCACTTGCCGGTGCCTTTCTGGCCGGCCTTGTCGAGGATCATGTCGACGATCGGCCTGCCACCGATCGGATCGGCGGCCTCAAGTACCTTGGCGGTGATCTCGATGAGATAGGAATTCAGCCGCCCCCTGTTCCAGCCGGCAAACACCGCGGCGATTTCGGCGGCGTCCATCTTCAGCCCGTCGCGCAGGATGCCGTAGATCTCGGCGATCATCTGCATGTCGGCATATTCGATGCCGTTGTGGATCGTCTTGACGAAGTGGCCGGCGCCGTTCTCGCCGAGCCAGGCGACGCAGGGCTCGCCGTGATACTGGGCGGCAATCGACGTCAGCACCTTCTCGACTCGCTTCCAGGAGGCCTCGGTGCCGCCGACCATGATCGACGGGCCGTGCCGGGCGCCCTCCTCGCCGCCCGAGACGCCCATGCCGATGAAGGTCAGGCCGCTGTCCTTCAGCGCATCGAAGCGCCGCATCGTGTCGCGGAAATTGGCGTTTCCGGCATCGATCATGATGTCGTTCTGCTGCAGGTGCGGCTCAAGCAGCGCCATCTGCTCGTCGACCGGGGCACCCGCCTTGATCATGATGATGATCGGCCGCGGCGGCCGGATGGCGGCGACGAAGTCCTCGATCGTCTCGCAGGGGACGATGTTGTCCTTGAGCGAACCGGCTTCCTCGTAGAATTCGCCGGTGCGGGCCGGCGTGCGGTTGAAGACCGCGATCCTGTTGCCCTTCTCGGCGATGTTGAGCGCCAGGTTCGACCCCATCACGCCGAGGCCGATCAAACCGATTTCCGCCTGTTCCACGTCGCAACCTCCATCCGTTGATGCTTTGCCGGCCCGTCTGCGTGGCGCAGGATATCACCCGGAAGCGCAATTGGCAGTGTTGCCGGTCTTTCGCCGTCCGTTTTCTTCCCTCGGCGCCGCGCCTGGCCTATGTTGCACAGCCACAGGAGGAAACGATGAACACCATGCCCGCCCGGATCATCCATTGCACCATCGCCCGCGACTGGCGCGAGGTCTACGCCTTTGCCTCGAAGCCCGAGAACATGCCGAAATGGGCGTCCGGCCTGGCCTTGGGCCTGACGCAGGACGGCGATGACTGGATCGCCGACGGCGGGCCGGTCGGCAATGTCCGCGTCCGCTTCGCGCCGCAGAACGCGTTCGGCGTGATCGACCACACCGTGGCGATGCCCGACGGGCTGGTGGTGCACAATGCGCTGCGGGTCGTGCCCAACGGCGACGGCGCGGAGGTCATGTTCACCCTGCTGCGCCTGCCCGGCATGGACGATGCGGCGTTCGAAGCCGACGCCGCACACGTGTCGCGCGACCTCGAGGCATTGAAGGAGCTGATGGAGCGGGAGGGAGACAGCCGATGAGCGCTACCGACAAGGATCAAAAGATCGACTACATCGAATTCAACGTCGCCGACATCGCCCGGGCGAAGGCCTTCTATGGCAGCGTCTTCGGCTGGACCTTCACCGATTATGGCCCGGAATACTGCGAGTTCCAGGACGGCCGGCTGACCGGCGGCTTCACGACGCTGGCGCCGGTGAATGCGGCCGGCGGTCCGCTGGTGATCCTGTTTGCCGACGACCTCGAAGGCGCCGCTGCCCGCGTCGAGCAGGCCGGCGGCCGGATCGTCAAGCCGATCTCCCCCTTTCCCGGCGGCCGGCGGTTCCACTTCGCCGATCCGGACGGGTATGAGCTGGCGGTGTGGTCGGACCGGTAGCGGGGAACACCTGACACTTGGTACCGGCGCTGTGTCCGGGCCTTCCGCCTACGAAACGATTGACAGTCCGAGCAAAACGGCGCTGCGTAGCTGGTCGGGATGGGTGCTGCACTCTTTGTTGATGGCCTCCGCCATCACGGTAGGGAGGATGCAATGCCGACGATCATTGGCCACCACAAGATCACCAAGGGCACGAAGCACTGGCTCGACTCGCCGAGGCGCAAGGAGCTCTTCGGCCCGCTCGGCGTCACCAACATACGAACATTCGTGGACCAGCAGGATCCGACCAGGGTGGCAATTCTCATGGACGTTCCGGACATGGACGCCATGAAGAAGACCATGCAGAGCAAGGAAGCCGCGGAAGCGATGGCCTTCGATGGCGTGGTGCCGGAGTCGCTGGTGATCCTGGTCGAATCGGAACGGTGATCCACGGACAGGCGGATTTTACCGCCGCGGTGCCGGCCTCACGGCTTCGCAGGCTTCAGCTTCTTCTTGATGTCCCAGCGGTCGTGATACCACAGCCACTGGCCGGGATATTCGCGAACCCACTGCTCGACCTTGTCGTTGAGCTTCTGCGCCGTCGCCTCGACGTCGACGGCGCCGTCGGGGCGGCGCGGGATCTCCATGGCCGGCTCCAGCTCGAGGCGGAAGCGATTGTTCGGCAGGCGGATGCAGCGGGCCGGATAGACCTCGCAGTCGAACTGCCGCACCAGCTTGGCAAGCAACGGATTGGTGCGGACGGGTCGGTTGAAGAAGCTGGTCGGCAGCCCCTTCCGGTACTTCTGGTCGACGAGCACGCCGACCGGCTCGCCGGCGTCGAGCTTGCGCGCCAGCGTGAAGGAGGAGCCGGCATGCGAGGGCACGAGGTTGCCCATGCGCTTTCGGCGGAACTCGAACACCTTTTCGGCGATGTAGGGATTGTTCGGGGGGCGGAACAGCACCGTCACCTCGATGCCGAAGGCGGCACCGGCGACCGGCAGCATCTCGAAATTGCCGGTATGGCCGGTGAAGACGATGAAGGGGCGGCGGTTCTCGTAGAGATCGATGAAGATCGGGATGCCCTCGACCTCGACCCGGCCGACCTTGTCGGAGAACGGGTCGAAATCGAACAGCCGGTCGAGAAACACGTACTCGGCCATCATCCGCCCCATGTTGCCCCAGCTGTCCATGGCGATGTCGGACAGCTCGGCCTCGGATTTCTCCGGAAAGGCGTTGCGCAGGTTCGTCATCATCAGCGCGTGGCGGCGGGTCTTCGGCCCGATCCAGCGCACCAGCCGGTCGGCAAGGTTCATCGCCCCGTCGGCCGGCAGCAGCTTCAGAAGGTTCAGCAGCCCGAAGACGAACTGCGCGACCAGCCACTGCTCGAAGGTGCGGAGCGCCAGGACGACGCGGGTGATGAACTGGCGCACGTTATCAGTCCAGACGCAGCACGATCTTGCCGAAGATCTGGCGCGACTCCATGCGCTCCAGCGCCGTCTCGATGCCGTCGAACGTCACTTCGGTGTCGATCACCGGGTGGACGATGCCGCGCGCCATCTTCTGCATGGCGTTGGCCATGTTCTCCATGCGGCAGCCAAACGAGCCGAGCAGCTTCAGCTGCTGCTGGAACAGCATCATCAGGTTCATGTCGGTGGAGACGCCGGAAGTCGAACCGCAGGTGACGAGCCGGCCGCCGCGCTTCAGGCAGAGCATCGAGCCCGCCCAGGTGTCCTTGCCGACGTGCTCGAACACGACGTCGACGCCCTTCTTCTTCGTCAGCTTGCGCACGACGCCCTCGAAGCGGTCCTCGCGGTAGTTGATGACGTGGTCGGCGCCGAGCGCCTTGGCCTTTTCGACCTTGTCGTTCGAGCCGACGGTGGTGATCACCGTGCAGCCGATCTTCTTGGCGAGCTGGATCGCCGCCGTGCCGATGCCCGATCCGCCGGCATGGACGAGGATCGTCTCGCCCGGCTCCAGTTTGGCGTTGTCGAACAGCATATGCTCGACGGTGCCGAAGGTCACCGGTGCGAGCGCCGCAGCCACCGCATCGACGCCCGGCGGTGCGGGTACGAGCTGGCGGGCGGGGATGTTGATCTTCTCCTGGGCGAAGCCGTCGAGATGGAAGCCGTGCACGCCGCCGACGTGTTCGCAAAGGTTGTCGCGACCCTCGCGGCAGGGCTTGCAGAGCCCGCAGGTGCGGGCGCCATAGACGGAGACGAGCTGCCCCGGCAGGACGTTGGCGACGCCGGGACCGATCTGGTCGACGACGCCGGCGGCCTCGGCGCCTATGACCAGCGGCATCTTGCGCTTGGCGAACGCCATGCCGCGCCAGCCCCAGACGTCGATGTGGTTCAGCGCCACCGCCTTGACCCGGAGCGTCACCTCGCCCGGCGCCGGCGGCGGCGGCTCGGCAATGTCGGTCAGTTCGAGCTTGCGGTCGTCGAGTAGCTGCAGTGCGCGCATGTTTGTCGTCCCTTGCCGCCAACGCGGCATTTCGTTCGTTCTACTGCAGTGCCCTGGAACGTTGGTGATCCGAGGACAAAAACATGCAGCAATTCATGGTTCTACGGCGAGCCGCAAGCGTCGGATCAGGACGCGCGGTGCCGCAGGCTTCAAACCGCCGGCGGCGCTACCATCTGGCAGGACCGCATCGGCTGCCCTGAGACGAGGCCGTCAGCCCGCCTCGGCGGTCATCACCAGGCTGGCGTTCTGGCCGCCGAAGCCGAAGGAGTTCGACAGCACCGCCGTGACCTGCTGGTCGCGCTTCACGTTCGGCACCACGTCGAGCACGATGCCGGGATCGGGGTTCTGGTAGTTGATCGTCGGGGGCAGCGTTCCGGTCAGCATCGTCTGGATCGAGAACACCGCCTCGACCGCGCCTGCCGCCGTCAGCGTATGGCCGATCATCGACTTGTTCGAGGAGACCGGAATTTTCGCCAGTCCCTCGCCGAACACCGTCGACATCGAGAGATACTCCATCTTGTCGTTCTCGGGCGTCGAGGTGCCGTGCGCGTTGATGTAGCCGATCCCGTCCTCGGCGATGCCGGCATCGGCAAGCGCCGCGCGGATCGTCGCGATCGCCGGGCCGCCGTCCGGCGAGGAGCGGGTGCGGTGGAAATGGTCGGCCTTCTCGCCGCAGCCCTTCATGATGCCGAGCACGCGGGCACCGCGCGCCACCGCCGCTTCCAGCGATTCGAGCACCAGCGTCGCCGCGCCTTCGGCGATGACGAAGCCGTCGCGATCCTTGGTGAACGGCTTCGACGCCTTCTGCGGCGGGTCGTTCTGGGTCGAAAGCGCCGAAAGCAGCGCGAAGCGAATCAGCGCCTCGGCGGTCACGGAGCCGTCGGTTCCGACCGTCAGCGCGCGGTCGGTGCGTCCCTGCCGGATCGCCTCGACGCCGAGCTGGATTGCGGTCGCGCCCGAGGCGCAGGCGGTCGACAACGTGACCGGCAGGCCACGCGTGCCGAAGCGGTCGGCGAGCCGCTCGGAGATGGCGCCGAACAGCCAGGCCTCATAGAGCACCGGATCGGGCTTTTCGCGCAGCACGGCCATGAACCGGTCATAGGCATCGCCGGGCCGCTGCGAGGCAGGAGCGCGGTCCGCGAGCGCGAAGCGGTCGCTCCAGTCCGGCTCGATCGGCGGCGCGGCCAGAAACAGCGGTCCGCCGAAGTCGCCGGACAGACCGGCCTGGGCGAGCGCTTCCTCGGTTGTCGAGCGCGCATAGAAATAGGACCGCTCGACCGGGTTCTCGACCGGCAGTTCGACGAAATCGACGGTGCCGGCGATCCGGGTGTTGAGACCTTCGACCGGGAAGCGGGTGATGCCGTGGATGCCGGACACGCCGCCGGTCAGCGCCGCCCAGTTGTCCTTAAGGCCCTGGCCGAGCGAGGTGATGACGCCCATGCCGGTGACGGCGACGATCGGGCGTCCGAGATGATCCCTGTAGGCTGCCTTGCTCATGCACCGGTCCTCACTTCTCTTTGCTCAGCACGGCGACGCCTTCACCGCGCATATGGCCGACGGTGGTGACGATCGCGGTCTCCGCCGGGGCGGTCATCGCCTTCTCCGCGGCCGGGTCGAAGGCCGGAACCCTGGCTTCGCTCGACAGCGTCAGCGCGGCCAGCGCCAGTCCAAGCGGGAACTGCGTTTCCAGCGCGTGCCCCGCCACGCCGCTATAGGCGCGCACCGGCACGCCGGGGAAGCGGCTGTCGAGCCAGGCCTTCTCGCGGCCGGTCACCTCGTGCATCCCGGAGGCTCCGGAGAACACGATCGCCTTATCGGCCGTCGGTTCGATGCCGTCCGCCAGCAGGTTGAGCCGGCGCTCAAGGCGTCCGTCCTCGCGCCGGCCGCGATCACCGCCGATCGCCTCGATCGTGGCGTAGATATGGGCACCGCGCGCCTCGGCGTGCTCGCGCGACTCCAGCACGAGAAACGCGCCAACGGAGCCGGTGATGATTCCGCCGCCGGCATCGGCCGGGCGAGACCAGAAAGGCGACCAGCTGCCGGTCGCATGAGCCCGGATGGCTTCATAGAACAGGGTAACGTCCGGCCGCTCGGCGACGAACGCGCCGCCGACCAGCGTGTGGGTCGACTGGCCGGCCCGAATGCGTGCAAACGCCGTCTCGATGGCACTGATGCCGGCTCCCTCCTCGCCCATGAAGGTGCGCGACGAGCCGGTGACCTTGTGGACGATCGAGATGTTGCCGGCCATCAGGTTCGAAAGCTGGGCGAGAAAGAGCGCCGGGCGAAGCTCGGTGGTCAGCTTCTCGTTCAGGAGCTGTTCGCGATCATTGCGCTTCAGCCCCTCATCGACGATCAGCGAATCGACGTTGATATCGCGTTCACCTCCGCCGCAGGACACGATCATGTCCATCGAGCCGCAGGCGTCGACATCATCCTTGAATCCCGCGTCTTCGAGCGCAAGCCCGGCGGCAAACACGCCGAGACGCTGCCAGTTCTCCATCTGCCGCTGGTCGCCGCGCTTGGGGATCTGCTGCGACCAGTCGATCTCCGGCATCGGATGCACCGGATAGGGCGCGAAGCGCTCGACCTCGATCTTCAGCTCCGGAGCAGCGGCCGCGTTCAGCAGCGCGACATGCGGTTCGGTCCCCACCCCGTGGCAGGTGACGATCCCGACACCGGTGATGACGACGTCGTTGGGCGCCTTCGTCATGCTCAGTTCCTTTCGCCGCCCGCAGCGGCAATCGCTTCGAAAAGTCCGAGTTCCTCGGCACGCCGGCGCACGATCTCGCCCAGCGGCACCTGATCGAAGGGCATGGTGCGCAGCTTCAACTGCGCATCGCAGACCTTCTTGCCGCCGCTCGAGATCTTCGCCTTGGTGACCGCGAAGCCGGAGCCATCGTGTTCGAGCGCGGCCTCGATGTCGAGCACGGCGTCGGGCTCGACGAAGGTGCGCATCTTCGCCCCGTCGACCGACATCAGGAAGGGCATGGCGGCGAAATCGGTTGCCGCCAGCACGAGAAAGCCGGAGGCCTGCGCCATCGTCTCGATCAAGAGCACGCCGGGTACGAGCGGCATTCCGGGGAAATGCCCTTCGAAGACCGGGCTCTTGGACGGCACCACAGAGCGCGCGCGCAGCGTCTTGCGCTCGGCATCGACGCTTTCCACCCGGTCGATCATCTGAAAGTATTCAAGCAGCATCGAGATCCCTGCCTCGGGGATGTCCCCGAATATCGAAAGGCCTGCCGGGTCAGGCAGGCCGAAAGCCCGATGGCGGTACGGAGCGACGCCGGGGGCGCCGCTCAGGCGCCCGCCCCGCCTCACAAGGCCGTTCAGGCCTTTGCGGCGCGCAGCTGATCGATCTTGGAGCAGAGGTTCGCCAGCACGAAGTACTCCTCGGTCGCGACCTTGCCCTCGTTGACGTCCTGCGTCCACTGCTCGAGCGGGATCTTGATGCCGAATTCCTTGTCGATGGCGAACACGATATCGAGGAAGTCCAGGCTGTCGATGCCGAGATCGTCGATCGTGTGGCTTTCCGGCTTGATCGTCTCGCGGTCGATTTCGCTCGTCTCCGCGATAATGTCGGCAACCTTGTCGAATGTAGCTGTCACGCTAGTACCTCTTGATATCCATTGTTGCGCGATCCTATAAGTAAATGCGGCGGAATTGCCAATGGGCAGTTAACCGTCTGCTGCATTTTGGCAACAGGATGTTGCGCAAACGCCAGCGTCCTTTCGGAGCCGGTCGCCCGCCGCTCAGGCCAAAAATCCGAACAAGAGAGCACCCAGGACGGCGGCAACGACCAGCGTGTCGCAGGCCCGGCCGAAGACCGAAAGGCCGCGCCCGATGTCCTCCGCCGTTGCGACCGCGCGGCCGACCGCATTGATCATCGGCTCCTCCACCCGCACGCCGCCATAGATCCGCGGCCCGGCGAGGCTGATGCCGAGTGCGCCGGCCATCGCCGCTTCCGGCCAGCCGGAATTAGGGGAGCGATGCAGGCCGCTGTCACGCAGGCCGACGTCGAGCGCCGCACGGGCCGCAGAGGCACCCTGCACCGCCCAGGCACCGGCTGCGATCAGCAGGATCGAAAGCCGCGCCGCCGGCCAGTTGGCGACATCGTCCAGCCGCGCCGACGCCCAGCCGAACTCCAGATAGCGTTCGTTCTTGTGGCCGATCATCGAATCGGCGGTGTTGAGCATCTTGTAGGCGAACAGGCCGGGAAGCCCGAGCAGCGCATACCAGAAGGCGGGGGCGACGACACCGTCGGAAAAGTTCTCCGCGAGGCTCTCGATCGCCGCCCGGCAGACGGCCGGCTCGTCCAGCGTCGCCGGATCGCGCCCGACGATCATCGCGACCGCCTCGCGGCCGCCGGCAAGTCCGCCGCGGCGCAAGCCGGTGGCGACCGCGCCGACATGATCGGCAAGGCTCTTCTGGGCAAAGAACACCGACGCCACCACGGCCTCGACGATCAGGCCGAACCAGCCGAAACCCAGCAGCGCCGCATGGATGAGGTGGCCGACGACAAGGCTGGCCAACAGCAGCGCGCCGATCGCCACCGCGCCGTTGAAGCGGCGGGTTGCGGGATGCATCCGCTTGCCGTTGAACAGATGCTCGAACGCGGAAATGGCCCAGCCGAACAGCACGACCGGGTGCGGCACGCGGCTCCAGAGCCGCGGCGGATCGCCGACGATGCGATCGATGACGAGAGCCAGGGCAAGGACGAGCGGCGTGGTGGTCATGTCAGCTACCAAAACCGGCAAGCGCGCCGGACAGCCGCGCATCCGCGGCGGAATCCGCGGCGAGGCCGAAGCGCAGCCAGCGACGATCATAATCGAACGAACGGACGAGAATATGCCCTCGGCAGAGCCGTTCGTGCAAGTCGGCGGCGCGGGCGTGCTCGACGAGCGAAAACAGCGCCGTCCCGCCGACGACGGTGAGGCCGGCGCCCTGCAGCACGGCGTCGAGCGCGGCCTTCCGGGCTCGGATCGACGCGCGGATCGCCTCGCCATCGCCGCCCATCAGCCCCGTTGCGATCGTCAGCGCCGGACCGGAGACCGACCAGGGGCCGAGCCAGTCGGCGAAACGGGAAAGAAGCGGCGCCTCTCCGAGCACGAAGCCGAGCCGCAGGCCGGCGAGCCCGAAGAACTTGCCGAAGGAGCGGAAGACGACGAGCCCCGGCGCGATACCGGCCTCGGGCGCCAGCGCCTGGTCGGGCTCCATGTCGCCGAAGGCCTCGTCGACGACGAGCGTTCCGCCCTGCGCCGACAGCCGTTGCCACAGTTGCAGCAGTTGCTCCGGCGGATGACAACGGCCGTCGGGATTGTTCGGATTGACCACCACCACCAGGCCGCGTTCATCGCCGACCCCGGAGAGCCCGCCGATCGGATCGACCGGGATGCCGGCGTTGCGCAGCACCCGGCCGTACTCGCCATAAGTCGGCGAGACGATGGCGGCGCGGCGCCCCGGCGGCACCAGCCGCGGCAGCAGCTGGATCGCCGCCTGCGTTCCCGGCACCGGCAGCGGCAGGCAATGCGGGCTGCGGTAGTATCGGGCCGCGGCGCGGCGGGTCTCGGCGAGCCGGTGCTGGTCGGGCAGCCGGTGCCAGGCAGCCGGGTCGACCGGCGGCAGGTCCACCGGGCACGGGTTGATGCCGGTGGAAAGGTCGAGCCAGTCCTCGGGCCTTCCGCCGTAGCGTTCGGCCGCAGCGGCGATGCCGCCCCCGTGCAGGATCGGCGCCTCGGTCATGGCGTACCTGCGGCGATGTCGATGAGGTGCATGTAGGAGCCGGCGACGTTGCCGCACCGCAGCCCGGCGGCGCCGAGATCGGCGCCGACAGCGTCCGTCACGGCAAACAGGCGCTCGGCCTCGCCCTCTTGCTGCACAGTCGAATAGTGGAACTCGTGCGCCGTCATCGGCTGCGCGAAGCCCGAGCCCGCCAGCGGCACCAGCCGCCGATAGCCAAGCTGCCGGCGACGCTCGGCAAAGCTGGTGACCAGCGGCAGCAGGCCGAGCATGGCGTGACGCGTGCCGTCCGCCGCGACCAGCCCTTCGCCGAGCGTCATGTAGCCGCCGCACTCGCCATAGATCCGCGCCCCTCGTTCTGCGGCGGCCATCATGCCGGCCCGGAACGTCGCGGCGTCGGCAAGCGTGCCTGCGTGCAATTCCGGATAGCCGCCGGGTAGGAACACGGCGTCGCATTCGGCCGGCGGCGCCTCGTCGCGCAGCGGCGAGAAGAAGGAGAGCGCCGCTCCCTGCTGCCGCCAGCCATCCAGCAGGTGCGGGTAGATGAAGGCAAAGGCGTTGTCGCGGGCAATGGCGATGCGCTGCCCGAGCGGCGCCAGGCGCGAGACCTCGGCCGGGGCGGATGGCGCCGCAGCCTCGCCCGCCAGACGCGACAGGCGATCGAGGTCGACGCAGCGGCGCATGGTCTCCGCAGCGTGGCGGACGAAGGCCTCGAGCGCACCGTGCTCGCCGGCCTGCACGAGGCCGAGATGGCGCTCGGGCAAAGCCAGACCCGGATCGCTGGCGATCGCGCCGAGGACCGCAACGCCGGCGCTTGCGAGCGCCTCTCGCAGCATCGCCTCGTGCCGGGCGCTGCCGACCTTGTTGAGGATCACGCCGCAGACCTGCACGTCGGCGCGGAAATCGGTGTATCCCCGCACCAGGGCGGCGATCGAGTGGGACATGCGGCTGCAGTCGACGACCAGCACCACCGGCAGGCCCAGCATCGCGGCAAGATCGGCGGGCGAACCGCTGCCGTCGGCGGCACCGTCGAACAGCCCCATCATCGCCTCGACGAGGAACATCCGGCCGCCCTGCCCCTGCGCCGCGGCGTTGGCGGCGAGCAGCTCGGGCCGCATCGCCCAGGGATCGTAGTTCAGGCAGTCGGCGCGGCTGGCGGCGGCGTGGAAGGCCGGATCGATATAGTCGGGGCCGGCCTTGCCGGGCGCGAGCGCCACCCCGTCATCGGCCAGCGCCCGCAGCAGCCCGAGGGTCACGGTCGTCTTGCCGGAGCCGGAGGACGGCGCGGCGATCATCAGGCCGCTCATGCGGTATCCCCGAAGAGGCAAGCTGCGGCCGGACCTGGGGCCGCCGCGCTGCGGTCATGCAGGCGTCCCAGCCAGTCGAGCGAGCCGCGCAGCCGCACCACCTCGCCGACGACGACGATCGCCGGCGGCTCGAGGCCGGCGCGCGCCGCGTCCACCTCGGCCCGCGACAGCGTCGTTTCGAGGACGGACTGCTGCGGGGTCGCGGCGTTGCAGACGAAGGCGAGCGGCTCGTCGGGCGAGCGGCCGGCCTCAATCAGGTTGCGGCTGATCTGGCCGATATGCTTCATCGCCATGTACATGACGATCACCGGCGATCCGGCAGCGATCCCCCGCCAGTTGATGCGGTCGGGGACGAGGCCGGACGAATCGTGCCCGGTCAGGAAGGTGACGGCGTGGTTGACCTCGCGATGGGTCACGGGGATGCCGGCATAGGCAAGCCCGCCGATCCCCGCGGTGATACCCGGCACGATGCGGAACGGCACGTCGTGCTCGAGCAGCGTCAGCGCCTCCTCGCCGCCGCGGCCGAAGACGAAGGGGTCGCCGCCCTTCAGCCGGAGCACGCGCTTGCCGGCCCGCGCCAGTTCGACGAGCCGCAGCGAGATGTCGCACTGCTTCGGCGACGGCTTGCCGCCGCGCTTGCCGGCGAATTCGAGCAGAGCGCCGGGTCTTGCCAGCTTCAGGCACTCGGCGTTGACGAGCGCATCATGGACGATGACATCGGCCTGCCGGAGCGCCTGTACGGCAAGCAGCGTCAGCAGCCCCGGATCGCCGGGACCGGCGCCGACGAGCCACACGCTCCCCGGCTCCAGATCCGGCAGCGACGAGAACAGCGCCTCCATCAGGCCTCCCTCCGTACTTGTGAGCCGACCGAGGCACCGGACTCGATGGGTGAGCAACCGGCTGCAACAGCTTGGAATGATTCTGCGATCGCCGCCGTCGCATGGTCCGATTTCAGCTTCGCCACGACGAGGCGGCCCTGCGGTCCAACGGCGGCAAGCGCCGAGGCTTCGGCGACGCCGTGACAGCCGGTGTGGCGGAAGACCACCTCGGACGGGTTGGCCAGCCGCGGCGTTTCGGCCTCCAGCGTGGCGGCGTCATAGGTGCGCAACGGCACGGAAAAATGGCAGGCGGCGGCAAGGATCGCGGGTTCTTCGGCACGGGTGTCGAGGGACGCGACAAGCGCGAGCGCATCGGCGCTGCAACCGGCTGCCCGCAGTGCGGCGCCGGCGAGCGCGATGACCTCGGCGGCGGCAGCGCCGCGCTCGCAACCGAGACCGAGCACGATCGAGGGTCGTTGGCCTTCGCTGGCGTGTGCCGGTTGCCTCATCTGCTGTCCCCGCTTTCCAGACATGCGAGGCGCGGGCACCCCCGTCTCGACAGCCCCGATTCTGGCCCCGTTTCGGGTCGGCCGCATCGGGCACCTCTCCGGCCCGCTGGGGCACCGTCGCATGTCCGGCCTGTTTATCGAAGCGCCCTGTGACGGTCAAACGCGATTGCGGCGTCCGCTAGACCGGGAGCGCCATTCGAGGGTCGGGCATGCTCGACATGAGCCACGGTTGCGGGGCGGCGCGACCGTGGGACCGATGCGGAACCAGGCTTTGCATTTGTTGCGCGCTTCTGACAAAGGAAGCCCATCACTCCTGCCTCCCCGGACATCTCCGTGATCGATCTCGCCTTCCACGTCCTTCTGCTGCTGTTTCTTGCCGCCTTCATCGCCGGTTTCATCGATTCGATTGCCGGCGGCGGCGGCATGATCACCATTCCGGCGATGCTGCTCGCCGGCATCCCGCCGCTGCAGACGCTCGGCACCAACAAGCTGCAGGGGCTGTTCGGTTCGGGCTCGGCGACGCTCGCCTATGCGCGTGCGGGTCACGTCAACCTACGGCAGCAACTGCCGATGGCGACCTTGTCGACCATCGGCGCGGCTCTCGGCGCCGTCCTTGCGACGGTGCTGCCGGGCGACGTGCTGAAGGCCGTGCTGCCCTTCCTGCTGCTCGGCATCGCCCTCTACTTCGCGCTCAAGCCGAACATCGGCGACGTCGACAAGCATCGGCGGCTGGCGGAAGCCGCGTTCACCTTCACCGTCGTGCCGCTGATCGGCTTCTATGACGGCGTGTTCGGGCCGGGCACCGGGTCGTTCTTCATGCTCGCCTTCGTGACGCTCGCCGGCTTCGGCGTGCTGAAGGCGACCGCGCACACGAAGCTGTTGAACTTCGGCTCCAACATCGGCGCCTTCGCGGTCTTCCTCGCCTATGGCGTCATCCTGTGGAAGATCGGCCTGATCATGGGCGCCGGCCAGTTCCTCGGCGCGCAGGCGGGCTCGCGCTTTGCCATGAAACGGGGCGCGAAGATCATCAAGCCGCTGCTGGTCGTCACCAGCATGGCGCTGGCGGTCCGCCTGATGGCGGATCCCGCAAACCCGCTGCGGGTCTGGCTCGGCTGGTAGGCCGGCGGCCAAGACTGCCGCCCTTCACCTGCCTGCCGGCATCCTCTCCCCGCAGGCGGGCGAGGAGCGATGGGCGCGGCGCTTTCTTTTTCTGCAACAGGCTCGCGCCTTGTCGCATTCTCCCCGCTCGCGGGGAGAACATTCCAGGGGAATGAGGGCGCTTGCGCCCGAGACTGCCGTCAGAGTTCTGCACCGATGATACCCGGGCGGAACGGCTCTGGCTCGGCTGGTCGACCGGCGGCAGAGCTTCCGCCCCGCACCTGCCTGCCGGCATCCTCTCCCGCAGGCGGGGCGAGTGGGCGCGACGCCTTTGCCCCTGCTCAACGATGGACGCTTGCCCCTTCCCCTACTGCAGGGGGATGAGAGGCATTGCGCGCGGAGCCGACGTCAGAACTCGACGCCGATCTGCGCCTTGATGCCGGAGCGGAACGGGTGCTTGATCAGTTCCATCTCGGTGACGAGGTCGGCGATCTCGATCAGTTCTTCCTTGGCGTTGCGGCCGGTCAGAACGACATGCGTCATGTAGGGCTTTTCGGTTGACAGGAATGCGACGACCTCGGCGACGTCGATGTAATCATAGCGCAGCGCGATGTTGATCTCGTCGAGCAGCACCATCGAGTTGCGCTCGTCGCGGATCAGTTCCTTGGCCTTCTCCCAGGCTTTCTGGGCCATCGCGATGTCGCGGGCGCGGTCCTGGGTCTCCCAGGTAAAACCCTCGCCAAGCGTATGGAACTGGCAGAGATCGGAGAAATGCTTCTCGATCAGCTCGCGCTCGCCCGTCAGCATCGCGCCTTTGATGAACTGCACGACGGCGCAGGGCTTTCCATGGGCGATGTGGCGGAAGATCATGCCGAAGCCGGCCGTCGACTTGCCCTTGCCCTTGCCGGTGTGGACGATGACCAGACCCTTTTCGTCGGTCTTCGTCGCCATAATCTTTTCGCGCGCCTGCTTCTTCTTCGCCATCTTCTCCGAGTGGCGGGCAAGCTCGGCTTCGGTCATCCCAGTGTCGGGCCCGGTCTCGGTGACGGTTTCGTGGTCGGTGTCGCTCATCGCATGCTCCTCAATCGTGCTTGGGCAGGTCGTCGTCGCAGGCAAGCCACGCGACCCGTTCGCTCCAGAACCAGTGCCTGTTGACCTCCACGCCGGACGCGTCCTCGAGGGCGCCGACAAAGAGATCGATCTCCTCCGGCCGCTCCGCCGTCTCGTAGCTCATCGGCGAGCCGCAGGCGATGCAGAAGCCGCGCGAGACGCCGGGCGAGGAGGCGTAGTGGCGCAGCGTGTCGCCGTCGAACACCACGTCCTTCCTGGCGACGCTGAAAAAGGTCGTCACCGGCGACGAGGTCGCCCGCCGGCAGCTCTCGCAATGGCAATGGCCGGCGCGGATCCCCGGACCGGAGACGCGAAAGCGCACCGATTTGCACAGGCAATGTCCGGAAAGCTCGGTCATGACGCCCTTCTTTTCTCGGCGATCATCTCCAGCTCGAACCTTGCCGAGTTCGAGCGCGGCGACCACAGCCGCCGGTCGATCGCCTCGACCAGCCGATCGGCCATCTCCTTCAGGGCCGCGGGGTTCTTCTCGAGCATGAAATCCCGGACCCGCTCGTCGAGAATATAGGCCCGATAGACCTCTTCGAAATGGTGATCCTTGACGGCACCGGTGGTCGCGGCGAAGGCGAACATGAAATCGACGGTGGCGGCGAGCTCGAAGGCACCCTTGTAGCCGTGGCGCATGACGCCGTCGATCCATTTCGGATTGACGACGCGGGCGCGCACCACCCGGCCGATCTCGTCTTCGAGGGTGCGCACGACCGGCTTTTCCGGCCGCGAGTGGTCGTTGTGGTAGACGGTCGGCTGGGCGCCGGTCAGGTGCGCCACCGCCGCCGCCATGCCGCCCTCGAACTGGTAATACTCGTCGCTGTCGAGCAGGTCGTGCTCGCGATTGTCCTGGTTCTGGACGATCGCCTGCAGGCTTTTCATCCGCGCCTCCAGCCGGTCGCGGCTGGAAACGTCCTCGCCCTCGCCGCCATAGGCATGCGCGCCCCAGGCAAGCCAGGCCTCGGCGAGGTCGCCGCGATCCTTCCACAGGCCCTCGTCCATCATCGTCTGCAGCCCGGCGCCATAGCTGCCGGGTTTTGCCCCGAACACGCGATAGCCGGCCTGCGCCCGCGCCTCGCCCTCGCTGGCGCCAGCCGCGGCGAGACTTGCCGCCTCGGCGCGCATGCGGGCGGCGATCGGGTTGTCCTCGTCGTCCTCGTCGAGCGCGCCGATGGCGCGCACCGCCCGGTCGAACAGGGCGATCTGCTCGGGGAAGGCGTCGCGGAAGAAGCCGGAAATCCGCAGCGTGACGTCGACGCGCGGCCGGCGCAGCATCGCCGGCGGGATGATCTCGTAGCCGGTGACGCGGCGGGACACCGTGTCCCAGACGGGCTTGGCGCCGATCAGCGCTAAGGCCTGGGCGATATCGTCGCCGCCGGTGCGCATGTTGGAGGTGCCCCAGGCGGTGATGCCGAAGGAGATCGGCCACTCGCCGTGGTCCTGGGCGTAGCGCGTCACCAGCAGTTCCGCCGATTTCTTGCCGAGCTCCCAGGCGGCAGGCGTCGGCACGGCGCGGCTGTCGACGGAATAGAAATTGCGCCCGGTCGGCAGCACGTCCGGCCGGCCGCGCGTCGGCGCGCCGGAGGGGCCCGGCTCGACGAAGCGCCCGTCGAGGCCGCGCAGCAGCGCCGCCATCTCGGCTGCACCGCAGGCCTCGATGGACGGCCGGATCGCAGCTTCGACCTGGTCGAGCACGGCGCGGGTGGCGGTCCAGCCCGCCGGGCATGGCAGTTCGTTGCCGACCAGCTTCGCTGCCAGCAGCTCGATGCGCTCGACCGTGTCGCCGGCGGTGCGCCAGGGGGCCTCGGTTTGCTGCGCGAGGATTGCGGGTCTGGGGCCGGTCCACGAGTCGGAGGGGGTGCAGTCGAGCGGGTCGAAGGCGAAATCTGTCGCGGTTGCTTCCCGCACCTTGCCACGGCCAGAAAACGCATCCGCCGCGATCGCCCGCTGCAGACTGGCGTCGCCGCCTTCGCCGAGGCCGCGCGGCACCCGCGCCAGCGCCAGCGTCAGGTCGGTCAGGAGCCGCCCGGACGGCGAGACGCCGAAGATGTGCAGGCCGTCGCGGATCTGCATCTCCTTCAGGTCGCAGAGATAGGCGTCGAGTTTCTGCAGCGCCGTCTCCTCGCCATCCGACCTGGTGATGCCGGCGTCCTGGTCGAGGCCGATGTCGCGGACCAGATCGATGATCTGCTTGCTGAGAAGCCGGATGCGGCGCGGATCGCCGCCGGAGGCGTCGTAGTACTCGTCGACAAGCGCCTCCAGGTCCTTCAGCGGCCCGTAGGTCTCGGCGCGCGTCAGCGGCGGCGTCAGGTGGTCGATGATGACGGCGGCGGAGCGGCGCTTGGCCTGGGTGCCCTCGCCCGGATCGTTGACGATGAAGGGATAGAGATGCGGGACCGGCCCGAGCACCGCTTCCGGATAGCAGGCTTCCGACAGCGCCAGCGCCTTGCCCGGCAGCCATTCGAGGTTGCCGTGCTTGCCGACATGGACGATCGCATGCGCGCCAAAGACCTCGCGCAGATGGGCGTAGAAGGCGAAGTAGCCGTGCGGCGGCACGAGGTCCGGCGAGTGGTAGGTATCCTTCGGGTCGATGTTGTAGCCGCGCGCCGGCTGGATGCCGACCAGCGTCTCGCCGAAGCGGGCGAGCGGCAGGGCGAAAACGTCACCAAGGACGAACGGGTCGCTCTCCGGGACGCCCCAGCGGGCCGTGACGGCCTCCTGAACCGGTTTGGGAAGAGAGGCGAAGAACGCTTTGTAGCGATTCAGGGAAATGGTTTCGCGGATCTCGCGCCCATCGCCCGCTGCATTGGTCGGCCCGGCCATCAAGTGCGCCATCAGGGCGTCGCCGTCGGCGGGCAGATCGCCGGTGACATAACCGCCGGTGCGCATCGACCGCAAAATTTCCAGCGTGCCGGCCGGCGTATCGAGGCCGACGCCGTTGCCGAGGCGGCCGTCGCGGTTCGGATAGTTGGCCATGACCAGCGCGACGCGGCGCTCTGCGGCCGCCGTCCGGCGCAGCCGCGCCCAGTTGGCGGCAAGGCGGGCGGAGAAGCGGATGCGGTCCTCGACCGGCTCGAGGCCGAGGATGTTGGTCTCGACCTCGGCGTCCCAGCGGGCCGCCGACTTGAAGGAGACGGCGCGGGCCAGCACCCGGCCATCGACCTCCGGCAGCGAGACGTTCATTCCGAGGTCGCGCGCCGTCAGCCCTTGACCCGAGCCTTCCCACGCGGCGCGCGAGGAGCCGGAAAAGATCACCTGCAGCACCTGCGCGCCGCCCTCGTCGAGCACCGTGGCCTTGCGGTTTGCGCCAGGCGCCGAGACGGCGAAGCTGGTGGCATTCAGCACCACGTCCGGCGGGGCCGCGGCAAAGGCCGCCCGCAGGGTTTCGATCGAGGCGGGATCCTTGAGGCTGGAGACGAAGACCGGCAGCGCCCTCACGCCCTCGGCGGCCAGAGCCTCGATCAACAGCTCGACCGGGGCGGTTGCGCCGCTCTGGACATAGGCGCGGTAGAAGCAGATGGCGACCGTGGGGGCCGCGGAAGGCACGTGGCAAAGCCCGGCCCAGGTCTCGACGTCGACGACGCCCCTGCCCGGCCACCAGATGCCCGCCTTTTCCAGCGGCGTCGCCGCTGCCGGTTTTTCGCCGCCAAAGACGAGCGCGTCCGCATAGGCGAGGAAGCGGGTGGCGTTGTCCGCCCCGCCCTCGGTCAGGTAGGCCCACAGAGCGAGCCGGTCTTCCTCGGCGATGCGGTTGAACGCCGCCAGTCCCTCGTCCGGCCGGTCGTCGCCCGGCAGCGACACCAGGGCAATGTCGTTGGCCACCGCGGTCGCATGCAGCGCTTCGAGCACGTAGCGGAAATAGCTGGCGCCGCCGAGGGCGCGGATGACGATCAGCTTCGCATGCCGCGCCGTGCGCTCGACATAGGTGTCGACCGACATCGGGTGGGAGAGCGAGGCGAGGCTGGCGAGCCGCAGCCGCGTTGCCGTCTGCCGGCCGCGGTGGGCGGCGGCGATCGCGGCAAGCTCGGTATCGGCGGCGGACAAAAACAGCACGTCGCCCGGCGACTGGCCGAGGTCGATCGCCTCCTTGCCGTCGGCGATCGTGCCTTTCTGGGCTAGGAGAAGGTGCATGGGTGCCCTCCACGGGATTGAAGCTCGGGACAGACCCTGTCGATCAGCCGGCGAGCGCCCTCGCAGGCGGGGTTATTGCGTCCGAGTTGTCGCGATCGCAGCCGACGCCATCTTCCCGCCAGAAAGAGGGCCGGAGCGGGTGCGGGGCGGTGAGCGGGAGCTGGGGCACGCGCTGGCGCCTCGCGCCGCCCCCTCATCCGGCCCTGCGGGCCACCTTCTCCCCGCTGGGGAGAAGAAGGAGCCGGTATGCGATCGCCCTGCCCCTGAAACACGGCCTCGACCTCAGTCCGCCGCAGCGGCGACGGCGGCGCGAATGGCGGGCTCGTCGATGTCGTGCAGGCCGATGACGACGAGGCGGGTGCCGCGGGTCTCGCCGGACTTCCAGGCGCGCTCGAAATACTGGTCGATGCGGCTGCCGACGGCCTGGATCAAGAGGCGCATCGGCTTGCCGGGCACGTCGGCAAAGCCCTTGAGCCGCAGGATGTCGTGCTCGGCGATGACGGCCTTCAGCCGCTCGACGAAGGCGGCCGGATCTGCGACGGCGCCGACTTCGACGACGAAGCTTTCGAACTCGTCATGGTCGTGGTCGTGCTCCACGTCGTTCTCGTGCTCCAGGTCGTGATGCGACTTGCGGTTGGCGATGTCGTCCTCGGAGCCGACGCCAAGGCCGAGCAGGACGGCGGCGGCGACCTCGCCGTTCTTCGCCTCGATCATCGTCGGCTTGCGGGTGATGCGCGAGGCGACCTCGTCGCGCACCATCTTCAGCCCGGCGGCGTCGATCAGGTCGGTCTTGTTGAGAACGATCAGGTCGGCTGCGGTCAGCTGGTCCTCGAACAGCTCCTCCAGCGGGCTCTCGTGGTCGAGGTTGTCGTCCTCGACGCGCAGCGCGTCGACCCGGTCATGGTCGTCGGCGAAGCGGCCGGCGGCGACGGCGGCGCTGTCGACGACGGTCACGACGCCGTCGACCGTCACCTGCGTCTTGATCTCCGGCCAGTTGAAGGCGGCGACGAGCGGCTGCGGCAGCGCCAGCCCGGAGGTCTCGATGACGATGTGGTCGGGGCGGTTCTCGCGCTCCAGCAGCTTCGACATGGTCGGGATGAAATCGTCGGCGACGGTGCAGCAGATGCAGCCGTTGGTCAGCTCGATGATGTCATCCTCGGTGCAGGCTTCGGCACCGCAGCCCTTCAGCACGTCGCCGTCGACGCCGAGATCGCCGAACTCGTTGATGATCAGCGCGATGCGCTTGCCGTTGGCGTTCTGCAGCAGGTTGCGGATCATCGTCGTCTTGCCGGCGCCAAGGAAGCCGGTGATGACGGTGGCGGGAATCTTCTGCTGGAGCATGGCTCAACCCTTCATTTTCAGCGGCAGGCCTGCCGCGACAAAATAGACTTCGGTGGCAAGCTGCGCCATCTGCTGGTGCAACCGGCCGGCGTGGTCGCGAAATTCGCGCGCCATCTTGTTGTCCGGAACGATGCCGAGGCCGACCTCGTTGGAGACGAAGACCAGCCGCCCGGGCGCCGTCACGACGGCTGCGGAGAGATCGTCGAAGGCCGCCGGTATATCGTGGCCTTCGAGCATCAAGTTGGTGACCCATAGGGTCAGGCAGTCGACGAGGAGGACGCGATCGTCGCGAGCGGTGTCGTTGATGCGTTCGGGCAGCGCCAGCGGTTCCTCGTGGGTGATCCAGCCGTGGCTGCCGCGCTGGACCTTGTGCTGCTCGATGCGCTCCCGCATCTCCTCGTCCCAGGCCCGCCCGGTGGCGATATAGTGCTTCGCAAGGCCGGTCCCGGCGACCAGCTTCTCGGCGAATGCAGATTTTCCGGAACGGGCACCGCCCAGAACCAGGACGGCTCCGGGCGATGTCGTTTTCATCGATCAGCCTTTGCGATCTTCTCGTTGGCGAAGCCGAGCGACAGGCCGAGCACGATCCAGAAGAACAGCGTCGTGGCGAGCGCGGCGACGGCGAACTCGGCTCCGAGCACGGCCGGCACATTGCTGGTGATGTCCGCCGGCTGCGGTGCGCCATAGACGTGCGGTGCAGCGATCAGGACGATGCCGGCGACCTTGGCGGCCAGCCCGTCCATCAGGATCAGCAGGTAGAGCCCGCCCGCCGAAAGCGCGACGGTCGCCATCCACCAGACCTGGCGGTCGGCCAGTTCGGCAGCCGGAAAGCCCGGCAGTTCCGGCGGCAGGCCGATGGCCGGCAGCAGATGCACCGCAAGCCACCCCGCAGCCCCCCACAGCGCGCCATTTGCGACCGTGATCGGGTTGCCGGATACGAGGCTGACGCCTGCAAGAAGCAGGGCGAAGCCGGCGCCGGCCACCAGATTGGCAAAGAGCGTGCCGGAGAACCGGCTCATGCCGAACATGATGCCACCCTCGTCATCGTGCGCCTCGCCGCCATGGGCATAGGCCACCGAAACCGGCGACAGATAGCCGGCGACTTCGGACAGGACCGCACCGATGTCGAGCGCGGAGTGCTCGTGCGTCGAACCGGGCTGGGCTTCGGGGGGCTGGGCTTCGGTACCCGCCGGAGCAGGCGCGGCTTCCCCGCCCTCATACTCCTCGGCGTGGAGAATGAGCGGAATCACGCGCGCCTCCTGGGCGGCCGTCATCAGCGCGCCGGAGAACAGCCCGGCCACCAGAGCGGCCAGGAGATATTTGACGATCATGTCACCCCCCCCTTAGTGGCAGGGGAAGCCGTAGGCGTGACGGGTGTCGTGGGCCGTATCGTGCAGGACCGACGAGTTGGCCAGACCTGCGCCGAACACCAGGAAGGCGCCGAGCAGCAGCGCGGTGATGCCTGCGAAGAGACGATCGTTGAGCGAGAGGGAATTCGAGGAAACGTGAGAAACAGCCATGACAACCTCCGTGCTGGCAGCGGGGAACATCCCCAGGGTCGGGCACGATGCCCTTCATTGGCCGGCAGGTCTCCTGGCTCGCGGCGTCAGGCGCATGTGCGCCGGCGGCATGTCCTCGCCTTCCCGGGTGAAAGCGGCATGAAGAGCGGACGATTCGTAGACATAGAGGCGTCCAGCCCCGGTTCATCATGCCGCCACCCAGTGGCTTTGCCGGATCGTTCGACCCGGTCGGACAGGCCTCGCCACTCTACAGTCGCGGGGTCGGCCGTGATTAGGGCGCCCTGATTGGGTCCACCCGTCACGTTCCCATTTACGCGCCAATCCGTTCCCGGACCGGCGCACCATCCAATGCTGCGATGATTATGTCCGTCGGATGCGGAAGTCAACCGACGGGCCGCGCCATCCATCATCCGGAATCCGGCGTCGGCGACCGTGCCCGCGACAGGTCATCAGGCCGGGTGGCGGCCGCTAGTAGCCCGGGCCGCTGGGATAAAGCCCGCCGCGATCGGCCGGACGGTCGTAGTATCCGTCGACGGGCCCCTCATAGTAACCGTCCGCCGGCCCTTCGAGATAGTATTCGTTGCCGTAGTAGGGATCGCGACCGTAGTCCTGGACGGCGCGCTGGCGCTTGCGGTTTTCGGCGAATTGGGCGGAATCGCGCAGCTGCAGGAACTGTTTGCGGCTCAGGTAACCATCGGCGCGAAGGCCGAGCGAGCGCTGCCAGGCCGCGATGGCGGCGCGCGTGCGGGGACCGAACACGCCGTCGGCTCCGCCCGTGTCATAGCCGAGCGCGTTCAGGTAACGCTGCGTCTGGGCACGGATGCCGGTCTCAAGCCACGCCTCGCGCACATCCGGCGGGGTCTGGTAGACCTTCGGGGCCTGCGCCGTCGACCGGGGTTGCGATGGTTGCGGAGCCGCGGGCTCCGGGGCAACGCCGCTGCTTCTGTCGGCTTCGGCAACCGAGTTGCCCGTATCCAGTTTGCCGGTCGCAACGTCGCTGCTGTTCGCCTCGGCGCCGGAGGCAGCCTCGCTCTCCTTTGTGACGGCTGCGAGGCGCTGCCGCGCATCGGCGGCAAAGCGGCCGTTTGGAAATTCGTCGAGATATGCCCTGTAGGCGTCGCGGCTGCCGTTCAGGATGGCACGGCTCCAGCTGTTGTCCTCGCGACGCGCGAGGCGCTTGGCGGCCTCCGCGTCTGCTTCGTTGGCGGCCGTTGCGTCGGCTTCCTTGGAGGCCATGGCATCTGGAGCTGCGGGCGCTTCAGGCCCGGACTTTGCGGCTTCGCCGGCCGGAGCGGACTGCGCAGCGGAATTGTCCGGCACGTCGGCCGACTTCGCGGTGTCGGTCTTGGGCGATGCCTCCGGCCCGGTGGGAAGCGCCTCGGTGTCGAGTGCATCGGGGCTGTCCGGCGATGCCGGCTGGCCCGACGTGGCGACCTGGTCTTTCGCCTCGGCGTTGTCACGGGCGACCTCTTCGGCTTTCAGGCGCGCCGCCGCGGCCGCCTCTTCGGCCCTGGCGCGCTCGGCTTCGGCCTCGGCAAGCGCCGCCTCGGCACGCGCCCTGTCGGCGGCAGCGGCATCGGCCTTCGCCTTCGCCTCGGCCGCAGCCCGGGCCTCCTGTTCGGCCTTCAGGCGCCCGGCCTCCGCTGCCGCTTCGGCCCGCTTGCGTTCCGCCTCCGCGGCTGCCTGTTCGGCTTCCGCCTTGGCCCTGGCTGCCGCCGCCTGGTCAGCCTTGGCCTTCGCCTCGGCCGCAGCCTTGGCCTGCTCTTCCGCCTTGCGGTGCGCCTCTTCCGCCTTTTCCTGCTGCTCGGCCCTGCGCCGCTCCGCCTCGACTGCCTCCGCTTCGCGCTTGCGTTGGGCTTCCGCAGCCTGCCGCTGCGCCTCGGCCTGCGCCTTTTCCGCGGCGACCTTGGCCTCCTGCTCGGCCTTCAGTCGCTGCGCCTCGGCGGCCTTGGCTCTTTCCTTCTCGGCAGCAGCATCTTCGGCAGCCTTTGCGGCAGCGGAAGCCCTGCCCGCCGCATCGTCGGTCGTTCCGGTCGTCTCCGGCGAAGGCTTTTCGACGCCGGCCGCATTGAGTTCGGCAAGCCGCAGCCGGGCCATCGAGGCGAAGGTCCCGTTCGGGTATTGATCGAGATAGTCCTGATAGCCGGCCGGATCGCTGCTGGCGGAAACCTTCTGCCACATTGAGAATTCGGACTCCCAGCGCTTGCCGGCACTGACCGGCGGTTTCGTGTCCGCCGCCTGGACCGCCGCTCCGCCGACCAGCGCAAGGCCGAGCAGGCCGGCCAATCCGATTTTTGCGAAACGCGCGTGGGTCATCCCCTACTTCCTTTCGATCTCATCCAACGACATCCGCGGCAGGGCAGCGGCGGACAGCACCGCAGAGCCACTGGCATGAAATTCCGGCACAACTTTGGTTATCGATCATAACCCAATATGCCGGCGCTCGCTGTAAAAGACGTCTCTCAGCGGATGAATAATCGAGCCGGGTTTAGGTTCCCAGGAGCGTCGAGAGCCAGGCCGGATCAAGCACCGCCTCGAGTTCGGCTGCCACCCCGTCCAGCGCCGCATCCACCGCGCCGCGATAGTCGAAGCCGCCGCCGGTGATCCCGAACTCGGCCAAGAGCCCGGCCCGGAACGGGTCGCTCGACAGCAAGCCGTGCAGGTAGGTGCCGAAGACGCGTCCGTCCGGCGAGGTCGCCCCGTCCGGGCGACCGTCGATCGCAACGGCCGGCCGCGCGCAATCGGCCCCGGTCGTCCGGCCGAGGTGGATTTCGTAACCCTCCAGCGGCACGTCGTAGCGCAGCGAGCGGGCGGCGCTGTTGCGCACGGTCTTTTCCGGCGCCATCTCGGTCTCGACGTCGAGGAAGCCGAGCCCCTCGACCTCGCGCTCGTTGCCCTCGATGCCATGCGGGTCGCTGACGCGCCGGCCGAGCATCTGGTAGCCGCCGCAGATGCCGATGATCCGCCCGCCGCGGCGATGATGCCGCTCCAGGTCGCGGTCCCACCCTTGCGCGCGAAGATCCTTCAGGTCGGCGATGGTCGCCTTGGACCCCGGCAGGACGACGAGCCCGGCGTCGGACGGGATCCGCTCTCCGGGCCGGATAAACACCAGTTCGACGTCCGGCTCCTGCCGCAACGGATCGAGGTCGTCGAAATTGGCGATCCGTGACAGCACCGGCACCGCCACCTTCAGCGCGCCCGGCCGGCCCGCCGCCAGCCGCTCCAGCACCACCGAATCCTCGGCCGGCAGTTGCGCGGCGTGCTTGAGCCACGGGACGACGCCGAAGCAGGGCCAGCCGGTGTGCGCCGCAATCGCCCGGATGCCGTCGTCGAAGAGGGTGACGTCCCCGCGGAACTTGTTGATGAGATAGCCCGTCACCATGGCGCGGTCTTCCGGCGCCAGGATCGCCTGCGTGCCGACCAGCGAGGCGATCACCCCGCCGCGGTCGATGTCGCCGACGAGCACCACCGGGACCCCTGCCCGCGTGGCAAAACCCATGTTGGCGATGTCGCCGGCCCTGAGGTTGATCTCCGCCGGCGAGCCGGCGCCTTCGACCACCACCAGGTCCGCACCGCCGCAGACCGTTTCGAAGCTCTCCATCACCGCCCCGAGCAGCCGCGGTTTCAGGGCCTGGTAGCCCCTCCCCTTCGCCTGGCCGAACACCTTGCCCTGCACGACGATCTGGCTGCCGGTTTCGGACTGCGGCTTGAGGAGAACGGGGTTCATGTGCACCGACGACGCGGTGCGGGCCGCCAGCGCCTGCAGCCACTGTGCCCGGCCGATCTCACCACCGTCAGCCGAAACGGCGGCGTTGTTGGACATGTTCTGCGGCTTGAACGGCCGCACCCTCAGCCCGCGATTGGCGGCGATCCGGCACAGCCCGGCCACCAGCACCGTCTTGCCGACATCGGAGCCGGTTCCCTGCAGCATGATCTTGCGTGTCATGCGTATTAACTAGCATCGCACCCGGCAGCCGCAAAGTCCCGAAAGCGCCGCCATTCTGCCGCGTTTCAACACGCGCCGCCGTCTTTGAAGACGCCTGGACAGTGCCTTGCCGCCGGGCATCCTGATTGCGACATTCAATGCCGGGAACGGCTGGGATTTCAGCAATCCGTTGGCCTACATCTCTGCCTGAAAGCGACGGCGCGATGGGCGCCGCGCAAGAGGGATCGAGACCATGCTGTACATCTTCAGCAAACCGAATTTCGTGCAGATCGCATGGCATGGCCGGGCGCCGCAGGTCCAATCGCGCGTGCGCAACCTCATCGCCGAGGCCCCGGCCGGGCCGCTCGGCGTCATACGCACCCGCAGCGTCGGCTGAGGCGGCTGCCGGCACGATCAACCAACACGCTCGCCCCACGGCGGAGGCGCTTTTTTTGCTGCACTGATCTGAGGCGGGGCCGGCCGCAGCGGCGCGATGCGCGGCCGCGGCCATCCTGAGCACGGACGATGCCGAAAATGCTTTGCCCCGGGACGCACTACCTGATCCGGGGCCCGGCTTGGCTGCCGTGACGAGATAGATAACCGCACATCGTTACCGGATCGTTATTGAGAGATTAAGCCTTGGTAAATCCGTGCGAATTAGGCGCGCAACGCGGCGGCCCTGCCGCTGCCGCAGACCGGCGTCCCGCCGCCGGCCCTCTCGCGCGCATTGCCTGTCGGCCGCTCCGGCTTGCGACGACGGTGCCGGACCTAAGACGCGCCAATGATAAAGGTGCCGTTGCAAATACCCAAGTTCACGACCGCAAGGTTGATTTCTCCGTCGGAAACCGTAGGCTGAACAGGGCGATACTATGCGTTCGCCCCATGAAAGGGTTCCGCCGTCGATCGACAGGAACGGACCTCGCTGCCAACAGGCATCGACATGCCTGACCTGCCCGCCGGGAAACCGCACGACTTCGTTACGCCCGGCAGACAGGAGTGCAGTCCCTGCCCCGCCATACATTAATACTGCATCTGAGACTGGGAGGTCACAGGACCATGAAGACGCTGCTCGCTTCAACCATCGTCGCCGCCGCCCTGTACGCCAGCACAGGCCTTGCGCAGGCTGCCGATTGCGGCAGCGTTTCGATTGCGGAGATGAACTGGGCATCGGCCGGCGTTGCCGCACAGGTCGACAAGCTCATTCTCGAAAACGGCTACGGTTGTACCGTCACGCTGGTTGCCGGCGACACCACGCCCACCTTCGCCTCGATGAACGAGAAGGCAGAACCGGACATGGCGCCGGAGTTCTGGGTGGATTCGGTACGCACGGCGCTGGAAGCGGCGGTCGCCGAAGGTCGCCTGATCAAGGCCGCGCCGCTGCTTTCCGAAGGCGGCGTGCAGGGCTGGTGGATTCCCAAGTTCATCGCCGACGCACATCCGGACATCAAGACGGTCAACGACGCGCTCAAGCATCCGGAGCTGTTCCCGGCACCTGAAGATCCCTCGCGGGCGGCCATCTACAACTGCCCGGCCGGCTGGAGCTGCCAGATTTCGACCGCCAACCTGTTCAAGGCACTCGAGGCGGACAAGGCCGGCTTCGACCTGGTCGACACCGGCTCGGCGGCAGGGCTTGACGGGTCGATCGCAAATGCCTTCGAGAAGAAGATCGGCTGGCTCGGCTACTACTGGGCGCCCACGGCCATCCTCGGAAAGTACGAGATGACCAAGCTGTCCTTCGGTGTCGAGTTCGACAAGAAGGAATGGGATGCCTGCACCGCCGTTGCCGACTGTCCGCAGCCCAAGGTCAACGGCTATCCGGTGGCCGAGGTCACCACGATCGTGACGAAGCAGTTTGCCGAAAAGGCGGGCGTGGCCATGGACTACGTCAAGACCCGGCAGTGGGACAACCAGACGGTCAGCAAGGTTCTTGCCTGGATGGCCGACAACCAGGGCACCAACGAGGACGCTGCCAAGTACTTCCTGCAGACCTATCCGGACCTGTGGACGACCTGGGTCAGCCCGGAGGTTGCCGCCAAGGTCAAGGGTGCGCTCTGACCGGATCGGCGCAACGGCATCGCGGACCGGTGTGCTGCCGGCCGCATCGCCGCGTTAAGGCGAATCCGCGCCGATACGGTAATTTAAAAAGCAAGGTCGCAATCAGCACAAGAAAGCAGCCCGCCTAGCGTGTAAGAAGGCTGCGTGTCGGAGAACAGAACAAGAGCCGCCAGGAGCGGCGCCCGGCACACTGCGACGGAGATGGCGCGACGGCGGCATCCGGCAGAACAAGGGGATCGAGATGGCATTGTGCGACAACATGCCAGCAGTGGTTTGCAGGTTTCCCGCCTTGAGCGATTCCACGATTCGTGGCGGTCGCAAGGTGATCGACGAAGGATTCAAGGGGCTCGTACGTTCATATTCGTCGATCATCGACGCGGCCGTGCAGCCGCTGCAGACGTTCCTGAACTTCCTTGAGCGGCTGTTCGTCACCTCGCCCTGGCCGATCGTGCTGACGGTGATGCTCGTGGTCGTCTATTCTTGCAGCCGCAGCCAGAACGTCACCATCGGCACCGCCGCCGCCATGCTGTTCATCGGCCTGTTCGGCCTGTGGAACGACGCCATGGTGACGCTGGCGATGACGACGGTCTGCACCCTGTTCGCCGTGGTGCTGGGCATCCCGATCGGCATCCTCATGGCGCGCTTCGACCGGGTCCAGTCCTTCGTCAATCCGGTTCTCGACGTGATGCAGACGATGCCGAGCTTCGTCTACCTCATCCCCGTCGTGATGGTTTTCGGCATCGGCAAGGTGCCCGGCATGATCGCCGTCGTCATCTACGCCATCCCGCCTATGATCCGGCTGACCAACCTCGGCATCCGCCTCGTAGACCGCGAGGTGCTGGAGGCGGCGGACGCCTTTGGCTCCTCGAGCTGGCAGAAGCTGAAGAATGTCCAGTTCCCGCTCGCCCTGCCGACGATCATGGCGGGCATCAACCAGACGATCATGATGTCACTGGCGATGGTCGTCGTCGCGTCGATGGTGGGCGTCGGCGGCCTCGGCAAGAACGTGCTCGGCGCCATCAACAATCAGTTCTTCACCGTCGGTTTTCTCAACGGCTTCGCACTCGTCGCGATCGCCATCATTTTCGATCGGACCAGCCAGGCCTACGGCAAGCGGCTGCAAAAGCATACGGAGGTAGTACATGGCTAGTCACGCAATCGAAATCAGGAACCTTTACAAGATCTTCGGCCCGAACGGCGTCGACTTTATCGACCGGGTGAAGGCCGGCATGTCGAAGTCCGAACTGAACGAGAAATACGGCCATGTGCTCGGTCTGCAGGACATCAACATCTCCATGCCGGCCGGGGGCGTCATGGTGGTGATGGGCCTGTCCGGCTCGGGAAAGTCGACCCTCATCCGCCACATCAACCGGCTGATCGAGCCGACCGCCGGCGAGGTCCTCTACGACGGCGTTGACGTCTGTCGGATGAACGAGGCCGACCTGCGCGATTTCCGCCGCCACAAGACGGCGATGGTGTTCCAGAAATTCGCCCTGCTGCCGCACCGGACCGTCATCGAGAACACGGTCTACGGGCTGGAGATCCAGGGCGTGCCGGCCGCCGAGCGCCAGAAGCGGGCCCGCCACTGGATCGAACGCGTCGGGCTTTCGGGCTTCGAGAACCACTATCCCAACCAGCTTTCCGGCGGCATGCAGCAGCGCGTCGGGCTGGCGCGGGCATTGACCAACGACGCCGACATCCTGCTGATGGACGAGGCCTATTCCGCCCTCGACCCGCTGATCCGCGTCGACATGCAGACGGTCCTGCTCGAACTGCAGAAGGAATTGAAGAAGACCGTGGTGTTCATCACCCACGACCTCGACGAGGCGCTGCGCCTCGGCGACAAGATCGCCATCCTGCGCGACGGTAAGGTCGTCCAGCAGGGTACCGGCCAGGAGATCGTGCTGAACCCCGCCGACGACTACATCACCGCCTTCGTCAAGGAGGTCAACCGCGGCCGCGTCATCAACGTCGAAACGATCATGACGCCGCTGGCCGGCAATCCGGAAGGCATGCCGATCGCCGCAGGGACGGTGCTCGAGGCGGCAGCCCGCGCCATGACGGCGGCCAACCAGACGATAGCCCATGTCGTTGACGCATCCAACCGGCCGATCGGCTCGATACCGCTCGCGGCGATCATCGCCTCCATGGTCACGCCGGCCGAGCACGACCAGCACGCCCAGGCCGCAGCCTGACGCGTAACGGCGTGCGAAAGGCGGGGGCGTCCGTGCGGCGCCCCTTTTGTATTTCGGTGCGCATCCGCCCGTCGCGCTTGCGTCGATATAAACAAATCTTTATATCGTTAAATCATTTCCCACCGTCCCTGGACACAGACCGCCGCACGTCAGGGCCGGCCCGCAACGAAGGACCGTTCGATGACGACCGAGACCAATGCCCTTGCTGCCCTGCTTGCCGAAAAGCCGTTCCTGCTGGCCGATGGCGCGACCGGGACGTCCCTTTTCGCCATGGGGCTGGAGGCCGGCGAGGCACCGGAGCTTTGGAACGAGGCCCGGCCGGAAAGCATTACGAAGCTGCACCAGGACTTCGTCGAAGCCGGCGCCGACATCATCCTGACCAACACCTTCGGCGGCACCCGCCACCGGCTGAAGCTGCACAAGGCACAGGACCGAGTCTTCGACCTGAACAGGCGCGCCGCGGAGATCGCCCGCGCGGTTGCGGATGCGGCGCCGCGCAAGGTCATCGTCGCAGGCTCCGTCGGTCCGACCGGCGAACTGCTCGTCCCGCTCGGGGCGATGACCTACGACGATGCAGTAGCCGCCTTCGCCGAGCAGATCGAGGGCCTCAAGGCCGGCGGCGCCGACGTCGCCTGGATCGAGACCATGTCGTCGCCGGACGAGATCCGCGCCGCGGCCGAGGCGGCCGTGAAGATCGGCTTGCCGTTCGTCTATACCGGTTCGTTCGACACGGCCGGCAAGACGATGATGGGCCTGCATCCGAAGGACATCCACGGCGTGGCCGGCGACATCGGCCAAGGTCCCGTTGCGGTCGGCGCCAATTGCGGCGTCGGCGCCTCCGACATCCTGTCATCGCTGCTCGACATGACCGGCGCCGATCCCTCGGCGACGATCGTCGTCAAGGGCAATTGCGGCATCCCCGAATACCGCGGCGCCGTGATATATTATTCCGGCACCCCGCCGCTGATGGCTGAATATGCACGTCTCGCCCGCGACGCCGGCGCCCGCATTATCGGCGGCTGTTGCGGCACCTCGTGCGACCATCTCGCGGCGATGCGCCAGGCGCTCGACGCCCACGAGCCCCGCCCCCGCCCGACGCTCGAGACGATCATCGAAGCAATCGGTCCGCTTCGCAACAAGTCGGCAGACGAGGCCGCATCCGCGCCGACCCGCGAGCGCGGCCGACGCGCCCGGGTCTGACGCCGACATCCACCCCATAAATCAGCCGTCCAGCCTAACGGCGGGCGGCTTTTTGCTGGTGTCATCGAAAATTTCCCGCGGCCGTCAGGGCGGCGGGCGATGAACCGAAACCGCTCCGGCCTCATCGCTCATCCAGCTTGCTGAGAGTGCCCGCAGGCGGATGAGGCGCCAGCCGCGGCGAATCTCACCGTCCGTAGGCCGTCTTCAGGAACAGCCGCCAGGCATCGAGCCCCGGCTGCATATCCTTCCGCCCGGTGCCGATCCGGAAGCGGTCCTGCGGCACCGGCAGGAGGTCGGATACGAAGAGGCTGGAAGGCAGCAGCAGCACGCCCGCCTCCTCGACCAGCCGCCGGCAATGCTCTTCCACGCCGTCCTGCCCGCGATAGCGGACGAAGCCGACGCAGCCGTCCGGTGCGCTCCAATCGTAGAGATCGGCGTAATCGGCGAAGAAGGCGGTGAGCGTGCGGGCATTGGCGGCGCAGAGGCCGCGCGTGCGGTCGAGGATGGTACGGCGGGCCTTCAGGGCGATGCGCGCCAGCACTTCCGAGGGCCGCGCGTTGCAGATCGACAGGTAATGCTTCATCCGCTCCATGCGCTGCAACAGCGCGTGGTCGCGGCTGGCGATCCAGCCGATGCGCAAGCCCGCCAGGCCATAGGCCTTCGACATGACGTTGAGCGACACGCCCTTTTCATAGACCTCGGCCGCCTGCGGCAGGCGGCGCGCCTCGTCGCGCTCGAGGCCGTGATAAACCTCGTCGCTGAAAAGATGAATGCCGCGCGCGCGGCAGAGTTCGACGAGGTCGGCAAAGATCGGTCGGTCGAGGACGACGCCGGTCGGATTGTTCGGAAAATTGACGGCGATCAGCTTCGTTTCCGGGCGAAGGGCGGCGCGAACGTCGTCGAGGTCGAGCTGCCAGCCGTTCTCGGGCCGCAGCGGCACGCCGGTCACAGCCCCTGCCACGGTGACCGGCAGCGTCTCCATCGACTGGTAGTTCGGCACCGTGACGATCGCGTGATCGCCGGGCCCGAGCAGCGCCAGCATGGCGCAGTAGAGCCCCTCCTCCGCCCCGGCGAAGGTGAGGATGTCGGCGCCGGACAGCCCCGCATAGGTCGAGGCGATGGTCTCACGCAGATCCGGCGTGCCCCAGGTCGGCGTGTACCCGAGCGCCATCTGCTCCCAAGCGGCTCGGTCTTCCTCATCGGCCAGTGCCAGCAGTTCGCGCAGCGTCAGGGTCTCCGCGTCGCTGGCGGCCATGTTGAAACGGGCGGTGAACTCCCAGCGCGAGAAGTGGGTTTCCAGGCGAAAATCGGGAAGCGTGGTCACGTCATGGTTCCTTGTTGGCGCTCGCGCGGCGTGCGTCGGCGAGGTAGTTGTAGATCGAGGCGCGGGAGGTGCCGGTCAGGCCGGCGAGGTGTTCGGCGGCATTGCGGGTCTTGAACAGGCCGCGGCGGTCGAGTTCGGCCACAAGCGCCACCCTGTCGGCCCGCTTCAACGCCGGAAGCGACAGCGCTCGCTCCCTGAGCCAGTCGTGCAGCGCGGCGTTCATCGCCTCGCGCCAGTCGCCGGAAAAGAGCGAGGTCGGCTGCGGCGCTGGCGTGCCGGCGAAGGCGGCAAGCAGCCGCACCGCCTCGTCGAGGCGCGAGATGTCCATGTTGATGCACAGCAGTCCGGCCGGCAGGCCATCCAGACCAGGCAGCACCGCCGTCACCGATTTCAGCCGGCGACCGTCGGTTCCGGTCTTCTCGTACGGCCCGAGCAGCGTTGCGCCGGCGGGATCTGTGAAATCGCCCTCGACGAGGGATTCCATCCCGGCCCGGCGGCCGGAGAAGGCATTCCAGATGCCGGCGATCCGGCCGGTCGACAGGTCGTGCAGCACCACTTCGGCGTGGGGATGGAGCAGCGCACAGATCGCCGCGGCCGAAGGGCCGTGGAGGATCGTCAAGCAGGCGGGCGAATCTGTCTGGAGCATGGCGGCACACTTACCGAATCTATACGTATTGTCAATTTTAGACTTTACGTCTTATGAGTAGCTACGCGGCCAAGCCAATGCCGCTCCCGCTGCAATCACCACCTTCGGGCGCTTGCACGCTCGCCTCCCCCATCCTATCCCGATGGCACAGGAGATTCGCAGGGGAGATCGGGACATGAACGCAGGAAATGCCAGCGTGCCGCAAGGCCGCGAGACGATCGCGGAACGGCTTTCGGCGTTGCGCGAGGACGACCGTTCGTTCCTGGCCATGCTGATGGAAAATCCCCTGCAGGACGAGGATCTCGTGGCCGGGCTCGAACTCCACCTGCACCGGGCCGCGGAGGCCCGGTTCCTCAATGCGCTGAAGCTGGAGAAGCTCGGCGAGTGGCTCGGCAACGCCGCGCCGGCGCGCCTGCAGATGCGCCTGATGGAGGCCGCGCGCTCGAGCCAGCACGCCGCCTACCAGGCGTTTCGCGCCGGCTTGACCCGCTCCGGCGGCCTCGCCAAGGCCTATCCGGAGGCCTGAGGTCCCCTGAACGGGAGGTCGCGCCCGGCCCTCAATAGGGCAAGGTACCGACGACCATCACCACTGTTCCCATCTGCGCGAGCCGGTCGTTGCGGCGTACCTCCGGCGCATAGAGGCTGGAGATGCTGCCGTCGAGATAGAGCGCGTTGCGGCACCCCAGGCGATCGCGGAACAGCGTCGCGAAATCGTGGAAGCGCACCGGGCGGCGGGAGATCGCAAAGGCGACGCGGCCGTCCGGCAGCATGCCGACGCCGTTGCGGATGTTGAGGCTGTCGCTTTGCGGCAGGAAGCGCGGATGGATCGCGCCGTCAATGACGAGCATCGGCCCGGACTGGGTCGCATGGATCGTCTGCGGCCGTGCGGCGGCATAGGCGCCGGTCTCCATCACTCCAGCGGTGCCGTGGCCGATGTAGAACACCCCGTTGGGTTTCAGGAAGAAGTTGCCCTCGCCGTCTGACAGGTTGAGCGGGCTGCGCTCCTTGCCGTCCTCGACCAGCAGCCCGACCGGGGAATAATCGGGGTGATACATCCCGGCGTTCATGCCGAAGATCAGAGCTTCCCGATCGTCGCGGAGACGGTCGCGCAACGCTGCGTAGGTAGCGGGCTGGGTCGTTCCCTCAGGCACCCCATAGATCCGGATCGCCTCCAGAGCCGGGTCGAAGGTGCAGACGGTGTAGGTCTCGGAAAGATGGTCGACCTCGCGGCAGTGATCGCCGGCGCCGGCCGCAACGGGAGCGAACGCGGACAAGGCGAGCGCCAAGGCAGAAAGACGATGGCGTAATGTCATGTCGGGTTCCGCAGCAATTTCCGACGGTAGTTCGCTTTCCTGCGATTGTCCGATGCGCTATCGCGCATGTTGCACTCCTGGTTATATCCACCACGCAGCGCCGACCCTTACAATCACAGACCCAATGCCGCCATGTGGAACCGCAGCTGGTCCTCGACATAGCGATGTTCCACTCCGACCGGGCAGGCGTTCCGGGCGAGGCAGCCCGAAAGCATGCAGGACGCCTGCCCCGCCTGCGTGCGAAGGTGGCCGCGGCAGGCCGGAACGTCGAAGCCGGATGCCGCCACCGCCACGACGGGACAGCGCGTCAGGCATGGCTTGTCCGGGCAGCGGTCGCAGGGGTGGCAAGACGGGGGATGGTCTGGCGCAAGCAGCTCCGCTCCTTCCAACGGGCGCGCGAAGCCGAGGGCGCCGCGGTAGCCGTGCCAGAGCCCGTAGCGGGGATGGATCAGGATGCCGAGCGGCGAGGCCCGCAAGCCCTCGGACCGCATCGCCCATTGCTGGAAGGGCTGCCACGGCAGGTCTGAGGGAAACCAGGCGGTCGCGCCAAGCTCGACGGCCAGCGGGCCGATCACGGCCTTCGACCAGGCGTCGAGCGGATCGGCGCCGCCGCGGTCGTTGCGGCCCTCCTGCCAGGAGCGGAAGGCTGGCCAGATCGAGCTGCCGACATTGCCGATCAGGGCAACGCTTGCCGCCCTTTCCCCGCTCGAAAGCACAGGTGCTGTCTCATCACTGGAGAAGTTCACGGTTCCACGCAAAAAAAGACCGTGCGGCGCGAACGCCGCACGGATCATCTCGCCGGTGTGGGGCGCAACCGTCATTTCGGCTTCGGCCCCTGCAGTTCGTAATGTGGCCGCCACACCTCCTTCTGGATCATGTCGGCCACCGTTGCTGCCCCGCCTTGCTCCCTGGCGCGTTCGGGAGCCTTTCAAGTGAAGGCGTCGGGCATCGAATCCTTGCGCTTGGCGATGAACTCCAGCAGCGCCTCGTCGATCGCCGGGTCGAGATAGGGCGCCTCGTAGTGTTCCAGCCAGGAACGGCAAAGCGCGTTGGCACGCTGCTCGATCCGCTTCTGGCCCTCGATCTCCCACTGCTCGAACGAGTTGTTGTCGGCGAGCGGCGAGCGATAGAAGGCGGACTGGAAGTTCGCCTGGGTGTGGGCGCAGCCGAGGAAGTGGCTGCCCGGACCGACTTCGCGGATTGCATCGAGCGCCTGGGCGTTTTCGGAAAGATCAACGCCCTCGGCCATCTTCTGCATCATGCCGAGCTGGTCCTGGTCGATCATGAACTTCTCGTAGGACGACACGAGACCGCCTTCGAGCCAGCCGGCGGCGTGCAGCACGAAGTTCGTGCCGGCGAGCAGCGTCATGTTCAGCGTGTTGGCCGATTCATGCGCGGCCTGAGCGTCCGGGACCTTGGAGCCGCAGAGCGAGCCGCCGGTACGGAACGGCAGACCGAGACGGCGGGCGAGCTGGGCGGCGCCGTAGGAGACCAGCGACGGCTCCGGCGTACCGAAGGTCGGCGCGCCCGACTGCATCGAGATCGAGGCGGCGAACGTGCCGAACAGCACCGGCGAGCCGGCACGGATCAGCTGCGTGAAGGCGGCACCGGCCAGAACCTCGGCAAGGATCTGCGTCAGCGTGCCGGCGACCGTCACCGGGCTCATCGCGCCCGACAGGATGAACGGCGAGACGACCGAGGCCTGGTTGTGGCGAGCATAGACCTTCAGCGCCCCGACCATGGTCTCGTCGAACACCATCGGCGAGTTGGCGTTGATCAGGTTCAGCGTGACAGTGTTCTTCTCGACGAAGTCTTCACCGAACACGAGCTTGGCCATGGCGATCGTGTCTTCGGCGCGCTCTGGCGCCGTGACCGAGCCCATGAACGGCTTGTCGGAATACTTGATGTGGCTGTAGATCATGTCGAGGTGACGCTTGTTCACCGGGACGTCGACCGGCTCGCAGACCGTGCCGCCCGACGAATGCATCGACGGCGCCATGTAGGCGAGCTTCACGAAGTTGCGGAAGTCCTCGATCGTCGCGTAGCGGCGGTTGCCCTCGAGGTCGCGCACGAAGGGCGGGCCGTAGACCGGCGCAAAGATCGTCGCCTTGCCGCCGACCTCGCAGTTGCGGGCCGGATTGCGGGCGTGCCAGGTAAAGGTCTTCGGCGCGGTCTTGAGCAACTCGCGGCACAGACCCTTCGGGAAATGCACGCGCTCGCCCTTGATCTCGCAGCCGGCCTCCTTCCACAGCGCCAGCGCCTCGGCGTCGTCGCGGAATTCGATGCCGACTTCCTCGAGCACCGTGTCGGCGTTGCGCTCGATCAGTTGCAGGCCTTCCTCGTCGAGCACCTCGTATTCGCGGATCTTGCGCGTGATGTAGGGCAAGGACGGGCCGGGACCGCCGCCGGAACGCGAAGCACGGCGCGCGGCCGCTCCCCGTCCCTCGCCGCGTGCACGGCGACCGCCACCTTCGCCTTCCGGCTGCTCTGTCGTCAAACTCATGTCCGTCTATCCTCAGTTATTCCGCGCTCTCAGCGCCATCCAACCTTTATGCTACCAACCGAACGACTCGGGACGGGTCTCAATGCGCCAACGAGTGGCGCGGGCAAGACACCGCGAGACGCCGGGCGACAGCGCCCCGCCCGCCGCCCTTGATCCATAGATCAGCCGCATTCGGGCAAGAGGCTTTGTCTTGGTCGCTTTTTGCTCGGTGCGACGTCGCTTTCAAAATCGGATCGCGCCGGCAACGCAGTTAACACTGGAGGACGACCGGCCCAAGTCCGCCGCGCGAATGGAGAGGAAATACGACATGGCAGACGACGAAATCATTCTCTCGGAACTCTCCGACGAAGAACTCGTGCAGCAGATGCACGACGACCTCTATGACGGCCTCAAGGAGGAGATCGAGGAAGGCACCAACATCCTCCTCGAGCGCGGCTGGGCGCCTTACGACGTCCTAACCCAGGCGCTGGTCGAGGGCATGCGCATCGTCGGCATCGACTTCCGCGACGGCATCCTGTTCGTGCCGGAAGTGCTGCTGTCGGCCAACGCCATGAAGGCCGGCATGGCGATCCTGCGGCCGCTGCTCGCCGCCACCGGCGCCCCGAAGCAGGGCAAGATGGTGATCGGCACCGTCAAGGGCGACATCCACGACATCGGCAAGAACCTCGTCGGCATGATGATGGAAGGCGCCGGCTTCGACGTCGTCGACCTCGGGATCAACAACCCGGTCGAGAACTACCTGGAAGCGATCGAGCGGGAGAAGCCGGACATTCTCGGCATGTCCGCCCCCCTCACCACGACGATGCCGTACATGAAGGTGGTCATCGACACGATGAAGGAAAAGGGCCTGCGCGACGACTACGTCATTCTGGTCGGCGGCGCGCCGCTGAACGAGGAATTCGGCAAGGCCGTCGGCGCCGACGCCTACTGCCGCGACGCGGCGGTCGCAGTCGAGACCGCCAAGGAGTTCATGAAGCGCAAGCACAACATGCTGGCCGGCGCATAAGACGCGACGGCGCGCCGCCCACAGAACGGAAGCGGCGCGCCTCGGTGTATCGACGGCAGTGCGTTTTTCCCGGTGTCGCCGGGACGATGCAAACAATACCGGGATACCGGGCCCGGCGCATCGCCCTTGCCGGCGCGCCGCCGGGTCCCTATCCTAGCCCTTACTGAGCCGCATGGGCGACCCGTTTGCCGGCATTTTCGGTCGCGTTGACGGTGTTGGCGGTGTCCTGGCCTATGCCCCGAATGGTGTTGGCACAGGCGCTCAGCAAGACAAGCGCGGCAAGAGCGAAGCTGATCCTTGTGACGGTGTTCGCTGTCATGGTCGGAGCTCCTTTGAATGGATACGATCACCTCTGAAGTATGCAGCGGCAATCGCACGCTTCAACTCGCGAGCGAGAAAAAAGTTCGCATAATCGCGTGCGGTGCCATCGCACGCGAGATACTTGCAATCTGCAAGGCCAACCAACTCGACCACATCGACCTGCAGTGCCTTCCGGCCATCTGGCATGCCTATCCGGAGAAGATCACGCCCGGCGTCGAAAACGCCATCGCCGAGGCGCGCGCAGAGGGGATCGAACGGATCTTCATTGGTTATGCCGATTGCGGCACCGGTGGGCAGCTCGATGCGCTTTGCGCGCGCGAAGGCGTGCAGCGGATCGAAGGACCGCACTGCTATTCGTTCTTTTCAGGCAACGAGACCTTCGCGAAAAACGACGACGACGTGACGTCGTTCTTCCTCACCGACTTCCTGGCCCGCCAGTTCGAGGCCTTCGTGATCGAGCCGCTCGGGCTTGACCGGCACCCACAGCTGAAGCCGATGTACTTCGGCAACTACCGAAAGCTCGTCTATCTCTCCCAGCTTGAAGACGAGCAGCTCCAGCGCAAGGCCAAAGAGGCGGCCGACTATCTCGGCCTCGAATACGAGTACCGCCTGACCGGCTACGGAGACCTGACGTCGGCGCTCACCGGCCTCTGATCCACCTGTCCGCAAAGGGTGGTGCGGGAAACACATGCGTCGGCATGAAACCTGACGGCGAACGCATGATCCGTTTGGCGCAATTGCATTAGGCTTCAGAATTCGTAATCTTTCTGCGCCTTCCTTCCGGGGACGGCTGTCCGACGGCGGGACGGTTTCCCGCGGCGAACGCGGAACCCGAGCGCAGGACCGACACGTGAACGAAGGCACTCTCGAACGACAGCAGACTGCGGGAGCCCCTCCCGCGCCGGCCGCGACCGGACAACGCGTGGTCGTCCTGACGCAGGGCGGGCCGAACCCCGAGATCCTCATCAATGCCCTCAAGCGGCACTTTCCCGATCTGGTCGTGATCGAGGAGAGGCCGGAATCGAAGCGGCTGATCCTGCGGCGCAAGGCGCGGCGGACGGGCTGGCCGAAGGCGCTGGGGCAGCTCGCCACCATGGCGGTGTCCAAGTTCGGCAAGCCTCTGGCGCGACGGCGCGCCGACGAGATCATCCGCCAGTATCACGTCGATCCCCGCCCCGATCCATCGATTCTCCGGATCAGGATCGACAGCGCCAACGGCCCGAAATTCCGGCAGCTGCTGAGCGAACTGGCGCCCGCCGTGCTGTTCCTGGTCAGCTGCCGCATCCTCAAGCCGGCGACGCTGCGGGCGATCCGCTGCCCGGTGCTGAACTTCCACGCCGGCATCAACCCCGCCTATCGCGGCCAGCATGGCGGCTACTGGGCACGCGTGATGGACGACGAGGAGAATTTCGGCGCCACCGTTCACCTGGTTGATGCCGGCGTCGATACGGGCGACGTCCTCTACCAGGTGCGTGTCACTCCCTCGCGCAAGGACAGCATGCACACCTATCCACTGCTGCTGACCGCGGCCGGAACGGGTATCGCGGTGCGCGGTGTCGGCGCGGCCCTCTCCGGCAAGTTGCGCCGGCAGAAGACGACGAAGCAGCGCTCCCGGCAGTGGACGCATCCGACCATCTGGCGATGGTTCTGGATCGGGATCTCGCGCGGCATTTGGTAGTTTCTCCCTTGGCGGCCGAGACCGGAGCGGCGAGCGTATTCACGCCTGTCGCCGACGTCGTTTTTGAGCGACGGCCGGTCGTGGCGAGCGCAGCCCGAGGCCGGCTCTGGAAGCATTGTCGGCTTCCGAGGAGAACGTCCAAATGGCAGATCGCATCATCGTCTATTGGCGGGACATTCCCGCCCAGGTCATCATCAAGCAGGGTCGCAAGAGCGCCAAGCGCGAACTGTCGCTGCGCTTCACCGAGGCGATCGACATGTGCGCCATGCGCACCGGCGCCGCCGAAACCGACGACTATCTCGCCGAGTGGCGGAAGGCCGATCCCGTCCCGGTCTCGGACGACCTGGAGGCGGAGGCGGACGCGGCGGCGGCCGAGCTCGAAGCCGCCTATGACCGGGAACGCCTCGTCGCGCTGGTAAAGGCCGGAGGCCGCGAGAATGGCTGACGAACGCCAGAAACCCGGCAATGCCGCGGCCGCGGCCAAGGCCAAGACCGGCGCCTTCACGCCGGCCGGCGTGTCGCCCAGCCGACGGTCGCGCCACAAGTACACGGTGCGCCTGTGGGCGGTACGCCATTCGCGTTTCCTCGAATGGTTCTATGCCCGCTTCGCCGACATGTTCCTGATGTTGCACCCGGTCTGGAAGCTGTTCGGCTACGACCGGGTCGAGCGGCCGGTGACTTTCGTGGAGCGGCACGTGAAGGGTTTTCCGTTCGACTGTCGCATGTGCGGCCAGTGCGCGCTGTCGTCCACCGGCATGTCCTGCCCGATGAACTGTCCGAAGCAGCTGCGCAACGGCCCCTGCGGCGGCGTGCGGGCGAACGGCAACTGCGAGGTCGAGCCCGACATGCCCTGCGTCTGGGTGCAGGCCTGGAAGGGCTCGCGCAACATGGTCAAGGGAGACGCCATCATGGCGGTGCAGAAGCCGGTCAACCAGTCGCTGCGTGAGACCTCTTCGTGGCTGCGCGTGACGGCAGAGGCCGCCGCGGCCCGCGACGCGGCAACCGGAAAGGACGCGTAAGCATGGCGCATTTCGACGAAAACCCGCTCGGCGCACACCTGCCGCTCGATCCCCTGCCCGGCCACTCCTCGCTCGGACGGCTGGAGCGGGTCCTGCGGCGCGGCGAGTTCGCCGTCACCGCGGAACTCAACCCGCCCGACAGCGCCAACCCCGAGGACGTCTACGAGCGCGCCGCGATCTTCGACGGCTGGGTCGACGGCATCAACGCGGTCGATGCCTCCGGCGCCAACTGCCACATGTCGTCGGTCGGCATCTGCGCACTGCTGACGCGCATGGGCTACGCGCCGATCATGCAGATCGCCTGCCGCGACAAGAACCGCATCGCCATCCAGGGCGACGTGCTCGGGGCCGCCGCCATGGGGGTCGCCAACATCATGTGCCTGACCGGCGACGGCGTGCAGGCCGGCGACCAGCCCGGCGCCAAGCCGGTGTTCGACCTCGACTGCATGTCGCTGCTCGAGACCGTCCGCATCATGCGCGACAATTCGAAATTCCTGTCGGGCCGCAAGCTGACGACGCCCCCGAAGGTGTTCCTCGGCGCCGCGATCAACCCGTTCGCGCCGCCCTACGACTTCCGCCCCTACCGCCTCGCCAAGAAGATCGAGGCCGGCGCGCAGTTCGTGCAGAGCCAATATTGCTTCGACGTGCCGATGTTCCGCGAATACATGAAGAAGGTGCGCGATCTCGGACTGCATGAAAAATGCTTCATCCTGGTCGGCGTCGGACCGATGGCCTCGGCAAAGACCGCGCGCTGGATCCGCTCCAACGTGCCGGGCATCCACATTCCCGATTCGGTGATTGCCCGCCTCGAGGGCGCGCAGGACCAGAAGAAGGAAGGCAAGCAGCTCTGCATCGACATCATCAACGAGGTGAAGGAGATCGAGGGCGTTTCCGGCATCCACGTCATGGCCTACCGCCAGGAGGAATATGTCGCCGAGATCGTCCATGAATCCGGCGTGCTGAAGGGCCGCAAGCCCTGGCGGCGCGAGCCGAACCCGGTCGACCAGCTCGTTGCCGAGCGCATCGAGCGGACCCGCGAAGGCGTCGAGCAGAACCAGCAGCAAATGGCGGAGATCGCCGCCCAGACCCCCCCATTGATCCGTGCCGGCGCTCCCGCCGGCATGTCGCTCCCAACATTGAAAATCGAGCGCTAGACACGGTCGAGCGCCCTGCCCCAGAGGACCTTACATGACACGCACCATCGTCGCCTCGGCCACCCGCGAAATCGTCATCGGTTTCGACCAGCCCTTCTGCGTCATCGGCGAACGCATCAACCCGACCGGCCGCAAGAAGCTTGCCGCCGAGATGATCGAAGGCAACTTCGAAACCGTCATCAAGGACGCGCTCGAGCAGGTCGCCGCCGGCGCCACGATGCTCGACATCAATGCGGGCGTCACCTCGGTCAACCCGAACGAGACCGAACCGGGCCTGCTCGTGCAGACGCTGGAGATCGTCCAGGGCCTCGTCGACATTCCGCTGGCGATCGACAGCTCGGTCACCGCCGCCATCGAGGCCGGCCTGAAGGTCGCCAAGGGCCGCCCGCTGGTGAACTCGGTCACGGGTGAAGAGGAGAAGCTCGAGGCGATCCTGCCGCTGGTCAAGAAGTACGACGTGCCGGTCGTCGCCATCTCCAACGACGAGACCGGCATCTCGATGGACCCGGACGTCCGCTTCGCCGTCGCCAAGAAGATCGTCGAGCGCGCCATGGACCACGGCATCAAGCCGGAAGACGTCGTCGTCGATCCGCTCGTCATGCCGATCGGGGCGCTCGGCGACGCCGGCCGCCAGGTGTTCGCGCTGCTGCGCCGCCTGCGCGAGGAGCTGAAGGTCAACACCACCTGCGGCCTCTCCAACATCTCCTTCGGCCTGCCGCACCGGCACGGCATCAATGCCGGCTTCATCCCGATGGTCATCGGCGCCGGCATGACGAGCGCGATCATGAACCCCTGCCGCCCGCAGGAAATGGAGGCGGTGCGTGCCGCAAACGTGCTGGCCGGTACCGACGCCAACTGCACCAACTGGATCATGACCTACCGCGACCACAAGCCCGCGGCCGAGGGTGCCGCCGCTTCCGCTGCGTCTGCGGCTCCCGCCGCCGGACGCCGCGGCGGCCGTGCAGCCCGGGCCGGCGGCGGCGCGCGCGCCGAGTAGCTCCTAGCGAAAGGCAGGTTCCAATCCGAACTTTCCGAACCCGCGCGGACGGCTCCCTCCATCTTCGCACAACCGGTTCGGACCTGATTGGGATCTGCCGCGTTTCTCCAGTGCGCCAGAGCGGGCAGCCAAGTGTGCTAGCCTAGCCGGCGCCACATCCAAGGAGATGCTTTATGACCTCGCGCAGCCTTCGTCGGGACACAGCAACCCTCTGGTTCGAAGCGCCATTCGTGATGGCGCTTCGGATGCAGCAGATGCAATTGGCGGCGCTGGCCGGCAAGACGCACGATGCGGCCGAACTCAACCGCATGGTCTCCGAGAAGATGGCAGCCGCCGCCGAGAGCGTGCTGGCGGTGAACATGGCGATATGGCGCAATGCCATGCACAACGCTATGCGGCTGATGACCGGCAGCAGGGCATTGCCGGGCGCCGCGGCGCTCACATCGGCCGCTCTCAGGCCCTATGGAAAACGGGTTCGCAGCAACGCACAGCGCCTGGCGCGCAAGCAAGGCTGACGTCGCCTTACCACCCGCTGCCGACGTGCCTGCGGAAATGATGCAGGCAGGTCTTTTCATGTCGGGATTGGACAACTATCAGCGGGCGTTCCGGTGCAGTCTGATGACGTTTACCTGTGCGCCGGCCGCGGCGACCGCCCAGCACCGAGGAAAGACCGAAAAACATGCGCATTGAAGGCACATCCGAGAACGAGGCCAACATGACCGAAGCGGCCGAGAAGGATCCTCTTGTTCTCTTCATGCCGTCCGGCAAGCGCGGTCGCTTCCCGGTCGGAACGCCGGTCCTGGACGCGGCGCGCAAGCTCGGCGTCTATGTCGAAAGCATCTGTGGCGGTCGCGCCACCTGCGGGCGCTGCCAGATCTCGGTGCAGGAAGGCAACTTTGCCAAGCACAAGATCGTCTCCTCGCTCGACCACATCTCGGAGAAGGGGCCGAAGGAGGAGCGCTACGAACGGATCCGCGGCATTCCGGAAGGACGCCGGCTCTCCTGTTCCGCCCAGATCCTCGGCGACCTCGTCATCGACGTGCCGCAGGACACCGTCATCAACGCCCAGGTCGTCCGCAAGGCCGCGACCGACCGGGTCATCGAGCGCAATTCGCCGGTGCAGCTGTGTTACGTCGAGGTGGAAGAGCCCGACATGCACAAGCCGTCGGGTGACCTGGAGCGGCTCAAGGCCGTGCTCGACAAGGACTGGGGCTGGAAGGACCTGCGCGTCGCCCAACACCTGATCCCGCAGATCCAGGGCATCCTGCGCAAGGGCAACTGGTGCGTGACCGCGGTGATCCACAAGGACATGGAATTCTCCCGCCCGACGGTGATCGCCCTCTATCCCGGACTGAAGAACGAGGCCTACGGCATTGCCTGCGACATCGGCTCGACGACGATCGCCATGCACTTGGTCTCGCTGCTCTCCGGCCGGCTGGTCGCCTCCTCCGGCACCTCAAACCCGCAGATCCGCTTCGGCGAAGACCTGATGAGCCGCGTCTCCTACGTGATGATGAACCCGGACGGCCGCGAAGCGATGACGAAGGCGGTCGGCGAGGCGGTCAACCAGCTGATCGGCAAGGTCTGCGAGGATGGCGGCGTCGAGCGCGACGACATCTTCGACATGGTCTTCGTCGCCAACCCGATCATGCATCACCTGTTTCTCGGCATCGACCCGACGGAACTCGGCCAGGCGCCGTTCGCGCTTGCGGTATCCGGCGCGGTTCAGGGCTGGGCACACGACATCGGCATCGAGGCCAACCGCGGCGCCCGCGTCTACCTGCTGCCCTGCATCGCCGGCCATGTCGGCGCAGACGCCGCGGCTGCCACGCTCTCAGAGGGCCCGCACCGGCAGGACCGGATGATGCTGCTGGTCGATGTCGGCACCAACGCCGAGATCGTGCTCGGCAACAAGGATCGCGTCGTCGCCGCCTCCTCGCCGACCGGCCCGGCGTTCGAGGGCGCCGAGATCTCCTGCGGCCAGCGCGCCGCACCCGGGGCGATCGAGCGGGTCCGCATCGATCCGGTGACGCTCGAGCCGCGGTTCCGCGTCATCGGCGTCGACAAGTGGTCGGACGAGGAAGGTTTTGCGGAAGCCGCCGCTTCGGTCGGCGTCACCGGCATCTGCGGCTCGGCCATCATCGAGGTGGTGGCGGAAATGTACCTGTCGGGGATCATCTCCGAGGACGGCGTCGTCGACGGATCGATGGCGGAGCGCACCCACCGCATCATCCAGAACGGTCGCACCTTCTCCTACCTGCTCCACGACGGCGAGCCGCGCATCACGGTGACCCAGACCGACATCCGAGCCATCCAACTGGCCAAGGCGGCGCTCTATGCCGGCATCAAGCTGCTGATGGAGAAGCAGGGCATCGAGCATGTCGACCTGATCCGCTTCGCCGGCGCCTTCGGCTCGTTCATCGATCCGAAATACGCGATGGTGCTGGGGCTGATCCCCGATTGCGACCTCGCCGAGGTCAAGGCGGTCGGCAACGCCGCCGGCACCGGCGCGCTGATGGCGCTGCTCAATCGCGACCATCGCCGCGAGATCGAGGAGACGGTCAACCGCATCGAGAAGATCGAGACCGCGCTCGAAGGCAATTTCCAGCAGCTGTTCGTCAACGCCATGGCGATGCCGAACAAGGTCGACGCCTTCCCGCATCTCGCCTCGGTGGTGACCCTGCCCGAACGCAAGGTGCTGTCCGAGGAAGGTGGCGAAGGTGGCGGCGGCCGTCGCCGGCGCCGCAGCCGCGATTGAGGCTGCCGCCCGGCTCCTGGATGGCCCAGGACCAGGACCTGCCCCTCGGCAGCCGCGCACAGTCTCTCGCCCCGCCCGCCATCACATGGCCGCGCATTTGGCCATGGCCGCAGCCGGTGGTTGACTCGCCCGGCCGGCGTGGGCCAAGGTGGCCCGGCCGTGGCGCTGTGCGCTTTGGTCCTTTGCTTGTGGTGAGCAAGGTGAGCCCCGCGCCTCTGCCGTGGGGCTCTTTCTTTTCCTCCCGAATTCACCCCTCCCGGCCCGGTCAGCAGACCATCGGCAGGACTTCTTTCGGGCTGCGCTCGAAGCGGGCGAAGGCTGCGCGAATGTAGTCGGCCACGGCGAGCGCCGGCGCCTCCGCGTCGTCATGGATGACCATGCCGATGTTGTAATAGCCGAGGTCCGGAAGCCCGTCCTTGACGCTGAGCGCCACCATATCGTCCTGCACCAGGAAGCGGGCCAATGGCGCGACGGCGAGATCGGCCTTGATGGCGGCGCGCTGCCCCATATGGTGGGCGCAGAAGTAGGCGACCCGGAACTCGCGGCCGGACTTGGTGAGTTCCTCAAGCGCCCGCGCCCGCCAGATGCAGCCCTCCTCCCAGACCGATACCGGCAACGGGTTCTTCAGGTGCGCCGTGCCGCAGTTCTTGCCGGCCCAGACGAGCTGCTCCCGCATCAGCAGTTCGCCGGCAACCGGGGCGGCGCTGTCGGGCGAATTGAAGATCGCCAGATCGAGCCGACCCTCCGCCACGGCGCGGCGCAGGTTGCCGCTCGTCTCGATCGAGACGTTGACCGCGATCGACGGAAAGGTCTCGGCAAAGCGACGCAGCACCTCCGGCAGGATCAGTTCGCCGACGTCATCGGGCGCGCCGAGGCGCACGACCCCGTTCATCTCCGGCATCATGAAGCGCGACACCGCCTCGTTGCTGAGCGCGATCAGCCGGCGGGCGTAGGAGAGCAGCACCTCGCCGTGATGGGTCAGCACGACGGAGCGGGCGTCACGCCGGAACAGCGTGCAGCCGAGCAGTTCCTCCAGCTTCTTGATCTGCATCGACACGGCGGAGGGCGTGCGATGCACGGTGTCGGCGGCGGTGGTGAAGTTTCCGGTCTCCGCGATCGCCACGAAGGTCCTGAGGATGTCCAGTTCCAGCAAGGGAAGGGTCTGGCGGAAGATCAGGTTCATGGTTCCTACCTCATTCAAATTCATTGAACCAATGCGTCACTCCATTTCGTTTGATTGAACACTCGAACCGCGCAATAGTCAATCCATCGAAGGCCTGATCGGGAAAGGATCAACGCCATGACCGCAGGAAAAACGCACAGGCAGCCGACGCCGTTCGCCATTCGCGCCGCCGGAAGGAATTTCGTGCTGACCATCCGTCAGTTCCTTGAGACGCAGGCGGCCCGCCGGCGCAGCCGGCGAACGGAGGACGAACTGGACAACCTGCCCCTCGAACTGCAGCGCGACGTCGGCTGGCACGGCCGCCTCTCGCATGACAAATGCTGATGGAAGGGATCAATCATATTCGTTTGATCGATGAATGGGGCCGCGCCAGTATATGTACATCGGTCGCGGCCTTTCGAAGCGTCTTAGAGCTTGAAAGGAACCAAAGCATGCACAGCATCACATCTCACGCGGCAGGCGGATCATGCAGCCGCCTCGTCTCAGACGGCTATTCGAGCCCGTTGCGCCGTCTCGCCAGCCGGCTTGCCATTGCGTGGCGGCATCACCGCGCGGAGCTCGAACTGGAAGGCCTGCCCTTCGACCTGCGCAAGGACATCGGCTATCCGTCCGCCGACGAGGATATGGAACTGACCGGCAACAGCCGGCTGCCGCACTGACGAAACACTCCAGCGCCCCTCCCGAGACGCTGCAATCGCCAGGCCGACACCCCTTACGGATCGGCCTGGCGATTTTTTTGGTCAATAGCGGGCATGAAGGCGGCCCAACCTTTAGCGGCAGCCGGTGTCGGTGAAGCCGGTTTGGTGAACCCGGTGATCCTGCGTCGGCGAAACCTTCCATTTTTCCACGAAAGCAAGCATCCCCTGACGCAAAAACAGCCGCGACAGCTCTGGGCTGCGCAGCGGGCGCGTCGCAAATGCAGGATGTATGGCTTCAGCCGGGAACGACTTGAGCAACAAAGCAAAACGCCCTCTTCACAGTCGCACGGTTCCATGCAAATGTCGCAAACAGGCAAGCGCACTACCCGGACTTGGGTGACGCTGACCCAATAAGCCCAGAGTGGAATCGCCGATGAACAAGACCTCCGCCAAGAAGCGTTCGCTTGTATTCTTTCTCGTGCCCAACTTCTCCATGCTGCCGTTTTCCGCGGCCATCGAGACGTTGCGCATCGCCAATCGGATGCTGGGCTATGAGGCCTATAGCTGGCGGCTGGCGTCGTCCGACGGCGAGCGGGTGGTGTCCTCGAGCGGCATCGCGCTGGAGGTCAATTCGTCGCTCGCCGACGAACGCAAGTATCTGAGCGGCGAGAACCGTCCCTCGATGGTGCTCGTCTGTTCGGGCGTCGACGTCGAGCAGTTCCAGAACAAGTCGGTGAACGCCTGGCTGCGCGAGGTCTACAACCGCGGCGTTTCGGTCGGCTCGCTCTGCACCGGCGCGCACGTGCTGGCCCAGGCGGGACTGCTCACCGGCAAGCGCTGCGCCATCCACTGGGAAAACCTGCCGGGCTTCGCCGAGGCCTTCCCGCAGGCCGAAGTCTATGCCGACCTCTACGAGATCGACAGCAACATCTACACCTGTGCCGGCGGCACCGCGTCGCTCGACATGATGCTGAACCTGATCGATCAGGATTTCGGCGAAAATCTCGTCAACCGGGTCTGCGAACAGGCCCTCACCGACCGCGTCCGCGGGCCGCACGACCGGCAGCGGCTGCCGTTGCGCGCCCGCCTCGGCGTCCAGAACGCCAAGGTGCTGTCGATCATCGAGCTGATGGAGAACAATCTCTCCGAGCCGCTGTCGCTGCTGGAGATCGCCGACAGCGCCGACCTGTCGCGCCGCCAGATCGAACGGCTGTTCCGCCAGGAAATGGGACGTTCGCCGGCCCGCTACTATCTCGAGATCCGCCTCGATCGCGCCCGCCACCTGCTGGTGCAGTCGTCGATGCCGGTGGTGGAAGTCGCCGTCGCCTGCGGCTTCGTCTCGGCCTCGCATTTCTCCAAATGCTACCGGGAACTCTACAACCGCTCGCCGCAGCAGGAACGCGCCGACCGCAAGCTGACGCTGCCGGCGGCGATCGCAGCACGCTGAACCCACCCCAGCGACGAGGCCGGCGTGAGCCGTGGTCTTCGACCGGCCGGGCGTCCTGCATGGCGCAGGCGTGGCCGTTGATAAAGTCGTGTGTGATACTATATCGGCGCTTCAGCGCAAGCACGGCCCCGCGAGCGCATCCGGCTAGCCGGCGAGCGCCGCCGGCAGCGACAGTTCCGAGAACACGCGGTCCCGGCCCGCATGCTTGGCCATGTAGAGGAACTGGTCGGCCGCGTTGAGGTGATTGTCGAACACCTCGTGCCCTTCGATGGCCGCCACGCCGGTGGAAACCGTGATGGTGATCGGCTCGCCATCGGCCTCGATCGGGGCTGCGGCGAGTTCGCGCCGCAGCATGTCGCAGCTGGCGACCGCCTCGGCCAGGCCCAGGCCTTCGAACAGGACGCCGAACTCCTCGCCACCCAACCGCGCCAGAAGATGCCGGCCGCCGAGCCGCGCCTTCAGGCGGCGGGCGACAGCCTTCAGCACCATGTCGCCGACCTCGTGGCCGTAGGTATCGTTCAGGCGCTTGAAGTGATCGATGTCCATTATGGCGATCGAGGCCTTGCCGTCGAACCGCTCCACCCGGTCGACGAGGCGCCGGCCAGCCTCGTAGAAATAGCGCCTGTTGTAGACGTCCGTCAGGTAATCGCGCGACGCGATCAGGTTCAGCGCCTGGAACCGCTTGTGCATGGCGGCCAGATGGAAAAGGCGACAGGTGAATTCCTCGGCGCGGATCGGCTTGCGGACGAAATCGTCGCCGCCGGAGCGCAGGAATCGCGAGGCGAGCATGTCGTCATCCTGCCCGCAGATCCCGACGACGCGCACGCCCATGTCGGCGTAGCGGCGCCGGATCTCACAGAGCAGCACCAGCCCGTCGTCGCGCCTGCCGTCGAGGTCGATCACGACGATATCGACGTCGCGCTCCGCGTCGAGCACCGCCAGGGCGGCTGCCCCGTCAGCCACCGTCTGGACCTGGAAGCGTTGTCGTTGCAGCAGCGCCGCGACCGCCTGCGTATCCGGCGAGCCGCAGTCCGGCACGAGCACCCTGGCATGACCACCCGCGAGCATCCGATCGACGCCCGTCACGACCTGCTGGACCGCCGACGGATTGTCCTTGACCACGTAGTCGGTCGCCCCCTTCGCCAGCATCAGGTCACGCGTCGCCTCGCCGGACGAGCCGGTGAAGACGAGGGCGGGAATGCTTTGCGACAGGACCGCGTCCAGCGCCTCGCACGGCGAGGCGCCCGGCAGGTTGAGATCGACGATCGCAAGGGCGTATTCGTCGCCACTATCATTGAGAACGTCGCGCAGGGGCTGCATCGCCGCGCAGTGGGTCACCCGAACGCCGAGCTCGGTTTCAAGCCTGAAGCGGACAATGGTGGAAAACATCCGCGAATCCTCGACGAGCAGGACGGAGCGGCCGAAGTGGCGCAACAACGCGGCCTCCCGTTGCGGATACCAGTCCACTCCCATGCCCTCTTCCACGGTTGTACTGCAGCGCGGGCATTACACTCCCAGGGGTTTACCAAGCGGTTAATCGCGGCCGGTAAACTTACCCTACGTAAGCTTATTGTCAGAGCGGTGTCGGTGGCTGCAGCCGGGAGGTCAGGCCGCCTGCCGGACCCGGGCCATGCGGATCTGCGTCAGGGTGTCGAGGTTCTGGTTCACCCGGCAATAGAACTCCTCGTCGATGAAGGGCCGCAGGATGAAATCGTTGCCGCCGGCCTTGAGGAAACGCGCCGACAGCAACCGGTCGGTGGAGGAGGATACGCCGATGATCCGCAACTGGTGCGAGCCGATCGAGCCGCGGATTCGGCGCGTCAGTTCGAACCCGTCGATGTCGGGCATGTGATAGTCGGTGACCATCAGGCCGATGTCCGGGTTATCTTTCAGGATTTTCAGGGCAGCAGCCCCGTTGTCGGCGGCGCTGACGCGGAAATTGTAGCGCTTCAGGCGGGTCGACAGCAGGGCGCGCGCCGTCGCACTGTCGTCGACGATCAGGACGTGATGGCGATGATTGGTCAGGAACCTGCATACCGACTCGGCCAGCATGTCGACCGCGAAGACATTGTCCTTGATGATGTAGTCGACGATCTCCTTGGAGAGCAACTGGTCGCGCGTCTGCTCATGGAAGCTGCCGGTGAAGACGATGGTCGGAATGCTGAGGTCGATCAGGTAGTTCAGTGCCTCGCCCTGTTCGGCGCCCGGAAGGTCGATGTTGGAGATGGCGAGCGTCACCGGTTCGGTCGACCGCTCGTAGGCCTCCTCCAGGTCGTGAAAATTCCGGCAGACCTCCACTTCGAGACCGAACAGCTCCTTCAGCCGCGCGCCGATCATCGAGGTGAACAGGTTGGAGTCTTCAACGAGCAGGATCCGGTGGCCTGACAGCGACGCGCCGGCATACTGCATGCCGGAGATACCGATGAATGACATTTCGAGCCTTTCCAGGTGAGCTTATTCGCATGCTACCCGTCCCGGCATGCGGCATCGGCGGAAAGGCGGCACCGGACCTGCGCATGGTCCTGACCGAGGCGATCATACACCCCCCGGTTTATACGAGGGACGGTAAGCGGCGAGCGTTTGCGAAAGCGTTAAGACACCGGGCGGCGGATGCCTGATGCGGCGGCATGCGCCCGGGAGCGCACGAAACCGCGCGGCGGCGCCGGATGAGGCACCCGGCGTCGCTTGGCAACAAGCTGGAGCGTTTTACTTGATGATGGCCGATCCGCCGGTGATCTCGACCTTCTCGTTGCCGCTGAGGCCGACACGGTCGCCGTTCGGAAGCGTGACGAAGCAGCCCGAGCGGCAAACGGTCTCGGTCTGGCCGGCCGCGAGGGCGAGTTCGCTGCGGTTGCCGTTCTCGACGATCGACAGCACGACCGCTTCGCTATCCCGGTTGGTGATCGATGCCGCCACGGCAGGCGCGGCGGTGGCGCCCGTCAGAAGCAGTATTGCAAGCATTCGCATCATGTCTGCCCGGCGCCGAGGCGCCGCCCCTGTTTCAAACCCCGCGAGAGCCTAGCCCCGCTTCGATGGCTTTGCATGTCTTTTATGCCGCCGTCACTGAACATGGCATGAATGCGGCAATCCTCGTCAGCCCGTCTCGTCACCACCCTCCTCGACCGGCTTCGGACTTGGCTTGCGAACCGGCTCCGCCGTGCGCCCCGCCTGCGCCTTGGCATTCTCGATCATGGCGCTCACCAGCTGCGCGCTCTCGGGATCCATCGTGATCGGTATGGTCGGCGCGCCGGGTCCGGCCAGCGGGATCTCTTCCTGCCGCAGCCGCTCCAGGATTGCGGTGCGCAGTTCCGTCTTCACGGAGCCCGCGCTCAGGACATCGGCGACGAAGGCCCGCAGCTCGAATTCGAGTGTCGAAGAGGAGAAGTTGACGAACACCACGTTGGGCTCCGGATTGCGGAGCACCGGCGCGGCCGCCGCGACCTCGAGCAGCAGTTCGGTGACCCGGCGCGGATCATTGCCGGAAAAGACGGTGACCGGGATCTCGATACGCCCGAGCTTGTTACGGTGGGTCCAGTTGCCGACCTGGCCGTTGATGAGGACGGAGTTCGGCACGATGATCGTCTGGCGCTGGAACGTCTCGATCTCGGTGGCGCGCACCGAAATCCGCTTGACGAAGCCTTCCGTCGTTCCTGCGACCACCCAGTCGCCGACCTTGAACGGGCGCTCGGCCAGCAGGATGAGGCCGGACACGAAGTTCGACACGATGTTCTGGAGGCCGAAACCGATACCGAGCGAGAGGGCACCGGCGACGAGCGCGAGGCTGGAAAGGTTGATCCCGGCCGCCGATATGCCGATCAGCCCCGCGAGCGCCACGCCGGCATAGCCGATCGCGGTCCTGACCGAATTGCGGACGCCGGGATCGACGTGACTGCGCACCATGACCGTGCCGTCGAGCCACCGCTGGAACCAGCGCGTCACCAAGAGGCCGAGCGCGAACAGCACGAGGCCCGCGAGGATGCCGACGATCGAGATCGAGATGCTGCCGAGCCGGATCTCGGTAAAGAGCTGCAATGCCCAGCTCTCGATATCGCCCGGCTGGAACCCCCACTGCAGCAGGATGCCCGGCACGCCCAGGAGCAGCACCAGCAGGTAGATGCCGAGGCTGGCCGCCAGCCCCGCCTGGTCCAGCGCCACCTCGTTGAGCTGGTAGCGCTCCGCCAGCCTCTGTCCGAGATAGGTCCGGGCCAGCGCCCCCTGCACACCGATCGCCCGGCCGGAGAGAATGCCGATATACATCGTCACCAGGATCGCGCCGGTGACGACGATCTGCGTCGCCACGAAGCGCGCAAGACCGACATAGCCGATCACCGCCAGCGCGATCAGCCCGAACCCTGTGAGCATCAGAACCGTCGACAGCGCCCGCGGCCACGGCCGCCCTTCGCTCGCCGGATCCTCGCCGGGCCTCAGCATCGGCCGGATGAACGCGATCCACAGGAGGATGACGCCAATCACGATCGAGGCGATCAGGCTCTTGGCCACCGTCAGCACGACGGGAGAGCCGAGCGCGACGTTGACGGCGCCGAGGAAGTAGTCGACCGCATTGGCGGAGGCCATCGCAAAGATCGACCACTCCAGCCTCCTGGCGCCGCTGTTGGAGACGTTCACAAGCCGCCACTCGGGGCGCTTGGGTGCGAGGACGGCACGGGTCAGCGCCGAGACGAAGTAGAGTCCGACGCAGACGACAAAGAGCTGCGAGACCATCGGGGCGATGTCCGGCCGCAGCACGTTGAAGCTGTAGAGCAGCGAATAGCAGGCGAAGGCGAAGGCGCCGACTGCCAGCGTCGGAATGGTGATCGACCAGAACGCGATCATCAGCCGGGTGATGTAGTGCGGCTTCTCGATCCTCCTGTTGCGCTCGATCAGCGGCCCGGCCACCCGACGGCCGCCGGAGTAGAGCAGCAAACCAATCAGCAGGGAGAGCGAGACGGCGGCCATCAGCGATTCCCGCTTGAACGCCCAGACGAAACGGAACCATCCGCCAACGGTCCGCTGCAGGTCGGTTCCCTGTTCAGCCCCTGCGGTGAGCGCGTCCTCGAATACCCCGGTACTCACCGCCGTGCGCTTCAGAAGCGTTTCGGAAAACAGATTGCGGCGCATCTCGGTGATCTGGTTGGCCATTTGCGTCGCCTCGATCGAAAGCGACTCGGCACTTCCGGTGACGGCGTTGATGGCGGCCCGTTCCTCGGCAAGCTTCGCGCGTTCCTCCTTGATCGGCTCGGCTTCAGGCGGCTGGCCTTCAGCCGGCACCGGCCCCAATTGATCGAGCCTCCCCTTGATATAGTTGAAGCGCTCGCGGGTGGAGACCGAGGCCTCCAGCGCGGTGCGGGCGAGCTGCTCGACCTTGGGCTTGAGCTCGGCGAGCTTGCTGTCGTTGTCGCGGGCGTCGTCGACCTGCTTGCGCAGGTCCGCCAGTTGCCTGCGAGCCTTTTCAAGGCTGTCGTTCGCTTCGGAAATCGTATTCGCGGGCGCTGCAGGCAGCGCCGGAGGCGCCGGTTCCTCGGCGAAGGCCAGCGGCGGCAGCAGCAGGGGCAGGATTGCCAGGAGGAGAAAAAGAAGGCGTTTCGATGTCGTCACGGCAACCCTTGATCGATTCGGCGCCCGTCCAGGCGGACGGGCGAAAGCCAGATTCGGCGATTCGCTGCCATCGCGGGGCAGCGTTCGGGACTCGCGGCGCAAAATATTGCGCCACACAGGCGAAGTGAAGGCAAGCCGGCCGCAACTTTTCCTAGAAGCCGGAACCCGGCAGGGCAAGATAGTCGAGTTCCGCCGGCGTGGACCGGCGCCCGAGCACGGCGTTGCGATGCGGAAAGCGGCCGAAGTCGCGGATGACCGCGTGATGGCGGTGGGCATAGTCCAGGTAGTTCATGTCGCCGAGAGCCTTGAAGAGGCCGACGGAGCGCTCCTGGTCGGCGATGTCCTCGGAGTGCTCGAACGGCAGGTAGAAGAAGTGGCGGCGGGCGAAGGCGACCTTGGCGTCCGCGCCCGCTTCCAGCGCCAGCCGCGCCTCCCGCAGCGCAATCCAGTCGGTCGCAAAGGCCAGCGGCGTGTTGCGATACATGTTCCGTGGGAACTGGTCGAGGACGATGACCGCCGCCAGCCGCGCATCCGGCGTTTCGCGCCACGCGTCCGGAACGCAGCGGGCCAGGGCGAGGTGGGTCGCTGCGAAGCGGTTGCGGATATGGGCGTCGAGCTGCGGCGGCGGCGAGAACCAATGCTCCGGTTCGAGCAGTTCGCACCAGAACTCGACGACCTCCATCGGCTCCGCCACGTCACTATCCGCACGCATATCGATCTCCGTTTCCTGCCGGGTCCGACCCGGCGCAAGTCAATTGACAATACGACAGAATGACGGGCCGCGGCAGCAATTCTGAAGGCGGCCGACTGCGAATGCACGCATTAGTTCGGGGGGTTCGCTGCAGACCGTGCCGGACGCCGCTCTTGCCAGCGCCAGCCAACGTTCCTATCAAGATCCAGGCACGAGGAGACGCGGACCGATGAACGAAGCAAGGGTGAAGACCAGGCCGACCGGCGCGACGGCCACACTCGGCCGCACCGGCTTTCCGCATGTCACCTCCGCGACCGGCGGGACGCTCGACATCGTCACCGGCGCCTCGCAGCCGGGCTTCAATCCCCTCGACCTGCTATACGCCTCGCTCGCGGCCTGCCTGACCATCAGCGCGCGGATGGCTGCGAGCCGCATGGGGGTGCTTGCGAACATCGAGGAAATCGCCGCCGTCGTCACCGGGCAGAAGGCAGCGGACGGCCTAGCGCGCGTCGAGCGGTTCGACATCGCCTTCACCATTCGCAGCGATCTGGACGCGCCGACCCGCGAGGCGATCGCGCGCGCGGCCGAGGATGAGATCTGCACCGTCAGCAACACGATCCGCGGCAACCCGCACTTCGTAACGACGGTCTCGGGCTGATCAGCCCTTTTCGGCGAATGGCTCGAGTTCCGGGTCGAACTCGACCTCCACGACATTGTTGAAGACGGCCGTCGCCAGCATGATTCCAGCGAAGGCGACGAGGTCAACCAGGGTCTTCTCGTCGTAGCGTTGCTTCAGTTCAGACCAGATGTCCGACGGCACCGCCGCTGAGTCGGTGGCGATCGCCCGTCCGAACCGGTCGAGCAACGCCTCTTCCGCCGAAAGTTCCAGCGCGTCCGGATCGTGGCCGGCGTTCACCAGCGCCCGACGGAAGAAGGTGACGGCGATCCTTGACTGCGCGACCTTGGAGATGGCGTGCGAGAATATCCAGATGGCGCGGTCATCGATCGCCGGATCCAGCTCCGCGCGCAGCGTGAACCATTCGGCATAGATGCGATGGGCCTGCGGCGAGTGAAGCAGGGTGCGCTTCATGTTGGTCATGCGGCCCCGGAGCGCCAGTTCGCGGTCGTGCTCGGCCCGGACGGCATCGCTGGCCGTGGCGTAGTCGATCTGGGAGATGTGGCTCATTCGGCTCACGCCTTGTGATCGAGGCGCGCGACCAGCCGGTCGCCGGCCCATTGGATTGCGCAGACGACCAGGATCAGCACCGCCACCACCGCAATCATCACGGCCGTTTCGAACCGCTGGTAGCCATAACGGATGGCAAGGTCGCCCAGGCCGCCGGCGCCGATGGCGCCGGCCATCGCCGATGCGCCGATCAGCGTGATCAGCGTCACGGTGAAGCCCGCCACCAGGCTCGGCAGCGCTTCGGGCACCAGCACTTCGCGCACGATGGTCCAGCGGTTGCCGCCCATCGCCCGCACCGCCTCGACGAGGCCGCGGTCGACCTCGCGCAGCGACACCTCCGCCATGCGCGCATAGTATGGGGTTGCGGCGATCGACAGCGGCACGATGGCCGCCCACATGCCGATCGACGTGCCGACGATGAAGCGCGTGACCGGGATCAGCGCCACCAGCAGGATGATGAACGGCACCGAGCGGAAGCCGTTGACGATCGCGGCCAGTATACGGTTGATCCAGAGATTTTCGGCGATGCCGCCCCGCCCGGTCGCGACAAGCGCCAGCCCCAGCGGCAGCCCGGCCAGAAGCGATATGGCGCCGGAGGCGGCCGTCATGATCACCGTTTCCCAGAAGGATCGGACGAACAGGTCAAACATGACGGGGGTCATGGCCGAGTACCTCCACCTTGGCGCCGTGGCGCTGCAGATATGCGATTGCCCGCGCCAGCGCGTCGGCTGCCGGGGGAATTCCAATGAAGAACCGGGCGACGGACTGCTGCTGGATGTGGTCGACGCCGCCATGGACCAGCCGGAACCCGTCCGGAAGCTCGGCCGAAAGGCCGGCCAGCAGATTGCCGGCATCCGGTCCGGAGAGATCGACACCGAGGATGGCCTCGCCGCTCGGCTCGCCCACCAGCCGGGCCGCGACGTGCGGCGGCAGGTTCGGCCGGATCCCGGAAAGCATGTTGCGGGTGGTCTCGGTGTGCGGATTGGCGAAGACCGACCAGACCGGCCCCTCCTCGACGATCCGGCCGGCATCGATGACGGCGACCCGATCGGCGATGGTGCGGATCACCTCCATCTCGTGCGTGATCAGCAGGATGGTCACGCCGAGCCGTTTGTTGATGTCCTTCAAGAGTTCGAGGATCGAAGCGGTCGTCTCCGGGTCGAGCGCCGAGGTCGCCTCGTCGGAAAGCAGCAGCGCCGGGCTGGCGGCCAGCGCCCGCGCGATGCCGACCCGCTGCTTCTGCCCGCCGGACAGCGCCGACGGATAGCTCCTTGCCTTGCCGGACAGCCCGACAAGGTCGATGAGTTCGGCCGCACGCGCGAGCCGCTTTTCCTTCGTCCAGCCGGCGATCTTCAGCGGCAAGGCAATGTTTTCCTCCACCGTCTTGCGTGACAGGAGGTTGAAGTGCTGGAAGATCATGCCGATGCGACGGCGGACGGGCTGCAGTTCCTCCTCGCTCAGCTTGGTGATCTCGCGCCCTTCGATCTGGATCGAGCCGCTGTCGGGGCGCTCGAGGCCATTCAGGCAGCGGATCAGCGTCGATTTTCCGGCGCCGCTGCGGCCGATAAGCCCGAGGATCTCGCCCTTGCGGACGGTCAGCGAAACGCCGTCGATCGCCGGCGTCTGACCGAAATGGCGGCGCACACCGGACAACCGGACGACAGGCTCGCGTCCGCTCTCGGCGTCCGCCGGATGGCCGGCCGGAGTTTGCTGCAGGGTCATGGATGTTCCTTTCCGCCATCTGGCAATGGCGCGGCGGCTCGCAAACCCTTCGGGCTGCGAGCCGCCTGATATCCGTCCGATGCGGGGGCAGGTCAATAGGCGACGGTGCCGGTGCCCTTGTAGACGCGGTCGAACTCGGCCTTCACCGTATCGTTCTGGTAGGAGGAGACCAGCGTCTTCACCCAGGCCTCATTGAGGTCGGCCTCGCGGACCGCGATGAAATTGCGGTACGGGTTGTCGGCGATCTTCTCCTGGGCAATGCGGTTTTCCACCGTCAGCCCGGCCTTCAGCGCCCAGTCGGTGTTGACGACCGCCGCATCGAGATCGTCGACCGAGCGGCCGACGATGCCGGCGTCCAGTTCCTTGATGTCGACCTTCTTCGGGTTCTCCGCGATATCGGCGATGGTGGCCAGAATGCCGGCCCCTTCGCGGAGCTTGATGACGCCTTCATCCTGCAGCACAAGCAACGCCCGGCCTTCGTTGGACGGGTCGTTGGGAACGCCGATCACCGCCCCCTCGGGGAGGTCGGCGACCGCCGTGTGCTTTTTCGAATAGATGCCGATCGGCCAGACGGCGGTGTAGCCGGCGATTGCGATCTTGTAGCCGTGCGCCTGGATCTGGTTTTCCAGGTAGGGGCCGTGCTGGAATGCGTTCGCATCGATTTCGCCGCGCTCGAGCGCCTCGTTGGGCTGGGTGTAGTCGTTGAAGGTGACGACCTCGACCGTCAGGCCCTTCTTGGCGGCCTCGGCGGCGACGACGCGCCAGATGTCCTCGTCCTCGCCGCTCATGATGCCGACCTTGACCGTCGTCTTGTCTTCGGCGCTCGCCGGAGCCGGCATGGTCGCCACGAAGGTTGCGACGGTTGCCGCCAGCATCGCGGCAAGCCCTGTCCGGCGGGTGAAGGATCCACGGTCGAGAAGGTTGAGAAGGGTCTTGGTCATGCGTTACCTGCTTTCATCATGTGCGGGTCTTGGGAGGACCGACGGTTTTGCCGAAGGGAAGATCTCAAATGATCAGCACTGCGGCAAAGAATGGTCATTTGTTGGGCAAGCCGCGTTTGAAAAATCCGTGCCGGGAAGTCAACCTGCGTGGAATTTTCCACCAAGTCTATAGATTTTTTGCTGGTCGTGGCGGCGGCAAGCCAGACGCCGGGGCAGTGAAGGCACGATGGAAAAGCACGCTCTGCCGCAAACGTGATCGGCCTGCGCGCCGCCGCGGGGGCCCGACGACCGCTCCAGTCTTGCCCTTCGGGCCTGCCGGTTCCAGTGTGAACGGCGAGCGTCCTCGCGCTGTGACGGAAGGAGGCAAGTATGGCCAACGTCACTGAACAGAACGGCCCCCCTGCCCCGGCGGCACCGGCAACGGAAAATCGCGGTCTCTGGTCGCAAATGATGATGATGCAGCGCATCTACCGGGAATCGCCGGTGTTCCCGTTCCTGCTCTGCACATCGATCGGCAGCGCTGCGGTCGTCGTGGCCACCGCCATCGGGCAAATCGTCCTCAACCAGTGGAACAAGCCGTTCTACGACGCCATCGAGCGGCGCGACGTCGATGCCTTCGTCCACCAACTGCTGGTCTTTGCAGGCATCGCCAGCGTGCTTCTGCTGCTCAATGTTTCGCAGCGCTGGTTCAACCAGGAATTCCGGTTGAAGCTCCGCGAGGGGCTGACGACCGATCTGATCACCGAATGGATGCGGCCGCGCCGGGCCTTCCGGCTTGCACATGCGGGCGCGATCGGCGTCAATCCGGACCAGCGCATGCAGGAGGACGCGGGGCACCTCACCGAGCTGACCACCGACCTCGCATTCGGCCTCCTGCAATCCTCGACCCTGCTCTTCTCGTTCGTCGGAGTGCTGTGGTCACTGTCGGCGGGTTTCGTGTTCGATGTCGGCGGGCACTCCTTCGAGATCCCCGGCTACATGGTCTGGGCGGCGATGATCTATGCCGGCTCCGCGTCCTGCCTCAGCTGGCTGGTCGGTCGCCCGCTGATCGGCCTGAACAGCGAGCGCTACAATCGCGAGGCCACGCTGCGCTTCACCATGATGCGCGTCAACGAGCACATCGATTCGGTCTCGCTCGCCGGCGGCGAAGCGGGAGAGCAGCAGCGGCTGGAAAGCGACCTCGACTCGGTGCTTGACGCGATGCGCGGCATTTTTCGCGCGCAGATCAATCTCGGCTGGGTCATCGACGGCTACGGCTGGGTGACCGTCGTTGCCCCGCTCCTCGTCGCCGCCCCGGTCTACTTCGCCGGCCACATCAGTTTCGGCGGGCTGATGATGGCTGTCGGCGCCTTCAACCAGGTTCACACCTCACTGCGCTGGTTCATCGCCAATATCGGCGCGATCACCGACTGGCGGGCCACGCTCCAGCGCATCACCGATTTTCGCAGCGCGCTCGTCGGCACCGACGCCCTCGAGGACGCCGAGGGACGCATCGAATTCCAGCTGAACGAAACCAACCGCCTGACGATCGACGGCCTGAGCGTCAATTCATCCACCGGCCGGACCCGGCTGGACGATCCGCATGTCCAGATCTCCCCCGGCGAGCGCGTCCTCATCATGGGCGACGCCGGCGCGGGCAAGACCTTGTTCTTTCGGGCGCTCGCCGGGCTCTGGCCCTGGGGCAGCGGGCGGATCGGGTTGCCGAAGGACGAGGCCGTCACCTTCCTGGCGCGAACGCCCTATCTGGCGCCCGGTAAACTGCGCGACGTGCTGTCCTATCCGAACACCGAAACGATCACCGATGCCGCTCTGGCGGAGGCGCTGTCGAAGGTCGGCATGCAACGCATAGCGCCACGGCTCGATGAAGACGCCCGGTGGGACCGCGAACTGAACGACGAGGAGACACGCCTTGTCGCCATCGCCCGCTTGCTGCTGCAAAGGCCGCATTGGATCGTCATCGACCAGCTGCTGGAAGTCCTTGAGGGACCGTCGCAGAGGCGGGTCCTCTCCCTGCTGCGGACAGAGCTTGCCGACGCCGCCGTGGTCGCGATCGGACGGCCGCTGCCCGACGGCCACCAGTTTTCGCGGGTGATCGAGCTGATACGGGATCAGCGCCCACCGAGGCAGCAGCAGCGCGTGAACCCGCAACTGGAGAGTACCAAGGCCTGATGCTTGCGGCCGCCCACATGCCCTCCCCGGCGCGGTGCGGCACCATGCCGAACGCTCAGCGCGACGGCGCGCGCGACGCCAGCACGTTGCGGATCGAAAAGCTGGAATGGATGCGCAGCACCCCCGGCAGCTTCGCCAGGATCTCCTTGTGGATCCGCTCGAAATCGCCGGCATTCTCCACTTCGACCCGCAGCAGGTAGTCCGACCCGCCGGTCATCAGGTAGCACTCCTGGATCTCCGGATGGCGGCGAACGGCCGATTCGAAGCGGTTCAGGTGCTCCTCGGTCTGGCGCTCGAGCGTGATGTTGATGATGACGGCGATCGGGGTCCCGCCCTCCGAGCTGCCGACGAGCGCCGTATAGCCGCGGATGACGCCGGACTGCTCGAGCAGGCTGATCCGCCGCAGGCAGGCTGACGGTGACAAGCCGACCTCCTCGGCGAGCTTCGCATTGGTGATGCGCGCATTCAGCCGCAGCAGGCGGATGATGTTGCGGTCGATCGAGTCCAGCCCCTTCATGCAGAATCTTCCATTTTCTCGCACGATATGCGGCGAATTATCGAAAGATGAAATAACAGAGCAACAATTCGAATGAAAGCGCCCGATTGTTTCAATAGCTTATCTCCACTGTCGGGAGGGCGGCATTGAACACACATCCACGCGAAATCATCGGGCGCGAAGGCGCCTCTGGATATCTCTCCATCGATCTGCAAGCGTTGCGCCGCAACTATCTGCTGCTGGCCGAGCGCACGGCGCCCGTGCCGGTGGCGGCGGTGGTCAAGGCGAATGCCTACGGCCTCGACGCCGCCCGCGTCGCGCCGGTGCTTCACGAGGCCGGCTGCCGCGATTTCTTCGTCGCCCATATCGGCGAGGCACTGCAGCTGGAGCCGCTGCTTCCCGCTGACGTCCGGATCTTCGTGCTGAACGGCCTGCAGCCGGGTGCCGAGGACGTCTGTGCAGCCAAGGGCATCATTCCGGTGCTGAACTGCCTTGAGCAGGTGGAGAACTGGGCGCGAACCGCCAGGGATCGTCGAAGCCGCCGCCCGGCGCTGCTGCAGATCGACAGCGGCATGTCGCGGCTCGGCCTGCCGCCGGAGGAAGTGACGGCTGTCGCGGCCGATCCCGCCCTGCTCGAGAACATCGAACTGCTCTATCTGATGAGCCACCTGGCGAGCGGCGACGAAACGGAAAGCCCCCAGAACACCGACCAGCTCGCGGTGCTTCGACAGGTCTCCGCCCTGTTCCCGGACCTGCCGCTCTGCTTCGCCAATTCCGGCGGCATCTTCCTCGGGCCCGAGTTCCACGGCGCGTTGGCGCGGCCGGGGATCGCCCTTTACGGCGGGGTGCCGACGGATGCGCCCGACAATCCGATGCGGCCGGTCGTGCGGCTCGACGTGCGCGTCGTCCAGACGCGCACCGTGCCGGCCGGCACCCGCGTCGGCTATGGCGGCGCCCATATCACCACGGCCGAGACGCGGCTTGCGACCATCGCCGCCGGTTACGCCGACGGCCTGCCGCGCAGCCTCAGCCATCGTGGGGCCGCCTACTACGCCGGGACGCGCCTGCCGATCGTCGGGCGCGTATCGATGGACAGCATCACCATCGACGTCACCGCACTGCCGCCCGGCACGCTGAAACTCGGCAGTCTCGTCGAGCTCATCGGCCCGCACCAGCCGCTGGAGGCGATCGCCGCCGACGCCGGCACGATATCCTACGAGATCCTGACGGGCCTCGGGAACCGATACCACCGCGAATACCGCTGATCCAACAGGCGTTTATCGATCCATGGGGCAATCATGAAAATCACCGTTCTCGGCGCCGGCGTCATCGGCGTGACCACCGCTTACTATCTCGCCAAGGCCGGCCATGAGGTGACCGTCCTCGACCGCCAGCCCGGTCCGGCGCTGGAGACGAGCTTCGCCAATGCCGGCGAGATCTCGCCGGGCTACGCCTCGCCTTGGGCGGCGCCGGGCATTCCGCAGAAGGCGGTGAAGTGGCTGTTCATGAAGCACGCGCCGCTGATCATCCGGCCGATGGCCGACGCCGCCACCTGGCGCTGGATGATGTCGATGCTGGCCAACTGCACCAGCGCCCGCTACGCCACCAACAAGGGGCGCATGGTGCGCCTTGCCGAGTACAGCCGCGACTGCCTGATCGCGCTCCGCCAGGAAACCGGCATCGCCTACGACCATCGCACCCAGGGCACGCTGCAGCTGTTCCGCACCCAGAAGCAGCTCGACGGCATCGGCAAGGACATCGAGGTGCTGCGTGCCGACGGCGTGCCGTTCGAGGTGCTCGATCCGGCGGGCTGCATCGCCGCGGAACCGGGGCTGGCCCGGGTGCGGGAAAAATTCGTCGGCGGCCTGCGCCTGCCCAATGACGAGACGGGCGACTGCTTCAAGTTCACCAACATATTGCAGGGGCACGCCGAGGCGCTCGGCGTCACCTTCCGGTTCGGCGTCGACATCCGCCGCCTGAAGCGCATCGGCGACCGTATCGTTGCGGTGGAGACCGCCGACGGCCTGGTTGAATCCGACGCGTTCGTGGCCGCGCTCGGCAGCTATACGCCCGCCCTCATCGCCCCGCTCGGGCTGAAGGCGCCGATCTATCCGGTGAAGGGCTACTCGATCACCGTGCCGATCGTCGACGAGAGCCGCGCGCCGGTCTCCACCATCATGGACGAAACCTTCAAGATCGCCATCACCCGGCTCGGCGACCGCATCCGCGTCGGCGGCATGGCCGAGATCGCCGGCTTCAGCGACGACCTGCCCGCCGCCCGCCGCGCCACGCTGGAACATTCGGTGGAGGACCTGTTCGGCGGCGCCGGCGACCAGTCGAAGGCGACCTTCTGGTCGGGCCTGCGGCCGATGACGCCGGACGGCACGCCGGTCGTCGGCGGCACCTCGATCAAGAACCTCTTCATCAACTCCGGCCACGGCACGCTCGGCTGGACGATGGCCTGCGGCTCCGGGCGCGTGCTCGCCGATCTCGTCAGCGGCCGCAAGCCGGAAATCGAAGCGAGCGATCTCGCCCTCAGCCGCTACTGAGCCTTACAGCTGAACGCCCGATCGTCTTGGCCCATCTCCCCGCAGGCGGGGAGACGGGGTGCGCCCCTGCCCCGGCGCGGATCGCCGCCGCCGTCTTCACTGCCGGGCGGCTATTGCGCGGCCTCGTCGTGGGCTGCGATCTCGTCGGTCCTGGGCGGCTCTTCGGCTACGGGCTGGCCAATGCCGAAAAGGCGGTGGGCCCGCTCGCGCAGCCTCTGGAAGACGACGTACAGTGACGGGATAAGGAAGATCCCGATCATCGAGGCGGCCAGCATGCCGCCGGCGACACCGGTGCCCACCGCCCTGCGGCTGAGCATGCCTGCGCCCTGCGCCGTCACCAGCGGAATGAGCCCGGCGATGAAGGCGATGCTCGTCATCATGACGGCGCGGAAGCGCGTGCGCGCGCCCTCGACGGCGGCATCGAAGATGGGCTCGCCCCGCTCCCGCCGGAACTTTGCGAACTCCACGATCAGGATCGCATTCTTCGAGGCGAGCGCGATCAGCACCACAAGCCCGATCTGCGCGTAGATGTCGAATGACAGGTGAGCCACGAGGATCGACACGAGCGCGCCGGCTACGCCGACGATGACCGACAGCAGCACCGGAACCGGGATCGTCCAGCTCTCGTAGAGGGCGACCAGGAAGAGGTAGGCAAACAGCACGGCAAGCGCGAGGATCACCGTCGTCTTCCCTGCGGCCTCCAGTTCCTGCAGCGCGGTGCCGGTCCACTCGTAGCTATAGCCGGCGGGCAGCGTCGCCGCCGATATGGCTTCCATGGCTGCAAGGGCCTGCCCCGACGAGACACCCGGCGCCGGCTGGCCGTTCAGCGTGATCGAGCGATAGTTGTTGTAGCGCACGATCGATTGGGGACCGACGATGTACTCCACCCGCGCCACCGATGCGACCGGGACCATTTCGCCGGCCGCGTTTCGCACATGCAGCCGCCTGATATCGTCCACCGAGCGACGATCCGCCTGCGCGGCCTGCATCGTTACGCGCCAGCTGCGGCCGTACAGGTTGAAGTCGTTGACGTAATAGGATCCGAGCGTGCCTTGCAGGGTTGCGAACAGATCGCTCACCGAAACGCCGAGCGCCTGCAGGCGGTCGCGGTCGAGTGACAGGTACAGCTGCGGCGAGCTCGCCGAATAGGTGGTGAACGTCGGACCCAGCAGGGGACTCTGGTTGGCGGCAATGATCAGCCCGCGCGCCGTCGCCGCGAGATCCGCCGGCGAGCGGCCCTGGGTGTCGAGCAGCTGGTACTCGAAGCCGGACCCCGTGCCGAGGCCCAGGATCGGCGGCAGGTTGAAGGCGAAGATCTGGGCGTCGCGGATCGCCGATCCCCTTGCCATCGTGGTCGCGACCGCCGCATCGACGGAGGCGGCCGCGCTCTCGCGCTCGGCAAACGGCTTCATCGTCACGATGGCAAAGCCGCTGTTGGACTTGGAGAGCCCGTCGAGGAAGCTGTAGCCGACGACGGTGGTCACCTTCGCGACCCCTTCGATCTCGCCGAGCATCGTCTCGACCCGCTTGACGATCGCGTCGGTGCGGTTGACGGAGGCGCCTTCCGGCAAGCGGATTTCGACGAAGTAGGCTCCCTGGTCCTCACTCGGCAGGAAACCGGTCGGGACGATGCGGAACAGCCACCCGGCTGCGCCGGCAGCGACCGCGAGCAGCAGAAGCCCGATGATCGCCCGCCGCGCGATAAGGCCCGCCACGAACACGTAGCCGTCGCGGCCGCGATCGATGCCGCGCGAAATCCAGCCGAGTATGCCGCGCTTCGGGCCATGATGCGGCTTCAGCAGGATGGCGCACAGCGCCGGGCTGAGCGTCAGCGCGTTGATGGCCGAAAGCACCATCGACACCGAGACCGCCACGGCGAACTGCTGGAACAGCTGGCCGCTGAGGCCGGGGATAAAGGCGACCGGCACGAACACGGACAGAAGCACGAGGGTGATCGCGACGATCGCGCCGGTGATCTCGCCCATGGCGAGGCGGGCCGCCTCGGCAGCCACCATTCCGGGGTTCTCCTCCATGACGCGTTCGACGTTTTCCACCACCACGATCGCGTCGTCGACGACGATGCCGATCGCCAGAACCAGCGCCAGCAGCGAAATGGTGTTGAGCGAGAAGCCGATCGCGAGAATGACGGCGAAGGTACCGATCAGCGCGACCGGAACCGCGATCAGCGGGATCAGCGCCGCCCGCCAATCGCCGAGGAACAGGAACACGACGATGATGACGAGGATGAAGGCTTCGATCAGCGTGTGCATCACGTTGTCGACGCTGGCCTGGACGAACTGCCCGGTGTCGTAGGCGACGTCATAGGTCAGGCCTTCCGGAAAGTTCTTCGACAGGCGCGCCATCGCTTCGTTGACGCCGCGCGCGGCGTTGAGGGCGTTGGCCCCCGGCGCCTGGAAGGTGCCGATCATCGCGACGGGCTTGCCGTTGAAGCGCGAGAACGAATCCGCGCTCGCCGCGCCGAGTTCCACCCTGGCGACGTCGCGCAGCCGCACGAACGAGCCGTCCGGCTCGGCGCGAAGCACGATGTTTTCGAACTGGGCCGGATCGGTCAGCCGGCCCTGGGTCTGCAGGTTGAGCTGGAACAGCGGGTCGTCGGTCATCGGCTGGGCACCGATGCGACCGATCGCGGCCTGAACGTTCTGCGCCCGCAACGCGTTGATCACGTCCGTCGGCGTCAGCTTCAGGCTCGTCATGCGATCGACGTTGAGCACGATCCGCATGGAATAGTCCTGGGCGCCGAACAGCGTCGCGTCGCCGACGCCCCGAACACGCTTGATCGTGTCGAGCACGTTGATGGTCGCATAGTTCGACAGGAACAGGTTGTCGAAGTCCTTGTCCTTGCCGTAGATCGAGATGACCTGCATCAGCGCCGAGGATTTCTTCTGCACGCTGACGCCGCTCTGCTTGACCTCCGCCGGCAGGCCGGCCTCGGCGAGTGCGACGCGGTTCTGGACGTTGACGGTGGCGATATCGGGATCGGTGCCCACCGCAAAGGTGACGGTGAGGTTGTAGGAGCCGTCCGCGCCGCTCGTCGATTTCATGTAGAGCATGTTGTCGACGCCGACGACCTTGGCCTCGATCGGCTGCGCGACGGTACTCTCGACCACTTCCGCGCCCGCGCCCGGATAGCTTGCGGTGACGCTGATCTGCGGCGGGACGATGTCGGGGAACTGCGCGACCGGCAGCTGCGTCAGCGCGATCACGCCGGCGAGCGTGAGCACGATCGAGATGACGGCGGCGAAACGCGGCCGATCGATGAAGATCTCGGAGAGCATCGCTCAACCACCCGCAGCCGCTGCGGGCGCCGCGTCGACCACGATGCCCGGCCTTACCTTGCCCACGCCTTCGGTGATCACCTGTTCGCCCTCCTTCAGTCCCGAGGCGATGACGGCGTGGCCGCGCGTCGTCCGCGCTATGTCGACACGCCGCAACTCGACCTTCGAGTCGGCCCCGACCACCATGACGAAGGCGCCCTGCTGGTCGCGCTGCACCGCCTCCTGCGGTATGGCCAGCACGTCCTGCTCGTTGGTTTGCTCGAGTGAGACGCGCACGAGGGTACCATCCAGCAGCACGCCATGAGGATTTGGAAACTCCGCTCGCACGGTGACGGTGTCTGTCCCTTGCGCCACGTTGCTCGAGACGAAATTGACCGTGCCCTTCGAGGGATATTCCGTGCCGTCCGGCAGGATGATCCGAACATTGGCGCCGCTGGAAATCTTGCCCTCTCGAACCTCCTCACGATACGTCAACAGCAGCGATGTCGCCACCGAGAACTCCGCATACATCGGGTCGAGGCGTGTCAGCGTCGTCAACGCTCCGGCCTCGGGACCGACGAGGGCACCGACATCGACCGCGGACAATCCGACGATACCGTCGAAGGGGGCGGTGATCCTGGTATAGGAGAGGTTCAGTTCGGCCTGGGCCTTGCTGCCGTTGAGGCGGGCAAGATCGGCTTCGGCCTTCTTCACCTGGGCTTCGGCGACATCGAGCTGCGACTGGGAGACCGTATTGCTGGCGAGCAGCCGCTTGGACCGGTCGCGCTCAATGATGGCGAGATCCCGCTGGGCCTCGGCGGCCTTGATCGAGCCCTCGATCTCCTGGACGGCGGCCCGGTAGGTGCCGTCCTCTACCTCGTAGAGCAGGCTGCCCGCCTTGACGTCCTGCCCTTCCTTGAAATTGACGCTTTCCAGGAAGCCGGAGACCCGGGCGCGAATGTCGACCTTCTGGTAGGCGACGAGCCGCCCGGTGAAGTCGGCGCTCTCGCGCAGATCCATGATCTTCGCGGGTGCGACGACGACGGCCGGGGCTTGCTGGGCGGGGGCCTGCTGGGCGTGGGCCAGGCTTGCTGCGCCGGCCGCAGCGAGCGGACCGGACGCGATTGCTAGGATCAGAACTGCCGGTAACCGCATGCGCCATCCTCCTGAACCATTCGGTTCGGCCCTAGCCGCAATACAGAACGCTACACTAGCCACGATGGGGGCGAATGGGAAGTCGTGCCGCGCGACCAGGCGCAGTTATTGGCCACGACCGTCGCGGCGGCAACCGCGGCCCGCGCAACTGTCGGAGGCGGCGCGGCCATGCTATCAACGCGACAGTCACATCCATGGGATCCGCCGATGAAGCTGCCGCTGCAGATTTTGTGCCTTTGCCTCGGCTGGCTCATGGTGGCCTTCGCCGTCGCCGGCATTTTCCTGCCACTGCTGCCGACCACGCCGTTCCTGCTGCTGGCCGCCGGCCTGTTTGCGCGCTCGTCGCCACGCTTCGAACAATGGCTTCTCACGCACCCGGTCTTCGGCGCGTCGCTGCGGCGCTGGCACGAGAGGGGCGCGATCTCGGTGCGCGCCAAGGCGATGGCGGCTGCGTTGATGGCGACGAGCTTCGCCCTGTTCGTAGTCTTCGGCACGCCGCGGCCGCTGGTCGCCCTGGTCGTCGCAGGTATCATGGCCCTGCCCCTGACGTTCATCCTCACCCGGCCGAACGACTGAGCCGAGGCGATGCCCGGCTTGGCGGCCGCCGGGCCGGAGGAAGCATCTAGCGCAGTTACGGGCGCTGGGCACCAATGGCGAAATCGGACGCGCGGTCGCCTCGAACCACTCTCACCAACCGATCAACGATGCCATCGCGGCATCGCCTGCTTCCGGTCCGAGAACGGGCTCGCCAATGCCGCCCTGCCGCCGCCCCAGCACGCTAACTGAGCCGTGCGGACCGCGTTAATTGGAACTGCAAGTTTCAAGCGCACTGTCGGCGGCTCTGCTCACGTCGTAGCCGCCGCGGCGGGGGAAAAATCAGTGATCACAAGCGCGTTACCTAAAAGGTGAGGTGACACAAAAAGCGGCGCTTTGCGTTATTCTCTGCGCAGCAGGAGGATGAAGCAGATGAGAATGGCAGCAGTCGGACTTTCGCTGGCGACTGCCTTAGCCGGTGCCCTGCCGGCCCAGGCGTTTCCGTCTATTTACGCGTCGCAACTCGAAGTGCCACAGGTTCAGTTGGTGAGGGGCGGCTGGGACCACGGCGGCGGCTGGGGCGGCGGCTGGGGCCACGGCGGCGGCTGGGGCCATGGCGGCGGCTGGGGCCATGGCGGTGGCTCGGGCCATGGCGGTGGCTGGGGCGGAGGCCATTGGCACGGGCATAACCATGACGACGATTTCAATGACTACTGGCCGCTATTCGGCGGACTTGCGGCCGGGGCGATCATCGGCGGCCTCGCCGCCCAACCCTATTACGGCGGGTATTATGACGGCTATTACGGCCCAGGCTACGGCTACTATGCGCCACGGTACTATGCGCCGCCGCATTATCATAACGTCAGCAGTCACGTCGACTGGTGTTATGCCCGTTACCGCTCCTACAGGGCCTATGACAATACATATCAGCCCGTCAACGGCCCGCGACGCCAGTGCATCTCGCCGTAATTCGGTGGGCCGCGCCTGGAACGCAGTCGCCGCGTAACGTGATCAGGCGACGTTGGCCTCTCCGGGCCCACGGCCGGCCTGCGTCGCTCGATCGACCCCACTTTGAAAAAGCGCGGCGACGAGGTCGGATTGGGTGACCATGCCGACCAAGCGGTTGGTCTCATCCACAACCGGGATGTGATGCAGTCCCATGTCTGCCATCGGGGGAACGAGCTTGGCGATCCTGGTATCGGGCAGCGCGGTATGCACGTTTCGGGTCATGATGTCGGCAACGGTGCGAGGCTTTGCCTGACGGTTGCCGACTGCCAGCCGGATCCGGCGGCCTAGCCCGAACCGCACCTCGCCGCTGGCGTTCAACATGACGTCCATCAGGTCCGTCTGGGTGACGATGCCCACCAGCCCCTGGGCATCGGTGGTGACCGGCAGTGCCTTGATGCGATGATCCAGCAGCCGCTTCCAGGCTTCTCGCAAGGACGTCTGCGGGGAAACCGTCGCCACATCGCGCGACATCACCTCGCCGCAGCTGATGTCGCCGGAGCGACGGTTATAGGCGCGGATCTGCGCCTGGTGCAGCAGCTCATCCAGCACGTCCGGGCTGATGTCCATCACTTCGTCATACTGAGCCAGCACCGCCTGCAGGTCGTCGGGCACGACGCCGAGCCGTCGGGTCGGGAGCGGATCGGCCGTGTGGTGCGGATTGGCCGGGGCGGCCGGCGCCAGGTGCGGGTAGCGGCGCCCGGTGGCATTGTTGAAGATCAGTGCGACGGCAAGGATCAACAGCGAATTGATGCCGACCGGGGTCAGCACGAACCAGTATCCGGCTTCCTGGGTCACCGGACCGCCGAGGACCGCGGTGAGCGCCACCGCACCGCTCGGCGGATGCAGGCAGCCGAGCGCCATCATGGCGGCGATCGCCGAGGACACCGCGATCGCGGCGGCGATGATCGGATCGCCGATCGTCAGGGCGCAGGTCACGCCGATGGCGGCCGCAACCGTGTTGCCGCCGAGCACCGACCAGGGCTGGGCCAGCGGGCTCGCGGGTGCTGCAAACAGCAGCACCGCAGATGCGCCCATCGGCGCGATCAGCAACGGGTGCCCGGCGCCGGCGCCGAGCAAAATCGTGCTGAGCAAGCCGGTCAGCAGAATGCCGACCAGCGCGCCGATGGTTGAACGAAGCCGTTCCAGTCGACTGACGGGAGCGATGGCGGGCACCAGGCGCGTCAGGAAGTCACTTGCCTTGGACATGAATTCTCGGGAATACAGATTTGAGTAGCTGCGCGCCTCGATAACATGCCGGGTGCAAAATAGGCACGCAATGCTGACCTAAAAACGCCAAGGGGCTGAAAAATGCCTTCCGCTGTGGCAGCGGCTCTCCGCAGTCACCCGAGATCGGCGACAGCGTCCCCGCGGTAGCCAGGCCGCAACTCATGGGGACAAGCCGAAGACAAGCCGACGATAGAGGGAATGTGAAGCCTCAGCTCTGGTCGACGTACATGAGCCAGCCGTGCTCGGGCCGGAAGCCCAGCACATCCCGGGCCTTGCGATTGGAAAGCAGCGTCTCGAATTCGCCGAGTTCCCGCTTCAGCGGCACGCCGGGATAGAAGCGCTCGATCAGTTCCTTCGTCGGCAGGTCGGACGAGGTGTCGTCATTGGCGGCGTTGAAGACCTGGAAGCCGAGCCCGTCCTTTTCGATCGCCAGCGCGGTGATCTGGCCGAGGTCGCGCGCGTCGATATAGCTCCAGGCGATCCGCTTGCGAAACCCCGGATCGGCGAACCATTTCGGAAACAGCTCGTACTCGTGCGGCTCAATGACGTTGCCGATCCGGAGCGCGTAGATGTCAAAGCCGCTGCGCAGGGCGAAGGCGCGTGCCGTCTTCTCGTTGACGACCTTGGAGAGCGCGTAGCTGTCCATCGGATCGACGTCGTATTCCTCGTCAAGCGGGAAATAGGCGGGCTTGCGCGGTTCATTGGCGAAGACCAGGCCATAGGTCGTCTCGCTCGAGGCGATGACGATCTTCCGGATGCCAAGCTTCACCGCCGCCTCGATCACGTTGTAGGTGCCGAGCGCGTTGATGCGGAACAGTTCGTTGTCGGGCGTTAGCATGATACGCGGGATGGCGGCGAAATGGACGACCGCATCGACCGGCTCGGGGCGCAGCGACGGATCGAACTCGTGCAGCCCCATGTAGCTGGACAGCGCGTTGAACACCTGGCCCGAGTCGGTGATGTCGGTGATCAGGGTGCGGACCTTCGGATTGTCGAGCGGCCTTGTGTCGAGGTTGAGGACCTGGTGGCCCTGCTCAACCAGATAGCGGACGACATGTCGTCCTGCCTTGCCGCTGCCACCGGTGAACATGATCCGTTTCGCCATGGTGCTCTCCTATGTCCGGGTCTCGGCTCCACCACATCCCCGTCCGGGAAGTGACCGGGGCGCCGTGTTTGCGGCGCCCCGGGCCGATGCTATTTCTGGATGCAGGTGTCGACGGTGTCCTTGGTGCACTCGTCGAGGCCGGTGAACACCGGATCGTCCACCGGCTTGCCGGCGATCAGGTCGAGCATCACCGAAGGCGCCTTGTAGCCCATCTCAAACGGCCGCTGGCCGACGAGCGCGGTGACGAGGCCTTCCCTGGCGATCGCCACTTCGTCGCCGATCGTGTCGGCCGCGCCGATGACGAACTCGTTCTTGGCGATCTTGTCGGCCATCGGCTTGAACAGGTCGCGATAGGGCTGCGGGGCGCCGAACAGCGGCCAGCCGCCCATGATGCCGAAGGCGTCGAGGTCGGGATTGGCGGCCAGGATGTCGGTCATCGCCTGCACGCCCTTGGCGCCGTCGTCGTTGGTGAAGACCGGGCAGCCGGCCACTTCCGTCCAGCCGCCGTCGCCCTTCAGTTCTGCGAGCCCCTTCTGCCCCGTCAGCGTGTCGCGCATGCCCTGCGCACGGCGCAGGATGTTGTCCGCTCCGGGGTTGCCCTCGATCGTGCAGATCTTGCCACCGTTAGGCTTGGCCTTCTTGATGTACTCGCCAATCCGGGCCCCCATCAGGTAGTTGTCGGTGCCGAGATAGGTCTTGCGCAGCGCCGAATCCTCGGCGGCGAGGTCGGCGTCGAGCGTCATCACGGGCACGTGCGGATCGGTGGTCTTGATCGTCTGGGCGATCAGCTTGGCATTGGAAGGCGAAATCGCGATGGCCGCCGTGCTGGCCTTGCCGAGCATGTCCTGGACGATCTGCGCCTCCCCTGCCTCATCGGACGTGGATGCCGGGCCGGTGTAGAAGCATTCGTATTCGGAGCTGGCATTCTCCTTGTTCCACTTCTGGCAACCCTGGTTGATCGCCTCGAAGAACGGGTTGTCCAGTCCCTTGACGACTATCACGAGCTGCTTCTTCTCCTGGGCCCCGGCCTGGCTGGCGACAACTGCCAGCGCGACTGCAAGCAATAATGCCTTCCTCATTGGTTCCTCCCATTGATACAGACGGGCGCTGCGTGCCCGCCACACGATCGACCCGAACACCGGACGTTGCGTGGGCCGCTCGGCGGCGTACAGCACGTCTCCGGGTCAATGAGCATCTCGCAGTCGCGGCGCCTGGCCGCGGAGGAAGGTTGTCTGTTGCGATTGCGACCGCGCCTCCATCCCCGCCGTCGCCTCCCCTCACCGCGTTCCACCTTACCGCGCATCAAAGCCACGGGTAAGGGTCTTGCGCTCCCCGCAGTGAATATGCGGCCGTTCCGGCCGTCAACTTCTATTTGTCATACTATAATAATATTATTGTGGATCGCCCGTCGGTGGATGATTGACGCTGTCGCAAGCGTTTGCGTAAATGATGCCTGATCGCTTGCGAGGTTAGCCGGCAAGCGCGCTCGGCAGGATCGATCCGTGGCGCGGGGCCCGGCAGGTCGCGAGCGGAGGGCTTTCGGGAGGCAGACGCTGGTGGCCGCACTCGAGCTCACCAACATCTCCAAGCATTTCGGCGCCATCCAGGCGGTCAGCGACGTATCGCTGACGCTAGAGGCGGGGCAAGTGGTCGGCCTGATGGGCGACAACGGCGCCGGCAAGTCGACGCTGGTGAAAATGATCGCCGGCAACTTCCGGCCGAGCGGCGGCACCATGCGCCTCAACGGGCGGGAGATCGTCCTGCATCGCCCGCTCGACGCGCGACAGCACGGCATCGAGATCGTGCACCAGGACCTGGCGCTGTGCGACAACCTGACGGCTGCGGCAAACGTCTATCTCGGACGGGAACTGCGCGTCGGCTTCGGCCCGCTCGGCATTCTCGACTACCGGACGATGTATCGACGGGCGGGTGCGCTCTTCAAGGAACTGAAATCCGAAACCCGCCCGCGCGACGTCGTCCGGCAGATGTCCGGCGGCCAGCGCCAGGCGGTGGCGATCGCCCGCACCATGCTGTCGGAGGCCAAGATCGTGCTGATGGACGAGCCGACGGCGGCCATTTCTGTGCGTCAGGTTGCGGAAGTTTTGAACCATATCCGGCATCTGCGCGACCGCGGCATCGCCGTGGTGCTGATCAGCCACCGCATGCCGGACGTCTTTTCGGTCGCCGATCGCGTGATCGTCATGCGGCGCGGCCGCAAGGTGGCCGACAAGCCGATCGCAACGAGTTCGCCCGAGGAAGTCACCGGATTGATCACCGGCGCCATAGAGACGGTATGAGTTGACCGTCGGCAGCCATGGAAACGAGGTCGAGGATGGCAATAACCCTTGATCAGAGCATCGAGCAGAAGCAGCAGACCTGGCTGGGCGCCATCCTGAGCCACCAGACCTTCTGGGTGCTGGCCGCCGTCATCCTGGCCTGCCTCTTTCTGACCTTCACCACCGAGGCGTTCGCGACCTCGACGAACCTCTACAACATCACCCGCAACGTCACCTTTGTCGCCATCATCGCGCTGGGCATGACGCTCGTCATCATCACCGGCGGCATCGACCTGTCGGTCGGCTCGGTGCTCTGCCTGTGCAGCATGATCCTCGCCGTCGTCATGCATGCCGGCTATGGCATCTGGGTCGGCATTGCGGCCTCGCTCGCCACGGCTCTGGCGATCGGCGCCTTCAATGGCGTGCTGATCGCCTATCTCAACTTTCCGCCCTTCGTCGTGACGCTCGGCATGCTGTCGATCGCCCGAAGCCTGGCGATGGTGGCATCCAACAACACCGTTGTCTTCCAGTTCGGTCCCGACCACGACAAGCTGCTGGCGCTCGGTGGCGGCGCCTGGTTCTTCGGCATCGCCAATCCGGTGCTGTTCATGATCGCGCTGGCGCTTCTCACCGGCTTCGTGCTGCGCTGGACGCGGTTCGGCCGCTTTCTCTTTGCCATCGGCGGCAATGAGCATGCGGCAACGCTGACCGGCGTGCCGGTCCGCAAGATCAAGGTGATCGTCTACATGGTCTCGGCGCTCTCGGCCGGCATCGCCGGCATCATCCAGACCGGCTGGCTCGGCGCGGTGACGACCAACATCGGCGCCGGCATGGAACTGCAGGTGATCGCCGCGGCGGTCATCGGCGGCGCCAATCTCGCCGGCGGCACCGGCACGGCATTCGGCGCACTGGTCGGGGCGGCGCTGATCGAGGTGATCCGCAACAGCCTCGGGCTGCTCGGCATCAGTGCCTTCTGGCAGGGCACCTTCATCGGCGGCGCGACGATCCTCGCCGTCCTGTTCGACCGCATCCGCAATTTCCGGCAGAGCGAATAACAGCGGGCCGATCGAGCCGAGGCATCCTTGATTGGGCGCTGCGGAGGGCCATTTTCGTGCTGGGAAGCTGCCAGGCATAGCCTTGCCCGAAGGAGAACCTTCATGACTGCTCCGCGCCCGTCGAAGACCCGCATCGGAAATCACGAACTCCATCCCGAAACACAGATGCTCAACTACGGCTACGATCCGGAGTTGTCGGAAGGCGCAGTCAAGCCGCCGGTGTTCTTGACCTCGACCTTCGTGTTCCGCTCGGCCGAGGAGGGGCGCGACTTTTTCGATTACACCGCCGGCCGCCGGGAGCCGCCGGCCGGAAGCGCCGGCGGCCTGGTCTACTCCCGCTTCAATCACCCCAACAGCGAGATCGTCGAGGATCGCCTCGCGCTTTACGAGCGGACGGAAAGTGCCGTCCTGTTCTCCTCAGGGATGTCGGCGATCGCCACGACGCTGCTGGCCTTCGTCCGGCCGGGGGACGTCGTGCTGCACTCCCAACCGCTGTACGGCGGCACCGAGACACTGCTGGCCAAAACGATGCTGAACCTCGGCGTCAATGCCGTTGGTTTCGCCGACGGCACGGACGAGATAGCGCTGCGGACGGCCGCCGACGAGGCGATGCGGAAAGGCCGCATATCCTTCATCCTGATCGAGACGCCGGCCAATCCCACCAACAGCCTGGTTGACATTGCGCTGGTCAGCCGCGTCGCGGAAGCAGTGGGCGATGAACAGGGACACCGGCCGGTGGTCGCCTGCGACAACACCCTGCTCGGCCCGGTGTTTCAGCGGCCGATCGAACATGGTGCCGACATCTCCCTCTATTCCCTGACGAAATATGTCGGCGGCCATTCGGACCTGATCGCCGGCGCGGCACTCGGCGCCAAAGCGGTGATGAAACCGGTGAAGGCGCTGCGCGGCGCGATCGGCACCCAGCTCGATCCGCATTCCTGCTGGATGCTCGGCCGCTCGCTCGAAACCCTGTCGATCCGGATGGAAAAGGCGAATGCCAACGCCCGGCTGGTCGCCGACTTCCTGCGCGGGCACCCCAAGGTCGAAACGATCCACTACCTGCCCTATCACGATCCGGAAAGCCGGCCCGGCCGGCTTTTCGAACGCCAATGCAGCGGAGCCGGGTCCACCTTTTCCTTTGATATCCGCGGTGGACAGCCGGCGTCCTACCGCTTCCTGAACGGACTGCAGATCTTCAAGCTCGCGGTCAGCCTGGGCGGCACGGAATCGCTTGCCAGCCATCCCGCCAGCATGACGCATTCGGGGGTGCCGGTGGAGGTTCGCCAGCGCATCGGCGTTCTCGACTCGACGATCCGCCTGTCAATCGGCATCAAACATCCCGACGACCTGATCGCCGACCTCGCCCAGGCGCTCGACCTGGCCTGAAGGCGGCCCCGCACGCGCACAGCGTCGGCGCTGCGCGCGGTTGCTTTCGCGGGAGGCGCCAGTCTGCGCCGCGGATGCACGCAGCGATGGAGCACGCGACGCCAACGACGGTCCCTCCGTCGGTCAGGAGCAGAAAATCGCCGTCAGCATGTCTACTGCGCTTGGATCTTTTTGAGGAGAATGGCGCGTTGGTAGAACTGCGCCAAGAAGTTGATTTGGTGGCTCATCACGGGCGCCGTGGTGGTGATGCGGGCGTGGTTCAGCACTCGTTGCACGGCCTTCAGGTTCCGTTCCTGCCGCAGACGCTTCGTCGCCCGATCGTGGCGGGAGGACCTGCAGCAGGAAGCCCTCGACGCCCCAGCGCGCTCGTTCTCGGCGCCATTGGGAAACGGCACCGGCTTTGTGATCGGAAACGGCCATTGGCTCAACGAAACTATCCTCATTGCCTTCCTTTCTGGAACTACGAGCCGGAGAACAAGGACACGCGCCCGCTCCAGTCGGCTGAGGTGACCGCACGGACTTTCTCCGTCGCCTTCCTGGGATCGAGGGCATTGGCAACTGCTTTCCCAGCTGCATCGTAGCTGCCTACATCTTCGGGAAAGCCCAATCCGAAAAGAGCCTCATGGCGCTTCTCTTCGATTGCGGATACGAGCCAAAGGGGCGAGATCGGCTCCGTGTCGAGAGCCAGCTCGGTCGGCCAGGCTCGAAGCACATAGCGGCCAAAATCAGGGCTGCCGGTCTCCTTGATCAAAATGAGCGCAGGCAGGTTGCCCCGGTTGAGAAGAGGGCTCGTTGCGGCCTTTTCGATATCAGGGTTCGGATTGAGCCATTCTGCGAGACCGGAGGGATTCCAGACACTGCCCTGTCTCCAGCCGTTCGCCTCCAACTGCGCGATCAGACCAGATAGCGGGCCCGCATACTGGATGACGAATGGTTCCTCGTACTCACCAACGATATCCAGACGCCTGGCCGGCAGCGCTTCCCACTCCGCTTCCAACCAGTCATGCTTGGAAACGGTTCGAACCTCCCATCGTATTCCATAACGTTCGACGTCAGCGGCGTGTTGGTGCCAAATGTTCAGACCGCCGCCCGCGATCAGCGCAGCGCCCGCTACGCCAAGCAGACCGGCGGTGGCTTCTTTGGATGACGGGTGGTTGAGGTATGCCACGATGAGGATCGTCAGCCAGACAACCGCAAATGCCAGACCCGCGACAACGTCGGAAAACCAATGCGCCCCGAGATAGACGCGCGAAAAGGCGATCGCGATGATGAGCATCGTGATTGGCAGAGCGACCCACGTTCGGCCTGCATTTGACAGTGGACGACACACCAGGAAGGCAATGAACCCGTAAAGGGCGGCATTCTCGGTGCTATGACCGCTGGGAAATGAGAAATTGCTCCAACCTGCATACAGATCGGGACTCGGCCGCACGCGATGGACTGCGACCTTGATCACGGTATTGAAGATTGAAGCTCCGACGACTGCGCCCAGGAAGTAGCCTGCCGTTCGCCAAGACCGGCGTGCAGCGAGGAGGACCAAGACTGCGGCAGATACTGCGAGCACGACCGTCGTGTCGCCAAGTTCGGTGATCCCGATCATGACCGCGTCGGCGGCTCTCGTCCTGATGCCCTGCAGAAAGGCAAACACGGATTTATCGAATGTGACCAGGGGATCGCCGGTGATGACGTCTTCAGCGATCCCGAAGAACAGCCAGGCTGCTCCAACCAGGATTGCGATCAAAAGAGCGAGGATTGGCAGTTCGTTTTCGGTCGGGCCTAGTAACCGAAGGACCAATCTGCTGACGAGATTGTCGGCTTGCCTGGCCCGGTCGCGAAGCGTGTCGACCCCGTACATAACGAGAGGGACCGCGCGGAGAACCGCGTAGCGCGTCAACCGGAGTGTCAGCCAAGTAGCGGCGGCGAAGATGATCAATAGAACGATCAGGTGCGTTCCAGCCGCCCCCTGAGAGGACGCGAATGCTCCTGCGAATACGCCAGGCAGGATATGCGACGGTGCCCAGACGAGTGCTGAGAGGATATTGACGGCGTAGAACCGACCGGCTGGCATCTGAGTGATGCCAGCGACGAGAGGGACGAAAGCTCGCACGCCCGGGGTAAAGCGGGCAAGAAAGACGCTCTTGCCGCCATGACGGTGAAAGAATGCCTCGCTTTTTTCAATCAGCGTCGGATATCTGTTGAACGGCCAACGGTCCGCGATTTCACGATGATATCGGTGGCCCAGCCAGAATGCGAATCCGTCCCCGATGATTGCCCCCGCCGTCGCGGACGCCAGCAACGGATAAAGCTTCAAAACCCCGGACGGCACCAGGGCTGAGAGTGCAACGATGATTGCCGTGCCGGGAATGGCCGCGCCAAGCACAGGCAAGGACTCCGAAAGAGCCAGAACCAGCACTATTCCATACGACACGTATGGATATGCACTGGCCAACGCAGTCATCATTTCAACTGCTTTCATGCGACAGCCCTGGAACCGAACTGGAGATGGCGGGCACGCTCAGACCTCAGTGTGCTCCGCTCGTTCTAGTGCATCCTCAATGTACGCGAAGCCTTTCAAGGGTCTCTAGGTTTCCGCAGTGCAGTGAACCTAGCCTTCTCTATTGCTTCCATAGGAATGCATTATACTGGGAAACGGTATTTGCCCGCGACGGGGTTCTTGCCTCACCGCTTCGTACCGGGCACGTTGCGCAGCCTCGGGAGCGCCCCGAAATAGTCGCGGAATGTCCTCGAGAAATGCGTGGGCGAGACAAAGCCGCAGGCGACCGCCACCTCAGTGATCGGCATGTCGGTGAGCTCAACCAACTGCCTGGCCTTTGTCAAGCGCAGGGCGAGGTAGTGTCGCCAGGGCGTGCGCGACAGATGCTTCTCGAACAGGCGCTCGATCTGCCTGCGCGACAGCGAAACACGCCGCGATATGTCCTCAAGCGACAGCGGTTCCTCGATATGAGTTTCCATAAGCCTGATGATCGGCATCAGTCTCTTGCCGGCACCGCGCAGGGCGAACGGCATGGGCTGGCAACTGGCTCCATCGCGCCAACGGTCAGCGGTGACGTGCTGGCAAACGCTGCGGGCCAGCTCCGGGCCGCCCATCTGCTGAATGAGGTCGACCGCGAGATCGAAGGCCGCAAGGCCGCCCGCGCAGGTAACGATCGGGCCGTCGCGCACGAACAGAACGTCGTCGACGGCGAGGCTCGCATATTTCTCCGACAGCGCCGCGAGGCGGCTCCAGTGGATTGTGCAGCGGGCGTCGAGCAGGACGGCTGCGTCGGCAAGCAGCCAGGTCGCCGTGCCGAGCGCATAGATTTGGGCGCCGGCGCGCCACGCGCGGCGCAGTACGCCACGGAGCGCTGCAGTTGCGCAATTCTCGACATTTTCGCCGGCGCACAGCACGAGGCTCGCCTTCGGACCGAGCGACTTTTCCACCTCGAACAGGCTGCCGGCAACGCTGACAAAAAATCCGCTGGCGCATTCCACCGGCTCGCCATCGAGACTTACGATGCGCCAGGTGAAGGGGGTGTCCCGAGTGAGCGCATTGGACAGACGCAACGGTTCGATCAGCGAGCCGAGGGAGAGCTGCGAAAAGCCGGGCAGAACCAGCACAAGGAACTCGACCGCCGCCTTGCCGACTGGGCGCGGGGACCGATGGGCCGCCTGCTTTTCGGGGATCGGCGTCCCGGCTTCAAAGATCGAGTGGTTGTGAGGCGCATTCATGGGCTACTCCTGAAACCTGGAACGGTGGTGCGAGGGGCTTCCGAAGGGCGGTGCCGCTATCGGCAGGTAGACCGTTTCGGCCAAGTGCTCCGCACCCGCTGGAGCGGGGGCGAAGGCGCAGGCGCGCCTTCGCCCGGAGAAGCCGGCTTACATGCTGGCCAGCCAGTGGGAGATTGCCACGACCGCGCACCCGCCCAGCAGCGCGAGGTAGGGCAGCATGCCGGCCCTGACCGCCGCCCCTTCCTCATGGCCTAGATACATGTCTTCCTTCATCGCCTCGGGGAAATGCCCCTTGTCCTGGATGTAGTGGCGGAAGACGAAAACGGGCACGATGAGGGAGGCAAAGAACAGGCCGGTCACCAGCGTTCCCTCGCCCCAGATATCGGCGCCCATGCCGAGGAAGACGAGATTGACGTAGGCCAGGAACGTGCCTGCCGCGAGCAGCCAGTCCGGCGTCCGGAAGGGACGCGCCCAGTCCTTGCGGTCGATGCGGTGGATCCAGCCGGAATTCAGGTTCATGAAGATGAAGATGATGTAGCCGACGTTGGACGCTGCCAGGATGAAGACGATGTCCGACAGCAAGAGCAGGATGAGGTTGAAGCCGAGATCGGTCCACATGGCCCGGGTCGGCGCGCCGTGCTCGTTGACGCGGTCGAGGTAGCGCGGCAGCCAGCCATCCACGGCGCCCTGGTAGAGCGTGCGCGAAGAGCCGGCCATCGCCGTCATGATCGACAGCAACAGGGTGCAGACCAGCATAACAACGATGACATTGGTCATGACACCGCCGGCATGAACCATCGCTGCCATCGCCTTGGCGACGCCCATGCCGCTGTAGATGTCGGGCGCCAGCATGCCGGCGAGGCCGAGCGATCCCTGGAAGGCCAGCGGGACAAGGATGAAGATGGCGAGGCAGAAGAGGCCGGAATAGAGCAGCGCCTTGAAGGTGTCGGCGGCAGGGTTCTTGAATTCGCGCGTGTAGCAGACCGCCGTCTCGAAGCCGTAAGTGGACCATGCCGCCATCAGCATGCTGCCGGCGACGACCACCATGCCGGGCCAGTTCCAGGCGCCGTTAACGGCATTGCCGGCGGCATCACGGGCGAGCGGGACGAAGGGGGCGAAGTTCGACGACACGACGTCGCCGGTAAAGAGCGGAACGACGCCGATCAGGACCAGCGGCAGCAGCGACGACACGGCGAAAATCTTCTGAAGCTTCGCCGTCGACAGGATGCCGCGGTGCTGGATCGCGAAGACGATCAGCATCAGCACGAAGCCGAGCAGGAAGGTCGAGTTGATGCGCAGTGTGAGCCCGGTGCGCAGCCAGCCGAGATCGACCAGTGTGAACTGCCAGGTGTTGACCACCGAGTCGGCCGCAAACAGCACGCCGAGGATATAGCCGGCGCCCAGGCTGACGCCGATCGCCAGCACCGGCGTCCAGGCAAACCAGTTGCACCACACGGAGATGGGAGCAAGCAGCTTGCCGTAGCGCACCCAGCCGATTGCGCCGTAGACGGACGCCCCGCCCGACTTGTGCGGGAAAAGGCCGGCGATCTCACCATAGGTGAATGCCTGGATGAACCCCATCAGGATCGAGGCGGTCCAGATGGCAACCGAGATGTTGCCGGCGGTAGCCGCGATCGGACCGATGGTGAACAGGACGAGCGCCGGCACCCCGCTAGTCACCCAGAAGGCATCTCTCCAGGTCAGGGAGCGAATGAGCCGATGGTCCTCCCGCGCCGGGACCGTCATGGCGATATCTGTCATAAATTCCTCCTCTCAGAGCCGGCGGCCAAACCTTGTGCTCGGCACGGCGAAACCGGTTCAGCCATTGTTCGAAAGTTTCTGAGGACGACCTCCTCCGATCGTCGGCAGATTTTTATCGTACACCAATACGATTTACAACGAACTTTTGCAGCAGATCGGCGCTGCCCGCTCGCCTGGGACCGGGCCTGCAGCCCAACTTGCCCTATGGTCTTTAGGTGATTTCTGCAAAACATGCGCAGTTCGAGAATCGCGCATTGGGGAGGCGAACCTCCGCAACATATTGATATTATTACAAAACAATAAAAATTTGGATTTTCCGCGTCTCTTCGCTTCCTGAGCAAGACAGTCTCGACGGATCCCACGGCTCCCTGGCTGGATCAAAATGAGGGGCTTGCTATGATCGTATCACGATACTATGAAAAAGCGCCCGCATGGTCGATCGGCTGCTCAACCGCTTGTGCGGCGCAAAAAACGGGAGGGAAGGAATGGACTTGTCAGCCACCAGGAGCGATGTCGACGAGAGTCTTTGCAAACTCGTCGACAACTTCTCCATCGAGGTTTTGCCAAAAGACACGCAAAAGTTCGATGATTTTCGCGATCATCTTCCCGCCGGCACGCGGGTCTATGTTGCCTATACGTCCGGTTCTACCGCCGAGATTGTCGGCGCGTCTGAAAAGCTCCGGCACCAGGGCATGGTTCCGGTACCGCACATCCCGGCGCGGCGCTTTGTCAGCCATGACGAACTCAAGGGGTTCCTCGGTTCACTCGCCTCGCGAGCCGCGGTCAAGCAGGTGCTGCTGGTTGGCGGTGATATTGCCAGTCCGGAAGGTCCCTACGCCTCTTCACTCGACGTTCTCAAGACCGGCATGCTCGAAGGCCACGGTATCGAGAAGGTAAGCCTGGCCGGTCACCCCGACGGCCACCCGGCGGTGAGCCGCGAGGTCCTGCGCAACGCATTGATCGACAAGTGCGAATACGCCGCCAAGGCCGGCTTGGAAATTTCGCTCACCACGCAGTTCCTGTTCGACACCGACAAGCTGTTTGCCTGGCATGCCGATTTCATCGAACCGACCGCGCCGGGGATCGCCGTCGATGTCGGGCTGCCTGGCCTCGCCAAAATGACCACCCTCATGCGCTTCGCCAAGGATTGCGGCGTCGGTGCCTCGCTCGGCATGCTGGCTCGCCACGCCAGCCGCGCCTTCAAGCTGGCCACGTCTTTTTCGCCAGAAGACACGCTGCTCGAACTGGCGGGCGTGCGCAAGACCGGGTGCCCGACGTTCCGGTCGGTTCACTTCTACCCATTCGGCAGCTTCGAGCGCACTGCCGAATGGCTGCGGAACCTGCAGTCGCAGGGTGCGGCGCAAGGCCAGGGGAATTTGGAGGCGGCGCTCTGAGTCGCTGCCCGTTCCCCGTCACCAGAACAACCGTTGTCATCAAAGGAGGACCATAAATGACAGACAATCTCACCCGCCTCGTTGTCTCGGCCCATGAGGAGCCGGGCTGGGACTATGGCACGATCCGCGGTCCGTACTCGCGATTCCATGTCGCCAACGGCGCCAAATACTGCGTGTACAACAATCGTCTGATGCCGGTTTCGCAGAAGATCGACCGCCTCGACGGCTATTGGGCATTGCGCACCAAGGCGGGCCTGTTCGACACTGGTGAGCGCCCGATCCAGATCAAGGGGCCTGATGCCGCCAAGTTCTGCAACCGCGTCTTCACGCGTGACTGCGCCAAGCTAAAGCCCGGCCGCGCCGGCTACGGCCTGCTCTGCTATCCCAATGGCACCATCCTCTGCGATGGCGTGCTGATGCGCCTTGAGGAGGACACCTACTGGTACGTCCAGGCCGACGGTCCGGTTTTTTCGTGGTTCATCGCCCACTCGCAGGATCTCGACGTCGAGATATCGGATCCCGATTCCTGGGTGACGCAGATCCAGGGCCCGGCCTCGCTCGACATCCTCGCCACGCTGAGCGACACCGGCGTTCCGGCCGAGTTCAAGTACTTCTCCGTGGCAAGGACGACTATCGGCGGCCAACCGGTGATCCTGTCTCGCACCGGCTGGACCAATGAGATGGGCTTCGAAGTCTACACGTTGCCGAACGGCGGCAAGTTCGACGGCGCGGCCATGTGGGAACGCTTCCTCGCCGCCGGCAAGCCGCACGGCATGGAAATCTGCGCGCTCGACAGCATGGACATTCGCCGCATCGAGGGGGGGATCCTCAACAACGGTTCGGACATGGATGAGACCATGACCCCGTTCGAAGCCGGCCTAGGCGCATTCGTCGACCTCAGCAAGGACGACTTCGTCGGCAAGGCGGCGCTGGCCAAGGCCACCGGCTCGAATCGTGTCGTCGGGCTAAAGTGCCCGGGGGGCGAGCCGCTGCGCCTCGGCGCCGTGTCGTTGGATGGCAAGAAGGTCGGTTTCGTCACCGCCGGCGCCTGGTCTCCCTATCTAAAACAGGGCGTGGCGATCGTCCGCCTCGACAGTTCGATGGCAGCGGGCACGGCCGTCGAGGTGCTCTGCCGCGATGGCAAGTCGCATGCGGCTGTCCTTGACGACATGCCGCTCTACGACAAGGAGAAGAAGATCCCGCGCGGCCTCGAACCGAGCATTCCTGTCCAGGACGCCGCCGAATAGCGGTCGCTCAACTCGGCGCTGCATCGTAGGGCGGATTTTTTGCCATCTTTGTCGGACTGCGGACGGCGCGTGTCGTCCGCAGTCCGATTTTGTTTGGTCGATGTGCGCCTGAAACTACCGCCTTGTCCTCAAGAAGTACCGGTCGTTTCAACATGTTCCTGTCTGCACGGTCCGCCCGCTTCTGCCGCGCTCAGCACTGGAGCTAGCGCCGAAACCGGGTTTTGCCTATGTATACGTCGCAGCCATGCGGCGTCCGACGCCACTTTTGATAGTGAACGAAGGCGGCCGATTGCGTACAGGAGAATAATTGAGATGCCAAAATTGGGCATGGCGCCCATTCGCCGAAAGCAACTGATCGAAGCCACTTACCTGGTTCTGCATCGCGATGGCATCGACGACTTGACGCTGAAGAAGATCGCGACGGAAGCCGGCGTCGCAACCAGTATCATCACACACTACTTCGGCACCAAGGAAGCGCTGATCGCCGACACCATGTCGGACCTGGTCGGCAGCCTTCTGCGCGAGGTCCGCGACCGTCGCAAGCAGGCCACCAGCACGATCGACGAGATCGTCGCCATTGTCGACGGCAATTTCGCGCCATCGCAAGTGTCGCCGACGGCCGTGTCGGCCTGGCTCTATTTCTGGAGCCGCGTGCCCTACGACCCAGCGTTCGACCGGATGCAGCGCATCTGCGACTATCAATTGCGCAAGTACCTGGCCAAGTCCCTCAAGGATATCGTCTCCAAGGACGAGGCCGACGACATTGCCGAAACGATCGTCTCCTTGTCCTATGGGTTCTGGCTGCAGTTCGCTCATCGTCAGGGCGATTTCGACGTCGCTCGCGCCCACCGCATGGCCCTCCAGGTCATCGAGGCGCGCATTCAAATGGCATGGCAGAACAACCTCCACCTTCGCGCGAGGACCTCTCTGACAAACCAGGATTGGTCTTAGATTGCAGGCGGGCAGCCGGGCGGCTGACGGCGTTGTCGCAGGCCGTCATGTCAGCTTTGGGGAATAGGCCACGACGACTGAAATGGCCGTTATGCCGGCGCAAAGTTGCCGCCTCCACGATCCGACAGATGTCCGCTTTAAGGCCGATCCGATCCGACCCAAATAGCAGAACCATAGAAAACGATGGTCCCCCGCTCCAGCCGCATTTCCTCGCCCAGCCGCAGGGTTGAAGAGGGAAACCTCCTATGAGCCAAACCGCTTTGCGTGATGGTCGCGGGTGGCAGCTTGAGCTTGTGCTCCTCTGAGAGGACGGTGCCGCCGGTGAACGGTGCCACACTTGCAGGATAGCCTCGCCTGCAAGACACGATATCACCTCGGCGAGCGCTAGCGGCACGGCAACATCTTCAGTCCGTTAACGTGTTAGTAACGCTCTTAATGCGATTTTACTCGCATTAAGAGCCGGGAACCTTTCGTTCTCGTGTTCGTCAGGCGCTCCGTCTGCGTGGCGCATGCTCGCGATCGTGAGTTGGACGCTGCGCCCCGCGCAGTCGCAGCCATAGTCTGGGGTAAATCCGGAATGACAATCATCGCTCGCGTCGTGAGGCTGAGGAGTCGGTCCCATTTTCTGGTGACGAGACGGGGCGCCGCTGATCATCGAACCGCCATCGGCAAGCCCCGCTCCCGGATGGGGAAACGGCGGCTCGGACTGCTGATGGCTTGCGTTGCCACAGTCTATCTGGTCATTGGTGCGCGACTCGTCCAGTACGGCCTTGCGGTGCCCGCTCCGACTGGAGCGATCGGCAGCATCGCGTCCGCGGCGTCGCGTCCCGATATCGTCGACCGTAACGGAAGCCTTCTGGCCACCGACATCAACATGGTGTCGCTCTATGCTGAACCCAGAAGGATCATAGACCCCGACGAAGTTGTCGAAAGGCTGGTGGCCGTCATCCCCGACCTCGACTGGGCCGACACACACAGAAAGCTTCGATCGAAATCCGCATTCAGGTGGCTGAAGCGGCAGCTAACGCCTCGACAGCAGGCAGACATCCTGGCGCAGGGCATACCCGGCATTGGCTTTCGACCCGAAAAGAGACGGTTCTATCCGGGCGGCGCCACCGCCTCGCACATTCTGGGTCACGTCGATGTGGACAATCGCGGCCTGGCCGGCATGGAACGCTACATCGACCGGCAGGGCCTCGCGGACCTGAGGGCGGCGGGCATGACGAACGATGTGCCGCTCGAACCCGTCCGGCTGTCGATCGACCTTCGCGTTCAAAGCATCGTGCACGATGTCATCGAGAAGGCGATGGTCGCCTATCGAGCAGAGGCTGCCGGAGCGGTCGTGCTGGATGTCGCGTCCGGGGAAGTTCTCGCCATGGCTTCCGTCCCCGATTACGACCCGAACGAGCCGGCGAGGACCTCACCCGATGGCAGCGTCGACAAGGAATACGAAAAGGGCTGGTTCAACCGCATGAGCAATGCGACGTTCGAGATGGGCTCGACTTTCAAGAGCTTCACCCTGGCCATGGGGCTGGACGCGGGCAAGATCAGGCTCGACTCGGTCGTCGACGCCTCGCGGCCGATCAGCATCGGCGGTTTCAGGATCAAGGACTTCCATGGCCGCAACCGCCCGCTCACCGTCACGGAAGTCTTCCGCTACTCGTCGAACATTGCGACAGTCAAAATAGCGGACATGGTGGGCATCGACGCGCACCAGGAGTTCCTGACCAGGCTCGGTCTTCTGTCGCGGATGGAGACGGAACTTCCCGAGGTGGCGACGCCGACACAGCCGCGCGTCTGGAAGAAGATCAATTCCGCGACCATCTCCTATGGGCATGGCATGGCGACGACCCCATTGCAGACAGCCGTTGCTGCTGCGGCGCTGCTGAATGGCGGCAAACTCGTCCGGCCGACGTTTCTGGCGCAACGTCCCGACCGCGTGACGGCTCAGGCGAACCAGGTTCTTCGCCCGGAGACGAGCGCCGACATGCGCTACCTCTTCAATTTCAATGGCATCAACGGCTCCGGTCGCAACGCTCAGGTGCCCGGATTTCACGTCGGCGGGAAAACCGGGACCGCCGACAAGGTGGTGAATGGTAAATACGCCACCGATCTCAATTTCAATGCATTTCTGGGCGGTTTTCCGATGCACAACCCGCGCTACATCGTCCTGTCGATCATCGACGCGCCACGGGGGGACGAAGCGGGACGCCGCCTGGCGGCGCACACAGCAGCCCCGATGGTCAAGGAGATCGTCAGCCGCGCGGCTCCGCTTCTTGGCGTTCAGCCATTTTTCGGGACCGACGAACCTTGGCTGCTCGTCGACTACTGACCAGCGTTTTCGTGGAGACCATGACCGCATATGGAGGACTGGCTCTCGAACGGTTCCATTAGCATCGGAGACTTCAGCGCGTTCTCGATCAATTCGACCTGGTAGGCTGCGGACATGGTCTGGCCCGCGAAGAAGATCCGGTAAATGGCCGGCGCGACGAGCAGGTCCACGAGGCGATCCGGAACCGGCACCGGCTCGCCTCGTGTCGCACATCGGTTACAGAGACAGACCAGGTTCTGACGCGCATATGCCGCGGCGATCCGCGCGATGCGGACATCGCTCAGCCTCTCCCGCAGCATGGCATGTCCAGGACCAGACGATATGGCGTCGACCAATTGCGCAAACCAGACTTCCAGGTCGTGCTTGAGACTTCCCGTCTCCACCGGCACGCTGACGGGAAGGAAACGCTCTCTCATGACATCGGTCAGGAGTTGCTGAAGCGTTTGCCAACGGCGGTATATTGTCGATGGCGGGACGTCGGCGCGAGACGCAATCATGGCCACTGTCAGTTCTCCGCCGGGACGCTCGGCGAGCAATTCTCTCACCGCTTGATAGACGGCAAGCTGAATGCGCTCACTTCTACCTCCAGGCCGGACAAGCGTTCGAGCCACGTTTCCTCCTCTGTGAATCGCGAGTGCACATTCGACTGAACACCTTCTAAAGCTCGCCAAAGAAGAAAATTCAACTCGCACCTTTTTCATGCAATCTAATCGCCACCGGCAAACACCCGCGCCGAACTTTCCTGCATTGCGCGCTAAGGCCACGGCAAGGATGCCAACCAGCTTACCGTTCCATGAAAGCCTGCAGCGGAGCCGGGCGTTGATCAGGCCATCGCGCCCAAAAGGGCAGCGGCAAAACACGGCTGCCACCAGGTCGGCGCGCGTCGGGAAACGGCGGTAGAGCATACCCAGCCGACACCAGCTTGTGTCGCGATCTCCCGGATCGGCGCATCAACCCCCGAGCGGGCGAACACGATCTTCGCGGCCTCCAGAACCGCTTCCTCGTTTCTGCGGGCATCGGCGCGCAGTCGCGGTGCAGGCATCTCCGCTTCGTCCCTGGTCAGTGAGGCAGACTCGATCGCATTCCGCGATTTAGGCACAGCCACTTTTACCCCCTTGATACCCGGATCAATGATCCGGGTATGGCATAACGGATCAGTGATCCGTTTGACAATTAGGAGGGCTGTCCGATGTCCAGTTCGTCCACTGAAGTCCGCGCACAGGCCGCTGGGTCTGTAGACTTCCGACCCCATCTCGAACACATCAGCTGGATCAACGGACTGGCAGCCTTTAGGTTTTTGAAGCGGCATGAGATCCGAAAGGATGCCAAGAAACTCCGCTACGCTAGTTTTTCAAATCGTTTTTCTCTGACAAGCGAGGTGCGCGCCGCCGTTTCATTGCGGCGATGGAGGAATTGCAGGATCATCTAGGCGCGCTTAACGACCTGATGTCGGGGCCAAACGTGCTTGCAGAACTGGGAAGCGACGAAGAGGCGGCCAAAGGCATTTTGCCGCAAAAGAAGAAAGGCGACTTGATCCGCATGGCGCAGAATGCGCTTGACGATGTGATCGATGCGAAGCGCTACTGGCGTTGAACAAGGCAGTGCTGCTAAGAGACGCGCCTCACAACCTGTCACTCAGCCCCCGCGAATCGGGAACGCTTGCGCTGCTTGCTGACGGGGGCTCGAACAAGCTGATCGCCCGCCAGCTCAAAATCGCGGTGCATACCGCGAAATTCCACGTCGTTACTGTGCTCGCCAAGCTTCATGCGCAGAACCGCCGGCTCATCTCATTTCGATTGCCGCAAGGACCGGATGGCCGCCCTCAGCTCGGAGAGAAGAGCCCAAACTCCTCCAAGGCGGCGAAGGGGTCGTCCCTGTCGACCTCGTGGAAAGTGGCGACTATGGTTCGATCTCTCGATCATCACCTCGAGTTACGCGTGGCCTCTGACGAGCGACGCGGGAATCGCATTAAGGTGCGTTTGCCGCGTCTTCGATGACTTTCGCCACATCCTCGGGATGCGAAATCATCACGACATGAGAGGCGCCCTTGACGACCACCGTTTCGCGCGGGTGAACTCGTTCAGCCATCCACGCATGCAGCTTTGGCGGGATCGCGGTGTCGTGGTCGCCATAGACGAACCAGGACGGGATGGTCTTCCAGGCGGGCTCGCCTGCCGCTTCGCCGAAGGCAATGTCGGTGATCGGCCGTTGCGCCGCCGCCGCCAGTTTCGCATCGGCCACGGGCACGTCGGGCGCGAAGGCTTCGTGGAACTTCTCCTGTCGGACATAGAGGTCGTTGCCGCCACCTGCCAAGGCCACCGGCTGTGCCAGCGTGTCGGGGCCGATCAGGCTACCGGGAAACTTGGCATTAAGGCCGCCAGCGCTCTCGCCCGCCTCCGGCGCGAAGGCCGCGACATAGACGAGCGCTTTGACGTTCGCCTCACCATTCGCCGCGCCGCTGATCACCATGCCGCCGTAGGAATGTCCGACGAGCACGACAGGCGTCTTGATGGTGGCAAGCAGGCTGCGGACCGTGTCGGCGTCGCCCTTCACGCTGCGTAGCGGATTTGCGACAGCGACGACGGGGTAGCCGGCCTTCTCCAGTATGCTTATGACACCGTACCAACTGGACGAGTCGGCGAATGCGCCGTGCACAAGGACGATGGTCGGCTTGGCCGGCTGCGCCAAGGGCACAAAACCTGTCAGCAAGACGCCAGCCAATGCTAGGACAGCCGCGAATATTTTCATGTCGAATTCCCTCCTTTCGATCAATGAGAATTCCGCGTCGTGTTCTTTCACTTCGAACCGCGTAGCGGCCTGGACGACTCTCGCATCTCTGACACGAAGAACTCGGACTGCTCTCGCACGTGTGGTCGGGACTGGCGCATCCGGCAGACCGGCCGCCACGGCGACCGCTTCCATGTTGATGCGGTCTTAGCCGGAGTAGACATTGGTCGAGACGATCCGTTTCCATATGCAAATTGAACCCGAGAAGCGGCCGAACGGACACCCCTCGCTCGGTTGAAACTGGATTAAGTGATTTGAAGGACAAGGGGGCGGCTGAAACTTATTCATCTGCGGCATCACGATTTTCTTGAGGTTGCGAAGCAACGCGGGGACCAATGCGCCAGGAGTAGTCGGCCTAGTATATCAAACGCATGTCGAAAGGCGCGATTTCCCTGTGGTACAAGAGCCGACACCCCTCCCTTCAGCGCACCAGCCATCGCGTCGCGAGCGGCGATGTTCTGAGGAAAATCGTGGCTTCTGACCATCGACCGAGTAGTTACTGAACTCTCAAGAGAACAATGACTGGGGATTTTCCCACGCGCATACCCTCCGAAGGCCCCGACGAAAGTTAGTAAAAGCGTGGAAGCGGACCGTTCTGCGGGGTGATGCGGTCGCCGATGTCGATGAATACCTCGTCAATATAGCACCAGCCCCACCTTTTGGGCGGGTCGCAGCCCTGAAGAAGGCGCACCTCAAAGATCAAAAAGACCCGGACGATGCTGATCAGCGACCAAGCCGCATTCGTCCACCAGATGATCTTGGCTATGGCGATACAGACCCGCTGGAGGACAGGGGCACGGACGGTCCCGGTTCATACGGGATGATGCCGTGGTAAAGGAGCAAGGCTGTCAGCGCCAAGAAGAACCCGAGTTGGCCTATCAGGCGGCGCTCGGGTGACGGCGCAGCAACACGCGCGTGATCACGGCTCCGACTGCCCCGAGAGCGCCGGTCTGGACGAACGGATCGGCGAGGATGTTCATCATATTGCTCAACCGATGCGCTATGGACGCGCGAGCCAGACAGTCATTCCGGGTTCCAGATTGTTTACGGCTTCGTCAGCGTCGAAGCGCACTCGGAAGCTGTTGACATCGTGATCGCCAACGGCTCGGGCGGCGCGCCAGGTGGCGAACTCGCCGAGCGGACGCAGTTCCGTGACGCGGGCGGCGATGCGTCGTCCATCCTGAGCGACCAGCGTCACCGCAGCGCCAAGGGCGATATTTTGCAGTTGGTCCTCGCGCAATGTGAAGGCAAACCACTGGCGTTCGTCGGTCTCCAACGTCATAACCGGCTTTCCGGGCCCCATGATCTCCCCCGGTTCGGCCACCCGTATGCGGACCGTTCCGTCGCACGGCGCGATCAGCTTCGTCTTGTCAAGGCGCGCTCCGAGCTGCGCGACCGTCGCATCGGCAAGTGCGACCCTGGCCTCGGCCAGTGCCCGTTCTTCCACCGTGGGGCCGGCGCGCGCCGCCGCCGCCCGAGCCCGCTTCAGGTCGAGGTCGGCCTCGGCCTTTGCCAGCGAAGCGGCCGCTTCATCCGCGGCTTGGCGGCTGGCGACGTTTCTGGTCAGGAGGGCGCTGGTCCGCGTGTATTGCTGTTGGGCGAGAACGAGGTTCGCCTCGGCCGTGTGCACACTTTCGTCGGCGATTGCCACTTCTTCGCTTCTGACGCCCGAAAGGACCCTGTCGCGGTCGGCCCGTGCGCTCGCCGCCGCAGCCTTGGCTTCGCCCACGAGGGCGACGAGATCGGGATTGTCGATGACGGCAAGCAGGTCGCCCTTCCGGACCTTTTCGCCGGGTGAAACCGCAATCGAACCCAGCCGACCCGATATCTCCGGCGCGATCCTTATCTCCGTCCGGCGGACCATACCGGGAAACGACCGCTCCGCGTCTTGCGCGGGTGCGCCCCTCGTCGCCAAAAGACCTGTTACGGCCGCGACGGCCAGGGCGATCAGGAGACGGCGTCGAGATCCAGCATCCATTCTAGCCTCCCCGGGCAGATGCAATCCGGGTACCGGCCACCGCCAGCAGCGCATATGCGCCCGCCAGCACCCAGAGCCTCACCCAGTCACCAAAGACATCAACCAGCGAAGCACCCATCTGGTTGACGCGCACCAGCGCGTCAATTCCCGACGTGCTTGGCAGGATCATGCTGGTGGTGCGGAGACCCGCAGGGATTGCTTCGGGTGGCCAGGCCACGCCGACAAGGAAGAAGAGCGGCAGGCTGATCGCGATGAACAGCAGCACCGCGGTCTCACGGCGCTTGAACCAGCTTCCAACAAACTGGCCGAGGAAACTGACGGACAGAATGAAGGGAATGGCAAGCGCCAGGATTTCGAAGACGTGTTCGTTCGCGGAAAAGCCGTAGACTCGCGGAAGGACGACCAGGAAGAGCGTGTAACCCGGCAGCGACAGCAACAGGTGAGCAAGGCTCTGGCCGATCACCGCCATCAAAGCGTTGCGGTTGCGGCGCGCGGCGTGGCCACCGCCTTCGAACGTCGCGCCGCCAACCGTTGCCACCCCCATCAAGAGCGTTTGTTGCAGGATCAGGACGAAGGCGGCTGGCACAATGTAGCTGCCGTAACCACCGGTGGGGTTGAAAAGAGGCTGGTTCAGGATCTCCACGGGGGCGCTGCCAGCCAACGCGGCCCGGTAGAGGCTGCTATCCGGCCGCGCGCTTCGCGCTGCAAGATCGGCGCGGACTGCCCCCACCGATTCCTGAATGCCCTGAAGGGTGCGATTATAGAGCAGGAAATAGGCGGAGTCGACGAAAGCAGGTAACCTTGCGCCACCGCCCTTCAGAACGTCGCGCTCCGTGCCAGCCGGAATACTCAAGATTCCAAAAACCTCGCGACGCGCCCACGCCCTCTGCGCTTCCGCCAGAGTGGTTGGCCGAAGCGCGACCTTGAGATTTTCGTGGGCATCGAGGGCCTGGATGATGGTCAGGCTGACGTTCGACCTATCGTCGTCGACGACGGCCACCGGAACATCCTTGATGAGCTGACCAAGGTAGGGTTGGGGATAGAACAGCCCATAGATGAGCGGCGCGAGCACGATCAGGCTGAAGGCGCCGCGGTCCCGAAGGACGCGGCCGTATTCGTCAGTGAACGCGCGCACGACACTGATCCGGCCCCGGCCGGGTGGGACCGGCCTGTCCACCGGAATGCGCACCGGGCGACGCGAAACGGAGCGCAGCCTGATCCAGGCCAGGCCGAAATAGGCGATGGCCAAGCCGCCGAGCATCATGAAAGGCGTGACCGAATCCTGTGCGGGTACACCGCGTGCCGCCTGGTCAAACAGAATCTGGATGTACCAGCGTAGCGGCAGAAGCGCGCCCCAGCCACGCGCAAATGCGCCCATTGCAAGGACCGGAAACCCCACACCGGCGTATCCGAAGGCCGGGGAGCAGACGATGCCCGTCAAGCTCAGTCCGAAGGCAAGATTTCGGACCAGCAGTTGCAGCAGCGCCCCTATGGATAGATAGGCGATGATCAGCAGGGAGGCCGAAACGCCCACAAGCGCCGCGTTGCCCCGAAACGGTATCTCAAACAGGCCGTGAATGATGCCAAGCCCTATGACCATCATGAGCTGGAAAATGATGAAGTAGGGCAACAGCTTGCCGACGAGCGCGGTCAGGCTGCTGCCTCCAGCAGTCTCCAGCCAATCGCCGATGTCGCGTGTCCCGAACTCCGAGCCGACGGCATATCCTGCAGCGATAGCGATCACGACGTGGAGGACCGTCGGCAAGATCGCACGCAGCAGAAACTGCGCATAATTGAACGCAGGATTGGTCAGCACATATTGTTCGACGATCAGCGGGCCGAGCTGAAAGGATGTCGGGCGTCGACCGGGTGGCAGGTCGGCCACGGCGGCTGCGACGGCCCCCTGCAGCGCACCGGATGCAACATTGCCGGGCGTGAAGAACTGCTTGTTGAAGAAGATCACGATCTGCGGCCGCCGCCCGCTCTGAATGTCCCGCTCGAGATCCGTGGGGATATAGACCGCCGCAATGGCCTTGCCTGATCGGACCGCATGCATTGCATCATTGAGATCGTCCGACCGCCGGTCGACATCCACGCCGGGTGCGGCGCTGATCGCGTGAACGAACGTTAGCGAAGTCTTCGAGCGGTCCTGATCGACGACATCCACATGGAGGTTGCGTATGACGGCATTGCTGAAGGTCGCAGCGAGTAGTGCGAAGGCGAGCAATGGAATGCCGACCACGAGCAGGAGCGCCACCTTGTCCCGCCAGATCCAGGTTACCTCGCGAACTGCCACACTGACAATTCCGGGGCGATGGCCGGCTGGCATTATCGTGGCCGCCAGTCAACGTAGGCGCTCATTCCCGGCCTCAGGGCGTCGACCTTCTTGACCGGATAGGCCCTCACCTCGAAGGTACGCAGGTCGAAGTCACCGGTTGCCCGCGTCGCCCGCCACCCGGCATATTCGCCACGCGTTGCAATCGTCCGCACCTCGACCTCTATCGGCATGTCGCCAAGCGCGGGAATCCTTGCCGAGAAGCGATCGCCGACCTTCAGTCCCTTGAGCAGGTCCTCGCGAAGGTCGAACCGCAGCCAGACGTCGCCGAGATCGACAAGCGAAAGCAGGGGAATGCCGGGCGAGACATATTCCCCCGGTTCGGCTGCAACCTGATAGACCTGCGCCGCAACGGGGGCGCTGACCGTCAGTTCCGCAACCTGTGCCTTGAGGGTGACGATCGCCGCTTCTGCCTTGCCGACGGCAGCTTTTGCGACGCCGCGCTCCTCGGCCGTATATCCGGCGACTGCCTCGTCGGAGGCAAGCCTGGCCTGCTCCAAAGATCGTTTGGCGACGTCGAGCGATGCCGTCGCTTCGTCCAGCCGCTGCAGCGACGCGGTTTCGCTCTTCGTCAATTGCACGGTGCGGTCATAGGTCTCCTGCGCAAGCGTCAGGCTCGCCTCACCGGCAGCGACGGCCGCCTTGCGCTCGGCGATGACCTCGGCGCGGGTACCGACCTCGATGCGCGTGAGATCGGCAATCGCGACCAACCGCGCCGCTTCGGCCTCATTCAACTTCATCCGCAGCTCCGGATTGTCGATCGAGACGAGCAATTGGCCGGCCGTCACATTGTCACCACGAGACACCGGCCGCTGACCGATGCGGCCCTCGACGCGCGCCGCAATGTCTATGCGCGTCGCGTCTGCCTCGCCCTGCACCAGCAGAGGCTGCGGCTGCACCAGATACCACAGCGACAACCCCACGATCGCGGCAGTGCTGATGGCAACGATGGTTGCTGCGGCGAACGGGGTCTTGGCCTGATCCGCTGGCGGCGGAGGTGTCGGTGACGGCGCAGTGTTGTCATCGATTGGCCTAATCGTTTCCGTTTCGTTCGACGGGTTTGATTTATCCATTTTTGCGTGGGAAGCGACGCCCGAGGCTTCGGTTAGCCCGGCGCTGTCCGGCGCACTCTTCAAATCGGTTGGGTTCGGCGTAGCGCTCGGCGAGCTGCGTGATGGTTCTTTCACTCTACCGCCTCCGCGTTCGAGCTCACATCACAAAATCTACTGCAGTCGCGCTTCCGTCTTGACGCTTCGGGCCGCGCGACCACCAGGACCTGGCCTCACATCGAACGCGGCCATGGCCGCACCGTCGAGGCACCGATGGGCTACAAGCGTCGCCCTGGCAGGCCCCGTTGTCGTTTCGGCGTCTAGGCGCCTCGTAATGGCGGCGGTGGCGCCATTCTGGCAGTAGCTTACACGAACAATGATTGGAAATATCGCCCGATTTGGCCGGTTCGCCTCACTTCATTTCCAGAAAATCAGCGATGGTTTTCACTGTGGCCGCCGGCTGTTCCTCCATCAGCCAATGGCCGGAGTTGGGGATCACCACGCCGGTCACGTTTGTAGCAACGAAACGCATGTCGTCGGCCATCGCGGTGTTGAAGGACTCTTCGGCGCCGACCGCGAGGATCGGCATGGCCAGTTTCCCGCTTTTGGCAAGCAGCGCCTTGTTGTCCGCAGCATCCTGGGCAAAGGCGCCGAACTGCTCGAACGCATCATGCATCGCCAGAGGCCGCGCATAGAGTTCGGCGTAGTGGTTGCGTGTCGCCTCGTCGATCGCGGCAGGATTGGCGGAAAGTTCGTTGTAGAAACGGTCCAGATAGATGCGCTCACGCCCCGCGACCAGCCGTTCGACGTCCGGGCCGCGGAAGTTGAAATGCCACAGGCGCGGATCGCGTATGATATTGTCCCAGTCGCCGACGCCAGGCAGCGGTGCGTCCATGACGACCCAGCGCGTCACGCGGTCCGGGAACTGTGCGGCGAAGGCGTAGCCGACCATGTTCCCGATATCATGGGTCACGAGATCGGCCTTTTCGATCTTCAGGTGATCGAGCACGCCGGCAATGTCCACACCCTGGTTCTTCTTGGTGTAACCAGAGTCCGGATGCGCCGACAGGCCCATGCCGCGCAGGTCGGGAACGATGATGGTGTGGTCCTTTGCCAGCACGGCCGCTAGCGGTGCCCACATGTCACCGGTATCGCCAAAGCCATGCAGCATGACGACCGCCGGCCCCTGGCCGCCGATGCGGACATGCAGGCTCGTGCCATTGGTCGCGATCTGATCGGAGTGAAATTCGGCCGGGAAAGGCTCGACACCACCAGCCGATGCCGAAGCTGCCAGGCTGACAGCCAGAGCGAGACAGAGGACATATTTGTAAGCGGAATGAGCCAGCAAATCGTTCAACCCAGTTCCTTTCGTGTCACGCCCGGTCAGTTGCCCTGCTTCGCCAAAGCGGTTCCGATCGGCATCTTGCGCAGCCGCCTGCCGGTCGCGGCGAAGACCGCATTGGCGATCGCGGGGACGATCAATGAGGTCCCGGCCTCGCCCAATCCTCCGGGTGGCTCCTCGCTTTTGACGACGTGCACTTCGATCGTCGGGGCCTCGTTCATTCGGATCATCTGGTAGGAGTCGAAATTGGCCTGCTCGACACGCCCGTTCTTCAACGTGATTTCGCCGTAGAGCGCCGCTGTCGTTCCGAATATGACGCCGCCTTGCACCTGCGCCTCAACGGTGTCGGGATTGACGGCGGTGCCGACATCAACGGCGCAGACCGCCCGATGCACACGAACCGCGCCGTCCTCCGACACCTCGACGTCGGCGACCATGGCAAGGTAGCTGCCGAACACAAATTGCAGCGCAACCCCTCGCCCTCTTCCCTTCGGCACTGCTTCGCCCCATCCAGCCTTTTCCGCTGCGAGGTCGAGCACCGCCTTCGCTCGCGGCGACTTGGAGAGAAGCGACCTGCGAAAGGCGACCGGGTCCTGCCTCGCTGCCGCCGCCATTTCATCGATGAAGCTCTCGGTGACGAAGACATTGTGCGAGGGCCCGACACTGCGCCAGAAGGCGGTTGGTATGCCCGGCGGTTCCACGCGCACATATTCGACATGGAAGTTCGGCAGGTCATAGGGGAGGTTTATAGCACCCTCCGTCGAGTCGAGATCGAGGCCGTCATGGAACCCGGGGGGCAGCCAACGCGCGATGACCGAGGAACCGGCAAAGCGGTTGGACCAGGCAACTGGCCTGCCCTCCCCGTCCAATCCTGCGGAAAGTCGATCGAACCAGTAAGGCCGGTACATGTCATGCTGGATATCTTCCTCGCGAGTCCACACCACCTTCACGGGGCCGTCGACATGCTTGGCGATCTCGACGGCGCGGAGAGCGCCATCAGCCTCCAGCCGACGGCCGAAGCCGCCGCCGATCAGATGGTTGTGTACGATGACCTTGTCCTGCGGCAAGCCCAAGGCCTGGGCGGCCATCGCCTGGACACGAGCCACGGCCTGGCTGCCGATCCAGATCTCGCACTCCTCCTTGCGAAAATGCACCGTGCAGTTCATCGGTTCGAGCGCGGCGTGGGCCAGAAAGGGCACCTCGTAACGGGCTTTGAGCCTGGTCGCGGCGTTCGCCATCGCCATTTCGACATCACCGACGTTCTGCGCCACCGCGCCGGTTTTGAGCGTCGCCTCTTCGAGCTGGCGGGCGACTTGCTCGGTACCGAGCGCGGCGTTGGGGCCGTCGTCCCACTCGATCCTGAGCGCCTCCAGGCCCTTCTTCGCAGCGCCCATGTGATCGGCGACGATAGCAACGGCATCATCGAGCCGGACGATCTGCTGCACGCCTTTGACTGCCGTGGATGCGGTATCGTCGACGCTCTTCACCCGGCCGCCGAAAACCGGTGACTGCGCGAGGGTCGCAATCTTCACGCCCGCCGGGCGGGCGTCGATGCCATAGACTGCCGTCCCGTTGACCTTGGCAGTCGCATCCAGCCGTTTGGCCGGGGTGCCGATAAGCGTGAAATCCTGGGGTGACTTGAGCGACACGCTTTCCGGAACCGGCATCTTCGATGCCTCGGCGGCCAGGTCACCGTAACTGGCACGCCGGCCAGTCGGCTCATGGATCACCTCCCCGTTTTGCGCGCGGCAAGCCGCTTGATCAACGCCCCAGCGCTGCGCCGCGGCCGCGACCAGCATCGTCCTCGCAGTCGCCCCGGCCTCCCGCAGGGGTTTCCAGGCCCCTCGAATCGCATTCGAGTTGCCGGTCGCCTGCACCCCCAGCAATGGATTTGCGTAGAGCTTTTCGTTTGGTGGGGCATGCTCCAGACGAACCTGCGCCAGGCTCATTTCCAGTTCTTCTGCGATCAGCATCGGGATCGCGGTGTAGGTCCCCTGCCCCATCTCGACATAGGGCATGGTCAACACGACTTCGCCATTGCTGCCGATGCGAATGAACGCGTTCGGAGTGAAGTCGGCTGAACCAGCGGCCTCGCTGCGACCGAACGGCAGAGCGAGACCAAGTATCAGCCCGCCGCCGGCAGCAGCGCTGGCCACCAGGAAGTTGCGACGGGAAAGATTGGAGCCGGCGGATAGGGTTCGAGCGAGGGTCATGTCAGCCTCCCTGCTTGCCAGCTTGCGCGGCGAGCTTGATCGCCTCGCGTATGCGGACATAGGTCCCGCAGCGGCAGATATTGCCGCTCATCGCGTTATCGATGTCCGCATCGGTCGGATCAGGATTGCTCTGAAGCAGCGCCGCCGCCGACATAATCTGTCCGGACTGGCAATAGCCGCATTGCACGACCTGGTGATCGAGCCAGGCCTTCTGGATTGCCGCCCCGGCCGGGGTCGCGCCGATGGCTTCGATAGTGGTCACCTTCGACTCGCCGATGCTGTGGACCGACGTGATGCATGATCTGGTCGCCACGCCGTCGATATGTACGGTGCACGCGCCGCATAGCGCCATTCCACATCCGAACTTGGTGCCGGTCATACCGATCACGTCGCGCAGGACCCATAGCAATGGCGTGTCGGCGTCGACATCGACCGTATGCGGCTTTCCGTTGATTTCGATGTTGAAGGCCATAAGGCGTCCCTTTCCATTCCACGGGGGCCGGTGATGCACTTCTTGGTTCTAGTTGTCGGTGTCGATGTCGATCACCGCCTCTGCGAAGGCCTGGGGCGCCTCCTGCGGCAGGTTGTGTCCAATGCCGCCCGTGATCACCCGGTGCTCGTACTTGCCCGTGAACATCTTGGCATAGGCGCTGGCATCGGGGTGTGGCGCACCGTTCGCGTCGCCCTCGAGCGTTATCGTCGGCACGTCGATGACCGGGGCTTTTGCAAGTTGCTGCTCAAGAGTGGCGTAGGCTTTCTCGCCTTCGACAAGTCCGAGCCGCCAACGGTAATTATGCATGACGATGTCGACATGGTCCGGGTTGTCGAAGGCTGCAGCGCTCCGCTCGAAGGTGGCGTCGTCGAAACGCCATTGCGGCGACGCGAGCTCCCAGATCAGCCTGGCGAAATCGCGCGTGTACTTCTCGTAGCCGGCACGGCCGCGATCGGTCGCGAAGTAGAACTGGTACCACCATTGCAGCTCCGCCTTCGGCGGCAGCGGCATCTTGCCGAGCTGCTGACTACCGATCAGATAGCCGCTGACCGAGACCATCGCCTTGCAGCGTTGCGGCCACAGCGCGGCGACGATGTTGGCCGTCCGCGCACCCCAATCGCAGCCGCCGATCGTAGCCCTCTCGATGCCCAGCGCATCCATCAGAGCGACGACGTCTACGGCGAGCGCCGACTGCTGACCGTTGCGCGCCGCATCGTGCGACAGAAAGCGCGTCGTGCCGTAACCGCGCAGATAAGGCACAATCACCCGGCGCCCCTTTGCCGCCAGCAGTGTCGCTGCATCGGCATAGGTGTGGATATCGTATGGCCAGCCATGAAGAAGCATGACTGGCGGGCCGGCCGCGGGTCCCAGCTCTGCATATCCAATGCTGAGCACCCCGGCATCGATCTGCTTGAGCGGGCCCAATGCGGACGGTACGAGGGCTGCTGACCCGCTCGCAGCGGCCGCCGCCCTTGCCGGCACGCTTAATCCCAGCTCGACGGCGGCAAACGCCACGGCCGCAGCGCCAACGACGGAGCGGCGGCCGTAATCAACAGCTTCCAGGTGGCCGCTGCCATCCATGAGCACGCCTCCTTCCGATGTCACGTCGGATTGCGCAGCGACTTGAAGGACGCCCGCATCTCCTCGACGAAAAACGTTGGCTGTTCCCAGGCCGCGAAGTGGCCGCCCTTGGGAGCCTTGTTGTAGTGGATCAGCTTGGGATAGGCCTTCTCTGCCCAGCTTTGCGGCGCCGTATAGATCTCGTCCGGGAAGGCGGTCACGGCGACCGGGATCGTGATGCCGCGTACATCGAAGAAGCCGCCCGTCGGATGATGCGCGTTGTCCCAATAGAGCCGCGCCGAGGAGATCCCGGTGTTGGTGAGCCAGTAGAGCGTGATGTTATCGAGAATATCGTCCTTTGACAGACCCTCGGTCTGGCCGGCGAAGACGCGGGCGATCATCTTCTCGCTGCGGTCGTCGTGATCGATCATCCAGGCTGCGAGGCCAACGGGCGAATCGGCCAGGGCGTAGAGCGTCTGCGGGCGGTTGTTCATCTCGATCGCGTAGCCAAGGCCGTTCTTGTTGAAGAAATCGAGCTGGTTCCAGGCATCGAGCTCATCGGGGGAGAGCCCGCCGGGCGGCGTTCCCGCGGCAAGGGATTTGTTGATCTCGGCCGGAACTGCGGCAGGCATGTTGGTATGGATTCCGATCAGTCCGGGCGGCTGCTGCAAGGCCATGTGCTCCGTAACCGCATTGCCCCAATCGCCACCCTGGGCAACGTAGCGTGCATAGCCGAGGCGTTGCATCAGCACGGCCCAGGCCTTGGCGATCCGCGGCGGGTTCCAGCCAACCTCCGTGGGCTTGCCGGAGAAACCATATCCAGGCAGCGAAGGCACGACCAGGTGGAAGGCATCCGCTTCCGTTCCGCCATGCGCCGTGGGATCAGTCAACGGACCGATGATTTTCATCTGTTCGATGATCGAGCCGGGCCAACCATGCGTGACGATCATTGGCAGCGCGTTCTCGTGCTTCGAACGCACGTGAATGAAATGGATGTCGAGTCCGTCGATCTCGGTCATGAACTGCGGCCAGGCGTTGAGCCTCGCCTCGACCGCCCGCCAGTCATGGCTGGTCTGCCAGTGCTGCGCGAGACTTTGCACGGTCGCAAGGCGCACGCCCTGGGTCTCATCGGCGACCTGCTCCTTGTCTGGCCAGCGGGTTGCCGCGACGCGCCGGCGAAGATCGGCAAGTTGGTCTTCGGATGCCTCGAAGCGAAACGGACGAATACCGTCACCCTGGGGCGTGGCTGAAAGTCGTGAGGGGAGCAGGCTGGAGGCACTCGCGGCGGCAACACCCGCCGTAGCCGCAGCCAAAAGCCGACGGCGGTCCTGATCGACTGTTTCCTTGCTCTCGGTCATGTGACTTCCCCTTTCGGTTTGAAGCTCACTGCTACTCTCGCGCGCAACACGGTGGAGGAGGCGAAACCCAAGCCGGTGAAGACACGCGGTGTCGAACAAAGCTGAGATTCAACCGGGTATTCAAACGCATGCGCTCGCCCCGTTCGGCCCTGGCCCGACAAGCGGTCAATACTCCCAAGGGGGCAGGTACCCAACGGAAGGCATCGCCGGCCGCCGCCACATGGCAGACAGACGGGAACTGCAGGTGCGTGGCCACCAGCGGCTCGCGGTTCGCCGCCAGTTCCCGCAGAAGGCGGTCCCGGTGTTGGCAACCGGCGGCGACCGGCTGACGTTTGCCGGCGAACGCGGTGTTCGCGGTCGGGTTCGAGCACCCGACTGGTACAACGGTTTCGAACACGAGCCGGCCCGCGCGTTCAGCGCCCACTCGAGGACATCCGACGCCGCCCTTCAGTTGCGACACGGCGGAGCCCTCCAACACGTAAACAAACGCATGTGCATTGTGCCGGTGGATAGCGCTCGACCCGCCGGGCGCATGCTCGACGGTGATCCACCCAGCCGCCGCCGTGGGTGTAGATCACCACGAGCACTGGGCCTTGGCGCTTTCTGGCCGATAGCTCCGGATGTCGGTGCGCCCCTTGGGACCGACCTTGACGACACGGTCCTTGCTGCGCGCGGGCGCGAGCTTCACCGACACCTATTTCATGTGCGTCGGCGAGCACGTTGCGAGCCGCCTCGGGCGAGAGCGTGTAGATGGGGGTTGCGCCGCCAAGGCTGTCGATGAAGGCCTGTGTGGTAGGCTCGAGCCAGCTCATGAGGTTCTTCTCGTGTTATCCGATCCTCAATCCCTTGCGATGCTCCTACACTCGGCTTCCAATGGTGCAGGCGATGCACCAAGGAGCGGTCCGAACATTTCTGTTTATTCGGTGCGGCGAAACACCGGGCACACCGCCGCGAAACCGAGCTTGGCTATCATTTCGTAGCGTGTAAGAACAACTGGCAAGCGCCCCTTCCGGCTGCCAGTGAACTATAGCACTTCCCGCGAACAAGTGATATTCACGTTTGCAACGGCGAAGCCAGTGTATTGGCCGGAGAAGAGTTAGCCAGGCAACCCGTTATTGTTCGCACCGCCGAACCATGGTCGGTCGCCATATCTCCTCTTGGCGCGTTCCGGACGGGGCTACATTAGCGAAGCGGACGGACGGCTTTCAGGAGTTCGAGCGGGTGGTGTGAACGACCGAAAGGGCGGCGCGAAGCTGAAGTCACTTCCCCCCGTTGGCGCTTTGGCGGCGGTCTCCTGTCGCTGCTGGTTAAGAAGCCAACATTAGGAGTGTGTTGTGCAAAGGCAGGTTTCCCGATGCCCGCTACCCGCCCCTGCCGGAAAACAATTCGTCGAGCTGCTCCAGTTGTTCCGGCAAGGCGGCCGCACTGCCTTGGAGTGCCTCCTCAAGCGTTTCCTGGGACGGGTAAACTTCGTGGAAGGTCAGCACTGTCTTCCCGCCCTGATCTTCGAAAGTCACGGTCGTGACCGCGCCCTCTTCGCCCTCGTCATTGGTCCAGACGATGCGCTCATTCGCCACCACTTCGAGGTACTTGCCGTAGAAGGCCATCGTTTCTGAACCGCCGGCACCGAATTCCAGGCGATATGTGCCGCCCGTACGGACGTCCATGTCGCACGATAGGAGCAAAATGCCAGGTGCAGATTTTGGCACCCACCAGCGCTGGAAGAGCTCGGGTTTGCTCCAAGCCCTGAATACCGTGCTTGGCGGCGCATCGAATATCCGAGTTACAACGAGTTCCGCCAATCAAGATTTTCGCGCCGACGTCACGTCTCCTTCTGGGAGCATTACGGACGCGGATCGATGATTGCTCGTGGCCCTGAACGGTGGTCGGAAACTCCACTTTTGTTTGCATAGACTCGATCCATGGGCAGAATGTTTGCGCTGCTGTGGGCCTCGCCGTCGCGTTGAGTGTGGTGGGTTCAAATTTGAAGTGCGACTTGCGGGATATAACAATGCCTTATCTCACGCGAGGGCCAGCGCATGACACGCACCTATTCCCAGATCAACATGGATGACCGCCGCAGGATCACCCGCTGGCGGATGGCGGGCTGATCGCCAGGATTGCGACCCTTCCGGACACCTGGTTAGGCTCCGCCGTGCTCCGGCGGGTCCGCGGGCGTGGTCGCAGGAGGCAGGCCGGCCTCGAACTCGACCGGTCTTGCTGTGTCAGATCTCCAGTCCTGTCTTCCGGCCTTCGAAGAAGGCGTACGGCGCCTGCCGCGGCGCTGCGCAGTCTCCGATCTGGCGTATCGCCAACCCCTGCTCCGCCAGGCCCGGTATCAGCCAGTCGGCCGGCATGTTGGTGGTCGCCGTGACCAGCGTGTCGGCCTCGACAAACCGTCTCTCGCCGGTGTTATGATCGATGATGGTCGCGCCGGTTCCATGCCATTCGGCGATGCTGGCTTCGACGATCCATTGGACGCCGAGTTTACGCAGCGCCTGCCGCATCGGAACGTCGGCAGCGGTTCTTTGTAGTTCCTTGCCGACGAACGGATCCGGCGTGATGATCGTCACCTCGTGACCTTCCTCGGCGAGTTTCCAGGCGGTTCCGCAGCCGCGCCAGCCGCCGCCTTCGTCGAGAAGCAGAACGCGCCTGTCCGCCCTCGCCTGCCGAGCCATGATGGCCTCGATGGTAAAGACCTTGCCGCCATCGATGCCCGGCATCGTCTCGACTGTCGGGAGCGCTTTCTGAAACCCCGTTTCGGCGGCGTAGGAGCCTGTCGCGACGACAACGACATCCACGTCGGCAGGGTCGATGTCCTCCGCCTCGACATAGGTGTTGAGGCGAACCTCGACGCCGAGCTTTTCGAGCTGCCGCTCATACCAGGCGATGAGATCGAGAATCTGGGCGCGGCGGGGCTGCATGCCCGCCAGGAGGAAGCTGCCGCCGAGGCGGCTCGACGCTTCGGCGAGCACGACCTGATGGCCACGTTCGGCGGCCACCCTTGCCGCCTCCAATCCGGCCGGGCCGCCGCCGATCACCTGCACGCGTTTCGGAACGCCGGCCTTGTGGAAGCGATCGCCATTCCATTCGAACTCGCGCCCAACGGACGGGTTGATCAGGCAACTGATCCAGTAGTCCCGTGATCGGCGCCCCCAGCACATCTGGTTGCAGGAGATGCAGCCGCGAATGTCCTCGGGGCGATCCTCGCCGGCCTTCGTCGCGAGATGCGGGTCGGCGATCTGGCCGCGCACGATCGAAACGAGGTCGGCCGCGCCCTCGCCGAGCACCGTCTCCGCGTTTTCCGGGGTCCGGATATGGCTTTCGGCAATCACGACGGCGTTTTTGACGACGCCCTTCAGGATGGAGGCGAGATCGGCGCCGAGCTTTTCCGGATAGAGGAAGGTCGGCATGAGCTTGTAGAAATCGAGATAGCCGCCCGAGCCGCAGGTGACATAGTCCACGAGGCCAAGTTCGTCGTGCAGCCTTATGATCTCGGCGAGCTCATCGCGCTGGAGGGCGACCTTCACGTCCGGCTCGTCGCTGACGGCAAGCCCAATGATGAAGTCGGAGCCGCACACCTCGCGGATGCGCGCCAGGATTTCTCGCGACATGCGCGTGCGGTTTTCGAGCGAGCCGCCCCATTGGTCGTCGCGCCGGTTGCACCACGGTGTCCAGAACTGATCGACCATGCCGAGATAGGCCGCCCAGACTTCGACGCCGTCGAAGCCGGCGTCGCGGCATCGCCGCGCCGCCTCAACGAAGCCGTCGATCGTCTCGAGGACTTCCGCCTCTGTCATCGGATGCGATCCGTCACTGTCGTGATAGCTGGGCATGCCGGATGGCGACCAATGCGGATGGAACGAGTTGTCGGAGTCGCCATGCGCCCCGACGTGATAGAGCTGCTGGATCGCCACAGCCCCATGCCCCTTGATGGCCTCGACCACCTTCTTGAAGTGCGGAACCACCGCGTCGTCGCAATGACGGAAATTGCCGCGGGTGAGTACGGCCGCCGCGTGCACGGGCATGGGTTCGACGACAATCATCGCCGCGCCGCCGATCGCCCGCTCTTCGTAATAGGCGGCGTGCCGCTCGGTGGGCAGGCCCTCGACGGCCATATTGGCGGTATGCGCGCCGAAAACGATCCTGTTCTTCAGCGTGTGGGAGCGCAGCTTGAGGGGCGAGAACAGGCGAGGGAATTTTTTCGACATCGCGCGATTCCAAATGCAATTGATTTCAGGAATTACCAAGCCACGAAAAAGGCCGGCGATTTCGCCGGCCCGCTTCTTTAGGCTGCGGCCCGGTGGCTGGCGCCATGGGCGTTGACCATCGCACCCGCCAGTTGGCGGAAGGTGACGGTGCCGAGCGGTTTGCCGGACGAATCCACGACCGTGATATCCCCCTCGGGCGCCGATGCGAGGGCGCGCACGGCCTCCTCGATCGTGACGCCGGCCGAAATTGACGGCCGCCCTCCCGCAGCGATCACCGCTTTCAGCGGGCTCATCACGGCCTCGACATGCACGACGCGGCCGCGGTTCACCTCCTTGACGAAGTTGGCGACGTAGTCGTCGGCCGGTCGCAGGACGATGTCCTGGCTGGTGCCCTGCTGGATGACCTCGCCGTCGCGCAGGATGGCGATCTGGTCGCCGAGCCTGAGCGCCTCGTCGAGGTCGTGGGTGATGAAGACGACCGTCTTCTTGATCTCCTTCTGGAGGTCGAGAAGGACCGTCTGCATGTCCATGCGGATCAGCGGATCGAGCGCCGAAAAGGCTTCGTCCATCAGGAGAACCGGCGCGTCGTTGGCGAGCGCCCGGGCGAGCCCGACGCGCTGCTGCATGCCGCCCGAAAGCTGGTTCGGGTACTTCTGCTCGAAGCCCTTCAGGCCAACGCGCTCGAGCCATCGCATGGCGGTGTAGACGCACGCCGGGCGAGACACGCCCTGGAGCTCGAGGCCGAAGATCGTGTTGTCGAGCACGGTTCGGTGGGGGAGCAGAGCGAACTTCTGGAAAACCATCGCGGTCTGGTGGCGGCGGAACTCGCGCAGGTCTGCCTCGTGCATCTTCACCACGTCGACGCCATCGACGAGGACCTCGCCGGCCGTCGGATCGATCAGGCGGTTGATGTGGCGGATCAGCGTTGACTTTCCGGAACCGGACAGCCCCATGATGACCTGGATGGAGCCCGACGGCATTTCGATATTGATGTCGCGCAGCCCGAGCACGTGCCCGTGCTTTGCGTTCAGTTCGGTCTTGGTCAGTCCGTTCTTGACGGCTTCGATGTGGGCTCGCGGGTTGGGTCCAAAGATCTTGTAGAGGTGGCGGATCTTGATTCCGCCAAAGACGTGCTCAGCCATGGGCGATCTCCCGGTGCCTCTGGAGACGCTTGCCATAGGCCTGGCTGATGCGGTCGAACATGATGGCGATGCCGACGATGGCGAGGCCATTGAAGATGCCGAGGGTAAAATACTGGTTGGCGATCGCCTTCAGCACCGGCTGGCCAAGACCCTGAACGCCGATCATCGAGGCGATGACGACCATGGCGAGTGCCATCATGATCGTCTGATTGATCCCGGCCATGATGGTTGGTAGTGCGAGCGGCAACTGCACCTTGAAGAGCTTTTGCTTGCGGTCGGCGCCGAAAGCATCTGCGGCTTCAAGGACGTCGTTGTCTACCAGTCGGATGCCGAGATCGGTAAGCCGGATCATCGGTGGGATGGCGTAGATCACGACGGCGATCAGGCCCGGAACCTTGCCGATGCCGAGCAACATCACGACCGGGATCAGATAGACGAAGCTCGGCATCGTCTGCATGACGTCGAGGATCGGGTTGATGACCCGCTGGACCCGGTCCGAGCGGGACATCAGGATGCCGATCGGGATGCCGATTGCGATGGAAAGCACGGTACAGACGAAGATCATCGAGATCGTCCGCATCGTATCGTCCCACATGTCGAAGTAGCCGATCATCAGCAGCGTCGCGAGACAGCCGAGTGTGATGCGGACGCTTCGCGTGGCCGCCCATGCGATCACCAGGATGAGCAGTGTGATGACTGGCCAGGGGGTCTTCAACATGAACCGCTCGGCGGCGATCAAGAAATGCGCCAGGGGCGTGAAGAGGCCCTCTATTATGTCGCCATAGTTGCGCGTAAAGCCGCGGAATCCTTCGTCGGTGGCTTTCTTCAGGCCACGAAGGGCGGTGTCGTCCATGTGCGGAAATTTAAAGAACCAGTCCATTCGGTTCCACCTTCTCGAATGAGCCGATCCGTTCTTGTTATCTCGGCTTGGAAAGGGTGCGATGTGCTGGCAGCACATCGCACCTGCGGATGGCGGTTGCGGCTTAGAGCGCGGCCTCGATCTTTGCGGCGGCTTCCGGGGACACCCACGTCTTCCAGATGCCGGGGTTCTCCGTCAGGAAGTGCTTGGCACCGTCCTCGCCGCTTGCCTGGTTGTCGGTCATCCAGGCCATCAGCTTGTTGATGGTGTCGTTGCTCCAGGAGCGCTTGGTCAGATAGTCCATCACCTCCGGGCCGGCCTTTTCCGAGAAAGGCTTGGCGACGAGCGTCACGATGGTGTCGACCGGCCATGCATTGGGCTTCGGGTCGGGGCAGGCCTCCACCGTATTGCAGCGCTTCCATTCGGCCGCATCGTTCGCGACGCCTTCCCCAAGGCGCACCATCTGATACTTTCCGAGAAGCGCGGTCGGGGCCCAGTAGTACGCAACGAAATTCTCCTTGCGCTCGTAGGCCTTTCCGATCGAGCCGTCGAGACCGGCAGCAGACCCGGTGTCGACGAGCTTCCAGCCCGCCTTTTCAGCGTCGAAGGCCTTGAAGAACTGCGAGGTGACAACCGTGCCGCCCCATCCCTGTGGGCCGTTCAGAATGGCGCCCTTGCTTGAATCCTCGGCATCGGGAAAGAGCTCCGGATGTTTCAGAACGTCCGGTATCGTCTTGATGTCGGGATGGGCCTCGGCAACATATTGCGGGATCCACCAGCCCTGGATGCCCCCGTCGGGGAGCGGCGAACCGACCTGGATGATGCGTCCTTCCTCCGTGCCCTTCTTGACCACGTCAGGCAGCAGGTCGATCCAGGCCTCCGGGGCGATGTCGGGCTGGCCCTTTTCGGCCATGGACGTGATGGTGGGGACGGTGTCGCCGATGGTGATCTCGGCGTTGCAGCCGTAGCCCTCGTTGAGGATGATCTTGTCGAGATTGGAGATCACCTCGGCGCTCTGCCAGTTCATGCTGGCGATGCTGACGTTCCCACATTCCGCAGCATTGGGCAGCGATCCTCCGGCGATAGTGCCGAGGATGAGGCATGTCGATGCAAGCAAGCTTTTCATTATTGTTCCCTCTGTTTGCGGCGTCTTTTTTTTCGAGCGGGTGCCGCGTCGGCCCGCCCTGACGGAGCTACGAGGCCTCCCCCATTCGCACCGATTTCCGGAATGCCGCCGACAGGCCGCGCGCAACGGCGGCGCTGAAGCCCGCAGCGCGCATCTCCTCGATCGCCGCCGCCGTGGTGCCGCGATAGTCGAGAAAGGTTTTGACTGTCTCGGCTGGACATTCGTCTCTTTGTTGCAGCAGCCCGCCCGCACCGACGATGAGCGTGTTGACGGCACGCTGGGCTACCTGCCGGTCCAGGCCATGCGCGATGGCGTCGGTCATCATCGCTTCGGCAAGCAGCGCCGGAAAGGCAGGGCCGGAGCCGGTGAGGCCGGTGAGATAGTCGATCTCGGGCTCTCCCCGGACTTCATCCTGGGCGCCGCAAGCATCGAAGATCGCCCGTACGACGGCTCGGTCCGCGTCGTTGACCTCTGCGGAGGCGATCCAGGGGGTGTAGGATTTGCGAACCTCGGCGGCGGCATTCGGAAGGGAACGGACCACCCTCCGGGTCTGGTGGTGCTCGCAAAGCGCGCCAAGGCGAATGCCCGCCATGACGGAGATGACGAGCTTGCCTTCGGCATCGACCTTCAGGCCAGGCCAGTCGGCCGGGCGGACGGAGACGATGATGACGTCCGAGCGGTCGGCGAGCGCCTGGTTGTCCGATGTCCAGAAGGCGCCGGGGAAACGGTCGGGGCACCCGCTGCGGTAGGAGAGAGACAGGTCTTGCGGCGCGACGACGGCGGCCTCCAGCATCGCATCAGCAATGGCTCCGCCGAGCCAACCGGCACCGCCAATCATGCCAATCCTCAAGCCACTGCCTGTTTCCACGTTGCTTTTACTCCGGTTTGTAGCCATGCCGCGCGAAGAAGCGGTCGAGTTCCCGCTGCTGGGGGACCTGACCGGTATAAATTGCAATATATTCCGGGATGCGCTTCATGCGCAGCGTAAGGTCCTCGTTGGACTGCATCGAGATGTAGCCGATCTGGACGAGGTAGGTGGTTCGCGCGCGAACGTCCGCAGGGCCCTCGTCATAGCCGAACCGCATGAACATGCGACTCAGCGCCTCGATCCTCGTTTGATCGGCCTTTTGCACCTCGGTCAGAATTTCTGGCGATTGCAACGCCCAACTGCGGACTGCGAACTCGAATTTCGAATCGAACAATTCCTTGTTCAGCCAGCAGTCGAAGACGTTCAGCATCGCTTCGGCGAGCGACTCCGCATAGGCCTCAGATTGCTTCACAAGATTGCCGGTGTTCTTGTCCCGCCAGCGCGCGATCAGCGCACCCAGCAGTTCCTCCCGATCCTTGAAGAACCAATAGAAGCTGGTCCGCGAAAGATTGAGCCGCTTCGCCAGCGGCAGGATCTTGACCGAGTCCACGCCTGCTTCGAGAAGCGAGTCATACGCCGCTTCGAGCCAGCCCTCCTGAGATCCACGCCAACCGGTGTCGCTCATCGCTTGTTCCATGGCCATTTCGTAACAGATCGATCCGCCCGGGACAATAAAAATGTACATGCTTGTCAAGGACAATGACGACATTGTTTTTGAGCGTTGACACAAATGTACATTTCCGCATAGCGTATCGGCACAGCAGCGATTATCCGGAGCCCGTCGCATGTCGCACGATCCTCTGCTTCAGCCGTTCCAACTGAAGCATTTGACCCTTCGTAACCGCATCATCGTCACGTCACACGAGCCTGCCTATCCCGAAGACGGGATGCCGAAGGGACGCTACCGCGCCTATACCGTGGAGCGGGCGAAGGGCGGGGTGGCGTTGACGATGACGGCCGGCTCCGCCGCCGTCTCGAAGGACAGTCCGCCGGTGTTCAACAACCTGCTCGCCTACAAGGACGAAATCGTTCCGTGGATCCGGGAAATGACCGATGCCGTCCATGAAACGGGCGCGGCGATCATGATCCAGCTCACTCATCTCGGCCGCCGTACGCGCTGGGACAAAGGCGACTGGCTGCCGGTCGTCGCCCCTTCCCACCACCGCGAGGCTGCACACCGGGCCTTCCCGAAGAAGCTGGAAGACTGGGACATCGAACGGATCATCAAGGATTTTGCCGACGCCGCCGAACGCATGAAGTCCGGGGGCATGGATGGCGTCGAGCTGGAGGCATACGGCCACCTGATCGACCAGTTCACCTCGCCCCTTACCAACGAGCTCGACGGCCCGTATGGCGGTTCCCTTGAAAACCGCATGCGCTTCTGTTTCGACGTGTTCAGGGCGATCCGCAAGCGGGTGGGCGACGACTTCATCCTTGGCGTTCGCTATACTGCGGACGAGTGTCTGCCCGGCGGCACCGACAGGGTGGAGGGGATAGAAATCTCCAAGCGCCTCAAGGAAAGCGGCCTTATCGACTATCTAAACGTGGTCCGCGGCCATATCGATACCGATGCCGGCCTCACCGACCTTATCCCGATCCAGGGCATGGCAAGCGCGCCGCATCTGGATTTCGCGGGCGAGGTTCGCGCCGCAACCAATTTCCCGACCTTCCACGCGGCGAAAATTCAGGACGTGGCGACCGCACGCCACGCGATCGCCGCCGGCAAGGTCGACATGGTCGGCATGACCCGCGCCCACATGACCGACCCGCACATCGTGCGCAAGATCATCGAGAAGCGCGAGGACGACATCCGCCCCTGCGTCGGCGCGAACTACTGCCTCGACCGCATCTATCAGGGCGGCCTCGCCTTCTGCATCCACAACGCGGCCACCGGCCGCGAGGAGACGATGCCGCATAAGATCCCGAAGGCCGATGTCCGCAAAAAGGTGGTGATCGTCGGCGCCGGACCGGCCGGGCTCGAGGCCGCGCGTGTTTCCGCCGAACGCGGCCACGAGGTCGTGGTGTTCGAGGCGGCGAACAATCCCGGCGGCCAGATCCGCCTGACGGCGCAGAGCGAGCGTCGGCGCGAAATGATCAGCATCATCGACTGGCGCATGAGCCAGTGCGAGAAGCACGGCGTCACGTTCCTCTTCAACACCTGGGCGGACGCCGCCACGGTCACGGCGGAAAATGCAGACGTTGTCATCATCGCGACGGGTGGCCTGCCGCACACCGAGGTCCTGTCGAAAGGCAACGAGCTCGTCGTCTCTTCCTGGGACATCATCTCCGGCGATGTGAAGCCCGGCACCAACGTTCTCGTCTATGACGACGCCGGCGACCATGCCGGCCTGCAGGCCGCCGAATTCATCGGCAGGGCCGGCGGCAAGGTCGAGATCATGACGCCGGACCGCGCCTTCGCGCCCGAGGTCATGGCGATGAACCTCGTGCCCTACATGCGTTCGCTGCAGAAGCTCGACACGACCTTCACCGTCACCTACCGGCTGGAGGCGGCGGAAAGGAGCGGCAACCAGATCATCGCCCATGTCGGCAGCGACTACGGTGGCGTCGCCAAACAGCGCACGGTCGACCAGATCGTCGTCAATCACGGCACCATCCCCCTGGACGATCTCTATTTCGAGCTGAAGCCAGGCTCGAAGAACCTTGGGGAAGTCTCCTACGACGAGCTGATTTCGGGCGAACCGCAGACCGTCGAACGCAACCCGGCCGGCACTTACCAATTGTTCCGGATCGGCGATGCGGTTGCGGCCCGCAACACGCACGCGGCGATCTACGACGCGCTGCGCCTTGCCAAGGATATCTGACGATGGCTCGAAACTCCGTCCTGCAAGACTTCCTCGACGCGGCACTCGCAGCATTCGACCACGTTGCGCAGGACCAGAACTCCCGCCGCTCCCTCGCGCAGATAGCTGCAAATCTGGAGGCGCCGCAGCCGGCGCGAACGGGTATCGCAAAACGCCTCCCGGTCTGCAGCCGGCTTCTCGATGGCATTCTTGCAACGAAAACCGGACAGCATGTGCTGGATCGCTTGATCGAGCGGTTTGAGCAACTCGAACCCATGCTCGAATGGAAGGGACGGTCATCCCACGACAGTTCGGCAAGCGAAAATTTCCCGACGAGCCACGCCAATGCCCTGGTCGTTGGGCCGGGCGGACTTGAGGACCGGCGGGACGTATGGCTGGGCGCAACCTTGATGGCGCCCAACGTGCGTTATCCGGATCACGACCATGCGCCGGAAGAAACCTACCTCGTCCTGTCCGACGGCGAATTCAGGCACGGCGATTCCGGCTGGTTCGCCCCGGGAGTGGGCGGCTCCTTCTACAATTCACCCGGCATCAGGCACGCGATGCGCTCGGGTGAAAAGCCTCTGTTCGCCTTCTGGGCGCTCCTGCCCGATCGGCCGAAGAACTGATAGGCGAAGCGCTGACAACATCGCACACCTTTCAGACCGTTCCGGAACGAGACCTGCGCAGCGTTTCTCGAATGCCGCGGCAGACGGTCCGTTCGAGGTCGCAAACGGGCTTGTCAGAGCTCGCAAGCTTGCCCCGACTTGACGTTTTCGGCGAACCGGTCGCCACTCACTCAGATCGTTTGGGTTGGGCCTCTTTGGAGGCTGGCGAAGCCGCCGGATTAACCGTCTCAGTCAACCAATCGAGGAATGATCCCGCCGCTTCACTTTGACGACGTCTCTTGGGGACCACGGCGAAGTACGCATTTCTGGTTTTCAGTGCGGCATCCGTAAGCTTGACGAGCCTACCTTGGGCAAGTAGGTCTTCTACCAGATGACGCCAGCCGAGTGTGATGCCTTGGCCATTCAATGCCGAATAGATGGCGTCGGTGTATAAGCTGCATCTTAGCCCGGGTTTCTTCTTGGGCAGTTCGACCGAAAAGGCCGCCAGCCATTCGCCCCAACCTGTCCATGTGGGATCGTCCGCCATGTTGGAGATCAACGGATAGCGCAGTAGGTCTTTCGGGGACGCGATGGTCCCAGCGCGCTCTGCGAAATCGGGACTGCAAACCGGGAAAATCTCATCGTCGAACAAGAGTTCGGCTTGGCCGTCTGGCCACATTCCGTTCCCGAAGCGGATAGCTACGTCCAGGTCGCTGGACTCGATATTCGGCATGTCGTCCTGCGTAATGATGCGCAGGTTGATCTCCGGGTGTTGGCTTGAGAACTCCGAAATCTTCGGAAGCAACCAGAAATGCGAGAACGCCACTGTCGCCGCGATGGTCAGTTCAGGATCGTGATCGCCCTTGCTGATTTCGGCCACGCTGTTCGCCAGGAGATCAAAAGCATCCTGCGCAGCCGAGGCCAACGCCATCGCCTTTTCGGTTAACTTAACCTTCCGGTGAAGTCGGAGGAAAAGCGGAAAGCCGAACTGCTCCTCGAGCACATGAATTTGCCGACTGATCGCCGCCTGCGTCACTCCAAGTTCTTTTGCGGCCTTCGTAAAACTTCCAAGCCGCGCAGCGGCTTCGAAAGCTGTGAGGGCTGTGAAGGGAGGGAGTTTTCGCCTTATGGACATTCCGGCAGCTCAACATTTGGGATACGCCCTCCTAACATTACATCAGCTTATGCGAAACTGAATTTTTTATGACGTTGAGTAAGGCTGCTTTTGGAACCAGTGTCACATTATCAACAATGGGTGACACAGATGCTCAACAAGCTAGCCTGCTCTATCACGCACCTCCTCGATGCCCGCCGTGAGGGCCACTCGCTGCCCGCAGGCCTCTATACGCGCGAAGACGTATTTCAAGCCGACCTAGAGGTATTCTTCTTCAGTCACTGGATTTACGTCGGCCTTGAGTGCGACGTGCCGGAGCCAGGCGATGCGACCGTCATTGATATTAGCAACACCAGCCTGATCCTGCTTCGCGACGACGACAATGAAATCCGCGTCGTGCGGAACGTCTGTCGCCATCGCGGTTCCCGCATTCTCGATCCGGGTTCGACCGTGGTATCGAAACTCGTCTGTCCCTATCACCAGTGGACGTACGAGCTTAATGGCGAACTGAGCTACGCGCCCCACATGGGCAAAGACTTCGACAAGAGCTGCAAGAGCCTTAAGGCGGTAGACTTCAGGTCGATCGGCGGCCTGATCTATGTCTGCCTCTCGGATAATCCGCCTGAAGACATCGCCGACCTCGAAAACGCGATGCTCGATCGTCTTGCTCCGTACGACATCCGCAACGCCAAGGTGGCCCATCAGATCGACGTGATCGAGAAGGGAAACTGGAAGCTCACAATGGAGAACAACCGTGAGTGCTACCACTGCTCGGCGAACCATCCGGAGCTTTGCGTCTCCTTCATCGATCTCGATTTCGGTTATGATCCGGAAAGCCTCAGCCCGGCAGATCGCCAGCAGGCTGAAGAGCACTTTGCGATGTACAACGCTCGAACGGCCGCCTGGGAAGCCGACGGGTTCCCTTCCGCGACGATCGAACACACCCGCAATGTTGAAACCAATTTCCGTAGTCAGCGCCTTATCATTGCAGGTGCCGGCGAGTCGCAGACGGAAGACGCGACAGCCGCCTCGTCCAAGTTGCTTGGGCACATGACCCGCAAAGACCTCGGCGACATGCATCTGTGGGGCCACAACAGTTGGAACCACTTCATGGGCGACCACGCCGTGACCTCGATGGTCATCCCGCTGTCCCCGGATAAGACCCTGGTACGCACCAAGTGGCTTGTTCACAAGGATGCCGTCGAAGGTGTGGACTACGACCTTGAAAAACTGACGCACGTCTGGACCGAGACCACTGAGCAGGACGCAGAACTGGTTGCGCGCTCGTACGCCGGCATCCTCGATTCCGCCTACGAACCGGGGCCGTACTCGAGGTTCAGCGAAGGTGCGCTCGACGAGTTTGCGACTTGGTACATCGAACGGATGCGGGCACATGGCTACTGAACTCCTCACCGCGTCCGTCGGCACGAACAACGGCGGGTTCTGGGATCCGGAGACCGACGACAAACTCCTCTGCGTTGACGTCCATTCCGAGACGCACGACGTGAAAAGCTTCACTTTCGTATCGCCGGAGCACAAGCAGATCGCATTCAGCGCCGGCCAATACTTCATGTTCGAGCTTGGCATTGAAAACGAGGTCGAAGGGCGTTGCTACAGCATCTCGTCGTCGCCTCATCGCAAGAATGCCATCACCGTTACAGTGAAGCGCGTTCCCGGCGGCCGTGTCTCGAACTGGCTTCACGACAATCTCGTTCCAAGGACGGTCGTCCGTGTATGCGGCCCACTCGGAAGGTTCGTTCGCCCCACCGCCAAGAAGTACCTGTTTATGTCGGGTGGGTCTGGCATCACTCCGGTTATGTCGATGGTCCGGGAATCTGCCGATGCGGCGCAGCCCGTGGACATCGTCTTCTTGCATGCCGGACGAACACCAAAAGACTTCGTTTTCCGCACGGAGCTTTCGCATCTGGCGGAGCGTATAAAAGGACTCCGCTTGCTACTTCTGCCGGAAGACATCGCTAATGAGCGGTCATGGCCAGGTCTAACCGGCCGGATTTCGAAGGAACTCTTGCAACTGGCTGTTCCCGACATCGCGGAACGCGTGATTATGTGCTGCGGCCCTGCACCCTTCATGCGGTCCGCGCGAAGCTTCAGCGGCGAACTTGGGGTTCCGAGCCAGAACTACCACGAAGAGAGTTTCGATGCCGCGGCCATCGAACAAGCTCCGGCACCCGTCGCGGACGCTGTCGATGAGCGGTCGTTCAACGTGCAGTTCTCCAAGCAGGGGAAGTCTATCGAGGTCCGCGCGGACCATACCGTGCTGGCCTGCGCGAAGAAAGCAGGCGTTCGCATTCCCTCGTCATGTGCGAATGGCATCTGCGGCACGTGCAAGTCGAAGCTGGTCAGTGGAAGTGTCGATATGAGGCACGACGGCGGTATTCGTCAGCGCGAAATAGACGCCGGCTTCTTCCTGCCGTGCTGTTCCAGGCCGCTTAGCGACCTGGTCGTCGATCGCTGATCGATCAAGTGAGACGTGCGGATCGTGGACCACCTCGCCAGTATGCTCGCCGACATGAATAACCGGGGTCAAACGTCGGTGCAATCCTGTTTGGGTTCCGCCGGCGCGCCTGGCTTGCGGCGAGCTCGCGAAGGAGTGAGGAGGTCGAGTTGGCGGACACGAGAGCGAGCAACGGACAGTCGCCGTCGCCTCCAAAGCGCGTATATTACAGAAAGCACATCGGCCTGACGTAACGACTGGGTGGCCTGCATCACAAGTCCCATTACTTTCTCCTCGGCATCGTAACGCGCTGGTATTTCGCCCGTTGCCTCGGCGGGTTCGGTGGTCTTGATGAACATGACGACCTCCGAATGTGGTTGGCTCCACCAGACTGGCATGTTGGCCAAATAGTTTAGGCTCAACGGCGACATGGGTGGCGAAAAACTGTGCGCGGCAACGGCCGCTTTGGGGCCGATGGCCGACCGTCCGCTGCCAGGACATCCAACACGAAAAGCGGACATCGGAGCTCTTGTCGCCGAGGTCTGGGACCCAATGCGGACGTCGCACGTCAGGATGCCAAGGTCCGCTTGCGATTTCGCATCGGCATCGACTTCGGTGACGTAACGGTGGACGGTGACAATCTCCTGGGTACCGGGGTGAACGTCGCCGCACGCGGTTGGATCGCGTTTGAGGTAAACTCTGATCGGAAACGATCATGCCAGGCTTGCCGCGTCATTCGAGGAGGAGGCGTGGTAAGTTCGCGTATGACGCGACGCCCGAAGATCGATCTATAGGGATCGCAGCCAGGCACTCTCGTGTGACATCGTCCACGGCATGGAGAACGCCGAACGCCTGCCACAAGCGGACTGATCGCGGGAAGTACAGCGACCATCGGGCATTTTCCTTCGCCTCAACCAGGATCGGCGCGCGTGCCGACAGCGCGACGCCTGGAAAGTTTCGGGATGCGAGCCGTCGGGAACGTGCCGAGGGAGGCATCGGTTCGCGCAGAACACTCCGCCGCAGTAAAGTCTTGGTCAAGCGGCAGACGGATCTGGCTGTCCAGAAACAGGCAGCAAATAGTGGTGCGGCAAATCTGACATCTGAGGAACGTCGTAGCGGAGCCCGTTAGCCCAATCGTCGCAGCGCCGATATTAAACGCCCGTTTGACCTGTTCGGTATCCTGCCGCCCTCGGCCTTTGGCGCGCAGTTGTGGGCGCGCTTGTTCTACGGGCGGCGTTTCGCGTCTTCAGCGCAAGTTTGCGACGGAACCAAAGCGGTTGCGCCGCAAGCCTTCCAGGCGACCTGCCGGCCAAAAGGTGCCGTCGCGCGCGTCACCGGGTAGCGCACGCGGCGGGATGTGGTGGTGCATACCGCCGCGGTTTCGCCCCGGTCGCCGCCGGAGGTGGATCGTCTTTCATCGTCATGGCGCGGGCGGAAGCAGGAAAAGGGTCAGGGCAAAGATCGCGTAGACGATGAGGATCATCACGCCCACGAACTAGGCGGAGCGGCCGCCGTTCGTCATCAGCGCAGCCGCCATGGTCGCGATCAGCATCATCACGATGGCGCCCGGCCAGAACTGCAGGCTCATCGGTTGCGGCCCGATGACATAGCTCAGGACCACAAGGACCGGCGCCACGAAAAGTGCGATCTGCGCGGCGCTGCCAAGCGCGATGCCGACACGGAGGTCGAGGCGGTCCTTGGCGGCGGCCGAGAAGGCCGTTGTCATCTCGGCGGCGGCGCCGACGATAGCGACGACGACGAAGCCGACGAAGGCGGGCGACATTCCCAACGTTTCGGCCGCGATTTGCACCGAGGACACGAAGACCTCTGACGAGCGCGACCAGCACCGTCACCAGCGCGAGGGGCACCGGGGCGACTGTGATCGGCCAGGTCTCCTCATCCGCCTGGCCATGGCCGGCGCTCGCGAAGGCCTCCTTGTGCGTCTTCGGGGAGAACACCATCGAAAGGCCGTACGCGAGGATCAGCAGGACCGAGAGCCCGAGGCTGAGAGGCTGGGCAACGGCTCCACGTCCGTCCACCTGGGCAACGAACGAGGGCGCGAGCAGAGCCACGGTTGCGAGGATGAGCAGGCCCGACTGAACAGAAGGACTGGCGCCTCGTTATCAGAGGTCATGCGCTCCACACTGACGCTGCAGGTCGATCATGGAAGCCGAAGACGACGGCGGGGTCCCTTGCATCTGAGCACTCTGGCGCGCCTTTTCTGCAGTAAGCCTTCGGGCCGTGCGTCGCATGATTCATCAAAGCAGTTTCCCACCTACGGTGTGATTAGTGTAGGGTGGATGTTTGTCCTGCCAGGACGGCATTAATGCTTGGTCAACGGAGGGCGACGCAAATGCTATTTGCTACTGGGCGTTCCGATCTTCGCAGAGCAGTCTCGATCGCAGCCGTCACGGCGGCCCTGGTCGTCGGAGTAGGGGCACCGGCGGCCCTGGCTGATGAAGCGCAGGCGCGTGAAATGGTGTCGGCGATGATCAAATACCTCGCGGCGCAGCAGACCCTGTCCTTCGATGTGGACTCCAGCCTCGAGGTGATGGCAGCGGATGGACAGAAACTGGCCATCGCAAGCTCGGGCAGCGTCAACATGCAGCGCCCCGACAAACTGCATGTGATGCGGCGCGGAGGGTTCGCTGACGTCGACATGACTTTCGACGGCACGACGCTGTCGGTCCTGAACCGAGACGCGCACATTTTTGCCCAGTCCGATCTGCCGGGCACGATTGACCAGTTGGTCGACAAACTCCGCGACGAGTACCATCGCCCGTTGCCTGCGGCCGATCTGTTGGGTGCGGATGCCGAGGCCGTGCTTTTGGCCGAAGTGACCGAAGTAAAGGATCTCGGCAGCGGCGTGATCCGAGGTGAGGAATGTAACCACGTCGGCTTTCGCGCCCCCGAGGTAGACTGGCAGATGTGGATCGCGCAGGGGGACGCGCCACGCCCATGCCGCTTCATTATCACGAGCAAGACGGTCGACGGCTGGCCCCAATACACGCTTGACTTCAGCGCCTGGGGTGCGGGCGCGGCCGCTGCCACGTTCACATTGGCGTCGGACGGGGCAAAGAAGGTGGAGATGAAGGATATTCCCGATTTCGATGAGATCGGCGGAATTTACGAGAGAAAGTGAGCAAAATGAAAACCAACCGGCGGATCAGGTGGATGCTCGTCATGCTCGCAATAAGCATGGGAGCGCTGGAAACAGGTGCGAGCCTGTTCGCAAGCGGAACTTTCGGCCCCGGCGTTCCCGCCGAGGCCCGCGTTGGTCGCCCGCTGACCCCTGTCAGTGTCGCAGGCGTGGCAAGACGAACCGTCAGGCGATGCGCGGTCGGCGTCTACTACTGCTGATGACATTTGCGGCGCTTGAACCGGGTTCGACCTGAGTTGAACGGCGGGTGACAGTTGGTCGAATCTTGCCCCCTGTGCTTGTCAAGGAGCATGCTCCATGGTTGGTCGTCGAAACGGCCCCGGGCGAAGCGGCGGCGGCGGAATGAGTTTCTGGTCGGTTCCGGTGCCATTGGCCCTCTGCGACCTCAACAATGCATTGCGGCGGGAAGTTAAGCGGAGCAGCGGCGGCTACAAGGCCTTTATTACGTCGGTCGCCATCTACAGTTGTCAATGACGGCGTGCAGATGAACCGTAAGTGATACGCGGGCGAGCTAATCCAGCATGCGGCAACTCAGTAATCGCGGGAAAGCAATATTGAGATCAGGGCGTGAAGTGCGACTGCCGGCCACAGAAGAATGCCGCTGAACCCACCCCATAGCCCGACATAGGCAATGTAGAACGTCACGGCCGTGCTGTACATCAGCATCCCGACGGCTGAGTTTCTCCAGCAGGCAATACCCACTGCGATAAGGGCAATTCCCGCGACGCGGGCAGTCGGGATCGCAGCGCCCGTCAATGCCTCGCCCAGCAAACCCTTCCCAACGAACGACGGCGCCACCACCAGCGCAAGCCCGGTGGTGGCTTCCCCGAAAGCAGCAACATCCAGCACGCGTATCATCCGCACCTCGTTCTCGCCCATCTTTGCCACGCACTCGCCGGCGGCAATGCGTCACTGAGGCTGCAGTTCGAAAGTCAGCTTGTCGATCTTACCCGTGAATCGAAATGGGGTATCATATCTATATTCCAGCAAGGCCACGCCCGTTCGGGTGTCGAGACCGACGTCGAAGGTTTCATCCTCAGGGAAGGTGACAGGGATGCCATGATCGATGGAATTTCTGACGACTTCCTTGCCGTCGACCGAGAGAACGCCGGTACCGCCTGCGCCAAGGCCCGAACCATTCGATTTGAAGTCGAAGACGATTGTGTGCTTGCCGGATTCGAGTTCCGGCCCCTCCCATATCGTCCGCTTCAGGTCGAGTAGATTGTAGAGGAACACGACCTTGCCCCGACCGACGCCGTAGTCTCCCTTGCTGAGGAACAACCCGTAGCCGCCGAACCGCCCCCCTTCGGTTACGATCATGCCCTCGGCGCCGTCCTCGGGTATCGTCACATCGGCGGTGATGGTGTAGGACCTGTTGAGCGTGCTGGGTGCTGCGCTTGCCGGCACTCCGCTCAATTCTCCTGAGTAGGTGAATTCCGTCCGTCCTGCCGTGAGGTTCGGTCGCGGTGCATTCCACCGCGCGAGCGTCGAGTTGTCCAGCGGTAGCACATTGTACTTCCTCGCCTCGGCGTAGAAGAGGGACTGCATCTCCTTAAGCTTGTCGGGCATCTTTGCGGCGAGATCGGTGAACTGTGTCGGGTCTTCGTCGACGTTGTAGAGTTCCCAATTATAGCCGGTGATCACGTCGGGCGGCGTCTTGGTGCTGAGTTCCCAAGGGAGTGTTGCGGGTGTGGTCGCCGCAACCCATCCGTCGTGATAGATGGCGCGATTGCCGAGCATTTCGAAGTATTGCGTGGTATGCGTGGTGGGCGTGTTCGCATTGGCCTTGTCCCATGTGTACATCATGCTGACGCCTTCGATCGGCTCTTGTTTGATGCCGTTTATCATCTCCGGCTGCGGAATTCCGGAAGCCTCCAGAATGGTCGGCACGATGTCGATGAAGTGGTGGAACTGTCGGCGGATGCCGCCCGCGTCGTTGATGTGGCCGGGCCAGGACATGACCATGCCCTGCGCCGTCCCGCCGAAGTGAGACGGCACCTGCTTCACCCATTTGAACGGCGTATCCATCGCCCAGGCCCAGCCGGCGGCAAAATGTGGGAACGTCCGTTCAGAACCCCAGAATGGATACCATAGGAGCTGGTCTTTCACCGGAACAGCGACGCCATTGAATGTGGTGAATTCGTTCGGCGTGCCATTGAGCATGCCCTCGGCGCTCGCTCCGTTGTCGCCGCCGATGTAGATGATCAGCGTGTTGTCTAGCTCTCCGAGGTCCTCCACCGCCTGGATGACACGCCCGATTTCGTTGTCGGCATAAGCAAGGTACGCGCCATAGATATCCGCCTGCCTGATAAAAAGCTTCTTCTCCTCGAAGCTGAGGGATTCCCATTGCGGCAGCCCATCCGGCCAGGGCGTCAGCTTGGCGTTCTCAGGCATGATGCCAAGTCGCTTCTGGTTTTCAAAGATTTTCTCGCGAACTTTGTTCCAGCCCTCGTCGAAGAGGTGCATGTCGCTGATCTTCTTGGTCCATTCTGGTGTTGGGTGGTGAGGCGCATGGGTGGCACCAGGCACGTAGTAGACGAGCCAGGGCTTGTCCGGGGCAATCTCACTGAGTTGTTTGATGTAGTGAATAGCCTCGTCGGCCATGGCCGTTTCCAGGTTCCAGCCGGGATTTCCTTCGAAGGGATAGATGGCAGACGTATTGCGGAACAGGTTTGGCTGCCATTGGCTGGCATCGCCGCCGACGAAGCCGTAGAAGTAGTCAAAGCCCATGCCGGTCGGCCACTGGTTGAAGGGGCCGGCTTGGCTCGATTGGTAGGACGGCGTGTTGTGGTCCTTGCCGAACCACGCGGTGGCGTAACCGTTTTCCTTGAGGATCGTGCCGATCGTGCCCTTCTCGATCGGAATGATCGAATCGTAGCCAGGATAGCCGGTCGCAATCTCACCGACGACACCGTAACCGACCGAATGATGGTTGCGTCCGGTGATTAGTGCCGCGCGGGACGGCGAGCAAAGCGATGTCGAATGGAAGTTCGTGAAGCGCATCCCCTCTTTGGCGATCCTGTCCATGACCGGCGTGGGGATGACGCCGCCGAAGGTGCTCGGCGCACCGAACCCCTGATCGTCAGTCATGATCAGCAGCACATTCGGAGCACCTTTTGGAGGTACGATGCGTGGTGCCCACCAGGGTGTCGACTCAGAGGCCTTCTCCTTGATCACGCCGCCGAAAGGCAGATCGGGCGACGGCAATTGCTTTCCAGTGATTGTAGTAGTTGCTCCAGGTGCACCGAGCGTACCTGTCACTTGCTGGGCCGACATGGGGGTAAATCCAAGCGCAAAAAAAGCAGCACCCGCGAGCATGCTCCGTCCGAATGTCATGGCGAACACCCCGGCTGATTAGGCTGAATCTAAATAAGCCAATGCGCATGCGCTGCCGCGCAAGAAAGGCGGCACCTTAACTTGGACCCGCCAGAGTCGGTACTTGGGCGATCATTGCTAGCCCGCGGAACATTCGGCCGGAAAATTCCGAAAATTCCATGGAAGCAACTCACCGATCTTGCTCTACTTATAGCCGTTGACGAGGACGCTGAGCACGGCCGTCAGGTAGATTTGCCGGTCGTCGGGATCTCTTGTCGCCGCGGCTACGGGCGCGGCGGCGGGGTTCCGGGAGCGCTGCCGCCCGGCGGCATTGCAGAACGAGCTTTTTCCAGCAGCGTCGTGGTCAAGTCCACGCAGTCCTTCATCGATTCCTGCGGGTCGCAACGGACGGCCACGGTGGCGTCGCCGCTGCGGAGGAGGAAGGCAGCGCCGCGCCGGGGGCCGTCCCTGCCGCCGGAAGGCTCATCGGTGATGCTGCGCAGCAGGTCTTCGATTTCACGATCCTGCATCGAACTCCGGTCGCGAGAACCGGAGTCCGGCGCGCTCTGGCTCAGGGCTGGGAGCGGCATCAGCAGCAGGCCTGCCGTTACGAGAAGAAACTTGTTCACTTCACCTCTCCTGGCTTCGGTTTCGGTTCGCGCAGCTATTCCCGAGGTTGCACTTGCGGGCGCACCGCCGTCGGGAACTGCTTCGCTGCCATAGGGAAAATTATGCGCTCATACGCGTAGTGGAACCGGCCCCTGGCCTAGTCCCGGCAGACCCGCCTGCGAACGAATGCCAGCCAATCGCCGTTCTCGGCCCGCAAGCTACGGGTTACGAAGACGCAGTTTTCTTCGTCTGCACCGACCAAACGCTGCTGCAGGCGCTGCCGCAGATCGCCACGATCTCCGCCCCGATCACCGCTGTCTCCAATAAGTTCCATAAGCGCATCTCGGCGGTCCCGCCGCGCGGAGATAAGGTCCAGGAGCCGCTCGCGCCGGTCGCCGCGGTTATCGATCAGATCCATAAGATCATCCCGACGATCCCGTCGGTCCGCGAGGATATCCCGAAGCCTATCGCGGCGGTCTCCCATCATGTCGCCGCCGTCTCCCAGAAGGTCCATGAGTTCATCACGACGGTCGCGCCGCTCGGCGATAAGGTCCCGGAGCAGGTCGCGCCGATCGCTGCGGGCGCGAAGCGCATCGCGAAGGAAGTCGCGCAAGTCGTTGGCGCTGATATCGCTGCCGTCGTCACCGGCGCTCAAAGATTGGGCGGAGGCCGGTGAAGCCGTTATGCAGAATAAGGGGGATGAAGCGGCAAGCGCAAGCGCTGCCACTGCTACTAGAGGTAGCCGTGCCATGGGATTCTCCCATTCGGTTAAAGGTACAGTGTCGCCTTTTCGCGATTACGTCAGATAGGCAGCCATCAGCGATCGGAGAAGTGACCCCGATCGGCGTACTCTTTACTCAACAAGAGGGGGCTGGTATTGATTCAATACTGCGAGAATACTGGACGCCCTTTTGGGCTAATATATGGCGACGTCGCTGTTCGGCACCTGGACGGGCAGAAACCACCCGCATATGTTCGAGCAACGTGTAAAGCCGTATCATATTGGTGATGCTGACTTCCTCCTGATGGAAAGGGCGTCTCGCAATAAAAAGGCGGCGATGAAGTCGTTTTAAATAGTCTCGAGCTTGGTTCGTTCGGATTGCCTGAACGCATTGCTGCACTGCGCGCGTTGGACGAGCCAGCGGTCATTCCGCCGATCAGCGAGCCTGCCAAAGCGGACAGTACGGGAATGTAGGCGGGGTTCAATGCTTTCCCTCCTGGGCCGGTGGGAGGTGCCCCACATTTTCGCGGATACCGGTCTCTGAAGCTCGACGTCTTGTCCGTCGTGGTCATGACACCCTCCGCTGTTGAGCAGTCGGTATAGTTGGCAGCGCCAATAGGAGTACCCATCATGCTATTCAACAATTACATCGCCACTCAACGAAATCTCCCAAATATTTTAAAAAATAGAACGAATTTAATACATTAGATTGGCCGGGTGATTATGGTCAATGCCCGAATCTGGAACAGATGACGTGATCTGGCCCGCGCAGAAACGACGCACAGCAGAGGATATATTTCCGCGATAAAGCTAGTCTGTTATGGTCATAATGGTGAAGGAGAAGCTGCTATGAGATTGAATAAGCTACCGGGCCTACGCGGACTTAAAGCTCTCAGTGCCGCACTTCTGATTGGGTGCGCTGTGACGGCTGCTCCCGCCCGGGCGCAGGACGCAAAACCCAACATCCTGATCATCTGGGGCGATGACATTGGGCAGTTCAACATCAGCGCCAACAACCAGGGCATGATGGGTTATAAGACGCCGAACATCGACAGCATCGCCCAGCAAGGCGCGGTGTTTACCGATTGGTACGGTCAGCAGAGCTGTACTGCTGGCAGAGCGGCGTTCATAACCGGACAGTCGCCGATCCGTACCGGCCTCACCAAGGTCGGTCTGCCGGGGGCGCCGGAGGGTTTGAAGAAGGAAGACCCGACGTTGGCAGAGCTGCTGAAGCCACTGGGCTATACCACCGGCCAGTTCGGCAAAAACCATCTGGGCGACCGCAATGATATGCTGCCGACGGTTCACGGGTTCGACGAGTGGTTGGGCAATCTCTATCACCTCAACGCAGAAGAGGAGCCGGAGAACGTGGACTACCCGAAAAATCCGGCCTTCAAGGAGAGGTTCGGCCCGCGGGGTGTATTGCATTGTGTTGCGACAGACCGGGACGATCCGACCGTCGATCCGCGTTTTGGAAGAGTCGGCAAGCAGAAGTGTGAGGATACCGGCCCGCTGACCAGATTGCGCATGGAGACGGTGGACGACGAAGTCACGGCCGGAGCCATCAATTTCATGGAAAGGGCGGTGAAGACGGACAAGAAACCGTTCTTTATCTGGTGGAATTCGTCCCGGATGCACGTGTTCACGCATCTCAAGAAAGAAAGCCAGGGCAGGACCGGTCTTGGGGTCTACGCCGACGGCATGGTCGAACACGATGACAATGTCGGTAGGCTGCTGGCTGAACTCAAGAAACTCGGCGTCGAAAACAATACCGTTGTCATGTATTCCAGCGACAACGGTGCGGAGTTCTTCAATTGGCCGGACGGCGGCACGACGATCTTCCGCGGCGAGAAGAATTCGCAATGGGAAGGCGGCTTCCGCGTTCCCACCTTCATTCGGTGGCCCGGTGTGATAAAACCCGGCGCCACCATCAATGAGATATGCGCGCATGAGGACATGATCCCGACCTTGCTCGCGGCGGCAGGCGACACCACGGTCAAGGAGGACTTGCTGAAGGGAAGAAAGATCGGCGACATGACGTACAAGGTCCACCTTGACGGCTACAACCTGTTGCCTTCCCTGAAAGGGGAGTCGGCTGACTGGCCGCGTCACGAATTCATATATTGGACAGATGGAGGCAGCGTCGCAGCGCTGCGCTATGACGACTGGAAACTTACGTTCCTGCGGCAAAACTCGGTCGGCTATAAAACTTGGGAGACGCCGTTCGAGGAATTGCGTTGGCCCATGTTGACCAACCTGCGCATGGATCCATTGGAGCGTGCCTCGGACGAATCCACCGGCCACCCGCAGTGGGCGGCCGAGCGGATGTTCGCACTGGCCCCTGCGTCAGCCTATGTCGCCCAATGGCTGTCTACCTTCCGGGAGTTCCCCCCACGCCAGAAGCCCGGCAGCTTCAGTCTGGATCGCGTCATGGACGCGGTGACGGAAACCGGTAAAGGCAACAACTGAGCGAAGTCAGCTTCAACTGGCGGGTGTCCGAAGTTGTAGACTGCCTTCTACCGCCTTGTTGATTTGCACTATGTTTGGAACCCGTCCCTCGCGTTTTCGCAGCGAGGGCTCTGGAGTGCTCGACATGGAGTTACTGAGCGTTATCCGGCGCTGGCATTTTCGAGACAAGTTTTCGATCCGGGACATTTCACGGCGCACTGGGCCGGAACACCATCCGCAAGTATCTGCGATCCGACGGCGTGGAGTCAAAGTTCAAGGTAAGCGGTGTTTTCAGGCCACGGCTTTGAGTTCGGGCTTTGCGGCGTAGGCCCATGGCAGCAGGTCATCGATCTGGCTATTTGAATGGCCGTTG
>NZ_PZZZ01000005.1 GCF_003046475.1 Mycoplana dimorpha
GGGTGGAGCAGCCCGGTAGCTCGTCAGGCTCATAACCTGAAGGCCGCAGGTTCAAATCCTGCCCCCGCAACCAGAACCACCATCCAAACCGCCTCACAAAAGCTCCTCCGCATAAGCGCCGAGGAGCTTTTTTGCGTTTTGCGAGCGCAACTCAGGACGGGTCCGCCGCCAGCAGCGGGTAGGGATGGCGCCGGGATCCGGGGTCACCGTCGCGGTATGATCTGGCGAGGGGCTGCGCTGGAGTTCATTCTGGCCGGCAGGGACGGGGGCGTTGCGCGCGGCGGTGGAAAGCGGCACAGCGACGTCCAGGCGGCGAATGTCAATTGAGTTCCGGGCTGATGAGAAGTAACATGCATCGGCTTGCAACTGCGGTCTGCACCATGTCGGGATCGCGTCGTTCAAACGACCTGAAGAGTTCCGGGAGCGGTAAGCGGCCACTTCGGTACATGCCGGTGCTCGGTCACCGTGCGACTAGTCTCAATCACACTTGAAGTCTTCTCGGTGGCGGAGCGTGCCCAGATGAGGGTGGTCGAGGTGAATCGACAGCTGGTCTCGAAGCAGGCCCTGCGCGTGTGCCGATGTTCGGTCCTGGGCCTGTTGAGCGTCGGCTTGACATCGTGCTCCGGCATCCTGGCGCCGATCGGTCCCGTCGGCGCGGGGAATGCCGAGATCCTCATCGATGCGACGGTGGTGATGCTCGTTATCGTCATTCCCACCATCATCGTGGCGTTCTGGGTGGCGTGGCACTACCGGGCGTCCAACGCCGCTGCCGAATATCTGCCGTACTGGTCCTACTCCGGGCGCATCGAGGCGGTCGTCTGGTCGATCCCGATCCTGACGATCATGTTCATCGGCGGCCTGATCTGGATCGGTTCCTACAGGCTGGACCCGTTCCGGCCTCTTCCCTCGAGGGATCCGACCCTGGAGGTGGAGGTGGTCTCGCTCGACTGGAAGTGGCTCTTCATCTATCCCGAGCAGGGGATCGCAACGGTCAACCAGCTCGTCATGCCGGTCGGCACTCCCGTGCATTTCTCGATCACGTCGGCCAGCGTCTTCAATGTCTTCTTCATCCCCCGCCTGGGTTCGATGATCTATGCGATGCCGGGCATGGTATCGGAGTTGCATCTGCAGGCGGACAGGGCGGCGCAGATTGCCGGGCTGTCGGCCCAGTTCTCCGGCGACGGTTTTTCCGACATGGATTTCGAGGTCCGCAGCGTGCCGGATGCGGAATTCGGCGCCTGGGTCGACGGCGTCCGCGGCACCGGACCGACCCTGGACCAGGCAGCCTATTCGGAGCTTCTGAAGCAGAGCCACCGGGTTCCGCCGTCGTCCTACCGGGCTGCGGATCGCGGCCTCTTCCACGCCATCGCCACCCAGCAGATTCCTCCGGGACCAGGTCCACAGCCGGAGGGCCCGGGGCATGCGGGCCGTGAAGTGTCCACAGGCGGGAGTGATTGACCATGTTCGGGAAGCTCGACCTGTCCGCAGTGCCACTGTCCGAGCCCATCCCGTTGATCACCTCGGCCGTGGTGATCCTCGTCGCACTGGGGGTGCTGGTCCTGATCACCGTTCGGGGCTGGTGGCCTTATCTCTGGCACGACTGGATTACCAGCGTCGACCACAAGCGGATCGGCATCATGTACTGCCTGCTCGGCGTCCTGATGCTCATTAGAGGTTTCGCGGATGCGATCATGATGCGGACCCAGCAGGCAGTGGCGATCAATGCGGAGGGCTATCTGACGCCGGAGCACTACAACCAGATCTTCACCGCGCACGGGACGATCATGATCCTGTTCGGCGCCATGCCGCTGGTGCTCGGTTTCATGAACTTCCTGGTTCCGCTGCAATTGGGCGTCCGCGACGTGGCCTTTCCGACGTTCAACTCGGTGGGCTTCTGGCTGACGGCAAGCGGGGCGCTGCTCATCAACATCTCGCTCTTGATCGGCGAGTTCGCCCGCACCGGATGGCTGCCGTATCCGCCGCTTAGCGAAACGGCCTACTCGCCGGGTGTCGGCGTCGACTACTACCTGTGGGCGGTGCAGATCTCTGGAATCGGCACCCTCATCACCGGGATCAACATCGTCACCACGGTCCTGAAGATGCGCTGCCCCGGGATGAGCTATCTGCGCATGCCGGTATTCACGTGGACGGCGCTGGCGTCGTGCCTGTTGATCGTCGCCGTCTTTCCGGTCCTGACCGCCACGCTGGCGATGCTGACCCTGGACCGGTACGTCGGCTGGCACTACTTCACCAACACGGCGGGCGGAAACCCGATGATGTTCGTGAACCTGATCTGGGCGTGGGGGCATCCGGAGGTTTACATCCTGATCCTGCCGGCCTTCGGCATCTTCTCCGAGATCTTTTCGACCTTCTCCGGCAAGCCGCTCTTCGGCTACCGCTCGATGGTCGCCGCTACCCTGTTCATCTGCGTGGTCTCGCTGCTTGTGTGGTTGCATCACTTCTTCACCATGGGCGCGGGAGCGGCGGTGAATACCTTCTTCGGCATCTCCTCCAGCATCATAGCGGTCGGCACCGGGGTGAAGATCTACAACTGGATCTTCACCATGTACGGCGGGCGCGTCCGGTTTGAAGTGCCGATGCTATGGTCCATGGGCTTCATCTTCACCTTCATCATCGGCGGACTGACGGGCGTTCTCCTTGCAATCCCGCCAGCGGACTTCGTGACGCACAACTCTTTGTTCCTGGTGGCGCACTTCCATAACGTCATCATCGGCGGCGTCGTGTTCGCGATATTCGCAGGGGCGGAATTCTGGTTTCCGAAGGCCTTCGGTTTCAGGCTTTACGCTGGCTGGGGCAAGGTCGCCTTCTGGTGTGCCTTCATCGGCTTCTGGGTAACCTTTACGCCGTTGTACATTCTGGGGCTGGAGGGGATGACGCGGCGCCTGCAGCATATCAACGTTCCGGAATGGGGCCCTTGGCTGTATGTCTCCGTGGTCGGCGTGGCAATCCTCATCGTCGGCGTGGTCGCCCAGGTCGTGCAGCTCGTCGTCAGCATCCGGGACCGGGAACTGCTGCGTGATGTGACCGGCGACCCATGGGACGGCCGCTCGCTCGAATGGGCCACGCCTTCTCCGCCGCCCTTCTTCAATTTTGCGGTCATGCCAAACGTCGAGGGGGAGGAAGCCTACTGGGGCATCAAGCTGCGCGCCATCGAAACACAACAGCTGGCCCCGGAGCCCAAGTACGCGCCGATCGAGATGCCGGTCCACAGCCCGGTCGGCGTCTACACGGCGTTCTTCGCCACCGTCTTCGGATTTGCGATGATCTGGCACATCTGGTGGCTCGCCATCGTTGCCCTGGTTGCCGCATTTGCGGGATTTGTCGTGTTCGCCTGGCGCGACGTCCACGAGTTCGAGGTCCCGGCGGAAGAGGTCGCGCGGGCGGAACGGGCTCGCCGTGCCTCGCGGGAGGCTCTTCTGCGGAAACTGTCGGAGGAGGGGGCGCTGCCATGACCGAAACAGGACTCCCCGCAAGCGTCGAAGCCATCCGCCGCGTCCGCGAGGATCCGCACCGGCTCGGTCATCGTGCTCACGGGCCTGCAGAAATCATCGCCGGCGCCGGCCACGGAATGACCGGGCCGGCCAGCAAGCGCATCATCGTCGGATACGGTTTCTGGATCTACCTCCTGAGTGACATCGTCGTGTTCTCCTGCTTCTTCGCAGCGTTTGCGGTACAGCGGGGAGCAACAGCCGGCGGCCCGACGATGGACCAGATCATCGAAGTGCCCCGGGTCGCGATGCAGACGGCGGTGCTGCTCGTGTCGAGCTACACCTGCATGCTGTCGTTTGCTGCCACCAACGCGCGGAGCAGGCTCTGGACCCAGGTGTTCCTGGCTGCGACAGGCATTCTGGGGCTCGTGTTCATCCTGCTCGAACTGCAGGAGTTTGCCGAATTGGCCGCACGCGGGATCACCCCCCAAAGGAGCGGGATGCTGACATCCTTCTTCGGCCTCGTGGGCCTGCATGGACTGCACGTGTCGGCGGGCCTGCTGTGGCTCGGGACCATGATGGCGCAGATCCTGGTGAAGGGTTTTCGTCCGGAGATCGTTCACCGGCTGATCTGCTTTAATCTCTTCTGGCATGCCCTAGATATCGTCTGGATCGGCATTTTCACGATCGTCTACCTGATGGGAGCGGGCTGATGAGCAATCTCGCATCTGACGAGGAGCTCCCCACCGGGGTGCTCGACAACAGGGAGGACCATTCTCCGGGCGACGAACCGCTGGAGGACGCCGGCCACTGGGTGCGCCACGCCAATCTGGGCCTGACCCTGTCGATCCTGCTTACCGCCGGGGCGTTCTTTCTCGCAGGCTCGAACATCATCTACGGTCCGGCCGTACCAATCGCGCTGATCGTGCTCGCGATAGCCCAGATGGGCGTGCATCTGGTGTTCTTTCTCCACATCACGACCGGACCGGACAATACAAACAATGTCCTGGCGCTCGCCTTCGGCATCCTGGTGGTCTTCCTTATCGTCATCGGATCGATCTGGATCATGGATCACCTGATGCAGAACATGATGCCGACGCGCATGGAAGACATGATGCAGATGCAGCCGTAGCAATCGACGGTTCCCGTTGGCGGTGGCCCTGGGGAGGGAACCGTCATTTGCGGCCATCCGCCTCTTCGTTTGATGGCCTTTTCCACAAAATCACCACGCCCAGGACGCCGGCAATCACCGAGGCTGCGAAAATGGCGATCTTAGCCGCCGCGAAGTCGGCCGGCGATGCGAATGCCTGCCCGGCGATGAACAGCGACATGGTGAAGCCGATGCCCGCCAGCGCCCCGGCGCCAAGCAGCTGCCGCCAGGTATAGGCGTCAGGCTTGATCGCAATCCCGAGGCGAACCGCGAGCCAGGCGGCGAGCGTGATTCCGAGGGGCTTTCCGACCACCAGCCCAAGAATCGTCGCAAGCATCAGGCCCGCATGTCCTTCGACGACTGCGAGGGACAATGCGACGCCGGCATTGGCGAGCGCGAAGGCCGGAAGCACCATGTAGCTCGACCAGGGCTCGACCGTGCGCAGCACCCGGGCGGCCGGCGACTCGATGCGGGCGTGGATCGCATCCAGAGCCCGCAGCGCAGGCTCCGGAAGGCCATGGCGCATCGAGGCCTCTCCCGGCCGTTCGACGACCGCCTGCACGACCGTCTCGGCCTGGGCCATCAACGCATGGAGGTTGGCCGGAGGGCGTGTCGGGATCACCATCGCGAGCACCACCCCGGCAAGCGTCGCATGAAGCCCCGCCTGGTGAACGCAGAACCACAGCACCGTGCCAAGGACTGCATAGGGAAGGACCCGGTACACGCCCCAGCGGTTCAGCATGACCAGGCATCCGACGATAACGGCCGAGGCAACGAGATAGGCGGCATCGATATGCCCGGAATAGAACAGCGCCACGACGACGATCGCCACCAGATCGTCGACGATCACCACCGCTGTCAGAAACACCCGAAGCTCCACCGGAACGCGGTCGCCGAGAAAGACGATCAGGGCGATGGCGAAGGCGGTGTCGGTCGAAATCGTCGTTCCCCAGCCATGCATCAAAGGACCGGCGGGGACGACCGCGAGAAAGATCAGCGCCGGCACGATCATGCCGCCGAACGAGGCCGCGATCGGCAGGGCCGCGGCGCGCGGGGCGGCGAGGCGGCCGACCGTGAATTCGCGCTTGATCTCGAGGCCGACGATAAGAAAGAACACCGTCAGCAAGCCGAGATTGATCCAGTCGAGCAGCGGCAGGCTGAAGGCAGCATCGTTCCACTGCACCCCGAAGGGAACCTGCCAGAACGCCTCGAAGGCCGGACCATACCGGGAATTCGTCAGGCCGACGGCGAGAACCGACATCAGCAACAGCATGATTCCGGCGGACGGTCCCCAGCGGACAAAGTCCAGCGAGGCGGTCTGGATGCGATGTCCGACGGAACCGAGCATCGCCTCGGAAAGCGAATGTTCGTCCCACGCGCCTTCGTAGCGGCGGCCATTGATGAAGAAGGTGGGAGCCAGGACGACGCCGCTGCGCTGCCCGCTTTCCGCATCTTCCTGCACATTGCGTTCGGCCGATTGCCAGGCGGTCCCTTCCGCCTCTGGCGGCGGCAGATCGAAGTCTGCCGCTATTTCGTCCAGATCGCCTTGAGCTATGCCGGGTCCTCGCCTCATCAGCGCCGAGTGGACCGGCCAGAATTCCCCACTGGTCGCGAATGCGTATTCGGCGAGTTCCGCAGCCTTCCTCCCGTTCTCGCTATCGCCCGGGAAATGCCGGAAGACGTAGCTCATCTGGGCGCCGAAGCGATCCCGCAGATTTCTTACGATCTGATGCGTGGCGCGGCAGGAAGCGCTGACATAGCTCCCATACTCGACCAGCACCATCTCGGCTTCGGCGGAGCCGAGCAGGTGATCACGGTTGGCGTCAACGGGTCTGTCGAGATTGGTCGGACGCGCGGGGCTCATGCAGACCCTTCCCTTGCGAGCGTTCGAGCGAGCGTTCGAGTTCTACCGCCTGCTACGTCCGCATTCGGCCAGAATACTATCTGTCATGGGACAAGGCCACTCGCTGGACATCGGGCAAAGCAGTTCGCTGCCGTCGCCGGCCAGGCGTGCTCACCGATGTTGAGTGGCCGCGGCAGCAATGAGATGGGGCACCGTCGACTTGCCGAGCAAAGCTTATCTAATGCGCTCGGCGGGGCGGCGTGCAAGCCGGCTTCCGGCAACCACCGGCTTCAGCTGCGAGTGGCGGCGGCTTGCCGAGCGGGCGCTCATACCGTGCAGTCGCGGTGGTCGCGCACACTTGCTGCTCGACGTGTGGCTCCGGGGAGATGCCAACGGGAGCGCGGTGGCGCTATCCTGGCGCGAAATCCTGGACGGCGGCAGCAAGGATGACCGCTGCCGCCGACTGGCACCGCAGCCTAGCGCAGGAACCCGATCAGGCGTTCCGTGTCCGCCTGGGTGGCAGGGCGCTCTTCGACCGTGCGTCCCTGGGCATTCTTCCTCTCATATCGGCCGCTCTCGATCTCTTCCTTCGAGCCGTCCGGGAAAGAAACCTCGATCTGGTTGCCCTTGACCTCGACCTTGATGCCCGTTGCGGGGTCGACGTGCTCGCGCCCCTTGCGGTCATCATCCTTTTCCTTGTTGTTACGGTCGTGGCGGCCATGGCGGCGGTGGCCGTCATCACGATCATCGTGCGAGCGGTCATCGCGAGCGCGGTCGCCGCCGTGGTCGTCGCCAGCGCGGTCATCGCCGCCGCGGCCGCGACCCGAGTGATCCGAATCTCCATGGCCTCCGCCGCGACCGCTGTGCTCGCCGCGTCCGCCATGGTCGTCGCGTCCGCCATGCTCGCCGCGGTCGCCGCGGTCGCCACGGTCGCCGCGGTCGCCACGGTCGCCGCGGTCGCCGCGGTCGCCACGGTCGCCGCGGTCACCGTTCTTGGCGACGGCGCTCGCCGCCTTGATCTCCGGTCCAAAACTGCCGACAGTGAATTGGTAGGGCACAATCGTGAGCATCATCGCCACGGAGGTCCGCAGCAGGGAGAGGGGAATGGATTTTCTCGGTTCGAAGCGCATGTTGTTTCCTTCCTTCGGATGATTTCGCCATTGCTTCAACGTCGCCATCGACCGGCCGATCTTAGTCGCAGCCGGGCATCCCAGCCTGACGCTGCCTGTCAGCTTGAAGTCAGATTGTCCGTGCTAGGCTGGTGCGATGAGTGAGTTGTCCCTTCTGTCGCGCCGGCGGGTCCTTGCCCTGGCGGCCTTCCTCATGGCCGGCTCACCCGGGGCTTGGTCAAAGGATGGAGATTCCGGCGGGCATTCTGGCGGTGGCGGCTCGGACCATGGCGAGGGGGGCGAGGGGGGCTCCAGCGGCCATGGCGGGGGTGATCATGACAGCGGCGACGGGCGCGGCCGGGGGAGAGGACGAGGCCGCGGAGGCGACGACGGGGATGGCCGGGGCCGAGGACGAGGCCGTGGGCGGGGCAACGACGACGACGATCGCGACGACGACGACTTGAGCGACCAGGAGTATGCCCGGCGCGGTGTCGAGCGCGGTGAGATGGTGCCGCTTTCGAGCGTACTCAGAACGGTGCGGGCGGCAAGGCCTGGCCGGGTCGTCAATGTCGATCTGGTGCGAACGACCAGGAGAGGCGCGATCTACAGGGTGGTCGTGATGGGATCGGAGCACGATCTGTGGCAAATCTCCGTCGATGCCGAACGCAACAGAATTCTCGGGATGAGGCGTTACTGATGCGCATCTTGATCGTGGAGGACGAGGACGCGATTGCGCTTGAGGTGGCGGCCGCCCTGAAGCAGGCCGGCTATGTGGTCGATTGCAGCGCCGATGGCGAGGACGCCTGGTTCCGGGCCGAGACCGAGGATTATGACGGCGTGGTGCTCGACCTCGGCCTGCCGCGCCTGGACGGGCTGACCGTGCTGAGGAGATTGCGCACCGGCGGCGCCAAGGTGCCGGTCATCATCCTCACGGCGCGCGGCAACTGGATGGAGCGGGTCGAAGGCATCGATGCCGGAGCCGACGACTACCTGCCAAAACCCTTTCAGATGGAGGAGCTTCTTGCACGGCTCGCCGCCATTCTGAGGCGGTCGGGCGGCCATGTCTCGTCGACCATCGAGGTCGGGCCGCTCAGGCTCGATCTCAGGCGCCAGGCCGCCTCGATCGAGGGGCGCTCGGTCGACCTGTCTTCGCTCGAGTTCCGGCTGCTGCGCTATCTCGTTCACCATCGGGGGCGGATCGTCGGCCAGAGCGAACTGGCCGAGCATGTGTATGAAAGCGGGCGCGAGCCGGACAACAATGCGCTGGAGGCCCTTATCGCGCGGCTGCGCCGCAAGGTAGGCGCCGACCTGATCACGACGCGCCGCGGCCAAGGCTATGTGGTGGAGGCTGACGGATGAGACGTCTCATCGACAGTCACTCGTTGCGCTTCCGGGTGCTGCTTCTTGCTGCCGTCACGATCGGGGCGACGCTCGTCGTTGCCGGCGTATCGGTCAAGCTCCTGTTCGAGCGCCACATCCAGCGCCGGCTTGCAGCCGAGCTCGAAACCCGGATCGTCGATCTCGCGGGATCGATTGCCGTCGACCCCGACGGCAAGGTCGCGGTCACCCGGCCGCCCGCCGACCTGCGCTACAATGAATTGCTGAGCGGAGCCTATTGGCAGATCTCCGCCGGCGACCTGGTTCTCGAGCACTCCCGTTCGCTGTGGGACCAAACCCTGCCGGTTCCGGAGACGGGCGCTTCGGACAAGCCCTATGAGGCCGCGGTTGAAGACGGCGCGGAACTCTACCTGCTGGCGCGCCCGCTGAAGATCGGCGAGGGTGCGGCGAGCCGGGACCTGACCCTCGTCGTTGCGCTGGATCACCGCGAGCTCGAGGCGCTCACCGATGCGTTCGGAAGCGAGCTCAACCTGGCGCTGGCGGCAATCGCGCTGGTCCTGTTCGGTGGCGCCTTCGTCCAGATGAATGTCGGCCTGGCGCCGCTCCGGCGGCTTCATGGCGCCGTCCAGAGCATTCGCAGCGGCAAGACGCAGCGGCTCGGCGGCGAATTCTCATCCGAGGTGATGCCGCTTGCCGAGGATCTCAACAGGCTGATCGATCGGCACGAAGCGCTGCTCCAGAGCGCCCGGGATCGCGCCGGCACGCTTGCGCACGGCTTCAAGACGCCGCTGACAATCCTCGGGCTGGAGGCCGGGAAACTCGAAGCGCAGGGCCAGCGCACGTTTGCGCGCGTGCTGCGCGAGCAGATCGAGACCATGCGCCGGCATGTCGAGCAGGAACTGGCGCGAGCCCGCATCCGCGGCACGACCGTTGCAGACAGCGCCCTTGGCGCCGGTGCGGGAACCGATCTCGCCAGCGACACTGCCCGGCTTGTGGACCTCGTCCGCCGCATGCCGCTTTCCGACCGGCTGGTATTCTCCATCGAGGTGCCCGATGGATTGAGCTTGCGCATGGATCGGCACGACTTCGGGGAAGTGCTGGGCAATCTGCTCGACAATGCGCGCAAGTGGGCCCGTTCGGCGGTGATCGTGAAGGCAGCCAGCATGGATGCGGACACCGTGCTCCTCGAAGTCATCGACGACGGGCCGGGGTTCGAGCCGGCCGCAAGCGACCAGAACGCAAGAAACGCCGATGGGTCGGGCCTCGGGCTGAGGATCGTGCAGGACGTGCTCGACGCCTACGGGACTTCCCTTCAGATCGCCCGTCGAGATGGCCGGACGGTCGTCAGCGTGAAACTGCGGTCGAAGGCCATGTCGTCGGCTGCAGCCGCATCACCTGTGCGGCATCTGGAAAGCGCGACACGCACTCGCGGACACGCCTGAACCGCCGAGTAGGCGAGGCGGGTGGGAGACAGAACACTTAGGATCTATGCCGTCCGAGAAGAAGCGGCTCGGTGTCGGCGCCGGCTCCTTGAGCCGCATTGCATCCCTGCCGCGGCGCAGCGTGACGGCTGCACCGCATCCTCCTTCATTCACGGTTGTAAGTGGCTTGCAAATCTCACCGCGCAAAAAAGCGCGCTGATTGCGCGCTCCTTCCGCGATCAAGCCTTACTTGTCGTTCTTGTGGCTTTGCTGGCCAGCTTTGACGTGCTGTTCGTGCGTCCCGCCGCGGGTGCTGCTGGACGAGGAGGAGCTCTTCGAATCGGAAGCCTTCTTTTCGGACTTATCATCGCCGTGTTTGCTCGGCTGACTGGATTTGCCGTGTGAGCGATTTTGGTCAGGCATGACGTTCTCCTAGGGTGTCGAAGTCTGATCGACTTCATTCTCTCAACCCTTCGGATCGGAATCGGTTCCCGAAAATCGTGATCGGCGATCAACGGCCCTGACCGCCGGCGCTTGCGCCGATCCATGCCAGCTGCGACGCGACGGTTCCCGAGGTGATGCGCCTTCTCGGAACCAAATGCCGCCGCCCAAGTTCCACACCGAGTTTCGGCAGCTTTGGTTCCCAGCACAGACACGGCGGGGGAAAACCCATCCAAATCGAACAGGCCAAGTTTTGCGATTGTCTCGTTATCGGCGGTGGACCGGCAGGTTTGACGGCGGCGATCTACCTGGCGCGCTTCCATCTTTCGGTTGCCGTGCTCGATGACAACACCGGCCGGGCCCGGAGCATACCGATGTCACACAACCATGCCGGTTTTCCGGAGGGCATCAGCGGTGAAGAGCTGCTTTGCAGGATGCAGTCGCAGGCCGTCAAATACGGGGCCGAGATCTTTCACGGCAAAGTGGATGAGCTCGGCAAGGTCGATGGCACCTTCGTCGCACGCCTGGGAGACACTCTCGTTGAAGGACGGGCGGTTCTTGTCGCCACCGGCACCGCCAACAGGAGACCCGCAATGCCGCCGGAGGAGCATGACGAAGCCGTCGCTCGCGGCCTGCTCCGCTACTGCCCTGTTTGCGACGGATTTGAGGTGACGGACAAGCCAGTCGCTGTCATCGGCTCCGGATCAAGGGGATTCAAGGAGGCGATGTTCCTGAGGGGCTACACGAAAGACCTGACCTTGTTTGTACCTGAGAGCGACCTAACGGCCGGGGAAATCGGGCGCTTGAAAGATGTCGGCATACGCGTGGAGCAGGGCCCGATTACTTCGATCGTTCTAGGGCAGGATACGATCAGCCTGGCAACGGCAACGGGCGTCGAAGCGTTCGCGTCGGTATATCCAGCCCTGGGCTCGGACGCGCGGTCCGAGCTCGCAGCCGGGCTCGGGGCACGCTTGTCGGATGAAGGCTGCATTCTTGTGGACGATCACCAGCGGACGTCCGTGCCAGGCGTCTACGCCGCCGGAGACGTGGTTATCGGCCTGGACCAGATCAGTTCTGCGATGGGGCAGGCCGGCGTGGCCGCCACGACCATGAGAAATGATTTGTCCGAGAAGGTGGCCCTGATCCGATAGTCACCTTCCCGGCGACAGTGCTCCTGTTTGTGGTGCGATCCGCGCCTGCGCTCTGCTATGCTCTGCGGCCAAGAGCATAGCCTGCCAGCAAACCAGCAAGGCCCGCCAAAGCAAGCATGGTGCCGAGGGCGGCGGGGTGGCCAGCCGGCGAGGCGGCGGGCGAGCGCACCGGGTGGGCCCTTGGCGAATGCCGCGAAACAACGTGGTGACGCGATAGCGTATCCCGGACCTCAGTGTCCGGCCGGTCGTACCCCGACGTTTCCTCTTCGTGCCACTGGCCGGCCTCGTCCTGGAACTCGATGTGCTCGCTGGCGCCGGCTCTTACGTGGTTCTCGGCAGCCGCATCCGCAGCCGCGCGCGCTTCATCATGAGTGGCGAACGTCTCGGAGAAGACGTCTCCAGCCTTGTATGCCCATCCCCCATCGTGTTCCACAACCTCGTATGTGACCGTAGTCATTGCGCTCTCCACTTCTTCTCAGCGGGAACCGTTTGCGCCACCTCATAGTTCCGTAGCCGGCGGCGTGTTCGACGCCTGCCGGGCTCGGCTGCATCCCCCTCTTTCTGGCGATTGCCGACGGGGGCCGAGGCCGGTAACCAGACGGCCCATCGGAGGTGAACGTGCGCATTTATGGGTTTCAGATCACGCCCGGATCGAACAGATCTTTCGGTTACTGCGAAAGCGCAGCAAGGGCCTACGAACAGGCAAGAGAGCACCGCGAAAACATAAGGCGTGCCGCCAGGTCGCAGCGTGTCGGGCCGATCGCGGTATATGAGATCGAACTTGCAAATGTGACCGCCGAGGCTCTCGTCACGGTCCTGAATAATCCGGACACGCTGACCGAGGCGTTTACCGTCTCAAAACGGGTCCTGGGCTATGTTGCGGAGACGTGAGCCTGGAAGCGGGCCGCGGGCCGCGCCAACCGGCAAAAATCTCCCTATATCGGCTGTCATGTCAGGTACACGGTGGTGAATAGTCCTTCGATCGAGAACCGGTCGGCCCAGCGGAGGCGCACTCTTCTCGGGGCGAAAATCGTTATCAACAGTGGGGGGTCTGTTTTCGATTGCATCGTGAAGAACCTGTCCGAGACAGGCGCGCTGATTCACATCGAAAACTCCCTGGCAGCACCATCGCATTTCACCCTTCAGCTGTCGGATGGTCGGCACTTCGAATGTCAGGTGATGTGGCGCGGAGCGACCAGGCTGGGCGTCAAGTTTCAGTGAGTTTGCTGAACGCCACTCTGGCGCGAGAAGGCATCGGGGTTGATTCTGCCGATGCTCCCAACCTCGACCTGGCGGTCTGTCCGCTGCCGCCGACTTCAAGAGCGCTCAGCTCGGCAGCATCCAGAATATCGACCCGAACACTACGATGAAAACAATGATCGCGGCGAGCAGGCGGCCAAGCCCTTCGTTTGTGTTCGTGCTTGTTCCGACGACAAGGTAGTAGAGTGAACGGCGATCTGCTTGGCTATCCAAGTCGGCCTCCTAGCGGTCCTCGAAAAGGCTTGTCGCTGACTATTCCCTGCCGGTCCACGCCAGGTACCGCGCTTCCTCGTCATAGGCTTCCTGTTCAACGGAGCTGGAGCTGCGGATGTATCTTGTCGCAAAGCCCCGCACTCCCCAGTCTCGATATTGTCGGACATGGGTAAGTTCGTGAACCCAGCCGGCTTCGTTGTGGAGCGCATCGTCTTCATGGGCGAAGACGATAACATAATCGAGGGTGATGGCACCTGCCGCCCCGAGACGGAAGGTATTCTTCTGCAGACTGAGCTCGCCGCCGCCCCCGACGCGATAGCGGGCAACATCCAGGATTTCACCGTCTACAAATCCCTCCAGCTTTTGCCGGATGGTTGGGGGTATTGGATGAACGCCGGCCGACAGGGCGTCATCTCTCGAACTCTCGATTGCTTTTTGAAGAGCCGGAGCAGTCGCCTCGACGAAGCCGTCGATCACGTCATCCAGCAGGCCTTCGGCGCGCACCTGGCCATCGCTGGAAAAGGACCAGACGAGCGCGAGTGCCGTCAAAACGCTGTAGGTGCATCCACTGCGAGACATTGGCCGCTCCCAATGCTGGCTCGGTGAAAGATAGGCGGTTCGATGGCCTTTGAGGCAATCATCCTATGGTAGTGCCGAGGCGTCGCAAAGCCAACCTCGATCGCCCTTACCGCTTGCCCTGGATCTTCTGTCGGGTTCTTGCGCCCCGGTACACCCGAGCCCTCCGCCGCGCGACTGCGGCGCTGGCCCACGGCGCCAACCGCTACAACAGGAACATTGCGGCCGTTGCCAGCATCATCACGAGCGCGGTCAATCCCCCTAGAGCCGCCATCCACCACGGGGCGAGCAGCTTGCCCATGATGCCGGGACTGCGCGCCATCATCGTCATGACGGCGATGAGCGGCGCCGCAAGTATCCCGTTCACGACGGCGCTCCAGTAGAGCATCTGGAAGGGATCGATCTTGGAAAAGGCGAGACCGACGCTGCCGAGCGTTGCTGCGGCGATCGTTGCATAGAACGCCTTCGCCCTGTGGGGCGCGCGGTCCAGCCCGCGCGGCCAATCGAACAGCTCAGCCACGGCAGAGGCGGCCGAAGCCGCAAGTACCGGTACCGCCAGCAAACCCGTTCCAACGATCCCCGCTGCAAACACGCCGAATGCAAAAACCCCGGCTATCGGGCGCAAGGCCTCGGCCGCCTGCTCGGACGTCTGGATCTGCGTAATTCCATTCGCATGAAGAGTAGCCGCCGTGGCCGTGATGATGGCCAGGGCGACGACATTGGAAAATCCCATCCCGATCAGCGTGTCGATGCGGATACGCGCAAGTTCCGGTTCCGCCGCCTGCGGGTTGGTCTTGAGCCTTCCCCGGTTCCTCACCCGGAGCTCTTCGACCTCCTGACCGGCCTGCCAAAAGAAAAGGTATGGGCTGATCGTTGTCCCCAGGATGGCTGTCAGGGCCATGGCGTGACCATTGTCGAAGGTGAACTGCGGGATCAGCGCACCGCGCAAGGCCGTTGACCACGGCAGGTCGACGGCGAAGACGACGATGACGTAGGCGAACAGCGAAAGGGTGAGCCATTTGAGGAACAGCGCATAGCGTTGGTAACTGACGAAGACCTCGAGCAGGACGCAGATGATGCCGAAGATTGCCGCATAGAGAAGCGGCGGGCCTGCGATCAGGAGGCGCAGCGCCGCCCCCATGGCGGCGAGATCGGCGCCTATGTTGATGAAGTTGGCGACAAACAACAGCAAGACGGCGGCCCTTGCCAGCCACGGCGAATAGTGACTGCGAAGGTTCTGGGCAATGCCTTTGCCCGTGACGGCGCCGATCCCGGCACTGAGGCCCTGAACCGCTGCCATGAGCGGGTAGCTGAGCAACATCGTCCAGCCGAGGGTAAAGCCGAACTGGGCGCCAACCTGGCTGTATGTGGCGATACCACTTGGATCGTCGTCGGCTGCGCCAGTGATCAAGCCAGCACCGAGCTTTTTCAGGATTTTCGAACTTGACCGCTCTTCAGTGTCGTGGAGGGGGGAGGATTGCGCCATCGCAAGCCGTCTCGGATCTTAGCTGCCGGTCCAAGACAATTCGCGGCAGGAGCTTTTGTTCCTCCAAGCGTCCGACGGAGTGAAACCGCGCCACCTCTTCAGTCAGCTGGTAGGGACCGAAGGGACCGTGCCCGGCGTTCTTCGTGCGCAGGTGCCTTAGGGGAAGGGGCGATCCGTCCAGGACTTGGGCATCTTCGGACCCACACGCCTGAGATCAGCGCGGCAGTGCACCTGCCGTGTTGGTGGAGCCGAGCGGGATCGAACCGCCGACCTCCGCAGTGCGATTGCGGCGCTCTCCCAGCTGAGCTACGGCCCCTCCTCTACAGTACACCACCAGAACCCGCTTATGACAATAGTGGCCGCACTGGAACTCGGAACGCGGCAACGGCAGCGCCGAGCATCTTTGGGAAACAGGCAACCAATTTGGGTTGGGCCGCCCGGCGGGTTACCCGTCGTCACGCGGATCTCCACACGGCCAGTACATGACATCGACGAGGATCGATCTGAAAAACGCACCACGACGGACGTTCGCCGCTGCCCACTCGTCGACGCCCACGCACCATTCCACGAGCATGGCGCTCGTTTGGGTCTGCGCACCGATGATGCGCTTCATGTCCGCGATGCCCTCTGCGCAAACCTCATCCTCGCAGTAGCCCTTCTCGCTTGCTACACGCGCTATGGCGCTCTTGCCGTTCGATACGGTCCAGCCCCATGCACCGTACAAGAAAGCTACGGTGACGAGCGTCCAAGCAGCACTCTTCCACTCCCAAGTGCTTGCCAGAACTAAGGGAGCGGTTGCCACCTTCCCATCGCGCCCACCCTACATCCAATAGGCGCAACGTGACACAATGCACGCTGTAGTCAATGGCTGCGATCTTCCGTTGCCTGCAAGGCGAATGAGCTCCGGGGCTACGTTGCAGACACATGGAAGCCGTTGGGAAACGGCGCCGAAGAGGCGCACTATTCAGAGAGGTCGGGCGGACCGCGCCTGAAGACTTTCCTGCGCTGCGCGCCCCTGAGCATCCGCAGATGGATCAGCGCCAGAAGCCCATCCCGATCATGCGTTCCGGCCATAAACAGCTCAAGCAACTGGCGAGCGATCTCGTCCGCCATGGCGGAGTGATCCCAGATGCGCTCCTGCTCGCACACGTCCTTCAGAACCTGTCTCAGGAGAGCCTGTTTTCCCGCCTCATCAATATCGAAGCGCTCGATCATCGCCGTCTTCCTTCAGGAAGCACGCCGGCGACGGGGGAGGCGCCGGCGCGCTCAAGCTCAGGTGTCGGAAGCCAGGATGAGAGGCCTGAGCCTATCGGAAAAACTCCGGCGAAGGCACCAGGTTCCCGCCAGGGCATGGGCACCTTTAAAGAATCGACCGCAGCGTCTTGCTCGCAGCGGCAACCCAAGTCAGCCGCAGCCTATACGGGCCGCGGTATTCGCGGTGCGCCCGGCCGGCATTCCAACTCCCGCCGCGGCCAGCTTCCCGTGTCGGCGGCTGCCCGATAGGTGGACTCCAGGAAGAGCAGCAGCACCCGCTCGGGATCGTTGCTCTGGCGCACTGCTTCATAGGGGAGAAGGAACTCTCCGAGCTTTTCGTCGAACCAAGCCTCGGCGGGGTCGACTTTCTGTTGCGAGAACGCGGCAGGGGCCGGATAGGCATAGGAATAGAACATGGCATCCTCGGCCCCGAGACCCCCGGGCCAGAACCCCGCCGAGGACACTTCGTGGCTGTAGGCTTCCCGCGCGACGCTGTCCGGCAGGTTCGGCACTCCGCCAGGATGCAGTGGCGCCTTCCTGCCGGAGAAGCGTGTCACCGCCAGGTCGAAGGATCCCCAGAAGAGATGCACGGGGGAGACCTTGCCGAGGAAGGCAGTTCGAAACTGGTTGAAGACGCGCGAGACGCAGACCAGGCTCTGGTGGAAGCGGCGCACCGCATCCGCATCGTAGGGGCGTTTCGTATGGTCCTCTGCGAACGGGATCGGGTCAGCAACTTCGTTCGGGACGCCGTTTATTGTCGGTCGGCCACCGACCGCCTGTATCGACTCCTTGGCCCAGCTGAAGAACTCGGCGATGGTCATGGGTTGCAGAGGAACAATTGCCCGCGCGCCGCCCTCCGCCTCGACCACAAGAGTGTGGTCGCAGAAATCGAAGCTGACGGTGATCAGCACACGGTCCGGAACGGGCCCGGTCGTCAGGCCGCGCGGGGTAACGTAGAGCGTGGCGTGCCAGGAGTGGTTAACCCATGGCGTATGCGCAAGGCGGTACTTGCCGATGATCTGACACCACAGGTGAAGGGCCGTGCAGGTCTCACGCCACTGCATGTATGGAATTGAGGGCCAGCCATCCATCATGGTCTGATCCTAGCACATGATCAGCCCGAATTCGATCATGGGGACCGTTCGAACGAGCGGACGCACCCAACCGAGCGGAGAGCAGGAACGATCGGCCTTGCAACAAGCTTCCCCACGCCAGACACGCGAGGGATTGACCAAGCCCCGATGTTAGTTGCGTGCCGCGTTCACAAACGCGTCAAAGATTCGCAGGCCTGGATGATCTTCCGCATCGAGCATTTCCGGATGCCACTGCAGGCCCATCGCGAAGGCGCGCGCAGGCACCTCGATCGCCTCGACGACGCCATCGTCCGTTGACCGGGCGGTAACGGTCACGGCGCTGGATACCTCGACAATCGCCTCGCGGTGAAAGGTGTTCACACGGAAGGCATCGGCCTGGAAGATATCCGCCATCCTGGTGTTCCTGGAGATCTCGACGGCATGCCTTACATCCTCCCGGTCGTGCTCAAGCGCGCCTGGCCAGGAGGAATGAACATTCGAGACCATCCGGCAGCCGAGCAGGCAACCAAGCATCTGCATGCCGTTGCAGATGCCGAGGACGGGTTTGTCGCGCTCGAGAAATCCCTGCATCAGCGCCATCTCGACGGCGAGACGATCGGATGGCGGATATTGGGACTTGTCGCCTTCGACATACCATTCGGTCGGAAAATTGATTCGCCCGCCGACGCTCAAGAACCCGTCGAACTCGTCGACGACCTGATCGACCAGATCAAGCGCGTAGGGGATGCCGAACCCAAAGGCGCCAGCCCGGTCGATAGCGGCAAAGTAGTTCTTGGAAATGTCGTAACGGTCGGCGCTCGAACTGGTATTCTCGCTCATGATCACAGCGATCTTCGGCCTGCGGTTCATTGTGTTCCCTCTTCCTGACGCGCCAGATTAGAGCAGCGCCGGGAAACTGGATCCAGTTTCCGGTCAAAAACAAGTGTTTATTTCATTTTTGGCTCGAAGAGCTGACTGCCACTGAACTTGGCGTGCAACGGCGGGCGGCGCGCGGGCTCGGCGGCACTGTCGGGCGGCCCTGATTGCCGATCGCTCGGCCCGCTTCCAAGAACTGACACTGGTCCGGCCTTCCAGTCTGCAATATTGGAATCACTGGCAGACGTTGGAAGGAACCGGAATGGCAAACACTGAAAGGGCTTCGGCACCATCTTTGGCAACCGTGACGATCGCATTCGTGCTGGTCAGTGGCTTGATCGGGCTCGCCAGCGCTTACGAGGTCATCAGCGACCGGGCGCGGGCGTTCGAGCAAGCCAGCCTGACACGGGCGGTGGAGACCCGGGTCAAGGGGGCGCAAGTTGCGCTGGCCCAGGCCTTGTACAGGGAGTGGAGCAGTCTCACCTCGGTTCGCCGAAGTGCACGTCCGGACGAGGCGGCCAGGATAAAGGATCAGCTCAGCACGCTTACGGGTGAAGGCACGATCATCTCCTGGGCCGGATTTGCGAACAGCGAAGGCCGGGTCGGGGCAGCCTCCAACGATCTGCTGCTTGGTGCCGATGTCAGCTCGCGACCATGGTTCCAGCGGGGCTTGCAGGGCGACTATGCCGGCGACGTTCATGAAGCGGTCTTGCTCGCTTCCAAACTGCCCCCGGCAGCGGACGGGAGGCCGCCGAGCTTCCTCGACCTCGCGACCCCGATTGCTGCCCCCGACGGCACGATCGCCGGGGTTCTGGGCCTGCACCTGAACTCCGACTGGGCACAGAGGCTCGTCGGAGAACTGGCTGACGCAATGAACCTGGAGCTCTTCATCGTCAATCCGCAGGGAAAGGCGGTCCTTGCGAGCGATGGCGGCAATTATGCAGACCTCGACATACCAAGTTTCCGGATGGCGCGGGCCGGGGCGACCGGCGTCAATGTAGAGACGTGGCCGGACGGCAAGCTGTATTTTACCGCAACCGTCCCGGAGCTGGCCTATCGCGGCCTTCCGAAGTTCGGCTGGAACATCATCGCCCGGATCGACGCCGATGCGGTCATCCAGCCGGCCAAGGCGATGTCGAAAGAGGTGCTGTTCAACCTTTTCATGTTCGGGATGCTGCTCGTCCTGCTGACGCTTCTCTTCATCGTCGCCTTCATCCGCCCCTTCCGCGCCCTGGCCAGGAACGCGCGCGCCATCGCCCAGGGCGAGGACGTCTACCCATTCGAAAGCGGCCGGACCGCGGAGCTGTCCACGATCGGTGCGGCACTCGCCCGCCTTCAGGGACTGGCTCGCGATCCGTCCGAGGACGACGACGGGTTCGAGGAAAGCAGGCAACGTCGTGCCTAGCGCCGGACGAGCCTGACCAGTCCATCGCCCAGAATGCCGCCCAGTCGGGTGGATGTGACGCTTGGAACATTGCCTTCGGCATAAAGCCGCCGCAGCAGCGCGTCGTACTGGTCGGGTTGCATGGACAAGGAGAGCACACCGCCGTCGCCCGTGCCTTCGATCACGGTGGCAGGCATGACCCCGACGCCGCGGATCTTGATCTCGAGGGCATGGCCGGCAACCAGCGCCAGTCCGCGAATCCGTGCGCTCTGCTGCGTCAGGTCTGTCATCCAGACCCGCTTGAGCGCCCCGTCGACGGAAATCACCACCCGCTCCGGCTGGTCGGCGAAGTGTCGCTCGACCCGCGGCAGTTCCACGCAGACCGCAAGGGTGACGCCGAGGATCACCAGATTGTAGAGCGTCCAGAAAAGGATGATGACCTTGCCGTCACCGGCATCGTTGTAGGCAAAGCGGTCGGAAAGGATTCCGATCAGCAGACCGATCAGCGTCAGCACGGTGAGCACGAGAAACGGCATCATCAGCCGCCACTGGACCACGACCCTGGTGCGGTCGCCGCCCTTCGCCGTGACGCTGAACGGGTGGCCTTTCGGCTTGATCAGTCCCGTGACCGCCGCCCGGACAATCGGGATTGCACCGAGCAGTTGGCCGACGTCGTTGACGATCGGGACGACCATTCCGGAGGAAATGAAATTGAGGACGAAGAGTATCCAGACGATGTAGGGGCCGAAATAGCGGATGACGTCGGGGACGCTGGCGTCCACCACGGTGACGTTGAAGAACCAGAACAGGAGCGGGAACGTCATCGCCGCCAGCCGGAAGGAGAAGGTGGTGAGCCAGTAGAACACCGAATCGATGACGCTCCAGCGGTCGCGCAGCCGCAGCCCGTTGCGTGTGAGCGGGCCGAGACGCCCGCGGGCGATCTGCATCAGTCCCAGGCACCACCGCGAACGCTGGGTGACATATTCCTTCAAACCCTCCGGAGCCAGGCCTTCCGTCAGCGGTTCGTTCAGGTAGACGGTGCGGAAACCGGCTTCCTGAAGTGAAAGCGTGAGCAGGAAGTCTTCGGTGATGCTGTCGGTCGGAAAGCCGCCGGCGGCTTGCACGGCCTCCCAGCGGATCACGGACGACGTCCCGCAGCAGAAGGCAATTCCCCACGCGTCGCGGCTTGGCTGCAGGTGATCGAAGAAGAAGCGCTGCTCGTCCGGATAGGAACGGCTGAGCCCGAGATTGTGCTGGATCGGATCGGGGTTGAAGAAGTGCTGGGGCGTCTGGACGAGACCCACCTTGCCATCATGGAACAAGGCGAGGGCGCGCGGAATGAAGCCCCTGTGAGGCACGAAGTCGGCATCGAGGACCGCGATGAACTGCGGCGGCTCGGGATCGGCGGCCAGAACGCCAAGCGCGTGGTTGATATTCCCCGCCTTGGAGCCCTTGTTGTCCGGACGCCGCAGATATCGGGTACCGCGCGTCTGGCAGTAGTCGCGCAGCCAGTCGCGCCGCCCGTCGTCCAGGACCACGACCTCGCAGTTGGGATGATCGCTGGCCTCGGCGCCGACGATTGTCCGTTCCAGCACCGACAGGTCTTCATTGTAGGTGGCGATCAGGATCGCCACCCGCGGGGCGGCCTCCGGCTCCCACCAGCGCTGGTGCCGGTCCACCTCTTCGGACCGCGAACGCGTCCGGGCGAGGATGACGAAGGAGCTCATCGAAGACAGCACAGCGGCTGCTTCCAGCAGGAGGAAGCCCCAGCTGAAAAGGCAATCCCAGGTCAGACCGGCGGGTGCAAGCGTCTCTGAGCCGCGCCACCAGATGTAGCGGAGGGAAAGCGCTATTGCGATTGCGAACAGCAGGCCTCGGTGGACGTTGTTGCGCGGGTCGAGAAGCAGCGGCAGGACCAGGGCCAGGCCCGCCGCCAGCAGAACCGAGGCGTAGGCCGACTGCACCTCCGTGACTTGGAGCAACCCGAACATGTTCAGGCCCAGAGCCGTCTGAACCAGTCGAGCGGTCGGCTATCGAAGAAAACCCGGCCGGTGCGGCCGATGAGGCAGCTCAAGCCCTGCTCTTCACGCAAGGCGGGAACATCGAGCGTGACATCAAAGCGCTGCAGGTGCCGCTGGCTTGGCTTTATGGCCAGATTTTCATAGATCGTCTCGGTTCCGGACCCGGCAAGGCGCGTGACGGTGCCGTCCAGCAGCCTGGAGCTTCCGTCCAGCCGGAAGCTGGCACGATCCCCGTGGCTGATCGTGTTGTAGACGCTTTCCGAGACGGACAGGCTGACGATCGCAGTGCTGCAGTCGACCAGCCGCACAAGATCCTGGCCACGCTGGATGGTCTCGCCGGAAGCGGCAAGATAGTCCCAGATCAGCCCGTTGACGTTTGACTCCAGCACCGCCGTGGAGAGCCGGTTGACGCGGCTGCGCTCGGCGGCGATCCGCGTGTCGATGGCCTTCAGCGAGGCGGTCTGTGCCTCGAGCTGCGCCTGAAGCTCGGCCTTCTGGACCTCCAGTTCGGAAATGCGTTGTTCCGAGTAGGGCGCATCATTGTAGCCCTCGCCGAGGAAGATCCCACGTTCCGCGGCGGCGAGACCGATACTGGACACCGCGCCTTGCTGCTGGGCGTTCCGGAGTTCCAGTTCGGACACTTCGGCAAGGGAGCGGGCCTCGTCCAGCGATTCGGCGGCCTGCACGCCGCGCTCACTCAGGCGAGTGGAGCGTTCGAGACGGGAGTTCGCATAGCGCAGGCGCGCCTCGGCTGCGGCACTCAGGGAGGCTGCGGCATCCACCTGAGCCCGCAACTGCTGCGTTCGCTCTTCGAGGTAAACGGCAGCCCGGGTCCGCAACTTGTCGATGGCATTGGTCAACGACTCGATCGTCACCGTGATGCGATCGATATTCGCCTGATGGGTGGCTCGATCATTGAGGAGGTCGGCCAGCTTGGCGTCGTCGACGAGTTGGCCGGAGATCGTTCCTATCGGATCATTGAGACCTACCCGGGCGCCCAATGGCCGCTCGGTGAGTTGCAGACTGCCTGCGATCGGCGCTCGCAACGTGGTCAGACGGGCATTCACGAAGGCATTGCCGCTTGCTCCGGTCAACTGTTCGCCGATGATTATGAACAACGCCCCGGCGATAACGATCAGTCCCACCACGATCCGCAGCAACTTCATCCGACCCATTCACTGCACCTCTACTTTCCGAACTGAATTCATGAACGACGACAAAGGTTCAATCTTTCCGATCGGTATGCAAAGACGGTCAACAAGTCGTAAACCTCGCTACCCTGCGTCAGGGGGGACGAGGCGCTGCTGGGAACCTCCCTCCCGCTTCAGGCAGGGCGGACCGTCCTGTTCCGGCGGCCCGCCGCCGATCGGCCGTCCTCCACGGAACAGCGGGGCTGATCTCCGCGTTACTTTCGGTCCTGGGCCACTGCCCTTTCGTGGAGAGCGGTCCCACCCTTCGGAAAGATCGTCCGCAACCGAAGCGCGTCGAGTCGGCGTCGGGCATAGGAACGAACCTGCCCCCGTACGGAGATGCCATGAAGAAATGGCTCGAGGTTTCGCTTGGGATCGTTACCAGCGTCGGCGGTTTCCTGGAGACAGGTTCGATTGCGACATCAGCCCAGGCCGGGGCGGCCTACGGCTTCGCCCTCATCTGGGCCGTCGTCCTCGGAACGGCATGCCTGATCGTGCTCGTCGAGATGTCCGGGCGGTTCGCGATCGCCAGCCGCTATACGATCGCCGACGGTATTCGCGACCGCTTCGGCTCCAACCTTTTCATCCTCGTCCTGGTCGTGATGTCGATCGTCAATCTGATGGTGCTTGCCGCCGAGATCGGCGGCGTGGCGCTCGGCCTACAGTTCCTGACCGGGTGGAGCTTTCAATGGTGGGCGTTGCCCGTCGCCTTCGCCGTCTGGCTGCTGCTGTGGCGCGGCACGTTCGGCACGATCGAAAAGGGCGTGTCGGCGCTCGGACTGATCTCGCTCGCCTTCGTGGTCGCCATGTTCGTCATGGGACCTCCCTGGCGCGACGTGGCAAGGGGCGCACTCCCGTCTCTTCCCGACAGGAACGGCGCGCACTACGCGTTCATCGCCGTCAGCATCCTCGGAGCAACGATCTCAAGCTATCTGTTCTTCTTCTATTCTTCCGGGGTCATCGAGGAAAAGTGGGACAAGTCGTATTTCGGGATCAACAGGATCACGGCGACCTTCGGCATGGCGTTCGGGGGCGTGCTTGCCGTTGCCATCATCGTCCTTGCCGCCATGGTCTACCCTCCGCGCGGCATCGAGGACATCGAAAGCTACGACCAGATCGCGATGATCCTGACCCCGGCGCTCGGCGCCTGGGGCATCTACATCTTCTCGCTTTCGCTCCTGATCACCTGTTTCGGCGCCGCGCTGGAGCTGAGCCTCGCCCAGGCCTATATCACCGCCCAGGGGTTCGGCTGGAACTGGTCCGAGGACGCAAAGCCGAAGACCGATCCCGCCTTCAGCCTAGTCTACACGGTCGCCATCGTGATCGCCGTCATTCCGATCGCCGCCGGTCTCGATCCCCTGCGGATCACTATCTTTTCGATGGCGATCACCGCCATGAGCCTTCCGCTCGGGGTCATCCCGTTCCTGTTCCTGATGAACGATGAGACGTACGTTGGCGAACATACGAACGGCTGGATGGGTAACGCGGTCGTCCTGTTCATTGTCGGACTGGCGTTCGCGCTCGCCATCGTCACCGTGCCGCTGCAGGTTTGGGGAGGCTGACGTGCACCTCGTGCGAGACGTTCTCGACAAGCAGCTCGTCGACAGGACAAGGGTTCGCGTCGGACGGGTCGACGACATCGTCCTGCGCCTCGACGAGCGCCGGCGCCCGAAGGTCGAAGCGCTGGAGCTCGGCATGTCGACGTTGGTGAGGCGGCTGCTGATAAGCGTCGGCCTTCGGCGCCTGGCTCGCAGTTCGAGCGGAGGATATCGGCTCGCCTGGTCTCATGTCGAAAGGGTCGGCGTCGACATAACGGTCGATGTCGATCGCCGGGACCTGCCGCTGGAGCGCTGGCAGCAATGGCTTCGTCGAAACGTCCTGCGCTGGATTCCAGGCGGCCTGTCATGAGCGAGCTGTTCCTCAAGTCCTTGGTGGGGGCACGGGTGTTCGGGCCGGGCAACACGGTGGTCGGACGCATCGAGGAGGTCGTTGCGGAGGCGGATGGCGACGAGCTCTTCATCGTCGAGTATCACGTCGGCACCTTTGCGTTTCTCGAGAGACTGGCTTCGTCTTCATTCGCTCGCGCCGTGCTCGGGGCTTTGGGCCTTCGCTCCGGTGAGGGACTGGTCGTTCCCTTCGAGCAGCTCGATCTTTCGGACGCAGCTTCGCCGCGGCTGCTTTGTGACCCGCAGCAACTGAAGCCGCCGGCTCGCAGCTGACGCCCCCGGCGTTTCGACCGGTGCGGCGCCTCAGGAAATGACGCCCGCCAGGAAGCGCGAGAACAGCTCGCCCTGTGAGGAAATGCCGAGCTTGGCGTAGATGTTGCGTCGGTGGATGCGCACCGTTCCGGTGGAGATTTTCAGGGCCTGTCCGGTCGCCTCGGCCGAATACCCCTTCAGGATGAAGGCGACGATCTCGCGCTCGCGGCGGGTCAGCCGATCAAGCCCCTGTCCGGTGATTTCGGGGCGGCCGGCCTTCTGGGCCCTGAAGTCCTGCGCCAGGCCGCTCCACTGCCGGCGCATCAGCGCGGTGACGACCGGCGCCACAGCCGCCAGCCGGCGAAATTCGGTCCGGCTGAACACCTTCTCCTCGCGCATCAGCGAAAGCACCACGTGGCATTCCCCGGGCATCTCGGCGAAGAAGCCGATCTCCTCGGCGATCTCGGTGCGCTTGTAGTAGGTGCGGAAGTATTCGCCCTGGTAGAAGCGGTCCGGCGCGAGTGTCTTCAGCCGGTATAGACCGGGCGGCACCGGGCGCACGGCGCTCTGGCAGAACGGGTCGAGGAGATACGGCCCCTCCTGATAGTCGGTGACGAACACGCGGCGGCGGTGCTCCGGAAAGGTGTCGAAGATGTCGATCGGCTTGCTGTCGCCGGAGTATCCGAAGATCACCGTGAAGGAAAAAGGCACGATCGCCTGCAGCCAGGTGGTGAGCGCCGGGCAGAAGCCCGTCTGGCCGATCAGGTCGATGACGGTCGCCAGCTGCGGTGCAAATGGCGGACTCTGCCGTGAACCTGTCGTCATGAGATAAGCTATGCCTTTTGTGATATATACAGTGCAGGCAGAGTTTTCTAACTTTTTAGGCGAGTCAAGCAATAGTAGCCGAAGTCGACATGGTGAATCAGACAATTGCCGAGTTGCGGAACGTGACCAAGCGTTTCGGAGCGGTGACCGCTGCGGAAGGCCTGAACCTGGCGATCTTCCAGGGCGAGTTCCTTTCCTTCCTCGGCCCCTCGGGCTGCGGAAAGACCACGGCGTTGCGCATGCTCGCAGGCTTCGAACAGGCAAGCGAGGGGGACGTCCTGATCGACGGGACGGTGGTCAACGGCGTCCCGCCCCATCAGCGTCCGGTCAACATGGTGTTCCAGCAGTATGCGCTGTTCCCGCACATGAACGTGGCGCGCAACGTCGCCTACGGGCTGAACCAGCGCCGGCCGCGCCTTGCCAGGGCCGATATTGCCGCCAAGGTGGCGCGGGCGCTCGACATGGTGCGCCTGTCGGGCTTCACCGACCGGCGGATCTGGGAGATGTCAGGCGGCCAGCAGCAGCGGGTGGCGCTGGCGCGGGCGATCGTCAACGAGCCGAAGATCCTGCTTCTCGACGAGCCGATGGCGGCGCTCGACAAGAAGCTGCGCCACGACATGCAGATCGAGCTGAAGTCGCTGCAGCGGGAACTCGGCATCACCTTCGTGCTCGTTACCCACGACCAGGAAGAGGCGCTGTCGATGTCGGATCGCGTCTGCATCATGCACCAGGGCCGGATCGCCCAGATCGGCACGCCGGAAGAACTCTACGACCAGCCGCAGAACCGCTATGTCGCCGACTTCATCGGCCGGTCGAACTTCATCGCGGCGCGTGCGGTCGGCCGCGACGGCGAGCGGCTGGTTGCCGAAGGGCCGGGCGGCCTGCGCTTCGTTGCGCGCGCGGCGGAGAAGACGGCAGGCGAGGGGACGGTGACGCTGTCGCTGCGTCCGGAGGAGATCCGCGTCGCGCCGGACGGTGCCGCGGGCGAGGGGCACGAGATGCGGGTGACGCACCGCATCTTCCTCGGCGAGCATGTCGAATACCATCTGCGTTCGGCCGCGCTCGATCACCTGATCGCAGTCGTGCCGCGCTCGACCGACATTGCCGGGGGAACCCCGGGCGTCGGCGTGGCCGTTCGCGTCTCCTGGCGCGACGGCGCGGCGCTCGCGCTGGCGGAAGACTGATTTCGTGCGGCCGGGCACAGGCGTTCCCGGCATCCGTTTGACTACGTCGACAACTGGGAGGATATCGATGACAGACAACAACGGGACTATCTCGGCCAAGGAATTCCTCGAGCGGCTGGAAAGCTACCGCAAGGGTTCGATTTCGCGGCGCCATTTCCTCGGGGTCACCGGCCTCGGGCTCGCCACTTCGGTTCTGGCCGGCGCCATGCCCGGCCTTGCATCCCGCGCCCGCGCGGCCGGCAATATCGGCGATCGCGTGGTGATCGCCACCTGGCCGAACTATCACGACCCGGCCGATTTCGAGGCCTTCAAGGCCGCCACCGGCTGCGCCGTCGACATGAACGTCTTCGGATCGAACGAGGAGATGCTGGCCAAGCTCCAGGCGGGCGGCACCGGCTGGGACGTGGTGGTGGCGACCAACTACACGATCACCACCTATGCCGGCGAAAAGATCATCGAGGAGATCGACCTGTCGCGGCTGCCGAACTACGACAAGTCGGCCACCGACCCGCGTTTTGCCGGCCCGGGCATCATTGACGGCAAGACCTACGCCATTCCGCGCAACGTCGGCACCACCGGCTTCTGCCTCAACACCGCCGATTTCACAGGCACCCGGCCCACGAGCTGGAAGGAGTTCTGGGACCTGACGAAGGGCGAGCTCTCGGGCCGCTCCATCGTTCATGACTACCAGCTTACCGCCATCGGCAATGCGCTGAAATATTTCGGCTACTCCTTCAACTCGGTCGATCCGAAGGAACTGGAGGACGCCGAGAAGCTGCTGATCGAAGCCAAGCCGCATCTCTTTGCGATCACCTCGGACTACCAGCCGCCGATGCGCTCGGGCGACGCCACCATGTCGATGTGCTGGACGGGGGACGCGACCCAGCTTCACCGCGACATGCCGGAGATCGTCTATATCCTTGGCAAGGAAGGCGGCGAGATCTGGTCGGACTTCTTCACCATTCCCGCCTCGGCGCCGCACAAGGATGCCGCCTACGCGCTGATCGACTTTCTGCTCGAGCCGAACCTGGCGGCGAAGGAAGCCCAGTTCCACGGCTATGCCACCGGCGACAGCCGGGTGGATGCGCTGCTGCCGGCCGAGATGCGCGAAAGCGAGATCCTCTATCCGGCGGCCGAGCTTCTCAATGCGCTGGAATTCGGCGCGGCGGTCACCATGACCAACCCGCAGCGCGCCGAAATCCTCGCACGCTTCAAGTCGGCGTAAGGGAGCGAGACGTGCGGCCATCCCTGCGCACCACCCTGTTTCTGGCTCCGGCCACGGCCTGGCTCATTGCCATGCTGGTGCTGCCGCTTGTGGTGGTCGTCGTCTTCAGCTTCGGCGAAAGAGGGGCCGCGGGCGGTTACGTCCCGGCCTTCACCTTCGACAATTACTTCAATCTCGGCGCCCGCTGGGCGGCGTTCAGGAATACGCTGACGCTCGCCCCGCTTGGCACGGTGCTGTGCCTGCTGATCGCCTATCCGCTCGCCTATTTCCTGGCGCAGAAGGCCGATCCGCGCTGGCGCACCGCACTCCTGATCCTGGTGATCGTGCCGTTCTGGACCTCGATCCTGATCCGCTCCTATGCCTGGATCCAGATCCTCGGCGGCAACGGCCTGCCGCGGCTGATCGGCGAGCTCGGCTTCGACCGGCCGCGCTTCATCAACACGCCTTTCGCGGTGATGGTCGGCATCGTCTACGGCTATCTGCCGCTGATGGTGTTTCCGATCTACGTGGCGCTGGAAAAGCTCGACCGGCGCCTGCTGGAGGCCTCGAGCGACCTCGGCAGCCCGCCCTGGCGCACCTTTCTCCAGGTCACGCTGCCGCTGTCGCTCGCCGGCGTGGCGACGGGCTCCATGCTGGTGTTCATCCTGCTGATGGGCGAATTCCTCATTCCGCAGCTGCTCGGCGGCGGCAAGGTGTTCTTCGTCGGCAATGCGCTCGTCGACCTGTTCCTGCAGTCGCGCAACTGGCCCTTCGGGGCGGCGATGGCAGCGACGCTGGTGCTGGTGATGCTCGTCACCGTGTCGCTCTATCTGCGCAGCCTGCGGCGGCTTTCCGGCGGGCGCGACGACGTGGCATTGATGTAGGGAATAGCGATGCGACTCTATGCTCTCGCGGTCTACCTGTTCCTCTATATCCCGATCGGGGTGATCGCGCTCTTTTCGTTCAATGCCGGGCGGCATGCCGCACAGTTCAGCGGCTTCTCGCTGCAGTGGTACGGCAAGACGCTGGCCAACCCCTTCGTCGTCAACGCCGTCAAGACCAGCTTCACCGTCGCCGTCACCTCGGCGCTGCTCGCCACCCTGTTCGGTACGCTCGCGGCGGTCGCCCTGCAGGGCGTGCGCGGCCGGCTGCGCCTCTTTTACGACGCGCTGGTCTATGTCGCGGTGATGGTGCCGGGGATCGTCATCGGCATCGCCACCCTGATCGCGCTGGTGACGGTGTTCGACACGCTCAACCCGCTTCTGGCCACGCTGTTCGGCCCGGAGAACCCGATCCAGCTCGGTCTCGGCAAGGGTTCGCTGATCGCGGCCCACGGCCTCTTCACCATGGCGCTGGTCATCATCATCGTGCGCGCCCGCCTGCAGGGCATGGACCGCTCGCTGCTCGAGGCCTCCGCCGATCTCGGCGCGCCGCCGATGCGCAGCTTCGTCCAGATCACCCTGCCGCAGATCGCTCCTGCGGTGCTGGCCGGCTTCCTGCTGGCCTTCACCTTCAGCTTCGATGACTTCATCATCGCCTTCTTCGTCGCCGGATCCGAAACCACCCTGCCGATCTACGTATTCTCGTCGATCCGGCGCGGCGTGACGCCGGAAATCAACGTGATAGGCACCCTCGTTCTGGCCGCCTCGTTGCTCAGCCTGATCACCGCGCAGGTGGTCATGCGTCGGCGCAGCCACTGAGACCTCAGGAGTTTTCAAAGATGGAGTTGAAAGATCGTGTCGCGCTGGTGACGGCGGGAGGCTCGGGCATCGGCCGGGCGGGGGCGCTCGCCATGGCGCGCGAGGGCGCCCATGTGATCGTGACCGACCTCGTCGCCGAGCGGGCGGCGGCGGTGACCGCCGAGATCGCCGCGGCCGGCGGGCGGGCGGAAGGCTTTGGCCTCGACGTGCTGGATGACGCCGCGCTGGAAGGGGCGATCCTTGCCGCGGCCGAGCGCCACGGCCGGCTCGACGTGCTGCATTCCCATGCGGGCGTCCAGGTGCCGGGCCGGCTGGACCAGGTCGATGCCGGCCAGATGGACCTTTCCTGGCGGCTCAACGTCCGGGCCCATTTCGTCGCCGCCAAGGCCGCGATGCAGGTCATGGCGCCGCGCCGGCAGGGCTCGATCATCGTCACCTCATCGAATTCCGGCGTGCAGTACGATCGCGAGATGATCGCCTATTGCACCACCAAGCATGCGGTGATCGCCATGGTCCGCCAGATCGCGGTCGACTTCGCCCGCCACAACGTGCGCTGCAACGCGCTGTGCCCGGGTTTCGTCGACACGGTGTTCAATGCGGGCTTCGAAGTGCAGATGGGCGGGCGCGCGGCGCTCGAGGATTACGTCCGCGACGCCATTCCCATGGGTCGGTTCGGCTCGGCCGAGGAGATCGGCGAGGCGATCCTCTACCTCGCCTCGGACAAGTCCGCCTTCATGACCGGCCATGCGCTGGTGATCGACGGGGCGGAAAGCCTGTAGCCGCTGACGGGAATTGTTTTCCGGTTTGCGCGCCTGGTCTTCGGCCGAGGCCAGTATCAGCCGCGCCTTAAGAATGGCGGAGGCGAGGCTGGATCGTCGCCGCGTGCTGAGCAGCCGGCGAGGGCAATCCACGCCGGCGTCCTTTTCCTGCAATTTCGCGGTCGCGCTTCCAATCACCCTGACTTGAAAAGTCTCGGGATTGGACGACTTTACTGCGCCACGAGGTGGCCGCCGCCGATATCGACGAGGTTCACCTTTTCCGGGCCCTCGCCGACCTTCCAGACGGGGCTCGGGATCTCGCCCGAAAGCCGCAGGCCCGGTTGGCGTTCGCGGCGCGGGTCCGGCACCGGCACCGCGGCCAGAAGGCGCTTTGTGTAGGGATGCTGCGGATTGCCGAACAGCTGCGCGCGCGTCCCCATCTCGACGATCTGGCCGAGATACATCACCGCCACGCGGTCGGAGATGTTTTCCACCACCGCCATGTCGTGGCTGATGAACAGGTAGGTGACGCCGCTTTCCTTCTGCAGGTCGCGCAGCAGGTCAAGCACCTTCGCCTGGATCGACACGTCGAGGGCGGCGACGCTCTCGTCGCAGATGATCAGCTTCGGCTTCAATGCAAGCGCGCGCGCGATGCAGACGCGCTGGCGCTGGCCGCCGGAGAACTGGTGCGGATAGCGGTTGTAGACGTTCGGTGACAGTTCGACGCGTTCGAGCAGTTCGCGCACCCGCGCCTTCTGCTCCTCCGGCGTGCCGATGCCGTGGATGACCAGCGGTTCGCGGATCAGTTCGCCGACGGTCATCCGCGCATCGAGCGCCGCCATCGGGTCCTGGAAGACGATCTGCAGGTCGCGGCGGATCGCCTTGCGGCCCTTGCCGTCGAGGTCGCTCAGCGCCTTGCCGTTGATCTCGATCCGGCCGGTATGGGGCACGAGCCCGACCAGCGCCTTCGCCATGGTCGACTTGCCGCAGCCGGACTCCCCGACCAGCGACAGCGTCTCGCCGCGAAAGATTTCCAGCGACACGTGCTCGACGGCGTGGACACGCGCGGCGACGCGGCCGAGCAGGCCCTGGCGGATCGGGAAGTTCACCGACACATCATCGTAGCGCACGAGGACGTCGCGTGCCTCATGCTGGGGGCGCGACGCGCCGGTGCCGATCCGCGGCACGGCTGCGAGCAGGTCGCGGGTATATTGCTCCTTGGGAGCATCGAAGAGGTCGATGGTCGGCGCCGCCTCGACCATCTTGCCCTTGCGCATGACGATGACGCGGTCGGCCATCTCGGCGACGACGCCCATGTCATGGGTGATCAGGATGACGGCGGTTCCGAGTTCTTTCTGCAAGTCGCGCAGCAGGTCGAGAACCTCGCGCTGCACGGTGACGTCCAGCGCCGTCGTCGGCTCGTCGGCGATCAGGACGGCGGGGCGGAGCGCAATCGCCATGGCGATCATCACGCGCTGGCGCATGCCGCCCGAAAGCTCGTGCGGATACTGCTCCAGCCGCTTTTCCGGCTGCGACAGGCGCACGGCCTTGACCGCCTCGAGGGCGCGGGCACGCGCCTGTGACACAGACAGCGGCTCGTGGGCGCGAATGGCCTCCACGAGCTGGCGACCGATGCTCATGACCGGGTTGAGCGCGGTCATCGGCTCCTGGAAGATCATCGCGATGCGCGCGCCGCGCATCGCCTGCATCTTCCTCTCGGGCAAGGTGGTCAGTTCCTCGTCGCCGAAGCGGATGGAGCCGCCCGTCACCCGAACCGCGGGTGCGGGCAAAAGCCCCATGCAGGCAAGCGACGTAATCGACTTGCCCGAGCCGCTTTCCCCCGCGATCGCAAGCGTCTCGCCCCGATGAAGATCGAAGCTGAGCCCCTCGACCAGCGGAACGAGCCCCTGGTCCGAGCGGGCGGAGACCTGCAGGTCGCGCACTGACAATACGACGTCGACTGCCGCATCGACTGCGGGAGAAAGCATGGCTGCGGTCATTCGAAGACGGCCCTCGGGAAGTAGAAGCTGACCACGACGTTCGGCATGTCGACGATCTCGGAAATGCGAAGATCGCCGCAGGTCGAAACGAGCATGTAGGCGTCGACCGGGTCCATCTTCTGCGTCGTGGCGAGAAGATCGACCATGTTCGCGACGGCGTCCCTGGCCGCGGCCCACAGGTCCGGACCGATGCCGGTCGTGACCTCATAGCCCTTGGCATCGAGATGCCGCGTGACCGGGCCCGGCGTGGTGAAGCGCGGCGTCTTCAGCGGCTGGTCCTTGATGAGGTCGAGCGTCAGCACGACGTCGAACGGGCTCTCGATCGCGGTGCCGCAGACTTCGCCGTCGCCCTGTGCGGCGTGGGTATCGCCGACGGAGAACAGCGCGCCCTCAACCTCGACCGGCAGGTAGAGGGTGGTGCCGGCCGCAAGGTCGCGGATGTCGAGATTGCCGCCGACGCGGCGCGGCGGGACGACCGAATGATGGCCGTTCTCGGCCAGCGCGTTGCCGATGGTTCCGGCAAACGGCTTGAGCGGCACGCGGCCGTTCTTGCCGAACAGCGCCGGCTCCATGCTGGTGGCGTCGAACTTCCAGACGTTGAGGGCCGGTTCGGTGAACTGGTCGGCGAGCAGGCCGAAGCCCGGGATGTTGGCGGTCCAGCCGAAGCCAGCGCCGTCGCGAAGCTGCGGCGTGAAGCTCTCGATCGTCACCTTGAGGACGTCGCCCGGCTTGGCACCATCGACGTAGATCGGCCCGGACACCGGGTTGATTTTGGCGAAATCAAGCGCCTTCACGTCCTCGACGGTGGACTGGGGGCCGAGTTGGCCCCCAGAGCTGTCGAGGCACTGAAACAGGATCGTCTCACCCGGCGCAGCCTTAAGGGCGGGGGCAAAGGAATTGTCCCAGCCGAAATGGTGCTGATGGGCGTGGATCGTGTGGTTGCAGTGCTTGCACATAACCAGCCTTACTCCTTGATGAAGACGTAGTCGTAGTTGACCGGGATCGAGACCGGGTCGACGTAGAGCGCGTCGTCACCGCCCATGCGGGCCGACTTCAGGGTGAAGCGCTGCTCGTTGAACACCGGCGCCCACGGCGCGTCTTCCATCACCTTCATGTAGATCTCCGACCACTTGGCGAGACGCTCGTCCACCTTGGCCGGGTCGACTATGGAGTCTGCCTCGGCAGCCATCTTGTCGAGGTCCTCGTTGCAGTACTTGGCCCAGTTCCAGCCGCCTTCGACGGCGCCGCCGCAGCCGAGGATCGGGCCGTAGAAGTTTGCCGGATCCGGGAAGTCGGCGATCCACGCCATGCCGCCCGACCAGATCATCGGAGCCGTGCCGGCGCCGCCGGCCTCGATCACGTTGGCCTGGGCCAGCGACTTGATCGACGCGTTGATGCCGATCGCCTTGAGGTCCTGCTGGATCGCCTGGGCGATGCGCGGGTTCGGGTCGGTGTTCATGACGAACAGCTCGGTCGCGAAGCCGTCCGCGTAGCCAGCGTCGGCGAGCAGCTTCTTGGCGCCTTCCGGATCGTACTTGTAGCCCTCGTAGCCCTTGGTGTAGCCCGGCATGGAGGGCGGCAGCGGCTGGTTGGCAGGAACGGCACGGCCGTTGATGACCTGGACGATGCGGTCCTTGTTGATCGCCATGTTGACGGCGCGGCGCACCTCGACCTTGTCGAACGGAGCCTGCGTGACGTTCATGGTGATGTAGCCGGTGTGCAGCTGGCCGCCTTCGACGACAAGGCTGGCCTGGGCCTTGTCCTTCATGACTTCGACGAACTTCGCCGGCGGGATGCCGTCGCCCGGAATGTCGACTTCGCCGTTCTGCGCGCGCAGCAGCGCAACGACCGGCTCCTGGCCGACTTCGACCGTGAAGCTGTCGAGATAGGGCACGCCCGAGATCCAGTAGTCGGCGTTCTTCTCGAACACGAGACGCTGGCCGAGCGTCCATTCGGTCAGCTTGAAGGCGCCGGTTCCAACCGGCTTCTTGCCGAAATCGGCGCCGGCCGCCTCGACGGCTTCCTTCGGGACGATGAACGAGAAGTTCAGCGCCATCACGTGCAGGAAGGTGGCGTCGGGGCGCGACAGCTTGAAGACGACGGTGCCGGCATCCGGAGCCGAAACGCCGGAAACGGTGTCGGCCTTGCCTTCTGCCGCTGCGTCGTAACCCTCGATCATGGCGAAGAAGCCCTGGCCGGGCGACTGGGTGGCCGGGTTGACGACGCGGTTGATCGAGTAGACGACGTCGTCGGCGACCAGCTCGCGGCCGTTGTGGAACTTGACGCCCGGGCGCAGCTTGAAGGTGTAGGTCAGGCCGTCATCGGAAATGTCGTAGCTTTCGGCGAGGCCCGGACGCAGGGTCGTGGTGCCCGGCTCGTAATCCATCAGGCCGTCGAAGACCGACTTGATCATCGACCAGTTCTGCCAGTCGTAGCCGATCGCCGGGTCCAGGGTCGCCACGTCGTCCTTGTAGGTGACGATCATGTTGCCGCCGTGCTTGGGCTCCTCGGCCTGGGCCGGGGCAAGGGCGGGCAGGGCGAGGATGCCCGCCAGCGCGGTCGAGAGTAAGAACTTCTTCATGTATTAGTCCCTCCAGTTGGTTGATGGTTCAGCGCAGCTTGATGCGCGGATCGATGAGCGGCGAGATCAGGTCGGCGATGAGGTTGCCGATGACGATGCCGAAGGCGGAGACGAGCGTGACGCCCATGATGATCGGGATATCGACGCGCTGGATCGCCTGCCAGGCCAGCTGGCCGATGCCGGGCCAGCCGAACACGCTCTCGACGACGACGATGCCGGACATGAACAGGCCGATGTCGATGCCGATCATGGCGATGATCGGCAGGATGGCGTTCGGCAGCGCATGGCCGAGGATGACCTTGCTGCGGCCGAGGCCCTTGGCGCGCGCGGTGCGGATGAAGTCGGCGCGCAGCACGTCGATCATCGAGGAGCGCATGATGCGCGAATACCAGCCCGAACCGAGGATGCCGAGCGTCAGCGCCGGCAGCACCAGATGCGCAAACGTGCCGTAGCCGCCGATCGGAAACCAGCCGAGCTTCACGGCGAAGACGAACAGCAGCAGCAGGGCGACGACGAACTGCGGCGCGGAAACGGTCAGGAAGCTCGTCAGCATCAGGCTGTTGTCGACCGCCTTGCCGCGGTTGAGGGCCGCGACGATGCCGAGCGGCAGGCCGATCAGCAGTTCACAGCCAATGGCCGCGACGAGCAGGAGAAGCGTCGCCGGCAGGCGGGATGCGATGAGCTCGGCCACCTCCGTCTTCTGCAGGTAGGAGCGGCCGAAGTCACCCTGGACAAGGTTGAGCAGGTAGTTCGCGTACTGGACGAAGAACGGCTGGTCGAGACCGAGCTGCTGGCGGATGCTTTCGACCGTCGCCGCGGTGGCGGAACGACCGGCGATCTGCCGCACCGGGTCGGCCGGCAGCACGTAGAGCAGCACGAAGGTGATGAACGAGACGCCGAGCAGGATCAGCGCCGACTGGACGAGGCGTCTAAGGATATAGGCAGCCATCAGTCACGCCCCTGTTGTGTCGGATCGAGAATGTCGCGCAGCGCGTCGCCCACGAGGTTGAAGGCGAGCGCGAGCAGTAGGATCGCTGCGCCCGGAATGAAGACGAGCCAAGGTGCGGACTGGAAGTAGGTCTGGTTTTCGAAAATGATGTTGCCCCACGACGGGATCGGCGGCTGAACGCCGATGCCGAGGAACGACAGCGTCGCCTCGAGCAGGACGGTCGTCGAAATGCCGAGCGTGCCCCAGACGATCAGCGTCGGGATCAGATGCGGCAGGATGTGCATGAACAGGATGCGACCGTGGCCGGCGCCGAGCGTCTTCTCCGCAGCGATGTAGTCGCGTTCGGCGAGGGACGAGGTCTGGGTGAAGATCACGCGAGCCGTCTGCACCCAGTTGACGAAGGCGATGACCATCGCGACGATCCACAGCGACGGCGAAAAGATCGCGGCCAGGCAGATCGCAAGAAGAAGCGCCGGAAATGCCATCATCAGGTCGGTGAAGCGCATCAGCACCGCGCCGACCACGCCGCGGAAATAGCCCGCGGTCACGCCGACGATCGTGCCGATCAGAAGGGCTGCGCCATTGGCGACCAGGCCGATCACCAGCGAGGTCTGGGCACCGTAGAGGATGCGCGAGAAGAGATCGCGGCCCAGAAGATCCGTGCCGAACCAGAACGTCGCGTTCGGCGGCAGCGGCGCGCCCTCGATCGTCAGGCCGTCGAAGAACTGCTCGTAGGGGTCCAGCGGCGCGATCCACCGGGCGAAGACGGCCCCGCCGACGCAGATGAGGATGATCAGCAGGCCCAGCAGGGCGAGCTTGCGCTGCGCAAGCCTGCGCAGCACGGAAGGCCCGTTCTCCGGCGCGACCAGTGGTTCAGGCGAGATCGATGCGTCTGCCATCGTCGGTGCCCCTCTCGTTCGAATGGTTCGCAACCAGCCGCTCCGCGGCGGTTTCGATCGTCACGCGCCAGGCCATGGCGGTCTGGCGCAACAGGTCATAGGCTTCGGCTTCCGTCTTGCCCTTCATCACGAAGATCATGACGGCGCGCACGATGGTCTGCCGGGCCGACAGGCGGTTCTGCAGGTCGGCGATCAGCGCCTCGGATGCATTGGCGCGGTCGAAATTGCTGCGCGCGACGAGCAGCGCGGCATAAACGCCCTTGTCGCTCATCGGCTTGAGGATCTGGGCGTGCGCACCCATCTCCATCGCCCACTTGAGCCGGCCGGGCGCCTCCGACCCGATCAGCGCGATCATCGGCATCGGCGACTGGCCCGGCGCCCAGGGAAACTGTTCATCGTGCCCCATGTCTGCGTCGTAGAAGATGAAGTCCGCCCCGATCGCCTCGGCCGGAAGCTCCGGCCAGGCCTCGCGGACCTCGAGCCCGATCACGCCGAGCTGGCGGATGAGCCCCTGTACGGAGGGGTGCGGTCGATGCAGGATCCAGGCTACCGCGCCACCAAGGTTTTCGGTCCTGATGCGCGTCATGAAACCACCTTCAGCATCGAGCCGCCATGAGAGGTTTGCGAACGGTGCGTGAGATAGGGGTCGGCGCGCAGTGCCGGCAACCGCTTGATCTCGTGAAACCGGCCGCTCTCGAGCCGGGCAATGATGGCGGGCTGACGCGCGTGGAGATGGGCAGGGTCGAGCCGCGGCGCGTGGCCGGCGCGCATCGCCGCGTTGAGCACCTCCGCAAGGGCAAGCCCCTCCGCCCCCGGACGACCGTGGAGCAGCAAAGCCAGCTCATGCACGGATTGCCGCGCCATCTCGTGGAACGACCCGCCGGTGCCGCCGTCCGGCTCGAACCAGGGGCCGGCCGAGATCAGCCCCTCCGCCGCGTCGCCGGCAGCGCCGATCTCGCATTCGGTGAAGTTGCACGACAGGACGGTCAGGCGATGGGCGAATTCAGGTGCCCGCTTCAGCTCGGAAAGCCGTGCCAGGAACGCGTAGGAGCTGTCTCCGATCAGCGAGTTCAGGATGAAGTCGGGCTTCAGTGCCCGGATGTCCTCGATGATGTGATCGAGGTCGGTGTCGCCGATCGCAAGGTAGCGATCGCCGAGTACCTGGCCGTCGGCCGCCGCGACCCGCTCGCGGGCGATCTGCGCCATCTCCCAGCCCCAGATATAGTTCGAGCCGACCAGATAGGTGCGGGCGCCAAGCGTCGGAAGCGCCCAGTCGAGGAGCGGCAGCAGGTGCTGGTTGGGGCAGGAGTGCATGTAGGCGACGCGCTCGGATGCCTCGAAACCCTCATAGGGCACCGGATACCAGAGAATTCCGTCGAAGCGCTCGAGCTCGGGGATGACCTCCTTTCGGCTGGCGGAGGTGATGCAGCCGAAGATGTGGCGCGCCTCGGACACTTGCAGGATCTCGCGGCAGAGCGGCGCATAGCGATCAAGCCGCCCTTCCGGGTCGCGCTCGATGACGCGGAACGAAACGTCGAGGCGCGGATCGGCGTTCACTTCCCTCACGCCCTGCAGCACGCCCTCGCGGGATGCGCGAGACAGCGCGGCATACATGCCACTGCCTGACAGCAGAACTCCTATGTCCACGACCCGCTTCATCGGTGCCCCAAATGCAAAAAAACCCCGCGCCGGCGCGCCGAAAAGCGCGGTCGGAACGGGGCTCAAATGCCAAATATTTAATTTAGCTTAGCGGCTGGGCCCGCAGATTGGAAGCTAAATTGCGGCACAACCCCGCTAAAATCAACAACTGTGTCCCGCGCGCCTCTGGCTGCGCAACATTTGTGCATCGGCTGGATTTTTCCGCGGATAGTTCCCACGGAAGGGCTGCGACGCCACTGCTGATTGAGCGCCAAACTGGCACGTTCCCGCAAAGGATGAATTCGAAGTGATTCGTCAGCATTATATTAATCATTATCGCTTTTCATCCAGGTGCCTCCCAAGCAGGCTGCACGCACCGGTCTCTCGAGTGCGATCCACGGCAGCGCCGTCTATGTCTTGTAGATAAAGGGGGCTGGGTCAAAGGCCTGGTCTTGTTGCCGCACTGAGGCGGCCACTGCCGAGCTGCGATTCAATACGTCGCGGCATGACGCCACCACGACCATATTCTGTCTATTTCATCTATTTACGGGGCCTACCATGCTTTTCAAGTCGACCACGGGTCGAAACATTTTTGCCGTTGCTGCGTGCGGCGTCGTTGCCACAATCTCCGTGTCGGCGTTCCTCTTCTTCCGCTCCTACGAGGACGTCAAAGCGAGCAGCCTGGAGCGTATGCGCGAGATTGCGAAGGCGCAGGCGTTGGTCGTCGAAAAGGAAATTGGCGGGACCGTTCACATCGTCAACGGGCTGGCCTCCTTTCTGGAAACGGCAAAAGAGAACAGCGATGCTGACCGAACCAGGATCGACCACGTCCTTAGTGACATGCTGAAGAACAATCACAACGTGCTTGCGTTGTGGACCGGCTGGGAGCCGAACGCATTCGATGGCAGGGACGGTGACTTTGCAGGTGCGACCGGCCACGACCAGACGGGTCGCTACGTGCCGTACTTCGTGCGTGGCGAAGATGGGAAAATTCTTCATACTTCGCTGACCGGCTACGCGACCGCCGGTGAGGGTGACTTCTATCAGTTGCCCATGAAGCAGCAGAAGACCGTTGTCATCGAGCCATATCCCTATGCCATTGGCGGGCAGGAGGTCCTGATCACCTCGATTGCCATGCCGATCATTATCGACGGCAAGCCCATGGGTGTCGCCGGCCTTGATCTTTCGCTGCGAGAGACGAGCGAGGCACTGGCGGCTCTCCGCCCGATGGAAACGGGCCATTTGAGCCTCGTCACCGGTTTGGGCAAGATTATCGGGCATCCTGATCAGGGCCTGATCGGAAAGAGCCTGTCTGAAGGTGGTGCGCAGACGACCGGCTGGGACGAGTTGGTTGCCAATCCGGGCGTCGAGCGGGAGATAACCGCACAGGATGGCACCGTCCACATAGCCATTGCCTCGCCCGTGGCGCTGACCCCCGACATGAAATGGTATGCGATCGTGTCCGTGCCGAAGAGCACGGTTCTCGCACAATTGGACGCGATGATGCGTGACGCCGCGCTGATCATCCTGATGGCCGCCGTCGTGCTCGCCCTGGCCGGCTGGCTCATCGCTCGTCGATTCATTGGTCGCATCTCAAACATCATCGGCGAGACGGCGCAGATCGCGCAGGGCAATCTTCAGCTCACGTTGAAGGACAGCCAGGCCAATGACGAGATCGGCGACCTCGCGCGCTCTCTTGAAGTCCTGCTCGAGAACAACCGGTCGAAGGCCCGCCTGGAAGAGGAAGCGGAAGCCAACCGAAGCCTTTCCGAGAAGGAGCGGATCGCCCGCCAGGAACAGGAGGCAAGGGACGCCGCGGCTGTGAAGTTCGCCGTCGACAATCTTGCGGTGGGGCTTTCAAAGCTGTCGGACGGCGATGTGTCCTACCGGATCGAACAGCCCTTCACCGAAGCGCTCGACACCGTGCGCCGGGACTTCAACAACTCGGCCGAGAAGCTGGAATTGACCCTCACGCAAGTTTCCGACAACGCACGGAACATCAATGCGGGCGTGAATGAGATCCGTTCGGCTGCCGATGACCTGGCCAAGCGCACCGAGCAGCAAGCCGCCGCCGTCGAGGAAACCGCTGCCGCTCTTGAGGAAATCACCGCCACGGTGAAGAACTCGACCGTGCGCGCGCAGGAAGCGGGGCAACTTGTCGCCCGGACTCGCTCCGGAGCGGAGAAATCCGGTGAAGTGGTCCGTCGTGCTGTCGCGGCGATGGAACAGATCGAAAAGTCGTCCGTGGAGATCAACAACATCATCGGCGTTATTGATGAGATCGCCTTCCAGACCAACCTGCTGGCGCTCAACGCCGGCGTGGAAGCCGCCCGCGCCGGTGACGCCGGCAAGGGCTTCGCTGTCGTAGCGCAGGAAGTGCGCGAACTTGCCCAGCGTTCAGCAACGGCAGCCCGCGAGATCAAGGAGTTGATCGGCACCTCGAGCACTCAGGTGCGGGAAGGCGTGCATCTTGTCGATGACACGGGCCGAGCGCTCGAGACCATCGTCGCGGAGGTGCAGGAGATCAACCGGCACGTCAACGGCATCGTAGAAGCTGCACAGGAACAGTCGTCCGGTCTCCAGCAGATCAACACTGCCGTCAATCAGATGGACCAGGACACGCAGAAGAACGCGGCGATGGTGGAAGAGACCACGGCGTCCACCCACGGCCTGGCGCAGGAAGTGGGTGCGCTCAATCAGCTTCTGGCACAATTCAAGTTGTCCGGCAGCGTGCGGCAGGCACCGAACCCTGTTCGCGCGGCAACGGGCAGGGAGGCATTCGTGGCGTCTCCGGTTCGGGCCCTCGGCCGCAAGATTGCCAGCGCCTTCTCCGGCAATGCCGCCGTCGATACCTCCCAAGAGCGTTGGGAGGAGTTCTGAGTAGCGAACGCAACGTTTGAATGGCTCGTCCGCCCCGAGGCGGGCGGACGAGTGCTATCAGGGCCTAACGCCAAGGCGGAGCCAGCCCGGCTTCGAAACCTTGCTTCACACAGCCGCTAGGTTCGACAACGCGGCCTGGTCTCGACGGCAGGACGCAGGGTCACGATCCCCATGGGCCGTGATGCTGGTCGACGCCGTCGATACGGTCGAAGCCGTGGGCGCCGAAGAAGTCGCGCTGGGCCTGGATGAGGTTCGCCGTGCCGCGGCCGCGGCGGTAGGCGTCGAAATAGGCAAGCGCCGAGGACAGGGCGGGAACCGGCAGGCCGGAGAGCGCCGCATGCGAGACGACGCGGCGCAGCGCCCCGTCCGCGTCCTTCACCATCTGCGAGAAGGCCGGGGTGACGATGAGGTTTGCCGCCTGCGGATCTGCGGTGAAGGCGGAGGTGATCTCGTCGAGGAACTGCGAACGGATGATGCAGCCCGCCCGCCAGATGCGGGCGATCGTCGGCATCGGCAGGTTCCAGTTGTAGTGCGCCGACGCTGCGGCCATCACCGCAAAGCCTTGCGCATAGGCGCCGATCTTGGCGGCGAGCAGCGCGCTTTCGAGATCGTCGATGAAGGCCGCCTTGTCTGTCGGGAGTTCGACGGGGGTCGGCAAGCCGAAGATCGTTTCCGCCGCCTCGCGCTCGGCCTTCTGCGACGACAGGATGCGGCCGGCAACGGCGGCTTCGATCGCGGTGGCGGCAACGCCCAGGTTCTGGGCCTCGATCACCGACCACTTGCCGGTGCCCTTCTGGCCGGCCGCATCGACGATCATGTCGACCATCGGCTTGCCAGACACCGGATCGGTGGCCTTGAGGACTTTTTCGGTGATCTCGGTCAGATAGGAATTGAGCCGGCCGCCGTTCCACCTGCCGAACACCTCGCCGATCTCGGCAGCATCCATGCGGAGGCCGTCGCGCAGGATGCCGTAGATCTCGGCGATCATCTGCATGTCGGCATATTCGATGCCGTTGTGGATGGTCTTGACGAAGTGGCCGGCGCCGTTCTCGCCGAGCCAGGCGACGCAGGGCTCGCCATTGAACCGGGCGGAAATCGAGGTCAGGACCGTCTCGACCCGCTTCCAGCTTTCCTCGGTGCCGCCGACCATGATGGAGGGGCCGTGGCGGGCGCCTTCCTCGCCGCCGGACACGCCCATGCCGATGAAGGTCAGGCCGCTGTCCTTCAGATTGTCGAAGCGGCGTATCGTGTCGTGGAAATTGGCGTTGCCGGCGTCGATCATGATGTCGCCGGCCGAAAGATAGGGCTTCAGCAGTTCCATCTGCTGGTCGACCGGTTCGCCTGCCTTGATCATGATGATGATCGGCCGCGGCGGACGGATGGCGGCGACGAATGCCTCCAGGGTCTCGCAGGGGACGATCCGGTCCTGCAGGGCCCCGGCTTCAGCGTGGAAGTTCCGCGTCGCTTCCGGCGACCGGTTGAAGACGGCAATCCTGTTGCCCTTTTCAGCGATATTGAGCGCCAGGTTGGAGCCCATGACGCCAAGGCCGATAAGCCCGATTTCTGCCTGTTCCACTTTACACACCTCCGTTCGGTTCGACGTGTCCGGCACCAGAACGTGCCTGCGAAAAAGTTACGCCCCCCGACCGGCGCGAGCTGCGAGCGCCGCCTGTGCGGCGGCGACGATCCGTTCGAGGGGCTGATCGATGTCGACGGTGACCACGTCGCTCTCCCCGACAGGCGGCTCGAGCGTCGCCAGCTGGCTGTCGAGAAGCGACGAGGGCATGAAGTGGCCCTTGCGACCGCTCAGCCGCGACGCCAGCAGGTCGCGCGAGCCGTGCAGGAAGACAAAGGTCAGCGGCTGGCCTGCGCAAGCCCGCAGGTGCTGCCGGTAGGCGCGCTTCAACGCCGAGCACGACAGGACGACGTCGCCAGGACAAGCGAGTTCCCGGCCCAGCGCATCCAGCCAGGGCAGGCGGTCGGCATCGTCGAGGGGCACGCCCAGCCGCATCTTTTCGACATTGGCGGGGGGATGGAGGGCATCGCCTTCGACGAAGCGGCAGTTGATGTGGTCCGCAAGCCGAGCTCCGACCGACGACTTTCCGCAGCCCGAAACCCCCATCACGACGATCGGCCCGAAACCGCCGGCTTCAGGGCCACCCCGTCTTTCAGCCGTCGACATGAAGCCTATTCCCTGGCGATCCTGCGCCGCCGTTGTCGTGCCCGGCACCCTCAGGCCTGGGCAAGCTCAAAGACGTGATGGTGGATATGGCCGTCGAACATTGCCAGCAGGCCCTTCGTCACTTCCCGGCTTTCGTAGCGCACAGGGGAGTCCAAGGCGCGCGCCAGTGCCTCGCGGTCGTCATAGGCGGTCGAAAGCACCATCGCGATAGCCGGAGCGCCTTCGTCGCGCTCCACGGAATGGAGAACCCGCACCTCGCGGACGCCGGGAAAGGCCAGCCACAGGGGCATCAGCTTCTCGGCGATATAGCTCTTGAACGCGTCTTCCTGGCCGGCATGGATGGTGCCCTCGAACAGGGCTTGGCGGATGATCATTGACCGGGCTCCGTTTGTTTTATGATCAGATGCAATCGCTGGCGCACGGTCGCTTCAGACGCGCCCGGAGTTGCTCAGTTGACGGTCGTCGGCGGCTTTTCGCCGGCGAAATGGGCGGCGATGTTGGCGAGCACCAGTTCGCCCATGGCAATCCGCGTCTCGACCGTGGCGCTTGCCTGGTGGGGCATCAGCACCGTGTTGGGAGCGGTGAAGAATTCTTCGCGGATCTTCGGCTCGTTGACGAAGACATCGAGGCCGGCGCCGGCAATCGTGCCGTCGTTGAGGGCGGCCAGCAGCGCATCCTCGTCGACCACGGAGCCGCGGGCGATGTTGACCAGGACGCCGGTTTGCCCGAGCGCCTTGAGGATGCCGGCATTGACGATGTTCTCGGTGGCGGCGGTCGCGGCGATCGCGAGCACCAGGATGTCGCTGTCTTCGGCCAGCGCCAGCGGCGAGGCGCAGGATTTCCAGGCGACGTCGGTGATCGGCGAGCGGTTCCAGTAGCGGACATCCATGCCGAAGGCTTCGGCGCGGCGGCCGAAGGCCTTGCCGATCTGGCCGAGGCCGAGAATGCCGACGCGCTTGCCCTTGGGGCTGTGGCCGAGCGGGAACGGGTCCGTGCCCCATTTGCCGTCGCGGACGAAGCTGTCCCCCTTGACGACATGGCGGAGCACGGCGAGCAAAAGCGCGATGCCGAGATCGGCGACGTCGTCGGTCAGGACGCCGGGCGTGGTCGTGACGTCGATATTGCGGCTGCGGGCGAGTTTCAGGTCGACCTTGTCGGTGCCGACGCCGTTGATGGCGATGACGCCGAGCGACGGCAGCTTTTCCATCCACTCGCTCGAAAGGCCGGTGCCGCCGCCGGTCGCGACGGCGCGGATGTTCGGCAGCGCCTGCTCCAGCGCCGCCCTTGAGGCCGGATCATACAGCCGGTGAACCGTGTAGGCCGCATCGAGCCTGTCCTCGATCAGCTTCATCATCGGTTCGACGAGCAAAATATCAGGCTTCACGTTTTTACTCCGAGTTCGTCGAATGGATGCGGCGTCAGGAAATCTGGCCGATGAAATTCTTGAGGCGCTCGTTCTTCGGATTGCCGAAGAATTCGTCCGGAGAGCCCATTTCCAGGATCTCGCCGCGGTCCATGAAGATCACCCGGTCGGCGACCTGGCGGGCGAAGCCCATCTCGTGGGTGACGCACAGCATCGTCATGCCTTCGCCGGCGAGGTCGATCATGGTGTCGAGCACTTCCTTGACCATTTCCGGGTCGAGCGCCGAGGTCGGCTCGTCGAACAGCATGATCTTGGGGTTCATGCAAAGCGCGCGGGCGATGGCGACGCGCTGCTGCTGGCCGCCGGAAAGCTGGGCCGGGTATTTGTCCGCCTGTTCGGGAATGCGCACCCGCTCCAGGTACTTGCGGGCGGTGGCTTCCGCCTCGGCCTTGGAAATGCCGCGCACCTTCGTCGGTGCCAGCGTGCAGTTCTCAAGCACGGTCATGTGCGGGAAGAGGTTGAACGACTGGAAGACCATACCGGTCTCCTGCCGCACGATGTCGACATTCTTGCCGCCGGCGGTGAGATCATGGCCATCGACGACGATCCGGCCCTTCTGGATCGTCTCCAACTGGTTGATGCAGCGGATCAGCGTCGACTTGCCGGAACCGGAGGGGCCGCAGATGACGATCCGCTCCCCCCGCTTGACCGAAAGCTCAATGTCGGTGAGTGCATGGAAGTCGCCATACCACTTGTTGACGCCCTCCATTTGCACAGCAAGATCGGAAGCTCCCCGCACGTCCGTTGCGTTTGCCTTTACCTCAGTCATGCGAGGAACTCCCTTCTACACTTACTTTTCTGCGGTCGCCACGAAGTCGGGCAGCGGAGCGCCGAGCCACTTCTCGTGGATCTTGTTGAGTTCGCCGTCGGCCTTGACCTTGTCGATGAAGGCGTTGACGGCCGTCAGCAGTTCGGTCGAACCCTTGCGAACGGCGATGCCCTGGACCTGCTGGCTGAGCTCCAGCTTCTGGGCGAAGCGGCCCGGAGCGGCCTTGTCGATCTGGGCGGCGACGACGTTGGAAACGCCGATCAGTTCCACCTGACCCGACAGCAGAGCCTGGACGGCGCTGGCGTCGTCATCGAAGCGCTGGATCTTGGCATCGGCAGGCGCGACCTTGGTGACGGCGGTATCCTGCGTCGAGGCGCGCGCCACGCCGATCGCCTTGCCGGAAAGGTCTTCCGGCTTGGAGACGGCAGCGTCGGTCGCGCCGAAAACGCCGATCGAGATGCCGGCATAGGGCTGCGAGAAGTCGACGCTCTTGGCACGCTCCTCGGTGATGCCGAGCGAGGCGACGAGCAGGTCGACCTGGTTGCTCTGCAAGTAGGGGATGCGGTTCGGGCCGGTGACCGGCACGATCTGAACCTCGACGCCCCATTCCTTGCCGATCAGCTTGGCGACGTCGGCGTCGTAGCCATCCGGCTCGTTGTTGGCGTTGATGATGCCGAACGGCGGGAAGTCGACAAGCATGCCGATCTTCACCTTGCCCGCGGCCTTGATGTCTTCGACGGTCTGGGCGGCGGCCGCCGTGGCCATTGCGCCCATCATCAGGCCGGCGCCGATCGCCGCCATCATCATGCGTCTGGAAATGTTCATGTTCCTACCCTTTCACTTGTGCCGGGCTAGCCCCCTCCGGCGCGGGTCCCGTCAACGTGTCGTTGCCCGGGAGAATTTCAGTTCCATGCGGCGCGCCAGAAGGGAGAGGGGCCAGCACAGAGCGAAGTAGACCGCCGCCACCGTCGAGAAGACCAGGAATGGGCTGAAGGTGGCGTTGTTGATGATCTGCCCCTGGCGGGTCAGCTCGGTGAAGCCGATGATCGCCGCAAGCGAGGTTCCCTTGATGAGCTGCACGAGGAAGCCGACGGTTGGCGCGACCGCGATCTTGGCGGCCTGCGGCAGGATCACGTAGCGCATGCGGTTGAAGTAGCGCAGGCCGAGTGCCGTCGCCGCCTCCCGCTGGCCGGACGGCACCGCCTCGATGCAGCCGCGCCAGATCTCGCCGAGAAACGCGCTGGCATGCAGCGTAAACGCAAGCGCCGCCGCGATCCAGGGATTGATGCCGAAGCCCAGGATGTTGAGCCCGAAGAACACCAGGAAGAGCTGCATCAGCAGCGGCGTGCCCTGGAAGATGCGGATGAAGCCGGTCGCAATGAGACGCGGCCATTTCGTGTCCGAGACGCGCGCAAGCGCAATGAACAGGCCACCGATGCCGCCGCTGGCAAAGGCGATCACAGAGAGTGCGATCGTCCACCGCGCAGCAATGACGATGATCCAGAATTCGTCCCAGCCGAAAGGTCTGATAAGAGGCATCAGCGGCTCCTTAGCGGCTCAGCGGATATTTGAAGGCGGCCTTCTCGATCATGGCGAAGATCGTCGAGAAGCCCACGGACATGACGAGATAGATCAGCGTGACGACGATATAGACCTCGAAGCTCGCGAAGGTCGCCGACTGCAGATTGTTGCCGGCGGCGGCGAGGTCGTCGGCGGAGATCGCCGAGACGACGCTGGACGTCAGCATCAGATAGATGAACTGGCTGGTGAGCGCCGGATAGACCGTGCGCAGTGCCGGCTTCATGATGATGTAGCGGAAGATCTGCAATCTGGAGAGGCCGAGCGCCGTGCCCGCCTCGACCTGGCCCTTGTGGATGGATTCGATGCCGGCGCGGATGATCTCGGTCCCGTAGGCGCCGAAGTTGACGACGAGCGCGAGCAGGGCGGCGCTGTTCGGCGTCAGCCGCAGGCCGAGCGACGGCAGGCCGAAGAAGATGAAGAAGATCTGCACCAGGAAGGGCGTGTTGCGGATGATCTCGATATAGGCGTCGATCACCCAGCGAAGCGGCGTGATTCCGGACGTCTTGCCCCAGGCGCAAAAGACCGAAACGATCAGGCCGAGGAGCATCGCGGCACAGGAGAGCTGAATGGTCAGCCAGGCGCCGATCAGAAGCTGGTCGAGGCCAGCAATCACAGGCGCAAAGTTGAACTCGTACATGCCGGGATCACCCCCAATTACCGAGAGGGACGCCGCGCCTCCCCGCGTCCTTTGAAACTTAGATCGATCTAAAATTTTTATCCGGGGGCGTCAACCGCAATTCTCGGTCAATTTTTCCGGTCGGGCCGGCCGCAGGACTGGCGGATGTGCAGGATCGTGTCGCTCACCACGTGGCGCGCCGGCAGGTCCGGGTCGGCGATGCGGTCGACGAGAAGCCGTGCCGCCATCTCGCCGATCGCCACGGGACCGGTTGCAACCGACGTGAGTTTTGGCCGGATCGCCTCGGCATCGGCCACGTCGTCGAAACCGACCAGGGAGATGTCGCGGCCGATCGTCAGGCCGCAGTCGTGGAGCCCCGCCGAGAGACCCAGCGCCACGATATGATTGAAGCAGATGACCGCGGTCGGCCTTTTCGGCTGATCGAAGAGAAGGTGGGTCGCCTCGGCGATGTCGCCGAGTTGCGCCGGGAAGCGGATGATCATGCCGGGTTCGAGCGCCCGCGAGCGCATGGCGTCGTGGAAGCCGTCGACGCGTTCCTGATAGGCCGAGTGGATTGGGCCATGGACGGCAAAGGCGATCGTCTCGTGACCGAGCGAGGCGAGATAGTCGACCGCCTGGCGCATGCCGGCGGCGTAGTCGACGCCGACATAGTCGAGGTCGCGGGAAATATGGCGCAGGACCTGCACGACCGGCATGCCCCAGTCGGCTATCTGGTCGGAGAGGGCTTGCTCGGTGCAGGCGGCCGGGCAGAGAATGACCCCGTCGACCCCGTGCTCACGCATCCGCCGCAGCAGCATCTCCTGCCGCTCGACCTCGTCGCCGCTGTTTGCCAGGATGACGACCTTGCCGGTTGCCCCGATGGCTCCCTCTATGCCCGACAGGAGTTCCGCAAAGAACGGGTTGGTGAGATTGGGGACGATGGCGCCGATGATCTGGCTGCGCTCGACGCGCAGGCGCGCCGCGCCGATATTGTAGACGTAGCCGAGATCCCGCATGGCGTTTTCGACCCGGATGCGCGTCTCGCTTCCGACCAGCGGGCTCTTGCGGAGAACGAGAGACGCAGTCGCCCGCGAGACATTGGCATGGCGCGCGACATCGAGGAGCGTGACGCGGGATTTTCTTCGTTCTTCCAGGGACATTGAATACCGATGGGAAAGTGATTGCGTGGAAAGGACTATAGTTGACAACCGGAGTCGGGCAAACGTTGTCAAGTCCGGCCGCAGCGTGCCGCAGCGTGCCATGGCGCAACAGGCCGGCTCGGCCCCGCGCCCGAGGCGACGTTTTTTGCCTGTGCGGGGGACCAGCCGATACTGCCGTTGCCGTTGCACCAAAAGGGCAACAGTTCAGACTCAGGCCGGGAGGAACGCCCCCCAGCTACGATAAAGGATGTAGGCCGCAACCGTGAAGATCAGCGCCGCGAAGAGGCGATTGAGCACGTTCTTGTAGGCGCCCAGACGGGTGGCGAGCAGCATCCCGAACACGCCGCCGACCACGCCTCCGCCGATGAACTCCGCAGCCAGAACCCAGTCCACCAGGCCTGAACTCGCATAGTTCAAAGCCGTCGCCAGTCCGAAGGTGCCGACGGCTGGTTTTGCCGCCACCGCCTTTCGCGGCTTCAGCATCAGGGCGCCGACGACCACCATCAGAAGGCCGAACAGAAAGATCAGGCGCTCCCCGTCGAAAGCCTTGCCGAGGCTGGAGCCGAGCAGGGCGCCGACGACGCCGAGGCCGGAGAAGACGAGGGCACAGCGCCACCAGACATGCCCCTTGATCGCGTGGCTGGCGAAGTTGGCGAAGGCGTTCACCGAGACGGCAAGCGCGCCCGTGCCGATCGCGACATGCGGCTGCGCCACCCCGACGGCATAGAGCAGCAGCGGCGTCGCCAGCATCGAGCCGCCGCCGCCCAGAAGGCCGAGCATGAAGCCGACCAGCCCGCCCGAACCGACGGCCGACAGGAGGGAGTAGCTCACGCCGCCTTCCTCCAGCCGCGGTCGTGAAGCGCCATGCCGGCCAGCATGGCGATGACGAAGGCCACGGTCTCGGGAAGGCCGAGCGCCAGCGACGCCACTGCCGGCCCCGGGCAGAACCCGCCGATCCCCCAGCCCAGCCCGAAGAGAGCCGAGCCGATCACCAGCGGCGCATCGATCCGGTTGTTCTTCGGCAGATGGAACTGCTCGTCGAAGGCGGGATGCTTCATCCGCCTGATCGCCCGGACCCCGATGAAGGCGACGACGACGGCGCCGCCGAGCACGAAGGCAAGGCTCGGGTCCCAGTCGCCGAAGACGTCAAGGAAGCCCTGGACGCGGGCCGGGTTCAACATGCCGGACAACGACAGGCCGAAGCCGAAGACGATGCCGGCGGCAAGCGCTGCACAGAACTGGGAGACGGGCCGGTTCATAGTCCGAGACCTCGCAGGGCGGCGACGGCAACCACGCCTGCCGAAAGGAAAGTGGCGACCGCCACCATGGAGCGTGGCGACAGGCGCGCCAGGCCGAGAACGCCATGGCCGCTGGTGCAGCCCGATCCCATGCGGGAACCGAACCCGACGAGCAGGCCGGCAATGATGATCAGCGGCCAGCCCGCCTGGATCTCGATCGCTGGCCATGCGCCGAATATCAGGAGGTAGGCGAGGGGGCCAAGGATCAGCCCCAGCACGAAGGCGAGGTTCGTGGTCAAACCGGTGCCCTGGGCGAGACGCCCGACGATGCCGCTGATGCCGGCGATGCGGCCGTTCAACAGCAGGAGCATGACGGCGGAGGCGCCGATCAGCATGCCGCCTGCAAGGGATGGGAGATATGCGCTCATTTGTCTTCCTTCACGCAGAAGATGTCGTAGAGGGCGCCGACCAGTTGCGCGGCCTTCTCCTCCGTCAGGCGGTAGAAGATCTGCTTGCCCTCGCGCCGTGTGGCGACGATGCCCGAGCCGCGCAGCACCGTCAGGTGTTGCGACAGGTGCGGCTGGTGGACGTCGACCTTGTCTTCGAGCTCGCCGACGGAATGCTCGCCCTCCACCAGCGTGCAGACGATCATCAGACGCGCCGGATGGGACAAGGTCTTCAGCAGGTTTGCGACCTCGCCGGCCCGGTTGGACATGTCCGCCGGTGAAAGACCGGCCTTCATCAGTTCCTGGAGATCCATGCTCATTCCCATGCCGCTCCTTGCAACGCATCCAGCGGAAACTTCAGGTAGCGCTTGCCGTTGGCTTCCGGTTCGGGAAGGCGGCCGCCGCGGATGTTCACCTGCAGCGCATGCAGGATCAGCTTCGGCATCGCCAGCGTGCTGTCGCGCCTGGTGCGCAGCGCCACGAACTCGTCCTCGGTGATGCCGACGAGATGCGGGTTGGACTTCTTCTGCTCGGCCACGGTGCTTTCCCAGCGGGGTGCGCGACCGTCGGGCTGGTAGTCGTGGCCGGTGAAGATCCGGGTTTCGTCCGGCAGCGCCAGGATGTCCTGGATCGACCTCCAGAGGACGCGCGCATCGCCACCGGGAAAGTCGGCGCGCGCCGTGCCGCTGTCGGGCATGAAGAGCGTGTCGTGCACGAAGGCCGCGTCGCCGATGACGTATGAAATGGAGGCGAGCGTGTGTCCGGGCGAGAACATCACCTTCGCGTCGATCGAGCCGACCTTGAACGTATCTGCATGGGCGAAAAGCCGGTCCCATTGCGACCCGTCGACCGCCAGCTCGGGCCAGTTGTAGATGCCCTTCCACAGCTTCTGGACGTCGACGACGTGCTCGCCGATTGCCGTTCTGGCTCCGGTCTTCTGCTTCAGGTAGTGGGCCGCCGAAAAATGGTCCGCATGGGGATGCGTATCGAGGATCCACTCGACCACGAGCTCGTTGTCGCGAACATAGTCGAGGATCGCGTCGGCATTGGTGGTCCCGGTCGCTCCGGATTTCTCGTCGAAATCCAGCACCGGATCGATGATGGCGCACTTGCGGGTCACGGGATCGGAGACCACGTACTGGACGCTCCAGGTGCGCCTGTCGAAAAAGCCCTTCACCTGCGGGCTGCGGGCGGCATGCTTCTCAAGCCAGGCTGCGGCCGACGCGGTGTCGAAGCCGCGGCTGCGGCCGAATTCCACGACCTCGCCGGCGGACATGCGGCCGTCGAGGACTTCGCCGATGAGATAGAGGCTGAGGGATCGCTTTCCCGTCTGGCAATGGGCGACGACCGGGCCCTCCGACCGATCGACGGCGCGCTGGAAGGAACGCACGTCCGCCTCGGTGATCGTCTCGGCCGTCACCGGGACGAAGGCGTAGGACATGCCGCAGTGTTGCGCCTGCTGCCGTTCGGCATCGGTCCCCGGCTGGGACGGATCTTCGTGATCGGGCCGGTTGTTGATGAGCGTCTTGAACCCCTGGTCGCGGAACGACCGGATGTCATCGTTGTTCGGCTGCGGCGAAACCCACAGTTTTTTCGAGATCGCGGTGACGGACACGGCTTGCTCTCCTGGTAATATCAATATACGTTTAAATATAACATATAATGAATAGCCGTCAAGGAAGCCGCCGGTTATTTCGCACCGTCCCCTTTGTCGCCGAAGGAGGGGGATAGGATGCCCGTCACGCCGCGCCACAGGCATCGCAGGCATCGGACAAGAACAACGACGGCCCTGGCGAACCGCGCAAGCTGGCGGTTCCTGGCCTGAAGCCTGGAGAGAAGGAGAAAGATAATGATCACCCGTAGAAGCCTGCTCGCAGTCGCCGGCGGCGCCGCCGCCCTTGCCGCGATGCCGCGGCTCGTCTTCAGCCAGGAGAACACAGAGAAGGCAGTCTTTTATGATCCGGACGCCCCGGTACTCGGCAATCCCGAGGGCGACGTCACGGTCGTCGAGTTTTTCGATTACCAGTGCCCCTACTGCAAGAGCCTCCATCCGATGGTCAAGAAAGTGGTGCGGGAGGACGGCAACGTCCGACTGGTGATGAAGGACTGGCCGATCTTCGGCGAGGTTTCCATCTTCGCCGCCCAGGCCGTGCTCGGGGCCGCCCAGATCGGCAAGTACGAGCCGGCAATGGAGGCGCTGATGAAGACCAAGGGAAGCCTCACGGAAGAGGTCGTCGAGAAGGAGCTGACCGATGCGGGCCTGAGCATGAAGGCGATCGTCGCGTCGGTTAACAAGCACACCGCAAAGATCTTCGGGTTGCTCGACCGCAACTACAACCAGGCGCTTGCCTTCAACTTCTCCGGCACGCCCTCCTTCGTCGTCGGGCGGACCACGTTTGCCGGAGTCCTTGATGAGAAGGGCTTGAGGGCCGCCATCGCCAAGGCGCGGGCGGCCTGAGGCAGGGGCACGCGACCAGGTACATTCCAGCAGCGCACCGAGTGGCCGATCCGGCCACTTCCACCGGTGCGCCGTTCCAGACTGCACCGCAAGAATGCGCTGCGCAGCCGAGCAGGCGAGGCTTGCAAGTCTCGATGCCGCAATGGGCCGGCGATGGCGCGGGCCGAGCGCCCCGCTAGACCCTCTTGCCGTCGCTGCCGAAGAAATGCAGCTTCTCGCGCCGGGCGAACACCGGCAGCTGGTCGCCCGCCTGGAGTTCGGTGCGGCCCGGCACGCGCACGACGATGCGCCCGCCGGCCGCCTGGCAGTAGAGGAAGCTCTCCGCCCCCACCGGCTCGACGCCTTCTACACGGGCCAAGAGGCGCAGGGCGCCATCGGCGGCGATGCCGCCGGCCTCGACGCGAACCTCGCAATCTTCGGGGCGGAAGCCGAGCGTCGCGGCATTGCCGGGGACGGCCGGCAGCGTCACCGCGCCTTCGAACTGGCCGCTGCGCAGTGGCAGCAGGTTCATCGGCGGCGCGCCGATGAAGGAGGCCACGAAGGTCGAGGCCGGCTTCTCGTAGATGTCGAGCGGGGCGCCCGACTGCTCGACAAGGCCGGCATTCATCACCACGAGCACGTCGGCCAGCGTCATCGCTTCAAGCTGGTCGTGGGTGACGTAGACCGAGGTGACGCCGAGGCTGCGCTGCAGGTTCTTGATCTCGACGCGCATCTGGCCGCGCAGCTTGGCGTCGAGGTTGGACAGCGGCTCGTCGAACAGGAACACCTTGGGATTGCGGACGATCGCCCGGCCCATGGCGACGCGCTGGCGCTGGCCGCCGGAGAGCTCGCGCGGTCGCCGCTCGAGCAGGTGCTCAAGCTCCAGCGTCTTCGCCGTCGAACGCACCCGCCTGTCGATCTCGTCCTTCGGCGTGCCGCGGTTGCGCAGGCCGTAGGCCATGTTGTCGTAGACCTTCATGTGCGGATAGAGCGCATAGTTCTGGAATACCATGGCGATGTCGCGCTCGGTCGGGCCGATGGCGTTGACCACCTTCCCGTCGATGGCGCAACTGCCGGCCGAGATGGTTTCCAGGCCCGCGATCATGCGCAGAAGCGTGGACTTGCCGCAGCCCGACGGGCCGACCAGCACGCAGAGCGCCTTGTCGGGAATGGCGATGGAGACGCCCTTCACGGCTTCGACGCCGCCGGGGTAGACCTTGCGGACGTCCTTGAGATCGACGGTTGCCATTATTTCTCCGTTTCGACGAGGCCGCGGACGAACCAGCGCTGCATCAGCACCACCACCAGGATGGGGGGCACGATCGCAAGCATGGAAGTGACCATCACCAGATGCCATTCGGTGTCGGCATCGGCAAACGAGATCATCTTCTTCAGCGCAATGACGATGGTGTTCATGTCGTTGCGGTTGGTGACGAGCAGCGGCCAGAGATATTGCGTCCAGCCATAGATGAACAGGATGACGAACAGGGCCGCGATGTTGGTGCGCGACAGCGGCAGCAGGATATCCTTGAAGAAACGCCAGGGGCCGGCGCCGTCCACGCGGGCCGCCTCGACCAGTTCGCCGGGGATGGTGAGGAAGAACTGGCGGAACAGCAGCGTCGCCGTGGCAGACGCGATCAGCGGCACGATCAGCCCGGTATAGGTGTCGATCAGGCCGAGATCGACCATCACCTTGTAGGTGGGCAGGATGCGCACCTCGACCGGCAGCATCAGCGTGATGAAGATCAGCCAGAAGAAGAACATCCGGCCGCGAAAGCGGAAGAAGACGATCGCGTAGGCGGACAGGATCGAGATGATGATCTTGCCGACGGCGATGCCGAGCGCGACGATGGTGGTGTTGAGGAGCAGCGTTCCGACCGGGACGCCGCCGATGCGGCCGACGCCGCCGAACAGCGCCTCCCAGTAGTTCTCGACGAAGCGGTCGCCGGGGAGAAGCGGTAGCGGCGGCCGCAGGATGGTCTGCAGCGAATGGGTCGAGGCGACGAAGGTGTAGTAGATCGGGAACGCCACGATCAGGATGCCGAGGATCAGGACGGCGTGCGCCAGCCAGATGCCGGCGGCCGACTGGCCGATCATCAGCTTGTCGTGGCCGCTTGCGGGCGGACGCGTCGACGGCTCAGCCATAATGCACCTTCCTCTCGACGTAGCGGAACTGGATCGCGGTGAGCGCGATGACGATGGCCATCAGGATCACCGACTGGGCGGCCGAATCGCCGAGGATGAGATTGACGAAGCCGTCGTTGTAGACCTTGTAGACCAGCGTCTCCGTGGCCTTGCCCGGCCCGCCGCCGGTGACGGCGTGGATGATGCCGAAGGTGTCGAAGAAGGCGTAGACGGTATTGACCACCAGCAGGAAGAAGGTGGTCGGCGCGAGCAGGGGGAACACGATCGTCCAGAACCGCTTATGCTCGCCGGCGCCATCGATCGCCGCAGCCTCGATCAGCGTCTTCGGGATCGCCTGCAGGCCGGCGACGAAGAACAGGAAATTGTAGCTGATCTGCTTCCAGGAGGCGGCGGCGACGACCAGGACCATGGCCTGGCTGCCGTTGAGCAGCGGGTCCCAGCTTATGCCGAGCCAGCGCAGGCCATAGGCGAGCGAGCCGATCGACGGGTTAAACAAAAACAGCCACAGCATGCCGGCAATGGCCGGCGCCACCGCATAGGGCCAGATCATCAGCGTGCGGTAGAGGCCGCGGCTGCGCACGACCTTGTCGGCCATGACGGCGAGCAGCAGCGCCACGCTCATGGCAACGGCCGCAGTGGCGACCGAAAAGACGATCGTGACGTGAACCGAATTGAGATAGTTCGGGTCCGACAGCACCTTCCTGAAATTGGCGAACCAGACGAATTTCGACGACAGCCCAAAGGGATCCTCCCTCAGCATCGACTGGTAGAGCGCCTGGCTGGCCGGCCAGTAGAAGAACACCAGCGTGATCGCCAGTTGCGGCGCGAGCAGGAGATAGGGAAGGATCTTGTTGGGGAAGACGACGCGTGGGGACAAATGAGAGCCTTCTTCGCGGCAGGAATCATCGGCTTGTCGGAGGACGCCCGCGTCGCAGCACGCCGCGTGCGCCACCTTCGCCGGGCCCGATGGACGGACTAAGGCCGGCGTCACGCCAGCCTAGCGATGCCTCGCTCCGTAGGGAGAGGCGGCGGGCGCGGCGAACCCGGGGAGGGAGCCGCGCCCACAGCGTTGGTATCAGTTGTCGAGCGCGTCCTGGATCGCCTTGTTGCCACGCTCCACGGCGTTGTCGAGCGCCTGCTGGGCGGTCTGCTGGCCGGCGAGCATCTTCTCGTATTCCTCGTTCATGATGTCGCGGACCTGCGGCAGGTTGGGCAGGCGCACGCCCTTGGAGTTCTCGGTGGGCGCCTTGCCAAGCATCTGCTTGATCGGAATCTCGCGCGCCGGGTTCTTGTCATAGAAGCCGTCCGCCTTGGTCTTCTCATAGGCGGCTAGCGTCACCGGAAGGTAGCCGGACACCTGATGCAGGCGGGCCTGGATATCGGTCTGCGACAGGAAGTTGAAGAAGGCGGCGACGCCCTTGTACTCCTCGTCGGACTTGCCGGCGAAGACCCAGAGCGAGGCGCCGCCCGGGATCGTGTTCTGCGGCTCGCTGTCATAGGGCAGCATGCCGGTGCCGTAGTTCATGCCCGACTTCACGACGTCGCCGAGGCCGCCCGACGATTCGGTGAAGATGCCGCATTCGCCGGCGAGGAAGATCTGCTTGGCCTCCGAGGTGCGGCCGCCGTACTTGAACGTGCCGTCCTTGGCGAGATCCGCCAGCGCCTGGAAGTGCTTGACGAACGGCTCGGCATTGATCTTGAGTTCGACGTTCGGGCCGGCGATGCCGTTCTCCTCGGTGCCCCACTGGTAGTTGTTCCAGGCGGCGAAGTTCTCGGTGTGGATCCAGGTCAGCCAGGTCGAGGTGAAGCCGCAGGGGGCGGCGCCGCTCGACTTGATCTTCTTCGCCGCATCCCAGACCTCGGACCAGGTCTTCGGCGGGTTGTCGGCGTCGAGGCCGGCCTTCTGGAAGATGTCCTTGTTGTAGTAGAGGATCGGCGAGGACGAGTTGTACGGGAACGACAGCATGGTGCCGTCGGGCTTGGAGTAGTAGGCGACGATGCCCGGCAGGTACTGGCTCTTGTCAAAGGCCTGGCCGCCCATCGACAGGATCTCGGCGACCGGCTTGATGGCGCCCTCGGCGGCCATCATCGTGCCCGTGCCCGCATCGAAGACCTGCATGATCGCCGGCGGCTGCTTGGCGCGGAAAGCGGCGATACCGGCATTCAGCGTCTCGGGATAGGTGCCCTTGAACACCGGAACGACCTTGTACTCGCTCTGGCTCTCGTTGAATTCCTTGGAAAGCTGCTCGACCACCTCGTTGTTGGCTCCGGTCATGGCGTGCCACCAGGAAATCTCGGTGACGGCAAAAGCGGAGGTGCTGGATAGCAACGTGAATGTGGCGGCAACTCCGGCCGCGAAGCCTACGGTCTTCATATATCGCTCCCGTTTTGGTTGGCGAAAGGTTTAGTTTCGCGCAGAGCAGTATTGTCGGATTGTGACAGCCATACAACAGTTTTATTACGGCATATGACGATCGCAGTGGATTCGCATGACTTCCGTCGGCGCTGCGACCGGCGTTCCTGATTGCGCGCTACCTAGCCGGCGGCGCTGCTATTCTTCACGATGCTAATATTGCCGTCGACTTCCAGTATCGCGAACTTGATGTCCTTGACGGTGTCGATGCCCTGCTGGCTTCGCGCGGCCTCCAGAACGTCTCTGCGTTCCAGCCGGCATCCGCGCATGGCTTCCTCTTCAAACTTCCCGTTGACGACCAGCACCGTCGCGACTCCGTCGATCAGCCTGGCAGAATACGGCCACCAGCGCTTGACGTATGAGAGGGCGATGTCGGCGGTGAACAGGGTGAGGATCAGCAGGACGGAAGCGGTGATGGAGAAATCCTCGCCCACCATGGCCTGCTGGGTCGTCTCGGAGATCACCAGGATGATGACGAGGTCGAACGGCGTCATCTGGGCCAAGGTTCGACGGCCGGACAGACGAACGATGACGAGCAGCGAGAAGTAGATTGCCAGACCCCGAATGACCGTTTCCATGCGTGCTCCTCACGGGAATAGAACGACGGTGCGTTCCAAGACATCCTCACCTATGCCGAGCAGGTACGAGCGGATGCCGGGCCGCTGCGTCTTCAGCCGGAACGCCACCGTGACCGCATGGGCCGGAGAGGCGGGGAACACATACAGGGTGCGCCCACCCCGGCTGAGGACACTGCCGGCGGCCGGATCCACGCTGTCGATGGCAAAGGTTTCGTGGAACCGCGCGTCGACCAGAAAGGTACGGTCGTCCGCAGACGGTGAAAACGTGACCTTCAATTCCTCGGGTGCAGGCCAGCGCGCCGTGACCGGGACGTCGACCGAGCCTCCGGGGAACGCCACCGTCTGGCGGGAAAAATATCCGCCGCTGCCGAACACCCCCAGCAGCGACAGGAACAGGAGAAGCGCAAAGATCAGCCAGGAAAGCCTCTGGACGGCCCATACCTTTCGTTGAAGCTTTCGATCGTCCTCGACGCCTTCCGGCAGAGCGACGGAATACTTCGTTCTTGTCATCTTTCCGGTTTTCCCCATGGGCAACAACACGCGCGGCCGCGACGGTCCGACCGTCGCGACCGCCGAGCCTGAGCGATCGTCTACTGCAATTTCGTGGACGGTTCCCTGGCCCAGACCCGAAGCTCGCCGAGCTTGCCGACGAAAGCCTGGACGGCCTCCTCGCCGCCGAGTTCGACCACGCCCTCATCCATGTCCTCGACGCCGGCCTTGGCGAACAAGGGCAAGGCGGCTGTGGCATAGCCGATGAACTTGCAGTGGGCGAAGGCGTCGGCGACGAAGTCCCGCGCCGTGGCCTCGGCCAACAGATCGGGGACGAAATCCGCGCCGGCGAGCACGGCGACCGCGTCATAGAGTACCGATGGCCCGCCATCGATCATCTGATGGGCCGCCAGCATGGTCCCGTCCGAGAGTGTCACGCCGCCCACCTTCGGAGCGATGTATTCCACCACGCCCTTCTCAGCCTCGACCGCCGACGTGAGCGCCTTCACCAGCGCTGCTTCGCTTCCATCGGTGACGAGCACGCCGAGCTTCCTGCCTTCGAAGCGCTTCGGCCCGTTTTCGATGATGCTGAGCGCCGGCGATGGTTCGAGATCCTGCCGCGGCGCGACGGCCGCGTCTGCAGGCTGCGGAAGCTCGCCAATCCCGAGGCCGCTCGCGACCTTGTTCGCAAGGCTCTCGTCGATGTTCAGCAGATGGGCGACCATCCGCTCGCGGATCGCCGGCGTCGCCACCTTGCTCAACTCGAAGGTCAGCGCCATGGCAATGTGGCGCCGTTCCGGAGGGGTTTGGCTGATGTAGAACTGCCGGGCCTGGCTATAATGGTCGGCGAAGCTTTCCGGACGCAGCCGCACCTTCTGCCCGGCCTCCTCTGATGGGAAATGGCGGTATCCCGACACCGGCGATTCACGCGGCCCTTCGCCCCAGGAATTCGGCTGGTAATTGGCCCGGCCGGTCGGGTTTCGCATCGCCATATGGCCGTCCTGCTGGAAGTTGTGGAACGGACACTTCGGCGCATTGATGGGCAGGTGGGTGAAGTTGGTGCTGCCCAGGCGCTTCAGTTGCGTGTCGAGGTAGGAAAAATTCCGGCCCTGCAGCAGCGGATCGTTGCTGAAGCCGATGCCTGGAGGGACGTTCTGCGTCATGAACGCCACCTGCTCGGTGTCGGCGAAGAAGTTGTCCGGCATGCGGTCGAGAACCAGCCGGCCGATGGGCTGGACCGGGATCACTTCTTCCGGAATGATCTTGGTCGGGTCGAGCACGTCGAAATCGAAGCTGTCGGCGAAGGTCTGGTCGAACAGTTGGACGCAAAGCTCCCACTCCGGAAAGTTGCCGGACTGGATTGCTTCCCAGAGGTCGCGGCGGTGGAAGTCGGGATCGGCCCCGTTGATCTTGACGGCCTCGTTCCAGACGACCGACTGCAGGCCGAGCTTCGGCTTCCAGTGGAACTTCACGAACGTCGACTCGTCGTTGGCATTGACGAAGCGGAACGTGTGGACGCCGAAACCCTCCATGAAACGGAACGACCGAGGGATGGCGCGGTCCGACATCACCCACATGATCATGTGCATGCTCTCGGGCGTCAGGCTGATGAAGTCCCAGAAATTGTCGTGCGCCGATTGCGCCTGCGGGAATTCACGGTCGGGCTCCGGCTTGACCGCGTGGATGACGTCCGGGAACTTGATAGCGTCCTGGATGAAGAACACCGGGATGTTGTTTCCGACCAGGTCCCAGTTGCCCTCCCTGGTGTAGAGCTTGACGGCGAAGCCGCGCACGTCGCGGGCAAGGTCGAACGATCCCTTGCTGCCGGCAACGGTCGAAAACCGGACGAACGCCGGCGTCTTTTCGCCGGCCCTCTGGAGAAAGTCGGCCCTGGTGTACTGCGAAAGGGACTCGTAGGTCTCGAAGAAGCCGTGGGCCCCGTATCCACGCGCGTGCACGACCCGCTCGGGAATGCGCTCGTGATCGAAGTGGAAGATCTTCTCGCGGAAGTGGAAGTCTTCGATCAGCGCCGGTCCGCGCGCGCCGACCCGCAGGGTGTTCTGGTCATCGTCGATCGGCGCGCCCTGGGCGGTCGTCAGGACGTCACGGCCCTCCTCGGCGAACTGGTGAAGCTCGCCGCCCTTGCCGCGGTGAAGCTTCTGGTCGTGGATCGTGGCAAGATCGTTCGCTGCCTTCGAGCTCTTGCGTGGCATGTCCACCTCCTCTGTCCGGAATGACCGATTAATCTCCGGGGCGGCGAGATGTTCCCGCCGGGGCAAACGATACCGGCGGAAAGTCGCTGGCGATCGCGATGCCTTGCGGATAGGCGCCGTACCCGGCGGGCGGCAGCCCGTGCGGTGCCGCTCGTCCCTATCGTCCCGCGGCAGGTCGTGTCGAAGCTGTTCGCGACCGGCTGGCGGGCGCCACCTTTGCGCGCTCCTCCGCTTCGAGCTCGTGCTCGGCCTGCTGCCAGTGGCGTTCCTGGCTTCCCTCCGGCCGGCCCTGGCTCTCCCACAGACCGTAAGCCCTGCGCCTGATTTCCTCGTCGCGGTCCGTCCCGTTCCGTGATGGCATGACACATCTCCCGCCCGAGCAGCCCCAAAGCCCCGCTGCGAACGACGCTGGCGGCCGGATGTTCCGCCGCGTACGAATTCCCGGAGGGCTGTCGGGGCGAGGCCACCGCCGGTTCGCTGCTGGGTCGGGAAATTCCGGGCCAGGTCCCTGGCTGCTTGGGCCGGCGGCTTGCGATGGAACAAGCCGGATTCCCGCCCGTTTGGTCGAACGAGGAGGCGCAGATGGTGCTGCGGCAGGACAGATGAACGGAAGGATGCGAGCATGACGAACACGCCCAAGCCCGGTGCACCCGGCACCACCGACCAGTCCCCGCGCTGGGAAGGACCGCCCGAAACGCGCCCGAGAGGCTATATGCCGGCCAAGGACGAGCCGGCGAAGGATCGCGACGCGCATGGTGAAAATCTTGCCGATCCCTCGCGCGAAAAGCTTTCGGATGCCGGCAAGACCAAGGACGACGGCAAGACCACGGACGAGTGAGGCAGTCGCTCAATCTACCTGGCGCGCGGCACGCGCCAGGAACTCGTCCGACGACATCAGTTGCAGTTGCGTCGAGAAGCGGCGCTCGAACAGCTCGAGCGCGGCGTCGTATGATTCATCGTCGCCGCTGCAGACGGCGTCGCGAAGGACGATGACGCGGTAGCCGAGATCGATCGCGCCCGTCACCGTCGCCAGAACGCAGACGTCCGTCTCCCCGCCGGTGACGGCAATGGTCGAGACCCCTTCGCTGCTAAGAACGGCATGCAGTCCGCCTGTGAGCCAGGGCGAATAGATGCGCTTGTCGAAAACCCGTGCCGGCGGCACCATCGCCGCCAGCTCCGCAACGAGGTGCAGGCGTTCGCGGGGAAGGTGCTCGCCCGTCATCATCCACCACTTGCGATAATAATCCTTCCAGGCGCCGACGGCCTGCTCGGCGCTGTCGGGCGGCAGGAAACGGGTGAAGATGGTTCGCTCGGGGCGAAAGTCGGCGACCGCGGCCACCTGCGGCAGCGCCCGTCGCATCCAGGGCACGTGCCAAGGCGTGTCCTCATGGAACAGACGCTGCATGTCGACGCAGATATGTATCCAGATCCCCAGTTCATCCATTACCGACTGCTCCCGCCGTCGACCTGTAGCTTGCCGGAACTGCGAACCGCACCGGGCGTTCCGTTGCGGCCGATGCGGCGGGCGTCAGCCGTGCGAAGTGAACGGATCGTCACGAGGCCTATTCCGCTCGTGCGCGCCATCGAAATACCCCCAGTTCGTTATGGCGAACCGCCTGGCAGCAGCCTCGGCGGCCTCGCGGGTCGGAAGGTCCCGCAACACCGTGCTGCGGCTCCCGTATTGCAGCAGCGCGGTCCGGCTGGCGGGGTCGTATTGCACGTTTAACTGATCGTGTGCGGCAGTCATCCCGGGTTCTCCGTGCTCCTTGCGCTGCAATCGCCACGGAGGCCGAAGGTTCCTCCGGCAGCCCGCATGCAGCGGTACTATGGCGCCGCCCCGAAGCGCCTGATCTGGGCGAGGTCGCGGACGAACCCGACGCGGTCGTTCCCGGCGCCGGGGCGATCGATCGTGCGGAGAAGGAACGACGGGTGGATGGTGACCAGGACGGGATAGGCGCCGGTCTCGATGATGCGCCCCCGGTCCTTCGTCACGCCCGCGCCGCGGCCGAGCAGCGAATAAAGCGCGGTCGCACCGAGCGCGACCACGAGCTGCGGCCTGAGCACGTCGAGCTCGGCGCCGAGCCACCACGCACAACGCTGGATCTCGCCGGCATTCGGCTTGGCATGGATGCGGCGCTTGCCGCGCGGCTCGAACTTGAAATGCTTGACGGCGTTCGTCACGTAGCACTGGCCGCGGTCCACGCCGGCCTCCTCGAGGCAGGCGTCGAGCAGGCGGCCGGCGGGGCCGACGAAGGGATGGCCGCTGAGATCCTCGCGGTCGCCGGGCTGTTCGCCGACGAGGACGATGCGCGCCGAGGGGTGGCCCTCGCCGAAGACCAGCTGGGTGGCGTGGCGGTAGAGATCGCAGCGCTGGCAGGCGACCGCCTGTTCGCGCAACGCCTCGATGGTGGCGCCCGGCGCGTGCTCGGGCGCCAGCGCCGGACCGGATCGTGCAGCAGTGGCAATCATGGGACTTTCCTCCGGTCCGCCTGCGGCGTCAGGGCTTTCTTTCTTCGCGCTGTCGCGAGAGCCGGCCAGGGTTCGGGAAGGTTCCTGCGCCCGCGTCGATCGTCACCAGGACGGCGAAGGGCGGCAGCGTCACCGTGGCCGGCAGGACACCGGCCGTGGCGAAGATCGTCTGTCCCGGCGCCGGCGGCGCTGGTTCTTCGGTATCGAGAAGGTTCGCCCGCAGGCGCAGGGCGGCCTCTCCCGCCGACCAGTCGATCGCGAGCACGCCCGGTGCGGTCTCCAGCGCCGTTGCGGCGATCGTCTCCGGCCGGCTGAGAAACGGGACGACGTGTTTGCGGCGCAGGGCGACGAGGTCTCGGACGAAGCCGGCATGCGCGCTGGCGGCGGGATCGGCTGCAAGCGGCCAGTCGAGTTTCGAGCGCTCGAAGGTCTCCAGGGCGCGCGGGTCGGGCAGGTCGAACCTGCTCACGTCGGCGGCGATCTTGCTGAAGTTCTGCGCCTCCTGCCATCGGCTCCGGCGCATCGCCTCCGGCTCGGCCGCGTCGTGATCCAGGAAGAAATGGAACGACCCGCCTTCACCGAACTCCTCGCCCATGAACAGCATCGGCACCTGCGGCGACAGCAACAGCATCGCCATCAGGGCAGCAAGCAGCCGGTCATCGGCGAGCGAAGCCAGCCGTTCGCCGAACGCCCGGTTGCCGACCTGGTCGTGGTTCTGCAGGAACGTAACCTGCAGCCGCGGCGGAACCGGTCCGGCATAGGAGATGTCGCCGGATGTGGACAGCCGGAGAATGCGGCCGGTGATCGCCTCGCGCAGCGATGCCCAGCGGTCCACGGCAAACGGCGCGTAGTGGCCGACCTGCTCGTCCGTCGCGATCACGTGCAGCACATGGTGCAGATCGTGGTTCCAGACTGCGGTGTAGGGGGGCCGTCCGGTCTCGTCGGGCTGCAGCAGTTCGAGATGGGCGGGGTCCTCGCAAATCAAGTGAACCTCCCGGTCGGGAAAGGCGGAACGGACCTCGCCGGCGAGTTCCTCAAGGATATGCCGGTCGCTGCTGTCCTCCATGTGCTCGGTCGCGTCGAGCCGCAGGCCGTCGAAATGGAAGTCGCCGATCCAGTAGAGCGCGTTGTCGATGAAGTAGCGCCGTACCGCCGGCTCGTCGAAGGCAATCGCCCCGCCCCAGGGGGTGTGTCGCTCGGGATGGAAGAACGACGGGGCGTAGCTGCCGAGATAATTGCCCTGTGGACCGAAGTGATTATAGACGACATCGAGCAGGACCATGATGCCGAGCGCATGGGCGGCGTCGACCAGGGCCTTGAGGTCGTCGGCGGTTCCGTAGGCATTGTGCGGCGCATAGTGCAGCACGCCGTCATAGCCCCAGCCGCGGCGGCCGGGAAACTGCGCGACCGGCATGAGCTCGATGGCCGTCACGCCCAGGCCGCTGAGGAACTCCAGCTTGTCGATGGCGGCGCGGAAGCTCCCCTCGGGCGTGAAGGTGCCGACATGCAACTCGTAGAGCACCGTTTCGCACCACGGCCGTCCCCGCCAGCCGCCGTCGTGCCACCGGTAGCGCTCCTGGTCGACGACGAGGGAAGGGCCGTCGACCTCGTTCAGCTGCGCGCAGGAGGCGGGATCGGGAACGAGCATGCCGTCGGCGAGCCGGAACAGGTAGGGCGTGCCATGGGGGACGTTGTCCACCGTGGTTTCGAACCAGCCGCCCGGGACCGCTTCCATCAAAAGTTCGCGACCGTTGAGCGCGAGCGCCACCGCGGACTGCGAAGGAGCCCACAGGCGGAACTGCACGCGGTCGTCGCCGAGGCAGTTCGCCCCCCAGTGTCTGTGCCGTGGCCGCATGGTCGCCTCTCGTCGGTGGTCCGGCAGAACCGCCGGCCGGCGCCAAGGTTCCCGCCGTCCAAACAGGCTCGCGTGGAACTTTCCGTTCAAGATTGCGTTGCTCGCGAACCGTCAGGACAGCCGTAAGCTCGTCAGTCGCGCGCCGCCGCATTCAGCCGCACCGCCGCCGGACAGCTCTCCTGTTCCTCCGGCAGCCGCGAAGGGCACTCAGATTGCCGAGGGAACGCCCATGACCTTCTCCTTCTCCGAACTCGATTTCCTCGTGCCGGAGCTCGGGGCCGAATACACCGGCGACGGGGTGCATTTCGCCGTGTTTTCCGCCCATGCCGAGCGGATCGAGCTCTGCCTCTTCTCGCCCGACGGCAAGGAGGAAACCGCCCGTCTGCCGCTGCCGAAGCGGGAGGGTGACGTCTGGTCGGGCTATGTCGCCGGCCTGCAGCCCGGAACGCTCTATGGCTATCGCGCCCACGGCCCTTACGACCCGGCCCGCGGCCACCGCTTCAATCACAACAAGCTGCTGCTCGATCCATACGCCAAGCAGATCGCCGGCGAACTCGTGTGGGACGACGCGCTCTACGGCTATACGATCGGTGCGGCGGACGAAGACCTCTCCTTCGACGAGCGCGACAGTGCCCCGTTCATGGTCAAGGGCGTGGTGCAGGACCCGGCTTTCGACTGGGACGGCGACCAGGCGATCCGCCGGCCGTGGACGGAAACGATCATCTACGAGGCGCATGTCCGCGGCATGACGATGCTGCATCCGCACGTCCCGGACGAGCTGCGCGGCACCTTTCTTGGCATGTGCAGCGATCCGATCATCGACCACCTGACGAAGCTCGGCGTCACCGCGGTGGAGGTATTGCCCGTCCAGTATTTTCTCGACGACCGGTACCTGGTGGAGAAAGGGCTCCGCAACTATTGGGGCTATCAGAGCCTCGGCTTCTTCGCGCCGCAGCGGCGCTACATGTCGGGCGAACGGATCACCGAGTTCAAGACGATGGTCAGGCGGTTCCATGCCGCCGGCATCGAGGTCATCATGGACGTGGTCTACAACCACACGGCCGAGGGCTCCGAACGCGGCCCGACGCTGAGCTTCCGAGGCCTCGACAATCTCAGCTACTACCGGCTTTCGCCCGACGATCCGCGCCACACCTACGACACGACCGGGACCGGCAACACCTTGAACGTCGCCCATTCGATGGTGCTGCGCATGGTGCTCGACAGCCTGCGCTACTGGGTCGGGGTGATGCATGTCGACGGCTTCCGCTTCGACCTGGCGAGCACGCTCGGCCGCACCCGGCATGTCGAGTTCGACCGCGATGGCGGGTTTTTCGACGCGATCCGGCAGGATCCTGTGCTGGGCGGCGTGAAGCTGATCGCCGAGCCCTGGGACGTCGGAGACGGCGGCTACCAGGTCGGCGGCTTTCCGCATCCGTTCCGCGAGTGGAACGACAAGTATCGCGACGACGTGCGCAGCTTCTGGAAGGGCGACGGCGGGCTGGTGCCCCGGCTCGCCGAGCGCCTGACCGGCTCGGGCCGGCAGTTCAACCATTCCGACCGCGGCGCCACCGCCTCGATCAACCTCTTGAGCGCCCATGACGGCTTCACGCTCGCCGACACGGTCTCCTATAGCGACAAGCACAACGAGGCGAATGGCGAGGACAATCGCGACGGCCATTCCGACAATCATTCCGACAACATGGGCTGGGAAGGAGACACGCAGGAACCTGAAATCGTCGCCGCCCGGATGCGCCGTCGCCGCAACATGATGGCCACCCTGCTTCTCAGCCAGGGCGTGCCGATGATCCTTGGCGGCGACGAGCTCGGCAACGGCCAGGCTGGCAACAACAACGCCTATTGCCAGGACAATGAGATCGGCTGGATCGACTGGCGCGGCGTGGACGAGCCGTTTGTCGAGTTTTGCCGCGCCATGGTGGCGCTGCGCAAGGCGCATCCCTGTCTTCGGCCGGAGCGCTTCCCCAACGGCGAGGGGCCGGACGACATTGCCTGGTTCAAGCCGGACGGCGCCGGGATGGACGAGGCGGCCTGGAACGATCCGGAACTGCGCGTCCTCGGCGTCTGCCTGACGCGGGTGACGGCGGGCGGGCCGCAGCAGGCGCCGACGACGGATCGCCTGCTGATGGTGTTCAACGCCGGCGGCGAGTGTGGCTTTGTGCTTCCGGCCATCGACGGGATCGCCCGATGGCGGCGCGTGCTCGACACCGGCGCCGATGAGGCCTTTGCGACGGCCGAGGCGGTGGAGGGCGGGATCACGGTGCCGCCGGCGAGCGTGCTCGCCTTCGTGCCGGCCGATGAACCGGGGGCGGAGCATGCTTGACGGTCCGCTGAAGCAGACCGGGCTCGTCTATGTCAGCGACAGCGAGCCCGGCATCCGGCGTCTGCCGCAGGGGCGCGGGTTCTGCTACCGGCTGCCCGGCGGCGAGCTTGTCACCGACCCGGCGGTCAAGGCCCGCATCGCCGCCCTCGGCCTGCCGCCGGCCTATCGTGACGTCTGGATCTGCATGGACGAAAACGGCCATCTGCAGGCGACCGGATACGATGCCCGCGGCCGCAAGCAGTACCGCTACCATCGCCAATGGCAGGCCCTGCGCAGCGCCGACAAGTTCGAACAGCTGATATCCTTCGGGCAGGCGTTGCCGGGGCTGCGCCGCACGGTGCGTCGTCACCTGGAAGGGCCGGTCAGCTGCGCCGATACGGTGCTGGCCGGCCTGGTGATGCTGCTCGACGAGGAGCACCTGCGCGTCGGCAATCGGACCTATGCCGCGGAAAACCGCACCTATGGGGCGACGACACTGCTGAAGCGCCATGTCCGGGTTCGCGATGACGGCATCGAGCTTCGCTTCACCGCCAAGGGCGGCAAGCGGGTGCGGCGCATCCTCAGAAATCCGCGCCTGCACCGGATACTGGAAGTGGTGGCCGACCTGCCGGGGCGGCAGCTGTTTGTCTGGCAGGGCGAGGACGGCGTTGTCCGTCCAATCGATTCTGGCCGGCTGAACGCCTACCTGAACCGATATGCGGGCGAGGGGGTATCGGCAAAGACGTTCCGCACCTGGGCTGGCAGCCTTGCCGCCTTCGCCGCGGCACGCGCGTCGATCGAAGATGGCGGACGCCCCACCGTGCGCGGCATGACCGAGGCGGCCGCGGAAGTCCTGCACAACACGCCGGCGATCTGCCGGTCCAGTTACGTCCATCCGGACGTCCTGTCCTTGTCCGACCGCCAGCTCGTCCTGCCGCGCAACGGCCTCGGCATGCCCAGCCGGACCCTCGCAGGCCTGCGCGCGGAGGAGAACCGGATGCTGGGCTTCCTGCTGTGGGCACGCCGGCGCAGGCGGCACGGGGCGCAGCGGGCCTAGGCACTGGATCTTCACACGGGGCCGATCTGTCCGGCCGGGTCGGATCGTCGCTCGAGCGGATGCGCGGACCGTTGGGCGTGGGGCCGGTTGAACCACTTGCCCGGTCGCCCGGTCTGTTGCGCAGGTCCATCAAAGCTGTTCAAGCATCCGCCGCTCCAGCGACGGTGTGCGTGTCGGTCCATGTCCGGGGCTGGAACCCCGCTTCGCTGGCCGCGTCGATGAAGGCGGCCTTGGCCAGTTGGGGATCATCATTTCCCCGCAGCACCTGCTCGCACATGGCGATGGCGTGCCGGCGGGATTGCCCGGATCGGGCGGACCAGTGGCTTCGCAGGCACAGCATGGCGTCGCGGGTGCTGATCACTCGCAGCACGCGGCCGGGGGCCTCGACGATCACCGCCTCGTCCCAGAGCCGATCCATCGTGAACAGGGGATCCATCTCGCATCCCGCTGCGCCTGTCCGCTCCACGTCCGAGCGCGTGATCACGCCGACGACGCGAAGGTCGCTGTCGACCACGACCAGGCGCCTGAGGTCGAGCTCGCACATCTTCTCGATGACGGTGTCGACGTCATCGTCCGGATGGCAGACCTCCGCCGACACCGTCATAAACTCGTAAAGCGCGGCCGAGCCCGACAGCCCGTCCGCAAACACCGAGAGGACGAGGTCGCGATCGGTGACGATGCCGACGACCCGGCCGGTGCCGGGCACCTCGACGGGCAGGATGCCGATGTTCATCGCGTTCATCAGGCGCGCGGCCGACTGGGCCGAATCGTTCGGCGAGATCGTCACCACCTGCCTCGTCATCGCATCACGCACGCGCACCGTTTTCTCGTCCGTTTCGCTGCCCATGAACTCCAACACTATCAACTTACCATGGCGTTAGGAGTTCCAGAAGATCGGGAGGGAACCCCAGGCGGTCCATGGCGTTTCAGTCCCGGCGGAGGCGAGGCGATGGACTTTTCCGGAAAAGTGGCGCTGGTGACGGGTGCAGGCTCGGGCATCGGTCGGGCGACGGCGATCGAACTCGCGCGGCAGGGCGCATCGGTCGGGGCGCTCAGCCGTGAAATCGACGAACTCGAAACGCTGCAAACCGAAATCCACAGCTTTGGCGGCAAGTGCCAGACGCTGGCGGCGGACATTTCGCACGAGGACGAGTTGCGCGACGCGGTCGACCGGCTGGTGTCGGCGAAAGGCCGGCTCGACGTCGTCATAGCCAATGCCGGCATCAACGGCGTCTGGGCGCCCATCGACGACCTGCAGCCGTCCGAATGGGATCAGACGATCGCCGTCAACCTGCGCGGGACGTACCTGACCCTGCACCTGTGCGTGCCGCATCTGAAGCGGGCGGGCGGCGGCGCGATCGTCGTCGTCGGCTCGATCAACGGAACCCGTACCTTCACCTCGGCCGGCGCGACGGCCTATGCCGCCACCAAGGCGGCCCAGCTGGCAATGGTGCAGCAGCTGGCGCTCGAACTCGGCAAGGCGCACATCCGGATCAACGCGGTCTGCCCCGGGGCGATCGAGACCAACATCGACGACAACACCGAGCGGCGGGACACGGACGAGGCGGAAATCCCCGTCATCTGGCCGGAGGGGGAAATTCCCGTGACCGACGGCCGGCCGGGCCTTCCGCGCGACGTCGCCGCGGCCATCCTCTTTCTGGCCTCGCCGGCGGCGCGGCACATCACCGGCACGCCGCTGTGGATCGATGGGGGGCAAGGTCTTCTGCGGTGAGTCTGCGATCTGCCGCGGCAACAAGAGGCGCACGCCTCGTCAGCGCTGGGTGCCGTTTGGAGTCGTGACCGGTGACTGGCCGCCGGTCCCCGTTTGATAGGTCGGATCGTGTTCCGTCGGAGCCTTGCCGGCCTTCTGTTCGGATGACGGGGCGGTCTCGGCCGTGCTGCCGTTCGATGGCTGCGTATTTGGTTGCGTCTTCGGCTGTGAGTTGTGCACGGCCGGTTCGCTGCGCGTCGCCTCGGCGGCGTCATCCTGTGCCTCCGCCCAATACTCCACAGCGCCCCAGCCGATCAGCGCCAGCAGCAGAGCGCCGCCGAGCACGAGTGCCACGGGGCGGCCGAACGAGCCTTGCCTGGCCTGCGTGGCGCTCAACTCCACGGGCGGCTCCTGCGGCTGCCTGCGCGGCTCGCGTCCGTCGGTCGAATTGCTCAAAGGTCCTGCCTCCTGGTGAATGTGCCAACCCTCGGGAAACCGCGGGGTGGACGGAAAGTTCCAAACCGTGGGGCGACATAGCGGCATCGACGATCCGGACGCCGCAACCGTCCAACCACGACAGGATGTAATGCAGTTCCGGAACAAACCTTCCGCTGCATTGTTGAAGCAGGGCGACCGTCCTTGCCGCGGCCGCCCAGAAAAAAGGGCAAGGTGAATGGAAGACGAATGGAGGTTAAAATGGGACGTGGCATTCTTCTTTGGCTTCTCGGCGTTCCGATCCCGATCATCATCCTTCTGCTGTTGTTCTGGCGATAGGAGCGGCCATGTCTATGGATATCGTGACAACTGCGCCGGCCAACGAATCGGCCCGCTCGGCGATCAGCTGGGCGGCGATCATCGCCGGGGCGCTCGCCGCCGCGGCGTTGACGCTGGTGCTGCTGCTGGTCGGATCGGGCCTCGGCCTGACGATGGTATCGCCCTGGGCGGGCCAGAACAGTTCGCTGACCACGATCGGCGCCTCGGCAGCCGCCTGGCTCGTCGTCGTCTCCTGGCTCTCCTCGCTGATCGGCGGCTATATCACCGGGCGGCTGCGGACCAAATGGGTGGGCATCCACACCGACGAGACCTTCTTTCGCGACACGGCGCACGGCTTCCTCTCCTGGAGCCTCGCAACGCTCTTCGTCGCCTGGCTGATGAGCTCGACGCTGGCGTCGATCCTTGGGGCTGGCACCCAGGCGGCGGCGGCTGCAGTCGGAGCGACCGGAGCGGCGGCCACGACGGCGGCCACCTCGGCGGCCACCGCCGGCGGCGGTCCGGATCTGTCGATACGCTACTTCACCGATACGCTGCTGCGGCCGGGTTCAACGCCCACGCCGCCGCCCAACAGCGGTGACAACGAGGCGGTGGCGGCGGAAGTCGGGCGCATCCTGCTGCAGAGTGCTGCCGCCGGCGAGGTCAGCGCGGATGACCGGGCCTACCTGAACCGCGTGGTCGCGGCGCGGACCGGCCTGTCCGAGGCCGACGCAACCGCCCGCGTCGACCAGGTGCTGACCCGGATGAACGAGGCCAAGGTCAAGACGCAGCAGGCAGCCGATACCGCCCGTAAGACGGCGGCGACGGCGGCCCTGCTCGGGGCGCTCGCCCTCGTCGTCGGCGCTTTCATCGCCAGCGCCGCGGCAGCCTTCGGCGGCCGGCTGCGCGACGACGAACAGACGGTGACGGTCAAGTGATCCGCCTGGCGGGCGTTTCGCCCGCCAGGCGCCCGGCGGCCCGTTGCGTGTACGAGGCAACCATGCAACGGGCCGCCCGGGACTGATCAGCGCTGCCGGGTCGGCTCGGTCTCGTCGAAATTGATGTCCCAGTCCTCCTCCGGCTGCGCTCCGGGGGGTCTTTTGTTTGCGGTCGCGTCGTCGCTGCCGGTGATCACCCGCGGCTTGGCGCTCGAGACGCCGTCGTTGGTCGCACCCTTCCGGGTCTTCCTGAACTGACCTTGTGCGTCCTTTTCCGCAGGCGGCTTTTGCCGCGGCGCCCGCGGATCCGATTTATCGTTCATTCCGGTTCTCCCGTCGGGTTGGGGCCGCCGACCACCGGCGCCTCTCGGCGGCTCAACCGGCGTTCGGCTGAAATGTTCCGGCATCCGGCGGTCGGACGCGTGGAACAAAGATCCGCGGATGGAAGTTCTATGGCCGCATACCCCCAACAGTCTGCTCGCAAATGGAGCCAGGCGCATCGTCGCCGGCGGGCTGAAGCGAGCGGCAAAGGAGAGCCAACCGTGTACACCCTGGAAATGCCCTGGTCAGTCCCCGTCAGTATCCGGCTGCAGAGTGGCGTCGAGCGCTCGTTCGCGAGCGTCTATGACGCACTGGACTTCCTGCAGAACGAATGGCCGACCCGCCACGGATACCGCTACGAGCGGGCGATCCAGCAATGCGGCGAAGCGCTGCGGCGGACCCTGCCTTCCGCGGTCGCCCGCGAGGCCTTCATCGCCGCCTGCCTCGAGGCCGGCATGTCGGCGGCAGGGCGGCCGCAGACCGCTGCGGTGAAGCAGATCGCCTCGGCTGCGCAAGTCAAGTTCCAGCCCACCGGGTTCGGGGCTTAGCCCTTCGGTTACCATTTGCCGGCCCCGGAAAACGTTGCGGGGCCGGCGCTGTCCGGACGCGGTCCTCGCGTCGCCACCGCCTCAAGTTCGGATTGTTCAGATGTCCACGGGATGGCTTGCTGCCAGTGGGCGCGAACTAGCTCTGCAGCCCGTCCTCACCAGCCTGGCGCAGCAGTGAAACGAGTTCCGGTTCGTCGACGAGCAGGGCGGCCTCGGCAGGGCGCAGCCATTTGCGCAATCGCGCGCGCCGCTCCTTCCAGCGGGACAGCGTCCGCCGGGTTTCGAGCAGATAGACCGTGACGCGGATCGGGAGGAAGCAGCGCTCCGTCCGCTTCCAGTAGAAGTAGCTGCCGACCGCCTTGCCGGCGATCGTACCCTCGACGCCCGCTTCTTCCTTCGCCTCGATGCGGGCCGCCTTGCGGTCGCTCTTGCCCTTCATGCTCCAGCCCTTGGGAAGGGTGAAGCGACGCGTCTGCCGCGTCGTGATGAGCATGATCTCGATATTGCCTTCCTTGTCGCGCCGGAAGGGCAGCGCGCCGACCTGGTTGAGCACGCTGCCGCCTTCGGCTTCCTGCTCCCTTCGACGATCTTTCCTTGCGCCCATGGCGGTGCTCCTGCCTAGGTCTGATGCCGGGCTGCGATGTGCGGCGATGACAGGTATAACGAAGATCCCGAAGGCAACGTTCCCGGCGACCTGTCCTGTCGTGCGCGTTCGCCAACCCCTTGGAGCCCGAAGCGGCCGCCGAGAGCATGTGGCAGAGGCGAGGCTCGGAGTGCTGGGATGGACTCATTCTACCTGACCGGCTCGAGGGATCAATTTGCTAAAAAGAGGGAAGGAGACGCCCGTGCAATTCGCAACCGTCAACAACGTGATCCTGCATCATCAGCTGATCGGCGGTCCGGCCGGGCGGCCGGTGATCGTCTTTGCCAACGCACTCGGCACCGATTTCCGCATCTGGCGCGATGTCGTGGTGCGGCTTGCCGGCGATTTCCCGATCGTCACCTATGACAAGCGCGGCCACGGCCTATCGGATCTCGGCCAGGTGCCCTATTCGATCGACGACCACGTGCTCGACCTTGCCGCGCTGCTCGACCGGCTCGACGTGAAGGGGGCGGTGATCTGCGGGCTTTCCGTCGGCGGCATGATTGCACAGGGCCTTGCCACAAAGCGCCCGGACCTCGTCAAAGCGCTGGTTCTCTGCGATACGGCGCACCGGATCGGAACCGCCGAGATGTGGGACGCCCGCATCGAAAGCGTCGAGACGAAGGGCATCGAGAGCCTTGCCGACGCCGTGCTGGAGCGCTGGTTCACGCCCGCCTTCCGGCGTCCGGAGAATGCCGCCTATCACGGCTACCGCAACATGCTGACGCGCCAGTCGGCGGTCGGCTACGCCGCCACCTGCGCGGCGCTGCGCGATGCCGACCTTACCGAAACGGCGAAGCGCATTTCCGTGCCGACCCTGTGCGTGGTCGGCGACCAGGATGGCTCGACGCCGCCGGATGTGGTGCTCTCGATGGCGAGACTCATTCCCGGCGCCCGCTACGAGGTGATCAAGGATGCCGGGCACATTCCTTCAATCGAGCAGCCGGAGATCATGACCGAGATGGTCCGGGCCTTCATCGCCACCCTGCCTGAGGTAGGCGATTCGCATCGGTGACGTCCATGCTTGTTCCGACCACGCAGGCATCGCGGCTGTGGGTCGGCGTGGTGGTGGCGGCGACGCGCGGGCAAATCGCCCTGGTTTCCCGCCCAGGCCCCGGGGGAACGGCACTCGCAGGCAAATCCACGCCGGGCCGCGCCACCGATACCGGCCTTGTGGTCCGGTCCGGGTCGGCTAAATTGCTTGCCGCTCTTGGCCGTTTCCGATAGAGACTGCCCGAAAATTGATCAGGGCCGTCCGAACTTGGCGAACAAAAAACCTACATCTGCTCTGTCGCGCAACGAAACATTCCAACTAACCAAGCGCCTGATCGTCGAGTACGGCCTCGAACATCGGAAAAAGTTCTTTCTCGCGATCTTTTGCATGGTGCTCGTCGGGCTGGCCACCAGTTCGGTCGCGTGGCTGAGCAAGTCGATGGTCAACAGCATCTTCGTGGACGGGGACCGCGCAGCCGTGTGGGCCGTCGGTGGCGCCATCATGCTGGCCTTCATCGTCAAGGGCATTGCCGGCTACGGCCAGACCGTCCTGATGGGCACGATCGGCTGCGCGTTGATCGCCAGGCTGCAGCAGGCCCAGTTTCACAAGCTGATACGGCTGCGTCTGATGGACTACACCGCGCATCCGGGCGGCGCGGTGTCCCGCGTCATTCACTCCGCCCGCAACGCCCGTAATGCCATCGTCCTTGTTACGACCAATCTCGCGCGCGACCTGATGACGGTGATCGCGCTGCTCGCCGTGATGATCGTCCAGGATCCGGTCATGAGCCTGTTCGCGTTCGCGATTGCGCCCGTCATCGTGTGGGGGGTGTCGCGAATCATCCGCGAAACGAAGAACCTGTCGCAGGCCGAAGCCGACATGGTTGCCGGGCTGAACGTCGTCGGCGTCGAAGCGCTTCAGGGTGTCCGCGTGGTCAAGGCCTTCAACCTTGAACCGGTAATGGACAAGCGCATCACCGGCGCGATCGTGAAGATGGAGCGGCGACAGGGCAAGCTCATCCGGGTTTCGTCCCTGACCAGCCCGCTGTTCGATATCCTGGCCGGCCTGACCATCGGTTTCTTCATCTTTTACGCCGGCTGGCAAACCATCAATAACGGCAAGACACCCGGCGAATTCATGGCCTTCATCACGGCCTTCCTGCTTGCCTATGACCCGGCCAAGCGGCTTGGAAACCTGAACGTGCAGCTTCAGCGGGAGCTTGTCGGGGTCAAGCGCGCCTTCAATCTGATCGATCATGGCAAACTGGAGGTCTCAGAGGGCACCGGGCAATTGGTGGCCAACGCCGGCGCGCTGGAGTTTCAGGACGTCAGCTTCTCCTACAAGGCCGGCGTCCCGACGATCAGCAACGTGTCATTCTCGGTGACGCCGGGCGAGCGCATTGCCATCGTCGGCCGATCCGGAGCTGGCAAGTCCACGATCATCAATCTGATCATGGGCATGTATCACCCCTCTCACGGCAGCATCCTGATCGATGGCACGGACATCAGCACCGTGACGCTGCAGTCGTTGCGCGATTCGGTTTCCTATGTGGCGCAGGACACGTTCCTCTTTTCAGGGTCGATCCGGGAAAACGTCGCCTTCGGGCAGGCGTCGGCGACCGAGGAGGACATATTGGCGGCGCTCGAAGCGGCCCAGGCGCTGGATTTCGTCCTCAAGCTGCCCCACGGGCTGGAGACCGACGTTGGCAACAACGGCGCCAATCTTTCCGGCGGCCAGCGCCAGCGGATCTCCATTGCCCGTGCTTTCCTGAAGAATGCCCCGATCCTGTTGCTGGACGAAGCGACTTCCGCCCTGGACGGCGATACCGAGAAGCAACTGCAGGCCGCGCTCGAGAAACTGAGCGCAAACAAGACGACGATAACGGTCGCTCACCGGCTCTCCACCATCCTCAGTGCCAAGAAGGTCATCGTCGTGGAAGCCGGGCGGATCGTGGCGGTCGGAACGCATGAGACGTTGCAGCGCGAAAGCGACGTCTACAGAAGCCTGTTTGCCGCACACGAAATCGTCTGAGCAAGGATAGCCCGGCACCGGCGGGTGAAGGGTCGCCACCCCGGCGAGCTTGTGATTGCGCCGATCGGCCGACCGCAGCGTTCCGCTTCGCTGGATGTCTCCGCAGGGGCGATGAGCGGTTGTCGAACCCGGCCGCTCGGGTTACTCTAGCGCCGCTCGTCACGGTATCAGGCCGGAGTAGCGCGCATGCACGTCAAGGACGTAATGACGACACGGGTCGTGCGCATATCGCCTGACAACAGCGTCAGACAGGCAGCCCGTATGATGTTCGACAATAATGTCAGCGGCGTTCCGGTCGTCGACGACCAGGGGCAGCTGGTCGGCATTATCAGCGAGGGCGACCTGATCCGGCGGACGGAACTGTGCAGCGGGACCCCGTCGCCAGCCGACACCGGGCTCGCTCCTGACGAAATCGCGGCAGCCTATGTGAAGCGGTGCTCCTGGCGGGTGGGCGACGCGATGACGCCCGACCCCGTCAGCATCGATGAGGATGCGTCGGTGACGCGGGCTGCGCGGATCATGCACGAGCGCGGCATCAAGCGCCTTCCCGTTTTGCGCAACGGCGAACTGGTCGGCATCATCAGTCGCTGGGATCTTCTCCAGGCCGTCCTCTCGGCACGACAGGACGACCTGCCGGCCGGCGACGACGCGATCCGCCGCAGCGTTCTTGCCCGGCTCGGCGACAACACCGGGCTGGAAGGCCTCAATGTCACGGCCACCGTCAGCGACGGGATCGTGCACCTTTGGGGAAATGTCGAGACGGCCGGTTGCCGGAGGGCCGCGCGCCTGCTGGCCGAGAACGTGCGCGGCGTCAGGGGCGTGGTCGAGCACTTCCCCGATCCCTATCCGCGATAGCCGCCCCATGGGGGCGCGACCGCATGAGGTCGCCGATCATGGGAGGAGGATCAAGATGGCACAGACGATGAAGGCGGCGGTCGTTCGACGGTTCCGCACGCCGCTCGTGATCGAGGAGATGCCGGTTCCGACCCCCGCGGCCGGCGAGATACTCGTAAAATATGAAGCGACCGGTGTGTGCCACACCGATCTGCACGCGGCAAACGGCGATTGGCCGGTAAAGCCGAGCCCGCCGTTCATCCCGGGCCACGAGGGCGTCGGGTTCGTCGCCGCCGTCGGCGCGGGCGTGAAGCGCGTCAAGGAAGGGGACCGGGTCGGCGTGCCATGGCTGCACACCGCCTGCGGCTACTGCCCTTACTGCCGCACCGGCTGGGAGACGCTGTGCGCGTCGCAATCCAATACCGGATATTCGGTGAACGGCACGTTCGCCGAATACGGCCTGGCCGATCCCGATTTCGTCGGCATGCTTCCCGACCAGCTGGAATTCGGACCTGCCGCTCCGGTTCTCTGCGCCGGCGTCACCGTGTACAAGGGCCTGAAGGAGACGGAAGTCCGCCCCGGCGAATGGGTTGCGATCTCGGGCGTCGGCGGGCTGGGGCACATGGCGGTGCAGTATGCCAAGGCCATGGGCATGAACGTCGTCGCCGCCGACATATTCGACGACAAGCTGGCGCTGGCAAAACAACTCGGCGCTGACGTCACGGTCAATGGCACGGCAGACGATGCCGTAGCCCAGGTCCAGAAGGCCACGAGCGGCGGCGTCCATGGCGCGCTGGTGACGGCGGTTTCTCCCGCAGCCATGGAGCAGGCCTACGGGTTCATGCGGTCGAAGGGCACGATGGTGCTTGTCGGCCTGCCTCCCGGAAGGATTGCCCTGCCGGTGTTCGAAACGGTCCTGAAACGCCTGACGGTGCGCGGGTCGATCGTGGGAACCCGCCAGGACCTCGAGGAATCCCTGCAGTTCGCTGCGGAAGGCAAGGTCGCCTCGCATTTTTCCTGGGAAGCCCTCGAGAGCATCAACGATATCTTCCGCCGCATGGAAGAGGGAAAGATCGACGGCCGCATCGTCATGCGGCTGCACTGATGCACGGCTGCCGAGCAGTTGGCGGCCTGGAGCGGATTTTAAAAATTCATCGTGTTCGGGAGGCTGAGATGGTTTCACTCAAGACGGCAGCAGTGGCCGGAGCGGTGGCGGACGAAGCGGGGGCGGCAACCGGGCCGTCGCCGGACGAGCTTCGGCTGCTGGACGCCTATTGGCGGGCCTCCAACTATCTCTCCGTCGGGCAGATCTACCTGCTCGACAACCCGCTCCTGCGCGAGCCGTTGAAGCGGGAGCACATCAAGCCGCGCCTGCTCGGCCACTGGGGAACGTCGCCGGGGCTCAACATGCTCTACGTCCACCTCAACCGGGTGATCAAGCGCGACGACCTGAACATGATCTACGTGATCGGCCCCGGCCACGGCGGGCCGTCATTGGTCGCCCATGCCTATCTGGAGGGCACCTACAGCGAGTTCTATCCGAACATCAGCCAGGACGCCGAGGGCATGCAGCGGCTGTTCAAGCAGTTCAGCTTTCCCGGCGGCATTCCAAGCCATGTCGCGCCGGAGACGCCCGGCAGCATCCACGAGGGCGGCGAGCTCGGATATGCGCTGAGCCACGCCTATGGCGCGGCGTTCGACAATCCGGACCTGATCGTCGCCTGCGTCGTCGGCGACGGCGAGGCGGAGACCGGGCCGCTTGCGACCGGCTGGCATGGCAACAAGTTCCTGAACCCGGCCCGCGACGGCTGCGTGCTGCCGATCCTGCACCTGAACGGCTACAAGATCGCCAACCCGTGCTACCTCGCCCGCATTCCGAGGGACGAGCTGCAGAAGTACCTCGAAGGCATGGGTTACAAGCCCTACTTCGTCGAAGGCCATGAGCCCGAAGAGGTGCACCGGGAACTGGCCGAGGCGCTGGACACCATCGTCGCCGAAATCAAGGACATCTGGGCCGAGGCCCGCCAGAACGGCAACCTCAAGCGCCCGGCATGGCCGATGATCGTCTTCCGCACGCCGAAGGGCTGGACATGCCCTGCGGAGATCGACGGCAAGAAATGCGAGGACTACTGGCGCTCCCACCAGGTGCCGATGGGCGACATGGACAAGCCCGAACACATCCACATCCTCGAACAGTGGATGAAGAGCTATCGCCCCGAGGAACTCTTCGACGAAAACGGCAGGCTCAGGCCGGAACTGGCGGCGCTGGCGCCGACCGGGCGCCGCCGCATGAGCGACAATCCCCATGCAAATGGCGGGGTGCTGCTGCGCGACCTCAAGATGCCGGACTTTCGCGACTACGGGGTGGAGGTCCCAAGCCCCGGCGCGACGACGGCGGAGTCTGCCCGGGTGATGGGAAAATTCCTGCGCGACGTGATGAAGGAAAACCTCGGCGACAAGAACTTCCGGCTGTTCAGCCCCGACGAGAACAACTCCAACCGCTGGCAGGACGTGCTCGAGGTGACGAACCGCTGCTACATGGCGGAGATCTATCCCGAGGACGATCACCTCTCGCCGGATGGCCGCATCATGGAGGTGCTCAGCGAGCATCAATGCCAGGGCTGGCTGGAGGGATACCTGCTGACCGGACGCCACGGCTTCTTCTCCTGCTACGAAGCCTTCATCCACATCATCGATTCGATGTTCAACCAGCACGCCAAGTGGCTGAAGGTGTGCAACGAGATCCACTGGCGCCGGCCGATCGCCTCGCTGAACTACTTCCTCAGCTCGCATGTCTGGCGGCAGGACCACAACGGCTTCAGCCACCAGGACCCAGGCTTCATCGACCACGTCGTCAACAAGAAGGCCGAGGTGGTTCGCGTCTACCTGCCGCCGGACGCAAACACGCTGCTGTCGGTCACCGACCACTGCCTGCGCAGCCGCAACTACGTCAACGTCGTCGTCGCCGGCAAGCAGCCGGCGCCGCAGTGGCTGACGATGTCCGAGGCTGTCCGGCACTGCGCCATGGGGCTCGGCATCTGGGAGTGGGCCAGCAGCGACCGGGGCAGCGAGCCGGATGTGGTGATGGCCTGCTGCGGCGACGTTCCCACGCTCGAGACGCTGGCGGCGGTGCAGCTTTTGCGCGAACACCTGCCGGACCTCAAGGTGCGGGTAATCAACGTGGTGAACCTGATGAAGCTGCAGCCGGCGAGCGAACACCCGCACGGCCTGTCGGACCGCGACTTCGATGCGCTGTTTACCCGGGACAAGCCGATCATCTTCGCCTTCCATGGCTATCCCTGGCTTATCCACCGGCTGACCTATCGCCGGACCAACCACAAGAACCTGCATGTCCGGGGCTACAAGGAGGAGGGCACGACCACGACGCCGTTCGACATGGTGGTGTTGAACGACCTAGACCGGTTCCACCTGGTCGGCGACGTCATCGATCGCCTGCCGCAGCTCGGAGCCCGCGCCGCCTACTTCAAGCAGGCGATCCAGGCCAAGCTGATCGAGCATCGCCAGTACATCGAGGAGCATGGCGACGACATGCCATCGATCAGCGGCTGGAAATGGGGCGTCAGGGGTACCGACGCAGGGAAGGGGGCGACGTCGACGGAAGGCGACAATGCCTAGGCGCTGAGCCCAAGCCTGCAAACCGTGTACGCACCGATCGAGGGATCCATCGGATGGTCCGAACGAATGGCAGAGTTGCAGGCGCCATGCACCGCGACGCCATTGCACCGACAGCGGCGCAACGGCGTTGCGGAACGCCGCTTGCGGGCGGCGCTCGCAACCAGGCTGTCAAACTGATGGTCGGCCGGCCATGACGGAACTGCTGTCGACGGACCCCGAACTGAAGCGGATGCCGACCGACCTGGATTTCGCCCGCCTCCAGTTCACGACGGTGCTGTACTACCTGAATTGCACCAATCCGGACAACGGGCTGGTTCGCGACAAGACCGATCCGGAGGCGCCCGCCAGCATCGCCGCGATCGGCATGGCTCTGGCGACGATCCCGGTGCTGGTGGAACGCGGCGTCATCATCCGCAAGTTCGCGGGGAAGATCGCACGTCGGCGGCTGGAGTCTCTGCTGGAGTACCCGCAGGGACCTGAACCGGACGCCTCCGGCTACAAGGGCTTCTTCTATCATTTCCTCGACATCGAAACCGGCCGCCGCGTCTGGGACTGCGAACTGTCGACGATCGACTCGGCGTTTCTTTTCGCCGGCGCGCTGACGGTTGCGGCCTACTTTGACGGCGATACCCTGGAAGAGGTCGAGATCCGCCGTCTCGCCAACGCCCTTTACGAACGGGCGGACTGGAACTGGGCCTGTGACTACGGGCCGACGCTGACCCATGGGTGGCGGCCGGAAAGCGGCTTCATCCCCTACCGCTGGCGGGGCTATGACGAGGGGCTGCTGCTCTACATCCTCGGCCTCGGATCGCCGACGCATCCGCTGCCGCCGGAGGCCTATGCCGCCTACACCGAGAGCTATGAATGGCGAAACCTCTACGGTCGCGAACTGCTCTACTCGGGCCCGCTGTTCACGCATCAGCTGTCGCACTTGTGGATCGACTTTCGCGGCATCCGCGACGCGTTCATGCGGGAACATGACAGCGACTATTTCCGCAACAGCCGGCACGCGACGTTCGTGCAGCAGGAATACGCGATCCGCAATCCGCTCAACTTCGTCGGCTACGGCGAACACTGCTGGGGGTTCACCGCCAGCGACGGGCCGGGCTGGACAACGCGACGCATCGGCGGCGTCGACCGGCAATTCTTCGACTACATCGCCCGCGGCGCCCCGTTCGGGCCCGACGACGGAACGGTCTCGCCCTGGGCGGTCATCGCCTCGCTGCCGTTCGCGCCGGAGATCGTCATCCCGACCGTCTGGAACTTCGCGCGCATGAAGCTCGGCATGACCCGGCTCTACGGCTTCAAGCCGTCGTTCAACCAGACCTACGCCGTGGAAGGCAATCCGACCGGCTGGTGGGTCAGTCCGTATCACTTCGGCATTGACCAGGGTCCGGTTGTGCTGATGATCGAAAACTACAGGAGCGGCCTGCTGTGGAACATTATGCGGCGCTGCAAGCCGATCGTCGTCGGTTTGACACGCGCCGGGTTCTCGGGTGGATGGCTGGGCGCATGACGGCGCCGCCGGTCAGGGCGCGCGGGCAGACGGGAAGGACTTGCGCATGACCGATTCAACGGGCGGGGCGACCGGCGCTCACGAGAAGTACGACCGGCTCATCGCCCGCGCCAAGCAGGTGCCCGCCGGCCGGACGATCGTCGTGCATCCCTGCGACGAGAGCTCGTTGCGCGGCGCGCTCGAGGCGGCCGAAGCGGGCCTGATCGTGCCGACGCTCGTCGGTCCGGCCCACAAGATCGAAGGCGTGGCGCGCAGACACGACCTCGACATCTCGGGCTGCGAGATCGTCGACGTGCCGCACAGCGACGCGGCCGCCGCCAGGGCGGTCGAGCTCATCCGCGAAGCGAAGGCAGACCTGTTGATGAAGGGCAGCCTCCACACCGACGAGCTGATGCACGCGGTCACGTCGTCGGCGACCGGATTGCGCACCGAACGACGCATCAGCCACGTGTTCATCATGGACGTCCCGACCTATCCGGAACCGCTGTTCATCACCGATGCCGCGATCAACATCGCACCGGACCTCGACACCAAGCGGGACATCATCCAGAACGCCATCGATCTCTTTACACAGGTCGGGCTCGGCACGCCGCGGGTGGCGATCCTCTCGGCCGTCGAAACCGTCAACTCGAAGATCCCTTCGACCATCGATGCCGCCGCCCTGTGCAAGATGGCCGAGCGCGGACAGATCACCGGAGGGCTCCTGGAGGGCCCGCTCGCCTTCGACATCGCCATCGATCCCGAGGCGGCCCGGATCAAGGGGATCACCTCGCCGGTTGCGGGCCGCGCACAAATCCTCGGGGTGCCCAACCTGGAGGCCGGCAACATGCTCGCCAAGAACCTGACCTTCCTGGCCAGGGCCGATGCGGCCGGCATCGTGCTCGGCGCCCGCGTCCCGATTATCCTGACGTCGCGGGCGGATTCGGTCCGCACCCGGCTTGCCTCCTGCGCGGTGGCCGTGCTCTTCGCCGACGCGCGCCGCCGTCTTTCAAGCATTCCAAAGGTGTGATTGCCGATGGATACCATCCTTGTCGTCAATGCAGGGTCGTCGAGCCTGAAATTCGAGGTCTTCTCCGTTACGGATGACCTGAACAGCCTGCTTGAAGGGCAGATGGAGGGCATCGGCTCGGCGCCGCACCTGCGCATCAAGGACCGTGACGGCCGGGTGCTTGCGGAACACACCCATGCGTCGGCGGACGTCCCCGACCTCCCCTCGGCCATTCTTCGGGTGGGAGCATGGCTGCGGGACCAGCACGAGGGCGACCTGGTCGCCGTCGGCCACCGCGTCGTCCATGGCGGTCCGGACTATGACCGGCCGGTGCTCGTCAATGAGCAGATCGTCAGCGACCTGGAGCGCTACGTGCCGCTCGCTCCGCTGCACCAGCCGCACAACCTGACGGCGATCCGGGCGGTCATCGACCGCCGCCCCGACCTTCCGCAGGTCGCCTGCTTCGACACGTCCTTCCACCGGAACCACAGCCCGGTGACAAGCCATTACGCGATACCCGAGCACTTCTTTGCCGAAGGCGTGCGCCGCTACGGGTTTCACGGTCTTTCCTATGAGTATGTGGCGGGCCGGCTCCGCGAGGTTGCGCCTTCAGTCGCCGGCGGAAAGCTGATCGTGGCGCATCTCGGCAACGGCGCCTCGCTGTGCGCGATCTCCGGCGGCAGGAGCATCGAGAGCACGTTCGGCTTTACCGCGCTCGACGGCATACCGATGGGCGCGCGGTGCGGGCAGATCGATCCCGGCGTCCTCCTTTACCTGCTGCAGCAGAAGGGAATGTCGGCGGATGAGGTGCAGGATCTGCTTTACAAGGAGTCCGGCCTGAAGGGTCTCTCCGGGGTGAGCAACGACGTCCGTGCGCTGCTTTCAAGCGAGGACCCGCGCGCCGCCTTCGCGCTGGAGCATTTCGTCCATCGCATCGGGCTGCATGCCGGGATGCTCGCGGCCGCACTGGGCGGTCTGGACGCGTTCGTGTTTACGGCCGGGATCGGCGAAAACTCGCCCGACATGCGGGCCCGTGTTGCCGCAAGGCTGGAGTGGCTGGGAGCGAGGATCGACCCGGTGCGCAATGCCGCCGGCGCGCTCGACGTGGCCGCATCGGACAGCGCGGTGCGGCTCTACGTGGTTCCGACCGACGAGGAGCTGATGATCGCGCGCCACACAATGGCGCTGCTGCGCGGCGGCTGAGCGCCTCTGGCGGTTCGAGCGAAAGCGGGCAGAGCCAGTGTCGGTGGAAAAAGGGCTGGTCGCCGGCAATGCCGACGACCAGTCTAACTCCTGGGCAATTCCAGGTATTTTGCGCTCGGGCGGGTCGCTGAAGGCTCCCTTGGTGGGGCAGCGCCGATGCGGCGAGCGTGGCGGTCGTCTTAGACGCCGGCCTCGACCATGGTGTAGATCTTGCGCGTCTTTTCGTGGATGGTCCATTCACCGCGCCAGCCGAGCGGCAGGACGAACATTTCGCCCGCGCCGATGTCGCGGCTCGTGCCGTCGCCGTTGTGCAGCGTCACGCGGCCGGTGAGGATATGGCAGATCTCCGACTGCTGACTGCGGTCGGCCGTGAAGCGGCCGGGCGTGCATTCCCAGACGCCGGTCTGCATCTTGCCGTCCGGGCTCTTCCACAACGAGACGGATGCCTCCTGCGGATCGCCGCCGATGGCGGTCGGCTTCGGTGCCGGGGCGCCGAGGTTCAAGCCGAGGAGGTCGCCGAAATTCTCAAAACTGATCATGGATATATCCTGTCATTCAAAGTTTGGCTCAGTGGCCGGTGATGCTGTCGGCAAGCGCCGCGAGCTTCGAGGTCTTGGGCAGGCCGGCGAACTCGCGTTCGTCGGCTATGCGATAGAGCTGGTACATGGAGTGCACGCCGAGCCAGCGGAACGGCTCCGGCTCCCATTTGCGCACCGTGCGGTTGACCCAGGGCAGGCCCGTCAGCTCCGTGTTGCGGTTGAGGACGAGGTCGGCCAGGGTGCGGCCGGCGAGGTTGGAGCTGGAAACACCGAGGCCGACATAGCCGCCGGCCCAGCCGATGCCGGTCGTGCGGTCGAAGCCGGCCGTCGTGCACCAGTCACGCGGAACGCCAAGCACGCCGCACCAGGCGTGGTCGATCCTGAGCGACTTCGTCTGCGGCAGCAGGCGGGTCAGGATGGCATGCAGCGCGTCGATGGTCGCCTGCTGCGTCTGGCCGTTGACGTCGGTCTTGGAGCCGAAGCGGTAGGGCACGCCACGCCCGCCCATGGTGATGCGGCCCTCGCGGGTGCGCTGGGCGTAGCAGTAGGCATGCGCTGCGTCGCCGAGCAGTTCGTGACCTTCCCAGCCGATCTCCTTCCACAGGGAATCCGGCACCGGCTCGGTGACGATCTGGGCGCTGTTGAGGGGCAGCCAGGTGCGCTCGTGGCCGGGCAGGCCGGCGGAAAAGCCCTCGGTGGCGCGGATGATCGCCGGCGCGCGCACCGTGCCGCGATCGGTCGTGACGCGGCCCTTCTCGAAGCTCGTCACCGACGTGCCCTCGAAGATCGAGACGCCGAGGCTCTCCACCACCTTGGCAAGGCCGCGCACCAGCTTGGCCGGCTGCACGCGCGCCATGTCGCGGATCACGAAGGCGCCCTGGATATTGGCGATGCGGATGCGCTTCGCCGCCGCTTCGGCCGAGAGCAGCTCGATCCGTTCTTCCGGCATCTGCCAGTCGCGGTAGAACTTGTATTCGGCGCGGGCGCGCTCGAGCTGCGGCGCGTTGGTGGCGACGGTGAGGTTGTCGGCGCGCAGGATGTCGGCATCGATGCCCTCGGCCTCGGTGACGCGGATCACCTCGTCCACCGTGCCGGCCATGGCGCGCTGCATGTCGATGACGGCGCCGCGGCTGGAGGTCTTGAGGTATTTCTCCCGCGACCAGCCGAAGCCGCCCGACAGCCAGCCGCCGTTGCGCCCGGAGGCGCCGAAGCCGGCGAACTCGCGCTCGACGATGACGATGTTGAGGCTGGGATTGGCCTTCTTCAGGTAGTAGGCGGTCCACAGGCCGGTGAAGCCGGCGCCGATGATGCAGACATCGGCGCCGCGGTCGCCGGGAAGGGCGGGGCGTTTTTGCGGTATGCCGCCGATGTCGGCATACCAGAAGGAGATGTTGCCGTTGGTCTTGACGTCCATGGGAGGTGCTTTCGGTTCGGTTCGGTTTACGTCAGTGTCACGTCGGCGCTGGCGTCGTCGGGAAGAAGGGTGAGATCGGCGGGCATGAAGGCGACATCGACGGCGTCGCCGATGGCGAAATCGGCCGCGCCGAGCGGGCTGCGCACGATGGCGATGGTGCTGTCCTTGAGCCGAACCTCGTATTTGGAGCCGGAACCAAGGTAGATCGCCTCGGCGACGGTGCCGGAGAGGCGGTTTTCGCCGCTGACGGGCTCGGCGCCGGGACGCTTCAGCGCCACCCGCTCGGGCCGCAGCAGGATGACCGGCCGGGCACCGCCGGCGAGCCGGCCATGCGCCACGACTTTTTCGTCGGCGATCGTCATCACCGTCTTGTCGCCGGAGACCTCGACCGCCCCGCGCAGCACCGTCGATTCGCCGATGAAGCGGCCGACGAACAGCGTTGCCGGATTGTCGTAGAGTTCGCGGCCGGTGCCGATCTGCTCGATGCGGCCGCCGTTGAAGACGGCGATCCGGTCGGAGAGCACCAGCGCCTCTTCCTGGTCATGGGTGACGTAGACGAAGGTGGTGCCGAGCTCGCGGTGGATGCGCTTGATCTCGAGCTGCAGCCATTCGCGCAGCTTCTTGTCGAGCGCGCCGAGCGGCTCGTCCATCAGGAGCAGCGGCGGGTCGAACACCAGGGCGCGGGCGAGCGCGACGCGCTGCTGCTGGCCGCCGGACAGCTCGTTCGGGTAGCGGTGGGCGAAGTCGGCCATCTTCACCATGTCGAGCGCCCGCTTGACCCTCTTCTCACGGTCATCGCCGTTGATGCCGCGCAGCGTCAGCGGATAGGCGACGTTCTTGCCGACGGTCATGTGCGGGAACAGCGCGTAGTGCTGGAAGACCACGCCGATGTTGCGCTTGTGCGAGGGCAGCCCGGTGACGCTCTTGCCGCCGATCTCGAGGGTGCCGGAGCTGATGTCGGTGAAGCCGGCGATCAGGTTCAGCGTCGTCGTCTTGCCGGAGCCGGAGGGGCCGAGCAGCGTCATGAACTCGCCGGGACGGATGCTCAGGTCGATGTCGTTCAGGGCCACGAAGGCGCCGTAGCGTTTGGAGGCCTTGCGGATTTCGATCGCCGCGCCGGCGGATCGTAGGGGTGCATTCATGGTCATGTCCTTCCGCGGCGCGTGCCGATGAGCAGGCCGGCAATGATGATGAGCGACGTCGCCAGGAACAGCAGCGTGCCGACGGCCGCGACGGTCGGGTCGGCGTCGCGGGTGATCGACGTGTAGATCTGCACCGGCAGGGTTTTCAGGTACGGGCTGGTGATGAACAGCGCGACGATGATCTCGTCGAACGAGGTGATGAAGGCAAACAGCGCGCCGGAGAGGACGCCCGGCAGGATCAGCGGCAGCGTCACGGTGCGAAACACCGTCAGCCGGCCGGCGCCGAGGCTCGCCGCGGCTGTCTCCAGGCGGCGGTCGAAGACCTCCAGGTTCGCCTGGACCGCGATCAGCACGAAGGGGATCGCCAGCATCGTGTGCGCCAGCACGAAGCCCGTGACCGTGCCGACCAGATGCGTATCGAGATAGACCGCATAGATGCCGATCGCCAGCACCACGCCCGGCACGACCATCGGCGTGATCAGGAGGGCACGAAGCAGGCCGCCGGTGCGAGCCGCGGCGCGGGTGACGCCGAAGGCGGCGAGCGTGCCGACTACCGTTGCCACCACCGCGACGATGAGGGCGATGATCAGCGAGTTGGTGAAGCTCGTCGTCCAGTCGGGATTGGTGAAGAAGTTATCGTACCACTGCCACGAGAAGCCGACCGGGGGGAAGGCCAGCGACTTGTTGCCGTTGAACGACATCGGGATCACCACCAGCGTCGGCGCGAGCAGCAGCAACGCGACGAGCAGGCAGAACAGACCGAGGAGAATGCGCGAGAAGGATGGCATCGGTTCAGGCCTCCCTGCGCGTGGCGCTGTGCTTCTGGCGCATCAGCGGGGCGGCGATGGCGAGCAGCACGAAGGTCGCGACCAGCAGCACCACGCCCATGGCGCCGCCGCGGCCCCAGTTAAGCAGGCTCAGCACCTGGTTCTGCACCAGCGACGACAGCAGGATGCTGCGCGGGCCGCCGAGCAGGGCCGGCGTGATGTAGAAGCCGAGCGACAGGATGAAGACGATGATGCAGCCGGCATAGACGCCGGGCAGCGACAGCGGCATGTAGATCTGCACGAAGGCGCGCCACGGCTTGGCGCCGAGGCTGCGGGCCGCCTGCAGCAGCCGGGTATCGATGCCCTTCATCACCGTATAGATCGGTAGGATCATGAACGGCAGCAGCACCTGGGTCATGCCGATGACGACGCCGGGAAGCGTGCGGATCAGCTTGACCGGCGGCAGGCCGACGCCGCGCAGGAACGAATTGATGACGCCGGAATCCTGCAGCAGTATCACCCAGGCCAGCGTCCGCACCACGCCGCTCAGCCAGAAGGGCACGAGCACGCAGAGGATCAGCGCCAGCCGCAGGTTCTTGCCGACGATGGTCATGGCATAGGCGTAGGGGTAGGCGCAGATCAGCGAGACGACCGTCACCCAGGCGGCGACGACGAAGGTGCGCTGCAGGACGGCCCGGTTCACCGCCGACTGGAAGAACCAGACGTAGTTGTCGAGGCCGGGCGCCGGGTCGGTGAAGCTGCGCAGCACGACGATTGCGAGCGGATAGGCGAGCGCGACGAGAAGCACCAGCACGGCGGGGACTGCGAGCCACACCGCACCGCGCAGGCGAAATCGTGAAAGGAAAGCGGGTTGTCCGGCGCCGGCAAGGCCGGTCGGCAAGCCCTGGTCGGGCGTGGCGGTCAAGGGGATCTCCAGTGCTTCAGGAGGCAAGTCCGGCCGGGGCCGGACTTGCAAGGATCAAGGGCTCAGTTGCCGGAGAGAAGGGCGGACCACTGCTCGGCGGCGAGGTCGAAGTTCTTCACCCAGAACGGAATGTTCTGCTGATAGCCCTGGGCGATGCGCTCCGGCGTGCTGGTCAGGAAGGAGGTGGTGACCTCGTCAACCTGCGGCTTGGCGTCGGTGTTGATCGGCGTGTAGGAGGTCTTCTCGGTGAGGATCTCCTGCGAGCGCTTGCCGAGATAGGCGTTGATCAGCGCGTAGGACGCATCGGTATCCTTGACGCCGACCGGAATGGTGATCTGGTCCATGACGACCAGCCAGTCCTGCCAGACCGGCGTGTACTGGGCGCCGTTCTTCACGGCGGTCATGGCGCGGCCGGTCCACATCATGATCATGTCAGCTTCGCCAGATTCGGCGAGCTGCTGGGATTCAGCGCCGGTCTTCCAGTAGATCGTGTCGGGACCGAGATCGCGCAGCTTCTGGATGGCCTTTTCGATGTCGTCCGTCGTCATCGCCTTCGGATCGCCGCCGGCCGCCTTGAACGCCTGCTCGAGCAGGCTGCCGGTCGGATCGCCGCTGCCGTCGATGGCACGCACGCCGGGGAACTTCTCGGTGTCGAAGAAGTCCTGCCAGTTCTTCGGCGGGTTGTCCTTGTAGGTGTCGTTCTTGTACATCAGCACGACGCCGTAGTTCATGGCCGGAACCGAGCACTCGCCGACCTGGCCGGGCGGGATCTTGGATACGTCCAGCTTGGAGAAGTCGAGCTTCTGGAACAGCGTGCCGCAATGGACGTAGGGCGGCAGGTCGGCGGTGTCGACGACGTCCCAGGTGACGTTGCCGGAGTCGACCTGTGCCTTCAGCTTGGCGATTTCGGTCGGGCCGTCATTGAGCAGCGTCGCGCCGGACTTCTCGACGAACTCCTGCAGTGCCGCGGCCTGGCCGTCCTGATAGATGCCGCCGTAGGAGACGAAGGTCAGGGTCTTGCCCTTCAGCGAGCCTTCCTTCACTTCGCCGGCGACCGGCTTGTCCTGTGCGAACGCCGGCAACGCCAGGGCGCACGTCATAGTCAGGGCGAAAGCCCTCGCAAGTTTCTTCATTCCAGATACTCCCAGTTACGCTCGCTTGTTGGCTGTTGCCGCGGCTACGAGCCGGGCCGCGGAAGGTATTGGTCGAGGTCTTCGGCGACGCTGGTCGGCGGCGCGATGATCCAGAGGACCTCGGCCGGTTCCGTGCCGATATTGACGGCCTTGTGCGGAATCGAACTTCGATATTCGATGCTGTCGCCGGCCGACAGCAGGTGTCGCTCGTCGCTCAGGGTGAGTTCCATCTCGCCCCGGACCACAAAGAAAAGCTCGTGCGAATCCCCATGGCTGTAGGGCTCGGCGCCGGTCGAGCCGCCGGGATCGAACTCGCCGATATAGACTTCCAGATCGCGGATGGGGCGGCGCGACAGAAGCATCTTGCGATAGCCCTCGGCGGGGGGAAGCGCCGGACGTTCGCGCTTGCGCAGGACACGGCCGACCGTGGAGACCTCGTCGTCGAACAGGTCCGTGAGGCTTATGCCAAGCGCAGCGACGATCCGCCTCAGCGTGCTGACGTTGACGCCGCTCAGACCCCGTTCAAGCTGGCTGAGAAAGCTCGCGGTGGTCCCCGTCGCTTCGCCGAGCGTGCGCAGCGACATGCGACGCGCCGTGCGGAAAGCCTTGACTTTCTCGCCGATGACGGCCTGATTAGAGACTATCGCTTTGCTGTCCATATCCTCACTCCCACTTAACAGCGTATTAAGTGAAGAGCGGCTTGGCAAGCCCGGAAACTCACCGACAACGCATTTTTGTGCGCGCCGCGGGCAGTTTCATCTGATTTGTGACTACATTATTGATTTCACAGGAGCTCGGCGCCGTGTCAGGCTGGCCAGCGGTGGTGAAAGGCGCAAATCGGCCGTCACATCTTCGGCTGGATGCACCAGTATCCCATCCCCTGCGAAGCGGGTCCGACGCCATGGCGGCGGGAGGACTCAGTGTTTCCAATCGTGTTTGTTTACCTGTGATCCAAACCGTATATAAGCCTGCCAGACGACGAGGAGAGCGGCATTGTGTGGTTCGGGGGAGCGTCGAACTCTTCCGAGACCAGACAGCGGGTTGTTCCATCGTCGGCGAACCGGCGTTGGACGCAATTCGAGCCGCATCACGTCTTTGGTGCGGGGCGGACAGCGGACTATGTCCGGCCCAATCGTCATGAAGGAAGAGGCATGCGATGAAAGGCCTGATCCCACCATGCGTGCCGTCGACTGCACAATGAAGATCCGAGTGATGGCTGACGCGACGGGCCTCGCCCTTGCCAATGTGGCGAAGGCGCCGGCTTCCTTCGGCAAAACTGCGTCAAGGCGGCGCCTTGATGTTTGTCCTTCCACTGTTGTCTGTCCCACAATCTAAGAAGACCGCGGCAATCAAGTCATGATCAAATATCAGCGCTATTGCGTTTTTCTTCTCGTAACGCTTGCCGCCGTCGCGGCTTCGATCGCGGCTGTGGTCCACAGCCCCTGGTGGCTGGTGGCGGCCGCGGTGTTCCTCCCGCTCACTCTGCTGGGCATCTTCGACCTGGTGCAGCGCAAGCACGCCATCCTGCGGAACTACCCGGTGATCGGCCATGTCCGCTTCCTCATGGAAAGCATCCGGCCCGAAATCCGGCAGTACATGATCGAGGGCGACCAGGACGAGGTTCCCTTCAGCCGCCAGGCACGCGGACTGGTCTATCAGCGCGCCAAGGGCGTCGAGGACAAGCGGCCCTTCGGCACGATCGAGAACGTCTATGGGGCCGGCTACGCATGGCTGACCCATTCCGCCAACCCGACGCATCTGACGGACTTCGACTTCCGGGTGCGGATCGGCGGCAGCGCCTGCCGGCAGCCCTATGACGCCAGCCTCTACAACATCTCGGCGATGAGCTTCGGCGCGCTTTCGGGCAATGCGATTTCGGCCCTGAACCGCGGCGCCAAGAAGGGCGGCTTCGCGCATGACACCGGCGAAGGCGGCATCAGCCGCTATCACCGGGAAGGCGGCGGCGATCTCATCTACCAGGTCGCCTCCGGATATTTCGGCTGCCGCAACGACGACGGCAGTTTCTCGGAAGAGAAGTTCGCCGAGATTTCAGCCGACCCGCAGATCAAGATGATCGAGATCAAGCTCAGCCAGGGCGCCAAGCCGGGCCACGGCGGCATGCTGCCGGCCTCGAAGATCTCGCCGGAGATCGCCGAGGCGCGCGGCATCCCGATGGGCGTCGACTGCATATCGCCGCCAGCCCACAGCACCTTTTCCACGCCGATCGGCCTGATGCAGTTCATCGCCAAGCTGCGGGAGCTTTCCGGCGGCAAACCCGTCGGTTTCAAGCTCTGCATCGGCCATCGGCGCGAGTTCCTCGGCATGGTCAAGGCGATGCTGGCAACCGGGATCAAGCCGGACTTCATCGTGATCGACGGCGCCGAAGGCGGAACGGGTGCTGCGCCGGTCGAGTTCGCCAACCGCGTCGGCATGCCGATGCTGGAAGGCCTGACCTTCGTGCACAACGCGCTGCGCGGCGCCGGGATTCGCAACGAGATCCGGCTGGGGGCGGCCGGCAAGATCGTCTCCGCCTTCGACATCGCCCGCGCGCTGGCGCTCGGGGCGGACTGGTGCAATTCGGGCCGCGGCTTCATGTTCGCGGTCGGCTGCATCCAGGCGCAGGCCTGCCACACCAATAAATGCCCGGTCGGCATCGCCACCCAGGATCCGGCTCGCCAGCGGGCCATCGACGTCGGCGACAAGAGCGACCGGGTGGCGCGGTTCCACCGCAACACGATGCGCGCCCTGAGCGAGATCGCCGGATCGGCCGGCCTCACCGATCCCAGGGATTTCATGCCCTACCACTTCATGTTCCGTCAGTCGGGCAACGACTTCCTCGACGGAAACGAGGCCTATCCGTACCTGCCGGAGGGCTTCCTCCTTTCCGGCGAGGAGATCCCCGAGCTCAGCGACTGGTACGATCGCTGGGATCGCGCCAGCGCGGAGACGTTCGCACCGCCGGAAATTCCCTTCGGTCCGTTCGCGTCGCGCCGTCGGCAGAATCCCGTCCTCAAGACCGTCCAGTCGGGCAGATGAGGGCGTGCCCATCAAGCAGTCCCGGGCGGTCGTGCGCATCGGGGCTGCCAAGCTCGTTGATCGCGGTCAGGGGCGCCGCGCGGTTCGGATGAGCGTGAAGCGGCCGCGTTCTAGAACTTGATGGCGAGGCCGAGGATCGGTCCCTGCTGGACGACGTCGAAGACGAAGTCATTCCTGCTGTAGTCCACGCCCAGGGCACGATAACCGGCGGTGACCGAAACGCTGTCGTTGAAGCGGTAGCCGGCCGCGGCGGCGACGTCCCAGTCGATGTCGGCACCGCCGGCGCCGACGAAACCCCACCCCGTCAGATAGATCTGGGGCGTGAGCGAATAGGTGCCACGAACGCCGGCCAAACCGTCCACCCACGTCGCGTTGTCCGTTCTGGATCGTCCATCGAAGAAGCCGCCGCTGACGGAAATCTCGTTCCTCACCGACCAGACACGCAAGCCGGCGGCGAGGTCGAGCCGGGCGGCGCTGTCTTCGTAGACCGCGTACCCGGCTCCCAGCAGTCCGGCGAACAGCTCGGACGAGAGTTCGATTCGATCGGCCAGAATGCCCCGGCGCGTCGCTCTCTCACCCGAAATCTTGGTGTACATCAGATCGGTGAATATGCTGTACCGGTCGTAGCGGGCCTCCCCCATCGCCATCGCTGCGAAGTCGAGGTGTTTGAGGATGTCGCTGAAGCTCGCATCGACATGAACCTGGGGCAGACGGGATACCTTGACGTCGCCCGACAGGTCGGCTGCCCAGAAATAGGGCGCGACGGTGAACGTCCAGCCGCTCTCGGTGGTGGCCTGTTGAACCTGCGGGGTCATTGGCGAGTAGATGTCTGCAGCCATGGCATGGCTGGCCAGAAGAAAGCTTCCGGCGGCCGCCAGAGTTCGAAGAAGGCAAGCTTGCATCATTTCCCCCATGTATTCGGTGCTGCGGCGAGTCGCGATCATCACCCGCCGGATCATCGTTGAAGGAAATGACTTCGCCAATAGGTTTTTTTACAGGGGCCGAATTAATGGCAGGATTGCAAATTCGGCGTACAGGCGGCCGCAGGTATCGAGAGTCCCGCCCCCGGTTGGCCAATATCCCCTTCCTGGCCCCGGTGTTTGCCCCTTGGGCCTGCCGGCGGCGAGGTCATGGCCGGCGGATGCAGCGAAAGCCGATATGGGTCGTTGCCGAATTCTCCTCCTGGGCGTGGCGCGCCGCCGGCCGGTAGCGGCGGCAGTAGCTGGGCGCGCAAAGGTGCGAGCCGCCCTTCACGACCCGTCTTGCGATCTTCAGGCCGGGCTGCGCCGGATCGCGGCTGGCCTCGGCGGAGCCGCCGCGCGGATTGACCGGAACGCAGCAGGTCTTTTCAGCCGGCGCCGGATGCTTCGACGCCCAGTAGTCGGTCGTCCATTCCCAGACATTGCCGATCATGTCGTAGAGGCCGTAGCCGTTCGGCGGGAAACTGCCGACCGGCGAAGTCCGTTCGAAGCCGTCGGGCTTGAGATTTTCGGTCGGGAACGTGCCGTGCCAGGTATTGGCCATGAAGCGGCCGTTCGGGATGAGTTCGTCCCCCCAGGCGAACTCCTTGCCCTCGAGGCCGCCCTTGGCGGCGAATTCCCACTCCGCCTCGGTCGGCAACTCCTTGCCCGCCCAGGCCGCGTAGGCCATGGCATCCGCGTAGGCGATCTGCACGACCGGGTGGTCGAGCTTGCCACGCAGATTGCTGAGGCCGCCATAGGGCCTGCGCCAATTGGCCCCGAACTTGAATTTCCACCATTGCGACGGATCGCGGCCGGAGACCCGCTTCGGCGGGTCGAAGATCGGCGAGCCGGGCCTGAGCATCTCGGGCGCAGCACCGGGGTAATCCGCCGGGTCGGACGGTTTCTCCGCCAGCGTCACGTATCCGGTGGCCTCGACGAATTCGGCGAACTGCCGGTTGGTGACCGGCGTCACGTCGATCCAGAAGTCGTCGACCTTCACCGGGTGAGCGGGGGCCTCTTCCGGATAATGGCGATCCGAGCCCATCATGAAGCTGCCGCCTTCGATCCAGATCTGATCACCGGGGGCAGTCGGCACCGGCGGCCGGCCCGTCGCCGGTCGGTTGGACGGGATGTTCATGCGTCACCTCACCCTGGCTTCTCAATCCTGCGGGTCGTGGCACGGCATCTTGCAGTTCCTGCCGACGGGCCCTGGAGGTCCGACGGCTTGCGGGCGGCATGATAACATGGCTCGCACCACCGAGATCAAGCCGGGCCTGCGTACGCTCAAAGTCGAGGAACTGCGGGTCGAACGCAGGTGCCGACCTGTCGCAGGGATTGCAAAGCAGCACTTAGCAGGGGACCGAGAGCGGGACGGCCCGGTGGGCTTGCATGGCGGGACCCGTCTGTGAAGCGTCAGGCGGCCTTGCTGTGCGCCCGCCCGGCCTGGTCGATATAGGCGTCGAAGGCGGCGGCGGCCGCGCGGATGAGGAAGCGTCCGCCTTCGCGCAGCCGGATGACGCCATGCTGATCGTCGAGGATGCCGTCGCCTGCGAGCATTTCAAGCGGAGTGTTGTCGCGCAGCAGCATTTGCGGATCGAATCCGTGGGCAGCGGCGATCGCCGGGACGTCGACAGCGAAGTCGCACATCAGCCGTTCGATGATGCTGGCGCGCAGCCGGTCCTCGGCCGTCAGCCGATAGCCCTTCACCGTAGCCAGCCGGCCCGAGGCGATCCGCTTCGCGTAGAGGCTGGGCGGCACCTCGTTCTGCACATAGCCGTTCTCCATCCGCCCGATCGCCGAGGCGCCGAGGCCGACGAGGGTTTCGCAGGCATCGGTGGTGTAGCCCTGGAAATTGCGGTGCAGGCGGCCCTCCGACTGGGCGATCGCCAGGGAATCGTCCGGACGGGCGAAATGATCGAGGCCGATGCGGCGGTAGCCGGCGGCGACGAGCGTCTCGGCGATCGCCTCGGCCTGGGCGACGCGGCCTTCCGCATCGGCGAGCGTAGTCTCGTCGATCAGCTTCTGGTGCTTCTTGAAGGTCGGGACATGCGCGTAGCCGAACACCGCGAAACGCTCCGGCGCCATGCGGACGGCCGCTTCCGCAGTCGCGATGCAGGAATCGACCGTCTGGTGCGGCAGGCCGTAGATCAGGTCGAAATTGATGCTTTCGACGCCGGCGCCGCGCAGGCGCATCACGGCATCCATGGTCTGCTCCTCGCTCTGGATCCGGTTGATCGCCTTCTGCACGACGGGATCGAAGCTCTGGACGCCAAGGCTGGCGCGCCGCACACCGGCTTCGCCGAGCGCGCTCGCCATTTCCGGCGCGAGGGTTGTCGGGTCGATCTCCACCGCGATCTCGGCGGTGCCGGCGAAAGCGAAGCGCTCGCGCAGCAGCCCGACCAGCGCCAGAAATTGCTCCGGCTGCATGATCGTCGGTGTGCCGCCGCCGAAATGCACATGGTCGATAGTGAGCGGCGCTGTCGTCCTGGCCGCGACGAGGCGGATCTCCTGGCGAAGCGTGTCGAGGTAGTCGAGGATCGGCTGGTCGCGCCGGGTGATCGTCGTATGGCAGCCGCAATACCAGCACATCGCGCGGCAGAAGGGGATGTGCAGGTAGAGCGAGGCCGGCTTCTCCGGCGCGGCGGCGGCGAGCCAGTCGCCATAGACGTCGGCGTCGACGGCAGGCGAGAAGCGGGGCGCGGTCGGATAGCTCGTATAGCGCGGCAGGCGTGCGTCACCATATTTTGCGACAATAGCCGGTTGCATGAAAGCGTCCTTCTGATGGAACAGGATGGGACATCCTTAGAGAGGCGCCGCGCCTTTATCTTTGAGCAATGTCAAGGAATGGACGTCAGAAAGCGCCCTGTCGCGGGTGTTTGACCGGTATCAACGATTGTTGTCTGCTTTTGTCCTATTTACCGGGCGCAAGAACCGAACCGGGTTCTGAAACGATGGAGAATTCAAAAGTGCGTACACTCGCAAAGGGCGTTGCAGCCGCCGCAATTCTTGCCGCCTTCACCGGTAGCGCATTTTCAGCCGATTTCGAGGTGAAGATGCTGAACAAGGGTGCCGAAGGCGCGATGGTGTTCGAGCCCGCCTTCGTCAAGGTCAATCCGGGCGATACCGTCACCTTCGTTCCGACCGACAAGGGCCACAATGTCGAGACGATCAAGGACATGATCCCCGACGGTGCGACGCCCTTCAAGAGCAAGATGAACGAGGAGTTCAAGGTGACGTTCGACGTCCCCGGCGTCTACGCCGTCAAGTGCGCTCCGCATGTCGGCATGGGGATGGTCGGCGCGGTCGTCGTGGGCGATCCGTCCGCCAATATCGACAAGGTGAAGGAGGTCAAGCTGCCGAAGAAGGCCAAGGAGCGCCTCGACGCCGCCCTTGCCGCCGCGCTCCAGTAGCGACAAACCGCCGCTGCAGCGAAGAAGGCCAGGCCCGGTGCGCCGTAATCAGCGCGCCGGGCTTCGCCGTTTTGCGGCGCAAATCCCGGGAAAACCCGTCAAACACCGCGCTGGTCGCCATTTGGCCGTTCGCCGTCCGGGGAGCGACGTTTTCGCATTTGGCCGGGTCCGCCGAAATGGTCTATGGAGATCATGAGGTACCCGGTTGCCGTGTACCAGCACCTTATCGGCAAGAGCTTCACTCCTGTGGCAGTTAACGGAATGCATTCGCAAGGCAGTCGTGAGAGGGCCCCGGTCGGACACTGGCTTGTCCAGTGGAGAGACCATGGCATCATTGGTTACGGGCTCGCGGCGGCCGCCGTCGCAGGCGTTGCGCTGATCCAGTTGGCGCTCTCGACTGCTTCGGCAGAGAGCGTCATGCTGCTGTCGTTCGTCCCGGCAATTCTCGTCGCTGCACTGTTCGGCGGCGCTCCTGCAGTCGTCTTCGCCGCCGGCCTGTCCGTTGTTGCCGCGCTGATCTTGCCGCGCATCGGCAACGGTTTCGATCCCGGAATGGTCGAGCTGGCGGTGTTTGGCTGTGCGGTGGTGCTGATTGCCGTTCTCGCCGAAGTGCTCCGGCGCGCGAGACGGGCGCTGGCGCAGAGCAAAGCCATCGCCCTGACGCGCGAAGCGCACCTGCGTTCCATTCTGGACACGGTGCCGGATGCGACGGTGGTCAGCGCCGCGGACGGGACGATCATCTCGTTCAATGCCGCCGCCGTCCGGCAGTTCGGCTACGCCGAGGAGGAAGTGATCGGCGAGAACCTGCGCATCCTGATGCCGGAACCCTACCGCGGCGAACACGACGGCTACATGCAGCGCTACCAGAAGACCGGCGAACGGCGCATCATCGGCATCGACCGGGTGGTGGTCGGGCGCAGAAAGGATGGCTCGACCTTCCCGATGAAGCTCGCCGTGGGGGAGATGAAATCCGGCGGAGAACGGTTCTTCACCGGCTTCATCAGGGACCTGACGGAGCGCGAGGAATCGGCCGCAAGGCTGGAGCAGATCCAGGCCGAACTGGCACGGCTGGCCCGCCTCGACGAACTGGGCGAAATGGCCTCGACGCTCGCGCATGAACTGAACCAGCCGCTCTCGGCGATCGCCAACTATGCGCATGGCTGCACGCGGCTGCTGCGTGACATGGACGACACCGTTGCCACGCGAATGCGCGGCGCCCTTGAGGAGGTGGCGAGCCAATCGCTGCGCGCCGGCCAGATCATCCGCCATCTGCGGGAGTTCGTCACCAAGGGCGAGACGGAAAAGACGCCCCAGAACATCCGCAACCTCGTTGAGGAGGCAGGCGCGCTGGCGCTGGTCGGGTCCCGGGAGATCGGCGTCCGCACGGTATTCGAATACGTGCCCGGCGCCGAGACGGTGATGGTCGACCGCATCCAGGTGCAGCAGGTGCTCATCAACCTCATGCGCAACGCGGTCGAGGCGATGCGCCAGGTCGAGCGACGGGAGCTGACGGTGCGGACGATGCCGGTCGAGGCGGACCAGATCGCTGTCGTCGTGGAGGACACCGGCTGTGGTATTCCCGAGGAAATCGTCGGCCGGCTTTTCAAGCCTTTCGTCACGACCAAGGCCAATGGAATGGGGGTCGGCCTCTCCATTTCGAAGCGGATCGTCGAGGCGCATGGCGGCGAGATGACGGTCTCGAAGAATGCGGCGGGGGGAGCCACCTTCCGGTTCACGCTCCCTGCCCATACGGAACAACGGAGCAATGTGGATGACTGACTACACCGTTCATATCGTCGACGACGAAGAACCGGTCCGCAAATCGCTTGCCTTCATGCTGACGATGAACGGCTATGCCGTGAAGGTTCACCAGTCGGCGGCGGCGTTCCTCTCGTTCGCCCCCGACGTCCAGAGCGGCATCCTCATCACCGACCTGAGAATGCCGGAGATGACCGGTGTCGACCTGATCCGCCGGCTCAGGGACCAGAACCTGCGGATTCCGGCCATCGTGATCACCGGGCATGGCGACGTGCCGATGGCGGTCGAGGCGATGAAGGCCGGCGCCGTCGACTTCATCGAAAAGCCGTTCGGGGACGCGGTCATCATGGAAGCCATCGAACGGGCGGCAGGGCATCTGGGCGAGAACAACGCCGAACAGGGCGCCGACGTCGAAGCCCGTCTGAAGACCCTCAGCGAGCGAGAGCGCCAGGTGCTCTCCGCAGTGGTCGCCGGCCTGCCCAACAAGTCGATCGCCTATGATCTGGACATCAGCCCCCGCACGGTCGAGGTGCATCGCGCCAACGTAATGGCCAAGATGCAGGCAAAGAGCCTGCCGCATCTCGTCCGCATGGCTCTCGCGGCCGGGCTCGGATCCTCATAATTTTTCGGGGTTGATCTCGCGCAATGCGTCGCAGTGTCGCAAGCGATTAGCTGGCGGCGGACCGGCGGGGAGTTGCCTGCCGGATTGCGCGGGAATTCGAGTTGTTGGCTGCCGAAAACATCGTCGTCGTTGCACCGGATCAGGGGCTGCGCCAGTCGCTGGCATTCGCACTCGAAGTGGAAGGCTATTCGACCGAAGCGTATGACGCCTTGTGGAAGGCGGAACCGGCCTCCCGCAAGTCGCTCTGCACCATCGTCGACGACGAGATACTGGAAACCGAGGCGCAGCTGGCAAAAGTCCTGCACGGTTCGGGGTGCCGGGTCGTTCTCCTCGTCAACGGGGTGACCGCGCGCGCGGCGGCCGAGGACGACGCGATCGTCCTCACCAAGCCGATCAGCGGCGCCGATCTCGTCCACGTGATCGACGGCCTGGCCGAGACGGCAAGGGTACTGGAGGTGGGCGGAGCGGTGCGGCAACCCTCGCGTCCCGGGCCTACGTAGTTTCCCTTAGTGAGATAACCGGATTTTGCGACCGGGCGTTGATTGGCAATGTCTCCCAGGATGATCAGGGGATTAAAGACATGTTCGCCGCAACCAGACCCGCCGACCGCAGCCTCGCAGAGCTCGACACCGTAGCCGACATTCGGATTCCGGGACCGCACCTTGTTGCAACCTACAAGGCCGGCAAGGAGATCTATGCCGAAGGCGACAACGTCGACAAATGCTACCAGGTCGTCGTCGGAGCCGTCCGCGTGTGCCGCCTGCTCGCCGACGGGCGGCGGCAGGTCGTGTCCTTCCATCTCGCCGGCGAAATGTTCGGTTTCGAGGCCGGCAACAAGCATCGCTTCTTCGCCGAGGCCATTACCGAGACGCGACTGGGTGTTTTCGGGCGGCGCCCGATGCAGGAGCATTCACGCGAACTGCTCGACCTTGCGCTCCTCGGCATGGCGCGGGCCCAGGAGCACCTGCTGGTGATCGGCCGGCAGTGCGCGGTGGAACGCATGGCCGCCTTCCTGATGGATCTCTCCGGCCGGCTGGGAGGACTGCGGCAGGTGAAGCTGCCGATGTCCCGGCAGGACATTGCCGATTATCTGGGGCTGACCATCGAGACGGTGTCGCGGGTGATGACCAAGCTCAGGGAACGCAGCGTCATCGCCTTGCATGACGCAAGGACGATCGAAATCAGGAAGCCCGACGCGCTCCGCCAGCTGTGCAACTAAGGTAGCAATCGGCGTCTGACGGCGCCGTTGCCCTGGTTTGAGCCGCCCGGTTTCCTACGCGAGGCGTGGCGAAGAACGCTAGCGGCAGCGGGTTGGCAGGCCGGCCGGCTTGCACCCGATGCTGCTGATCGAACTCTGGCCGGTGCCTTTCGGCACTCCGGCCAAAAAGTCCATTCAAGCGCCCAGTTCACATTTCGCGGACCGAAAGGCGACGCACCCTCAGTGCAATCCGGTTGCCGAGATTGGTCTGCGGGTTCATCCTTGCATAGCGCCTCGCAGCCCGGTGTATTCGGTCCGCGCGACCGGCGGCGGCATTGGTCCGGGGCGCCTTGAAGGAGACGGCGCCATGTACGTCAGGGAGATGTCCTATCCGGAATGCCATAGCCTCGTCGCCGGCGGCGACCTGGCGCGGCTGGCCTGCTGCAAGGACGGCCAGCCCTACATCGTTCCCATCACCTATGCGCTTGAGGGCCAGTGCGTCTACTGCTTCTCGATGCCGGGCCAGAAGGTCGAGTGGATGCGGGACAATCCGAAGGTCTGCCTTCAGGTCGACACGTTCTACAGCGGACGGCAGTGGAAAAGCGTGGTGGTGAGCGGCCGGTTCCGCGAACTTTCGCACGAGCAGACCCCGCGCAGCGAATGGATCCACGCCTGGTCGCTTCTCGAAAGGAAGACCAACTGGTGGGAGCCGGGCGGGCTGAAGCCCGAACCGCAGGAGATCTCGCCGGAATCCCCGCACATCTTCTTCTGCGTCGACGTCGAGGGAATGACCGGGCGGGCCGCGTTCGACGAAAAATCGTAGATGCGCGTTGCCGCGCGGCATGCGTGTCGATGCGAGGTGGTCCGCCTTGCGGTCATGCGGACAGCCTCCAGGTCCCAGAACCTGGCTCTGCAGCGGCATTGTGGAGATCGTCACGCCGCGCCGCTTTCCCTGAATCTCCATCACGCGCTCCGGCGCTCCCATCCCGCTTGCCTTCATCCGCCTTGATGAAGGTGCGGCGGAACTGCCGCAGGCGGTCTTGATCTGGATCAAGGTGCCCGGAACCCGGCTCTGACAATCGTCGGTAGATTGCGCAAGCCCCGCGTGCGGCGGCGTTGCTGGTCAGCGGTTTGAGAAGAGTTGGGGACCCAACCATGAAATATACACTCGAGATGGTCGTGCTCGCCGTCGGCGCCTTTCTGGCGCTGGTCGGGGCCGGCTTTGCCCAGGATCGCGCCTTTGGCGCACATATGTGGGTCCTGTTCTTCGTGCTGCTCGGCAGCACCCTGGTGTTGATGCGCCGCATCAACTTCCAACCGGTGGCCGCCGGATCCGCCGCGCCGCAGTCGGAATATTTCGACGAGGTGGTGCGGTACGGCGTCATCGCGACGATGTTCTGGGGCGTGGTCGGGTTCCTGGTCGGCGTCTTCGTGGCGCTGCAACTGGCCTTTCCCGATCTCAACTTCGAGCCCTGGTTCAATTTCGGCCGGGTCCGGCCGCTGCACACCTCCGCCGTCATCTTCGCCTTCGGCGGCAACGCGCTGATCGCCACCTCCTTCTATGTCGTCCAGCGCACCAGCCGGGCACGGCTTTTCGGCGGCGACAGGCTCGGCTGGTTCGTCTTCTGGGGCTACCAGCTCTTCATCGTGCTTGCGGCCACCGGCTATCTGCTCGGCATCACCCAGAGCCGTGAATATGCGGAGCCGGAATGGTACGTCGACCTGTGGCTGACGATCGTCTGGGTGGCCTATCTGGTCGCCTTTCTCGGCACCATCATGGTCCGCAAGGAACCGCACATCTACGTGGCGAACTGGTTCTACCTGGCCTTCATCATCACGATCGCGATGCTGCACGTCGTCAACAACCTCGCGGTCCCGGTCTCGTTCCTTGGATCGAAGAGCTATTCGGCGTTCTCGGGCGTCCAGGACGCGCTGACGCAATGGTGGTACGGCCACAACGCCGTCGGCTTCCTGCTCACCGCCGGCTTCCTGGGCATGATGTACTACTTCATCCCCAAGCAGGCGAACCGTCCCGTCTATTCCTACCGGCTGTCGATCATCCACTTCTGGGCGCTGATCTTCATGTACATCTGGGCCGGTCCCCACCACCTGCACTACACGGCGCTGCCCGACTGGGCGCAGACGCTCGGCATGGTCTTCTCCATCATGCTCCTGATGCCCTCGTGGGGCGGCATGATCAACGGCCTGATGACGCTGTCGGGCGCCTGGGACAAGATCCGTACCGATCCGATCGTGCGCATGATGGTGATGGCCGTCGCCTTCTACGGCATGGCGACCTTCGAGGGGCCGATGATGTCGATCAAGACGGTCAACTCGCTCAGCCACTACACCGACTGGACCATCGGCCACGTGCATTCCGGCGCGCTCGGCTGGAACGGCATGATCACCTTCGGCGCCATCTACCACCTCGTGCCGAAGCTGTGGAACCGCGAGCGGCTCTATAGCGTGCGCATGGTCAACTGGCACTTCTGGCTCGCCACCCTCGGCATCGTCATCTACGCCGCCGTCATGTGGGTCGCCGGGATCCAGCAGGGCCTGATGTGGCGCGAATACGACGACCAGGGCTTCCTCGTCTATTCCTTCGCCGAAACGGTTGCGGCCATGTTCCCCTACTACGTCATGCGTGCCATCGGCGGCAGCCTGTTTTTGGCCGGCGGCGTGCTCATGGCCTTCAACGTAACGATGACGATCCTCGGACGCGTCCGCGACGAAGCCCCGATCCTCGGTGCTGCGCCGCTGCCGGCGGCCGCAGAATAGGAGGGCATAGACAATGTCCATTCTCGACAAACACGTGCTCATCGAGCGCAACGCCACGCTCCTGCTGCTCGGCTCGCTCTTCGTCGTTTCCATCGGCGGTATCGTGGAAATCGTGCCGCTCTTCTATCTCGAGAACACCATCGAGAAGGTGGAAGGGATGCGCCCGTACTCGCCGCTGGAGCTCGCCGGCCGTGACATCTACGTCCGCGAGGGCTGCTACACCTGCCACAGCCAGATGATCCGGCCGTTCCGCGACGAGGTGGAACGTTACGGGCACTACTCGCTGGCGGCCGAATCCATGTACGACCACCCGTTCCAGTGGGGCTCGAAGCGAACCGGGCCGGATCTCGCCCGTGTCGGCGACCGCTATTCGAACGAGTGGCACGTGCAGCACCTGATCGAGCCGCGCTCCGTCGTGCCGGAGTCGGTGATGCCGAGCTACGCTTTCCTCAAGGAGACGCCGCTCGAGGTGAAGAACGTCGCGATGAACCTCAAGGCCAACAAGGCCGTCGGCGTGCCCTACACCGACGAGATGATCGACAACGCCGCCGCCGACATCAAGGCGCAGGCTGATCCGAATGCCGACACGTCCGGCGTCCTGGCGCGCTATCCCAAGGCCAAGGTCGGCGATTTCGACGGCGACCCGCAGAAGCTGACGGAGATGGACGCGCTCGTCGCCTATCTCCAGATGCTCGGCACGCTCGTCGACTTCTCCACCTATGACAACACCTCCGGCTACCGGTGAGAAGGAGGCATCGATGGAAACCTACACGGCCCTGCGCCAATTCGCCGACAGCTGGGCGCTCCTCGGAATGGTGCTGTTCTTCGTCGGCGTCATCGCCTTCACCCTGCGTCCCGGCGGCAAGAACGCCGCCCAAAACGCCGCCTCGATCCCGCTGAAGGAGGACTGACCCATGGCGGACAAAAACAAGCATGTCGACGAGATCAGCGGCGTCGAAACCACCGGACACGAGTGGGACGGCATCCGCGAGCTCAACAACCCGATGCCGCGCTGGTGGGTCTATACCTTCTACGCGACGATCATCTGGGCGATCGGCTATGCGATCGCCTACCCGTCGATCCCGCTCGTGCGGGAAGCGACCAAGGGCGTGCTTGGGTTCTCCAGCCGCGCCGAGGTCGCCGTCGAACTGGCGAACGCCAAGGCAGCCCAGGCCGGCCAGCTCGAGAAGATCGCCTCGAGCTCGCTGCAGGAGATCATCGCAGATCCGCAGCTGCAGCAATTCGCCGTCGCCGCCGGTGAATCGGCCTTCAAGGTCAACTGTGCGCAGTGCCACGGCTCGGGCGCCGCCGGCTCGAAGGGCTTCCCGAACCTCAACGACGACGACTGGATCTGGGGCGGCAGTCCCGACGAGATCTATCAGACGATCGCGCACGGCATCCGCTATGCCGGCGATGACGAAACGCGCGTTTCGGAAATGCCGGCCTTCGGCGACATGCTGACGACCGACGAGATGCGCCAGACGGCAGCATATGTCGTCAGCCTGACCGGGACACCGTCGGCACCGGAGCTCGTCGACAAGGGCAAGCAGCTGTTTGCGGACAATTGCGCCTCCTGTCACGGCGTGGACGCCAAGGGCAACCGCGAGATGGGCGCACCGAACCTTGCCGATGCTATCTGGCTGACGGGTGAGGGCGAGCAGGCGGTGATCAACCAGATGAAGGCTCCCAAGCATGGCGTCATGCCGGCCTGGCTGCCGCGTCTCGGCGACGAGACCGTCAAGCAGCTCACGGTCTTCGTCCACTCGCTCGGGGGCGGCGAGTAGTCGCACCCGTGGTCACCAAGTCGATGCGTCGTCCGGAAATCTGCGGACGACGGCCCGGGAACGCCGCCTTTCCAACGTTTTTGCGGGAAGGCGGCGTCTTGCTGTTCAGGTCCCGGCACAAGCGCCCCGCGGCGCAGACTTGACGCAGATCAAGGTGCGCGGGGGGCGGGTCGGGCAAACCTCGCGGCATACGCGAATGATCCCGGAAGGCCATGATGCTTGACCAGTCCCAGACCAAAGCTGCCGCCGAACGGCTCGATGTCGAACCGGTCAATGCCGCGCGCATGCGCAAGCCGCTCTACGAAAAGCGCCGGAAGATCTTTCCGAAGCGGGCTGAAGGGCGCTTCCGCCAGTTCAAATGGCTGGTGATGCTGGTAACGCTCGGCATCTACTATTTCACGCCGTGGATCCGCTGGGATCGCGGGCCGCATGCGCCGGATCAGGCGGTGCTGCTCGATCTCGCCTCGCGCCGCTTCTACTTCTTCTTCATCGAGATCTGGCCGCAGGAATTCTTCTTCGTCGCCGGCCTGCTGGTCATGGCCGGCTTCGGCCTGTTCCTGGTCACCGCGGCGGTCGGGCGCGCCTGGTGCGGCTATGCCTGTCCGCAGACGGTCTGGGTCGACCTGTTCCTGGTGGTGGAGCGCTTCATCGAAGGTGACCGCAACGCGCGCATACGTCTCGATGCCGGTCCCTGTACCCTCGAAAAGATCACCAAGCGGGTTGCCAAGCACACGATCTGGCTCGCGATCGCCGTTGCGACCGGCGGAGCGTGGATCTTCTACTTCGCCGACGCGCCCGGGCTTCTGAAGAACCTGGTGACACTCGAGGCGCCGGCCGTCGCCTACACCACCGTCGCCATCCTGACGGCGACCACCTATGTGCTGGGCGGGCTGATGCGCGAGCAGGTGTGCACCTACATGTGTCCCTGGCCGCGCATCCAGGCGGCCATGCTGGACGAGAACTCGCTCGTCGTCACGTACAACGACTGGCGCGGCGAGCCGCGCTCGCGGCACGCCAAGAAGGCGGCGGCGGCGGGCGAGGTCGTCGGCGATTGCGTCGATTGCAACGCCTGCGTGGCGGTCTGCCCGATGGGCATCGACATCCGCGACGGCCAGCAGCTCGAGTGCATTACCTGTGCGCTCTGCATCGATGCCTGCGACGGGGTGATGGACAAGCTCGGCCGCGAGCGCGGGCTGATCTCCTATGCGACGCTCAGCGACTATGCCGAGAATATGGCGCTCGCAACCGACAGCGGCGCCAAGCGGATCGATCCGCGAAAGGTCCGCAACGCCGACGGCGGGTTTGCCGACCGGGTGCGGCATTTCGACTGGCGCATCATCTTCAGGCCCCGCATCCTCCTCTATTTCGGCGTCTGGTCGCTGGTCGGCCTGGCGCTGCTCTATGCCCTGCTCACCCGTGAGCGGCTCGACCTTAACGTGCTGCACGACCGCAACCCGCAGTTCGTGATCGAATCGGACGGTTCGGTGCGCAACGGATATATGGTCAAGGTGCTCAACATGATCCCCCAGCAGCGCACCATCCTCCTGACGATCGAAGGCATGCCTTCCGCCGTCATGCGCGTCTCCGGACACGATCCCGAACAGGGCCGCAGCTTTGCGGTCTCCGTCGAGCCGGACAGGGTCACCTCGCTCAAGGTGTTCGTCACCCTGCCGAAGGGCAGGCTGGCTGAGGCCGAGCACGGCTTCACGCTGGTCGCCGAGGATCTGTCCGGCGAGGAGCGGGATGTTTATGAAGCCAGTTTCAACCTGCCCGGAGGATCAACCAGATGAGCAGCCTCGCCACCAAACGTTCGCGCAGGTTCACCGGCTGGCACATGATGGCCGTGCTGTTGCTGTTCTTCGGCACGATCTTCACGGCCAACGCGCTGATGGCATGGAACGCCAGCCGCAGCTGGAGCGGCCTGGTCGTGCAGAACACCTATATCGCCAGCCAGGAATTCAACACGAAGGTCGCCGAAGCCGAGCGTCTGGCCGCGAGCGGCATCGAGGGCAGGATCGAGACGGCGTCCGGCCAGTTCCGTTATGTGCTGGTGCAGGACGGCAAGCCGCTGCCCACCGCCGACCGCGTGCTTGCCTCGTTCAAGCGGCCGGTCGAGGAGCATGAGGACTTCGAGATCGAGCTCGACCGGAAGGCCGACGGCGTCTTCGTCGCGGGCCGCAGCCTGAAGAAGGGCCAGTGGATCGCCGATCTCAGGGTTCTGGCCGGCGGGGAGACCATCTATCGCCAGGCCGTCCGGTTCATCGCTACGGGAGATGGAAAATGAGTTGCTGTGCCGTGGGCGCAGAGGCGGCGCCGAATCTCGCCACCGGCGGTAGCGCGCTGCCCTCCGCCGAGGAGCTCTGGCTGGTCAGCCGTTCGCTCGGCGACGGGTCGCGGCAGACCGAGCTCAGCGTTCCCGGCGTGCATTGCGGCGCCTGCATCACGACCATCGAGGACGCGCTGCGCGCCCGGCCGGAGGTCGAGCGGGCGCGCGTCAACCTGTCCTCGCGGCGGGTGACGGTGGTCTGGAAGGAGAACACAGACGGCAGGCGCACCGATCCGGGCACCTTCGCCCAGGCCATCCGCGACCGCGGCTACGACATCCATCTCTTTACCGCCGGCGAAGATGAAGACGACAACACCCTCAAGCAGCTGATCCTGGCCGTGGCCGTCTCCGGATTTGCCGCCACCAACATCATGCTGCTGTCGGTGTCGGTCTGGTCGGGGGCGGATGCGGCGACGCGCGACCTCTTCCACTGGATCTCGGCACTGATCGCCGCCCCGGCGCTGGTCTATGCCGGACGTTTCTTCTACCAGTCCGCCTGGAACGCGCTTCGTCATGGCCGCACCAACATGGACGTGCCGATCGCGCTGGCGATCACGCTCTCCTACGCCATGTCGCTCTACGAGACGATCGGGCACGGCGAGCATGCCTGGTTCGATGCCACGGTGACCTTGCTCTTCTTCCTGCTGATCGGGCGCACGCTCGATCACATGATGCGCGGAAGGGCGCGCTCGGCGATCAGCGGCCTTGCCCGCCTGTCGCCGCGCGGCGCCACCGTCGTCAATCCCGACGGATCGCGCGAGTACCGGGCCGTCGAGGCGATCCGGCCCGGCGAACGGCTGCTGATCGCGGCCGGCGAACGGATTCCGGTCGACGCGCGCGTGCTTGCCGGCACGAGCGACCTCGACCGCTCCGTCGTCAACGGCGAAAGCGAGCCGGCTCCGATCGGTGTCGGCGACGTCGTGCAGGCGGGAACGCTGAACCTGACTGGCCCGCTGACGCTGGAGGCGACCGCCGCGGCGCGCGATTCCTTCCTTGCGGAAATCATGGGCCTGATGGAGGCGGCCGAAGGCGGCCGGGCCCGCTACAGGCGCCTTGCCGACCGCGCCGCCCGCTACTACTCGCCGGCGGTCCACCTGCTGGCGCTGTTCACCTTCGCCGGCTGGATGATCGTCGGGGGCTCTGCCCACCAGGCGATGCTTGCCGCCGTCGCGGTGCTCATCATCACCTGCCCGTGCGCGCTTGGCCTTGCCGTGCCGGTCGTGCAGGTCGTAGCCGCCGGGCGGCTCTTCCAGAACGGCGTGATGGTCAAGGACGGATCGGCGATGGAGCGGCTTGCCGAGATCGACACGGTGCTGCTGGACAAGACCGGCACGCTGACGATCGGCCGGCCGCGGCTTGTCAACCGGGACGAGATCGCGCCGGGGACGATGGCGATCGCCGCAGCGCTGGCCGGCAATTCGCGCCACCCGATCTCTATGGCGCTCTACGAGGCGGCGGGGGAGGCGGTTGCGCCACTCGCCGGCGAGATCCGCGAGATTCCGGGCGCCGGCGTCGAGGCGATGACCGAAGCGGGAACCTACCGGCTCGGCAACCGCGCCTTCGCCGGCGGCAAGCCGGAAGCGGCCGGTGCGCAATCGGAAACCATCCTGTCGCTCGATGGCCGGGAGCTGGCCTGCTTCCGCTTCGACGACCAGCTGAGGCCGGCGGCCCGCGAGAGCATCGAAGCGCTCGGCCGGCTCGGCCTTGCGACCGGCATCCTCTCGGGTGACCGCGCCCCCGTGGTCGCCGCCCTCGCCGACAGGCTCGGTATTGCCAGCTGGCGGGCCGGCCTTTCGCCGCGCGACAAGGTGGAGGCGTGCAGCGCCGCCGCCGAGGGCAGCCACCGGGTGCTGATGGTCGGCGACGGCATCAACGACGCGCCGGCCCTGCGTGCCGCGCATGTTTCGATGGCGCCGGCGACGGCCGCCGACGTCGGGCGGCAGGCTGCCGATTTCGTCTTCATGCATCAGGAGCTCTCCGCCGTGCCATTCGCGATCGAGACGTCGCGGCGCGCTGGCCGGCTGATCCGCCAGAACTTCGGGCTGGCTATCGGCTACAACATCATCGCCGTGCCGATCGCCATGCTCGGCTACGCGACACCGTTGGTCGCCGCCATCGCCATGTCGACGTCGTCGCTGGTGGTCGTCGCCAACGCCCTGCGGCTGAGGGGATCGGCCGTCGCGGCCTCACGCCGGCCGAGCGGCGCCGCGCCGGCATTGCGCTCGAGTGGAGCAACCGCATGACCATGCTCGTCTATCTCATCCCGATCGCCCTCTTTCTCGGAGGGCTCGGGCTCGTCGCCTTTCTCTGGGCTCTGAAGAGCGGTCAGTACGAAGACCTCAACGGCGCCGCCTGGCGGGTGCTCGACGACGGCGACGACAGGCCGGACACGAGCAGGCGGTGACGACCGACGTCGTTCGCCGGCAGGACATCCCGCATCGAGCGTGACTGCAGGTGCTTTTTGACCAGGGTCAAACAGCTTGCCGCGACGAGCGGCTACAATGATTGCAATCCTTTTTTGGCGTGTGCGTTATGAAGACATTGCGATTGACTTCAAATGACAGGGCGATCCTGCTGAAATCCTCCTTCCTGGGCCGGCTGCCGCGTTCGACGAGCGAAGCCGTCATCGAGGACGCGACGGTTTCCACCCACGAGGAGGACGACGTGCTGTTTCGCCAGGGCGACGGCATCGATGAAGTCTTCGTCGTACTGTCCGGTCTGGTCCGCCTCTATCGGGTCGGCAAGGACGGGCGCGAAGCCGATCTCGCGGTGCTCCAGGCCGGCGAGGTGTTCGCCGAAAGCGCGATCTTCCTGGGCCACCACGCAACGGCGAGCGCACGGGCCGCCGAAGCATCGATCATCGCACGGCTGGACGGCCGCAGGCTCCGCCAGCTGGCCGTGTCCAACCCGGATGTGGCGCAGGCGTTCATCGAACTCCTCTGTCATCGCAGCAAGATGGTGGAAGACCTTCTCGCGCAGGATCGTTTGCACACCGCGCCGGAACGGGTCGCCAACTACATCCTCAGCAATTGCCCGAGCGGATCGACCAGCTTCTCCTTCCGGCTTCCGTTCCAGAAGAACGTGCTGGCGGGCAAGCTCGGACTTGCGCCGGAAGCGCTGTCGCGGGCCTTTTCGAAGCTGCGCCAGTCCGGCGTCGTCGTGCGCGGCCGCATGATCGAGATCCGCGACCGCCACGCGCTCGAGCGATTCTGAGCGGCCGCTCGAGCCGGCCGGACGAGCTGGCGGCAAACCGCCGATCACGGCCAGCCCACGACTGGGGGTGGGCAAGCCGTTGCGGCATTGCGCCGGCTGGCCTGCTCCGCCGCCGCCCTTACTCCGCCGCCGCCCCGTACAGGCCCAGCTGCTCCAGCAGCGCCCGCTGCCGGTCGGCGCTTTCGACCAGCAGGCCGGTGTAGCGCGTCACGATCCGGTCGCGATGGCCGGGATCGGAGATGGCGGAAAGCGCGCCAAGGATCGCCGCGACCTTTTCCGAGGTCTGTCGCAGTTCGGCCAGGAGTGCCGCCTGGTTGCCGGCCTCCGCGACCGCCTGCTTCGTCACCTGGCCGATGCCGGCGGGGGTGCGGCTGCCGGCATCCACGTAGCCCTCCGGCAGGTCGCCCTTCAGATTGGTGACCGACTTGAAGCGGATGACGTCGAAGATCTGGTCGACCGCCTGCTTCGCCCCGCTCACCCGCGAGGGATGGTCGGTGTCGGCGGCGGCATGCGGCAGCAGTTCCAGCCTACCCTTGTGGCGCGCCTCGAGCGGCAGGTAGGGCAGCATCGGGCCGCTGAGCTTGCCGGTCGCCACGTCCTTGAAGAGGTCGGCGTCGATCGCCGCGTGCGCGATCTTGCCGGACGTCAGCGCCGCGTCGAGGGCTGCGGCATCGACGACCTCGCCGCGGTCGTAGTTGACCAGCACCGCGCCGTCGTTCATCGCGCCGAGCACCTTCGCGTCGACGGTGCCGGCGTTGGAGTAGATGCCGGTCGTCGCATCGAGGCGGCCGAGGCCGATGTGGACCGAGAGCACGTCGGCGCCGGTCGCCGCGGCAACCGGGCTTGCGGCATATTCGAAACCTTCCGCCTCGATCCAGCGCTTGTGACGCTCTCGGGCGTAGATCGCCACCTTCATGCCGAAGGCCTTGGCGAGCCTGGCGACCTCGCGGCCGATATTGCCGTAGCCGAGGACGGCGATCTTCCTGCCCTCGAGCTTGGAGGTCGGAAAGTCCTTCAGCTGGCGGCCGGTGTCGAAGTCGCCGCCGGCCACCATCTGGTGCAGCCTGTCGACCGGCAGGTCGGGCAGGACCCGCAGGATCGCCTTCATCGCCATCTGGGCGGTGGCCCGGCTGTTGATGCCGGGCGTGTTCATCAGCGGCGCCTCGCCGCCTTCGCCGTTGCCGCCGCCCCAGGAGGCCGAGCCCATGTTGCCGGTGCCGGCGCCGATGCGAACGCCGCCGAGCGGGAAGACGGAGGCCTTCGGAATGAACGTCGCCGCCGCAATCAGCGCGTCATACTGGCCCTTGTCGGTCTGCGGCAGGATCTCCGCCTCGGTGCTGAGCTCCGGCTGGTAGAAGAAGTGGATACGGCCCTTCTCCAGCGCCGAACGGTCGCCGAGCGGGCCGAGATGGAAGACGCCGCCCTTCTCCTCGACATAGGCCTTGACCTCGCTGTGATCCGGCTTTCCGTCGGGGCCGAAGCGCAGGCCGACGAGATCGGCGATCAGCACCGTATAGGCGCGCGCCGGATCGTCCTTGCGGATGGGGCCGGCGCTGCTGGCGGGGGCCTCGAAGGTGGCGCCGTGCTTCGCCAGTTCCTCTTCGAGAACGACGATTTTGGCGCGAAGATAGGCGTATTGCAGGTTCTCCAGCAGCGCCACCACGTCCTCAGGCTCGCGGATGCCGCCGACCCAGGCGCGGTAGTCGCCGGGCGTGCCCGGGAAGGCGTTGACGTAGCGGGCCGCGTCGAGGCCGGGCTCGTATTCGCCGTTCGGATGGGTGATGCCTTCATAGCCGAGCAGCTGCTTGGAGCGAGCGATGATGCGGGCGTGGATATCCGGATCGGTGATGCCGTCGTCCTCGACCTTCAGCAGCGTGACTGCCGCGCCCCGCCGCTCGGCATCGGAAACGGTCAGCGACAGCAACGGATGGGTGGCGACCCAATCGTCGATCACCCTGCGGTTCTCGGCCGAACGGCGGTTGAGCCCGACGACGGAGCCGACGCGGGCCTCCGACTGCAGCAGGTTGAACGTCGTCTCGGCGAAGGCGAGCGCGCTGTAGGTGTTGATGACGCCGCCGAGCATGCGGTCTTCGGCCGCGTCGTAGAACGGCCCTGCGTCGACAGAGCGTTTGGCCGACAGCGGCTGCTTCGGATCGACGGGCGGCGCGATCTTCAGCTGGCGCGGGATGGCCCAGGCGGGATCCTGCTGGTTCTTTTCGATCAAGGCCAGGGCGTGCGGCGTGAACGAGGCGACGAAATAGCCGGAGATGCCGCCGATCGCCTTCTGGAAGGGCATGAACAGGCAGCACTTCGCCATCACGGCGCGGACCAGTTCCGGTTCCCACGGCATGGCGCCGAGCATCGAGGTGGCGTCGAACACCGCATGGCGGTTGGCGGGGTCGCCGTCGAGCCATTCCAGAAGTTCGCGGATCTCGCCGCTGGTATAGGCGTTGGCGCCGGTCGTCTCGTGGCCGACGCCGACGAAGATCGAAATGCCCAGCGCCGACAGCTCGGCAGCCGTCGGGATCACCCCTTCGGCGGCGGCGAAATGGATGCGGCTCTCGCAGCCTTTTTCGGCAAAGCGCTGCATCTCGATCAGCTGGGTGGCCCAGGACTGGCGGAAGAAGCCGGCGGCGCGGGCCGGGTCGGACTCGGGGCGCGGCGTGTCGACATAGACGTGCTGGCCGGCGTCGTTGGCGTTCATCAGGTGCTGGACGCAGACGGTGTAGCCGCTGTGGCCGCCGCCGAGGCCGACGGCCATCCGGTTCGTCTTCGGGAACTCGAAGTAGCGATGGATCGCCCGCATCATGTCGGTGAGAATCTTGTCGGCCGGGTAGCCGCGGTGCATGCTGCGGGAGATCTCGGCGGTGGTGAAGCCGCCGATGTCGTTGCCCCGGTCGTCGAACTTCCGATAGGTCTTCTCGATCCACGCGTCGAAGGCGAGGCGCCGCAGCCGGCTGTCCACCTCGTCGGTGGCCGCGTCGGTTATCGGACCGACGCCGAAGAACGGGTTGGACGGCAGCCTCGGCGGGCCCGACCGCGTCAGCTCCAGTGCTTTCAGTCGCTGTTCCTGCATGTGCGCGATGTTCGTCATGATCGACCTGCCTCTGTCGGGACCCTACGGACATAGTGACGCGATCATGCGGGAAGAAAGACATCATAAGCGTCGAACAGCACACGGAATGCGCCATCTGCTTCCATGCGGCGCGTCAGGCGGTTTCGGATCGCACCGAGAACCTGGCCCCACCCAAGTCGACAGAGGAACAAGGGGCGGGCGCGATGGCCGGTGTCTGGCACGGGCGGGACCTGTCCGGCAGCAGCCTCTGCGGCAGGCACGCGCCTTGCGTCCGACCTTGAAACGCCCGCATTGCGAGACCGTCGGCGTCTCCGCCGCCACCGCCTGTCAAGGGAAATATATCGTTTGCGGCGATGCCGGCTCCCCGAACAACGGTCGGCAAGGGCTGGTTTGAATGATACCATACACCATCCACCCATCGCCGCCGGAATGGGAGACCGCGTTGCCGTGAAGGTCCTGTCCGTCGCCTCGGAATTCTATCCGCTCATCAAGACAGGGGGCCTTGCCGACGTCACGGGCTCGCTTCCGAAGGCGCTCACAGCTCACGGGATCGAGACGCGGACCCTGCTGCCAGGCTACCCGGCCGTCATCAGCGCGATCGGCAAGCGTCGCCGCGCCGCCGAGCTCGACCTGCTCGGCCACAGCGCAAGCCTCATATCGACGCAGGTAGATGCCAACGCGCTCTACGTCCTCGAGCTGCCGGAGCTCTACGATCGGCCGGGCGGACCCTATCTGGACGAGACCGGCGCAGATTTTCCGGACAACAGCGCCCGGTTCGCGGTGCTTTCGCTGGCCGGGGCGAGAATCGTCGGCGGCGCCGTGCCGGGCTGGCGGCCCGACCTCGTCCATACCCACGACTGGCAGAGCGCGCTCACCTCCGTCTATATGCGTCACGGCATGGACAGCGCGGTGCCGTCGGTGCTGACGATCCATAACCTCGCCTTCCAGGGCCAGTTTCCCCTCCAGGGGCTGCCCGAACTCGGGCTGCCTCCCGAGGCCTACACGATCGACTGCCTCGAATACTACGGTGACGTCAGTTTCCTGAAGGGCGGCATCCAGACGGCCGATATGCTCACCACCGTCAGCCCCACATATGCGCGGGAAATCTTGTCCGAGGGGCTGGGAATGGGGATGGAGGGCGTGTTGCGGGCGCGGCGGCGGTCGTTGCGTGGCATTGTCAACGGGATCGACACCGACGTCTGGAGCCCGGAGCAGGACCCCCACCTGATCTGCGGCTTCTGTCCCGAGACGCTCGCCCGGCGCGGCCTCAACCGCAGGTACCTCACCAACCGGCTCGGCCTGCCCGATGGCGACGGACCGATCTTCTCGGTGGTCAGCCGGCTGACGTGGCAGAAGGGCATCGACCTGGTCATCGCTTGCGTTCCGCATATCGTCGACGGGGAAGGGCGGCTGATCGTCTGCGGACAGGGCGACCACGATTACGAGGAGCGGCTGCACGAGATGGCGCGGCTCTATCCAAACCACGTCGCCGTCTCGATCGGCTACGACGAGGCACTTGCGCACCGCATTCACGGCGGCACGGATTTCATCGTGCAGCCGTCCCGCTTCGAGCCCTGCGGACTGACGCAACTCTACGCGCTGCGCTACGGCGCCGTTCCGATCGTGGCGCGCACCGGCGGCCTGTCGGAGACCATCATCGACGCCAACGATGCGGCTATGGCCGCCGGGGCCGCGACCGGCATCCAGTTCCACCCGACGACGGCCGATGAACTTTGCCACGCGATCGACCGGGCGATGGCATTGTTCCGGCAACCGGATCGGATGACCCGATTGCAGGTGCAGGGCATGAAGACCAACTTCTCCTGGGAGACCAGCGCGCTGCAATATGCCTCCCTTTACGAGGAACTGACCGGGAGCCTCTGTCCGGCCCGCCCCTGGCACGGCCAGAAGGCGGGCTGAACCGCGGCGCCTGCCGGACTGTCCGTCCGGGGCGGGATCACGTCCTCGGCAACGCCCAAAGCCGGAACTTTACCTGACCATGGCTGTTAACGGCCCATGGAACAGGAGGTAGAACCATGCCGGCAAAATCGAAGGCACAGCAGATGGCCGCAGGTGCTGCGCTCGCAGCCAAGCGTGGCGAGAAGAAGAAGGGCGAATTGAAGGGCGCCTCGAAGGAAATGGAGAAATCCATGAGCGAGAAGGAGCTCGAGAAGATGGCGTCCACGAGCCAGAAGGGCAAGCCGGACCACGTCAAGTCGAAGCATTGACCCAGGCGCACACCACAGCAGGAGCATCGCCATGAAGGTTTCCGAGATCATGTCGCGCGATGTCCGCATCGCAAGTCCGGACCAGAGCATCGCCGACGTCGCCAGAAGCATGAGCGATGCGGAGATCGGCTTCATGCCGGTGGGCGAACACGGCCGCCTGGTCGGCACGATCACCGACCGCGACCTGGTTGTGCGGGCGCTCGCCGACGGGCTGGGCGGCGACACGGCCGTCCGACAGATCATGTCGCAGGACGTCAAGTATTGCTTCGAGGACGAGGAGGTCGAGGCGGTGGCTCGCAACATGGGCCAGCTGCAGGTTCGCCGGCTTCCCGTCGTCAACCGCGACAAGCGCCTGACCGGCGTCGTCTCGATCGGCGACGCCGCAGTTGCCGAAGCGGGTTCGGCCGGTGCGGCCCTGAACAAGGTTGCCCGTCCCGGCGGCCAGCACGCGCAATAAGGGCCGGCTGAAACGGCAATGGAACGTTCCGCCGCCGGAGCGGTTTGGTTTTCTCCGGCATGCAGCGCACGAAGGCTGCACAATGTGGAGGCCACGATGGAATATCAAACGGCGGAACAACTGCGTTCGGTCGCAGGAATCGGGTCCTTTCCAAGCCAGGCCCTGTCACGAACCGACCGGCTGCGGATTTGGGCCGAGGCACTGGAGCGCACACCGGAGCATCGGGTCGCGACGTTGCCGCAAACGGAGTATCGACCGTTCGACGTGCGCAACAGCATGCGGGCGGATGAATCCGCGCTCTCAGTGGCCTTCAGCGACCCGCTCCTCAAGGCCGCCGGCTTGACCGGCGATACCTACGGGGAGGCAAAACGCTTCTTCGAACTGACCGACGGTCAATTGCACGATATCGTCTGCGGCTGCCATGTCGGATCGTCGGCGAGCGCCGATTATACCGCCGCCCGCATCCGCGAGATGATCGCCCCGCGAAGGCCGGGCATCATCGCAACCGTGCTGCGCTGGCTGACGGGACAGCTGTCCTGATCGCGGCGCCCACACCGGAGAGTAGTGCCTTGCGTGCCGCCGGTGCGGCCGGCGGCGAGCCACGCAACCCATCTACGAGGAGCAGACAACGAGGAGACGAGCCATGCCGGATCGATCGACCGCCGACAAGCAGCGGCATATCCAGGAGCAGGTCGGCCAGTCCGATCGCAGCCAGAAGGACAGCGGCAAAGCCGCTGCGATGCAGGCAGGGGCACGCAAGTACCCCGAGCCGCCATTCCCGCCGCAGCATCAGCCCAAGCCCGGCCACGAGGGCGCGCTGACACCGGAGACGATGTATGACGCGCCCTATTATATCGGCTCGCGCAAGCTGGAGGGCAAGGCGGCGCTGATCACCGGCGGCGATTCCGGCATCGGGCGGTCGGTGGCGGTGCTGTTTGCCCGCGAGGGCGCCGACGTGGCCATCACCCATCTCGCCGAGGAGGAGGACGCCAAGACCACGGCGGCCGCCGTCGAGAAGGAGGGGCGGAAATGCCTGGTGCTCAAGGGCGACGTCAAGGATGCCGCCTTCTGCCAGTCGGCGGTGGAACAGGCGGTAAAGGCCTTCGGCCGCCTCGATGTTCTCGTCAACAACGCCGCGTTCCAGGTACACAGCAAGGACATCGAGGACCTCACCGAAGAGCATTTCGACGAGACCGTGAAGACGAACCTCTACGGCTATTTCCACATGGCCAAGGCGGCGGTGCCACACCTGAAGAGCGGCTCGGCGATCATCAACACCGGCTCGGTGACCGGGCTCGAGGGCAGCAAGGCGCTGCTCGACTACTCGATGACCAAGGGCGGCATCCACGCCTTCACCCGCTCGCTGGCCTCGCAACTGGTGCCGAAGGGCATCCGCGTCAACGCCGTGGCGCCCGGCCCGGTCTGGACGCCGCTCAATCCCTCCGACAAGGAGGCCGAGGACGTCAGCAAGTTCGGTTCGCAGACGCCGATGAAGCGCCCGGCGCAGCCGGAGGAAATCGCGCCGGCCTACGTCTTCCTCGCCTCGCCGCACTGCTCGAGCTACATCACCGGCGAAATCCTGCCGATCATCGGCGGATACTGAGCGTCATCCAAATCCGCGCGCTTGTGGTTGCAGCGCGCGGGAGCCTCCCGGGACAAGTTCTCAGGACGAGGAGCGGGCGCGTTCCAGTGCCGCCGAGAGGATGGATTTCATCTCGTCGTCCGTCTTGGTCTGGATCATGAAGGCCAGCGACGGATCGACGCCGGGGTCTTCCTCCTGATCCTGGACCGCCTCGATCTCTTCCAGAAGCTGTTCGAGTTGCGCCCGACCACGCTGCTCGCCGGCGATGATCGCCAGCACGCTGGTCATGAGACGGCGTAGCGCGTTCAGACGGGCGACGACTTCAAGCCTGTCCTGCTCGTTCATGGCCGGCAGATCCTCCAGGGATGAGTTGGCTGGCCGCTATGGACACCGCGCGTTCTGCGGCAGCGGGTGTGCAGCGAACAGCAAGGGGCGCCGAATGTTCCAGGAGTGCCTGCCTGCGGCCGCATGCAAAAGACCCGCGGGGGTGCCGCGGGTCTTCGATGTCACAAGGGATGTCTTGAAATCGCTCAGGCGAACAGGGCGCGTTCCTGGCCGTTCTCGCGGATCCAGGTCGACAGGCCGATGCGGCCGAGGGTTTCCAGGAACGGCTTGGGCGGCAGTTCCTCGACGTTGGCCATCTGCTTGACGTCCCATTCGCCGTTCGCGACCATCATGGCGGCAGCGACCGCCGGGACGCCGGCGGTGTAGGAGATGCCCTGCGAGCCGACCTCCTCATAGGCCTCCTTGTGGTCGGCGACGTTGTAGATGAAGACCTCGTGCTCCTTGCCGTCCTTGATGCCCTTGACGAAGTCGCCGATGCAGGTCTTGCCTTCGTAGTTCGGGGCCAGCGAGGCGGGATCGGGCAGGCAGGCCTTGACGACCTTCAGAGGCACCACTTCCAGCCCCTCGGCCGTCTTGACCGGCTTTTCGGAAAGCAGGCCGATGTTCTTCAGAACGGTGAAGACGTTGATGTAGTGATCGCCAAATCCCATCCAGAAGCGCACGTCGGCGCCCTCCATGTTCTTCGCCAGCGAGTGCACCTCGTCGTGGCCGCAGAGATAGGCCTTGCGCTTGCCGACCACCGGCAGGTCGTATTCCTTGCCGATCTCGAACATCTGGTTGGTCTGCCACTGGCCCTTCTGCCAGGAATAGACGACGCCGGTGAATTCGCGGAAGTTGATCTCCGGGTCGAAGTTCGTGGCGAAGTACTTGCCGTGGCTACCGGCGTTGATGTCGACGATGTCGATCTCGGTGACCTTGTCGAGGTACTCGTCCTTGGCGAGCCGCGCATACGCGTTGACCACACCCGGGTCGAAACCGGCGCCGAGAATGGCGGTGATGCCCTTCTCCTTGCACTCGTCGGCGTGCTTCCACTCGTAGTTGGCGTACCACGGCGGCGTCTCGCAGATCTTGCCGGGTTCTTCGTGGATCGCCGTGTCGATATAGGCGACGCCGGTGTCCATGCAGGCGCGCAGCACCGACATGTTGAGGAAGGCGGTGCCGACGTTGATGACGATCTGCACGCCGGTCTTCTCGATCAGCGCCTTGGTCGCCTCGATGTCGAGGGCGTCGAGCGCGTGGGCCTCGAAAACGCCCGGCTGCTTCAACGCCTTCTTTTCATGCACGGATTCGATGATCGCGTCGCACTTCGATTTCGTGCGCGAGGCGATATGAAGGTCTCCCAATACATCGTTGTTCTGGGCGCACTTGTGCGCCACGACCTGTGCCACGCCACCGGCGCCGATGATGAGAACGTTCTTCTTCATTTCGGGGGATATCTCCTTCTACCCGTGCTGAGCCTCAGGAGAGGCTCTGTTCGTAGTCCGCGTAGGTGAATTCGCGGACAGTCCTGATGGAGCCATCGAGTTCCCTGATGGCGATTGCCGGCATTTTCACGCCATTGAACCAGTTCTTCTTGACCATTGTGTATCCGGCCGCGTCCTGGATCGAAATCCGGTCGCCGACCTTCAGCTCGTGCTCGAAATCGAACTCGCCGAAGATGTCGCCGGCCAGGCACGACTTGCCGCACACCATATAGCGATGCGGGCCCTTGTTGGGCGCGAGCTTGGCGCTCTCGCGGTAGATCAAAAGGTCGAGCATGTGGGCTTCGATCGAGCTGTCGACGATGGCGAGGTTCTTGCCGTTGTAGAGCGTGTCGAGGACGCTGACCTCGAGCGTCGTCGATTTGGTGATCGAGGCCTCGCCGGGCTCGAGATAGACCTGCACGCCGTACTCGCCGGAAAACCGCTTCAGCCGCTCGGCGAAGCGGTCGATCGGGTAGTCTTCGCCGGTGAAGTGGATGCCGCCGCCGAGGCTGACCCATTCGGCCTTTCTCAGGAGCGGGGCGAAACGCTCCTCGATCGTGCCGAGCATGCGGTCGAACAGGTCGAAGTCGGCGTTCTCGCAGTTGTTGTGGATCATGAAGCCGGAAATCCGGTCCATGACCTTCTCGACGCGAGCGACATCCCATTCGCCAAGCCGCGAGAAGGGCCGGGCCGGGTCGGCGAGGTCGAAGCTCGAGGAACTGACCTGCGGGTTGAGCCGCAGGCCGCGGACGATGCCGGAGGCCTTCTCGGAGAAGCGGTCGAGCTGGCCGATCGAGTTGAAGATGATCTTGTCGGCGTGGGAGACGACCTCGTCGATCTCGTAGTCCGCATAGGCGACCGAATAGGCATGGGTCTCCTTGCCGAACCGCTCGTGGCCGAGCCGCACCTCGTTCAGCGACGACGAGGTGGTGCCGTCCATGTACTCGCGCATCAGGTCGAAGATCGACCAGGTCGCGAAGCATTTCAACGCCAGCAGCGCCTTGGCACCGGACTTCTCCCGCACATGCGCGATCTTCTCCATGTTCTGGAGCAGTTTCGACTTGTCGATCAGGTAATAGGGCGTCTGCATGGACATTCGGGTCTTTCGTCTAATGGAAGGCCGCATCCGGAGACTGCGGCAGCGCCGACGGTCTCCAATTCTGTCGGACGGACGTTCAACCGCCGCGTCTCGGTTATCCGCTCGTTTCCAGTCCGGAAGAAATCCGCCGCCCCACGGGCATTTTGCGGCGGCAAGTGGTCGTTCTCGGTGCCAGCCCCGGCACCTGCGGCAGGGACTTCAACCCGGCCGTGCGCAAAGCGCGCGACGACCGGGCAGATGCGGCGCTTTGAGCCGCAGCACATCCTGCCCGAAAAGAGACGACAACATCAGCATGGTGCCTATCTAACCATGCGCACCCCAAAGTCAAGGCACGGCGCCGGTGGCCGCAAGCTCAGGCCTCTGCGAGATGGTCCTTGACCGCGGTGACCTTCAACTGATGGCTCTGGCCGCCCCTGGCGCGCCAGTCGATCGACTGTCCCGGCGACAGTCCGAGAAGGGCCACGCCGATCGGCGTCAGGATCGACACCTTGCCCTGCTCGATATCGGCGTCGGCGGGGTAGACGAGCGTCACGGTCCTGGCCTGGCCGTCATCCGTCTCGTAGGTCACCGTCGAGCCCATCTGCACGACGTTCGAGGCGACCTGGTCGTCGAGTACGACCGAAGCGCGCTCCAGTTCGTTGAGCAGCTCGTCCGCCACCTCGTAGTTCCGGTCAAGCGATGCCTGCGCCAGATCGTTCAGCCGGGCGTAGTCGGACTCCCGGACGGTGATCATCGGTTTGTTCTTGGGGTTGGAGCTCATGATTAAATACCTCTCTGTCGCCGCCGGGATGCACCCGTGCGCTGCGAAATGCTGTTGTGTCGATTTGGTGTCGCGCGCCTTGGAAAGCAATCAGCAAGGTCCCCGAAATCCGGGGCGCGACTGCGACCGGACTCGGGCTAATGTCCTGCGATGGGACAAACTTGGTTTCGGCAACCGGTCTGAACAGCGTACGAAGTCATGCGATATGATCGCTGTCCGGATCGCCGGTGTCAACGGGGGCGATTGGTCGCGCGTCAGCGGATCAGGATGGCACGGAAATCGTTGACGTTCGTGCCGGTTGGCCCGGTCGTGAAGATGTCGCCGATCGCGTCGAAGGCGCTGTAGGCGTCGTGGCCGAGCAGGCGTGCGCGCGGATTTTCGCCGGCGGCGCGCATGCGCGCGACCGAATCGCCGTCCGCGAACGCTCCGGCGTTGTGCTCCGAGCCATCCCGGCCATCGGTGTCGGCGGCAAGCGCATGGATGTCGGCGAGCCCGTCGATGGCGATGGCGAAGGACAGCAGGAACTCGCTGTTGCGGCCGCCTCTGCCATGGCTTCCCTCGCCGATCGTTACCGTCGTCTCGCCGCCGGACAGGATGAGGACCGGCGTGGGGAAGGGACGGTTGCGGCTGCGCACCTCGCGGGCGATCGCCGCATGCATCAGGCCGATGTCGCGCGCTTCGCCCTCGATGCAATCGGAGAGGATGACGGTCTCGATCCCCGCGGCGCGGGCGCGGTCGGCCGCCGCTTCCAGCGAGACGCGGGCAGACGCGATGACGTGATGCTCATGATTGCCGAAGGCCGGGTCGGCCGGGCCGGCGGCGGCCGCGGCGTCCGATGCCAGGTGCGCCATCACGCATTCGGGCAGGGACATGCGGTATTGGCGGACGATCTCCAGTGCATCCTCGGGCGTCGAACCGTCCGGCACGGTCGGGCCGGAGGCAACATGGGCCGGGTTGTCGCCGGGGATGTCGGAAACGATCAGGCTGACCACCCTGGCCGGCGCGGCGGCATGCGCCAGGCGGCCGCCCTTGATGCGGGAAACGTGCTTGCGCACCACGTTCATCGCCGAGATCGGCGCGCCGGAGGCGAGCAGCGCCCGGTTGACGGCGATCTCGTCCTCGAGCGTCAGGTTGCCCGCCGGCGCCGGCAGCAGCGAGGAGCCGCCGCCGGAGACCAGCGCGATGACGAGATCGTCCGAAGTGAGGCCCTGCACCGCCTGCAGCAGTCTTTGCGAGGCCGCGAGCCCCGCCGCGTCCGGCACCGGATGGGCGGCCTGCAGGACCTCGATCTGCCGGCAGGCAGCGACAGGACCATGCTGGGCGACGACGGCACCCTCGAGCGGCCCGTCCCACAGGCTCTCCAGCGCCGCTGCCATCTGGCTTGCCGCCTTGCCGGCGCCGACGACGACGGTGCGGCCCTTCGGCTTCTCGGGAAGGTGCGCGCGGATTGCGATGAGCGGGTCGGCAGCCTTGACGGCTTCGTCAAACAAGGAGGCCAGGAAGGCGCGGGGATCGTCGATCATGCGCGATCAATCCTCGGTTTCGAGGTCATAGACGAGGATGCCCTTGGCACCGTCGAGCGCGGCGGCGACGATCTTTACTCCGGTCTTGCGGTGTTCCTCGTCGGCGAGATAGGCGTCGCGGGCGAAGCTGTCGTCGAAATCGACGATGAAGCCGTCGGAAAAGCCCTTGTCCATCCCCGCTTCCGGGCTGACGTTCGTCCCCGCGTGCACGGCCAGCAGGCCGGGCAGCCGGCCCTTCAGCGCCGCGATCTCGTCGAAGATCTCCGCCTTCTGGGCCTTTGAAATAGTGGGCTTGAAGCGGATGAAGACGCAGTGCCGGATCAAGGCGGGCTCCTATCGGACCTCGGCACGGGCGCGCGGCCGCGTGTCGTTTCGTTCATGGGCGAAAATCTGCGGCGAAAGCGGCGGAAAGTCACGGATTAAGTCAGCCGCCTTTTCGCCGACCATGATCGTCGGTGCATTGGTGTTGCAGGATGGCACCCGCGGCATCACGGAGGAGTCGCAGACCCGCAGGCCCTCCAGCCCCCGCACCTTCAGGTCGAGACCGACGACCGCATCGTGGCCGGTGCCCATCTTGCAGGTGCCGACGGGATGGTGGTCGGTCTTGGCGTTGGCGCAGCCATAGTCGAACAGGTCCTCGTCGGTGAGGCATTTCGGGCCGGGCAGCCGCTCGGCGAGCACAAAGGGCTTCAGCGCCGCCTGCTGCATGATCTCGCGGGCGATCTTCAGCCCCTCGATCGACATCTTCCGGTCGTGCGGGTCGGCCCAGTAGTTCGGGTCTATCAGCGGCGCGGCCGACGGGTCGGCCGAGGACAGCCGGACGGTGCCGCGCGAGCGGGGGTGCAGATAGGCCGAGTTCAGCGTGACGCCGGCGTTCTTCAGCTTTTCCACACCGGCCTCGATTCCGGAGCCGAGGCCGAGATGGAATTGGATGTCGGGCGAGCGGGCATTGGGATCGGCATACCAGAAACCGCCGGTCTCAAAAAGCGACGAGGCGACCGGGCCGGAGCGGAACAGCACGTATTGCAGCCCGGCCCACAGCGTGCGGTGGGGCTTGGCGACGTTGTCGTAGGTGTGGTCGCCGGTGCATTCGGCGATGACGAACAGGTCGAGGTGGTCCTGCAGGTTGGAGCCGACGCCGGGCAGGTCGTGCTTGACGTCGACATCGACCGCTTTCAGGTGGTCGGCCGGGCCGATGCCGGATTGCAGGAGCAGCTTCGGCGAGCCGATCGCGCCGGAGGTGACGAGCACCTCGCGCTCCGCCCGGATCGTCTCGATGCCGCGCGCGGTGACGACCTCGACGCCGACGGCGCGGGTGCCCTCCAGCACGATGCGGGCGACGCGGGCGCCGGTGCGGATCGTCAGGTTCTTGCGGTTCTTGATCGGCGAGAGGTAGGCGAGCGAGGCCGAGGAACGCCGGCGGTTGCGCTGGGTCAGCTGGTAGAAGCCGACGCCGGCCTGCTGGCGGCCGTTGAAATCGTGGTTGTAGGGAATGCCGAGCTCCTGGCCGGCGCGGATGTAGGCGTCGCAGATCGGCAGGCCGGAGACCGGCATCGAGACGCCGAGCGGGCCGCCATAGGAATGGTAGTCGTCGGCAAAACGCTGGTTGTCCTCGGCGCGCTTGAAATAGGGCAGCACCGAGCGGTAGTCCCAGCCCTCGCAGCCGTCCTCGCTCGCCCACAGGTCATAGTCGGCGGCGTTGCCGCGGGTATAGAGCTGGGCGTTGATCGAGGAGCCGCCGCCGATCACCTTGGCCTGGGTATAGCGCAGCACGCGGCCCTTCATGTGCTTCTGCGGCACGGTCTCCCAGCCCCAGCTGGCGACGCCCTTGGTCATCTTGGCAAAGCCCGCCGGCATGTGGAACAGCGGGTTCCAGTCGCCGCCGCCGGCCTCCAGCAGCAGCACCCGTACGTCCTTATCCTCGCTGAGGCGGTTGGCGAGCACGCAGCCGGCCGGTCCGGCGCCGGTGATGATGTAGTCGTAAGCCATGCACGTTTTCCTCAAATTCTTGCCAGCGTCCCGGTGCGGCACCACCCAGACCTCCCGATTGTGGGAAGGTCGAGCGGAGCGACGGGAGGGGTTCGTTTGCGGTGACTGTGCTCCCCTCCCCAATCCCTTCCCACCAGGGGAGGGGCTTCATGCAGCCTCACAGCCGCCCGATCGACAGTCCTCCGTCCAGGTCGATCACCGAGCCGGTGGCGAAGGCGAAGCGGCCGGAGGCGAGGGCTGAGACGGCAGCGCCGATGTCGTCCGGCTCGCCCCAGCGCTTCATCGGCACCAGACCGCCGTCGATCAGCGCGTCGTATTTCGCCGAGACGCCCGCGGTCATGTCCGAGCGGATGATGCCGGGGCGAATCTCGAACACTGATATTCCGGTCTCGGCCAGCCGCAGCGCCAGGCCCTTGCTGAACGCCGCGAGCCCCGCCTTGGTCATGCAGTAGTCGAGCCGTTCCGGGGAGCTCAGGGTTACCGAGACGGAGGTGATGTTGACGATCGCGCGCGGCCCGGCAGTGGGCGCGGCCAGCATGGCGCGCACCACGGCCTGGGTGAAGAACACGGTGCCGCGCAGGTTGGTGGCGACGATCGTGTCGAAGTTTTCCGGCTCAAGATCAAGGAAGTCGCCGCGCACCACCGAGGCGATGCCGGCATTGTTGACGAGGCAATCGATGCGGCCGAAGGCGTCGAGAACCGCCTCGACCGTTGCGGCATGACCCGACACTTCGGCAAGGTCTGCCTTGAAATAGGCCGCCTTGGCGCCGGTTTGGGCCAGGTCGGCGAGCATCCGGTCGGTGCTGGCGTCCGTTTCGCCGATGCCGGTGATGGCGATGTCGAAGCCGTCGGCGGCAAGGGCGCGCGCGATGCCGAGGCCGATGCCGCGGCGGCCGCCGGTGACGATGGCGAGCGGTCGAGACGGGCCGGTCATGCGGCAAACTCCCTTGTCCGGATGTGGTCTGCAACGCGCAGCGCCTGGGCGGCCACGGTCAGCGCCGGGTTGACGGCGGCCGAGGTCGGCAGGAACGCGGCGTCGACGACGAAGAGGTTCGGGTGATCGTACGAGCGGCAATAGACGTCGAGTGGCGCCGTCGCCGGGTCGTTGCCAATGCGGATGGTGCCGCACTGGTGCGAAGGCGTGCGCTTGTCGAAGGCGCGCGACAGCACGATCGGGAAGCCGGCCTTCCTCAGCACGGCCTTCAGCTTCGCCACCAGTTCCAGATGGGCGTCCCAGTTGGTGCGGGTCCATTTCAGCACGATCCGGTCGCCGTCGACGGTGATGCGGCTTTCCGGATGCGGCAGGTCCTCGCTCATCGCGTAGAAGTCGATCGCGTGTTGAGAGACGCGATCGAGCAGCCATTCGGGCACCTGAGGCATGTTCGCCTTGAGGATTTTTCCCGAGATGCGTCCGAGCAGCTGGACGTTGCCGAGCGGCGGCCCGCCGGCGCCGTCCGAGAGGTAGAAATCGTTGAAACCGAAAGTCTTCTGGTAGACCGAATCGTTGCGATAGCGCGGCGAGATGGCGATCACCGCGCTGGAATTGTGGTTCATGAAGTTGCGGCCGACCTGGTCGGAGGAATTGGCGAGCCCGCGCGGGAAGGCCTCGCTCGCCGAGCGCAGCAGCAGGGCGGCGGACTGAACGGCGCCGGCGGCAAGGATGACAAGCTTCGGCGAGACGCTGTGTTCTTCGCCGTCTCGCATGTAGCGCACCGTCGTGATCGCCCGGCCGTGCGGGGCGGTGTAGAGGCGCGTGACGCGGCTGCCGGTCTGGAGCCTGACGTTCGGATGCTTCAGCGCCTCGACAAGGGCGGCGGTCTCGGCGTCCATCTTGCCGTCGTCGCTGTTGGGATGGGCGTCCCACGGCGTCTTCGCCTTCTTCAGCCAGCGCTCGATGTCGACGCCGAGCGGCAGGGCATAGGGGTGCATGCCGGCGGATTTCAGCCGCTTGCGCACCGTCGCGATCGCCGGCTCGTCGGGCACGGGCGGGAAGGGGTAGGGGGCGGAATGCGCAGGTTCGGTCGGGTCTTCGCCAAGCGTGCCGCGCACCTGGTAGAGCCGCTCGGCCTGCGTGTACCACGGCTCCAGTTCCTCGTAAGGAAAAGGCCAGGCCGGCGAGAGGCCGTCGCGGTGGCGCATCTCCAGAAAATCCTCGCGGCGGTAGCGCACCAGCACCGCCCCATAGAATTTCGAGTTGCCGCCGACATTGTAGTAGTTGCCGGGGTTGAAACCCTCGCCGCCGGCCTCGTACCAGGTCTCCTTCGGGCGGAAGTGGCCGCGCTGGAAGATCGCGCGCTGGTCGCGGTTTTCCGGCCGGTCCTCGATCCGCTCGCCGGCCTCGAGGATGAGGATGCCGGCTCCGGTCGGGGCCAGGCCGGCGGCGATCGTGGCGCCGCCGATGCCGGAGCCGATGATGACGATGTCGGGCTGCGTGGTCATGCTGTCGTCTCAGGCAATGCGGCGCTGGCTGTCGGGGTCGAAGAACACGGCCTTGTCGAGATTGAAGGCGAGCCGGGCCTTCTGCCCGGCGGCGATGCGCGCATCGGCGCGCAGGCGCGCGACGATCTCCTTGCCGCCGAGGTGTGTCACGGCGAAGGTGTCGGCGCCGGCGGGCTCGACCACCTCGATCAGGCAATCGCCCTGCGCGATCGTGCGGGCGTTGTGGTCGGCGCCTTCGGGATCGGTGAGCGCCTCGGGGCGGATGCCGAAGATCACCTCCCTGCCGCGATAGGCGCCGAGCCCCTGCGGCGCGTTGTCGACGACGAGCCTGAGCGGCTCGGCTTCGGGGCGGGCGAGCGAGACGGCAAGCGCGCCGCCGTCGCCCTCGATCCTCGCCTTCAAAAGGTTCATCGCCGGCGAGCCCATGAAATCGGCGACGAACATGTTGGCCGGGTTGTTGTAGATCTCCGACGGCGTGCCGAACTGCTGCAGCACGCCATCCTTCAGCACGGCGATCTTCGTTGCCAGCGTCATCGCCTCGATCTGGTCATGGGTGACGTAGACGATCGTCGTCTTCATGCGCTGGTGCAGACGCTTGATCTCGGTGCGCATGTCGACGCGCAGCTTGGCGTCGAGGTTCGACAGCGGCTCGTCGAACAGGAACAGCTTCGGATCGCGCACCAATGCCCGGCCCATGGCGACGCGCTGGCGCTGGCCGCCGGAAAGCTGGCCCGGCTTGCGGTCGAGCAGGTGGCCGATCTGCAGCATGTCGGCGACCTGCTTGATCGCCTTGTCGCGCTCGACCTTCGGCACGCCGCGGATTTCCATGCCGAAGGCGATGTTGCCGGCGACCGTCATGTTCGGGTAGAGCGCGTAGGACTGGAACACCATGGCAATGTCGCGCTTGGAGGGGTGCAAGCCCGCCACCGAGCGGCCGTCGATGGCGATGTCGCCGGAGGTGATCGGCTCGAGCCCGGCGATGGTGTTGAGCAGCGTGGACTTGCCGCAGCCGGACGGGCCGACCAGCACCAGGAACCCGCCCTGCTCGATCTCGAGATTGATGTCCTTCAGGATTTCCAGCGAGCCGAACGACTTGCGAAGGTTGGCGATCTTCAGAAACGACATTGCGGTCATCCTTTCACGGCGCCGGACATCAGGCCGCGGACGAAGTAGCGGCCGGAGACGATGTAGACGATGAGGGTGGGGAGGGCTGCGAGGATCGCGCCCGCGAAGTGGACGTTGTATTCCTTCACGCCGGTCGACGACGAGACGAGGTTGTTGAGCGCCACCGTCATCGGCGTCGAGTAGGGGCCGGAGAAGGAGGCGCCGAACAGGAAGTCGTTCCAGATGTTGGTGAACTGCCAGATAACCGAGACGACGATGATCGGCCCGGAGGACGGCAGCAGGATGCGGCGGAAGATCTGGAAGAAGCTTGCGCCGTCGATCTGGGCGGCGCGCACCAGTTCGGTCGGAAACGCCTCGTAGTAGTTGCGGAAATAGAGCGTCGTGAAGCCGATGCCGTAGACGACGTGCACCAGGATCAGCCCCCAGATCGTGCCGGCCAGGCCGAACAGGCCGAGGATGCGGGCCATCGGGATCAGCACGATCTGGAACGGGATGAAGCAGGACAGAAGCAGCATGCCGAAGAAGATATTGGAGCCGCGGAACTGCCACTTCGTCAGCACGTAGCCGTTCAGCGCCCCGACAATGGTGGAGATCGCCACCGCGGGGACCACCATCAGGATCGAGTTGATGAAGAACGGGCGCAGGCCGGTCGGCTGCACGCCGATCTGCGCGGTCGACCAGGCCGACAGCCAGGGTTCGATCGTCCAGGTCTGCGGCAGGTTCAGCATGCCGCCCTGGCGGATTTCCTCGAGCGGCTTCAGCGAGTTGACCACCATCACGTAAAGCGGCAGCAGGTAGTAGAAGGCAAAGACCAGCAGCGCAGCATAGAGCAACGCGCGCGTCAGGCGGCCATGGCTGATGACGTTGTCGGAGCTTGCAGCACTCATCGGCCTTTGCCTCCCCGGATTTCGGCATAGAGATAGGGAACGATGATCGAAAAGATCATGATCAGCATGATGATCGCCGACGAGGCGCCGATCCCCATCTGGTTGCGGGTGAAGGTGTAGGAATACATGAAGGTCGCCGGCAGTTCGGTCGCCTGTCCCGGGCCGCCGCCGGTCAGGGCGATGATCAGGTCGTAGGCCTTGATCGCCAGGTGCGCGAGCACGACAAAGGCGGACAGGAAGACCGGGCGCATCAGCGGGATGATGATGCGGCGATAGACGGTCATCGTCGTGGCGCCGTCGATCTGGGCGGCCTTGATGATCTCGTTGTCGACGCCACGGAGCCCCGCCAGGAACATCGCCATGACGAAGCCGGAGGATTGCCAGACGGCGGCGATGACGACGCAGTAGATCGCGTAGTTGCGGTCCTTGATCCAGTTGAAGGAAAAACTCTCCCAGCCCCAGAGATGCATGGTGTTCTCGAGGCCAATGCCGGGATCGAGGAACCATTTCCAGGCGGTGCCGGTGACGATGAAGGAGAGCGCCATCGGGTAGAGATAGATCGGCCGCAGCACGCCTTCGATGCGGATGCGCTGGTCGAGCAGGATCGCCAGACCCAGGCCGAGCACGCTGCAGATGACGATGTAGAGCGAGGCGAAGATCGCGAGGTTGGAGATCGCCCGCCACCAGTGCGGCAACGACCAGAGCCGGACGTAGTTCTGCAGGCCCACGAAATTGTAGGACGGCAGCATCTTGCTGTCGGTCAGCGACAGGAGGCCCGTATAGGCGATGAAGCCGTAGACGAACACCAGGACTATGAGGAAGCTGGGGGCGAGCACGAGCTTCGGCAGAAGCTCCTGCAGCCGGGCGCGGCTATCCATGGTCGTTACCACCGTGTTTGTGCGGTTTGCGGTTCAGAGGCGGACGCCCCTCACCCTGACCCTCTCCCCGCAAGCGGGGAAAGGGGACCGGGCAGTGCGGCCGGATCTCCTGCTCCCCGGTTGAGGGGAGAGGCGCCGGCAGGCGGATGAGGGGCTGGCCCCTCAATCCCCGCTTACTTCGCGCCTTCGACGGCTGCGACCAGTTCCTTCGTGGCTTCCTCGGAGGAGAGCTCGCCGTTGAACTGGCGCGTCACGACGTCGTAGATCGCGTTCTTGACGGCGGCCGGGTTGGCGTGGCCATGCGCCATCGAGCCGTAGAGCGTGCCGTTGGCGTTGGCTTCGGCGAGGTCCTTGATGCCCTTCTTGCCGCAATCGTCGAAGGCGGTGTCCGGCACGTCGGTGCGGGCCGGGACCGAGCCCTTGACGACGTTGAACGCCGACTGGAAGGCCGGGCTCTCGATCGCGGACGCCATCTCGAGCTGGGCGGGGACCTTGTCCTCGGAGACCTTGAACATCGCGAACTGGTCGGAGTTGAAGGTGACCGAGCCTTGCGTGCCGGGGAAGCGCATGCAGACGAAGTCGGTACCCGGCTTCTTGCCGGCCTTCAGGAACTCGCCCTTCGCCCAGTCGCCCATGAACTGCAGGCCGGCCTTGTCCTCGATGACCATGGCCGAGGCCAGGTTCCAGTCGCGGCCGGAGAAGTTGTCGTCGACGTAGGAGCGCAGCTTCGTCATGCGGTCGAAGGCTTCCTTCATCTGGTCACCGCCGAGCGCTTCGGAATCGAGATCGATGAAGGCCTTCTTGTAGAAGTCGTTGCCGAGCGAGAGCACGACGGCGTCGAAGATCGTCGCATCCTGCCAGGGCTGGCCGCCATGGGCGATCGGGGTGATGCCCTGGGCCTTGAAGTTGTCGAGCAGCGCGACGAGCTCGTCCCAGTTCTGCGGCTCCTTGCCGCCGGCCTTGTCGAGAGCGGCCTTGTTGATCCACACCCAGTTGGTGGAGTGGACGTTGACGGGGGCGGCGATCCAGTGGCCGTCATACTTGGAGAACTGCTGCAGCGCGCCGGGGATGACCTTGTCCCAGCCCTCCTTGGCGGCGACCTCGTCGAGGTTGCCGAGCGCGCCTTCCTTGGCCCAGTCGAGGATGTCGAAGCCGAGCATCTGCACGGCGGTCGGTGCGTTGCCGGCGGTAACGCGGGCGCGCAGCACGGTCATGGCCTCGGTGCCGCCGCCGCCTGCGACCGGCATGTCGGTCCAGCTGATGCCCTTGGACTCGAGGTCCTTCTTGAGCACGTCGAGCGCCGCAGCCTCGCCGCCGGACGTCCACCAGTGCAGCACTTCGACGTTCTCCGCAGCGCGCGCCGAAACGCCGCCGCCGAGCGTCATCATCACCGCGGCAATCGCGGTCGTCGTTACAAACTTGCGCATCGTTTTCCTCCCGTTTGCAAGTTGCTCCCGCGGGGCTTCTTGCTCCCGCGGTCTCCAGCCTCCGCCGCCCTGGGCAGCGTCGGGTTGATTTAGATGGGAGCGCTGTCGTTACGTCAAGCGGCTCCCACCGGTATTCTAAATCGATTGAAGCTCTTACCTCGGCATCCACCAGTTGGTGCGGGCGCCGATGTGCATGTTGAGCGTCTTGGTCTCGGTGTAGTCCTCCACCGCATGCCGTCCGAGCTCGCGTCCGAGGCCCGACTGCTTGTAGCCGCCGAAGGGCAGTTCGGAGGCGCCGTCCATGAAGGTGTTCATCCAGATGGTGCCGGCGCGCACCCGACGGCCGATCGTCAGGCAGGTGTCGAAATCGCGGCTCCAGACGCCGGCCGAAAGGCCGTAGTCGATGGAATTGGCGATGCGGATCGCTTCCTCGGTCGTCTCGAAGGTCAGGACGGAGAGAACCGGGCCGAACACTTCCTCGCGCGCCACGGCCATGTCCGGCTTGACGCCGGAGAGGATCGTCGGCGCCATGAACTGGCCGAGGCCGAGATCAAGGGCTTCGCCGCCAAGCGCAATGCCAGCGCCGGATTCCCGGGCGCCGGATACGTAGCCGGCGATCTTTTCCAGGTGCTGCGGGGTGATTATCGCGCCGACCTGCGTCGTCGGGTCGAGCGGGTCGCCGACCTTCACCTTCTTCGACAGCTCGGCGATGCGGGCGGTCACCTCGTCGGCGATGTCGCGGTGCAGGATCAGCCGCGAGCCGGCGTTGCAGCATTCGCCGGCGTTGAAGTAGGCGCCGAACACGGCGGCGTCGACGAATTCGTCGAGGTTGGCGTCGGGGAAGACGATCTGCGGATTCTTGCCGCCGAGCTCCAGCGAGACCTTCTTCAGCGTCTGCGCGGCGTTCGCCATCGTCAGGCGGCCGACGCCGGTCGAGCCGGTGAAGGAGACCATGTCGACGCCCGGATGCGTCGCCATCATGCTGCCGACCTCGGGGCCGGTGCCGGTGACGATGTTGACGACGCCCGCGGGTACGCCGGCCTCAAGGAGGATCTCGCCGAGCACCAGCGTCGAGCCGGAGGTCAGTTCCGACGGCTTGACGACGGTCGTGCAGCCGGCGGCGAGCGCAAAGGGCAGCTTCTGGCTGACGATCAGGAAGGGGAAGTTCCACGGCGTGATGATCGAGACGACGCCGATCGCCTCGCGCAGCACGACGCCGAGCGTGCCCTGGCCAAGCGTGTTGTAGCTTTCGCCGTGCAGGTCGCGGGCAAGGGCCGCGGCATAGCGCCAGATGTCGACGGCGCCGCCGAGTTCGGCCTTGGCCTGGCTGATCGGTTTGCCGGATTCGATGGCGTCGAGATAGGCGAGTTCATCGGCGCGCGCGGCGATCAGGTCGGCGGCCTTGAGCAGGAGGTTGGAGCGTTCCGCGCCGGTCATGTTCGGCCAGCGACCGTCGTCGAAGGCGCGGCGGGCGGCGGCGATGGCGCGTTCGGCATCGCGCCTGGTGCCGGCCTGGTAGCGGCTGACGGTGACGCCGTGGCCGGGGGCGACGCGCTCCAGCGTGCTGCCGCCTTCGCTCTCGACCCAGCTGCCATCGACCAGCATGCGGAAGTCGCGCGTCTTGTAGTCCGTAAGTGCCCTGGGCTGCACCGTGACCGTCATCACCATTCTCCCTTGAATTCGGCGGGGCGTTTTCCGGTGAAGGCGGCGACGCCTTCCTTCAGGTCCCCGGTCTTGGCGACGAGGATGGAGCCGAGGGCTTCCACCGCGCTGCCGTTGTCCTCGCCGTTGGCGACGGCGATCATCAGTTTCGAGATTTCGGTCGCGGCCGGACCGCGCGCGGCGATGCGGGCGGCGTAGTCCTGCGCCGCCTGAACCGACGTGCCGGTCTCCACGATCTGGTCGACGACGCCGAGGCTCGCTGCCTCCGCGGCCGTCAGCACCTCGCCGCCGAGCAGCATGCGGCGCACGGCCTGCGCGCCAAAACGTTTCACCAGCCGCTGCGTGCCGGACCAGCCGGGCACCATGCCCAGCCCCGCTTCCGGCAGGCCGATCTTTACCTGGCTTTCGGCGATGCGGATGTCGGCGGCGGCGGCAAGCTCCAGCCCGCCGCCGAGTGCATGGCCGTTGATCGCGGCGACCAGCGGCATGCGGAGCGTCGCCAGCCGTTCGAAGACGCGGTGGCCGAAGCGGACCCAGGCGTGGCCGAACTCGTTCGGCTCCATGCCGGCCCAGGCGCGGATATCGCCGCCGGCGGAGAAGGCCTTGCCCTCGCCGGTGAGGATGGCGACGCGGACGGCGGTATTCGCCTCGATCGCGTCGCAGGCGGCGGCCAGTTCCTTCAGCATGTCGATGTCGAAGGCGTTCAGCTTTTCCGGCCGCGCCACGGTCAGCGTGGCGATCGGGCCGTCGATCGTGATGCGGATGCGCTCGTCAGCCACGTTCGCCTCCTGCAATCCGTCGCGTGGCCCTGGCCGGCAGTTGCAGCCCCAGCGGCGCCTCGTGGAACAGGGCGGCATCCATCGTCTTCAGTTCGTCGGAAACGATCAGCGGGAATTCCGACTGGTCGAGGATATGGGTCTGGAGGTCGACGCCGGGGGCGATCTCGGTCAGCACGATGCCCCTGGGCGTCAGCTTCATCACGCAGCGCTCGGTGACATAGGTGATGTCCTGGCCCTGCTCGATGGCGCGGCGGCCGGAGAAGGTGACGTGCTCGACCTCGTTCACCAGCTTCTTCAGCTTGCCCTCCTTCTCGATAACGAGCTTGCTGTCCGCGATGCCGAGCTTGGCACCCGCATTGAACATGCCGGAGAAGACGATCTTTTTCGCCCTCGCCGTGATGTCGACGAAGCCGCCGGCGCCGGCCGTCACATGCGGGCGGAACGACAGCTTGGAGACGTTGACGGAACCGTCGCGGCCGATCTCGAGGAAGGAGAGCAGCGAGGCGTCGAAGCCGGCGCCCTGGAAATAGGTGAACTGGTAGGGCGACGGCATGAAGGCGTCGGCATTCGAGGCGCAGCCGAAGGCGAAATCCAAGAGCGGCACGCCGCCGACGGCACCCTGTTCGATCACCCAGGTGACGGCGCCATGCAGGCCTTCTTCGAGCAGGATGCGCGGCACGTTGGCCGAAATGCCGAAGCCGAGATTGACGCAGCTTCCGGCCTCGAGTTCCTGCGCGACGCGGCGTGCGATGACCTTCTGGATATTGAACTCAGGGACGCGGAACGTATCGAGCGGACGGATGATCTCGCCGGAGATCGCCGGGTCGTAGAGGGTCTGGGTCGTCTGCTTCTGGTCGGGGTCGACAATCACGTAGTCGACCAGCATGCCCGGCACGCGCACGTCGTGGGGGCGCAGCGAGCCGGCCTTGGTGATGCGCTTGACCTGGGCGATGACGATGCCGCCGTTGTTGCGGGCGGCGAGCGCCTGGTCGAGGCCGCCGAGATAGGCGCCCTCGTGCTCATAGGTGAGGTTGCCGCGCTCGTCGGCGGTGGTGGCGCGGATGATCGCCACCTGCGGCCGGATCGCCGGGAAGTAGAGCCACTCCTCGCCCTCGAACTCGATCTTCTTGACGACCGGCTCGGCGGCGGCCTTGTCGTTCATCGCGCAGCCTTGCCGGGCCGGATCGACAAAGGTGTCGAGGCCGACCTTGGTGAGGACGCCGGGGCGCTTGGCGGCCGCCTCGCGATGCATGTCGAACAGGATGCCGGAGGGGATGTTGTAGGCCGGGATCTCGTTGCCGGTGATCATCTGCCAGATCAGCGGCGGCTCGGCGGAGGAGGGGCCGGACGGATAGGAGCCGCCGATGATCTTTGCCAGCAACCCCTTCCGGGCAATGTAATCGACGCCCTTGATGCCGCTCATGTCGCCGGCAGCGATCGGGTGCAGGGTGGTGATGTTCTTCGGGTGTCCCGTCGTCTCGAAGCGCTCGCCGATCGCCTTCAGCATCAGGTCCGGGCAGCCGAGGCCGGACGACGACGAGACCGAGACGATGGCGCCGTCGGGGATCAGGTTGGCCGCTTCGGCCGCGGAAATGTGCTTCCTCATCATATTGCTCAAAGTCCGGGTTCGATTTTGACGGTCCTGCCAGTCTGCGCCGCCTCGACGACGGCAAGGCCGGTCGCCAGCGACCAGATCCCGTCCTCGCCGGTGGCGGACGGCCTGCCCTTGCCGGCGATGGCCGCATGGAAGGCAGAAAGCGCCGTCTCGTAGAGATTGCGATGGTCGAGCGGCAGGTCGTGCTCGCCTTCGGCATCGCGCAGCGTCACGGTGCCGACCGCGCGCTGGGTCATGACGTTGCGGCCGATCAGCGAACCCTCGGTGCCGTGCACCTCGAGGCCGGTCTCGGCAAATCTGGTGGTGAAGCCGTCATGGAACTGGGCGATGACGCCGGACTTGAAGCGCAGCACGCCCATCACCGCGTCCTCCAGCCCCGCCTTGCCCATGCCGCCCATCTGCGAGAAGGCGATCGCCTCGACCGGGTCGTCGCCGAGGATGAAGCGCAGCGTGTCGGTGTCGTGCACGGTGATGTCGAGGATGACGCCGCCGCCGGCGTCCGGCCGCTCCAGACGCCAGCCCTGCAGGTGCGGCGGCAGGTAGACGGCGTGGAAGACGCGAGCCGAGAGCGGCTTGCCGATGCGGCCCGCCGCGATCGCATCACGCATGGCGCGGTGGGTCGCGGCGTTGCGCAGGTGGTGGTTCGTCGCCATGACGACGCCGGCGTCTTCTGCCGCCTTGACCATCGCCCGCGCATCGCTCAGCGAGGTGGCCAGCGGCTTTTCGCACAGGATGTGCTTGCCGGCACGGGCGGCGGCGATCGCCTGGTCGCGGTGCATTTCGTTGGTCGTGGAGATGTAGACGGCGTCGACCTGCGGATCGCCGACGAGATCGGCGGTAGTCGTGACGGATTTGCCGATGCCGTGGTCGGCGGCGTATTTCTGGCCGCGCTCGGCACTCGTGCTCATGACCGAGACGATCTCGCCGCCGGTGGCGCGGATCGCATCGATCACCCATTCATGCGCGATCGTGCTCGCACCGATCAGTCCCCATCGCGTCATGCCGTATTCCTCCGTCCCATGTCCTTCATCGCCGCGCCGCAGCTCTGGCGCACCGCCAGCCGCACCGAGGTCACCATCGCCTCGGCCTCCACCCGGCCGGAATTGATCTGCTTCAGCAGCATCTGCGCCGCCCGCCGGCCCATGCCCTGCGGATCGACGGAGACCGTCGTCAGCGCCGGCACCGCGGCCTGCGCCTCGATCACGCCGTCGAAGCCGACCACGCCGAAATCACGGCCGGGCTCGACGCCGCGGGCGCGCAGGCCGTCGCAGACGCCGAAGGCGACCGCATCGTTGAAGCACAGCGCCGCGGTCGGCGGCTCGGCAAGCAGCATGGCGCGCTCGACGGCCGCGACGCCGCCGGCGCGCGAGGGGGCCGAATTGACGATCAGCGCGTCGTCGGCTGCGATGCCCGCCTGCACGAGCGCATCCCGGTAACCGTGGACGCGTTCGAGAGCGACGGTGGTGTCGGAGAAGCCGCCGAGAAAGGCGATGCGGCGGTGGCCGAGCGACAGAAGGTGCTCCGTCGCCTCGCGCGCACCGGCATAGTTGTCGGACAGCAGCGATGATACCTTGGCACCGGCGATGTTGCGCACGACGATGACGACCGGAATGCCAGCCGCCGTCAGCGGCTTGAAGTCGGCGGCCTCGGTGCCGCGGGCCGGCGAGATGATCAGCCCGGAGATGCCGTGCTCGTGCATCGAGGCGATCACCTCGCGCTGGCGGTCGAGGCTCTCGCCGGTGTTGGCCAGGAACTGCACGAAGCCAGCCGACTGCATGACCATGTCCATGCCGACGGCAAGTTCGGCGAAGAAGGAGTTGGTGAGGTCGTTGACGACGATGCCGACGATCTTCGATGACGCCGTCTGGCGCAGGTTGGCGGCACCGCGGTTATAGACATAGCCGAGCTCGCGGATGGCGGCGTTGACCTTGGCGCGGGTCTGCTCGTTGACGAGCGGGCTTGCCTGCAGGACGAGCGAGACGGTCGACTTCGACACGCCGGCGGCGCGCGCAATGTCGATGACGGTTACCCGGCTCCTGGTCACGAGTTCCTCCTCGCGGCGCTCTCCAGCCGCTTTCTACAGGAAGATTTATTGGATCGTTCCAAACGAGTCAAGCGGCGCTGATGGGGAATCTGATGGGGGAATGCTTTGGCCCACTATGGGCGCCGATCGTCAACATCGTGGTAGCGCCGAGATTGCGGCGGATTTGTCGGCCATGGCTTCTTGGCGACCACCGCCTGCGCGGCTGCGCCTTCTTTTGTGACCCGTGCTGCTCTCACTCTCTATCCTTGCGCGTTTGCAAGGCCTTATGGTGTGGCCTTCCAAAGGGCAGAGATAGCCGGGAGCGTGGGGCAGAAGAGGCGGGAGGCTTCGGCGGCAGGCCGCAGCGGTGAGCGGATGAGGGCTTCGGATGGCCGTAGCCGCCCGGGGTGGCTGTGGCGGATGGTCCTGGCCGCTGGCGATCGTCGTCTGAAAACCAGGCTTGAAATTTGGAACGATCTAAATTACTGACGATCAAAATCAGTGGAGGAGGGTCTCATGCCGACAGTCATGCTTCCGAAGGCGGATGGTACGCTCGAACATTATGCGCTTACCGGCGCGCCGGTCGCGCGACCCGCAAGCCCGCCGGCCTTCAACCGCATCGCCTATGCGGCCGCCCATGTGGTGTCTGATCCGTGGCGGGAGACGCGCCCGTGGGACGAGCCGGCGATCGACTGGGACGCGACGATGGCGTTCCGCCATCACCTCTGGTCGCTCGGCTTCCGCATCGCCGAGGCGATGGACACGGCCCAGCGCGGCATGGGGCTGAACTGGGCCGGCGCGCAGGAGCTGATCCGCCGCTCGCTTGCCGAGGCGCGCACGGTGCCGGGCGCCGATCTCGCCTGCGGGGCGGGCACCGACCATCTTTCGCCGGCCGATGCGCGCTCGCTCGACGACGTGATCGCCGCCTATGAGGAGCAGGTCGACTTCGTCGAAAAGCACGGCGGCCGGGCGATCATGATGGCGAGCCGGGCGCTGGCGCGGGTGGCGACCTCGCCGGACGACTATCGCAAGGTCTATGGCCGCATCCTCGGCCAGGCGAAGGACAAGGTCGTGCTGCACTGGCTCGGCGACATGTTCGATGCGCAGCTTGCGGGCTACTGGGGATCGGGCGATTTCGAGAGGGCGCTGGAAACGGTGCTGTCGATCATCGAGGAAAACCGGGGCAAGGTCGAGGGCATCAAGATCTCGCTGCTCGACAACGCCAAGGAGGTGGCGCTGCGGGAGCGGCTGCCGGAGGGCGTGCTCTGCTTCACCGGCGACGATTTCAATTATGCCGAACTGATCGAGGGCGACGGGCGAAAATACAGCCACGCGCTGCTCGGCATCTTCGACGCGGTGGCGCCGCAGGCCTCAAAGGCGCTTGCCGCGCTAGCCTCCGGCGACGTTTCGACCTTCCGCACCGTGATCGCGCCGACGGTGCCGCTGTCGCGAAAGATCTTCGAGGCGCCGACGCAGTATTACAAGGCCGGCGTCGTGTTCCTTGCCTGGCTGAACGGCCACCAGTCTCACTTCACCATGCCGGCCGGCCTGCAGTCGGCGCGCGGCCTGCTGCACTACGCCGACATCTTCCGCCTCGCTGACCGCGCCAACGTGCTGGACAAGCCGGAGCTTGCAGCAACGCGGATGAAGAGCTTTCTGGCGGTGCAGGGGATCGGCGACTGACGGCGCAGGTTGTCGCGCCCCGCAGCGGCAATCACTGCAGGGTCGGGAGGCCCCAATCCGGCACCCGCCTGTGCACAGCGGCGGAAACCGGTGCTGGCCGCTTCCCGGCGTCGCGCCCATGCGCTATCCAGACGGAAAAGTATCAGGCAAGGAGCGCGGCATGACGGCCTCGGACGTCCGCATCGGGGATAGCTGGAAGCAGCCGTTGTCGGCAGAGTTCGACAGTCCCTACATGGCGGCGTTGAGGTCCTTCCTGCTGCGCGAGAAGGAGCAGGGCAAGCGCATATTTCCGCGCGGGGCTGAGTATTTTCGCGCGCTCGACCTGACGCCGCTCGACGGGGTCAAGGTGGTCATCCTCGGGCAGGATCCCTATCACGGCGAGGGGCAGGCGCATGGGCTGTGCTTCAGCGTGCGGCCCGGCGTGCGCATCCCGCCGTCGCTCGTCAACATCTACAAGGAGATCGAGAGCGATCTCGGCATTCCGCCGGCCCGCCACGGCTTCCTCGAGCACTGGGCGCGCCAGGGCGTGCTGCTGCTCAACAGCGTGCTGACGGTCGAGATGGGCCGCGCCGCGTCCCACCAGGGGCAGGGCTGGGAACGCTTCACCGATGCGGTGATCCGCACCGTGAACGAGAGCGACCAGCCGGTCGTCTTCATGCTCTGGGGTGCCTATGCACAGCGGAAGGCGGCCTTCGTCGACCAGAACAGGCATCTGGTGCTGCGGGCGCCCCACCCGTCGCCCTTGTCCGCGCATGCTGGTTTCCTCGGGTGCCGGCACTTCTCCAAGGCGAATGCCTTCCTCGAAAGCAAAGGGCGGCAGGCGATCGACTGGCGGCTGCCGGAACGGCCGGAATAGTTTTCGCGGCAACCTTGCCGTCCTGTACGTCGGACACCTGCAGAAGGGGATTGAGGGAAATTGGCGGCAATAGGCGTCAACTGTTAGACTTGGCGCATGACTGCTCCTGTCCCGGTGATCGAATGGCTGCTCGCATCCGATCCGGCGATCCGCTGGCAGGTGATGCGCGATCTTCTCGATGCTCCCCAAGCGGTCTGGAAGGCCGAGCGGGCCAGGGTCGAGACCCAAGGCTGGGGCGCACGGCTTCTCTCCCATCAGGACGAGGACGGGCGATGGGCAGGGGGCACCTTCCTCCCGTCGGGGTTCACGGCGCGCGATTGGGAGGAACAGGGGCAGCCCTGGACGGCCACGTTCTTTTCGCTCTCCCAGCTTCGCGAATTCGGCCTCGATCCTCAGAGTGAGAGTGCTCGGCGAACCGTCGCGCTGGTTGGCGCCAACTGCCGCTGGGACGAGGGCGGGCAGCCGTACTGGGAAGGCGAGGTCGAGGAATGCGTCAACGGCCGCACGGTTGCCGATGGCGCCTATTTCTGCGTCGACGTCTCGCCCATCGTCGAGCGGCTGCTGGGCGAGCGACAGGCGGATGGCGGGTGGAACTGCGAGCGGTGCAACGGCTCGATCCGTTCGTCCTACCACACGACGATCAACGTCCTGGAGGGGCTGCTGGAATACGAGCGCGCCACCGGCGGCACGCCGCAAACCCGCGAGGCGCGCCGGGCCGGCGAAGAATATCTCCTCGAGCGCCATCTCTTCCGCCGCCTCAGCACCGGCGAGCCGGCGGACGCGCGGTTCCTGGCGTTCCTGCATCCGAACCGTTGGCGCTACGACGTCCTTCGCGCGCTCGACTACTTTCGGTACGCATCGATCTTGACCGGCACCGATCCTGATCCCCGGCTCGGCGAGGCGATCGAACACGTCCGTTCCAGGCGAGCGCCGGACGGCGCGTGGCCGCTCGACTGGACGGCGAAAGGACGCACCTGGTTCGACCTCGACGACGGTCCCGGCCAGCCGTCGCGATGGGTGACGCTGCGGGCGATGCGGGTGCTCAAATGGTGGGATGGGTGGTAGCGGCGGACACTCGTTCGCCGCTAGCCGATCTCAGGCGGGAGACCGCGACAGCGTCTCGGCGATCAGCTTCAGCACGGCGTCGGCGTTGATGCCGGTGCAGGCGTGCTGGCTCGGCAAGTCGTCCCAGTTGCCCGGCGGGAAGGCGCGGCCGTCCGGCTTCTGGATCGTCTGGCCGTCGGCGATGCCACCCGCGACGACGCGGATCGCGCCGCTGCGGGTGGTGAACAGCTCCGGGGCGACGAGGTAGGCGCAGGCGCAGCTGTCGTGCACGACCATGGCGTCCTCGACATGGCGGCCGTAGAAATCGATGTAGAGCTGCGAGATGTCGGAGAGCAGCTTCGCCCGCGCCCCGCCCGCTTCGACGATCTCGTCGAGCAGCGTTCGGGTCATCACCGTCTGCATCGTCACGTCGAGGCCGACAACGACCACCTTCCAGGGCGCCGTCATCACCACGTCGGCCGCTTCCGGATCGCCGTGAATGTTGGCTTCCGCAGCCGGCGTGATGTTGCCGGGCACGTCGAAGGCGCCGCCCATGATGATCACCTGCTTGACCAGGCCAGCGATCTCCGGCGCCTCCTTCAGCGCGAAGGCCAGGTTGGACATGCGGCCGACGGCGACCAGCGTCACCTCGCCGGGGTTAGCCCGCACGGTGTCGATGATGAAGCGGTGGGCGGGCCGAGGATCGAGCGGCAGGTCGATCTTCTCCGGCACGTCGATGTTGCCGAGCCCGTCATGGCCGTGGATCATCACCGGCCAGTCGGTCGGGTTGCGCATCGGATTGAAGGCCTTGCCGTCGCCCTTGGCGACGGGCGCGGCAATGTTCCATTCGCGCTTGAGGAACAGCGCATTGCGCGTCGTCGTCTCGACCGAGGCGTTGCCGAACACCGTGGTGATGCCGATCAGGTCGACGTCCGGGTGCTGGTGCAGGAACAGGAGCGCCATGGCATCGTCGATGCCGGGATCGGTGTCGAATATGACCTTGTGCATGGGCAGGCTTTCCGGTTCCAGGTGCCGCCTACTGGAAGCGGCGGATCGAGAAGGCGTCGAGTTCGGGGTCGCCCTTGCCTCCGAAGAGATCGGCGACGTGGCGGCCGGTCGTGGCCGAAAGCGTCAGCCCGAGATGGCCGTGGCCGAAGGCGAATGCGATGCGCGGATCGCCAGGATGCAGGCCGATGACGGGGAGGGAATCCGGCGTCGAGGGGCGGCGGCCCATCCATTCGGTGCCGCCGTGCTCGGGAAGGTCGGGCACGTAGCGGCGCATCTTCTTGCGCATCGCGGCGGCGCGGGCATAGTTCGCGGCGGCATCGGGACGAGCCAGCTCGACGGCGCCGCCGACGCGCAGCATGTTTTCGAATGGGGTGGCGACGAAGCCGTGCTCGCCGAAGTACACCGGCATTTCCAAGGTCACCGAGGGGTTGACGAAGGTGGTGTTGTAGCCGCGCTCGGTCTCGAGCTGGACATGCAGGCCGAGGCGCTCGACGAGGGTCTTGGACCAGATGCCGGCAGCGATCACGACCTTGTCGAAGAGATGGGTGTTCTGCGCCTCGGTGCGCACCGAGATGCCCTCGGCGGTCCAGGCGACCGACGAGACGGCCGCGTCGATGAAGGTGGCCCGTTCGCGGATCGACGCCTGCAGCCGTCGCAGGAAGGTAAGGGGGTACTCGAAGGTCTGGTAGCCCTCGTTGAAGAAGGCGCCGGCAAACGTGCCCTGCAGGGCCGGGACGCGGCGCCGTGCCTCGTCCGCGTCGAGCTTCTCGACCTCATAGCCGCCGAGGAGACGGGCGTTCTCCAGTTCGCCGGCGAAGGCCCGGTCGCGGGCCGCCAGCGTGTCGAAGATCTTCAGGGCGCCGGTCTTGCGGATGTGGCCGCTGATGCCGGCCAGCTTCGCCATTGCCGCGTGGTCGGCGGCAGCGGTGTTCATCAGGAAGGTCAGTGCCAGGCGTGCCCGCGCCACCTCGGCCGGCCGGGACGCCAGCACCAGGCGCGTCAGCCACGGCAGCAGCGAGGGCAGGTCCTTCCAGCGGATGGTGAGCGGGCCCAGCGGATCGAGCAGCCAGCGCGGTGCGGCGAGCAGCATGCCGGGGCGAGCGATCGGATCGATACCGGGAATGGCCAGAAGGCCGGCATTGCCGACAGACGCCGGCAGGCCGCCTGCGTCGCGCTCGACGATCGTTACCTGGTGGCCGCGGTCGAGGAGGTGAAGCGCTGTGGCGCAGCCGATGATGCCGCCGCCAACGATGCCGATATGTGCCATGATTTCCCTGCTTTAGTCCGCCGCACCGAACCCCTTGAAGCGGCTCGTCCCTGATCGCGGCGGACGATAGACGGAAAAGAATAGCCTGTCGACCGCGACCGGCCCGACCGTGCACAACCGAGCGGCGCACCGCCGGATCCGTTCTGCTGGTCGTCAGGGCCGGGCGGCCGGCTCCGAAGCCTCCGGCGCCGCCGGGTGATCGCGCAGCGTTTGCCACAGGAAGGCGCAGACGAAGAGACAGGTCAACAGCACGACGATGGTCGGGGCCGGGGCGCTGTCGAGGAAGAAGCTGAGATAGATGCCGCAGAGGGAGGCGCCGACCGCAATGGCGACGGCGGTGGCGAGCATCGTGCCGAAGCGCCGCGTCAGGAGCGCGGCGATGGCGCCCGGTGCCACCAGCATCGCCACCGACAGGATGATACCGACCGCCTTCAGCGCACCGACGACAACGAGCGAGAGCACCGCCAGCAGCCCGTAGTGCAGCAGCTTGACGGGCAGGCCGATCGCGGCGGCGTGCTGCCGGTCGAAGGCCTGCACCAGCAGGTCCTTGCGGAAGAACAGGATGAAGGCGCCGCAGGCGAGCGCGATCAGCCCGGTCTCGATCAGGTCGGACGGAACGATGCCGAGCATGTCGCCGAACAGGATATGGTCGAGGTGCACGTCGGATTCGATCGCTACATAGAGCACGACACCGAGCCCGAACATGCCGGAAAAGACGATGCCAAGCACCGTATCCTCCTTCACCCGGCTATGGTTGCGCAGGAAGCCGGCGGCCAGCGCACAGAACAGGCCGGCGACGAACGCACCCAACGCGAGCGGCAGGCCGACGACATAGGCGAGAACGACGCCCGGCAGCACGGCATGCGAGACGGCGTCGCCCATCAGCGACCAGCCCTTCAGCACGAGGTAGCAGGACAGAAGCGCCATCGGCACGGCGATCATCAGCGTCACGGCGAAGGCATACTGCATGAAACCGAGGCGGAAGGGCATCAGGGCCAGCTCGAGAAAATCGCTCATGCCGGTGCCCTCTGCTGCAGCGCCAGGCGTCCCCGGCGGCGGGCCGCCAGAAGGCCGTGCTTCGGGGCGAAAACGAAGGCGATTAGAAACAGCAGCGTCTGCAGGACGACGATGATGCCGCCGGTGGCGCCGTCGAGGAAGTAGGAGGCGTAGGCGCCGATAAGGCTGGTGCCGGCGCCGAGCAGGGCGGCGATCACGATCAGCCGCTGGAAGCGGTCGGTCAGAAGGTAGGCGGTGGCGCCGGGGGTGACGACCATGGCGACGACGAGGAATGCGCCGACTGTCTGCATGGCAGCGACGGTGGAGGCGGCGAGCAGCGTGAAGAACAGGAGTTTCAAGGCCAGCGGCTTCAGCCCGATCGAACGGGCGTGGTTCTCGTCGAAGAAGGTGACCATCAGGTCCTTCCACTTCAGAAGCAGGATCACGAGCGTGACGCCGCCGATAATGGCGAGCTGCAGCGTGTCGGACGGCGTGATCGCCAGGATATTGCCGAGCACGATCGTCTGGATGTTCACAGACGTCGGCGACAGCGAGACCATGAACAGGCCGACCCCGAAGAAGGAGGTGAAGATCATGCCGATGATGGCGTCCTCCTTCAGCTTCGTGCGGTGATTCAGGAAGAGCATCGCGCCGGCGGCGAGGCCGCCGGAGAGGAACGCGCCGAGCGAGAAAGGCAGGCCGAGCATGTAGGCGCCGGCAACGCCGGGCACGATCGAGTGGGAGAGCGCGTCGCCGATCAGCGACCAGCCTTTCAGCATCAGGTAGGCCGACAGGAAACCGCAGATGCAGCCGACCAGCGCGCTGACCCACATGGCGTTGACCATGTAGCCGTAGCCGAAGGGTTCGAGGAGCACGTTCACCGTTCGGCCTCCTCGGTCCGGGCCTTGGGGTCCTTCCTGTCGCCGTAGATGACGAAGGGGCGCTCGTCGTCGCTGATGACCTTGACCTGGCGCGGATCGGCGTCCTCGTGCAGGTCGTGGCCGGAGAGGATGAAGTGGCGCAGCACGCCGCCGAAGGCGCGTTCCAGATTGGCCTCGGTGAAGGTCTCGGCGGTCGGGCCGGAGGCCAGCACCGTACCCTTGACGAAGACGGTGCGGTCGCAGAAATCCGGCACGCTGCCGAGGTTGTGGGTGGAGACGAGCATGACCCGCCCCTCGTCGCGGAGCGTGCCGAGCAGATGGACGATCTGCTCCTCGGTGGTGACGTCGACGCCGGTGAAGGGCTCGTCGAGCAGGATCACCTGGCCCTCCTGGGCAAGGGCGCGGGCGAGGAAGACGCGCTTGCGCTGGCCGCCGGAAAGCTCGCCGATCTGGCGCTTGCGGTAATCGCTCATGTTGACGCGAGCGAGTGCGGCGGCAACCATCTCATGGTCGTGCTTGGTCGGAATGCGCAGCCAGTTCATATGGCCGTAGCGGCCCATCATCACCACGTCTTCGACGAGGACGGGAAAGGTCCAGTCGACCTCCTCGGCCTGCGGCACATAGGCGACGAGATTCTTGCGCAGCGCCTCGCGCACCGGCATGCCGAGGATCGTCACCTTGCCGCCGGCGAGCGGCACGAAGCCCATGATCGCCTTGAAGAGGGTGGACTTGCCGCTGCCGTTGACCCCGACAAGGGCGGTGATCGTGCCCCGCGGCACCGAGAAGCTGGCATGCTTCAGCGCGGTGACGCCGGTGCGGTAGGTGACGGTGACGTCCTCCGCGACGATGCCGTCGGCTTGTTTCCTGCGGTTGCCCATCATCATTGCGAGAGGCCTTTCACGATCGTCTCCGAAGTGACGCGCAGGAGGTCGAGATAGGTCGGGACGGGGCCGTCGGCCTCGCTGAGGCTGTCGACATAGAGAACGCCGCCATAGGCCGCCCCGGTCTCCGCCGCCACCTGCCGGGCCGGCTTGTCGGAGACGGTGCTTTCGGAGAAGACGACATGGATGTTGTGCTCGCGCACCGCGTCGATCACCGCCTTGACCTGCTTGGGCGTGCCCTGCTGATCGGCGTTGATCGGCCAGAGGAACAGTTCCTTCAGGCCGAAATCGCGGGCGAGATAGCTGAACGCGCCCTCGCTGGTGACGAGCCAGCGCTTGTCCTCGGGAAGCTTGCCGAGCTCAGCCTTGATGTCGACGGAGAGCGCCTTGATCTTCTCGCCATAGGCCTTCGCATTGGCCTCGTAGACGACGGTGTTGCCGGGATCGATCGAGGTGAGCGCCTTCCTGATGTTCTCGACATAGATCAGCGCATTGTCCGGCGACATCCAGGCATGCGGGTTCGGCTTGCCCTCGTACGGGCCCTCGACGATGCTCATCGGCGTGATGCGATCGCTGACAACGACGCTCGGCACGTCGTTGAGATTGGTCAGGAACTTTTCGAACCAGCGCTCCAGGTTGAGGCCGTTCCACAGCACCAGCGAGGCGTCCTGCGCCTTGAGGATGTCGCGCGGCGTCGGCTGGTAGTTGTGGATCTCGGCGCCGGGCTTGGTGATCGATTCCACCACCGCAGCGTCGCCGGCGACGTTCTGGGCAATGTCGGCGATGACGGTGAAGGTGGTGACGACCTTCGGCCTTTCCTGCGCGGCGGTCATTGTGACCCCGCCGAATGAAACAACCATGGCGAGGAGGGCGGGCTTGAAAAGGCGATTAAACATAAGAGATCCCAGAGTGCTTTTGCAAATTAGTTGCAAGAAAATATACGCGGCGAAATGGGCCTGTCAATGCAATTGCAAATCATTCGCAAGAATCGGACTGCCGGCGGCGCCACCGCAACCAGCGACAAGGCCCCCCGGTCTTGATAATCCGCCTTTAAGCTTTCGGAAACGACGGCGGACTAGGATGCGAAGGCCCTTGCGTTTCGAGGGCTCACACACCCGAAATACAGAGTAGTGCGTTCGGTGAAGTTCATCCCCTCGAAGTTGCGCCTGCCGAAAAAGGTGCTGATCCTTGTTGTCGGCGTCGGCGTCCTGACAGGAGCGTCCGGAGCCGTTGCGGCCTTTGTCGGGCGTGACGCGATCCTCGGGCCGCGCCGCGAAACCGTTTCCGGCGTCGCCTGCACGTCGGTGCTGACCACGCGGCAGGAGCAGGACGGCCAGCAGTGGATCCGCCATTACATCCGGGCGAAGGCCGCGGACGGCGAGGTGCGGGTCAAGACCGCGCTGCGGGTGGCGGGCGCGCTTTCCAACCGGACGGAGGCCGACCTCTATCACGTCGTGCTGCTCGACGAGGCGGGCCCGGCGCAACGGGCCGAGATGCGCGGCCGGGCGATCGGCGCCGAAGTCCTGTTCTCGCGCAACCCAGGCAGTATCCCGGGCATGTCGGCGCCATTCGCGGCAAGCTATGTCGAAGGGGCGGCTGCGGAGAACGGCGAATTCTACGGCGAGCGGCGGACGCTGGAGGTTGACGAGATCAAGGCGATCGTCACGGCGATGCCCGAGCGGACCGACTGCCTCGACCCGGCCCCCACAGGCGACGAAGGCGGGCATGGTGCGACGGCGGCTAGCGATCACGCCGCCCCGGCTCCTGTTGAACAGCACGCTTCGTCGGAAGCCGGCGCCGAGCAACACGTCGCGGCGGCCGGCCATTAAGGCAGGTCGCGTGAAAGGGTTCACGCGACCTGCAATTTTCGTTCTGATGCGATTGTCCTGAAACCGCTACCCCCTTCGGGGAGACTTGCGGCAAGTACCGCGGTTGGCTGGACGACAACTTCAAACCGATCCGTCATGCCGGGCTTGATCCGGCATCCAGCGCCGCGCTCAAGTCTCTGAGCGCAAGGGGCGCATTTGCGCCGCGATGCGGCGGTGCCCCGGACTAGGTCTGGAGCGCGGAGGTCGCTTCCACGATGATTATGCGTTTGCAGCCACCGGAGCAGCCCCGCACGTCCGGCGCGGGGCTCCGCTGGTATCGGCCGTGATGGTCAGTCGTTCTTGGCGCGGCGGGCCGGGAACAGGATGACGTCGCGGATCGACGGCGCGTTGGTCAAGAGCATGATCAGGCGGTCGACGCCGATGCCGAGGCCACCGGCCGGCGGCATGCCCTGGTCGATCGCGTCGAGGAACTCCTCGTCGAGCTGCTTGGCCTTCTCGCCGCGCGCATGCGCCTGCTCGAGCTGCTCGACCATGCGGGCGCGCTGCTCTTCCGGATCGTTCAACTCAGAGAAGGCGTTGCCGAGTTCCCAGGTGTTGCAATAGGTCTCGAAACGTTCGACGAGGCGCGGCTCGCCCGGCACTTCCTTGGCGAACGGCGAGATGTCCTTCGGGAAATGGGTGACGTGCGCGGGCTGGATCAGCGTCGGCTCGACCTTCTCCTCGAAGATGAAGGCCAGGCACTCGCCCCAGGTCCAGTCCTTCTCGACCTCGAAGCCGGCCGCCTTGGCGGCGGCGCGGGCCTCTTCGTCCGACTTGATGGCGAGGAAATCGATACCGGTGACCTCCTTGACGGCGTCGGGCATCGGCACGCGGCGGAACGGGCCCTTGAAGGAGATTTCCTTGTCACCGTAGGTGAATTCGGTCGAGCCATGCACCTTGATCGCAAGCTCGGCGAACAGCCGCTCGACGAGGTCCATCACGTCCTCGTAGTCGGCATAGGCCCAGTAGCACTCCATCATCGTGAATTCGGGGTTGTGCCGGGTCGACACGCCCTCATTGCGGAAGTTGCGGTTGATCTCGAACACCTTGTCGGTCAGACCCGAAACCAGCGTGCGCTTCAGGTACAATTCCGGCGCGATGCGCAGGAACATGTCGAGCTTCAACGTATTGTGGTGCGTCTTGAACGGCTCGGCGGTGGCGCCGCCATAGACGGAGTGCAGCATCGGCGTCTCGACTTCCATGAAGCCGTCGTTCTCCATGAAGCGGCGGATGCCGGAGACGATCTTCGAGCGCTGCTGGAAGCGCAGCTTCGATTCCTCGTTGGTCATGATGTCGAGGTGGCGCTTGCGGTAGCGGATCTCGACGTCGGAGACGCCGTGCCACTTCTCCGGCATCGGCAGCAGCGACTTCGTCAGCATGGTGATCTGCTGGGCGTTGATGGTCAGCTCGCCGCGCTTGGTGCGGCGGACGACGCCGGTGACGCCGATGATGTCGCCGAGGTCGATCATCGGCAGCAGCGCACGCGCCTCTTCGCCGGTGACGTCCTTGTGCGAGAAGATCTGGATCTTGCCGGAGGCGTCATGGAGATCCATGAACATGCCGGAATTGCGCGAGGAGTAGACGCGGCCGGCAACGGTGACGACGTCGCCGCTCTCGGTGTCCGGCTCCAGATCGGCGTATTTCTCCGCCAGTTCCGCATTGGTGATCGTGCGGTGGAAATGGGCCGGATAGACGTCGCCGATCTGCTCGCGCAGAAGGTCGAGCTTCTGGCGGCGCACTTCGGTGGCGTCGGAGGAGAGGGCGGTTTCGGTCTTGGTGTCGGTCATTGTCTATCTGGCCTTTTCGGGCTTTTGATCTGGGTCGCCGGAGCGGCGGGCTCTGCAATCCCTCCCCCTTGTGGGGAGGGTGGCCCGAAGGGCCGGGAGGGTTTCATCTGGAAAATGCCCCTCCCCAACCCCTCCCCGCGAGGGGGAGGGGCCTTACCCTCATTTTCCGCTTCCGGCCATCGAGGCCACCACCTGGGCGGCCACCTTCAGCCGCTGGCGCACGACCGAGCGGCCGAGGATCGCCATGGAATCGAACAGCGGCAGCGAGCGCGACGAGCCGGAGACGGCGACGAACAGCGGCGCCAGTACGACCTTCAGCTTCTTGCCCATGCGGTCGGCAATCGCGCGCAGCTCCGCCTCAATGCTCTCGACGTTCCACTCGAAGATGCGCTCCAGCTCCGGCTGCACCGTGTTGAAAATCTCCAGGATCTCTTCGGGCGTCGACTTCACCTTGGCGAAGGCGTCCGGGGTCAGGCCGAGGTCGGACTTCAGCAGGAAGCCGGCGAGGTCCGGCAGTTCGCCGAGCTTGGTGATGCGCGACTGCGACAGCTTCAGGCCTTCCTTCAGCCGGTCGTTCTCCATCGCCCAGGCGAGCACGCGGGCGGCGAACTCCTCTTCCGAGAATTTTTCGCGCAGCCAGCGGCCGTTCAGCCAGTCGAGCTTCTGGATGTCGAAGATCGCACCGGACTTGGAGAGGTTGTCTGGATCGAACTTCTCCGACAGCTCGGCCATCGTCATCAGTTCCTCGCCCTCGGCGATCTGGATGAAGAACAGGCCGAGGAAGTTCATCAGCGCTTCCGGCGCATAGCCGAGCGCCGAGTAGTAGGAGATCGAGGTCGGGTTCTTGCGCTTCGACAGCTTCGACTTGTCGGCATTGCGCATCAGCGACAGGTGCATGAAGGTGGGCTCGTCCCAGCCGAAATAGCGGTAGAGCAGGATGTGCTTCGGCACCGAGGCCAGCCATTCCTCGCCGCGCGCCACGTGGGTGATCTTCATCAGGTGGTCGTCGATGACGTTCGCCATATGGTAGGTCGGCATGCCGTCGGCCTTGATCAGCACCTGCATGTCGACCGAATCCCACGGGATCGAAACGTCGCCGTAGACGCCGTCGTGGAAGTCGCAGGAGCCTTCGGCCGGGATCTTCATGCGCACGACGGAGGGTTCGCCGGCAGCCATGCGGGCGGTCACTTCCTCGGCCTTCAGGTTGAGGCAAAGGCCGTCATACTTCGGCTGCTTGCCCTCGGCGCGCTGGGCATTGCGCATCTGCTCGAGCCGCTCGGGCGTGCAGAAGCAGCGGAAGGCATGGCCCTTGTCGAGCAGTTCCTGCGCGTAGGGCTGGTAGAGATCCTTGCGGTCGGACTGGCGGTAGGGACCGTAGGGGCCGCCGATGTCGGGGCCTTCCGCCCATTCCAGCCCGCACCACTTCAGCGCGTCGAGCACCTTCGTCTCGAATTCCGGCGTCGAGCGGGTGGCGTCGGTGTCCTCGATCCGCAGGATGAAGGTGCCGTTGTGCTTCCTGGCAAAGAGGTAGTTGAACAGCGCGATGTAGGCGGTGCCGACATGCGGCTCGCCGGTCGGCGAGGGGGCGATGCGGACGCGTACGTTCGTGGCGGAGGTGGTCATGGCTTGCTCGGTCCGGTCGAATGCTCTGAGGCCGTTCGCCGGAGGAATTCCCGCGTGATCGGCTCATGCTTTATGGGAGGGAAAGCCCGATTTGCCGCCGAAATTGCGGCGGGGACGGAGTTTTCCGTTTGGGCAGGGGTGAGACCATATTCGACCCGGCGCGTCAAGGGAAAGTGCGGCGGATCGCAATGGCTTCAGTGCACCGGCCAGACGTAGAGCAGGGCCGGCACGCTGACGAGGACGACGAGCAGCGACAGCGGCAGGCCGAGGCGCGGATAGTCGCTGAACCGGTAGCCACCGGGACCCATGACGAGCGTGTTGCACTGGTGGCCGATCGGGGTGAGGAAATCGCTGCCGGCGCCGATCGCGACCGCCATCAGGAAGGCCTCCGGCCGGTAGCCAAGTGCCGTGGCGAAGCTGACGGCGATCGGCGCCATGACGAGCACGGTGGCGGCGTTGTTGAGGAACGGCGTGACCGCCATCGCGGTGACCAGGATCATCGCCAGTGCGCCGTAGGCCGGCATGCCCGAGGCGATCGTGCCGAGCCAGCCGGCGATCAGTTCGCTGCCGCCGGTGGTGCGCAGCGTGTCGGCGACAGGGATGAGGGCTGCGAGCATGACGAGGATCGGGCCGTCGACGGCCCTGTAGGCTTCGGCGAGGGGGACCACCCTGAACAGCAGCATGGCGACGGCGGCAGTGAAGAAGGCGATCGCCACCGGCACCGCTCCGGTGGCGCTCGAGGCCATCGCCGCCGCGAGGATGATGAGCGGCACGATCGCCCGCCGTTTCGTGCCGAGCAGGATCTCGCGCTGGGCGAGCGGCAGCAGGCCGAGCTCCTGCAGGATCGCCGGCAGCGTCTTTCTTCCCCCTTGCACCATCAGCACGTCGCCGGCGGAGAGGGTCACCTCGCTCAGCCGCTCCGTCAGCCGCTTTCCCTGCCGGCTGACGGCAAGCAGATTGATGCCGTAGCTGTGGAACAGCGCCATGCGGCGGGCGGACAGCCCGGCGAGACGGGAATCGGCCGTGACCACCACCTCGATGGCGACGACCTCCTCGCCGGCCGCCGGTGTCTCGCGGATCGGCTTGCCCGAGAGTTCGAGGTCCGCTGCCGACGTCACGCGATCGAGAGCCGCCGGCGTTCCCTCCATCAGGATCGTATCGCCGGCGCGGATGGTCACGTCGGGCAGCGGCGCGATGTGGCGGCCGTCGCGGATCACCGCGGTGGCGGCGATGTCGCCCTCGCCGGGCTTGAGCATGGCGTTCAGCGTCTTGCCGACGGCGCCCGATTTCGCCGGCACCGTGGCATCGGACGAGTAGACGGCGAGATCGAGCGCCTCGTCGAGCGACGGGTTCTGGTTGACGCGGGCAGGCACCAGCCGGTTGAAGGCGATCAGGAACAGCACGCCCGCAACGGTCAGGATCCCACCGACGGGCGTGAAGTCGAACATGGTGAAGCTGTCGCCGGTGATCTCCTGGCGCATGCGCGAGACGACGATGTTCGGCGAGGTGCCGATCTGGGTCATGAGGCCGCCGAGAAGGGCGGCGAATGCCATCGGCATCAGGTAGCGCGATACCGGCACGCCGGAGCGGCGCGAGAACTGGAACGCCATCGGCATCATGATGGCGAGCGCGCCGATGTTCTTGATGAAGGCGGACATCACCGCGACGCTGACCAGAAGCAGCGTCACCTGCGCCGTGAAGCCGGTGAGGCTCGGAAAGAACCGCTGCACGGCGGTGTTGATGATGCCGGAGCGGGCAACGCCGGCGCTGACCATCAGCGCGCTGCCGACGATGATGACGATGTCGTCGCTGAAGCCGCTGAAGGCCTTGTCATAGGGGACGATGCCGACAGCGACGGAGAGAAGCAGTGCCAGACAAGCGACGATGTCGTACCGAACCCGATCCCAGACGAAGCCGGCCATCATCGCCAGGATGACCGAGAACGCCAGGATTTGTGGTGTCGTCATGGGCTGCCCCGCTCGTCCGTTCGCGCCAGCCTTACAGAGGTCGAGGGAAAATTCCAACCGGGGGGAAAGGTTCCTCGTGCCTGCGCTGCATGCTTTTTTCGACGATCATGGAGGACGGCCGCGTGCCGGTCGGTTGCGCCGCCGGCATTGGCAGTCCGTCAGGCGAAGGCGCTTCAGTGCAGCGTCTGCGCGTCGGCCTTCTTCTTCCGCCTCGCATTGCGGGCCAACATGTTGAGCGCCTCGACCAGTGCCGAGAACGCCATGGCGGCGTAGACGTAGCCCTTCGGCACATGGAAGCCCATGCCTTCGGCGATCAGCGTCATGCCGATCATCAGCAGGAAGGCGAGCGCCAGCATGACGATGGTCGGGTTCTTCTCGATGAAGTTGGCAAGCGGCGTTGCGGCTACCAGCATCACCGTAACGGCGACGACGACGGCTGCGACCATGATCGGCAGGTGCGGGGTCATGCCGACGGCGGTGATGATGCTGTCGACGGAGAAGACGAGATCGAGCAGCAAAATCTGGCCGATTGCGGCAGTAAAAGAGGCGACCGCGGCGGTGCCGATGAAATCCTCGCCGTGGTCGGCCGGATCGACGCTGTGATGGATTTCCTTCGTCGCCTTCCAGACCAGGAACAGGCCGCCGGCGATCAGGATCACATCCTTCCACGAAAAGCCCTGGCCGAAGAGCTCGAACACCGGCGTCGTCAGCTTGACGATCCAGGCGATCGTGCCCAGCAGCGCCAGGCGCATGACCAGTGCCAGCCCGATGCCGATGCGGCGAGCCGGAACACGGTGCTGCTCGGGCAGTTTGTTGGTGAGAATTGAGATGAAGATCAGATTGTCGATGCCGAGAACCACCTCCATGACGATCAGCGTCACAAGCGCGACCCACGCTTCAGGGCTTTGCATCAGGGCAAGGATGCCGTCCATCCGATCTTCCTCTTGGTTCGGAACTCAATGAGGTCGGTATGTATGACGAAACGGAAGGGTTGCAAGACGCAACCAGCAGCGGCAGCGTGGAAAATTACCGATGTAACGGCGCGGTGCGACGTGCTGTCAGGACTGCGACGTGCCGTAGGCTGCCAGGAACATCCGGACTCCGCTGGCGACCACCCGCTCGATTTCGGAGGCCGGCGGCGGTGTCGGCATCGAGCCGAACAGGCGGTGCTTGAAGATGCCGACGGTCGCCAGTTCCAGGAATTGACGCGCGCCGAGCTCGGTGTCGTCGAGCGTCAGCCGTCCCTCGGCCACCTGGCGGTCGAGATAGGTCTTCAGCACCGAGACCGGATTCATCGGGCTTGCCGACAGAAAGCCGCAGGAGAGCGCCGGCATGCGCTGGTTGACGGCGATCACCATGCGCATCGCCTTGATCGTATATTCCGCCGAAAGATGCGAAGCGAAGAGGACGCCGAAATCGTGCAGCGCCTCGGAGACCGAGAGGTTGTCGAGCAGCGCGCTGCGCGCCGATTCGGTGATGCGCAGGCGCTCGCGCTGGATCAGCTCGGCAAACAGGTCTTCCTTGTTGGCGAAATAGACGTAGATCGTGCCCTTGGAAACGCCGGCGGCCCGGGTGATGTCGTTCATGCTCGCCGCGTCGAAGCCCTGTTCCATGAAGACGCGTTTGGCGCCGTCGAGAATCTGCTCGCGTTTTGCCGGATCCTCGCCGGCTGCCCGCCGCCCGGTCGGGACGACCGCGCAAACCGAGCCACCGTTTTCCGTTACCTTGGTCTCCATCGCGTCAGCAGAAAATCCTCTCGACGATTAATTCGAACCGCGTGGTTCGATTTCGCCTTGATATGGACCAGAAAGGAGACTATGTCAAATCGAACTGAACGGTTCGGTTCGACGAAGTGCCGTTTTGATATCTTTCCCGGGTGAACCCATGGTGTCCAAGACCACGAGCAATGCCAAGGTGCGGCCGGTCGATGACGATTTCGTTGTCGAGCCCGCCAACGAGCAGCCCGCCGCCGAAGCGCCGCCGGCGCCTCAACCGAAGACACCGGCCGAAGTCGAGCCGGCTCCTGGCGCCGCCCCGACCAAGACCGGGGCGCGGCGCCGGGTTCTGCCGATCCTGCTCCTGGCGCTGCTCGCCGCCGGCGGATGGTACGGCTATCACTGGTGGACGACGGGCCGCTTCATGGTGTCGACCGACGACGCCTACATCGAGGGCGACATCGCAACGATATCGCCGAAGGTGACCGGCTATGTCGCCGAGGTCCGCGTCGTCGCCAACCAGGCCGTCAAGGCGGGCGACGTGCTGGTGACGCTGGACGATGGCGACTACAGAAATGCGCTGGAGCAGGCGAAGGCGCAGATCACCACGGCCGAGCTGTCGCTGCACCGCATCGACGCGCAGATCGATGGCGCCAAGGCGTCGCTTGCCCAGGCCGAGGCATCGCGAGCGGCGCTTCAGGCGGCGGTTCGCGGCGCCGAGATCACCCAGAAGCGCGCCAGCGAACTGCAGTCGAAGTCGGTCGGCACCACCGCCGAACTCGACACCGCCAATGTCGCGCTCGACCAGGCCCGCGCCAATCTGGCCGGCGGCGAGGCGGCCATCGTTTCGGCCAAGGCCAACATCGCCCTGCTCGAGGCCCAGCGCAAGGAGGCCGAGGGCACGATCCGCACGTTAGAGCTGCAGCGGGACAAGGCGGCGCGCGATCTCGGCTTCACGGTCCTGAAGGCGCCGTATGACGGCGTCGTCGGCAATCGCGCCGTCCAGATCGGCGACCTCGTCTCGCCGGGCCAGCGGCTGATGGCGCTGGTGCCGACCCGCGAGCTCTATGTCGATGCCAATTTCAAGGAAACGCAGATCCAGCATCTCGTCCCCGGCTCGAAGGTGAACGTCCATGTCGACGCCTTCGCGGATCACCCGATCGAGGCGACGGTAGAGTCGATCGCGCCGGCCTCCGGCTCGGTCTTCTCGCTGCTGCCGCCGGAAAACGCCACCGGCAACTTCACCAAGGTGATCCAGCGCGTGCCGGTTCGCATCGCGCTGCCGAAGGAGGCGCTCGACAGCGGCCGCCTTAGGGCCGGGCTGAGCGTTGTCGTCGACGTCGATACCCGCACGGCACCCGAGGCAGGCACCGCGCGGTAAACGGATGCTGCGCGCCTGGCGGGCGTGCAGCATCCAGCTTTTCCCGATCTTTCATGAGCCGGAGGCCGGACGCGCCCCGGCCAGTGTTTCTCGCCGGAGTCGGCCATGGCTGCCACCACCGCTGTTCAGGGCAGGGCCGCAGGGCCCGTCGCCCCCGCATCCGACACCATCGAACCGAGGCGGATGATCGCCTTCTTCGCGATGGTGGTGGGCATGTTCATGGCGATCCTCGACATCCAGGTGGTGTCGGCCTCGCTGTCCGAGATCCAGGCCGGCCTGAGCGCCGGCACGGACGAGATCGCCTGGGTGCAGACCTCCTACCTGATCGCCGAAGTGATCATGATCCCGCTGTCGGGCACGCTGGCCCGCATCATCTCGACCCGCTACCTGTTCACCATCTCCGCCGCCGGCTTCACCGCCGCCAGCGTGCTTTGCGCCACGGCGACGAACATCGAGCAGATGATCGTCTACCGCGCCCTGCAGGGCTTCATCGGCGGCGGCATGATCCCGTCGGTCTTCGCGGCTGCCTTCACCATCTTCCCGCCGTCGAAGCGCAACATCGTCTCCCCGATCATCGGCCTGATCGCGACGCTGGCGCCGACCATCGGGCCGACCGTCGGCGGCTATCTCAGCCATGCCTTCTCCTGGCACTGGCTGTTCCTGATCAACGTCATTCCGGGCATCGTCGTCACCATCCTCGTCTGGAACTTCATCGATTTCGACAGGCCGCAAGTCTCGCTGATGAAGAAGTTCGACTGGTGGGGTCTGCTCGCCATGGCCGTGTTCCTGGGATCGCTCGAATACGTGCTCGAAGAGGGAACCGCGAATGACTGGTTCAACGACGAGCATATCGTCATGGCTGCCGTCGCCTCGGCCATCGGCGCGGCCTTCTTCTTCTACCGCGCCTTCAAGGTCGAGTTCCCGGTCGTGGACCTCAGGGCCTTCTCCAACCGGAATTTCGCCTTCGGTTCGATGTTCTCGTTCATCATGGGGGTGGGGCTTTATGGCCTGACCTATCTGTATCCGGTGTATCTCAGCCACATCCGCGGCTACGATTCGCTGATGATCGGCGAGACGATGTTCGTTTCCGGCCTTGCGATGTTCTGCACCGCGCCGGTCGCCGGCATGCTGTCGAGCCGGCTCGATCCGCGGGTGATGATGGCAATCGGCTTCGTCTCCTTCGGTTCCGGCACCTACATCATGAGCGGACTGACAACCGATTGGGATTTCTACGAGCTGTTCCTCCCGCAGATCCTGCGCGGCGTCGGGCTGATGCTGTGCATGGTGCCGATCAACAACATCGCGCTCGGCACCCTGCCGCCGGCCCGGATGGCCAATGCCTCCGGCCTCTACAACCTGACCCGCAATCTCGGCGGCGCCGTCGGCCTGGCGGTCATCAACTCGATGCTGACCACCCGCCAGGACGTGCACTACATGCAGCTTCGCGAGCATGTCAGCTGGAGCAATCCGGCGGCGATCGAGCAGATGAACAACATGGCGGCCAAGTTTACCGCGCATGGTCTCGATGGCACCGGTGCTGCAATCAAGCAGATGGTCGGCATGGTCGAGCGACAGGCCATGGTGATGTCGTTCAGCGACGTGTTCATGTTCCTGACCGTGCTGTTTGCCGGCATGCTCGCCTGCGTGGTGATGATCAGGAAGCCGGAGGCCCGCGCCGGCGGCGGAGGCGGCGGCCACTGAGCCTGGCTCGAGGGGCTTGCCGGCCGGCGGCATTTTCGGTCAGGATGCCGCACGGGACCTGACCGGTGCGGCGCGCGAAATGGCTTATGATCGATCGAGCGGACTCACCCGGCGTGCACTCCTGAAGGGTGCCGCAGGCCTGGGTGCGGCAAGCATGCTGCCCGGGCTTCCGGTTCGCGCACAAGACCCCTGGCCGGCGATCGACGCGACATTCGTCTTCGCCGCCGACGTGCATGCCTGCCTGGTCACCGCGGACACCCTGAGCCCGCATTGCGAGGAAGAAGGCAAGACCGACGCCAATCTCGTGCGCCACGTCCGGGCGATCAATCAGATCGCCCGCAAGGACTGGCCGCATTACATCGGCGGCATCGACACCGGCCTTCGCAATGCGGGCACGCCGATCGGGCGTCCGCACGGCGTGATCATCGGCGGCGACATGACCGACGATGGCGGCGGTCAACTGAGGATCCCGGGGGTGGGATGGCAGCTGCAGCAATTCGCCAGCCGCTACCGCCAGGGCAACGGCCTCGGCCAGGTGAACTATCCCGTCTATGCCGGCCTCGGAAATCACGACCTCGACCAGAACGGGGTGCCGCCCCACGTCGACTTCTACCGCCGGGAACTGCGCGACTATGTGGAACTGAACCATCGCATGTCGGTGTTCTACAAGCCGCCGGTGCCGGTGACGAACTTTCACGTGCCGTCCGACAGCTATTCCTGGGACTGGGGCGGGCTGCACCTCGTCCAGCTCCACCGCTTTGGCGGCGACGAACTGAAAGGGGCGATCAGCGGCTTGCCCTGGTTGCGGGAGGATCTCGCTGCCTACGCCGCCGACGGACGGCCGGTCGTGGTGTTTCAGCATTATGGCTGGGATCCGTTTTCGATCGAGCGCTGGGATCCGATCGAGAGGCGTTTCGACGGCCAGGGGACCGGCGGCGCCCATTGGTGGACGGAGGACCAGCGACAAGCTTTTCTGTCTGTGCTGAAGGGCTACAATGTGATCGGCCTCTTCCATGGCCACGAGCACGAGACACCGATGATCTACCGCCGCGACGGCCTGGACCTGTTCAAGCCGATCGCCGCCTACATGGGCGGGCTGGCCGTCGCCCGGGTCACGAACGACCAGTTCGAGGTCGTGCTGGCGAAAGCCTATGGCGAGCGCGGCGACGTCGTCTTCACGCATGCCTTCAGCAAGCCGCTGAGGGGGTGAGGGGCTGTCGGCATTCTTGGACGGCTGGTGCTGAGTTGGTTGGCTCGGCAATCATCAAGGCTCCGTCATGCCGGGCTCGACCCGGCATCCAGCGCGCGCTTGCGCGCAAAAGAGCCATCTCGCGACGCAGACGCGACGCTGCTGGATGCCGGCTCAAGGCCGGGATGACGACGGATGCGGTTAAACGGCAACAAAGAATATGCCATGGACCGACCCTCCCAGGGCAACCACCGGGCCGAAGCCAGTCGCTGCCAATTTCTGATTTACGTACATCAGAAACTCCGCTACAGCTCCGTGCCGGAGGAAATCATGCGCCCGACCGTTCACGATATCGCGGCAAATGCCGGCGTCAGCCTGGCCACCGTCGATCGCGTCCTCAACGGCCGGCCCGGCGTGCGCGCGGTGACGCGGGCCAGGGTCGAGGCGGCGATCCGCAGCCTCGGCTATGTCCGCGACATGGCGGCGGCCAATCTCGCCAAGGGGCGGATCTATCCGCTGGTGTTCATCGTGCCGGCCGGGGAAAACCCTTTCATGCGCGGGCTGGAGGCGGAGGTGCGGGCGGCCGTCGATCGCTCCGCCTTCGAGCGGACGCGGATCTCGATCGTCAACGTTCCGCCGTTCGACCCGGCCGCGCTCGTGGCAGCGATCGATGCGGCCATCGCCGCCGGCGTGGCGGGGATCGCCGCGGTCGCGGTCGACGCGCCGGAGGTGGCCGCGGCGATCTGCCGGGCGCGCACAGCCGGGATCGCCTTCGTCACGCTGGTCTCCGATCTGGCGAACTCCGGACGCGATCATTTCTGCGGCGTGGACAATGTGGCCGCCGGCCGGACCGCCGGCAGCCTGATGGCGCGGTTCCTCGGCGCGCGCCCGGGGCCGGTCGCCGTGCTCGCCGGCTCGATGCGGGTGCGCGACCACCGCGAGCGCCTGGAAGGGTTTCGGATTATGATGGCGGAAGCCGGCGGCGGGCGGCCGGTGCTCGACGTGCTGGAGGGGCAGGACGATCCGGAACTGGCGGAAGCGCTGATCGCCAAGTGCCTCGAAAACAATCCGGACCTCGCCGGCATCTACAGCCTCGGCGCCGGCAATGGCGGCCTGGTCGCCGCGCTCGCCGCGGCCGGCCGGGACGATCTCTGCGTGATCGCCCACGAGCTGACCGCGCCGACGCGCGCCGGGCTGGAAAGCGGACTGATCGATGCGGTGCTCAACCAGGACGCCGGGCATGAGGTGCGCAGCGCCATCCGCACCCTGCGCGCCAAGGCCGACGGCCTGCCGGTGATCGAGGCGCAGGAGCGGATCCGCATCGACATCTTCATCAAGGAAAACCTGCCGCCGGAAAGCGGTGTGGCGCCGCCACCGGCCGTGCCGGACGAGCATTAGGAGAGGATCATGTATCTCGGAATCGACCTCGGAACGTCCGGCGTCAAGGCCATGCTGATCGACGCCGACCAGCGGATCGTCGGTTCGGCCAGCGGCGCACTCGAGGTCTCGCGCCCGCATCCGGGCTGGTCGGAGCAGGATCCGGCCGACTGGATCGCCGCCACCGAGCAGGCGCTCGACGCCCTGATGGCGGCCCATCCGGCCGCGCTTGCCGCCGTGCGCGGCATCGGCCTGTCCGGCCAGATGCACGGCGCCACGCTGCTCGACGACGGGGACAAGGTGCTGCGCCCCTGCATCCTGTGGAACGACACCCGCAGCCATCGCGAGGCGGCCGCGCTCGATGCCGATCCGCGCTTCCGGGCCATCACCGGCAACATCGTCTTCCCCGGCTTCACCGCGCCAAAACTCGTTTGGGTGAAGAACAACGAACCGGAAATCTTCGCCAAGGTCCGCCGGGTCCTGCTGCCGAAGGATTACCTGCGCCTGTGGCTGACCGGCGAGCACCTGTCGGACATGTCCGATTCCGCCGGCACGGCCTGGCTGGATACCGGCGCGCGACAATGGTCGCCGGAACTGCTTGCCGCCACCGGCCTGGAGGAGCGGCACATGCCGGGTCTGGTCGAGGGCACCGATGCGGCCGGAATGCTGCGCGCCGAACTCGCCGCCCGGTGGGGACTTCCCGGCGGTGTTGTCGTCGCCGGCGGGGCCGGGGACAACGCGGCTTCGGCCTGCGGCATGGGAACGGTCAGCGAAGGGACGGCTTTCGTCTCGCTCGGCACCTCAGGTGTGCTGTTTGCCGCCAACGGCCGCTACCTGCCGAACCCGGCAAGCGCCGTTCACGCCTTCTGCCACGCGCTGCCCAACACCTGGCACCAGATGGGGGTGATCCTGTCGGCCACCGACGCGCTGAACTGGCATGCCCGCGTCACCGGCGCTTCGCCGGCCGATCTCACCGGCGAACTCGGCGAAACGCTGAAGCCGCCGGCCGGGGTCGTCTTCCTGCCCTACCTGTCCGGTGAACGCACGCCGCACAACGACGCCACGATGCGCGGTGCCTTTGCCGGCCTTGGTCACGAGAGCGGCCGGGCGGCGCTGACGCAGGCGGTTCTGGAAGGCGTTTCCTTTGCGGTCCGCGACAGCCTCGAGGCGCTGCGTCTCGCCGGCACGACGCTGTCGCGGGTCACCGCGATCGGCGGCGGCTCGCGCTCGCGCTACTGGCTGAGGTCGATCGCCACCGCGCTGTCGCTGCCGGTCGACGTGCCGGCCGATGGCGATTTCGGCGCGGCCTTCGGGGCGGCGCGGCTCGGCCTGATCGCGGCGACCGGCAGCGATCCGCTCACCGTCTGCACGCCACCGCGGACGGCCGAAACGATCGAGCCGGACACGGCGCTGAGCGGGGCGTACGGGGCGGCCTACGAACGCTATCGCCGGCTTTATCCGGCGATCCGCGACGCGATGATTTGAGGGCGCCCCTCATCCCAACCTCTCACCGCAGGCGGCGAGAGGGACGTGGCGCCCAACGCCGCGAAGGTGAGCGATCGGCATTTCCCTTCGCCCCGCTCGCGGGGGGGGGGGAAGGTCAAGGCAGCGGCATGAGGGGGCGTCTGCTGCAATCAGGTTCGGTTATTAAAGGAGGAGACACCCATGAGCACCGGCTTTTTCGGCGATATCGCCAAGGTGAAATACGAGGGCCCGGAGAGCACCAACCCGCTCGCCTTCCGCCATTACGACAAGGATGAGGTGGTGCTCGGCAAGCGCATGGAGGACCACCTGCGCTTCGCCGTCGCCTACTGGCACAGCTTCGTCTGGCCGGGCGGCGATCCGTTCGGCGGCCAGACCTTCGAACGGCCGTGGTTCAAGGATTCGATGGACGCGGCGAAGCTGAAGGCCGATGTCGCCTTCGAATTCTTCCAGCTGCTTGGCGTGCCCTTCTACTGCTTCCATGACGCCGACGTGCGCCCGGAGGGCAGGAACTTCGCCGAAAACACGAAAAATCTGAACGAGATCGTCGACTACTTCGCCGAGAAGCAGGCCGCGACCGGCGTCAAGCTGCTGTGGGGCACGGCGAACCTGTTTTCCAACCGCCGCTACATGGCGGGTGCGGCCACGAACCCGGATCCGGACGTGTTCGCCTTCGCCGCGGCGACGGTGAAGACCTGCATCGACGCCACAAAGCGACTCGGCGGCCAGAACTACGTGTTGTGGGGCGGCCGGGAGGGCTACGAGACGCTGCTCAACACTGACATGAAGCGCGAACTCGACCAGCTTGGCCGCTTCGTCAACCTGGTCGTCGAGTACAAGCACAAGATAGGCTTCAAGGGCACGATCCTGATCGAGCCCAAGCCGCAGGAGCCGACCAAGCACCAGTATGATTTCGACGTCGCCACCGTCTACGGCTTCCTGAAGAAATACGGGCTGGAGAACGAGGTGAAGGTCAACATCGAGCAGGGCCACGCCATCCTCGCCAACCACTCCTTCGAGCATGAGCTGGCGCTCGCCAATGCACTCGGCATCTTCGGCTCGATCGACATGAACCGCAACGACTACCAGTCCGGCTGGGACACCGACCAGTTCCCCAACAACGTGCCGGAGATGGCGCTCGCCTATTACCAGGTACTGGCCGGCGGCGGCTTCAAGACGGGTGGCACCAATTTCGACGCCAAGCTGCGCCGCCAGTCGATCGACCCCGAGGACCTGCTGATTGCCCATATCGGCGGCATGGACTGCTGCGCCCGCGGCCTGAAGGCGGCGGCAAGGATGATCGAAGACGAGGCGCTGTCGCAGCCGCTCGAGGAGCGCTATGCCGGCTGGAGCGCTCCGGAGGCGAAGAAGATGCTCGATGGCGGCCTCAGTCTCGAGGAGATCGCCCACTACGTCGAAAGCAAGGACATCAACCCGCAGCCGCGCTCCGGCCGGCAGGAACTGCTGGAGAACGTCGTCAACCGCTACGTCTGATGCGCCCTTCGATTTCGAGGAAGCAGGGGAGCGAGAGCTTCCCTGCTTTTTCTTGCGGTGGGAGGTCGCCGGCACCGTAAGCCGGTGATCCAACGGCCACAGCTTTGCGCTTCAAAGATGCTGCGGCAAACATTGCGGTTGCCGAAAATATACGGTATCCCCCTATGCTATGACACACACGATCAGGAACAAGCCGAAGCTGTTGGCGCGCGTTCGGCGCCTGAAAGGGCAGATCGAGGCGATCGAGCGGTCCCTCGAAGCGGATGTCCCGTGCGGAGAACTTCTCAACCTGGTTGCCTCCGTCCGCGGCGCCGTCACCGGTCTGACGGCCGAAATGATCGAGGATCATATTCGCGAGCATGTCTCCAACCCCGACAAGGACGAAGATGCGGCACGGGCGAAGGGGGCGGCCGAGCTGATCGAGGTCATCAGGATGTACCTAAAATGACGGATCTGACGAGCCCACCCATTGGCGCGCATGAGCATGTGTTCCTGGGCGACGACCATGAGCGGAACGAGCGCCGGACCTGGCTGGTGATCGCAATCACCGCGACGATGATGGTCCTGGAGATCGCGGCGGGCACGATCTACGGGTCGATGGCGCTGGTGGCGGATGGCTGGCACATGTCCACCCACGCGGCCGCCATGCTCATTGCCGCAACGGCCTATCTCTATGCCCGCAGGAACGCGCGCAACCCGCGCTTCACTTTCGGGACAGGCAAGCTTGGCGACCTGGCCGCCTTCGCCAGCGCCGTTGTACTGGCGCTCGTTGCGGTGCTGATCGGCTGGGAGAGCCTCGTGCGCCTCTACAGCCCGGTGGCAATCAACTTCTCTCAGGCGATCACTGTCGCCGTGCTGGGGCTTGCGGTCAACCTGCTCTGCGCCTGGCTGTTGCGCCATGATCACGCGCATCACGGGCACCACCACCATCATCATCACGACCATGATCACGAGCACCGCCATCAGGATGATGATCATCACCATGCCCATCACGATCACGGCGGCCAACATATGGCCCGGCATGACCACCCCTCCGGGCACCGCAATCATTCGGCGGACAACAACCTTCGGGCAGCCTACCTGCACGTTCTGGCCGACGCGTTGACCTCGGTCCTGGCCATCGCCGCCCTGACGCTTGGAGGCCTGTACGGCTGGAACTGGATGGACCCCGCCATGGGGATCGTCGGCGGGATCGTGATCGCCCACTGGTCATGGAGCCTCATTCGGGACGCCGGTAGGGTTCTTCTCGACTACGTCCCGGAAGACGAGGAGCTTCCCGACGAAATACGCTGCGTCATCGAGGGTGATGGCGATCGGATCACCGACCTGCATGTTTGGCAGCTTGGACCGGGTCACCGCGGGGCCATCGTCGCGATCCGTTCGGCTGCGCCGCAGGATCCCTCCTGCTATCGGAAGAAGCTGGCGCATCTCCACAGCCTTTCGCATGTGACAATCGAGGTCGAGAAGGCTGCTTGAGTTTGAGGCATCAGGCGGTGCCGTGGCATCCGGGTCCTTGCGCCTGCTCGATCCTATCGCTGGTCGATGGCCCCGCGCAGCGCGTCGGCGGTCGCGGTGCCACTGGCCGCCGGGGGAACCTCAGGCAGACCCGCCTTGACGAGCCCGTCGCGGACGTGCTGCACGTCGGCTTCCTGGACGTAGTGCAACGTGGCCAGAAAGGCATCCATGCCGAAGTCAGGGGCGATCGCCTTGAGCTTGTCGAGATGGGCGGATGCCGCGATGCGGTCGCCCAGCCAGCCGTAGCAGGCGGCAATGAAGGCGTGCTGGACGTGGTCCATCGCCGACAGGTGCATGAAGGCCTCGATCGCCTCGCCATATTGGCGCGCCGCGAAATGCGCCTTGCCGAGGTGGCTCCAGAAGCGCTCGGGGTGGTGGGGATTGAGCCGCATCGCCTTGCGGATCCAATCGATTCCCTCTTCCGGCCGTCCGAGCCAGGTCAGAAGCTCGCCCTGCTGCACCACCACCAGGTCATAGTTGGGGTTCAGGAACAGGGCGCGTTCCTGGTGATAGCGCGCCGTCATCAACTCGTTGTTGTTGACGTTCACCGCGGCGAGGATGCGATGGACGTCGGCGTCGTTGTCGTCGAGCGCCAGTGCCCGATCGAGCTCCGCCACGACTTCGGTCCAGACCGCATCCTTGTCGTCACACCAGCCGTGCACCCAGGCCTGCCCGAGGATGCAGGCCCGCCACGCATGCGCATGGGCATAGCCGGGGTCGAGCGCGATGGCCCTTCCGATCAGCGACTGGGCCTCCACGTTGTCGGCGACCGTGCCGCGGTGGTGCAGAACCTTGGCGGCCAGGGCGCATTCGTAGGCCGCCATGTTCGCCGGTTTCGTGCGGGACATCTGATCGCGTTGTGCAGCCTCGACGCGCCCGGGCAGCGTGGCGGCAATCGCCGCCGTCACCTCGTCCTGGATGGCGAAGATGTCGTCCAGCCTGCGATCGTAGCGGTCGGCCCAGACATGGGCATCGTTGATCGCATCGACGAGCTGGACCGTCACGCGCACCCGGTCGCCGATCTTGCGGACGCTTCCCTCCACCAGATATTGCGCCCCAAGCTTGCTCGCCACCTCGCGCATGTTAACCGGCTGGTTCTTGTAGACGAAACTGGAGTTGCGCGAGATGACGAAGAGCTCGTGGCGGCGGGACAGCTCGGTGATGATGTCTTCGGTCAGGCCGTCTGCGAAGAACTCCTGGTCGGGATGGCCGCTCATGTTGTTGAACGGCAGCACCACGATGGTGGGCTTGGAGACGGTGCGCTTCGCATCGGCGTCATCCGGAGCGTCCGGCAGGACGTTGCCTTCCAGGCCGATGCGGTAGAGCCGGACCGGGCGGCTGATGTTCTTCAGCATCTTCTCGCCCAGGTCCTCGATGGGGACCTCGAGGCGGTCGACGATCTGCGTCGCCACGGCCGCCGTTATGCAGACGCCGCCGACATCGGCGAGTTGCTCGATGCGCGCGGCGATGTTAACGCCGTCGCCGAAAATGTCGCCCTCGTCGAAAATGATGTCGCCGAGATTGATGCCGATGCGGAATTCGATCCGACGGTCGTCCGGCACGTCGGCATTGCGCCGCTTCATGCGCTGCTGCACCTCGATGGCGCATTTCACCGCGTCGGTGACGCTCTGGAACTCGACCAGCATGCCGTCGCCGGTGGTCTTGATGATCCGGCCCTTGTTCTTGGCAATGGCAGGATCGATCAATTCGATTCGATGCGTCCTGAGACGGGCGATCGTGCCGGCTTCGTCGGTCTCCATCAACCGGCTGTAACCTGCCATGTCGGCGGCCAGCACTGCTGCGAGTCTCTGCTCCATCGGCTTGCCAGAAAGAGAGTTGCTTTTGCGAAGGACCGGCAGGGTCCAGGGCGAGTCTAACCCAGCCCGGCTCGATCGCCTATATAATTTAGCCGAAACTAATGGAGTGGTGCCACACGGGTTTTAACCGTCCGGCCCCGCCGTTGCGGCCATCGAGCACGCAGGGCCGCCGCTCCGCCGCGGGCCTTCAGCGTGTCGCGCGCTGCCGTGCCGGGGCGGCCACGGAATTGCGCACCACGAGGTCGGGCCGAAGCAGGATCTCCGTCTCGGCCGGCGTCGCGTCCGACAGCATTTCCAGGAGCAATGCCATGGCGCGCTTGCCGATGGCGGTGCGCGGCTGGCGGACGGTCGTCAGCGACGGCGTCATGAAGCTCGCCTGCGGCACGTCGTCGAAGCCGGTGACGGAGAAGTCGCGGGGAATTTCGTAGCCGCGCGCCTTCAGTCCGATCATCACGCCGAGCGCGGTCTGGTCGTTGACGCACATGAAGGCGGTCGGCAGGTCGTCGCGCACAAAAAGCTGCTCGAGCGCCAGCCGGCCACTCTCGATCGTGCCGTCGCCTTCCATGACGATGCGGCCGCCCGGCGGAATCCCGGCCGCGTCCAGCCCGGCATGATAGCCCATCCGCCGGCGATTGTAGGCGAGCCGGGTGCGCGAATCGCCGACGAAGGCGATCTTGCGGTGCCCCTCGGCGATCAGCAGGTCGACGGCCTTGCGGGCCCCTTCAATGTCGTCCACGCCGACATACGGGATGCCGCCGTTGAAGACCGGCTCGAAGACGCCGACGCTGGGCGGCAGCCGCGCCGTCATCGCCTGGTGTCCGAAGGGCAGGATGCCGGTGAACAGGATCAGCCCGGCCGCCTGGCTGGAATTGAGGAACTTCAGGTATTCGAGGCCCCGCTGCGCGTCATTCTGGGTATGGCCGATCAGCACACCGTAGCCGTGGGCGCGGGCCTCGTTTTCCAGGCCGACGAGGATGTTGGAAAAGTTCGGATCGCCGATGTCGGGCGCCACCACCAGGATCATGTTGGAACGGCCGAGCCTGAGGCTGCGCGCCATGGCGTTGGTCGTATAGCCGGTGACCGCGATCGCCTGGTTGACCTTCAGCCGCGTCGACTTCGCCACCTTCTCCGGCGTGTGGATGGCCCGCGACACCGTCGCGATCGACACTTCGGCGATTCGGGCGACATCTTCGATGGTTGCGGGGGAGGAATTCGACACTGCGTCCTGCCTTGGGCTCAAGTTGCGGGGACACTACACAGACTTGTCCGGCGGTCAAACGCCGCCCTTGCAAAAATTCCAGGTACCGCACGATGTAAACCTTTACATTCGGCTCTGTAAAGGTTTACATCGTTCCAGATGCGGTCGGGAGAGCCGCAGGGGAGGACATCATGAATCCGGAGGCTGTCGACGGGGCGCCCGTCGTCCTGTCGGCGCGGCGCGTCAGCAAGTCGTTCAGCGGCGTGCAGGTGCTGTTCAGCGTGGATTTCGAGCTGCGCCAGGGCGAAATTCACGCGCTGATGGGCGAGAACGGCGCGGGCAAGTCGACGCTGGTTAAGATCCTTTCCGGCTTCGAGCAGCCGACCTCGGGCGAGATCCTCCTCGACGGCCAGCCGATCAAGTTGCCGCCGAACGGCGGCGCCGAAGCGCTCGGCATCGTCATCATCCACCAGGAACTGAACCTCGCCGAACACCTCACGGTGACGGAAAGCCTGTTCCTCGGCCGCGAGGTGACCCGCTTCGGCGTGCTCGACCGCAAGTTCATGCGCGCCGAGACGCGCCGCGTGCTCGACCTGCTCGGCTCCCACGTCGACGAGAACGCGCCGATCGCCTCGCTGTCCATTGCCGAAAAACAGATGGTCGAGATCGCCAAGGCGATCAGCCGCGACGCGCGCGTCGTCATCATGGACGAGCCGACGGCGGTGCTGTCGCGCGAGGAAACCGGCATCCTGTTCCGGCAGGTGCGCAAGCTGCGCGACAAGGGCACCAGCTTCATCTTCGTTTCGCACAAGCTCGACGAGGTGATGGAGCTGACCGACCGGGTCACGGTGCTGCGCGACGGCCAGTGGATCAAGACCTCGCCGACGGCGATCCTCGACGGCGAGGCGATCGCCCAGCTGATGGTCGGCCGCGAGCTCTCCAGTCTCTATCCGGCCAAGACGGAGCCGGACGTGGACGAGGCGATCGCGCTGCGGGTCGAGGCGGTTTCGACCGGCTACGTGCGCGACGCCAGCTTCGAGGTGCGCAAGGGCGAGATCCTCGGCTTTTCCGGCCTGATCGGCTCGGGGCGGACGGAACTGATGGAGGCGATCGTCGGCCTGCGCCCGCGGCTTTCCGGCGATGTCTTCGTCGAGGGGAAGGCTGTGCCTTCCGGCGACCTGCATGCGGCGAACCGGAGCGGACTTGCCTACATGACCAAGGACCGCAAGGCCAAGGGGCTGCTGCTCAACGCCGGCATGGCGGCCAACCTCACCCTGCAGTCGCTCGAGCGTCACAGCCGGCTCGGCTACCTCGACCCGGGCAGCGAGGCGGCGGCGCTTGCCAGGGCACGGCGGCGGTTCGACATCCGGGTGCGGGACGCCAACATCGTGGCAGGGCGCATGTCCGGCGGCAACCAGCAGAAGCTGCTGCTCGCCAAGGTGATGGAGACCGAGCCGCAGATCATCATCATCGACGAGCCGACCCGCGGCATCGACGTCGGCACCAAGCAGCAGATCTACCACTTCATCTCCGCACTTGCCCGCGACGGCCGGTCGATCATCGTCGTCTCGTCGGAGATGCCGGAGATCATCGGCCTGTGCACCCGGGTGGCGGTGATGCGCGAGGGCCAGATCGTCGGCATGCTCGAGGGCGACGAGATCAGCGAGCATGAGATCATGCGCTATGCCGCGGGGCTGAAAAAGAAGGCTGCCGCCTGACGGCAGACGCCGCAGACGTCGGCAAAAAAGGATGGTCCTCGCTGGAGCGGGACGGGAGGTTGGACTTGGATATGAGCGTGAACGAGGAAAGCAGCCAGAACGGAATTCGCCGCCGCAGTTGGCGCGATGTCGATCTCAGGGCCGTGGCGCCCTTTGCGGCGCTTGCCCTGCTCCTGATCATCGGGGCGATGGTCAATCCGAACTTCATCGGCGTCAACAACCTCGCCAATGTCGCCACACGCAGCGCCTTCATTGCCATCATCGCCGTCGGCGCGACCTTCGTGATCTCGGCCGGAGACCTCGACCTGTCGGTCGGGGCGATGGTGGCCTTCATCGCCAGCCTGATGATCCTGTTCATGAATTCCGGTGCCATCGCCGATCCGGCGCTGATGCTGGCGGCGGCAGTCGCCTTTGCGGTCGCCGCCGGTGCCGCCTGCGGGCTTGCCAACGGGCTGATCACCACGGTCGGCCGGATCGAGCCCTTCATCGCCACGCTCGGCACGATGGGCATCTACCGCGGCCTCACCACCTGGCTCTCCCAGGGCGGCGCGATCACGCTGCGCGAGCCGCAACTGCAGGAGATGTACCGGCCGGCCTATTTTGGCTCGATCCTCGGCATGCCGGTGCCGATCGTCGTCATCCTCGCCGTTACCGCGGTCGCCGCCTTCGTGCTCTACCGGACCCGCTACGGCCGGCACGTCGTTGCCGTCGGCTCCAACAGCGACGTGGCGCGCTACTCCGGCATCGCCGTCAACCGCGTGCGCACCATCGCCTTCGTCATCCAGGGCCTGTGCGTCGCCGTCGCGGTCCTTCTCTACGTGCCGCGCCTCGGCTCCACCTCGGCGACTACGGGCATCCTGTGGGAGCTGCAGGCGATCACCGCCGTCGTCGTCGGCGGCACGGCGCTGAAGGGCGGCGCGGGCCGCGTCTGGGGCACGATCTGCGGCGCCTTCATCCTCGAGCTCGTCGGCAACATCATGCTGCTGTCGAACTTCGTCAGCGAATACCTGATCGGCGCCATCCAGGGTGCGATCATCATCATTGCGATGCTCGTCCAGCGCTCGCTGGTGCGCAAGTCGTGAGCCAGGCAATTCCGGACAACCGTCCGGAATTGCGGCAAGCAAAGGAACGGAGCATGTCCGGTTCTCGGAGGGAAACGGAGATGCTCGGGCCGGGTCTGCAGGTCTCCCGGCATCGTGGACTGACCTGTTTTTTTGGGAGGTATTTATGCGCAAGAGATTTCTGGCTCTGACGGTTGCGGCCGTGGCAGCCTTCGCCGGCATCGGGCACGCCCAGGACAAGAATGTAACCATCGGCGTCTCGATTCCCGCCGCCGACCACGGCTGGACGGCCGGCGTCGTCTTCCATGCCGAACGCGTCGCCAAGCTCCTGATGGAGCGGCACCCCGGCCTCAACGTCATCGTCAAGACCTCGCCCGATCCGGCCAGCCAGGCCAACGCCGTGCAGGACCTCGAGACGCAGGGCATCGACGCGCTCGTCATCCTGCCGACTGACCCGGATCCGCTCGTCAACGCCATCAAGGAGGTCAAGGGCAAGGGCACGTTCGTCGCGCTCGTCGACCGCGCGCCGTCGGTCAACGACAACTCGGTGCGCGACCTCTACGTCGCCGGCAACAACCCGGCGCTCGGCCAGACCGCCGGCGAGTACATCAAGGCAACGACGCCGGACGCCGAAGTGGTCGTCATCCGCGGCCTGCCGATCCCGATCGACCAGCAGCGCCAGGACGGCTTCGACAAGGGCATCGAAGGCTCGAACGTCAAGGTTCTCGACCGCCAGTACGGTAACTGGAACCGCGACGACGCCTTCAAGGTCATGCAGGACTACCTGACCAAGTATCCGAAGATTGATGTGGTTTGGTGCCAGGACGACGACATGGCCGTCGGCGTGCTGCAGGCGATCGACCAGGCCAAGCGCACCGACATCCAGTATGTCGTTGCCGGCGCCGGCTCCAAGGAGATGATCAAGAAGGTCATGGACGGCGACAAGATGATCCCGGTCGACGTCCTCTATCCGCCGGCGATGGTCGGCACGGCGCTCGAGATGACCGCCGCCAACTTCTTCGGCCAGGTGCCGGTGCGCGGCGTCTACACGATCGACGCGACGCTGATCACCAAGGACAACGCCAAGGACTTCTACTTCCCGGAATCGCCGTTCTGATCCGGACCGGATGACCGCCGCCCGGGCGGAAACGCCCGGGCGATTCATACTCTCCGATCGTTCCCCATCGGGACGATCGGCGTTGCCCGGGAAACATCGTCAGCTTCAGCAGCGTTTCATGGGCGCGAAATCGGGCCTCACGCCCGCAGACGGAAAATTCAAGGCGCGGCACCCGCAAAGGCCCGCGATGGGAGGAAGCACGAGATGAAGACGATCAAGGGACCGGCGCTGTTTCTGGCGCAGTTCGCCGGCGACACGGCGCCGTTCAACTCCTGGGATTCGATCACCAAGTGGGCCGCCGACATCGGCTACAAGGGCGTGCAGGTACCGTCCTGGGACGGCCGGCTGATCGATCTCAAGAAGGCGGCGGAATCGAAGACCTACTGCGACGAGTTCGCCGGCAAGGCACGGGAGAACGGCGTCGAGGTGACCGAGCTCTCAACCCATCTCCAGGGCCAGCTCGTTGCCGTGCACCCGGCCTATGACGAGGCCTTCGACGGCTTTGCCGCCCCGGAGGTGCGCGGCAATCCCAAGGCGCGGCAGGCCTGGGCGGTCGAGCAGGTGAAGCTGGCGCTGACGGCGTCGAAGAACCTCGGCATCGGCGCACACGCGACGTTTTCCGGCGCGCTCGCCTGGCCCTTCGTCTATCCCTGGCCGCAGCGCCCGGCCGGCCTCGTCGAGACCGCCTTCGACGAGCTGGCCCGGCGCTGGAGGCCGATCCTCGACCATGCCGAGGACTGCGGCGTCGACGTCTGCTACGAGATCCATCCGGGCGAGGACCTGCACGACGGCATCACCTACGAGATGTTCCTGGAGCGCACCGGCAACCATACGCGGGCCTGCATGCTCTACGACCCGTCGCATTACGTGCTGCAGTGCCTCGACTATCTCGACAACATCGACATCTACAAGGACCGCATCCGGATGTTCCACGTCAAGGACGCGGAGTTCAACCCGACCGGCCGGCAGGGCGTCTATGGCGGCTATCAAGGCTGGGTGAACCGGGCAGGACGCTTCCGCTCGCTCGGCGACGGCCAGGTCGATTTCGGCGCGGTGTTCTCGAAGATGGCGGCGAACGATTTTGCCGGCTGGGCCGTCGTCGAGTGGGAATGCGCGTTGAAGCATCCCGAGGACGGCGCCCGCGAGGGGGCGGAGTTCGTCCGACACCACATCATCCGCGTGACGGAAAAAGCCTTCGACGACTTTGCCGGCGCCGGCACCGACGAGGCCGCCAACCGCCGCATGCTGGGGATTTGAGGCGTCAGGCGGCCCGGAGGGCAGCGAGATCGGCACGTTCGAGCGCAGCGATGTTGCGTTCGATCTTCGCCGCATCCCAGTCCCACCAGGCAATCTCGAGGAGGGCAGAGGTCACATCATCGTCGAAGCGCTTGCAGACGGGGGCGGCGGGATTGCCGGCAACGATCGTGTAGGGTTCGACGTCGCGCGTGACGACCGCGCCGGCGGCGATGATAGCGCCTGCACCGATCGTGACGCCGGGCATGACCAGCGCGCCATGGCCGAGCCAGACGTCGTGTCCGATCACGGTGTCCTTGAAGGGCAGGTCGGCATAGCCGCCGGTCGCGGCGAGATCGAAGATGCGGAAGGGATAGGTGGTCAAGCCGTCCATCGGATGGTTCGCCGAGCTGGTGACGAAGCGCACCCCGTGAGCGATCTGCACGAAGCGGCCGATCACGAGCTTCTCCCGGCTGAAGTCGAAGAGATAGGGGGCAAGCGTCGCGGCCCAGTCGTCGGGGCAGCTGAAGTCGCTGGCATAGGAATAGTCGCCGACCTCGATCCTGGGGTGGTCGATGACATTGCGGAGATAGACGGTGTTCCTGATGACCGTACCGTCAGGTGCCGTGATCGGGTGGGCAAGGATGGGGTTGAGCAAAGGCATGGAGAAGATCTCGCGGATGGAAGAATGGATGCGGCCGCCGCGGCGACCGCATTGATCCCGGATTGAACGGCCTGGAGGGAAGCCAGGTCCCGACCGCAGTCGGGCCGCTGCGACGACGTCAGCTCCCCCGTACCGGAGCCTGATTTGACCCAGGCGCATGATTGAAGATGATCCAGCCCCGCGCGGGGAAAGGCAAGGAGGAAACGGAATGGCAATTGAAGGAAGTGTTGTCGAGGCGCGGCAGCCGCGTATCCGGCTCGGCATGGTGGGCGGCGGCGCCGGCGCCTTCATCGGCGCGGTGCACCGCATCGCCGCCCGGCTCGACGATCACTATGAACTCGTGGCCGGCGCGCTGTCGTCGACGCCGGAAAAATCGATCGCCTCGGGCCGTGAGCTCGGGCTCGATCCGGCGCGTTGCTACGGCAGCTTCAAGGAGATGGCCATCCGCGAGGCAAGGCTGAAGAACGGCATCGAGGCGGTGGCGATCGTCACCCCCAACCACGTGCACTACGAGGCGGCGAAGGAATTCTTGAAGCGCGGCATCCATGTCATCTGCGACAAGCCGCTGACCTCGACACTGTCCGACGCAAGGAAGCTGAAGAAGCTCGCCGACGAAAGCGACGCGCTGTTCGTGCTGACCCACAACTACACCGGCTATCCGATGGTGCGCCAGGCGCGGCAGATGGTGCAGGACGGGGTGATCGGCCCGGTGCGGCTGGTGCAGATGGAATACCCGCAGGACTGGCTGACGGAGAACATCGAGCAGACCGGCCAGAAGCAGGCGGCCTGGCGCACCGATCCGGCAAGATCGGGTGCCGGCGGCTCGACCGGCGACATCGGCACCCATGCCTACAATCTCGGCTGCTTCGTCTCGGGCCTCGAGCTCGAGGAACTGGCCGCCGACCTCGACAGCTTCGTGCCCGGCCGCCAGCTCGACGACAATGCCCATGTGATGATGCGCTTTGCGGAGAAGGACGGCGTGCGCGCCAAGGGCATGCTCTGGTGCAGCCAGGTGGCGCCGGGCAACGAGAACGGCCTGAAAATCCGCGTCTACGGCACCAAGGGCGGCCTGGAATGGGTGCAGACCGACCCGAACTATCTCTGGCACAGCCCCTTCGGCGAACCGAAGCGGCTTTTGACCCGCAACGGCGCCGGCTCGGATGCGGCCGCCGGCCGCGTTTCCCGCATACCCTCCGGCCATCCGGAGGGCTACCTCGAGGGCTTTGCCAACATCTATACGGAAGCCGCCCGCGCCATCCTCGCCAAGCGGCAGGGCACGAAGGTCGATCCGGCCGTGTTCTATCCGACCGTCGATGATGGCCTGAAGGGCATGATCTTCGTCGAGGCCTGCGTGCAGTCTTCGAAGAGGAACGGCGCCTGGGTCAAGGTCTGATCGCCGGCGGGCGCGCCAGAGCGTAAGCGGCGTGGCGTTCAGAACCTGTCTCCCGAAGCGGGAACTGGTTCGGGATCCAAGACCTTCAGTGCAGAACGGCGGCGGCGCAGCGTTGCGCCTCCGCCGCCCGTCGCGCGATCGCTGTTTGCGAGCTGGGAGTGTTTTCAGGTTCTGTTCTTTGACCGTCTGGCCGACGGTTGCCGCTTTCCAGGGAGACATCGGGCAGGCACGCCGGCCGACCTGCTTCCGGAGCGTTTTGGCCCGCGGCGCCGCTCTGAGCTTCACCCCCGCCGCGCCGCCTCGATGGCGTCGACGTCAATTTTTTTCATCGTCATCATCGCATCGAACGCGCGTTTTGCTTCTGCGCCGCCGGCTGCCAGCGCCTCCATCAGGACGCGCGGCGTGATCTGCCAGGAAATCCCCCACTTGTCCTTGCACCAGCCGCACTCGCTCTCCTGGCCGCCGTTGCCGACGATGGCGTTCCAGTAGCGGTCGGTTTCCGCCTGATCGTCGGTGGAGATCTGGAACGAGAAGGCTTCGCTATGCGTAAAGGCGGGGCCGCCGTTCAGGCCAAGGCAGGGAATGCCGGCAACGGTGAATTCGACCGTCAGCACGTCGCCAGCCTTGCCAGAGGGGTAGTCGCTCGGCGCACGGTGTACGGCACTTACCTTGCTGTTCGGAAAAGTCTCGCAGTAGAAGCGGGCCGCAGCCTCGGCATCCTTGTCGAACCAGAGGCAGATCGTGTTCTTCGCCATCGCGTGTCCCTTTCGTTTCGAAGCCGGTCGGCCCTGTCCACAGCCGCTTTCCTTCGAAATAGGAAGCCGATCGCATTTCTCCACCCCTGATGTGTCCGTCTTGCCGGGGCGATCGAACGAGGCGTTGACGCCGCGGTCCCGGCAGCCACGCCTCCACACCGGCAGCGCGCGGCCGCGCCGCCTCGGCATGCAGTCGTCGTCGACAAGACGTGATTACAATTGCCGGCCCGGTAACCCGGCTACTTGCCGAGGTGCCGCTCGCCGCGCCGGCGGGCCAGGTCCATCTGCTTCTGCCTTTCGCGGAAGCGAATCCGGTCTTGCTCGGTGCGGCTGTCGTGGCAGTGCGGGCAGGAGACGCCGGCCTCGTAAGTCGGCGCGGCGACTTCCTCGGCGGTCAGGGGATGGCGGCAGGCGCGGCAGAGGGTGTGCTCGCCCTCCTCGAGGCCGTGGGTGACGGAGACACGCTCGTCGAAGACGAAGCAGGCGCCCTCCCACAGGCTTTCTTCCGGCGGCACCTCCTCCAGATATTTCAGGATGCCGCCCTTCAGGTGATAGACCTCGTCGAAGCCTTGCTCCTTCATGAAGGCCGTCGCCTTCTCGCAGCGGATGCCGCCGGTGCAGTACATGGCGATCTTCGGCTTGTTGTGCAGCCCGGTGTGGTTGCGCACCCATTCGGGGAATTCCCGGAACGTCTTGGTCTGCGGATCGACGGCGCCCTTGAAGATGCCGATCGCCGTCTCGTAGTCGTTGCGCGTGTCGATGACGATCGTGTCCGGATCGGAGATCAGCGCATTCCAGTCCTTCGGCGCGACATAGGTGCCCACCACCCGGTTGGGGTCGATGTCCTCCACCCCCATGGTGACGATTTCCTTCTTGAGCCGCACCTTCATGCGCAGGAACGGCATTTCAGCGGCGCCGCTTTCCTTGTGCTCGAGGCTTGCGAACTCCGGTTGCGCGCGCAGGAAGGACAGCACGGCCCGCACCCCGGCCTCCGGGCCGGCGATCGTCCCGTTGATGCCTTCATGGGCGAGCAGCAGCGTGCCGCGCACGCCGTTTTCCTCGCACAACGCCTGCAGCGGTGCCCGCAGGTCGGCAAAGCGGGGCACGGAGACGAAGTGGTAGAGGGCGGCGACGAGGTACGCTGCCTCGTTCGGGCTCGGATCGGCGGTCGGGATCTTGATCATGGCGGCTGGAATACAGCTTTGCGAACGCAGGCGCAATCGGCCGGTTCGCGGCAGGCCGAGGCTCAGCCGGCGTGCCGCCACAGCAGCGCGATCCGTTCGGCATCCTGCCTGGCGTCGTCCGGAAAGAGCGTGGCGGCAAGGGGCAGGGCTTCCTCGCGCAGCCGGGTCTGTTCGGTGCTCATGACGGCGACCAGGTGCGCCAGGTCCTTCGGGCCGATTCCGTCGGGGTCGGTAGCCGTGAAATTGCTCAACAGGGCGATGTCCTGGTTCTCGCCGAGAAGCTTGACCAGTCGGCCGGCCTGGGTGCGTGTGCCCAGCAGTGCCACCGGCCAGGCCTCGGCCAGGAAACGGCAATGCACCCAGCGATCCTGCGTCCGCTTGCGCAGATCGTGAAAACGCTGCGCCGCACCGGATTCACGCGCAAGCCTGAGGGCGAGCGCGGCCCGCTTTCCCGTCTTGTACCAGCCCCGGCCGAGGATCTCGGCGGCGCGCTTGTGGCCGTCGCCGAACCGGAAACGATCCAGCGCCTGTTCGGCTTCGTCGCAGGTGGTGATCGCCTGGCGGATGAGATCGTCGATCGCGGCGGTGGCCGCAAGGGCGTCACGCCGCTCGACCAGCCGCTGGTGGACGCGTTCGAGCGCCATGTGCTGTTGCGCCGTCGCGGCAGCCCCGGCCAGGCGGCGCGCCGTCTCGACGAGCGAGGTCGCGTCGCGGCTGGCGGAAAGGCTGCGCCCCATCGCGCCGATGCGCTCGTTCTCGGCTTTCTGAAAGGCCTTGTCGGCCGCCGCCACCAGACGGTAGAGGCTTCGGATGCGCTTGAACTGCTTGCGGGCGGTGTGGATCGCCTCGTGCGGCCCCTCCGGTTGGTCCTCGAGCTGGGATCTCGCCCGGCCGAGGTAGTGCGAGGCAATGCGCCGGACCTCGCTGTCGAGCGGTTCATCCGGTTTGATCGTGCGGCTCATCGGCGAATTGGCATGCTCCTTCGGACAGGGCCAGGGCCTGGTTGGAATAGCGTTCGTCACCTGTCACCTCGCGCCCGATCCATGCGGGGATGGCCGGGAGATCCGCTTCGCTCTCGAGTTCCACCTCCGCGACGACGAGACCGCTGTGGCGCCCTCCGTAGACGTCGATTTCCCAGGTGAATTCCTGCTGAACGACCTCGTAGCGAACCTTCGTGATCACTGTGCCGATCGACTGGCTCAGCATTTCCTCGGCGATCGCCGGATCGATGTCGAATTCGTATTCATCGCGGGCCATGGCCGTATGCCCGATCTTCAGCGTCAGGCAGGCGCGCCCGTCGCCATAGGCGCGAACCCGCAGCGACCGCTCGTCCGAGGCGATCAGATAGCCCTGCCGGATCGAAACGCCGGCGTTGGCAAGCCGCCGCCACGAGGTTCCCAATACCAGAAACTTTCTCTCGATTTCCTTGGCCATGCCCACTCGCTTTCGCATGGTGGAGGGTAGGCAATAAAATTCTACACGATGAGGCGGCCGTGACAAGGTGAGCGGAGGCGCAGCAGTCCCGATATTCATTAGCCGGATAAGGAGGTTTTCGCTCGACATGGCCGCGGGGAGGGAGTATTGCACCCGCACCATTTCAATCGTTTTAAGAGGTGCCGCGATGAACAGCAAAACCGAAAAGCTCTTGTCCGTGCTGAAGTTGCAGCCGGTGGTTCCGGTGCTCGTGGTCGACGACGCCGCAAGTGCGGTCCCGCTGGCACGCGCGCTCGTGGCGGGTGGGCTGAAGGCGATCGAGATCACCTTGCGCACGCCGGCGGCGCTGGAGGCGGTGCGGCGGGTGGCGAACGAGGTCGAGGGCGCCGTCGCGGGCGCCGGCACGATCCTGAATGCCGCGCAGTTCGACCAGGCTGTCGCGGCCGGAGCGCAGTTCATCGTCAGCCCCGGCAGCACGCCGGACTTGCTGGATGCCGCAGCCCTGTCGGCGGTGCCGCTGCTGCCGGGGGCGGCAACGGCCAGCGAGGCGATGGTGCTGCGCGAGCATGGCTACGAGGTTCTGAAGTTCTTTCCCGCCGAGCAGGCCGGCGGTGCTGCCTACCTCAAGGCGCTGTCCTCGCCGCTCGCCGGAACGCTGTTCTGCCCGACCGGCGGCATCTCGCTTGCCAACGCCAGGGACTATCTGACGCTGCCGAACGTCGTCTGCGTCGGCGGCTCGTGGGTCGCGCCAAAGGAACTCGTCGCCCGCGAGGACTGGGCCGGCATCACCCGGCTCGCCGCCGAGGCCGCCGCCCTGAAGGGCTGACGCGTCAGGCCGGCCGATGATCGCCGCCCCACCGGTGACAGGTGACAGGCGACCGCAATTCGGGCGGCGCGTTTGTATTCGGTTCGTCGCGTTCCTATGTCTCTTTCCGTTTCAACACACGGCTAGGAGAGATGCGATGTTTGATGCGAAGAAGTTGCTGGACCAGTTTCTCGGCTCGCAGATCCCCGGCGCCGGGGGCACGGTGCGCGATCGCGCCGGCCAGGTGGGGCAGATGGCCAAGGACAATCCGCTGGCCGCCAGTGCGATCGTGGGGGTCCTGCTCGGCACCAAGGGCGGCCGCGAGGTCGCGGGCTCCGCACTGAAGCTCGGCGGCCTGGCGGCGATCGCCGGCCTCGGCTACCAGGCCTACCAGAACTACAAGGCCGGACAGGCGCCGGCGGCCGAGCCCGCTGCCGCCGGGAAGCAGCCGGAGCTGCTGCCGCCGCCGGCAAATTCCGGCTTCGAAACCGAAGCCGTCAGCCACGACTTCGCGCTCGTGCTGGTGCGGGCGATGATCGCCGCCTCGCGCGCCGACGGCCACATCGACGACGCCGAGCGGGCGCACATCATGGACAAGCTGAAGGTGTCGGGCATCGGCGGCGATGCGGCCGCCTTCCTCGAACAGGAACTGGCCGCCCCGATCGATCTCGACAGCATCGTCGCGGCCGCCACCACGGAGGAGCAGCGCGTCGAGCTCTACACCGCCTCGCGGCTGACGATCGAGCCCGACAGCCGGGCCGAGCGCGGCTACCTCGACCTGCTTGCCGGCCGCCTCGGCTTGCCGGACGCGCTGGTCGAACACATCGAGGCTACGGTGGCGACGGCCAAGGCGCCGGCCAGTCCGCCAGCGCCTTCAGGCCCGTGGGCTTGATCGGTCCCATCACCACTTTGCATTTGTGTCGCTGCCGGCTCTGGCCTATGGCTGGGCCGGCGCCTTCCCGGACTTGACGGGGCGGGCGTCTTGCTTGCATGTTTGGGAGGAGGCACGATGCGCGACCTGAGCAACTGGAAACCCTGCCCGGCGCCGGCGCCGGTGAAGCTCGAGGGGCGCTTCGTCCGCATCGAACCCTACGAACGGGACAAGCACCTCGCAGCGCTCTGGAACGCCTTCGGCGGAATGGGCATCAACCCGCTTCTGAAATATTTCACGCAGGACGACTTTTCCGGCATCGAGGATTTCGATGCCTGGTCCGAGGCGGTGATCCGCTCCGGCTGGGTGCGTGAGGTGATCGTCGACAAGTCAAGCGGGGAGGTCGTCGGCATGGCGCACTACATGCGCCCGGACCCGGCCAACGGTGTCGTCGAGATCGGCGGCATCGCGCATGGGCCGGCCATGTCGGCAACGCCGCTGTCGACCGAAGCGCAATACCTGCTGGCACGGCACGTCTTCGAGGATCTCGGCTACCGCCGCTACGAATGGAAGTGCCACAACGACAACGAGGCCAGCAAGCGCACGGCGCGGCGCCTCGGCTTCACCTTCGAGGGCGTGTTCCGCCAGCACATGCTTTCCAAGCGCGCCAACCGCGATACCGCCTGGTTTTCGATGATCGACGGGGAATGGCCGTTGCTTGCCAAGGCGTTCGAGGCCTGGCTGGCGCACGACAATTTCGATGCGCAGGGACGGCAGAGGCGCCGATTGGAAGACATCCGCGCCGAACTCAAGGAGACGAGCGGGCAATGAGCGACCATGACCAGAAGGGCAGCCGGTCCGCCGCGATCGCCGCCGCCGTCATCCTGCTCGTCACCGGGCTCGCCTTCTTCGTTCTGCCTGATGTGATGATCGCGCTCGGCAACATCTCGCCGTGGCTCGCAGCCGCCGTGGGCGCGGCTCTGGTACTGGCTTTCTTCCTGCTGTTCTGGCTCAGGGCGCGCTACCAGCGCGGGCGCGAATAACGCGCCCGCGGGCCCTCAGGCCTGCAGCGAGGCGCCCAGCAGCACCAGTCCCAAGACTAGAACCAGCAGTGCGCCGAGGATCTCGATGGCATTGCCGACGCGAAGGGCGGCGCTGCCGCCGCCGGCAAAGCGCATGGCCGCTCCCTTGGCGGTCACGGCGAGCGTGGCGAGGATCGAGACGGTGATCGCGGTGCCGATCGACATGGCCAGCACCGACAGGATGCCGCCGAGATAGAGCCCGTTCAGGAGCGCGAAGGACAGCACGATCAGCGCGCCCGAGCAGGGCCGCAGGCCCACCGCGATAATGGCCGACCAGGCCTCGCGCAGGGCGAAGCGCTCGCCCTTCAAAAGCGCCGGATCCGGGGCGTGGGAATGGCCGCAGGTCGAGCATACCTCCCCGATCGCATGGGCGTGGCCATGATGGTGATCATGGTGATGGTCATGGTGGTGATGGTCGTGATCATGGCCGGCCTGGGCGTGGCGGCGGTCATGCCCCGCAGCTTCGCCGTGCCGGGCCATGGCATAGACCTCCACGGGCGCAAGGCGCCGGTTCCGGCTCCAGAGCTTGCAATAGAGCAGCCAGGCGCCGAAGGCGGCGATCAGCGCGTAACTGGCGGTCTCAAGCGCCCGGGTAGCCTCCGACATCGAGATGGCGGTACCGCGCAGCACCAGATAGGCTGCGCCGACGAGCAGGATTGCGACGACGCCCTGTAGCAGCGAGGAGAGGAAGGACAGCAGCACGCCGCGCTTCAGCTCGATCTCGTTCGCCAGCATGTAGGAGGAAATCACCGCCTTGCCATGGCCGGGACCGGCGGCATGGAAGACGCCATAGGCAAACGACAGTCCGACCAGCGTCGAGGCGGCCCAGGGATTGTCGCGCATGTTCTTCAGCGCGCCCGTCAGCATGCGGTAGAAGGCCTGCTGCTCGCTGTTGATCCAGGCAAAGAGGCCGCCGAGCATACCGCCGGTCGGCGCCAGGCCGGGCTCGGCGCTGCCGATGCCGAGCGGCGATTGGGCGTGCGCGATGCCGTATCCGGCAAGCGTCAGCAGCGCGGCCACCGCCGCAATGCGCCGTGCAGTCTGCCAGCTCAGCATGTCACCTCCAGCCGCGTCGCGAAGAGCTTGCTCATGTCGTTGCCCGTCGGGTCGTTCCAGAAATCCGCCGTGAGCGTCCCGCCGTTCTGCGAAAGGACCTCGTCCGGATCGGGGCGCACCACCTGGCGCTTGCAGGCGGCGAACTTCTCGCCGATGACGACGAGGTCGTCGTCGGTGGGGAAATCCATCGCGGCATACATGGTCGGGTCATAGACCCCGAACGTCAGCTTGCCCTTCAGCGGCATCGCCTGGCCGGGCTTGAGGGTGAAGAACATCAGCAGCTGGCCGTCCTGGTAGTCGACGTTGATCGCCTCCGGCTTGCCGACCTTAACGCTCTTTCCGTCTTCGGTGATGGAGGTGTAGTAGCTGAACTCCTCCAGCGACTCGAGCACGACCTGGCCGACCTCTGCCAGTTCGTCGGGATCGAGCTTGAGGTTGGAGTTGTTGTCGAAATCAAGGACGACGCTCGACGAGAACATCTCGTCGAAACGCCAGACGTTGCGCAGCTCGGTGATGGTGCCGTCGTCGCCGGCGACCACCTCGAGGCGCGCCTCGGCGAATATGTGCGGATGGGAGAGGGCGACACCCGGTGCAAGCCAGACGGTGCCTGCGAACAGGGGGCCTGCTAGCCGAAGGAGGGCGGGCTTCATGCGCGGGGGCTTCCTCTCGTGTCAGGCTGGCGGGATTCGCCAGGGAGCAGATTCGCCACCGAATGTATCGCAATTGGGCCGGATTTGGGATTTCGGCCGAGCGCGAATTGTCGCGCCCGGCGACGGTCAGTGCCGCGCCTCGGCGTCGTTGGCGTTCTTCTTGAACCAGGCATGCAGGAAATCGACGAAGGTGCGCACCTTGGCGGGCAGATAGCGGCGGTGCGGGTAGATGGCGTAGATGCCGCGATCCGAGGGCAGGTAGTCGTCGAGAATCGAGACGATCTTGCCGTTCTCGAGACCAGAGCGGGCGATGAACTCCGGCACCTGGGCGATGCCGAGGCCGCTGGCGGCGGCGCGCACGGCCGATGAGGGGCTGTTGACCTCGATCTGACCGGTCACCGGCACGCTGAAGCCCGTGCCCTTGGCGTCGACGAAGCGCCAGTTGCTGTGCGACTTGCCGTTGGTGTCGATGACGCAGGGCAGCCGCGACAGCTCCGAGGGGTGGGCGATCGGCCCGGTGCGCTCCAGAAAATCGGGCGAAACGCAGATCTTCAGGTGGAAATCGCCGAGCTTGCGGGCGATCAGCATGGAATCCTCCAGCCGCGTGATGCGGATGGCGACGTCGAAACCCTCCTCGACGAGGTCGACGAAACGGTCGTCGGAGACGATCTCCAGCAACAACTCCGGGTGCTCGCGACCGAAATCGATGAGCGACTGGCCGATTTCGGCGTCGACGAAGGTGCGCGGCGCCGAGATCTTCAGCCGGCCCTTCAGGTCGGTGTTGTTCTCGCGCACGAGGTCGGCGAGGTTGTCGATCTCCTTGAGGATTTCCGAGGCGGTCCGGTAGTAGGTGTGGCCGGCTTCCGTCATCGAGAACTGGCGCGTCGTGCGGTTGAGCAGCAGGGCGCCGAGTTCGTCCTCGAGCTCGCGCACGTACTTGGACAGGAGCGCCTTGGACTTGCCGACCTTGCGCGAGGCGGCTGAAAAACCTTCCGCATCCACGACGTCGATATAGGCGCGAATGCGGGTCAGCGTATCCATGTAAGTCCTGGTCCTTCCTTGCGGGCGCCCGGTCACGGCGGGGCGTGGGCCGAGGCAGCTGGAATGTCGTAGGCTGGCGAAAAAAATTCAATAGCGACAGCGAAAAACTCTTGATTGCGACGGGGAATCTCCCTATTTCCGCGCTTGCCCAAAGTCGCACGTGCCTGTGGGTGTCCGCCGACCCTCGATTTGGTGAGGATCATCGGTAAGGTACCTGGATCTAACCGCTCCAGTCGCTATTCCGGCCAACCGGGAAATGCGAGGACATCTTGAAGCAACGACGGTGCGGGCCTTTCTGGTGTCTGCCGGCTCTCCATCAGCCGGGGTTACTGAAGAGGCACACCTTCATTGCCGGAAGTGCGGTTGGGTCATCCCCTCCAATCCATGGCAGACAAAGCCGAATCCGAGCCTCGGCGGGCTCGGGTTCATCGTCTGGCGCATCGTGCGCATGCCTGGTTCCGGGGTCTCCACCGGCTGGATCCATAGCATGTTCGCGTCGCCCTTTGTCCTCCGGTTTTGCCGGAGCATCTGTTCACGGGGAACGGCAAGATGACCACTGCACGCATTATCGACTTCCTGAACACGCGACGACCGGACGGCCCCTGCCTCGTGGTCGACCTCGACGTGGTGCGCAACAATTTCACCGCCTTCCGTCATGCCCTGCCGGACAGCGCGATCTACTATGCCGTGAAGGCCAATCCGGCGCCGGAGATCCTGCGGCTTCTCGCAAACATGGGCTCCGCCTTCGATTGCGCCTCGGTCGCCGAGATCGAAATGGCGCTCGATGCCGGTGCGACGGCGGATCGCATCTCCTTTGGCAACACGATCAAGAAGGAGCGCGACATCGCCCGTGCCCACGCGCTCGGCGTCAAGCTCTTTGCCGTCGACAGCCATGAGGAAGTCGAGAAGATCTCCCGTGCCGCCCCCGGCGCGCGCGTCTTCTGCCGCGTCCTGACCGATGGCGAGGGGGCCGAGTGGCCGCTGTCGCGCAAGTTCGGCTGCGTGCCGCAGATGGCCGTCGACGTGCTCGTCTATGCCCACCAGCTCGGCCTCGTCTCCTATGGCGTCTCGTTCCATGTCGGTTCGCAGATGACCAAGGTCGACGCCTGGGATTCGGCGCTGGCCGATGCCAAGCGCGTCTTCGTGCAGCTTGCCAAGCAGGGCATCCAGCTGAAGATGGTCAACATGGGCGGTGGTTTCCCGGCGAAGTACCTGAAGGACGTGCCGACCGCCGAGGCCTACGGCCAGGCGATCTTCGGGGCGCTGAAGAAGCACTTCGGCAACCACATCCCCGAGACCATCATCGAGCCGGGCCGCGGCATGGTCGGCAATGCCGGGGTGATCAAGGCGGAGGTCGTGCTGGTGTCGAAGAAGTCCGACAACGACGCGCACCGCTGGGTGTTCCTCGACATCGGCAAGTTCGGCGGCCTCGCCGAGACGATGGACGAGGCGATCCGCTATCCGATCCGCACGGCGCGCGACCAGGACACGATGGAGCCCTGCGTGCTCGCCGGCCCCACCTGCGACTCGGCCGACGTGCTCTATGAGAAGAACATGTACCCGCTGCCGATCACCCTTTCGATCGGCGACGAGGTGCTGATCGAGGGCACCGGCGCCTACACGACGACCTACTCGGCCGTTGCCTTCAACGGCTTCGAGCCGCTGAAGGCCTTCGTGATCTGAACCGGTTGATCTGAACCGATCCAGGTAGCTCCCGCGACAGGCGGGAGCGCCAATCACAGCCAGTTTCGATGACCGCTTGTGGCGGCAATTGACGTTCGGGAGGCCGCAATGGCCACTGTTCTTGGCTCTGTTCGCGCCTTTTTCACAGAGACCGCCTTCACCATCGAGCCGGAAAATGCCGGCGACGTGGTCGCGCGCGAGCGCCTGCTCGACCGCGCCATGGGCGAGGGGCGGTTTCGCAAGTCCTCCGAGAAGCTCCGCTGCGGCCGGGTGCCGGCTGAGGGGCTGGCGCTCGTCGCCCGCGATCCGGACGGCCATGTCATCGGCACCGTCCGGCTGTGGAACGTCGAGGCGGGCGTCGACGCCTCGGGCAATTCGGTGCCGGCCCTGCTGCTCGGACCGCTTGCGGTCGACCCGGAGCACGAGGGCAAGGGCATCGGCTCGGCGCTGATGCGCGCCGCCGTCACCGAGGCTGCCGGCCGCGGCCATGGCGCCGTGCTTCTCGTCGGCGACGCTCCCTACTACGAGCGCTTCGGCTTCTTCGCGCAGAAGGCGTGCCACCTTGTCATGCCCGGCCCCTTCGAGCGCCATCGCTTCCTGGCACTTGAGCTGAAGGAGGGCTGGCTGAACGGGGCGGTCGGCATTGTCGTCGCCTCGGGTCGGCGGCTCGGGCGCGGCAAAGAGCGCCACGCGGCTTGACGTTCTGCAATTTTTTCGACGGTAACCAGCAGTTGCCGCGATGCATTTTTCCCCCGGCCTGTGATAACGTCGCCGGGCGGTGCGAGGGGCACCGTCGAAAAGGGGAAACGACATGATACGCAAACTTGACGACGCCTATATCGGCTGCGGGCTTCTGTGGCTCGTGTTCGGGATGGGTTATGGAATCTGGATGGGCGTGGCGATGCAGCTGAACTTTGCCAACTCGCATGCGCACGCCAACCTGGTCGGCTTTGTCGCCTCGGTGCTCTTCGGCTTGCTGCTGCGGGCCTATCCGTCCATGCGCGAAGCGCGGTTGGCCTTGCCGCAATTCGTCGTCTACCAGGCGGGCGCCGTGCTGCTGGTGCTTGGCAAGATGAGGGTGGATGCCGGCGGCGATCCAGGCCTCGCAAAGATCGGTGCGCTGGTGATCCTCATTGGCGCTCTCGGTATGGTCTGTCTCTTCGCCATGCGCCGCAATGCGCCGGCGCTGCTCGGGGCACAGTCCGCCAGCTGACGGTCGCGCGCCGGCTGAAGTTGCCTGCCGCCGGCGCAGTACCGGCGGCAGGCATGCGGGGATTGGCGGCGGTGTGCAGATGCGGGATTTGACAGCGGTGCCGCAATTTCATATCTGGTGGCCACGGGTGAGAGCCCCGGCCGTCCGCAAGCGCAAGCTTTGGTGAAGCTCTCGTATCTCGACACGGTTTTTCCAGCTTCGAAGCATGCGAACCGGTGGCAATGCGGACCCCTCCGAAAAAGGCGCATGCAGAGACCGGAGAAAACCATGCGTCCGTCGACGCCGCTTCCCTCCCTTGACGGCCTTAAGGATCAGGCCAGGCGCCTGCGGGCACGCCTTGCCGCCGAGGACCAGCCGATCAGTCACTCCCGCGCGCTCGAACTCGTCGCCGCGCAATACGGTTATCGCGACTGGAACACGCTGCATGCCGCTGTCGGCAATCGGCCGCCATTCGACCCCTGGCAACTCGGCTCGCGCGTGCACGGGCATTATCTCGGCCAGCCTTTCGACGCAAAGGTGCTGGGCGTGCAGGCTCTTACGACGGAGCCGGGACGCTATCGGCTGGTGCTGCATTTCGACGAGCCCGTCGACGTCGTCGCCTTCGAGAGTTTCTCCGCCTTCCGCCAGCGCGTGTCCTGCACGGTGGACGAGACGGGGCGCACGGCCGCCAAGACCTCGGACGGCAGGCCGCACCTGGAGCTGGAATGGTAGCAAGGCTCCACGTCCCAGGGTAGCGCCTTTGGCTCGGAGACAGTTTTGCCCCCGATCGCCGCCATCTGCGTTTGATCAACCGTGCGTCGCCCGGCGGGGTTTCGCCGGGCCAACGGGTTTTCGGGAGAGAGAGAGATGAGAAGATCCGTCCTTGGGATGGCCATGGGTGCCTTGGCGCTTTGCGCGCTCGTGGGTTTTCCGGCCCTTGCGGCCGAAAGTCCCATCCTGAGCGCCGCCAGGAAGGCCGAAACGGGCCTCCGCGCAAGGGTGGGCCTGGCCGTCGTCGACACGGCGAGCGGCAAAACCTGGCTGCACAATGCGGATCAGCGCTTTCCGTTGGCCAGCACGTTCAAGGCCCTGGCCTGCGCCGCGCTGCTCGACGCGGGGGCCGACACGCTGAACAAAATGGCGGCTATCGGCCAGGGTGAGCTCGTATCCCATTCACCCGTGACCAAGGCCATGACGGGCCGTGAGGTCCCCGCCGCAGGTCTCTGTGCAATCACCCTTCGCACCAGCGACAACACCGCGGCCAACAAGGTGCTGGAGGTGCTGGGAGGTCCTGCGGCAGTCACCGCCTTTCTCCGGTCCGTCGGGGATGACACGACGCGGCTCGACCGGATGGAACCGGAGTTGAATGAAGGCAGGCCGGGCGATCCGCGCGACACGACGACGCCCGCGGCGATGGCCGCCACCCTCCGCAAGCTTGTGCTGGGAGATGCTTTGGGCGAACCGGAGCGCCGGCAACTGACGGACTGGCTGGTTGCCAACGAGGTCTCAGGCTCTCTGCTGCGGTCCGGCATACCCAAAGACTGGCGCATTGCCGACCGGAGCGGGGCGGGCGGATTCGGGACGCGGGGGATCGTTGCGGTGATGTGGCCCCCGCATCGAAAGCCGATCGTTGCGGCAATCTACCTGACGGAAACCGGTGTATCGATGGAGGCGCGCAATGCCGCCATTGCCGAGATCGGCAGGGCAATCGCCGCCGAGTTCCCGGATTGAACCCTGGCGTGCGCGGCCTTCGGTCATCTCAGGTTCAGCTGCCAGGAGACGCCGAACCGGTCGTTGATCCAGGCAAACTCGCGGCTGAAGCCGTAGTTGCCGAGCGGCATCAACTCCTCACCGCGCTCGGACAAGGCGGCGTAGAGCGTGCGGATCTGCGCCTCGGACTGGCACTCGACGAAAAGCGAGAAGGCGGGCGTGAAGGAGAACGGGTGCTCGACCGGGCTGTCGATGCACAGGATCGATTGGTCGCCGATGTGAAAGCGCGCGGTGGCGATGCTGCCTTCGGCGCCCGGCTCGCCCGGGCCGTAGCGGGTGATCTCGTCGATCGCGCAGTCGGGGAAAAGCGAGGCGTAGAGGTTCATTGCCTCCTCCGCCTTTCCCTGGAACATCAGGGAGGGCTTGACCGACAGGTTCATGACGGCTGTTCCGCGCGTGATTGTCCTCACAATAGCAGATCAACCGTCCGGCCGCCGTCAATTTCGGCGGCGCGCGCCTGACGGGTCAGGCGCTGATGTCGACCACGCCGCAGTCGCCGGCGTCGGAAGCGAAGGCGAGCTGCCGACCGTTCCTGTTCCAGGCCATCGACGAGATCGCGCCCTTGCCCGGCCGACGCAACAGCACCTCGCGGCTGTCGGCGAAGCGGGCGGCGAGCACCATGCCGTCGGAGTAACCGATCGCCACCACGTCTTCGGCCGGATGGCAGGCGACGGACGTCACCATCACGTCGCCCCGCGTGCCGAGTTCCAGCGGCGCCTTGCCCATCGGCCCGTCCTTCGAGGCGAAGGGCCAAACGATCGCCGCCGGCGCGCCGGAGGAGGCGAGCCACTTGCCCTTGGCCGACCAGGAGAGCGACTTCACCTTGGCGGGGTAGCCGGTCATGCGCATGTGGCGGGCGTCGGCGCCGGGCTTGCTGTCGAGCTTCCAGCCGTGCAGGGCGTTCTCCTGCATGCTGGTGACGACGAAGCGCCCGTCCGGCGAGAAAGTGACGGCGGTGTGCGCCCCCTTCCATTCGAGATCGACCGGCTGACCGGCCGTCGCCACCCAGTGCATCGAGACGCCGTTGTAGCGGGCGACGGCAATGCGCAGGCCCTTCGGCGCAAACGCGATCCCCTCCACGGTGCGCTGCTCGGGAAATTCCTTCAGCGTCCCGTCGGCGAGACGCACCCGCGTCGTCCGGCCTTCGGCGAAGGCGACCGCCCCTTGCGGCCCGGCGGCCACGACGGAGATCCACTTGCGCGGCACTTCCGAAAGCAGCGTGGCCGTTCCATCCGCAGCCACACGGAAGACCTTGCCGTCCTCGCCGCCGGTGACGAGCGTGTCGCTCGTCTCGTCGTAGACGCAGGCGAGCAACCCGTCATTGGCCTCGGTCACCTTGTGGCCGTGGTCGAGCCGGTGGATCGCACCGATCGCGGTTGCGAAGAACGGCACGTCGCCCAGAAAGGCGGCCGCGACGACATGGCCGTCGAGGTCGAGGGGAGCAACTGTCGGCATCAGTTCGCCTTTGCTTCGCAGGCCTTGAAGGTGCGCTCGATCTTCTCGCGGTCGAGGTCGCGGCCGATGAACACCAGCCGGCTCTCGCGCTTCTCGCCGTCCTTCCAGGCACGCTGGTGGTCGCCTTCGACAATCATGTGCACGCCCTGCACGACATAGCGCTCCTCATCGCCGGCAAAGGCGATGATGCCCTTCAGGCGCAGAATGTTCGGCCCGTCCGTCTGGGTGATCTTCTGGATCCACGGGAAGAAGCGGTCCGGATTCATCTCGCCGCCGCGCAGCGAGATCGATTGTACCGTCACGTCGTGGATCGGCGAGGGGCCATGGTCGTGGTGATGATGGTCGTGATCATGGTCATGATGGTGGTGGTCATGATCGTGGTGGTGGTGATCGTGCCCGTGGTCATGGTCGCAATCGGGGCCGCAGACATGGTCCTCGTGGTCGTGGTCGAGGAAATGCGGATCGTTCTCCAGCGCGCGCTCCAGGTTGAAGGCGCCCTGGTCGAGCACCTTGGTCAGGTCGATGTCGGAACGGGTGGTGCGATAGATGCGGGCGCCCGGATTGATGGCGCGCACGGTCGCCTCGACCCGCTCCAGTTCCTCCGGGGTGACGAGGTCGGTCTTGTTGAGGAGCACGACGTCGGCAAAGGCGATCTGGTCCTCGGCCTCGCGCGAATCCTTCAGCCGCAGCGGCAGGTGCTTGGCGTCGACGAGGGCCACGACGGCGTCGAGCTCGGTCTTGGAGCGCACGTCATCGTCCATGAAGAAGGTCTGGGCAACCGGCACCGGGTCGGCAAGGCCGGTGGTCTCGACGATGATGGCGTCGAAGCGGCCGGGACGGCGCATCAGGCCCTCGACCACACGGATCAGGTCGCCGCGCACCGTGCAGCAGATGCAGCCGTTGTTCATCTCGTAGATCTCTTCATCGGACTCGACGATGAGGTCGTTGTCGATGCCGATCTCGCCGAATTCGTTGACGATGACGGCGTACTTCCGGCCGTGGTTCTCGGTGAGAATCCGGTTCAGGAGCGTGGTCTTTCCGGCGCCCAGATAGCCGGTGAGAACGGTGACGGGAACGGGCTTGTGCGCAGCGGTTTCGGTCATGGGAACCTCGAGGTCGGTCGGGGATGCCCGAGGGCATCGGATTGGGGTCTGATATAGGAGATCGAGGCCGGCAGCGCAAATGGCGTTGCCGTGCCGACGTGCACAATCTCGGCCCCGGAAAGGGCGGCGGTGCTAACGCAGCGTCGCCGCGTCGAAGGCATCGACGTCCTGCAGCAATTCGACGAGACCGGCCGTCGCATGGGCCAGCAATTGTTCGCCGCGTTCCGCTGTCGCGGCGGCGGCGTTGCCAGCGGCGCCCTGCGGGTTGAGGTCCGCCATCTTCCAGCCGAAGGCATGTGGGCCGTAGGCGCGCAGATGCTTGAAACGCCGGGCGAACTCGGCCTGCTGCGATGGAAAGCGGGCCGCCTTCTCCATATCGACGCGCTCGGGATGAACGGCCAGCACCACCGAGGTCTCGATGTCGCCGCCGTGGATGTCGACCGCCTTGTCCTCCGGCGCGATCCAGCCCTCCGGCTGGCCGAAGCGGGTCCAGCTGGTCGCGACCGCCAGCATGCCGAGGCGTACCCGCGCCTCGGTAGCGACGATCGTCATCAGCGGCGCGTTTCCGCCGTGGGCATTGAGCATGACGAACTTGCCGATGCCCTGCCGGGACAGGTCGGTTGCGATGCCGAGCCAGCGCTCGATCGCCTCGGCGTAGCCAAGCGATTTCGTGCCGGGCACGTCGAGATGCTCCGGCGAATAGCCGACCCGCTCGGTCGGCAGGAAGGTGACGGGAAGGTCTGCGGGCAGCGCCGCGATCAGACGCTCGACGATGGCGTCGCCGATCAGCCAGTCGGTCTCGAAGGGCAGGTGCGGGCCGTGGTATTCGTGGGCGCCGAGCGGCAGCACGGCGATCCAGCCGGCCCGCGCCGCCGGATCGAGCGCCGGATCGTTGTCCTGCCAGCGTCGTGCCGGTCTGGCGCTCGTCATTGCCTCATCCTCGCCTCAGCCTCACCTGGTCTTGTCGTCCACCGGTCGCCTCTGTCATACAGGGCGAGTGCGGCGAAACAAGATGGCGAGGACGCATGGGCAAGAAAAAGAAGGACGAGAAGAAGGACAAGGCGAGGAAGAAGGCCCATGGTCAGGTGGGGCCGGCCGACGTGTCCGCTGCGATCGTCCAGGCGGCCCGGTCGATCCGCACGGTGCTGTCGCGTAACCTTCTTTCCAGCGGGCTCTATGCCGGGCAGGACGGCGTGATGCTGGCGCTCGCCGCAAACGGCGGGCTGACGCCCGGCGCGCTGGCCGCCCGGCTCGGTGTGAAGGCGCCGACCATGACCCGAACGATCGGTCGGCTGGAGGCGCAGGGGTTCGTCGAGCGCAAGCCGGACGATATCGACGGGCGTCTGACGGTCGTGCAGTTGACGCAGGCGGGTCGCGACACCCTCGGGCTGATCACCGAAGCCTGCAGTGTCAGCGAGCAACAGGCGCTCGACGGACTGACCGACAAGGAGGTCCGGACCCTGCTGAAGCTGCTGCGCACCGTCGACGGCAACCTGCGCGGCACAGCGGCGCCGGCGGGCGAGAAGGCTGTTGCGGAGGAGATTTAAAGAGTTTAAATAAACGGTTTAAACGCAGCGTCCGGCGACGGGGAGGGGCATGGCGCAGAAGGTTAAACTGTCCACAATTGCAGAAACGCTCGGCGTTTCCACGGCAACCGTTTCACTGGCTTTACGGGACAGCCCGCTCGTCGCCGCGGTGACGCGCGACCGCATCAAGGAGCAGGCACGGGCGCTCGGCTATATCTACAATCGCCGCGCCGCCAGCCTGCGCACGTCGCGCTCCGGCATCATCGGGGTCGTCGTGCACGACATCATGAACCCGTTCTACGGCGAAATCCTCAAGGCGATCGAAAGCGAGCTCGACCGCGACCGGCAGACCTTCATCCTGTCCAACCACTACGACTCGGTCGAAAAGCAGCGCAACTTCATCGAGACGCTGCTGCAGCTCGGCGGCGACGGCGTGATCATGTCGCCGGCAATCGGCACGCCGCCCGAGGATATCCTGCTCGCCGAGGACAACGGCATGCCGGCGATCCTGATCGCGCGCTCGATCGAGGGGCTGGACGTGCCGATCTTCCGCGGCGACGACGCCTACGGCATTTCGCTGGCCACCAACCATCTGATCGGCCTCGGCCACCGGGTCATCGCCATGGTCGGCGGCACCGACCAGACCTCGACCGGGCGCGACCGCTACCAGGGTTACGTCAACGCGCTGCGCAAGGCCAACATCGAGGTCGATCCGGGCTTGCGCATTCCCGGGCCGCGCTCCAAGCAAGGCGGCTTCGAGGCGGCGGTGCACTTCCTGTCGCTGCCACAGAAGCCGACCGCCGCCGTCTGCTGGAACGATCTCGTCGCCATCGGCCTGATGAACGGCATCGCGCGTGCCGGCCTGGTGCCGGGCCGCGACGTTTCGGTGACCGGATATGACGATCTCGAGGAAGCCTCGATCGCCACGCCCTCGTTGACGACCGTGTGGAACGGCCAGTCCGAAGTCGGCCGCAGCGCCGCCCGCGCCCTGCTCGACAAGCTCGCGGGCAGCCACAAGCCGGACGGCATCCACCTGATCAAGCCCGAGATGCGCATCCGCCAGTCGACCGGTCCCCTCAAGATTAACGGTATCAACGGGCATAGCGGGCACGACGCCTGATCCGACGCACACACCACAGGAGGGAGCTGCCATGCAGGAAAAACCGAAGGTCCTCCTGGTCGGGAAGGTGCGCGAACGGATTGCCGAGCGATTGGAGGACGAGGCAGAGGTGGTGCGCTGCGTCGCGCCGCTCGTTCCGGGCGCGCTCGGCCCGGTGCTGGCTGCAGGCATCCGCGGCGTCGCGGTCTCCAACAATTTCGGCGCCCCGGCGATCGGTTGCCTGCCGAACCTGGAGATCATCGCCAATTTCGGGGTCGGCTACGACGGCATCGCGGTCGAAGCGGCGGCGGCAAGGGGCATCGTCGTGACCAACACGCCGGACGTTCTCAACGACGAGGTGGCCGATTCTGCGATCGGGCTGCTGCTGAACACCCTGCGCCGCTTTCCGGAAGCCGAAGCCTGGCTGCGCGACGGGCGCTGGGAACGGACCGGCGCATTTCCACTGTCGCCGCTGACCCTGCGCGGCCGTTCGATCGGCATCTACGGCCTCGGGCGCATCGGGCTTGCCATCGCCAGGCGGCTGGAGGGCTTCGGGGTGTCGATCAGCTATCATACGCGAACCGGCAAGCCCGACGCGCCCTATGTCTACCATCCGACGCTGCTCGGCATGGCCGAGGCGGTGGACACGCTGATCGCGATCGTGCCGAAGACGCCCGACACCTACAAGACGATCGACGCCACCGTGCTTTCGGCGCTGGGGCCGAACGGCGTGCTGATCAATGTCGGCCGGGGCTGGACCGTCGACGAGGACGCGCTGGCGAGGGCACTTGCGACCGGCACGATCGCGGCGGCCGGGCTCGACGTGTTCCAGGACGAGCCCCACGTGCCTGAAGCCTTGCTTGCCGCCCCCAACACCTGCCTGCTGCCGCACGTCGCTTCCGCATCGGTCGCGACCCGGGATGCGATGGCCGATCTCGTCGCCGACAACCTGCTCGCCTGGTTCCGCACCGGCAGTCCGTTGACGCCCGTACCCGAGACCCCGGTCATGCGGTCCTGAGCTGCCCGGTGCGCAGCCTCATTTGCCGGCTTCGTTAAGATCGTGGAAAGCATGCGGGCGCATGCTTGTTACGGATCGCGCGAACGTGGAGCAGGCCATGCGAAAACTGATCATCCCCGGCCTTGGTGCGTTCGCTCTTCTTGCCGGTCTCTGGTCGATCGGCATGGGCGCCGCACCGGATACGGACCCGGTCGTCTCCAGTTCGATTGGCGTAGCGGGTAAGCTGGCAGGCGGCGCGGCATTCACCGTCTCCAACATCGAAGCGGGAACCACCTGCCGCGTCGAGCGCGGTGAAAGACTGACCCACCGCCGCCTGCGGTTCACGGCCAGGGATTCCTGCGAGGACGTCTATGCCGGCCTGTCGCGCGCCGCGACCTGGACGGATACCGGCGACGGCACCGCCGTCGTGACCGATGCCTCAGGCGCAGTAATCCTGGCGTTCGTCCAGAGCGACGGCCTTGCCTACGAGGTGCTCGATCCGCCGAGTCCGGCGATCACCATGCGGGCGACGGATTGAGGTTTTAGCCGGCTGCCTGCCGCACCGGCTGGGGGTGCTTCGCCGCGGCATAGTCGCGGACGGCCTCGCCGAACGCCTTGAACAGCCGGTTCGAGGGCTCGTCCGAGCCGACCCAGTACTCCGGGTGCCATTGCACGCCCACCGCAAAGCCCTTCGCGCCGATCACGGAGACGGCCTCGATCGTGCCGTCCTCGGCCAGGGCCTCGACGGCCAGCCGCGGGGCGGTGGCCGAAATCGCCTGGCGGTGCAGCGAATTCACGCGCACGGTGCCGGCGCCGATGATCGAGGCGAGGCAGCTGCCTTCCTTGACGATGACGTCCTGGCGGATGCCGTAGGCGACGTCCAGGTCGGTCGTGTCTGGCTTGCGATGGTCCCAGTTTCCGGGAATTTCCTGGATTTCGTTGGCGAGCGTGCCGCCGAGAGCGACGTTCAGCTCCTGCAGGCCGCGGCAGATGGCCAAGAGCGGGATGCCGCGCTCCAGCGCGCGCTTGATCAGCGGAAGTGAGGTGGCGTCACGGGCCAGGTCGAACGGGCCGTCTGCCTCGGTTGCTTCCTGCCCCCAATGCGAGGGATGCACGTTGGTGCGCGAGCCGGTCACAAGCAGCCCGTCGACCCGGTCGAGGATCTCGTCGAAATCATGCCCGCTTTCGAACGCCGGCACCAGGAACGGAATGACGCCGGCGCCCTTGACGGCCGCCCGGACGTACTGGTTCGGGGTGGCCTGCCAGACATTGCCTTCGATTTCACGGATGTCCGCAGGGACGGCGACGACAGGTTTCGGCATACTGGATCTCCGATCGAATGGCGCATGTCCAGCGGCGCGGCGCATTGCGACCCGTTGTTTGGCGCTCGCTTCGACATGGCTTTGCCGTCAATTCGCAATCCAGTCAATCGCCAAGCAGCGCGCCCCGGCGGAAAAGTCGCAGTCGCGGTGCTGCGGAGCGAACCGCCTCGGTTACGATTGGATAACCATCCGGAAAGATAATCGGTCGGTGTGGATGACAACCGCGTGATGCTGGGTGCCCGGATGGGGACGCTCGCCAAGGCGCTGAATCCGCGGATTATGGCGATGTTTGGTTGCAGGTGCGCGGTTTTTGGGCGCCCCTTGCAATATTCGGTTGAGAGGAGCGGGGGAGAAAACGCGCTTGATCGGCGCAAATGCGCGTGAAAGCAGGTGATTTCGCGAAATCAATCATTAAAAGTTCGCCGGTAACCCTCTCCTGTCACTGGGAGCGCCGAGTCCATGAAGGATCGAGGTCATAGCCAGCTGCCGACCGACGTGTACCTGTCGTTCGTCAGTTCGCTGTACGGAAATCGCCAGACCCTGTTCGTCGGCATGATCTCTCATGTCGTCACCTTCACGTTCGTCTATGCCAAGACGGGCGACCCCTTCTATCTCGCATGCTGCGCTGCCGTCATCCTAGTCTGGGCGTTGCGTGCGCACGGCATGCGCCGTTTCGACCGTGTCGACCAGTCGAGGCTCGACGATGACGGGATCCGCTATTGGGAAAACTGGTACAATGCCGGGGCGGTGGGGACTACGCTGGCGCTTGGCATCGCCTGTGGCTACAGCCTTCTCGTCAGCCGGGACAGCTTTGCGGAACTTGCCTGTATAGCCGTGACGCTCGCCACCATGGTGTCGGTCGTCGGCCGAAACTGCGGTTCGAGCCGGGCGGTCGACTACATGTGCTTTTCCGCCTGCTTTCCGATGGTGGTCGGCTTCCTCGGCCTGCAGGAATTCTATCACGCCGTACTGGCGGTGCTGATCCTGCCGTTCATCCTGACGACCAGGATCATGGCCAACGGCGTGCGCAGCTTCCTGCACAAGGCGGCGCTTGCCACCCGGGAGATCGCGACGATTGCCGACCGTTTCGACGCGGCGCTCAACAACATGCCGCACGGGCTGTTCATGCTCGACGCCGAGCACCGGATCCTGGTCGCCAACCGCCGTGCCTGTGAGCTTCTGCAGCTCGGCGACAAGGAGCGGCTGAAGGATTGCCACCTTGACGTCGTGCTGCGCTATGGCGTGCGCAGCACCTTCATGAAGGCCGAGCAGAGCCGGGCGGTGCTGGAGAAGCTGAACGAACTGCTCGCGGGCAAGTGCTCGCGTGCGCTTGTGCAGGTAACCGACGACTTCTACCTGGAGTTTAGCGCCAGCCCGCGCGAGAACGGCGGCGCCGTGCTGATCTTCGAAGACGTCACGGCGCGCATGCGGGCGGAAAGCAAGATCCTCCACATGAACCGCTACAACAGCCTTACCGGGCTGCCGAACCGCGCCTATTTCGCCGATCTGGTGCAAGCGGCGCTGGCGGAGCGCCAGCGGCCAGGCACCGTCGGGTTCATGGTGCTCGACGTCGACGACTTCAAGCATGTCAACGACATGAAGGGCCACGTCACCGGCGACCGGCTGCTGTGCAAGGTCGCCGAGCGTTTGCGCAAGGTAGCCGGCGACAAGGCGGTCGCCGGTCATCTCATGGGCGACGAATTCATCCTGTTCTTCCCCAACGAGAACAACCGCAACGACCTCGAGGACCGGATGCGCCGGATGCATGCCCAGATGCGCGGCTCTTTCGATCTGGGCGAAACGTCCGTCCGGGTCTCGCTCAGCGCCGGCTGCGTGCTCTGCGAAAGCGACGAGTTCCGCATGGAGGACATGCAGATCAAGGCGGATCTGGCGCTGTTCGAGACGAAGTCGCGCGCCAAGGGCAGCCTCACCGTCTTCGAAGATGAAATGGATGCCCGCTACATCGAACGGCAAAAGCTGCAACAGGACCTGCGAGAGGCCGTGGCAAGGAACGAGCTGTCGGTCGCATACCAGCCGATGTTCCTGCCGGACGGCTCGCGGATCGAGTGCTGCGAGGCGCTGGCGCGCTGGACGCATGCCGAACACGGGCCCGTGTCGCCCACCGTGTTCATCCAGATCGCCGAGGAGATCGGGATCGTGTCCGAGATCACCCGGCGCGTCATCGAGCGGGCCTGCATCGATTGCGCGCGCTGGCCCGAGCACATGGGGGTTTCCGTCAACCTTTCGGTCCATGACCTGCGGAATTCCGAGATCGTCGGAGTCATTACGGATGCACTGGTCCGGTCCGACCTGAAGCCCTCGCGGCTCCATCTGGAAGTCACCGAAAGCTGTCTGATGGAGGAGACCGCCAATGTGCCGGCGGTGCTGCAGGAACTTCGCGCGCGTGGCATCACGATCGCCATCGACGATTTCGGCACCGGCTATTCCAGCCTCAGCTATCTCGACGCCCTGCCGCTCGACGTCATCAAGATCGACCGTTCGTTCGTCCGCAACATCGGCGAGTCGTCCCGCCGGTTCAAGTTGCTGCGCGGGACTGTCAACCTGTCGCGGGAGCTGGGACTTCGGATCGTGGTCGAAGGCGTGGAAACGCGCGAGCAACTCGAACTGATCAACAAGTACAACTGCGCCGATCTTGTTCAGGGCTATGTCTTCGCCGCTCCCATGTCGACGGCGGCGATCATGGACCTCACCGAAACGCTGGCCCGCAAGGCCGCGGTACACGCGTAAAGCGCGGCCAGACGGTCGTCCGCCCTCTTCGCCATCAAGTCTGAGTATATGCTAAAACGCTGATTTTATGTATGTCTTAAAATATTGTTAACGTTAATAACTAGCAATTTACACAAATTGTCCGAAATGGTTGAGTGTTCGTAAGCGGTGCAGCGGCCGTGGTCATTCAATCGGGGATTTGTGTTTTATGGCGAGTGCGCAGTCGACGTCCGAGCGTTTTTCCGAAAAGCTCATGCAGTTGCTCGACCGGGTGGAATATCGGCGGGTCGAGACCGGCGAAGACATGGAGGAGGTCGCCCGCATCCGCTACAAGGCCTACAAGGCCGGCAGCGTTATGCATCTGGGAGACGATTCGCCGCTCCTGATCGATGAAGTCGATTTCGACAGCCACGCCTATGTGTTTGGCATCTACTATGAAGAGCGGCTGATCTCGACCGTCCGGCTGCACCACGTGACGCCGGAGCACCGCGTCACCTCGTCCGGCAAGGTGTTTCCCGACGAAATCAACGCCTTTCTTGACGCGGGCATGTCGCTGATCGACCCGGTTCGCCTCGCCGCCGATCCGGAAGTCTGGAACGAGATGCCGGCGATCCCCTATCTGACGCTGCGGCTGGCGACGATGGCCACCGACTATTTCCAGGTCGACCGCTGTCTGCAAATGGTCAAGCCGGCGCACGCCGCTTTCTATAAGCGGGTGTTCGACGCAGACTTCGTTGCTTCGCCAAAGAGCAACCATGGCAAGTTCATCATTGACCTCATGCTGATGGCCACCCGCGTCAAGGAGGTGCTGCCGCGGCTCTACCAGCGCTTCCCGTTCTTCAAGTCCGAGGCGTTCGAGCGGCGGATGATGTTCGACCGCAGCGCCGAGATGAGCCCGCTGACGGTGCGGCCAACCGCCCGGCTCGCTCATTTCGGCTCGAGCCGGATCCAGATCGGACAGGCGGCGCGCGCAAGCTGATGGCAACAAGCGCGGCGCGTCGGCTCGGTCCGGTCGATATTTGCCGGATGCGACCTCCGGGCGCGTTGCGCTTTGTCAAGGCTTTGTGTATGGGCTGAAATCGTACGAATTGGCGCGATGGAGGCAACTTTCGCGCGCGCATCGGCGACGGGGCGGTCCTGACGGTTCAGGGCCGGACGCAGACAGGAGACGACAGCATGGCTGAACATCATACCGGACCGCTCGAGACGGGTGCTTCGATGGACTATCCCGAGCACGAGAAGACGTACAACCTGTTCCTGCACCTGATCAAGTATGGAACGATGTTCTGCGTCACGCTGCTGATCGCGATGGCTGCCGCCTTCTTCACCGCTGCCGGCTTCTTCTCGTCGCTCTTCCTTCTGATCGTCCTCAACATCGTCGGCTTCTTCATCCTGCGCTAGTTGTTCTGCGGCAGGATCATCGACTGCCGCGCCCTCTGAAGGGGGCGGGATGCACAGCGCGGCCTGACTGGGGGAGGATTGGCGTGTGAGTGGGATCGTATTCGTCGCACGGGAGACAGACCCTGCGGAAAGCCGCGTCGCGGCGTCGGTGGAAACCGTCAAGAAGATGAAGGCGCTCGGCTTCGACGTCGTCGTCGAAACCGGCGCGGGCCACGCCTCGCGCATCTCCGATGCCGATTTCGAAGGGGCAGGGGCGCGGATCGGCTCGGCCGCCGACGGCAAGAGCGCCGATGTGGTGCTCCGGGTGCGCCGTCCAACCGACAAGGATATCAAGTCCTACAAACCCGGCGCGATCGTGATCGCGATCATGGATCCCTACGGCAACGACAAGGCGCTTGCCGCCATGGCCAAGGCCGGGCTGACCGCGTTCGCCATGGAACTGATGCCGCGCATCACCCGCGCCCAGTCGATGGACGTGCTCTCGTCGCAGGCAAACCTCGCCGGCTACCAGGCGGTCATCGACGCCGCCGCCGAGTATGACCGGGCCATGCCGATGATGATGACGGCGGCGGGCACCGTACCGGCCGCCAAGGTGTTCGTGATGGGCGCCGGCGTCGCCGGCCTGCAGGCGATCGCCACCGCCCGCCGGCTTGGCGCTGCCGTGTCCGCCACCGACGTCCGCCCCGCCGCCAAGGAGCAGGTCGCCTCGCTCGGCGCAAAGTTCATCGCCGTCGAGGACGACGAGTTCAAGGCGGCCGAGACCGCCGGCGGCTATGCCAAGGAAATGTCGAAGGAATACCAGTCGAAGCAGGCGTCCCTCGTCGCCGACCACATCGCCAAGCAGGATATCGTCATCACCACCGCTCTCATCCCCGGCCGTCCGGCGCCGCGACTGGTCACGCGCGCCATGCTGAAGAGCATGAAGGCCGGCTCGATCGCCGTCGACCTCGCCGTCGAGCGAGGCGGCAACATCGAGGGCTCGGAAGCCGGCAAGGTCGTCGACGTCGACGGCGTCAAGGTGATTGGCTATCTCAACGTGCCCGGCCGCATCGCCGCCTCCGCATCGCTGCTCTACGCCAAGAACCTCGTCACCTTCCTGGAAACGCTGGTGAACAAGGAAGCAAAAACGCTCGCCGTCAACCCCGACGACGAACTGGTCAAGGCAACCATGCTCACCCATGCGGGCCAGGTCGTCCACCCGGCCTTTGCTGCCGCCCCGACCGAGGAGAACGCGTGATGGCCAACGAACTCCTGGACAAGGCACTCGCCGATCTCGAGCGCGCCGTCGAAGCGGTCCGCACCGCGGCCGAATATTCCCCCGATGCCGCCGGTGCCGTCGCGCACGGCGTCTCCGGCGGGGTGATTGACCCGTTCGTCTTCCGGCTGGCGATCTTCGTGCTGTCGATCTTTGTCGGCTACTACGTCGTCTGGTCGGTGACGCCGGCGCTGCACACGCCGCTGATGGCGGTGACCAACGCGATCTCGTCGGTCATCGTCGTCGGCGCACTGCTCGCCGTCGGCATCTCGCTGTCCGGCATCGCCACCGGGTTCGGCTTCGTCGCGCTCGTGCTTGCCTCGGTCAACATCTTCGGCGGCTTCCTCGTCACCCAGCGCATGCTGGCGATGTACAAGAAAAAAGAGAAGTGAGGGCCGGCTGATGTCTCAGAATCTCGCAGCCTTCCTCTATCTCGTCTCGGGCGTGCTGTTCATCATGGCGCTGCGCGGCCTGTCGCACCCGACCACCAGCCGGCGCGGCAACATGCTCGGCATGACCGGCATGGGCATTGCCATCGTCACGACGCTGATCCTGGCCGCGCCCTCTATCGGCGGGTTGCTGCTGATCGTCGTCGGCCTGGCGCTCGGCGGGGGTGCGGGCGCCTATATCGCCCGCTCGATCCCGATGACCTCGATGCCGCAACTCGTCGCCGGCTTCCACTCGCTGGTTGGTCTAGCCGCCGTGCTCGTGGCCGCCGCAGCGCTCTATTCGCCGGCCGCCTTCGGCATCGGCGAGGTCGGCTCGATCCACGGCCAGGCGCTGGTGGAAATGGCGCTCGGTGTCGCGATCGGCGCGATCACCTTCACCGGCTCGATCATCGCCTTCCTGAAACTCGACGGCCGCATGTCGGGCAAGCCGATCATGCTTCCCTCGCGGCACGTGATCAATGCCGCGCTGCTGGCGCTGATCGTCTTCTTCATCGTCGGGCTGGCGCTCACCGAGAGCCACTTCAACTTCTGGGCGATCGTGCTGCTGTCGCTGGTGCTCGGCGTGCTGATCATCATTCCGATCGGCGGCGCCGACATGCCCGTCGTCGTCTCGATGCTGAACTCTTATTCGGGTTGGGCGGCAGCCGGCATCGGCTTCACCCTCGGCAACCTGGCGCTGATCATCACCGGCGCGCTGGTCGGCTCGTCCGGTGCGATCCTGTCCTACATCATGTGCAAGGGCATGAACCGCTCATTCATCTCGGTCATCCTCGGCGGCTTCGGCGGCGAGACGGCGGCCGTGGTCGACGACGGCATCCAGCGCACCGTCAAGCAGGGCTCAGCCGACGACGCCGCCTTCCTGATGGCGAATGCCTCCAAGGTCATCATCGTGCCGGGCTACGGCATGGCGGTGGCCCAGGCGCAGCACGCGCTGCGCGAACTCGCCGACAAGCTGAAGGAGAACGGCGTCGAGGTGAAATACGCCATCCATCCGGTGGCAGGCCGGATGCCGGGGCACATGAACGTGCTGCTTGCCGAAGCGAACGTCCCCTATGACGAGGTGTTTGAACTCGAGGACATCAACTCCGAGTTCGCCCAGGCCGACGTCGCCTACGTCATCGGCGCCAACGACGTCACCAACCCGGCCGCCCGCGACGACAAGTCGTCGCCGATCTTCGGCATGCCGATCCTCGACGTCGACAAGGCCAAGACCTGCCTGTTCGTCAAGCGTTCGCTCGGCTCCGGCTATGCCGGCATCGACAATACGCTGTTCTACAAGGACGGCACGATGATGCTGCTCGGCGACGCCAAGAAGATGACGGAAGACATCGTCAAGGCGATGAACCACTGAGCCGACGCGATCGTCGGAATGCACAAGGCCCGCGAGACCATCGCGGGCCTTGGTGCTGATGCGCCTGATGCTAGCAGCGTGACCCGGCTCGTTTACTCCGTCACCCCGAACTTGATCCGGGGTCCGGCAGCGCCGCGTCTGCGGCGTAAAAAGAGTCTTTTGCGCTTAAAGGACTTGAGCGCGCTGGATGCCGGATCAATTCCGGCATGACGGAACCGTCGGCGCCGGTCGAAGTAATGTCCTGGTGGGGATTTTTTCAGCGGAGCCCGCGATCGGGTCGCGGGCTGACTTTCTGCATCGGGTGAGGCCGGGTTACGCCGCTCCGCCGCGGGTGCGCGCCAGGCCGTCCTTGGCCGGCTGGTACTTGGGGTCGAGCTGCAGCGCGTGCGAATAGGACTTGGCGGCCTTGGCCATGTCGCCGCGGCGCTCGTAGATCAGCGCCTGGTTGGCCCAGGACTCGGCCACCTTGCCGTCGAGCGTGATCGCGGTGTTGAAATCGGCGAACGCGTTGTCGTCGTCCCCTTGCGCGGCGTAGGAGAGGCCGCGGCCGTTATAGGGCTCGGGCGAGGTGGAAGAGAGCGAGATCGCCTTGGAGAAATCCTCGATCGCGGGGCCGTGCTGGCCACGCTTCTGGTAGATCAGGCCGCGGTTGTGAAAGGCGCGCGGGTCGGTGGTGTCGAGTTCGATCGCCTTGTTGAAGTCGGCGAAAGCGGCATCGACGCGGCCGGCCTGGCGGTACAGGTTGCCCCGGCCGATATAGGCGACGTCGTAGCTCGGGTTGATCTGCAGCGCGGCGTTGTAGTCGGCCGCCGCTTCGGCGAGGTTGCCGAGGTTGCGCTGGACGAGCGCGCGGTTGGCGTAGGCCTGGTAGAAGCGCGGGTTCAGCTGGATCGCCCTGTTGAAGTCCTCCAGCGCGTCGCGGAACCGTCCGGCGCGGCCATAGGCGGAGCCGCGGACGTTATAGCCTTCCGGATCCTGCGGATTGGCGGCAATGACGCTGGAAAGCGAGGAGATGTTCTCCGAGCTGCCCTGGGCGCGCTCGACCCGCATCAGGTCGGAGGTGGTGTTGCTCTGGCAGCCGGCCAGCAATCCCGCAGCGGCCAGGCCGACGAGGGCGGTGGCCAGCGGCCTTCGAAGACCGGCGATATGCGCGAGGCATTTCAGGGTGATGGTGGAATGCCCCGTGATAGCTGCCATTTCCAAGTTCTCGTCCCTCTCGCGGCGCCTTGCGCCATCTCCTGCTCCGGTCCCGCTGGCGGGGCGTCGCCACCCCTGTAGCCTGCCCGTCCGCCAGCGTCGCGGTAGTCCCCCGCTCGGCTGCCTGCGAAGCCGTCGCGCACCTCTGCGGCGGCGCGGAATCCGGCCCGCGGGCGATTACCCGACGCGCATCAAAAAAGGCGGCGGCGATTGCTTCGCCACCGCCAGATTGCATCTGAAAACGTCGAAAAAACGACGGATCAACGGGCCGTGCGGCCGGCGCTGATCAGGCCTTCGCGCTGGGCGCGCTTGCGGGCCAGCTTGCGGACGCGGCGGACGGCTTCTGCCTTCTCGCGGGCGCGCTTCTGCGACGGCTTTTCGTAATAGTCCCGCATCTTCATTTCGCGGAAGATACCTTCGCGCTGCATCTTCTTCTTGAGCGCGCGGAGCGCCTGATCGACGTTGTTATCGCGGACTAGTACCTGCACGTGTATCCCGTTCCTTCGGTTTGTGTTGAGCCTCGGGGATCCAGGTCGACGAGGCAAAAGCAAATATGGCTTCGCTGCCCACAGGGCGCGCGATTGGAGCGTCCGTTACCAGATCGCCGTGGCGAAGTCCATATGGGGCGACCAAAAGCGGTGGAAAATTGAATGGCCGCCGGCCGCGCACGGGACGACGCCTTTGCGGCCGGGGCGCCGCCTTTGCAGCCAGGGCAATGTCGCATCGAGGCATAAGGGGCGGTCGAATGCGTCGCAAAGAAACCGTTGCGTCCCGTCGGGATTTGCTTTCTATCGGCGATGAAATCGACCCGACATACGGAGTAGAGGCGGATGCGCAAATATTCGGTCTTTGCCGTCGCACGCGAGGCGTTGCGCGGCCACACGGGATGGGAGCCGCAATGGGCGTCGCCCGAGCCGCGCAAGGAGTATGATGTCATCATCATCGGCGCGGGCGGCCATGGTCTCGGGACCGCCTACTATCTGGCCAAGGAGCACGGCATCACCAATATCGCCGTGCTCGAGAAGGGCTGGCTCGGCGGCGGCAACACCGGCCGCAACACCACCATCATCCGCTCGAACTATCTCTATGACGAGAGTGCGGCGCTCTATAACCATGCGCTGAAGCTGTGGGACGGCCTTTCCCAGGAGCTGAACTACAACGTCATGTTCTCGCCGCGCGGCGTGATGATGCTGGCCCATAACATCCATGACATGCAGGGCTTCAAGCGCACCATCCATGCCAACCGTCTGAACGGCGTCGACAACGAATGGCTGACGCCGGAGCAGGCCAAGGAATACTGCCCGCCGCTCGATATTTCCCGGTCCGCCCGCTACCCCATCGTCGGCGCGGCGCTGCAGCGCAAGGGCGGCACCGCCCGTCACGACGCCGTCGCCTGGGGCTACGCCCGCGGCGCCTCCGATCGCGGTGTCCACATCATCCAGAACTGCGAGGTCACCGGCATCCGCCGCAATCCGGACGGTTCCGTCGCCGGCGTCGAGACGACGCGCGGGCCGATCAACGCCAAGAAGGTCGGCGTGGTTGCTGCCGGGCACACCTCTGTGGTCATGCAGATGGCCGATATCCGCATGCCGCTCCTCAGCTTTCCGCTGCAGGCGATGGTCTCCGAGCCGGTCAAGCCGATCTTCCCCTGCGTCGTCATGTCGAACACGGTGCACGCCTATATCTCGCAGTCGGACAAGGGCGAGCTGGTGATCGGTGCCGGCACCGACCAGTACCAGTCCTACTCGCAGACCGGCGGCCTGCATATCATCACCCACACGCTGGATGCGATCTGCGAACTGTTCCCGATGTTCACCCGCATGAAGATGATGCGCTCCTGGGGCGGCATCGTCGACGTGACGCCGGACCGCTCGCCGATCCTGGCCAAGACGCCGGTCAAGGGCCTCTACGTCAACTGCGGCTGGGGCACCGGCGGCTTCAAGGCGACGCCCGGCTCCGCCCATGTCTTCGCCCACACGATCGCCCGCGACGAGCCGCATCCGATCAACGCGCCCTTCACGATGGAGCGGTTCCGCACCGGCCGCCTGATCGACGAGGCTGCCGCCGCCGCCGTGGCTCACTAACCTTCTTAAATCGCCTGCGCACTCCACAAAGGAGGTGCGGCAGGCAGGAGACGACAAGATGCTGCTGATCCATTGCCCCTACTGCGAGGAAGAGCGCCCGGAACTGGAGTTCCGCGGCGCCGGCGACGCCCATATCCTGCGTCCGACCAACATCGCCGACATCTCGGATGAAGAGTTCGAGGCCTTCTTTTTCCTGCGCGACAACGTCAAGGGCCTCGTCTACGAGCGCTGGCGCCACATCCACGGTTGCGGCCGCTTCTTCAACGCCGCGCGCGACACCGTCAGCGACAAGTTCGTGACGACCTACAAGGCTGGCCTGCCGCGGCCGGACCTGTCGCCGGCACCCAAAGCGACGGAAACGACCGTCGAAACCTATGAAGCTACGGAAGGAGTGGCAGGATGAGCGGGGCCAATCGTATCGCAGGCGCTGGCCGCCTGACCCCGGCCCGCACGGCGCGGTTCACCTTCGACGGCAAGAGCTACGAGGCGCTGGAGGGTGACACCGTCGCCTCGGCGCTGCTGGCCAACGGCGTCCATCTCGTCGGCCGATCGTTCAAGTACCACCGTCCGCGCGGCATCCTGTCGGCCGGCGCCGAGGAGCCGAATGCGCTGATCGACGTCGAGCGCGACGCCGCCCGCAAGCAGCCGAACGTGCGGGCGACCGTGCAGGAGGTGTTCGACGGCGCGACGATCTCGTCGCAGAATCGCTGGCCGTCGCTCGCCTTCGACGTCGGTGGCATCAACAACCTGCTGTCGCCTTTCTTCGCGGCGGGCTTCTACTACAAGACCTTCATGTGGCCGAAAGCCGCCTGGGAGAAGTTCTACGAGCCGCGCATCCGCGCCGCTGCCGGCCTCGGCGTCGCGCCGACGCAAGCCGACACCGACCATTACACGAACCGCTTCGCCCATTGCGACGTGCTCGTCGTCGGTGCAGGTGTCGCCGGTCTTTCGGCGGCCCTTGCCGCAGCCGAGACCGGTGCCCGCGTGATCCTCTGCGACGAGCAGCCGGAAGTCGGCGGTGCGCTGCACTATGACAAGTCGGTCAAGATCGACGGCCAGGACGGCTTTGCCTGGGCGCAGGCGACCGCGGCCCGGCTCGCGGCGATGGACAACGTCACCGTCCTCACCCGCACGACCGCCTTCGGCTACTATGCGCAGAACTTCGTGGTGCTGGCGGAACGGGTCACCGAGCACCTTGCCCGTCCGGACCGCAAGCTGCCGCGCGAGCGGATGTGGCAGGTGCGCGCCAAGCGCGTCGTCCTGGCGACCGGCGCGATCGAGCGTCACATGGTGTTTGCCAACAACGATCGCCCCGGCGTCATGCTGGCATCGGCGGCGCGCACCTACCTCAACCACTTCGGCGTGGCCGTCGGCAAGAAGGTGGGCGTCTACACCGCCAACGATTCGGCCTATGAGGCCGCCTTCGACCTGCATCGGGCCGGTGTCCGGATCGCTGCGATCGTCGACAACCGCGCCAAGCCGGGCGAGGGCGTTCTCGCCGAAGCCCGCAGCCTCGGCATCGAGGTGCTGACCGGCCATTCGGTGATCGACACCAAGGGACACCGCCGCGTCAATTCCATGACGATCGCCCGCAACGGCGGCGGCGGAAAGCGCACCATCGCGATCGACGCGCTGATCATGTCGGCCGGCTGGACGCCGTCCGTGCATCTGTTCTCGCAGTCGCGCGGCAAGGTCGCCTACAATGCCGAGACCGGCCAGTTCCTGCCGGGCACCTATGCGCAGGACTGCCTGTCGGTCGGCGCATGCAACGGCACCAACGGCCTACAGGCGACCGTCGAGGAAGCGCTCGCCGCCGGCGAACTGATGGCGCGTGCGACCGGCAGCAAAGCCGGCGGCAAGGTCGAGATCCGCGCCGAGAACGCCTTCGAGTGGACCGGCGGCATGGCCGGTGCCGCCGAAGGGGCGGGCGCCAACGACAACGTCAAGGCGTTCATCGACTTCCAGAATGACGTCTGCGCCAAGGACATCCGCCTTGCGGTGCGCGAGGGCATGCACTCTATCGAGCACATCAAGCGCTTCACCACAAACGGCATGGCGACCGACCAGGGCAAGCTGTCCAACATCCATGGCCTTGCGATCGCCGCCGAGACGTTGGGCCGCGACATCCCGAAGGTTGGCCTGACCACCTTCCGCGCGCCCTACACGCCGGTGACCTACGGGACGATCATCAACCACTCGCGCGGCGAGTTGTTCGATCCGACCCGCAAGACGCCGATGCATGCCTGGGAAGAGGCGCATGGCGCCGTGTTCGAGGACGTCGGCCAGTGGAAGCGCGCCTGGTACTATCCGCGCGCCGGCGAGACCATGCATGAGGCGGTCAGCCGCGAGTGCAAGACGGTTCGCGACGTCGCCGGCGTGTTCGACGCCTCGACGCTCGGCAAGATCGAGGTGGTCGGCCCGGATGCGGCCGAGTTCCTGAACCTGATGTACACCAACGCCTGGGACACGCTGAAGCCCGGCCGCTGCCGCTACGGCATCATGCTGCGCGAGGACGGCTACGTCTATGACGACGGCGTCGTCGGCCGCATCGCCGAGGACCGCTTCCACGTCACCACCACGACCGGTGGCGCGCCGCGGGTGATGAACCACATGGAGGACTACCTCCAGACCGAGTTCCCGCACCTGAAGGTGTGGCTGACCTCGACGACGGAGCAGTGGGCGGTGATCGCCGTGCAGGGGCCGAAGGCGCGCGAGATCATCGCGCCGCTCGTCGAGGGTATCGATATCTCGAACGAGGCGTTCCCGCACATGAGCGTGCGCGAGGGCAAGATCTGCGGCGTGCCGACCCGGTTGTTCCGCATGTCGTTCACCGGCGAGACCGGCTTCGAAGTCAACGTCCCGGCCGACTACGGCCAGGCCGTCTGGGAAGCGATCTGGGCCCGGGCCGAGCCGATGGGCGCCTGCGCCTACGGCACCGAGACGATGCACGTCCTGCGCGCCGAAAAGGGCTACATCATCGTCGGCCAGGACACCGACGGCACGGTGACGCCCTTCGACGCGGGCGTCGGCTGGGCGGTCTCGAAGAAGAAGACCGATTTCGTCGGCATTCGCGGCCTGAAGCGCCCGGACCTCGTCGCCGAGGGCCGCAAGCAACTGGTCGGGCTGAAGACCAAGGACCCGACGGTGGTGCTGGAGGAGGGCGCGCATATTGTCGCCGATCCGAACCAGCCGATCCCGATGAAGATGCTCGGCCACGTCACCTCGTCCTACTGGTCGTCGAATTGCGGCCATTCGATTGCGCTGGCGCTCGTCGCCGGCGGCCAGGCCCGCATGGGCCAGACGCTCTACGTGCCGATGCCCGACCGCACGATCGCGGTCGAGGTCACCGACATGGTCTTCATCGACAAGGAAGGAGCCCGCCTCAATGGCTGAGCAAGCACTTCGCAAAGCGCCGCTCGGCGGCTTCAACGGCGGCTCCGCCGCCGCCCACGTCAGCGCGGCCGCGCCGGCCACGCGCCTATCGCTGCGGGCAGCACCCGACGCGGTCGCAGCCCTCTCCAAGGCGCTTGGGCTCGACCTGCCGACCAGGCCGAAAACCTCGGCCTCGGCCAAGGGCCAGCACGCGCTCTGGCTCGGCCCGGACGAATGGCTGCTGATCGACGAGCAGGGGGCCGACCTGGCTGCGGTTGCCGCGAAATCGGGCGTGCTGCATTCGGCGGTCGACGTCTCGCATCGCAACACCGCGATCCTCGTCGCCGGACCGAAGGCCGCGCAGGCGATCGCGAGCGCCAGCCCGCACGACCTGTCGGCCTCCGCCTTCCCGGTCGGCGCCTGCGCGCGCACCGTGCTCGGCAAGATCGAGGTGGTCATCTACCGCGCCGGCGAGCAGGAATACCGGGTCGAATGCTGGCGCTCGTTCTCGCCCTATGCGTTCGGGGTCCTGGCCGAAGGGGCGGAAGACGCGGCGCATTGAGGGCCGCTTCAAGACCGTCGCCTAATGCGATACAATGTAGCGAACATCGCTACATTGTATCGGCTGGCCATGTCTGCACCGTTTTCACTTCGCCTTGATTCCGAGCTGAAAGCCCGCCTCGAGGCCGAGGCGCGCAATCAGGACCGCTCCGCGTCTCACGTGGCGGCAAAGGCAATCGAGATGTTTCTCGATGCGCAGGATGCCAAGCGACTGGCAATCGAAAGAGCATTGGAGCAGGCCGACGCCGGCGCCTTTGTCTCCGCCGACGCCGTTCATCGCTGGATGAACAGCTGGGACAGCGACCAGGAGCTACCCGAACCACAGCCCGATCGCCTGAAAGAGCCTTGATCGATGGAGATCGTCTACCTGCCGAGCGCGGTGGCCGATCTCCAATGGATGCGCCTCTACTATTCGCGTGTCTTCCCTCAAGGCGCCAGGCGTGCGAGGCAACATCTGCTCGCCACAGAACGCCTCCTGGCAGACAACCCTTATGCGGGTGAAGCGACGGGCATCGCCGACGTGCGGGAGTTTCCAATCCGGCGCACGCCCTTTTCCATCATCTATCGCGTGCGCTCCCGCCGGCTGGAGATCCTGCGGGTCTGGGATCAGCGCGGCGACCCGCACAAACTTGGATTTTGATTGGAACCAGGGCCGCCCGCCTACGCGTCCTCCGGCCGATCCTTTGGATCGAACTGGATGATCGTCAGCCAGTTGGCGGTCAGCGCCGGCTTGCGCTCGTCCTCGATCTCCACCGTGACGTCATAGGTGCACATCAGCATGCCGGCGCCGCGAAAGCGCGCATCGGCCATGGTGAAGCGGCCGCGCACGCGCGCGCCGCTCTTCACCGGCGTCATGAAGCGGACCTTGTCGAAGCCGTAGTTGATGCCCATCGTCTGCTCGATCACCTTCGGCAGGCAGTCGTAGTTCATCGCCGACAACAGCGACAGCGACAGGAAACCGTGGGCGATCGTGCCGCCGAAGGGCGTCTCCTGCGCGGCGCGGACCGGATCGGTATGGATGAACTGGTGGTCCTCCGTGGCCTGCGCGAAACGATCGATCATCGTCTGGTCGACCGTGAACCACCGTGAGAGGCCGATCTCCTTACCCACCAGGTCCTTGACGTCAGTGAGGTGGATTTCGCGGGGCATGGACGGTCCTTTCGTTCGTATCCGGCAGCCGAGTCGGCTGCGTTTCTAGCGCAAGTCTTCCGATCGTGTGTAACGGTTTCGGGACAAAGACGTGCGTGGGAACAAAAACTTAAAGCAGGTGGCGACGTTTTTCCGCGCGACCTGCTTTAGCGCATGGATTGCCGAATGGTAACCGTTTTTTCGCAGGATTTCCGATGGAAAGGGGCATCCCTCGCAACGGAACTCCGCCGTAACCGTCAGGCCTGCTCGATCAGAAAAGTGACGCTGCGCGGCGCCAGTTCTGCCGCCTGCTCAGTAGCGAGGAACTCCAGCCAGATCTTGCCGTTCGCTGCCGGAAGTTTGAGCGCAACCGGTTCGCTCGTGCGGTTGAACCCGACCGCCAGGCGCACCGTCTCGCCGGTATCGACCTCCTTGCTTGCCAGCACCATCACCAGCGTGCCGGCAAAGGGACTGTCCCAGTCCTCGACCCGCATCGGGCGGCCGTCGGGCCGCAGCCATTCGACGTTGCCGCCGTCGAAGAAGGCGGTATCCGAAAAGATACTGAAGCGCTTCCGGATGCCGCCCAGGGCCGCCGTGTGGGCAACCAGTTCCTCGTCGAACCGGCTCCAGTCGAGCCAGATGATCGCGTTGTCCTGGCAATAGGCGTTGTTGTTGCCGCGCTGGCTGCGCCCGCCTTCGTCGCCCGCGGTCAGCAGCACCGTTCCCTTGGACGCGAATAGGCTGGAGAGCAGTGCTTTGACGTCGCGCTTGCGGGCCGAGAGCACGGCCGCATCTTGCGTCTCGCCCTCGACGCCGTTGTTCCAGGAGTGGTTCTCGCCGTGGCCGTCGCGATTATCCTCGCCGTTCGCCTCGTTGTGCTTGCCGGCATAGGAGACGAGGTCCTTCAACGTGAAGCCGTCATGGGCGGCGACGAAGTTGACGCTGCGCGTTCGTTTGGTGCCGCTGCGCTGGAAGATGTCGGCGGAGCCGGAGAGCCGGGTGGCAAAGGCCCCGAGCCGGCCCGGATCGCCGCGCCAGAACAGCCGGGTGTCGTCGCGGAAACGGTCGTTCCATTCGAGGAAGGGCGCGGGGAAATTGCCGAGCTGGTAACCGCCGGGGCCGATGTCCCACGGCTCGGCAATGATAACATGGTCGCAGAGCAGCGGATCGACCTGCATCTCGGCGAAGAGGGCGGCCTGCGGGTCGAAGCCCTTGCCATTGCGGCCGAGGACCGAGGCGAGATCGAACCGGAATCCATCGACGCCGGCATTTCGGACGAAATGGCGCATCGAATCGAGTATCAGCCGGCGTACGACCGGGTGCTCGCAGGCGATGGTGTTGCCGCAGCCGGTGTCGTTGACGAGATCGCCGGGGCGGCCGGCGACGTGCCGGTAATAGGTGAGGTTGTCCAGCCCGCGCATCGACAGCGTGGTGCCGAAGCGATCGCTCTCGCCCGAATGGTTGAAGACCAGGTCGAGGATGACGCCGATGCCCTCGGCGCGAAGGGCTGCCACGGTCGCAGCAAGTTCCGCCATGCCGCCCGGCGCCAGCCGCGGGTCCAGCGCCATCAGCGCGATCGGATTGTAGCCCCAGCTGTTGTGCAGGCCGAGCGGCGGAAGGTGGCGCTCGTCGATCCAGGCGACGATCGGCATCAGTTCGACCGCATCGACTCCGATGCGCTTCAGGTGCGAGACGACCGCCGGATGGGCGAGCGCGGCGATCGTGCCGCGCATGTTCTCCGGAATGTCGGGGTGCAGCATGGTGAAGCCGCGCACGGCGACCTCGTAGATGACGCCGCCGGGGCGAAACAGCGGCGGGGCGACCGGCACCGGCCGGTCGATCGTCACGATCGCCTTCGGCACGAGGTCGGCGGTTTCCTCGCCCTGCTGCGTCAGGCGATTGTCGTGGACGAAACGGCGGTCGAGTTCCTTCGCGTAGGGATCGACCAGCAGCTTGGCGGGGTCGAACCAGAGACCGTGGTCAGGTGAATAGATGCCCTCGGCCCGGAAGCCGTAGCGCGTGCCGGGGCCGATCCCTTCGACGAACGCCCGATGCAGGCCCGTGTCGTCGCGCTGCATCGGAACGCGGCGGGTCTCGCGCCGGCCGTGTTCGTCGAACAGGCAAAGATCGATGCGGGCTGCGTCGCGGGAATGGACGGCGAAGGAGACGCCGCCCTCCACGACTGTCGCGCCGAGAGGTTCCGCGGTCCTCGGCTCGATGGCGGAGACCGGGTCTATTTCTGTCATCCTCAGGTAATCACGCTCGGGGCGCTGCGGCCGGTGCGGCCCTTGATGCCGGCGATCTCGTCGGCGACCGCGATGAGATCGGCGAGCGCCTTCTGAGTCTCGATGTCATGGCGCGAGGTGTCCGGCTCGAAGCGCTCGATATAGACGCGCAGCGTGGCGCCGGAGGTACCGGTGCCGGACAGGCGGAAGACGATGCGCGAGCCGCCGGCAAACAGGATGCGGATGCCCTGGTGCTCGCTGACAGAGTGGTCGACCGGGTCGTGATAGGCGAAGTCGTCGGCCTTCTCGACCGTGAGCGCGCCGAAGGTCTTGCTGGGAAGGTCGGCGAGACGGTCGCGCAGCGCGGAAATCAGCCCGTTGGCGGCGTCCGTGTCGACTTCCTCGTAGTCGTGGCGCGAGTAGTAGTTGCGGCCGTAGGTGGCCCAATGCGCCCTGACGATGTCGATGACGCTTTCCTTGCGCACCGCGAGAATATTCAGCCAGAGCAGCACCGCCCAGAGGCCGTCCTTCTCGCGGACGTGGTCGGAGCCGGTTCCGGCGCTCTCCTCGCCGCAGATCGTCACCTTGCCGGCGTCGAGCAGGTTGCCGAAGAACTTCCAGCCGGTCGGCGTCTCGTACATGCCGATGCCGAGCTTGTCCGCCACCCGGTCGGCGGCGCCGCTGGTCGGCATGGAACGGGCGATGCCGGCGAGCCCCTTACTGTAGCCCGGCGCCAGATGGGCATTGGCCGCGAGCAGCGCCAGGCTGTCGGACGGCGTCACGAAGATGCCGCGGCCGATGATCAGGTTGCGGTCGCCGTCGCCGTCCGAGGCGGCGCCGAAGTCGGGCGCGTCGTCGGCCATCATCGTGTCGTAGAGGGCGCGGGCATAGACGAGGTTCGGATCAGGATGGTGGCCGCCGAAATCCGGCAGCGGCATGAAGTTCAGCACCGATCCCTTCGGCGCGCCGAGGCGGTTCTCGAGAATCTCCTTGGCGTAGGGGCCCGTCACCGCGCTCATGGCGTCGAACACCACACGGAATCCGCCGGCGAACATGCGGCGGATGGCGGGGAAGTCGAACAGCTGCTCCATCAGATCGGCATAATCCGTCACCGGGTCGACGACGGTCACGGTCATGCCTTCGACGGTCTGCGTCCCTTCGAGGTCGATATTGATGTCGGCGGCGTCGGCAATCTTGTAGCTGTCAATCACCTTCGAGCGGGCGAAGATCGCGTCGGTAATCTTCTCCGGCGCCGGTCCGCCATTGCCGACATTGTACTTGATGCCGAAATCCTCGGTCGGTCCGCCCGGATTGTGGCTCGCCGACAGGATGATGCCGCCGAAGGCGCCGTATTTGCGGATGAGGTGCGAGGCGGCCGGCGTCGACAGGATGCCGCCGCGGCCGACCAGCACCTGCCCGAAGCCGTTCGCCGCCGCCATCTTGATGGCGATCTGGATCACCTCGCGGTTGTAGTAGCGACCGTCGCCGCCGATCACCAGCGTCTGCCCGGAAAAGCCCTCCAGCGAATCGAAGATCGACTGGATGAAGTTCTCGGCGTAGTTCGGTTGCTGGAAGACGGGCACCTTCTTGCGCAGGCCGGACGTGCCGGGCTTCTGGTCGTCATACGGCTTGGTGGATACGGTCTTGATCATGGCTGGCTCGGAACTCTTGGAATTATGGATGCCGTGCAGCGGAATGCGCGCCTGACAAGAAGGCAAGGATGCAGGAAATGCGGGGCACTTTCAAATCATTCCGATGCGCGTAAGAGGCGAAACGGTCGCGGGGATCGGGGCGGTTGGTCCGGGCCGGTGAGCGCCTGTCAGGCTCTCTCCAGGAGGCTGTCGTAAAGGCGTGCATAGCGTTCAGCGCTCCTTTCCCAAGATACGTCGGACTTCATGCCCTGATTCTGCAACCGGCCCCAGACCTTTGGCTCCCGAAATGCGGTGAAAGCGCGGCGAAGCGCCTGGCGCAGGCCATCGGCACTGACCGGCGCGAATTGGAAGCCGGTGGCGACGCGGGCGTGCAGGGCCGCCTCGTTGGCGTCGATCACCGTGTCCGCAAGGCCGCCGGTCCGCGCTACGATCGGCACGCAGCCGTAGCGCAGGCCGTAGAGCTGGGTGAGGCCGCAAGGCTCGAAGCGCGACGGCACCAAAATCGCGTCGGCGCCGGCCTGCATCAGATGGGAGAGCGGTTCGTCGTAGCCGATGACGACGCCGATGCGGCTGCGGTGGCGGGAGGCGGCGGCCAGGAGCGCCCCTTCCAGCCCCTGGTCGCCGGCGCCGAGAACGGCGAGCTTGCCGCCCTCGGCAACGATCCAGTCGGCGACCTCGGCGATCAGGTCGATGCCCTTCTGCCAGGTGAGGCGCGAGACGACGCAGAAGATCGGTCCGTCGTCTTCCCCCAGTCCGAAGCGCTCTGCGAGCGCGGCGCGGTTCTTCGAGCGGGCGCGAAGGGCGCCGGGGCCATAATTGGCGGCGATGTGCCGATCGGTCCTCGGATCCCACACCGCGGTGTCGATGCCGTTGACGATCCCGATCAGCTCGCCGGCCCGGGCATTGATCAGGCCCTCCAGCCCCATGCCGAACTCGGGCGTGCGGATCTCCTGCGCATAGGTGGGGCTGACGGTGGTGACCTCCCAGGCGGTGCGCAGCCCGCCCTTGAGGAAGCTGACGTCGCCGTAATATTCGAGCCCGTCGAAGCTGAAGGCCGACGCCGGCAGGCCGAGTTGCGGGAAAATGTCGGGGCCGAACTGCCCCTGGAAGGCGAGGTTGTGCACGGTGATCAGGCTGGGCACATGCTCCAGGCCCGTGTAGCGCATGTAGACCGGCGTCATCGCCGCCTGCCAGTCGTGGGCGTGGACGAGGTCCGGCGTCCAGTCCGGGAGGATGCCGCGGGCGATCTCGGCGCCGGCCTGCGACAGTGCCGCGAAACGTTTCCAGTTGTCGGGGTAGTCCTTGCCCGTGGAGTCCACATAGGGGCCGCCGTTGCGGTTGTAGTAGGCGGGCGCGTCAAGGACGAGCAGGTCGAGACCGGCGTGCTGGACGGCGAGAAGGCGCATCTCGTCGCCGAACACGCTCAGAAGTGTCGCGACCTTGCGGGGCTTGGCAATCTGCTCCATCACCGCGGGATAGCCGGGCACCAGCACGCGCATCCGCACGCCGTTGCCGGCAAGGGCGAGCGGCAGGGCGCCGACGACGTCGGCGAGGCCGCCGGTCTTGACGAGCGGGAAGACTTCGGACGACACCGAAAGAACATTCATGGGAGATCCTGGCTAGAGTTCGAGTCTGTCGATCATTGCCTGGGTGATCAGGCATATTCCGTTCTCCGAGCGACGAAAGCGGCTCGCGTCGAGGTCCGGGTCCTCGCCGACGATCAGGCCCTCCGGGATGATCACGCCGCGGTCGATGACGACGTTGCGCAACTGCGCGTGCCGTCCGATCGTCACGTCCGGCAGTACGACGGCACCCTCCAGCCGCGAATAGGAATTGGCGCGCACGCCGGTGAAGAGCAGGCTGCGGTGCAGCGCCGAGCCGGAAATGATGCAGTTGCCGGACACCAGCGAGGAAATTGCCGAGCCGCGGCGGTTCTCGTCGTCGTGGACGAATTTCGCCGGCGGCGAGATCTCGGCGAAGGTCCAGATCGGCCAGGTGCTGTCATAGATGTCGAGTTCGGGCGTGACGTCGGTCAGGTCGATATTGGCCTGCCAGTAGGCGTCCACCGTGCCGACGTCGCGCCAATAGGCCTGGCGCTCGAAGTCGGAGCGCACGCAGGAGGCATTGAAGCGGTGGGCGACCGCCTTGCCGTGCTCGACCACGTAGGGGATGATGTCCTTGCCGAAGTCGCGGGTGGAATCGGGCTCGGCGGCGTCGCGTCGCAGCAGTTCCATCAGGAATTTCGTGTGAAAGACGTAGATGCCCATCGAGGCGAGCGCCATGTCCGGATTGCCCGGGATGCCGGGCGGGTCGGCGGGCTTTTCGACGAAGTCGACGATCTGGTCCTTGTCGTCGACATGCATCACCCCGAAGCCGGTCGCCTCCATGCGCGGCACCTCGAGGCAGCCGACGGTCACCTCCGCGCCGGAGTCGACGTGCTGCTGCAGCATCAGCTCGTAGTCCATCTTGTAGACGTGGTCGCCGGCCAGGATGACCATGTATTCGACGCCGTAGTCCTCGATGATGTCGATGTTCTGGTAGACGGCGTCGGCGGTGCCGTCGTACCACTGGGTCTCGGAGACGCGCTGGCTGGCGGGCAGGATATCGAAGCTCTCGTTGCGCTCGGGGCGGAAGAAGTTCCAGCCGCGCTGCAGGTGGCGGATCAGCGAATGGGCCTTGTACTGGGTGGCGACGCCGATGCGACGGATGCCTGAATTAAGCGCGTTGGACAGGGCGAAATCGATGATGCGGGCCTTGCCGCCGAAATAGACCGCCGGCTTGGCGCGGCGGTCGGTCAGTTCCTTCAGGCGGCTGCCCCGTCCACCCGCCAGCACATAGGCCATCGCGTCGCGCGCGAGGGGATGAGTCCGTTTCTGATCCATGGTGTCCTCCCGAAAGCTAAGCATCCTGTTCCAGCATCAGGGTCGCCAGCGGCGGCAGCGTGATCGCAGCAGAGACGTTCCCCTTGTCGTCCCTTACCGCTTCGACGGCGCCGCCATTTCCCTTGCCCGACCCGCCGTAGATTTCGGCGTCGGTGTTCAGGATCTCCCTCCATCGTCCCTCGACCGGCAGTTTCACGCGATAGTTCTCGCGGTAGACCGGCGTGAAACTGGTGACGACGGCGATCAGCTTCTCGCCCGGCGCCTTGCGCAGCCAGGCGAAGACCGAATTGTCCCGGTCGTCGGCGATCAGCCATTCGAAACCCTCGGGCTCGCAGTCGCGCCCGTGCAGCGCCGGCTTGGAGCGGTAGGTGCCGTTGAGGTCGCGCACCAGCCGGCGCATGCCCTCGTGCAGCGGATACTCCAGCAGGTTCCAGTCGAGCGCCCGGTTCTCGTCCCACTCCCGCCACTGGGCGAATTCCTGGCCCATGAACAAGAGCTTCTTGCCCGGATAGCCCCACATGAAGCCGTAGTAGGCCCGCAGCGTCGCGAACTTCTGCCAGTCGTCGCCGGCCATCTTGGCGATCAGCGAGCCCTTGCCGTGCACGACCTCGTCATGGGAGAGCGGCAGGACGAAGTTCTCGGTAAAGGCGTAGAGCAGGCCGAAGGTGATGTCGTTGTGATGGAACTTGCGGTGCACGGCCTCGCGCTTCAGATAGGCGAGCGTGTCGTGCATGAAGCCCATGTTCCACTTGAAGCCGAAGCCCAGGCCGCCCTCGTGCACGGGATGGGAAACCTTCGGCCAGGAGGTGGATTCCTCGGCGATCGTCAAAACGCCCCGGTGGGCGCCGTAGACGCTGGCGTTCATCGCCTGCAGGAAGCGGACCGCCTCGAGGTTCTCGTTGCCGCCGTACTCGTTCGGCAGCCACTCGCCGTGCTTGCGCGAATAGTCGAGGTAGAGCATCGAGGCGACCGCATCGACGCGCAAGCCATCGATATGGAACTTCTCCGCCCAGTAGAGCGCATTGTTGATGAGATAGGCGAGAACTTCCTGGCGGCCGAAATTGTAGATCGCCGTGTTCCAGTCCGGATGGAAGCCCTTGCGGGGGTCGGCATGCTCGTAGAGGGCCGTGCCGTCGAACCAGCGAAGGCCGTGCTCGTCGGTCGGAAAATGCGCCGGCACCCAGTCGAGGATGACGCCGAGGCCGACCTTGTGGGCACCGTTGACGAAGCGGGAAAAACCCTCCGGCTCGCCGAAGCGGGCCGTCGGCGCGTAAAGCCCGGTCGTCTGGTAGCCCCACGACGGGTCGTACGGGTACTCCGAGATCGGCAGGAACTCGATGTGGGTGAAACCCATGTCGACGCAATAGGGGATCAGCCGATCGGCAAGCTCGTCCCAGGACAGCATCTCGCCATTGTCGCGCCGCTGCCAGGAGCCGGCATGCACTTCGTAGATGGAGATCGGCTGGCGGCGCGGATCGGCGTCGGACCAGAAGGCCCGATGGGCGTCGTCTTCCCAGGCCTGCTCGATCTCGCCGGTCGTCATCGAGGCGGTGCGCGGGCGCAGTTCGGAGCGTCGCGCGAACGGGTCCGCCTTCAGCGGCAAAAGCTCGCCGTTCTTGCCGACGATCTCGTACTTGTAGGCCTGGCCCGCCTCGACGCCAGGCAGGAAGATCTCCCAGATGCCGGTGTCGCGGCGCAGCCGCATGAGGTGGCGGCGACCGTCCCATTCGTTGAAGTCGCCGACCACCGAAACGCGCCGCGCGTTCGGGGCCCAGACGGCGAAGTGGAAGCCGTCGACCCCTTCGAGCGTCAGCGGATGAGCGCCCATCCGGTCGAACAGCCGAAGATGCGAGCCCTCGCGAATGTAGTAGTCGTCCATCGGCCCGAGCACCGGGCCGAAGGAGTAGGGATCGACCACGATCCACGCCCCGTCGGCGTTGCTGGCTCGGTAGCGGATCGGCTGCCGCATGCGGATGGCGACCGCGCCCTCGAAGATGCCGGCGGGATGGATCAGCGCCAGTTCGCCGATCGGCTTGCCGGCAAGCGTTTCGGCTGTGACTGTGTCTGCGCCCGGAATGAAGCAGCGGGCGACGAAGCCGTCGCCCGCCTGGTGGACGCCGAGCACCGAAAAAGGGTCCGCATGGCGGCTTCCCATGATGGCGTCGATATCGGCCTTGGCCAGGCCCGTCGATTGTTTTTCCAGCGGGCCCCCTCTCGCCATCAAGCGCCCCAGATCTCGGTTGCGTACTGACGGATCGTCCGGTCGGAAGAAAACCAGCCCATGCGGGCGGTGTTCAGGATGGTCTTGGTCTCCCAGCGCGACTTGTCCTTCCAGAGCCTGTCGACCTCCCGCTGCGCCTTCGCATAGGCGTCGAAATCGGCCGCGACCATGAACCAGTCGTGATCGTAGAGGCCCTCGATCAGGCCGGCATAGCGACTGCGGTCGTCGGGGGAGAAGACGCCTGACGAGATGGCGAGCAGCGCCTGGGCAAGTTCGGGCGAGTTTTCGATGACGGCACGCGGGCTGTGGCCCTCGGCGCGCACCCGCGCCACCTCGGCCGCGGTCATGCCGAAGATGACGATGTTGTCGGCACCGACATGGTCGCGCATCTCGACATTGGCGCCGTCAAGCGTGCCGATGGTCAGCGCGCCGTTCAGGGCGAACTTCATGTTGCCGGTGCCGGAGGCCTCCATGCCGGCGGTGGAAATCTGCTCGGAAAGGTCGGCGGCCGGGACCATCATCTCGGCCAGCGAGACGTTGTAGTTCGGCACGAACACCACCTTCAGGAGCCCGCGCACGGCCGGATCGTTGTTGATCACCCGGCCGACGTCGTTAGCGAGCTTGATGATCAGCTTGGCGTTGTGATAGCTCGGCGCCGCCTTGCCGGCGAACAGCTTGACGCGCGGCACCCAGTCCAGCTCCGGACGGGAGCGGATCTGGTCGTAGAGCGCAACCGCCTCGATGATGTTGAGAAGCTGGCGCTTGTATTCGTGGATGCGCTTGATCTGGATGTCGAACATCGCCTCGGGGTCGATGCGTATGCCGACCCGGGCCTGGACGAGCTGGGCGAGCTTGATCTTGTTCTGCCGCTTGATCGCGGCAAAGCGCTCCTGGAATGCGGCGTCGCCGGCGAAGACATCCAGTTGCTTCAGCCGCTCGGCATCTTCCTCGAAGGAGACGCCGATCGATTCGCAGATCAGATTGAAGAGCTCGGGATTGCACTGCATCAACCAGCGGCGCGGGGTGATCCCGTTGGTCTTGTTGTTGATGCGCTGCGGGTAGAGGCGGTGAAGATCGGCAAACACCGTCTCCTTCATCAGTTCGGTGTGCAGGGCCGAGACGCCGTTGACCGAATGCGAACCGACAAAGGCGAGATTGCCCATGCGCACCCGACGCTCGCCGCTTTCCTCGATCAGCGAGATGTTGCGGATCTTCTGGTCGTCATAGCCGTGGTCGTTGCGGGCCTCGAGCAGGATCTTGGCGTTGATGGCGTAGACGATTTGCATGTGGCGCGGCAGGAGCCGCTCGAACAGCGGCACCGCCCAGCTTTCCAGCGCCTCCGGCAGGAGCGTGTGGTTGGTGTAGGCGAAGGTCTTGCGGGCGAGGTCCCAGGCGGCGTCGAAGTCGATGCCGTGCACGTCGGTCAGAAGGCGCACCAGCTCGGCGACGGAAACGGCTGGGTGGGTATCGTTCAGCTGTATGGCGACGGCGTCCGGCAGCGAGGTGAAATCCGGATACTGCTGCAGATGGCGGCGCAGGATATCCTGCAGCGAGGCGGAGGAGAAGAAGAACTCCTGACGCAGCCGCAGCTCCTGGCCGGCGGCCGTCGCATCGGCCGGATAGAGGACGCGGGTGAGGCTTTCGGCCTTGTTGCTCTCGCGCAGCGCGCCGATATGGTCGCCGGCATTGAAGGCGGCGAGCAGGATCGGATCGATCGGATAGGCCGACCAGAGACGCAGGGTGTTGACCCGCCTGGCCCGCCAGCCGACCACCGGCGTGTCGAAGGCGGTGGCGATGACGCGTTCGGCCGGCTTCCAGATGAAGCGCTGCCGCCCGCCGCCGAGGTCGACCGTCTCGACCGCGCCGCCGAAGCCGATCTCATAGGAGCTCTCGCGCCGTTCGAACTCCCAGGGATTGCCGTGGGCGAGCCAGGTTTCCGGCAGTTCGACCTGCCAGCCATCGGCCAGTTCCTGGCGGAACAGGCCATGGACGTAGCGGATGCCGTAGCCGTAGGCCGGCACGTCGGTGGTCGCCATCGATTCGATGAAGCAGGCGGCCAGCCGGCCGAGACCGCCATTGCCGAGTGCGGCATCCGGCTCGAGCTCGGCAATCACGTCGATATCGACGCCCAGCGAGGCGAGCGCCTCGCGCATCTCGTCCATCAGGCCGATATTCGTCATGGCGTCGCGCATCAGCCGCCCGATCAGGAATTCCAGCGACAGGTAATAGACGCGCTTGGCGCCGATCGCATAGGTGCGCCGCGTCGAATCCATCCACTTGTCGGTGATGCGGTCGCGCGCCACGAGAATGGCCGCGGTCAGCCAGTCGTGCGGCTTGGCCACCTTCGGGTCCTTGCCGATGCGGTATTTCAGGCGTTCCACAAGTTCGGTTGCAAGCTGCGTCGGCTCCGTGGAGCGCAGCGCGGGGGTGGGGATCTCGCTGGCGGTGACCCTGTTCATCATGGGCGGTAACGACCCCCTTCACTTCAGTCGGCAACCATCGCAATCCAGCCCTTGCCACAATTTTGCATCTATCCGGAACGCATGCAATACGGCGCCGCCAGAAAGCCGGCCGGCCCAAAAACGCGAGGACCCGCCGGCCTGAGGCGCGGCGGGTCCTGTCCGGTCGTCGGCCGCGAACGTTGCGCGGCGCAAGCTTATCGGTCGGGGTATGCTGTGGCCGTCCCGAAACCGCCGGCCTCCGGGACGACTTGCATCAGTGCGTGAGGCGGGCGATCACCGCCGTGGCCCGCTCGCCGATCGCCTTGAACGCGGAAACCAGCTGCCCCATGTCGTCGGCCTCGAAATAGTTGGCTTCCGTCGTAGCGCAATATTTCAGCAGGCTCTGGCCACGCGCTGGCGCCATGAAGGCCACCGTGTAGACTTCAACCTTGGCGGCCCGCGCCTTGTCGCAATATTGTCTGGTCTCGGTGTCGGACTTCTTGCCGTTCGAGCTCGACGAGCTGCCGTTGTAGGCGGTGTTGTCGCCATCGGTCATGAACACGATGTATTTCGTCGGCACCTGGCCGTTTTTCTGCCGGTGAGCCGGAATCTCCGTCTCCTTGTTGCTGTCGGACGGGACGAGCTTGTCGAAGGCCTTGGCGAACGCAGCGTGCGAATCCGTGCCGCCGGTCGGGATCGAGGGCAGGGCATTGACATAGGCCAGCGCACCGTCGGAACCCCAGGCGAACTGGGTTTCGGTCTGCATATTGTCATTGTAGGAGACGGCGGCGGTGCGAACGAGTTCCTTCTTGGGGTCGGCCGTGTTCAACTGCGTGGCCAGGCTGGCGACGGCGAGTTTCAGCGCGCCGATCTTCTTCGTGTAGCACGGTTTTGTGCTCTTGAGGTTCGGATACTGGCCCCAATTGTCTTCGGTGTAGTTCTGGCAGGCCTCGGTCTTGCTGGCGATCTCGTCGGTTCTGAACGACATCGAACCCGAGCGGTCGACCACCAGGAACATCGAAAGGGCGTTCTTCGATTCCGTCGCGCTCTCCGCCGAGGTGCTGGCCGTCAGCGTCGCCTTGTCGTTGACGAGAAGACGCGTCAGCGGGTTCAGGTCCATGCTGTAGCGTGCCGTCATGTTGATGACGAACGTCTTGCCGGTGCCGACGGTGGCGACCTCCCGGATGTCGATGCTGGTGCCGGAGGTAATCTCCTCATCCTTGGCCTTTGCCACCTCGTCGCCGAGATCGCTGCCTTCGCGCATCTGGGCCGCCAGGAACTGGATCGCCAGCAGCTTGGCCTTCTCGACCGTATAGCCCTTGTTGGCGAGGGCGGAGGCTGCGGCGAGTGCTGCCGAATCGGCGGCGTCCTGCAGCCGCGTCTTCGTCATGATCATCTTGGTGACATCGATCGAGATGCCGCCGGCGCCGAGAAGCACCGGCAGCAAGATTGCCGTCATCGCGGCGAAGTTGCCGCGCCGGTCCCGCGCCAGACGGGAAAGCTGTTCCGTCGTCGTTTTCATCTTTGGAATGCCCCATCGTCATAATGTTGGCCCGACGATAGCGCGCAGAAATTATTCTACGGTTTCAGCAACCGCTAAAATTCGATCGAAAACCGTGCCGATATTGGAAACCCGGGCGTTTGGGGCAATTCTCCCTGTGCCTAATCGGGACGGCCCCGAAAACGGCGGCGTCGCTGCGGTTCGATGAAACGGCAGATCGGCCGGGGATGGCGTTGCGCCATCGGCCATCTCCCGCGACGATGTACTGCAATCGCTGCGGGAGATGTCCGGGCACAGAAGCAGGCAGTGCACGGGTTTGTCAGCGCTTCGGCGCGACCAGCGCGAAATGGGCGCCCTGCGGATCAACGCCATTGATGATCCACGCGCCGCCGGGCACCTCCATCGGTCCCATGACGACCTTGCCGCCGCCGGCGTTGACGCGCTCGACGGCCGCGTCGATGCCCTCGACGTTGAAGTAATAGGCCCAGTATGGCGGTGCGGGCATGTCCTTCGGCTTGGTCATCATTCCGCCGCACGTCTGGCCGTCGATCTTGAAGAGCTGGTAGATGCCCATTTCGCCCATGTCGAGGGCCTGATCCTTTTCCCAGCCGAAGAGGGAGGAATAGAAGCTCCAGGCGCTGTCGAGATCGCCCGCCATCAGCTCGTGCCAGCCGATCCGGCCGGGCGCCATCTGGTCGCCATCCGGCTGGCCCTCGCCGCTGGAGTTGAACAGGCAGAAGGCCGCACCATGCGGGTCCGCCACCACGGCAAAACGGCCGATGCCGGGGATGTCGTCGGGCTGGCGATAGACCCTGCCGCCCTTCGTCGCGACGTCCCTGGCGGTCGCGTCGACGTCGTCGGCATAGATGTAGCCGATCCAGGCCGGCGGCATGCCCGACGCCTCCTCCGGCGTGGTCATCAGGCCTGCGACCATCTTCTCGCCCATCGAGAAGATCGTGTATGTCATGTCCGGCATGCCGGCATCCTTGGCGGTCCAGCCGACGACGGACTTGTAGAACCGCTCGGCAGCGGCAATGTCGCTGGTCATCAGCTCGTACCAGACGAATTTTCCTTGGTTCTGGGACATGGTTCCTCCGATCCTGTTTTTCTCAGATGCGAGCAATAGGGGCGCCGCGCGCTCAACCCTGCGGGCGGCAACGCTCGACGTCCGCGGTCGTCAGGCCGCGCCGGTCCAAGCCTCAGGGCTTCGGCGCGTCCTCATATTCATCGTGCCGTTTGACGAAGCTCAGCGTTCCGGTCTCGTTGCGGCCCTTCGGCGCGCGGTCGAGCACCATCAGCGTGCCGAGGATCTCCTCGCCGCCGCGGGCATATCCGGAATAGGTATGATAGACGGTTCCCGCCTCATCCTTGAAGAAGGCGCTCATGCCCGGCAGTTCGTCGTGGGCCTGTTCCGACGGCGTCTCGCGATAGTTGTAGTCGACCGTGCCGCGCGCCAGCTCCTCCCTGGTGAAGGAGACGTGATAGTCGAAGTTGAAATCGCTGCCATATGAGGACACCCAGGGGAAGTGCCACCCCATGCGCTTCTTGTAGGCCTCGATTCTGTCGAGGGGCGCGCGCGACACGCAGACGAAAGTGACGTCGTGATGGTTGAGGTGCGGCAGCATGCCATCGATGTGGTCGGCGACGAACGAGCAGCCGGGGCAGCCGGCCTGCCAGTCCGGGCCGAACATGAAATGATAGACCATCAGCTGGCTGCGGCCCTCGAAGAGGTCGGCCAGCGTCTTCTTCCCGTCCGGCGTGTCGAACGTGTATGCCTTGTCGACCTTGACCCAGGGCAGGGCGAGGCGTTCGGCCCGCACCTTGTCGCGCAGGCGGGTCTCCTCCTTCTCAAGCGCCAGGAGCGCCGTGCGCGCCTTCAGCCAGGCTTCACGGGAGACGATTTCGTGGTCCGGTCTCATGTTCGCCATCCTCCTCAACGGGACATTCGACGCAAAGGCGTGGGCGGCTGCGCTTCATCCAGCGCCGGCCTCACCGCCCCGAGCCTGACTATAGACGCAGCATGCGGCGGCTTTCCGACAACGGCCTCGTAAAAATACCAGTCGCCTGCGCAAATGTGGATGAGGAAAGAGCTCGCGGATCCGATACTCATCTGGAAGCCGCGGCGCAAATGCAAAAAAGGGCCGCTCAGGCGGCCCTCTCGATCAGCTCTGAATTCGCAACAGCCCTTATTCGGGCAGGATGCGCACCGCGCCGAGATCGGCGGAGCTGGCAAAGGCAGCATAGGCCTTCAGCGCCGTCGTGACGTTGCGCTTGCGCGGCTGCGCCGGCTTCCAGCCGAGCTTGTCCTGCTCTGCGCGGCGGGTGGCGAGTTCGGCCTCCGGGACCGCCAGGTTGATGGTGCGGTTCGGAATGTCGATCTCGATGATGTCGCCCTGGCGCACCAGGCCGATCGCGCCGCCCTGTGCGGCTTCCGGCGAGGCGTGGCCGATCGAAAGGCCCGAGGTGCCGCCGGAGAAGCGGCCGTCGGTGACCAGCGCGCAGGCCTTGCCGAGGCCCTTCGACTTCAGGTAGCTCGTCGGATAGAGCATCTCCTGCATGCCGGGGCCGCCCTTCGGGCCCTCGTAGCGGATGACGACGACATCGCCGGCCTTGACCTCGCCGCCGAGGATGCCCTTGACCGCCGCGTCCTGGCTTTCGAAGACGACCGCCGGGCCGGTGAACTTCAGGATCGATTCATCGACGCCGGCCGTCTTCACGATGCAGCCGTCGAGCGCGATGTTGCCCTTCAGCACCGCCAGCCCGCCGTCTTTGGAGAACGGGTGCTCGACCGAGCGGATGACGCCGTTTTCGCCGTCGGTATCGAGTTCGTCCCAGCGGGCTTCCTGGCTGAACGCCACCTGGGTCGGGATGCCGCCCGGGGCCGCCCGGAAGAAGGTGCGAACCGTCTCGCTGTTCGTGCGGGAAATGTCCCAGCGGTCGATGGCGTCGCCGAGCGTGGCGGCATGCACGGTCGGGGTATCGCGGTGGATCAGGCCGCCGCGGTCGAGTTCGCCCAGGATGCGCATGATGCCGCCGGCGCGGTGGACGTCTTCCATGTGCACGTCGGCCTTGGCCGGGGCGACCTTCGACAGGCACGGCACCTTGCGCGACAGCCGGTCGATGTCGTCGAGCGTGAATTCGATGCCGCCCTCGTAAGCCGCCGCCAGAATGTGCAGCACGGTGTTGGTCGAGCCGCCCATGGCGATGTCGAGCGACATGGCGTTCTCGAAGGCCTTTTTGTTGGCGACGTTGCGCGGCAGCACGGTCTCGTCGTCCTGTTCGTAATAGCGGCGGGCGAGATCGACGATCAGGTGGCCGGCCTCGACGAACAGGCGCTTGCGGTCGCCGTGGGTGGCGAGCGTCGAGCCGTTGCCGGGCAGCGACAGGCCGAGCGCCTCGGTCAGACAGTTCATCGAGTTGGCGGTGAACATGCCCGAGCACGAGCCGCAGGTCGGGCAGGCGGAGCGCTCGATGGTCTTGACGTCCTCGTCGGAGATGCTGTCGTCGGCGGCGGCAACCATGGCGTCGACGAGGTCGAGCGCCTGGGTCTTGCCGTGCAGCACGACCTTGCCGGCCTCCATCGGCCCGCCGGAAACGAACACGGCCGGGATGTTCAGCCGCATCGCCGCGTTCAGCATGCCCGGGGTGATCTTGTCGCAGTTGGAGATGCAGACCATGGCGTCGGCGCAATGGGCGTTGACCATGTACTCGACGCTGTCGGCGATGATTTCGCGCGACGGCAGCGAATAGAGCATGCCGTCATGGCCCATGGCGATGCCGTCGTCGACGGCGATCGTGTTGAATTCCTTGGCGACGCCGCCGGCCGCCTCGATCTCGCGGGCAACCAGCTGGCCGAGGTCCTTCAGGTGCACGTGGCCAGGCACGAACTGGGTGAACGAATTCACCACCGCGATGATCGGCTTGCCGAAATCCCCGTCCTTCATGCCGGTGGCGCGCCACAGGCCGCGGGCGCCGGCCATGTTGCGGCCGTGGGTGGTGGTTCGGGAACGATAAGCTGGCATCTGCAAAGTCCTCACATCCGGTCAATCATGGCATATGGGGACGGACAAGCCGCTGCACCAGCCATTGTCTGGGGGTTCCCTAGCGCATATCCCCGCCCGCGTCACGAAAGGAATGTCAACTTTTGACGCACCGGCGTGGAATTTCCTGTCGCAGCCGGCCTGCGGATGACCGCCTTGGTGCAGCAACTCGTGGGGCTCCTCGATCGGCAGCGCGGCACGGTCACAGGCGGCCGGGGTACTCGGTGCGCATTCATCATACATATTGTTGTCAAGGTATGATGAATGGGTTAGTACGACACGGCAGCGAAGAGCGGAGGTCTGCAGCATGACGGAGGTCGCAATCGCGGCGGCGGAGGTGGCGCAGCCGAGGCGCCCGCGCGTGCAGAAGTCGGTGATCGCGGCGATCGGCCTAGACATCTGCTCGGAGCGCTATCCGGCGGGCACCGCCCTGCCCAGGGAAAATGATCTTTGCGGGCTTTATGGCGTCAGCCGCACGGTGATCCGCGAAACGCTGAAGGTGCTCGCCGCCAAGGGGCTCGTCAGCAGCCGGCCGCGCGTGGGCACGGTGGTCTGCGCTGAGGCGGACTGGAACATTCTCGACCCGCAGGTCCTCGAATGGATGGGGCCGCGCATCGAGGACCTCGACCTTCTCGGCTGCATCCTCGAGACCCGCCGCACCGTCGAGCCGGTTGCCGCCGAATTCGCCGCCGAGCGCGCCACGGTACAGGAAATCGCCGATCTGGAAGGCGCCTGGATGCGGATGCGTGACGCCGATGCCGATGGCGACACCGAGGCCTTCACCCGCGCCGACGTGCAGTTCCACGAAATCCTGCTGAAGGCCAGCCACAACCTGGTGTTCCGTCAGCTCTCCGCCATCATCCATGCGGCGCTGATCTACTCGCTGCATCGCTCCAACGAGGTCGTCGATCGCCGGGACGAGGCGCTCGAAGTGCATCGCCAGCTGGTCGAGGCGCTGCGCCTGCGCGACAGGGCGGCCGCCCGCGCCTGCTCGCACCGCATGCTCGACCTTGCCGCCCGCGACCTCGCCACACGCGACGCGGCGCCGGCGATACGGCTGCGCGCCGAGCTGGCCGAAACTGGTTGAAAAAACGGCCAGGGCCCCGACCACTCAAATCCTCGTTCGAACGGACATCACCACCATGAAGATCACCAAGCTCACCACCTATATCGTCCCGCCGCGCTGGCTGTTTCTGAAGATCGAGACCGACGCGGGCGTCACCGGCTGGGGCGAGCCGGTCGTGGAGGGGCGGGCGCTGACGGTCGAGGCGGCCGTGCACGAGCTTGCCGACTATCTGGTCGGCAAGGACCCGATGCTGATCGAGGATCACTGGCAGGTGATGTATCGCGGCGGCTTCTATCGCGGCGGCGCCGTGCACATGTCGGCACTTGCCGGCATCGACCAGGCGCTGTGGGACATCAAGGGCAAGGCCTATGGCCAGCCGGTCCACGCGCTGCTCGGCGGCCAGTGCCGCGACCGCATCAAGGTCTATTCCTGGATCGGCGGCGACCGCCCCTCCGACGTCGCCAACAACGCGCGCGAGGTGGTCGCCCGCGGCTTCAAGGCGATCAAGCTCAACGGCTGTGAGGAGATGCAGATCGTCGACACCTGGGACAAGGTGGAGAAGGCGGTCGAGACGATCGCCACCATCCGCGAGGCGATCGGGCCGCATATCGGCATCGGCGTCGATTTCCACGGCCGCGTCCACAAGCCGATGGCCAAGGTGCTGGCGAAGGAACTCGAGCCCTACAAGCTGATGTTCATCGAGGAGCCGGTGCTCTCCGAAAATAGGGAGACGCTGAAGGAGATCGCCAACCACTGCTCGACGCCGATCGCGCTCGGCGAGCGCCTCTATTCGCGCTGGGACTTCAAGTCGGTGCTTTCGGACGGCTATGTCGACATCATCCAGCCGGACCTTTCCCATGCCGGCGGGATCACCGAGTGCCGCAAGATCGCCGCGATGGCCGAGGCCTACGACGTGGCTCTGGCGCCGCATTGCCCGCTCGGGCCGATCGCGCTCGCCGCCTGCCTGCAGGTCGACGCCGTCTCCTACAACGCGTTCATCCAGGAACAGAGCCTCGGCATCCACTACAACCAGGGCAACGACATCCTGGACTACATCTCCAACAAAGAGGTGTTCCACTATGCCGACGGCTTCGTCTCGATCCCGCAGGGGCCCGGCCTCGGCATCGAGGTGGACGAGGCCTATGTGATCGAGCGCGCCAAGGAAGGCCATCATTGGCGCAACCCGGTCTGGCGGCATGCGGACGGCAGCGTCGCCGAGTGGTGAGGGAGACACGGAGGCATCCGAAGGGATGAAGGGCTTTGGCCGGCGTTACGCCTGAGGCTGAAGGCGCAGGCGGTGTTCAGGCTATCCTGCACTGCCGTTGCCCCCCTTATCTGATTGCCTGCAAAAGCAACGCCGGTTAAATCTGTGCAGAAGGAGCGGGGGCATCCGCCGGCGGCGTGGCTGGCGGGGGAGGTTGCCATCGTGCGGCATCGTCAGGGGGAGTGCCGGAATGGGTTGTGCGTGGCGTGTGGCAGTCGTCCTGCTCGTTTCGGTGGCCCTTGCCGCCTGCGGCGGCCATAAGGGGTTCATGGCGCCGATCGCGGAGACCACCGCCGTACCGGGTACCTCGACCGTCGACATGCTGGTTGCCACCACGCGGCTGCCGTCCGGCGATCCGAACACGCTCTTTTCCGGCGAACGCAGCGCCCAGCCCTTCCTGACCGCCATCGCCGTCTCGATCCCGCCTGCCAGCAAGCGCAAGGTCGGTCAGGTGCAGTGGCCGAAGAAAATACCGCCCAATCCGGAAACGGATTTCGCCGTCCTCAAGGTGGCGCCGCTGCCCTCGGTCGAAAGCGGCCAGGGATGGTTGCGCACGCACAACAAGAATGGCCACGTGATGGTCTTCGTGCATGGGTTCAACAACCGCTACGAGGATGCCGTCTTCCGCTTTGCCCAGATCGTGCACGATTCGAATGCAAACGTGGCGCCGGTCCTGTTCACCTGGCCCTCCCGCGCCAGGGTGCTCGATTACAATTATGACAAGGAGAGCACCAACTACTCGCGCACCGGCCTGGAGCGGCTGCTGCAAGCGCTGCAGGCCGACAAGGACGTCAAGGACATCACCATCCTCGCCCATTCGATGGGCACGTGGCTTGCGATGGAATCGCTGCGGCAGATGTCGATCCGCGACGGCAAGGTCGCGCCGAAGATCGAGAACGTCATCCTCGCCTCGCCCGACATCGACATCGATGTCTTTGCACGGCAATGGTCGGAACTCGGCGGCAAGAAACCGAAATTCACCATTTTCGTCTCGCAGGACGACAGGGCGCTGGCCCTGTCCCGCTTCATCTCGGGCGACATACAGCGGCTCGGCCAGATCAATCCGGCCGACGAGCCGTATCGCGCCCGCTTCGAAAATGCCGGCATCACCGTCGTCGACCTGACCAAGGTGAGATCGGGCGATCGTCTCGCCCACGGAAAGTTCGCCGAGAGCCCGGAGATCGTCCAGTTGATCGGCGACCGGCTCGTCAACGGCCAGACGCTGACGGATTCGAACATCTCGCTCGGCGAGGGCATCACCGCCGTGGTCGCCGGCACCACGGGCGGGATCGGCCGGGTCGCGGCGACGACCGTGGCAACGCCCATCGACCTGCTGACGCTGACGCCGCAGCAGCAACGCATCGGAGTCGGTCCCGATCCGGGCCTCGTCTTCGACAAGGCGGAACAGCCGGCCGCACCGCCGCGGTAAGGCGGCATCGTTGCAGGCACCCACCGTGCCGCCCCGTCCCGCCCCTACGTTGCCGCAATCCTGCTTCTATGCTGCGCCAAGCTTGGTATCGGCCTGGGGCCTGGCAAGTTCCCACATTCCTGTGGAATTGTGTGAGAACTCGTGTATATGATAAATAAAAGATGCATGCCGCCTTGTAAGTGACGCGCAAAGGGGATCTCCATGGCCCGAACGCCGGAGGAATGGGGAGCGCTGCTTGGCAGTACTCTGGCAAAGATGCAGGCTTCCGACCCGACTTTCCTGTCGCCGGCCATGTCGCCGGACTGCTGCCGCATCATCACCGACACGATCGCCGTCATCGTCGACGAGGCCCGTGCGCAGGGGCGCGACGATGCGCTCTGCGGTCCGTCCCGCTCGCTTGCCGCAAACGACCGTCCAGACGATCGCCTCTGCGCCTGACCTGCGGTCGCCAGGCGCGTGGCCATGTCACTGGAGGGTTGGGCTCCCGTCCAGGTTTCACGAGATCGGCCCAAGGCGCCCGACGTGTGGGAATGAGTCCCGCGTTACCCCGTCGGCGCCTTGGCGCCGAGCCCAGGTGGCCGGGCCATCCTTGAAGGAGCGCCGTTCCTTACTTCTTTTGTGGTCCGCTCGGTTGCGCGTCGAGCCGGCCGCGCGAGCGGGAGCGCCCGGCAGTCGCCAGCCGCTCCCGGGCCTGCCTCAGTTCTTCGGCCGAAAACAGCGCCTGGAAATCCGGCTGCAGCATCGTCGCCTCCATCGAAAGCTCCGGCTTGCCGAGAACGACCAATCGTTCGAGCCCCGTCGTGCCCGGCTGGAAGACCAGTTCCCTGGCGGCGGCAACGCCGCCGTTCAGGACCACGTAGCGCCGGAACAGCGCGGGCCGGAAGCCGAGGGCGGCGCAGGCGTCATAGAGCGCCAGCATTGCCTGGTGGAAGCGCTGTTCGGGTCGGTTGCCGGCCGGGCCCGGCCTGACGGGTCTCATGGTAGGCGCCTCGGATTCGTGAATAAAAACAAAGGGCTCAGCGGTCGCCCGCTAAGCCCGTGGAATTCGAATGGTGGGCGTGACAAGGATCGAACTTGTGACCCCTACGATGTCAACGTAGTGCTCTCCCGCTGAGCTACACGCCCATCCGATGTGGGCGCATAGACCAAAAAAGCGGCGCGGCGTCAATAGGCTTCATGCAGCTTTTTTTGCCTTCTTCCCGGCCTGCCGCGCAAGGCTCGGTTTTGCGCCGGTTCGAAGCGCATACGCCCGCGTGGATAAAATGGGGATCGCACTCGCTGCGAGAAAATGGCACCCTGTCGGAATTCTGGCGCTTGTGGAGGAGCGCCATCGGGCAGGACGGCACTGGGGCGCGCGAATTCGCGAGCCGGCCGGGCGCCGCAGCATTTGCAATTCGGGCAGTTCTCTCGCCCCGGGGGCGAAGGCTGCCGCCGCGGGAGGACCTGACCATGTATACAGCCGGAATGAGCTTCGGGCTCGGCGAGGACATCGAGGCGCTGCGGGAGACCGTGCGCCGCTTTGCGACGGAACGAATCGCGCCGATCGCCGCCGACATCGACCGCAGCAACGCCTTCCCGCCGTCGCTGTGGCGGCAGATGGGTGAACTCGGCCTGCTCGGCATCACCGCCGCCGAGGACTATGGCGGCGCGGGCATGGGCTATGTTGCCCATTGCGTGGCGATGGAGGAGATCAGCCGCGCCTCTGCCTCGGTCGGCTTGAGCTACGGCGCCCACTCCAACCTCTGCGTCGACCAGATCATGCGCAACGGCTCGCCCGCGCAACGGGCGAACTATCTGCCGAAGCTGATTGGCGGTGAGCATGTCGGTGCGCTCGCCATGTCCGAGCCGGGGGCCGGGTCCGACGTCGTGTCGATGAAGCTGCGCGCCGAGAAGAAGGGCGACCGCTACGTTCTGAACGGCAACAAGATGTGGATCACCAATGGTCCCGACGCCGACGTGCTGGTCGTCTATGCAAAGACCGATCCGAACGCCGGCCCGCGCGGCATCACCGCGTTTCTGGTCGAGAAGGGCTTTGCCGGCTTCTCCACCGCGCAAAAACTCGACAAGCTCGGCATGCGCGGCTCCAACACCTGCGAGCTGGTGTTTGCCGACTGCGAGGTGCCCGCCGAGAACGTGCTGGGCGGGGAGGGGCGCGGCGTCAACGTGCTGATGTCCGGCCTCGACTACGAGCGTGTGGTGCTGTCCGGCGGCCCGCTCGGCATCATGGCCGCCTGCCTCGACGTCGTCGTTCCCTATGTGCACGAGCGCCGCCAGTTCGAGCGGCCGATCGGCGAGTTCCAGTTCCTGCAGGGCAAGGTGGCCGACATGTATGTGGCGCTGAACTCCGCCCGCGCTTACGTCTATGCCGTCGCGGCCGCCTGCGACCGCGGCGAGACCACCCGCAAGGATGCGGCCGGCTGCATCCTCTATGCCGCCGAACAGGCGACGCAGCAGGCGCTGCAGGCGATCCAGGCGCTCGGCGGCAACGGCTACATCAACGACTATCCGACCGGGCGGCTGCTGCGCGATGCCAAGCTCTACGAGATCGGCGCCGGCACCTCCGAGATCCGCCGCATGTTGATCGGCCGCGAGATCGTCCAGGAGACCGCGTGATGGCGGTGCTGAAGTCGAACATCGTCCCGCGCGGCGAGACCTTTGCGGCCAACCGCGAGGCGATGCTTTCGGCGATCGCCACCGCGGAAGCCGCGGCGGAGGTCGCCTTCGAGGGCGGCGGGGAGAAGGCACGCGAGCGCCATCTCGGGCGCGGCAAGCTGCTTCCCCGCGACCGGGTCGCGCAACTCATCGATCCCGGTTCGCCGTTCCTCGAGATCGGCATCGCCGCCGGGCACGGCCTCTATGACGGCGCCTCGCCGGGCGGCGGCCTGATCGCCGGCATCGGCCGGGTGTCGGGCCAGGAATGCATGATCGTCTGCAACGACGCGACGGTGAAGGGCGGCACCTATTATCCGGTCACCGTGAAGAAGCACCTGCGCGCCCAGGAGATCGCGGAAGCGAACCTGCTGCCCTGCATCTATCTCGTCGATTCGGGCGGCGCCAACCTGCCGAACCAGGACGAGGTGTTCCCCGACCGCGACCACTTCGGCCGGATCTTCTACAATCAGGCGCAGATGTCGGCGAAGGGCATTGCCCAGATCGCCGTCGTCATGGGCAGTTGCACCGCCGGCGGCGCCTATGTGCCGGCGATGAGCGACGAGACGGTTATCGTCCAAAACCAGGGCACGATCTTCCTCGCCGGCCCGCCGCTGGTGAAGGCGGCGACCGGCGAGGTGGTGACGGCCGAGGACCTCGGCGGCGGCGACGTGCACACACGGCTATCCGGCGTCGCCGACCATCTGGCCCGCGACGACCGGCAGGCGCTCTCGATCGCCAGGCGGATCGCCGCCAATCTCAACGCCCGCAAGCCGCCGCTGCCGCAAAAGGGCGCCGGCGAGCCGCCGCTCTACGACCCCGAGGAGATTTTGGGCATCGTGCCGGCCGACACGAAGATCCCCTATGACGTGCGCGAGGTGATTGCCCGCATCGTCGACGGCTCGCGCTTCGACGAGTTCAAGGCGCGTTTCGGCACCACGCTGGTCTGCGGCTTTGCCGCCATCCACGGGATGCCGGTCGGCATCCTCGCCAACAACGGCGTGCTGTTCTCGGAAGCCGCGCTGAAGGGCGCGCACTTCATCGAATTGTGCACGCAGCGTTCGGTGCCGCTTCTCTTCCTGCAGAACATCACCGGCTTCATGGTCGGGCGCAGATACGAGGCCGAAGGCATCGCCAAGCACGGCGCCAAGCTGGTGACGGCGGTGGCGACGACGAACGTGCCGAAGATCACCATGCTGATCGGCGGCTCCTACGGCGCCGGCAATTACGGCATGTGCGGGCGGGCCTACTCGCCGCGCTTTCTCTGGGCCTGGCCGAACAGCCGCATCGCCGTGATGGGCGGCGAGCAGGCCGCCGGCGTGCTGGCGACGGTGCGGCGCGAGAGCATCGAGCGCAGCGGCAAGAGCTGGTCGGCGGAAGACGAGGCGGAGTTCAAGCGGCCGACGATCGAGATGTTCGAGCGCCAGAGCCACCCGCTCTACGCCTCGGCGCGGCTCTGGGACGACGGCATCGTCGATCCGCGCAAGAGCCGCGACGTGCTCGGCCTGTCGCTCTCGGCCGCCCTCAACGCCCCGATCGAGCCGACCCGGTTCGGGGTGTTCCGCATGTAGCTCCTGATCCTAGATCCAACGCCTGGAGGACGATCATGAAACGGGAGAATTTCAACGCCAAGAGCGCACCCGATCCGCACGGCGGCTATTCGCAGGCGGTCGTGCTGGAAGGGGTCAAGCGGCTGGTGCTGGTGAGCGGCCAGATCCCGATGGATTCGGACGACAAGGTGCCCGAAGGGTTTGAGGCGCAGGCGCGGCAGGTGTGGCGCAATGTCGATGCGCAGCTCAAGGCGGCCGGAATGGACAAGTCCAACCTTGTCAAGGTGACCATGTACCTGGCTGACCGGCAGTATGCGACGCAGAACCGGGAAATCCGCAGCGACTATCTCGGCGCCGTTGCCCCGGCGCTGACCGTGGTGATCTGCGGCATCTTCGACGACCGCTGGCTGCTCGAGGTCGAGGCGGTCGCGGCGCAGTAGCCGGGAGAGACGATGTTCAAGAAGATCCTGATCGCCAATCGCGGCGAAATCGCCTGCCGGGTCATCCGCACCGCGCGCAGGCTCGGCGTGGCGACCGTCGCCGTCTATTCGGATGCGGACCGGCGCGCCCTGCACGTCGAACTGGCGGACGAGGCGTTCCGGATCGGCCCCACGGAGGCGGCGCGGAGCTATCTCGACATCGAGGCGATCGTCGCCGCCTGCCGGGCGAGCGGCGCCGAGGCGGTGCATCCGGGCTACGGGTTTCTGTCCGAGAACCCCGCCTTCGTCGAAGCGGTCGAGGCTGCCGGACTGGTCTTCATCGGTCCCTCGGCCAAGGCGATCCGCGCCATGGGGCTGAAGGACGCGGCGAAGGCGCTGATGGAGGAAGCCGGCGTTCCCGTCGTGCCGGGCTATCACGGCGAGGAGCAGGACCCGGCGTTTCTTGCCGGCCGGGCCGAGGCGATCGGCTATCCGGTGCTGATCAAGGCGCGCGCCGGCGGCGGCGGCAAGGGCATGCGCAAGGTCGAGCGGCCCCGGGACTTTGCCACCGCCCTTGCCAGCGCGCAGCGCGAGGCCGAGGCGGCGTTCGGCGACGGGCGGGTGCTGGTGGAAAAATACATGGCCAAGCCGCGGCACATCGAGGTGCAGGTGTTCGGCGACAGCCACGGCAATGTCGTCCACCTGTTCGAGCGCGACTGCTCGGCGCAGCGCCGCCACCAGAAGGTGATCGAGGAGGCGCCGGCGCCCGGCATGAGCGCCGAGATGCGCGAAGCGATGGGGTCGGCGGCGGTGCGCGCCGCCCAAGCGATCGGCTACAGCGGCGCCGGCACCGTCGAGTTCATCGCCGACGTCTCGGAGGGTTTGCAGGCCGACCGGTTCTTCTTCATGGAGATGAACACCCGCCTGCAGGTCGAGCACCCGGTGACCGAGGCGATCACCGGCCTCGACCTGGTCGAGTGGCAGTTGCGCGTCGCCGCGGGCGAGCCGCTGCCGAAGCGACAGGAGGACCTCGCCATCGACGGCTGGGCCTTCGAGGCGCGGATCTACGCCGAAAACCCGGCGCGCGACTTCCTGCCTGCCACCGGCCGGCTCGTGCGCTTCGACACGCCCGACGGCGTTCGCGTCGATTCCGGCGTGCGCGCCGGCGACGAGATCACCGCCTTCTACGATCCGATGATCGCCAAGGTGATCGCCCGTGGCCCGGACCGCGCTGCTGCCCTCGGCCGGATTGCGGCGGCGCTGGACGAGTGCCGGATCGCCGGCGTCACCACCAATACCGGCTTCCTCGGCCGCCTGTGCCGTGAGCCGCATTTTGCGGCCGGCGACGTCGATACCGGCCTGATCGCCCGCGAAGCCGCGGCACTCCTGCCGAACCCGCCGCCCGGTCCGCGCGTGCTGGCGCTTGCGGCAATCGCCGCTCTCGACCTGCTGGAGCCGGCCACCGACCCCGACCCCTGGAGCCGTCTCGGCGGCTTCCGCCTGTGGGGACCGGGCTGGCAATCGGTGTTCCTCGAACACGAGGGCGAAACGCTGGAAATCCGGATTGCGCCATCGGACGGGCGCCGCTTCGAAGTCGAAAGCAGCGGAGAGCGGCTGAGGATGACGATCCTCCGCTCCGATGGCGACGGCACGGTGCTGGCGGATTTCGGTGACCGGATCGTGGAGGCCGTCGTGGTCCGGGATGGACGTGCGATCACGCTGTTTGCGGAGGGGGCGAGCCATCTGTTCCACACCGAGGAGGCGGCGGGCCTGCATGGCGAGGAGGAGGCCGGCGGCGACGTGCTGGCCGCGCCGATGCCCGGCCTCGTGCGCCTTGTCGCGGTCGCGCCCGGCGCGACGGTGACGAAGGGCGACCCGCTCGTGACCATGGAGGCCATGAAGATGGAACTGGTGCTGAACGCCCCGCGCGACGGCGTCGTCGAGGCCGTGCCGGTCGCACCGGGGGATCAAGTCAGCGAGGGCGCGGTGTTGTTGCGGCTGGCGGCGGAGCAGCCGGAGTAGGGGCGTGGGAGAATTGACCCTTGCTGGATCTTTGGATCGTCCGCGCTCCGCTCGTCCTCCTCGAACGGAGGGGTGGCCGTTCGTCCGCCGCCTTCCGCTGCGAGTGGGGGAGAAGGCGGCCGGTCGCGTGGGCGGCGGATCTACGCGGTCGGACTCCGAAGCATCGCGTGTGCGATCGGAGCGGTGTATAGTTGACTGGTCGCGACCTTTGCCATGATGGCAGGAAGCACCCCATTGGGAGCTGAACCAATGGCAGGTTTCGAATATCCACATCGACAAGGCTTCCCGCTTCCGAGTGCCGATCCGTTATCTGGCCCGGCACCGATGGAGGCTCGGGCGGTCGTGGGCTACCTTGCTTCGTTTGCGATGACCGCCGTTGCAACAGTTGTGGCGGTCGGTATCGACATTGGGGTGATGGTCCCGAACGTCTCTCTCGTGTTTGTCGTGCCGGTGATCATCGCAAGCGTTGCCTTCGGATTGGGCCCCGCGCTGTTTTCGGCCGTGCTTGGGGCTCTCGCCTACAACTTCTTCCTGACGGAGCCTCGCTACACGCTGCTGGTCAATGATCCGGCGGATGTCTGGGCGATCGGGCTCCTTTTTCTCATAGGCCTTATTGTGAGCAGCATTGGCTTCACCTCCAGAAGGAGGGCAGCGAATGCGGCGCTCCTGAACAGGCAGGTCACCGTGCTCCAGGGATACGGCCGCGATGCTGAGGCAGCCGACAATGCTGAGGCGATCGCCTCGAGCACCGCTCGAGCGCTTGCAGCACTCTTCCAGGTGCCGGTGGTGGTGATGCTGCTTGCCGATGGGCATGTGGTTTCCACCAAGAAAATCGGCGATGTCGATCCCCAGGAGGCCGAATTCGAGGCGGCGCGATTGGCGTTGGAGACAGGCCTGGTCGCGCGCGCCGGATTATATCCGACCCCGGCGTCGCGTTTTGACTTTTGGCCTGTCGGCGAGGCGGTGGGCCAGAGCGCCGTCATTGGACTGGTGCTGGACCCGGACGAACGTCCCTCGGCGCCGGATACTCTGGTCGACATCGTCCGAAGTATCTTGCGACTTGCATTGTATCATCACCACGTTGGGGGCGAAGCTGGCTCTGCACGTTGACGTCGAAGCATCCAGCGGCGTTTCTGTCGCGGTCCGTCAGCCTCATCGGAGGTGCACTTGGATCGGTCAACGTTTCTCGCAAGGCTTCTGGGACCGACATTCTTTACGGTCGGGCTCGGTATGCTGGTCAATCTTGACGGGTACCGAAACGTGATTGCAGAGGGGCTCCATTTTGGCGTCCTCTTCTACCTGTCGGGATTGCTGTCGATGATCGCTGGCCTCGCAATCATCAACCTGCACAACAAATGGCAGGCGGACTGGCGGGTGGTAATCACGGTTCTGGGCTGGCTGATGACGATCGGTGGCTTCTTCCGCATGGTCTTGCCGAAGGTAGCTATTGCGACGGGGTCGATCATCTATGCTGGCCGAGCCTCCATCGTCGTGGCGGCACTGATGGTCGGTACGCTGGGTGCCTTCCTGAGCTTCAAGGGTTACATGCGCCGTGCTTGAGGTCGAAAGTTCCGGCGAAGGTGAATCCGGCTGCCGGCGGCGGCTGGCGGCGGAGCAGCCGGTAGAGGGAAATTGACCCTGCTGGGTCGCAGCCCGTCACCTCGACGGGTCATCCTTGACAACCGGACGCGATGCACGTCTGAATGTACCCAAGGGGCTCTGTTAGATTGGGTCATTGTCTCCGACGCGAAAGGGATAGCATGGCGCCTGTTTCGCAAGCCGAGGGGAAACGCTTCCAGCTCATCCTGATCAAGCCCTCGCACTATGACGACGATGGCTACGTGATCCGCTGGTGGCGGCCGATGATCCCCTCGAATTCGCTGGCCGCCCTCTATGGGCTGGCCGCCGACTGCGCGGAGCGCAATGTGCTCGGCCCGGACGTTGCCATCGACATCACGGCGATCGACGAGACGAATACCAGGATCGATTTCCCGGCCCTTCTGCGCCGGCTTGGCCAGCACGCCAATTTCGGCCTGGTGGCGCTTGTGGGCGTCCAATCCAACCAGTATCCGCGTGCCCTCGATATCGCGCGGCCGTTCCGTGAGGCCGGCCTTCCGGTTGCAATCGGCGGCTTCCACGTGTCGGGCTGCATTGCCATGCTCGAGGGCACGGCGGTGGACCTCGACGCCTGCCGCAAGATGGGCGTTGCCATGTTCGCGGGCGAGGCGGAAGGCCGTCTCGACACGGTGCTGCGCGATGCGGCTGGCGGCAAGCTGGAGCCGATCTACAACTTCATGGACGATCTGCCCGGCATCGGCGACATGCCCGTCCCGTTCCTGCCGAAGGAGAATGTCGCCCGCACGCTCGGCCTGAGCACGAGCTTCGATGCCGGGCGCGGCTGTCCCTATCAATGCTCCTTCTGCACGATCATCAACGTGCAGGGGCGCAAGTCGCGCTTCCGCTCGGCCGATGACGTCGAGAAGCTCGTGCGGATGAACTGGGCTCAGGGCGTGCACAAATTCTTCATCACCGACGACAATTTCGCCCGCAACAAGGAATGGGAGACGATCTTCGACCGGCTGATCGAACTGCGGGAGAAGGATGGCATTCCGCTCGGCCTCTTGATCCAGGTCGATACGCTCTGCCACAAGATCCCGAACTTCATCGAAAAGGCAAAGCGTGCCGGCGTTACCCGCGTTTTCATCGGCCTTGAGAACGTCAACCCCGACAACCTCACCTCGGCGAAGAAGAACCAGAACAAGATCACCGAATACCGGAAAATGCTGCTGGCCTGGAAGGCGCAGGGCATCATCACGCTCGCAGGCTATATCCTCGGCTTTCCGGCCGATACGCCCGAGAGCATCCGGCGCGACATCGCCATCATTCAGCACGAACTGCCGATCGACATCGTCGAGTTTTTCACCCTCACACCGTTGCCGGGTTCGGAGGATCACCAGAAGCTCTGGAAGAACAACGTGGAGATGCGGGGCGATCTCAACGTGTATGATCTCGAGCACGTGTGCACCGCGCATCCGAAGATGAGCCGGGAAGCGTGGGAGGGCATATACCGCGAGGCATGGCAGCTCTATTACTCGCCCGAGCACATGAAGACGCTGCTGCGCCGCGCGGCGGCGACCGGGGTGCCGCTCGGAAGCCTGGTCAAGCTGCTCGTCTCCTTCGCAACGATGCTGCCGCTTGAAAACGTGCATCCCCTGCAGAGCGGACTTCTGCGCCTGAAGCACCCCTCCGAGCGGCGCCCGGGGCTGGAGCAGGCACACCCGCTGATCTTCTGGCCGCAGTTTGCATGGGAGACGCTGCGCAAGCATGTGGCCCTCGCGGGCACCATCGTCCGGCTGACGGCTGCCGCTTACCGGATCTCCCGCGATCCGGCTTCAAAGGCCTACATGGATCAGGCGCTGACACCCGTCGGAGCCGACGACGAGGAAACGCGCGATCTGTTCACCAAGACGGCCGGCGGTGCGGCGGCGGTGGCTCACGCAAGGAAGGTCGCAGCACTCACCCAAGCAAGTTCGGGCGGCAGTGCCGATCGCCATTCCTGATCAAGGACGTTTCCCGCACAGCGTATCCACACCGACCGGGAGCTCACGCGCCCGGCTTACTCCACGAACACCCGCACGCTTGCCGCCCGGCCAACTGCGTCGATCACCGTCAGCGTGGAATAGCCTGCGCCGTCGGGCACCCATTCGGCGGTGCGCCGGCGGAAACTTTCCGGCAGCATCCTGCCGTTGGCGAGCCAGCGGAACGGGGCGCGGCCGCCCTGCAGCTTCAGCGCCAGCGGTGCGATCGCGCTGCCGGATCTGGCGCCGAGCTCCACATGCGCCCCTTCCGGCGGATAGACGATCTGCGGTGCCGGCTCGCGGGCCGTAGCCGAAACGAGGCCGCCGTCGGTGCGGGCGAAACGGCGAAGGCCTATCGGCAGCTCGGACTGGGCGATCCGGACCGCGCCCGGCGGCGCCTTCGGCAGCGGCGTGATCGCCACGCCGGATTTGGAGAAGGCCTCGAACAGGATCGGCGCGGCCGCCCCGTAGCCGGTCAGGCCGGGCACCGCGGCATTGTCGGCGCGGCCGACCCAGACGCCGAGCACGTGGCGGCCGTCATAGCCGACCGACCAGGCATCGCGGTAGCCATAGCTGGTGCCGGTCTTGTAGGCGATGCCAAGCCTTCGGCTGCCGCGTGGCGGCAGCACGGCGGAAAGCACGTCGGAAACGTTCCAGGCCGCCACCGGATCGAGCAGGGGATCGCCGACCACAACCTCCGGCGCCGCTTCGACCCCGTCGCCGAGCCGCACGATGCTGCCCTGATTGGCAAGCGCGGCATAGAGCTGGACGAGGTCGCGCAGCCTGATGCCGGCGCCGCCAAGGCCGATCGCCAGCCCCGGCGCCTCGCCGGCGGGCAGCGCCAGCCGGACGTCGGCGCGACGCAGCCGCACCATCAGCCGCGTCGGTCCGACGGCGTCGAGCAGCCGCACCGCCGGAACGTTGAGGGAGAGCTGCAGCGCTTCGCGCACGCTGACGTCGCCCTGGTAGCTCATGTCGAAATTGCGCGGCCGGTAGCCGAAGAAATCGGCCGGCCGATCCTCGACGATCGTCTCCTGCGCGACCAGCCCCTCTTCGAAGGCGAGCCCGTAGATGAAGGGTTTCAGCGCCGAGCCGGGCGAGCGGACCTGGCGCGTCATGTCGATCCAGCCTGCGCGGGTGGCGTCGAAATAGTCGGCCGAGCCGACCTCGCCGACGATCGCGCCGGTCCTGGCATCGGCCATCACCATGGCGACGGAAAGCTTTTCGCCGAGCCGAGCGGCGGCGTCGCGGGCGACCGTCTCCAGCGCCTGCTGTATGTCGCGCTTGATCGTCGTCTCGTGGCGCGGGCGCCCGGGATCCTTGCGCAGCGCGAGTTCGGAGAGGTGCGGCGCCAGCGCCGGAAGCTGCAGGCGGCGGCCGGGAACGCCTTCCGCCGAGGCGCGCTCCGCCTCGCCCTCGCCGATGACGGTGGAGACGGCCAGCCGCGCCAGCACGCGCGCGCGCGCCGCTTCGGCTTCCTTCGGGAAGCGATCGGGGCGCCGGCGTTCGGGCAGTTGCGGCAGGGCGACCAGAAGCGCTGATTCGGCGATCGAAAGCCGTCGCGGCTCCTTGCCGAAATAGGCAAGGCTCGCCGCCCGCACGCCTTCGAGATTGCCGCCATAGGGGGCGTGGGTGAGGTAGAGATCGAGGATCTCCGCCTTGGTGAGCCGTCGCTCGATCTGGAGGGCGCGGGCTATCTGCCTGATCTTGGCCAGCACCGAGCGGTTTTCCCGTGGCTCGATCAGTCGCGCCACCTGCATCGACAGCGTCGAGGCGCCGGAGACGATGCGGCCGTTGCCGACGAACTGGCCGGCGGCGCGCAACAGAGCGAACGGATCGACGCCCTTGTGCTCGTAGAAACGCTGGTCCTCGTAGGCGATCAGCATGCGGACGAACTGCGGGTCGACGTCACTTGCCGTCGTCTGCAGCCGCCAGAGCCCTTCGGAGGTCGCAAAGGGGCGCAGCAGCCGCCCGTCCGCGTCGACCACCTCGCGGGACACCTCCTTCGCCTGCTCGAGCGGCGGCGGATAGGCCCGGTTGGCCCAGTCAAGGCCGTGCAGCAGGGCGGTGCAGAGAGCCGCACCACCCACCAGGGCAAACAGGCCGTTGCGCAGCCGGGACACAGGTCGTCTCCCTATTCGGCCAGCACCTGCATCCGCCCCGTCGCCGTGCGGGCGGAGAACTGCGGCCGGTACATGTCCTCGACCGTTGCCGCCGGGTGGTCATAGGTGCCGGGCGTCACCGCGCGCACTACATAGGCAAGGGTAATGCCGTTGTTGTTGCCCGCGGAACGGTCGAAGGCGGCGACGAAACGGTCGCTGCGGAACTCGGTGTGCGCCGCCTCGACCTCGCCGATCCATTCGAAGTTGGAAAGGTCGGCGCTGCTGACGAGGCTCGGATTGTCGATCTCGAAGCCGGCCGGCAAGAGATCGGTGATCAGCACCCGCGCCTGCCAGGGATTGTTCTCAGTCACCTTCAGCACGACGACATACCGCTCGTTCTGGCGGGCCTGGGAGACGTTCGCCGGTTCGCCGTCCAACGTGTAGTAGCTGCGCTCGATGGCAAAACCGTCGCCGCCGGCCGGCAGCGGCTGGGCGGGCGCCGCGACCGTCGTCAGCACGGTCGAGACAGGCTCCTTGCCGCGGTTGACGATGGTGACCGGCCGGTGCTGCAGATCCTCGCCGCTCATGCGGGCGGCATAGCGGCCGTCGTGCGCCGCACCGTTGACCTCGAGGCGGAGCGAATCGTCCTCGTTCAGGATCGCGCGGGCGGCAAGCAGCATCCAGGCCTGCTCCTGGGTGCTGGTGTAGGCCTTCCGGTCCCACTCGCCGGCGACGAACGCCGCAAGCTGCGGGATTATCGCCGGAGCGGGCCGGCTCTCGGCGGCGAGCGCCAGCACGGCCGCGCCGTCGCGCAAGGCCGAGCCGTAGTCGGATCGTGCGAGGCTGACATTGGTGATGTCGGTCGACACGCGCAGCGCCTCCCGGAAGATCCGGTCGGCGCGCTGTGCATCGCCGTAGAGCCCGAGGGCGGCGGCGATGTGAGCCTTGGCGAGCGGGGTCGGGAATTCGGAAAGGCGCGTGTCGGCATAGTAGCGCAGGTCGCTGATCGCGGCCTTGCGATTGCGGGCCAGCACGTAGAGCGCATAGGCGATCTCGTTGCCGCGCTCCTGAACGTTGTTGTCGTAGGACAGCGCGTTCTGCAGATTGTCGAGCGCCTGCGCCATCGCCTGCTCGGGAACCTCGAAGCCCTGCTCGCGGGCCCGCGTCAGGAAATCGCTGATGTAGGCGTCGAGCCAGAGGTCGCCGTAGCCCGGCCCCCACAGCCCGAAGCTGCCGGAGGAGGACTGGTCGGAGAGCACGCGGAAGATCGCCTCCTGCACCCGCTTCTTCGTATCGGCGTCGTCGGCAAGCCCTGTGTTCTTCGAGAGTTCGCTGAGATAGAGCAGCGGCAGCGCGCGGCTGGTCGTCTGCTCGGCGCAGCCATAGGGGTACCGGTCGAGCGTCATCAGCAGGGCGGGAATGTCGAAGGCGGCGGAGCGCGAGACGTTGACCGCCACCGAAGCGCCGCCGAGGATGCTATCTGCCAAGAGCTGGTCGTCGATCGTCAGGCTGCCGCCGGCGGCAAGTTGCAGAACGCGCCGCGTGGTGACCGGAAGGGTCGCAGGCCGCACGGGAATGTCGAGCGCCTGCTCCCAGCTGTGGCCGGTGCCATCGGACAGCGCCACCGTGATGGCGCCGTTGCCGACCTCGCCGCCTATGAGCGGCATGGTCAGGTCGGCCTTGCCGCCCGCCTCCAGTCGGACGGTCTGCGCTGCCACGGTCTGCTCGACCAGCACCGCCGCGTTGTGGGTGATCGCCAACTGGTAATCGCCCGTCGGCGCATCCGTATTGGCGATGTCGAGCCGAAGCGCCGCCCGGTCCCCGGGCGCCAGGAATTTTGGCAGGCTGGCGGTGACGACCACCGGATCGCGGATGATGACGTCGGCCATGCCGTGGCCGATGCCGTCCTTCGACCAGGCGACGGCCATGATGCGGGCGGTGCCGTTGAACTGCGGAATCTCGAAGGAGACCTTCGCCTTGCCCTCGGCGTCGAGGTTTACGGGGCCGGAGAAGAAGGCGACGAGTTTTTGGGTCGGCGGGCTGCCCTCCAGGGCCATCTGGCCGCCGTCGCCGCCGGTGCGAAGCCGCCCCGTCGCCCCGAGCGAGCCGTCGATCAGCCGCCCGTACAGATCGCGGATCTCGAGACCGAGGCGGCGCTGGCCAAAGTACCAGCCGTCCGGATCGGGCGCCTCGTAGCGGGTGAGGTTGAGGATGCCGACGTCGACGGCGGCCACCGTCACGTAAGCGTCCTCGTTGGCGCCGGCGCCTTCGACCGACACTGCGATCTCGAGCGGCTGGCGCGGCAGCGTCTTCTCCGGAACGTCGAGGTTTACGGCGAGCTTGCGCCCGGCCGGATCGACCTTCAGCCATTTGATGCCGATGGCGCGCATCGGCATGCGGCTTTCGCGGGCGTCGCCGGGGCGATAGAGCGTGGCGGTGACGTAGGCGCCGGCACCCCAGTCGGCGGTGACGGGGATCTCGACCTCGCCGCCGGTCCCGCTGAGCGAGGCGGTGCTGACGGAGATCAGGCTTTCGGTGCCGTTCGTGACGAGTAGCTCGCCGGCATAGCGGGTGGAGACCTTCAGCTTCGCGGTGTCGCCGACAGCGTAGCTCTCCTTGTCGAGGGCGATCTCCAGCGCGTCCGGCGTCTCCGTCGAGGTCGTCTCGACATACCAGCCGGCATTGAATTCGATGCTCGTCGCCGGGCCGTCGGCGGATGCTGTCTCCACCTCGAGCCGGTAGCGGCCCCAGGTGACGGGAACCGCTATATCCGCGCCGTCGGCGCCGACGTCGATCACGCCGGCCTCGACCTGCTTGGTCGAAAGGATCGGCTCGTAGCGCCACGAGCTGCCGTCACGATACCACTGGTAGTCGCGCTGGACGCTGAGCAGCTTCCACGGCAGGCCGTCCATCGCCTGCTTCTGTCCGTCCGGACCGGCGACGATCACGTGGAACCGGGCGACGGAGTTTTCCGGCACGTCGCCGGAGGCGGCCGGCCGGATGCCGATCATCGACCCCTCGGAGCGGACGGGCAGCGTCAGCGAACGCTCGACGGCGCGGCCGCCGGCCTCGCTCATGCGGAGCGTGATGCGGGCGTTGAGCAGCTGTGTCGTGGCGGGGCGTTCGCCGACATCCACCTCGAAGGTCGCCTTGCCGTCGTCATCGAGCGGTTGAAGCCCCTCGATCGGCACGCGGTTTTCCTCCATCGCCTCCTCGTCGGCAAGGCCGAAGACGTAGCCCTTGAAGCGGTCGCTGTCGCGGGTGGGCTTCAGCGCAATGTCGCCCTCGATGGAAAGGCCGGCGGCGGGGGCGCCATAGAGATAGCGGCCTGCAACCTCGATTTCGACCGGCGTGCCGGCGACGATTTCCTTCGCCGCACTGGTCAGCTCGAATTCCGTGCGGTCGGGCACGAAATCGTCGACGAGGAATGTCCTCTCGCCAAGCGCGGGCGCCTTCGGATCGGCGAAGACCTGCATCGTCCAGGTGCCGCGAATGGCGTTCGGCTGGATCGCATACTCCACGGCATATCCGCCGAGCTTGCTCTCGGTGCTGACGATGCGGCGGTCCTCGACTCCGTCGGGGCGGGTAAAGACGAAGGTCAGCGGCAGCTTCTCGATCGCCCTTGCCTCGATGTCGCGGGCAAGGGCTGCGGCATGCACGGTCTCGCCGGCGCGGTAGATGCCGCGCTCGGTCCAGGCGAACAGGTCGATCGCCCCCGGTGCGGGCCGCCCGGTGACGCCGCGGTCGGAGAGGTCGAACCCGGCGCGCGTCATGTCGAGGAAGACATAGTCGGACGTGCCGTCCCGCGCCGTCAGCACGGCCGGCATCATCGCGGCCGTGCCGCGGATCAGCCCGGCGGTGAAGGTCGCCCGGCCGTCGGCGTCGGTCATCGCGGTGCCGAGGATTTCGTTGTTCCTGGCGAGCAGCTGCAGCTCGACGCCGGCCAGCGGCCTGGCGCTGCCGAGCGCGCGGGCGAAGACGTGCAGGCCGTCGGTGCCGGCAAAGGTCGACAGCCCGATATCGGAGACGAGGAACCATTGGGTCGCCTTCGTTTCCCAGTCGCGCTTCGGTCCGTTCGTAGCGGTCGCCGTCAGCACGTAGATGCCGGGCTGGCGCTGCGGCAGCGCCTCGTCGACCGGAAACGAGGTGACGATGTCCTTGTTCAGGTCGCGCTGCATCTCGATCTGGCCCTGCCAGACGAGCTCGCCGAACTCGCCCTCGATGCGGCCGGCGCCGTAGCCGTCGAGCTGGGTCAGGAACTGCGAGCCGGCGAGCAGCGAGGCGATGTTGCGGTCGCCGATGCGGTAGAGCTTCAGGTCGGCGCTGTCGGTGTTGACCGAAACCAGCGGAATGCCGCGGCGCGCGGTGCTCGGCAGCACGAAGCTGTCGCCGGTGAAGCGCACGCTCGGGCTGCGGTCCTGCACGTAGATGTCGAGCTCGACCGGCGCCTCGAGGCTCTCGTCGACGGAGGACGGCAGGCCCTGACGGAGGGCGAGCTTGTAGCGCTGGCCATGTTCGAGGCCTTCGACGCAGATCTGGTTGTCCTTCGCCTCGATGCCCTGCGGCGTCTTGCCGTCGAGCGTCACGAAGCCGGCATAGTCGGCGCCGAACCGGACGAGCGGCTCGGAGAATTGCACGCAGGCGCGCGGGGTGACGTTGTCGGAGTCGATCGTGTGCTGGACGACGCGAAAGCCTTGCCGCGCCCTGAGATCGAGATAGGCGGCGCGCACGGCCGGGTCCCCGACGAGCGCAAGACTTGCCTTGTAGGCGTTCAGCCCGGCGCGGTAGCTGCCCGTCTTGTCGAGCGCGTCGGCGAGCACGGCGAGCGCGGCCGCCCGGCCGTTTGCGGTGCGGGTCAGCCAGTAGGCATTCAGCGCCGCAAGCGGTCCCTGGCCGGCGAGGGCGGGATTGTCGCCGGCGCGGGCCGCGGCCTGCGCCATCTCGATCCACAGGAAGCGGTCGTCGGGCGCTAGCGACAGCGCGCCCTTGTAGGCCTCAAGCGCCTCGGCGATCCGACCGGACTCGACCTCGATGCGGCCCAGGGCGGCAAGGCTCTCCACGCCCTGTCCTTCCTGCCCGGCAAGCAGCGTCAGGGAAGATTTCAGGGCGCGCGCTTCATGGACCATGTCCGCGGCGATGAAATCGAGCGGCGGAGCCGCGCCGATCTCAGGCGCGCCGTCGGAGAGGGCGATCTTGCCGGCAATCGTGCCGGGCGAGCCCGTCAGCCGGTCGAAGTCGCTCTTGATGAAGCACCATTTCACCTTCGGATTATAGGTGAAGGCGCGGCAGGACAGGTCACCGACGCATTGCGCCTTGCACTCATCCAGCGTGACGTTCTGCACGGTCCGCAGGTCGAAGCCGAAATAGTCGGCGTCCTCGGTGATCACGATCGACCGCTTTGTGTCCTCGGCCCGGCCGGGGTGGGCCCAGGCTGCGATGGCAAGGATGAATGCGCAGAAACCGATGAACGCACGCATAGGCAAGAATCCTCCAACGCTGCCGGCCGGCTGCTGCCCAGTTTTGAGGCTTCAAGCAGGGGTGTCAACCAAGGGTCGAAATTTACGAACGGACAAGATGACGAGCAGCAGAGCCGGGGCGCTTTGCGGGTGGCCCGACGCGCGGGTCCGGTCGGCTGCCCGGGTGTGCGGAGTTGTCGTAAAAAAGCGCGAAAGCACGACCGCGCCGATCAGAAGCGGCCCGCCGCGGTCAGTTCCGGCACCATCGGCGCGGCAATGCTGGGGGCGCGGCCCGCATTACTGGTTCGCCACCGTCGGCGGGGGTGCAGGCGCCGGCGCCGGTAAGGTCAGGCCGCGAGCATCTTGTTGACCTCGTCGACGAGGTCGCGGAGGTGGAAGGGCTTGGACAGCACCTTGGCGTCCTTGGGGGCCTTGGAGTCCGGGTTCAGCGCCACGGCGGCGAAACCGGTGATGAACATCACCTTCAGGTCGGGATCGAGCTCGGTGGCCCGTCGCGCCAGTTCGATGCCGTCCATCTCCGGCATGACGATGTCGGTGAGAAGCAGCGAGAACGGCTCCTCGCGCAGCCGGTCATAGGCGCTGGCGCCGTTGTCGTAGGACGTGACCTTGTAACCGGCCTTCTCCAACGCTTTCACGAGGAAGCGGCGCATGTCGTTGTCGTCTTCGGCGAGGAGAATCTTGGAACTCATGTACTTCTACTTCGGGTGTTGTCGTGGCCTGCAGGGCGGTTCTGAAACGAAAAGACGATTCCGGTAAACATCCGGTGAATGGACGAATCCCCGGCGCTTCCGCTTGTTGGCGCGACTATGGACACGCGCGGCCGCCGCTGGCAACATATACAAAGTCGCGATTTTGTCACATGGTAAAGGACCGCAATGGCCCCGGAATTCAGCAAAAAAGGCCTCTACGAGGTTCTGGAGCCGGTTTCGCAGACCCTTCCGCTGGTTTTCAACTCGCCGCACAGCGGCCGCGCCTATCCACAGGGATTTGTGCGTGATTCGCGACTGGACGCGCATTCGCTGCGCCGTTCCGAGGATCATTATGTCGATGAGCTGTTCGGCGCCGCACCGGGGCTCGGCGCGCCGATGCTGCTTGCGCATTTTCCGCGCGCCTTCCTCGACGTGAACCGCGAGCCCTACGAGCTCGACCCGCGCATGTTCGACGGCTCTCTGCCGCCCTATGCCAATGTCAGCTCGATGCGGGTGGCCGGGGGGCTCGGCACGGTGCCGCGCATCGTGGCCGAGAATATGGAGATCTACCAGCGGCGCCTGCCGGTCAGCGAGGCGCTGGAGCGGATCGAAACCATCTACAAACCCTATCACACCTGCCTTCGCAGCCTGATCGTGCGCACGCATCTGCAATTCGGCTTCGCGGTGCTGGTCGATTGTCATTCCATGCCGGGCAACGTCCGGGTGCCGGGCGGGGCGCGGCCGGACTTCATCATCGGCGATCGCTACGGCACCAGCGCCGCCGGCGACCTGACGCGGACCCTGGTCCGCCTCTTCGAGGACATGGGCTTCGTCGTGGCGCGCAACAAGCCCTATGCCGGCGGCTTCATCACCGAGCATTACGGCCGCCCCGCCAAGGGCCTGCATGCGCTGCAGATCGAGGTCAACCGCGCCCTCTACATCGACGAGACGACGCTTGCCAAGAAGCCGGAATTCGAGGCCGTTCGACACGGCATCTCGCAGGCGCTGGCGGGCTTGGCGGGTTACGTCGAAACCTACGCCGCCGACAGCGCGCTGGCGGCGGAGTAACCCTCCGCCGCGGCGTCCGGCAGGAACCGCCGCGGCAACTCGGTCCATTCCGTTTTCCGCTCCCTTGCGCTATGGACAGGCGCCCTTCTGTTTCGTGAGATATCCGATGCTTCCCGACCGTGCCTTTTTCGACCTGCTCGCCGATGCCGCCAAGGCGGAGACCCTGCCGCGCTTCCGCGTCGGCGCCGACGTGGTGAACAAGGAGGCGAGCGGCTTCGATCCGGTCACCGAAGGCGATCGTGCCGCCGAAGCGGCGATCCGGGCGCTGATCAGCGAGCGCTTTCCCGAGCATGGAATCCTGGGCGAGGAGCACGGCTCGGTCGGTCTCGACCGCGAATTTGTCTGGGTGATCGACCCGATCGACGGCACGCGCGCCTTCATTTCCGGCGTGCCGGTATGGGGGACGCTGATCGGGCTGTACCGCAACGGCGACGCGGTGATGGGCATGGTCGACCAGCCCTTCACCGGCGAGCGTTACTTCGCCGACGGCCGCCGCTCGCACTACGCCGGCCCGGAGGGCAGCCGTGTGCTCGCGACGCGCGCCTGCGAAGCCCTCTCGGACGCGATCATGTTCACCACCTCTCCGCACATGTTCACGGGCAGCGCCAGGGAGCGCTACGAGAGCGTGCAGGACAAGGTGCGGTTGTTCCGCTACGGCGTCGATTGCTACGCCTATGCGCTGCTTGCCGCCGGCCACGTCGACCTGGTGATTGAGAGTGGCCTGAAGCCCTATGACGTCGGCGGGCTCATTCCGGTCATCGAGCAGGCGGGCGGCATCATCACCGACTGGGAGGGCGGCCCGGCCGAAAACGGCGGCAATATCATCGCCGCCGGCAGCCGCGCGGTCTACGAGCAGGCGATGGCGATCCTAAAAGGGTGACGCAGGCGATCCTTCCCTGGCTCAGGCCCCGAGGCTGGCGTGTTCTGCCTGGCTGCCGGGGATGAAGGCGTCGATTGCCGCCATCGCCTGGGCACGGTAGCGGTCGGCCTCGCTGAACAGTTCGTGGCGGGCCCCGTCGATCTCGATCAGCCGCCCCGCCCGGAATTTCCGCGCCAGCGCGTTCAGGACCGTTCGCGGCACGATCGGGTCGAGGGTCGGGCAGAGCACGAGCGTCGGGATGTGGATGCGCGTCAGGTGCTCCTGGCGCGAGACACGGGCGATCGCGGCCAGCATTTCCTTCAGCCACCGTGCCGTCGGCGGGCCGATCGCCAGCTGCGGATGCTTTTCGCAGATCGCCCGGTTGCGGTCGAAGCGGCGCCGGTCGCTGCTCAGGACGTTGCCCTCGAAGGGCAGGCCCGGCGCGTCCTTGGTAAAGGTCCGGCTGCCGAGCTGGAAGAGGGTGGCGGCATTGGCGATCAGCGAGATCGATCGCTGGCTCATGACCTGTCCGGCCAGCGCCACGAACGGCGCGGCCAGCACCATGCGGTCGATGCGGCTTTCGAGCTCGGGCGCCTGCGAAAGCGCCACCAGCGCCCCCATCGAATGGGCGACGAGGAAGAAGGGCAGCCGGGTGTCGGGCAGCACCACCTGCTCCAGGAACTGCTTCAGGTCCGCCTCGTAGTCGGAGAACCGTGCGACGTGCCCGCGGCGGTGATCGCGCAGCACGCGCTCCGATCCGCCCTGGCCGCGCCAGTCGAAGGTGGCGACCCACAGCCCGCGCGCGGTGAGGTCGGCGATCGTTTCGAAGTATTTCTCGATCGATTCGCTGCGCCCCTGCAGCAGCACCACCGTGCCCTTCGCCTCTCGCGCGGCCGAGCGAAAGACCGCATAGCGGATCTTCACGCCGCCCCGGCCCTCGAAGTAGCCGGCGAAATGGTTGTCGGGCACCGGATTGTCAGGGGTGGCAAGGAGAATGTCGTCCATGTCCGGCGCCGGTTTGCGAGATATTGAAGCCGGAAGGTAGGGGCTTGCCCCGGAGGCGTCAAAGGAAAAAGCCGGCTGCGCGGGACGCGGGGAACGTCGGCGCGCATGCCGGCCAGCTTGGCCGGAGCGGAAGGGACATTGCGCTGCGGCCGCGGAAGATCGCCTTCCGATGAACCCGTCATAGTTGAAACTGGCTGAACGCGAGCCGAAGACGTCGTTCATGTGAGGTTCATCGGAGTTGGGCCCGAGGGGGCTTGAAGTCCGAAAGTTGCATTCCCATCTCGGTGGTGCGGGCGCCGAAAGGGTCCGCAATTGGGTGTTCCGCCGCCATTCCGGGGCGGGAGCCTGTAACAAATCGGGCCGGCGCCGTTCATCGGGGTCTGGCTCACCTGATCGCAATCCGTCGCTCACAGGAGGACATTATGCGTCACTTTGATTTCTCCCCTCTCTATCGTTCCACCGTCGGCTTCGACCGCCTGTTCACCATGCTGGACAGCCTCGGCCAGCCGGACCAGAGCCCGACCTACCCGCCCTACAACATCGAGCGCACCGGCGAGAACGCCTACCGCATCACCATGGCGGTGGCCGGTTTCGACGAGACCGAGCTTTCCATCGAGGCCCGCGAGCACACCCTTACCATCAAGGGCGAGAAGGCCGACGAAGCCGAAGACCAGTCGCAGTTCCTGCATCGCGGCATCGCCAAGCGCGCCTTCGAGCGCCGCTTCCAGCTGGCCGACCATGTGGAGATACGCGGCGCGCAGCTGAAGAACGGCCTGCTGCACATCGATCTCTTCCGCGAGCTTCCGGAAGCCGCAAAGCCGCGCAAGATCGAGATCGCCTCTGTCGGTCGCGAGACCAAGCAGATCGAGGCGCAGACCGCCTGACGATCCCGGTGTCAATCAAATGCGAACGGCGCCCTTGGGGCGCCGTTTTGCGTTTGTTGCTCTGATCCTTCGTTCTCACGAGCAGCATCAAAATGGTCCGTCATGCCGGACTTGATCCGGCATCCAGCGCGGTCAAGTTCTTGAGCGCATGACTCATTTCGCGCCGCAGACGCGGCGCTGCGGCTCAAGGCCGGGATGACGGAAGGGGGGATACTCCGCCTGACGATCACCGCCTGAATGGAATGCGAACGGCGCGCTGGGGCGCCGTTTTCGTTGGACCGCTCAGTCGCAGAGCGAGAGAAAGCGCTCCACGTCGTCGGGCTTGGTGGCGAAGGAGGTGACGAGCCGGATCATCGTTTCGTCCTCCGCCATGGTCTCCTTCAATCCAGCCGGGGCGGGCCAGTCGTAGAACGCAGCTCCCTTGTCGCGCAGCGCCTTGAGCGTCGCGTTCCTCAGGATCGCGAAGACCTCGTTCGAGCCCGTCGGCCAGGCGAGGCGGCCGGACCTGGCGGCGGAAAGGCCGGCGGCGAGCCGCGTCGCCATTGCGTTGGAGTGGCGGGCCAACTCCAGCCACAACCCGTCGCGGAAATAGCCATCGAACTGGGCGGCGATGAACCGCGACTTGGAGAACAGCTGGGCCGAGCGCTTGCGAAGATATTGCATCTCGCGGGCGCCTGCCGGGTCGAACAGCACCAGCGCCTCGGCGCACCAGCAGCCGTTCTTGGTGCCGCCGAACGACAGGATGTCGACGCCGCGCTTCCAGGTCATCTCCGCCGGCGTCGCACCGAGCGTCACCAGCGCATTGGCAAAGCGCGCACCGTCCATATGGAGCGGCAGCTTCCTCTGGCGGGCGACATCCGCGATCGCGGCGATCTCGTCCAGTTCATAGACCGTGCCGGCCTCCGTCGCCTGGGTGATGGTGACGGCGACCGGCTGTCCGCCATGAACGTTGTCCGGCGAGAAGCGGGCGATGGCCGCCGACAACGCCTCGGCCTCAATTTTTCCGTGCGCCCCTTCGATCGGCACGAGCTTGGAGCCTGTGGCAAAAAACTCCGGCGCGTTGCACTCGTCGACGTTCACATGCGCTTCGGCATGGCAGAACACCTGGCCGCCCGGCCGGTTGTAGCTGGCCAGCGCCAGCGAATTGGCCGCCGTGCCGGTGCCGACGAAGAAGACGGCCACCTCGCGCTCGAAGATTTCGCTGAAGGTGAGCTCGACCTTTTTGTCGAGGTCACTGGTGCCGTAGGCCTTGGCGTAGCCGTCGGCGGCCTCGGTGAGGCTGCGGGCGATGTCGGGGTGGGCGCCTGCCCAGTTGTCAGAGGCAAAAAACATCCGAAATTTCCGCTTTCGCGGGCTCCATTGCGCGATCGAGTCGGACGATAGTCGAGCGCGGGCGCTGATCAAGGCCCTGACGACAAATCGATGATTTTGAAATTAAATGTGACTTCCGGTTGCTGCGCCGTAATTAAATTACAAGGAACGGTATTCGGTGGCAACTTTTCGTCCCGCCGTGTTATTATTTTAGCAACATGATCTTGCGGTCCAAAACCGTTTCTGTCATAGATCCACCGAAATAGGACAGTCATGCTGTCCTATTTCGGTCAGAGGACCGAAACAACGCCCACACGCTCCCTTCGGAGGTGTCTGGCTGATGGCGCAAGTATCGCCGTTCACCGAATGAACGGACGCGCTTTGCACTTCGCAACGGTCGCTGACGCTTGCCTGGTCGGCCGGACCTTCTATTTGCCGCCCGATCCGGACCATGCAACGATAACGCCCGTGGGGCCGGGATGCGAGGACGCTTTCGGCTGGCGCGCGGGTGAACCCTGCCCGCGCAACTCGGGCCACAGGAGGGATGACGATGAGGGATTTCGCGTCGAACAGTTTTGGTATGAACCGGGCGCAGACGACTGCGACGGACGCCAAAACGACGACGACGCGACGAGCCGGTCATCCGATAAAACAGGGCCTCTACGATCCGAAGAACGAGCATGACGCCTGCGGCGTCGGCTTCGTCGCGCACCTGAAGGGCAGGAAGTCGCACCAGATCGTCAAGGACGGTCTGTTCATGCTGGAAAACCTGACGCACCGTGGTGCGGTCGGCGCCGATCCGCTGATGGGCGACGGCGCCGGCATCCTCGTGCAGATTCCCGACCGCTTCTTCCGCGAGGAGATGGCCAGGCAGGGCATCACCCTGCCGAAGGCCGGCGAATATGCCGTCGGCCACATCTTCATGCCGCAGGACGAGGCGCTGATCGCGCACTTCAAGAATGTCATCAAGCAGGTCGTCGCCGAAGAAGGCCAGCACCTGCTCGGCTACCGCGACGTGCCCGTCGACAACTCCTCGCTGTCCAAGGCGCCGGACATCGTCGCCACCGAGCCGCGCCACGTGCAGGTGTTCATCGGGGCAGGGCGGAACGCTGCGACGACGCCCGAGTTCGAGCGTCGCCTCTTCACCCTGCGCAAGGTGATCTCCAACCGCATCTATGATGAATACAAGGGCGAAGAGAGCGGTTTCTATCCCGTGTCGCTGTCGTCCTCGACGATCGTCTACAAGGGCATGTTCCTGGCCTACCAGGTCGGCGCCTACTACAAGGACCTGTCGGACCCGCGCTTCGAGACCGCCGTTGCCCTGGTGCACCAGCGCTTCTCGACCAACACCTTCCCGTCGTGGAAGCTGGCCCATCCCTACCGCATGGTCGCCCATAACGGCGAGATCAACACGCTGCGCGGCAACGTCAACTGGATGGCGGCCCGCCAGGCCTCGGTCTCCTCGCCGCTGTTCGGCGACGATATCGGCAAGCTCTGGCCGATCTCCTATGAGGGCCAGTCGGACACCGCCTGCTTCGACAACGCACTCGAATTCCTCGTGCGCGGCGGCTATTCGCTGGCCCATGCGATGATGATGCTCATCCCGGAAGCGTGGGCCGGCAACCAGCTGATGGCGCCGGAGCGCAAGGCCTTCTACGAGTACCACGCCGCCCTGATGGAGCCGTGGGACGGCCCGGCCGCCGTTGCCTTCACCGATGGCAAGCAGGTCGGCGCGACGCTCGACCGCAACGGCCTGCGTCCTGCCCGCTACATCGTCACCGACGATGACCGCGTCATCCTCGCCTCCGAAGCCGGTACGCTGCCGGTGAAGGAGGAAAGCATCGTCCGGAAATGGCGTTTGCAGCCGGGCAAGATGCTTCTGATCGACATGGAGAAGGGCCGCATCATCTCCGACGAGGAGGTGAAGCACGAACTGTCCTCCAAACATCCCTATCGCGAGTGGCTGGATCACACCCAGCTGATCCTCGAGGACCTGCGCCCGGTCGAGCCGCGGGCGCTGCGCCGCGACGTCTCGCTGCTCGATCGCCAGCAGGCCTTCGGCTACACGCTGGAGGACACGAAGCTCCTGATGTCGCCGATGGCGACCACCGGGCAGGAGGCGATCGGCTCGATGGGCACCGACACGCCGATCTCGGCGATGTCGGACAAGACGAAGCTGCTCTACACCTATTTCAAGCAGAACTTCGCCCAGGTCACCAACCCGCCGATCGACCCGATCCGCGAGGAGCTGGTGATGAGCCTCGTCTCCTTCATCGGCCCGCGTCCGAACATCCTCGATCACCTCGGGGCGGCGCATGCCAAGCGCATGGAGGTCCGCCAGCCGATCCTGACCAACGGCGACCTGGAGAAGATCCGTTCGATCGGCCATACCGAGGACCGCTTCGACACCAAGACGCTCGACTTCACCTATGACGTGACGCGCGGCGCCGAGGCGATGCCGGAAATGCTCGACCGGCTGTGCGAGCGGGCGGAAGCGGCGGTCAAGGGCGGCTACAACATCATCGTGCTCTCCGACCGCCAGATCGGCCCGGACCGCGTGGCGATCCCGGCGCTCTTGGCGACGGCCGCCGTGCACCATCACCTGATCCGCAAGGGGCTGCGCACCTCGGTCGGTCTGGTGCTGGAATCGGGCGAGCCGCGCGAGGTGCACCACTTCTGCCTGCTCGCCGGCTACGGCGCCGAGGCGATCAATCCGTACCTTGCCTTCGACACGCTCACCGACATGCACAAGCGCGGCGAGTTCCCGAAGGAAGTCGACGAGAACGAGGTCGTCTACCGCTACATCAAGGCGGTGGGCAAGGGCATCCTAAAGGTCATGTCCAAGATGGGCATCTCGACCTACCAGTCCTATTGCGGCGCGCAGATCTTCGATGCGATCGGCCTGTCCTCGGAACTGGTCGACAAGTACTTCTTCGGCACCGCGACGACGATCGAGGGCATCGGGCTGGAGGAGATCGCAAAGGAAACCGTTGCCCGCCACAAGGCCGCCTTCGGCCGCGATCCGGTGCTGGCCAACACGCTCGACATTGGCGGCGAGTATGCCTTCCGCATGCGCGGCGAGGACCATGCCTGGACCCCGGACGTCGTCGCCTCGCTCCAGCACGCCGTGCGCGGCAATGCGCTGGACCGCTACCGGGAATTCTCCCAGTTGGTGAACGCCTCGTCGCTGCGCATGAACACGATCCGCGGGCTGTTTTCGGTCAAGGACGCGAGCGCCTGGGGCAGGAAGCCGATCTCGGTCGACGAGGTCGAGCCCGCCGCCGAGATCGTCAAGCGCTTCTCCACCGGCGCCATGTCCTTCGGCTCGATCTCCAGGGAGGCGCACACGACGCTGGCGGTCGCCATGAACCGGATCGGCGGCAAGTCGAACACCGGCGAGGGCGGCGAGGAAGCCGATCGCTACCTGCCGCTGGCCGACGGTTCTGCCAATCCGGAACGCTCGGCGATCAAGCAGGTGGCCTCCGGCCGCTTCGGCGTCACTACCGAGTACCTGGTCAATGCCGACGTGCTGCAGATCAAGGTCGCGCAGGGCGCCAAGCCCGGTGAGGGCGGCCAGCTGCCCGGTCACAAGGTCGATGCGACGATCGCCAAGACCCGCCACTCCACCCCGGGCGTCGGCCTGATCTCGCCGCCGCCGCACCATGACATCTACTCGATCGAGGATCTGGCGCAGCTGATCTACGACCTGAAGAACGTCAACCCGGCAGCCGACATCTCGGTCAAGCTCGTCTCCGAAGTCGGTGTCGGCACGGTTGCGGCGGGCGTCACCAAGGCGCGCGCCGACCACATCACCGTCGCCGGCTTCGACGGCGGCACCGGCGCCTCGCCGCTGACCTCGCTCAAGCACGCCGGTTCCCCATGGGAAATCGGCCTTGCCGAGACGCACCAGACGCTGGTGCTGAACGGCCTGCGCTCGCGCGTCGCGCTGCAGGTCGATGGCGGCCTGAAGACCGGCCGCGACGTCATCATCGGCGCGCTGCTTGGGGCCGACGAGTTCGGCTTTGCCACCGCCCCGCTGATCGCGGCCGGCTGCATCATGATGCGCAAGTGCCACCTCAACACCTGTCCGGTCGGCGTCGCCACCCAGGATCCGGTGCTGCGCAAGCGCTTCAAGGGCACGCCGGAGCACGTGGTCAACTACTTCTTCTTCGTCGCCGAGGAGGTGCGCGAGATCCTCGCCTCGCTCGGCGTGCGCAAGCTCGACGAGATCATCGGCGCGTCGGAACTCCTCGAGAAGGAGAGGATGATCACGCACTGGAAGTCGCAGGGCCTCGACTTCAGCCGCATCTTCCACAAGGTCGATGCGCCGAAGGCGGCGACCTACTGGACCGAGCGGCAGAACCACCCGATCGACGACGTCCTCGATCGCGCGCTGATCGAGAAGGCAAGGCCGGCCCTGGAGGAAAAGACGCCGACGTCTATCGAGGTCGACATCAGGAACGTCGACCGTTCGACCGGCGCTATGCTCTCCGGCGAGGTCGCCCGGCGCTACGGCCACAAGGGCCTGAAGGACGACACGATCACCGTGCGCCTGAACGGCACCGCCGGCCAGTCGTTCGCGGCCTTCCTCGCCCGCGGCATCGCCTTTGATCTCGTCGGCGCCGGCAACGACTATGTCGCCAAGGGCCTGTCCGGCGGCCGCGTCATCGTCCGTCCGCCGGAGACCTCGAGGACCGTGGCGCATGACTCGATCATCGTCGGCAACACCGTGCTCTACGGCGCGATCGCCGGAGAATGCTACTTCAACGGGGTGGCCGGCGAGCGCTTCGCGGTGCGCAACTCCGGGGCGGTCGCGGTCGTCGAGGGCGTGGGCGACCACGGCTGCGAGTACATGACCGGCGGCGTCGTCGTCGTCATCGGCCAGACCGGCCGCAACTTCGCGGCCGGCATGTCGGGCGGCGTCGCCTACGTGCTGGACGAGGAGGGCGATTTCGCCCGCCGCTGCAACATGGCGATGGTCGAGCTGCAGCCGGTGCCGGAAGAGGACGACATGCTCGAGAAGCTGCACCATCACGGCGGCGACATTGCGCACAAGGGCATGGTGGACGTCTCCGGCGACATGACGCGGCACGACGAGGAGCGCCTGTACCAGCTCATTTCCAACCACCTGCACTACACGGGCTCGAAACGCGCCAAGGACATTCTGGACCATTGGGCGGACTACCGTCCGAAGTTCCGCAAGGTCATGCCGGTCGAGTACCGGCGCGCCCTCGAGGAGATGGAGCGCATGAATATGGCGGAAGCGGCCGAGTAACCCGGCCCCCGCATGCGTGCCCCTGATCGACACGGTCGGGGGCCATTCCACGCGCCGCGACGGCGCCTGTCGAGACACGCTTAAGTCAGGAAATTGAAAATGGGTAAGGTTACAGGGTTCATGGAAATCGATCGGCAGGTCGCGAAGTACCAGCCGGCCTCGGATCGCATTCGCCACTTCCGCGAATTCACGATTCCCATGTCGGACCAGGAAGTCCAGAAGCAGGCGGCGCGCTGCATGGATTGCGGCATCCCCTATTGCCACGGTCCGACCGGATGTCCGGTGCACAACCAGATCCCGGACTGGAACGACCTCGTCTACACCGGCAACTGGGAGCTGGCGATCCGCAACCTGCATTCGACCAACAACTTCCCGGAGTTCACCGGCCGCGTCTGCCCCGCACCCTGCGAGGAGGCCTGCACGCTGAACCTCGAGGATACCCCGGTCGCCATCAAGACGGTCGAGCAGGCGATCGCCGACAAGGCCTACGAGATGGGCTACATCGTGCCGCAGCCGGCAACGGTCCACACCGGCAAGAAGGTCGCGGTCATCGGCTCCGGCCCTGCCGGCATGGCGGCGGCGCAGCAGCTCGCCCGCGCCGGCCACGAGGTGCACGTCTTCGAGCGTGAGTCCAAGCCGGGTGGCCTGCTGCGCTACGGCATCCCGGACTTCAAGATGGAGAAGAACTTCATCGACCGCCGCGTTGAGCAGATGCGCGGCGAGGGCGTCTCGTTCCACTGCGGCGTCAATGTCGGCGTCGACAAGACGATGGACGAGCTTTTTGCCGCCTTCGACGCCGTCCTCTACGCCGGCGGCTCCGAGACTCCCCGCGCTGCCGGCATCCCCGGCGTCGATCTTGCCGGCGTGCACGATGCGATGCCCTATCTGGTCCAGCAGAACCGCCGCATCGGCCGGGAGAACATGGACAGCGTCGGCTGGCCGTCCGACCCGATTCTTGCCGGCGGCAAGCACATCGTCGTCGTCGGCGGCGGCGACACCGCGTCCGACTGCGTGGGTACCGCCTTCCGCCAGGGCGCGGTGAAGGTCACCCAGCTCGACATCCGCCCGCAGCCGCCGGAGAAGGAAGACAAGCTCGCCGTCTGGCCGTTCTGGGCGACGAAGATGCGCACCTCGTCCTCGCAGGCCGAAGGCGCCATTCGCGAGTTCCAGGTCGGCACGCTCGAATTCGTCGGCGAGGACGGCGTGCTGACGGGCGTGAAGTGCTGCCAGGTCGACGAGCGCCGCAAGCCGGTCGCCGGCACCGAGTTCATCATCAAGGCCGACCTCGCCTTCATCGCCATCGGCTTCCGCGGCCCGTTCACCGACGGCGTGCTGAAGGACCTCGGCGAGAAGCTTGCCATCAACACCGACCGGCGCGGCTCGTCCAACGTCGTCGCCAACGACCGCGACTACAAGACCTCGGTCGACAAGCTCTGGACGGCAGGCGACGTGCGCCGCGGCCAGTCGCTGGTCGTCTGGGCGATCCGCGAGGGCCGGCAGGCGGCGCGCGCCATCGACGAGGCGCTGATGGGCTCGACGACGCTGCCGCGCTGATCGCTCACGGGTGCTCTGACCTCCTCTGGCACGCGGCCTCCTCGGGCGTGCTGGCCGTTATCCTTCCGTCATCCCGGCCTTGAGCCGGGATCCAGCAGCGCTGCGTCTGCAGCGCGAAAAGTATCTCGCGCGCAAGGATTTGCGCGCGCTGGATGCCGGATCAGGTCCGGCATGACGGAGCAGTTTTGGGGAGCCGCCTAGGAGATGAAGGTGAAATAGGTGTTTCCAGCAGCCTGAATGGTGGCCTCGTCCGGTAGCGCTGCACGCCTACCAGGCCGCGTGGTCTCCTTGCCCTGCGATCGTGGCTGCGGCCCTCAGCCGGCAAAAGCGATGAGATTTCCGTCCGGATCGCTGACGATGATGGTGCTGGTGCCCCATTCCTCGGTGCGAAGCTGCTGGTGGAACGTGGCGCCCGAGGCTTGGTACTCGGCGGCAAGTGCTGCGACGTCCTCGACGAGGATGGTCGCGGAAAGCGCGTCCTCTTCCACGGACCGGAACGCCGGGTCGAGGGGCAGCCTGTCCACCTGCCGGAGGTTCAACTGCACGCCGTCCCGGTAGACCTGGCCGTAATAGGGCGGATCGCCGTAGAGGAAGGCGACGCTGAAGCCGAGCTTGTCGGCATAGTAGTCGCAGGACGCCTCGATATTGGAGACGAAGAGCTGCGGCTCGACCGCCATGAAAGTTGGCCGGCCCTCGCTCGCGGGCCCGTTATCTTCGTTCGACATGTGAAATTCCTGTCCTCGTCAGTTTTCGGCCTTCTGCGGGGCTGTTGCCGGCGGCCCCTTGTCCAGCCGGAAGTCGTCGACGCGTCCCTCGGGAGCGGCGGCGAATTCGCCCTTCTCGATCATCAGTTCGCGCGGGCTGCGGCCGCTGCCCTTGGCGGGTGCCACACCGCCGAGCAGCACGGTGCCGCCGTCGAGCGCCGGGTCGGTCAGGCTGATTGGCTGCGTGCGCACGATGTCGGCCGGATCGGCCGGCGCCATGACGGCGAAGCTGGTGACCGCTTCACCGCCGGGCTCCTGGCCGTCGGTCGCCATGGCGTCACCGAGAATCCGGCGGATTTCCTTTTCGACATAAAAGGCCATCTTGCGTTTGCCGGCCTTCGTCATCGACACGCCGTCGGAGCCGCGCAGGCGGACCTGCTGGCCGTTGATGTCGGAGCCGGTGACGACGAACTTGCCGTTCTCGTCGACGAAGCCGTCCCAGATGTCGACGAAGGTGCCGCGGGCCTTTTCGGCTGCGCTGCGATAGATGGTATTGAAGGCCGAGATGTCGGCGGTCATCGAGGCGGTCTGGAAGGCGGGCATGCCGACCCAGAGAAGCGGCACCTTCTTTTCCTGCACGCTCGTCAGGAGTGCTGCGACGCGCCGTTCATATTCCTCGCTCCAGGCTTCGCTGGGGAACGTCTCCTTGCTGCCGCCGATCGTCATCGCCTGCCGGTCGTTGGCGCCGACGCTGAGCACCACCGCGGCCGGCTTGATCTCGTCGATCAGTGCCGGAAGCTCGGTTTCCCAATTGTGATAGTCTTGCCGCACCAGCCCGGACGAGCCATTGGTGCGCGCCTCGATGGCGACCCCCGGCATCCCCGCAAAGGCTTCGGTCAGGCCGTCAGCGATGCCGCTGGCGATGAAGTCGCCGACGACCAGAACCTTGCGCGCGTCGGGCAGTTTCGCGACGACGGCCGGCTCTGGCGCCGCAATCACCTTCGGCGCGGTGTTTTTCGGTTTTTCGGTTTTAGCCTGGGAGCGGCGGGGTTTTGGCGCTTGCTGCTGCGCCGGCGGCTGCGCCCGACGCCCAAACCCGAAGCCGCCGAACAAAAGGTCCAGCAAGTTGCGACGCTGGACCCGCTCCTGCGCGACCGCATCGGAAAAGATGGCCGCCGGCGGGGTGGCGATCGCCAGGCAGGCCAGAAGCAGCATCAGGCGGCGTAGTCGTCCCATGCGCGATCGGTTCCTCTTCGTGTCGGCGCCATGCTCCGGCGGCGGCTTGGCGTGATGATGGCAAATCGTGCCCGGCCGCGAAAGCCCCAATGCGCAACGAAAAGGGCGCCGCAAGGGCGCCCTCGTACCAACGACAGTTACCCTCAGCTATTTGCGCAGGGCGTGAAGCAGGGCGGTGTTGGGCTCTCCGTCGGCCGTCAGTCCGAGCCGGCTCTGCACCGCCTGGATCGCCGCCTTGGAGCCGGAACCGAGATTGCCGTCGACCTCGCCCTCGTAGTAGCCGAGTTCCTTCAGCCGCGACTGCAGTTCGAACTTCTCGGCAATGTCCAGCGTGCCCTCGGGGCGCGGCCAGCGCTGCTTCACCCCGCCATAGCCGGCGAGCTGGTCGGCCAGCATGCCGACGCCCATGGCGTAGGAGTTGGAGGCGTTGTAGCGCTTGATGACGAAGAAGTTCCGCGTCATCAGGAAGGCCGGGCCGCCGGCGCCGGCCGGCATCAGCAGTTCCGCTCGGTCGTCGCCGTTCTTGAAGCCCTTGCCGCCGGGGCGGGCAAAGCCAAGCTTCTGCCATTGGGCCAGCGTCTTGGTCTGGCCTTCGTAGGCGCTGCCGCCCTTCGGCACGACGATCTCGTAGCCCCAGGTCTTGCCCGGCTGCCAGCCGTTCTTGTGCAAAAGGTTCGCCGCCGTCGCCAGCGCGTCGGGCACCGAGTTCCAGATGTCGCGATGGCCGTCGCCGTCGGCGTCGACGGCATAGAGCAGGTAGCTCGACGGAATGAACTGGGTATGGCCCATCGCGCCGGCCCAGGAGCCGGTCATTTCCTTTGCCGGGATGTCGCCGTTCTGGACGATCTTCAGCGCGGCGATCAGCTGGTTGCGGGCAAACTTCGATCGCTTCGGGTCGGCATAGGCGAGCGTCGCCAGCGCCCGCGGCACGTAGTGAAGCTTGTCGTCCTTGGCGAGCACCGCACCGTAGTTCGATTCCATCGACCAGATGGCGAGCAGCACGTTGCGGTCGACGCCGTAGCGCCGTTCGACCGCGGCGAGCGTCCGGGCATGCTTCCTGGCCATCTCCTGGCCGATCCGCACGGTGTAGGGGTTTACACGGGAATCGAGATAATCCCAGATCTTGTGCGTGAATTCGGGCTGGTAGGCCGCCTTCTGCAGCACGTCCGGGTCCGGTGTCTTCACGCCGGAGAACACCTTCTGGTAGGTTGCCTTGCTTATGCCGCTCTTTGCCGCTGTAGCGTAGAAATTGGCGATCCACTGCTGGAAGCCCGAATCGGCCCAGGCCGCGGTCGGGGCCAGGAGGGTCGCTGAAACGAAGAGGGCGAGAGTGGAGCGAAGGAGCCTGGACTTGCTAAGCTGATACATCGGTCGTTGGTTCCGTCTTACGAAATTTCGATCGGGCGGAGCGAAAGCTGCCGGTGGAGAGCAAAGCCTACAGACATCGAGTCAACAAATTCTTTACCATGGAAATCTGCCCGCGTCGCTCTTGGTAGAATGGTAGCAAATCGACCCTAATGCGGGGCAACGCCCTCCGGCCGACGGAGGGCCATCTGAAAGAGGTGTATGAATGGCCGACAAACGAAAGGTACGTAAAGCCGTGTTCCCGGTCGCCGGACTCGGGACCCGGTTCCTTCCGGCAACCAAGGCGGTGCCGAAGGAGATGCTGACGGTCGTCGACAAGCCGGTGATCCAGTATGTCGTCGACGAGGCGCTGGAAGCGGGGATCGAGCACCTGATCTTCGTCACCGGGCGCAGCAAGGCCGTCATCGAGGATTATTTCGACATCCAGGTCGAGCTGGAGCAGACGCTGCGCCAGCGCAACAAGACCGCCGAACTGACGCTGCTGGAAAGCATCCTGCCGGTGGCTGGCTCGACCAGCTTCACCCGTCAGCAGGAGCCGCTCGGGCTGGGCCATGCGGTCTGGTGCGCGCGCGACCTCGTCGGCAACGAGCCGTTTGCGCTGCTTCTGCCCGACATGATCATGAAGGCGCCGAAGGCTTGCCTGGCGGGCATGGTCGAACTCTACGAGCATGATGGCGGCAACGTCGTCGCGGTAGAGGAGTGCGCGCCCGACCAGGCCCACAAGTACGGCATCGTCGGCGTCGGCCGTGAGGTCGGCAATGGGCACCGGATCACGCAGATGGTGGAAAAGCCGGCGCCCGGAACCGCGCCCTCCAACTTCTTCATCAACGGCCGCTACATCCTGCAGCCGGAGATCTTCTCGATCCTCGCCACCCAGGAACGCGGCGCCGGCAACGAGATCCAGCTGACGGATGCGATGCTGAAGCTTCTGCAGGAACAGCCGTTCGCCGCCTACCATTTCCGCGGCGAGACCTATGACTGCGGCTCCAAGGACGGGTTCATCCTGGCCAATGTCGCCTTCGCGCTCGCCCGCGCCGACATCCGCCCCACCGTCGAGGGGCCGCTGCAGAAGATCCTGGACGGCCTGAAGGAAAAGTAGCCGCCGCGCGGCCGCGCCCGCTTCATCTCAGGCGCGCTTGCGATCCGCTCCCGTCGGGAGCGGATCAGCGGCGCAGCACCAGGCCGAGGCCGGCGCGGGTGACGCCGGTGTCGGCAACGTTCTTCTGCGTCGTCAGCTCGTAGGAAATGTCGCCGCTCAGACCCACGTAGCGGTTCAGGTTCCAGCTCAGGCCGGTGCCGATGATGTAGACGTTCTGGTTCGATGCCGAGGACGTCGGAAAGTCACGCCACTCGTAGGAGCCGGCCAGCCGCGCCACGAGATTGCTGCGCAGTTCGTGGGTGATTTCGGTGGCGGCGAGATAGGAGATATAGCCGCTCTCGCCGGGCGTCGTGGACGGCTCGATCGCCGTCCTCAGGGCGAGATTGACATTGGTGCCGCGCTGCGGCGACCAGTCGACGGCACCGTCGAGCGCAAGCGCGTCGATTGCCTTCAGCCGGTCGTCGTCGAAGGTCCGGCGATCGAAGCCGATGCCGAATTCGCCCCTGAGCTTCTCGCCGAGATCGAGTTCCACACCGGTTCGGGCGTTGTAGAGATTGCCGGAGCGCGCGTAGCCGGCGAAATCCCGCGTCTCGTCGTAGAAGACGCGCCCGCCGGACGCCTCGATGAAGGGGATCAGGGCCGGCGAAACCTCGTAGCCGATCCGGCCGCTCAGCACGCCCGTGGTGTTGTTGCGGTCCTTCTGCGACAGCTCCGAACCGACCGACAGTTCGACGTCGCCATAGGTCTCGCGGTCGACCGCCGCCCCGAGCGTGCCGCGGATCAGCCCGAAGTCGCGGCGGATGCTGGCGCCGCCGCTGTAATTCTGGACGGCCGACTGAACCTTGGCACCGGAAATCGCGTTCGGATCGGCCGAGTCCTCGCGCTCCAGGCTGTAGCCCGCCGTCAGGTTGGCGATCGTGTCGTCGGAAAGATCGAGCCGCAGATCGGCTGCGACGTTGGCCTCCGGCTCGGTGTTGGCGCTGTCGGAGAGGTTCTTTTCGTAGGTCCCGGCGCCGACGACGCTGAGCTGGTGGCGCGACCAGTCGGAGGTCAGCACGCCGCGAAGCGTCGTCGTCGAGAAGGTGCGGCTGGTCGTGTCGTCGCCCGTCTTGGTGCGCTCATACCCGAGACCCTGCGCCACGGAGGGGCGAAGGATGAAGGTGCCGATACGCACGCCCGGCGGTTCCTCCGAGTACGGGGCGGCGGCCGGCCGGAGACCGTCGACGGACGCGGCAGGCAGGTTCAGGCGGCCGGTATCGGGGATGACGCCCGGGCTGTCGTCGCCGATCGCGGCTATTGCGGCTGTTGGCGGCAGGCTGCCCGTCTCGGCGTTTGCGGTGGCCATGGCCGCTGGCGTCGCGTCGTAACCGGCAACCGTCTCTTCGGCAATCGCCGTCAGCCCGCCTGTCTCCGCAGCCGGCGGTTGGGGCTCCTGCGCCTGCGCGGGCGAGACAGCCAGGATCGTTCCGGCAAGCAGCAAGCCGGCCGCGCGGCGCGGCGACGGGGCTGATCGCGCCCGGATAGGTTTGCTGTATCGTGTCGGCATGGCTTATGCGGAATTCCCGGAAGTCCTAATCAACCGTAAAACCATGTGGTTAACGTTTGGTTGCCGGCGCGAATGCAATGTTACCGCGCAGGCCGTCCGGGCGCATGGACATCGCAACGCAAAAACGCTAACGACGCGTCATGATCAAAAGATTGGCTCTCGTGGAGAGCAGTGGCGCCATCGCTTCTGCACTCCGCACCGTTGAAACCGAACGTGCCGGCCTCGACGCGCTGGCCCGTACCCTTTCGGGGCCGCTCCACGATGCCTTCTGCGATGCCGTGCGGATGATCGCCGACATCAAGGGACGCGTGATCGTCACCGGCATCGGCAAATCGGGCCATATCGGCGCCAAGATCGCCGCCACCTTTGCCTCCACCGGGACGCCGGCCTTCTTCGTCCATCCGGTCGAGGCCAATCACGGCGACCTCGGCATGATTGCTGCCGACGACATCGTCCTGGCCATGTCCTGGAGCGGTGAAAGCTCCGAACTTCAGGGGATCGTCTCCTATTCCCGCCGCTTTTCGATCCCGCTGATCGCCATCACCTCCGGCGAGCGCTCTGCGCTGGCACGCGAGGCGGACGTCGTACTGCTGCTGCCGAAGGAACAGGAGGCCTGCCCGCACGGGCTGGCGCCGACCACCTCGACGCTGATGCAACTGGCGCTCGGTGACGCGCTTGCGGTCGCGCTCCTCGAGGCGCGGGGCTTCACCGCCGTCGATTTCAAGACCTTCCATCCCGGCGGCAAGCTGGGTGCCAGCCTCAGCTATGTCGGCGACATCATGCACAGCGGCGAGAACATGCCGCTCGTGCCGCTCGGCACCTCGATGCCTGAAGCGGTGCTGCTGCTTTCGCAGAAGCACTATGGCTGCGTCGGCGTCGTCGACGGCATGGGCAAGCTGGTCGGCATCGTCACCGACGGGGACATCGCCCGCAACCTGTCGCGCAATCTCGGCGAACTGAACGTCGACGACATCATGACGACCACGCCGAAAACGGTGCGGCCGACGACGCTCGCCACGGCCGCCCTCGGCATCCTGAACCAGCACAATATCTCGGCCCTGATCGTTACCGACGACACCGCCACGCCGGTCGGCATCGTGCATTTCCACGACCTGCTGCGCATCGGCGTCGCCTGACGGGCGGCTCTGCCATACGCGTGACCTGATCCCGTTCCGGCACCGTCGGGGCGGGATTTTCGTCTGATGCAACGGTTCGTAGTTGTCGGTGAATTTCCGGAACTATGGTGCAAATGCCACCTCAAGTCCCCGCTGGAGCCATTCAGCGGGGCGATGTTTTGTGGGAAAATGTTGCGACCACATGACAGCAGCGGTCGATAGCGGTATCCCCGGATCGGGTAAGCCGGTACAAGAAGACCAAGCTTGGCGACGGTCGAGTATCGGGTGACCGATAACTCTATTTTTCAGGGATTTCGCGCCGTCGACCCGCTCGACAGGATTCGGCTGGGTCGCTTGGCGAAATCGAACGCAGTGGGGGGAGCGATGGGCGACACAGGTGGCTATTTTCCGCGTTGGCGGCTGAAGACGGAAGGACGCATCCTGCCGGACGAACGGCTGCCTGCGGGGCAGACGATGGTGCTGGGGCTTCAGCATGTCGTGGCAATGTTCGGCTCCACCGTGCTGGCTCCGATCATCATGGGGTTCGACCCCAACGTCTCGATCCTGTTTTCCGGCCTTTCGACGCTGATTTTCTTTATCGCCGTGGGCGGCCGCGTGCCGAGCTATCTTGGTTCCTCCTTCGCCTTCATCGGCCCCGTTCTTGCCGCGACAGGGGCCGCAGCCGGCGCACCCAACCCGAACATCGCATTGGCACTCGGCGGGATCATCGCGGCCGGTGCGATCTATGCGTTGATTGGCTTTGCCGTCACGCTCGCCGGCCATCGCTGGATCGAACGGCTGATGCCGCCGGTGCTGACTGGCGCAATCGTCGCCGCGATCGGGCTTGTGCTCGCGCCGATCGCGATATCCAGCGCCTCGGGGATCGGCCCGGCTAACCCGGACGGCGACCAGCTCTCGCGCTGGATCGCAATCCTGACATTTGCCGCCGTCGGCATGGTCGCAATCTATGCGCCCGGCATAGCCCGCCGCCTGCCGATCCTTATCGGCGGCGCGCTTGCCTACCTCGCCTATCTTTTTATCGCGAATGGCCTGGGCTACGGCGCACCGATCGATTTTTCCGGCGTCGCGGCGGCCCCCTGGTTCGGTTGGCCCCACTTCACTGCGCCGGTCTTTTCCGCGTCCGCGATCACGCTGATCGCCCCGGTCGTCGTTATCCTCATTGCGGAAAATCTCGGCCACATCAAAGCAATCGGGGCGATGACGGGACGCAACCTCGACCCCTATCTCGGCCGCGCCTTCATCGGTGATGGTATCGCGACCATGATTTCGGGTGGATTCGGCGGTACCGGCATGACGACCTATGCGGAAAACATGGGGGTGATGGCGGTGACGCGCATCTTCTCCACGCTCATCTTCCTGGTTGCGGCCGCCGTCGCGATCGTTCTCGGATTCTCGCCGAAATTCGGCGCACTGATCCAGACGATACCCGGGCCTGTTCTCGGCGGGCTTTCGATCGTCGTCTTCGGTCTCATCGCGGCGACCGCAGGCCGCATATGGGTCGAGAACAAGGTCGACTTCGCCGAGCCGCGCAACCTCATCACCGTCGGCGTTGCGCTTGTGCTGGGTGCCGGCAACTTCAAGCTCGCCGTCGCCGGATTTACGCTCGACGGCATTGGGACCGCGACGATCGGAGCGATTATCCTCTACCACGCGCTCGGGTGGGCGACCCCCCCGAAAGGGCCGAAGCAGGCCGCTTAGCGCCCGTCGCAGCCCTGGCCCGGCCAGCATCCAAGGACGTCTGCTTGGGCAGCAAAGTCATGGTTCCCGTACGGCGAGAGCCCCGAACGGGAACCCGCTCGTCCGCCAACAGCGGACATCATTTCGGCTTGAATGCCTGAAGGATGCGGCTCGTAAGCCCAGTTAGCGGCGGGCTTTCGCTACATAGTTCCGCGAATTGCTGGCGCGGCTGGAAGAGATCGGTCGCGCGCGGGCGCGTTCAGCCGGCGCACTTCAAACCGGCTCCACCGTCAGGTCCCGCCCTGAGCTCGCCACCACCCTCACGCGCGTGCCGACCGGCAGGTCCGGTCCCTGCACGCTCCACACCGTGTCGTCGAGGCGGATGCGGCCACGACCCTCCGTAATCGGCTGGTCGAGGGTTGCGGTGCGGCCGACGAGGCTGCGGGCCCGCTGGTTCAGGAAGGGCTCGTCGGTCTTGCGCGCGCTCGATAGGACGACGCGCCGCCCGACCAGCACCGCTGCGATCGACAGCATGGCAAAGACGATCCACTGCACCTGCGAGGCCCACCAGGCCGCTCCCCAGAAAAGCATGGTCAGCGCGCCGGTGACGATCGCGGCAACGCCGATCCAGACGAGGAACACGCCCGGCATCAGCACTTCGAGGATCAGCAGCACGATGCCGAGCACCCACCAGGCCCAGGGCCCCAGTTCCGCGACGATGCGGGTGATCATGGCTCAGCTTTCCCTCGTGGTATCGAACGGATTCCGCGCGGTGCCGCCCGCAGCCGGGGTCGATTGGCGCGGACGGGCCGGGGCAGGCGGCGCACCGTCGCCGAAGACCTCCCTGGCGATCGCGCCGATGCCGCCGAGCGAACCGATCAGCGACGATGCTTCCATCGGCATCAGCACGATCTTGGAATTGGGGGCCGTGCCGACGCTCGCCAGCGCTTCGGTGTATTTCTGCGCTACGAAGTAGTTGACCGCCTGCACATTGCCGGCGGCGATCGCCTCGGAGACCATCTTCGTCGCCTTGGCCTCGGCTTCGGCCAGCCGCTCCCGGGCCTCGGCGTTGCGGAAGGCGGCCTCGCGCTGGCCTTCCGCCTGCAGGATCGCCGACTGCTTGGCGCCCTCGGCCCTGAGGATCTGCGCGTTGCGCGACCCTTCGGCTTCAAGCACCTGGGCCCGCTTGTCGCGCTCCGCCTTCATCTGCCGCGCCATCGCGTCGACGAGGTCCTTCGGCGGCGCGATGTCCTTGATCTCGACGCGCGTGATCTTCACGCCCCACGGCTTGGCCGCCTCGTCGACGACGTGCAGCAGCCGGTCGTTGATCTTGTCGCGATTGGAGAGCAGCTCGTCGAGATCCATCGAGCCCATGACGGAGCGGATGTTGGTCATCGTCAGGTTCAGGATCGCGTTCTCGAGATGGGCGACCTGATAGGCGGCCTCGGCGGCGTTCAGCACCTGGTAGAAGGCGATCGCATCGGAGGAAACGCTGGCGTTGTCGCGGGTGATGACCTCCTGGGTCGGTACCTCCAGCACCTGCTCCATCACGTTCATCCTGGCGCCGATCTTGTCGAAGAACGGGATGATGATGTTGAGGCCGGGCTCGAGCGTGCGCGTGTAGCGGCCGAACCGCTCCACCGTGTATTGAAAGCCCTGCGGCACCGTCTTGATCCCGGCAAACAGCAGCCAGAGGACCAGAACCACCAGTGCAATGACGAAAATATCCAGCCCGTCCAACGGCATGCGAAGCCCTCTGCTCGATTTTGCGTCACTCTACGCAATCCGCGCGACAAGGCCAGTGCATTTTGCGGGCGCGTGCCGAACAGCGGCGCCGAGACGGCTTCGCGCCGGATCCAGCTGTCAGGTCCCGCGTCAGATCCAGCCGGCGAGCTCCCGGCGCACGACGGACTCCAGCACCGCCATTCCTTCGGGGCTGTCGTTGAGGCAGGGGATGTGGCTGAACTTCTCGCCGCCGTTGTGCAGGAAACTCTCGCCCGCCTCGCCGGCAATTTCCTCGAGCGTCTCCAGGCAGTCCGATACGAAACCCGGATTGAAGACGGCGATGCGCTTGACGCCCTCTTGGGCCAGCTTCTCGACCGTCTTGTCGGTGTAGGGCTGCAGCCATTCCTCCGGGCCGAAGCGCGACTGGAACGTCACCTGCAGCTTCTCCTTCGACCAGCCAAGCCTGTCGCGCAGCAGCCGCGCCGTCTTCTGGCACTGGCAGTAGTAGGGGTCGCCCTTGTCGAAATAGGACTTCGGAATGCCGTGGAACGAGGCGAGCACCACCTCCGGCTCCCAGTCGAGACCGGCAAGGTGGGTGGTGATCGAGTTTGCCAGCGCCTCGATATAGACCGGATCGTCGTGATAGGGCGGCACGGTGCGCAGCGCCGGCTGCCAGCGCATCTTCAAAAGCGCCTCGAAGGCCTTGTCGTTGACGGTCGCCGTCGTCGCCGCGGCATATTGCGGATAGAGCGGGAAGACGAGGATGCGCTCGCACCCTTGCTTCTGCAGATGTTCCATCCGCGAGGCGATCGAGGGCTGGCCGTAGCGCATTGCCCAGTCGACGATCACATCGGGATGCCCGGCAAAGGACGTTGCCATCAGTTCCGCCTGGCTGCGGGTGTAGGTGCGCAGATAGCTCTCGTTCTTTTCCTTGTTCCAGATCACTTCGTAGGCCTTGCCGACCTTCTGCGGGCGCTTGTTCAGGACGATGCCGAACAGGATCGGATACCAGAGGGCCCTCGGCCATTCGATCACGCGCCGGTCGGTCAGGAACTCCTTCAGGTATCGCCGCATGGAGACGTAATCGGTTCCGTCCGGCGTGCCCAGATTGACGAGCAGGACGCCGACCTTGCCGTGCTTGACGGGCGGATGGGAGGCGGGCTTGACGGCGGCGATCGACATTGGCGGTCCCTGTCTACGGCTCTGTTGCGGCGCATTCGATGCGGAGCGCCGATCTTAATCCGTTCTAAAAAGAAACGGCGGCCCGGGAAACCCCGCGCCGCCGAAAAAAGGGGAGACAAATCGTCTCGTACTACTTGGCCGGGACCTGCAGTTCCGAGCCGATCATGAGCGCCCTCGGCTTCGGATTGCCGTTGGCCTCCGAGATGATCTTCCAGAGGTGGCCATGACCATAGGCCGCCCTGGCGATCTCCCAGAGCGTGTCGCCGCGGACGACGACGTGCTTCGTCGCACCGGAGGCTGCGGGCCGGGACGTCGGCGTGGCTGTCGCTGCTCCGTCCGGGGTGGTGCCCCCTGCCGCATCCATCGCCGTTCCGGCCGTTGCGGCGACGATGGCGACGATGCGCCCGTCGGTATAGGGCTTGTAGGGCCGGTTTGCGGCCAGATAGTCCGCCACCACCTGGTCGAGCGTCGGGCCGTAGTCGTAGGCATTTTGCGCGGCTGAGGCGAAGATCTTGTAGCCGTCGCCGCCGGCCCGCATGTAGTTGTTCGAGGCGAGCGTGTAGACCTTGGCCGGATCGAGCGGCATGAAGGTGTCGCCTTCCTTCATCTCGACGGAGACGACGCGGCTGCCGGCCGGCTTCGACCTGTCGAAGGAGAATTTCATGCCGGCGACCTGCGGGAAGCGGCCGGCGCCCTCCTCGATCTCGCTCAGGCCGTTCTCGAGCGCCGTCAGCAGATCCGCACCCTTCAGCTGGAAGGTGGAGACGGTGTTCTGGAACGGCAGCACCGTCACGACCTCTCCCATCGAGACCGGGCCGCCGTCGATCGAGGCGCGCAGGCCGCCGCCATTGGTGATCGCGGCGGTGACGCCCTGTCCCTTCGTGCGGTCGACGAGCGCGTCGGCGACGAGGTTGCCCATCTGGCATTCGCCGGTCCGGCAGCTCTCCCGCGACCCGTCGATCGGGCCGGCAGTCTCGGCGACGATCTTCGCCTTCATATCCTCGATCGGCCCCGCCAGTTCCTTGACACGGGCGACGACCGCTTCGTCCGGCTTGAAGCTGGAATCGATCAGGATCGGATCGCCCTTGGCCTCCTTGACGACGCCATAATCGTCGAACACGACCTTCAGGTTGCCGAGGTACTTCGTGTAGGCGCCGGCCTGCACGACCGGGACCTTGTAGCCGCCCGGATTGTCGACCATGGTCGGGTAGGGGCCCTCGGCCTTCTCGTCTGTGTTGGAGAGCAGGCTGTGCGAATGGCCGCCAACCACCACGTCAACGTCGGGGATCTTGGCGATCGCCGCGAGGTCGCGCGGATAGCCGACATGGGTCAGCGCGATGATCTTGTCGACGCCCTGCTTCTTGACCTCCGCGACCGCCGCGGTGATGTCGGCGACGTCGTTGCCGATCAGCACGTTCGGGCCTGGCGAGGAAATCTCGTCGGTGTCGTTCGCCACCGCCCCGACGATGCCGATCTTCTCGCCGCCGACCTCGAGCACGATGAACGGCTGGATCCGGTCGCCGAGCCTGGAGCTGGCGCCGGCAGCGACGTTCGCCGTCACCACCGGAAACTGCACCTTGTCGAGGAAGGCGGCCAGCCCGTCCTCGCTGTCGTCGAATTCGTGGTTGCCGACGGTCATCGCGTCGAACTTCATGAGGTTCAGGAATTCGGCTTCGGCCGCGCCCTTGTAGGTGGTGTAGAACAGCGAGCCCTGGAAATTGTCGCCGGCGTTCAGCAGCAGCACATTCTTGCCGGACAGCGCCTGGCGCTGCGTGTCGATCGCCGTCTTCAGCCGCGCGACACCGCCAAAACACTCGTTCTTGCCTTCCTCCTCCGCCGAGCAGGTCGAATCGAACTTGTTGATCGGCTCGATGCGCGAATGCAGGTCGTTGATGTGCAGGATGTCGAGTTCGTAGTCTGCGAAGGCCGCGCCCGCGGAAAGAGTGAGCAGCGAGGCGGCCAGCAGGCCGAAGCGGACTGAAATCATGGACGTGTTCTCCCCATCAGGCGGAACGGCGCCTTCACGAGCCCGATGTGGGCGGCCCCGTCGTCCGTGCGTGCGATGCTTCCATTACACGCGAAGAACTGCAAGTGGAAAACCTGAGGCTGCGGAAGGGCCTGCGAAGACGGTTAAGGCGCGCGGCTGATGCGCCGCGGCAAGCGGAATGGACGCACCCGCGCGTTTCTGCTAGTCCCACGGCCTCGCGATCGGCGCCGACAGGAGCGTCGAAGCGCAGGCTGGCCGTAGCTGGAGCGACCCGAATTGTCCGGTAGAATTCCCCGCAGCACCGGAAACGTGACTTTGCCGCGGGCCTTTTCGAAACTCGGCGTCTGCTCGCGCACGCAAGCCGAGGCGTTCATCGCGGCGGGCCGCGTTCGCGTCAACGGGCGCAAGGTCGCCGACGCGGCGATGTGGGTCGATCCGAAGCGCGACCGGATCGAGCTCGACGGCGAGCCGATCGTAGCAAGCGAAAAGGTCTACCTCGCCCTCAACAAGCCGCGCGGGCTGGTCACGACCCGCACCGATCCGGAAGGCCGGCCGACCGTCTTCGAATGCCTCAAGGACCTCGACTTGCCATTCGTCTCGCCCGTCGGCCGACTGGACAAGGCGAGCGAGGGGCTGCTGCTCTTCACCAACGACACGGCGCTGGCGCAGCGGCTGCTCGACCCCGAAACCCATGTCAAAAAGCTCTATCACGTCCAGGTCCGCGGGATTCCGTCCGAGGAAGACCTGCAGCGCATGACCTCCGGCGTGGTGCATGATGGCGAGATGCTGCAGGCGACGGCCGTGCGCCTCTTGCGCGCCGGCGACAAGAACTGCTGGCTGGAGGTCGAACTCGACGAGGGCAAGAACCGCCAGATCCGGCGGATACTGGAAGTCATCGGACTGGAAGTCCTGCGGCTGATCCGGGTGGCAATCGGCGATCTGGTCCTCGGCGACCTGCCGAAGGGGAGCGCCCGGCACCTGACGGCAGCGGAAGTCCGGGCGTTGCAGTCACAAACGGCAATGAAACCCGGCTGACCTTGGGAGGAACCATGACCGTTCTGCTCCGGCCCTATGTCGCCGCTGACTTCGCGGCATTGCGCAACTGGTTTCCCGACGAGGCGTCGGTGGTCCAATGGGCCGGTCCGGACATGCGCTTCCCGCTCGATCCGGCGCAGTTTTCGGAGATGCAGCAGGAGACCGAAGGCGCCGTTCCCGGGCGATGGATGTTTTCGGGGCTGGTCGGAGACACGCTTGCGGCTCACGCGCAAGTGGCGCTCGACTGGCAGCATGGCGTCGCCCGGCTTGCCCGCGTGGCCGTGAGCCCCGAATTTCGCGGCAAGCGGCTGGCGCAACCGTTCCTGCGGCAGGTCGTCGACCGGGTGTTCGCGCAGGAAGCGTTCGTGCGGCTCGAGCTGAACGTCTACACCTTCAATGCCGCTGCGATCGCCACATACATGCGGCTCGGCTTTGTCGAGGAGGGCGTGCGGCGATCGTCGGTCAGGGTCGGCGCGGAGCGATGGGATACCGCGATCCTTGCTCTGCTGCGTCAAGAGTACGACGTCACCCGTGGATCGGCAGCGGATGACGCCGCGGTGCCCTGAGCGGACTGTGAAGCGTTCCTGAAGCTGCTCAGCCCTGGCGGTTGAGCGTGAACTGTGCGCCCGAGCCCGAGGTGCAGTTCAGCTGGCGCGGGGTGACCAGCGAGCAGTTGGCCTTGGAGGCGGATTTCGAGATGTTCGAATAGAGGCTGATTTCGATCAGCCCGCCCGGCTGGGTGATGTAGGTGCCGGTCGCCATGGTGGTGTTGGTGTCGGTCGTCCGCGTCGCGAACTGGCCGGCGGAGAAGGTGGAGACGAGGCCGTTCGCGTCGACCCACGATCCTTCCACGCCCTGCGGTGCCTGAGCGACCGGCCGCACCGGCGCACGGTCGTACGAATTACAGGAGGCGAGCGTCGCAGCGCCCGCCAGCAGGGCAGCAAAGATCAAGGGTTTCATGGGGTTCTCCCTGGGCTTGCCAAAACGATACGGCATCGAAAATCCGCTCGACCATGCCGTGAACGGATGGTGAAAGCAAGAGTCGGGCGGCACGGCAAAAAAGGTTATCCGTCTCAAAATGAAACGCCCGCGACGGGCGGGCGCTTCCGGATTTGACGGGCGTTGCCGCTGGAACTAGCGGAACAAAACGTTGCGGAACTGCCACGGATCCTTGGTGTCGAGGTCTTCCGGGAACAGGCCGGGACGGCCGTCGAGCGGCGTCCAGTCGGTGTAATGGCCTTCGACCGGGCCGAGATAGGGACGCTGCACTTCCAGGCAGCGCCGGTAGTCCATCTCGTCGGCCTCGACGATGCCGGCTTCCGGGTTTTCCAGCGCCCAGACCATCCCGGCAAGCACCGCCGAGGTCACCTGCAGGCCGGTGGCGTTCTGGTAGGGGGCGAGCTCGCGGGCCTCCGCCAGCGACAGGCGCGAGCCGTACCAGTAGGCGTTCTTGTCGTGGCCGTAGAGCAGCACGCCGAGCTCGTCGACGCCGTCGACCAGTTCGTTCTCGTCCAGCACGTGGTGCACCGGCTGCGCATTGCCGCCGTTGCCGAACATCTCGTGCAGCGACAGCACCGCGTCGTTGGCCGGATGGTAGGCGTAGTGGCAGGTCGGCCGGTAGGTCACGTCACCGTCCTTGTCGCGAACGGTGAAGAAGTCGGCGATCGAGATCGATTCGTTGTGGGTGACGAGGAAGCCGTATTGCGGACCCGGCGTCGGGCACCAGCTGCGCACGCGCGTGTTCGCGCCCGGCTGCTCGAGGTAGATCGCCGCCTTGCAGCCCTTCTTGTGCTTCTTGGCGTTCTTCGGCATCCAGGTCTCGTGGGTGCCCCAGCCGAGCTCGGCCGGCTGCAGGCCCTCGGAGATGAAGCCTTCCACCGACCAGGTGTTCCAGAAGGTGTCGAGCGGCTTCGGCGTCTTGGCGCGCTGGGTGTCGCGTTCGGCGATGTGGATGCCCTTGACGCCGACCTTCTTCATCAGCTTCGCCCAGCCCTCGCGGTCGTCCTGCGCCGGCACGTCGTGCTTGACGCCGAGATCACCCGCGAGATTGACCAGCGCTTCCTTGACGAACCAGGAGACCATGCCCGGATTGGCGCCGCAGGTGGAGACCGCCGTCGTGCCGCCCGGGTTCTTCGCCTTCTCCCTGCGCAGGGTTTCCCGCAGCGCGTAGTTGGTGCGGTCGGCATTCTTCATGTTCTTGTCGAAGTAGAAGCCGAGCCAAGGCTCGATAACCGTGTCGACATAGAGCGCCTTGTGCTTGCGGCAGAACCGCATCAGGTCGACCGAGCCGGTGTCGACCGAGACGTTGACCACGAAGGCCTGCCCGCCGCCTTCCTTGATCAGCGGCTTCAGCAGTTCCTTGTAGTTCTCCTTGGTGACGAACTCGGCGACGTGGCGGGCGCCGTGGCGGGCGTAAAGCGCGTCGTCGGCAGCATCCTTGCGCGGTTCGATGACGATCAGGCGGTTCTTGTCGTACTTGAAATGACGCTCGATCAGCGGAAGCGTGCCGCGGCCGATCGAGCCGAAACCGATCATGATGATCGGGCCTGTGATCTCGCCGTAAACCGGGTAGGTCTTGTCTGCCATTTTCCTTCGATCTCCTTTGGGAGTGCGCGCGCGATTCGCGAAAAGAGGGTCAAACGGCCCCGCTTTCGGGATGAAAATGCCTAGAGCACAGAATTCCGTCACAAAAAAGTGGGCACGAAGCGTCGCGTCTGAGTTGTCAACCGCCGCCAATCGTCCGGAACTGGCGGGCGAGTCCGGCGCGCCTGCCGACCAGACCGTGTACTCGGCCTGCGGACGGTCAGTGATGGAAGTCCTAAAACTCTTCGACGGCCGGCAGCGCGCACCGCGAACGGACCTTGGTGGATAGCACCTATCCCGCCAGCCTTGCAGGGATCAGGCCGCGCAGCGAATTGCCGACGAAGAAGGGGTGGCGGAGCAGGTCGTCGACCTGCAGTCGCTGTTCAGTGGCCCGGCCGGTTGCGAGCAGTTCCTCGCGCAGCACGCCGGCCAGCAGGCCGCAATCGAGCGGCGGCGTCTTCAAGATCCCCGTGCCGTCGTCGAGAAAGACGGAGGTGATCGTGCCCTCGCAGACCTCGCCGCGCTCGTTGAGAAGGATCACCTCGTCGGCGTCGGCGGCCGAAAACTCCGCACGGGCGGCCTCGTAGACGGCACGGCGCGACGTCTTGTGGCGCAGCAGCGGCTCGGCGGAGGAAAGCCGCGTCGTCGCGATCCGAACTGTCCAGACGGCGTCCGCGGCGAGCGGCACGAACCGCGCGGTCTTCACCTCGATCCGGCCGTCGGCGAAGAGCTCGAGGCGGACGCGAAGCGGGCAAGCCCCTCCCCTTTGTGGGGAGGGGTTGGGGAGGGGAGGCTGCAGAGAGGTCGCGGGCGATTGCTGCGAAGACCCCTCCCGGCCCTCCGGGCCACCCTCCCCACGAGGGGGAGGGAAGGGCGTGGCACCCACCGCATCCGAAAGCGCGGCCTCGGCCCGTTCCGCCCCCAAAATCCCCAGCGCCGCCGCCGAGCGCTGCAATCGGGCCAGATGCCGGTCCAGCCGGATAAAGCCTTCTTCCGGCTCGAAGCGCAGCGTCTCGATCAGCGAGATATCCATTGGTCTCCCACCGCGAACCGCGCCTTCAGTAGGCATTCCTCGTATTCGGCCTCGGCGTTCGAATCGAAGACGATGCCGCCGCCGACATTGAAGACGGCCTCGCCGCCCTCGAAGAGCGAGAGCGTGCGGATCGCCACGTTGAACTGCATGGTGCCGTCCGGGGCGATCAGCCCGATCGCGCCGCAATAGGCGTCGCGCGGGCCGGCCTCGAGGTCGTGCAGGATCTCCATCGCCCGCATCTTCGGCGCGCCGGTGACCGAGCCGCAGGGAAACAGCGCGGCGAAGATGTCGCGGATCGAGGTCCCCGGCACAAGCTTGGCCCGCACGTGGCTCACCATCTGGTGGACGGTCGGGTAGGTCTCGATGGCAAAGAGCTTGGGCACCTCCAGCGTGCCGACCTCGGTGACCCGCGAGATGTCGTTGCGCAAGAGGTCGACGATCATGCGGTTTTCCGCCTGGCTCTTCGGGTCGGCCAGCATCGCCGCCACGATCGCCTCGTCCTCGGCGGCATTGGCGCCGCGCGGGGCGGTGCCCTTCATCGGATGCGTCTCGATAAAGCCGTCCTTATCGACGCGGAAGAACAGTTCCGGCGAGCGCGACAGCAGGATCGGCCCGTCGAGCGAGACCAGCGCACCGTACCTCACCGGCTGGCGCTCGATCAGCGACCAGAAGGCGGCGACGGGATCGCCGTTCCAGCGGGCGCGGATCGGCATGGTCAGGTTCGCCTGGTAGCAGTCGCCTTCGCGCAGGTGCCGGTGCAGCCGGTCGAAGCGCTGCCGATAGGCCTCCAGGTCCCATCCCGCCTTCGGTTCGGTGACGAAGGGCTCGTTCTCGACGCGCTGCCGCGGTCGGGCGAGGGGGTGTCCGTCGGCGGGTGCTGCGAAAATGCCGAAGCTCATCAGCGGCGTCTCGCGTCCGTCGACCGCGAAACGCGCGAGTTTTTGCTCGAACAGATGGCCGGCCTCGTAGCTCATGAAGCCGGCGATCCAGTTGCCCTCGTCATGCGCCGCTTGCAGCGCCCGCAGCGCCGGCTCGAAGTCCGCCGCCTTGCGCACCGTGATCAGGCGCAGCGGATCGGCGAAGACCGTCGTCCGGTCCTCGCGGTCGTCCCGCAGGAGCACATAGCGTTCGCGATCGGTCATCTCATTGGTTCTCGGCAGGTGATTCAGGCGGCCTTATCAAGCGCCTCGAGTTCGTCAATGAGCCCTTCGATCATCGACAGGCCCTTGCTCCAGAACGACGGATCGGCCGCATCGAGGCCGAACGGCTGCAGCAGTTCGGAATGGTGCTTGGTGCCGCCGGCCTTCAGCATCTCGAAGTACTTCTCCTGGAAGCCGCTCTCGGCCTGCTGGTAGACCGCATAGAGCGAGTTCACCAGGCAATCGCCGAAGGCATAGGCATAGACATAGAAGGGCGAGTGGATGAAGTGGGGGATATAGGCCCAGTAGGTCTCGTAGCCTTCCGAGATGCGGATCGCCGGCCCGAGGCTTTCGGTCTGCACCGACAGCCACAAATCGCCGATCTGCTCGGCGGTCAGCTCGCCTTCCTTTCGGGCCGTGTGCACCTTGCGCTCGAATTCGTAGAAGGCGATCTGGCGCACGACCGTGTTGATCATGTCCTCGACCTTCTGCGCCAGCATCGCCTTGCGCTCGCGCTTGTCCTTCGTCTGGTCGAGCAGGCTGCGGAAGGTCAGCATCTCGCCGAAGACCGACGCCGTCTCGGCCAGTGTCAGCGGCGTCGAGGCCATCAGCGCGCCCTGGCCGCCGGCCAGCACCTGGTGGACGCCGTGGCCGAGCTCGTGCGCCAGCGTCATCACGTCGCGCGGCTTGCCCATGTAGTTGACGAGCACGTAGGGGTGCGCAGACGGCACGGTCGGATGCGCGAACGCGCCCGGCGCCTTGCCCGGCCGCACCGGCGCGTCGATCCAGTTCTCGTCGAAGAAGCGGCCGGCGATCGCCGCCATTTCCGGCGCGAAGTCCCGATAGGCCGAAAGCACCGTGTCCTTGGCGTCGCTCCAGGGGATCAGCGCGTTTGGCGTCTCCGGCAGCGGCGCGTTGCGGTCCCAGAACTCCAGCTGTTCCATTCCGAGCCACTTCGCCTTCATCGCATAGTAGCGATGCGACAGGCGCGGATAGGCCTCGCGGACCGCCGCGGCGAGCGCATCGACGACCTCGCGCTCGACCCGGTTGGCCAGGTGCCGGCTGTCGGCGATGTCCTCGAAGCTGCGCCAGCGGTCGGAGATCTCCTTGTCCTTGGCGAGGGTATTGGTGATCAGCGTGAAGGTGCGGATGTTTTCCTGGAAGGTTTTCGCCAGCGCCATCGCCGCCTTCTTGCGGGTCTCGCCGTCGGCATCCTGCAAGAGGTTCAGCGCCACTTCGAGCGGCACTTCCTCGCCGTCGATCGTGTAGCGCAACGAGGCCATCGTCTCGTCGAACAGCCGGTTCCAGGCGGCGGCCCCGGTCATGGATTTTTCCAGAAAGAGCTGCTCGGTTCGGTCGTCAAGTTGGTGCGGCTTGTCCTTGCGCAGGTCCTCGATCCAGGGGCGGTAATGGGCGGCGAGCGCGTCACGCTCCAGGCTTGCGGTCAGCTTCGCGTCGTCGATCCTGTTCAGTTCCAGCGTAAAGAACAGCAGATGCGCCGAGATGTCGGTGATCTTCGCCTGCACGTCGCCATAGAACTTGCCGTTGGCCGGATCGGTGGTGTTGGAGAAATAGGTCAGGCCGGCAAACGAGGCGACGCGGCCGAGCAGGTCCTCCAGCGCCTCGAATTCCCTCACGGCCGCGCCGATGCCCTCGTCGCCGGTCTTGTCGGCCGCCGCGTCCAGCTTGCCCTTCCAGCGGGCCTCGAAGGCCAGCGCGTCGGCTGCGCCCTTTTCCATGTCGGCCAGAAATTCCGGTGCGGCCGGCGAGGCATAGAGGTCGCCGAGGTTCCAGGCCGGCAGGTCGCCGAGGTCACCGGCGATGGCGCCGGCCGTGGCGGTCGCGTGGTGGATTGCGGGCGAAAGGTCGAAAACGGACATCGGAAGCCTCATGCGTGGTTGGGCGTTCTTGCTTGCGTCGCCATTGGTTAAAAAGCAAGCCTTTCTCAAAACGGCATGTTCAGCCCTTCATGCCAAGGTCCGCCGTCATAATGATTGTGCCAACTCTGCGCATGACGCGCGGCCCGGCAAGGAGGTTCCAATGGCGGCCCACATTCTTGTCATCGACGATGATCCTGTCCAGCGTCGGCTCCTGAAGAACATGATCGAGCGCCTCGGCCATGTCGCGCACATGGCCGACAACGGCCGCAGTGGCCTCGAAGTCCTCGATCGCAAGGGCGGGCTGATCAGCGTCATCCTGCTCGACCTGATGATGCCGGAGATGAACGGCACGGCCTTCCTCGCCGCGCTCGCCGAGCGCGAGAGCACGATCCCGGCGATCGTGCAGACGGGGCAGGGCGGGTTGGATACCGTCGTCACTGCGATGCGCGCCGGTGCCTTCGACTTCGTCGTCAAGCCCGTGTCGCCGGAACGCCTCGGGGTGGCGATCGACAACGCGCTCAAGCTCGAGCAGCGCGACCAGCGCGGCCGCTCCGGTCGGCGCGCCCGCAGCGAGGCGGTGCAGTTCGAGGACATCGTCTCCGGCAGCCCGGAAATGCTGCGGGTGATCGATCTCGCCCGCCGCGCGGCCCAGTCCAACATCCCCGTCGTCATCGAAGGCGAATCCGGCGTCGGCAAGGAAATGGTGGCGCGCGCCATCCAGGCGGGCAGCGATCGGGCCGGCAAGCCCTTCGTCACCGTCAATTGCGGCGCCATTCCGCACAATCTGGTCGAGAGCATCCTGTTCGGCCACGAAAAGGGCGCCTTCACCGGCGCCACCGAGCGCCACATCGGCAAGTTCGCCGAGGCCGACGGCGGCACGATCTTCCTCGACGAGATCGGCGACCTGCCGCTGGAGGTGCAGGTGAAGCTGCTGCGCGCCGTGCAGCAGGGCGAGATCGAGACGGTCGGGGCCCGCGCGCCGCAGAAGGTCAATGTCCGGCTGATCTCCGCCACCAACAAGGACCTGATCACCGAGGTCAAGGAGGGGCGGTTCCGCGAGGACCTCTACTATCGCCTCAACGTCTTCCCGATCACGATCCCGGCGCTGCGCCGGCGCAAGGAGGACATCCCGGTTCTGGTCCGCGCCTTCGTCGAGCGCTTCGCCGGCGAGCAGAAGCTCGCCACGCCGCTGTCGGTGTCGTCCGCCGCCATGGCGCTTCTGACCGCCTATGACTGGCCGGGCAACATCCGCCAGCTGGAGAACGCAATCTTCCGCGCCGTGGTCCTGGCGCAAGGGGCGGAACTCGGTACCGCCGACTTCCCGCAGATCGCCACGCAGCTCCCCGGCCACGCCATATCGGACGCCGGTACCGTATCCTGGGACGCCCCGGCCGATCCGGTAAGGGCGTCAGACGCCGGACAGCCGCCGGTCCATCCCGATTTCCGTCCGGGCGGAGGCTTCGAATCAAATCCGCAACCGGCGGCTGAAAACACCATCGCGAGCGTCGATCGAGGCGGTCAGGTGCGTCGCCTCGCCGAAGTCGAGGAAGAATTGATCCGCTTCGCGCTGAAGTTCTACCATGGTCAGATGAGCCAGGTTGCGCGCAAATTGGGCATCGGACGGTCGACTTTGTATCGAAAATTGAAGGATTATGGCATCGATCCGGACAATCCGCTCAAGGATGCCGCCTGATTTCAGTTGATTTCTCAGGCCTCACATGTTTTCCCCGTTGCCGTTCACCGCTTGTTAGTGGATCGTTCACTATAAGCGGAGAGCACCGGCGACTGTGGCGAATATGCCATGCTGTCACCGCAATTGGACGTCATCTGAACCCTCGGCGGGCGTCTATATAGTCCACAGGACGGGGATAGAATTGGCAGACATCATTGGACCGATGACGCTCCGGGGAGCCAGCGCGCTAGCTATGTGCCAAGCCGCCGTCGCCAAGGCTCCGAGGATATTGACCGTCGCCGCTCTGGCTTTCTCGCTCGCCGTTCCGGCTTTGGTCCCGTCGGCAACCGATGCCGCTTCCGGCACGCGTTCGCTGAAACTCTACTTTGTCCATACCAACGAAAAGGCGGAGATCACCTTCAAGCGCAACGGTCGCTACGACCAGAAGGGTCTCGAGCAACTCAACCGTTTCCTGCGCGACTGGCGCCGCAACGAACCGACCAAGATGGACCCGCGACTCTTCGACCTCGTCTGGGAGGTCTACCAGAAGAGCGGATCGCGCAGCTATATCCACGTCGTCTCCGCCTATCGCTCGCCGGCCACGAACTCGATGCTGCGCTCGCGCTCCAAGGGCGTGGCCAAGAAGAGCCAGCATATGCTCGGCAAGGCGATGGACTTCTATATCCCCGACGTGAAGCTGAAGACGATCCGCGAGATCGGCATGAAGTTCGAGGTCGGCGGCGTCGGCTATTATCCCACCTCCGGCTCGCCCTTCATCCACATGGACGTCGGCGGCGTGCGCGCCTGGCCGCGCATGAGCCGTGATGAACTGGTCCGCCTGTTCCCGGACGGCAAGACGATGCACCTGCCCGCCGACGGCAAGCCGCTGCCGGGCTATAATCAGGCGGTCGCCGACTACAAGCGCCGCGTCGGTGCCGATGCGGTACAGGTCGCCGGCGGCGGATCGCCGGACCAGGCGCGTTCCGGCAAGAAGCGCAACCTCCTGGCCGCGCTCTTCGGCGCTGGCGGGGACGAGGATGAAGAGCCCACTGCGATCGCCAGCGCCGAGCCGCTCGAGGCGCCGGCACCGGCGGCGAGCGCCAACGCTTCGACCGGTACGGGCGAATTGCCGGGCGTCGCTGCGTCCGCCACGCCGCAGGCCCGCCCGGTCGTGACCGAAACGGAAATCGCCGAACTGAATGCACCGGTTCCGCTCGTCCGTCCGGCCTTCCGCAGCGAGGCGGCAACCACCGAACTGGCGCTTGTCTCGCCGTCGACGAACAATGCCGCCGCCGCCCTCAATGCGGCGCTTCCGGCCTCGGGTGAAGCGCAGGCGCAGTTCGCCGATCTCGGCGCCTACCGCGTGCCCGTGCCGGAGCTTCTCGGCAAGCGCACCCTGCCGGGCGAGGCAGAGGAAGGCGTGCTGACCGCGTCCGCGGTCGGGCTCTCCGACCAGGACTTCGGCGTCATCCCTGTTCCCGGCGCGCGGCCCGGCGACGAAACCGCCCTTATTGCGGCTGCCGCAGTCGAGGTCGGCGTGCCGGACCAGAACGGTTCGGCCAATGTTGCCGTGGTCGCCGAAGCCGAGCATGAGGATGGCCTGACGGCGGAGGCGGCCACGCGCGTGGCGCTCGCCTCCCCGAGCGACCAGATGGACGCAGGCACGCCGGTCGAGCTTGCCGCTCTCGTGCCGACCGCCTCGCGACGCGCGCCCGAAGCGCTCACCGCCTTCGACGTCCAGCCGAGCGAGCTTCCCACCAAGGGGGGCCGGCCGAAGAAGCAGGACGCCGATGCCGCCGCGCGCGGCGCGATCCGGACCGAGCCGAAGCTGAACGAGAAGATCATCTCGCAATGGGCCCTGACGCAGGGCCGCGTGGCGACGCTGTCGAAACCGGTCAAGGCACCGCGCTTCGTCAGCCCGAAATTGCGCACGGCCCCGACCACCGTCTACATGGCAGGCTTCCAGCCGGCCAAGGTCGTGGTCGATCCCGCCCGGTTCAGCGGCAGCGCCGTCAACTTCATGGAAGTGCGCAAGTTCTCCGACACGAACTGAGGCCCGCCTCCCGGGGCTGGCGGTTGCGGGGCAAGAGCGCGTGAACCCATCTCCCGCGCTTTGCATTGCCGCTCTGACAGCCTCGCCATTTTTCGCGAGCACTGCTCTTCCGTCTCCCCGGACTTGATCCGGGGTCCAGCAGCGCCGCGTCTGCCGCGCGAAAGGCTTGTATTACGCTCAAGGACTGCCTGGATGCCGGATCAAGTCCGGCATGACGGAGCCGTGTGAACCGCTCGAGCGATGAAGAGGGGCGAAAGGGCGCTGTCAGCACGGCGGATCTGGCGCCGTCGCTGCCGGCCGCAGAAAACCTTCCAGCCCCAAAAGAAAAACCCGCCAGGCTGGAACGGCCGAGGCGGGTTCTTGTCGTCAGCCGGCGAGCGGCGTCATTCGGCGTCCGGCGGCAGCTCGATCATGCCCAGTGCCTGCAGGTAGGTGTCGAGGATGGCCTCCTGTTCCATGCGCTCGTCCTTGTCCTGCTTGCGGATCTGGATGACCTTGCGCAGGATCTTGGTGTCGAAGCCGACGCCCTTGGCTTCGCCGTAGACGTCCTTGATGTCGTCGGCGATCGTCTTTTTTTCTTCTTCCAGGCGCTCGATCCGCTCGATGAAGGCACGAAGCTGGTCGCGGGCGACGCCGTTGGCATCGGACATGGTCTTCTCCTCGTTGGGGGAATGAGAAATATGATGGCGGTGGTCTGCCGCGAAGTTCCGGCGAGATCAAGACCCGCGGTCTGGGAGAACGCGATTTTCGCCGCTTATACCAGTTTCCCCCACTATTCCTTCGGGCGGTTCGTTTCGAAGGCGGCCTTCTGCTCGGGGCTCGCTTCCTTCTGGTGCAGGTCGCGCCAGGCGTCGTAGGGCATGCCGTAGATGATCTCGCGCGACTGCTCCTTGTCCATTGCGACGCCCGCCTCGTTCGCTGCCTCGCGGTACCAGTTGGACAGGCAGTTGCGGCAGAACCCGGCGAGGTTCATCATGTCGATGTTCTGCACGTCGCTGCGCTCGCGCAGGTGCGCGACCAGCCGCCGGAAGGCCGCCGCCTCGAAAGCGGTGCGTTGTTCTTCGTTGATGTCCACCATAACCTCCTTTCGGTTGCCTGCGAGCGCACCGGCCACCGGTACAATCATCTGTCCCGCCTAGTACGCGCCGGTGCGGGAGGGGAATGTCTGATAGGTGTGCAGGTCCGCGTCGGCATTCAAGTCGGCGAGGATCGGCGCAAGGCGGGCGGCCCAGCGCGCCTCGCCCTCGTCGTCGCCGATTTCGTCCTGCCGGATCTCGATCAGCGCATGGGGGATGGCCGCCATCATGCAATGCCGGAACATGGTGTCGCCGCGCAGCGCCCCGTCGTAAGGTTCGTTGCTGGCGGTGACGATGCCGGGGATCGCGCCGAAGGCAGCCAGCAGTGGCCTGACTGCGCGGTCGTCGCCGTCCCACAGCACGGTGACGTGCCACGGGCGCGGCACGCCCTTCCAGACCGGCGTGAACGAATGCAGCGAGATGACCAGCGGCGCCCGACCCGACGCCGCAGCCACCCTTCCGATCGTCTCGGAAACGGCGGCATGGTAGGGCCGGTGAAAGCTCTGTAGCCGGTGCTGCCATTCCTCGGCCGAGATCGGGTGGTTGCCGGGGATGATCGCGCCGTCGGAGATCCGCATGATCAGCGTCGGATCGTCCTCGCCGCGGTTGGGGTCGATCAGCAGGCGCGAGAAGCGGCTCAGCACCGCCGGCACGCCGAGGCGGGCGGCGAGCCGCCGCGTCAGCCCCTCGATGCCGATGTCATAGGCGATGTGCCGGGAAAAGGCGCTTTCCGGCAGGCCGAGCCGGCCGTAGCGCGCCGGCAGGTGATTCGTGGCGTGATCGGCAAGCAGCACGAGGCCGCAAGCGGCATCGCCGTCGATGATCTCGAAGGGGCTGTCGTTGACGCTATCGCTCGGCATGCAATCTCCCGGGCTGGTGATCGAGGGCTTGATGGCATGCCGGACCGGCGATCGCAAGACCGCCGGATCGGTCGCAAACCGTCGATTGGGGCGCTCGATTGCGGCTGTAATCGATTAGTGTCGCGTTGACATTCGCAGCCTGCCGTCGCAAGAAAGCGTCTGCCCACATCAACGGAGTTCCACTGGAAGCCGTGTCAGTTCGTTCTCACCTCCGCTCTGTCCGTCCGTCGTCCGGCCTTTCGTTCACTGGCCTTCTTGCCGCCGCCGCCTTCCTGTTCCTTGCTGCGCCCGAAGCCGCCCATGCGGATTTCCGCGTCTGCAACGGCACCCAGAATCTCGTCGGCGTCGCCATCGGCTACCGCGCCACCGAGGGTTGGGTCACCGAAGGCTGGTGGCAGGTTCCGGCGACGACCTGTGCCACGCTGATCGAGGGCGAACTGCAGTCGCGCTACTACTACCTCTATGCCGAGGATGCCGCGCGCGGCGGGCGCTGGACCGGCGACGTCGAGATGTGCGTGGCCGAGAACGAGTTCAAGATCACCGGCGTCAAGGACTGCTTCGCCCGCGGTTTCCAGCGGATGGGGTTCAAGGAGTACGACACCGGCCGCCAGGGCAGCTGGATGGTCCAGCTCTCCGACACACCAGGGACGCAAGAAAGCCAGAATTGATGAGACGAAACAGAAGAGTAAAGATCCTCGCCACGCTCGGACCGGCTTCCGCCGAGGAAGGAACGATCCAGAAGCTGCATGAGGCCGGGGCCGATCTCTTCCGCATCAACATGAGCCACGCCAGCCATGACCTGATGCGCACGCTCATCAGCCGCATCCGTTCCGTGGAAGCGCGCTGCGGCCGGCCGATCGGCATCCTTGCCGACCTGCAGGGCCCGAAGCTGCGCGTCGGCAAGTTCAAGGACGGCAAGGCCGATCTCGTCGCCGGTCAGACCTTTACGCTCGACAACCGCGACGAGCCGGGCGATGCCACGCGGGTCTTCCTGCCGCATCCGGAAATCCTGGCGGCGGTCAAGCCCGGTCATCGCCTGCTGATCGACGACGGCAAGCTGCACCTGCGCGCCGAGCAGGCCGACGGCAAGAAGATCGTCTGCACGGTGATCGCCGGCACGAAGATTTCCGACCGCAAGGGCGTCAGCCTGCCCGACACGCTGTTGCCGGTCGGCGCGCTGACGGAGAAGGACCGCGCCGATCTCGATGCGGTGCTGTCGACCGGCAGCGTCGACTGGGTGGCACTGTCGTTCATCCAGCGTCCGGAGGATCTCGCCGAGGTGCGCAAGGTGGCACGCGGCCGCGTCGGCCTGATGTCGAAGATCGAAAAGCCGCAGGCGATCGAGCGCATCGACGAGATCATCGAGCTGTCCGACGCGCTGATGGTGGCCCGCGGCGACCTCGGTGTCGAGATGCCGCTCGAGGCCGTTCCCGGTCTGCAGAAGCACCTGACGCGCGCCTGCCGGCGTGCCGGCAAGCCGGTCGTCGTGGCGACGCAGATGCTCGAATCGATGATCTCCTCGCCGGTGCCGACCCGCGCCGAGGTCTCCGACGTCGCCACCGCCGTGTTCGAGGGCGCCGACGCGGTCATGCTGTCGGCCGAGTCCGCATCCGGCGAATACCCGGTCGAGGCGGTCTCCACCATGGCTGCGATCGCCAGCAAGGTCGAGCGTGACGCGAACTATCCGGGCATCATCAATGCCCAGCGGACCCCGCCCGAGGCCACCGGCGCCGATGCGATCTCGCTTGCCGCCCGCCAGATCGCCGAGACGCTGAACCTTTCGGCGATCGTCTGCTACACCTCGTCGGGCACCACCGGGCTGCGCGCGGCCCGCGAGCGGCCGCAGGTCCCGGTCCTCGCCCTGTCGCCGATCATCGAGACGGCGCGGCGCCTTTCGGTCGTCTGGGGGCTGCATTGCGTCGTCACCGGCGATGCCGAGAGCCTGGACGACATGGTCAACCGGGCCTGCCGCATCACCGTCAGCGAAGGCTTCGGCAAGCCGGGCGACCGCATCATCATCTCCGCCGGCGTGCCGCTCGGAACGCCCGGCGCCACCAACATGCTGCGCATCGCCTATATCGGCGCCGATGGCGTGAGCGGCGTCTGAGCCGTCGCGAAGCGGCCCGCACGCCTGTCGCACGCCCCCCTGGCCGGTCTTTCCTGCCGCTCTTCCCTGCCATGGGGAAGGGCAGCGATGCCGTGGCGTCGCTGCGGCGCCTCCTGCTCAACAACCCAGGTTTGTCATCTGCAGAATTGAACCAAGCTTGCGCGAATGGAGGGGCCAACTGGTCGCTACGCGGTAAAAAGTGATCGCCCCGGATGCGTTGAATGCTGTGTCGACGGGTAGGGGAGGAGTATGATGTCCCTACCGTTGCATTGGGCGGTAGTTCCAACCAAGGAGAACGTCATGCTCAGGATTGTTTTGGCAGCGTGTGTGATGCTGAGCGCCGGTCAGACCCTGGCCGCGAGCCAGTACTATATCCAGCATGCGGCCGGTGGAAAGTGCACCGTGTCGCAGCACAAGCCGAACGGCAAAAGCGAGATGCAGGTAGGCAAGGCCTTCAAGACGATGACCGAAGCCGAGCGTGCAATGAAATCGGCACACGAGTGCGGCTATTGAGAAAACCTGGAATAGAAGGCGGAGCGGTGTTCTGCACCGCTCCTTTGTTTGCCGCTAGCCTTTCAGCTTCGCGTTGCAAAGACTGTAGAAACCGCCGCCCTTCTGGATCCATTTCAGCCCATTGAGCGTGTTGGCGTCCTTGTTCTGATGATAGGCGTCGACACAGGTGTGCATCCGCCCCTTGCCGGCAGGCTCGCTGGCATACTTGGGCGCGATTTTCGACGGAAACTGGACGCCGGCAGGCGCCTTCATCGTCGGCTTCTCGGGCTCTGCGGTTTCATTCGCATTCAGCGTCACATCAGGTTCGGCGGTGGCGTCCGGCCCGCACTCCGCTTTCCTGAAGTCGTTCCATTTCATGGTGTTGCCGCTGCCCTGGGCGGCCTTGTATTTCGCGCTGCACTCTTTCATCGTCAGTGCAGCGGCCGGTGTCGTCATGGAAGCGCTTCCAATGACAAGAACGGCAAACGAGGCGAGGAATGCAACACGAGACATCATGGCAGATCCTCCGATGGTGCATGTCCTTATTCCACCACCGAACTGAGCCAATTTGATGACTTGAGCGCGTGCGTATTGCGCCCCCGGCGGCTTAAGGCAGGTCGCAAGAATTGCCGATAGGAGAGATCAGCCTCAATCAGGTCCGGCTGCCCGCCAGCTTTTCGGCGATGTCGCCGAGCGCCTTCTGGGCCCGCCGTTCGGAGGGGTAGATATCGAGGAAGCGCTGCCAGGCCTCAAGCGCCAGCTGGTCGCGGCCGTAGCTGGTCAGGATCATTGCCATGCCGGCGATAGCGCCGAAATGGCGTGGCTCGATCTCAAGCACCCGGTTGATGTCGGCCATCGACTTGCGGTAGTTGCCTTCCTTGTAGTTCAGCGTGGCGCGCTGGTTCCAGCCTTCGACATAGCCGGGGGCCAGCTGGATGACCTCGTCGAGATAGTCGAAAGCGGCGGCGTCCTTGTTTTCCGCCATGGCCTTGTCGGCCTGCTGCATCAGGAAGTCGACGGTCGCGCTGCCCGATTGGCGCCACTCGGCGCGGATGTTGTCGGAAATCGCCTTCGCCTTCGCCGGGTCGCCCTCGTGCTTCAGCTCGGCAAACAGGGTGTCCAGCCGCACGGCGGGAGGGGCGGACGGGTCGGGGGCGGTCACCGCCGGCCGCGGCTCCGGCGACTGCGCGTTTGCGGCACCGGGCAGGGGGGAAAGCAGCAGCAGGCTCAGGCAAAAAGCGAAAGGGCGCATTCGATTATGCTAAACCGCATGCGCCCGAAAGCAAACCGATATCTCGACAGCGAGCGCCGTCGCTCAGCCCTGGCGGGCCTTGAAGCGCGGGTTCGACTTGTTGATGATGTAGACGCGGCCCTTGCGGCGAACCAGGCGGTTTTCGCGATGGCGGGTCTTGAGCGACTTGAGCGAATTCTTGATCTTCATGTTTCTGATCCGCGATGCTGGGGAGGAAACGAATCCGCCCGAAATCTTGTCAATTAAAAACGCGCCGTTTGGGGCGCGCTCTCAGGTTGGCGTTCGTGTAACGGTTCGTCCGGGGCCTGTCAACCGTTCGGCTGTGTTTTGGAGGCCGGCGAACCGTGATTTTCCACCGTGCCGCCGGCTCTCAACGCAGCTTCGTCACGTGTCCCATCTTGCGGCAGGGACGCGATTCCGTCTTGCCGTAGAGGTGCACCAGGGCGTCCGGGGTCTTCAGCCAGGCGGGGACGGTCTCGATGTCGTCACCGATGAGGTTGTACATCACGCAGTCCGAGTGGCGCCGCCCGTCGCCGAGCGAAAGGCCCGCGACGGCGCGCATATGCTGCTCGAACTGCGAGATCACGCAGGCCGCCTCCGTCCAGTGGCCGGAATTGTGCACCCGCGGCGCCATTTCGTTGGCCACCAGCTGGCCGTCGCCGAGCACGAAGAACTCGACGCCGATCACGCCGACATAGTCGAGCCGGTCGAGGATCGCCCGCGCCGCGCGTCGGGCCTGGTCGGCCGTCGCCTCGCTGATCGCCGCCGGAACGGTCGAGGTGTGCAGGATGCCGTCGCGGTGGACGTTTTCGGCCGGGTCGTAGCAGACGATCGTGCCGTCCTGGGCGCGGGCGGCGATGATGGAGATCTCCCGCTCGAAGGCAATCAGGCCCTCGAGAATCAGCGGCACCGAGCCGAGTGCCGCAAACACGCCCCGGCGGCTTTCCGCCGGCGAGCGGAACATGCGCTGGCCCTTGCCGTCGTAGCCCATCCGCCGCGTCTTCAGCACGCCGATGCCGCCGAAGCCGTCGAGGGCAGCCTCGAGCTCGGCCTGGCTGTCGACCGCCTCGAAGGGGGCGGTGGCGACGCCGCAGTCGTTGATGAAGCGCTTCTCCACCAGCCGGTCCTGCGAGACCTCCAGCGCCCGCGGTGGCGGAAACACCCGCACCGAATGCGCCAGCCGCTCGGCGGCGCCCACCGGCACGTTCTCGAACTCGTAGGTGACGACGTCGCATTGGCCGGCGAGCGCTTCGAGCGCGGCGGGATCGTCATAGGCGGCGACGATCTGGGCGTTGGCGACCTGGGCCGCGGGGCAGTCGGCCTGGGGTTCCAGAACGACGGTGCGAATTCCGAGGCGCGCGGCCGCCATGGCCAGCATGCGGCCGAGCTGGCCGCCACCGATGATACCGACGGTGCGCACGCTCATAGCGGGCCATCCACCGGATAGTCTGCGACGGCGGCGCTCTGCTGATCCCGCCATTCATCCAGCCGGAGCGCCAGTTCGGGATCGGAGAGGGCCAGAACCGCGGCGGCGAGCAGGGCGGCATTGACGGCGCCGGCCTTGCCGATCGCCAGCGTCCCGACCGGGATGCCTGCCGGCATCTGCACGATCGACAGCAGGCTGTCCTGGCCGGACAGCGCCTTGGACTGGACCGGGACGCCGAAGACCGGCAGGGCGGTGAGTGCTGCAATCATGCCCGGCAGGTGGGCGGCGCCGCCGGCACCGGCGACGATCACCTTGAAACCTTCGGCACGAGCCTCCTTGGCGAACTGGTAGAGCCGCTCGGGGGTGCGGTGGGCGGAAACGATTCGCGCCTCGTAGTCGACCTCGAGGGCGTCGAGCGTATCGGCGGCGTTCTTCATCGTCTCCCAGTCGGACTGGCTGCCCATGACGATGGCGACTGGGGGCGTCTGCGGTGTCTTCACGATCGGGTTCCGTTTCAGGCGATGATGTCAGGAATGATCTGATCTTCGATCTTCGAGATCCGGTCCTTGATCACGAGCTTCTTTTTCTTCATCCGCTGAACCCTGAGCGCGTCGCAACCGACCTGAATCATGGCGTTGATGGCGGCGTCGTAGTCCTCGTGCTCCTGGCGCAGCCGGGCTATCGCCAACCGCAGTTCCGCCTGTTCCTGGTCTGCCATGCTCTTCATCCCATCCCCTGCCGATGGCGGCCGTACCTGCCCCACTCGCGTCCAGCGAGAAGGCTGCTCCTACCATGAAAGGCAGGTCTACGGGAAGTAATCCTCGGCCATGAATTCGCCTTCGACAAATGAAAAATGGCATGGCAGACTTTGAATGTTGCAACCTCGACCATCCGGCGCGAAAGCGTCGGGTGAGAGCAGAAGGAAGGAACTTGATATGTCGATTGAGGCTCATCTTGCCACGCTTGAAAAGAAGCACTTCGCCCTCGAGGAAGAGCTTCACGAAGCGATGACCCGGCCGTCCAAGGAGGATGTCGACATTGCCGAGATCAAGCGGCGGAAGCTGCGCATCAAGGACGAGATCGAGAGACTGCGCTCGTCGACGAATTGACGGGCAGGTGTTTTTAAACAGGGATTCCGCTACCCGTCATCGCAAAAAATGACAAAGGCGGGGGCCGACAGGCCTTCAAACATCCAACCGTTTCGGCATCCCGGCTGCTCCCGCGCCGGGATGCTTTTGTTTGAGGTAGGTCACGACCGCCGTTCGAGCGATCCGATCGCCACGGCGGTTGCCGTTGCGCTGCATGGGCCTCTGTCCCGCCGCTACACCAACAATGCCACTCCGTCATAGGCGAGCTTAAGGCCTGCGAGCAGCGCCATCGTGTACATGAAGGGATAGAACACGTCCGGCTTCATGCGCTTGACCATGTATCCGCCGGCGGCGGTCGCCGCGACCGCGATCGGCGCCAGCGTCGCCGAGATCGTCAGGTGGGCCGTGTCGAGCTGGCCGAGCGCGAAGTAGGGGACGAGCTTGACCGCATTGAGGATCGCGAAGTAGCGCACCGCCGCCCCGGTATAGTCGCGCGGCGGAAGCTTCAGCGGCAGCGCGTAGACCTGGAACGGCACGCCGCCGGCATGCGCCACGAAGCTGCCGTACCCGGCCAGCGTGCCGAAGAAGGCGGCCGGGCCGGCGCGGTGCGGCTTGGGGGGAACGGCGATGCCCCGCCGGATCTGCCACTGGCCGTAAAAATAGCGCAGCGCGAAGAAGATGGTGATGATGCCGATGATCAGCCGCAGCGCATCGCGCGGCACGTAAGCCGACGTCGCCCAGCCCAGCCCGATGCCGATGATGCCGCCCGGCAGCAGCAGTTGCAGGGTGCGCCGGTCATTGTGGCGGCGCCAGATCCACAGCGAGACGACATCGCTGGCGACGAGGATCGGCAGCAGGATCGCCGCCGCTTGCACGGGCGGAACCACCATGGCAAGGATGGGGACGCCCATCAGCGCCAGCGCCTCGCCCATCCCACCCTTGGTGAGGCCGACGAGGATGACGGCGGGAACGGCGGCGAGATAGAGGCTGGGGTCGATGGACATGCGCGGCGATTGATCCGTTGCGATATCCGGTCTATCGGCTTTGGCGAGGCCTGGCGAGACCCCCTCGCCGCGCGATGTGAATGCAGACGATGGATATTCGATGACTGGAACCGAAAACCGCTGCCGCCTGGTGCTGATCGTGCCCGAGGGCGACGACATCGCCGCCCGCAGGACGATGCTGGAGGACGCGCTGCGCGGCGGCGATGTCGCTTCGGTGATCCTGCCGCAATACGGGCTCGAGGACAGCCTGTTCCAGCAGCATGCCGAGGCGCTGGTGCCGGTGATCCAGCACGCCGGGGCGGCGGCGCTGATCGCGGGCGACACCCGGGTCGCCGGGCGTGCCCGCGCCGACGGGCTGCACGTCACCGGCGGCCTCGAGGCGCTCGCCGAGGCGATGGAAAAGCATTCGCCGAAGCTGATCGTCGGTGCCGGCCATGCGAAGGACCGCCACATGGCGCTGGAGGTCGGCGAACTGGCGCCGGACTACATCTTCTTCGGCAAGATCGGCGGCGACATCAAGCCGGAGGCACACCAGAAGAACCTGGCGCTTGCCGAATGGTGGGCGTCGATGGTCGAGGTGCCCTGCATCGTCATGGGCGGCACCGATCCGCAGTCCGCGCTGGCGGTCGCCGAAACCGGCGCCGAATTCGTGGCGCTCTGCCAGGCGGTCTTTGCCGAGCCCGCGAACGCCGCCCAGGCCGTTGCCGCCGTGAACGCGCTGCTTGACGAAAAAGCGCCACGGTTCGAGGATTAAAGGCGGCGCATGACGAGGGCTTCCGACTTCAGGCTGTTTCGGCTGACAACGCTACTGTGCTGCGCGCTTGGCGCCGGCGTGCCGTTCGCGTTCGCTCAGGATGCGCCGAAGCCGGAGGCCGCGCAGGCTGACAATAGCGGAGAACACGCCGGCGGCGATGCCGTCCCGGCGATGGTGCCGAACGCCGCCAGACCCGACGCGGCCGAGCCGGCCACAGCTCTTCCGGGCATCCCGGGCGCGCCGGCAGACAGCACGACTTCCCCGGCCAAGGCCGGGCCGGCCGAAGCCGCCGTGGGCGACGAGAACGCCGCCGGCCTCGATGGACCGGCCCCGGACAGCCGCGCTTCGCGGCTCCTCGAACCCACCGGCGAAAGCGAGCCGGTCGGCAGGCTGACCCCGAAGGACGGTAACCCCGCCCTGGGCGACGGCAAGACACTGCAGGCGCCATCCGAGGGTCTGGGCGTGCTCGACCGCATGGGCGTGCCGCTGCCCGAACTGCCGGCGGAAAAAGCCTATTCCGGAAAGATCGACGAGGCCTATGGCGCCTTCCAGCGCGGCCTCTATCTGACCGCGATGGAACTCGCCATTCCCCGCGCCGAGGCCGGGGATGCCGCGGCGCAGACGCTGGTTGCCGAACTCTTCAACCAGGGTTTCGGCGTCAAGCGCGATCGCAAGCAGGCGGCCTTCTGGTACAAGCAGGCGGCCGAGGGCGGCGATCCGGCCGGCATGTTCAAGTATGCGCTGCTGCTGATGGAGGGGCGGGTCGTGCCACGCGACCGCAAGGCGGCCGACAATTTCATGAAGCAGGCGGCGGACGCCGGCAATGCCTCGGCGCAGTTCAACTATGGCCAGATGCTCGTCGCCGACATGCCCGGCGAAAAGGGGCTGCGCGCCGCCTTGCCCTATTACGAGAAGTCGGCCGAACAGGGCATCGCCGACGCCCAGTACGCGCTCTCGCAGCTCTATACCAACCTCACCGGACTGCCTCCAGAGAAGACCAGGCGCGCCCGCGAATGGCTGGTGCGGGCGGCGCGGGCTGGATTCGACACCGCGCAGCTCGACCTCGGCATCTGGCTCGTCAACGGGATTGCCGGCGAGCGCGACAACGAAGCCGGTTTCGGCTGGCTCAGCAGGGCGGCCAATGGCGGCAACGTCGTGGCGCAGAACCGGCTCGCCTATCTCTATATCAACGCGATCGGGACCAGGCCCGACCCGGTCGAGGCGGGCAAGTGGTTCGTGCTGTCGCGCCGCGCCGGCCTCCACGATCCCGGCCTGGAGGATTTCTATCTGGGGCTGACCGACGAGCAGCAGAAGGCGGCGATCAGCGCCGCCAACAAGTTCCGCCGGCGATAGAGTATTTCTCCCGAAAGCGGGAACCGGTTTCGGGACAAAGACATGCGAAAAGAAAGACGGTCCCGAACTTGCCTGGCAATGGATGTGAGGGATCGCGATGATCCCTGTCAGCCCAGCCCGGCGGCCTACGAATGGCTGCCTGCTTGCGCGCAGACTTGAACTTTGAAGGGATTTGTGGTCTTGAGGCCGCAAGACGGTTCTGGTCGCCCGATGGCGCGGAGCCGGCAACACCTCGCGGAACCCTCATGAAAATCAGCGGCAACGAAATCAAGCCGGGCAACGTCATCGAGCACAACGGCGGCCTGTGGGCGGCGGTCAGGTGCAACACCGTCAAGCCCGGCAAGGGCGGCGCCTTCAACCAGGTCGAGTTGAAGAACCTGATCGACGGCACCAAGCTGAACGAGCGCTTCCGCTCCTCGGAAACGGTCGAACGTGTCGAGCTCGAGAAGAAGGACTTCCAGTTCCTGTTCGCGCGGGACGAGGGCCTCGTCTTCATGGACGTCGACAGCTACGACCAGCTGGAGCTGCAGAAGGAATTCGTCGGCGACCGCGCCGCCTTCCTGCAGGACGGCATGATGGTCACGGTCCAGCTCTATGACGAGAAGCCGATCGGCGTGTCGTTGCCCGACCAGGTCGTGCTTGCGATCGCCGAGGCCGACCCGGTGGTGAAGGGGCAGACCGCAGCCTCGTCCTACAAGCCGGCGATCCTCGAAAATGGTGTGCGCGTGCTGGTGCCGCCGTTCATCGAGGCGGGCGAGCGCATTCTCGTCGACACCAACGAAATCACCTATCTTCGGCGCGCCGACTGAGGCCGCCTTCCGCCGGCGGTGTGCAGACCGCCTCCGCCGCCGGACAATTGACAAGGACAAGTCCCGATGGCCCGCTCAGCTCTTCTCAACGTCATGGTCCAGGCCGCCTTCAAGGCCGGCAAGTCGCTCGCCCGTGACTTCGGCGAGGTGCAGAACCTGCAGGTGTCGCTGAAGGGCCCCGGCGACTACGTGTCCCAGGCCGACCGCAAGGCCGAAAAGCTGATCCGCGACGAGCTGCTCAAGGCCCGCCCGACCTATGGCTTTCTCGGCGAGGAGAGCGAGGAGATCAAGGGCACCGACGGCGCGCACCGCTGGATCGTCGACCCGCTCGACGGCACGACGAACTTCCTGCACGGCATTCCCTTCTTCGCCTCCTCGATCGCGCTGGAGCGCAACGGCGAGATCGTCGCCGCCGTCGTGCTGAACCCGGCGACCGACGAGCTCTACACCGCCGAGAAGGGCGGCGGCGCCTTCCTCAACGATCGCCGCCTGCGGGTCGCCGCCCGCAAGGAGCTGTCCGACAGCGTGATCGCCTGCGGCGTGCCGCATCTCGGCCGCGGCAACCACGGCAAGTTCCTGATCGAGCTGCGCCACGTCATGGGCGAGGCTGCCGGGATCCGCCGCATGGGCGCCGCCTCGCTCGATCTCGCCTATGTCGCTGCCGGACGCTTCGACGGCTACTGGGAGCGCGACCTGTCGGCATGGGACATGGCCGCCGGCATCCTGCTGGTCCGCGAGGCCGGCGGCTTCGTCTCCGATCTCGACGGCGGCAATGCCATGCTGGATGCCGGCAATGTCGTCTGCGGCAACGAATATGTCCGCAAGGCGCTCTTCGAGGTGCTGCACCGCCCGGTGCCGACCCGGTAGACCGGTGCGGCGCCGAAGGGCGCCCGCCGCGGCGGCCGCAACCTGCGGCGTCATTTTCGCCGCGCGCACCCCGGTTGCGCCGCCCTATCCTTGCCGATGCTGTGAACTGTCGCGCCCAAGGGCGCGTTCTGGCTCTTCAATTCGGCGCAATCTTCCTCTACGCTCGCTCGCGTGGTGAAAGCAGGAGATGCGCGGATTATGACAAAGCTGGCGCTGTCGGGTTGGGAAGAGCCGGCCGAAACCGGGGAGGACTATCCCCACAAGCTCTCAAGTCCGATGCCGTTCTTCTGGACCATGGTGATCTTCCTGATCATCGTCGGGTTCGTGGCCGCCATCCTGTTCCGCCAGGCGCACGCGGCCTTCGTCAGCAATCCCGGCCTCAACGGCCTCATCCTCGGCGTGCTGGCGATCGGCATCCTCTTGGTGTTCAGCCACGTGCTGTCGCTGCGGCCGGAGGTGCGCTGGTTCAATTCCTACCGGGCGGCCGGCAGCGCCGAGAAGGTCGGGCGCAATCCGGTGCTGCTGGCGCCGATGCGCGCGCTGATCGGCAAGCATCATTCCTTCGCGATCTCGACGACGGCGCTGCGCTCGATCCTCGATTCGATCGCCACCCGGCTCGACGAATCGCGCGACACCTCGCGCTACCTCATCGGGCTGCTGGTCTTCCTCGGCCTACTCGGCACCTTCTGGGGCCTGCTCGGCACGATCGGCTCGATCACCACCGTCATCCAGTCGCTCGACGCCGGGGCGGGGTCGGCAAACGACGTGCTCACCGCCCTGAAGGAAGGTCTCTCCGCGCCGCTGTCGGGCATGGGTACGGCGTTCTCCACCTCGCTGTTCGGCCTGTCCGGCTCGCTGATCCTCGGCTTCCTCGACCTGCAGGCGGGCAGGGCGCAGAACCGCTTCTACACCGAGCTGGAGAACTGGCTGACCTCAGTGACCGACGTGTCGTCCGAACTCGCGCCGGCGGCATCCGCCAATGGCGGCGAGGCGGTGGACATCCGGGCGCTCGCCGAACAGATCCTGAAGCTGTCGCAGGAAGGCGGCCACAGCCGCTCCTCGGCAGCCATGGCGAGCCTCGCCGAAGGCATCCAGGGCCTCGTCAAGAACATGCGCAACGAGCAGCAGATGCTGCGCGACTGGATCGAGTCGCAGCAGGACGAAGCCAAGGCGCTGCGCAAGACCCTCGACAAGCTGGCGGCGCGCACCGCCGATCTTGGCGGCGACCGGTCCTCCGAGCGGGCCGATGATCGCCCGCGCCTTCGCGACCAGGCCGGGGGCGAGTGATCGATGGCGCTCGCCCGCAATCGCCGTTCGCAACGGGTCGTCGACTACTGGCCGGGCTTCGTCGACGCGCTGTCGACGCTCTTGCTCTCCATCATGTTCCTGCTCTGCGTCTTTGTCGTCGCGCAGTTCTTCATGAGCCGCGAGATCACCGGCAAGGACGAGGTCCTTGACCGGCTGACGAGCCAGGTCAACGAGCTGACGCAGCTGCTGGCGCTGGAAAAGAGCGGCAAGCAGGACCTCGAGGACACCCTGGCCAATCTCCAGGCCTCGCTCGCCGAATCGGAAGGGGAGCGGTCGCGCCTGCAGCAGATGCTGAGCCAGGGCAGCGGCGCCTCCGACGCCGCCAACGCCCGCGTCGCCACCCTCACCGAAACGCTCGACGCCGAAAAGCAGGTGAGCGCCCGCGCCCTCAGCCAGATCGAGCTGTTGAACCAACAGATCGCCGCACTCCGCAGCCAGATCGCCGCCGTCGAGGGGGCGCTGCAGGCCTCCGAGGCCAAGGACCAGGCCTCGCAGGCGAAGATCGCCGACCTCGGCCGCCGGCTGAACGTCGCGCTCGCCCAGCGCGTGCAGGAGCTGAACCGCTATCGCTCCGACTTCTTTGGCCGCTTGCGGGAAATCCTCTCCGACCGTGAGAACATCCGCATCGTCGGCGACCGTTTCGTGTTCCAGTCAGAGGTGCTCTTCCCCTCCGGCGGCAGCGAACTCAATCCGGACGGGCAGGCGGAAATGGCCAAGCTCGCCTCCGCCGTGCTCGATCTCGCCAAGGAGATCCCGCCGGAGATCAACTGGGTGCTGCGCGTCGACGGCCACACCGACAACGTGCCGCTCTCCGGGTTTGGGCGCTACGCCGACAACTGGGAGCTCTCCTCGGCGCGCGCCACCTCGGTGGTCAAGTTCCTGATCTCGAAGGGCGTGCCCGCCGACCGCCTGGTCGCCGCCGGCTTCGGCGAGTACCAGCCGCTCGCCCCCGGCGACACCGACCAGGCCCGCGCCACCAACCGCCGCATCGAGCTGAAGCTGACGGAGAAGTAAGGGGCGGACCGGTGTTCCGGCTGTGGGAGGGGGCGCCTAGCACCGGTAGCTCTTGTCCGGAATTTCGTAGCAAATGCTACCAACGTCCGCTTCCGGCCCGGGAGCTGTCATTGTCCTCGGCAACGACGAACATCGTGGAAGTGGTGGGAAGCGGACTTCTGACGCATCAGTTCGAAAAAGCAGACATTTGGTGACCGGCTAATTTGGTACTATTGGCGGACAGGCCACCATTGGAACTGAGGCTCGTCAGGCAGAAATTGTGAGGAAACCTAATCCGTCGACCATTTTGCCATGCGCCCATCTGAGATCGTTGTGTCGTACCGCTCAATGAACTTCATCATTTTCTCTGTATCGACATAAGTCTGCGCCCATTTTGCCGCACCGTCGGCAACGGCCAACATCAATAGATAGAGGTTGAACGGCTTGGGCATACGCGGGTCTAATCGTGGCATTAACGGGGTCCTTCCAATGTAAGGCGCTATGGAAGACACCTTTCCAGCGAGGACCTGTCGCGATGAGAGGTTGGTCATGTGGAGAATCGAGTTTCGAAATTCCCAGACCTCAACGGCGCTGATTCCGATTGGCTTGAGGTCCACATATGTGTCGAGCCAGTCGGTGAAATTGCCGCGGCCGTCGCCATGTTCCACAAAAGCGAGCGTATCGATACACGACATAAGTAATTTTGCCGATGATACATGGTGCCCTGCGTTGAAAAGTAATTTGATAGCTTTGAAATAGTCGTCATTGAGTAGTTCTGCCAAGTAGAATACATTATCCCGCACGTACTTTACCAAATAGTCTGGAACTGATCCACGCCCTTCGATCTGCGTCACGGCATCGCCGCGAAACGGGCTGGGAGAAACCTGTTGATCTACAGTGGGCACGCCGTCGACAACTGGCGTAACGCAATAAATTACATTACGAGGTGCTCTATAGTGACAGAATGCCTCCTCGAAATAGTGAGTTACTTCGCTAAAGCGTTGCGCCGCAACCCACTCATCCGGGGTGAAGGTCCTTTCAAAATCAAAACGCTTGGCGTTTGTGTGGTCGGTCTCAACGTTGGCCAGCAAGTGTTTTAGTTTAGCCTCGGTACTGCCCGCTAGACGGTGATGGCGAGCGCCATATTGCCGAGCTACGCCCTCATCAAAATAAACAAAAAGGTTGAAGGCGCGTTCCACAGACATCGACGCTCTTTCCCCGCTTAAATGGCAGTGTTCTGCGACTAGGTAGGCCATTCGATCAAGGCCAAGGCCTGAAGACTTCGCTGCATTTCTTTACGCTGCAAAGAATCCTGATGGCGGAAAGCCCAACCAATTCGGAGAATCTCCCCGATGACGCGCGCTATCAACTTCGCAATCTCAGGAATTCCTGACACCTCGATTGACCAGCCCATCGGCTCGAAATGCACGAATTGGTTCCGAATATTCTTGTGAAAGCCGCGCAACCAATTCAGCTCAGACTCGCTTATCGCAACACCAGCAGCATTGCTGCGATCCCCTGCCGAATAAGGTTTTCTCACGGCTTTAAGCAAGTCTGGAAGCCCCATTAAATGGGTCTTGGGCGGTATTGCATTCGGATTGGTGCGCTGGTCCTCAAAATAGGCCAGCCATTCGCCCGCATTGCGCTCGGTGACAGCACCCACCGGTGCCGCAGTCGTAGTGAGATGGCATACGCACGCGCCCTGCAGCGCAGAATGCAACGCTATCACCACCCACTTCCATGCTTGGGGATCCTTCTCCACAAACTGAGCGAGGCGTATAACTTGGCGGATCGATCCCGCAACATCCTCCGTCTCATCCGTCTGAATCCAATTGTCTGCCATCGATCACTCGCCGTCATATCGCTTGCAGCGAGCATAGACCAATCGGTGGCGATACGAACAGACGCGGGCGGGTCTCGACGAACGGGGTTCACGTACTCCCGCTTCTCCCCACCGGGGAGAAGGTGGCCCGCAGGGCCGGATGAGGGGGCGTAGGTTGAGGCTTGGGCCGGCTACCGCGCCGCGGTCGCCACTTCCTCGGCGCCGTCGTCGAACTGCAGGCGGGCGAGCCTGGCGTAGAGGCCGCCCTGGCGGACCAGCGACTGGTGGGTGCCTTCCTCGACGATGCGGCCGTGGTCCATGACGAGGATGCGGTCGGCCTTCAGCACCGTCGCCAGCCGGTGGGCGATGACGATCGAGGTGCGATGACCCATCAGCCCGTCCAGCGCCTTCTGCACCAGCTTCTCGCTTTCGGCGTCGAGCGCCGAGGTGGCCTCGTCGAGCAGCAGCAGCGGGGCGTCCTTGAGGATGGCGCGGGCGATGGCGATGCGCTGGCGCTGGCCGCCCGACAGCGTCACGCCGCGCTCGCCGACCATCGTGTCGAAGCCCTTGTCGAGCCTGTCGATGAATTCTTCCGCCTGCGCGGCCTTGGCGGCGGCGCGGATCTGCTCGCGCGTGGCGCCCGGCATGCCGAAGGCGATGTTGTCGGCAACGGAAGAGGCGAAGATCGTCACGTCCTGCGGCACGATGGCGATGCGGCTGCGGATCGCTTCGGGATCAGCAGCGCGCAGGTCGACGCCGTCGAGCTTCACCGCGCCGCTCACCGGATCGTAGAAGCGCAGGATCAGCGACAGGATCGTGCTCTTGCCGGCCCCTGACGGGCCAACGACGGCGACGGTCTCGCCCGGCCTGATCGAGAAGGTCAGGCCGTTCAGGCTGCGATAGCCGGGCCGGGACGGATAGCAGAAGTGGACGTCGGAGAATTCGAGCGCGCCGCGGGCCGGGGTCGGCAGCGCCACCGGGTTGGTCGGCGCGACGATCGCCGGCTTCTCGTCCAGAAGTTCCGTCAGCCGCTCGGCGGCGCCGGCTGCCTGCGACAGCTCCCCCCAGACCTCCGACAGCGAGCCGAGGCTGCCTGCGGCGAACACCGAATAGAGCAGGAACTGGCCGAGCGTGCCCGCCGAAAGGGTGCCGGAGAGCACGGCCTGGGCGCCGAACCACAGCACGGCCACGACGCTGCCGAACACCATGGCGATGGCGAACCCGGTCAGGAAGGAGCGGGCGAGAATGGCCGAGCGGGCGGCGCCGAAGGCGGCCTCCACGTCGCCGCCGAAGTGGGCCCGGGCGGCCTGCTCGGCGTTGAACGACTGCACGGTGCGGACCGCCCCGATCGCCTCGCCGGCATAGGCCGAGGCGGTCGCCAGCGTGTCCTGCGCCTGCCGCGAGCGGCGGCGCACGGAGCGGCCGAAGGCGACGAGCGGAAAGACGATGATCGGGATGGCGGCGAGCACAAGGCTGGACAGCTTCGGGCTCGTATAGATCATCATGGCGATCGCGCCGAGGCAGAGGATCAGGTTGCGCAGCGCCACCGAGGCGGTCGCGCCGACGGCGGATTTGATCTGCGTGGTGTCGGCGGTCAGCCGCGAGACGATCTCGCCGGACTGGTTCTGGTCGAAGAAGGCCGGCGACAGGCGGGTGACGTGGTCGAACACCGCGCGGCGCAGGTCGGAGACGATGCGCTCACCGAGCGTGATGACGAAGAAGTAGCGAAGCGCGCTCGCCAGCGCCAGCAGGAGCGCGAGCGCCGCGAGCATGATGAAATAGGTATCGATGAACCCGGCGTCCGATTGCGAGAAGCCGTGATCGATCATGCGACGGACGGCCATCGGCAGCGCCAGCGTGGTGACGGCGGCAGCGACGAGGGCAACCAGCGCGCCGGCGACCAGGCCGCGATAGCGGGCAAGGTAGGGAAACAGGACGGCGAGCGGCCGGAGGGACTTGCGGTCGCGGGCGCGCGCCGCACCGGCTTGATCATGTTGGCTCACGTCTACCTCATTCCCGGCCCGTTGCGGCACGAAGTGTCTTTCGGCTCTTGTTATCGCGGCGGCCTTCATGTATAGGCTCGCCATCGAATTGGGAAGCCGCTGGCCCGAACGGTCGCGGCTTCATTTACGTCTTTGGCCCGGCTGTCGCAACCGCTTGCGACAAATGGTCTCCGGAACAGCAGGAAGATTGTCATGAAGGCTGATATCCATCCCGACTACCACATGATCAAGGTCGTCATGACCGACGGCACCGAGTACGAGACCCGCTCGACCTGGGGCACCGAAGGCGCCGTGATGAACCTCGAGATCGACCCGAAGTCCCACCCGGCCTGGACCGGCGGCAACCAGCAGCTCATGGACCGCGCCGGCCGCGTCTCCAAGTTCAAGAAGCGCTTCGAAGGCCTCGGCCTGTAAGCCGCTGCTGCAGCGATTTTGTGAAAAGCCCGGGTTTTCCCGGGCTTTTTTGTTGCCTCGATTGCCCGGCCTGACCGGGCATCGGCGCGCGCTGATCTTGCTTGGCGTTTTTGACGTCGTCGTACCCGCACCGGTGCTCATCTGGGGCTCATCCGGGGCGGAGGAGGGCGCCAAACAAAAAACCCGGCGCGGGGCCGGGTCGATGCGGGATTCCTTGAGCGACGGCGGTCAGTTGCCGCCAAAGACGGTGTGCAGCAGGTGCAGCTGCGCCTGGACGCTGTTCTGGTTGTCGGGCACGAAGGCCTGGCTCTCCTGCGGGCGATAGACCTCGCGGTCGAGCACGGCAATGCGGTTCTGCAGGCGCAGTGACCGCTCGACGAGATCGCGGAAGGCTTCCGGCAGGTCGTTCCAGCCGGGGGCGCTGCGGTCGACGTTGAAGCCGTCGAGGCGCACCTTGCTCTTTTCCGACAGCACCTGGTCGCGGGTCATCTCGCCGTTGTTGACGGCGCGCTGCAGCAGCAGCCACGAGGCCATCTGCATCAGCCGGGTGGTCAGCCGCATCGATTCGGCGGCGTAGAGCACGGAGGCCATGCGCGGCAGCACCTTGGCGGCCTGGCGGCCGGGGCCGTCGAGATAGCTGGCCGTCTCCTCGACCAGGCCCATGCCCTCGGCGTACAGGTTCTTGAACTGCGACGAGGTAGCGACGTGGCCAGCGAAGCTGACGGTGTTCAATCCTCTTTCCGACATGGTCCCAGCATCCTGTTAAACGCAATTACTACTGAGGGTAACCCGAACTTGCGGGAAGTGTTCCGCCCCGCCATTTCGTGCAGGCAGAATGCAGCCTTAGCCGATTCCGCACAAGCCTGATCTTAATGAAAGGTTAATCTCCACAATTCTTTACGATGTCGCGGCGGCGGGGGAGCGACAAAAGAAGAGCCGCGGTGAGGCGGCTCTCAAGGTAAAACAGGGAGAAAATCAGACCCATTCCCCAAGCGGCGAAAATGTCTGAGCCCGGAAAACTCCGGACAGGCGATTAATAGCCGATGATGCTTAACGGCCGGTTAACCGTAACGGCCCGGCGGCCCGAAGCCCTCGCAGGCCGCATCAGCGGAACAGCTTATCGGCCGCCGAGCGGCTTTCGCCCTTGCGGGCCCTTTCCGCCTCGAGCCGGCCGATTTCCGCCTGCAAGAGGGCGATGCGCGCTGCCAGTTCGTCCACCGACAGCAGCGACAGGTCGCAGCCGATCTCGTGCGCCACCTTCCTGACCGGCCGGTCGTCGTCCGACATGCTCATTTTCCGTCCTCCGTCCCATGGGCCCCCGGGTCATGGCCGTGCTGGCCGGCGCGCGGCGAAAGGCGGAGGCTTTCCGGCGTCGTCAGCGTGCCGGGATTGGTATAGGCCTCGCGCGCGGCGGCGGGAAGGGCGGCGCGGCGGCGGCTGCGGAAAATCGCATAGAGGGCGATGGCGGCGTGGGCGGCGAAGGTGACGAGGAACAGGCCGTGCGGCCCGGTCGCCGACATGACCGGACCGCCGACCGTCGGGCCGATGATCGTGCCGATCCCGTAGAGCAGCAGCAGCCCGCCGGACACCTTCACGAAATCCTCCGGGTGGGCGAAGTCGTTGGCGTGGCTGACGGCGATCGGATAGAGCGCGTTGGCCGCCGCGCCATAGACGGCGATGACGAGCAGCAGCAGCATGACCGAGCCCGGCTGCATCAGCACCATCAGCAGCCCGGCTAAGCCGGCAAGCGCCGACAGCGCCGCGAGCACGTAGCGGCGGTCGACCCGGTCGGAGATGCGGCCGGCCGGCAGCTGCATGACCGCGCCGGCAAAGATCGTCACGCTCATCATCAGCGCCACCGTGCGGGCCGACAGGCCGGCCTCGGTGCCGAACACCGCGCCGAGCGTACCGAAGGCGCCGTTGGCGATGCCGATCAGCACGATGCCGACGCAGGCGACCGGCGAGGTGCGGAACAGCGCCGGGATGTCGAGCCTCACCTGCTTCAAGGGCTGCGGCGAGGCGGCGGTCGACAGCGTCGTCGGCAGCATGGCGAGGCAGTAGAGGATGCCGGCGACCATGAACAGGATCGGCGTGCCGACATCGCCGAGCGGCACCATCATCTGGCCGCCGACGACGCCGAACAGGGTGATGGCGATGTAGAGCGAGAAGATCGCGCCGCGGCTCTCGTTCGTCGCCCGCTCGTTCAGCCAGCTCTCGATGATCATCGAGGTGCCGGCAATCGAAAAGCCGGTGACGGCGCGCAAGGCCACCCACCAGACCGGATCGACCAGGATGCCGGTCAGAAGCGCGATGATGGCGATCAGCGAGGCGAAGCCGGAGAAGGCGCGCACATGGCCGATGCGCTTGACGATCTTCGGCGCCAAAAGGCAGCCGAGCACGAAGCCGGTCGCCCAGGAGGTGCCGAGCAGGCCGAGGATCGTGGTGGCGTAGCCCTCGAGCGAGCCGCGCACCGGCAGGAGCAGGCCGTGCAGGCCATTGCCGAGGAAGAGGAACAGGGTGCCGAGCAGGAGCGAGAAGACGGAGAGAAGGTTTTTTCGCATCGGATATCCCTGTGGTCGCAACCGAAATCAACTATGCCATGCGCGGACGATAACCCAAGCCGAAGTCGGAAAGATCCGGGCCCGGATTCGCGCCGCCGCGAAACGACCCTCGGCTTGGAAAAATGTCCGCCTTGTGACAGGAAGCGAAAAAGGAAAACAAATGATGTCGAAAGTCCTGCCGCTTCTGCTGCTCCTCGCCATGCTGCTCCACCTGCTGCGCCCGCTCGGGCTGCCGGGCCTGCGGCGCCGGCGGGATTTCTGGAAGATCGCGGTCGGCGCGATCGCGCTGATGATGGTGACGGTGCTGGTCAGGCCCTGAACCGCCCCTGAACGCCCCGGAACGCCCCGGACGTCTTGGCTTTCCGTCGTGCCGCCTGTCTTCCCGTGAGCCAACGGCGGCGCGTTCACGCGGCGCCGGGCGCCCGTGTCATGCGGCAATCGATGTCGGACGGGGCGCTGAAAGCTGCCTCATCGAGTGTTGTATGTGTGGCACCTCTCAGCGCCCCGTTCGGCGGTTTCTGCCCGCAACTTCGCCCTTCTGCTCCCGCCCCACTTTTCGGAAGGACGGGCCTGTGCGCCACCCGGGCGCGTCCGGAGCGAAACTCGGGTTTCCCCGCCGTGTCCAGAGGAGGGCCTTTCTGCGGACCCCGTCATGCGAGGGCACGCGTCCCTCCCTCGCACACAGCGCCGGTCCCGCCTCGCCACGACGCCTCGCGGTGCATCCGCGGCGGAACGGGGAGAGTATGGCACGGCTTTGCCGGGCGGGGATGGCGGAGGGGCGGGGGTGTTGATTTTGTTGGGGGAAGCGGAGTTGATGTACCCGGAGGTGTATGGTTTGAGCAAGCCAATTACTATGACTGTGTTAAACTTGGTTCAGATCGAATAGGCTCATTTGGCGTCCTTCGATTTCCGATATAATCCGCGCCTTTGTCTTTGAACTTCGAAACAACTGGTATTGCGCAGTGCTCTTCACGTTGGCGCACGCTCTCGCCACGAGCGCGATCGCTTCGAGAACCAATTTTTTAGCGTCTGCGCCTGCGGGTAAAGGCATGGCTTTCTGAGTGAGGATCAATTTCGCCGCGTAGAGCACGAACCAGTGACCATAAACGAGGTACTGACTCTCCCCGGTCGGCTCGATGGCGTCTCGCTGTCTGGCAACGTAGGTATCTCGCAACTCTTCGATTATCCGGTAGAGTTCCACCATTCGACAGAGATCGTCGACGCGGTAGTGCTCGTGGAAAATTTGATGGAAACGCTCGCCGAAAATGGTGTCTGAATCCGCCTTCGCCCTATCCGGCTCCATCATTTGAAACGATAGTAGGATTTGCCCGAGTTTAAGTGCATCAATTCGCTTCTTGGGATCGCGGTCCGAGTGCATATTTCTTTTGCGCTCGAAGTAATATCCATGGTCGTGGAAGCCGATCTCGAGTTTTTTCAACGCGGGGTGGTTCGCGCGGAGGTCCCTGGATTGAATGCGGGCTTGGCTATTCGTTGCGACTGCAACTCTCACAGTAATGTCCTCTCGGTTCGTGGCGTACACTCTCACCAGCAGAACAACGTTTTCAAACGCTTCCGGAGCGCGCTTGTAAGCTTCGAGCAGTGAATGAGAGGTCTGTGCGCCGTTTACTATCTGGAAGTCTTCGATCCTGATCTTCGGATTCGAATGCCCTTTGTTATAGGCGTATTCCTTACAGGTTATGGTGATTCCGTTATTTAGGTACCAGAACAGGTGGCTGTCATCGGATATTGCTGTCTGGATGATGTTGCCGTTGTAGCCGCCATTGGCACCGAGGAAGATGCGGAGATTTTCATCGAACAGGTGACGCTTGATCGACTTGCCATCGCCGGTCCGAATCAGGTCCACGAATGAGCCCGCATCTACAGATGCAATGACGCCCCTGATGTCTCCGTCGCTGCGTTCAAAGGCTTCTTTTCCAATGACCTGGAGGTATCCCACCTCGGACTCGCGCCCCGACGCTCCGATGTCACGGATCATTTCTGCCGGGCCATAGACCTCGTAGTGAACTGAATAGAGCGTCTTCAGAGCGCTTTCCAATATCGTTTCGGCAGACGCCGATAGACCTTGTCCGTTCGTGCAGAATACCACCTGGTAACGACAGACAACACCGCGTTCGTGGAGCCTCCAGATCCTGGCCACCGCTTCGGTCAACTGCAGATTTCCGGTCTCAAGGAGACGCTGTTCCTTGTCGAACACCGCATGCAAGAAGGATGCTATCTTCAAGGCCTCGCTGTCATTGATCGTCCTGTCGGTGGACTTCAGCGACGTGCGATGTTTAGACTGGAAAATGAATACCTCAGCCCTCTCGTCGCGCTCAAGAACTTCGATTGCGTCGACGCCGAGATCATTGCCGCCGTCCACGATCATCTCGGGAAAATCTGAGGCTCGGTCCGGAAAATATTGCTCCAGCACAAGACAGAGAAATCCAAAGGAATGTTCTCTTGTGGCATGGCGCTCCATCGCGGCCCTAACACGGGCATCGACGATATCCCATTCGACAGCGGACAGGGCCGGCATCAGAATCAAGCCTCGATTGAAATACGCGAACTATACCCGTTATCCTCGAATATCGCACCGATCGAAGGATGATATTCACCGGGATTTTAGTTGGAGGTGTAAAAGGTCCGCATACGGCCGCAGGCAGACGCCACACGGCTCAGCGTCAGTTCGCCGACCGTCACCCTCCCGCCAGAGATACCCAACCCGCGATCAAGTTCGAGCTTGATCGTCTGAGATGGGGTGGCAAAGCAGCTGCTGCTTCAGCCACGAACAAATGACCGCTGCGGCCAATTCCAGAAGGACAACATTCGGTCGATGGGTCCGCCGAAGCCCCGCCTCTCCTTGTTGTCAGGCTGCTGACGACCTCGACAAGCAGGGTTGCCACAGCGCCTCTAGAGATGAAAATCGCCGGCCGACTCCGGTTGGTAGAGTACCCTTTCGATCCGAATACGTCGCGTACGATCTGTAACCCTCCAGTCGATGGCATCGCCTTCCTGATAGCCCAGGATCGCGGCGCCGACGTCGGAGAGCACCGATAGCTTGCCAGAGCGTTCGTCGGCGTCTTGCGGATAGACAAGACCCACTTCCGTTTGTTCATCGTCAAGTTGCAGCACGACCCTGGAGTTCATGGTCACGACATCGCGCGCGACGTGCTGAGGATCAACGACAATGGCTCTCTCGATCTCGTGTTCAAGCTCGACAATTGCCGCCCCTTGCTCGAACTCAATCAGGCTCTGGAGCCGTGCCTTGTCGATCTCCGTGACGTAGATGTCGGTGGATTTTGCCATGGCGCCTTCGCGCAGGAGCTGGAGATAGCGGCCAGAGGTCATGAACAGGGAATTGAGCGTTGGTGTTTCGAGTTTGAGAAGAAAACCGCAGCGTTCAAAACCCTTTAGCGAGCGCGTATTGTTCGGGTGAATTTTGGCGATGACGCTCTCGGCACGCATGTCGAGGAAGGCGAGCTTCAAACCTTCGCGGATGGTGCTGGCGCCGAGCCCGCGCCCCCAGTTGTCATGGTCTCCGATGACCAAGACGATTTCACACTCAGCGCCTGTCTTGACCAGACGGACGAAGCCGACCGGGATGTCGTTTCGGTCGTAAGCCATAAAGAAGCGGCCGCCCTGATTGAACAGATGCGTCAGGATCGGCATTTGCGCTCGGTCGACGGCCTGTGCGATGAATCGAGACACACCGCGGGAATCGCTCAGGTAGCGAGTGACGCGTTCATCTTCCAACCAGTCCATCAGGATCAGTGCGTGTGTCCGAGTGATTTCCGGACGCAACGAAACAAAAGGCTTGTTCATCTTCGCTACCTTGGTCGCAAGAATGAAAGCCTGTCACGGTCGCTGCCGTGCTGGTTCTTTCGGGTCAACGTTGAAAATTTGAAGGCCGATCTAGCAAAGATCCAGCGGTGAAGGCCAGCGGAGAAGCGCCCCGTATGAGGGAGGGCGTGCCGCAGTCCAACTGGGGCCCCACCTGAGAGGGTTCCTGAACGGGACGGGCAGGAAACCACCCCCAAACAGCCCTGGCGTCAGCTTGGGCGGAAACGATTCGTTCCGGCAGGATGAGGGCCGAAATCGGACGGGCAGCATTCGGCAGATGGGGCCCCGAGCGGCACGGTTGTGACCTTCATCCCCGATCAGCCGAGCCCGCTTGCGTCTGCCTTCGAAGAATGGTTCCGGACGCAGCCTCACGCGTCGACCCCCCGATGCCGGAGCGCGACCCGCCGGCGCCTTTCCGATTCAGAAACGCTTGAATACTTGAAGTCCTGCAGACTGGCCGAAGGCGTCGTCGCGGTGCCAGGCGTCGTAACCGGCGGTCACGCCCAAGCCGTTGGCGTTCGTGTAGGTGAGCGCCAGGGCGGCTTCCACCTGCCAAGGCGACTCCGCGCCGCCGGTGGTGGTGAAGACATCATCAGGCGATCCGGCATAGGCAGCGTCGATGCTGCCGGCCTCCCGGAGTAAGCCGTAGCCCGCGCCGAGGCTGACATCCACCGCCATGCGTTCGGTCAGGTCGTGGGTCAGCGCACCGTTGACGCCGAGCACGAGTGCATCGCGATCGCGGCCCTTCACGAGGAGGTTGAGGTCATTCGCGCCGGTTTCGGTATAGGCATCATCCTTCATCCAAGTGTAATCCACCCAGACCGAGGGCCTGAACAGCGTGACCTCGCTAACCGCGAAGATCCGGTCGAGCCCGAGGCCCACATGGGCAAAATTGGATGCATAGCTGGAGCTTGCGGTCGCGCTGATTGCCTCGATCGCGCGGTAGCCATCCACGAAGCTGCGGCCGGCATCGACCTGGAAGAGCAGACCGGTTTCGCTGCCCAGATCATGCCGGCCATAAAGCGCGAGCTGATAGGTGTCGACATCGGCACCCTGATCGGGGCCGCTGTTATTGGTGGAGAGATCGGAGCCCGACCAGGCGAAGGCGATGCCGAGATCGGTCTTCCGGCCTACGGTGCCGTCAATACCCGCGACGACGCCGTGTCCGTCGGTCCGGGTGTCCGACATGCCGGTCGTACCATCCTGGTGCATCAGGCCGGCAAAGGTGGTGAGCCAGACATACTGCTCGATCGACAGGGCGTCCGCGGCCAAGGAAGCGGCAGGCACGCCCGAGGTGGCAGGGCCGATACTGCCGGTCGTCAGGTTCGAGATGCTCCGGTCTAGCCCGGACAGGGTGTTGATGCGGTTTCGCAAAACGGTATTGACGCGGTCCAGCGACGCGAAGGTAGCGCTCATGACGCCGCCATTGACGAGCGGCAGCGTCTCCGCGACCGCCGAGGCAACCTCATCCTCGCGCTCGGCCTGGAGGATCGACTGCAGCATGAGGCTGAACTCAGTCGAATTGGTACCGCTAACAGAGAGGTCATCCCAAAAGGCTCCGACCTCGGCTGCACCGGGCATCCGGTTTTCGAGCGCGGCACGGATGGTGGTCATGCCGGTGTCGTTGGCAACGAGGTCGAGGGTTGTCGCATCGTAGAGGGCCGAGAAACGGTAGCGCAGCGAGTTGTCGATGATCGCCAGCCCGTTGCTTGTCAGGCCACCGCTTGTGGAGATGACATCCGAGAGTAAGCTGCCGTCGTAGCCGGCACCGACATCGAGAACGAGCGATCCTGCTAGACTCGCAGTGCCGCCAATCGTCAGCGTGCTGTAGCTCGAGGCCGTGTCGACCGACATATCGAGGCGACCCGTCGACTTCTGGACAAAATTGCCGTCGACCGAGCTTGCAGTCGCGACGCCGGTGCCGGAATAGTCCGCAAGACTTGCGCCCCGCTTCAGGACGAGCGTCCCGGCGTTTTCGAGATTGGCGGCCGAGCCTAGCCGAACGGCGCCGATGGCCAAGCCGCCAAAACTGTTTTCGACATCGGCAAGGATCCCGTAACCGACCTCTAATGCCGCGAGTTCGCTTGCGATCGTGCCGCTGTTGACGATGGATGCGCTGCTGGCCGCAGTGACGCTGATGCCGGTGCCGCTGGACAGAATCGTGCCGGAATTCTCGATCTCGATCCTACCGGCGTGGGATTCGGCGTAAATGCCGGTCTGCGCATCGATCCCACCGGCATTTCTCATGGTGATGGTGCCGCTGTGGCTGGCGGCCGCCATGCCCGCATCCCAATGCGCCGTCAAAATGCCCGCTGCCGTGTTAGAAATCGTGACGGATCCGGCGCCACTGGTATAGGCGCTGATGGCGTGAAAATCCGGGCTGATCTGTGTGAGATTGAGGTCGCGGTTGGCGGTGACGTCACCGCTGTTGGTGACGATGACATCCCCACCGGTGCCAGCAGCGAGGATGGCATCGTAATGGTCGGCGACCACGGTGCCGCTGTTGTCGATCGTGGCACCGCCATTGGCTGACCAACCGACGATAGCCTGACGCGTCGCCGATCGGACACTGCCATCGTTGCCGATGACCGCGGTACCGGTGTAATTGATCGCGCGAAGGCCAGCCTGGTAAGCCTGGATGGAGCCTGAATTGCTGATGCTGACGGGAACCGGAGTGTTGCTCGCATAGCCGCCTTCGGCGTATATACCGCGGCCCCCAGCGGCAGAGACGTCGCCCCGATTGGTGACTCTGACAGAGCCATTGTTGGACGTGGCGGTAATGCCGTCCGCGTTTGCGCCATAAGAAACGATCGTGCCCGAACTGTTCACCACGAGGTCATTGCTTGTCGTGGAATCGGTGCTTTCTGAACGCAGCCAGACCGCACCGAAGGGACCGGCCGACGTGATGCTCACATCTTCGCCGATGAAGAGATTGGCGTCCCAGCCGGCCTGAGAGCTGTACATGTAAAGGCCGGGGTAATCGGTGCGGTTGAGAACGGTCCTTCCATCAACCGTCAGGGTCTGGACGAAGGGGCCGCTCGCGAACGGACTGGTGAGGACTGCGACGGAGCTTGCGGTTACGTCCGTGACGGTGAGCGATGAGGCACCCGTACCGCCGACCATCTGGACATCACTGGAAGCGCATTGGACAGCGGAGATGTTGCCGCTCGTCACGCAGCTTGCCCGCGCCTCGCCCAGGGGGATTCCGACAGCAACCGGCAAGGCAAGGAGAACACTCGCCCGAGTCATCCAGACCGGATCAGCCAACCAGGACTCCATTGAGAAGCCGGGAAAAGGGAAGGACCGGGCGGAAACAGAATGGCGCATGGGGACTCGCTGCGAGGGAGGCAATTTAGCGTTGCGCAGGCGAAGCAGCGCGCACGCAAATTGAAAAATCGGCTTTGCGCGGTCAAGGGCTCAGATGCGATTTACAGAGATAGGTGCAAATTCGATATGCTCCGGATTGCATAAGGCGAGACTTATTCGACTGGAAATGCAAACAATCTCGCAACGGTCTATCTGATCGCAGCAAGATTCTCGGAACCTCAAGGCACCGATCGTGTCCCTGCAACGCGACGCCGCGCCTACTGCGCCGGCGCGCCTTCCTCGACGCGCTCGGTGCCGCCCAGCACCCAGCGGGTCAGCGGGCGGGCGAGGAGGATCAGCACCAGGCCGAAGCCGGCGCTGGTCATGAAGATGCGCAGGAAGGCGTCGTGCAGGCCGGTGGCGCGCTCGGTATCCATGCCGGCGGCGAGCAGCCCGGCCATCAGGTTGCCGAGCGAGGAGGCGACGAACCAGAAGCCCATCATCTGGCTGGTGAACCGCTCCGGCGCCAGGCGCGAGAAGGTGGACAGGCCGACCGGGCTCAGCATCAGTTCGCCGACGGTGTGCAGGAAATAGGTGGCGATCAAAAACAGGGCCGAGACCCGCACGCCGGTCGCCGCGGTCTGCGCCGCCGGTGCCAGGACCAGAAAGCCCAGCCCCAGGAAGACGAGCCCGGCGCCGAACTTGACGAAGACGGGAATGGTCCAGCGCTGCTCGGCATAGATCCAGAAGGCGGCGAAAACCGGGGTCAAAAGGATGATGAACAGCGAGTTGAGGTTCTGGAACCACGAGGCGGGCACGATGAAGCCGCCGAGCTCGCGCCGGGTCAGATCGTTGGCGAACAGGTTGAGCGAGGAGCCGGCCTGCTCGAAGCCCGACCAGAACAGGGCCGCTGCGACGAAGAGGATGGCAAGCCCGATCATCCGCCTCTTCTCGGGAGCGGTCAGGTCGCCTGCGAAGTAGATGTTGAGGAAGAAGCCGACGGCGACGGTGACGATGATCAGGCCCATGGCCCTGGCAAGGCCCGAGGCGCTGGTAAGGTCGATCATGCCCGTGACGGCGGCGGCGGCGACCAGCACCACGACAAGGCCGCCGATCAGGCCGGTGAAGATCTGGTCGCGGCGGCCGGTGGTGGCGTCCGGATGGTGGTGGACGGCGGGCACGCCGCCCTTGTCGCGCAGCGACCGGTTGCCGGCGTAGAGGAAGTTGACCAGCCCGATCAGCATGGCGACGGCGGCGGCGCCGAACCCCCAGTGCCAGCCCCATTTCTCGCCGAGGTAGCCGGCGATCAGGCCGCCGAGGATCGCCCCGACATTGATGCCCATGTAGAAGAACGAGAAGCCGGCATCGCGACCGCCGATGTCGTTCTTGTCGTAGAGTTGGCCGACGAGGGTGGAGATGTTCGGCTTCAGCAGCCCGGTGCCGATGGCGATCGAGACGAGGCCGAGGAAGAAGACCGCCGCAACCGATCCGGAGATCGCCAGCAGGATGTGGCCGAGCATGATGGCGATGCCACCGACGACGATCGCGCGCTTGTATCCCCAGAACCGGTCGGCGACCCATCCGCCGGGCAGGGCGAGGATGTAGGCGGCGGCGGTGTAGAGGCCGTAGATCGCCGCGGCCTCGGCGGTCGCCAGACCGAGGCCGCCATTCTGCACCTGGTCCACGAGAAAGAGGATCAAGATCGCCCGCATGCCGTAATAGCTGAAGCGTTCCCACATCTCGACGAAGAAGAGGGCCACGAGGCCCGACGGATATCTTTGGGACGACGGCATCGAATGCACCTCGCGATAAAGCGCGCGGCGATCTGCCGACCGCCGGCGGCGCTTTTCCGGTTTTCGCATGCTCGGGGACTATAGCGCGGTTCGGGCCGGGTGTCCCTCAAGAGGTTGGCCCTGCACCCTTCGCGGAACAGCCGGGCAGACAACCGAGCCGGGACGGCGTCGCCGCCGGCCCTCGGGGCCGGCGGGGGTTACCGTTTTCCCGACTGCCGGGCGACGGTGCCGTCGCCCGGCGCCAGCCTTGCTCAGTTGCCCGGCTTGTTGCGGATCGCCTCGTCGATCTGCTTCTTGACGGCGTCGAGATTGAAGGAGGCGGGGTCCTGCATCGGCGGATAGTCGATTGCCGTCAGAGCCAGCTCCTTGACCCGGTCCTGGACGGAGACGAAGCGCCAGAACTCGCGCGCGTAGAAATCGTTCATGTAGCCGCCGCCGAGGTCATTGAGGCTCTGCTCGCCGATCGACGGTGTCCGCTCGAACGGGTCCTGGCGGATGTTGACCATGGTCGGCATGTCGGTCGTCACCTTCGCGCCAGGCCAGCCCTGCGGCTGCTGGTAGAACTGGAACTTGAAGTCGTCGATGCGGATGGCGCCGAGCTGCGGGCCACCGAAGTAGAAGAACTCGTGGCGGGCCGACGGGGCGTTGCCGGTCAGGAGATCCAGCTGGTTGTAGCCATCGAGATGGTTCTTGTAGGTGCGGTCGCCAAGCTGCACGCCCTTCAGCAATTGCTGCTTGACGTCGGGGTTGCCGGCGGCGGCGAGCAGCGTCGGGAACCAGTCGAGCGCCGAGAAGATGCCGTTCTCGACCGTGCCGGGCTTGACCTTGCCCGGCCAGCGGATGATGGCCGGTACACGGAAGCCCCCTTCCATCACGGTTCCCTTCGTTCCCTTGAACGGCGTCATGCCGCCGTCGGGCCAGGTGAACACTTCCGCGCCGTTGTCGGTGGTGAAGACGACGATGGTGTTGTCGGCCTCGCCGGCGTCGTCGATGCATTTCATGATCGCGCCGACGCTGTCGTCGAGCTGTGCCATGCCGGCTTCCTCAAGCCCGTAGTTGCTGTCGCTGTTCATCTGCGCCTGATATTTCGGCGACAGGAAGGTCCAGACGTGCATGCGCGTGGTGTTGTGCCAGACGAAGAACGGCTTGTTGTCGGTTTTCGCCTTGTCCATGAAATCGCAGGAAGCCTTGACGAGCACCTCGTCGAAGGTGGTCATGTCGTATTTGGCCTTGGGCATGATGTCGTGCATGTTCGGCACGTTGGTCATGTCGGGGTAGGGCGCCAGCGGGCCTTCGTCGACGATCCGCTGCTTGCCGATCTTGCCCCAGCGCGGCTGTTCGGTGGTGTCGTCGGTGTCGGTTGCAAAGCTGTGCACCAGGTTCCGGGGACCGACCTTGTCGCGGTAGGACTGGTCGTTCGGGAACGAGTACCAGTAGGGATCCGACATGGCGTCGAGGTGGTAGAGATAGCCGAAGAACTCGTCGAAGCCGTGCACGGTCGGAAGGTATTTGTTGAGGTCGCCGAGGTGGTTCTTGCCGAACTGGCCGGTGGCGTAGCCCTGAACCTTCAAAGCGGAGGCGATGGTGGCCGCCTTGTCGGGCATGCCGACGTCCGCGCCCGCCTGGCCGACCGTGGTCAATCCCGTGCGCAGCGGGATCTCGCCGGTGATGAAGCTCGCCCGCCCGGCGGTGCAGCTCGCCTCGGCATAGTAGTCGGTGAACAGCATGCCCTGCGAGGCCAGCCGGTCGAGGTTCGGCGTCTTGCCGGACATGATGCCCCGGTGATAGGCGCCGATGTTGAACCAGCCGACGTCGTCGCCCATGATGACGACGATGTTGGGTTTCGGGTGCTCTTGCGCCCTGACAAGCGCAGTGCTGCTGAAAAGTGCCATTCCCACGCTCAGCGTCGTTGCGATGCAGGTTTGCAAATTCATGTCACTTGTCCTCCTCTGGGACGCGCGCGGCCGAACAGCAACTGCAAGATTGCGCATGCGCCGGCGATGACTTGAAATGCGATCGAGATGTCGGAGACGCCCGCTGCTATGCCGTCGTTCCTGCCGTTGCTCTCGGATTTTGCTGAAATGGCGAAAATATTTTCGCGGAGGCTAATATAATGCCATCCCGCGGCGAGAGACACTGCCGCAACAAAAATTGATTCCGCCGGCCGCTGGCCGTTTTCCGGTGCCGGAATCAAAGAGGGCCGCGTGTAGCGGCCCTCCATGAGGTTTGACCCTGTGACAGGCCCGGACCTTAGGGCCCGAGGAAGGTGGGGATCAGAACGAGGGCTGCCTCGTTGCTGCCACCGCAATTCCCATTGCCGTCACGAGCGTCGAAATCCCATTAGACATTGGACCACCTTCCTTTCTTTACGTTGACGATACCCTGAATGTAGGTCGTCAGGCGCAAAGCACAAGGGCGGAGCCACGGTTTGAGCCCGCGGCGGCCGAGAACGCCGCGTGCGGTCGAGCCGAGGCGATCGGCCTTGCATGGCGGCGGGTGCCTGCGCGTCCTCGTCCGAAACCCATCCGGGCGGAAGGCGCCAGGCTCAGGCCGCCTTCTCCATCTCCTTCGTCCAGAGGCCCCGGGCCGCCAGGCTGCACATCTTCGCGCGGTGGGCGAAGGCGCGCTGGGCGGCGGCGACGTTCTCCGCCTTTCCGCCCCAGGCGGCGAGCGCCTCGGCCTGCAGGGCCCGGCCATAGGAGAAGGTCAGCCGCCACGGCAGGGCGCCGGCCATGGCGTTGATGGCCGACAAATGGGCCGCCGCTTCCTCGGTCGACTGTCCGCCGGAGAGGAAGGCGATGCCGGGCACGGCGGCAGGCACGGTGCGCTTGAGCACCCGGAGGGTGCGCTCGGCGACCTCGTCGACGGGAGCCTTGCGGGCCTTCTTGCCGTCGATGACCATGGAGGGCTTGAGTATCATGCCTTCGAGGCGGATGCGCTGGTCGGCCAGTTCCTCGAAGGTGATGCGCAGCGTCTGCTCGGTCACCTGCTGCGAGCGTTCGATCGAATGCGTGCCGGGCTCGCCGTCCATCAAAACCTCCGGCTCGACGATCGGCACCAGGCCGGCCTGCTGGCAGAGGGCGGCATAGCGGGCGAGCGCATTCGCGTTGGCCTTGATGGCGCCGTAGCTCGGCAGCGTGTCGGAGACGGCGATGACGGCGCGCCACTTGGCAAAGCGCGCGCCGGCCTCGTGATATTTCGCCAGCCGGGCGGCGAGGCCGTCGAGCCCTTCGGTGATCGTCTCGCCGGGAAACAGCGCCATCGGCTTGGCGCCGGTATCGACCTTGATGCCGGGCACGGCGCCGGCGGCGCGGATGATCTCGGCGAGCGGCCGGCCGTCATCGGTCTTCTGGAACAGCGTCTCCTCGTAGAGGATGACGCCGGAGATGCAGGAGCGCATCGCCTCATCGGCGGTGAACAGCATCTGGCGGTAGTCGCGGCGGCTGGCCTCGGTGGACTCGACGCCGATGTCGTCGAAGCGTTTCTTGATGGTGCCGGTGGACTCGTCGGCGGCGAGCAGGCCCTTGCCGGTCGCGACTATGGCGGCGGCGATGTCTTCCAGTCGTTCGGTCATGCCTTCCTCCCTTGCCTCACGGCATCGATGTCGTTGCCTCTCCGTCTCCCTGCGTCGGCGGCCATCTGCGGCCGCACCTTGCGCCATCTTCGGCCAGCACCGGTGGGGCGTCAACGAAAATGGCCCCCTCCATCGGGTGGAGAGGGCCGGATAGGGACGCTGGTAAGCGTCCGCGGCCTCTCAGCCGTCATGCCGGACTTGATCCGGCATCCAGCGGCTCAAGTCCTTGAGCGCTGGAGGAGCTTTCGCGCCGCAGACGCGGCGCGGCTGGACCCCGGATCAAGTCCGGGGGACGGAGGGAGGCGGCTGCAGGCCTGATTACGGTGGCAGATGCCAGGTCAGGCCGGAGGGAGGCGGGCCCGGCATGCCGGAGACGCGCGGCGCGGCGGCCCAGCTCCCCAGTCATGGCGGACTTGATCCGGCATGACGGAGCGCTCAAGTCCTTGAGCGCTGGAGTCTTTCGCGCCGCAGACGCGGCGCGGCTGGACCCCGGATCAGGTCCGGGGTGACGGAGGGAGGCGGCTGAAGGCCTGATTACGGTGGCAGATGCCAGGTCAGGCCGGAGGGAGGCAGGCCCGGCATGCCGGAGACGCGCGGCGCGGCGGCCCCGCTCCTCCGTCGTGCCGGACTCGATCCGGCCTCCAAAGCGCTCAAGTCCCTGAGCGCTGGAGTCTTTCGCGCCGCGGACGCGGCGCGGCTGGACCCCGGATCAAGTCCGGGGTGACGGCGGGAACCGGCTGCGGCGGCCTACTTCTGCTGCAGCACCTCGACGCCCGGCAGCGGCTTGCCTTCCATCCATTCGAGGAAGGCGCCGCCGGCGGTGGAGACGTAGGTGAAGTCGTCGGCGACGCCGGCATGGTTGAGGGCTGCGACCGTGTCGCCGCCGCCGGCAACCGAGATCAGCGCGCCTTCCTTCGTGCGGGCGGCGGCGTGCCTGGCCGCCGCGACGGTCGCGGCATCGAAGGGGGCGATCTCGAGGGCGCCGAGCGGACCGTTCCAGACGAGCGTCTCGGCGCGCGAGATCCAGGCGTTGACCACCTCGACCGACTTAGGGCCGACGTCGAGCACCATGGCGTCGGCGGGGATCGCGTCGATCGCGACGACCTCGTTGTCGGCACCCGCCTTGAACTCGCGGGCGACGACGCCGTCCTCGGGCAGGATGATGGCGCAGCCGGCAGTGGCCGCCTCGATCATGATCTGCTTGGCGGTGTCGGCGAGATCATGCTCGCAGAGCGACTTGCCGACGTTGGTGCCGCGGGCGGCGAGGAAGGTGTTGGCCATGCCGCCGCCGATGACGAGCGCGTCGACCTTCTTCACGAGATTCATCAACAGGTCGATCTTGGTGGAGACCTTGGCGCCGCCGACGATGGCGACGACCGGGCGCTTCGGATTGCCGAGGCCCTTTTCCAGCGCCTCGAGCTCGGCCTGCATGGTGCGGCCGGCATAGGCGGGAAGCAGGCGGGCGAGGCCTTCGGTGGAGGCATGGGCGCGATGGGCGGCGGAGAAGGCGTCGTTGACGTAGATGTCGCCGTTTGCGGCCAGCGCCTTCGTAAAGTCAGGATCGTTCTTTTCCTCGCCGGCGTGGAAGCGGGTGTTCTCCAGCAGCAGGATATCGCCGTCCTTCATCGCGTCGATGGCGGCCCTGGCCTGGTCGCCGATGCAGTCCTGGGCGATGGCGACCGGCTTGCCGAGTACGTCCTTTACGGCCGAGACGATCTGCAACAGCGACTGATCGGCGACCGGCTGGCCCTTCGGCCGGCCGAAATGGGCAAGCAGGATGACCTTTGCGCCCTTGTTCGACAGTTCCAGAATGGTAGGCGCGACGCGCTCGATGCGGGTCGCGTCGGTGACCTTGCCGTCCTTGACGGGAACGTTGAGGTCGACGCGGACGAGAACGCGCTTCCCGGCGATGTCGGTGAGGTCGTCTAGGGTCTTGAAGGTCATGGCACCGCTCCTCGAATTCTGGGCCTGCAGCGCGGGCGTTCGGGGAACGCATAAATCTGCGCTGAAGATATGAAAATTGGAAATCCGCCTTCAAGCGGGAAGGCGGTTTTTTTGGAAAGACATGCGCCCGGACGTTCTATCCGGGAGCAGATCGCAAGCCGGCTGTCCCAACCTGCCGTCATCGCTTGAGCCGGGATCCAGCCGCACCGCGTCTGCGGCGCGAAAGACACTTTTGCGCGCAAGGACTTGCGCGCTGGATGCCGGATCAAGTCCGGCATGACGGATGCAGACGTGGCGCCCGTCGGGCCAGCCATCCCGCACCTTGCCGGCAGTCGCACCCGGGCATCGCTGCCCGGGTGCGTCGTGCCTTGCTCAGATCAGCTTGCCGAGCGCGACGGCGGTGTCGGACATGCGGTTGGAGAAGCCCCACTCGTTGTCGTACCAGGAGAGGACGCGGACGAGGTTGCCCTCGAGAACCTTCGTCTGGTCGGCGGCGAAGCTCGACGAATGGCTATCGTGGTTGAAGTCGATCGAAACCAGCGGGCCGGTGACGTAGTCGAGGATGCCCTTCAGTTCGCCTTCGGCGGCGGCCTTGATGGCGGCGTTGACTTCCTCGGCGGTGACGTTGCGCTTCGGCACGAACTTCAGATCGACGACCGAGACGTTCGGGGTCGGCACGCGGATCGACGAACCGTCGAGCTTGCCCTTCAGCTGCGGCAGCACGAGGCCGACGGCCTTGGCGGCACCCGTCGAGGTCGGGATCATCGACAGCGCCGCGGCGCGGGCGCGGTAGAGATCCTTGTGCATGGTGTCGAGCGTCGGCTGGTCGCCGGTGTAGGCGTGAACCGTCGTCATGTAGCCCTTCTCGATGCCGAAGGCCTTGTCGAGAACGTAGGCGACCGGCGCCAGGCAGTTCGTCGTGCAGGAGGCGTTCGAGATGACGAGGTCGTCCTTGGTCAGCGTGTTGTGGTTGACGCCGTAGACGATGGTCTTGTCGGCGTTGTCGCAGGGGGCCGAGACGATGACCCGCTTGGAGCCGTTGGCGAGGTGGGCCGCGGCCTTTTCCTTGGTGGTGAAGAGACCGGTGCACTCCAGCGCGATATCGACGTCGCCCCAGGGCAGTTCCTTCGGATCGCGGATGGCGGTGACGCGGATCGGGCCGCGGCCGACATTGATGGTGTCGCCTTCGACGGTGACGGTGTGCGGGAAGCGGCCGTGGACCGAATCGTAGCGCAGCAGGTGGGCGTTGGTCTCGACCGGGCCGAGGTCGTTCACCGCGACGACTTCGATGTCGGTGCGGCCGGATTCGACGATGGCGCGGAGCACGTTGCGGCCGATGCGGCCGAAACCGTTGATGGCGACTTTTACGGTCATATCAGGTCTCTCCCTGTCAAATGTGGGTATGCAAAAAGGCCGGCGCGCCGGTCAGGCGCGCCGGCCGAAGATCAGGCCAGCCTGGATTCCGCGGCGGCGACCACCGCTTCCGGCGTGATGCCGAAATGTTTGTAGAGTTCCTTGTAGGGGCCGGAGGCGCCGAAGGAATGCATGCCGACGAAGAGGCCGTCGGAGCCGATGATGTGGTCCCAGCCCTGGCGGATTCCGGCCTCGACGGCGATCTTGACCGGCGAATTGCCGATGATCGCCTTCTGGTACTCTTCCGGCTGCTCGTAGAACAGCTCGAAGCAGGGCACCGAGACGACGCGGGTGGCGACCCCCTTGGCCGTCAGCGCCTCGCAGGCCTTCACCGCGATCTCGACCTCGGAGCCGGTGGCGAAGATCGTCACCTTGGCATCGGCGGCGGAGATCAGGTCGTAGGCGCCCTTGGCGCAGAGGTTCTGTTCCTCGAACTCGGTGCGAACCGCCATCAGGTTCTGGCGGGTCAGCGCCAGGCCGGAGGGCCGGTGCTTGTTTTGAAGCGCCAGCTGCCAGCACTCGGCCGTCTCGGTGGCGTCGGCCGGGCGGAACATCAAGAGATTCGGAATGGCGCGAAGCGCCGCCATGTGCTCGACCGGCTGGTGCGTCGGGCCGTCCTCGCCGAGGCCGATCGAGTCATGGGTCAGCACGTGGATGACGCGGATGCCCATCAGCGCGGCAAGGCGGATCGCCGGACGGCAGTAGTCCGAGAAGATCAGGAAGCCGCCGGAATAGGGGATCAGGCCGCCATGCAGCGCCATGCCGTTCATCGCCGCCGCCATGCCGTGCTCGCGCACGCCATAGTGGATGTAGCGGCCGGAGAAGTCGTCCGGCGTGATCGAGGCGGTCTGGCTGGTCTTGGTGTTGTTGGAGCCGGTCAGGTCGGCCGAGCCGCCGATCGTCTCCTTCAGCACGCCGTTGATGACCTCGAGCGCATCCTCGGAGGCCTTGCGGGTCGCGGGCGAGGGCTTCGTCTCGGCGAGCTTCTTCTTGTATTCGACGATGGCCGAACCGAGGCTGCCCTCGAGTTCGCCGGCGAAGCGGCGGATGAACTGCACGCGCTTCTCGGCGTCGGCCTTCTCCAGGCGTTCCTGCCATTCCTTGTGCGCCTTGGTGGAGCGCAGGCCGGCGAGGCGCCAGGCGTCGAGCACGTCGGAGGGAACGACGAACGGCTCGGATTCCCAGCCGAGCGCCTTGCGGGTGGCGGCGATCTCGTCGGCGCCAAGCGGCGAGCCGTGGACCTTGTGGGTGCCGGCCTTGTTCGGCGCGCCGAAGCCGATCGTCGTCTTGCAGGCGATCATGGTCGGCTTGTCGGACTTCTGCGCCTTTTCGATGGCGGCGGCGATGGCGTCCGGGTCGTGGCCGTCGACGGCGATCGTGTTCCATTGGCAGGCGCGGAAGCGGGCGTGCTGGTCGGTCGAGTCGGCGATCGAGATCGGGCCGTCGATCGAGATGTTGTTGTCGTCCCAGAAGACGATCAGCTTGTTGAGCTTCAGGTGGCCGGCGAGCGCGATCGCCTCCTGGCTGATGCCCTCCATCAGGCAGCCGTCGCCGGACAGCACGTAGGTGTAGTGCTCCATCAGCTCCGGACCGAACTCGTCGCGCAGCTTGCGCTCGGCGATCGCCATGCCGACCGCGTTGGCGATGCCCTGGCCGAGCGGGCCGGTGGTGGTCTCGATGCCGGCGGCGTGGCCGTATTCCGGGTGGCCGGCGGTGCGGGCGCCGAGCTGGCGGAAGTTCTTGATCTCGTCGATCGTGATGTCCTCGTAGCCGGTCAGGTAGAGGAGCGAATAGAGCAGCATCGAGCCATGGCCGGCCGACAGCACGAAGCGGTCGCGGTTCGGCCACGACGGCGCCTTCGGATCGAAGGTCATGAAGCGGGTGAAGAGCACCGTTGCGATGTCCGCGGCGCCCATCGGCAGGCCGGGATGGCCGGAGTTTGCCTTCTCCACGGCATCCATGGAAAGAAAGCGAATAGCATTCGCCATCCGGTCGTGTTTTTCGCGAGAGATCATGACTGTTCCAAATCAATCGGGGTGTCGGGGCCGATGCCATCCGGTCACCGGTCGGGGAGCGGCTGACACATAGCAGGTGCGCCGCCGGAGTCAACGAATTGGGCGGTTTTAGCCGCCATGCGCGGCGATTCGCCGGCCTGCCTGCGGCTCTGCAATTCCGGCGCGGGAGGCGTTCTGTTGCGGTGCAGCAATACCATCCACAGCGCAGCGCCGGGCGACGCGGCGCCGCGGTTGACGCTGGCGGCCGCTGTTGAATACTGTCAAGCCCTTGAAACAGACGGCGGACACGGCGATTCGCCCGTGGGCCGGGATGCCGGTGAAGGCGCGATGGCGGCAGGAGAAACAGTCAGGACGGCGATCGAGGAGTTGCGCAAGGCGCTGACGAGCCTCGACAACGCGCTCGAGACGCGCTTCGAGCGCGAGCGCGCCCATGTCGAGATCGAGAGCGAGGTCCGCCGCGTCAACACCGACCGCTCGCGCCTGGCGCAGGAGCTGGACCAGTCGGAGTTCCGGGCGAACCGGCTCGAAGAGGTCAACCGCGAGGTATCCCGCCGGCTGGTGACCGCGATGGAGACGATCAGGGCGGTGCTCGACCGCTGACGGCCGGCATCCTGATCGGGTTTTGCCCCCTAACGAGAGCGGGAACATTCGATGGCGCAAGTAACGGTGATGATCGACGGCAAGGCCTATCGGATGGCCTGCGAGGAGGGGCAGGAGCAGCACCTGACCGACCTGGCCTCCGGGCTGGACCGCTATGTCGGCCATCTGCGGAGCCAGTTCGGCGAGATCGGCGACCTGCGGCTGACCGTGATGGCCGGCATCATGGTGATGGATGAGCTCAGCGAGATGACCCGGCGGCTGAAGGCGCTGGAGCAGGAGACCGCGGAGCTGCGCCGGGCCAGGGACAACGCCGCCGCCGACGCCTCGCGCGACGAGGCGGAGATCGCCCAGGCGATCACCGAGCTGGCGGGCCAGATCCAGGGCATGACGGCGAAGCTGACGGGCCGGCCGGCCGCCAACTGAGACAGGCAGGTAAGCGGACGCGTTGCCGCGAGGCGCGAGGCGCCGAGCGCGCGACGGGGCGAGACGACCGGCGACCATCCTGGCTTCATGGCGGCCCGCGCGGCCGCGCTTTCGCACGCGCAGCCGAGCCTGCACGAGTGCGCGGCCTCGGGTGCCGGAACGGTTTCGGCGATGCGGCCGCCGCGCGAGCCGGCCGCGGCAATCCGTTCCGGCGTCGAATTGGGGGCTGGCGGAGACGGCCGTTTCAGCCTATATCTTCGATGCGGTCTGCGCTTCCCGACAGGACACAACAATCCCCGGGGCCATACACGATCTCAAGGGAGCTGTCCCTGACCGGGCCCGTGGGCCTGGATATACGGCGCCCACCTACTTTGTAGGCACCCGGGATCGTACTCGCGCCATCGGTCGTCGCGGATCGCACTTATTTTATATCGTTTCCTCGATTTTCGGCTCGGGTCGAAACTCCCCTTCACTGGTTCGGAACGCGCATGGCGGCATTGCCGGCCAGGCCCGACGGCCGCCACCCGAAGCGCAGCTTTCGGGTCATTGAGCAGTTCGCACCGGAATTCCACCTCAACCGGAGCCTCGCCGTGAAGCGCAAGATTTACCTTCCCAGTCCCGGTCCCGCCGCGTGGCAGCAATTTCTTGCTGAGCCGGAGAAGCAATGGCGGCTTGGATATTCAGCTCGAACACTGGCTCATTGCTGGGAAGACAGCGACGGCTTACCCCCGGAAATAGCCGCGCTGTTGATTGCTGTTCCCGAACACAAGGTTCCTCTCCCAGGAGGGAGCCGAGACAGTCAAAACGATGTCTTTGCCCTGGTGAGGTTCGACGGGCTGACGTGTGCATCGACGATCGAGGGCAAGGTGGGCGAGCCGTTCGGACCAACTGTCGGAGAGTGGTTCAAGTCGCCCTCCGAAGGCAAGGTTACCAGGATGCGGCACATCTGCGAACTGCTCGGCTTATCCGATGTGCCGCCTGCGGATATACGCTACCAACTGCTGCATCGATCCGCTTCCGCTTTGATCGAAGCCAAACGTTTCAAGACCGATGAAGCAGCGATGATCGTTCATTCGTTTTCCCCGACGAACGCATGGTTCGATGATTTCGTCTCTTTCGCTGACCTGTTCGGAGTGCGTCCAGAAATCGGAAAGCCTAACGAGATCGTTTTGCGCTCGGGCGTTAGGTTTAGGATTGGGTGGGCTCCCGGCAACCCGGCATACTTGTCGGTTTAGGATACTCTGCACATTCCAGCCGGTCCGAGGGTGTCGTAGACCGGTCGTTCACCGTCCCACCGGAAACAGCGCCCGGTTGAGGGCGCCGGCGGCGCGGGGCGGGAGATTGGCCTTGGCCCAGGCGGCGATCAGGCGGCGTTCGCCGGCCGGGATGGCGGCGAAAAGCGCAAGGCTGATAGCATAGGCGAGCGCGCCGGCGGCGATGCCGAGCGCCATGCCGGCAAGGCCGGGCATCCAGCCGATGCAGGCGCGGGCGGCGGCGGCGCACAACAGGGCGGCGAGCACCACCTTCATGAGCGCCACCGGGTCGGCGGCGGCACCGAGGCGCCTGCGGCAATACCACAGGTGATAAAGGCAACTGCCGGTCAGGGTGAACGCCTTGACCCAGGCGGCGCCGAGCGGGCCGGCCCACGGGACGACCGCGATGAGCAGCCCGATGCAGGCAACCCCTTCGAACAGCGACAGGCGCAGCACCGCGCCGCTGCGCTCGTGGGCCAGCATCAGGCGGTAGGGCACCGATACCATCGCCGGGGCGAAGGCGAAGGCCAGCAGGATTACCGAGAGGTCGACCGACGGGGCGAAGGCGTCGCCGAACAGCAGCGGAATGAGCACCGGCGCGATCGCCGCGCCTCCGAAGCAGATCGGCGCCAGCACCATGGCCAATCCGAGCAGACTGCGCCGGTAGGCGGCGGCGAGGGCGGCGTGGTCGCCGCGCTCGGCATGGCGGGAAAACAGCGGGACCAGCGGCGCCACCAGGAAATAGGACAGCTGGACGACCATGCCGGCCATCGTCGCGGCGATCGCATAATGGCCGACGGCGGTCAGCGTGAAGAACAGGCCTATGACGGCCAGCTCGACCCGCGAGCCGAGCAGCGCCGTCAGACCGCCGGAGAGCCAGGCGTTGCGGGCATAGGCGGTGATCGCCGGGGTCACTGCCTCGGCGCGATCCGATGCCGGGGCGAGATATTTCCGCAGCGCCAGCGCCTGCGGCAGGTGCCGTACGGCGTGCCCGAAGATCGCGCCCGCCGGCCCGAGAACGAGCGCCCCGAGGCCTACGAAGAAGGGCTGCAGCAGGCAGCCGAGCGCGGTGTTGAGGCTGCTTTCGCGAAAGTGCCCGAGCCCTTGTGCGGCGCCGAGCGACATCGTCGAATAGGCATAGGACAGGAAAAGCGCCGCAGTGCCGAGCCAGATCAGCCCGGTGTCGGCCCGGCCGGAAAATTCGAGCCAGCCGCCATAGGCGAGGATGGCCAGCGCAAGCAGGCTCGTGGTGACGGCAAAGCGCCCCGACAGGGTGCGCACGAGCCCGCCGCATCCGCCCTCGCGGCCCTCTTCCTGTCCCACGAAGCGCAGGACCGCCTGCGGCATGCCGAAGTCGGACACCAGCGTCGCCACCGTCATGATCCACAGCGCATAGGCGACGGTGCCGGCCCCCTCGACGCCGAGCAGCCGTGCGACCAGCACGCTGCTGCCGAAGCCGGCGACCAGCGACAGGAGGCCGGCGGCGGTGTTGATCAGGGATGAGCCGAGCATGGATTTCATCGTTGGCCGACCGTCATTCGTTCCGCTGCGACGCCCCGGCGGTGCGGCGAAGCGTATACCGCGCCACGGCGGCGGCGCGGAGCGGAGAGGACCCTAGACCGGCCGGCTTAAAAATCGGTGTCCGAGGCGGGCGGACCGGCGCCAGCGGTGCGATGCTAACCGGTATTTAACGGAACCGGGTTAGGGGAGCATACCCAAGGCGCGACAAGAGAGTGTAATCGATGTCGGACATTTCGCTGTCGCCGCGCGGTGAACGCCGGCTGACACAGAAGCTGCAGCGCCTGTTCTGGCGGCTGATCGCGGTGCTGCCGGACCGCCCCTACATCCGCTGGAAATACTTCTCGATGGCGGGCCGCTTTCCCGATCTCGAGCGACCGCGGCTGTTCAGCGAAAAGGTGCAGGCGCGCAAGCTCTATGACCGCAACCCGATCTACCCACGTGTCGTCGACAAGCATGCCGCCAAGGCGCTGATCGCCGAGCGGGCGGGTGCGCAATACGTCATCCCGACCTACTGGGTCGGCCGCGACCTGCAGCAGGTCGACTGGTCGGCCGTTCCGCTGCCGGCGGTGGTCAAGCCCACCCATGCCTCCGGCTGCGGCGTCTTCCTGCGCGACCAGGGCGACATCGACCGGCTGCTCGCCGAGGATCCCGGCCCCGGCTGGCTGGCGCTGAAGCATCACCGCATCAATCGCGAATGGGCCTATGGCGCGTTCGAGCCGGTGATCATCGTCGAAAAGATGCTGGTCGAGAATGGCCAGGCACCGGACGATCATTGCTTCTTCGTGTTTTCCGGGCAGGTGTCGCACATCGAGATGCGGCTGCGGCGGAACGGCGTCGGCTACGAGTGCAACTTCACGCCGGACTGGCAGCGAATGGAGCACACCAGCGGCTACTACGATGCCTATCCCGGCGACGTGCCGCGGCCGGAAAGGCTCGACGAGATGCTTGAGGTGGTCAGGAAGATCGCCGGCGACAGCGATTTCATGCGCGTCGACCTCTATCTGGCGAACGGCCGCGTCCAAGTCGGCGAACTGACGCTCTATCCGGGCGGCGGCTTCAAGGGCTGCGTGCCGGATGCGTATGACGAACGGCTCGGGATGCTGTGGAAACAGGAGCTGCCACACAGGCCGGGTTGACCGGCGGGGCCGCGGCCCCGCGCGTGTCGCCACGGCGGACAGGAACACGATGCACTTCCTCTTCCTTTCGACCCACGCCTTCCTGCCGACGACACGCAAGGCCAGCGTGCATTTCGTCGTCGAGGCGCTCGCCGCCCGCGGCAATGCGGTCGATACGGTCAGCGTCGGGTTCAGTCTGCTGACGGCACTGACGAAACCACGGCTCTTCGGGGAGCTGGCCGTCCGGCAGAGGAACCGCTTCGTCCAAACGGGGCCGCGCCGGCGCTCCGCCTGCTACCTGCCGCCGCTGCATCCCTTCAGCTCCAGATGCGGGCCGTTGAACCGGGCCAATGCGCTGTTCTTCCCGCTGTTCGGCAACCGTCCGCCGCGCTTCATGACCGAGGCGATCGAGCGCGCCGACGTCGTCGTCATCGAATCGGGAACGGCGATCGCCTTCTTCGACGCCGTCCGCCGCATCAACCCGCGCGCCCGCACCCTGTACTTCAAGCGCGACCGGCTCGACACCGTCGGCGCCTCGGCCTGGCTGCAGGCCCATGAACGGCGGATCGCGCCGCAGTTCGACCGCGTCGTCGTGCCCTCGCCGAGAATGGCGGAGCACCTGCCGGCCGGCTGCCGCATGGTCTATGTGCCGCAGGGGATCGACAAGGCGGGATTCGACGCCTGTGTAACTTCCCCCTATCCGGACGGCTCGCGCAACGCCGTGTCGGTCGGCGACATGCTGTTCGACGCGGAAGCGGTGGCGGCGATGGCCCGCAGCAGCCCCGACGTCCGCTTCCACCTGTTCGGCGCCGGCATTCAGGGCGCCTATCCGCCCAACGTCCATCTCTACGGCGAGCGCGCCTACGGGGACATCGTCCCCTATATCAAATTCGCCGATTTCGGCATCGCGCCCTACCGGCTTGGCGAGCGGGAGCTCTATCTTGCGGAATCCAGCCTGAAGCTGCAGCAGTACAGCTATTGCCGGCTGCCGATCCTCGCCCCCGATCTCCTGGCGGGCGGCCGGGCCAATCTGGTCGGCTATGACCAGCACGACGAGCGCGACTGGGCCGGCAAGGTCCGCCGCGCCGCCACGATCGCCCGCGAGCCCGGCTGGCGGGACGGCATCCTCTCCTGGGACGAGGTCGCCGCCCGCATCGAGGCGGAGGCGGTTTCGTCCTGATGCGGGGAGGGCGGTGCTCCCGGCGCCGGGTCGACCAGGGGCGCAGACAGAAGCGTATCGCCTTCACTTCACTTCGAGCGCTATCCCAACGGCCCCCCGTCATGCCGGACCTGATCCGGCATCCAGCGCGATCAGGTTCTTTAGCGCAGAAGAGTCTTTTGCGCCGCAGACGCGGCGCTGCTGGACCCCGGATCAAGTCCGGGGTGACGGAGGAGGGGTGGTCGCGAAACCGGCGGCTGAACGCAAAACGCCGACCCCGAGACGACCCGCAGGGGCGCTGACAGAAGCGTACCGCCTGCACTTCACTTCGAGCGCTATCCCAACGGCCCCCCGTCATGCCGGACCTGATCCGGCATCCAGCGCGATCAAGACGTTGAGCGCAGAAGAGTCTTTTGCGCCGCAGACGCGGCGCTGCTGGACCCCGGATCAAGTCCGGGGTGACGGAAGGAGGGGTGGTCGCGAAACCGGCGGCTGAACGCAAAACGCCGACCCCGAGGACGACCCGCAGGGGCGCTGACAGAAGCGTATCGCCTTCACTTCGAGCGCTATCCTAACGGCCCCCCGTCCAACAGCTGAACGCAAGACGGCCGCCTCGGGGGCGGCCGTCTTGAAGATTCGATGCGGGGCGGGCCGTTTACGCGGCGGCCTTCAGCTCCTTGTCGACCATCGCGCGGAGCGCGCCGAGATCCTTGGCGAAGGCGCGGATGCCTTCGGCGAGCTTTTCGGTCGCCATCGCGTCCTCGTTCAGCATCCAGCGGAAGGTCTTCTCGTCGATCTTGATCGGGGCGACGTGGCTGACGTTATCGGGCGACAGCCGGCGCTCGAGCTTGCCCTGCGCCGCGTCGAGCTCTTCCAGCAGCTGCGGGCTGATCGTCAGCCGGTCGCAGCCGGCCAGCGCCTCGATCTCGCCGGTGTTGCGGAACGAGGCGCCCATGACGATCGTCTTGATGCCGTTGGACTTGTAGTAGTCGTAGATGGCGCGCACCGACAGCACGCCCGGATCGTCCTCGGCGGTGTAGGTCTTGCCGGTCGCCTTGACGTGCCAGTCGAGGATGCGGCCGACGAAGGGCGAGATCAGGAAGGCGCCGGCGTCGGCGCAGGCGACCGCCTGGGCCATGCTGAACAGCAGCGTCAGATTGCAGTCGATGCCTTCCTTCTGCAGCACTTCGGCGGCGCGGATGCCCTCCCAGGTGGAGGCGAGCTTGATCAGGATGCGGTCGCGGGAGATGCCGCGCTCGTCATAGGCCCTGATGATGGCGCGCGCCTTTTCGATCGAGGCTTGCGTGTCGAAGGAGAGATCGGCGTCCACCTCGGTGGAGACGCGCCCGGGGACGAGCTTGGCCAGCGCGGTGCCGACCGAAATCGCCAGCCGGTCGGCGACGGCGGCGACCACGCCCTCGCGGCTGCCGGCCTGCGACTGGCCCCAGCGCAGCGCCTCGGCGACGGCGTCGGCAAACATCGGCGTGTGCAGCGCCTTCAGGACGATGGTCGGATTGGTGGTGCAGTCGACGGGCTTCAGGCGGGCGACGGCTTCGATGTCGCCGGTATCTGCCACCACGGTCGTCATCGCACGCAGTTGTTCTAGCTTGGAGGTCATGTTCGAGGTCCCGTTTCGTGATGTCCGTGTGGAGCGCCGACGTCGGCTCGACACGATCGCCGGCGTCTTCGGCACCGCCGACACGCCAACTCCCGCGTCCGCGCGCGCGAATCCGTCCGGCGTCGGTGAGGCTCCGGCATGGGCGACTATCGTCGTCCGGTCGTGCCGGTGTCAAGCGCTTTTGCTCATCCGGTTAAACATATGTCGCGCTGTTCCGGTTCCATGCTATGAGCGGCGATCCGTCCACAGGGACGGGGCGCGAAGGATGGAGGAGCAGTTGGTGAAACTGAGGCGGGAGACGCACACGGCCATATCCGAAAGTGTGTCGCTGCGTCTTCGCGCGGCGTGGCTCTACTACAACCAGCGCATGACGCAGAAGGATGTCGCCGAAAAGCTCGGTGTCAGCCGGTCCACGGTGATCCGCATGCTCGACGAGGCCCTGAAGCGCGGCGAGGTGCAGATCTGGATCGACGAGGGCGTTGGTGACTGCGTGGAACTGGCGACGCGGCTGGAGCGGGCCTACGGCCTCGACGAGGCGGTGGTGGTACCGGCGGCCGACAGCGCCGAGGGCACGGCCAAGAGCGTCGGGCTGGCGCTCGGCCAGTTCCTCACCGAGACGATCCCGGACGACTGCACGATCGGCGTCGGCTGGGGACGCACGCTGACCGCCTCGCTCGCAAGCTTCCGGCCGGCGCGGCGGGAGCGGGTCAAGGTGGTCTCGCTGCTCGGCGGCGTCGTCGAGGCGCATCACATCAACCCGATCGAGTACAGCTGGCGGATCGCCAGCCAGCTCGGCGCCGAGTGCTACCTGTTCCTCGCGCCGCTGCTTGTCGACAGCCGCGAGACGAAGCGCAGCCTCATCGACAAGTGCGGGCTGAAGCCGCTGTTCGAGCTGGCGGAGACGATGGACATCGCCGTCGTCAGCTGCGGCGACATCGGGCCAGCCTCGACCTCGCTGTCGCGCGGCTTCCTGCCCCGCCAGGTGCTGGACGAACTGGTGGAGGCCGGCTGCGTCTGTGACACGATGTGCAATTTTTTGGACGCCGAAGGGCGCACCATCGATCATCCGATCCGCGACCGGGTCATGTCGATCGACCTCGACACGGTGAAGAAGGCCAACCACATCGTCCTCGTCTCGGGCGGCGCGCACCGGGCGGCGGCGATCCGCGCCACGATCCGGCGGATCGGCTGCAACACGCTGATCACCGACGAGGGGGCGGCGCTGGCGATGCTGGAACTGGCGGAGGCGCAGGCCGCGTAGGGAAGGTCGCGCCAGAGGAGCCCCGTAAGCCGGTCAGATCAGGTCGAGGAGTGCGGCGCGCGACACCGCGGCGGTGATGTTGCGCGCGCCCAGCTTCGTCATCGCCGTCATCAGGGCCTGGGCGACGCGCTGCAGCGGCAGGTCGGTCTCCAGCACGATCTGCGCCGGTATCCGGCCCTCGGCGGCGAGCGCGAGGCAACGCAGCTCGATGGCCGAAAGCTCCGGCTCGGCCGGCCGCGGCAGCCGTGATGATTGCGAATCGACGATGGTCATGGAGCGGTGATAGGGCGCGATTCCGCGGCCGTGCCAGCCGAAGCTGACGGAATGCTTTATCGAAGGTTATCACGATCTTGCTGCTCCGTGCGGGCCCTGGCCGGCGATGCAGAAGGTTGAAGCGCAAAACCGATACTTATTCTGGTTGTCGCAAAACAGAACACATCGTCACGTTGCGGCAAGCTTTCCTGCAGCTTATGGTTTTGCGAGCTGTCGGTGCGCCCGCGACGTGCGGCGGTTGCGGGTGGCGCTGTCCGGCGCTATGGGAAGCAGAACGATCAGCAACGGGAAGAGCCGCGTGACGCCGAAAGAACTGAAAGCCGCGCTTCGCAACGAGAAGCTCGCGCTCCGCGACCGGATACCGGCGGAAGCGCGCATCGAGGCGAGCCTGGCAATGGCGGAGCATGCCGGCGACGTCATCGCCTTCGAGCCCGGCGCGGTGATCTCCGGCTTCTGGCCGATCCGTTCCGAGGCCGACATCCGTCCGCTGATGGCGCGGCTGGCCGAACGCGGCGCAAGGCTGTGCCTGCCGGTGGTGCTCGATCGCGAGACGATCGTCTTCCGCGAACTGGTGCGCGGTGCGCCGCTGGTCCATACCGGCTTCGGCACGACCGGTCCCGGGCCGGATGCGGCGCTGCTCGATCCGGAGATCCTGCTGGTGCCGCTGTCGGCCTTTGACGCGGCCGGTCACCGGATCGGCTACGGGGCCGGCCATTACGACCGTGCCATCGACCGGTTGCGCGCCAAGGGCCATGCGCCAAGGCTGATCGGCGTCGCCTTCGACTGCCAGGAGGTGGCCGCCGTGCCGGCCGAGCCGCATGACGTCGCGCTCGACGCGGTGCTGACCGAGGGCGGATTCCGGATTTTCAACGGTCAGGGCGGACAGGGCTGATGCGCTTTCTCTTTCTCGGCGACATGGTGGGCAAGACCGGCAGGACCGCGGTGTGGCAGCGGCTGCCGGGGCTGATCTCCGACCTGAAGCTCGACTTCGTCGTCGTCAACGGCGAGAACGCCGCCGGCGGCTTCGGCATCACCGAAGACATCTTCCAGGAGACGATCAACGCCGGCGCCGACGTGGTCACCACCGGCAACCATGTCTGGGACCAGAAGGAGGCGGTGACCTTTGCCGGCCGGCACGACCAGTTCCTGCGCCCGGCCAACTATCCGGCCGGCACGCCCGGCCGCGGCTCCAACCTGTTCTTCGCCCGCAACGGCGCCCGCGTGCTCGTCGCCAACATCATGGGGCGGGTGTTCATGCACCCGGAACTCGACGACCCCTTCACCACCGGCGAAGCGATCCTCGCGTCCTGCCCGCTCGGCGAGCAGGCCGATGCGGTCATCTTCGACTTCCACGCCGAGGCGACCAGCGAGAAGCAGTGCTTCGGCCATTTCGTCGACGGACGGGCGAGCGCGGTGATCGGCACCCATACGCATGTGCCGACCGCCGACTTCCAGATCCTCAACGGCGGCACCGGCTACATGTCGGATGCCGGCATGTGCGGCGACTACGACTCATCGCTCGGCATGGACAAGGAGGAGCCGCTCAACCGCTTCATCTCGAAGATGCCGAGGGGCCGCTTCGAGGCGGCGACCGGCCCGGCGACGATCTGCGGTGTCGGCGTGGAGATTTCCGACCGGACCGGGCTTGCCGAGAAGATCGCGCCGCTTCGGATCGGCCCGCGGCTTTCCGAGACGGTTCCGGATTTCTGGGCCTGAGAACTCACCTACAGATTGTGCTTGCGCGGCTCTGAAACTTAGGCATGATTTTGTGTCGCGATTTAAAGTGATACAAAATCATGCGGATACTCTATGATGAGAGCAAGCGCCGGGCGAACATCGCCAAGCATGGCTTTGATTTTGCCGAGCTGACGTTGGAGTTCTTTGCAGCCTCGACCATCGTTCCGGTGAAGCGAAATCGCCTGATGGCGATCGGTGTCTTGCGTGACGGCATTGTCGCGGTGGTGTTCGCCCGACTCGGCTCGCAAGGCATGTCGATCATCTCCATGCGAAGGGCGAGCCGCAAGGAAAGGGCCGTTCATGAACACCGGTAAAAACAAAATCCCGCCGCTGACGGACGAAGAGGAAGCGGAGATTCAGCGGGAAATCGCCGACAATCCCGACAGCGCAGAGGCCACCGACGAGGAACTGGCCATGGCCCGTCCCTTCGCGGAAGCGTTCCCCGACCTGATGGAGAGCATCCGCCGCGCCCGCGGACGGCCGCCCGTGGCGCGGCCGAAGCAGCAGATCTCGCTGCGGCTCGACCCCGAGGTGATCGAGAAGTTCAAGGCGACCGGCAAGGGCTGGCAGGCCCGCATCAACGAGGTGCTGAAACGCGCCAAGGTCTGAGCGGACGGCACAGGCCGCCAAAGACCAGATGGCGGCACGCCGCGATCATTTGGCGCGGACAGGGCCTTGCGTTCGCGCTATTGTCGCGTGGCGGGCGAGCCCAGGCCGTGACCCCGCCTCATGCAGTGGGTTTGACGATTGAACGGGGCCCCGGACTCAGCTCGGCCACTGCCGCTGGTCAGCCGGCGTCTGGTCGAAGACGAGGTGCGCGCGGACGCCCACCTCCGGCTCCTCGTCGGCATTGAAATTCGCCTTGGCGATCTCCCAGCCGAACTTCAGGGTGCTGCCGGTGGAGGCCCAGATGGCGGCGTCCTCGAGCCGCAGGGCCAGCATGGTCAGGTTCGGGTCATCCTTGCCGTGATCGTACCAGGCCTCGACGACCGAGTTCCAGTATTCGTCGATCTTCGCCGGGTTCTTCTCGACCGTGATGCGGCCGGCGAGCGAGGCGTGGTAGTCGTGGTCCTTGCCGACGACGCAGAAGATGCCGCGTTCGCCGCCGCCTTCGCCGATCGCCTCGGCAAGGTCCGTGTCGGCCTTGGTGAAAAACCAGATCGTGTTCGTCTCCCGCTCCAGATGCGGCGCCATCGGCTGCGGATGCATGCGGACGCGCTCGAGCCCGAGCATGCCGGCACCGATCCGATCGATCTCGTCGAAGAGCTGTTCGCGGGGGTTTTCGCGGGCGCGGGCCAGGCTTGTCATGGGAATGCTCCTTTGCTGTTCCAACTGCCGCGCAACGTGCCGCAGAGGGCATTGTTCCGGAACGTGGCCGGCGAGGGGCGCTGAACCTGTCGACGCCTCGGCGCCGCCGATCGCGGAGCCGGTGTTCGGCAAGAAATCGGGCGCCTCCACTTCCGACGCGGCGTGGGTCGCGCTCTCCCGCTCCCGGTGTGATGTCCGCCCGAAGGGCATCTGGGCGGGGAGCGGCCCTGCGGCGGCAGCGACGTTTTTCACGCGCCTTCTGGACGGATGGCGCCAATGAAATTATAAGGCGCCATTTTCCAACATCGGAGCCGCCGGGCCGGACTGGACGCGGATGGGTGCGCTCCCGAACCGAAACAGCGCCGGCCGAAGCTCCCGGAGCGGGTTGCTGCCGTCGCGCCAGACAGATCAAGGGGTGCCATGGCAGGCCATTCACAGTTCAAGAACATCATGCATCGCAAGGGGCGGCAGGACGCCGTGCGCTCGAAGATGTTCTCCAAGCTCGCGCGCGAAATCACCGTTGCCGCCAAGGCGGGCATGCCCGACCCGGCCATGAACCCGCGCCTGCGGCTCGCCATCCAGAACGCCAAGGCGCAGTCGATGCCGAAGGACAACATCGAGCGGGCCATCAAGAAGGCCTCCGGCGGCGATGCGGAAAACTACGAGGAAGTCCGCTACGAGGGTTATGGGCCGGGCGGCGTCGCCGTCATCGTCGAGGCGCTGACCGACAACCGCAACCGCACCGCCTCCTCGGTGCGATCGACCTTCACCAAGGCCGGCGGGGCGCTCGGCGAGACCGGCTCGGTGTCGTTCTCCTTCGACCGCGTCGGCGAGATCACCTACAAGCTTTCCGCCGGTGACGCCGACAAGGTGATGGAGGCGGCGATCGAGGCGGGCGCCGACGACGTCGAGACCGACGAGGAAGAGCACACCATCTATTGCGCCTTCGAGGAGATCGGCGAAGTGTCCAAGGCGCTCGAAGAAACCCTCGGCGAGGCCGAGACCGTCAAGGCGATCTGGAAGCCGCAGAACACCGTTCCGGTCGACGAGGAGAAGGCGCAGTCGCTGATGAAGCTCATCGACACGCTCGAGGACGACGACGACGTGCAGAACGTCTACTCGAACTTCGAGGTTTCCGACGAGGTGATGGCGAAGCTCTCCGCCTGACAGGCAGGCCTACCCACCATACACTACGCCCGTGCCCTTCGAGGCGCGGGCTTTTTCATGACCTTTCCTTCATGACCTACGACCTTGTGATTTTCGATTTCGACGGGACGCTTGCCGACACCGCCGAGTGGTTCATGACCGCGACCAACAGGGCGGCGGAGCGCTTCGGCTTTCGGTCGATGTCGCATGTCGAATTCGAAGCGCTGCGCGCGAAAGGCAGCCGCGAGATCATCGCCCACATGGGCGTGCCGTTCTGGAAGCTGCCGGCGATCGCAGCGTTCATGCGCCGGCAGGCCGAAGCGCACGCCTCGCAGGTCCGCCTGTTTGCCGGAGTGGAGCCGATGCTGGGTTCGCTGAAGGCGGCCGGTGTGCGCATTGCCATCGTCAGTTCCAATCGCGAGACGGTCGTTCGCACGGCACTCGGTGACCGCGCGGGGTACATCGATCACTTCGGCTGCGGCGCCTCGCTGTTCGGGAAGGCGCGGCATTTCCGCCGGCTGTTGAAGGCGACGTCGCTGGCGCCCCGGCGGGTGCTCTCCATCGGTGACGAGGCGCGCGACATCGAGGCGGCGCGCGATTGCGGCATTGCGGCCGGCGCGGTCGGCTGGGGCTACGCCGATCCGGGGTTCCTCAGGAGCCTCGGCCCGGACCTGTTCTTCCCGAAGGTTGAGGACATCACCGCAACGCTGATCGGCCGGCGCGGCTGAACTCAGGCGGCGAGCGCTGCCCGCGCCTCGGCAAACAGCCGCACCGATTTCAGTCGCGCCTCCATGTCGAAGACCGGCATGGAAATGATCAGTTCATCGGCCTTGGTCAGATCAAGGAAGCGGGCGATCTGGTCGCGGGCGGTATCGGGGCCGCCGACCACGGCATATTGCAGCGTGTGCTCGACCATGATCTTTTCCTGCTCGCTCCAAAGCCCCTCCATGCTTTCGACCGGGGGCGGGAAGGCGGTCGGCGCGCCCCGGCGCAGCGCGACGAAGGACTGCTGCATGGAGGTGAAGTGATAACGCCCTTCTTCGTCCGTCTCGGCCGCCACGCCCATGACGCCGACCATGACCTGCGGCTTGTCGAGATATTGCGACGGCTGGAAGCGCTCGCGGTAGATCTGAAGCGCCGACAGCAGCATGTCGGGGGCGAAATGCGAGGCGAAGGCGAAGGGCAGGCCGAGCATGCCGGCGAGATGGGCGGAATAGTGGCTGGAGCCCAGCAGCCAGACGGGCACGTTGCTGTCGGCGCCGGGAACGGCGACGATCTTCTGGTTCGGCTGGACCGGACCGAGCAGCGCCAAAAGGTCGACCACGTCCTGCGGGAAATTTTCTGCCGAGGCTTCCATGTTCCGCCGCAGCGCCCGGGCCGTCAGCATGTCGGTGCCGGGGGCGCGGCCGAGCCCGAGGTCGATGCGGCCGGGAAACAGCGCCTCCAGCGTGCCGAACTGCTCGGCGATGACCAGCGGCGAATGGTTCGGCAGCATGATGCCGCCGGCGCCGACCCGGATGCTTTTCGTTCCGGCAGCGACATGCTGGATCACCAGCGAGGTCGCGGCGCTGGCGATGCCGCGCATGCCGTGGTGTTCGGCCAGCCAGACGCGCCTGTAGCCCTGGGCCTCCGCCTCTTGCGCCAGCCGCCGCGAATTGGCGAGCGACTGGGCGACGGTGCCGCCTTCGACGACCGGGGAGAGATCGAGGATCGAGAATGGGATCATGGCGGCGCGCCTCGCGGACGGTTTCAATGTTCCCCATGTAGGTGCAATCGACTGAAATCCAAACCGGGCCGCAAGCATATTCGGCCGGGGTGTGGATGTTTTTGTTTTGTTCACATTTCGCTGGCAGGGTCCGCCCGACCGCAATAGGGTTCGACCATGCAGGGCACGATTCGCATCATCGGCATCGATCCGGGGCTTCGCCGCACCGGCTGGGGGATCATCGAGACGCTCGGCAATTCGCTGCGCTTCGTCGCCTCCGGCACGGTGACCTCCGACGGCGACATGAACCTGGCCTCGCGGCTCTGCCAGCTGCACGACGGGCTGGCGGACATCGTCCATGCCCACCGGCCGGACGAGGCGGCGGTGGAACAGACCTTCGTCAACAAGGACGCGACCGCGACGCTGAAGCTCGGGCAGGCGCGCGGCATCGCCATGCTGGTACCGGCGCGCGCCGGCCTGCCCGTCGCCGAATATGCGCCGAACGCGGTGAAGAAGGCGGTGATCGGCGTCGGACACGGCGACAAGCAGCAGATCCAGATGATGCTGAAGGTGCTGATGCCGAAGGTGGAGTTCAAGGGCGCGGACGCCGCCGACGCGCTCGCCATCGCCATCTGCCACGCCCACAACCGCAGCAGCCTTGCCGGGCGGCTGGCCAAGCTCGCCGGGTGATTTGTTCTTGACTTGTTCTAGTGGTGGCACTAGGTAATACCGTAGAGGTATTACGATGCGTGTGACTGAAAAAGGCCAGGTGACGATCCCGCGGAATGTGCGCAACAATCTCGGCATTGTGCCGGGATCGGAGGTGGAGTTCGTTCTTCAAGGCGACAGTGCCGTTTTGCGCCGTGTCGAGCGGTCTGCTGACGAGCGCGAGCGGGAGGTTCAGGAACTGACCGAGCATCTCCGGCGTCACAAGGGCTCGATGGCACTTGGCGACCTCGACGGCGAGGCCTTTTACAAGCTGCTGCGCGACTGATGGCCACGCTCGTCGATACCAACGTCCTGATCGACCTCTTCCATTCCGGCAGCGCCTTTGAAGACTGGTCCCTTCGTGCGGTCACCGAGGCGCGGCGGCAGGGTGATGTGCTGATCAATCCGTTGATCTATGCCGAGATGGCTGCCGGTTTCGCCACGGTCGCCGCGCTCGATGCGGCACTCTCGCCGACATCTTTTCTGCGCGAAGACCTGCCATGGGAAGCAGCCCATGCTGCGGGTCATGCCTTCCTGCAGTACAAGCGCGGCGGTGGCGACAAGCGTTCGCCCCTGCCGGATTTCTACATCGGCGCGCACGCCCTGGTGCGCGGGCACAATCTGCTGACCCGTGATCCAGTGCGCTATCGAACCTATTTCCCGATGATCCGATTGATCACGCCCGAAACACATCCCTGACGGACCTTCCCATGATCGGCAAACTCAAAGGTACTATCGACGAGATCGGCGACGACCATGTGGTGCTGGACGTCCACGGGGTCGGCTACGTCGCGTTCTGTTCGGCGCGCACGCTTGGCAAGCTCGGCTCGGCCGGCGAGGCGGCGGTGCTGTTCATCGAGACCTATGTGCGCGAGGACCAGCTGAAGCTGTTCGGGTTTCTATCGGCGCTGGAACGCGAATGGTTCCGGCTCTTGCAGAGCGTGCAGGGGGTCGGCTCGAAGGTGGCGCTGGCGGTGCTGTCGACGCTGACGCCGGGCGAGCTTGCCAATGCGATCGCGCTGCAGGACAAGGCGCAGGTCTCGCGCGCGCCGGGCGTCGGGCCGAAGGTGGCCGTGCGCATCATCACCGAATTGAAGAACAAGGCGCCGGCCTTTGCCGGCGAGGCGGGGGCGTCGATCGGCCTGAAGCAGGAGATCGGCGAGGGCGTGGCCCCGGCCCCGGTCGCCGACGCCGTCTCGGCGCTCGCCAACCTCGGCTATTCGCGCGACCAGGCGGCGAACGCCGTCGCCGCGGCGCTGAAGAACGGCGGTGAGGGCGCCGACAGCGCGAGGCTGATCCGGCTGGGGCTGAAGGAACTGGCACGGTAGTGGGAGAAATCTGAATCCTTCGGAAATGCGTGGTATATTCCGACGAAGTTATCTTTTTCGGAGGTTCAGGTGAAAAGTTGGACCGTTACGGTGTCGTCAAAGGGACAGGTTACGATGCCCAAGGAGATGCGGGAGGAACTTCATCTCCGGCCGGGTGACCAGCTGATCTACAGCATCATCGACGGACAGGTGATCGTGACGCCCAAGAACGTGGACTTCAACGATCTTGCGGGCCTGCTCGGCCGTCCGCCAAACGGCTCTTTCACGCTTGAAGAGATCGACGAGGCCGTGCTGCGGGCTGCGGGCAGCAATGCGCTAGACGTCAGTGATGACGAAAGCCCGGATGCCGCTGCATGAAGATGTTCGGCCTCGATACCAACGTCGTCATCAGGCTCCTGACGAATGACGATCCTGCACAGCGGCAGGCGGCCCTCAAGTTCGGCGCTGGTCTCGGGAAGGACTATCGTGCCTTTCTGTCGCTGGTCAGCATCCTTGAACTCGATTGGGCGCTGCGTTCAAAACTCGGCTTCAGGAGGAACGACGTGGTCGCGGCCGTCAATAAACTGCTGCAAACCCGGGGGCTCGTCATCGAACACCACAATTTGGTCCTCAAGGCCCTCGATCTGGTGGAGACGAACAGCGCGGACCTCGCAGACGCGCTCATTGCCTGCCGGTCGATCGAGGAGGGTTGTGTTTCCGTGAAGACCTTCGACCTGAAAGCCACACGAAAAGTACCCGGAATGGAACTTCTGACATGACCGACGCCGCACGGCTGATCTCCTCCGAACGGCGCGGCGAGGATGTCGACGCCGCGCTGCGCCCGCAGACGCTCGACGATTTCACCGGACAGGCCGAGGCGCGCGCCAACCTGAAGATCTTCATCGAGGCGGCGAAGAACCGCGGCGAGGCGCTCGACCACGTGCTGTTCGTCGGCCCGCCGGGGCTCGGCAAGACGACGCTGGCGCAGATCATGGCGAAGGAACTCGGCGTCAACTTCCGCTCGACCTCGGGGCCGGTGATCGCCAAGGCCGGCGACCTCGCCGCGCTTCTGACCAATCTCGAGGAGCGCGACGTGCTCTTCATCGACGAGATCCACCGGCTCAATCCGGCCGTCGAGGAGATCCTCTATCCGGCGATGGAGGATTTCCAGCTCGACCTGATCATCGGCGAGGGGCCGGCGGCGCGCTCGGTGAAGATCGACCTGTCGAAGTTCACCCTGGTGGCGGCGACGACGCGGCTCGGGCTTCTGACGACGCCGCTGCGCGACCGCTTCGGCATTCCGGTGCGGCTCAATTTCTATACGGTCGAGGAACTGGAATCGATCGTGCGGCGCGGGGCGCGGCTGATGGGGCTCGGCATGACGGACGAGGGGGCGCGCGAGATCGCCCGGCGGGCGCGGGGCACGCCCCGCATCGCCGGGCGGCTGCTGCGGCGGGTGCGCGACTTCGCGGAGGTGGCGAAGGCCGAGGCGGTGACGAAACAGATCGCCGACGAGGCGCTGACGCGGCTGCTCGTCGACAACATGGGCCTCGACCAGCTCGACCGGCGCTACCTGTCGATGATCGCCCACAATTTCGGCGGCGGGCCGGTCGGCATCGAGACGATCGCCGCGGGTCTTTCGGAGCCGCGCGACGCGATCGAGGACATCATCGAGCCCTACATGATCCAGCAGGGGTTCATCCAGCGCACCCCGCGCGGCCGCGTGCTGACGGCGAACGCCTGGAAGCACCTGGGGCTGCAGCCGCCGAAGGATCTCGAGGCGAGCCAGTTCCGGCTGTTCTCCGAGGAGGAGTGATCCGGGCCGGCGTGAGCCCCCCTGGCGTTCGCCAGGTAAGCACGCTGCCCGCATCCTTCCGCAGCGGCCGACATGTCGATCAGCCGCTGCGGAAGGGTTTTTGCGCGAGGCTCGCGCTATCGCGCAGGCATGCCCAGCCATCAATGGCTGATGGTGGTGCCGGAGCCGGAGCCGACCTTGATGCGGCGCGCCTGGTCCTTTGCCGCGTTCTTCGGGAGCGTGATGGTGAGGACGCCGTTCGCCATGTCGGCGTGGACGTCATCGGGATTGATCGAATGCGGCACCCGGATCGAACGCTGGAACTGGCCGAAGGACCGCTCGGTGAAGTGGAAGTTCTCCTTGTCCTCCTTGGCTTCCGTCCGCTTTTCGGCACGGATCGTCAGGAGGTCCTCATCGAGGGTGATGTCGACATCGTCTTCGGCCACGCCTGGCATTTCCGCGGTGATGCGGATCTGGTTCTCCGTTTCGGAAACGTTGATCCGCGGCATCAGGACGCCCTGCTCGCGTTCCACCGGCGACCGCGCGCCCTGGAAAACCTCGTCGAACAGCCGGTTCATGCCCTGTTGCAGGGAGAAGAAGGGATCGTTGCTCATCGAGGTTCCCGTGAACGGCATCAGTGAACGACGTGCCATGATAGTCACTCCTTCATCGACTGAAGGCCGGCGTCGTCGGGTTGCCGCGTGTCCGGTCGCCGGCCGACAGGGCCGGACAAGCGCCCCTCTGCGCATCCCGGTGTGACGACGAATTTTAAAACATCGGCGGGGCAATTGGAACCGTGACGCAGGGCAGGCGGTGTGCGGCGGCCAGTCGCAGCCGTCCGAAGACCCCGCATGAGAGCGCCGCTCCGGGCCTATTGCATCGTTAGGCGACGAGGTCAGTGACGACCGCAAGGAGCCGGGCTGCGCCGCCCGGCGTCCAGCCGAGCGCCCGGATCTTGTCGATCGCCATCGGATTGAAGGCTGCAAGATCTGCGGCCGGCGGCAGCGGGTGGGGGCAAGCGGTGGCGTCGCGCACGATCGCAAGGACGGTACGGGTGTCGACGAGCAGGTCGGAGACGTTGAACAGGCGGCCGCTTGTGGCCGCCGCATCGGCGTCGAGCATCAGCCGGACGGCGGAAGCGACGTCATCGCCGTGGACCTCGGTGCCGGCGCGGGCGGGAACCGGGCGGCCGGCAAGGTAGTCATCGAACAGGGACTGCCACTTGTGCCGGCGGCCGGGGCCGGCGGCGCCGTAGACGCCGGTGACGCGCAGGCTGGTTCCGATGAAGTCAGGGGTGCAAAGCCCCTGCAGGCCGTGCTCGGCGGCGAGCTTCACCTGACCGTAGAGCGTATCCGGCCGTGGCGGCGTTTCCTCGGTAAGGGGCACGCCAGGCGGCTGCGGGCCGTAGACGGCGCGGCTGGAGAGGAAGACGCAGCGGCGCACGCCGGCCTGCCGCGCCTCGCCGAAAAGCCGCACCGACCCGTCCAGGTTGGCGCGACGAAAACCGTCCGGGTCGTCGCCTTCGCCGCCACGGTATTTTCCGGGCAGGTGCGAGAAGGCGGCATGGACGAAATGGTCGATGTCCGTGAAGGCGGCGCGCTGGTCGAGGCCGGGGTCGAGGCTGAGCGGCACGAAGGCGACGTCCTTCGAGAAGAACCCGGCTGCGGGCGGCGACCGGCCGCCGACCGCGACGTCGTGGCCGTGCGCCAGCAGGTGCTCGACGACGAACCGGCCGACATAGCCGGTGCCGCCGGAAACGAGGACGCGGCTCATGCGCCGATGCGTCCGGCCTGCGCGGTGGCCGCCGGTGGGGCGGGGTTTGGCAGGCTGTCGATGTCGGGGATCGGCGCCCCGTCGTGGAAGGCCTGCCAGAGGGCGATCAGCGGCGCCAGCCGCTCCGCCTTCGGGTGGTTCGTCTCCCAGGGCTTCTCATATTGGTAATGCAGGACGTGGATGCTCCGCCAGTCCCAGAGTTGCGGCAGGTTGAACCAGACATATTGCAGCATGTTCATGAAGACGGGCAGGCCGTGCCAGTCCGGGAAGAAGGCCTGCAGGAAGGTCTGGTCGGTGCGCGGCCAGAACGCGTCCGGCGCGTCGAGCCGTTGCAGCATCGCTGAGAAGGTGACGGTCGAGGGGCGGGCGACGAACACGCCGGAGTTCAGCCGGTGGAAGTCGGCGAGGCTCTCGTAGACGTTGGGGGCGGCGGAAAACTCTGGATAGGAGAACAACCGGTCGATGTTCTTCAGCACGATCGCATCGGCGTCGACGAAGATGCACGATTCGTACTCGACCAGTTGCCAGAGCCGCAGCTTGACGAAGTTGTCGAGCGGCGTGTGGAAGGCCGGCTTGCGCCCCTTGGTGAAGGGGGCCGCACCATGCAGCGCGGTGCGGGCGTGGCGGGCGTTGAAGGCGTCGGAGAGCGGCAGCAGGTCGGCTTCGACAAGGCGGCCGCCGAGGGCGGCGAGGGCGCTGCACTGTTGTTCTGCTAGTGCCGGCGTGTGCAGGACGACGATGTCGGCGGTCGTGCCGGTTGCAAGCAGCGAGCGGACGAGCCCGGTGGCGCCCTGCGCATAGTCGGCATTGGTGACGAGCGTCACATAGGCCTGCCGTGCCCGGGGCGGTGCGCTACGCCTGATACCGGCTTCGGAGGCGTCTGCCGTCATGATACCGATTTGAGCCTCCGGCCTTCCGGGTCGGTATTGATGGTGGCGGCGATGTCGCGCGTCCAGGCGGAGACGGCCGGCACGCGCGAGCGGTCGACCCGGTAGGCGAATTTCTTCGCCACGTCGACGATCTCCGACAGCAGCCCGCTCTCGAGCGTGGTGGGCTCGAGGCCGAGCGAGCGGAACTTTTCGTTCTCGACGACGAGGTCGTTTTCGGCCGCCTCCTTGCGCGGGTTCGGCAGCCAGGCGATCTCGCTGCCGGTGAGGCCGGCGATCAGCTGGGCGAGGTCGCGGACGCGGTGGGTCTCGGTCATCTGGTTGAAGATTTCGACCCGGTCGCCGCGGGCGGGTGGGTTTGAAAGCGCCAGCTCGATGCAGCGCACCGAATCCTGGATGTGGATGAAGGCGCGGGTCTGCCCGCCGGTGCCGTGCACCGTCAGCGGATAGCCGATCGCCGCCTGGATCAGGAAGCGGTTCAGCACGGTGCCGTAGTCGCCGTCATAGTCGAAGCGGTTGACGAGCTGCGGGTGGCGGCGCGTCTCACTCGTATGCGTGCCCCAGACAATACCCTGGTGCAGGTCGGTGATGCGCAGGCCGTCGTTCTTTGCGTAAAACTGGAACAGTAGCTGATCCAGGCACTTGGTCATGTGGTAGATCGAGCCGGGGTTGGCGGGATAGAGGATCTCCTGGCGGGCGGTGCGGCCGTCCGTGGTCTCGATGCCGACCGGCAGGTAGCCTTCGGGGATCGCAGCACCGACCGTCGAGTAGCCGTAGACGCCCATGGTGCCGAGATGGACGACATGGGCGTCGAGACCGGTCTCGACCAGCGCATTGAGGAGATTGTGGGTGGCCGAGACGTTGTTGTCGACCGTGTAGTTCTTGTGCCGGTCGCTCTTCATCGAATAGGGGGCGGCGCGCTGCTCGGCGAAGTGGATCACCGCATCGGGCCGTTCCTCGCGCAGCCAGTTCTTCAGGCGCTCGTAGTCGCGGGCAAGGTCGATCAGCTGGAAATGGATGCGGCGGCCGGTTTCGGCGTGCCAGACGCGGGTGCGTTCCTGGATGGAATCCATCGGGGTGAGCGACTGCACGCCCAGCTCGGTATCGATCCAGCGGCGGGAGAGATTGTCGAGGATGTGGACCTCGTGGCCGGCGTTGGAGAGGTGCAGCGAGGTGGGCCAGCCCACGAAACCGTCTCCGCCGAGAACCGCAATCTTCATCGCCGATGCCATGGAATACCCCCCTGCGCGTTGAGACTGGTCCGGTCATAGTGACCGAATATGACAGGAGTGCAATCCTTGCTTTTGCCCCGCCGTTCCTCCACAGAGGCGGAAAGATCGCCTCGTTTCGGATATTGGACATGACGAATTTCGACCACGCCCTTGCGGGGGAACTGACGGCGGACGGACACCGGCTGGTGCAGCGCGTCTACTACGAGGACACGGATTTTTCCGGTTTCGTCTACCACGCCCGCTACCTCCACTTCATGGAGCGCGCCCGCACCGATTACCTACGCTGCCTCGGCGTCGAGCAGGGGGCGCTGTCGATCGAGGGCGACACGGAAGGGCTGATGTTCGTCGTCCACCGGATGGAGATCGACTTCAAGGCGCCGGCCAGGATGGACGACATCCTCACCGTGCTCACGCACACCGAAAAGGCGGGCGGGGCGAAGATGGTGCTGCAGCAGGAGGTGCGCCGGGGCGAGCAGCTGTTGATCGCCGCCAAGGTGGTGATCGCCGTCATCAACGCCAAGGGCCGGCCGCGGCGGCTGCCGGAGGGGCTGGCGGTGCAATTTCTCGCGGCCCGGGGCGACGAGTAGTTTTTCGCCTATTCCGGAACGAAAGGTTGCGCGTTGGTAACAGCTCGGCGAAGCGACGGGCCTTCGCCGCCTCAAAACGACGATTTGGTGTCGTCGGAGAAGCTGTCCAGTTCGTCTTCCAGGTCGCTGTCGATATCGACAGCCGGGGTTGGTGTCATCATCCGCCCATGTCGGATCAAGATGACGTCAACCTGGGAACCATCGTAGATGTAGTCGAGAAGATAATCGCCGACGACCAGCGTAAGGCTCCCGGCGATTTGTAGACCATGCACGCGGTTTCCCGCCTCAGGAAAGCTCTGAATCGTTCGTTTGGCGTTTTTCATTGCCGACGAGAATTTCCTTGCCGCTGCTGGATTCCGCTGTCGCAAGTACTCCGCTTCTGCGCGCACGTAGTTTGCCGCATCTTTCGAAAGCCTGACTCGGCTCATGCCACCTTCCCGGCAATGATCCGATCCATATCCGCGATGACGTCATCCATGTCTTCGTGCTCTCCCGCGGCAATCTGCGCGCGCCCCTTGATCGCCGCGAGAATGTCAGCGCCTTCGTTCAGAAGATAGGTTCTGAGTGCACGAACAATGATGTAGCTTCGGGAGCGCTCTGTCGCCTCGGCGATGGTCTCGATATCCGACAATAGATCTGCCGGGACTCGAACGGTCACTGACTCGGACATATTGGCTTTTGACATCAATCGCTCCTTTCATGCTGTGAGACAATGTAAGACAAAATGATGGTCGCCGCAATTTTCATGTCACGGATGCGGACGGGGCAGTTCTGAGCCCCAGGGCACAAATCCGATCCTGGCCGGGATGTCAGGCGCTGATTTCGGCGTCCCGGTAACACTCCGTTAACCACAATGATGTCTTACTCGGCGCACTGGATTATGTGCGCTGCACGTCATCCTTTAACCAAAATTGACGGCAAGAAGGCAGTTGAGAAGCGTTGGATCGGCGTGGCGGCCGGCAACATCAACCGGACATTCTTGACGAACGCGGAGCGGCTGCGGGCATAGCGAACCGCCGGCTCCAGAGGTTTGCCAAATGCCGGCCGGGCAATTCCGAACTCCCGTCGGATGCCGGTCCGGCAGGCGGATGAGGACCCGGTGCGATGGCCAGAGGCGCCCGTGCCGGGTGTTTGGATTCGGGGACAGAGGTCTATGGAACAGGTAGGTTTGGCAGCAACGGCAGACGTGACCCTCTGGTCGCTCTTCATGCAGGCCGGCTTGGTGGTCAAGCTGGTCATGCTCGGGCTGATCGGGGCGTCGGTCTGGACCTGGGCGATCGTCGTCGACAAGACGCTCGCCTACGGCAAGGCGCGTCGCGCCCTCGACAGCTTCGAGCAGGTGTTCTGGTCCGGCCAGTCGCTGGAGGAGCTCTATCGCACCCTCTCCGATCGCCAGACCTCCGGCATGAGCGCGATGTTCGTCTCCGCGATGCGCGAATGGAAGAAGAGTTTCGAGCGCGGCGCGCGCTCGCCGATCGGCCTGCAGATGCGCATCGACCGGGCGATGGACGTGACGCTGGCGCGTGAATCCGAAGCGCTCGAGGCGCGGCTCGGTTCGCTTGCGACCATCGGCTCGGCGGCTCCCTTCATCGGCCTGTTCGGCACCGTCGTCGGCATCATGACCTCGTTCCAGGCGATCGCCGGCTCGAAGTCGACCAACCTCGCCGTCGTGGCGCCGGGTATCGCCGAGGCGCTGCTCGCCACCGCTATCGGCCTGCTGGCCGCCATTCCCGCCGTCATCGCCTACAACAAGTTCACCGCCGATGCCGGCAAGCTGACGGGGCGCATGGAGGGTTTCGCCGACGAGTTCTCCGCCATCCTTTCGCGCCAGATCGACGAGAAGCTGCAGCCGCGCCAGGCGGCGCAGTGACCGGCCGACGCTAAGCAGGAGACCTGGGCCATGGGCATGTCAGTCGGTGGGGGCAAGGGCGGCGGCGGCCGTCGCAGGCGCGGCGGCAAGAAGGCCGTCATGAGCGAGATCAACGTCACGCCGTTCGTCGACGTCATGCTGGTGCTTTTGATCATCTTCATGGTCGCCGCCCCGATGATGACGGTCGGCGTGCCGCTCGACCTGCCGAAGACCTCGGCCAAGGCGCTGAACGCCGAGACCCAGCCGATCACCGTATCGGTGAAGGCGGACGGCGCGGTGTTCCTGCAGGAAACCGCGATCCCGGTCGAGGAGATCGCCGCCAAGCTCGAGGCGGTCGCCACCACCGGCTACACCGAACGGATCTTCGTGCGCGGCGACGGTGCGGCGCCCTATGGCGTGATCGCCGACGTGATGTCGCGCATCCAGCAGGCGGGCTTCACCAATATCGGCCTCGTCACCGAGCAGAAACCGGACAATTGATCAGACCGCGATGAAGGGCAGCCTCGCCACATCCGCCGCATTGCATATCCTGGTGCTCACCTGGGCACTGGTATCGATCGGCAGTCCAGAAAGTTTCGACGTCGCCGACGTCGAGGCGATGCCGGTCGACATCGTGCCGATCGAGGAGCTGACGCAGATCCAGCAGGGCGACAAGAAGGCGCCGATGAAGGAGAAGGCGGCGCCGGTCCCGACCAAGCGCCAGGACGTCGTCGAGAATGCCGAGAACGCCGGCGACAACGACATCGACATGAAGACGCCGCCGACGCCGGACAAGAAGCCGCAGAACGTCGAGACGGCGGCGGCCCCGCCGAAATCCGAGAAGGCCATTCCCACCCCCGAGCCGGCCAAGGAGCCGGTCGAGGAGGTGCAGAAGACCGAGCCGGCGACCACGCCTGCCACCGAGGTGGCGAAGGAAGCCGAGCCGAAGCAGGACGTCAAGCCCGACGCCAAGCCGGAAGAAAAGCCGGTCGAGGAGGCGCCCGCCGAGGTCGCGGAAGCCGAATCACTGCCGAAGACCGGCCCGGTCCCCGAGGTGAAGCCGAAGCCGGCGCAGGCCCAGACGGCCAAGACCGAGGACCGCAAGAACGAGGACAAGAAGAAGGAGCAGAAGAAGCCCGCCTCCGCCAAGGAGAGCGACTTCAACGCCGACGAGGTGGCGGCCCTTCTCAACAAGACCGAGAGCAAGGGCGGCGGCGCCAAGCGCGCGACGGAAACCGCCGCCCTCGGCGGCAAGAAGACGACCGGCGGCTCGAAGCTGTCGATGAGCGAGATGGACGCGCTGCGCGGCCTGATCCAGAACAACTGGTCGATCATTCCCGGCATGGCGGACGCCACCGAGGTGCGCATCAGGGTGTCGATGCAGCTCGACCCGGACGGCAACATCATCGGCGAGCCGGAAGTGGTGGCGACGGGCGGTTCGGAAGCGGCGCGCCGGGCGCTTGCCGGCGGCGCACGCCGGGCCGTGCTGAAATCGGCGCCTTTCGACAAGCTGCCGAAGGACAAATACGACGCCTGGAGCGAAGTCGTGGTGAACTTCGATCCGAGCGAAATGATGTGATGCCACGTGGCATAACTACCAGGAAGGCCTAGAACGCATGTTGAGACGCACTTTCCTTCATACCGCAGCCGGGCTGACCGGCGTTGCGGCGACGGTGTCGCCGGCCTGGGCGCTCGTCGAGATCAACATCAACAAGGGCAACGTCGAGCCGCTGCCGATCGCGGTGACGGATTTCATCGCCGGCGGCGATCTCGGCCAGAGGATCACCGACGTGATCGCGGCCGACCTGAAGCGTTCCGGCCTGTTTGCGCCGGTCAACAAGCAGGCCTTCATCGAGAAGATCTCCAATCCCGACCAGCCGCCGCGCTTCGAGGACTGGAAGGTCATCAACGCCCAGGCGCTGGTGACGGGCCGGGTGGCGCAGGAAGGCGGCCGGCTTCGCGCCGAGTTCCGCCTGTGGGACACGTTTGCCGGCCAGCAGATGACCGGCCAGCAGTTCTACACCCAGCCGGAGAACTGGCGCCGCGTCGCCCACATCATCGCCGACGCGATCTATGAGCGGATCACCGGCGAGAAGGGCTATTTCGACACCCGCATCGTCTATGTCGCCGAGAGCGGCCCGAAGAACGCCCGCAAGCGCCAGCTCGCCATCATGGACCAGGACGGCGCCAATGCGCGGGCGCTGACCAATTCCAACGAGCTGGTGCTGACGCCGCGCTTCTCGCCGAGCCGCCAGGAAATCACCTATATGTCCTTTGAGGGCCAGCAGCCGCGGGTCTACCTGCTGCAGCTCGAGACCGGGCAGCGCGAGGTGGTCGGCAACTTCCCCGGCATGACCTTTGCGCCGCGCTTCTCGCCCGACGGGCAGCGGGTGATCATGAGCCTGCAGCAGGAAGGCAATGCCAACATCTACACGATGGACCTGCGCTCGCGCACGACGACGCGCCTGACCTCGACGGCGGCGATCGATACCGCACCCTCCTACTCGCCGGACGGCAACCGGATCGTCTTCGAAAGCGACCGCGGCGGCCGCCAGCAGCTCTACGTGATGAACGCCGACGGCTCCGGCCAGACCCGCATCTCGTTCGGCGACGGCTCCTACTCGACGCCGGTCTGGTCGCCGCGCGGCGACCTGATCGCCTTCACCAAGCAGTCGGGCGGCAAGTTCTCGATCGGCGTGATGAAGACCGACGGCTCGGGCGAGCGCATCCTGACGAGCGGCTTCCACAACGAGGGGCCGACCTGGGCGCCGAACGGCCGCGTGCTGATGTTCTTCCGCCAGCCGGCCGGCTCGGGCGGGCCGCAGCTCTTCTCGATCGACCTGACCGGCTACAATGAGCAGCAGATCCAGACCGCCAGCTACGCTTCGGACCCGGCCTGGTCGCCGCTGCTGGAATAATCCGGCAGGGGATATGCCGGCAATTGTGTCAGCGCCGCCGCTTTCTCGCCTCAAAGTCCTGCAAACGAGGGCTTCACAAGGCGAGAATCGGCGGCGTTGCCGTCTCGTGCCGGGATCGGGGGATCATTGTGAAAGCGTTTATTAACCATAATTGTTGAATGCCGCTTAACCGCGCACGGTTACAGTCTGGCAACCCTGATTGAAACCCAAGCCCTATCGAACTGATGCAAGGAGATCGGCTCATGAGCCGCACGGAAATCTCGGCCGCTGGCCGCATGCAGACCTTCGCCCGCAACCCCGCCATGCTGGCTCTTTTCATGGGGCTGGCACTTGCCGGCTGCGCCAACAAGAAGAACCTGCCCAACAGCGCCGGCGAACTCGGCCTGAACAACGCGACCCCGGGCTCGACGCAGGACTTCACCGTCAACGTCGGCGACCGCATCTTCTTCGACACCGACTCGACCTCGATCCGCGCCGACGCGGCCGCCACCCTCGACAAGCAGGCGCAGTGGCTGCAGCGGTACTCGAACTACGCGATCACCGTCGAGGGCCATGCCGACGAGCGCGGCACGCGCGAGTACAACCTGGCGCTTGGCGCCCGCCGTGCGACGTCCACCAAGCAGTACCTCGTCAGCCGCGGCGTTCCGGCCAACCGCATTCGCACGATCTCCTACGGCAAGGAAAAGCCGGTCGCCGTCTGCGACGACATCTCCTGCTGGTCGCAGAACCGCCGCGCCGTCACCGTTCTCGGCGGCGCCGGGATGTAATCTCCGGCAAAGACCGTGTTTCAGGGGCCCGCCAGCGATGGCGGGCTCTTTCTTTTCAAGGGATGGCCGTTGTCGCCGCCATTCCGACCGCGGCGCGAAAGACTATGTGGAGCTCAGCGACTTGAGCGCGCTGGATGCCGGATCGCGGTCCCGCATGACGGGAACGGATCGAGCGCTCTCCGGGCTGAAACCGCCGAGAGCGGATGAAATCAGACGTTGCTCCCGGGCGCTTAGTTTTTTATCACACTTTGGCCGAACTCCGTTGCTTTTTGGGAGCATTTGGAAAAACCTGCGGCTGCGCGAGAATGCGCAAATCCACCAATGGGACAACGTCATATGAAGAAAATCATCGCGGCCAGCCTGATCGGCCTGGCAGCCTTGGCCGGGCCGGCGACGGTACTGCACGCGTCTCCACTCTCGGCGCTGGCGAACCGCATCCTGCCGGGTGCCGGCAAGGCGGACAAGGAAGTGGTGCTGGCGCAAGCCAATGACACGATCATGCGCATCGGCCAGCTCGAGGAGCAGATCCGCTCTCTCAACGGCCGGATCGAGGAAATGAGCTTCCAGCTGCTGCAGATGCAGGAGCAGTTGCGCAAGACGCAGGAAGACAACGAGTATCGCTTCCAGGACCTGGAAAGCGGCAAGGGCGGCGGCAAGAGCGGCGCGCTCGAACGGCCGGCCGGCCAGGACCCGCAGTCCAGCCGGACCGCGGCGGCGGAGGCTCCGGCGGATCAGTCCGCCGGAGCCGGCGGGCAGACGGCATCGGCAGGCAACCTCGGAACCCAGCCGCAGACCCTGGGCTCGATCCGCTTCGACGAGAACGGCAACCCGATCGGCGCCGATATCAACGAGAGCGCCTCGCTCGGCAGCGGCGCGTTGCCGGACGCGACGACCGGAACCCCGGCGACGGCAGGCGGGCAGGCGGCCGCGCTGGACAGACCGGACGACATCTACAACGCCGCCTACGGCCACGTGCTTTCCGGCGACTACGCGCTCGCCGAGAAGGAATTCCGCGACTATCTTGAGATTTTCCCGGAAGGCGACAAGGCCGCCGACGCGAGCTTCTGGCTCGGCGAAGCGCAGTATTCGCAGGGCAATTTCAACGAGGCGGCCAAGACCTTCCTCAATGCCCACCAGACCTACAACAAGTCCAAGAAGGCGCCGGAAATGCTGTTGAAGCTCGGCATGTCGCTGGCCGCGCTCGACAACCGCGAAACCGCCTGCGCGACGCTGCGCGAAGTCGGCAAGCGCTATCCCAACGCCTCCAAGGCGGTGAAGGCCAAGGTCACCAGCGAACAGAGCCGGCTCGCCTGCTGACGGCCAGGATCAAAACTCAATCAGATCATGTGCAGTCGAGGCCGATCGGACCCAGGGCCGTTCGCGGGACTGTCCGAATGAACCCTTCCGGCTGGCCGGCTTCAGTGGCGGGCGAGGGAAATGTTTGAACATGGCGGGGATTTCCTGCACTTTTCCGATTGAGTTTTGACCCTTGCGGAGCGACGCCGTGACCCGCCCGGATAGCCAGGGCATCGACGATGCGGTCGCCCGGTTCCTCGACAGTTTTTGCAGCCCTGGCGCGCTGCTGGTCGCCGTGTCCGGCGGCGGCGATTCGGTCTGCCTGCTCGTCGCCCTCGACGCGGCGCTGCGGTCCGGCCGCCATGTCGGATTTTCGCTGGTCGCCTGCACGATCGACCACGCGCTGCGCGAGGGCTCGGCCGACGAGGCCCGCTGGGTGGCCGAACTCTGTGCCAGGCGCGGCATCGCGCATGTGACGCGCCGCTGGGAGGGGGCAAAGCCGACCAGCGGCATCCAGGCGGCGGCGCGGGAGGCGCGTCATGCATATTTGGCGGAGGTTGCGCGCGAAATCGGCGCCGCCGCGATCGTCACGGCCCACAATCTCGACGACCAGCGCGAGACGATCGCCATGCGCAGCATGCGCCGTGGCGCCGGCGCCGGGCTTGCCGGCATCGCGCCGGCGACGCTCGTCCGCGGCTCCGCCTGGGTACTGCGCCCGCTGCTGGCGGTGCCGCGCGCCGACATCCGGGCCCATTTGCGCACAATCGGGCAGGACTGGCTCGACGACCCGAGCAATGTCGATCGCCGGTTCGAGCGGGTCCGCGTCAGGCATGACGGTGCCGAGCCGGACGCCGGTGCCGGGCCGGACGCCGACCGGGCGCTGCACGTCGCCGGCGCGGCCGCCGCCGCGGCACGCCTCGAAGTGGCCTGCCGGGGGGCGGCGTTCATCACAAGCGAGGTCCGGGTGGTCGACGCGTCGGCCGGTGTGCTGCCGCCAGCGGCGATTGCCACCGCGCTCGCCGAGCCGCCGGCCTGGCGGGCGCTGCTGGCGCTGGCCGCCGTGCTGGGCGGCCGCGAACACCTGCCGGACGCGGCGGGCGCGGATCGTTTGAGGGACTTCATTGAAAGCGGAGCGCTGTCGCGCAAGACGGTCGGCCGGGTGGTCTTCGACCGCCGCCGCGAGGGGCTGTTCGTCTACCGGGAGCAGCGGGGGATCGACGCAATCACGATCGCCCCGCATGGCGAGGCCACGTGGGACGGCCGCTGGCGCGTGCTGAACCGGGGCGCCACCGCGCTGACGGTGCGTGCTGCGGCCGGGGAGGGGGACGGCTTGCCCGGCCTTCACGGCGTGCCTGCCGGGGTCGCGGCGCGGTCCGCCCGCAGCCGCCCGCGCGTGCTGGCCGCAGGGTTTATGGCGGACGCGCGGTCCTTCGCGCTTGAACCGCTGCTGTCACCTTACGAACGCTATCTTCCCGTGTTCGAACTGCCGCTCGCCAACGCACTCGCAAGACTGTTCGGCCGCAAGGCCTTTCCGCCGCCTCCGAACGCAAGGGCGGAAGACGAGGATTCGTGCGATCTGCGTTAGGTCCGTCCTTCCGCAGGTTCCAAGGACGGTGCACTTTTTCGCGAGACGTGCGTTACCGTGCAGTGGGCATCCCGGCGCTGCGTGGCCCGGAGGCCCGGCAGCGGCCATGATGGCCCGGCTCTTGCGGCGGATTTTCGCCGGGACCGCAATGCCGCCATAGGCGTCAACGATAATTCCAGAAATGGCCGCGGGTCGTCCGGTTTGCCTTGGCAAGGCGATGGCGCGACCCTATGTTAGGTGCAATTGAGACGGCGCAACCCCTGTTGCCGAGAAAGTGCCCGGAAAGCCCGATGAATCCAAACTTCCGCAATGTCGCCCTCTGGGCCATCATAGCGCTCCTGCTGATCGCTCTCTTCAGCATGTTCCAGACGAGCCCGGCCCAGACCGGTTCGCGGGACGTTCCTTATTCGCAGTTCCTGAAAGAGATCGACGCGAGCCGGGTCAAGGAAGTGGTGATCACGGGCAACAAGGTCGTCGGCAGCTATGTGGAGACCGGCACCACCTTCCAGACCTATGCGCCGGCGATCGACGACGCGCTGCTGGAGCGGCTGGAGGCGAAGAACGTGGTGGTCAACGCCCGGCCCGAGTCCGATGGCTCGAACAGCTTCCTCAGCTATATCGGCACGCTGCTGCCGATGCTGCTGATCCTCGGCGTCTGGCTGTTCTTCATGCGGCAGATGCAGGGCGGCTCGCGCGGCGCCATGGGCTTTGGCAAGTCCAAGGCGAAGCTTTTGACCGAGGCGCATGGCCGCGTCACCTTCGCCGACGTCGCCGGCGTCGACGAGGCCAAGCAGGACCTGGAGGAGATCGTCGAGTTCCTGCGCGACCCGCAGAAATTCCAGCGCCTCGGCGGGCGCATCCCGCGCGGCGTGCTGCTGGTCGGTCCCCCGGGCACCGGTAAGACGCTGCTGGCCCGCTCGGTCGCCGGCGAGGCGAACGTGCCGTTCTTCACGATTTCCGGCTCCGACTTCGTCGAGATGTTCGTCGGCGTCGGCGCAAGCCGTGTCCGTGACATGTTCGAGCAGGCCAAGAAGAACGCGCCCTGCATCATCTTCATCGACGAGATCGACGCCGTCGGTCGTCACCGCGGCGCCGGCCTCGGCGGCGGCAACGACGAGCGCGAGCAGACGCTGAACCAGCTGCTGGTCGAGATGGACGGCTTCGAGGCGAACGAGGGCATCATCCTGATCGCCGCCACCAACCGTCCGGACGTGCTCGACCCGGCGCTGCTGCGTCCCGGCCGCTTCGACCGTCAGGTCGTCGTGCCGAACCCCGACATCGTCGGCCGCGAGCGCATCCTCAAGGTGCACGTGCGCAACGTGCCGCTGGCCCCGAACGTCGACCTCAAGGTGCTGGCGCGCGGCACGCCGGGCTTCTCCGGCGCCGACCTGATGAACCTGGTCAACGAGGCGGCGCTGATGGCGGCGCGGCGCAACAAGCGGCTCGTCACCATGCAGGAGTTCGAGGACGCCAAGGACAAGATCATGATGGGCGCGGAACGCCGCTCCTCCGCCATGACCGAGGCCGAGAAGAAGCTGACCGCCTACCACGAGGCCGGCCACGCGATCGTGGCGCTGAACGTGCCGATGGCCGATCCGCTGCACAAGGCGACGATCATCCCGCGCGGCCGCGCGCTCGGGATGGTGATGCAGCTGCCGGAAGGCGACCGCTACTCGATGAGCTACAAGTGGATGGTTTCGCGCCTCGCCATCATGATGGGCGGCCGCGTCGCCGAGGAGATCACCTTCGGCAAGGAGAACATCACCTCCGGCGCCTCCTCCGACATCGAGCAGGCGACGAAGCTGGCCCGCGCCATGGTGACGCAGTGGGGCTTCTCCGACCAGCTCGGCCAGGTGGCCTACGGCGAGAACCAGCAGGAGGTCTTCCTCGGCCATTCGGTGGCGCAGTCGAAGAACGTCTCCGAATCCACCGCCCAGAAGATCGACAACGAGATCCGCCGCCTGATCGACGAGGCCTACGCCGAGGCCAAGCGCATCATCACCGAGAAGCATCACGAGTTCGTGGCGCTGGCCGAGGGGCTGCTGGAATACGAGACGCTGACCGGCGACGAGATCAAGGCGCTGATCCGCGGCGAGAAGCCGGCCCGCGACCTCGGCGACGACAGCCCGCCGCATCGCGGCTCGGCGGTGCCGAAGGCCGGCGGCCAGAAGAAGGGCGGCGAGGCGGAAGGCGGGCTGGAGCCGCAGCCGCAGTGATCGCCCGATCCCAATGAATGGAAAGACCGGCCCAAGCGGCCGGTCTTTTCGTCTGCGGCGATCGGTAACTGCCTGCAAAGCAGGCTGGTTCAATTTCAGCGCCGTCGGGTGAAAATCACGCGGCGCCTTTCAGCATGGGCAGGGCAGTCCAGACAACAGCAAGCGCGAGCAGGATCCAGACGAGCACGATCATCGCCATGCCGGCGCGGGAGGCGGGCAGCGCGATCCGCTCGACCGCGCGCGTCCGCAGTTCGGCGCGAATGTCCGGCGGGATCAGCTTCAGGGTGGCAATCGTTCCCAGGGGAACGATGATCAGGTCGTCGAGGTAGCCGAGCACGGGGATGAAGTCCGGGATCAGGTCGACCGGCGAGAGCGCGTAGGCGGCGACGATTGCCCCAAGCGCCTTGGCATGCCAGGGAACACGCGGGTCGCGGGCAGCAAGCCAGAGGACGACCACGTCGCGCTTGACGGCGCGCGCCCAGTTTTTGGCAAGCTCGATCCAGGTCATTTTGCGTGTCCGTCTGCGATTGCCGCTGTCCGGGCGGCGGAAATTTCCCATAGCCCGCGAAGGTTGCTATCTTAAGCCGGCCTAATGCCTCGCCGCAACGGCCGGCGCGGCGCGGATTGGGCCCGGATCGACCGGTAACGGCCTGTAACGCAGGCTGATTCAATTTCAGGTGCCCTGTGTTCCGTTCTGTGGCAAAGAGAGCCGATTATGGGCACGAGATACCGACGGGCGCGCCGAACGGCGCCTGCCCGCGTGATGCCCGAGAGGATTATCAGGAGCACAAATGAAGCGTCGCTATTTCGGTACGGACGGCATCCGCGGCCAGTCCAACGTTTTCCCCATGACACCCGATCTCGCCATGCGGGTCGGCATTGCCGTGGGGACGATCTTCCGCCGCGGCACCCACCGCAACCGCGTCGTGATCGGCAAGGACACCCGGCTTTCCGGCTACATGCTGGAGAACGCCATGGTGGCGGGCTTCACCGCCGCCGGCGTCGACGCTTTCGTGCTCGGCCCGATTCCGACGCCGGCGGTCGCCATGCTGACGCGCTCGCTGCGCGCCGACATCGGCGTGATGATCTCGGCCTCGCACAATCCCTACCAGGACAACGGCATCAAGCTGTTCGGCCCGGACGGCTACAAGCTCTCCGACGAGCTGGAAATGCAGATCGAGGCGATGCTGGAACACGACGGCCTGCCGCAGCTCGCCAAGGCGAGCGATATCGGCCACGCCAAGCGCGTCGACGGCGTCCATGACCGCTACATCGAGCACGCCAAGCGGACCCTGCCGCGGGATGTCACCCTGCATGGGCTGCGGGTGGTGATCGACTGCGCCAACGGTGCGGCCTATCGCGTCGCGCCGGCGGCGCTCTGGGAACTCGGCGCCGACGTGGTGACGATCGGGACCGATCCGAACGGCACCAACATCAACCTCGAGTGCGGCTCGACCCATCCGGACGCACTGCGGCGCAAGGTGGACGAGGTGCGCGCCGACATCGGCATCGCGCTCGACGGCGACGCCGACCGTGTGCAGATCGTCGACGAGAACGGCAAGCTGATCGACGGCGACCAGCTGATGGCGGTGATCGCCGAGACCTGGGCCGCCGACGGCATGCTCAAGGGCGGCGGCCTCGTGGCGACGGTGATGTCCAACCTCGGGCTGGAGCGCTTCCTGAAGAGCAAGAAGCTCGGGCTGCACCGCACCCAGGTGGGCGACCGCTACGTGGTCGAGCACATGCGGCAGAACGAGTTCAACGTCGGCGGCGAGCAGTCCGGCCACATCGTTTTGTCGGACTTCGGCACCACCGGCGACGGGCTCGTCGCCGCACTGCAGGTGCTCGCCTGCGTCAAGCGCAGCGGCCGGCCGGTCAGCGAGGTTTGCAACCGGTTCGAGCCGGTGCCGCAGGTGCTGAAGAACGTGCGCATTTCCGGCGGCAAGCCGCTCGAGGATGCGGCGGTGCTGGCCGCAATCGCCGAAGCCGAGAACGTCCTGTCCAAGAACGGCCGGCTTCTGATCCGTCCCTCCGGCACCGAGCCGCTGATCCGCGTCATGGCGGAAGGCGACGATCACGCCAAGGTCGAGCGCATCGTCGACGAACTGATCGGCGTGATCGGCTCGGTCCGCAGCGCCGCCTGAGTGCAGCCGTTCGCGCGGCGGGGGCGGACGCCGGCGAAAGGTAGCAGACTTGCTGCCCCTCGGGATTTCCTGTTCCGCTGAATATCGCAGCGTCAGTTTTCGGAAAGGGCCGGGCACACCCGGCCCTTTCCGTTTCCGCAACCTGCCGCAGGTCAGGGCGGGCGCAGGACGACGCCGCCAGGGCTGGATGGGTATCGTTACCGCCGCGTTAATCGCCAAGGTTAAGCGGCGTAGTTAAATGCAACTTAACTTTTTCTCCTCATTATCCATGACCGATAGCCGCACCCGGTTCTGCTGGCATGCAGCGCCGAGCACAATTGTATGGAGTTGGGCATGAGAAAGTTTCTGGGCAGCGCCGTCGCGGCTCTGATCGTGAGTTCGTCGGCCGGCGCCGCCGACCTGTACACGCCGCCGCCGCCGGTCGATCCGGGCGTTCCGGTTGTGGGTGGCTGGTATCTGCGCGGCTATCTCGGCATGAGCAACCAGCGGCTCGGCCATCTCGACCACGAACTCTTCCACACGCTCGAAGTGCATGACCTCGTCGACGAAGGCGGCTTCGACAGCGCCCCATTCGTCGGCGCCGGCATCGGCTACAAGTTCAACGACTGGATCCGCACCGACGGCATCGTCGAATACCGCGGCAAGGCCGACTTCTCGGCGCTGGACCGCTATGGGCATAGCGGGCCGGGTGGGACGACCATCTGGGACGGCACGAACGACTACGACGGTTCCAAGTCCGAATGGCTGCTGATGGCCAACGCCTATGTCGACCTCGGCAACTGGTACGGCGTCGTGCCCTATGTCGGTGCCGGCATCGGTGCGTCGCGCAACACCATTTCGCATTTCCGCGACATCAACGTGCCGACGCAAGGGGTCGCCTATGCCGACAGCGATCCGACCTGGAACTTCGCCTGGGCGCTGCATGCCGGCCTCGGCTATCAGGTGACGGATCAGATGACGGTCGATTTCGGCTACAGCTATCTCGATCTCGGCGATGCCAAGACCTCGTCGATCCGCGCCTATGACGGTTCCGTCACCGAGGCGCCGATGCACTTCAAGAACATCACCTCGCACGATTTCAAACTCGGCCTGCGCTACATGCTGCAGTAGCCGATCCGCGATCGACAGCATGCGCCACAGCCGCCGGAAGGCGGCTGTTCCCGTTTCTGGGCGGGCGCAGGCTGTTGCCGGTTAACAAACATGCTTAACCGGGCCTTAACACTTCCCTGAAATACTCGCCGCCATTAACCGGCCGGGCTTCGGCCGCCGTTGGGGGCGAAACATGATCGTGCGAAAGACAATCCTCGGTGCCGCCTTGATCGCCGGCCTGTCGGCCGGAAGCGCGCTTGCGGGCGGAGAGGTCTATCCGGTAATCGACGTGCCGGAAGTCGCCATCGGCGTGGCGCAGGGCTGGTACATCCGTGGCGACCTCGGCTATTCGGGCTGGATCGATGGCGGCGACCCGCGCTACAACTACATCAACTCCCTCGGCGTGCAGCAGAGCACCGACTTCGACGATACCCGCTTCTCGAAGCCGTTCTCCTACGGCTTCGGCATGGGCTACCAGTTCAACGACTACCTGCGCACCGACCTGACGGCGGACTTCTTCAATTCCAGCGTCGACGGGAAATCGCAGATCGGCAGCAACTGCCCGTTTGTTGGCGGCAGCTGCAATCTCACCCACGACACCGGCTTCGACGCGATCATGGTGATGGCGAACGGCTATATCGATCTCGGCACCTATGCCGGCCTGACGCCCTATATCGGCGGCGGCGTCGGCGCGACCAACATCCAGTGGGACGACGTCAAGACGCGGGCGACCTGCGGCGGCGTTCCCTGCTTCACGACGACCAATCCGGGCGAGGAAAGCTGGCGCTTCACCTATGCGCTGATGGCCGGCGCCTCCTACGACCTGACGAACCGTATCAAGCTCGACGTCGGCTATCGCTATTCCGACATCGATGGCGGCAAGATGGCCGGCTACAACAGTGCCGAAAAGGCACTGGGCGCCTCCGGCACCAAGGTGCACGACGAAGGCTTCCAGCGCCATGAGATCCGCGCCGGCGTCCGGGTGACGACCTGGTAGAACCTGGCGACGCAAAATCAAAGCCTGAACGAAGACGGCGCGGGAGCAACTCCCGCGCCGTCTTTCATTCCAGGAACCGGCCAAGCCACGACTGGGCCGGCCGGAACCGTTACTGGCTGTCCGCTGGCGGCGCCAGCGCGGCCCAGGCGTTCAATACCGAGTTGAACACCTCCGCGCCCGTGGTTCCCTTCTCCAGCGTCAGCAGGGCGCGCCGGCCGTTGCGGTAGGTGATCGGGATATCGATCCAGTCGCGGTTCTTCAGCAGATCCGCGTTGCGGGTGATCGCATCCGGGAAGTCGTTCAGCGCGATCATGTGGAAGTCTTCGGTGATCTTGGCAGGGACCGCGATCAGCGGGTCGCCGCGGTCCTGCTCGGTCCGCTTCATCGCCACGCGCTGCACGCTGTCGATGCTGCCGCCTTCGAAATTCGGCGGCAACACGAAGACGATCTCGACGAGATGGCTGGCCGGCAGCGACTTGTCGGCATTGCGCCGGATCAGAAGCTGCGCCGACAGGCCGTTCGAAGGCACGGTGATCTGGGCGCGGATCACAGGCTCCGGCCTGGCGTCGCCACCGGGGCTTTCCTCGGCCTTGGACCATATCACGGTGCCGTCGATCGCGGTCGGGGCCGACTGGCCGAGCCGCTCCTCGTAGAGGAACATCTTCTGCGACACGCCCACCGGCGCCTGCTCGGCGGCCGCACCCGCTGCTGCGGTCTGCGTGCCAGCCGGCTGGGTAGCGGGGGTGGCAGGCGCGGCAGGCGCGGTGCCGGCCGGCGTCGCGGCTGCGGCGCCGGTGTCGGTCGCCGTCGTTGCCGCGTCGATGCCGGCGGCGGCAGCGACCTCGGTCGTCTGCTCGGTGACGGACTTGCCTTCTTCGCTCGTCGGTTCGCCGGCAACCGCGGCCGGACCCTCGTCGGTCTCGGTGCCATCCGGCAGGAGACGCTGGGTGAACTTGTTGATGCCGGTGCCGGCGGAGGCGACCTGGGCTCCGGCCGTGTCGTCGCTGCCGGTTCCGGCTTCGCCTGTGGCCCCGGCATTGCCGGACGGATCTGCGACCGGCGCGGTCAGGTCAGCGAGCGTACGGTCGATCGAGTCACGGTTCAGCCAGTATGCCGCGCCGGCGCCGCCGACAAGGGCGAGCACGGCCGCGGCCACGCCGATCCGGGCGATGCTGATCCTGCGACTGCGCGGGGCAGCGCGGAATGAGCGTTGGCCGTTTCGAACCGGAGCCTCCGCAGCGGCGGGGGGCGCCTCGCTCAGGCCGGACGCCTTGGCGGTGCCTTGCTCGGACGCCTTCGGCTGGTAGCCGATCAGGTCCTCGAGATCCCCCCAGGCATTGTCGGAAGCACGCTTCGGCTCGCTTCCCGGCTCGGCGGGACGGGCGTCCTCGGGCCAGGTCCACTCGGAGGCGGCGTCTGCGTCTGCCGCTGACATGGGCGCGATTTCCCCTGGGCGCTGCTCCCGGGGGAACACGTCACGGGAACTGATCTCCTCGGACCCGGTGTCGGCCCGCTCGTCGCTCCACGCCCACGGCATGGCCGTCGCCGGCATGGCGGCGGGGGAGGGCGCTGGGTCGGCGGCCGCCGGCTGGTGCGGTGCCGTCGCCATGTGCTCGGGTGCATAGGGATGCTCCGGCGCAGGCGGCTGCTCCGCCACGGCGGCATAATGGGGATCGCCGGCCGGTGAGGCCTGTCCGTCAAACGCCGCCTGCTCGTCGGAACGCGGCTCGAGCGGCTGCATGCCGATGTAATGCGGTTCCTCTGCGCCAGGGGCTTCGGCCGAGGCGGCGGGATGGGCCGCATGCGCGCTCTCGGCCGGGCTCGGCTCGACCGGGACGAACTCGACGGGAACCGGATCGATCGGGGCCGGCTCGACGGACTCGACCAAGGCTGGTTCGATCGGGGCCGGTTCGACCGGGCCCGGCTCTAGCGGGGCTTCATAGCGGGCGACGTCTTGCGGCGCCGGGGCCGGCGTTTCCTCGTAGGTCTCCGGGTAGGTGCCGGGAGCCCAATGTTGCGGCCCGGCCTCGGCAGCCTCCGCCGGCGGGTATTCTTCCGGCGCGAAGGCGGGTTGGGTTTCGAAAGCCGCCTCTGACGGGCCCTGGGGCACCTGCGCAGGTCCGGAGTCGCTGACGGCTTCCGCTTCCGCCGGATAGGTGGCCGGCTCGGCGTGTGCCGCTTCCGGGGACGTCTCGGGGACGAACGGTGCGGCAGGAGGCGGGGCCGGAGGTTCGGGCGCGGGTGGCGGCTCGGGCGCAGGCGCGGGTGGCGGCTCGGGCGCAGCGGCTTCGAAAGGTTCGACGAACTCCTCCGCCGGGAGCGCCTCGGCGTGGTCGCCCTCCACTTCGGCGATGGCCGCCTCGAGCTTGTCGAGCTGGCGCTGGACGAGGTCGTCGGATGGACGCGGATTCATCGCCTCCAGCTGGCGGCGCACCGCACCGCGAGCCTTGTCGTAAACCTTGACGCGCATCTCCGGGGAATTGTCCGCAAGGCCGTCCACGGCCCTGCGAATGACTGCTACAAAATCCGCCATAAGAACTTTCTCGTGGTCTCCGGCCTCTCGTTGTCGCGAATCCAGTCCGGATCAGGTGTCAAATCAAATCCTAGTCCTCGAAAGGATCGGTCACAAGTATGGTGTCGTCACGCTCCGGGCTGGTCGAAAGCAGCGCCACCGGGGCGCCGATCAGTTCCTCGACCTGGCGCACGTACTTGATCGCCTGGGCCGGCAGGTCGGCCCATTTGCGGGCGCCCACCGTCGATTCCTTCCAGCCTTCGAGGGTGATGTATCTCGGAACGACGCGAGCCTGCTGACCCTGGCTGGCCGGCAGGTGGTCGATCTCCTCGCCGTCGAGTGTATAGCCGACGCAGATCTTCAATTCGTCCAGCCCGTCGAGGACGTCGAGCTTGGTCAGCGCGATGCCGGTGATGCCGTTGGTGGCGACCGACTGGCGCACCAGCGCGGCGTCGAACCAGCCGCAGCGGCGCTTGCGGCCGGTGACGGTGCCGAACTCGCGGCCGCGCTCGCCGAGGAACTGGCCGATCTCGTCGGTCAGCTCGGTCGGGAACGGCCCTTCGCCGACGCGGGTCGTGTAGGCCTTGGTGATGCCGAGGATGTAGCCGAGCGATCCCGGGCCCATGCCGGAGCCGGCGGCCGCCTGGCCGGCGACGGTGTTGGAGGAGGTGACGAAGGGATAGGTGCCGTGGTCGATGTCGAGCAGCGAGCCCTGCGCGCCTTCGAACAGGATGCGCGAGCCGGCCCGGCGCTCGCGATCGAGCATCAGCCAGACGGTGTCGCGGAAGGGCAGCACGCGGTCGGCGACCGAGGTCAGCTCCTGCATGATCGCGTCGTGGCTGATCTCCGTCTCGCCGAGGCCGCGGCGCAGCGCGTTGTGGTGCGTCAGCAGCCGCTCGACCTTGGCCGACAGCGTCTCGAGGTCGGCGAGATCCATGACGCGGATGGCGCGGCGGCCGACCTTGTCCTCATAGGCCGGGCCGATGCCGCGGCGGGTCGTGCCGATCTTGACGCCGCCGTTGGTGCTGGCGGCCGCATCCTCACGAATGCCGTCAAGCTCGCGGTGCAGCGACAGGATCAGCGTGGCGTTGTCGGCGATGCGCAGGTTGTCCGGGGTGATCGTGACGCCCTGCTTCTCCAGCTTGTCGATCTCGGCGCACAGAGCGTGCGGATCGATGACGACGCCATTGCCGATCACCGCCATCTTGCCCGGGCGCACGACGCCGGAGGGCAGCAGCGACAGCTTGTAGCTCGTGCCGTCGATGACCAGCGTATGGCCGGCATTGTGTCCGCCCTGGAAGCGCACGACGATGTCGGCGCGCTCCGAAAGCCAGTCGACAATCTTGCCCTTGCCTTCATCGCCCCACTGGGACCCGATCACCACGACATTGGTCATTTCGTCTTTCCTGCTGCTTGCGCGCCGTCCGGCACGCGCTTTACAAACCCGCGCATCTATACTGTGTAGTTTTGCCGAAAGCGACCCTGTTATACCGCCGCAACCCGCTTTTTGCGTGGCGGAATCGGTCGGGACCGCCTAATTCTGCGCCCCAGTTCCGGTTGCCGGGACCATCACCAGCATCCGGAATACTGCCGTGAACAGCAAAGCCTATTTCTACCTCTGCGTGACCACGCTCTTCTGGGGCGGCAATTCCGTCGCCGGCAAGCTCGCCGTCGGCCATATCAGCCCGATGATGCTGACGACGCTCCGGTGGTTATTCGCCCTTTGCGTCATTCTTGCATTCATGATGCCGCAGGTCCGCCGCGACTGGGCGAAGATCAGGGCACACTGGCTGCAGTTCTTCCTCTATGGCGCCGTTGGCTTCACGCTGTTCAACGCGCTCCTCTATTCGGCCCTGAAGCATACCAGTGCGATCAACGCGGTGATCGAGCAGGCCGGCATTCCGATGCTGATCTTCGTCCTCAACTTCCTGCTGTTTCGCATGCCGGCCTCGATCGCCCAGATCGTCGGCTTCTCGGTGACGCTGATCGGCGTGCTGGTGACGGCGGCGCACGGCGACCTGACCTCGCTGATGGAGCTCCAGTTCAATATCGGCGACCTGCTGATGCTGTTCGCCTGCATTGCCTATGCGGCCTATACGGTGTCGCTGCGCTGGAAACCGGCGGTGCATTGGCAGAGCTTTATCGCCGCCACGGCGTTCGGCGCGCTCTTCAGTTCGCTGCCGCTCCTGTGGTGGGAGGCCGGTAGCGGCGAGGCGATCGTTCCCGACGCCACCGGCTGGCTGATCGTTGTCTATGCGGCGCTGTTTCCCTCGCTCTTATCGCAGGTGCTGTGGGTGCGCGGCGTCGAGATGATCGGGCCGAACCGCGCCGGCCTGTTCATCAACGCGATTCCGGTTTTCGGCACGCTGCTGTCGGTTGCTATCATCGGCGAGACGTTCCAGCTGTTCCACCTTGTGGCGCTGACGCTCGTGCTCGGCGGCATCGCCATCGCCGAATGGGGCACGCCGAAGCCGCGCTGACGGACGGGAAGGTGCCTCCCGGGTTGCGGTTGTCCGGTCGCTGTTCGCGCGGCGCTATCACCCGCGAGCTGAACAGCGCAGGCGGTGGCCCGTGCGCCGGCGAGCAGGGGTGCCAGGGTGGCGTGCGCCGCGCTCATCGCCACCGGCGCCGATCCGGCGTGACGGCAGCTTCGCTCATTTGACCTTGCCCCCCTAAACTTGGGGAGGGGCAATTAAATCAGGCTTATATCGTCGCTGGTCATGTGCGGGCGTGTATCGCTGGAGTGCTATGCGTCGATGTAGACGTGCGAAGGCAGCTCTGACATCCCTGAGATCTGCATATGTCCACTCCGAAGCATTGGCGCTCGGGAAGAATATGCGCTCGTTTCCGCGAGGGCCCATCATTGAAAAACCTTAAGATATCAACCCGCATCTATATGTTGACGGCAATGGCGCTGTTCTTCCTGGCCGCTGCCATGACCTACAAGACCATCGATGCGAACGCGGAGATCGCTAAAGAGCGACGCAACATGCTGCGCGACATGACGGCCATGGCGATCTCCGTCATCGCCGGCTACGAGGAGCAGGAAAGAAGGGGCGACCTCACGCGCGAGGAAGCCCAGAAGTATGCGATCGAGAACGTCATGGCGATGCGCTACGGCGAGGACGGCTACTTCTTCATCAACAGCTTCGACGGCACGATGCGGGCCCATCCGGTCAACAAAGCCTTGATTGGCACCGATGTGACGGGCCAGAAGGACATCAACGGCAAGCTGTTCCAGGCCGAACTCATCCGGCTCGCCCAGAATCCGGGAAGCGGCTTCGTCGACTATTACTGGAACAAGTCCGGCCAGTCCCAGCCGGTCGAGAAATTCTCTTACGTTGCCGGTTTCAAGCCCTGGGGCTGGGGTATCGGTACCGGCGTCTACGCCGACGACCTGGCTGCCCAGGCGCAGGCGAGTTTCATCGTTACCCTGACGATCACCGTGCTCGCCGGTCTGGCGACGCTTGCAGCGGCGCTCTCGATCGGCCGCTCGATCAGCCTGCCGATCAATCGGCTTAAGGACGTGATGCTCGAAGTTGCGCGCAACGACACCCATTCCGACGTGCCCGACACCGATCGCAAGGACGAGATCGGCAACATGGCCGAGGCGCTGGTGCTGCTGCGCAATTCCGTCATCGAGCGCAACGAACTCGAGATCAGCCAACGCGAGCAGCAGCTGGTGATCGACAGCGAGCGCAACGCCAGCGCCGAGCAGCAGGCCGCAGTGTCGCGAAGCCAGGCGCGCGTGGTGAACGAGATTGGCACCGCGCTGGAGAAACTCGCCAGCGGCGACCTCACCTTCGAAGTCGGCGATCTCGGCAGCGAGTACGATAAGCTCCGCCGCGACTTCAATGGCGCAGTCTCCGCCTTGAGGTCTACGATATCGGCGATCGCCGCCTCGACCAACGTGGTTAACGGCAGCGCAGCCGAAATCAGCCAGGCCGCCAACGACCTCTCCCAGCGCACCGAGCAGCAGGCCGCCTCCCTGGAAGAGACCGCCGCAGCCCTCGACGAGATCACGTCGGCCGTGCAGAACTCGACGGTGCGCGCCGAAGAGGCCAGGCGCATGGTGGCCGATGCCCGCAAGGGCGCGTCGGAATCGAGCGAGGTCGTGCGTAACGCGATCGGCGCCATGGGCCGCATCGAGAGTTCGTCCTCCAAGATCGGCGAGATCATCGGCGTGATCGACGACATCGCCTTCCAGACGAACCTGCTGGCGCTCAATGCCGGTGTCGAGGCCGCCCGCGCCGGCGAGGCCGGCAAGGGGTTTGCCGTCGTCGCCCAGGAGGTGCGCGAGCTTGCGCAGCGCTCGGCCAACGCTGCCAAGGAGATCAAGGCACTGATCACCGCCTCGACCAGCGAGGTGTCGGTCGGGGTGGAGCTCGTGGAAGCGACCGGGTCGGCGCTGAGCGACATCGAGCGCCGCGTCAACGAGATCAACGACCGCATCGTTGCGATCGCGACCGCCGCCCAGGAACAGTCCGTCGGGCTGCGGGAGATCAACACGGCGGTGAACCAGATGGACCAGATGACGCAGCAGAACGCGGCCATGGTCGAACAGACCTCCGCCGCCAGCCAGACGCTCGCCGGCGAAAGCGGACAACTCGCCAGCCGTATCGCCCAGTTCCAGCTGGAAGGCCAGCAACAGCAGGCCTACTCGATTCGCCGCGCTGCCTGAGCGTGATCGGCATCCGACAAGAAAGGCCCGTCCGGGGAACCGGGCGGGCCTTTGCCTTTTATCGACCTTGGGCCTGGGCGCGTCCGCGCTGCGGCCTTTCTGCAACGGTCGCAAGGTTGACATTTATGTGATCCGACTTCGCCTTGCCACGGCCCGCCGGAAAGTGAATCTAGCCGCGTCGCATACATCCAGAGAACTGCCTTCCCACCCATGAGTGAAAATTCCCTGTCGCGTCGCGCATTCCTGATGGCGTCCATCTCGACCACCGCCGCCCTGGCGGGCTGCGCAACCACCACTCCGCCGGTCGATCGCGTCCCGCTTCCCGAGAAGGTCAGCCGCCCGGTCGTGCCGGTCACCGACGAGGAACTGGCGGCCAGATACGCAGCGGTGGAGGACGGCGGGCATCTGATACCGGCCATTCCGTATAAGAAGATCGACCCCAAGTATTACCGGCAGAGGGTCGACGATCCGACCGGCGAGCCGGCGGGCACCGTGGTCGTGGATACCGCGACGCGGTTCCTCTATGTCGTCGAGCCGGGCGGCTCGGCGATGCGCTACGGCGTCGGCATCGGCCGCGAGGGCTTTGCCTGGCAGGGGGAGGGGATCATCCACTGGCGGCAGCCGTGGCCGCGCTGGAAGGTGCCGGCCGACATGATCGCCCGCAACCCGCACCTGGAAAAGTATTCCGTCGAGAACGGCGGCATGGCGCCGGGTATCAACAATCCGCTCGGGGCCCGGGCGCTCTACATCTTCCAGAACGGCAAGGACACGCTCTACCGGCTGCACGGATCGCCGGAGTGGCAATCGATCGGCAAGGCCACCTCGTCGGGCTGCGTGCGCCTGATCAACCAGGACGTCCTCGATCTCTACCGGCGGGTGCCCTACCACGCGCGGATCGTCGTGCACCAGGCGCCGATGGTCGTGGCGAAAGCCTGACGTAACCGGCGCCGTCGCCTGCATCCGCGCCAGGCCTGGGTTTTTATGCAGAAAGGCCCGCCCGGTTGTACCGGAGCGGGCCTTTCCATGTCGTCCTGGGAGGAGACGATCTCAGTCGACGTTGAAGACGAGCGGCTTGGCCTGGCGGATCGCCGAGTGGGCCGTCAGCTTGTCGAGCACGTCCTGCTCCACCGCACCGTCGACATAGAGCAGCGCGATCGCGTCGCCGCCCTGCTTGTCGCGGCCGAGCTGGAAGTTGGCGATGTTCACGCCGCCTTCGCCCAGCGTCGTGCCGATGAAGCCGATCATGCCCGGCACGTCGGTGTTGGCGATGTAGATCATGTTGGCGCCGACGTCGGCATCCATGTTGATGCCCTTGATCTGGATGAAGCGCGGCTTGCCGTCGGAGAAGACGGTGCCGGCGACCGAGCGCGTCTGGTTGGCGGTCTTGACGGTGAGCTTGATGTAGCCGTCGTAGACGCCGGTCTTGTCGCGCTTGACCTCGGAGAGGATGATGCCCTTCTCCTTCACCATGACCGGCGCCGAGACCATGTTGACGTCGGCGACCTGCGGGCGGATCAGGCCGGCAAGCACCGCGCTGGTCAGCGCCCTGGTGTTCATCGACGCCGTCTGGCCGTCGTAGAGGATCTCGATCTCCTTGATGGCGCTTTCGGTGACCTGGCCGACGAAGGCGCCGAGCACGTCGGCGAGCTTGATGAACGGCTTCAGGATCGGCGCTTCCTCGGCGGTGATCGACGGCATGTTGATGGCGTTCGAAACCGCCCCCTTGATGAGGTAATCCGACATCTGCTCGGCCACCTGGAGAGCGACGTTCTCCTGCGCTTCCGTCGTCGAGGCGCCGAGATGCGGGGTGCAGACGACGTTCGGCAGGCCGAACAGCGGGCTTTCGGTGGCGGGCTCGACGGCGAACACGTCGAAGCCGGCGCCGGCGACATGGCCGGACTTGATCGCCTCTGCGAGTGCTGCCTCATCGACCAGGCCGCCGCGGGCGCAGTTGATGATGCGCACGCCCTTCTTCGTCTTGGCCAGGTTTTCCTTGCCGAGAATGCCGCGCGTCTTGTCGGTCATCGGCACGTGCAGCGTGATGAAATCGGCCTGGGCGAGCAGGTCGTCGAGTTCGACCTTGGTGACGCCCATTTCCTGGGCACGCTCGACAGACAGGAAGGGATCATAGGCAAGCACGTGCATGCCGAGACCGATCGCCTTCTTGCAGACGATGCCGCCGATGTTGCCGGCGCCGATGACGCCGAGCGTCTTGCCGGTGATCTCGACGCCCATGAACTTCGACTTCTCCCACTTGCCGGCCTGGGTCGACAGGTCGGCGGCCGGCAGCTGGCGGGCGACGGCGAACATCAGCGCGATCGCGTGTTCGGCGGTGGTGATCGAGTTGCCGAACGGGGTGTTCATGACGATGATGCCGCGGCGCGAGGCCGCCGGGATGTCGACGTTGTCGACGCCGATGCCGGCGCGGCCGATGACCTTGAGGTTGGTGGCGGCGGCGATCAGCTTTTCCGTGGCCTTGGTGGCGGAGCGGATGGCGAGACCGTCATAGTTGCCGATAATCTCGGCGAGCTTTTCCTTGTCCTTGCCGAGCTGCGGCTGGAAATCGACTTCGACGCCGCGGTCGCGGAAAATCTGGACGGCGGTTTGCGACAGTTCGTCGGATACGAGTACGCGAGGTGCCATGAAGGCCTCCTTCATTCGTGCGATAGGAATTTGGGATCGGGGTGGCCTCGCCCGAGGGCGGGGCCGGGAGCGCAATCAGGCCGCAGCCTTGGAAAGCGATGCCTTCTGGGTCTCGTAGGCCCAGGCCAGCCAGGGCAGGAGCGCCTCGATGTCGGCGGTATCGATCGTCGCACCCGCCCAGATGCGAAGGCCGGAGGGCGCGTCGCGATAGGCGCCGATGTCATAGGCGACGCCTTCCTTCTCGAGTAGGGCGACGATGCCCTTGGCGAAGGCAGCTTGCGCGTCGGCGTCGAGCGCCAGCACGTCCCTATCGGCGATGGTCAGGCAGACGGAGGTGTTGGAGCGGGTCGCCCGAACCTTGGCGAGGTTTTCGATCCAGTCGTTCTGCTCGACGAAATCGAAGATCGCCTGAGCATTGGCGTCGGCCCGCGCCATCAGCGCCTTCAGGCCGCCGATCTGCTTGGCCCAGAGCAGGGCGTCGATGTAATCCTCGACGCAGAGCATCGACGGCGTGTTGATCGTCTCGCCCTGGAAGATGCCCTCGATCAGCTTGCCGGCCTTGGTCATGCGGAAGATCTTCGGCAGCGGCCAGGCCGGCGTGTAGCTCTCCAGCCGTTCGACGGCGCGGGGCGACAGGATGACGACGCCGTGGCCGCCTTCGCCGCCGAGAACCTTCTGCCAGGAGAAGGTGGTGACGTCGAGCTTGGCGAAATCGAGGTTCTGCGCAAACGCGGCCGAGGTCGCGTCGCAGATCGTCAGGCCCTGGCGGTCGGCCGGAATGAAGTCTGCATTCGGCAGGCGCACGCCAGAGGTGGTGCCGTTCCAGGTGAAGACCACGTCGCGGTCGAAATCGACGGCGGAAAGGTCGGGAAGCTCGCCATAGGCGGCCTCGATTTTGCGGACATCGGCGAGCTTGAGCTGCTTGACCACGTCGGTGACCCAGCCGGCGCCGAAGCTTTCCCAGGCGAGCATGTCGACGCCGCGGGCGCCGAGCAGCGACCAGAGCGCCATTTCGACGGCGCCGGTGTCGGAAGCGGGCACGATGCCGATGCGGTAATCGGCCGGCACTTCGAGGATTTCACGGGTAAGGTCGATGGCCTGCTTCAGCTTGGCCTTGCCGATCTTGGCGCGGTGCGAGCGACCGAGCGGAGCATCAGCAAGGGCTTCGAGCGACCAGTTCGGGCGCTTCGAGCAGGGGCCAGAAGAGAAATGGGTATTGTTCGGACGCACGTCCGGCGGGGTGACGGTCTTCGTCATGATGGCTATCCTTCCAGATAGAAAGCCCTTCGTTGGGGAAGGGTGTCCCGCCGCCGCAAGTATGGGAGCGGTCATCCGGTGTCAAGCCGCTTGTGTCGCGTCCGGGAAATTTTGCGACGCAAAGGAAACGGCGCGTGGGGCCGTCCCCGGGGGCGCATCGAGGTACCGTCGTGGCAATCCCCAGCTCTCATCATTCCTGGAATGAATCCGGAGCCCAACCGCGCCGCAACTGCGGTGCGAGAGAGTCCGTGGGAGCCGGCGCCGATCCTTGACGCTGACGACGGCTATCACATCTCCGTCATGCCGGACCTGATCCGGCATCCAGGGCGCGATGTCATCGCGCAGAATGCGTTTCTCATCTTCAGTAGAGTCATTCACCGCGCGGACGCGCGGTGGCTGGATCCCGGATCAAGTCCGGGATGGCGGGAGGGAGGGGGCGCCGTGGGTTGGCTACCGCCCCGGCCGGCCCGTCTTGCCCTTCGCCTTGGCCTTGCGCGCCTGTTCGGCCGCTCCTCGTATGGGCCTACGCCGATCTTGCCGCGCGCGACGGCGATTACATGCTTCGCGTACTCAGGTTGGGCCGTTAATGACGCCTCAGTCGCTTGGCAAAGGAGTCTCCCGCGCGATGGACATCGCGCGCTGGATGCCGGATCAAGTCCGGCATGACGGGAGAGTTGGGGTGTCGGCGCGTCGGCCCGCTACCGACCCGGGCGGGCCGTATTGCCCTTCATCCTAGCCTTGCGCGCCTGTTCGGTCGGGTCCTCGTAGGAGCCAGCGCCGATCTTGCCGCGGCGTGGGTCATCCGCGCCGTGATAGTATTGATCGTGCCAGTTGGGTCAGAAGCTGCGCACTTTCGAACCACATGCATCGCGCCTTCGAACCACCTGCATCGTGGCCGTATCAGGCCTGCTCGATTACGCGCAGCGACTTGGCCTGTTCGGCGGCGAGCTTCTGGACGGCGTCCTGCACCTTTTCGAAGGCGCGCACCTCAATCTGGCGCACGCGCTCGCGGCTGATGTCGAACTCGGTGGAGAGCTCTTCCAGCGTGACCGGATCCTCGGAAAGGCGGCGGGCGGAGAAGATGCGCTTTTCGCGGTCGTTCAGGTTGCCCATGGCGCGTGCCAGCATGGCCCGGCGGGTTTCCAGCTCGTCCTGTTCGATCAGCGTTTCTTCCTGGCTGTCGCGGTCGTCCACCAGCCAGTCCTGCCACTGGCCGGAATCGCCTTCGCTCGCCTTGATCGGTGCGTTCAGCGAGGCGTCGCCGGAGAGGCGCTGATTCATCGACACGACCTCGGCCTCCGAGACCTGCAGCTTGTTGGCGATCTCGGCAACCTGGTCGGGCCGCAAATCGCCCTCCTCGATCGCCTGGATCTTGCTCTTCATCCGGCGCAGGTTGAAGAACAGCCGCTTCTGGTTGGCGGTGGTGCCCATCTTCACCAGCGACCAGGAGCGCAGGATGTATTCCTGGATCGCCGCCTTGATCCACCACATGGCATAGGTGGCGAGGCGGAAGCCGCGCTCGGGGTCGAACTTCTTGACCGCCTGCATCAGGCCGACATTGCCCTCTGAGATGACCTCGCCGATCGGCAGGCCGTAGCCGCGATAGCCCATGGCGATCTTGGCGACCAGACGCAGATGGCTCGTCACCAGCTGATGGGCGGCATTGCGGTCGTCATGTTCCTGGTAACGCTTGGCGAGCATGTATTCCTGCTGCGGCTCAAGCATCGGGAACTTGCGGATTTCGTCGAGATAGCGGTTGAGACCGCCTTCACCGGCCGTGACGGATGGCAATGTATTGCGGGCCATAGAGCACCCCCTTCCTTGATGCGGCTTCCTCCTGAGGCAAGCCTTGCGCGGAGCAGAACCGATCCCGTTGGCGACCATGCTCCGGGGCGGGATTTCGGACCCACCAACATGCAAGATAGGTATGGCGAAACAATGGTTCAAGCACCGGTGGTTTCACGATCGGGTGAAAACCGGAAGGTTTGTGCGGGCTGTGCGGACAGATGAATATTTTGTACCGGCACCGCGGATTTTCAAGGCTTTTCCGTCCTTCCTGCGCTGTGTGTACCATGACGACGATGGACCTCCAGCGCGCCTGCTCGCCTTCGCGCCTGGCCTGCTCGAGATCGCTGCCGGTGAGTATGCGCACGTTCGGATCGGCTGCGGCGCCGGCTGCCGGCGCGGACCGGCGCGGCCGCTCAGTCGATCGCCCGCAGCGCGTCCAGCAGCGCTTCGAGATCGTCGGGAGCGGGCGCCTCGAAATGCATGACCTCGCCGGTCGAGGGATGCTCGAACTGCAGCATGAAGGCATGCAGGGCCTGGCGGCGGAAGCCGTTGACGGCGGCGCGCGCCTGCTCCGGAAGCCGGTTGGCCTTGGTCCTGAAGGCGCCGCCATATTCCGGGTCGCCGATCAGCGGGTGGCCGATATGGGCCATGTGCACGCGGATCTGGTGGGTGCGGCCGGTTTCCAGGTGGCATTCGACGAGCGAGGCGAGGCAGGTCGCGTCAGCCATTTCGCCATAGCGCTCCACCACTTCGTAATGGGTGATCGCCTCGCGCGCGTCCTCGCTATCCTCACGCTTCACGGCGCGCCTGGTGCGGTCGCCGGCGCGGCCGAGGGGGGCGTCGATTGTGCCGCGCAGCTGCCGCGGCCGCCCCCAGACGACGGCCCGGTAGGCGCGCTCCAGCGGCCCGCTGCGGCCATGATCGGCGAACTGCGCGGAGAGATGGCGGTGGGCGGCGTCGTTCTTGGCGACGACCATGACGCCGCTCGTCTCCTTGTCGAGCCGGTGCACGATGCCGGGGCGGCGCACGCCGCCGATGCCGGAAAGGCTCGTGCCGCAGTGGTGGATCAGCGCGTTGACGAGCGTGCCCGTCCAGTTGCCGGCGGCCGGATGCACGACCAGACCGGCGGGCTTGACGAGGACGATCAGGTCATCGTCCTCGTGGAGAACCTCGAGGGGAATGTCCTCGCCCTTCGGTTCCGGGTCTTCGGGCTCGGGAAGATGGAATTCGATCGCGTCGCCCGGGCGCACCTTGCGGCTCGGGTCGGCGACGGTGACCCCGTTGACGACCATTGCGCCCTGCTCGATCAGTGCCTTGATGCGGCTGCGCGAAAACGCCCCGCCCAGGGCCGCGACGAGCCACGCGTCGATCCGTCCTGCGGCGTCCTCGCCGGCGGTCAGCACTTTCCTTGTGTCGTCGGCTTCGTTAAAGGGGGCGTTCATTCAAAGATTGTCCTGCCTGTCGGAGACGCTACCGCTTATGTCCAATTTCGAAACGGATGAACTGGAAGAAAAGCCGCTCGATCCGGCGATGGAGAACGTCCGGCGCAAGATGGTTCGCCTGCAGCTCGTCTCCGGTGGGATCATGCTCGTCATGTTCATGGCGGTGCTCGGAGCCATTGTCTATAAGGTGACGCGGACGGATGGCAAGCCCGAAACCCGGGCCGTCGCGCTCTCGGTGCCGAGCGATGCACCGCTGACCGCATCGGTTGCCCTGCCGGACGGCTTCTCCGTCTCCTCGGTCTCGCAGTCGGACGGCCAGATCCTGTTTTACGGAACGCTGGCGGACGGCGGCCGCAAGGCGATCCTGTTCGACATCGTCGCAGGCCGGATCGTCGCCGACGTCGACGTCAACGGACGGTAGCATCGCCGTGGCGGGCGCCCCGATCCGGATCAGCGACGGCGACGATCCGCGCGTCGCGGCCTTCCGTTCGATCCGCGAGCGCGACCTGGTCGGGCGCGAGGGGCGGTTCGTCGCCGAGGGGACGGTGGTGTTGCGCATGCTGGCGGCGGCGCATGCGCGACCGTCCGGCTTTCGCGCCGAGGCGATCCTGATCCTGGAGAACCGGCTCGGCGGACTTCACGAAATATTGGCCGGCTTTCCGGCCGATGTGCCGGTCTACGTGGCCGACCGGGCGGTGTTAAACCTGATCGCCGGCTTCGACATGCACCGTGGCGTGCTCGCCATCGGCCGCCGCGCCGAGGCGCCGGATGCGGATGCACTGATCGCCGCGTTGCCGGCGCACAGCCTGGTGCTCGCCGCCTGCGGCATCTCCAATCACGACAACATGGGGGCGCTGTTCCGCAACGCCGCCGCCTTCGGCGCCGATGCGGTGCTGCTCGACGCCACCTGCTGCGATCCGCTCTACCGCAAGGCGATCCGTGTCTCGGTCGGCGCCGTCCTCGGGGTGCCCTTTGCACGGGGCGGCGATGCGCAGGCGTTGCTGGGCGGGCTGACCCGGGCCGGCTTCGCCGTGTGGGCGCTGTCGCCCCGGGGCGAGACGGCGATCGCCCAGATCGCGCCGTCGGATCGGCTGGCGCTGGTGGCGGGGACCGAAGGCGAGGGGCTTCCGCCGGATATCCTGTCGCGCTTCCATACGGCGCGCATTCCGCAGAAGGCGGGGCTCGACAGCCTGAACGTCGCCACCGCAAGCGGCATCGCGCTCTACCAGATGGCGCTTCTCACCGGCCGCATCGGCTGAGGATGGTCGGGCACTTCCGTTAACACTGCGCTCGTGACCCTGGCGGGATTGCTCCAGGGCGGCGGCGAGGTCACTCCTGCGGCGGCAGCAGATTCTTGGCCCGCTGCGCAAGGCTGATCCGGTTGGGATCCGTTCCCGCGCCAGCCTGGTCGAGCAGGCTGCGGATCGGCGAGGCGGCGCCTTCGCGCGCATCCGTCACCACGATCATGCGGGCGGCAAGGTCGGCGATCTCCTCGCGCAACTCGGCGTCCGCCTGTGGCGAGGCGGGCTGCGAAAGGCGTTGCGCGACGGCCGCGCCTCGGTCGCGCACGTCGGCCTCGAGCGCCGGAATGTCCATGCCGTTTGCGCTGGTCATCGGCTGGGCTCCATTTCCATTGGTGAACTCGATTCGTGGCGCCTCGGGCAGGGCGGCCAGCAGCGGCCTTGCCTCGGTCGGCCGGGACGGACGTGCCGGCGTCCTGGCATTGACCGGAATGCCCTTCAACTTATCGCGCAGCCGGCCGATCTCGGCGGCGCGGCGTTCCAGGGTGGCGTCCTTGGCGGCGCTGTTGCTGATCTCGCGCGACAGCTTGGCCTCCAGCTGACGCGCGCGCCCTTCCTCGCGCGAAAGCTTCAGGGTGGTTTCCTTCAGGTTGCCCTGGGCGGCACGCAGGCCGTCGAGCAGCTTCTCACGCTCGTGGCGCAGCGCCAAGAGACGGCTCTTGAGGTTTTCGACCTCCGTCTCGCTGGCGGCGAGCGCGATCATGCCGTCGTTGAGCTCGCTCTGAAGAAGCTCGCGATTGGCGTTCAGAGCCTCGATCTCGCGCTTCTTCTGGAGGACCTCGCGCTCGGCCGCTTCCAATTGCGCCTTGAGCTGGGCGAACCTGTCGCCCTCGTGCCGCAGCGTCGAGCGAAGGTCGCCGGCGCCGACATTCATATCCTCGATCTCGGCCTTGAGATCGGCGTTGTCGGCGGCAAGCCGGCTCACGTCGCGCTTCAGCGCTTCGTTCTTGACCGCCAACTGCGTCGACTTCTCGCGCTCACGCACCAGTTTCTGGGAGATCCGGGCGTTCTCGGCGGCGAAGGCGGCGCGCGCCATGTCGGTCTGGGCGCGCACCTCCTGGGGGCTCAGCGGCATGGTGGCCTTCAGGCGGTTCTCGGTATAGGCGACGATGCGGCGCTGGATCGCCGGTGCGACGAGCAGGCCGGCGAGCGTGGCCGCCAGGAAACCGAGGGCAAACAGCAGTGCATATTCAATCACGACGCCAGTCCCGCCTTCAGTCCCGTTGTCCAGCCGTTTCGAGCTCGCACTATAGCCGACGGGGCCCTGTTGGACAGAGCCCCGCAAATAAATTCGGTAACGCTGGTAAATCGCCGGATCAGCGGCCGGTGTGAACTCAGAACGGGTTCCAGGTGGGGCCGCGGGTCAGCTTGAGGTAGCCGGCACTGATACCGAGGCGCGCGCCGACACCGGTGCGGATCGGCACGACCACCATGTTCTGCTGGGTCAGCACCGTCATGCCGACGCCGGCGACCACGTAGGCGGAGCCGGAGACGCCGGCGAAGCGGGTGTAGAGTGCGTTCACGTCGGGGAGGTTATAAACGAGCATCATCGTGCGGCTGCCCTGGCCGCCCCAGTCGAGGCCGAGCGACGGGCCCTGCCAGAACACCGGATGGTTGCCGGCGTTCTTCGTGCTCATCTCGCCCTCGCCATAGGTGAGGCCGGCGACGAAGGCGCCCGACCCCTCCTGGCCGAGGATGTAGCCGTTCGGCAGGCCGTAGGATTCGAAGGCCCGCTCGATCACCTTGGCGAGGCCGCCGGTGGTGGAGCCGAAGAAGCCGTGGCCGGCGTCGACGATCTCCTGCAGCGTGTATTGCGAGCCGGCGGTGCTCTGCGCATGCGCGCTGCCGGCGCCGACGGCGGCGAGAACCGCGCCGAAGAGCACCATCCTCCTGGTCAAAGTGGAAGCATCCATGTCTCTTTCCCTGTCGTGGTCAGGACCTGTCATGGATGGCAATTTGACCTTATCGTGTTAACAATCGGTTTACCAACTGTGGTGTCTTTATGACCGACATTCAGTTGACCCTGCTACGCGCAATTTTTGCGTGTTAAGCGTCGATCGATGAAATCTGCCCGTCCGCCGGTCGCACGCCGCACCGCTGCCGGATGCAAGGCTTTGTGGAGACCTCCTGATGGCGAAGAACCCGAACCTTACGTTGAGCGGCCCGGACCTGGCGGCACTGCTGTGCAGCCGCGTCTGCCACGATGTCATTTCTCCGGTCGGCGCGATCAGCAACGGCCTGGAACTGCTCGACGAAGGCGGCGCGGACGCGGACGCCATGGACCTGATTCGCACCAGCGCGCTGAACGCTTCGGTGCGTTTGAAGTTCGCCCGCCTTGCCTTTGGCGCCTCGGGCTCGGTCGGCGCCTCGATCGATACGGGCGAGGCGGAGAAGGCCGTGCGCGATTTCGCCGCCGCCGAAAAGAAGACGGAGATCACCTGGAACGGTCCGCGGGCGATCATCGCCAAGAACCGCGTCAAGCTGCTGTTGAACCTGTTCCTCGTCGCCTATGGCGCCATCCCGCGCGGCGGCTCCATCGAGGTCACCCTGGCGCGGCCGGAGCTCGACGCGGAGTTCCGCCTTACCGCCCGCGGGCGAATGCTGCGGGTGCCGCCGAAATTCCTGGAAATGCTGTCCGGGCAACCCGAGGAAGCCGTCGACGCCCACACCATCCAGCCCTATTACACGGTGCTGCTCGCCGAGGAGGCGGGGATGGAACTGGAAATCCTTCCATCCGCCGAGGAAATCACCTTCGTGGCGCGGATTCCCGCCGCGGCGTGACGGTGCCGACCGACGGCGGCGCGGTAACCATTTGTTTGCCAGCCAAGGCTACACTTGCTTCATATTTTGGCCGCTCGGACGAGCGGGGAAATTGGAGCAGGCTATGCGGCGCATCATGATTGCGGACGGATCAGACGTCGTCCGCAAGGTTGGGAAACGGATACTCTCGGGTCTCGACTATCTGGTGCTGGAAGCGTCCAACTCGCTTGAGGCGCTGGTCCGCTGCGAGGCGGAGCTTCCGAACGTCATCATCGTCGACGCCACCATGGACGGCGCGCTCGAACTGATCGGCAACATCCGCATGCTGCCGAACGGCGACACGGTCCGCATCTTCTACTGCGTCGTTGAAGCCGACCTGCGGAAGATGATGATGGGCAAGCGCGCCGGCGCCGACGACTTCCTCCTCAAGCCCTTCGACCGCAAAATTCTCACCACCGTCTTCGCCAACCTGTCGATCGCGGCTTAACGCAGCGACCTGACGTTCTGGCAACCCCGGACGCGGCGCGCCTTGCGCGGCCGTCTCTCGAGGCATGTCTACGAAAGTGTGCAGCGGCGGCGTCGGTGGAAGGAAGAGCTTCGCCGTCGGGGCCGGCCTTGCCGGCGAGGGCGGGCGCCTGGGTCACCCGCATAAAGCAAAAAACCCGCCGAAAAGGCGGGTTCGATGCGGTACTATCGGGTCTGGCAGGATCAGGCGATCTCGGCGAGCTCGCCGCCTTCGGGCTCGCGCAGCACGTAGCCGCGGCCCCAGACCGTCTCGATGTAGTTGGCGCCGCCGGCGGCATTGGCCAGTTTCTTGCGCAGCTTGCAGATGAAGACGTCGATGATCTTCAGTTCCGGCTCGTCCATGCCGCCATAGAGGTGGTTGAGGAACATCTCCTTGGTCAGCGTCGTGCCCTTGCGCAGCGACAGCAGCTCCAGCATCTGGTATTCCTTGCCGGTCAGGTGCACGCGCTGGCCGCCGACCTCGACGGTCTTGGCATCCAGGTTGACGATCAGTTCACCAGTGGTGATGACCGACTGGGCATGGCCCTTGGAACGGCGGACGATGGCGTGGATGCGGGCAACGAGCTCGTCCTTGTGGAAGGGCTTCGTCATGTAGTCGTCGGCGCCGAAGCCGAGGCCGCGCACCTTGTCCTCGATGCCGGCCATGCCCGACAGAATGAGGATCGGCGTCTTCACCTTGGCCAGGCGCAGCGTGCGCAGCACTTCGTAGCCCGACATGTCCGGCAGGTTCAGGTCGAGCAGGATGATGTCGTAGTCGTAGAGCTTGCCGAGATCGACACCCTCTTCGCCCAGATCAGTCGTGTAGACATTGAAACTTTCGGATTTGAGCATCAGCTCGATGCTCTGCGCCGTCGCGCTATCGTCTTCAATGAGTAGTACCCGCATGTCCCGTCCCCTTTTCCGCCGCTCAAGGTGTCCTGGCCCCTCTACGCGATACGGATCCAGTCGTTGCCTGATTTGGAGGCTGCCACCGAATGGTTAACAAATTCTGATTCATTTTGGCAAGATGGATCGGACTTGTTAAACATTTTTGGCAGAAGCCTGAAATTATGTAGAAATTTGAGAACGCAGTCCTTACGTCCAACGTGAAGAAACCGCGCTAACCGATTCTATGGACTCGTTATTACATGGCCTCCGGCATTTTCGGTTCGGTATTTACCGACCCTTAAATCATGCCACCTATGATTAACGATGCCCGTAAACGAAAGGTTACCAGCGGTAGGGTTTCATTAAGAACGTCGGATTTTTTCCGTAAGAGCCGAACCAATCTGCTGGAACACGGGTGAACGACCGCGTGCTTCGGCCCGGATGCCGGGCCAGGCATGCTGATGCTTTGTTGAAGGTGGGCGTGCGCGTCGCGTGCCGTCCGCCGTGTGCCGGGGTCTCGCTATCCACGGGAGTATTGCGTATGAAGTCACGTGAGAGCCTTGTTCGCCTGAAGGAATTCCAGGTGAAAGAGAAAAGGCGGCAGCTGGGCCAGTTGCAGATGATGATGGCCGAGTTCGAGCGGATGTCGAAGGAACTGGAAAACCAGATCGCCATCGAGGAGAAGAAGTCCGGCATCACCGATCCCGGTCATTTCGCCTATCCGACCTTTGCCAAGGCCGCCCGCCAGCGCGCCGACAACCTTCTCGTCTCGATCCGCGAGCTGAAGGTGCAGCAGGACGCCGCCGAACTGGCGCTGGAGGAGGTCGAGGCGGAATTTGCCAGGGCCGCGGCGCTGGAAGAGCGCGACAACGCGGTTCGCCTGCGCGCCTGAGCTGCTGCGGCCGACCGGAGCCGAAGGACCCCGCAGGACCGGCCGCGGCCGTGCCCTTGCGGGGACAGCCGTGCGTCCGGTGGCAGCCTTGCCGAAATGAATGTCTCCCTTAAGCAGGCCGTGAAGGCATTCACGGCCTGCCTTGCCGATCGTTACAGATCGACGACGTCGCTCCAGTCGGCATGCCGCATCGCCTGGGCCTTGAAGAAGGGGCAGAGCGGCAGGATCTTCCAGCCGCCGGCGCGGGCCTGCTCGACGGCATGGAGCGCCAGCGCCTGGCCGACGCCGCGGCCGCGCAGGGCGTCGGGAACGCCGGTATGGTCGATGATGACCAGCCGCGGCGAGGTCCGGGAATAGGTCATCTCCGCCTCGTGGCCGTCGACCGTTGCGCTGTAACGCCCGTGCGCGCCGTCTTCGCGGCTTTCAATCTTCATGCGGTCCTCCCTGGTGGCCGGCCTCCGGCGGCCCGGTGGCTGCAGCCGTTGCATCGCCGCGATCCGGCCGGGCTTCGTCTCTGTCTTGAAGATGCTATGGATGGCGTTCCGATTCAATGCGAGGCAATCGATGGTCCTGATCGTTCCCGTCCTGCTCGTCCTGTCGGCACTGTCGCTGGCCTTCGGGATGGTGCTGCCGCTCGTGCTGTTCGAAAAGCTCTACTTCTTCAGCGAGACACCGTCGCTGCTCGGCATCATCGCCGCGCTGTGGCTTGGGGACGACCGGTTGCTGGCGGCGCTCGTCGGCCTGCTGTCGGTGGTCTTTCCGGTGATCAAGCTGATCGGGGTGGCCTTCGAGGCGACGACGCGGCGGGGGGAGGGCGCCCATGACAAGCTGCTCGCCCGGCTGCTGCCGCTGCTCGCCCGCTGGTCGATGATGGATGTCATGCTGGTGGCGCTGGTGATCGTGGCGGCCAAGACCAGCGGCGTGGCAAGCGCCTTCACGCAGCCCGGGCTCTGGTTCTACGCGGCATCGGCGGTGATGACGAGCCTGCTGCAAATGCGATTGCGGCCGCATTGATGCGGCCGCGGAAGCTTGGCGGAGCGCGGCACTCAGTGCCGGTATTGCTGGATGCGCGTGGTGCGCAGGCCGGCGAGGCCATGGTCGTTGATGGAGGACTGCCAGGACAGGAACTCCTCGACGGTCAACGTATAGCGCTCGCAGGCTTCTTCCAGGCTCAACAGGCCGCCGCGGACAGCGGCCACGACTTCAGCCTTCCGGCGGATCACCCAGCGCCGGGTATTGGCCGGCGGCAGATCGGCGATCGTCAGGGGGCTGCCATCGGGGCCGATGACATACTTCACGCGGGGTCGGATCAATTCGGTCATAGGACTCTCTACTACACACAAGACCAGTGGCCCCACTGTAGTTTGCCACATTTAAGAATTGCCTAAGCCGCCCGTAACAATTCGCTAACAAATTGAGCAACTTCGCGGAACCGGTCGCGGCAACGGACATGCCGGCGATCGCCGGGGCCGGCCGGGCGGGCTTCTTTGGTGACCGCCAGATTTGGCTGTTTCCAAGCCGATCCCGCATCTGGTAGAGGGCGAACTGGACGCCGCGCCGACTGCCACCAGGCAAAGGCCCGTGCCTGAACGCACGGCAGGCGACAAACGGAAAGGCGCGATGAGAGACCCCGACAACCCATCGGTGCGGCCAGGCTGGTCGCCCGAGTTCCTCACCGAGGCGGCGCTGGGCAGCGTACAGACCGAATACGAGGTGCTGCAGCTGATGCGCCGCTGCGCCGACCATTTCGGCTTCAGCCACTTCCTCGTGACGCGCTTTCCCGACGCCGAGCGGCCGCGGCTTTCCGCCCGCCTGCTGGTCAGCAACTGGCCGGCCGAACTGGTGCGCCAGTACGACGCGCTCGAGGTGTTCCATCGCAGCCGGCTGGTGACGGAGGTGGCGCAGACCAAGCAGCCGGTGCGCGGCGACGCGCGGCTGCTGGCGCCGAAGGATCCGGGCGACGCCGCCGCGGCTGCAGCGGCGAAACTGACCGAGCAGCACGGGCTTGCCGCCTCGCTGGCCTTCCTGCTGCATTCGACCGGCGCCGAGCCGTTCATCGTCCTCTTCTCCGGCCGGCAGGCCGCGCTCGACCACGACGACACGGCGCGGCTCTATTTCGCCGCCGTGCAGCTGTTCGAGTGCCTGGAGCAGACCTTCGCCACCGGCACGGTGGCGCGCGAAAAGCTGTCCGGCCGCGAAATCGAATGCCTGCGCTGGGCCGCCGCCGGCAAGAGCAGCGACGAGATCGCCATCATTCTCGGCATCTCCCCCTATACCGTCAGCAGCTACTTCAAGACCGCGACGCGAAAACTCGGCGCCGTCAACCGCATGCAGGCGATCGCCTCGGCGATGCGGATGAAGCTGATCTGATCTCCGCCGGCCGCCGTTAGGCTGCAGGTGTGGCGCGAGGGACCATCGCGGGACGGTGAGCGCCTGCGGACGCAAAAAGGCCCCCCGAACCGGGGCTTCTCTTGCCGCGGCACCCGCAAGTTTCTATATGTGCGCCCGCGGCGCGCGCTATAGCCGGTGGTCGGGCGCATGCCGCGACGGGTCCTTGCCCGCCAGACCCATTGCCAGACCCATTGCCGAACCCATCGCCGGACCATTGCCAGAGCCACCGGCCAGAACCATCGGACGGATGCCGTGAACAGTCTCGATTTCGACAGGAAGCCAGAAGATACGCGCGTCGTCGTCGCCATGTCGGGCGGCGTGGATTCGTCCGTCGTCGCCGGGCTTCTGAAGCGCGAGGGCTACGACGTCCTCGGCATCACGCTGCAGCTCTACGACCATGGCGCCGCCGTGCACCGGGCCGGCTCCTGCTGCGCCGGCCAGGACATCGAGGACGCCCGGCGCGTCTGCGAGACGCTCGGCATCCCGCACTATGTGCTCGACTACGAGAAGCGCTTCCGCGAGACGGTGATCAACCCGTTCGCCGAAAGCTACGTGGCCGGCGAGACGCCGATCCCGTGCGTCGCCTGCAACCAGACCGTCAAGTTCGCAGACCTGCTTGCGACCGCCAGGGAGCTCGGCGCCGACGCGCTCGCCACCGGCCACTATATCCGCTCGCGGCCGAACCCGACGCCGCAGGATCCCGGCCGCCGCGCGCTCTACCGCCCGGTCGATGCCGAGCGCGACCAGAGCTATTTCCTGTTCGCCACCACCCAGGAGCAGATCGACTACCTGCGCTTTCCGCTCGGCCATCTTTCCAAGGCCGAGACGCGGGCGCTGGCCGAGGAGATGGGGCTGGTCGTCGCCAAGAAGGCCGACAGCCAGGACATCTGCTTCGTGCCGCAGGGCAAATATTCCGACATCGTCGCGAAGCTGAAGCCGAACGCCGCACTCGCCGGCGAGATCGTCCACATCGACGGCCGCGTGCTCGGCACCCATGAGGGCATCCTGCACTACACGATCGGCCAGCGGCGCGGCATCGGGATCGCCACCGGCGAGCCGCTCTATGTCGTCTATCTCGACGCGCGCTCGCGGCGGGTGATCGTCGGGCCGAAGGAGGCGCTGGAGACGCGCCGGCTCTACCTGCGCGACGTCAACTGGCTCGGCGACGGCGATCTCTTAGCGGTGGCGGCCGAGGGCTTTGCCTGCTTTGCGAAGGTGCGCTCGACCCGGCCGCCGCGTCCGGCCCGGCTGCACGCCGACGCCGGCGGCCTCTACGTCGAACTGGAAGAGGGCGAGGCCGGCGTGGCGCCGGGCCAGGCCTGCGCGCTCTATTCGGGCGAGGGTGCCGACGCCCGCGTCTTCGGCGGCGGCTTCGTCGCCCGTTCCGAGCGCGAGCAGGCCGCCGAAGCGGCGCTGAAGCGCATCCTGTCCACGCCCGCCGCCGCCTGAACCGCGCCGTTCCACAAGCCTTTGCGCGCTTGCGCGTTTTTGCCGGAAACGGCGCTTGACACTTCGGGACGGGGCACCTTATAAGCCGCCCGTCCCGAGCGGAAAACGCAGAAGCAACCGCGTTCTGCTCGTCCGGCGGCGGAGTAGCTCAGTAGGTTAGAGCAGAGGAATCATAATCCTTGTGTCGGGGGTTCGAATCCCTCCTCCGCTACCACTATTCCCCCCAACACAGGGCGTGTGGATGCTTCGACGAGAAGGCCGAGCAATCCTTCTATCTTTATGTCAGTTCCATCAACCGTCGGTGTGATCGTGATTTGGTCGATCAGGCGGCGAATTGCGTTGGCCGCTTCTAGGTTCTCGTCGGTGATCTGTACGGCGTAGATCTTGGAAATCTCGTCAACATAGCGTCGGAAACGCTCGATTGCTGCGGGATGCAGTGCCACTGTCTCGGGGACTGGAGGAAGTGCGGCTTTCGCTTCTTCTAGCGTCGCGATCTCAGCTTTGATTCTCGTCAAGCGCTCATTCGCAATGGAGCCATCGAAAAGCCCCGCATCATAGTCGCGCCAGATGCGCGCCTGCCGTTCATTGAGGTCAATGATCTGTTTGTCGACGATCTTGATCCTTTCAATGGTTTCCGCGGCTAGCCTCGTACGCTCTGAGTTGTAGGCCTTCAGAAGCTGCGCCATGGCATCTGTTTTCTGGAGTTGTTCTCGTAGACCCGAAAGTGCTGCGTCGACGATCTCATCCAGATAGTAGGCACTGGTGTTAGTGCAGGACCGCGATTCTTTCATGACAGAGCATTGGACACGAATTCGTCCCTTGCTCTTATCTTTCATGGACATTCCACCAATGCAGCAACCACATCTCAGAAGTCCCGAGAACAGAGTTTTGGCTCGGCGGTATTTTGACGGATGCTCATCGCTTGACTGGGGGAAAAGCTCCTGAACGCGTTGGAAGGTATCTACGTCGATGATTGCAAGTTCGGGGACTGGCACCGACACAATGTCTTCCGACTTGTTCACACGGCTAATCCGCTTCCCTGTCGATGGATTCCTGACCATTGCAAGGCGGTTCCATTTTCGTACACCGATGTAAATGGAATTGCGCAGAATACCAACCTGGCGGCTCTTTGAGCCGTTGATCGTAGAGGCGTTCCAACGTCCTCCCATGGGCGAGGGAGTTCCCTCCGCGTTCAGCTTTCCGGCGATGCCGCGTGGGGTCATTCCACCTAGCCGCTCTCGATATATGCGACGGACGATGTCGGCTTCGCCGACCCGTATGCCATGACCGTTGTCGATCTCCAGTTCACCAGGGGTAGAGGTTAGTCGATAGCCATATGGGCGGCTGCCCGTATTTTTACCTTCCCTGAGCCGGAGTTCCTGCCCACGCCTTACTGCGTGGGCTGTACTCTCTAGCTGGTTTCGCCCAACTAGCGCCATAATCGAAGCGGTGTTGCGGTCCACCTTTCCGCTCTGCGCTACTGAATGCAGCTCAATGCGATGGAAGACGAGCTGCTTGTGGATGAACGCCATATCGCCATCGTCGCGCGTCAACCTGTCTAGGTGATCGACCAGAAGAATGTCGATCTCCGCTGCATCAAGACCCTGAAGCAGCCGGGTTAGCCCCGGCCGATTCAGGATAGACGCGCCTGAGATTGCATGATCGCTATATCGCTGGACGATTTCGATCTCGTTTTTTGAGGCGTATTTGTCTTGCGACGCGATTTGCCCTTCTATCGATTGATCGGTGGAATCCTCATGCGAGTATCGCGAATATGCAAAAGCGCGTTTCTTCATTTTATTCCTTTCAATTTTTCAGGTGGTCGGTCCTGGCCAGCGCGTGACCCAAGCCGATTGCAATCTCCATAACCAGTCCTTTGACATCACCCTCGCCAAAAGATTTCGGAGAGCTGCGAAGGATGATCATGCTTTTGGCAGCGGCAAAGCGCGAAACCTGCTGCCCTATCTCAATGCTGTCGGCTACCACAGCCGCGTCTTTGTTCAGTCTTGTTGAAAGGCTGTTGCCTTTCGCGGGGAAATTATTTGACATTGAGTTTCCTCTCCCGCCGAGCTGACAGCCTACGTGACTGGGATGACCGCCAGCTCGACGGGGGAATTTAACTCACCTACCCAGTACGACCGGAGCGCTTGCAGACCAGCCTGCCTGCCTCCGGTGTAGAAATGCTGGTGCAGAAAAAGGGCTGTGGCAACAGAAAAATGAAAAAAAACAATCTACTAGGAATATTGACGCGGTTCACTAACGAAGTTCACTAAGCGTAGTGAGCTTCGTTAGTGAACTTCGGTCAGGCTTTAGGGAGAGGGGCTGAAATGTACGTGGCGGTAAGCTCGTCATCATCTTCAGCACATTTGAAGTCGATATTTTTCCGAGCTGTGCCGAGAATGAACTGTAGGCCGCCGTGCGCAGCTTCAGGATGGCTTCGCAGGATTGCATTCGCAGCCTCGATGATCCGAAGAGTGCTCTGGGCAGCTTTCTGCCGCCGAATGATGTCCTGGACTCGCGCGGCATATTCGTCCTTCGTTGCGCGTTCTTCTCTGCGCAGGGCGGACTGCGCGGCAGCCAAATTATGCTGCAAAGACCTCACTTCGGCGTCTACACTCGAAAGACGCTCTTTGAGTTGATGAACTCGGCCGCGACGCCGCGCGGCAATACCGACTAGGTGGTACCACCATCGAACCTTGGATGTCTTTAGAAGCTGTTCCGCGATATCCCAGCGTTGATTCGTGGCCGCGGTCAAATTGGCTTGAGCGGTCTGAATATTGTTCTTCGCCGTTTTCAATCTAGGTGGCCGAGAGAATTCAGGTATGGGGCGGCGCAGATCACGTAAGGCCTCCTCTTCCATCTGCCCCAGCTCAAACACGATGCTTTCAGCCGATGTAAGAGCCGAGGCGTTTGCGCGTCCAAGCATTTCCGACAGCGGTGCTCGTAACTTGTCCAACCCGATCAGGAGTGGCGTTGTGAGGTGCCGCCTTTGCGACTTGCCACCTGGTTGAGCCGCTGATGGAGGTGCTGAATGTCCAAACGAATCTGCTCTAAGGTGTCTAGAACCTTGCTCTGTATCTCGATAAGCATCTCTGCCCCGGTCATCTGATGACCTTCCTTGGGCTCCATCAATTGCCGGATGGCTCGTGTATCCCGCAGTATTGCCTGTTCTATCGAAACTGGTTGTGATGACATTGGTTTTCTCCATTAAACTGATAATCTCTGACTTTCTTCTTCGGGCTAGGCGGTGAAGTGCGCCCACGAGAACGCCGTCAGCATTATTGACGATCCAGGTTGCTGGCTTGCTGCCTGCTTCAATAGTCAGCCCGAAAGCAGCGAGGTCAGCGGCGAGTTCGGTTCGCGACATTGCTTTGGCGACCGCTTCCGCGACGAGATTGCGGGCGTTTGGTAAGTCTATGCCAAGACGCTTTTTCTCTTGATGCTGTGCGTGCGTGAATGCCTCTGGAGAAATCTCGGTAACCAATCCTGCTATTTGCTCAAGTTTGATCGCGATACATTCGTAACCGCGTTTGTGCAGGCCTTTGATGATCGATGCTGTGTGCTTGCCTGGGACGAATTTATGACCGAACCGATATTCACTCCAGCGGGCTACGAGTTCGTGGAGGATTCGGTCGAACGATGATTTCAGGACGCGGCCAGTGATGGGGTCGATCTCGCCAACGAGAATGTGCCAATGGACGTCGGCGGCATCACCCGTCGACCGCGCCTTTCGGTGCTCAACAACGACGGCCCGTGTCGGCTCGAACTTAAATTCGCGAGCGAGCATCTCGAGGACTTCAAGCATTTGCTGTCGGTCCATGGCCTCATGTGGCGCAACTACCCAGTGTCGCACGGAGTAGGTGGCTTTGTGGGCGACAGCGTCGGCGTGCATATCTCGAATATCGGCTGCCGTTCCGCGCAGAAAGCAAACCGCCTCATTGTCGCCTGCACACTGCAGATGTCGGATGAGGCGGGTTATGGTAGACCGCGAGCGAAAGCGCATTCCCTTGATGATCATCTGCATTCGATCAGTTCGCGGGCGGCAATACGCAGCTTGTTTACGCTTTCGCGCAAATTGCCGATGTCTATGGGCTTCGAGTCCATGACACCAAGCAGGGCATTGGCCGCATGTCGGACGTCGACGCATACACGTCGTTGACGTGTGCCGGGGATTTCGCCGCGCAAGACTTCAATGGCTGCTCGCCGCAGAATTGCTGACACAGATGTCTCGGTTTTCACTGCAAAACCTTCTATGCGGGCTTTTTCAGTTTCAGAAATTCTGAATCGTATCGATGAATCCTTCATATCTTTCCCTTGTCCTGGGGGTTCCATAGGGGGCTGAGGCCCCCTTGGCCTGCTGCGCGTGGTTACACGCGCATGGCTGGCAACCGCAGGTCACTCGTCACTTTGTACCTACAGATAAAGGATTGGCCGAATATCCACCGGCGGCAAGGCATTCGGGACAGCAGTATCCGCTACATCGTCGGGATGGCGATTTTCAAATACGTCGCTTGCACATTGGGTTTCATCAAACAAATAACCGACTGGAAACTAGTTTAAGAAAAACTTAGGGTTGCGCGATTTGGAGAGGCGATAGATGGATTTTATACCAAGTTGTCTAGTGGTTGCTGGGGCCGGATTCTCCTTTAATGCGGGCCTTCCGTTAGCGAGTACTTTTTCCAAAGCGCTGTTGAATGTGAACAAGCTGAAATTGGATGGGCCAAGTGCGAACCACGTCAGGTTTCTGAGAAATTTCGTCAATCAAGTGTTTGGCGAGGGTGAAGACATAAGGCCTGAAGAATGGCCTGAGTTGGAGGATCTCTTCACACTTGTCGATCTCTCCGCAAATACGGGTCATCACTTGGGCATGAATTATTCAGCGTCAGACCTGCGAGTGGTGCGCAGGGCAATTATCGTCAGAATGATCAGAATGTTGCCTCAAGCATATCGACGGAAAATGTTGAGTAAAGATGCGCAATGGCGAACTTTGGAGACATTCTTCGAGCGATTTGATACGCAAAATACTGCGGTACTCAGCATGAATTGGGATACGGTCTTCGAGAGTGGTATTGCCAGAACGCAATCAGTCCGCGCTGTCGATTATGGTTGCGACGCGCGAGCGTGTGAGTTTGAAAGAAGTGCACTAGTGAAAGCCAAATACCCCGAAGACAGGGCACTTCGCCTTCTGAAGCCACATGGCTCTGTCAATTGGCTCTACTGCGATTCGTGTCGAGAGCTCTTTTGGCTTCCTGCAAGCCAAACTGAAAAAGTTGCTCAAACCCTGTTCCGTGACAAAGACTGGAAGAGTGTTATTGATTTCACAGGTAGTCGTACAAAGGCGACAGTATTGACTCCTCGCTGCATACACTGCCGCAGCACGGCTTTAGGTACTAGGTTTGCGACTTTCAGTTACCGCAAAGCCTTAGATTTTCCCATGCACGCCGCGACGTGGCGTACTGCAGAACGCTACCTGAAGAAAGCTGGGCATTGGGTATTTTTTGGATATTCGATGCCTGCTGCAGATTTCGAATTTAAGTACCTACTCAAGCGAGTTCAATTGAGCGAACCGATTAGGCCCGCAATCACCGTGATCACTGGTGGCTCAGACGCCAAGGATACAATTGAGCGATACGAGAAGTTTTTTGGGACCGTTTCAGGAGAACGTTACTACTTTGCGAACGGGTTAACATCGCACGTGCTTCAACACCTCAACTCAATCGGGGTTCTTAGACACATTTGATGGTCTCGCTGATCGTCTGCGAACGGTAGGGTTTGGGCAATGACACCACAGCATAAAAATATCATCAGGCCAGGTTTCTAATGGCAAAAACTAATCTCGTTCGCCCGAGCCGTGATGGCGATCAGTTTCACTACCTTTGGGCAGCGCGACGATGCTTAAAGCTATTGTCTGCCACCAGCGACTTGGTGGCAGTCACTATTGAGGGAATATCACCGATAGAAGCTGGTGGCGGCGAAACCGTTACTGCCGGAGAAGACGTTATCGATATCGCCGAGTACTTCGGCAGCGAGGATTTTGCTGACGCACGGCTCGTGCGTTACATGCAACTCAAGCATTCAACCTTGCACGCGCATGAACCGTGGACGGCCAGTGGACTAGAGAAATCAGTTACGGGCTTCGCCGAGCGGTACAGGGAATTGCTCAAGACCTTTCCTAAAGATGTCCTAGCCGGAAAGCTGGAGTTTTGGTTTGTCACGAATCGGCCAATTGGCGATGCCTTCGCTGAGGCCGTCGAAGACGTTGCGGAAGGGCGTACTGTTCGCCACATCAAAGAAGTCAAGAAGATTGAGCGCTTCGCAGGCCTTTCCGGCGATGATCTTGCGGCGTTTTGTAAGCTTATACATTTTGAAGGGCGACAGGATGACTATTGGGATCAACGCAACATTCTATTCCAGGATGTTGGTGGCTATCTCCCAGATTCGGACGTATATGGTCCCCTGAAGCTAAAAGAGCTTGTAACGCGGAAGGCGCTGTCGGAGGGAGAGCGCAATCCTTCCATTACAAAGATGGACGTGTTCCGCGCTTTGGATACCGATGAGAGCGCCCTCTTTCCGGCTCCAAACCTCATTGAAAAATTGGACGGCTCGCTGGCTCGGGATCAAGAGCTTGCCCTCGTCGCCGAAATTGTTGCGGCCAAAGGCCCAGTGGTAATTCATGCGCCTGGCGGTATCGGCAAGACGATCTTCGCCAATAGAATTGCAGGCAGTCTTCCCAGAGGCTCGAATTGCATCCTCTACGATTGTTTTGGAAACGGCCAATATCGCAATGCATCCGGCTATCGCCACCGACACAAGGACGGTTTGGTGCAAATTGCAAATGAGTTGGCGAGCAAAGGGCTCTGCCATTTGCTCATTCCGACAGTTCATGCGGATTCGGCTTCTTACGTCAGAGCCTTCGTTCATCGCATAGGACAAGCTTCCGACTTCATACGGCTTCAAGACCCCGAAGCGCTACTGTGTATCGTAATCGATGCCGCAGACAACGCCCAGATGGCTGCTGAAGAGATTGGAGAAAAGAAATCATTTGTGCGCGACCTTATCAGGGAAAAGATGCCGGATAACGTCCGGTTGGTATTCCTTTGTCGGTCACATCGTCAGCACCACCTCGACCCACCTAGCGAAGCGTTGAGTCGTGAACTGGTACCATTCAGCCGCGCAGAAACGGCAGCGCATCTTCGACTGCGTTTTCCCGAAGCCAATGAACATGATGTGGACGAATTTCATCGCCTCAGTTCATGCAATCCCCGCGTTCAGGCCCTTGCCCTGTCTCGTAACGAGACCCTGCCCAATACGCTTCGCTTGCTTGGTCCAAACCCCAAATCAGTTGAAGACACTATCGGTAGCTTGCTCGAAGCAGCCATAGAGAAGCTGAAATATCACTTGGGGCCATTAGAAAGATCTCAGGTCGATAGTATATGTACCGCGCTGGCCGCGCTTCGCCCGCTCATCCCCTTGTCGGTTTTGTCTGCGATTTCGCACGTTCCCGAGTCAGCAATAAAAAGCTTTGTCATAGACATCGGGAGGCCGCTGCGTTTGGCAGGCGATTCTGTGCAGTTTTTCGACGAACCTGCAGAGACGTGGTTTCGAGAGAGGTACAAGCCAACGAGCGCCTCAATGGGCGGCTTCATCAGTGTTCTGTATCCACTCGCCTCAAAAAGCCCCTATGTTGCATCTGTCTTGCCGCAATTGATGCTCGATGCAGGGCAATTCTCAAATCTTGTTGACCTTGCGTTGAAGTCCGATGCTCTCCCAGAGACGAGTCCCCTAGAGAGACGCGACATCGAACTGCAGCGACTACAATTCGCGCTGAAGGCAGGACTGCGTTCGAAACGCTATCTTGATGCGACCAAACTCGCCCTGAAAGCGGGCGGTGAAACGGCGGGAGACGACAGGCAGAGGAAGATTTTGCAGGCCAACACTGACCTGTCTTCGACGTTTCTCGACGTTGACCTAATTCAGGAAATTGTGTCGCGAGGAACATTCGGTTCAGGCTGGCTTGGATCGCATCATGCCTACGAAGCAGCTCTGATGTCAGGGTGCCCGGCTTTGGTGGGCGATGCTCGGAGCCGTCTGCGCATGGCATCCGAATGGCTTAGGAACTGGAGCAGACTGTCTGAAGAGGAACGAGAGAAGGAACGAATTTCGGACGAAGACATCGTTGCATTGACCTTTGCCGAAATTAATATCCATGGTGCCGAAGCTGCAGCACACAGCCTTGGCCGCTGGACACCAAGGGAGGTTTCGTTCCGCATAGGGCTTGCGGTTGCCAAACGACTTATCGATCACAACCGCATAGATGATTTGAATGCGTTCGCGGTAGCCGCTGACAACAATCTGTGTTTGGTGCTGGGGATCGCCGTAGCATTGCAGCGAATTCGAAAGGTACCGCCTCTCGAAGTGACGCAAAGAGCGTTCCGATTGCTTGCCAGCACCCGAATAAGCCTTAGCGATGGCGGTTCGTTCACTGATCGCTACTCTGCCCTGAATGCAGTGGTTATTCTCGTGGAAGCGGCTTTAGAGCACTCACTTTGTTCTAAAACGGAGGCTGCATCGGTCCTTTCGCGCTACCTGCCAAGTGAGCCTCCGTTAGATATTGCGTCCCGCTTCTCTAACACGCGATCTCATCTCCTGCGTGGCTATAGCCTGCGTGCCACGCTGATCGATACACCCCTCGAACTCGTGGATCTTGCGCATGGTTCTCTTCGACAGGAATTAGAAGGGAAAAACCAACATTCGACGTCTCGCGATCTCCAAGAATTCAAAGAGGACATCGGCGCGCTCCTGCCTTGGCACAACCTCAGGGCAAGGGTTGTTTGCGGGACTGTTACCGGGCCGACGCTGAATGACGAGCTTGCCTTAGCGTGTGAAGCATCAAACAAAGCCGCTCGAATTCATTACCGGGACGACCATTACACTTCGAATGATATAGCCTTGGTATGGTTCGAGATCCTATTTAGACTGCAGGCAGTTGACGAGACGACGCTGGGCGCTTTCTCCGATTGGAAGAGCAGTTTGAAACGTCCGCTTTTCACGCCCACTTTGACCACACTGGCAAGGCTATGTTGTGAAAACTTCAATGCTCGGAAAAACGCGCTCGAATTTGTGTTGGAGGCTTTCAATTTAACTAACGATGAAAGATCCGATGCTGAGCAGAAGTCGGATGGCTTTATCGAAGCGTCACGTGCGATCCTTTGCCTTAGCAAAGGGGAAGCCAAAGGATATTTCAACGAGGCGGTGGAAGTCGCGAGTAAAATTGGCGATGAGAATTTGTCACGGTGGGATGCCATACTGGATCTGGCGGATCGATCAGTTCGCACAGACCGCCCCGTTCCCGAGACGGCGTACCGCTTCGCACGCTGCGCGGAGCTAACTTACGACTATGTTGTTCGAGACAAGCATTTCGATTGGCACGCAACCGTTGAGGCTTTGACCGGGCTGTGCCCTCCCTCATCGCTGGCGATCCTTAGCCGTTGGCGGGACCGTGGTTTTGGATGGTCAGAACGAATTGTTCCTGTCGCAATAAGAAAGCTTGTTGAACGTGGAGAATTAGATCCGCTAAACGCACTCCCATTGATAGGTTTTCGGGGGCGCTGGCGACACGAAACGCTGCTTGATGAGGCACTGAACGCTTGCAAGTCCTCAAACGAAAAAGCAGCTATAGCCGCTCACCTATTCCGCTATTCTCAATTCAATTCTGGCGACTTTAAAGAACTGCAAGAAGTCATACGCCGCCACGGGGTACTTCTGGAAGGGCTCGATGAAGCCGTTCAGTTCACTGACGACGTGGAACTCAAGCGAAATTCGAGGAAAGTCGAGGAAAATGGCATCGGCGTGGAAGCTGTTTCGGTAACGACCAAGGATTGGAACAGCATTTTCGACGGAATAAGCTTGGCCAGCGCCAATGGTATTTCCGAGAGTTATAGAAGATATAAGGCTTCAGAGCGCCCTTGGTATCACGAGCATTTCTTCCAGCAAACGCTCATCCGGGTACCTATTGGTTCGGAAGTCGAATTCATCTTGTCGTTTGGCGAAGTGCCGGAATTTGAACTCTATCATCTAAGAGTTTTCTTAGAGCAATGCCCGAGGGAGTGGAGTCAGCGACCAGCAATCAAGCGTGCCTTCGAGGCAATCCTCAGGAAGCTTTGCCGACGGTATTGCCTTAACGTAGCAAAGTATCGGCATTACGAGATTTTTCCGTTCAAGACCGCTTGCCTTCTCAGCGGAGCGGACGAAGCCGATATTGTCGAAGTTGTCCTGGATGGTATCGGTGAAACAGCAGACTTGGCTGATGCAGCGCGGCTATTTTCGCTGGTCGGGCTTTTAGCAATCAAGCTCTCAGAAGACGATGCGTTAGAAGCGCTCGATTTCGGCCTAGAACTTTTCTCCAGCTCTTTGGAGGAGAAAGACGGCGATGGTTCTTGGTCGACTAACCTCCTGCCACCTTCAGACATCAATGCCGCCTTGGCGGGTTATGTCTGGGCCGCAATGGCAGCACCAGAGACCGTCACGCGATGGGAGGGCGCGCATGCGGTGCTGGGCTTTGTCGCGCTTGGACGGAAAGACATACTAGAGCACCTGTTCAACTTCAGTTCCGAGAATGTAGGAGGTCCATTTGTCGATGCCAAATTGCCGTTCTACAGCCTGCACGCGCTCCAGTGGTTTCTGATCGGCGTAAATCGAGGAGCAATCGCAAACGCTGCGGCGCTTGCACCATATGGTCAACGTCTGATGGACTTGGCGTTGAAAGGAGAGCCGCACATCCTCATCAGGCTGTTCGCAGCTCGGGCGGTCCGAATATTGATGGACAACGAGATAGTCGATGATCAAGCCGATCTCCGGCACACGTTGGAGCACGTCGCCAAATCACCATTTCCTGCCGTGGAATCGAAATCTTATGATCGTTTCACCAGAAGCGATGAGGCAGGAGATGCGAACGATGATGACAGCTTCTATTTCAGCTTGGACATCGGTCCGTATTGGTATGCACCCTTGGGGAGAGTATTCGGTTTGTCGCAAGGGCAAATCGAATCAGAAGCACTGGCCGTTATCCGGGGCCAGTTAAAGTTCGCTGGCCGCGGACGTTGGGACGAGGACGAGAGATCTCGTCGTAAGCTGTACCAAGAGGGCCACACCTACCACTCACACGGCTCTTACCCTCGTGTAGATAGTCTCAGTTTCTATCAGGCATACCACGCTATGCTGATCGTCGCGGGCAGAAATCTGGCATGCAGGCAAGTTCATTGCGATTCAGAATGTGGAGTCGTGGATGAATTCGCTGATTGGCTGGAGAGGCATGACCTGTCACGTCAAGATGGACGCTGGCTGTGGGACCGGCGAGACCCTGCACCGCTCGAACAGCCATCTTGGTTGGATTGTGATAAGGCAGACAAAAACTACAGCCTCATCAGGACTACGGATTTTGATGAGGCATTGCATAGCGGCGCGATGACTAACATTTGGGGCCATTGGACGACAGCAAATTCCGAGCGCGAGCAGTCTGTCGATATCCACAGCGCCTTGGTATCCCCGATGAACTCGGAGGCCTTGTTACGTGCATTGAGCACGGCCGACAGCAGGTATGATTACGCTATTCCAAGCGCTGAAGACGATATGGAAATCGATGAGCATGGATACTCGCTCAAAGGTTGGATCATCGACCGCAGCCGCGACGGCGGGGTGGATAGCCAAGATCGTTGGGCGGGAGGCATCAGTTACCCAGCCCCACGCCCGGCGGAAGACATACGCGAATTGATGGGTCTGCGAACGGATGCTGATCAACGGACGTGGACAGATAAGGATCATTCAACTGTGATGATGTCCCAGGTCTGGGGGCACTTCGATGAGGGCAACCGGCATGAGAGCGTCAGCCCGGAACGTGGAAGTCGAATCAATGCATCACAGGACTTCCTGAAAGCACTCCTTGGCAAGCTGCAGCGCAACCTGATTATCGCTGTAAACATAGATCGTCGACGACGTTACAGATCATATGAAAGCAGTATCGAAAATGACAAAGACAGAATCCCAACAAAGTCAAGAATCTACCTGCTTAAAGCCGACGGAAGCTTGCACACAATCTGATGCAATACTGGCTTTAGGTCGAAAGCTGGTGGAGGCAATGAATGTCGACGGATCTGCCGATACGCTTGGCAGGTGGATGGCCCACTATGTTGCTGAACTGATCGATGAAGCAGAGAGAGCCACTGGTTCCGAGAAGGCAGCAGCCCAGGACAGGTGCTTTACGGCTATTCTTGAACTATGGAGTCACCGAGCGGAATTTCCTAGAGGAATGCGGCCGCACCAAGAGTTGGAGCCGATCCTGCGGGTCTTGGAAAGTCTCGACACTGCAGCGGAGTATCCGAGGTACTACCCGTCCGCACAGCCGTCGAAGAATGATCCGGAAAACGCTGAAGTCGAAAAATGGCTCGATCTGGCTCGGGGACTCGATTATTCCGCAAAGCTACTAATCAGGTACTGTCTGTCTCAAGCCGCCGCTCTGGCAACCGACAAATCGAAAGAGTGGGTAAAGCTCGCGGAAGCTGCGGAAGCCAACTCAGGTATCTCTGAAATTTTCATCCGTTTCATATCCACGACCGAGGATTTGAACGACGGGGGCAAAGCCAACAAAGCGCTGCGAGAAGATCTTCAGGACCGATTGCAGCGCCTTAGAGCATTTCGGGAATTGGCGGAGGGGTTGGGCGAACATTTTCAGGCTGAACTAGGCAAATTGCCACAGGTGGATGGCGTAAAGGAGGATGAAGTGCGCATTTCCTTGCACTCCCCTCCCGCGTTACCCAATTCAAACCTCGGATAGTGGGTTCTAGCCTGTGGAAGAGTAAGCGCTGGTTTTCCCCCACCTTCCGGATCAGCGTGTGATTGTTGATGTTGTTGCCGAACGAGGCTTCGACATATGACGATTACAGGGTTTACGCATGGCACCA
>NZ_PZZZ01000006.1:0-163444 GCF_003046475.1 Mycoplana dimorpha
CAGGCAGGAATAGCACTCGCGGCATTCCGGCGTGTAGAGCGGGATGACGTGGTCGCCCTTCTTCACCGAGGTGACGCCGGGGCCGACGTCGACGATGATGCCGGCGCCTTCATGGCCGAGGATCGCCGGAAACAGCCCCTCCGGGTCGGCGCCCGACAGCGTGAAGTCGTCGGTGTGGCAGATGCCGGTGGCCTTGACCTCGATCAGCACCTCGCCGGCCCGCGGGCCTTCGAGTTGCACGGTCATCACTTCCAGCGGCTTGCCCGCGGCAACGGCGACGGCGGCGCGTACGTCCATGATTTCTGGTCCTTTCATGTCAATATGGGTGCGGCCGAACCGGCGCACGAAAGAGCATCCGGCTGGCGGATGGAGCGGGAACATGCGTCGCACCGATCGGCGCGGCACAGGATCAGATGGCGGGGCGAGGATCGCCTCGCAGCCGCGGCGCTACAGGCCGCGGCAAACTCAACGCGATCGCGCCTGATGGCGCATCAAATGGGCTTCCAGCATCCTGACGAGGGTGATCAGCACCAGGTTGATGATAAGATACAGCGCACCTGCAATGGCGAAAACCTCGAAGATCGCGAAGGTCTGGCTCATCAGCCGCTTGGCGTAGCCGGTGATTTCAAGCACCGTGATCGTCGACGCCAGGCTGGTGCCCTTGACGGTCAGCACGAGCTCGTTGCCATAGGCCGGCAGGGCCTGACGGATCGCCAGCGGAAACTGGATGCGGCGGAAGCGCAGGAACCGCGACATGCCGGCGGCCTGTGCCGCCTCCACCAGCCCGGCCGGAACCGACATCAGCCCGCCGCGCAGGATTTCCGAGGTGTAGGCAGCGGTGTTCAACGCAAGCGCCATGATGGCGCAACGCGTGCCGTCGCTGATCACCCACCAGGCCATTTCGCTGTTCTTGATGAAGGACAGCTGGCCGAGGCCGTAGTAGAAAAGGAAGAGCTGGACGAGCAGTGGCGTGCCGCGGAACACCGTGCTGTAATACTTGGCAAAGCCGGAAAGGAAGCGGTTCTCCGACAGCCGCATCAGCGCCAGCCCGAGCCCCAGGTTGAAGCCGACCAGCACGGAGACGCCAGTCAGCAGGGCCGTGACACCCAAGCCCTTGAGCAGGACCGGAACCGCACGTTGGATGAGTTCGAGTTCCATCGGTTACTTCCTTGAACGGACCTTGAGGAGGCGCTCGGCCCGATCGAAGCCAACCTGGCTGACGAGGGTGATCATCAGATAGACGACGGCCGCGATGAGATAGAAGATGAAGGGGTTCCGGGTGGACCCGGCTCCGATGAAGGCGGCGCGCATCAGCTCCTGCAGCCCGACGACCGAGACGAGCGCGGTATCCTTGATGGTGACCTGCCAGACGTTGTTCATGCCGGGAACGGCAATCCGCAGCATCTGCGGCAGGATGATCCGGCGGAAGATGCGCCAGCCGGAAAGTCCGAGCGCCCGCGCGGCCTCGATGTGGCCCTTGGGAATGGAGCCCAGGGCGCCACGCACGACCTCAGTCGAATAGGCTCCGGAGATCGCGCCGATGGCGATGACCGCGATGGTGAAGGCGTAGCCGCTGTCGGCGAGCCCCGCATAGCCGAAGGCGGTCGCGACCCTGGTGACGAACTCAACCGAGGAGAAGAACAGCAGGTAGATGATCAGGAGTTCCGGTACGCCGCGCACCACCGACGTGTAGGCGTCGACGATATAGTTGAGCGGGAAGACCCGCCCCCACTTGATGAGGCCGCAGGCGATGCCGACCACAAGGCCCGCCAGCATGGCGGCCGTGCCGACGGCGATCGTGATTGCCGCGCCACGCAGGATGGCGCCGATCCAGCCGCCTTCCCAAACTTGCCAAAGACCGAATTCCATCAGATCGCCTACACCTGCTTATGCCTGAAAGATCAAGGTGACGGCCCCGCGGGCCGGCGGCACGCCCGTGAGGGCGTGCACGCCTTGAACGCGTGCGGGACCAGTCGCTGTCGCTACTTGCAGGGACGGGAGATGTCCGTCTTGAACCAGGTCTCGGAGGCCTTGGCGATCGAGCCGTCGTTGACCAGTTCGCAGAGCGCCTTGTCGATCTTCGCCTTCAGCTCGGTGTTCTCCTGGGCGATGCCGACGCCGATGCCTTCGCCGAGCGTCGCATCGGAGGAGCTGGCGATCTTGACGTCGACCAGCTGGAAGTCCTTGCCGTCGGGCTTGGCGAGGAAATCTTCCAGCGCCGAAGCGTCCGAAAACGCGGTATCGATACGGCCGCTGGCCAGGTCGATCTGCATCTGGTCGAGCGTGTCGTAGGTCTTCAGGTCGGCTTTCGGGGCGTTCTTCTCGAGGTAGTGGGCGTGGGTCGTGCCAGCCTGCACGCCGACCTTCTTGCCGTCGAGCGCCTTGATCAGCGTGTCGAAATCATGGATGCCGGCGAGGTCGGAGCTCTTCGGCGCGACGAACATGTTGGCAAGCTCGGCGTAGCCGTTGGAGAAGCTGATCTCCTTCTTGCGATCCTCGGTGATCGACATGCCCGAGATGATGACGTCGAAGCGCTTGGCCTTCAGTGCCGGGATCAGGCCGTCGAAGGCCTGGACGACGAACTTGCACTTCACTTCCAGCTTGGCGCAGAGCAGGTTGCCGACATCGGCGTCGAAGCCGGTGACGTTGCCTGCTGCATCGGCCATGCTCCACGGCGGATAGGCGCCTTCGGTGCCGATCGACAGTTCACCCTCTGCTGCGTACGCGCTGCCCATGCCTGCGGCAAGGAACGCGACCAGCGACAACACTTTCAATTTCATGTGCTCACTCCCCTATTTAACTTCGTTCATTCACTCTGAACCGGGCTCCTAATCCCGGATGCTTCAAAAGCCGCCGAACTCAGAGCGTGCGGGCCAGGAACTGGCGCAGACGTTCCGAACGCGGGTTGGCGAACAATTCCGCCGGCGGGCCTTCTTCCTCCACCTTTCCCTGGTGGAGAAACAGAATCTTGTGCGACACCTCGCGCGCGAACTGCATTTCGTGCGTGACGAGGATCATGGTGTTGCCCTCTTCCGCCAGCTGGCGGATGACGAGCAACACTTCGCCGACCAGTTCCGGGTCGAGCGCCGAGGTCGGCTCGTCGAGCAGGATCACCTTCGGGCGCATGGCAAGCGTGCGGGCGATGGCGGCGCGCTGCTGCTGGCCGCCGGACAGCTGCCCCGGATATTGGGCATGCTTATCGGACAGGCCGACCTTCTTCAGGAGCGCGTGGGCGTGTTCGACCGCCTCGCTGCGGCCTTCCTTCAGGACGTGCAGCGGTGCCTCGATGATGTTTTCGAGCACGGTCATGTGCGGCCAGAGGTTGAAGTTCTGGAACACCATGCCGACGCGGGCGCGGATGCGTTCGACCTGCCGCATGTCGGCGGGCATCGCGCCGCCGTCAGCGGTCTTCTTCATCTTGATTTCTTCGCCATCGACAACGATGCGGCCGTCATTCGGCTGCTCGAGAAGGTTGATGCAGCGCAGGAAGGTGCTCTTGCCGGAGCCGGACGAGCCGATCATCGACACCACTTCGCCCGGCTGCGCCGAAACGCTGACGCCGTTCAGCACCGATAGCGGGCCGAAGCGCTTGTGGATGTCGTAGACCTCGACAGCCGGCCTCTCGCCGGTCTTCGGCCCTGCCGGAACCGCCTGCGCAACGGCGACCGCCGCCGGGGCAGACGCGACGACCCGCGTGGTGACGCCGTCGCCGAGCGCCTTCAACTCGGCAAGGGCGCGATCGAAATAGCCGAGGCTCGCCCCAAGGCAGGTGCGCTGCCAGTTCAAATCTTCCGGGATGAAGGCGGACTGCAGGGTCGCCTTGATCTTCTGGCCGAGCGGGCTGTCGACCTTGCCGAACAGGTGCAGCCAATTGTCTGCCTGCACCGCATCCGACACGACCTTGCCCTCCAGCGTGCCGCACTCGATGACGAGCGGCAGGACGCGGGCCTTTGGCATCGCCTTGCGGACGGCGGCGGAGACGTAACCGGTCGCAGTCGCGGCAATGCCGGTGTCGGTCGTGGCGGTTTCGCCGGTGACGACGACGGACAGCGCCGGACCGAACACGTCCTTGCCCCATGCCAGGCCGGAATGATCGTTCTCGGCCACCGACAGCAGCGCCGGATAGCCATAGGGGCCGGCGCCGGTGTGCAGGTCGAAGACCACGACGTCCGACGCCTGCTGGGCGAAGGTGGCAAGAATGTCGTTCAGCGTGCGGTTGGACCAGACCGGGCCGCTGCCGCCGTAGAACAGGCCATCGGGGAAGTCGTACTGGCCGGCCTCGATGACCGGCGCGATGCCGGCATAGCCGCCGTTCGCCTTCATCGCCGCCGCGAGCGCCTCGTCGGCCCTGTTGCGGCCGGGCCCTTCCCACTCGTGACAGACGAGGGCGGGATGGAGTTCGGCGTAGCGGGCGTTCTTGGGAGGATCAGCCCGCCAGTCGATGAAATTGCGATTGAGGTCGACATTGTCCTCGTTGACGCGGCGCGACCAGGCCATACCCCAAGGGTTGATCAGATGAACGATCAGGATAGCCGTGTCGTCCGGCAGGCTCCAGGGACAGCTTTCGGCAAGCCAGGCCGACTGGCAGGCCGAGCCGTATGGGCCTTCAACGCCATGCGTACCCGAGATCAGCACCATCAGCCTGGACGCGTCGCGACGGCCGAGGAAGGCCACGTCGGTGAAAAGGGGTTCGCCGCGCGGACCGTTCAGCGGATGGCGAAATTCGTGAAGTTCAGCGCCGGCTTTCTGTGCGGCGGCGATGAAGCGCGCGCGCAAGGTCGTGTAGTCAACCGAGTAAGCCGTCACGGGTGGCATCTGATGCATGCGAAGCTGTCCCAAGTTAAGAACTGAACCGGCATTTTTGCCTTGTTTAGGAGTTCCCGTTTTCTTATTGGTTATAGGAGCGCCCCATATATGTCTATACATTTTATGACGGACGCCGATAAAATCTCGGGATGGCGACTTGGCCGTGTCGTCGACGGCGGATCGCCAGGGAAAATCGGATACGCCGCCCGCGGGGCGAGGCAGTACCCTGTCGGACGGCGTCATAGCCCCAACAACATCCATTAATTCCCCGGCGATAGATCGTGCCGGTCTCGGGCCAGCTTTCTGAAGAGTGGCTGGCGTCTCTCGCTTGCCTGGACGAGCAATGGTCCAGCCGCGCCGAAGGCGGTCAGGAATAAGCCGGCAGCCTCCGCCGACTTGCAAGCCTCGTCCCGTCACGCACGCCCGACTAACGCTCGGAAAAGTCGAGCCTTTTTCTGCCCGCAGCGGTTCGACAGCCGGTCCGGAAGGGCGCAAGCGCCACCCCTGGAAAGTCGCTGGAAATCATAAACTATTGCAATTAAACAATAAATATGATTATATTGAACAGTTATTCAATATTGAGAGGTGGAGCAATGAACCCGCACATTCGCGACATAAGGGTTCCAACCGACTGGGATCGGCGCGGGCTGCCCGGCTGGGCCTACTACAGCCCGGCACTGCTGGAGCTGGAGAAGGACCACCTTTTCCGCAACCACTGGCAGATCATCGGCCACGTCTCCGACCTGCCCGAGCCCGGCGATTACCTCACCATGGACATCGTGGGCGAGCGCGCGCTGGTCGTGCGCGGCAAGGACGGCGTGGTGCGCGGCTTTCACAACATCTGCCGTCATCGCGGCAGCCGCGTCGTGGCCGACGAGCGCGGCAACTGCAAGAACGCACTGGTGTGCCCTTTCCACGGGTGGGTCTACAATCTCGACGGCACGCTGCGGGGGGCAGCGCGTCCGCAATCCTTCCCCGAGCTCGACAAGAATGAGTTCGGCCTGCCTGCGCTCGACCTCGAGATCTGGATGGGGCTGATCTTCATCCGCTTCCGCAAAGGGCCGCAGGCGTCTGTCGCCTCGCTGCTGAAACCCTTCGAGGAGGAGCTGTCGCACTACCGCATCCCCGAGATGGTGCCGGCAAACGGCGTCTGGACCCAGACCAGCCCGGTCAACTGGAAGTCGGTACGCGACGTCGACAATGAAGGCTACCACGTCGCCATGGCCCACCCGGCGCTGCAGGACCTCTATGGCGCCAGCTACTACGACGAGCCCTTCGTCAACGGCGTGTCGCGGTCGTTCGCCACCTACAACCCGCATGCCGGCCGGCGCTGGAGCGTCGGGCGCTACATCAATGTCGCTCCCGAGCCCACCCACCTGCCCGAGCGGCTGAGGAAGGCCTGGATCTATTACGGCATGTTCCCCAATGCGGTGATCGCGGTGACGCCGGAGAGCGCGCAGTTCTACCAGGAGTTCCCGCTGTCGACCGGCGAGACGCTGCTGCGCGGCGCGATCTACCGCTACCGCGACGAAAGCCGCGAAGCGGCCGCCGCACGCTACTTGTCGTCCCGCATCGACCGCGACACCCAGGCCGAGGACGTGCAGCTTTCCGTCTGGTCAAACGAATCCATGCTGTCGAAGGGCTTTGCCGGCTTCTACCTTTCCGATCTCGAATACGGCGTGCGCACCCACCACGACCATATGCGCGCGCAGATCCCGGTGCTGAAGCTGGAAACCGCGCCAAACGAGGCGGAGATGGAGGGACTGAACGCAGAGATGCTTGGCGGGGTCACGCCGCCGGCGCCCTAGCATGGCAGGGCTTCGCGACCGACGCGGTGCGCCGGCAGACCGGCCATCGGGTGCCTTTTCCAGGTGGCCTGCTTGTCCGGCGCGCCGGCTCTGCTACAGAAAGGGCCATGTCCAGGACCACGCCCGCCACGCTCGCTCTGACCAAGGCCGGTATGCCCTTTACCGTGGCCACCTATGACTATGATGCCGGTGCCGAGCGGGTGGGACTGCAGGCGGCCGAGGCCATGGGCGTTCCGGCTTCCACCGTGCTGAAGACGCTGATGGTGGAAGTCGACGGCAAGCCTGCCTGCGTGGTGGTTCCCTCCGATCAGGAGGTCAACATGAAGAAGGTCGCCGCCGCCTTCGGCGGCAAGTCGGCCAACATGATGAAGCCGGCCGACGCCGAGCGCCTGACCGGCTACAAGGTCGGCGGCATCAGCCCCTTCGGCCGGCGCAAGCAGGTGCCGACGGCCGTTGAGGAAATGGCCACGTTGGAGGACGAGATTTTCCTCAATGGCGGCCAGAGAGGCTTGCAAATCCGCATGCGCCCGGACGATCTCGTCCAGGCGCTGGGCGCCAGGGTGGCAGATCTCGTCCGGTGAGCCCCCTCACCCCCGCCAGACACCCTCTTTCCTGAGATCGTCCATCGTGCGCGAGATGCCTTCGCGCAGGATGCCCACCATGTCGTCGATCTGCTCCCTGGTGATGATGAGCGGCGGCGACATCACGCACATGTTGATCAGCGGCCGCACCAGAAGGCCGAGCTCCTGGCAGTGCGCGTCGATGCGCTTGCCGACATTCTTGTCCAGCTCCAGCGGGTTCCTGCTCTCGCGGTCGGCCACGCATTCCACGCAGGCCATGAGGCCGAGACCCCGCACCTCGCCCACCAGCGGCAGTTCCTCCAGCGTCTTCAGCTGCGCCTGGAAATAGGGCGCCACGGCCTGCGCATGGGCGAGCACGCCGCCTTCGAGCAGGTCGAGGTTCTTCAGGGCCACCGCGCAGCCGACCGGATGGCTCGAATAGGTCAGGCCATGGGCATACATCGCCGTCGGGTGATTGGAGCGGCGCAGCTCTTCCAGCAGGCGCTGCGACACCACCATGCCGCCGAGCGGGAAATAGCCCGAGGTGACGCCCTTGGCGAAGGTGATGATGTCGGGCTCGATTCCGAACACGCTCTCTGAAGCGAAGACGTGACCGAGCCGGCCGAAGGCGGTGACGACTTCGTCGGAAATGAACAGGATGTCGTTGTCCCGGCAGATTTTCCGGATGCGCCGCAGATAGCCTTCCGGCGGCACGATGACCCCGCCCGAGGCCTGCACCGGCTCGCCCACGAAGGCGCCAATTTTTTCGGCGCCGATGCGCTTCACCGTCTCCTCGAACTCGGCCACGAGCTGGTCGGTGAAGGCCGCAAGGCTCATGCCCGCCGGGCGGCGGAACGGGTCGGGCGACGACAGTTTTATCACCAGTTCGTCGGCGCCATCCATCCAGTCGCGGTCACGCGGGCGGCCATTGAGCGAGGCCGACAGATAGGTCGAGCCGTGATAGGCGCCGCCGCGCGACAGGATCAGCTTCTTCTCCGGCCGCCCGCGCACATTGTTGTAGAACTGCATGAAGCGCAGCGCACTTTCCACCGCCGAAGATCCGCCGGTGGTGAAGAAGACGTGGTTAAGGTCACCCGGCGCGTGCCCCGCGATGCGCTCGGCAAGCACGGCCGAAGCCTCGCTCATCGTGTACCACGGCGTGTTGTAGGAAAGCTGCATGGCCTGGTCGTACATCACCCGCGCCAGCTCTTCACGGCGGTGCCCGACATTGACGCACCACATGCCCGCCGGCCCGTCGATCAAACGTCTTCCGTCGCCGTCGGTGATGTAGATGCCCTCGCCCTCGCCGATCAGGCTGCGGGCCTCCGCGCCGATCTCGCCGGCGGTCGGCCAGGGCTGCATCAAGTGGCGCCTGGCAAGCTCGACCGCCTCCTCATGACCCAACGTGCAGGCCTCGTTCGCCGCCGTCATGTTCTCTGCCGCCGCCATATGCTTGCCCTTTCATGAGCCTCGTTTCGCGTTTCCGGACCGCTCCGCGCCTTGGGACCAGGCGATTCAAATGATTTCATATTGAATGTCCGTTCAATCAATATCTCAGAAATACCGCTTGATTTCAATCCACGAATAGGCTCATCTTGAGAGAAAGAAAGCACGGCGCGCGCCGGGAACCGCGACGCCGGCAACGAATGGGTGGAACATGCCGGAAGATTGCGCAGCCGCACTTTTGCGAGAGCCGCACCAATGACGGCGGCCGCGGAAGGGTCACCGCCGCTCGCTTTGGGCAGGCGCCGAAGAAGCTCCCTTCTGCAAACCGAACCCGCGCAGGGCTTTGCCCTGATCAGCCCGACCTTTCTTTACGCGCTGGTGCTTCTGGTGGTGCCGATCCTGGTGGTGGTCGCGCACAGCTTCTGGACCCAGAACTATCTCACCATCGACCGCAGCTTCACGCTGGAAAACTACCGCGTCGCGCTGACCGAGCCGATCTATCGCGACCTGCTCATGCGCTCGCTGTGGATCTCGCTTTTGGTCAGCTTCTTCACGGTCGTGATGGCCTATCCGATCGCCTATTTCATTTCGTTCCACGGCGGCCAGCACAAGGGGCTGTGGCTGTTCCTCATCACCATCCCTTTCTGGACCAGCTATCTGCTGCGCGTCATGTCGTGGAGGGTCATCCTCGGCTACAACGGCGTGCTGAATTCCGGCCTGATGGGCCTCGGCTTCATCAGCGAGCCTTCCACCGCCCTGCTCTACAACACCAGCGCCGTGGTCATCACGCTCACCCATGCCTGGGCGGCCTTCGCCATCCTGCCCATCTTCGTTTCGCTGGAAAAGGTCGACCGCTCGCTGATCGAGGCCGCGACCGATCTCGGCGACGGGCCGCTGCGCCGCTTCCTGCGCATCACGCTGCCGCTGTCATCGCCAGGCGTCATCGCAGCACTGCTCATCGTCATGATCCCGACGGTCGGCGACTTCGTCACGCCGCGCCTCGTTGGCGGCAAGGATGGCGTCATGATCGCCAACGCCATCCAGGCGCAGTTCAGCAAGGCCGCCAACTGGCCGCTGGGCGCGGCGCTGTCCGTCACCACCATGGTGATCGTCACCGCCATGGCGGCAGCCGCTGTCCTCATTATCCGAAGTGCTGCGAGGCTGGCACGATGACGGCCCTGCGCAAGATTTTCGCCAGGTGGCTGCCGGTCTATGCGGGGCTCTACATCGTCTTTCTCTACCTGCCGGTGGTCTTCCTGCCGATCTTCTCGCTCAACACGGCGGTCACTCCCAAATTCCCGCTCGAGGGGCTGACGCTCAAATGGTACGAGGAGCTACCCAACACGCCGGCGCTGCTCGACGCGGCCTGGAACAGCCTTGTCGTCGGCATCGCCGCCGCCATCCTCTCCACCGTGCTCGGCATCTGCGCCGCGCGCGCCATCACCCGCTATCGCTTTCCCGGGCGCCGCACCATCAACGGGCTGATCATGGCCCCGCTGGTGCTGCCGGAGATCATCGTGGCCGTGTCCATGCTGCTGGTCATCTTGCAGATGGGGCTGGACCTGTCGCTGATGACCGTCGTGCTCGGCCACGTGCTGGTCTGCATCCCCTATTCGCTGACCGTGCTGACCTCGGGGTTCGAAGGCTTCGACCGCAGCCTGGAGGAGGCTTCCGCCGACCTCGGCGAGACCGCCTTCGGCACCTTCCGGCGGGTGACGCTGCCGATGGTGACGCCGGCCATCATCTCCAGCCTGCTCGTCTCCTTCACCATCTCGCTCGACGAGTTCATCATGGCCTTCTTCCTGACCGGCACCAAGCCGACGCTGCCGATCTACATCTGGGGCCAGCTGCGCTTCGCCGCCAAGCTGCCGGGCGTGCTGGCGCTGGGCACGCTTTTGCTGGTCGGCTCGTTCCTGCTGCTCACCATCGCCGAACTCTTGCGCCGCCGCGCCGCGCGCCGAAGCCAGAACACCGGAGGCGCCTTTGCCTGAGACCCCGATGCCTGAACACACGCCCGCCGATCATCGCACCATGATCGAGATTTCCCGCGTCACGCGCAGCTACGGCGCCTTCAAGGCGCTGGACGACGCCTCGCTGACCATCCGCGAGGGCGAGTTCTTCTCGCTGCTCGGGCCGTCGGGCTGCGGCAAGACCACGCTTCTCAGGATGATCGCCGGCTTCGACAATCCGACCAGCGGCACCATCGCCGTCGACGGCCAGCCGATGGACGGCATTCCGGCCAACCGGCGCCCCACCAACATGGTGTTCCAGAGCTACGCCATCTTCCCGCATCTCAATGTCGAGCAGAACGTCGCCTACGGGCTGAAGCGCCTAAGGCTCGGCGCGGCGGAAGAAAAGCGCCGCGTCGAGGAGGCACTGGCGCAGGTCTCGCTCACGGGGCTGGGAAAACGCGGCGCCACCGAGCTTTCCGGCGGCCAGCGTCAGCGCGTCGCGCTTGCCCGCGCGCTGGTCATGCGGCCAAAGGTGCTGCTGCTCGACGAGCCGCTGTCGGCGCTGGACAAGAAGCTGCGTGAGCAGATGCAGGTGGAGTTGCGCCGGCTGCAGCAGGCGGTGGGCATCACCTTCATCCTGGTCACCCACGACCAGTACGAGGCGCTGGCCATGTCTGACCGCATCGCGGTGATGTTCGGCGGCCGCATCGCGCAGGTCGCCTCGCCCAAGGAGATCTACCAGCGCCCGGTCAACCGGCAGGTGGCCGACTTCCTCGGCGGCATGAATTTCGTCAAGGCCGAGATCGTGGAGGAGAACGGCGCCTCGCTGGTGGTCGACACGCTGGGCTTCGGCCGCGTCAGGACCGACAAGCCGGCCGCCTTCGTGCGCAACGGCAAGGCGGCCACGCTCGGCATCCGGCCCGAACGGCTGCGCGTCTTGTGGGACGACGCAAAAGCGAAATTCGAGGTGGCCGGCCGCGTCGTCGAGCGCCACTATTTCGGCGAGATCACCCATCTGATCGTGGAAATTCCGGGCCTGGAAAATCCGCTTTCCGTCACCGAGACCAACGACTTCGGCGCCGACGACATTCCGGTCGGCGCACCCATCCGCCTCGCCTACGACCCCGACGCTCTGGTGGCGATGGCCGACTGAATTCACCTCTCCGCAATGGGAGCCCTCGCATGACGATCACCGCGCTCGACCATGTCCAACTCGCCATGCCGGCCGGCCGCGAGGAAGAGGCGCGGAGCTTCTATCAGGACCTGCTCGGCATTCCCGAAGTGCCGAAGCCGGCAGCGCTCGCCGCGCGCGGCGGCTGCTGGTTCGAGATCGGTTCGGTGAAGATACATCTCGGCGTCGAGACGGATTTCGTGCCGGCTCGCAAGGCCCATCCCGCCTTGGTCACTGACGACCTTGCCGGCTTGGCGAAAAAGCTTGAGGCTGCGGGCGTTGCGGTTACTCCGGACCACGCACTTGCTGACACCGAACGCTGCTTTGTCAGAGATCCCTTCGGCAACCGCATAGAGCTGGTCCAGGGAAAGCCGTAGTCATCGGCTGGCCGGGCTATCCTCGCGAAGCTTCCAGTTCAGACAGCACCTTCCGAGCCGCAATCCGCCCCGCCACGATCGCGCCTTCGATATAGCCGGGGAAGGACGGCGACAGTTCCGACGACGCGAAATGCACCGGCGGGGCGCCAGCCAGAAGCACGCCTTCCGCATCCGTGGCATTCATATCGAGGATGAGATCGCTATAGGCGCCGCCGCTCCAGGAATCGTCAATCCAGCTGCGATAGCTGAAGTCGAGCACGGCCTCGGCCTCGGGCCCCAGCGCCGTCACCAGCCGCGACATCACTTCGCCACGCAGGGCGGCTTCGTCCAGCCCGCCCCAGCGCAGCGCCAGCGGGCCGCCGATGAAGACGACCACGGCCGGATGGCTTTCGTCCTTGCCGGCATCGCAGGCAAACAGCCCCGGCAGGTTGCGCCACATGACCATGCCGCTCAGGCCCCGTTCGCGCCAGAGGGCGCGGGCATAGCGCACCAGAACCTTGATCACCGCGCCGCTGTGCCAGACGCCGAGCGCCCGCGCCAGGCGGGCGGGAAGCGGCGGCGAGAAGGCGAGCTTCGACGCCATCATCGGCGGCACCGCGACCAGCACCGAAAGCGCTTCGAACACGCGATCGCCCGCCAGCACCTTCACGCCGTCCGGCGCATGCTCGATCCTGGTTACCGGCCTGCCGAGCTGCAGCCGGTCGCCGAGGTCGCCCGCCAGGTCGTCGGCCAGCGACTGCATGGTCTCGGCCAGGAAATACTGCAGCTCCGACGCTTCGTTGGTGATGCGGCGGTCGTTGTCGATCAGGTGCCAGAGGGGGATATTCTCCAGCGCCTGGCACCACAGGCCCTCGATCATCGAGCGAAAACCCGCCTTGGTGTCCGCCGCATCCTGCTGCCGCTCCAGCCATTCGGCCACGGTCATGCCGGCCATTGCCGGATCGTCCGGCTCGATGCCGTTCATGCGCTCGCGGATTTCCATGACACCGACATAGTTCCGCTCGGCGTCGCCGGCCGGCATCGGCGGCTGGGCGATGAATTCGCCGTCGACATGGGTTTCCACCAGCGTCTTGCCGCGCGCCTTCACCAGCGCGATCAGTTCCGGCATATCCTCGCACAGGAACTGCCCGCCCGTGTCGACCAGTTCGCCGAGGCCGTTGCGCCGCGCCTCGACGCGCCCGCCCACCCGGTCGCGCGCCTCCAGCACCAAGAAGTCCACCCCGGCGCGGCGCAGTTCCTGCGCCGCCGAAAGGCCGGTGAACCCGGCCCCGACGATGACAACCTCCGTCTTTGCCTGCCTGTGGCTCAATAGCCGGCCTTGATCTTCTCGAACTCGGCGATCATCTTCTGCTTCAGCTCGGCCGGAACCGGCGTCTGGAACAGCGTCTTGTCGAGGAACTTGTCGACGTCGGCATAGCCCTTCTCCTCGAGCATCGCCGGATCGACCGAGGCCATACCCTTGGCGTTGGCGTGGCCATAGCCCCATTCGCCCACCATGTAGCCCGCGGTCGCCGGATCGTTCACCGCGTTCAGGTAGTCATAGGCCTTCTCTTCCGAGCCCGGCGCGTCCTTGTAGCGGACATAGCCGCACACCCAGGTGGAGATGCCCTCGTCGGTGTCGCGCTTCATCTTCACCGGCGCGCCACCCGCCGCCGACTGCACGGCCGCGTCGTTCCAGGCCCAGGCGAGGTCGACCTCGCCGCCGCTGATCGCCTGCACGATTTCGGTGGTGTCGGTCCAGTATAGGCGCACGTTCTTGTGCACCTGGCGCAGGAAGTCGGATGCCTGGCTGAACTGCTCGTCGGTCATCTGCGTCCAGTCGCGCAAGCCGATCGCCAGGCTCGCCAGCGCATAGGCGTCGTCGACATTGTCGCCGATCGAGACGCGGCCCTCGAACTTCGGATCCGCGAAGGCCTTCAGCGACTGGATGTCCTTCTCGTCCACCTTCTCGGTGTTGTAGGTCACGGCGGTGTTGCCCCAGTCCCAGGGCATGAACCAGACCGTGCCGTTCTCGTCGGTGGCGAGGTTCTTCATCGCCATGATGCCGGGGTTGATGTCCTTCCAGCCGGTGATCTTGGCGGGGTCGAGCGGCTGCAGCAGTCCCGCCTCGCGCCACTTCACCACGCTCTGCGAGCAGGGGTGGCCGAGATCGGCCTTGAAGCCGGAGCGAATCTTCTCGAAAGCCTCGTCCTCGTCGCCGAAGAAGGTGAAGGTCGGCGAATCCCCGTGCTTTTCGGCATAGGCGGGATGGAAGGCCGGATCCTCGTAGCCGGCCCAGTCGAAGATGACCAGATCCTTGTCTGCAGCCGAGGCAAGGCCGGCAGCGGACACGAAGAGCGCGCCTCCCAGCGCCAGTTTGATCGAAAGCCTTCTGGTCAATTCCCTCATCGTTCCACCCTCTGGTTGTTATCGTGTCATGAGATCTTTCGCCGGCCTGCGGCTTCCCGCAAAAAATGCTTTGGAAAGACCGAGGCCAGATAGTCCGCTGCGGCCTGATGGGCCGTTTCGCGCGTTACGCTCTCGGCGTTGATCATCAGGCGCAGCCACAGCCCTTCGAGCATGGCGCTCAGGCCCAGCGCCGTCGCCTCCGCGTCGTAGTCGTAGCCGGCATCCTGCTTGAGCTGCGTGCACAGCTCGACGATGGTCTGCTGGTAGGCCTCGTCGCGCGCGCCGCTCAGCATCTGGTAGGTCGGGCGCGACTTGGCCTCCCCCCAGAAGGCGCACCAGGCCGCCAGCTTGCGCTTGTTGCAGATCGAGCGGTCGAAATCGGCCGCCACCAGCGCCTGCAGCCGCCGCGCCGGATCATCGCCGGCCTTTTGCAGGGCGCTGCGCCAATGGGCGGAATACTCGTCGTACATGTACTGCAAGGTGGCGACGAGCAGCTTTTCCTTGCTTTCGAAATGGAAGTTCACGATGCCGCGTGATAGGCCGGCGCCATCGGCCACATCGGCCATGGTGGTGTCGGAATAGCCGCGCTTGGCCAGCGAATCGATCGTTGCCTCGATGAGCTGCAGCTGCCGCGTCTCCTTGGAGGCCTTGCGGCTGCGCCGTTCCGCGTCGCCCTTGCCGGCGGCCTTCTCGGCCTCCTTCTGTGTCGTCGATCCCATCCTTGCCGCCATACTGCACATCGCCGCTAACGACCCTCGTCCGGCTTCCATCCGCGCAGATGAGTGGGACGGTGCTCCCCACTGTCAAGCACCTTTTGCATCGCCTCCCAGGTTGCGATGTTCTTGTCGACATAGGCAGCGCCCACGACCGCTGCGACCGGCGCATAGAGCGGCCCTTTCAGCCTTTCGAGCTCGCCGCGCGCAACCTCGCGATACCAAGGGTTGCGGTCGGTGACGGTGATGTCGCGGAAGCCCACTGCCTCCATCGCCTTGCGGTAGTGGGTGGGCGAGCGCATGGCAAAGCTCAGCCCTTCCGCCGCCACATAGGATTTCATCTCGGGCGACGGCTCGCCGTCATGGCCGATCATCCAGTTCGAGGCGGCAAAAACCCCGCCTGGCTTCAGCACGCGAAAGATCTCGGCAAACAGCGCCTGCTTGTCCGGCACGTGGAGCAACGCATCCTTGGAGAACACAACGTCGAAGACAGCATCGCCGAAGGGCAATGGGCCGGGCGGCGCCTGAACGAAGTCGACGCGATCCGAAAGGCCGCGCTTTTCCGCACGCCCGCGCGCGACCTCTAGCACCGGGGCCTCGACGTCGAAGCCGGTCACATGCGCCGCATCGTGCTTTTCGACGAGATGCAGCGCGATGCCGCCTGCCCCGCAGCCGATGTCGAGGATTTGCTTGCCGGCCAGTGACAGGCCATCGACCACCCTATCGACCTCTTCCGGCCCGCCGGGCGACAGATAGCCCTCACCCCACAGCGCCTCCAGGAAGCGGATGGCGGTGCCGTCATATTCCGGCTCTGCCTCGGCAGTTTCGATCATTGTTCCACCCCTCCAAGCGGAAAAATCCAACGTCGAAATTCCGGAAAGCCTACTCCACTTACGACAAAACGCAACTCTAGTTTGTTGAACATTCATTCAAAATGGCTGGACAGGGCCGGCGTTCCCGTGCCAGATTTGCAAAAAACAAGAGCGGGAACCGGAATGAAGACTTGGGACGCCATCGTCATCGGCGCCGGGCACAACGGGCTCGTCAACGCCTGTTACCTGCAGCGCGCCGGCCTCGACGTGCTTGTGGTGGAGAAGAACGACTGGATCGGCGGCGCGGCCACCAGCCGCTCGCTCACGCCCGGCTTCCTCTACTCCAACTGCTCCTATGTCTGCTCGCTGTTCCGGCCCGAGATCATGCGCGACCTTGAGCTGCCGCGCTTCGGCCTGCAGGTCATCTCCTATGAGGGCGGCGCGGTGTTCACCCGCGATGGCGACTATCTCGCCAACTACCGCGATCACCACGCCCACCGCCGCGAATTCGCGCGCTTCTCAGCCCGCGATGCCGAGGCCTACGGCCGCTACGCCCGCGACGTGACGCGCCAGTGCCGGTTCATCCAGCCGCTCCTGATGCGCACCGCGCCAGACCCGACCAGCTTTCGCCCACGCGACATCGGCGAGCTCATCTATCTCGGCAAGAAGTTCGCCGGACTGGGCGCGACTGAGATGGCCGACACGCTGCGCTTCTGGACCATGTCGATCTCCGACTTCCTCGACGAATATTTCGAGACCGACGTCATTAAGGCCAATTTCGCGCTTTCGGGCATCATCGGCACCGCGCTCGGCCCCATGTCGCCTGGTACGGCCTATGTGCTGCTGCACCACTATATGGGCGAGGTCGACGGCTCGGTCGGCGCCTGGGGCTATGCGCGCGGCGGCATGGGGGCCGTCACCAAGGCCCTGGCCGACAGTTTTCGCGCCTCCGGCGGCACCATCCGCACCGGCGCGGAAGTGGAGCAGGTGTTGGTGAAGAACGGCAAGGCACGCGGGCTGGTGCTGGCCGGCGGCGAGGAAGTCCACGGCAAGCTGGTGGTCTCCAATGCCGACGTCAAGCGCACCTTCCTGAAGCTCGTCGAGGAGAAGGAACTGCCTGACGCCTTCCTGCGCCGGGTGAAGAACTTCAAGATGCGTGGCTCGTCCGGCAAGGTGAACATCGCGCTGGATTCGCTGCCCGAATTCCCCGCGCTGCCGAAGGATTCGCCCTGCTATCGCGGCGACATGCACTTCACCGATTCCGTCGAGCGCATGGAGCGCGGCTATGACGACTGGAAGGCCGGGCGCTGGTCGGCGGACCCCTTCCTCGACATGATGATGCCCACCATGCTCGACCCGACCATGGCCCCGCCCGGCAAGCATTTCATGAGCTGCTTCGTGCAATACTGCCCGCCCAAGGTGGAAGGCAGCGACTGGACCGACGCCGACCGCGACGCCTTCGCCGAAACGGTCGTCTCGCAGATCGCCGACTATTCGCCCGGTTTTCGCGACCGCATCGTGCACATGGAGGTGCGCACGCCGCGCGAACTGGAGGCCGAAGTCGGCCTCACCGAAGGCAACATTTTCCAGGGCGAGTTGACCTTCGACCAGCTGCTGTTCAACCGCCCGGTGCCCGGCTACGCGCAATACCGCTCGCCCATCGACGGGCTCTATATCTGCGGCTCCTCCACCCACCCCGGCGGCGGCGTCATGGGTGCGCCCGGCCGCAACGCCGCACACGAAATCCTGCGCGACCTCTCGCGCCCCACCAAGCATATGAGCCCGGCCCATGACGTCATTTGATGCCATCGTCATTGGCGGCGGCCACAACGGCCTCACCGCCGCAGCAACCCTGGCGAAGAGCGGCCGCAAGGTGCTGCTGCTGGAGGCCGCGGGCGAGCTCGGCGGTGCCGCCCGCACGGAGGAATTCGCGCCGGGTTTTCGTGTGTCCACCGCCCACTTGCTGAACCGCCTGCATCCTGAGGTGGTCAGGACGCTCGAGCTTGAGAAGCACGGGCTTGTGCTGCCCAAAGGCCAGCTCGCTCCTAGCATTGCGCTCTCGCGTGACGGCAAGCCGCTCACGCTCCATGGCGCCTATGGCGAAAGCCTCTCCGGCGCCTCGGCCCCGGAAGCCGCGGCGTGGCAGGAATTGCGGGCGCAGCTGCTCCGCTATGCCGGCATCCTGAAGCCGCTGCTGACCCGCCGGCCGCCCGACCTCGGCAACATGTCGCTGATGGAAATCTCGGCCTTTGCCATGACCGGCCTGTCGCTGCGCCGGCTCGGCAAGGAGGACATGCGCGATTTCCTGCGCATGCTGCTGATGAACGTCTCGGACGTCGCCGACGAACATCAGGAAGACGACCGGCTGAAAGGCCTGCTCGCCTTCGATGCCACGCTCGGCAGCCATCTCGGGCCGCGCTCGCCCACCTCGCTGCTCGGCCTCTACTATCGCCTTGCCGGCGAGATCGGCGCCCAGCCCGGCGCGCAGGCGCTGCCCGCCGGCGGCATGGGCGCGGTGGTCGCCGCCATCGAGCGCGCGGCAAAAGCTGCCGGCGTCAGCATCCGCACCGAAGCGCCTGTGGCGAAAATACTGGTCGAAAAGGGTCGCAGCGTCGGCGTCGTGCTCGCCAGCGGCGAGGAAATCCGCGCCCGCACGGTGGTTTCGGGCATCAATCCGCGCAGCACTTTTCTGGATCTCGTCGGCACGCGCGAGATCGACACCGGCTTTGTCCGACGGATAAAGAACATCCGCATGAAAGGCGATGCGGCAAAGCTGCATCTCGCACTCGACCGGCCGCCGGAATTTTTGGGCGTCGATGCCGCCGGCCATCGCGGCCGCCTCGTCATTGCGCCCTCGGCCGACCATGTCGAACGCGCCTTCAACCCGGCCAAATATGGCGAGTTTTCGCCGGAGCCGGTGATGGAGATCACCCTGCCGAGCCTGGCGGACCCCACGCTCGCGCCGGACGGCGCCTGCGTGGTCTCGGCAGTGGTGCAATATGCGCCCTATGCGCTGAAGGAAGGCTGGGAGGCCGGCAAGCCGAAGTTTTTGGCCGCCATCATGGCCCGGCTAGAGCTTTTCGCGCCGGGCGTCGGCAAGCTGGTGCGCCATGCCGAACTGCTTACGCCCGCCGACATCGAGGCGCGCTACCGCATGCCCGGCGGCCACTGGCACCATGGCGAACTGCAGGCAGACCAGATGCTGATGTCGCGCCCCGCCTTGGGTGCTGCCGGCTACGACACGCCGGTGGATGGGCTGTTCCTGTGCGGCGCCGGTTCGCATCCGGGCGGCGGCATTTCCGGCGTGCCGGGCCTGAACGCGGCGCGGCGCATCATCGAAATGAGGGGCTGACCATGTCGAAGACGGCCGCAAAACCCTTGGCTGAACAGGCGATCGTCCAGGCTGCCCACTCCCCCGCCCAGCTCCACTTCCGCACGCTGCGGGTCGACACGCCATTCCAGCCTCGCATCGACGCGCTGATGAAGACCAATGACTGGTACGACTGGGGCGGCTATCGCGCGCCCGCCTCGCTGTGGGACGAAGAGCTCGAATATTTTGCCATCCGCAGCCAGGCAGCGCTGTTCGACATCTCGCCGATGGTCAAATACCGCATCGAGGGGCCGGACGCAGAGAGCTTCCTCAACCGCCTCACCCTGCGCGACGTTGCGAAGCTGAAGCCCGGCCGCGTGCACTACACCGCCTGGTGCGACGATGCCGGCCATGTGCTCGACGACGGCACGCTGTTTCGCCTCACTGAAACCCGCTTCCGCCTCTGCTGCCAGGAGCGGCACCTGCCCTGGCTGCTCGACAGCGCCATTGGCTTCAACGTCACCGTGACGGAGGAAACCGAGGCGATCGCCGCACTTGCCCTGCAGGGCCCGACCTCTTTTGCGATCCTGCGCGAGGCGGGCTTTGCCGGCGTGGAGCGGCTAAAAATCTTCGACCTTGCAGAATTCCCACACGACGGCGGCAGCGTGGTCATCTCGCGCACCGGCTTCACCGGCGATCTCGGCTACGAGCTTTTTGTGCCCGCCGATCTTGCGCTGAGCCTTTGGGATCGCCTCTGGCAGGCGGGCGAGCTGCGCGGCATCCGCGCGATCGGCTACACCGCGCTCAACCGCGCACGGCTGGAGGCCGGGCTGATCGTCGCCAATGCCGATTTCGTCACCGCCGAGCACGCCATCCGCGCCGACCGCCTGCGCATGCCCGACGAGATCGGGCTCGGCTTCATGGTCGACCTGGAAAAGGGCCATTTCAACGGCCGCCGCGTCATCGCGCAGGCGCGCTCCAAGGACACGCTGCAGCACGTTCTGGTGGGGCTGGAGATCGAGGGCAACATTCCCGCCGAGCACGCCATTGTCTATCATCGGCAGAAGAAGGAGGTCGGGCTGGTCAGCGCCGCCATCTGGTCACCCATGGCCAAGCGAAACATCGCGCTGGCAAGCCTTCAGCGGCCTTATGGCGACACGGCCACGGACGACCTCTGGGTCGAGATCTACGCAATGCGCGAGCTGAAATACGAGCGGCTGATGAAGCGGGCAAAGGTGGTGGCGCGGCCCTTCATAAAGCTCGACCGCCGCACCGCGAGCCCGCCAGCGGAGTTCTGAGCATGAACGACGCCGAATTCGCCGAGCAGTGGCAGCTCGTCAACACGCCGCTCGGCGAAGAATGGTCCGGCCGTGCGCGCTATGCGGCGGCGATGTGGTTCCACAAGCGCGGCGACATGGATGCCGAGACGCTGGAGGTCTACCGCATCTGCTCGCGGCTGGACTCGGCCGACCCGCTGCCGATCATCCGCGACCGCGGCGTCGGCGAGCATTGGCTGAAGCGGATGGAGGAAGGGAAGCGGGGCTGACCTGGCTTTCAGAGGACATTTACCCGCCCCGCGACCCCAAGCGAACGTCTGTGATGTTCGGCCAATACTAAGCTGATGCCGCTAAGTGGCCGAACGGACGCCCCTTTGCCAAAAAAATCCTGAAGGCCAAGCGCCTGATACCTCCGGAAGGATCCAAAAAGCACCTTGGCGAACTGCAAGCGGATGCTGGCCGACAACCGCTCGCCTCGGCTCCCCATCCGGGCGCAACCCGAAGAAAAGTGCCAGACCAAGGTGCGTTGACCAGGTGGCCATCACTCCTTCTTCCCTGGTTCCAGACTGTCTCGCGTGTCCTCCGCCGCGGACGGCTAATCTGGCCGCGGCATTGGTGGTGTGAGCACCGATGCGGTATCCGTCTCCGTGGACAAGGTGAGGAACGCAAGGTGGGCCTCGTATCGCTCTATCACGTCATCGATCACTTGCTGTCTTGTGAGGCCCATCAGGTCATAGCCGCCCGACCCGGTCTGCGTGAACACCTCGAGCCGGTAGTAGACGTCGGTCTCACGCGACATGCGACCACTGAACATCGGCACCGGTGCCTCGACGATGGCGACGTGGTATTGGAAGGCGCGGAACGTATCCAAGGACACCCGCAGCAGTGGCTCCTCGATGCCGCTCGCGTTGATGATGACGCCCTGCTCGACCTCGTAACCCTGTTTCCTGAACTCGCCCGCCACGTCGTCGAGCGCCGGCCGCACGGTGCGGTCGAGGAAGTGCACGACCTCGGGCAGCGACGGGTATGCGCGCAGCCGTTCAAGCCGCTGCCTCCACGACCGCTCGGGCACGTGGCCGCCGATAGGGGCCATAGATGGTCTTCGCAGCACCTGACCCTTGCGCTCGGCGCGCTCCATCCGCAGCACCTTGTAGAAAGATGCCATGACCAGGTAGGCGATGATCGTCACCGGAAGCGCGAAGATGAGCGTCGCATACTCCATCGTCGGCACGCCACCTGCGAGCAGCATCGCCACGGTGAGCACGGCGGTGAGCACGGCCCAGAAGATGCGCAGCCACTTCGGCCCGTCGTGCGACGGATCCGGGATCGAGGCGGAGAAGTTCGACGTCACCATCGCGCCCGAGTTTGCGCTCGTGAGGTAGAACAGCAGACCCGAGAAGGTTGCCAGACCGATGAGGAACATCGCGCCCGGGAACATCTCGAGCAGTGCGTACCATCCGCGCTCCGGGCTTTCGACCGCGAGTTGGGCGAACTCCTTGTTGCCCTGCAGCACCTCGTACAACGCCGAATTGCCGAATAGCGAGACGATGATGAAGTCGCACAGCACGGGGGCCGTGATTGCCGCGATCACGAACTCGCGCAGCGTGCGCCCGCGCGAAATGCGGGCAAGGAAGATGCCGACGAACGGGCCCCATGCAAGCCAGAATGCCCAGAAGAACAACGTCCAACTGGCCATCCACTTCGCGCCGTCAGGCTCGTAGGCGAAGGTTTGAAGCGTGCGCTCGGGCAGCGTGAGAAAGAACCGGCCGATGTTCTCGACCAGCGCGTTCAGGAGGAACGCGGTGTGACCGGCAAAAAGGATGTAGATCATCATCGCCGCTGCACTCCACAGGTTCAGCTCGGAGATCCAGCGGATGCCCCGGTCGACGCCCGATGTCGTGGCGGCGATGGTCAGGACGACGGCGACGACGACCAGCGCGATCTGCAGCGCCAGGCCCTGCTGCAGCCCGAAGAGAAGCGCGAAACCGACGTTCAGCAGAACAACACCGATGCCCATCGACGTCGCCACGCCGAACACGGTGCCAACCAGTGCGATGATGTTGATGACGTCGCCGAAGGAGCCGCGCACGCGCTTGCCGAGCAGCGGGTAGAGAGCCGCCCGGATCGACAGGGGCATGTCCCACCGATAGGCGAAGTAGCCCATCGCCATGCCGAGGAGCGCATAGATCGCCCAACCTGCAATCCCGTAGTGGAACATCGTCCAGACGACCGCATCCCGCGTCGCTTCGCGTGTGCCGCCGTCTCCGAACGGCGGATGCAGAAACTGCACCACCGGGCCGGTGACCGAAAAGAAGAGCAGGTCGATCCCGACGCCGGCGGCAAACAGCATCGCCACCCAGGTGGGGAGCTTGTATTGCGGCCGCGAGTGATCGGGACCGAGTCGCACGCTGCCTTCCTTGGAGAACGCCACCCAGATGACGAAACCGGTCACGAGGGTGACCGTCAGCACGTAATACCAGCCAAGGTTCATCGCGATCCAGTCGACCGCCATCTTCATCGTCGTTCGCGCGCCCCTCGGCATGAGAATGGCCCAGATCGAGAAGCAGAGGATCACCGCCGACGAGATGACCAGAACGCGCCAGTTGATGTAGGCCGCGCGATGCTCGAGCACCTCCTCGCGCCCCTTGCTGAGGTCGCTGCGCGATACCGGCGCGTCGTCGTCAACCGGACGCTCGTGCCGGCGCTCCGTGCCGCCGAAACGGCCGCGCTCCAGCGAGGGCTGCGACGTCCCGGCCTGCGCGCTGAGCCAATGCACGCCCGACTGTGCGGTTTCGGAGCGTTCGTCGTCGGATGGGGGCATCGCCTGCTCCTTCCTGTGGGACCGCCTCGGGTGCCGACAACGCGACGATGAACTCGACGACGACCTGCCTGCCATGCATAGCAGGTTTTTGAAATGGCGGCAGTCGATATGACCATGGCGGCCCCCTGAAAGGTTTCAGGGCCGGAGAGAGCGCGAACCTTGAACTGGCCAGTAGAGAAAATCCAGCGATGCTAAATGTCGGGCACTTTGGGTTATGGCGCGATCGGCCCGATGCAGTCGCCTAAGCTCCGAAATCAAGAGTCCGCTTTTGGGAACGGCAGAATGGGCGGTTATCCGACACGCGGACGGCGCCACCTATGACCTCCCCGACCGGTTAGCCTGTCAGCCCGCTGATCGCCGGCGCGGTCCGCTTGCTAAGGTGCGGGGAATGCCAACGACACCAGGAGACGCTTCGAAGCATCGTTTCGCGATCGCTCGCGTCAGGTGATGTCGCAGCTTCAACCTATTGCCGGCGTGCGTAAAGAATGCCGCAAAGGACGATCATGCCACCGATCGCCTGTGTGCCAGTGACGGCTTCGCCGAGCACCGCCACGCCGAGAAGGGCCGCGACCACGGGCTGCAGGAGCAGCGTGAGCGAGGAGAAGGCCGTCGGCAGATAGGCAAGCGCATAGGTGATCGCCAACTGCCCGCCGGCATGGGTGATCAGCGCCAGCCCCAGAAGCATGGCCCAGCCAAAGGTCGTTAAGGGGAAAAACTGGCTCTCGGTCAGAAGTGCCACCGGCAACAGGCAGACCGCTGCCGACAGCGTGCTCCAAAGCATGACGCGGACGGTGTCGAAACGCCCCCGCAGCCGCGCGATGGCAAGCATGTAGCCGGCATAGAACAGGGCCGCAACAATTGCCAGGCCGTCGCCCGCCGGATTTCCGGCAGAAAGCCCGCTCAGCCCACCCTTCAGGACGACGATGCCCATGATCGCAATAAGCAGGCCGATCAGGAAGGCGCGGCTGATGGATGCGCCGAGGAACAGCCAGCCCACCACCGTCACGAAGACAGGCGCCAGATTGGTAAGCAGCGTCGCATTGGCGACCGTCGTCATATGGATCGAGACATGCCAGGCGATGAGATCGCCGGCCAGAAAAACGCCCGGCAGCGAGAGTGCCATCATGTCGCCCACCCCCTCGGGGCCGGGCACGTGGCGCCTCTCCGTTGCGCGGAAGAACACAAACAGCGGCACCAGCGCCAGAGCGACTCGCCAGAATGCGGTCGCCATCGGGCCGATCTCGGAAAGCCGAACGAAGATCGGCGAACCGCCAATGGCGATACCGCCCGCCAGCAGCGCGATCAGCGCCAAGCGGTTGTGGGTGGCGGATGCCGTGGCGGCAAGTTGGGTCTGCGACACGGCATTGTCCAGTCTGCATGCGGTTTGATTTGCGGTGATGAGTTAGCCTGAGATCGCCAAGACTGCAACCCGGTCACCGGCCTTGGCCAGACCGGCCCGCGGGCCGACGGTGCCGTCCATCTTTACATGCCCTTCGGGGTCCCGCCTACGGGCTTGCCGGACCGCGGCCATAGAGCAGCAGCATTACGATGATGACGATGCCATAGACGATCTGGCGCCCGGCTTCCGGCATCTGCATCACCGACAGGATCGACTGCAGCAGCGTGATCAGGATGACGCCGGCAACGGTACCGAGATAGGAGCCCCGACCGCCGAGGATCGAGGTTCCACCGAGCACCACCGCTGCGATCGACGGCAACAGGTAGGCATCGCCCATCGCCTGGGCCGCCTTGGAGGCATAACCGGCCAGGAGCACCCCGCCGAAGGCGCTCAGCGCGCCGGAAACGGCAAAGGCGATCATGACGATGCGGCGGGTGTCGATCCCCGAGAGGTAGGCGGCCCGCTCGCTGTTGCCGATGCCGTAGACCGAGCGTCCGAAGGTCGTGCGCGTCAGCAGGAACACCATTGCGGCACTGATCGCCGCCCAGACGAGGATGGCGTTCGGCACACCCGGAATGATGAAGCCGGTCGCGAGCCAGCGCATCGCTTCGGGCGCCGAGTCCTGCGGTGAGAAGCCGCCGGTGTAGAGAACCATCAGCCCCTGGGCCACGACGTTGGTCGCGAGCGTGACGATCATCGAGGGGATGCGCATGTAGGCGACGCCGAAGCCGTTCAGCAGGCCGAAGACCATCCCGCAGAAGATGCCGAAGGGAATGGCGAGGATCATGCCGCCGGTGCCGAACCCGGCGACCGCGCAGGCCATCATCGCCCCCATTGTCATGACCCAGGGGACGGAAAGGTCGATTTGGCCGAGCAGGATCACCAGCATCATGCCGGCGGCGATCACGCCCAGGAACGAAGCGACTTTCAGTTGCTGCAGCAGATATTCCAACGACAGGAAATTGCTTGAATACAGGCTGCCGAGGAAGAGCAGGAGCAGGATGCAGCCGAAAGCGATGAGCACTGCCGGGTCGATACGGCGGAACGGTGCGGGCAGCCGAGCGCGGAGGGACGTTTTGTTTTCCGTTGCCTCTGTCATTGAAACCAGTCCAGCCGACTGCGCACGCGCAGAAGCCCGATCGCACCGATGCTGACCGCGACGAGCAGCACCATCCCCTGCAGGAGCGGTTGCCAGAGCGGGTCGACGTCGAAGACGAACAGCATGTCGCCGGTGGTGCGTGCGGCAAAGGCGCCGAAGATTGCGCCGACCGCGCTGCCGCGCCCGCCGTAGAGGGAGACGCCCCCCAGCACGACGGCGGCGATCGACCACAGCGTGTAGCCGCTGCCGCTCGCAAAGGCCGCTTCTCCCGTGTAGGTGAAGAAGGTGAGGAACAGCCCGCCGATGCCGGCAAGCAGGCCGGCGAGCGTGTAGGCGGCAAATCTGGCCCGCCGGATGGGAACGCCCGACATGAACGCGGCCGTCTCGGAGGAGCCGGCGGCATAGGCGGCACGCCCGATCTCCGACCCCCGGAACGGCAGCCAGACGAGAAGGACGACGACGAGGAGCGCAACGAGGCTGGTGGGGATGGTGCCGAACAGCCGCCCGGTCAGGGCATCGGCCAGATCCTCGTTCACCGAGCCGCCGGGAAAAGGCCGCAGCAGCAAGGCCACGCCGAAATAGATCGCCCCCGTCGCAATCGTCACCACGATCGGCTGCAGCCGGCCATAGATGACGAGCAGGCCATTGATCGCGCCGCAGGCCGCCCCGGCGAGCAGCACGCCGGCAACGCCGAGCGCCGTCTGCATCGGCGTGCCCACGACGATCCATGAGGCGATGCAGTTCGTCAGCACGAAGATCATGCCTACGGACAGGTCGATGCCGGCTGTGATCACCACCAATGCCTGGGCCATGGCTATGAAGGCGAGCAGGACGCCCTTGTTGGCTGCAGTCTCCACGACGTTGACGGTCAGGCCCGCCGGGTGGTTGGCGATGTAGACGCTGAACATCAGCAGAAAGATGGCGAGGCCCATCAAGGTGCCGCGTTGCTCATTCAGCCAGTAGCGCCATTCGCTCATGCCGCGGCCTCCGCTTGCGCGTCGACGTGGAGCGCACTTGCGACAAGCGCGCGCTCGGTGATGCCCGCCCCTTCGAGCTCGCGGACGATGCGTCCGTCGTAGAGAACCAGAACCCGGTCGCAGCAGCCGACCAGTTCGTCATAGTCGGTCGAATAGAAGAGGATCGCCGCGTCCGCGTCCGCAAGCCGGCGCAGCAACTGGTACATCTCCTGCTTGGTCCCGACGTCGATGCCCCGCGTCGGATCGTTGAGCAGGATGATCCGCGGCCGGCGCATCAGCCACTTGGCGATGACGACCTTCTGCTGGTTGCCGCCGGAGAGCGAGCCGACGGGAATGTCGAGGCTCGCGGCCTTGATCGCCAGCAGCCGGACCAGCTCGTCGATCGCGCGCTCTTCCTTGTCGCGGTCGATGACGCCGCGCGCCGACAGCTGGTCGAGCGCGGCGAAGGAGAGGTTCTCGCGCACGGTCATCGGTTGCATCAGCCCCTCGGTCTTGCGATCCTCCGGGATCAGCGCCATTCCGATCCTGCCGGCGCGCGCGGTCCCGGGACTTGCGATCGATGTCGCCACGCCGTCGATGCTGACGTTGCCTGTCGTGCCCCTGAGGACGCCGAAAAGTCCGAGCAGCAATTCGCGCTGGCCCTGCCCATCCAGCCCACCGAGCCCGACGATTTCGCCGGGTCGGACCTTGAGCGTGATGTCGTGCAGGCGGTCGGACCAGCCGAACCTGTCGCAGGCGAGCACGGGAGGGCTCTCGCGGTGCCGCTGCGGCTTGGGCGGAAAAACGCCGCTGACCTCGCGGCCGATCATCATTTCGACCACCTCGCTGCCGGAGCGGGTTCCGGCAGCATAGCTTGCGACGTTGCGACCGTTGCGGAACACGGTGCATTCGTCGGCAATCTCGGTGATCTCGTGCATCCGGTGGGAAATGTAGAGCAGCGCCAGGCCCTCGGCACGCAGGCGCCTGAGCACGGCGAACACCTTCGCCACGTCGCCGGCCGTCAACGCCGAGGTCGCCTCGTCGAGGATCAGGATGCGCGGCTTCCAGGCGAGCGCCTTGGCGATCTCCACCATCTGGCGGCGCGACAACGGCAGGTCGCGGACAAGCGTGCGAGGGTGAATATCTTCGGCGCCAGCCCGGGCAAGCGCCTCTTCCGCCAGCCGCCTTTGCGCGGTGCGGTCGATCAGTCCGAACCGGCGCGGCGGGTTGGAGATCGAGATGTTGTCGGCGACGCTGAGGTCGGGGATCAGCGACAGTTCCTGGAACACGCAGGCAATTCCGGCGCGGGCCGCCTGGGCCGGTGATCGAAACGCAACTTGGCGATCCTCAAGGAGCATACGGCCTTCGTCGGGGACGACGGCGCCGGCCATGATCTTGATCAGTGTGGATTTTCCCGCCCCGTTTTCGCCGAGGATCGCGTGAATCCGGCCGCCCTCGACGGCGAGCGAAGCGTCCTCCAGGGCGCGGACCCCGCCATAGCGCTTGCAGATGCCCTCCATCCGGAACAGCGGAGTTCCGCCTTGTGACTGCGTTGCCGTCATCACCCCCTCGATCTGCGCTCCCGCCGCCAACCGGCAGCGTTACGCGGGGAATTGTTTTCGAGCAGTTCGCCGGGACCGATCCACGTGTTCCCGGCGCCCTCGTTCTCAAATGCCGCGAGCTTTGGCTGCGACTCTGCCTTGGCGGTGGGAGAGTGAACCGCCTACTGATTTTCCTTCGTCTGCCCCATGATTTCCTGGGCGCTGAAGTTGATCCCGCAGGTGGGGAAGGAATTGCCGACGAAGAAGTTGTCGGACTGGTCCGGATAGAAGTTGTCGCCCGCCTTGAAGTTCGGATCCTCGACGATGGCGAGCGGCAACTTGATCGACTGCGGCACCACCTGCCCCTCAAGAGCAGCGATCGCCGTCTTTAGGGCGACTGCAACCTGTGCCGGGCCGGTGCCGGCCGAGGAGCATTTCAGGCCTTCGCCCGCATACTTGGCACAGAACTTGCGGAAGCCGTTTTCCGTCTCGCCGCCGAAGGGCACGAAGGGATGGCCCGCGTCGATCATCGCCTGCACGACGCCGGTGTCGCCGCCCTGCGCGGTGATGCCGTCGAACTTCTTGTGCACGGCAATCGCGTCGGCCGTTGCCTTCTGGGCCGTCGGATCGTCCCACTTGCCGACCACTTCGATGACGTCCCACTTCTTGCCGGTGGCACCGAGCGTCTCATGAATGCCATTGTGGCGGTCGGTGTCGACGGACGTGCCGGCGACGCCGCGCACCTCGAGGACCTTGCCACCGTCGGGCAGGTGCTTTGCCAGCCAGTTGGCCCAGAGGATGCCGAGACCCTTCTGGTCGACGTTCACGTTGATCGCATCCTGGGTGTCGAGAATGTTGTCGAATGCGACGAGCACGACGCCGGCCTGCTTGGCGCGCTTGATGACCGGGCCGAAGGCGGTCGGGTTCTGTGCGTCGACGACGATCGCATCAAAGCCGGAATCGATGAAGTTGTTGATGGCGGAAATCTGCGCCGGAACGTCCTCGCCTGTCGAGACGACCTTGAATTCCTTCAGCTTGGCGGCAACGTCCGGCTGCGCCGCATAGGCCTTGGCCGTCTGCACCATCTGGATGCGCCAGGTGTTGGCGATGAAGCCGTTCGCAAGGGCGATCCGATAGGGACCTTCCTTTTTCGGGAACTTGAAGAACTTCGTTTCCGCCGTCCAGGGCGCGAAGCATTGTGGATCGGCTGCGGGGCCGCCGACGATCTCGGGAGCAGCGCTGGCAGTCGTGGAGGCGATGATAATAGCAGCAGTGGCGAGCAGGCCACTGAGGAAAGACTTCTGCATCGATTTCCCTCCCAAGAGTTGTCGTGTGGGATGCGGAATCGAAAGGGGCAAACCGGAGGAGGTCGAGCAGGCGCAACAGGCAATGGCCTGCAGAACCATTCCGACAGCGCCGTTCCAGTGACGTTCCCGAGTTTCTCTTATCCCTCGACGTCACGAAATCATGGTAGCGCTGCCAATTTGAGTTGTAAAGCGAGCGCTATCGGCGCCCTAACTACAAATTCTCAATGAAATCAATACAATGGCGAACCAGAGCGATGTGCGGCGGCCGCGCGACGTGGCGGTGACGATCCGCGGGAGGCGACGCCGCCCTTCGCGCGCGGTCGATCCCGACGGGGTCATGCTTGAAAAGATTGTCCAGGCCCGCCGCAGATCGAAGACAATGCGCTGGAGCTACCTGCCAGCAGCCGTGAATCGTGTCGCGAAAGCTGACAGTGGCAGGCGTTGCTAAAACCCAGATCAGAAAAGCCGGGCAGTTCGCAAGACTTCCTGAAAGTTGAGAAATGCCTGGTAACGCCGCTCGTGAACTCCAGCCACTTCACGGCTCGGCGCATACTCCGCGGCAATCTCGGAGAGCGCTCCCATAGCATTGCGAACGTCGGGAAAAGCCCCGGCTGCGACGCTGCCGAGGATCGCCGAACCAAGCAGGACGGGTTCCTCGGCGACAGGGGCGACGACCGGTTTGCCGCAGGCATCGGCCAGGATCTGCCTGACCAGCGGACTGGCACCGGCACCTCCGCTGATCACCACCCTTTCAACCGAGGCGCCGGCCGCCGCCTGGGTCTCGATGATCTGGCGCAGGCCATAGCCGATGCCACAAAGACCGGCGATGTAGAGTGCGACGAGATTGTCGATGTCCCGCTCCATTCCGAGCCCTGCGATGACCGCACGGGCATGCGGATCGGCAAAAGGTGCGCGGTTTCCGAGGAATTCCGGGACGACATGCAGGCCGACGGCCAGTTTGACTGCCTCCGAAGCATGGGAGACCTTCCCTGTTGCAAGTTCGGACACGTAGGCCGGAAGCGACTTGCCTTCGGCACGCGCCTGCGCCGTTGCCTCGGCGGCGGCAGGGTGGAAGGACAGCAGTTGGTCGATCGCGGCACCGGCCGCGCTCTGGCCACCCTCATTCAGCCACATGCCGGGTACCATTGCGGAATAGTATGGTCCCCAGACGCCGGGTACGAACACAGGCTCGGCCGTCGAGGTCATGGTGCAGGACGACGTACCGAAAACATACGCCAGGTTCTCGGACGGATTGCCGCCGATGCCGACGGTGCCGATGCCGCCCGCATGGGCGTCGATCATCCCGGCAGCCACTGCCGTGCCGGGCATCAAGCCCATGGCACGCGCGGCTTCCTCCGTCAGGCCATGGCCCAGACCGGTGCCGGGCTCGACGATCGCGGTGCCGATGCGGGCGAAGCCTTCATCTGCCAGTTCCTGCAGGCCGATGGTACGGAAATAGCCTTCATCCCAGCGGGCTTCATGGGCGATGTAGGTCCACTTGCAGGTAACCGTGCAGGTCGAGCGGGAGAGATCGCCGGTTGCTTTCCAGGTCAAAAAATCCACGAGATCGAAGAACTGCCAGGCGGCAGCGTAGGTCGCCGGTCGGTTTTCTTTCAGCCAGAGGATCTTCGGCGTCTCCATCTCCGGAGAAATGCGACCGCCGACATAGCGCAGGACGTCATGGCCCAGGGCGTTGATGCGTTCGGCCTGGGCAACCGCGCGGTGATCCATCCAGACGATGATGTCACGCTCGGCCTGTCCGGAAGGGCCGACGGCGAGCGGCCTGCCGTCCTCCCCGAGCACCACCAGCGAGCAGGTTGCATCGAAGCCGAGCCCGACGACCCCTGCCGGGTCCACGCCTGCGGAAGCAACCGCCTCGCGAATGATGCCGCAGACCACATCCCAGATTTCGGTGCTCGACTGCTCGACGATCGAACCGGCCTCGCGGAACAGCGAGATGTCACGCTTGGCAACGGACAGCATGCGGCCGTTGAGGTCGAAGAGACCCGCACGCGCACTGCCGGTTCCGACATCGACGCCGATGACGTAGCGCGATGCTGCCTCGGATGAGTTCTCTACTGGGGTCATGGTGTCCTGCTCATTCATGGGCATGCGGAGGATAAGACCGGTGTCAGAGGTCGACGCTGTTCGGCAGGATCACCAGGTCACGGATCGTTACGTTGCGCGGCCTCGACAGCATGAAGAGAACCGCGTCGGCCACTTCCTTCGGCTGCATCAGGCTGCCGTTGGCGAGCGCCTCCTCCATCTTGGCTTTCGGCCAGTCGTCGAGCAGAGCCGTGACGACCGGGCCGGGAAGAACCGCGCCGACGCGGACCCCATGCGGAGCGACCTGGCGACGGGTAGAGTGAACGAAGGCCTGAACGGCGAATTTCGACGCGGTGTAGATCGGCTCCCAGACAACGGGAACGACGCCGGCGATCGAGCTCGTGAACAGGATGTCGCCCGACTTCTGCGCGATCATGTGTGGCAGAACCGCATGCACCGAACGGAAGGCGGCGTTGATGTTGAGGTTCAGCATGCGGTCCCAGGCATCAGGATCACCTTCCGCCACCGGGCCGCCGATGTAGGCTCCTGCATTGGCGTGGAAGATGTCGAGGCGACCGGTGCATTCGAGAATGCGCGGCAGCATGCTGGAAACATCGGCGCCATCCAGCAGGTCCACGACCAGCGGTACCGCGCGCTCGCCGAGCTCCTTGCAGAGCGCCTCGAGCTTGTCCTTCGCCCGATCGATCAGAACGACGGTGGCTCCCTCGGCGATCAGTGTGCGCGCGCATTCCAGGCCGATACCGGATGCCGCACCGGTGATCGCGGCGACCTTGCCCTTCATGAGTTCAGTCATGTTCAGTCTCCAGTCTTTCAATCAGGCGCGGCCATGGCTGACGCGCGAACGGCGGGCGAGCGAGTCGACGATGACGGCGATGGCAAGCACTGCCCCGGTGATCATGTAGCGAAGCGACGAGCTCAGGTTGAGGAGCGTCAGTCCGTTCGAGATCGCCTGGATGACGATGATGCCGAGCAGGGCGGAATAGGCGCTGCCGCGGCCGCCGAACAGACTGGTGCCGCCGATGACCGCCGCTGCGATGGCGTTGAGGTTCACGTCACCCGTGCCGGCCTGCTGGCTTGACGAGGCAAGGCGGGCTGCCGAAAAGGTGCCGCCAAGGGCTGCGAGCGTCGAGCAAAGCATGAAGGCACTCAGGTAGATCCGGCGGACGTTGATGCCGGAGCGGCGAGCGGCCTCGCGATTGCCACCGACGGCGAACATCGAACGGCCCCACTTGGTCTTGGTCAGCGCATAGTTGAGGATGACGACGAGTGCGACGAAAAGGCCGAACATCCACGGCACGCCGCGGCCGAGATTGAGATAGTAGACGGCGGCTTCCAGGATGACGGTCAGCACCACCGCCTTGACGACCAGACTGCTCAGGGGCTGGGACGACAGATTGACGGCCTGACGGCGCTTGCGGATCACCAGACCCGCGATGACGAGAACGGCACCCGGCACCAGAGCGAGCAGATGCGACAGCCAGCCGGGCATCACGAGGATCTGGCCGAACCGGACGAGCGGCGACGCATAAGGCAGGTTGATGCTGCCCGTCGGCCCCAGGATGTAGAGCTGCATGCCGAGAAGCGCCAAAAGTCCGGCAAGCGTCGCGACGAAGCTCGGCATGCCGAGGCGATTGTAAAGCACCGCATAAAGCGCGCCGACGACCGCGCCGGTCACCAGCGCGGCACCGATGGCGAGCGGCAGCGACATGCCGGAATTCACCCACAGCACGCCGATGATCGCCGAGGCGAGGCCGCTCATGGAGCCGACGGAAAGATCGATCTCGCCGAGGATCAACACGCAGACGATGCCAAGCGAGATGATGCCGACGGTCGCGCAGTCAAACAGCAGGTTCACCAGGTTGTTCGGCGCAAGGAAGATCGGGTTGAGAATGCTGAAGACGGTCGAGATGACGATCAGGCCGATCGCGACCGGGAGCATGCCGAGGTCGCCGGAGCGGACACGGCTGACAAAGGCGCGGACCATGCCGCCTATGCTGTCGGCATGGCTGACCCGTTCGTCGCTGCGGTCGAGGGCAAGGGGAGTGGGTTTATTCTCGTTAGGCATCTGAGTGCTCATGCGGGGCTCCCGGTTGCTGCCTGCTCGCCGCTATTGCGGCCGATGCGGCGCGACACGGCGTTTTCGGTAGCGCCGGTGATGGCCGCCACCAGTTCGTGATTGGAGGCGTCGGGCGTGAAGACGCCATTGTTCTTGCCGAGACGAAGCACGACGATGCGGTCGGCAACGGCCCGCACATCCTCCATGTTGTGACTGATGATGATGACGCCGAGGCCGCGCTCGCGCACGCGCTCGATCAGGTTCAGCACCTCGGCCGTCTGGGCGACGCCAAGCGCTGCCGTCGGCTCGTCGAGCATGATGATCTTGGGATCCAGCAGCAACGACCGGGCGATTGCCACCGTCTGGCGCTGGCCGCCGGAGAGCGAGGCGACGGGCTCGCGAACGGAGGGGATTCGGGCTGCGAGCTCCCGCAGCAGCGTCCAGGCACGCACCTCCATCGCCACCTCGTCGAGGTTCCAGGGCGAGAGCTCATGGCCAAGGAAAAGATTGGCGACGACATCAAGATTCTCGCAGAGCGCCAGATCCTGGAAGACGGTCGCAATTCCAAGTCCGAGCGCGCTGCTCGGGCTATCCAGCGAAACCTCCTGGCCGCAGAACTCGATGCGGCCCGCAGTCGGCTGGTGCACACCCGCGAGCACCTTGACCAGTGTCGACTTGCCGGCACCGTTGTCGCCGACCAGCGCGACCACCTCGCCCGCCTTCACTTCCAGCTCAATGTCGGTCAGCGCGGAGACCGCACCGAAATTCTTCGAGACATTGCTCAACTTCAGAATGGTCGTGCCTTTAGGGGGCAGGCCGATGTCATTTCGTTGCATGACGAGGCGCTCTTCTCTGGAATGGATACGCCCGGCCGGAGCATAGGCCCCGACCGAGCCCCTTGAAAGATATTACTGGATAATGCCGAGCTTCTTGCAACCCTCGACGTATTCGCCGGTGCAGACTTCCTCGGGCTTCTGGATACCCTTGTCGAAGATCTCCGCCTTGATGTTTTCCGCCGTAACCACGGCCGGCACGAAGAGTTCGGACGGCGTATTGTAGAGCGTGGTCTTGGCTTCCGGGGTTTCGCCCTTCAGGAGCGTCACGGCGATGTTCGCCGCGGCGGCCGCCACAATTTCCGACGGCTTGGAAATCGTGTTGTACTGGTCACCCGAGATGATCAGTTGCAGGGCGGCGATCGTCGCGTCGTTGCCGGTGACCGGAGGAACCGGATTTACGCCGGCGGCCTTGAAGGCGGCGATCGCGCCACCCCCGGTGCCGTCGTTGGCTGCAACAACGCCCTTGATATCCGCACCAAAGCGGGTGATCTGGCCGGCGGCCCATTCCTGCGCCTTCGGCGGCGCCCAATCCGGCGTATCGAACTCGGCAAGCGTCTTATAGCCGGAGTCCTTCAGACCCCGATGGATGCCGTCGCGGATGAGACCTGCTGCGGCATCGGTCGGCGAGCCGTTGATCTGGAGAACGCCCGAACCTTCCGGCACGCCGCTCGCCTTCAGGTGCTCGACGAGCGACTGCGCGATTGCATGACCGATACCCTCGTTATCGAAGGAGACGTAGTAGTCGGCAGCCTTGTCGGGAATGGGCCGGTCATAAGCGACGACCTTAACCTGCTGCGACTGGGCGATCTCGACGAGGGCAGCGGCCGCAGCGGAGTCCACCGGGTCAAGGACGATGACCTTGGCGCCCTGGGCGATGACCGAATTGAACTGCTGCTGCTGGAGCGCGACGTCCGCATTGGCGTTCTGGTAGATGACGGTGCAGGTCGGGCAGAGCTTGGCCATTTCAGCCTTGAAGCCCGGATAGTCATGCTCTTCATAGCGGGTCGATGCCTGGTCCGGCATCAGGAAGGCGACGGTCGCCCCTTCCTGCGCGAAAGCAGAACCGGAAGCCAGTGCGGCAAGACCAATGGTCGCCAGCAGCACGGAACGAATTTTCATGTCTCATTCTCCTCCTTGAGTGGGGAAAGCCCGTGTCGAGAGACCATCCCGGACCGCTCCTCGCACCCACTCCGCGTCGCCTGTCACAAGGACGCAGATCACCGTTTTTCGCCGAGCACATCGGCGCCGCGGGATGTGGGCACTGGCAGAACGCCTCCCGGTCGACCCTCCACAGCCAACCTGTATCATCGATGGAGCACCGTTGCTCAATCGATGAAGCAAGAATTGCCACCTTGCCCGTTTGATGTCAAGTTGGCTTTCGGAGGAGGACTTCGTGAATCAGCAGCGCCCGCAGAAGAAGACGACGATCTATGATCTTGCCGAGCTCGCCGGCACATCGGCGAGTGCCGTCAGCGCCGTGCTGAACGGCAACTGGAAGAAGCGCCGGATCAGCAGCCAGCTCGCCGAGAAGATCACCCGCATCGCCGAGGAACAGGGCTATGCCGTCAACATGCAGGCGAGCCTGCTGCGGCGGGAGAAATCCCGCATCATCGGCATGATCGTACCGAAGTACGACAACCGCTATTTCGGTTCGATCGTCGAAACCTTCGAGATCATGGCGCGCGCGCGCGGGCTCTTCCCGATCATCACCTGCACGTTGCGCGATCCCGACCTCGAAATCGAAGCGGCGCGCACCATGCTGTCCTACCAGGTCGAATGGCTGATCTCGACCGGCGCCACCGATCCGGACCGCATCACCGATATTTGTCTCGCGGCGGGTACGCGCAGCCTCAATCTCGACCTGCCCGGCACCAAGGCGACCTCGATCATTTCAGACAACTTCGCCGGCGCGCGCGAGCTGACGAAGCGGACACTGATCAATGTCGAACAGAAGAGCGGCGCCATGGCGCCGCTACTCTTCATCGGCGGACGCGGCAGCGATCACAACACGGCCGAACGTATTCGCGGCTTCCGCATGGCCCACCAGGATCTCGGCGTCCCGATTGAGGAACACCATATTCTCGCCTGCGGTTACGCGCCGGAAAAGGCCGCGCAGGCGCTGAGCGCGATGGCGGCCAGCGAAGGCAGCGTGCCGCGCGGGATGTTCGTCAACTCCACCATCTCGCTCGAAGGCGTGATGCGCTGGATCAAGTCGTCACCGCTTTTCGATGCCGCACCGCCCATCATCGGCTGTTTCGACTGGGATCCCTTCGTTGCACTGCTCGGCCACGACATCGAAATGGCCCGGCAGGACGTACCCGGCATGCTGACGGCGGCCTTCGACATCGTCGAGAAGGGAAGCGGCGACACCGGAAAACTGATCGAAATCCCGCCTCTCTTCGCTTGACGCTGAGCTACCAGATCGACCGGTCAGCTGTTGGTCAATACTAAGGTGATTCAGCAAAGTGGCTGGAATCACGCCTTCCACCAAAAAGTCCTGAGGTGCTTTTCCAAAAAAGGTGAAGGTCGCTTGCCGACGCACTTCGCTGCTCGGTCGACCTGCCAATGCTTGAAGGTTCGCGGGGAGTCGAGGCTGAACTCGTGGGACCAAGGGAGGGAGCCTTGTGGCCAAAGGGGCACCTGATCTCAACACAGCCGAGGTAGTTAGCGAGCGCGCCGATCCACGAAGACTTGCCTCAAAGCGTCGGAGACGGCACGAATTGACGGGACGTTCTTGATCTCAGAGTGCACGATGAGCCAAACCTCTCGCGTCAGGACCGCATCGGGGTCGATTTTTTGAAGACTATCGGTTTCCGAGACGACGAAGTCGGGAAGCATGACCACGCCACCGTCAAGTCTCGCGGCAGCAGCCTGAACTTCCAAAACCGAGGAGCGAACCGTGATGGGTCGGCTGGCAGCATACTCGACCAAGCGCGTTTGCTGCGGAGATGCACTCATGCTCTCGTCATAACCGATAAAAGTCCATTCGCCGGGCGGCGTGATGTCCAGATAGGATGCTGTCGCGTAAAGCCGGAACTCCACCTCTCCGAGCTTGACGATTGAGAAATCGCCGCGCTCCGGTCGTGACAGCCGGATGGCGAGGTCTGCCTCACGCTGGTTCAGCGAGGCAAGGCGCGTTTCGCCGACTAACGTAATCGCGATCCCAGGATGATCGCGCCTGACCGAAACGATGGGTTTCGCCAGAAGCGCGGATGAAAGAGCCGGTGGCGCACTGATCCTGACATGGCCGCGCATCGCCGTTGGACTGTTGCGCCCGACCTGCTCGACAGCGGCGGCTTGCTCGGCCACAAGGGCAGCCTGCCGGGCAACCTGTTCGCCGTCAGCGGTGAGAACGACGCGCCGACCCCGCCTGTCCACAAGCTTGCGCCCCAAGCTGCTTTCCAGCGCCGTGACGCGTCGACTGACGGTCGCGTGCTCGACGCCGAGCTGTCTTGCCGCGCCGAGGAACGTTCCCGACTGCGCCAGCGCAAGGAAATGTCTCAGGTCTTCCCAGTTCATCTGTGTGAATTTTCTCCCAACCGATGTGAAGCAATAGGGAATTTTCACACATGCTGCCAGCGCTTATTTTTGCGCGCAGAAGTGGAGATCAGGATGACCGATCATATCATACTGCTGCAAGCGCCCGGCGGCACCACACAGTTCCGCATTGAAAATCAACCCGCCAGAGCGCCAGGCCCGGGCGAGGTTAGAATCCGCCAACAAGCCATTGGCACGAACTTCCTCGATATCTACCATCGCGAGGGTGTTTATCCGCTTCCATCCTACCCTGCGGTCATCGGCGCTGAGGCGGCAGGGGTTGTCGAAGCAGTCGGTGCTGGCGTCGTCGAGTTTGAGCTCGGCGACCATGTCGCCTATGCAGGCCCGCCTGTCGGTGCCTATTGCTCTACCAGGAACATCGTCGCTGAAAAGGTCGTCAAGCTGCCCGAAGCGATTTCGTCGAAGACGGCGGCCAGCTCACTGCTCAAGGGCATGACGGCCTATATGCTGCTCGAGAAGGTCTATGATGTCAGGGAAGGAAGTATAGTCCTGATCCATGCGGCCGCGGGCGGCCTTGGGAGTATCCTTGTTCGCTGGGCGAAATCGCTCAATGCCACGGTAATCGGTGCGGTCAGTACGCCCGAAAAAGCGTCACGCGCCGCTTCCTATGGAGCGGACCACCTTATCGTCGGGCGGGAAGCGGATATTGTTGCCGAGGTGAAAGAGATTACAGGCGGTGTGGGTGCCGACGTCGCCTACGACGGGATCGGCGGCGACATGCTTGTCAAAACCATCCGCTCCGTCCGCCCTTTCGGTACCGCCGTCACAATCGGCCAGGCGGCGGGACCTGTACCTCCCATCTCCATCGAAGAGCTGCGGCCCGGCAAGTCACTCTGCCACCCGAGCATCATGGCGTGGTGTTCTGACACCAACAGGTACCGTAATGCCGCAAATGCAGCGATCCGGGCAATGGAGATGGAAATCGTTTCCGAAATCGCCGCAGAATTCCATCTAAAGGACGTGACCAAAGCCCACGAGGAGATGGAGTCAGGACGGATAGCGGGCAGCGTCTTGCTGATCCCATAAATGGCAACCGATCGATGGCGGCTCGCCGCCTTAGCTGGCCGAACCCCGGGACTGGCAGCCTCGTCCGGCCTCGGTAACATGCCAGGAAAATCAAAGGACGTCGAAGGACTCGCGAACGCCCACTCCGATTGATGTTGCCCCTTTCAGGTCAGCTGCTATCTCGGCCTTGCGACTCGAGGAGAACCCTACCGCAGGCCAGCCCTATTACTGCGCCAATCACGACATCGACCATGCGAACATAGCCTGCTGTCTCAGGGCCTAGTGTAAGCACCAGGAGAAGAGAAACACCGGCTTGAATTGGCATGACCGGGCCCAGGTCGAAAGAACAGGCGATCATCATCGAAACGAACACTCCAATACCCGCTGCCGCAGTGAAATTGGGAATAAAGAGAACGATTTCTCCGACTAGGATGCCGATCGCTACCCCAAGGACAAGTCCCCAAGCCTGCTTCCGATGGCTGGCGATGCCAGGTCCCAACGCGACGATCGCAATAACCGCAGCGAATACCGGATGAGGGTGGCCAAACAGCTTCTGTGCAACCGCCCATGCCAAGGGCGCCGCGATCGTTGCTGCCGCAACCTCACGCCAGGCGCCTGACCATCTTGCCCACAGGGTACGGACCAAGGGCATTTCAATGCTCAATCATTACCCAAGCATCTCAAGGCGAATGACTCCCACGCCCGCCAGCCCGGGGAAGTCCGGCGAGCCCTGAAGCATTTTCCTGGCGCCACTTCGAGGCTTCCCACCCCCGACCACAAGCGGGCGCGGCCGACTTCGGCCGATTTGACGGCTGCGATCAGCGCGGCGGGATCCGACGTGTCGAAGCGCGTTGTCGAGATCACAGCGTCTAAGGCCAAGCCACTTGCGTTGCTCTGCCCAGGCGAGATGGGAGCGCAATTCCAGAGACCGCATGCCCCCGCCGCAGCAGTTCCGCTGTGATCGTCGACCCGATGCGGCCGCCAGGCCAATCAATGAGACCTTCAAGTCAGCCTCCCGCCCCTTCGCTATCGCTTCCGGATACGGATGTTCGACACAACGGCTTCGCCCAGGCTCGGCGTGAAATCGAGCTTGAGATATCCGTCGGCGACCTTTGTCGAAAAAGACTCGTCGATAGCCGTGCGGTACTTGCCTTTGGCGGCCTTCAGCACGTCGAAGTTTTCGAGCTCGATCTCGCCGTTCGCGACGACGTCGAAGACACGCTCGCCGATCTTCTTGGCCTTGTCCGGTTCAAGGAAACCAAGCGTGACCGTATAGTCACCGTCATCGAGCGGAACGAAATAGCTGAAAGTACCGCGACGGAAATTCTTGAACAGTTGCGGATCGTCCGTTCCCTGGACAGCGGTCGTGTCCAGCGGCGCATCGAGCCCCTTCGATACCAGCCAATCGCCCTCGCCGCCGATGAAGAAGTTGTCGGAGCCGAAGAGTTCGCCCGACGAAGATGCCGATGTGGACCCCGTCACATCCGGAGCGGTGGCGTCATCGAGGGCCAGCTTGTCGGGATGTTCCCCGGACATGAAGCCGGTCTCCAACTGGCCGGCCGCGATGTTGATGTTCTTTGTGTTCAGCGACCAGTCGACCGAATCCTTTATCGAGTCGTCCCCACGCTGCCCGACAGCCACCACCTTGTTGGCGCCCTGAGCCAGTCTGACGTTCTTGAACACGCACGTCTTCAGAAGGCATTGTTCCTGCTTCATCGCGCCGACCGGCCTGTCATTGACCGAGAGCTCGACCCGGTCGGCGTTGCTGTAGACCCTGACGTCGGCGATCGGGTAGGCGCGGTTCGTGTAGCGGCGGCTGGTGATGTAGGTCACCAGATCGGAACTCCAGTTCGCCTTGTAGAAGTAGAACGGATCCTTCCTGGTCTTGCGGTCGAAGCTGACGAGGCCCTTGGTGTTGACGTCCTGGACGTCACCCTCGTTGCGGAGACCGGTGGCGAAATCGAACATGTTCCAGACATAGGTGGCAAAGAGATAGTCGGTGGACAGGATCTTCGCATAGACCTGCTCGTGCACGAAGCTTGCGTATTCCTCCGGCTGATAGACGACGGGCAGGCCCGGGTTCCGGACCTCGGGCGGGCCGCCCAGTACATTGTCGGTGTGATGGGTCAGCGCTGCGCCGGCGCCGTACTCGGATATGCCGACGGGCTGGTCGGGATACCGCCCGCGCACGGCATCGAGTATGGTGGTCAGCCGCGCGACCGGGCCCGAATACCAGAGAGGATACTGGTTGCGGGCCCAGACATCGGTGATGCCGCCCAGATCGATGTAGTTGCCGTTCACTGGAGGCAGCGCCTGGGTGACGTTATCCGCGTAGGCCGTGACCCTATAGGGATCCTCGGCCTTGGCCGCCGCCTGCAACTCGCGAAAGACCGGGGTTAGATTGTCGGGCCAGGGCCCCGCACAGTCCTTGTGCATGTAGGTGGTTTCGTTGCCGAGGGCCCAGATGGCCACGGCAGCATGATTGAACTGCTGTCTGATCATCTCCTGCAACTGCTGGCGCGCACTGGCGCGGAAGGAGCGGGAGGCTTCGCTATGGGGGCACACCGACCGGCCTGCCTGTCCGATGATGACGGGGACATCCGTCGTGACGCCGATGCCGACAGGGAGTTCCGCCCAGGCTATGAGCCCCATGCGATCGAGCTTTTCAAGCATGTACTGGTCATAGGGATAGTGTGCGAGGCGAATGGTGTTGGCCCCGATCTCCTTGACCAGGGCCAACTTCTCGTCGACGTCGCTGGTCGTTTCGGCCCAGCCCTTGCGGTAGGTTTCCTGGTGTGTGGCGACCCCGTGCAGGGCGGCATGCTTGCCGTTCAGGAAGAATCCCTTCTCAGGATCGAAGCGCATTTCACGGATGCCGAAATCCTGCACAACCTTGTCGATGGCCTTGCCATCTTGCGTCAGCAGTTCGGCAAACAGCTTGTACTGGTAGGGATCTTCGATGCCATGCCACAGGTGCGGTCGGCTCACCTGAAGGTCGTGGGAGACCGCCACCCTGCCGCCCGCATCCAGCGATACGCTCTCCTCCGCGCTCTGCGCGACATGGCTGTCCGCGTCCAGCAAGGAGAGGCGAACCAGGTAGTCGGCGCCGGCCTGGGCATCGCTCTTCAGCTTGGCGCGCACGTTGACGGTGGCGCTATCGCGGGAGATGGCGGTGGTGGCAGCATAGACGCCTGGACCGCCCATGTCGCCGAGTTCGAAGTGCACCGCGTCGGCGGTTGATACCAGGGAAACATGACGGTAAAGGCCGCCGTACAAGATGAAATCGCCTCCCAACGGCGGAATGTCGGTCGGGTCGTCAGCTGCGGTGGGCGCGGTGTTATCTACCTTGACGAGCAGCACGTTCTTGCCGTTCGGAACCAACGTGTCCGTGACGTCGAACCGAAAGAGCGTGAACCCGCCCTTGTGTTGTCCGAGCTTGTGTCCGTTCAGCCAGACGTCGGCGACAAGGCTTGCCGCACCGAATTCCAGCCACTTGCGCGCTCCCTTCGCCGGTGTGTCGAACTCCAGCCGATACCAGCCGAGACCGCGCTTGTAGGGTGAGGTGTTGCCGGTCGTGGCAGCGTCGGCATTCCAGGTATGGGGCAGGTTTACCGTTTCCCAATTGGTTGCCCTGGAAGCCAGCGCGTCATCGTCGCTGAGATTGTTGTCGAAGGTGAATTTCCAGCCCTGCATCAGGGGTGTCGTCGTCCGCAGCTGCGCCGCGATGGCACCTGGCTGGCCGACTGTTCCCGTGGTGCTCGGGTCGGTTGCGGCGGGCGGTGCGCCCTGGGCCAGGGCCATGCCGTTGAGCGTCGAAAGAAGCAGAAACCCGGCAATCCAAACGCGTTTCATGTTCCTTCTCCCTTCGGCCCGAAGGACCGCTTGTGAAAAGAACGCGCCAATGCCCGTCGTCAGCTCGCTGCACCTAAAACCTTCGAGATTGCCGCTGCAACATCAGGCTTTCTTAAAACCAAGGTCATTGCATGGTCCAAATGCGGCATGGCTATGCTGCGATGCCATGCCCATCCGGGCCGGGCCCGCCAGCAGGCCTTGGACCGGATGCAGGAAACTGGGACGACACGCCGACATGCAGAACCGCACGGGATCGGTTTCGTTCCGGACACACGACAGGAAAACACAGGCCAAAACGGGAGCGCCGCGGTGGCGCATTGGCGGAATGGCCCCTCACGCCCCGACCCAGCGGCTGCGCAGGAAAAGCGCCGCCATCTTGGGCCGGCGGTCGCGGGTGAACACACCCTTGTAGTTCATGCTCCCCGCACGCCCGACGCCCTGGACGGTCCTGAAATCGGCAAATGCCCAGACATGCATCCCGGCCATGAACGGACGCTGCGCTGCGACATCGAGGTAGCGGCGCAAGAATTCCACCTGATATTCCTCGCTCCACATCTCGGGCGGCAGGCTATGCGTGCCCGGCAGCGCGTCGGTACCAAACTCGGTGATGATGATCGGCCTGGCGAATGATTGGTGCAATTCGTCCAGGTCGCGTGCCAGCGCCGCGGCTGCCTGATCGAGCCGGCCGCCCAGGCCACCATACCACCCATAGTAACGATTTATGCAAATCACATCGAATGGTTTGTGCCATTCGCGCGGCCCGCCGCCGACCCCGACGAGCGTGACCGGCCGCGTTCCGTCGAGCCGGTGTGCCTCGTCATAGACCCGGCGAAAGAACTGCGTGCCGGCGTCAATCGCCGTCTGCTTCAGCGCTGGCGACAGAGGAACCTCATCGTTTGGCGCGCGAGCCACCGGCTCGTTTGCCACGCACCACATGATCGTGCTCGGATGGTTCTTGTCGCGCGCGATCAACTCGCGCAGTTGCGACTGCGATTGCATGAGGCGCTGCTCAGTGAGTTGCTGCGAATCCGCCATATTCAAGCCGACGGCGGGGATTTCGTTGATCACCAGCACGCCACGCTGATCGGCCAGCTGCATCACCTCTTCCGGATAGGGGTAATGCGACGTGCGGTAGGAGTTGGCGCCGATCCAGCGCAGCAGCTCATAGTCGCGGATCCACACCGGCAGGTTCAGGCCACGGCCGCTGAGCGCAAAATCCTCGTGCTTGCCAAAACCGGTGAGCTTGATCGGCTGGCCGTTGAGCAGGATCTGGTCGCCCCGGACCGCGACCGTGCGGATGCCGATGTCGAGGGCGTAAATGTCGACGACCCGCGCCTGGTCGGTCAGTGTGACGGTCAATCGGTAGAGGTACGGATCCTGTGGGCTCCAGAGCCGTGCCCCCGGCACGCGCAGAGTGGCCTCGGCCATGCCGGCGCGGAACACGAGGTCGGCCTCGATGCCGTCCAGGCGCGCCTTTCCGGTGCCTGCTTCGGCGCCGACGGTCGCGACCTTCAGGTTGACGATGCCGTCACCGCCTTCGATCGTTGTCACGACCGTGATGTCATCGATGTGCACGGCTGGGACTGCACAGAGCCACACCTGGCGGTGCAGCCCCGAATAGGGGAAGAAGTCGTAGGTCGTCCCGGGGAAACCGGCCGCGACGCCAAGCACCCCGCCACCCCCGGGAGGCGGGCCGGGCGGCACCCGCTCCGGCTTCGGCTCGTTCTCGACCGCGATGGCGATGACGTTTGCCCGCTCCCAGGCCAGCTGTTGGGTGATCTCGACCGCAAAGGGCAGGTTGCCGCCGAGGTGCTCCGTCACGAGCGAGCCGTTGACCCATACCCTGGCGGCATAGGTCGCCGATCCGACGCGCAGGATCACGCGCCGGCCACGCCAGCCCGAGGGCACCCACACCTCGATTCGGTACCAGGCGAGCCCGACATAGGTGTGAGCGTCGTCGAACAGGTCGTTCCAGCTGCACGGCACCGGGATCGTCCGCGGGCTAGGAAGGGCCTGGAACCAGCCCTGCGCTTCGCCCTGTCCATGCGGGTCCATCTGGAACTGCCACAATCCTGAGAGATCGATCAGATCGCGAGTTTCGTTTCGCTGCGGATAGAGCAGCCCCTGCCCTGGAGAGGTTGAATTCGGCGACGGAAGGGGCTCGGAGGGGCTTTGAGCGGCCGCGGGAGCGCCTGCCACGGAGATGGCCCCCGCCATCGCCGAGGCCCATAGGAGGTCGCGTCGACTAACCGAAAGGGGGCTCGGAGCCGGATCGCCAATGGTGGATGATTGCTGCAACGACAAGCTCCTCGGCCCGTCTGCACAAGCATGCGAAGGTACCATCTGCCCGTTCGAATTCCTAGCGTCCCCGCCAGTCAAATCACAACCGCCAGGCTCGAAGATGACACGCGCCCTGCTCGCAGCGATTCCGCACTGGCGGTCGAACATCGATCTGCCTCGCCCATCCCGATGCGGCTCCAGATCTGGCCTCGAGATCCGGCTCTGTCAGTCGTGGAGAAACGGAAGCGGGCGATTTTGAATGCAAGCCGGCATTGCAAGTGGCATTATCACCAGAGTGCCCCAATGACGTGATAGCGGTTGATGACCATGCGCTGACCGGGGGGCGAAAAGAGCCCGGTTTTCAGAACGGTTGAACGGCAAATGGCACCGGAGCAACGTGTATCCGTGCGGATTTGCGGTGCGGTTCCTCAAAACGGGCAAAGGCGGTCGATTGCTCTGGGAGCGTTTATAGGCCGACCGCCGCTCAGTGCCAAAGCCGGATCAGACCAAGGGCGCCGTCCTGTCCCTGCCGGCCTGGCGAAGGAGCAAAGATGGCAACGACACGCGGAACCGGGACTCGGAGTACGAGCAACTTCGCGTCGATATTCATTTTCATCGCCCTGATTATTGGCGCGGTCGCTGGCGCAGCCGTCGGCTGGACCCTTGGTGGCAGGGTCGGTGACAGACTCCTTTCAATCTTTGCGGCGCTGTTCGCGCTGGTGATGATCTGGTTGCTTCGCCACTTCCTCGGAGACTCCTACCCCGACCTCTTCGCGAGGCCGCGCGACAAATCCATTCCGCCCGCTTTCTGGCTCGGCGTCGTCTTTTCATCGGTGATCGGCGGGCTGGCTGGACATGATATCGGCCTGCTCTTCGGCGTTACCACGGGCGCTCTTTTCGGCCTGACGTCGGGAACGGTCGCCGGGGCAAGCATGGCGATGCTGGTGATTGTGTATCTGCATGAGCATCCCGAGGAACACTCCGAATTCTAGTCGTCCGCCGGCGGACGAGAAGACCATGGAACGCCAGATTGGGAAGGTAATTGCAGATGGGGCGTGACGATTCTACCAACTGGATGTGGTCGGAAGCCATCGCCATGCTGATGCGAGCCGAGCAACTGCACCGCAACTTCTTCCAGCCGCGGGGGCCGTCGCAGCAGCCGGCATGGGAGCCGCCCGTGGACGTGCTGGAACTCGCCGACGAAGTGGTGATCATGGTCGCCCTTCCTGGCATAGAGCCGAATTCGGTCGACGCCGCCATCCAAGGCGACGTGCTCATTGTGGCGGGCCGCCGCCCACCTCCGCCGCAACTGCGCACAGCCGTCATTCACCGGTTGGAGCTGCCACAAGGCCGCTTCGAGCGCAGCATTCCCTTGCCGCCGGGCCGCTACACCTCGGTGCAGCGAAGTGCGGCCTACGGCTGCCTGGTGTTCACCCTGCGCAAAGGCGACTGATGGCGAAACCCATGACTCATCGGAACGAATTGATGCGGGGAGCAGAAACCGGTTCTGGCGCCGAACCCGCCCCGCCACCACCCGCGACAGCGCTGCCGGGCGACGCCATGATCATCCTGGTGGTGCGCAACGCCGTCATCTTTCCGGGCACGGTCTTTCCGGTCACCATCGGCCGCGAGCCTTCGATCCTGGCCGCTCAGCAAGCGCTGCGCGATGAGCAGCCGGTCGGCGTTCTGATGCAGCGCGATGCAGAGCTTGCCGAACCTTCAGCGCTCGATCTGCACCGGATCGGCACGGTCGCGAACATCCTGCGGTACGTCAACACGCCGGACGGCAACCATCACCTTGTCCTGCAAGGGGACCAACGGTTCAGCGTGGTCGACTTCGTTCGTGAGCGGCCCTACTTTACCGCCCGGGTGCAGCGCATCGAACAACGCCAGGAACTGACGCCGCAGATCGAGGCACAGGCCATCCATCTGCGCCAGCAGGCCGTCGAAGGGCTGCAACTCCTGCCGCAGGTGCCGCAAGAGATGATCGGCGCGCTGCAGGCGGCCACCGCACCGGATGCGCTGGCCGATCTGGTCGCCGCCTATCTCGACATCAAACCCGAAGAGAAACAGGAGCTGCTTGAAACCGTCGACGTTTCGGCGCGCCTGGACAAGGTGTCCCGATATCTGGCGCAGCGGCTGGAGGTGCTGCGGCTGACCCAGGAAATCGGCCGACAAACCAAGGCATCGCTCGATGAGCGGCAGCGCGAGGCGATCCTGCGCGAACAGATGGCGGCGATCCAGAGGCAGCTCGGCGACACCGAAGGCCGTGGCCCGGAAATCGCCGATCTCAGCGAGGCGATCGCCAAAGCCGATATGCCGCCGGAGGTCGAGGAAATCGCACGCAAGGAGTTGCGCCGTTACGAGCGCATGCCGGAGGCTGCCGCCGAATCCGGCATGGTGCGCACCTATCTCGACTGGCTTATCGAACTGCCCTGGGCCCTGCCGCAGGAAAAGCCGATCGACGTCGCAGAGGCCAGGCGCATTTTGGACGAAGACCATTTCGGGCTCGACAAGATAAAGCGCCGCATCGTCGAGTATCTCGCCGTACGCAAGTTGGCGCCCACGGGCAAGGCGCCCATTCTGTGCTTCGTCGGTCCGCCCGGCGTCGGCAAGACCTCGCTTGGCAGATCCATCGCCAGGGCGATGGATCGCCCCTTCGCCCGCATCAGCCTTGGCGGCGTTCATGACGAGGCGGAGATCAGGGGGCATCGGCGCACCTATATCGGTGCGTTGCCGGGAAACATCATTCAGGCGATCCGCAAGGTCAAGGCGCGCAACTGCGTCATGATGCTGGACGAGATCGACAAGATGGGGCGCGGCATCCAGGGCGATCCGTCGGCGGCCATGCTCGAAGTGCTTGACCCCGAACAGAACAGCACGTTCCGCGACAATTATCTCGGGGTTCCGTTTGATCTGTCGCATGTGGTCTTCATTGCAACCGCAAACATGCTGGATACCGTGCCAGGTCCCCTCTTCGACCGCATGGAGATCATCAGCCTTGCCGGCTACACAGAGGGCGAGAAGTTCCAGATCGCGAGGCGGTATCTGGTGCCCCGACAGGCGGAAGCAAATGGGCTGAAGCCGGAGCAGATCGCGATCGATGACGAAGCGATCCGGCGCATCATCGGCGACTACACCCGCGAGGCGGGTGTGCGCGGCCTCGAGCGGGAGATCGGCCGCGCCCTGCGCAATGCGGCGGTAAAAATCGCCGAAGGCAGCGCGGCGACCGTGCGGATCGGGGCGGCCGACCTCGACGCGATTCTCGGACCACCGCGCTTCGAAAACGAGGTCGCAATGCGCACAAGCGTTCCGGGCGTGGCGACCGGCCTCGCCTGGACGCCCGTCGGCGGTGACATCCTGTTCATCGAGGCGACGCGCATTCCGGGAAGGGGCAATCTCATTCTCACCGGACAGCTTGGCGAGGTCATGCGCGAGAGCGCCCAGGCCGCCTTCAGCCTTGTCAAGAACCGCGCCGCATCGCTCGGCATCGATGAGACGCTGCTGGAGAAAATCGACGTCCACGTGCACGTGCCCGCCGGCGCGACGCCGAAGGACGGTCCGAGTGCTGGGGTTGCCATGTTCACCGCGCTCGTGTCGCTATTGACCGGCCGCGCCGTGCGCAGCGACACGGCCATGACCGGGGAGATCAGCCTGCGCGGGCTGGTGCTGCCTGTTGGCGGCATAAAGGAAAAGGTCGTCGCGGCGGCTGCGGCCGGGATCACGCGCGTGATGTTGCCTGGCCGCAACCGCCGCGACTTCCCCGATATTCCCGAAGAGGTCCGCGACAAGCTGGAATTCATCTGGCTGGAGAAAGTCGACGATGCGATCGCGGCCGGCCTGACCGACGCCCCGGACGGAGAAGATGGCGAACCAGACGGTGCGGAAGAAGGGGGCGAATAACCACGTTCAGGCGGTCCTTGCCAAACTCAACGCCGCAAACAGGATCGAAGTCAGCTGCGCCTGCGCAGCGAACTCTGGCTTCTACTTGCCAATGATACCGCCATTGCGAACGAAATTGCGTGCGGCTCCGCGCAATGTCATCTCACCCGAAGCCGCCGTCGCTTCTCGGACCCGATTCAAACCCTCCCTATCTGCGAATCTCAGTCGGAACGGAAACCGCCCGACCTGATCTCTTCGGTGCGCGCAGCATGGAGGGCACTGCCGATGAGCCGGATCACTGATTGCCTGCCGTAACGCGGAAGATCGTGCCATTGGCATCGTCGCTGACCAGCAGGGCACCGTCCCGGGTGACCGCGATGCCGGCCGGGCGGCCCCAGACCGTGTCCTTGTCCAGCACGAACCCGGTCATGAAGTCTTCATAGACGCCGGTTGGCTTGCCATCCTTCATGCGGGCACAGATCACCTTGTAGCCGGTCCGTTCCTGCCGGTTCCAAGACCCGTGCATGGTCGCAAATGCGTCGCCCCGGTACTCCGCTGGAAACGCATCCTTGTCGTAGAAGACAAGTTGCAACGTGGAGGAATGCGCCTGGAGTAGGACATCCGGCACGGTCACCTTGCTCTGGAGGTCGGGGCGCTCGCCGGCATGGGCCGGATCCTCGTTGCCGCCGGTGTAGTACCATGGCCAGCCGTAGAACCCGCGGTCCTTCACGCTGGTCAGGAAGTCGGGCACCAGGTTGGCGCCGAGATGGTCCCGTTCGTTGCCGGTGCACCACAAGGTGCCCGTACCCGGCTGAATGGTCATGCCCGAGCAATTGCGGATGCCGGTCGCAAAGTTGCGGACCTTCTCGCCTTCCGAATCGAACACACGCACCACGGCCCGATTCTCTTCGTCGCCCCAGGCTGCACCGAGCCCGTGCGTTTTCTCGAAGGCCTTGATCTCCTCCGGGTTCTTCTCCGACATCCCCGTCGCGACGTTTGTAGAAGAGCCGATCGAGACAAAGATGCGTTGACCATCCGGGGACACCGCCAGGTCGCGCGTCCAATGCCGCTTGGTAGGTATATCGGGAATAATGATGTCGGCGGGCCCGGTCGCCTTGCGGTCGCCGGCCTTGTACGGGTAGCGAACGACCTGGTTGGTTGCGCCCACATAGACGTATCGCGGTTCGGCCGGCGGATAGAAGGCGATGCCGAAGGGCTTCTCCAGCCCCTCGGCAAAGACCTCGGGCTTGGCCGGCGCATCATTGGCCGCGTCGGCGGCAAAAACCAGGATGCGTCCGCTGGCGCTTTCCGCCACGAAGATATCGCCGTCAGGGGCGATCCGGATGACGCGGGGCTGGTTCAGGCCGCTGGCGAACACCTGCACGGTGAAACCTGCCGGGACATCCGGCATCTTGCCTTCGGGCGCCGGCACAACCTTCGCCATGTTCTCGAAATCCGGCGCTTCAGGATCGTTTTCGGTGAGGCTCGGCGGCGGCAGGTCGGCCGCCGTGATGTGCCGGGCGACGCCCGGGGCATCGTCCTGCCAGGTGCCGAAGGCCTTGTCGCCGGTCCGCACCTCCTGCGCCTGCGCAGGCGCGAGCAAAGCGAGCACCAGTGAGGCGGCGGTGGCCGCGCCTGCGAGGCTGGCAAGTTCCTTGCGTGAAGACGGCATGACAGTTCTCCGTTCCGTTACAGAAACCCGGCCCCACGCCACTGAAGGAAGGTATGGCGCCGCCGAGACCTGTCAATGATCGCTGTCCGTTATATTGCAGCGGCATTCGCCCACTGCGCCGCCAAGACGAAGGGCTTGGTTGAATGGCAGGGGATCGTAATCGGCGCCATCGGGATTTCGGCTGTTCCAACCTCCGAGCAGCGAAACCCGCTGGCGTGCTGGTGTACAGTCTTAAGCACACGTTTGCCGGGCTGCACCACGGTCATCCTGGTCACCACAGTATCCGGGCGAGTTGGTCGTGCCCCCCGACGCGGGCGGCTTTGCTGTTCAAGGCTGCAGCGGCGCGCAAGTTTCTTGACTCGCTTCAAAACGAGAACACACTTGAAGACCTGTCGTGTAGCCCCGGCGGCGTGTTCCCGTGAGGCACAGGCTCGACGATACAGGCCCGGGCACTGCACCCGCTGTTCCGGGACATGGCCGACTACGGCGCATCAGGTGGCTCACGGCGCCGACTACCATCGCCTCATGTAATCGCCCGAGCGCTTCAGAAGTTCAGGCAAGGCACTTATGGCCTCTCGGAGATCAGAAGAAAAAACGCCGTCCCGAACGACTGAGACCGCCCAGCCTCGCGCGGCCGCGGCGGCGCTGGCGCCCTTCCGAAACCGTGTGTTCCGACTGCTCTGGCTGGCGACGGTCGTGGCCAATATCGGATCCTGGATGTACAACGCTTCGGCAGGCTGGCTGATGACAAGCCTCAATGCTGATCCGCTGATGGTGTCATTGGTCCAGGCCGCGGCCAGCCTGCCGCTGTTTCTTTTCGCGCTGCCGGCCGGCGCGCTCGCCGACATCGTCGACCAGCGCCGCTTCATCCTCATCCTCGAGATCCTCGTTGCCCTCGTCGCGGTGACATTTGCCGCCCTGCTGTCCGCCGGTTACGTGACGCCCGCAATGCTGCTGTTGTTCATGCTGGCGATTAGCACATTGGCGGCGCTGGAGGCCCCGGCCTGGCAGTCCATCGTTCCGCAGCTCGTTGCCAAGGAAGATCTCCCGGCGGCCGTGGCGGCCAACAGCGTCGGCATCAATATCAGCCGTGCCATTGGGCCGGCACTGGCCGGCATCGTCATCACCGCGTTCGGGATCACCGCACCGTTCTGGCTCGATGCGTTCAGCAACATGGGCGTGATCGGCGTCTTTCTGTGGTGGCGACGATCGAAGGCCCCTCCGACGCACCGACTTCCGGCGGAGCGGTTCGCCAGCGCCATTCGTACCGGGCTGCGATACACTCGCAACAACCGGCATCTGCGGGCAACCCTGGTGCGCGCCACGGGATTCTTCCTGTTTGCCAGTGGCTATTGGGCGTTGCTGCCGCTTGTCGCGCGCACCCAGATTGGCGGCGGCGCCGACATCTACGGCATGCTTCTGGGGGCGATCGGACTGGGGGCGGTTGGCTTTGCGTTTTTCCTGCCGCGGCTGAGAGAGAAGTTCAGTCCGAACGGCATCGTGGTCCTCGGTGAAATCGGCACGGCCGTGACGCTGGTGCTGTTCGGCTTGGCGAGGGAACCGATTATCGCATTGGCGGCCAGCCTGATAGCCGGCATGTCCTGGATCGCCACGCTCTCCAGTCTGAATGTATCGGCACAAGTGGTCCTGCCCGACTGGGTGCGCGGCCGAGGCCTTGCGATGTATGTATGCGTGTTCTTTGGCAGCATGACGCTGGGCAGCATCATCTGGGGGAGCCTTGCCGAATTTGTCGGGCTGCCGCTGACCCATTTCGTCGCCGCGGGCGGGGCGCTGCTGGCGATTCCGCTGACATGGCGCTGGAAACTCCAGACCGGGGATAGCATCGACCTCTCGCCTTCCATGCACTGGCCTGAGCCCATCATCACCGAGCCGGTCGAAGCCGATGCGGGCCCGGTGATGGTGACCGTCGAGTACCGGATAGACCCCAAGGATCGTGAAGCGTTTCTTGCGGCTGTGGAACAGTTGTCGCATGAGCGAAGGCGTGACGGAGCATATGCCTGGTGCATCTTCGAAGATCCAGCCGTCAAGGGGCGATACATGGAGACGTTTCTGCTTGAATCATGGCTGGAGCATTTGCGCCAGCACAGGCGCGTGACGACCGCCGACCGCCTTATCGAAGACAAGCTCGGTTCCAAGCTGCTCGGCAAGCCGACGGTGACCCATCTCATCGCTGCCGAGCGCAATCAGCATCGGTGAGCACGAGCGGCCGGTCACGGGCGGTGGCGCGGTTTCGATGTCGAAGCCATTTGCGGGATCAGCGCCGAGCCGTCCGCCTCCCATCCGCCGGCACGGCGTGCGCCTTGATCTCGACGGAAAAGCGGCGGCGGCTGTAGCGGTGAGATGCGGATCAGTCTAGCTGCAGTGCTTCGTCATGCCAGCACCTATCGCCGCGGCTGACATCAATCAGGCCCCGGTTCAAGGCATTCGTCAGCTTCTGCATGGAGTATTATCGCAGCCGTGAGCGCGATCAGATCCCGCGCTACTTCGTCGAGAAGATCTCCCCGCGATAGGGGGCTTGTCCGCGCCTTCGCCGTTTCAACGTGTCACGGTCAACTGCTGCTCCAACGCGGCGGAGAGTTCCGATGCGCTGAAGCCGCCATCGTGTCGAACGCCATTGATGAAGAAGGTCGGCGTGCCATTGACCCCGCTACGCACGCCGCCGAGAAAATCGGATCGCACCCGTTCGGCGTGGAGGAAACTGGCAAGCGAATCGCGTAGCCCGATTTGCGAGAGCTTCAGCGTTCCCGCGATGGCGAAGAGAAGGGGTACCCCCAGCCGAGGCTGGTTTGCGTAGATCGCATCGTGCATTTCCCAGAACACGCCGTTGTCACCGGCATATTCGGCGGCCTCGGCCGCCGTCAGGGCGAGAGGATGGACTTCCTCCATCGGGAAGTGTCTGAAGACGACGCGCAGCGCGCGGCCGTACTGGCGTTCCATCAGCCCCACGATCGGGTTGGCCATGGCGCAGTACGGGCATTGGTAATCGCCGTATTCGACCAGCGTCACGTCGGCATCGTTGCCGCCGCGAATATGGTCACGCGCGCTAACGGGCACTCTAAGTTGCGACATTGGTTGTCTCCGGGGCTGGCATCATGTCCAGGGCATCCAGGATTCCGTCCGCTCCCGGATTGATCCCCACCGGGGAGAGGAAGCTCCAGGCAATCTTTCCCTGCTCATCGACGATGAAGAGGGCGCGGGCACTCTCGCCGACGTTGTCTTGATAGGCGCCGTAGGCACGCGATACCGCCCCCTTTGGCTCGAAGTCGGACAGCAGCGGGAAATGCAGGTTGCGGTCGTGAGCGAATGCCTGGTGACACCACGCCCCATCGACCGAAATTCCGACGAGCTCGGCGCCTTTCTTTCGAAACTCCGCCAGCACGTGATTGTAGAGCGACATCTGGTCTCCGCAAACCGGGCTCCAGTCGGCCGGGTAAAAGGCAAGGATGACGCGACGGCCGCGGAATTCCGACAGCGACAGTTTCTGATCCGGCGTGGCGTTCAAAGTGAAGTCGGGCGCGGTGGTGCCAGGTGAAAGGATGGTTGGCATATGTGCTTCCTATCGAAGGACGCGAAGCCCGCGGGCCGGGGAACATATATGGCGATGAGCGCCTTGGCTGCGCGATCGCAGCGCGTAACGGAAAGGCTATTGCCTTTCATCGACGGGAGCATTGACACCCGTCAGTTTTTGACTGCGTGGCGTTGCGCCCGGTCCAGCGGCTGTCGAAGCGATGGGTATCAGCTCTTTCGGATGCGATCCAATGCCTGCCTGATGCTATTTGCGCTGCTTGCGAGTTGCTCACGCTCTTCGTCAGACATTGCCGGCTCCGCTGTCTTTACGACGCCAATCCGGCCCACGACGCTTGGCAATGACAGAAAAACGCCGACGCTGTCCTGGAAACTACCGATCGGAATGATGGCATGTTCATCGGCCAGCACGATTTCGCAAATGCGGGCAGATGCGATGCCGATCCCGTACTGACTTGCGTCATGTCCCTCGATAATTGCGATATTCGCATAGCGCACGGCGTCTTCGAGCGCCGGCCGTACCTTCTCGAGCTTCTCGCCTCGTTGCTCACACAGTGCGGGGACCGGGATCCCTCCGATACGCGCAGAGGACCAAAGAAACACCTGCGACGTGCCATGCTCGCCGACCACCTGCGCCTCGACAGAGGCGGGATCGATGTCAAAATGCCGGCCCAAATGGATCCGGAACCGCAGACTGTCCAGAAAGGTCCCGGCACTGAGCACCCGGCTGTGACCGGCGATCTCGCGCGTGATGTCGGCCAGCGGGTCGGGTGGGTCGGTCACGACAAGGAGAACGGCACCAGCCGCCGCGCCGGCGATCCTGGGCACGATGTCGCGATAGATCTCAGCGTTTTTACCGAGCAGTCTCAGTCGTCCTTCCGGATCATTGCGGTTGGTTGCGCCGCCGGCCTTTTCATTCATCCCGGAAGTGATCACCACGACACCTGCACCTTTCAGCGCGTCGTAGTCGCCGGCGACGATGTCAAGCCTGCGTCCGAGCGGGGTGCCGTACTGGATATCCGCTGCCACGGCGTCAGCGGTCTTGCGTGTCCGGTTGACGAGCACGATCTCCCTGGCGCTTCCACGAACCGCAGCCGCCATAGCGCATGCAGAGCCCACGTTTCCGGTGCCGACTATTCCTATCTTCATGTGACCGCTCTCGGCATCTCAAACGCGATTTGAGCAGAAATCGGGTCCACCGGCTTCGACCGAACGCAGTTCAAGGCACCGTTCACCAAGCTGCTCGCGGCATGCCCGACAAGGGATGACCTTGCGAGCAAGCGGCCTGTCGGCGATGCGTGCAGTGCTCAGGATCTGCCGGCTTCGATGGCAATGTCACCCTCGATCACCCGCCGCAGGTTGTCGAGCGTTCAGGAATGCTTGTGCCCATCCCCATCGTCAACTTCCTCGAAGTCAGCATCGACGACACCTTCATCCGATGACGTTCCTGTCTGAGGCTGGGGCTTTGAAGATCCGGCATTGGCCGTGTAGAGCTTCGCGCCGAAGTTGGTCGAGGCCACCTGCAGCGCGTGCATCTTCGCTTCGATCTCGCTTACCGCATCTCCGGCCATGGCTGTCTTGAGGTCGTTGATGGCCGCTTCAAAGGGCGCCTTGTCCGCGGGCGACAGCTTGTCGCCAGCCTCGTCCAGGGTCCGTTGCGCGGCACTTAATTGCGCGTCCGCCTGGTTGCGGGCCTCGACCAGCGCACGCCGCCTCTTGTCGGCCTCGGCATTTGCCTCCGCCTCCTTCACCATCCGGTCGATGTCGGACTGAGACAATCCTCCCGAAGCCTCTATCTTGATCTGTTGCTCCTTGCCGGTCGCCTTGTCCTTCGCGGTGACATTGACGATGCCGTTGGCGTCGATGTCGAAGGTGACCTCGATCTGGGGCATGCCGCGCGGCGCAGGAGGGATGCCCACCAGGTCGAACTGGCCAAGCAGCTTGTTATCGGCGGCCATTTCGCGCTCGCCCTGGAAGACGCGTATCGTAACGGCGCTCTGATTGTCCTCTGCCGTCGAGAAAATCTGGCTTTTCTTTGCGGGAATGGTGGTGTTGCGCTCGATGAGCCGTGTGAACACGCCCCCCAGCGTTTCGAGCCCCAGAGACAGCGGCGTCACGTCGAGCAGCAATACATCCTTGACATCGCCTTGCAGAACACCTGCCTGAATAGCGGCGCCGATGGCGACCACTTCGTCCGGGTTGACGCCCTTGCTGGGCTCCCGGCCAAATATCTTCCTGACCGTCTCCTGCACTTTCGGCATGCGTGTCATGCCGCCGACCAATACCGCTTCATTGATATCCTGCGGAGTGGTCTTCGCGTCCTTCATCGCCGCCGTGCAAGGCGGCTCCGTGCGCTGGATCAGGTCGGCAACCAGGTCTTCGAGCTTGGCCCTGCGAAGCTTGATCTCGAGATGCTTGGGACCATGCTGATCGGCGGTGATGAACGGCAGACTTATCGTGGTTTCGATCGCCGACGACAGCTCGATCTTGGCCTTTTCCGCCGCCTCGCGCAGCCTCTGCACCGCCAGCCGATCCTGGCGCAGGTCGATGCCTTGATCCTTCTTGAACTCATCGGCCAGCCAGTCGACGATGCGCTTGTCAAAATCCTCGCCGCCAAGGAAAGTGTCGCCGTTTGTCGCCTTGACCTCGAATACCCCTTCTCCGATGTCGAGAAGCGAGATGTCGAATGTGCCGCCGCCGAGATCGTACACTGCGATCTTTGCGGCCTTCTTCTTGTCCAGCCCGTAGGCGAGAGCGGCCGCGGTCGGCTCGTTGATGATGCGCAGAACGTCGAGCCCGGCGATCTTGCCCGCATCCTTGGTGGCCTGGCGCTGGCTGTCGTTGAAATAGGCCGGCACAGTTATGACGGCCTGCGTGACCTTCTCACCGAGATAGGCTTCCGCCGTCTCCTTCATTTTCACCAGTATGTAGGAACTGATCTGGCTTGGGCTGTATTGCTTGCCCATCGCCTCGACCCAGGCATCGCCATTGGCGCCCTTGACGATCCTGTAGGGGACAAGCCCCTTGTCCTTCTCGACGGTCGGGTCGTCATAGCGCCTGCCGATGAGGCGCTTGATGGCAAAGATGGTGTTTTCCGGATTTGTTACAGCCTGGCGCTTGGCGGGTTGGCCGACGAGGATTTCACCATCCTTGGTAAAGGCGACTATCGAAGGCGTGGTTCGTCCGCCCTCGGCGTTCTCGATCACCTTCGCCTGGCTGCCTTCCATAATCGCGACACAGGAGTTGGTCGTTCCCAGATCAATGCCGATAACCTTGCCTGCCATTACAGCCTCCATGGCACACGTTCGGCGCAAGCGAGGGCGCTTCAACTGCTCATCTTCGGGCGGCTGCCGATCAATTACCTTGACCGTCGTCAATTTCCGCACAGCAGCATCGGGTTGGGCTTCCTTTGACCGTGATGCGGCGCGGACCCTGCAAGGTGATCAGCCCGCGCTCCTGGAGTTCCGTGAAGGCGCGGCATACCGTTTCAACGGAGATGCCAAGCATGTCCGCGATGTCGTAACGGGATATCGGCAGCGGCGCACCATCGCCTTGGACGCAGGCCAACCGATCGCAAAAATAGGCAAGGAATGCGCGCACCTTCCCCTGTGAGGTCATGGTGCCGGCAACGAGCATCTGTGACTCGAGCCGTTCGATCGCCTGGAAGCATTGGGCTCTGATCTCATGGGCCACGGATGGTTCCTTGTCCGCTAGAACCTCCACCTTTTGCCTCGGATAGCATTCGATCGTCGTCTCTTCGGCCACGGCCTGAGCGCCGAACCATCGATGGCTGCGCAATGTGAACCCGAAGAAGTCGCCCGGAAGAAGGATGTCGATGATCTGGCGGCGCCCGTCGCTTTGCACGACATACTCGCGAACTGCCCCCGCGACAACGCAGTACCAGCTGTCGCCGTGCTCGTCCTCGTCGAATATCTCCTGGTTCCGTCTCAGGCGCCGGACATGAGCGATGCTATGCAGCGCATCCGGTGCACCCAGACCGGTGTCCGGCAAAGGTCGCAGCGGAGCAACGGTTTCATTGGGTGATGTCGACCTCTGGAAATGCAGCATTTGACAAGCCTTTCTCGCGGATAACTCACCGGTCGGACTCGGCTAGGTGTTTAGTTCCAGAACTTGGTGGATCGGATCGACGATGCGTCGTTCCCGTTCCTTTGTCCAGCAGTTGCAGATGTGTGTCGTCACCGGAAAAGCAAGACCAACACCTCCTCACATGGAAGGGCCGAAGACATGGACGAACGTTGGATTGACGAGCAGTTGCCGCCGGCGCCGCTCCTGCCAGATCGACCGAAGTGTCAGACGTGGAAGCTCGGACGTAACTCTGCCGCGCTCGACGGCCGATCAGTCCCGAGAGTCCGTGTCTCCGCTCGGCGGAAGCCTGTCGGCATTCTCATGCGAACCGGCTTGTATTGCCGGTATGCCAGCGGCGCGGCGCCAGGACGTATTTATGTCCCAGACGGCGATGAACATCGCTGCGATCATCGGGCCGATGACGAAACCGTTCAGCCCAGCCACCGAAATGCCGCCGAGGGTGGAGATCAGGACGACGTAATCCGGCATCCTGGTGGATTTGCCGACGAGTATCGGCCGCAGGAGATTGTCGACGAGGCCGATGACCAGCGTGCCGAAGGCGACCAGGATGATCGCCTGCCAGACCGCGCCGGAGATCAGGAGGTAAAGTGCGACGGGCAGCCACACGATGCTCGCTCCGACAGCGGGCACGAGCGCGAAGAATGCCATGACCACGGCCCACAGTACTGGAGCATGGATCCCCAGCACCCAGAAGATCAAGCCGCCGAGGGCGCCCTGCAGGATTGCCACCAGGATGGACCCCTTCACCGTGGCGCGAACGACGACCGCGAATTTCTGCAGCAGCTCGTCCCGCTGCGACGCCCGCAACGGAATCGCGTCCCTGATCCTGCGTGTCAGGCCTGAGCCATCCCGCAGCAGGAAGAACAGAAGGTAGAGCATCACGCCAAGGGAGACGATGAACTCGAGCGTGCTCTGCCCCACGGTGAGGGCGCGCGTGAGGACCAACTGGAGAAACTGGGAGAACAGCTGCGACAGCCGCTCACGGAGGGCGCCGGCAGTGGACAGATCGAAGCGGTCGAGCAGCCCTTTGACCCAGGCCGGCAGCATGTCGCCGACGCTCCTGAGGTACTGATTGACGTCCAGCCGTCCCGACTGAATGCCGTCGTACAGGCTGTTGGCCTCAATCACCAGTGAGGAGGCGATCAGCATCAGCGGCACAATGACCAGCAGAACGACGAGCACGACGGTGATGATTGCGGTGAGGCCGGCGCGCTGCCCGGTGACCCACAACAGACGGCGGTAAAGCGGCGCGAAGACGATCGCCGCCACCACGCCCCAGAGGACGGCCCCGAAATAGGGCCAGATGATCAGTCCAAACGCCAGCGACGTCGCGACGAGGAGCCATAGAAACGCAAGATCCTCTATCGTGCGCATATCGCCTCCGCAAAGCTCCGGAAGGGCGGGAGCATGCCACCATCGTATATCATTTCATCCAGGCTTGTAACGAACGCCACGTGCGCGACCGGCTAATGTCCTCATGGGCAATCCGGGGGCCGAAAGCTGCCAGTCCGCTTGCTTGCGCCAATTTGGTCATTCGTCCAAGCCGAGCAAAATGACCACAATTGGCGCAAGCTGACTTGCATCCCTTTTGACTGCTGGCGAACTCTCGGCAGGCGTCAGCCAGCCGAGCCTCAGGCTTCTTGTCGTGATCATTGACACGGGTAAAAGCAGGCGTACGCTGACGGCAGCGTCCAGCCGTTGCGCAATGCCACGTCAGGCATGGGAATAGCGCGATGATCGATCAGATTGCCGGCCCCTATGGCGTGCTTTTGTTGCGGCTTTGCCTCGGTGCAATGTTTGTTGCTCACGCCATGCTCAAGATCCGGGTATACACGATCCCCGGCACTGTGGACTACTTCAAGTCGCTCGGCCTTCCCGGCTGGCTGGCCTATGTGACGATTGCAGCGGAACTGGGCGGCGCAGCCTGTCTCATTCTTGGAATCTGGCCGCGTTACGCCGCATTGCTGCTTGTGCCGCTCGTTTTTGGCACGATCGTGACCGTTCACGGCAAAAACGGATGGCTGTTCAGCAATACCGACGGCGGATGGGAGTACCCGGCCTTTTGGACGGCGTCTCTTTTTGCTGTTTTTCTTCTGGGAGACGGCGCGGCTGCGTTGGTCGCTTCGCCCTATCTTGGCTTTTGACGCCCTGAAGCACTGCGAAAAGGCAGCGGGATGCGATTGCGTTCAACGAGAACAGTTTCATGGAGAAGTTCGTCGATTTAGCCGGCAGTCCGAACCCCACCCGTCGGCTGCTGTTGTTTGGGTTGGCGTCAGCCTACACGGCATCGTTGATCCCCTGGGCACTGGCACAAGAGGTGACCGAGAGCGACCAGAGCGCGTTCCAAACGCTCTCGTCGATTCTGACCGGCTGGCGGTCGCTCGATGCGGCGCAGGGCAAACGATTATACGCAGCGCTTGTCGCCGACGACCCGGGCTTTCCGGCTGCCGCCAAAGCACTGCTCGCCATGATCGAACAGCGCAAGACCGATCCCATGCAGTTGCAAGAGGTGCTGGACGAGGAAAAGTCGCCGCTGGCTCTGGTTCCGTGGCGGATCGTGACCGCTTGGTACATGGGCATCGTCGGCGACGGCAGCAAGGCGCGATGCCTAGCCTTCGAGACCGCCCTCAATGCCGAGGTGGTCGCCGATGTGCTGAAGCCGCCGACCTATGCCTACGGCGCTTATGGTAGCTGGACCAGCAAACCGCGCTGAGGAAAAAACATGGCCGACAGATTGTCCGCGGATTTCGTCGTCGTTGGCTCGGGGATCATCGGTTCGCTGGCGGCGCGAAAACTCGCGCTCGCCGGAGCCTCGGTGATCATCCTCGAGGCAGGGCCGCGCGTCACGCTCGCCGAACTGGTGGCGCGGTTCAGGAATTCCCCGCGCCGCAGCGACTGGATGTCGCCCTATCCTTCGGTGCCGTGGGCGCCGCATCCGATCTACCAGCCGGAGCCGAACAATCATATCGTGCAGGCCGGTGCATATCCCTACGCTGCCGAGTATATCCGCCAGGTCGGCGGCACGTCGTGGCACTGGGCAGCCCATGCCTGGCGCAACCTGCCCAACGATTTCAGGATCAAGAGCCTTTATGGCGTCGGCGTAGACTGGCCATTCGGTTATGACGATCTGGAGCCGTTCTACCAGGAGGCCGAGGAGATCATGGGGGTGTCGGGCGCCGACAACACCGGATCGCCGCGCCAAAAACCCTTTCCGATGGAGCCGGTGGCCGAACCCTATGCGATGCGTCGCCTGCGCGAGCGGCTCGCCCCCGAATACGAAGTCGTGTCCAACACCACCGCACGCAACAGCCGCCCCTATGACGGGCGACCCGCATGCTGCGGCAACAATTCCTGCCAGCCGATCTGCCCGATCAATGCCCAGTATCATGGCGGACTTTCGGCGGACGCCGCCGAAGCGGCAGGGGCCAGGCTGATCGCCAACGCCAATGTCTACAAGCTCGAACATGACGAGAAGGGTAATATCACCGCGGCGCTCTACTACGATCCCGACAGGGCTTCGCATCGTGTTACTGGCAAGACCTTCGTCGTCGCCGCCAACGGCATCGAAAGCCCGCGGCTGCTGCTGCTGTCAACCAGCGACAAGTTTCCCAACGGGCTGGCCAACAGTTCCGATATGGTTGGGCGCAACTTGATGGATCACCCCAGTACCTCGCTGACCTTCGACGCCGACGAGGACGTCTGGCTGGGACGCGGACCGCAAAGCCCAAGCTCCATTAACGTCATGCGCGACGGCCCGTTCCGCTCCGAGCATGCGCCCTACCGCCTCGACTTCACCAACATCTCGCGCGTCGATGGTGCGACGCGAGCCCTGATTGCGGCCGGCGTCTATGGCAGCGAACTGGGGAAACGTCTTCGATACAGCGCCGCTCGCGAGATGAACGTGAAGAACGTGCTGGAGGTGCTGCCGGATCCAGAACGCAGGATCACCCTGAGTTCGGAGAAGGATGAGATGGGCATTCCCAAGCCTGAGGCGCGCTACTCGATCGACGATTACACGCGAAAAGGCCACGAACGCTCCCAGCAGGACTTCCAACGCATCGCCAATCTGATGGGCGGCAGCAACCTGCGCTTCAGCAAGGAGGGCGAGTTCGCCAACAACCAGCATATCTGCGGCACGCTCAGCATGGGAAATGATCCCAGGACGTCGGTCTGCGATCAATGGGGACGGGCGCACGACCACGAGAATCTGTTCCTCGCCGGCACAGCCGTGCTCCCGACTTCCTCGACCTGCAATTCGACGGAGAACGGTCTTGCGGTGGCGCTGCGCTCGGTCGCCCATGTTCTGGAGCAGCAGGGCGCCTCGACCAGTGCAACTGGGATATCAAAGTCATGAGCCGTGCCGTGTCTGGCCTATTCGGCCGCATCGCGGTAGCGCTGGCACTGGCGGCGACCGCCTACGGGGTCACCAGCCCGGTCTTGGCCGCGGATGCAGAACTGATCGCCCGCGGCGAATATATCGCCACCGCATCCGATTGCATCGCCTGCCACACCGCGCCCGGCGGCGCAGCGATGGCCGGCGGCCTGGCGCTGTCGACTCCCATCGGTGCAATCATGGCGACCAACATCACGCCGTCGAAGCAAAACGGCATCGGCAACTATACGCTGAAGCAGTTCGACGCCGCGGTGCGCAAGGGCGTGCGCGCCGACGGCAAGCTGCTCTATCCAGCGATGCCCTACACGGCCTATGCACTGCTTTCTGATGACGACGTCGCGGCACTTTATGCCTACTTCATGAATGGTGTGGCACCGGTCGAAACAAGGCCGCCGGAGACGAAGCTGCCATTCCCGTTCGACATCCGCCTGTCGATGGCCGGATGGAACCTGCTGTTCCTCGACAAGCGCCCGTTCGACCCGGACCCCGCCCACGACACCGACTGGAACCGCGGCGCCTATCTCGTGCGCGGGCCCGCGCATTGCGGCACCTGCCATACACCGCGCAATCTCTTCATGGGCGAACAGGCGTCTTCCCAAATGGCGGGAGGCGATGTCGGCCCCTGGTATGCGCCCAACATCACATCCGACCCCAACAGCGGCATCGGCGGCTGGAGCGTGGAGGAACTGGTTGCCTACATGCGCGACGGCCATGTGGCCAAGAGTCAGGCGGCCGGCCCGATGGCTGAAGCAATCGACAACAGCCTCCGGTTCATGACGGAACCGGACTTGAAGGCCATGGCAGTCTACCTGAAAACCGTCCCCCCGGTTCGCGACCCGGCCGACACGCAGCCGGTCTTTGCCTGGGGCAGGCCGTCCGACGACCTGGCGAGCATCCGCGGCGCGGCGTGGCCGCAGGACCGCGATCAAATGAACGGGCCGCAGCTTTACGACGCCTATTGCGCGAGCTGCCATCAGGTGCAGGGCCAGGGCAGTTTTGAAGGCGGCCTGCCCTCGCTCGTGCACAACACCGCGCTCGGCCGTCAAAACACCAACAATCTGGTGATGGTGATCCTCAACGGGCTGCATCGGCAGCCGGACGTGTTGATGCCAGGCTTTGCCAGGGAGCTTTCGGATACCCAGGTCGCAACGCTGGGCAGTTATCTGATCCAGAATTTTGGCAACCCGGCGGCCAAGGTCACGGCGGCGCAGGTCGCAACGCTACGTGCCGGCGGCTCAACGTCGACCTGGCCGGTCTGGGCCGCCAGGGTCGGCCTCGCTGTCGCCGTGCTGGTCCTGATCGGCCTGATTGCCCTCTTGCTGCGCTGGAGAGGGAACAGGAGACTGGCGACGCAGCATTGAGTGGTGTGACTTGACGAGTACCGGTTCAGCGCGGCTTGTCGGCAGGGTGGAGCGGAAGCTGGTCATGCTTTGCGAGTGCGCCGTGGGGGACTCACAACCGCATGCGAACAAGACGGAACGCATCACGATAGCCACCATCAGCATTGAGGTCGGCGCCCGCCAGAAAAAAAGCGCTTGACCTTGACATCATGGGAAGGTGCAGGATCGTCCCAGTGAAAGGGAAGATCATGCTCACAATCCAAAAACCGGAAGACCGGCAGACGTTGAAACTGTCCATCGAGGACATGACCTGCGCATCCTGCGTGCGGCGGGTGGAAAAGGCGATCGCGAAGGTGCCCGGCGTCACCGATGCCGCCGTCAACCTCGCAACCGAGAAGGCCGACGTGACCTTCGCAGGCCGACCAAACGTCGCGGCAGTCGCAGATGCGGTGCGGGAAGCCGGCTACGGCGTGTCGGAGGAAACGCTGGAGTTTCCCGTCGAGGGCATGACCTGCGCCTCCTGCATCGCCCGCGTCGAAAAGGCGCTGAAGGCGGTTCCGGGGGTGATCGACGCCACCGCAAACCTGGCGAGCGAGCATGCGCGGGTGCGCTTCCTGCGGGGCGCGGTCGCCTTCGAGGACCTGGCCGAAGCCATCGAGAAGACGGGCTACCGCGCCATCCGCGACACGGAAGCCGCCGCTGCGCCCTCGGACGAGGAGCGCCGGGCCGGCGAGATCGCGGCACTCCGGCGGTCGCTGATCGTCGCCGCCGTTTTGACCGCGCCACTCTTCGTCATGGAGATGGGCGCCCATGCGGTGCCGGCCTTCGGCCACTCCATCCACGACACGCTCGGCATGCAGGCGAGCCGGGTGATCCAGTTCGTTCTGGCGACGCTGGTGCTTGCCGGCCCCGGCCTGCGCTTCTTCAGGAAGGGCGTGCCGAGCCTGCTGCGCGGCACCCCCGACATGAACGCGCTGGTGGTGATCGGCACGGCGGCCGCCTGGGGTTTTTCGACCGTCGCGACCTTCGCCCCCGGCCTTCTTCCCGGCGGCACTGCCAACGTCTATTTCGAGGCGGCCGCCGTCATCGTCACGCTGATCCTCGCCGGCCGCTACCTGGAGGCCCGCGCCAAGGGCCGCACCGGCGAGGCGATCCGCCATCTCGCCGGCCTGCGCGCCACCTCTGCCCGCGTCCTCAAGGACGGCGAGCCGGTGGACGTTCCACTGGAGGCGGTCGTGCCGGGCGATATCGTGCTGGTGCGGCCGGGCGAAAAGGTGGCAGTCGACGGCGAGGTGACGGAGGGCCGCTCCTTTGTCGACGAATCGATGATCACCGGCGAGCCGATGCCGGTCGAGCGCAAGCCGGGCGACAGCGTCACCGGCGGCACGATGAACACGACCGGTTCGTTTTCCTTCCGCGCCACCCGCGTCGGCGCCGATACGGTGCTGTCGCAGATCATCCGCATGGTCGAGGACGCCCAGGCCGCCAAGCTGCCGATCCAGGCGCTGGTCGACCGCGTCACCCAGTGGTTCGTGCCGGCGATCATCGCCGTCGCGCTCGTCACCTTCGGCCTCTGGTACGTGCTCGGGCCGAGCCCGGAACTGGCCCATGCGCTGGTCGCCGCCGTCGCCGTGCTGATCATCGCCTGCCCTTGCGCCATGGGGCTTGCGACGCCGACCTCGATCATCACCGGCACCGGGCGCGCCGCCGAGCTCGGCGTGCTGTTCCGCCAGGGCACGGCGCTGCAGACGCTGGAATCGACCGACGTCGTCGCCGTCGACAAGACCGGCACGCTGACGCTCGGCCGGCCCGAACTGACCGAAATCGTGCCGGCGCCCGGCTTCGACCGCAGCGAGGTGCTGTCGCTGGTCGCCGCCGCCGAGGTGCGGTCCGAACACCCGATCGCGCTCGCGATCCACGAGGCTGCGAAGGCCGAGGGGCTGGACATTCCCGCCGCCGAGGCCTTCGAGGCGACCTCCGGCCAGGGCATCTCAGCGACCGTTTCCGGCCGCCGGATCGAGTCCGGCTCGGTCGGATTCATGGCCGCGCGCGGGCTTGACGTCGCCCCGTTCGAAAGGGAGGCGGAGCGGCTGGCGGCCGCAGGCGCCTCGCCGCTCTATGCAGCGATCGACGGCAAGCTGGCGGCGCTCTTCGCCGTCACCGATCCGATCAAGCCGACGACGAATGAGGCGATCGCGCAACTGAAGGCGCTCGGCGTCGAGGTGGTGATGATCACCGGCGACAACCGCCGCACTGCCGAAGCGGTTGCAGCCACGCTCGGCATCGATCGGGTGATGGCCGAGGTGCTGCCGGACGGCAAGGTCGCCGCGGTCAAGTCGCTCGCTGAGGGCGGCCGAAAGAAGGTCGCGTTCGTCGGGGACGGCATCAACGACGCCCCTGCCCTTGCTGCCGCCGACACCGGCATCGCGATCGGCACCGGCACGGACGTGGCGATCGAAAGCGCCGACATCGTGCTGATGGCCGGCGACATGCGCGGGGTCGCGACCGGCATCGCAATCTCGAGAGCGACGATGAGGAACATCCGCCAGAACCTGTTCTGGGCCTTCGGCTACAACGTCGCGCTGATCCCGGTCGCCGCCGGCGTCCTCTACCCGGCCTTCGGCATCCTGCTGTCGCCAGCGATCGCCGCGGGCGCCATGGCGCTCTCCAGCGTCTTCGTCGTCAGCAATGCGTTGCGGCTGAAGCGGTTCCGCCCCGCCTCCGCAGTAGCAGCGCAGGAGGCCCGGGCATGAACATCGGCGAAGCGGCCGCCGCCAGCGGCGTCTCGGCAAAGATGATCCGGCACTACGAAGCGATCGGCCTCATCGAAGCGGCCGGCCGCACCGGCTCGGGTTATCGCACCTACGGGCAGAAGGATCTCGCCACCCTCACCTTCATCCGCCGCGCTCGCGACCTCGGCTTCTCGATCGCCCAGATCCGCGACCTGCTTGCACTCTGGCGGGACCGCAGCCGGGCCTCGGCCGACGTCAAGCGCATCGCAGGCGCGCATATCGAGGAGTTGACGGCAAAGATGCGGCAACTGCAGGAGATGGTAATGACCCTGCAGCACCTTTCGGCCCATTGCCACGGCGACGACCGGCCGGACTGCCCAATCCTCGAGCGACTGGCGACCGGCGGGGCCGGAAAGGATTGCTGCTGAGCGCCGCTCCTTCTGCCGCCGAGAGGCGGATCCCGGCCATGCGCAGCCCCCGCGTTCGCCTTGAGGACCGAAGCTCCGCTTGTCTCCCGAACTGCAGTCTGCTTCTCGTGGCGGTTGCGAACCCAAAACCGCTGAGCAGGCTCTGATATCGTCTTACTGCACCTTTTCCACCTGGCCGCGGATCTCGCCGTCAGGGAACTTGTCGGTATGGACGTTCAGATACCATTTGCCGGCCTGCAGGTCAGCCAACTGCTCGTCGGTGATGTCGGCCGAACCGGACGCCAGGGAGTCGGAGATGTCGATGACCGGATCGGCATTCTTGCCCGGGTCCGCCGGTCCGTGAAAATGCGCGGCAACCGGTTCGCCGGACAGGTTGCTGGTGGTGACGGTCCATGTCAGCCGCTTCGCGGCGGTGTCGACAGTGACATCGCCGACGCCCGTCGCGGCGCTGTCGTTGGGCGGCACTTCGCTCCAGCCCTTCATATCGGCCATGAACTTCAAGGTTTCGGCAAAGGCGGGATTGCTGGCCAGGATAGCGGCTACGGCCAGTCCGGTTAGAAGAGAATTCCTGCAACGCCACATCGCTCACCTCCTAAGGGTCTGCCACGCTCCAAGCGCTCGAAACTTGTGAGAGCGGCCTCGGTTCCGTTCCGAAGTCGGTTTGCGTGCCGAGCCATCGCGACCTCGGACACCGCGAGTTGGCGACCGGCTATCGTCGCCAATATTCATGGCGATCAACTTGAGTTGAGTTCCGATAGGTCTGCACCTGAGCCAGACTGACGACAGCCGTGCGCAGGAAAGGATTCGGACATGCATCGCCACCCGCTCTTCGCCGCCGTCGTCGCATTATGCCTTTCCGTCGCGACGCCGCTTTTCGCGCAGGACGCCGGAAATAACGGCGGCGCCGCCAGCGGGATCCTCGACCTTCTGCCTGCCGACGCCGTCACCGAGCACGTCCTCAAGCGTCCGTCCGGCGACCTCTCCTATGTCGCCACCGCCGGCACGCTCGAACTTCGCGACCAGGACGGCAAGATTTCGGCGAAGGTCTTCTACACCGCCTATGTGGCCAAGGAGGCCGGCGTCGACCGGCCGCTCACCTTCGCCTTCAACGGCGGGCCCGGCGCCGCCTCGGCCTACCTGCACCTGGGACTCGTCGGCCCGCGGGTGCTGGAGTTCGACGCCCGCAATCGGGACGGCACGAAGCCGGCCCTCTCCGACAATCCCGACAGCTGGCTCGACTTCACCGATCTCGTCCTCATCGATCCGGTCGGCACCGGCTGGAGCCGGCCTGCCGGCAAGGAGGCGGAGGGAGCCTTCTATGGGGTACGGCAGGACGCCGAAAGCCTGGCGAAGGTGATTGCGCTCTACCTGCAGAAGGCCGGCCGAATGGCGGCACCAAAATTTCTCCTCGGCGAAAGCTATGGCGGTTTCCGGGCGGCCAAGGTGGCCACCGCCCTGAAGGAGGGGCAGGGTATCGTCGTTTCGGGGATCATCATGCTCTCGCCGCTGATCAATGGCAGCCTGGTGTTCGACAGCGACGACCCGCTCGACGCCGCCCTGCAACTCCCCTCGCTCGCGGCCGCGGCGCTCGAGCGCAAGGGCGCGTTCAGCGAGGAGGCCGTGGCGGCGGCAGAGCGGTTCGCGATGACCGACTACCTCGTTTCGCTAGCCGGCCCCTTCCCGACCGGCGAGGAGGCGGAGCGCTTCTACACGCGGGTGGCGGCACTGACGGGGATCGAAAAGGCGGAGGTGGCCCGCGCCCGCGGCTTTGTCGGCGACATCTACACCAAGAGCATTGCCGGCGCGCCCGGCAAGGTCGCGAGCCCCTACGATGCGGCCTTTCTCGCCGACGACCCTTATCCCGAAACCGCCGCCGACCGCGGCGCCGATCCGATCCTTGACGGGCTCACCCGCGCCTACGGCGCCGCCTTCTCGGCCTATGCCCGCGACGAACTGGGCTTTTCCACCAGTCTGACCTATCGCCTCCTCGACAAGGAGGTGAACCGCCACTGGGACTGGAACGGCTCCCGCTCCCAGGTCAGCGTCACGCCCGACCTGCGCGATCTCCTGTCGGTCGTTCCCTCGTTCCGGCTGCTGGTCGCACATGGCTACAGCGACGCGCTGACCCCCTATGGCGCCAGCCGCTACGTCCTCGACCACCTGCCGCCGGCGCTCGTCGCCGACCGCGCGACGCTCGAAGTCTATCGGGGCGGCCACATGTTCTACACCAATCCGGACGAGCGGCGGAAGCTGACCGCCGATGTTCGGTCGTTCTATGCCGGACGGGACAAGGACTGACCGCCGGACCGGACCTGCGAAAAAATGTGATCACATTTGCTGGGGAGGCCTTGCGCTTTCCGTCCCGGCAGTCGACATTCGCCGCCGGCTGGCCGCGGCGCCGGGCGCACGGCCAAGACAGTGAATGGATGGAGGAAAGCATGCTCGACAAACGCAAGTTTTATATCGATGGCAAGTGGGTCGATCCGCTGAAGGCCAATGACCTGGAGGTCATCAACCCCGCCACGGAACGGCCGATCGCCTGGATCTCCATGGGCACCGCCGCCGATATCGACCGCGCCGTCGCCGCGGCGAAGCGGGCGTTTTCCACCTATAGCCGCACGAGCGTCGACGAGCGCATCGCGCTGCTGGAAAAGCTGCTCTCCATCTACAAGCGCCGCTATGACGAGATGGCCCGCACGATCACGCTCGAGCTCGGCGCGCCGATCACCATGAGCACCGAGCAGCAGGCCGATGTCGGTGTCGGCCACCTGCAGGGCTTCATCGATGCGCTGAAGCGGCTGAAGAGCCGCGAGGTACTGCCCAACGGCGACGTGGTTAGGCGCGAGCCGATCGGCGTCTGCGGCCTGATCACTCCCTGGAACTGGCCGATCAACCAGATCGCGCTGAAGGTGGTGCCGGCGCTGGCGACCGGCTGCACCTGCGTGCTCAAGCCGTCCGAATTCACCCCGCTCAACGCCCTGCTCTATGCCGAGATGGTCGACGAGGCCGGCTTCCCGGCCGGCACGTTCAACCTCGTCAACGGCGACGGCCTCGAATGCGGCGCGGCCCTTTCGAAGCACATGGACATCGACATGATGTCGTTCACCGGCTCGACCCGCGCCGGCATCGCGGTCAGCAAGGACGCCGCGGACACCGTCAAGCGCGTCACGCTGGAACTCGGCGGCAAGTCGCCGAACCTCGTATTTGCCGATGCGGACCTCGAAGGCCGCGTCGCCGGCAGCGTCGCCGAGTGCTTCAACAATTCCGGCCAGTCCTGCGATGCGCCGACGCGCATGCTCGTCGAGCGCTCCGTCTACGACATGGTGCTGGAGATCGCCGAGCGCGCCGGCAAGGCGGCGACCGTCGGCAATCCGGAAGAGCCGGGCAGCCACATCGGCCCGCTCGTCTCGCACGTCCAGTTCGGCCGGGTGCAGGCGCTCATCGAGGCGGGCGTGGCCGAGGGCGCGCGTGTTCTGGTCGGAGGACCCGGCAAGCCGGAGGGCTACGAGACCGGCTACTATGTCCGCCCGACGATCTTCGCCGACGTCAAGAACGACATGCGCATCGCCCGCGAGGAGGTGTTCGGCCCCGTTCTTTCGATCATCCCCTTCGATACCGAGGAGGAGGCGATCGCGATCGCCAACGACACGGATTACGGCCTCGCCGCCTATGTCCAGACCGGTGATCCGGACCGCGCCGAACGCGTCGCCGCACGCCTTCGGGCCGGCATGGTCCACATCAACGGTGGACCGCATCGCTACGGCAGCCCGTTCGGCGGCTACAAGCAGTCCGGCAACGGCCGCGAGGGCGGCATCTTCGGCCTGGAGGATTTCCTCGAGGTGAAGACCGTCCATCGCCCCGACGCCGCCTGAGCGGGCCGCTTGCCGTCGGACAAGTGATCGACCGGGCGCATCGGCGTGCGCCCGGTCCGTTCTTCTGACGTTAAATCGCCGAACGGCGGCCAAATCGAGCCGTCATACCGGACTTGATCAGGCATCCAGCGCGCTCACGTCCTGAGCGCAAAAGCGTCTCTATCGCGCCGCAGACGCGGCGCCGCTGGACCCCGAATCAAGTTCGGGGTGACGGAAATAGGAAGCCCTCGCAATCATGGGTTTTCGAATGGGCCCGGCGTTCCTGTTGTCGCCGGGCTGGTACAGTCAGGCCGGCTGTTGCAGCAGCCGCTCCAGCGATTGCGCGATCTCGAAGATCCTGCGGTCCATGCCGGCCGTGCCCGACACCATCAGCCCGACCGGTGCCGCGCCGGGCGCGCCGATCGGCAGCGAAATGGCGCAGCCGTCGAACATGTTGACGAAGGCGGCGTTGCGCAGCACGTAGAGGTTGATGCGGGCGAAATCCGCATCGTCGGCAAGCTCGGCGATCCGCGGCGGCACGATGCCGACGGTCGGCATCAGCACCGCATCGTAAGGGGCGAAGCGGCGCTCGATGGCGTCGATCAGCCGGCGGCGCGCCGGTCCGAGCTCGATGTAATCGGTGGCGGACTGGGATGCGCCGGCACGAATCCGCACGGCCACCCGCGGGTCGTACATCTCGCCGCGCCGCTCCAGCAGTTCCCGGTGCCAGGCATGGCTCTCGGCGGCGCTGAAGCCGCCCTTGGCGTTGATCTTCGGAATGTCGGCGAATTCCGGCGCCTCGATCTCCTCGATCACGGCGCCGGCGGCGGAGAGCCGCGACAGCGCCGAGCGGAACGCCTCCGCCACCGTGGCATCCATGCCGTCGAGGACGATCGTCGTCGGCACCGCCAGCCGGAGCCGCGAGACGGCGACATCGCGCGGCGGCACCGTGTCCTCGCCGGCCAGGATCGCGTCCAGCGTTGCGCAACAGGCGACCGAGCGGGCGATCGGTCCGATCGAATCGAGCGTCGTCGACAGCGGCACGGCGCCTGAGCGCGGCACGCGACGGGCGGTCGGCTTGTAGCCGACGAGGCGGTTGAAGGCCGCCGGGATGCGGCAGGAGCCGCCGGTGTCGGTGCCGAGCGCCGCGTGGGCCATGCCTTCGGCGACGGAGATCGCAGCGCCCGACGAGGAGCCGCCCGGTATCCGGCCGCCGTCTCGGTCCCAGACGCTGCGCGGCGTGCCGTAGTGCGGATTCAGCCCGAGCCCGGAATAGGCGAACTCGGTCATGTTGGTCCGGCCGATCACCACGAAGCCGGCCCGGCGCAGCCGCGCCACCGCCGGCGCGTCGGCCTTTGCCGGAGCCGCGTCAGCGAGCGCCCGCGAGCCGGCCGTGGTCACCTCTCCTTCGATGTCGAACAGGTCCTTGATCGAGACCGGAATTCCGGCCCAGCGGGATGGCGCCGCCCCGGCCCGGCGCAACAGGTCCATCGCGTCGGCCGCCTGCCGCGCCGCCTCGCCCGACACCTTGACGAAGGTAGTCCTGCCCTCGCTTGAGGCCTCGATCCGCGCAAGACATTCCTCCACAAGGGCGCGGCTGGTGGTGCGCCCGGAGCCGAGATCGTCGGCGAGTTGCGCCAGTGTCGGTGCGGTGTCGGTCATGTCGTCGTCCTCTGCAATGGTGCGGCTGGCTGTCGAGCGGCCAGCGCTGTTCGTCGCCAACTGGATTGTCATGCCTTGCCGGCGCCGGCAAGGGCTTCGGACGACCGACGTTGCCTCATGGCATCGGCCCGCGCCGCCATACAGTTGCATCGCAGCAAGGACCGGAACGGCCGACGGGCCGCTCCGCTTCAAACCTCATGTCCGGACCGGCCGCACACGCCGGTTGCGGCGGATCGGCAAAAAATCCGCCGCGCTTCCCTGTTGCACGAGGCGGCGATCTGCTACCAGCCTGCAGGACATATCCTCGCTCCGCAGCGTGCCACCTCGACCGTGGGTGCTGGGTCCGGAGCGGCATCGTTCGCAGGCAGGCACCCTTGGCCCAGACCCAGTCCTTGTCCACACCGGCACCGGCCCATCGGCTGGCCCTGCTCGCCATCGTCGCCGGCGGCATTGCCATCGGCGGATCGCCGATCTTCGTCCGGCTGTCGGAGGTGGGACCGCTTGCGACCGCCTTCTGGCGCGTCGCGCTGGCGCTGCTCCCCTTGAGCCTCTTCTCCCTGCTTGCCCGCGGCAAGGCCGGCGACACCGGTCCCAAGACGCTTGCCGATTGCGCGCTGCTGGCTTTGCCGGGCGCCATCCTTGCCGTCAACCTCGCCGCCTGGCACCTGTCGATCCACGTCACCTCGGTCGCCAACGCCACCCTGCTTGCCAATCTCGCACCGGTTTTCGTCACCATCTTCGGACGTCTCCTCTTCGGCTTTGCGATCACCCGCACCTTCCTCGCCGGCCTGGCGATCGCCGCGGTCGGCATCGTGGTGCTGAAGGGCGGGCCGGCGGCGCTCGGCGGCGGCAACCTTGCGGGCGATGCCATCGCGACGATCGCCGCGATGTTCTACGCCGGCTACATCCTCGCCGTCGGCCAGTTGCGCAACCGCTACGACACGCTGCGCATCATGCGCTGGGGATCGGCCTCGGCCGCCTGCTGCATGCTCCCAATCGCTTTGTGGTTCGAGCCGACGCTGCTGCCCTCCACCGCCGCCGGCTGGAGCACCGTGTTCGGCCTGGCCTTCGTCAGCCATGCCGGCGGCCAGGTGCTGATCACCTTTGCGCTCGCCTACCTGCCTGCCGCCTTCTCCTCACTGACGCTGCTGTTGCAGCCGGTCGTCGCCGCCCTGCTCGCCTGGGGCCTGCTGGCCGAGCCGCTCGGCGCGATGCAGGCGATCGGCGGCCTGATCGTGCTCGCCGGCATCCTGACGGCCCGCCGCGGCTAGCAGGACGGCCGCCGGATTGCCCCTTGGAACCACTCCGGCGGAACCACTCCCCGGCGTCGGGCGTTGGCGGAGGATGAAGGTCTTCACCGTCCGAAACGGCAAGCAGGCAATGCTGGCGGTCGTCATCGTCTCGGCGCTGATCGCCGCCGTCGTCTATGTTGCCAGCCTTCCGGTCACCGATCGCAGCGGCTCTGTCGATCCCAACGAGAGCATCGTCAATCCGGATCCGAAATAGGCATCTGGTCGGAGCCCCCTGCGCATTCAACGCCCCGATGGGCCGGGATATGGACAGGCCGGGAAAGGCACCCTAAGTCATTAGGCCGAGCACCGCTCGGTCGGGCGCTCCACGGCCAACCATCGAATCGCGACGGAGCGATCTTGCCCGCTGTACCGAGAACCCTCTTCACTTTGCGTTCGATGCTCGTCGTCATCGCCACGGCCGGCCTTGCCGCCGGCACGGTCAGTTGGCTTTTCGGGAGCGGCACATGGGCCGACCGCATCTGGTTCACCGCCACGGTACCGGTGCTTGCAGCGCTCGTCGTCGAGATCGTGACGTCACTGCGTCGCGGCGAAGTCGGCCTCGACCTGGTCGCGGCCCTTTCGATGACCGCGGCGCTCGCCTTCGGCGAGCCGCTCGCCGCAAACGTCGTGGCGCTGATGTATTCCGGCGGGCAGTTGCTGGAGAGCTATGCCGAGGGTCGGGCCCGCCATGAGATGACGGCGCTGCTCGGCCGCGTCGCCCATACGGCGATGCGCTATGCCGGCGAGGCGCTGCAGGAGGTGCCGGTCGAAGCGATCCGACCCGGCGAGCGGATCCTCGTCCGCCACGGCGAGGTGGTGCCGGTCGACGGCACGCTCGCCTCGGACGCTGCGGCGCTCGACCAGTCGAGCCTCACCGGCGAGAGCACGACGGTCGAAAAGGCGAGAGGCGACGAAATCCTCAGCGGCTCCACCAATCTCGGCAATGCGTTCGATCTCCTGGCCGTGCGGCCGGCTGCGGAAAGCACCTATGCGAACATCGTGCGGCTGGTGCGGCAGGCACAGGAGAGCAAGGCGCCGAGCGTGCGCATCGCCGATCGCTACGCAGTCTGGTTCCTGGTGCTGACGCTGCTGATTGCCGGGATCGCCTGGTGGATCTCCGGCGACCGCATCCGGGCGCTTGCGGTGCTCGTCGTCGCCACCCCCTGCCCGCTCATCCTTGCATTGCCGGTCGCGATCATTTCCGGCATGTCCCGCTCCGCCAGGCTCGGGGTGCTGATCAAGACCGGCGGGGCCCTTGAGGCGCTCGCCAAGGTCACCACCGCCGTGCTCGACAAGACCGGCACCCTGACGCATGGGCAGGCCAGCGTCGTGGAGGTGCGGACGGCCGAGGGCTGGGATGCACAGCAGGTGCTGCAACTGGCCGCATCGCTCGACCAGGCGTCCAGCCACGTCATCGCCGATGCACTGGTGGAGGACGCCCGCCGGCGCGGCCTGGTGCTGTCGACGCCGAGCGATGTCAGCGAGGCCGCCGGCACCGGGGTCTCGGGGCTGGTCGACGGCCGCCGCGTGACGATCGGCGGCAGCCGCTACGTCCGCGACAACAGCCGCAAGGGTGATCCCTACGCATTGCGCGCGGGCGTGCCGGACGATGCCGCCGTGGTGGCCGTCGCGGTCGACGGCGAGCTCGCCGGCATCATCGTCCTTGCCGACCACGTGCGGCCCGACGCCGCCGCCATGCTCGAGGCGTTCCACAAGGTCGGTATCCGCCGCATCGTGCTGGCATCCGGCGACCGCTCCGACGTGGTCGCGGCGATCGCCGGCAAGCTCGGCATCGGCGAGGCGCACGGCGAACTCGATCCCGCACAGAAGGTCGAGATCGTCCGGCGCGAAGCCGCCAAGGCCCCGACGATGATGGTCGGCGACGGCGTCAACGACGCGCCGGCGCTGGCGGCTGCCACCGTCGGCATCGCCATGGGCGCCCGCGGCGCCGCCGCCTCTTCCGAGAGCGCCGACGTGGTGCTGCTCGTCGACCGGCTCGACAACCTGATCAAGGCGATCCACGCCGCCCACCGCACGAAGAAGATCGCGCTGCAGAGCGTACTGGTCGGGCTGGGCCTCTCGGTCGTGGCCATGCTCGTCGCCGCCGCCGGCTACCTGCCCCCCGTCGCCGGCGCCTTCACGCAGGAACTGATCGACATCGCCGTGATCGTGAACGCACTGCGCGCCTTGCGGTAGCAGGGCGCCGCGGCGTCAGTGGTTGTGCCGCGGCGGCGTCTTGGCGATGCCGCGGAAGTCGGCGGCCCCTTCGATCACCGCGCCGTCGGAAAGTTGCGTCACGGTCTGGCGGTAGAGGCGCTGCCAGGGGGTCGCGTCGGCCGGCACCGGCGGGATGCCGTCGGCCTTGCGGCGCGCGATCTCCGCCTCGTCCACGAGCATGTCGCAGCGGCCCTCGTTCAGGTCGATGCGGATCCTGTCACCGGTCCGCAGCCAGGCGAGCCCACCACCGGCGGCGCTTTCGGGCGAGGCGTTGAGGATCGAGGGACTGTCGGCGGTGCCCGACTGCCGGCCGTCGCCGATCGTCGGCAGGCTGGTGATGCCGCGTTTCAGGAGGTGGTCCGGCGGCTGCATGTTGACCACTTCCGCCGAGCCCGGCCAGCCGAGTGGCCCGGCGCCGCGGATGACGAGGATGGACCGCTCGTCGATCTCCAGCGCCGGATCGTTGATGCGCCGGTGATAATCCTCCGAGCCGTCGAACACCACCGCCCGTCCCTCGAACACGCCCTGGCGATCCGGTTCGTTCAGGTAACGCGTGCGAAATTCCTCCGAGATCACGCTCGTCTTCATGATGGCGAAATCGAACAGGTTGCCCTTCAGCACGAGGAAACCCGCCCGCTCCTTCAGCGGTTGGTCAAAGGGGCGGATTACCTCGCGATCGGTGACATGCCGGCCCTCGAGGTTTTCCGCCATCGTCCGCCCCGTCACCGTTCGGCAGCCGCCGTCGAGGCGGCCGGCGTCGAGCAGCTCGCGCATGATCGCCGGCACGCCGCCGGCGCGGTGGAAGCGCTCGCCGAGGAAGCGGCCGGCCGGCTGGACGTCGGCCAGCAGCGGGATGTCGTAGCCGTGCTCCTGCCAGTCCTCGGGGCGAAGCTCGACGCCGGCGTGTTTCGCCATCGCCATTAGGTGCGGCTGGGCATTGGTGGAGCCGCCGATCGCCGAATTGACCCGGATCGCGTTGAGGAATGCCGCGCGGGTCAGGACGTCGGACGGCTTGAGGTCCTCCAGCACCAGTTCGACCGCCCGCCTGCCGGTGCGGTAGGCGATCTGGCCACGTTCGCGGTAGGCGGCGGGTATCGCCGCGCAGCCGGTCAGCGACATGCCGAGCGCCTCGGCCAGCGCGTTCATGGTCGAGGCGGTTCCCATCGTGTTGCAGTGGCCGACCGACGGCGCCGAATCCATCACCGCATCGACGAACTCGGCGGCGTCGATCTCGCCGGCGGCGAATTTCCGCCGCGAGCGCCACAGCACCGTGCCGGAGCCGACGAGGTCGCCCTCGTGCCAGCCATCGAGCATCGGTCCGCCGGAGAGCACGATCGCCGGGATATCGACCGTCGACGCGGCCATGAGCGCCGACGGCGTGGTCTTGTCGCAGCCGGTGGTCAGCACGACGCCGTCCAGCGGATAGCCGTAGAGCACTTCGACGAGGCCGAGATAGGCGAGGTTGCGGTCGAGGGCCGCGGTCGGACGCTTGCAGTTTTCGAAGATCGGATGCGTCGGGAATTCGATCGGGATGCCGCCGGCGTCACGGATGCCGTCGCGCACCCGCATGGCCAGCTCGAGATGATGGCGGTTGCAGGGCGTCAGGTCGCTGCCGCTCTGGGCGATGCCGATCACCGGCTTGCCCGAGCGCAGCTCTTCCGGAGTGATGCCGTAGTTCATGAAGCGCTCCAGATAGAGTGCGGTCATGTCGACGTGGTCCGGATTGTCGAACCAGTCCTGCGAGCGCAACCGCCGGGCGCCCGTCCTTTTGTCTGCCATCTCACTTCTCCTGTCACCGCTCTGCGGTACGCGCCTCGTTCTGCGGCAAGCATTTCATCGCTTCGCCGGCGTTTCAACCGCGCGCTCGTCGCGACTGGCCGAATCCCGGGCTGTCGCGGACGCTTCGCCGGCATTCATGCAGCCATCAATATTGTTGACTGGTCGGGGGCCGGCGAATGTGCGACAGCCGGATCTTCCCCTTCCAGCGGCCGGCAGACGCCTCGTGCAGGCGCCACGGCGAAGTGCGCGGACATCGCAATGACGGACCTGACCCTATCCTCCGCATCTCCGTCCAGCAGCACGCGCGCCGGCGTGCTGCTGATGCTGCTCAGCATCATGATGTTCGCGTTGAACGACGTGCTCGGCAAGTGGCTGGTCTCGACCTATTCGGCGCCGCAACTCATCCTGATTCGAAGCGTCGCCGCGGTTGCGGTGCTGCTGCCCTTTTTCTGGCGTTCCGGCTGGCGCAAACTCGTGAGTGTGGAACGGCCGTTGCTGCAGGCTTTGCGCGCCCTGCTGTGCGCCGTCGAGGCGACCGCCTTCTACTACGTCGTCGGCCATATGCCGCTCGCCGACACCATAACCTACTGGCTGGCAGCACCGATCTATGTTGCGGCGCTCTCGCCGCTGATGCTGGGAGAGAAGGTCGGCTGGCGCCGCTGGACGGCGATCCTCGTCGGCTTCGCGGGCGTCGTCGTGGCGCTGGAGCCGTCGGCGGCAAGCTTCACCTTGCCGGCGCTGGTGGCGCTTGCGGGCAGTTTCGCCTTCACCTTCACCATGATCTTCGCCCGCAGCCTGCGCGGCACGCCCGACACGACGCTGGCGTTCTGGCAGATGGCCGTGGCCGTTGTCTTCTCGGTCGTCGCCATCGGCATCGACCCGACCGGCTGGATACCCGTCCGTCCCGTGGATTTCGGCCTGCTCGCCCTTCTCGGCGTCGTCGCCATGTCGGCGCACATGCTGGTGAACCGCTCGCTCAAGCTGGCCGATGCAGCGACCATCGTGCCGCTGAACTACACGATGCTGGTCTGGGGTATCCTGTTGGGCTGGCTGTTTTTCGGCGACGTGCCGCGGGGCGCCATGCTGGTCGGCGCAGTCCTCATCGTCGCCTCCGGCCTGTTCATCTTCTTCCGCGAGCAGAAGCTGAAGCAGGCCGACCGGCGCTGACGATAGAGGAATGAAGATCGCGGCGACGACAGTCGTTGACCGCACGGCCGCCCCCGCTTACTTGTAACGCCCGCGACGCTGCAGCACCTCGATCTTGTAGCCGTCCGGGTCGGTGATGAAGAAGAAGCGCGCGAGCAGCGCGCCGTCGCGGTCGAGCTCGACGATCCGACCGGGGTTGAGGCCAAGCGCCGCAAGCCTGGCGTGCTCGGCGTCGACATCCTGGACCGACACGGCGAGATGGCCGTAACCGTCGCCCGGTGCATAAGGCTCGGTGCGGCCCTTGTTGACCGTCAGTTCGAGCTCGAATTCGCTCTCCGGATTGCTCAGGTAGAGGAGCGTGAAGGTCTCGAAGTCGAGGCGTTCGGCGATGCCGAGGCCGAAGGCCGCGCGATAGAATTCGATGGAGCGTGCCTCGTCGAGCACGCGGATCATGGAATGGATGAGCTTTGCCAAGGCGGTTCCCTGCTGCTTGATTGCGGCGCGAACCGGCGCCGCGTGAGTAGCCGACGGGGTAGCAGCCCGATCGCGCAAAGGCAAATTTCCGCCGCAGGCGAGCGCCACCTGCGACCGAGTGCAGGCGCGCAAACGCCGCCGCTTCGCTGTTGCGGTCACCCGCGTGCGGGCGTGCTCCGTGGCCGCCCGCGGCCACCCCGCCGGAAGCCGCAAGGGGTTGGGTCAGGCGTCGAGCCGGTCTTCCTCCTCGGGGGGCTCGGTCGACACGGTGGCATCGCCGGTCCAAACCCCGGACGGTTTGACGAAGCCGATTGCTTCCGCCGCCATCAGCGTGTCGACGAACTCGGTGAACGCCACGATCCGGCCGTCGCGGAACGTCAGCTTGTCCAGAATTTCGGTGGGGAAGCGGCTGTCGTCTGCGATGTAACGGACCGAGCCGGTGCGATGGACCAGCACCGTGTCGCCGTCGACATACATGCTGTCGTAATCCATGCCGGACAGGTCCCAGGCCTCGACCAGGTCCGAAAAACGAGCCCGGATCTCGGCGGCGCCGTCGACGACATGCGTCAGCGGCCCAAGCCGGTAGTTGCCGGCGATGTGGAAGCTCGCGTCCGGATCGACGAAGCTCATCATCGCGTCAACGTCGTTATCATTCCGGGCCTGGTAGAGCGCCTGGGCGGTTCTTTCGAGTTCGCTGCGATCCGTCATGGATGCCTCCCTCCGCTGAAAGGAGAAAGTGTGCGCCCGACGGTCGAGGCTGGCAATTCGCGGCCCGCCATCAATTCGGATGAGGCGAGCCGCCGATGCGATCGCCCGGCGGCGCGTGCCGCCGGATGACTGTAAATCTCAGAGCCCCTGATGTAGGTTGCGGCGCGACAGGTTGCGGACGTCGCGTTCGCCGCACAGCGCCAGGGTGGTGTCGAGCTCCTTGCGGATGATCTCGAGCGCCCGGGTGACGCCGCGCTTGCCGCCGGCGCCCAGCCCATAGAGGAACGGGCGACCGATATAGGTGCCCTTGGCGCCGTAGCAGAGCGCCTTCAGGACGTCCTGGCCGGAGCGGATGCCGCCATCGAGGTGCACCTCGATGTGGCCGCCGACCGCATCGACGATGCGTGGCAGCATGCTGATCGTCGACGGCGCGCCGTCCAGCTGGCGGCCGCCATGGTTGGAGACGATGATCGCGTCGGCGCCGGTAGACACGGCCATGCGCGCGTCTTCCTCGTCGAGGATGCCCTTGAGGATCAGCTTACCGCCCCAGCGCTCCTTGATCCAGGCGACGTCCTTCCAGGAGAGATGCGGGTCGAACTGCTCGCTCGTCCAGACCGAGAGCGAGGTAAGATCGGTGACGCTCTTCGCGTGGCCGACGATATTGCCGAAGGTGCGGCGCTTGGTGCCCAGCATCTGGGCGCACCAGAGCGGCCGCGTCGCCATCTGCCAGACGTGCTTCGGGGTGAACTTGGGCGGCGCGGACAGACCGTTGCGGATGTCCTTGTGGCGCTGGCCCTGAATCTGCAGGTCGAGCGTCAGCACCAGCGCCGAGCACCCGGCCGCCTTGGCGCGGTCGATCAGATTGAGGACGAAGTCACGATCCTGCATGACGTAGAGCTGGAACCAGAACGGCTTCGTCGTGACGGAGGCGACGTCCTCGATCGAGCAGATGCTCATGGTGGAAAGGGTGAAGGGGATGCCGAACTCCTCGGCGGCCTGGGCGGCCAGCATCTCACCGTTGGCGTGCTGCATGCCGGTCATCCCGGTCGGGGCGAGCGCCACCGGCATCGACACCTTCTCGCCGAGCATCTCGCTGGCAAGCGACCGGTTGGCCATGTCGACCAGCACCCGCTGGCGCAGCTTCACCTTCTGGAAGTCATCCTCGTTCGCCTGGTAGGTGCCTTCGGTATAGGCGCCGGAATCGGCATAGTCGAAAAACATCTTCGGCACGCGGCGCTTCGCGCGCGCCTTCATGTCGGCGATCGTCAGGATATCGTCCACGGTAGTCTCCCCCAGGCAGGCGACGGCATGCCGAATGGCGCCGTCAGAAATCAACGCCCGCCTTTTAGGGCCGGAAGGTGTATTGGGCAATCGATTCCGGTTTCATCTCGATCGAAAATCCGGGCCGACCCGGCGGCATGTAGGCGGCGTTTTCGATCGAGCAGGGATCGACGAAATGCTCGTGCAGATGATCGACATACTCGATCACCCGCCCCTCCTTCGTGCCGGAAACGGCGACATAGTCGATCATCGCCAGGTGCTGGACATATTCGCACAGGCCGACGCCGCCGGCATGCGGCCAGACCGGCAGGTTATACTTCGCCGCGACCAGCAGCACGGAAAGCACCTCGTTCAGGCCGCCCATCCGGCACGCGTCGATCTGGACGATGTCGATCGCCCCTTCGGCGATGAACTGCTTGAACATGACGCGATTCTGGCACATCTCGCCGGTGGCGACCTTCACCGGCGCTACCGCCCGGCGGATCTTCCGATGGCCGGCGATGTCGTCGGGGCTCGTCGGCTCTTCGATGAAGAACGGACGGGCGAAGGCGAGCGCCTTGACCCAATCGATCGCCTGGTCGACCTCCCACACCTGGTTGGCGTCGATCATCAGCTGGCGATCCGGGCCGATCACCTCGCGGACGATCGCCAGCCGCCGGATGTCGTCGTCGAGATCGCGGCCGACCTTAACCTTTATATGGTTGAAGCCGGCATCCACCGCCTCCCGGCAGAGGCGTCTGAGCTTGTCTTCCGGATAACCGAGCCAGCCGGCCGAGGTGGTGTAGCAGGCATAGCCCTCGCGCTGCAGCGTCGCGATCCGCTCGGCCTTGCCTGCTTCAGCCTTCTCAAGGATCGCAAGCGCCTCCTCCCTCGTCAGCACGTCGGTGAGGTAGCGGAAGTCGACGATATCGGCGATCTGTTCCGGCGAAAGCTCGCACACCATTTGCCAGACGGGCTTGCCGGCCTGCCGGGCGAGCAGATCCCAGACCGCGTTGACGACGGCCCCGGTCGCGAGGTGCATGGCCCCCTTGTCGGGGCCGATCCAGCGCAGCTGGCTGTCGCCGGTGAGATGGCGCCAGTACCGGCCCGGGGCCTTTCGCACCTCGTCGAGCTCGGTGCCGACGACCAAGTGCTGCATCGCCCGGATCGCCATGCAGCAGATATCGTTGCCGCGGCCGATGGTGAAGGTTAGGCCGTGACCGGCAAGGCCCGGCTCGTCGGTGTCGAGGATGACATAGGCCGCCGAATAATCGGGGTCCGGGTTCATCGCGTCGGAGCCGTCGAGATGCTCCGAGGTGGGGAATCGCAAGTCGAACACGCGCATGCCGGTGATCCGGGCCATCGGTCCTCACAAGGTGCTATGATCGCGCGGCTGCCCTCAAGACCGCCGCCGATGCTTGCTGTCTCGCAATTGTCCTTTATGCATAGAGATCATCAAATGCCGCTGTCAACAAGCGGTGCGGAGGTGCCGCGGCCGATGCCCGAAGCGGGACCGCCTGAGCCGATGCCGTAACGGAGGAGCGCTTGCCATGTTCATCGACACGCATCTGCACCTGATCGACCAGTCGAGGCTGGCCTATCCATGGCTATCGGACGCCGGTGACCTCAATCGCGACTTCACCTATTTTGAATATGCGCAGGAGGCCAGGCGCCTCGGCATCGAGGCGGCGCTGCACATGGAGGTCGATGTCGCCACCGCCGACATCGAGGTCGAAACCGAGATGGTGCGCAGCCTGGCGGCATCGCAGGGCGACCTGATCGCTGGAGTGATCGCCGCCTGCCGGCCGGAGGAGATGGGCTTTCCCGCCTATCTGGAAAAATGCGAGGCCGATTCGTTCGTCAAGGGGTTCCGGCGCGTGCTGCACGTGGTGCCGGACGACATTTCAGAACAGACCCTGTTTCGCGACAATCTCAAGCGAATGGCGGGGAGCCGGCTCACCTTCGACATCTGCATGCTGGCGCGCCAGCAGCCACTCGCGATCGCCCTGATCGACAGCGCGCCCGGCGTCCGTTTCGTGCTTGACCATTGCGGCGTGCCGGACATCGTCTCCGGCGATTTCGACGCCTGGAAGCGCGGCATCGAGGAGATCGCCAAACGCCCTAACGTGTCGGCCAAGGTGTCCGGCATCATCGCCTATGCCGATCCCGAGGCTTGGACCGTCGATACGATCCGGCCATACGCGGAGCATCTCGTCTCCAGTTTCGGCTGGGAGCGGGTCGTCTGGGGCAGCGACTGGCCGGTCTGCCGGCGCGGCGGCGGCCTGTCGACCTGGGTCGGCGCGACCCAGGCGATCTTCGCAGGCTGCTCCGCCGACGAGCGGGAAAAGCTCTATCGTGGCAACGCCAGGCGGATTTGGAATCTGTAGACTGGTAGCGTCAGACGCGACACGGACGCTAGGAATCAGTGGCCGACGAGGCCGAGAACCACGGCGGCCAGGAAGAGGATGGCCGCACCGGCAGCCGCATAGCAGACGACACTGTCCAGCCCCCGCCGCCCAGTGACTGAGGAACGCGCGGAAGTGGTTTGGCGTCCCTGACCGAAACCGGCCTTGCTAAAAGGATGGTTGGCACTGTGCATCGTGTTCGTCCTTTCCTTCGGACGCCGCCCGGCCGTGTGCGGTCGAACAGACGTCTGCAGTCGGGCCTTGGAGGGCCGTCCCGCAAAATTATAAAGATTGTCTATAAGAATGATAGGCTTCCATTTCATTTTTTTGCCACAATCATGAATGGCGGTTGCGCGGGACCGCACGGACGGGCGAAAAACATTGCTCGACCAGCGCTTCCAACCGGTTTTTTCGCACGGCGGTACGGTTGCCGAACCGTCGTGCGGCAGCGCTCCCGCCCCTCTAAATCGTTCCAAACTTGCTCAAGAGATGGTTCTGGGCCATAAAGTGCGACCCCCCGTCACGATCTGACGGGTCGTTTCAGGGCCGCAGGTCTCGCACACGCCACAGGGCGCCCCCCGTCCCACGACGGCATCAGTGCCCGCGGTTCGCTGCATGAAAACCACTAGGAGCAAGCACATGGCCTCAACTGGACAGCTCGATCTCGCTTGGCGCAGCCGGGCCCATCACCGGCAGTGGCTCCGCGACCAGGCGAACGGGCTTTTCGACTTCTTCCAGAACCGCGCCTTCAACTCGGGCGGCGGTTTTTACGAACTCGACGCGGAGGGGCGTCCGTTGAACGCCGGAAACCCGATTCGCGGCATTCATTCGACCGCGCGCATGGTCCATTGCTTCGCGATCGGCAGCCTGCTCGGCCGCCCCGGATCCGACGACATCGTCGATCACGGCATGAAGTATCTATGGGAAAACCATCGCGACCATGAGCGCGGCGGCTATCATTGGTCGCTCGACAATTCCGGCCTGCTCGACTCCACCAAGCAGGGCTACGGGCACGCCTTCGTGCTGCTTGCGGCCTCCAGCGCCAAGGTCGCCGGCCACCCGGATGCCGACCGCATGATCGCCGACGTCACCGAGGTGCTGCATTCCCGTTTCTGGGAGGAGCAGCACGGAGCAATCGCCGAAGAATTCGAGGCGGACTGGACGCCGGTACCGGGCTATCGCGGCCAGAACTCCAACATGCACCTGACCGAGGCGCTAATGGCGGCCTTCGAGGCGACCGGCGAGATCGATTATCTGCGCAAGGCCGAGCGGATCGCCGACCTCGTCATCCGCCGCCGCGCCGGAGAGAACGGATTTCGGGTGGCCGAACACTTCGACGAGAACTGGGCCTTGGACCGGGACTACAAGGGCAACGAGATGTTCCGCCCTTCCGGCACGACGCCAGGACACTGGCTGGAATGGGCGCGGCTCGTCCTGCAGCTCTGGGCTCTCGGCGGCAAGACGCACGACTGGATGCCGGAAGCGGCAAAGGCGCTGTTCTCCCAATCGGTCGAGCTCGGTTGGGACAAGGAGAAGGGCGGCTTCTTCTATACGCTCGACTGGAACGACGCGCCCGCCAAGCGCAACAAGCTGTGGTGGCCGATGGCGGAAGGCGCCGCAGCCGCCGCGTTCCTGTCCGACCATCAGCCGAGCGATTTCCACGAGACCTGGTACCGGAAGATCTGGGACGGCATCTCCCGCCACTTCATCGACCGGGAGCGCGGCGGCTGGCATGAGGAGCTCACCGAGGATCTGGTGCCGAGCTATACGCTCTTCGCCGGCAAGGGTGACATCTATCACTCGCTGCAGGCCTGCCTCATCCCGCTCTACCCGACCACCGGCAGCCTGACCAAGGTCATCGTCGAGGCGGGCGGCGCGTAGCAGCCCATCCGGCTTGTTGCGCCCGTTGACACTGCACGGCGGGCAGATGACCGAGGGGCCGGGGTCGCTGGTTCCCGTTCGACTGGCGCTGAGTGAACGCAATGGCTGACAGGACACGCCTTGGAGAGACGAAGACTACACGGAAGTCCGCCGGGCGGCGGACGGCTGCCAAGTCGCCCGATCCGCCGCGGACGCGGACCCGCCGTGAGCCATCGAAGCCGCCGACGGGCAGCGACGACGATGCGGCGCTTGCGCGGCCGAGGCTGCTTTCCGGCGGCAACCCGCAGATCGCCAAGGGCTACGGCAACGTCCCGGTGCAAGCCTATATCGTCGCGATGCCGGGCTGGAAGGGCGACGTCGGGCGCCGCCTCGACGCGCTCATCGAGCGCACCGTTCCCGAGGTGCGCAAGGCGGTCAAATGGAATTCGCCGCTCTACGGGCTCGAGGGCCAGGGCTGGTTCCTCGGGATCCATTGCTTCACCCGCTACGTCAAGGTAGCCTTCTTCCGCGGAGCATCGTTGCGGCCCGTGCCGCCTGAACCATCCAGGCAGAAGGACGTGCGCTACTTCAATATCCACGAGGGCGACCGGTTCGACGAGGCGCAACTTGCCGCCTGGGTGGAGCAGGCCAGCCGATTGCCCGGCGAAAAGATGTGAAGCGGCCGGCTCCGGCTGACGATCAGGAGGGCAGGAACGTCATGGCGAAGCGTGACCGGAACGAGGGGGACGGCGGCGATACTGCCTCCCGGCTGATCGACGCGCGGATCGGGGAATTGAACGACTGGCGTGGCGAGACCCTGGCGCAAGTCCGCGCGATCATCCGGCGCGCCGACCCGGACGTGGTCGAGGAGTGGAAGTGGCGCGGCGTCCCGGTGTGGTCGCATGCCGGCATCATCTGCACCGGCGAGACCTACAAGAGCGTCGTGAAGATGACCTTCGCTAAGGGCGCCTCGCTGGACGACCCTTCCGGCCTCTTCAACGCCAGCCTCGAGGGCAACACCAGGCGTGCCATCGATATCCATGAGGGTGAGGCGATCGACGAAGAGGCGCTTGCGGCGCTCATCCGCGCTGCCGTTGCTCTGAACATCTCAGCACGGCCCGCAGCCCGCCGGGCCGGCGGCCAGGCGGGAAAGGTCGGTTGAGCGACGCCGGAGACCAACGCCTGCCCACCTCCCCCGCAGCACGGGAAAGGCGGCATGCGGCTAGCCTTGGTTCATGGCATGTTCAGCAGAACCGGGCAAACCCTGTATTGCATAGTGATGCAGCCGCGAGGCGGAGCCGATCGTATTCCGGTTGAAGATGGCCGCCAGCTCGCAAGCATCAACCTCCGTGAGATTGACCGACGGCTGGCTGCCCAACTTCGCGGCGTTGCCGGACTGCGTGTCGAAGACCGTCCATGTGCCGTTCGGCTCACGTCGGTGCGCGTAGGGGACTGCCTCCAACCGGACGATCATGCGCGGGACTCTTGCATGGTGCCGGACATGAACCGTTGCAGCACGGCTTCGGAGGGTTGATGGAGCGGGCCGTTGAGCGGCGCCATTTTCGCGGTCACATAGCCCGCGTTCTTGAGTATGGTGCGCAACATGCGCGCGTCGCTTGAGCGAATTTCGACATCCTGGATATGGGAAGACAAAGGCGTCCTCCTTTCGGGTCGGGGCAAGGGCCTGAGCCCTCAAGCGGCGTGTGCCCTTGCCTTGGCCGCTTGCGGAGCGACTGTGGGCGCTTCCCCACCGATTGGCAAGCAATCAATTAAGGTCAGTTCGCGGCAGGCGCGAATGTTCGGGCCATCGTCCCGCATGACTTGTTTTGAACACAATGTGCCCCTATACAGCGGCCATCGGCATTGCTGATGAGCGCTGGAATGTATCTGCCGCTCGCAAGCGCCGAAGTCGCTTATGACTTTGACCACGGATGTACTGGCACTGTAGAGAAGCGATGATGAGGAAGGTCGGTGCGGTTTCGCCCCGACCTTTTTTATTTTTATGCCCCTAGCGCTTCTTCTTGCGAGCGGGAGCTTCCGGCGTGAGGCTGGCCTTCGCCAGCCGCAGAGCGCGAAGCCTTTCGGTCTTCTTCTCGCGCGCCGCAATCTCGTCTGCGACGATGTTTTTCGCGACAGCGTGGGTGCGCGAGGCCTTTTCCAGCGCTGACATTTTTGCCGGCGTGAAGAACTCTCCCTTGGTGGCCGTCATTCCTTGTCCTCCTGACGAGCAGCCGTGTTGGTTCAGTCCTTAGCGGCCCGATGACCGGGCCTTCTTCTTGGGCGCCGGCAACAAGCCTTCGCGCTGCGCCTTCTTGCGCGCCAGCTTGCGAGCGCGACGGATTGCCTCTGCCTTTTCGCGCGTACGCTTTTCAGAGGGTTTTTCGTAGGCGCTGCGCGCCCGCATTTCCCGGAACAGACCCTCGCGCTGCATCTTCTTCTTCAGCACGCGAAGGGCTTGATCGACGTTGTTGTCTCTGACTAGTACTTGCAAGTTATCTCCTATGCAGCCTCTGCTGCTGTTCTTGATCCTGATGCGGTCGAGTTGACCCGGAAATCGGCACGAACGGTTTGGCGGCGACGCCATTGGCATTCAGCAGGCCCAGGACCGCGTGGGTCCGTTTCGGTTTCAGCTATCGGAAGTTCAATGTTCTCGTCATCGAACTTGATGCGATGCAGGCGAAGGGCCGCAGGGCTCGCTTGAGCGATGCAACAGAACAGTATTTTTACACGCTGTTGCGCCGCATGCAAAAATAAAAAGGCCGGGAAGTTCCCGACCTTCGTTCATGCGAGGCGTGCCGGTCAGTCCAGAACCTCAGGCTGCCTGCAGGTTGTCTGCGGAACTCTTGCCCGAGCGCTTGTCCTGAACGAGGTCATAGCGGATTTTCTGTCCCTCGTTGAGGCCGTTCATGCCTGCGCGTTCAACGGCCGAGATGTGGACAAAGACGTCCGCGCCGCCGTTGTCCGGCTGGATAAACCCGAAGCCCTTGGTTGCATTGAACCACTTCACTGTACCTGTGTTCATGAGGATGTCCTTTCAATCGCTGTAAGCGGTCGCCCGACCGCTCGGTAAATCGCCGATGAGAGGAAATCTGAGAGTGCCCAGGGGCAGCGGACAAAAGTCGCTAGCAAAGTACGATCCGTCTTTTATAGCGGGTTATGGCCATTTAGCAAGGCAGGCGGCCATTCGGCTCGGCTGACGAAGCGTCCGGCCGACGCGGGGGCGACGCTCGCCCCCAGCTTCGCTGCGACCTCCCGGACAGGAGGTCGCGACGTGCTCAATCATCGTCGTCCGGCATGTTCACCGCCGGTATCGTGTCGCGGCTGCCGTTCAGGATCTCGCGTTTGCCGACATGGTTCGACGGACCGACGAGGCCTTCCTTCTCCATCCGCTCGACCAGCGAGGCGGCGCGGTTGTAGCCGATCGACAGGCGTCGCTGGATATAGGAGGTCGAGCACTTGCGGTCGCGCAACACCACCTTGACGGCCTTGTCGTAGAGGTCGTCGCCATCCTCCTCGCCCATTGCCGACTTGTCGAAGACGGCGCTGTCCTCGGGTTCGGGCGCCTCCTCCTCGTCGGCGTCCTCGGTGACGGTGCCGAGATATTCCGGGCGCCCTTGCGTCTTCAGATGGGCGACGACGGCCTCGACCTCGGCGTCGGAGACGAACGGGCCGTGGACGCGGGCGATCCGGCCGCCGCCGATCATGTGCAGCATGTCGCCCTGGCCGAGCAGGTGCTCGGCGCCCTGTTCGCCGAGGATGGTGCGGCTGTCGATTTTCGAGGTGACCTGGAAGGAGATGCGGGTCGGGAAGTTCGCCTTGATCGTGCCGGTGATGACGTCGACGGAGGGGCGCTGCGTCGCCATGATCAGGTGGATGCCGGCGGCGCGCGCCATCTGCGCCAGCCGCTGGATCGCACCTTCGATCTCCTTGCCGGCGACCATCATCAGGTCGGCCATCTCGTCGACAATGACGACGATGTAGGGCATCGGCGTCAGGTCCATCTCCTCCTGCTCGTAGACCGGCTCTCCGGTGCCGCGGTCGAAACCCTTCGGCACGTCGCACATCACCGTCTCGCCCTTGGCGCGGGCCGCCGCGGCACGGGCGTTGAACCCGTCGATGTTGCGCACGCCGAGCCGCGACATCTTGCGGTAGCGGTCCTCCATCTCGCGCACTGCCCATTTCAGCGCCATCACCGCCTTCTTCGGATCGGTGACAACGGGGGTGAGGAGGTGCGGGATGCCGTCATAGACCGACAGCTCGAGCATCTTCGGATCGACCATGATCAGCCGGCATTCCTCAGGCCGGAGCCGGTAGAGCAGCGACAGGATCATCGTGTTGATCGCCACCGACTTGCCCGAGCCGGTGGTACCGGCCACGAGCAGATGCGGCATCTTGGCCAGTTCGGCGACGACGGGCTCGCCGCCGATCGTCTTGCCGAGGCAGAGCGCCAGCTTGAACTTGGTCTCCCAATAGCTTTCGCACTCGATCAGCTCGCGGAAATAGACGGTCTCGCGCACCGCGTTCGGCAGTTCGATGCCGATGACGTTGCGGCCGGGGACGACGGCGACGCGGGCCGACAGCGCCGACATAGAGCGGGCGATGTCGTCGGCAAGGCCGATCACCCGCGAGGACTTTACGCCCGGCGCCGGCTCGAATTCGTAGAGGGTGACGACCGGCCCGGGGCGCACGTCGATGATCTCGCCCTTGACGCCGAAGTCTTCGAGGATGCTTTCCAGAAGGCCGGCGCTCTGCTCAAGCGCTTCCTGGGTCATGCTGTGATGCGCCTGCTCGCCGGAGGGCTGCTGCAGGAGATCGACGGGCGGGAACTCGTAGTCCGGGTTGCTGTCGGCTGCGGCGAACAGGCCGGAGCGGGCGAGCGAGCGGGACGCGACAGGCGTTACCCTGGCAACGGCCGCCACCCTTTCGGCCGGCACGGCAGGATTCTCCTGACCTGTCGGAGGCAAGATCTCTTCCTCTTCCGCTGCGGCAACGGCCGGAGTGTCGACCGTCGATGCCGCGAGCGACGCGGACATCAGCGGCGGCATCTGCCACCCACCGGCCGTGGCGGTGACCTGCACGGTCGCAGCTTGGAAGGCCGACAGCGACGGCAGGGCGGAGAACGAGGCGTAGCTCGCGGCGACCGAGACCTGCGCAAGCTGCGGCGCTGCCGGGGCAAGCCGGGTTTCCGCTGCATCCAACGTCGCCACCGGGCTCTGCAAGCGGTCGCCTGACGGAGGCGAGGAGCGCGATACGACCGGGGAAATCGGGGCCCGAGGGGCCAGTGCCTTCTCCGCCGCCGCATGGGCCTCGGCCTCTGGGCGCGCTACCGGCGAGCCTGCTGCAGCGGCCACGCCGCCGGAACCGGACGCGAACGACCGCGTCACCGGTCGCGTCTCGGCGCGCTGCGCCTGGACGGGATCGGTCCGCGTCGCCGTTGCGGCCGGCATTTCGTTGTTCGGCACAGCGGCAGAACCCTTCCCGCGCCTGACCACCACTTCGCGATAAAGCGAAGCGGGCGAACTCGCGCCCGCATCGAAGCGGGGCAGCGCGACCCGATCCGCCGGCGCCAGCCCCGTCAGGTCGACATCCGGGTTCATGATCTCCCAAAGGGCGTAATCGGAAATCGAAAGACTGAACGCGCCGGAGGACCTCGGCAACAGTGCGGCGGTCTGCGGCGTTTGCGCCTGAGGGCTATTCTGAAGGGGTGCCGGCTCGGCCGCTCGGAGGGCCGGATACGACCTTGCGGGCGGAGACGATCGCACGTCGCGGCTGACCTCGGTCATCTCGCGCTTGAGGCGCAGGTACAGCGCCAATGCGCCGTTGTCGCCTTCGACGCTCTGGGCGGCGGTGGCTTCAGGCGGGCCATGGCGCGGTTCGGTCGCCACGGGGCGTGCATATCCGCTTTCGATCTTGCGCATGACCGCGCTGTCGAGGTCGGGCGGGACCACGGCCGCAGGCGATGCGGCAGCCTCGTCCGCTGCCGCGGTCGGCTCGGCCGGCGCGGTTTCGGTCTTGTCCGCTTGTGGGACCTCGACCACTGGCGCGGGCTTGCGGGCATAGGCGCTTTCCGGCGTGCGCGTGAAACGGACATTCGGCCCGAGGATGAAGGCGCTCTGCCACGCCGGCAGGTCGGCGCCCGCCTGCACTTCGCCGGCGACGGTCATGCCGGGGAGCGTCACTGCGGCGACTGGCCGCGTCTGGTTCGCGCTGACGCCATCGGTCGCGGAAACGGCTTGAGCAGTGGGCGAAATCGTACGGGAAGGACGCATGGAAACCTGCAACGCTGGAACTACCGGAAGGCATGAAACCCCTGCCTTCGGAATAGAAAATAAAGGTTAACAGCACCTTTCCATCGGCCTCCTGAAGCCGCCCGGCGGCGACGGCAAGGCGGCGTGAACACCTACCCTGGCATGAAAAAAATCAAATACTTGATTAGGCGCAGCCGCGATGATTGTGAAATTTGCGGGCGCTCCGGCCAGCGCCTGTGGAAGATTCCGAGACCGGTTCGGCCAGGGCCAGGCCAGCAGCAGTTTCTTAACGCAAAAAAGCTCCCTCGCCGGCCGCGACCTGGGCGCGCGACGGCGGGCTGCGCTGGTCCTGGAACAGGCGTTTGCGTGGCCGGGATCGCGGCGAACGCAGCCGGCGCTTTAAGGTAGAAGCGGCCCCAGCCCGTCGTTGACGAGGTCGACGACCAACCGGCGCACTGTGCCGCCGCTCTTCAGCTCGGTGCGGTCGAAGTCGGCGTCGCGCTGGCCCTTTTGACGCGAGATCGGGCCCAGCCGACGGGTGAGCTCCTTCCTGATCTTCTTGCAGTTCGGATCGTTGGCCACGGCGAGGCCGACGGAAACTTGCTCGATCTGCCGAACCATGTCCTTGATGAACTCGCCATGCATGCGCTCATGGGCCCGGACCCCGGTCATGAAGGTTTCCCATCTGGCACGGACCGGTGCCGGCAGTTTTTCGCCAGGCTTCGGCAGCATGTAGGTGATGGTAAGGTTCGGCCGCGCCGCGGCGAGCACGCAGCCGCCGTTCCTTGGCTCGTACTTGCGCGACCAGGTCAGCTTGAAATCGGTGAACGCGATAGCGCGACTGCCCCGGACCTTCGGTCCGCGCTCGCCGATCGACTGGTAGAGCTCCATGCCGGTCGTCCCCGCGATCGCATAGGTCTTTTCCTGCTCGACCGCCCGCCACTCCGCGCGGCTGGCGACCGGCACACAAAAAAGGAGGGCGGCGGCGACGCGCCGCACGACAGCTGCTTTCACGGGGGAGCTCCATGTCTTGACGGCGGCAACCTAACGGGCGCCCGCGCCGCACTCAACCCGTTCGGCAGCGGCCGGCCTCGTCTCGATATTGCGCCATGGGAGAATGAAGGCCCCACCGCCGGAGGCGGTCAGATCGACCGCGTCAGCCCGCCGTCGACGCGGATGTTCTGGCCGGTGATGTAGCCGGCGCCCTCCGAGGCCAGGAACGCGATCGTGGCGGCGATCTCCTCACTGCGGCCGTAGCGCTGCATGGGAACGCTCGTCCGGCGCTCCTCCGTCGCCGGCAGGCTGTCGATCCAGCCGGGCAGCACGTTGTTCATGCGGATGTTGTCGGCCGCATAGGTGTCGGCGAAGATCTTCGTGTAGGAGGCGAGGCCCGCCCGGAACACGGCCGACGTCGGAAACATCGCCGCGGGTTCGAAGGCCCAGGCGGTGGAGATGTTGACGATCGCGCCGGACTTCTGCGCCTGCATGATCGGGGTGACGAGGCGCGTCGGACGGATGACGTTCATCAGGTAGACGTCGAGGCCCTTGTGCCAGTCCTCATCGGTGATTTCGACAATCGGCCCGCGCGGCCCGTGACCGGCGCTGTTGACCAGCACGTCGATGCGGCCGAAGGCCGACATTGCCTGATCCACCAGCCGTTTCAGGTCGTCGTTCGACTGGTTTGAGCCGGTGACACCGACACCGCCCAATTCCTTGGCCAGCGCCTCGCCCTTGCCTGAGGATGAGAGGATCGCGACGCGATAGCCGTCGGCGGCGAGGCGCCGGGCTGTCGCCGCCCCCATGCCGCTGCCGCCTGCCGTGATGAGTGCCACTTTTTCTACTGCCATCGGTCCGCCCTTCCTACATAAGGCACGCGCGCATCCGCGCGTCCCGGTCCATCATCGGCGGCGATGATAGCAGCGTGCGGCGCAAGGTCGAGGCGGAACGGCGCTCCGCCCACAGCCGCCATCAGGGACGATGCTGGTCAACGGGGGCCGACCGGATCTGCGCTATCGCACACCGGTGACGTAGGGCACGCCGGCCTTCCGCCGCCGATTTAGGTCTGCGCGGGGAATCGCGCGATACCGCCGGTCAGAGGATGCTCCACGCCCGGTATCGTTCACGCCCGGTGATCTCGCGCAGCTGCAACTCGTTCGCCAGCCCCAGCGCGCCCTGGATCGTCACGCCGAGCTCGCTGGCGATGATGCCGGCCGACACCAGCGGTCTGGCGATGACGAGGTCGATCAGACGCGGCAGTTTCGAATGTGCCCGCTTCCTGCCGAGGCGCCGTTGCAGCTGCAAGCGCGCCAGCACCAGCCGGTCATGGGTCTTCAGCCCCTGCTCGGCCGCCAGTTCGAAGGCCTCCAGGATCGCCATCAGCCGCGTCAGCCGGTCCCCGGCATGGCGCCGCTCGCGCGGCACGGCGCGCAGTCCGACATTGACCGCCGGAAGATGCGCCCCCGTCGTTCCCTGCTCGCGCAGGAACGCGGCGACGAGCTGCCGACCGAGCCAGGGGGCATGCTGCAGCACCTGCAGCCCATTCCAGGCGTCGAGCAGCAGCGCCGCCCGCAGCACCGGCGGCAGGCCGGCCGTGTCGGAGAATACCCTCTTCCACTCCGCCAGCCTTTCGTCCTCGTCCCAGTCGGCGTCGTAGACGAACGGATCGCGCTCGCGGCCGTGACGACGAAGAACGGGCTCCGCCAGCCCGTCGAGCACCGCGCGGCTGCGCGCAAGAAGCGCGTCGATCTCGGCGAAGGCGTCGTCGGCTTCCGGCTCCGACGCATCGTCCGCCGCCGCTGCAACGCCGCCGCCAGCTGACGGGCCTTCCGTCACGGGCACCGCGCCCGGCCGGCCGCGCAGGTGGGCCAGACCGGCTGGGCTGAGCGCCCACCCCGGCGGCTCGGCAAGAATCTGCCGGCGGGCGCGCAGCACGCCATGGGCGATCGTCAGCTCATGGCTTGGCGCCCGTACGTCCATGCGGGCGTCGTGCAGGACCAGATCCTCGACATGCACGAGTTCACCGTCGATCCAGAGCGAGGCCGCCGCGTCATGGAAGTGCTGGCGCTGCAGGAAGCCCTCGCCGATCGGCGAGCGGGCGATCCGCTCGTCCAGCCGCGCCAGCGCCTCCCCGGCCCGGCACAGGGGCACGAGCAGGCTGCCGAGATCGAGTTTGCCGACGTCGTAGCGCATGGGCAGACGATGTCCGACTCGCGCGCTGATGACAACGCGCCGGCCGTCCTGCGGGACGTCCGCGCCGGCGCGCGGACAAGCATTGGAACCCGAAAGCTGCCGCGCGGCAGCAAGCGACCGGAGGGCGCAGAACGGCCGGGTTAGCGCAACGGATGCGGGCCGATGTCGGTGCGCGCTCGCATCGGTCGTGGAACCGATTGCCCGGATTGGCAGTTCTGGCCTTGTAGCAGCGGAAGGACACGCTGCAGCTGCCATATCGGGGCGGGCGATCGGCGCCCGCTGGAGAGGGTCGGCGTGGCTACGACCGGTTGTAATCGGTTTGGACTGGATTACACTCGAACACGGGCCGGGCAAGACCGGAATTTTCAGGCAGTGATTTATCAACGAGGCAGGAAGGAGCGAAAATGGCCAAAATTTCCCTCATACTCGTTCTGCTCGGACTCGCCGCCGCCGGTTGCACCGCGACGGAAAGAGGAGCCGGCATCGGGGCAGCGTCGGGCGCGATCATCGGCGGGGCGGTCACCGGCAATGTCCGCGGCGCCGCCGTCGGAGCGGCAATCGGTGGCGTCTCCGGTGCGGTGATCGGCCATGTCGCCGACCGGCCCGGCCAGTGCTACTACCGCGACCGCTACGGCCGCCGCTACATCGCACGGTGCCCGTAAGTCGCAGACGCGGCTCGATTGGTTTTTTCCCGGCGAGGGGCGGCTGCGCCTCGCCGGTGAAATTTTTTGCACCTCTCAAAACGACCGCGATGCTCTCTATGCGGCACCGAGCAGACGGTCCACGATCATCCGACCGATCGGTATCGACGAGGTCGCGGCCGGCGACGGCGCATTGCAGACGTGCAGCATCCGGTCGGTCTCCTTGAACAGGAAATCATGAACCAGTGTGCCGTCGCGCATGACCGCCTGGGCGCGGATGCCGGCGCCCGGCCGGCCGAGGTCGGCGATGCCGAGCTCGGGCCAGTACTTGCGGCACTCCTTCAGATAGCGGCTCCGAGAAACCGAATTGCCGAACTCCGACAGCGCCGAGCGCCAGTTGCGGCAAGCCATGCGCCAGAAGCCGGCAAAGGCGGCCATGTCGGCCATGTCGCCGGGGCGGGCGCTGCCCTTGGCATATCCCTCCCGGGAAAGGCCAAGGACGGCGTTCGGCCCCACCGTAACGCCGCCATCGATCGTGCGGGTCAGGTGGATGCCGAGGAAGGGCAGGTCCGGATCGGGGACCGGATAGATCAGGTGGCGGACGATCTTGGCGCGCGCCGGCGGCAGCGTGTAGTATTCGCCCCGGAACGGCACGATGCGATGCTCGATCGGCACGCCGGCCATTAAGGCGATGCGATCCGACTGCAGGCCGGCGCAGGCGACCAGCCGGCCGGCGCGCAACGTATCGACGCCGGCTGCAAGCCGGACGCCGCGCTCGTCCTCGCAGATCGCGGTGACCCTGGCGCCGGTCCGGATCGTCCCGCCGCGCTCGAGGATGCGCGCCGCCATGGCCGCGCAGACCTTGGCATAGTCGACGATGCCCGTTGCCGGTACCAGCAGCGCCCCGAGGCCTGAGACCGCGGGTTCGGCCCTGTTGAGTTCGGCACGATCAAGCCGCCGGACGTCGATGCCGTTCTGCCCCGCCCTTTCCTCCAGCGCCTCCATGCGGCGAAGTTCGGCGGGGGAGGTGGCGACCACCAGCTTGCCGCAGGTCTCGAAGGGGATGCGGTACTCGGTGCAGAACGCCTTGGTCGCTTCGGCGCCGGCCCGACAGAGGCGGGCCTTCAGCGACCCCGGCTGGTAGTAGATACCGGCGTGGATCACGCCGCTGTTGTGGCCGCTCTGGTGGCGGGCAAGTCCCGCTTCCTTCTCCAGCACCACCAGCCGCGCACCCGGCTCGCGCTCCTGCAGCGCCATCGCCGTCGCAAGGCCGACGATCCCGCCACCGATGACGCAGTAGTCGTATGTCATCGCGCCTCCATCGACCTAGACATGCTGGCCGCCATTGATGTGGATTTCCGCGCCGTTGATGTAGGAAGAGGCCCTACCGCAGAGGAAATGGATCGTCTGGGCCACCTCGCGCGGGCTGCCGAGCCGCCCCAGCGGCACCTCCTGCTCGACCAGCCGGTCGGTGCCCGGCGACAGGATCGAGGTTTCGATCTCGCCGGGCGCGATCGCATTGGCGCGCACCCCGCGCGGGCCGAATTCATGCGCAAGTTCCCGGGTGAGCGCGGCAAGGCCGGCCTTCGAGGCCGCGTAGGCGACGCCGGCGAAGGGATGCACCCGCGAGCCGGCGATTGAGGTGACGTTGACGATGGAGCCCTGCGCGGCCTCGAGCTCGGGCAGAAGCTCGCGCGCCAGCAGTGCCGTCGAGATCAGGTTGACGTTCAGGACCTTCGTCCAGGTGTCTGCGTCGGAGGCGAGCACGCCGAGCCGGCTTCCGCCCGGCCCCTTGGGCGAGATGCCGGCATTGTTGACGAGCGCGTGCAGCTTGCCGTCCGGCAGCCGCTCGCGAACCGTGGCCGCCAGGGCGGCAATCTGGCCGAGATCGGAAAGGTCCGCCTGGATGTGGCTTTCGCGGGCGGCCGGCCAGGCACAGGCTTCCGAGAACGGCTGGCGCGAAACGGTGAGGATGCGCCAGCCGTGCTCCTGAAAGAGCTTTACGGTCGCGTGTCCGATCCCGCGGCTTGCGCCCGTCAGGAGCATGTATCCGGTAGCCATGGCAGAATTTCCGATCTTCATGTGAGCATGTCGCGCCCACCCCACCAGCGGGGGTGAAAACCGCCCGACTGTAGGGAGGGACGCGCCTGCTGTCGATGCGGCAAATGGTTGAAATCAGGGAGGTACAGGCGAGACGGTCAATGTGCGAAGTGCCCTTGGTGCCGGCGGGCGGCAACCGTGCTATCCTGCGTGGGTCTTAACGGGACGGCTGCCATGGAGCCGACGTCGAAGCACGACCTGTCCCGCTTTCGCGAGGCGCAGGACCCCGTCTACCGGCGGGCGCTGGCGGAACTTCGCGCCGGGCGCAAGGAGAGCCACTGGATGTGGTTCGTCTTTCCCCAGATCGAGGGACTTGGCATGTCAGCCATGTCGCAACGCTACGCGATCGGCTCCGCCGCCGAGGCACGCGCCTATCTCGCCGATGACGTGCTCGGCGCCCGCCTGCTGGAATGCGTCAGGGCGGTGCTGTCGGTGCCGGAGAAATCCGCCCACGAGATCTTCGGCTCGCCCGACGACGTGAAGTTCCGCTCGTCGCTGACGCTGTTTGCCGCGGTCGCCGCCGACCCCGCCCCGTTCGAGGCGGCCCTGCAGCGCTTTTACGGCGGGGAGACGGACGGCCGGACATTGGTGCTGCTGGCGCAGCGGCCGGGTCTGTAACCGCAAATCGCCCTTGCCGCGCGGGCCTTGTCGTGGGACCGCTGCCCGGGCACGCGAAATGCATCGCTGCGGGGGATCGTTTTGCGTGTGGAGTTGAGAATTCTGCACCGAAAGGAAAAATATTCGCCTAACGCGGCTCCGGACGCAGTTTCCTACGCTTCGCGGGGCGGAGATTTCTGCAATCTAGGGTCCATCGAAATCATGACCAGCAACGGAGAACGACATGCCCTGGCTCAAGACCCTTGCCGCCGCGACCCTCCTGCAGGCGGCCTTCCTGCTTCCGGCCACCGCCGGTGAAAACCTGTCCGCGATCCAGTCCGCCGGTGCCATCAGGATCGGCACCGAGGGCACCTATGCCCCGTTCACCTATCACGACACGTCCGGCAAGCTCGTCGGCTTCGATGTCGAGATCGGCGAGGCGGTGGCGGCGAAGCTCGGCGTCAAGCCCGAGTTCATCGAGGGCAAGTGGGACGGTCTGATCGCCGGCCTCGACGCCAACCGTTACGACGCGGTGATCAACCAGGTCGGCATCACCGAAGCGCGCAAGCAGAAGTACGATTTCTCCGAGCCCTACATCGCCTCCAAGGCAGTCCTGATCGTGCGCGCCGACGACGACAGCATCAAGGGCTTTGCCGACCTGAAGGGCAAGAAGTCGGCGCAGTCGCTGACCTCGAACTTCGGCAAGCTCGCCCAGGAGAACGGCGCCGAGCTCGTCGGCACCGACGGCTTCGACCAATCGATCCAGCTGGTGCTGACCGGCCGCGCAGACGCGACCATCAACGACAGCCTCTCCTACCTCGACTTCAAGAAGCAGAAGCCCGACGCCAACGTGAAGATCGCCGCCGAGCAGCCGAATGCCGACTATTCCGGCATCATCGTGCGCAAGGGCGAGCCGGAGCTGGTCGAGGCGATCAACAAGGCGCTCGACGAAATCAAGGCCGACGGCACCTACCAGAAGATCGCCGACAAGTACTTCGGCCAGGACGTATCTAAGTAACCGGCAACGGCGCGCGGCGCGCGCCTGTTTCCGCCCCGGCCCTTCCCCAGATGAGGGCGGGCCAATCTTCCACGGCTCTTCGCCGCATCAACACCATCGCTACTGCCGAACGTGCGCCGAAAAAACGAGCGACCAATGGCTCTCTCATGAGCCGGTCCGAATTGCGGACTTGCCGATCGGCCGGCCCGGTGGGGATGGCACATCGCGCTCCCGCCCCTCCCCCCTTGTGGGGAGGGGTTGGGGAGGGGTAGTTTCACGGACGTTACCGGGCGGACAGCTGCCCCGCTCAACTTGAGGACCGCCCTTGCCGCACTGGCTCCAACTGATGATCGATTCGCTCGGCCCGCTCCTGTGGGCAGGGCTCGTCTTCACCATCCCGCTGACGCTGCTGTCCTTCGCCTTCGGATTGTCGCTCGGGCTACTGGTCGCGATCGTCCGGCTTTTCGCGCCGAAACCCTTCGTGGCGATCGCGCGCTTCTATGTCTGGATCATCCGCGGCACGCCGCTGCTGGTGCAGCTCTTCGTCATCTTCTACGGCCTGCCGAGCGTCGGCATCCTGCTCGATGCGTTTTCGGCGGCGCTGATCGGCTTCACCCTAAACGTCGGCGCCTACACCTCCGAGATCATCCGGGCGGTGATCGCCTCGGTGCCGCGCGGCCAGTGGGAGGCCTCCTATTCGATCGGCATGAGCTGGGGCCAGGCGATGCGCCGCACCATCCTGCCGCAGGCCGGCCGCACCGCCGTGCCGCCGCTGTCCAACACCTTCATCTCGCTCGTCAAGGACACGTCGCTGGCCGCCGCGATCACCGTGCCGGAGCTGTTCCAGACCGCACAGCGGATCGTCGCCACCACCTACGAACCGCTGATCCTCTACATCGAGGCGGCGCTGATCTACCTCGCCATGAGTTCGGTCCTGTCGGCATTGCAGGTACGGCTGGAGAAACGCTTTTCCCGCTACGGCGGCTTCCTGGAGGCGCGGGCATGATCGTTCTCGACCACATCGAGAAGCGCTTCGGCGACAACCTCGTGCTGAAGGACGTCAGCGTCGAGATGCCCGAGGGTTCGGTGACGGCGCTGGTCGGCCCGTCCGGCGGCGGCAAGAGCACGCTCCTGCGCTGCGTCAACCTTCTGGAGATCCCGACGAGCGGCACGGTGCGGATCGGCGAGGAGGCGCTGTCGTTCTCGCCGGGCGGCAAGACCGGCTGGCCGGAGATTCAGCGCCTGCGCCGGCAGACCGGTATGGTCTTCCAGAATTTCCAGCTCTTTCCGCATCGCACCGCCATCGAGAATGTCATGGAAGGGCTGGTGACCGTGCTGAAATGGCCGGCCGAGCGGGCGCGGGCGCGGGCGATGGAACTGCTCGAAAAGGTGGGCATGGCCCACAAGGCCGACGCCTGGCCGGCAACGCTGTCGGGCGGCCAGCAGCAGCGCGTGGCGATCGCCCGCGCGCTCGCCCCCTCCCCGCGCGTGCTGCTCTGCGACGAGCCGACCTCGGCGCTCGACCCGGAACTCGCCGAGGAGGTCGTCGACGTGCTCGGGCGGCTGGCCCGCGAGGGCACGACGATGATGATGGCGACGCACGACCTGCGCCTCGCCTCGCGCGTCGCCGACAAGGTCGTCTTCCTCGACGGCGGCGTGGTCGTCGAAAGCGGCCCGCCGGCGCAGATCTTTTCCAGGCCCGAGCGCGAGCGCACCAAACGCTTCATCGCCTCGCTGAACGTCACCGCCGACTACGAGATCTGAGAGATGACGGGCCGCGGCCCGCATTATTTCAAGGTCCGGCGCGGGCCGTATTTCTTGTCGACAAATTGCCCACAAAGGAAATAATCTGTACCGCCGCCGGCTCACCCGGCGCGATCGGTCGATGCCGATCTCTTGCCGTCGAACCAGGACCGGAGCCGCCATGTCTTTTCCAACACCGCCCCAATTCATCACCGACGTGGAACGGCAGGCCCGGCTGCAGCGGCTGCGCGACGACATGCTGGTCGCCGGCTTCGCAGGGGTCTTGCTCGGCTCGACCGAGAGCCTGCGCTACTTCACCGGTCTCGTCTGGCACCAGAGCGAGCGGCTGCTCGGCGCGCTCGTCACCCCGACCACGCTGACCTATGTCGTGCCGGCCTTCGAGATGAGCCGCGTCGAGACGCTGCCGCACCTGCCCGGCGACATCGCCACCTGGGAAGAAGAGGAAAGCCCCACTAGCCTAGTGGCATCGCTGCTCGGGCCGAACGGGAAATTGGCGCTTGACGACGCGCTGCCGCTCTTTGCCTATCACGCGCTGGCTGCAAGCCTCGGCCAGGAACGGCTCGCCGACGGCGGCCGGCTTATCCGCAACCTGCGCCTTCGCAAGTCGCCGGCCGAGATCGCCATCATCGAGTACGCCATGGGGCTGACGCTGGAGGTGCACAAGCGCGCCCATGCCATCATGAAGCCGGGCATCCGCGCCTCCGAGGTGGTGCGCTACATCGACGAGCAGCACCGGGCGCTCGGCGCCTCGGAGGGTTCGACCTTCTGCATCGTCTCCTTCGGCGCCGCGACCGCGCTGCCGCACGGCGCCGATGGCGAGCAGACGCTGGCCGCCGGCGACGTCATCCTGGTCGATACCGGAACGCGCATCGACGGCTACCATTCCGACCTGACACGTACTTATGTGCTCGACGAGCCTGTTGCGGAGTTCGCCCGCGCCTGGGCGATCGAACGGGAGGCCCAGCAGGCGGTGTTCGACGCAGCCAGCATCGGTGCCCCCTGCGCAAGCCTCGACGACGCTGCGCGCGCCACGCTCGTCCGCCACGGGCTCGGTCCCGACTACCGGCTGCCGGGCCTGCCGCACCGCGCCGGTCACGGGCTTGGCCTGGAAATCCACGAGGAGCCCTATATCGTCCGCGGCAACGACGTGCCGCTCGCCGAAGGCATGTGCTTCTCGGTCGAGCCCATGCTCGTCTTCCCGGACCGCTTCGGCATCCGTCTGGAAGACCATATCCACATGACGGCGAGCGGGCCGGCATGGTTCACCGCGCCTGCAAAGGGTCCGGCCGAGCCCTTCGCGTGAGGCCCGGCGGCCGTCCCTCCTCTCAGGATTGCGGCGCCACACGGGCGCCGCCGAGCTGGAAGAGCCGGAAGCTGTTGATTCGACGTGTGAATTGAAGTATTCATTTTGTCGACAAAGGATTGCCCATGACCGATTTGGATTCCGATTCCGACCTTCCCGAGCGCAAGCGCGGCTCCGGCGCAAGGATGGTCTATGACCTGCTGCGCGACGAGATCATTGACCTGAAGCTTGCGCCGGGCAGCCCTATCGACGAGGTGCAGCTGGCCGAGCGGTTCAAGATGTCGCGCACCCCGATCCGCGAGGCGCTGGTGCGGCTGGCCGGCGAAGGCCTGATCGAGACCTTGCCCAACCGCTCGACAATGGTGTCAAACATCGACTTCCTGAACCTGCACACCTTCTTCGATGCGCTGGTGCTGATGTACCGTGTCACCACACGGCTGGCAGCGCAGTACCACCGGCCCGAGGACCTCGTGGTGATCCGCCGCTTCCACGAGGACTACGCGGCCGCAGTGAAGGCGCACGATGCGCTGGCGATGATCGCCACCAATGCCGCCTTCCATTCGGCGATCGCGGAGGCCGGCCGCAACCCCTATTTCACCAGCCTGTTCCGCAGGATCCTCGACGAGGGGCGCCGCATACTGCGCCTTTACTACCGATCCTACGAGGAGCAGTTCCCGCAGCGCTTCGTGGAAGAGCATGCCGAGCTGATCGCCGTCATCGCTGCCCGCGACGTCGAGGGTGCCGATCGCCTGGCCAGGGCGCACGCCGAGCAGATCGTCCGCCAGATCCAGACGCTTTTCAGCCGCCAGGAGCGGCTCGACATGGCCCTGTGAGTCGCTGTCGATTTCTTGTCGACAAATAAAATACAGCGAGCTATGATCCTTCACGAAGGTAAGGAACCGGCACGTCCGGTCCCTTCCAACCCATGGTCCAGAGGAGTTTTGATATGAAGACCGAGATTTTTGCCGGCGTCATCCCTGCGCTGATGACCCCTTGCAAGGACGACCGCACCCCCGATTTCGACGCGCTGGTCCGCAAGGGCAAGGAGCTGATCGAAAAGGGCATGTCGGCCGTCGTCTATTGCGGCTCCATGGGTGACTGGCCGCTGCTGACCGACGCGCAGCGCATGGAAGGCGTCGAGCGCCTGGTCAAGGCCGGCGTGCCGGTCATCGTCGGCACCGGCGCCGTCAACACCGCCACGGCCGTTGCCCACGCCGCGCACGCCCAGAAGGTCGGCGCGCACGGCCTCATGGTCATCCCGCGCATCCTGTCGCGCGCTTCGATCGTCTCGGCCCAGAAGGACCACTTCAAGGCGATCCTGGCGGCCGCTCCGGACCTGCCGGCGGTCATCTACAACAGCCCCTATTACGGCTACGCCACCCGCGCCGACCTGTTCTTCGCGCTGCGCGCCGAGCACCCGAACCTGATTGGCTTCAAGGAATTCGGCGGTGCGGCCGACATGCGCTATGCGGCCGAGCACATCACCAGCCGCGATGACGACGTCATCCTGATGGTCGGCGTCGACACCTGCGTCTTCCAGGGCTTCGTCAACTGCGGTGCCGTCGGTGCCATCACCGGCATCGGCTGCGTCCTGCCGAAGGAAGTCCTGCACATGTGCAACCTGGCACGCGCTGCCGCCGCCGGCGACGCCGAAGCCCGCCAGCGCGCGATGGAGATGGAACAGGCGCTTGCCGTTCTCTCCTCCTTCGACGAAGGCCCGGACCTGGTCCTCTACTACAAGCACATGATGGTGCTGAAGGGCGACAAGGAATACACGCTGCACTTCAACGAGACCGACGCGCTCTCCGAGAGCCAGCGCGGCTATGTCGAGGCCCAGCTCAAGCTGTTCGACACCTGGTATGCCGATTGGAGCAAGCTCCCGGGCGCGGTCCAGAAGTACAAGCCCTGATCGCTTAGAACCTTTCGCCTTCGAAAAGGCCCTCCCGACGGGAGGGCCTTTTCTTTTGCCGGCAGTGCTTTCCCGCGGGAAATCCTTTGTTGCCGAGGCCTTTTCCGAGGAATTCTCGGCGCGGGACTCAACGCCCCCGTCATGGCCGGACTTGATCCGGCATCCAGCGCGCTCGAGTCCTTGAGCGCAGAATGCTCCTCCGCACCGCAGACGCGACGCAACTGGATCCCGGATAAGGTCCGGGATGACTGAGCGGAGTGTTGCAAGGTCGGCGGTATGTCAGGGCAACCCTTCGAGCGGGACATCCCAGACTTTCCGGACGGGAGGGCTCCTGCCAAGGCCAGCGGGATGACGGAAGCCAGTTGCAAGGTGGCGGCTTGCCAGCAATCAGGGCTCTCCTGTGAAGGCCTTTTCCGCGCATTCGGGCGTCCGGCCGACCGAAAACCTCCGGCCCTCGATCAGAGCCGGAGGTCGAAGCGGGTGCGGAAATTTTCCAGTCAAATACGTTTTGCCGCCGCCCGGCATGCCGGGCGGCGGTGAAGTTTCAGGCGCGACCCTGCGGACACACCAGGTGGACCGGAACACTGGTGCGCCCGCGCACCCGGTAGGGTTCCTGGCTCCACATCATGCTGCCGATGAACCAGCTGCGGCGGGGATCGGCGCCCATGACGATCGCATCGCACCCCTTGCGCCTTGCCTCGTTCAGTATGCTTCGGCAGGGATTGCGCGTGGTGACGATGTGACCATCGGCCACCACCCCCGCGCTCTCCAGCTGCGTAATCGCCCAGAGGATATTTTCCTCCTGTTCGGCCATTTCGCGGCGGCTGGGGCGGAGACCCGGATTGGGCAGGCCGAAGCTCGTACCCCAGAGCCTTGCCACGGTGATGACCTGCGCACGGCCGCCTTGCGGGCTAACCATGCGCACGGCCAGGTCGATCACGTCCTGCGTGAACCTTCGCCCCTCCGACGCCACCAGCACGCTTCTCACGTTCTGCCGGTCGTCGGGCGGTTGCCGTTGCCTGAACAGAGCACCGATCATCCGGATGCTCCTCAGTTGCCGGAAGGCGCTATCGCTGGCGCGAAACCGGCGCGGCGGTCCTCCGACAGGCGATACCAGTAAAGCGGCAGATACATGAAGATGGTGGCGACGCCGAGGAAATAATAAATCGCCTGACCTCCGATGAAGGAGTAGATCAGGCCGCCGACCAGCCATACGAAGAAATACAGTGCAGCCAGGAAAAGCGCCACATACTTGAAGTATTCTGGAAGCCGGAATGGACGGTGCACGTTCGGCCGGTCCGTGCGCAGCAGGTAATAGGCGATGAGCACCGGCACGAACGAACCGAGATAGCCGACATTCGAGAAGGAATAGATTTCGATCGCGCCGCCCATGAACGCGATGAGCAGGCTTGCGCCCACGTTGGTCATCATGGCGCGGTCCGGCACATGGTGCTTGTTGAGATGCTGGTAGAAGCGCGGAAACTGACCGTCGATCGACATCTGGTAGAGCGAGCGCGAACAGCCCATGAGCGAGTTCAATGCCGAAAGCACCAGTGCGATGATGAGCATGATGGCCATCAGCCATTCCATCACAGTTCCCGCCACACCCGGAAAGATGTTGCTCGCGAATGTGACGAACATGGTCTTGGGATCGACGAGCGCCGGATCCGAAATCGCACTGGCGCCCAGCACCACGACGAACGAAATCGGCAGCATGGTGTAGACGAACACGCCGTAGCCGCCCTCGAGCGTCATCGCGATCTTGGCGTCGCGCCCGGGATGCTTGCACTCGCCGATGTAGCAGGCTGCCGCCTCATAGGCGATCACCGTCCACAGAAGCGGAAAGGCATAGGCGACATACATCATCCAGGCCGGATAGCCGCCGATCGGACTGAAGAAGCTCGATCCATCCAGATGCGGGAAACCGGCAAGTTCGCTCCAGTTCGCTGCGTCGGGGTTGAAGATGAAGCCGATCGACAGGAAGGTCAGCGGGATCATCGACAGCACTGCAAGCACCGTTGCCATGGACGTGCCGAAGCGGATGCCCAGGTAAGCCGGGATGGACAGGACCAAAAGGCCGACGGCCGTGATGGCGAGCGTCCAGTACGGGATGAAGGTGCTGACCGGCGTGATGCCTTGCGTGGCATCGAGGCCGAACAGGTGGGTGATGTAGAAGGATGCCAGGATCATGTTCAGCGGTGCTACCGGCATCCAGCCCACCCAATACATCCAGGCGGTAATACCGTTGACATGCGGCGCGAGGCGCGGCCAGCGCTCCTTGTAGGCGGGATAGGCATAGGAGGGCGAACCGCCGGTGCGTCCCGGCATCATCGCCGAAAGTTCCGCCAGAAGCAGGCAGAGGGCTACACCGGTGAGAGTAAAGAAGGTTATGAAGGGAATGTACGAAGCGCCGAAAACCGTAAGGAAGGCGGGCGCGGCTCCGGTAACGAGAATTGTGCCTGCTAGACCGATTACAAAGGCTCCCCACCAATTGGTTCCGGTCTGAAGATTGCCGTGTTCGTAGTCAAGAATGTCTAATGCCTCTGATCCAGTCTGGCTCATTCGATGACCTCCGTCATGAGCGCCTGGCTTCCCGGGACGGTCCCGGTGAAGCGAACTATTCCTCGATGCCGGTATTGAGCGTTCGTTCAACCAATGCTTGCGCTTGATGCAAGGCAGCAAGCTCCGTAGCCGCAATCCGTTGATTGAGGCGGTGTTTCTCTCCTTTTTGAAGCGTCCAGTAAGCCTGGCCGGACGCCGTACTTCCCCGATTCTTATTATACTGCCAGGCAAATAATTTCCCCAATGAGAAACACCGGCGAACTTGCTTGTCAAGCAGCCAGTGAGCTTGCGTCAGCAGAAGGCAGCAAGGCGGCCATCCGTCTGAATGTTCTGCAAAATGAAGGACGCGCTAATTTAGCGCATCATGTCGACGCGTACCCGAAGCGCGATCAGACGGGGATCTGATGAGGTATCTTGGAGCGCCAGAGCTTCAGCGAAGTCAGCTGGTCCTGTCGTCATCCTGAACCTGATCTGCGGTCCAGCAGCGCCGAGTCCGCGGCTTAGAAACCAACTGCGCTTAAGCTCTTGCGCTCGATCGACGCAGCATCAAGTCCGTCATGACGGAAAAGGACGCCTGCGACGCGGCGGATCCGCAGGCTCTGCTGCGGAGGTCTTTTCCCCGCTTCCCCGTTCCGCTGGCGCGCGAAAAAGCCCCCGGCCCTGATCAGAGCCGGAGGTCGACGCGGGTGCCGGGAAGTTGCGCTTTACGCGATGGAGTCGAGTCCGAGCGCCAGCAGGCGGTCGAGGTGCTCGATCTCCGCGGCAGTCAGGACGACGCCGTCGGCCTGCGAGGAGGCGCGGGCGGCAAAGCGCCGCTGCGACGGCAGGCGGGCGCCCTGGCCGACGATCGCCTCGAACAGCGCCTCCGCCCGCGCGAAGGGATCGCCGGGGCGACCGGCGGCGAAGGCTTTCGGCGAGAACGCGATGATCAGTTCGCCATGGAACGGCGACAGCGTCGTGGTTCCGAGGTAGTCGAGCACTTCGGGGCTTGTCAGGTCGCCGATCATGATGCCGGCGAGCAACTCGACCATGGTGCCGATCGCCGAGCCCTTGTGGCCGCCGAACGGCAGCATGGCGCCGGCCAGCGCAGCTTCCGGATCGGTGGTCGGATTGCCGTCCGCGTCGATCGCCCAGCCCTCCGGCAGCTTCTTGCCGGCCCGGCGGTGCAGCTCGATCTCGCCGCGGGCCGCCACCGAGGTCGCGAAGTCGAAGACGTAGGGCGAGGTGCCCTTGCGCGGCCAGCCGAAGGCAAAGGGATTGGTGCCAAGCAGCGGCTTGTTGCCGCCGGTGGGGGCCACGGTCGCATAGCTCGGGCACATGACGATGCCGGCAAGCCCCTGCTCCGTCAGCGCCTCGACCTCGGGCCAGAGCGCCGAGAAATGCGTGCAATCGTTGATGACGAGGGCGGCGATGCCCAGTTTGCGCGCCCGTTCGGCCAGCGCCGGCACGCCGAGTTCAAAGGCCGGGTTTGCAAAGCCGCCCTGCGCATTGACCTTGACGATCGCGGATCCTTCCGTCAGTAGAAGCTCCGGAACCGCGTCCGGCTTCACCTTGCCGGCTTTGACCGTGCGCAGGGCACCCTCGATCCGGTAGATGCCATGCGACTTGCAGGCGTCGCGCTCCCCGGCCACGATCACCCGGGCGACCGCGCCAGCCTGGACGGCGTTAAGTCCGGCCTTGCGGAAGATCGCCTCGACGCGCTCCTGCAACGCCGTGATCGTCAGGGTGGTAGTCTCGCTCATCTCGTCTCTCGTCTGCTGCCCGACCGGCGTGGTCGGTGGTTGATGTTTTGCATACACAGAGTATACAAAAATCGAGGCAGTGCAAACTCGGCCCCTTCCGGGCCTTCCGAAGAAAGGATCAAAGGATGGTTTTCACCCCCAAAGGAAAACACCTCGTCGCCGGCGAATGGCTCGATGGCGCAGGCACCTTCGCGTCGACGCCGGCGCACGGCCCGTCGCACGAATACGCCATCGGCACCGTGGAACTGGTGAACCGCGCCTGCGAGGCCGCCGAGGAGGCCTTCTGGAGCTACGGCTATTCCAGCCGGGCCGAGCGGGCCGCGTTCCTGCGCGCCATTGCCGATGAAATCGAGGCCCGTGCCGAGGCGATCACCGAGATCGGCACCCAGGAAACCGGCCTGCCGGTTGCACGGCTGCAGGGCGAACGCGGCCGCACCACCGGCCAGCTGCGCCTGTTTGCCGACCACATCGAGAAGGGCGACTACCTCGACCGCCGCGTCGACGCTGCCCTGCCCGACCGCCAGCCAGCGCCGCGGCCGGAAATCCGCCTCGTGCAGCGGCCGGTCGGTCCCGTCGCCGTCTTCGGCGCCTCGAACTTCCCGCTCGCCTTCTCCACGGCCGGTGGCGATACCGCCGCAGCGCTTGCGGCCGGCTGCCCGGTCGTCGTGAAGGGGCACTCGGCCCATCCCGGCACCGGCGAGATCATCGCCGAGGCGATCGAGGCGGCGATCCGCAAGACCGGCGTCCACCCGGGCGTCTTCTCGCTGATCCAGGGCGGCAACCGCCAGGTCGGCGAGGCAGTGGTGCAGCACCCGCTGATCAAGGCGGTCGGCTTCACCGGCTCGCTGGCCGGCGGCCGTGCGCTGTTCAATCTCTGCGCCGCACGCCCCGAGCCGATCCCCTTCTTCGGCGAGCTCGGCTCGGTCAACCCGATGTTCCTGCTGCCGGAAGCGCTGAAGGCGCGGGCCGAGACCATCGGCCAGGGCTGGGCCGGCTCGATGACCGGCAGCGCCGGCCAGCTCTGCACCAAGCCGGGCATCGCAGTGGTGATCGAGGGCGCCGATGCCGACCGCTTCACCGCCGCCACCGTCGAGGCGCTGGGCAAGGTGCAGCCGCAGACGATGCTGACCGACGGCATCGCCAAGGCCTACCACGACGGTCGGGCCCGGCTGGCCGAGCGCAACACCGTCAAGCCGCTGCTGACGACGGACTCGAACGGCCGCGACGCCTCGCCGAACCTGTTCGAGGCGACCGGTGAGCGCTTCCTCGCCGACCACGCGCTGGGCGAAGAGGTGTTCGGGCCGCTGGGTCTCGTCGTCCGCGTCGGTTCGCTCGACGAGATGGAGCAGCTCGCCCGCGGCTTCGAGGGGCAGCTGACGGCGACGATCCACATGGACGCCGCCGATCTGGACGCCGCCCGCCGCCTCCGCCCGGTCCTCGAGCGCAAGGCTGGCCGCGTTCTGGTCAACGGTTTCCCGACCGGGGTTGAAGTCGTCGACTCGATGGTGCATGGAGGCCCCTATCCGGCCTCGACCAACTTCGGCGCGACCAGCGTCGGCACCATGTCGATCCGCCGCTTCCTGCGCCCGGTGGCCTACCAGAACTTCCCGGAAGGCCTGCTGCCTACCGAATTCCTCGGCTGAGTAAAGCTGCCGGAATGGGGCTTTCCCACGGGAAAGCCCCAGGCCATGCAAGATCGGCATACCTGAATTCTTTTTGTATACGACTTGTATTTTTAATTTGATTGTGTCTGCCAACCCGAATAGTGATGTCCGCCATTCACCAGACCAACGCAGGGAGAGAGTAATGAAAACCCAGGTCCTCGCCATCGGCCTCCTGGCCACCACCGTCCTGACGACCCCGGCCAAGGCCGACAAGCTGGACGACATCATCGGCTCCGGCACGCTGCGCTGCGCGGTAGTGCTAGACTTCCCCCCGATGGGCTCGCGCGACGAGAACAACAACCCGATCGGCTTCGACGTCGACTATTGCAACGATCTGGCCAAGGCGCTTGGCGTCACCGCCGAGATCGTCGAGACGCCGTTCCCCGAGCGCATCCCGGCGCTGATGTCCGGCCGCGTCGACGTCGGCGTCGCCTCGACCTCCGACACGCTGGAGCGCGCCAAGACCGTCGGCATGACGATCCCCTACTTCGCCTTCGAGATGGCGGTAACCGCCAACGACAAGTCGGGCGTCAAGTCCTTCGAGGACATGAAGGGCAAGACCGTGGGTGCCACCGCCGGCACCTTCGAGGCGATCGCGCTCGAAAAGCAGGTCAAGGAATGGGGTGTGGGCGAGTTCCGTCCCTACCAGACGCAGGCCGACGTGTTCCTCGCTCTCAGCCAGGGCCAGATCGACGCCACCGTCTCCACCTCGACCGTGGCACAGTCCAACGTCAAGTCGGGCAAGTTTTCCGGCATCTCGGTGGTCGGCAAGGCGCCGTTTGACATCGACTATGTCGCCCTCTTCACCAATCGCGAAGAGTACGGCCTGATCAACTACCTGAACCTGTTCATCAACCAGCAGGTTCGCACCGGCCGCTACGCCGAGCTCTACGAAAAGTGGGTTGGCGGCGAACTGCCGTCCCTGTCGGTTAACGGTGTCTACCGCTAATCTGACCGTTTTCCCGACGGCGCGAGGCACGACCTCGCGCCGTTGATCCTTCGCAAGGTGAGACGGTAATGTTCAGCTACACCTTTCAATGGAAGCAGGCGCTCAAGGCTCTGCCGCAGATGCTCGACGGCGCCCTGGTGACGCTGCAGATCGCGCTCCTGTCCATGGCCATCGGCCTGGTGATCGCCATCATCCTGACGCTCTTCCGGATGTCGGGCAACCGCATCCTCAGCGGTTTCGCCACCGCCTGGGTCGAGATCGCCCGCAACACGCCGGCCCTGTTCCAGATCTACATGGCCCATTTCGGCCTTGGCAGTTTCGGCATCCACTTGAGCCCCTTCACGTCACTTCTGGTCGGCATCGTCTTCAACAATGCGGGCTACCTGGCGGAGAACTTCCGTGGCGCGCTCAAGGCGATCCCCGACACCCAGACGCGCGCGGGCCGCTCGCTCGGCATGAGCTCGCTGCAGGCGTTCCGGCTGATCGTCATGCCGCAGATGCTGCGCATCGCGTTCCTGCCGGTCACCAACCAGATGGTCTGGGCGATCCTGATGACCTCGCTCGGCGTCACCGTCGGCATGAACACCGATCTCACCGGCGTTACGCAGGATCTGAACGCCCGCTCGTTCCGCACCTTCGAGTTCTTCGCGATTGCCGCGGTGATCTACTACGTCATCGCCAAGGCCGTCACCCTGGCCGCCCGGGCATTTGCCTCGCGCATGTTCCGCTACTGAGGAGAGGTAAGTGATGATTGAAACTGCCCTCACCTGGGGTGACCTGGCCTTCCTCGCCAAGGGCGCGGGGATGACGCTCGCGGTCACCGCCATCTCGGTCGCCGCCGGCACGGTGCTCGGCGTCATATGCGGGGTGATCCGCTTCCAGCTCGGCCCCTACTGGTCCGCCCCGCTGACCTTCGTGCTGGACGTGTTCCGCTCCGTGCCGCTGCTGATCCAGCTCGTGCTCGGCAACGCCTTCCAGTCGATCGCCAAGCTCGGCTGGCCGCCGTTCACGACCTCATGCGTGGTGCTGTCGCTCTATACGGCCGCCTATTGCACCGAGATCGTCCGCGGCGGCATGTCATCGGTTCCGGTGACGACGCGCCGCGCGGCCCGGTCGCTGGGCATGACCTGGTGGCAGGACATGCGCTACATCGTGGCGCCGCTCGCCACCCGCGTCTCGCTGCCGGCCTGGATCGGCCTGGCGCTCAGCGTGATGAAGGATTCCGCACTCGTGCTCTGGCTCGGTTTGATCGAGTTGCTGCGCGCCTCGCAGATCCTCGTCACCCGCCTGCAGGAGCCGCTTTTGATCCTGATGATCTGCGGCGCCATCTACTTCATCATCAGCTTCCCCATCGCCCGGCTCGGCGGGTATCTCGAGAAACGGTGGTCTCCCAATGATTGAGATTGAAAACGTCCGCAAATCCTTCGGCGAGTTGGAGGTTCTGAAGGGAATCAACCTGACCGTCGACAAGGGCGAAGTGCTGACCGTCATCGGCGGCTCCGGCTCCGGCAAGTCGACGCTGCTCACCTGCATCAACGGCCTCGAGCCGATCGATGCCGGCCGGATCGTCATCGACGGAACCGATGTTCACGCCAAAAGCACCAACCTGAACAAGCTGCGCCAGAAGGTGGGCATCGTGTTCCAGCAGTGGAACGCGTTCCCGCACCTGACGGTGTTGGAAAACGTCATGCTGGCGCCCCGCAAGGTGCTCGGCCTGTCGAAGGCAGAGGCCGAGGCCATCGCCGTGCGCCAGCTCACCCACGTCGGCCTGGCCGAAAAGCTGTCGGTCTATCCGAACCGCATGTCGGGCGGCCAGCAGCAGCGCATGGCGATTGCCCGAGCGCTGGCGATGTCGCCGGAATACATGCTGTTCGACGAGGTGACCTCGGCGCTCGACCCGATGCTGGTCGGCGAGGTGCTTGACACGCTGCGGATGCTGGCATCCGAAGGCATGACGATGATCTGCGTGACCCACGAGATGAAGTTCGCGCGCGAGGTCTCCGACCGCGTGGCCTTCTTCCACCAGGGCGTCATGGCCGAGATCGCGCCGCCGGAACAGCTGTTCGACGCGCCGCAGCACGCCGAGACCAAGAAGTTCCTCGCCGCGACGCACTGAGGACACGAGAATGAACAAGGCTCAGCCCGAGGTGATCTTGATCGGCGCCGGCGTCGTGGGGCTTTCCGCGGCACTGGCCCTGCAGATGCGGGGGCTTTCCGTCACCGTACTGGATCGTGTAGGCCCGGCGGCGGGTGCCTCGGCAGGCAATGCCGGCGCCTTCGCCTTCACCGACATCCTGCCGCTCGCCTCGCCCGGCATCCTGAAGAAGGCGCCGAAGTGGCTGCTCGATCCGCTCGGGCCGCTGACGGTGCCGCCGAGCTATGCGTTCAAGATCGCGCCGTGGATGTTCCGTTTCTGGCGGGCCTGCTCGCCCTCCCGCGTCGCCCATTCGACGGCGGCGCAGACGGCGCTGATGGACCTGTCGAAGGCCGAGCTTGAGCCTTTCCTGCAGGAGACCGGCACCCTGCCGATGCTTCGCAAGGACGGCAACCTGCAGGTCTACGAGGGCAAGGCTGAGCTCGAGGCGTCGCTGCCCGGCTGGAAGGCGCGCGAGGAGCACGGCATCGAGTTCCGGCACCTCGACGCGGCCGCCATGGCCGAGATCCAGCCCGGCCTGTCGCCGCGCTTCACTCACGGCACCTTCACGCCCGGCTGGTACTCCATCGCCGATCCGAAGCTCTACACGCTGGCGCTCGCCGACGAGGTCCGCCAGCGGGGCGGCTCGATCGAGCGTGGCGAGGTGACGGCGCTGCGGCCGTTCGAGGGCGGCGTCGAGATCGTCACGGCGGACGGCAGCACGCGGCGTGCGGCCCAGGTGGTGCTTGCGGCCGGTGCCTTCTCCCACCGCATCGCCCGCACCATCGGCGATCGCATTCCGCTCGAGACCGAGCGCGGTTACAACACTACGCTCCCGGCCGATGCCTTCGACCTGCGCACCCAGGTCACCTTTGGCGGCCACGGCTTCGTCGTCAGTCGCCTGTCGACCGGCATCCGCGTCGGCGGCGCGGTGGAGCTCGGTGGTCTCGCAATGCCGGCGAACTTCCGCCGCTCCGAGGCCATGCTGAAGAAGGCGCAGGCGTTCCTGCCGGGCCTGAAGCCGCAGGGCGGCGAGCAGTGGATGGGCTTCCGCCCGTCATTGCCCGACAGCCTGCCGGCGATCGGCCGCGCCCGCGCCACGCCGCGGGTGACCTATGCCTTCGGTCACGGCCATCTCGGCCTGACCCAGTCGGCCGGCACCGCCCGCCTGGTCGCCGATCTCATCACCGGCAGGACGCCTGCCATCGACATCGCTTCCTTCTCGCCGCAAAGATTCTGACAGAGGTTTTGCCATGGCCACCCACACCTTCTCCTGCATCGACGGTCATACCTGCGGCAACCCGGTCCGCCTCGTCTCGGGCGGCGGCCCGCGCCTCGAAGGCGCCAACATGCTGGAAAAGCGCGCCCATTTCCTGCGCGAGTTCGACTGGATCCGCACCGGCCTGATGTTCGAGCCGCGCGGCCATGACATGATGTCGGGCTCGATCCTCTATCCGCCGACGCGCCCGGACTGCGACGTCGCGGTGCTGTTCATCGAGACCTCCGGCTGCCTGCCGATGTGCGGCCACGGCACGATCGGCACGATCACCATGGGCATCGAGAACGGCCTGATCACCCCGCGCGAGCCGGGCAAGCTGTCGATCGAAGCACCGGCCGGCAAGGTCGACATCACCTACCGCCAGGAAGGCCGCTTCGTCGAGGAAGTGCGGCTGACCAACGTGCCCGGCTTCCTCTATGCCGAAGGGCTGACGGCCGAGGTCGAGGGCCTGGGCGAGATCGTCGTCGACGTCGCCTATGGCGGCAACTTCTACGCCATCGTCGAGCCGCAGAAGAACTTTCGCGACATGGCCGATCACACCGCCGGCGAACTGGTGGGCTGGAGCCCGAAGCTGCGCGCCGCGCTCAACGAGAAGTACGAGTTCGTCCATCCCGAGCATCCGGAAATCCGCGGCCTCAGCCACATCCAGTGGACCGGCAAGCCGACGGTCGAGGATGCGCACGCCCGCAACGCCGTGTTCTACGGCGAGAAGGCCATCGACCGCTCGCCCTGCGGCACCGGCACCTCGGCCCGCATGGCGCAGCTCGCCGCCAAGGGCAAGCTGGAGGTCGGCGACGAGTTCTGGCATGAATCGATCATCGGCTCGATCTTCAAGGGCCGCGTCGAGGCGGCAGCGAAGGTCGCCGACCGTGACGCGATCATCCCCTCGATCGCCGGCTGGGCCCGCATGACCGGGATCAACACGATCTTCATCGACGACCGCGACCCCTTCGCGCACGGCTTCGTCGTGAAATGAGCAATACTGCTATGCTTGCCCGCAGCATCCTCGCCGGCACGGCCGAGGGTCCCGTCATCGCCTCGCCGGAAGCCCTGAGCTTCTGGGGAGGGGTCGATCCCGCCACCGCATCGGTGATCGACGTGCACCATCCGCTGCACGGCACCTGCCTCACCGGCGCCATCCTGATGATGCCGTCGAGCCGGGGCTCGTGCACCGGATCGGGCGTGCTCCTCGACATGGTGCTCGGCGGCCGCGCGCCGGGGGCACTGGTCTTTTCCGAAGCCGAGGACGTGCTGACGCTCGGCTCGCTGATCGCCACCGAGATGTTCGGCAAGCCGCTGCCCGTCCTGCGCCTTGCCCCGGACGCCTTTGCCGCACTCTCGCAGGCGAAGACGGCGCGCATCACCGACACGACGATCGAAGCCGACGGGCTGAGCTTTGCGATCGAACCGCCGGCTACCGCCGCGCTTGATCTTTCCGAGGCCGACCGCGCCATGCTCGACGGGCGCGACGGCGTCGCCGTGCAGCAGGCGATGCGCATCATCTGCGCCATGGCGGCGCAGCAGGGCGCAACGACACTCGTCGACGTTACGCAAGGGCACATCGACGGCTGCATCTATGCCAGCCCCGCCAACCTGACCTTCGCCGAAAAGATGGCCGATCTCGGCGCGAAAGTCCGGGTGCCGACGACGATGAACGCCATCTCCGTCGACCGCGCCAACTGGGAAACGCAAGGTGTGCCCGCCGCGTTCGGCGACCCGGCGGCACGGCTCGCCGACGCCTATGTGCGCATGGGTTGCCGCCCGACCTTCACCTGCTCGCCCTACCTGCTCGACAGCGCCCCCGGCATGGGCGAGTCGATCGCCTGGGCGGAATCAAACGCGGTGATCTTCGCCAACACCGTGCTCGGAGCGCGGACGGCCAAGCATCCCGACTTCCTCGACCTCTGCATCGCGCTGACCGGCCGGGCGCCGCTCTCCGGCGTCTATCTCGACGCCCATCGCAAGGCCCGGCGCGTCATCGACGTCGAACTGCCCGAGAATGTCGACGACGCCTTCTGGCCGTTGATCGGCTATCTTGCCGGCCATGTGGCGCCCGACCGCATACCGCTGCTGCGCGGCCTTGCCGCCGGCAATCCGTCGCGTGACGACCTCAAGGCGCTCTGCGCCGCCTTCGGCACCACCTCGGCAGCCCCGATGCTGCACGTCGAGGGCGTGACGCCCGAGGTCGAAGGGGCAGCAGCCGGGAACGCCGACCGGGCGACCATCACCCGCGCCGACATGGCCGCCGCCTGGTCGCGCCTGAACGAAGGACCCGAGGCGGTGGAGCTCGTCGCCATCGGCAGCCCGCACGCCTCGCTGGAGGAATGCCGCGCGCTCGCCGACGTGCTCGCCGGCCGCAAGCGCCACCAGGACGTCGCGGTGATCGTCACCGCAGGCCATCAGGTCATCGCCGAAGCCCGATCCGACGGCACGCTCGGCCGGCTCGCGGCGAGCGGCGTGCAGGTGCTGCCCGACCTCTGCTGGTGCTCGATCTCCGAGCCGTTGTTTCCGACGCGGACCCGGGCGGTGATGACCAATTCGGGCAAGTATGCCCACTACGGTCCTGGCCTTTCCGGCCGCGCCGTGCGCTTCGGCAGCCTTGCCGACTGCGCCGCCGCCGCCCTCACCGGCCGCGCCCCGGCACGCCTGCCGGCCTGGCTCAAGTAAAGTATCTGCGCATTTCTCTCGAAATGCGCAGTCCCCTCTATCTCTCAGTTCTTGCGCGATTCCGGGTGTGAACCCGCGTCGCGCTTTCCGGGAATCGCTCTGAGGAGTTTGCGATGCGCAGCACGAAGACCATCCATGTGATCTCCGCCCACGCCGAGGGCGAAGTCGGCGACGTCATCGTCGGCGGCGTCACCCCGCCCCCGGGCGACACGATCTGGGAACAGAGCCGCTGGATCGCCAAGGACAACACCTTGCGCAACTTCGTGCTGAATGAGCCGCGCGGCGGCGTCTTCCGGCACGTCAACCTGCTGGTGCCGCCGAAGAACCCCGAGGCCGACGCCGCATTCATCATCATGGAGCCGGAGGACACGCCTCCGATGTCCGGCTCGAACTCGATCTGCGTCTCCACGGTGCTGCTCGACAGTGGCATCCTGCCGATGCAGGAGCCGGTGACCGAGATCACGCTGGAAGCGCCGGGCGGGCTGGTGCGCGTGCGGGCCGAATGCCGCAACGGCAAGGCCGAGCGCATCTTCGTGCAGAACCTGCCGAGCTTCGCCGAGCGGCTGGATGCCAAGCTCGAGGTCGAGGGACTCGGCACGCTCACTGTCGACACCGCCTATGGCGGCGACAGCTTCGTCATAGTTGATGCCGCCGCGATGGGCTTTTCGCTGAAGCCCGACGAGGCGCACGACATCGCGCGCCTCGGCGTGAAGATCACCAATGCCGCCAACGCCGCGCTCGGCTTCCATCATCCGGAAAACCCCGACTGGAAGCACTTCTCGTTCTGCCTCTTCGCCGGACCGGTGGAGCGCACGGCCGAGGGCCTGCGCGCCGGTGCGGCCGTCGCGATCCAGCCCGGCAAGGTCGACCGCTCGCCGACCGGCACGGCGCTGTCGGCACGGATGGCGGTGCTGCATGCGCGCGGCCAGATGGGGCTCGAGGACCGGTTGACGGCGGTGTCGCTGATCGGCTCGACATTCTCCGGCCGCATCCTCGGCACCACCACCGTCGGCGACCGCCCGGCCGTCCTGCCGGAAATCTCCGGTCGCGCCTGGATCACCGGCACCCACCAGCACATGCTTGACCCCTCCGACCCGTGGCCGGAAGGGTATCGCCTGACCGACACCTGGGGCGCGCGCTGAATTCATCCGCGGATGGGTGGGCCATGCCTGAGACAGATCGCGTGGAAACCGTTTCACGCGATCTGCTCGTCCTGTGTTTCAAACAAGCGAATAAGCTCCGCCGTTAGAGGCTTCACCGTCCTCCTCCCGCGGCGGCGAGGTCGGATCGCGGAACTGCGGCCTGCCGCCCTCAAGCCGGCTTGACGGCATCCGGATGCGCGGCCCTGAACGCCGGCAACTCGGCGCAGGCGTCGGCGATGCGGCGGATCCGTTCGAGCCCGGAGAGATCGACGCCCCAACGCTCGGCGTTATAGACCTGCGGCACGAGGCAGATATCAGCCATGGTGGGGACATCGCCATGGCAAAACGTGCCGGTCCAGGGGGCGTCCAGCATCCGTTCCACCGCCGAAAGACCGTCGCCGATGAATTTTCGCATCCACGCCGCCCGCACCGCATCGCCGCCGCCGGTCAGTTCCATCACATGGGCGGCGACGCCGAGATTGCAGATCGGGTGGATGTCCAAGGCGATCGCATAGGCGAGCGCGCGCACCCGCTGCCGGCCCGGCGGGTCGGCAGGAAGGAAGCCGGAGCCATGGCGAGTCTCGGCGAGATACTCGATGATCGCCAGCGACTGCGTCAGCATCAGCCCATCGATCTCAAGCGCCGGCACCAGCCCTTGCGGGTTGCGGTCCAGATGCTCCTGCGCCTTGTGTGCTCCCTCCAGCAGGTTCACCGGCACCGTCCGGTAGTCGAAGCGCAGCATGTTGAGGGCGATGCGAACGCGATAGCTCGCCGACGATCGCCAGTAATCGTAGAGGACTGTTTCGCTCATTCGCGTTGCGACTCCGCCCACCGTTCCACGCGCTGCTCGATGGCGCCGAAGATCGAATGGCCGGCCTTGTCCTTCATCTCGATGCGCACCGTGTCGCCGAATTTCATGAACGGCGTCTTCGGCGCGCCGGTCTCGAGGGTCTCGATGGTGCGGATCTCGGCGATGCAGGAATAGCCGGCGCCGCCTTCGGAGACCGGCTTGCCGGGGCCGCCATCGAGCTTGTTGGAGACCGTGCCCGAGCCGATGATCGAGCCAGCCGCCAGCGCCCGGGTCTTCGCCGCGTGCGCGATAAGCTCGCCGAAGTCGAAGGTCATGTCGATGCCGGCATTGGCGCGGCCGAAGGTCTTGCCATTGAGCGAGACAAGCAGCGGCAGGTGCAGCCTGCCGCCGTCCCAGGCGTCACCCAGTTCGCCCGGCGTCACGGCGACCGGCGAGAAGGCCGACGACGGCTTGGACTGGAAGAAACCGAACCCCTTGGCGAGCTCGGCCGGAATCAGGCCGCGCAACGAAACGTCGTTGACGAGCATGACGAGCCGGATGGCGCCCCGCGCCTCTTTGACGCTCGCCCCCATCGGCACGTCGTCGACGACGACGGCGACCTCACCCTCCATGTCGACGCCGTAGGCCTCGTCGGCGACGACGATCGGGTCGCGGGGGCCGAGAAAGCAGTCGGAGCCGCCCTGGTACATCAGCGGGTCGGTCCAGAAGCTCGCCGGCATCTCGGCATTGCGGGCCTTGCGCACCAACTCGACATGATTGACATAGGCCGAGCCGTCCGCCCACTGGTAGGCGCGCGGCAGGGGCGAGGCGGCCTCGTGCTCGTGGAAGCGGGTGGTCGGCTGCGAGCCGGTCTCGATGCCCTCGGCCACCCGGGCAAGGCGCGGGCCGGCATGGGCCCAGTCGTCGAGGGCCGCCTGCAGGCTGCGGGCGATGTGGCCCACTTCCGAGCAGCGCGTCAGGTCCTTCGACACGACCACAAGCTTGCCGTCACGGGTACTGTCCTTGAGCGTTGCGAGTTTCATGCTGCCTCCCCGATCTTGTGTTTTGCCGCGCCAGTATGGCATCTTCGCCGCGACCCGTCGCCTGTTCGCTCCCGGCCCAAAAGCCAAGGAATTTCCGCTTGAACCGCACGCTCTTCAAGTCGCTTGGCGTCTCCGCCGCGGCCATCGCCGTTACAGCTGTAATCCTGCACCTTATGGGGCGCATCTGGATCTGCAAGTGCGGCTACGTGAAGCTCTGGCACGGCGTCGTCGTCTCCTCGGAGAACTCGCAGCACCTGTCGGACTGGTATACGCCGAGCCACATCATCCACGGCATCCTGTTCTACGCGCTGTTCGCGTTCCTGCTGCCGAAGGCCGGCATCGTCACCCGCCTGGCGCTTTCGCTCGTCGTCGAATGCGCCTGGGAGATCTTCGAGAACACCGACTTCATCATCAACCGCTACCGCGAGGCGACGATCTCGCTCGACTATTTTGGCGACAGCATCATCAATTCGGCCGCCGACATCGCCGCGATGGTGCTCGGCTTCTTCCTCGCCGCACGGCTGCCGGTCTGGGCGAGCGTCGCGATCATTATCTTCTTCGAGGCGCTGACGACGTATCTGATCCGTGACGGCCTGGCGCTCAACATCCTGATGCTCGTCTGGCCGCTGGAGGCGGTGAAGGCATGGCAGGCGGGCGGTTGAGGCGCCGCGCAACACCGACAACGCTTCCGCGACGACAAGCGCTTGGACGACGGACCTCCTCCCCTCCCCCGTTATGCCGGACTTGATCCGGCATCCAGCGCGCTCAAGTCCTTGAGCGCAAGGGAACTCTTGCGCCGAAGACACGGCGTGGCTGGACCCCGGATCAAGTCCGGGGTGACGGGAACAAGGGGCGAGGCCACCGATCCCAGTCTGACGTCGGGAGCGTTGCGGAGAGGGAGTCGAGCCGATGCACAAGGCAAGCGCAACATTACCTGCCGCCCGCCGCGACACACCACCATCACTTGGTATCCGGCGTGCCGTCGAAGCGGCGTTCCAGCCCGTCCCAGCAGTCGATGTAGTCGTCCTGCAGCGTCTCCAGCTCGGCGGCGAAGCGCGTCAGTTGCTGGGGAAAGCGGGTCTCAAACATGAAGGCCATGGTGTTGTCGAGCTTCACGGGCTTCAGCTCGCCGTTCGAGGCCTTCTCGAAGCCGGTCGCGTCGGGGCCGTGCGGCAGCATCATGTTGTGCAGGCTCATGCCGCCGGGAACGAAGCCCTTTTCCTTGGCGTCGTACTGGCCGTGGATCAGCCCCATGAACTCGCTCATGATGTTGCGGTGATACCAGGGCGGCCGGAAGGTGTGCTCGGCCACCAGCCAGCGCGGCGGGAAGATGACGAAATCGACGTTCGCGGTCCCCTCCTCGCCTGACGGCGCCGTCAAAACCGTAAAGATCGATGGATCGGGGTGGTCGAACAGGATGGCGCCGACCGGCGAGAAGGTGCGCAGGTCGTATTTGAACGGCGCGTAGTTGCCATGCCAGGCAACCACGTCCAGCGGCGAATGGCCGATCTCGGTGACGTAGAACTTGCCGCACCACTTCACATGCACCCGGCAGGGCGTCTCCTTGTCCTCGAAGGCGGCGACCGGCGTCTTGAAATCGCGCGGGTTGGCCAGGCAGTTGGCACCGATCGGGCCACGGTCGGGCATGGTGAACTTGGCGCCGTAATTCTCGCAGATATAGCCGCGCGAGCTTTTTTCCTCCCCGATCCGCGACACCTTGAACATCATGCCGCGCGGGATCAGGCAGATCTCCGAGGGCTCGACGTCTATGATGCCCATTTCCGTGAAGACGCGCAGCGCGCCGACCTGCGGCACGACGAGCAGCTCTCCGTCGGCGTTGAAGAAGTAGTCGTCGACCATGTCGTCGTTGAAGACATAGGCGTGCGCCGCCATGCCGACCTGGGTCAGGACGTCGCCTGCCGCCGTCATGGTGCGGATGCCGTCGAGGAAGTTGAGCGTGTCCGCCGGCTCCGGCAGCGGGTTCCAGCGCAACTGGCCAAGCGGCAGCGAATGGTCGTCGAGGCAGGGCGCGGTTTTCCAGAACGGATAGCTGGCGTTGGCAAAACGCCGGGTGTGACGCACGCTCGGGCGGATGCGGTACAGCCAGGAGCGCTCGTTGGTGCCGCGCGGCGCCGTGAAGGGCGAGCCTGACAGCTGCTCGGCATAGAGGCCGTAATTGCACTTCTGGGGGCTGTTCTGCCCCTGCGGCAGGGCGCCGGGAAGCGCCTCCGTCTCGAAGTCGTTGCCGAAGCCCGGCATGTAGCTGATGCCTTCGGACGTGGTCGCGCCTGCGGCGACCGCCTTTTCGGTCTTCTCCAGCATGGCTCGCACCTCCTCTGCAAAACTGCCATATCGGAAATTGGTTACAGTCGTAACTGTCTATTTTGTAACTATCAAGGCGATCGCATGAGCCGGAAACTCGACGAGGAGGCGGTGCAGACTGTGGCAGGCACTGCGGATTTCGATCTCGACGCCTTCCTGCCCTATCGGCTGAACCGCGCCGCCGAGGCGGTCAGCCTGCGCTTTGCCGCCCACTACAAGGCGCGCTACGCCATGACGCGGCCGGAATGGCGGACGATGGCGGCGCTCGGCTCCTACGGGCGGATGACCGCGACGGCAATTGGGGCCAATGCGACCATGCACAAGACCAAGGTCTCCCGTGCCGTGAAGTCGCTGGAGGATCGCCGCTGGCTGAAGCGCAGCCTGGACGAGAGCGACCGGCGCGTCGAGAACCTCGAACTGACGGCGGCCGGCCTGCGCATCTACCGGGAGATGGTGGATCTGGCGCACGCCTACGAGCGGGAGCTGGCCGAGTTTCTGGGCGATGCCGGCCTGCGGCAGCTCGAGGCGGGGCTCGATGCCGTCGAGGTGATGATGGCGAACCCGCAGCGGGCGGCACGGCGGCGCGGTGGGGCTGGCTGACGGACGCGGCTCGTGTTTGGCCGTCTCACGCCTTGCCTCGCTTACCGTAGCGCTTGCCTTCCCGCTGCCAACTGCACCAAGGCGAGCATGCGATTCTTGCTCATCGTGCCGATTTGGAAGTGCGCAGGGGAAAGTAAGGCCCGCAAGCCGGTTGAGCACGGCGGATCGAGGTGGCCTTCGGCCAGGTCGACGAACCCGCGGGGAGCGCCGGCAGATCAACGCCAGGAGAGCTGGTCCTTCGGCAGGCGGCCGCTGGGATCGAAAACGTCCACCCGGTGCGGCAGGTCCGGCCCCCATTTCCAAAGGACCAGGTTCCGATCGTCCTCGCCGGCGCCGGGGGCGAAGCTCGGCACGACGATGCCGGCAACGCCGCGTGCGACGAGGCGGTCGTGGATCTCCCACGAGGCGGGCCTCTTGCCTTCGGCGAGCGCCATGGCCCAGGCGCAGCCCATTTCCTCGACCGAAACGGCGAATTCCGCCCGGCCGGCCACGGTGCAGAGGTCGGCGATGTCCTCGCAGTCCACGTCGTAGGAGCAGAGCACGCAGGGATCGATGCGGTGGGCGAAGCCCTGGTTGGCCTCTTTGACCGCCGTCATGATGCTCAGCGCCAGGTAGAGCGCCGGCGTGCCTTTCGGATTGAATCGGGCGCCCCGGATCGCCGCCCCCTCGCCGGAGACCGGCTTGAACGCCCAGCGCGGGTCATGCGCGCGGTAGGCGGTACCGGCAAACCTCAAGCAAAGCCCCCGAGCGCGACGTGGTCGAGATAGTCGCGCACGGCCGATGCCTTGCCGTCCTTCACCAACGCCTCGGCGGTACGCCCGCCGAAGGCGGCGAGCGGCTGCGCCCGGTACCAGGCCATCGCCTGGTCCTTGCCGCCGGCCCAGTCGCTCACCCGGCTGATGATCTCCAGCATCTCGCGCAGGCGCCCCTGTGTCTTCGGGCCCATGCTGCGGGCGGAGCGGTAGAGTGTCTCGCGCGCCAGCCCGGCCGTCTCGGCGAGCTGGCCCTTGGACATGCCGAAGCCGTCCGCCACGTCATCCGGCGCGATCTTGCCGCCCTGGTCCATGTAGGCAACGACCAGCGGAGCATTCCGCTCTGTGGTTTTCAATGCGTGTGCCATGTCACCCTGCCAATTCCCGCGCCGTATTTCCTGTGCATAATATATGGCGCTTCCAGCGCTGCGACAAGGCACCGGCCCCCGACTTCTGCGTCCCCAGCCTGCCTCAACGCCAGTCCGCGAACCTCCCCGCGGATCGGACATCAAGCTCGCGCCGCCGCCTGTTGCGCGCCGGCGCACTCGTCGGATGTATCGTGGCCGGCTTTACACCGCCTCCCCGCTGGATAATTTGGATAAAGCCGTGTGGGGTGCCATATGCGGGCGAAAGGGAAATGCAGGACATGAGAGTCGAATCGGAGTTGAACGGCCACCCAATTCTCGGGGACCGGATCCGCGGGTTGCGGAAGCGCCGCAAGATGACCCTGTCCGCCCTCGCCGAACAGTCCAGGCTGTCTCCCGGCTACATCAGCCAGATCGAACGAAGCCTTGCCTATCCGTCCATTCCGGCGCTGGTGAACATCGCCGCGAGCCTGGGCGTGACGGTGCAGTGGTTCTTCTCCGGCTCGCTGGACGTGCCGGCGGAAGAGCGCGAATACGTCGTCCGTGCCCGGAACCGGTTGAAGATCGAATACGAGAAGGGGATCGTCGACGAGTTGCTCACCCCGAAGATGAGCGCTCAGGTCGAAATGATCTACAGCCGCATGCCCCCCGGCAGCGAGAGCAGGGAAGCCTATTCGCACGAGGGCGACGAGGTGGGGTTCGTGCTGGCCGGCGAACTGGAGATCTGGGTCGGCGAGAAGCACTTTCACCTTGCAACCGGCGACAGTTGCTCGTTCTCCTCCAGGGAGCCGCACCGTTACCGGAATCCCGGAACGGTCGAGGCGATCGTCCTCTGGGCGATAAGCCCGCCCGCATTCTGACGTCCCCGTCCGCCAAGGTCTCACGTAAAATAATTCGCCTTGTAAGTTTCCAGTAGTAAAAATTTGGATTGATTTTTTACTCGTGGAACCGCAGTGTCGGAGAAAATCTTGGTGGCGGACGGGAGTGAGACATGGCGGATATCGTGCATTTCAAAAGCAGCGAGCGGGTTTTCGAGCCGTATGGCAGCCCCGCCGACAAGGCGTCGATCAGCCGCCTGGTAGGCCCCGAACTGAGCCGTTCGATGGGCGCCGGGATCGCCCGGTTCGATGACTGCTCGATCGCCTGGACCGTCCTCTACGACGAACTGATCGTCACGCTGGAAGGAACATTCCGACTTCGTGTCGGCGATGCCGTGTACGAATGCTCCCCGGGCGACGTGCTGTGGGTGCCCGAGAACACGCCGCTGCACTATGAAGGCGATGGCGCGACGGTATTCTACGCGCTCTCGCCGGTCGACTGGAAGGCGCGTGCGGAGAAGGCCCGGAATGACTGAAGAACTGTTTCCCGGTCTTTTCTCGCCTCTGGAAATTCGCGGCAAGCGCATCAAGAATCGCATCCTGTCGACCGGCCACGACACCACGATGCCGACCGATGCGACCGTCAACGACGCGCTGATCGCCTACCACAGGGCGCGCGCCAAGGGCGGGGTGGGCCTCATCATCACCCAGGTCGCCGGCGTTCATGAAACGGCGCGCTATACGTCGCACATGCTGATGGCGACGGATGACGGTTGCATCGATGGCTATCGCCGGCTGGCGGAGGTCTGCCACGCCGAGGGCTGTGCGATCTTCTCGCAGCTCTTCCATCCGGGCCGCGAGATCATGGAAAGTGGCGATGGCCTGCTCGCCGTCGCCTACGCGCCCTCCGTTTCGCCGAACGAGCGGTTCGGCGTCATGCCCAGGGAACTCGATCAGGAACTCATCGCGGAGATCGTCGCCGGCTATGCCTCGGCTGCGAAGCGGATGTATCTGGCCGGTCTCGACGGGGTCGAATTCGTCGCCAGCCACGGCTACCTGCCCGCGCAGTTTCTCAATCCGAGGGTCAACCGGCGGACCGATGCGTATGGGGGCAGCCTGGACAATCGCCTGCGATTCTTCAGGGAGGCGCTGGAGGCGATGCGGGCGGAAACCGGCGACGACTTCGTCATCGGCATGCGCATCAGTGCGGATGAACGCGACGAGACCGGGCTGGCCGCCGACGAAGTGCTCGAGTGCTGCACCGGCCTCGAGCCGTTGCTCGACTATGTCAACGTGACGGCCGGCACGTCCGCAACGGTCGGCGGCGCCGTCCACATCGTGCCGCCGATGGCCTACCAGAACGCCTACCTCGCCAGCGACGCCAAGCGGATCAAGGATGCGCTGACGATCCCGGTCTTCGTCGCGGGAAGGATCAACCAGCCGCACGAAGCAGAAGCGGTGATCGCCAGCGGTTCGGCAGACATGTGCGGCATGACCCGTGCGCTGATCTGCGATCCGGAAATGCCGAACAAGGCGAGGGACAATCGCCCCGACGACATCCGCGCCTGCATTGCCTGCAACCAGGCCTGCATCGGCCACTTCCACCGGGGCTATCCGATCTCCTGCATCCAGCATCCGGAGACCGGCCGCGAACTCCGCTTCGGCTCCATCGAGCCCGCCGGCCGCGCCCGGCGCGTGATGGTCGTCGGTGGCGGCCCGGCCGGGATGAAGGCGGCCATCACGGCGGCCAAGCGTGGCCATGAGGTCACCCTCTACGAGGCCGAAAGCCAGCTCGGCGGCCAGGCGAAGCTGGCGCAGCTCCTGCCTCGACGTGCGGAGTTCGGCGGCATCATCACCAACCTGAGCCGCGAGCTCGAACAGCAGCAGGTGCGGATCGTCCGCGGCGTCCGGGTCGACCGGGCGCTGGTGGAACGCGAGAGCCCCGACGCGGTCGTTCTCGCCACGGGCGCCACCCCCTATGTGCCGGAATTCCCGGTCGACGAGTCCGTCCAGGTCGTCGACGCCTGGCAGATCCTGCGCAAGGAGGTCAAGCCGGGCCGCCGCGTCGTCATCGCCGACTGGCGCAGCGACTGGATCGGGCCCGGCATTGCCGAGATGCTGGTCAAGGATGGCAGCGTCGTCGAACTGGCCGTGAACGGCACCCATCCGGCCGCCACGCTGCCGCTCTACGTCCGCGACAACATCGCCGCCGAACTGCACAGATTGCAGGTTCGCGTCACGCCCTATGCCCGCCTCTATGGTGCCGACAGCGGCACCGTCTACATGCAGCACACCGTCAGCGGCGAGCCCATCACCTTCGACGACATCGACATGCTCGTCGTCTGTCTCGGCCATCGGCCGGCCGACAGTCTCGAGCGGGAACTGGCGGGGCTGGGCATCGAGGTGCACATGGCCGGCGACTGCCTGGCGCCGCGCACGGCAGAAGAGGCTGTCTACGATGGACTGCGGATCGGGGCCGGGCTTTAAGGCCCTGCCCCCAAGGCGGGGGCACCCGCTTCAAGGCGAACGCATGCGGCGCATCAGAGGGCCAAACTGACCAGCAATGCTCAAACAGCATCTATAGTGCATTGCAAAGCAGGCGCCATCCGGACATGACGTCGGCTGCAATCTCCTGGATAGAGTGACCGGATGCTGAAAGACCTCAATCTCAATCTCCTGCGATCGTTCTTCATGGTTGCCGAAGAGCGGAGCGTTACGCGGGCCGCGGCGCGGCTGAACATGAGCCAACCCTCCGTCAGCCAGGCGCTCCAGCGCCTGGAGGAGCAGCTTGGATGCCAGCTCGTGCTGCGCGGCAGCCGGAAGTTCGAACTGACGGCGCCCGGGCAGAAGGTCTACGAGGAGTGCAGCGAAATCTTCCAGGCGGTCGAGCGGATCGCCCAGCGCACCCAGGACCGGGCCGCCGAGGAGTTCGGCGAGATCCGCATCCAGATCATCTCCAACCTCGAGTCGTCGCTGATCAACGAAGCCATGCGCCTCTACCACCAGCGCTACCCCTCGGTGACCTGGGTGGTCGAGGTCCAGAACAGCCAGGACACGATCAAGCGCATCCAGACGGAAAAGTGCGGCATCGGTTTCTGCCTGCTTTCCCGCCCCGTCTTCAGCCTGAACTGCGAGCTGATGTTTCGCGAGGAATTCAGCGTCTATTGCGGCGCGGAGCACCCGTTTTTCGGCCGCAAGGAGATCGAGAAGCGGGAACTGCGGCAGGAGTCCTTTGTGTCCTTCACCTGCGCCACCGAGGGCATGGGCCTCGAACCCATGGCAGTGCTCAGCCAGAGCCTTGGCCTCGGCGAGCGCATCAGCGGACAGAGCCCAAATCTGGAGGAGGTGCGGCGAATGATCATCGCCGGCCTCGGGATTGGCATTCTGCCGGTGACCGCGGTTCACGGCCAGGTGGCGAGCGGCCTCCTCTGGCCCTTGGAGATCAAGGGATATCCGCTCGGCGCCGACGTCTTCCTGGTAAGCCACCCGGAAGGCGGTTACTCCCGCGCCGAGCGGCATTTCCTCGATCTGGTCCAGGAGCTGCGAACGCTCTATCCCGACATGCATTGAGGGCGCCGCGACCGGCACCCTCACCGGCCATCAGCGGTCGGCGCGGGCCACAACCGCATGCAGCAGCACATTGAGGCCGGGCGCCAGGTCGTCACGGTCGCAGTCCTCCTCGTTGTTGTGGGTGATGCCTCCCTTGCAGGGCGTGAAGATCATCGCCGTCGGGCAGTGCCGGGCGAGGAAATAGGCGTCGTGCCCGGCCTGGGACTGGATATCGCGCCAATCATAGTCCATGCGCGCAGCCTCGGCCCGGATGCCGTCCACCATGGTGCGGTCGAAGATGTCGCCACCCCAGAACCATTCGTCCTCGATCACCGCCTCGCAGCCGGCGCGGGCAGCGCTTTCGAACAGCGCGCGGCGCATCTTCTCGGCCATCACCCGTGCCGTGGCGGGGTCGGGATGACGCACGTCGCAGATGGCCTGGGCCGTGTCGGAGAGGATGCCGGGCTTGTTCGGCCAGGCCGCCAGCCGTGCCCCGGTCGCCTTGCCGTCGCCGACGGCAAAATCCCAACCGATGTCGTCCACCGCCGTCAGCCAGCGGGCGCCGGCGATCAGTGCATTGTGGCGCAGGTCCATCGGCGTCGGCCCGGTATGCGCGGTCTTGCCCTCGAAGCGCACCCGCATCCCATAGCTCGGATAGCCACCCGTCACCACGCCGACGTCGCGACCCTCGCGGTCGAGGATCGGCCCCTGCTCGATATGCAGTTCGTAATAGGCATCGATCTCGCCAGCCCGGCACGGCTTGTTGCCGTTGTAGCCGATGCGCTCCAGCTCGTCGCCGAACCGCGCCCCGTCATCGGCTACCAGACCCCGGACCCAGTCCGCCTCATATGCCCCGACGAAGCAGCCCGAGGCGACCATCGGCGGGGAGAAGCGGGCGCCCTCCTCGTTCGTCCAGTCGACGACGACGATCGGGCGACGGGTCACGTGCCCCGCATCGTTCAGCATACGCACCACTTCCAGCCCGGCCAGGACACCGGCGATGCCGTCGAAGCGGCCGCCATTGATCTGGGTATCGAGATGGCTGCCGATGACGACCGGCGGCAGGCCGGGCTCGCGGCCCTCGCGCCGGCCGAAGATGTTGCCGAGTTCATCGATCTCGACGCTCAGGCCCGCATCCCGGCACCAGTTGACGAACAGGTCCCGCATCTGGCGATCCGCGTCGGTCAGCGTGAGCCGGGCAAGCCCGCCCGGCCGTCCCTGACCGATCTCGGCGGAGCTTTCGATGGTCGACCAGAAACGGTCGATATCGACTCGGGTGTTCGGGGAGAACGACATGGTTCACCTTTCAGGTGCGATTGTGGAAGAAGCTGCTCACATGCCGAACGACATCACGGTCATCAGGCCCGGGAACAGGACGAGCATGAACATGATGAACGTCATGACGCCGATGAACGGCAGCAGGTAGCGGAACGAAGCCGACATCGGGATGCCACCGGTACGGCAGGCGGCCATCAGGTCGATGCCGAGCGGCGGCGTGTTGGCGCCGATCGCCAGGTTGATGGTCAGCAGCACGCCGAAATAGACCGGATCGATTTCGTAGACCCGCAGCACCGGCAGGAACACCGGCGCCAGGATGAGGATGATGGCGATGGATTCCATGAATGTGCCGAGCACGAGGACGGCCACCATCATCAGCATCAGGGCGACCGTGGCGCTTTCCGTCGCGCCGGTGATCGCGTTGACCACGAGTTGCGGCACCTGCTCGACCGTCAGGATCCAGCCGAACACGGAGGCGGCGGCGATGACGATGAGGATCGAACCGGTCATCTCCGTCGTGTCGCGCAGCAGGGCGGAAACCTTTGCGAAGGTCAGGCGACGATAGACCAGCGTTCCGACCAGCAGGGCATAGGCGACGCCGATGCCTGCCGCTTCCGTCGGCGTGAAGATGCCGAAGCGGATGCCGCCGACGATGATGACCGGCGCCAGCAGGGCAAGAACGGATTCGCGCAGCGCCGTCGCCAGCCGCCCCCAGCTGAAGGGTTCGCCGCCCTTCCAGCCGTTCTTGCGCGAGATCCACCAAGCCACGACCATCAGGCCGAGCCCGAGCAGGATGCCGGGGCCGATGGAATGGATGAACAGCTGCCCGATCGACGTGCCGGTCGCCGTTCCGTAGACGATCAGCACGATCGAGGGCGGAATGACCGTACCGAGCGAGCCGGCGCAGCCGAGGCCCGCGGCGGAGAAGCCGGGATCGTAGCCGCGCTCCTTCATGGCCGGCAGCAGCATCGAGCCGATCGCCACCACATCGGCGACACCCGAACCCGAGAGCGAGCCGAACATCATGCAGGCGGCGATCATCACGATTGCAAGGCCGCCGGTGCGCTGGCCGACGACGGCCGCACAGAGATTGACGATCCGCGGCGCCAGGCCGCCATGAACCATCAGCAGCCCGGCAAGCAGGAACAGCGGAATGGCAAGCAGCGTGAAGCTGTCGATGCCGGCGACCATGCGCTGCGCGACCACCATCACCGGCAGCGCATCGCCGACCAGCAGATAGGCCACCGAGGACAGCGCGAGCGCAATGACGATCGGCGCGTCGATGAGCAGCAGCAGGACAAAGACGAGAAAGAGGACAACGAGCGCCAGACTCATTTGCGCAGCTCCATGGCGAGCAGGGCGACGAGGGCGAAGGCCGCCGTGACCGGAAGGGAGAGATAGACGAGGCCGGCGGGCCAGCTCAGCACCGTGGTCTCATGCGACCAGGTCAGGGTCGTGATCTTCCAGCCGGACCAGAAGACCACGATCAGGAACAGGAACGCGGCGACCCGTGCGAGAAGGGCGAGAAAGCCGCGGAAGCGGCCCGGTGCGACGATGAGGTCCGTCAGGCCGGCACACAGATGCGTCTTGCGGACGAAGGCCGAGATCGCGCCGATGAACGTCACCCACACCAGAAGCAGACGCGGTATCTCCTCCGACCAACGCGGCGTGAACGAGAACGCATAGCGGCAGATCACGACGTAGACGATGATGCCGGTAAAGATGGCAATGCCCAGACCGCCTATGGTGCCGGCTGCCCGGTCTATGGCCGAGGCGATCCGCGAAGGCGGCATCGGTGCGTCTTCCATGTAAACCTCGCTGATGTCGTTGGGAAAGGCCGTCGAAACGGCGGCGTCCTGCCCGCCGGAAGAGGCGGGCAGGACGGATCGGGCTTACTTGCGGTATTCGTCCATGATTGCGATCAGCTCGGGACCGAACACGTCCTTCTCGCTTTCCCAGATCGGCTGCAGGGCCTCGACGAAGGCGGCCTTGTCGACCTCGTTGAACTCCATGCCCTTCGACTTCAGCTTCTCGATCAGCGCGACCTCGTTGTCGGCGACCATCTGCCGCTGGGCGTTGCCCCACTTGACGGCGGCTTCCTTGACGATGGCCTGGTCCTCGGGGGAAATCTGCGCCCAGGTCATGCTCGACACCGTCAGGCAGGCCGCGCCCCAGATGTGGCCGGTCATCGAGACGTACTTCTGCACTTCGTAGAACGAGGATGCGTCGATGATCGACAGCGGGTTTTCCTGCGCGTCGAACACGCCCTGCTGAAGGGCCGAATAGAGTTCGCCGAAGGCCAGCGGCGCCGGCTGCGCGCCGAGAAGCTCGAAGGTCGCAAGCCGCACCTTGTCCGGCGTCACGCGGATCTTGATTCCGGACAGATCATCGGGCTTTACGATCGGGTGCTTGTTGTTGGTGATGTTGCGGAAGCCGTTCTCCCACCAGGCCAACACCTCGATGCCCTTCGGCTGCAGCAGGCCGGCAAGCGCCGTGCCAAGCTTGCCGTCGAGCGCGGCGAAGGCCTGCTCGCGGCTGGTCCAGGCATAGGGCATTTCGATGATGCCGAACTTCGGCTCGACGAACTGGAAGGAGCCGCTGCCGATCAGGCCGCCCTGGATGGTGCCGATCTGCATGCCCTCGATGACTTCCTTTTCCGTGCCGATCTGGCCGGAGGGGAAGACCTCGATCTTGACGCGGCCCTCGGTCTTTTCGGCGACTTCCTTGGCGAAGTCAGTCGAGGCCTTGTGCCAGCTATGGGTATCGGCAAGCACGTGCCCGAGGCGGATCGTCGTCTCGGCCATGGCGGCCGTATGGGAGGAAAGACCGATCAGGCCCGCCAGCATTGTGGCGGCCAGGCCGCGGGAAATCTTCGATATGCCCAGTTTCATTTGCACCCTCATTTGTTGCGCTTATTCCGTACATCCATGGCAGGCAGGACCGCCCGCAGGCAAATAACCCGGTTCAATGACAAGCATTGCATCCGCCTATGTCAGGCAGGGCGGATTTCCTGTGGCTAACGCCCGCATCCGCCCGCCTCAGTCGACCGTCGCAATGCACTCGATCTCGATGTCGAAGAGCGACCACGGCCTGACCGCCACGCAGCTGCGAGCCGGGAAATTATTCGGAAAATACTCGCGGTAGACCGCGTTCATCTCGCCGGCGAGCTTGTTGTCGGTGATAAAGACGAGTGATTTGAACACATTATCGAGCGATGACCCGGCGTGCTGCAGGGTAAGGGAAAGCGCCTCCAGCGAAGCCCGCGTCTGGACCGCGATACTGCCCTTGACGATTTCACCGGTCTCAAGATCGATCGGCGGCATCCCGCAGGTGTAGAGAAGGCCGCCGACTCGGGTCAACGCCGAGGTGGGAGCGCCCAGCTTTCGTATCGCTTCAGAAATGATTGGAATTTCAATAGCTTCATGTTTCAAGGTGCCTGCCTCCGGATGCCGCTGTGTTTGCGTCGGGAAAGCTAAGCCATGAGTCCGGCGACAGGGGAAGGGCCTGCCTCGACTGGTGCCGACCGCCGGGAGTTCGTTCCGCGGGTCAAGCATGCTCGAGAGGCCACGAAAGCGCTTGCGCCCAAAAACGCCGGCCGAAGCACTCGACCAATTCGTAGCAACAGCTAATATGCATGGTGCAGCGCGACGACCGGCCTAATCCCCGCCCGAGACGCCGCCCACTCTCCGAAGGACGATAAAGCGACAGACGAACAGGCAGCCCGGCGGCACATCGCCCGCCGCATCTGAGCAAATTCAGCGCACTTTGAGCAGAGACAAAGCCATGACGAAGTCTCCAGTGCTTGCCGCCATACTGGTTCTCGTATCCGGTCCCGCTACGCAGGCCGCGTTCGCCCAGAATGCCCCGCCGACCGTGACGGCCGCCAAGCCGCTCGTGCGCGAGGTCGTCGACAATGACGAGTTCATCGGGCGGTTCCAGGCCGTCGACGAGGTCGCGGTCCGCGCCCGCGTCGGCGGCTATCTCGAGGAAGTGCATTTCAGGGATGGAACGATCGTGAAGGCGGGAGATCTCCTCTTCGTGATCGATCAGCGTCCTTTCCGGACTGCACTCAACTCGGCGACGGCGGCGCTCGAGGTGGCGAAATCGACGCTTACCTTTGCCGAATCCCGGTTCCACAGGGCCGAGTCTCTGGTCACGAGCGGCAGCCAGGCCGTGGAGACCCTCGACGATCGTCGCCGCGAACTGGAGTCGGCCCGAGCCAATGTGCGCGGGGCGGAGGCCTCAGTCGAGCGCGCCCAGCTCGACCTCGATTACACCAGCATCACCGCGCCGATATCCGGCCGCATCGACCGGCGCCTGATTTCGCCCGGCAGCCTTGTCGAAGCGGACCAAACGGTGCTGACGACGATCGTCAGCCTCGACCCGATCGACTTCTATTTCGACGTCGACGAACGCCGGCTGCTGTCCTACGCCGACACCGCGCGGGCGGCCGGCACCGACCTGCAGGAAGGCGGAAGCGGCCTGCCGATCACGGTGACGATCGGAAATTTCCAGCACTCGTCCTTCAAGGGCAAGCTCGATTTCGCCGAGAACCGGGTGGACGACCAGACCGGCACGATGCGGGTTCGCGCCCGCCTGCCCAATCCGCAATATGTGCTGCAGCCGGGACTGTTCGGCCGGATCCAGGTCGCCGGCTCGCAGCCCTATCGCGCGGTTCTCGTGCCTGACGAGGCAATCGGATCGGACCAGAACGAGCGGGTCGTCTACGTGCTCCAGCCGGACGGCAGCGTCAGCACCAAGCCGGTGCGGACCGGTCCGCGCATCTATGGCTATCGGGTGATCCGCGACGGGCTGAGCGGCGACGAGACGATCGTGGTCAACGGCCTCATGCGCATCCGGCCCGGCGTGAAGGTCACGGCCGAGACGATCGTTCTGCCGCCGGAGCGACAGGATACGGCGCCCGAGACGGTGAGCGCGGAGGCGCTCCAGTGAGGTTCGCCCATTTCTTCGTCGACCGGCCGATCTTCGCCTCGGTTCTGTCCATCGTGCTGCTGCTCGTCGGCAGCATCGCCTACACCCAGTTGCCGGTCGCCCAGTATCCGGAAATCGCACCGCCGACCATCGTCGTGCGGACCGTCTATCCCGGCGCCGACGCCCAGACGATCGCCGATACGGTGGCGACGCCGATCGAGCAGGAGGTCAACGGCGTCGAGAACATGCTCTACATGTCCTCCTACTCCACCGCCGACGGCACGATGTCGCTCACCATCACCTTCAAGCTCGGCACCGACCTCGACCAGGCCCAGGTGCTGGTGCAGAACCGCGTGGCCGTCGCCGAGCCGCGGCTTCCCGAAGAGGTCCGTCGCGCCGGCGTCACCACGACAAAAAGCTCGCCGGACCTGATGATGGTCGTGCACCTCCTCTCGCCGAACGACCGGTATGACCAGCTGTATATTTCGAACTATGCCAAGAGCCGCATCCGCGACCGGCTCGTGCGCCTCGACGGCGTCGGCGACGTCATCCTCTTCGGCGAGCGGGAGTACTCGTTGCGCATCTGGCTCGATCCGGAGAAGCTCGGCGCCTATGGGATGACGGCAACCGACGTGGTGCAGGCCCTGCGCGATCAGAACGTCCAGGTGTCGGGCGGCTCCATCGGCGGCCCGCCGACCTCCGGCAACAACGCCTTCCAGTACACGGTGACGACCGAGGGGCGCTTCTCCGATCCGCGCCAGTTCCGCTATGTCATCGTCAAGTCGACCGGGGCCGGCCGGCTCGTGCAGTTGCAGGACGTCGCTCGCATCGAGCTCGGAGCCAAGGACTACGTGTCGAACAGCTATCTCGACGGCAAGGCGGCGGTGGCCCTCGGCATCTTCGCCCGGCCCGGCACAAATGCGCTCGCAGCCGCGGCTTCCATCCAGGCCCTGATGGAGGAGGTTGCGCCGAGTTTTCCGCCGGGGCTCGAATATCGGATCGTCTACAATCCGACCGAGTTCATCTCGCAATCGATCCGCGAGGTCTACAAGACCATCCTCGAGGCGTCCGTTCTGGTTGCGATCGTCGTGCTGGTGTTCCTCCAGTCTTGGCGCACGGCGATCATCCCGATCGTCGCGATCCCGGTGTCGTTGATCGGCACCTTCGCCTTCCTGCTTGCCTTCGGCTTCTCGCTCAACATGCTGACGCTGTTCGGGCTCGTGCTCGCGATCGGGATCGTGGTCGACGACGCGATCGTCGTGGTGGAGAATGTCGAGCGCAACCTGGCGCAGGGGTTGACGCCGAAACAGGCGGCGCACATCACCATGGACGAAGTGGGCACCGCGGTCGTGGCGATTTCGCTCGTACTGACTGCCGTGTTCGTGCCGGCCGCGTTCGTCCCCGGCATCACCGGCCAGTTCTACCGGCAGTTCGCAGTCACGATCGCGGTTGCGACCACGATTTCGGCGGTCAATTCGCTGACTCTGTCTCCGGCGCTGGCCGGAATCGTGCTGCGGCCCCACTCACATAAGAACCGGAGCGGCAGTCCGTTGGTCCGGCTTGTGCGCCGGCCATCCCAGGCTTTCAACGCCGGGTTCAGCCGACTCAGCGAGGGGTACTCCTGGATTGTCCGGCGCCTCGTCGGCACCCGGGTCGCAATCACCGCAAGCCTGCTGGTCTTCGCCGGGCTTCTCTATGCGACGTGGCACATGGGCCAGGTCGTTCCCCGTGGCTTCATCCCGACGATGGACCAGGGCTATGCCATCGTCGTCGTGCAACTGCCGGATGGCGCCTCGCTGGCGCGAACCGATGCCGTCGTCCTGCGCGCCTCCGAAATCATCCGCAAGACGCCCGGCGTGAAGAACGCCGTGGCCTTCTCCGGCTTCTCGGGGGCGACCTTCACAAACGCCTCGAACTCGGGCGTGGTCTTTGCCAGTTTCGCAAGCTTCGAGGACCGCTTGAAACAAGGACTCGGCGCGAACCAGATCATCGGCCAGCTCTACGGCAGCCTGCAAAGCATACAGGAAGCCTTCATCATCGCCGTGCCGCCCCCGTCCGTCCGGGGTGTCGGCAGCTCGGGCGGGTTCAAGATCCAGCTGCTCGATCTGGAGAGTTCCGACATGCGCCGGGTGCTCGGCCTTGCCTACCAGATGATGGGGGCGGCGAACCAGACCGAGGGCCTCACCGGAGTGTTCACCACCTTCTCGGCCTCCAGTCCCCAGTATTTCCTCGCCATCGACCGGGATAAGGCGCGTACGCTGAACGTACCGATCCCCAACATCTTCGACACGCTGTCGATCAACCTCGGCACGTCTTACGTCAACGACTTCAACGCCTTCGGGCGTGTCTACCAGGTGCGGGCGCAGGCCGACCAGCAGCACCGTCTCGAACGGTCCGACATACTGGCGCTCAAGGTCCGGTCGGCGACGGGCGCGCTCGTGCCGCTTGGAACGCTCGTCGACATACGCGACGCCAGCGGCCCACCCCTCATCCAGCGCTACAACATGTACGTTTCGGTGCCGCTGCAGGGCAACGCCGCGCCGGGCGTTTCAACCGGCACGGCACTCGACAAGATGGAGGCGCTGGCAAAGCAGATGCTGCCGGCCGGAACCTCGTTCGAGTGGACCGAACTCGCCTTCCAGGAACGCGCCACCCGCGGCACGGCGACCTACATCTTCGCTCTTTCGGTGATCTTCGTCTTCCTGGCGCTTGCCGCCCAGTACGAAAGCTGGGTGCTGCCGCTTGCGATCATCCTCATCGTCCCGCTCGCGGTGCTGGCAGCGCTGATCGGCGTGCATCTGAGAGGCATGGACAACAACATCCTCACCCAGATCGGCCTGATCGTGCTGATCGGCCTGGCGGCCAAGAACGCGATCCTGATCGTCGAGTTCGCCCGGCAGGGCCAACTGGAGGGAAAGACGGCGGTCGAGGCGGCGGTCGAAGCGACGCGGCTGCGACTGCGGCCGATCCTGATGACCGCCTTCGCCTTCATCTTCGGCGTCGTGCCGTTGATGATTGCGACCGGCCCCGGAGCGGAGATGCGCCAGGCGCTCGGCACCGCCGTCTTTTCTGGAATGCTGGGCGTGACCCTGTTCGGACTGTTCCTGACGCCGGTCTTCTTCGTGGCCCTGCGCTCGGCCGGCAGGCATCGCCCGGAAGCGCTCGCCGAAAAGCGCAAGGACGCTGCCCTCGAGGCGGCGGACCTGTAGCGGTCAAGCGCGGACCGGCGCGAAAACGGTCTGCTGCGGTGAGCCACGCATGCCGCTCGCCTCATCGGCGAGCCATCCGCCCCCACCATTCTTCACCATTCTCACGGCCGGTCACCGCACCACACGTGCCGGGCCCGCCGCGCGTCTGGTTTTCAGGCATCCGGTTCAAGGGGCCGACAGTGTCACGCCGAGGCATTCCCGCAGGTTCGCCATTGTTTCTTCGATCCAGCGATCATTCATCATCTCGAGCGGCGCATTGAACGAGACGGCAACGTTGACTTCGTAGTGGCCGCGGCGCGGAACCGGCAGGCCGAGGCCGCCCTCACCCGGCAGGAAGTACCCCATATTGACCGCATACCCGCGCCGACGCGCCGCGGCGACCTTTTCCGCCACAACGTCGGCATCGACGTGTCGCAGCGAGGGATGGCTTGCATAGCGCTCGCCGTTGGCCTGGATGATCTGCGCGGCGTTCTCCTCCGACAGCATCGACAGCAGGGCCACGCTTCCCGCCGCGATGCCCATCGGCACGCGTGCACCGACGCCCATGGTGAATTGCCGGCGCGTGGAGCGGCTGACCATTTCGGCGCAAACCGCATCCACGCCGGCCTGCACCATCAGGTAGACCGTAAAGCCGGTGCGCCGGGCAAACTCCGTCATGCCGGGCCGAATCAGCTGGATCTGCGGCTCCAGCCGCTCCTGCCGCTTGGCCAGCATGGGAACGGCCGGCCCCAGCCGGTAATGCCCGTAGCGCGCGGCCGGCTCGGCAAAGCCCTTCTGCAGCAATGCCGCAAGGCTGCGATGGCGGCCGACTTCGCGCTGCCCGTTCTCTGGGCGATCTCCGCCAGGCCAATTCCTTCCGGCCCCACCTCGCCGAGAACCAGCAAAATCTCAAGGGCGCGCTCTGCGTTGAGCGAGGAGGCAAGGCTGCCGGACATCGGGCTTCTCCGAATTCTGATATTTGGAACAATATCACGCCAACAATGACAATTAAAGGAATTTGTTGACAGGGGTGTCAAATTTCGGGCAACCTGTGGGCACGGAGAACAAGTTTTCCGGACATTGGGAGGGGCATCATCCGCCTGTTTCGCCTGCGCCAGACAACGGGCGCGGGGCGTCGAGGTGCGCTTGCAGGCCGCCTTCCCGCTGTCCGGTCTGAGAATAGGGCGTTTGGATGCTGCCATTTCTGATCAAGCGACTCGGCTTCGCCGCGCTGACGCTGTTTTGCGTGCTAACCCTGGTCTTTCTGATCGTCAGGATTTTGCCCGGGGATCCGGCGCTGGTGATCCTCGGCGACCAGGCAAGCCCGGCCAGCATCGCCGCGCTGCACAAGCGGCTCGGCCTCGACCAGCCGGTGCTCGTGCAATACGGCCAGTTCCTGCTGCAGGCGGTCCAGGGCAATCTGGGCAACTCGATGGTGACGGGACGCCCGGTCTCGGAAGAGATCCTCGCGGTCCTGCCCTATACGATGGAACTGACGATCGCAGCGCTCATACTCGGCGTGCTGCTCGGCGTTCCGGCCGGCGTCTGGGCCGCCGTCAAGCGCAATCGGCTGCCGGATTATGTGCTGCGCTTCATCTCGCTGCTCGGGCTTTCCCTGCCGGCGTTCGTCGCGGCGATCATCCTGCTGATGGTCTTTGCCATCCAGCTCCGCTGGTTCCCCGTGATCAGTGCCGGTACCGGCGAGACCATCGCCGACAGGCTCCGGCAGATGGCGCTGCCGACGATCGCGCTGGCGCTGATCATGATGACCTACATCACCCGCGTCACCCGTTCGGCGATGCTCGAGGTGCTGAGCCAGGACTTCGTGCGGACGGCGCGCGCCAAGGGGGCCAGCCCCGCCACCGTGGTCTGGAAGCATGCCCTCGGAAACTGCCTGATCCCGATCACCACCGTGGTGGGCCTCTACCTCGGCATCCTGATTGGCAATTCGGTGCTGACCGAGATCGTCTTCTCGCGCCCGGGGCTCGGCAAGCTGATCCTGACCGCGCTGACCCAGCGGGACTACACGCTGCTGCAGGGCATGATCGTCGTCTACACATTGATGGTCGTCGTCGTGAACCTGCTGACCGACCTGACCTATGGCATTCTCGATCCGAGGGTTCAGTACAAATGACCGACACGACCGTTGCACCCTCGACGCCGATCGATCGCAAGAGCAGCATTCGCGCCTTTCTCGGGCAGCTGAATGCCTCGACCTGGATCGGCGTCTTCATCGTCCTGGCGCTGGTTCTCGCCGCGATCTTCGCGCCGCAGCTGGCGACGCACAGCCCTGCCCGCCAGAGCATCATGGACCAGCTGGCCCTGCCCGGCTCCCAGTTCTGGCTGGGCGCCGACCAGTTCGGCCGGGATATCTGGACGCGGCTGCTGTACGGGGCACGCTATTCGCTCACCATCGGCATGTCCGCTATCCTGGTGGCCCTGGTTGTCGGCACCGTGATCGGCATGATCGCCGGCTATGTCGGCGGCCGCATCGACATCATCTTCATGCAGGTCATGGATGTGGTGCTGGCGTTCCCTTCGCTGATCCTCGGCCTCGCATTGGTGGCCCTGATGGGCGCGACGCTGACCAACATCATCATCGCGATCGCCTTCACAGCGACCCCTGCCTTCGCCCGCATCGCCCGCGCCGGCGTCATCACGCAGCGTGACCGCGAATATGTGCAGGCCTGCCGGGCGATGGGCTTCTCCGGCCCCCGGATCCTGTTCAGGCACATCATGCCGGCCATCCTGCCGGAGGTGATGGTGATGGCCTCGCTCTGGATGGCGACCGCCGTGCGCACCGAAGCGTCGCTGGCGTTCATCGGCCTCGGCCTTGCGCCGCCGACTCCCACCTGGGGCGGCATGGTGCGCGACGGGTTCGACAACATCCTCAGCGCCTTCCACCTGGCCATCATCCCCAGCCTCGCGATCCTGCTGCTCGTGCTTGCATTTAACCTGATCGGCGACGGTCTGCGCGACGCGATCGACCCCCGCCTGAAGGATGCTTCCTGATGAATAAGTCCCCCGTGATTTCGGTGCGCAACCTCAGCATTTCCTTTGGGCGCACCACGGTTGTCCACGACCTCAATTTCGACATCGCTCCCGGCAGCACGTTGGCGCTGGTGGGCGAGTCGGGCTCCGGAAAATCCGTCACCTCGCTGGCGATCATGGGACTTTTGCCCGAGCGCATCGGCCGGGCCAAGGGTTCGATCGCGCTCGAAGGCCGCGAGCTTCTGACGCTGAGCGAGCCTTCCATGCAGAAGGTGCGCGGCGGGCGGGTCAGCATGATCTTCCAGGAGCCGATGACCTCGCTCAACCCGGTGCAGCGCGTCGGCGACCAGCTCGCCGAGGTGATCCGCATCCACAAGGGGCTCAGAGGCGCGGCGCTGAAGGAAGCCGTCCTCGACATGCTGCGGAAGGTGCGCATCCCCGACCCGGAAGTGCGGATGCACCAGTATCCGCACACCTTCTCCGGCGGCATGCGGCAGCGCGTGATGATCGCCATGGCTCTTGCCTGCAATCCCGCCCTGATCATCGCCGACGAGCCGACCACAGCACTCGACGTAACTGTCCAGGCCCAGACGCTGGCGCTTCTGAAGGACCTGCAGCGGGAGACACAAACTGCCGTCCTGTTCATCACCCATGACATGGGAGTGGTGGCCGAGGTGGCCGACAATGTGCTGGTCATGCGCCGCGGCCGCGAGATCGAGAGCGGCACGGTCCATGAGGTATTCTCCGCCCCCAAGGACGCCTACACCCGCAGCCTGATCGAGGCAGCCCCGAGCCTCGTCGGGAAATTCGCCGAAACCCGGACGCCGCCGCAGCCGGTGCAGGGCGTGCCGGTCTCCTACGCCGGCGACGCGCCGGTGCTGGAGGTCAACGACCTGACGGTGCGTTTTCCGGTTCGCAGCGGCTTCTTCGGCCGCCTGACCGGCATGGTCCATGCGGTGGAGCACGCCTCGTTTGCCATCGGCAAGGGCGAAACGCTCGGGCTGGTCGGTGAATCCGGGTCCGGGAAATCGACCATCGGCAAGGCGATCATCAATCTCGCCCCGATCGATTCCGGCGAGGTCCGCGTCTCCGGCCAGCGGGTGGATTACGGCGACCCGCAGAGCCTCGCGCGGATGCGCCGAGACGTACAGATGATCTTCCAGGATCCGTTCGGCTCGCTCGACACCCGACAGACCATCGGCTCCGCGATCATGGAGCCCATGCTGGTTCATGGCCTGGCCAAGCGGGCCGAAGCCTTCGAGAAGATGCAATGGCTGATGGAACGCGTCGGCCTGGACCCGGCCCGCGCCACCTCCCTGCCGCACGAATTTTCCGGCGGTCAAAGGCAGCGGATCTGCATCGCGCGGGCGCTCGCCATGTCGCCGAAGCTCATCATTGCCGACGAGGCGGTGTCGGCGCTGGACGTGGCGATCAAGGGTCAGATCATCGACCTGATGATCGATCTGCAGAAGGAATTCGACGTCTCCTATCTGTTCATCAGCCACGACATGGCGGCGGTGGAGCGCATCTGCGATCGGGTTGCCGTCATGTACTTCGGCGAGATCGTCGAGATCGGCAAGACCGAGGACGTCATCGGCCATCCGGGCCACGACTATACCAGGCGCCTGCTGTCGGCGATCCCAATCACCCACCCCGACCAGCGCGGCAAGCGTCCCTTGCCGAGCGTGGACCTCACCAAGCCGCGCAGCCCGATCAAGCCCCTCGAATACCGGGCACCGCCGCCGAGCTGGAGCATGGCATCCGAGGGGCATTTCATCCGCAGCGCAAGCTGACCCGACCGCAAAAGGACCTTCTCACGTGTATATAATTGAAGAGCTGGCGACTTTTGTTGCCGGTTACCCGTCCGCTGACATACCCCGGCAAGCGCGTGAAGCCGCATCGCTTCTGCTGGCCGACCTGATGGCCGCGACGGCCGCCGGCCTGCACTCGCCGCTGGCAACCGCCGCCCGCGCCGCCGCAGCCGACCTGTATGGCGCCGGACCAGCCAGGGTCTGGCTGACCGATCTCAGCCTTTCGCCTGCCGGCGCAGCCATGGCCAACGCCGCCGCCGCCAGTGCGCTCGACATCGACGATGGCCATCGCGGCGCCGCCGGCCATGCCGGCGCGGGCGTCATTCCCGCCGCGCTGGCCGTGGGGCAGGCCCTCGGCTCGAGCGACGAGCAGATCATCGACGCCATGATTTTCGGCTATGACGTGGCGCTGCGCGTGGCCACGTCGCGACCGACCTCGACCATCGAGACCTACAGCAGCGGTCGTTGGGTCGGCTACGGCGTCGCCGCCGCGGCCGGACGCCTGCTGGGCCTGAACGCCGCGCAGCTCGCACATGCCATGGCGATTGCCGGCGCCGAAGGCCCCATCAGCTTCCCGACCGGCAGCTCCAAATATCAGGGCAGCACCGTCAAGGAAGCGATTCCCCCTGCCGTCACGGCCGGCCTCACCGGCGCCTACCGGGCCCGCGCCGGCGCCAACGGACCGATCGATCTCCTGGACAAGCCGACGCATTTCGATCGGGAAATCCTGACCGGCGGCCTTGGGCAGTCTTGGTGGCTGCAGCAGTGCTATCTCAAGCCCTACGCCTGCTGCCGCTACATGCACGCCGCGGTCGACGCGATCGTCCAGCTGCGCCAGCCGGGCAAGACCATTCGCAGCCTGCGCATCGAGACCTTCCCGCAAGGCCTGCGGCTGTCGAATGCCCGGGCGCCGAAGACGCTCGAGGCCGGCCAATACAGCTTCTACTTCAGCTGCGCCCTGGCCGCCCTGCACGGCGCCGCCGCCCTTCAGCCCGTCGACCCGGCCCGGCTCACCGATCCCGACGTGCTCGACCTTGCCGGCCGCATCGAACTGGTCGCGCACGAAGACTTCGCCGATTCCTTCCCCAAGGGCACGCCCTGCCGGGTGATCCTCGATCAGGGCGAAGGGCCGCAGAGCCTGACGGTCCTGCATCCGCTCGGCGACGTCGCAAACCCGATGTCGCGCGAGCAGGTGATCGACAAGTTCCGCAGGATCGGCGCCGCGAGCGTCGATACGCACTGGCTGGACAAAATTCTTCCGGCGCTCGACCGCGGCTTCGGGCCGCTCTTCAGCGTGCTGAGCCCGCCGCGGCCGGATCTGAACAAATAAGAAATCATGCTCATCAAGGAGGTAAGGCAATGATGCATTTGAGGTTCACAAAGGCTGGCGTTCTGGCTGCACTACTCGCAGGCAGCGCGCTCGCTCCCCTGCCGGCGCTGGCCGCGAAAACCGAGCTCACCCTCGGTGCGGCAGCGGCCGACATCGGCAATCTCGACCCGCACTATTCGGCGAGCACGACCGACCGCACGCTGGTCGCCTGGGTCTTCGGCGGGCTGGTCCGCTTTGCTCCCGGCACCACCGACCCTGCGACGATCGAGCCAGACCTGGCAGAGAGCTGGGAATCCAGCGACGACAAGCTGGTCTGGACCTTCAAGCTGCGCAAGGGCGTGCAGTTCCACCACAATTACGGCGAAGTGACCGCCGAGGACGTCGTCTTCAGCCTGCAGAAGTCGGCCGACCCCCAGCGCTCGGCTTTCGCCACGGACTACGCGGCCTTCGAGAAGATCGAAGCCGTCGATCCCTATACGGTGCGCATCACGCTGAAGAACGTCATTCCGAGCGTGCTCGGTCCGTTGGCCAACTACGCCGGCGGTTTCATCGTCAGCAAGAAGGCTTATGAAGAGCGCGGCGAGAGTTTTTCGCGCAATCCGGTCGGATTCGGGCCGTTCCAGCTCGACTCGATCGAGCCGGGCGTGGCGGTGCATTTCTCCGCTCACAAGGACTATTTCCGCGGCACCCCGAAGCTGACGAAGGTGACCTATCGCTTCCTCAACGCCGCAGCCGCCCGTGACCTGGCCTTCGTTGCCGGTGAAGTCGACGCGGCCACCGGCCTGGCCGACCCGAACTGGCTGAAGCGCACCCAGGCGATCGAAGGCGCGACCGTCGACATCTTCGACCCCGCCGAACTGACCCTGCTGCACATCAACACCAAGAAGCCGCCGTTCGACGACATCCGCGTCCGCCGTGCGCTGGCCTATGCCGTCGATTCGAGCCGCGTCGCCACCTATCGCGGCGCCGAGTTCACCCGCGTCGCAAAGTCCGTCGTGCCGTCGAACAATCTCGGCTACACCGAAGACAACGGCCACGTGACGTTCGATGCGGACAAGGCGAAGGCCTTGCTGGCCGAAGCCGGCTATCCGGACGGCCTGTCGGTCAAGATGATCTCCAGCCAGCTGCCCAGCTACGAATCTTCGAACCAGGTCCTGCAGGCCCAGCTCGAGGAAGTGGGGATCAACATGGAGCTGGAGCCGGTCGAACATGCGACCTGGCACCAGATGATCCGCCAGGACGTCAGCCCGCTGGTCTCCTACGGCGCGGCGCGCTTCCCGGTCGCGGACGTCTACCTGTCGCAGTTCTTCCATTCGAGCAGCGCCATCGGCTCTCCGACGGCGGTGACGAACTTCAGCCATTGCGACGTGGCCGACAAGCAGATCGAGGCCGCCCGCGTCGAAACCGACCCGGCAAAGCAGCTCGAGCTGTGGCATGAGGCGCAACGCCTGATCATCGAGGCGGTCTGCGCCATCCCGACGACGGAGACCGCCGGCGTCTGGGCGCGGCGGGAAAACCTGAACTGGGGCTTCGAGTTCAAGGGTTCGATGTCGCTCGGACCGCTGGTGACCGAACTCACCCACTTCACCGAATAGCCACCTCCGGGCTGCGGGCAACCGCAGCCCATCCCACCTTGCGATGAATTAGTCATGCCGAAGCAAACCTTCCCGAGCTATTCGAACCTGTGCGGCTGGAACGCCATGCTGCCGCCACGCACGCCCCGCCCGCCCCTGCAGAAGGATCTGGTCGTCGACCACGCCATCGTCGGCGCCGGTTACACCGGCCTGGCGGTCGCCCGCCGGCTCCACGAAATCGATCCGCAAGCGCGGATTGCCGTGTTTGAAGCCTCGACGATCGGGGAAGGATCTTCGGCGCGCAATTCCGGATTTACCGGTGCCGAGGTCCTGCCGCGCACCGCCACCCTCGCCAGCGCCGACAAGGCCCGCCGGCAGTCGGCCCTGATGAGGGCCTCGTTCGACTGGCTCAAGGACATCATTGTCGATAACGGCATCGAATGTGATCTGCAGCAGGTGGGGTCAATCCGCGGTGCCGCTACCGAAGCCGGCGAAGCCTCGCTGAGGAACGTCGTCGAGGTCGCAAAGGCCAACGGCATCCGGCATACCGAATTGAGCCGGGCCGACATCGCCGAACGCATCGGCTCGGAATATTACCGCTTCGGTGTCCATCTCGACGATACCTACCTCCTGCAGCCGGCCGCCCTCATTCGTGGCCTGGCCGACGCGCTTCCGAAGGACATCGGCCTTTACGAAAACACACCGGTCGAGAGCTTGACACGCAGCGGTTCCGGATGGGAGCTCCGAACCCCGGGCGGTGTGGTCCGCGCCCGCAACGTGGCGCTCGCCAACAACGGCTTCATCCGGCGGTTCGGCTACCTGAAGCTGCGGATGACGACGATCTTCACCTATGCCGCCGTGACGCGGGCCGTTTCGGAGACCGACCTGGCCCATCTCGGCCAATCGCCCGCCTGGGGCCTGCTGCCCTCGCACCGGCTGGGGACAACCTTGCGCCGCATCGGGCGCGACCGCCTGATGGTGCGGTCGCTCTACGCCCATGAGAGCGAAGTCCCAAACGACGAAGCCTTCACCAAGCTGCGCGATCGCTTCACGCGGCGCTGGCCGGGGCTGAAACACGTGGAATTCGAATATGTCTGGGGCGGGACCACCGCCTTCACGATGAACGGTGCGCCCTGGTGGGGCAGGCTCGAGGACGGCCTTTTCGCCTCCGGCGGCTGCAACGGCAGCGGCATCGCCAAGGGTACGATGCTGGGCCGGCACCTCGGCGAACTGATGCTCGGCAAGGGTGATCCGGCGAAAATCACCGATGTGATGGGGACCGCCAGCCTGATCGCTCCGGAACCGTTCCGCAGCATCGGCTTCCACATTGTGTCGTCAATCGAGAGCCGCAAGGCTGGTCTGGAATCGTAGCAGGGAACCAAACATGAAAGTCGAACGATTTGACGTCAATGCCCGCCGGAGCCGCCTGGTGAAGTACAACGGCGTCTGCTACCTCTCCGGACAGTTCTCCGACAATGCCGGCGACGTCGCCACACAGACCCGCGAAACGCTGGCAAAGATCGACGAGCTGCTGGCACGCGCCGGCACCGACAAGTCGCGCCTGCTGACAGCCGAAGTCTGGATCACCACGATGGCCGACTTCGCCGCGATGGATGCGGTCTGGAAGGAGTGGGTGGCGCCCGGAAACCCGCCGACCCGATGCTGCTGCGCCGTAGAGCTCGGCGATCCCGACATGCGCGTCGAGATCATGGTCACCGCGGCGCTCGGCGATGCAGAGGTGATCGAAGCCTGAGGTTGGGGCTGGCCGAGTTCCGGCTCGGCCCGATCCCGCGGTCACGCGCCGCCGATAACGTTGCGGTGCAGCGCTCCGTCTGTCTTGAGCGCTGCATCGTCCGATCCTGTAGGGGGCATGTCACTGCTCAAGGCAGATGGCTGCGGTCGGCCGGCACGCGATTGCGTACCACTTCCCCTGCCCTGCCCATCCCGCTAGGCCTTCCAGGCCGCCGGCCGCTTCTCCAGGAACGCTGCGATCCCCTCGGCCGCTTCCGCCGTTTCCCATGTGTCGACAAGCCGGGTCAGCGTCATCTCGATCAACGCTTCGTCGATCGGCGCGGCAACCGCGCGCACCAGCGCCTTGGCTGCCGCGACCGCCCCCGGCGCCGCCGCGAAATAGGGGCTTATCTCCGCCTCGACCGCAGCATCGAGCCCGCCTGCCTCGACGACCGCATTGAGGAGGCCGGCATCATGCGCCTCTGTCGCGTCGAACAGTCGTGCCGAACAGAAATAGCGCGTCGCGTTCGCCGCGCCGATCCGCGCGATGACGTAGGGACTGATGGTGGCCGGAATGAGCCCGAGCCGGGTTTCCGTCAGGCCGAAGCGCGCCCCCGATGCGGCAATCGCCGCGTCGCAGACGCTGATCAGACCGACGCCGCCGCCATAGGCCTGGCCGTTGACGCGGGCGATCAGCGGCTTCGGCAGGTCGCGCAGCGCCTTCAGCATCATGGCGAGCTTGCGGGCCTCGGCGATCCGCTGCTGGCGCGTCGCCGCGACCTGCTGCTTCATCCAGTTTAGATCGGCACCGGCGCAGAAACTCCCCCCCTCCCCCGTCAGGACAACGACGCGCACCGCCGGATCGCCTGCCAGGCGTCCGGCGGCCGCCCTCAGCTCGGCGATCATCGTGGAGGAGAGCGCATTGTGCTGTTCGGGCCGGGCGAGCCTCAGCGTCGCCACGCCACGATGGTCCGTGGAAATCGAGATCGTCTCGAAGCTCATGTGGCAGCCTCCGCTTCGGGCCCGGCGACAAGTCCACGGGCGAAATCGGCCGCCTCCGCCAGCAGGGCCATATCCAGCCCGGTGTCGAAGCCCGTTGCCTGCAGCATGTGGACGACTGCGAGCGTATCGACATTGCCCTTCGCGCCCGGCGCATAGGGACAGCCGCCCAGGCCGCCGACCGAGGCATCGAAGACCCTCAGCCCCATGTCGAGGCTGACGCGGATATTGTCGAGAGCCGTGCCGCCGGTGTCGTGGTAGTGGCCGGCCAATCGCTCGGCCGGCGCCACCCCCAGCACCGCGCGCAACATGACGGCGATATTCTCCGGCGTCCCCCGGCCGATCGTGTCGCCAAGGCTCACCTCATGGCAGCCGAGCGCCAGCAGTTTTTCGGTCACAGCGGCAACGGCGCCGGGTGGTGTCGGCCCGTCATAGGGGCAGACGACGACGCAGCTGACGTAGCCGCGCAGCGGCAGGCCGTCGGCACGGGCGCGCTCGGCAACCGGCCTCAAGCGCTCTAGGCTTTCTTCGATCGAGCAGTTGATGTTGGCGCGGGAGAAGCCTTCCGACGCCGAAACGAAGATCGCCACCTCGTCGGCGCCGGCTGCCCTCGCCGCCTCGTATCCCTTCACGTTGGGCACGAGTGCGGCGTAGCGCACGCCCGGCCGCCGGGCGATGCCGGCCATCACCTTGGCGCCGTCGGCGAGTTGCGGCACCCATTTCGGGCTGACGAAGCTCGTCGCTTCTATGCGCCTGAAGCCGCACACCGACAGCCGGTCGATCAGCGCGATCTTGCCCGTCGCCGGAATGATACGCCTTTCGTTCTGCAGGCCGTCACGCGCCGCCATCTCGACGATCTCGACAAACTCGCCCATTAGGTCACCTGTTCACCGAACGCAACCGCATTGGTGTCAGCGCAAGCTCGATCCACCGCAGCGGGCCCATCCGGGCGGCGGTCCGGAAACTCGGAGGGCAAAGCCACCCGCCCACCTGGATCCCGGTGTCCTTGCCTCCTTTGCGGACGGTGGAACTCACATCGAGCAACATTGCGCAATAGTGCACGCAGGGCGCCGGCGGATCAATCCGGCTGGTCTCTTCTGTCAAATGCCGGAGCAACTCGACGCCTGGCAGGGCGCTCGTCGCCGTCAGGCGTCGCGCTGCCTCGCCCGCCGCCCGACCCGCCAGCTATAGATGAACACGCAGGCGCCGACGAAGCCGATCAGGAGGGTGGCCAGCGCGTTGACGTCGGGGCTGACGCCGAGCCTGACCTTGGAGAAGATCACCATCGGCAAGGTGCTCGACCCCGGCCCCGAGACGAAGCTTGCGATGACCAGGTCGTCGAAGGACAGCGTGAACGCCAGCAGCCAGCCCGAGACCAGCGCCGGCGCCAGCATGGGCAGGGTGACGTCGACGAAGGCCCGCCATGGCCGGGCGCCGAGATCCTGCGCCGCCTCCTCCAGCACCCCGTCCATCTGCGCCAGCCGCGACTGCACGATGATCGTCACATAGGCCATGCAGAAGGTGGCGTGCGCGATGATGATGGTAGTGGGGCTGCGACCCTGCGGCCAGCCGATGAAATCCTCCATCGCCACGAACAGAAGCAGCAGCGACAGGCCGGTGATCACCTCGGGCATGACCAGCGGCGCGGTCACCATGCCGGCCATCATCGCCCGGCCGCGAAACGGGCCGAAGCGCGTCAGCACGTAGCCGGCGAGCGTGCCGAGCACCACCGTCAGCGTGGCGCTGACCGCCGCGACCTTGACGCTGAGCCAGGCGGCGCCGAGCAGTTGATCGTTGGCAAACAGCTCGCCATACCATTTCAGCGAGAAGCCACCCCACACCGACACCAGCCGCGAGGCGTTGAAGCTCAGCACCATCATCAGCAGGATGGGGATGTATAGGAACAGCAGGCCGGCAACGGCCATGATGGAGACGAAGCGACCGGTCCTCAGCATCTCAAGCCCCATCCGCTTTTCTGGTTTCGCGCGCCCGGAAAACCATCACCGGCGCCACGAGCGCGACCAGCATGACGATCGCCACCGCCGAGGCCATCGGCCAGTCGCGATTGGCAAAGAACTCGTCCCACAGTACCCGGCCGATCATCAGCGTGTCGGGCGCGCCGAGCAGCGCCGGGATGACGAATTCGCCGACCGCCGGCACGAACACCAGCAGGCAGCCGGCGATGACGCCGGGCAAGGCCAGCGGCAGGGTGACGGTGGCGAAGGTGACGGCCGGGCGCGCGCCGAGATCGGCCGAGGCCTCCAGCAGCGTGGCGTCGAGTTTCTCCAGCGCCGCATAGAGCGGCAGCACCATGAAGGGCAGGTAGGAATAGACGATGCCGATATAGACGGCGAGATCGGTGTGCAGCAGCACCAGCGGCTGATGGATCAGCCCGAGATCGAGCAGCAGGGTGTTGAGCAGGCCGTTGCTCTGCAAGATACCAACCCAGGCGTAGACCCTGAGCAGCAGCGAGGTCCAGAACGGCAGCATCACCACGGCCAGCCAGAAGATGCGGGCATGCACGGGCCGACTGACGATGAACAGCGCAATCGGAAAGCCGATCAGCAGGCAGAGGCCGGTGGCGATGGCGGCGATCTTCACCGAGTTCAGATAGGCGGCGAGATAGAGCCGGTCTTCCAGCAGCAGCTGGTATTTCGCAAAGGTCAGCTGGATGGCGACCGTGGTGTTGTCGATCCAGTCCAGCAACGCCGTGTAGGGCGGGATGGCGATGTCGGCCTCGGCCAGCGAGATCTTCAGCACGAAGGCGAAGGGCAGCAGGAAGAACAGCAGCAGCCACGCATAGGGCAGCGCGATGACGCTGTTGCGCCCCAGCCGCCGCTTCGGCCGGCCCTCTGCCGCGGATGCTCCCTGGCCGCTCATGCCGGCAGCACCACGGCGCTGGCCGGGCCCCAGCTGCAATAGACCCGGTTACCGATCTCGAACACATTGCCCTCGTGCCGGTCGAGATTGGGCAGGGTGACGTGGATCAGCCGGCCGGTGTCGAGCCGCACCTGGTAGACGCTGAGATTGCCCAGATAGGCGACCTCGTCGATGGTGCCGGGTGTGACGTTCTCGTCCTGTGCGGGCCGGTCGTGGGCGAGGTTGATCTTCTCCGGCCGGATCGCCAGGTGCACGGTCTGGCCAAGCGTGCCGGTGACGCCGTGACCGACATGGATGACGCAGCCGGCTTCCTCGCAGCGCATGCGGGCGTGGCCGGGCTCGTCCTCGATCAGCACGCCGTCGAACAGGTTCACCGCGCCGATGAACTGGGCCACGTAGCGGTCGGCCGGGAACTCGTAGAGATCGCGCGGGCCGCCGACCTGCACCAGCCGCCCGTCGCGCATCACCCCCATGCGCGAGGCCAGCGTCATCGCTTCGTCCTGGTCGTGGGTGACGACGATGAAGGTGGTGCCGAGCTGGGCCTGGATCTTCATCAGCTCGAACTGGGTTTCCTCGCGCAGCTTCTTGTCGAGCGCCCCCAGCGGTTCGTCGAGCAACAGGAGCTTCGGCTGCTTGACGAGCGCGCGGGCCAGCGCCACGCGCTGGCGCTGGCCGCCCGAAAGCTGATGCGGGCGGCGCTGCGCATAGTCGCCCATCTTGACCATGTCGAGCATGTCGGCGACCCGCTTGCGGATCTCCGCGCGCGGCACGCCGCCGCGACGCAGGCCGTAGGCGACGTTGTCGGACACGCTCATGTGCGGAAACAGCGCATAGGACTGGAACATCATGTTGACCGGCCGCTCATAGGCCGGCACCCCGGTCATGTCCTGCCCGTCGATGAGGATGCGGCCCTCGCTCGGCTGCTCGAAGCCGGCCAGCATTCTCAGCAGCGTGCTCTTGCCGGAGCCGGAGCCGCCGAGCAGGCAGAACAGCTCCGAACGCTGGATGTCCAGGTCGATCCTGTTGACCGCCACGATCGCACCGAAGCGCTTGGTGATGCCTTCGATGCGCACGAAGGGGGCGGCATCTGCCCCGCCGGCAGTGCCGACGGGTTGGGTTTCAATGGCGCTGCTCATGGGTCCTCGCCGCTACTGGCCGGTCTTGATCTCGGTCCAGGCCCGCGTCAGCAGCCGGTCGAACTTCAGCGAATGGGCCTTCATCGCATAGAGCTTGTCGCGCAGCTCCATGGGCGGGTAGGCGCCGGGATCGTTGCGCACTTCCTCGCTGATCATCGGATCGGCCGCCAGGCTGACATTCGGGAAGTTGATCGAGTTGGACAGGCTGGCCATGACTTCCGGCCTGGAGATGTAGTTGATGAAGGCATAGGCGTTTTCCGGATGCGGGGCATCCTTCGGGATCGCCATCACGTCGAAGAACAGGATGCCGCCCTCCTTGGGGACGATGATCGCCAGATCGACACCGTTATTGGCCGCCTGCGCCCGTTCGCGCGCATTCACCATGTCGCCGGCATAGCCAAGCGTGATGCAGACCGCGCCGTTCGCCAGATCGTTGATGAACTGCGAGGAGTGGAAATAGCGGACATGCGGGCGCACGCCCTTGAGCAGTTCGACCGCCTTTTCGAGATCCTTGGGATTTTCGCTGTTGGCATCGATGCCGAGGTAGACGTTCGCGGTCGCCATGATCTCGGAGGGCGAATCCAGCAGCGTCAGGCCGCAATCGGCCAGCTTGCTGGCGTTCTCCGGCTTGAAGATGACGTCGAGCGAATCGATCTTGTCGGTGCCGAGCCGCTCCTTGATCATCGCCTTGTTGTAGCCGATGCCGATCGCGCCCCACAGATAGGGCACCGAATAGGCATTGCCGGGATCGTTCAGGGCCAGCTGCTTCATCAGCACCGGATCAAGATCGCCGAAGTTCTCGAGCTTGCTGCGGTCCAGCTCCATGTAGGCGCCGGCCTTGACCTGCCGCTCCAGGAACTGGGCGCTCGGCACCACCACGTCGTAGTTGGAGCTGCCGGCCAGCAGCTTTGCCTCAAGGACCTCGTTGGAATCGAAAACGTCGTAATTGACCTTGATGCCGGTTTCCTTCTCGAAATCGGCCACCGTGGTCGGTCCGATATAGTCGGACCAGTTGTAGACGTTGAGGGACTTTTCATCGTCGGCGGCAGCCGGCGACAGCATCGTCATCGACAGGAACGCCGCGAGGGCGCCTCGTTGCAAGTTTCGCATGTTTCCTCCCCTTTTGCCTCTGTGGCCCGGCGCGTCCGCGCCGGGCGATACGGGCATCCTGGAGCAGAAGCGAATTTGACGCCGAGAACATGAAACGGCCGATGCCGGACATGCCCCACCGTGCCGCGCCGGCGATTCGCCCCTCTCCCGTCCTAGACCCGCATGCCTCCACACATGTGAGCCCAAACCCTTCAATGTAGAAAACATACAGGGCGGCGGGGTTGCGTCAAGCCGGATTTGCCGTCACCTGCAACCTGATGAAAGCTTGGGACGGGCGACGATCGCCCCACGCGTCGAAATTCGACCGCCACGGGTGCATTGCCTTCGGGCCACCTCGGGTGAGCGGCAACCGCGATGGCTCCCATACGCGAAGGGCCGCGTATATCGGGCGTGCCAAGCTCTCGAGCCAGTTCCGTCAGCACGCTTGACTTGTTTTATCTACGGTGTAGAAATTCCGCAAAAACCCGCTCTCGGCAGCGGCCGCGCAACATCTCTGCGCGGCAGTGGCCCGGGCGCCGCACAGACCGGTAGCTCGGGATCTGCACCGACCGAGCCGGTGACGAGTAAGGAACGTTCTTATGGATGCCACGATGTTTGCCGGCGATCTGGACCGTGCGGAGCCCGCCGGAAGCGGCAGCGAAGCCGCGGCGCAGCGCCATTTCTTTGCTGCCATCTGCGACCTCAACGGCGTGCTGCGCGGCAAGCGCATGCCCGATTCCAAGCTGAAGTCGGTGCACAAGGCAGGCATCCGCATGCCGATGTCGTCGATCGGCGTCGACATCTGGGGCGTCGATGTCGCCGGCACCAAGCTCACCATGGAGAGCGGCGACCTCGACGGCATCTGCCTGCCGACCGGCCGCCCGCCGGTGTCGCTGGGCTGGGCCGGCTGCGACGCGCCGCTGCTGCCGCTGACGATGTGGAAGGAGGACGGCAGCCCCTATTTCGCCGATGCCCGGCATCTGCTCGCCGCCGTGTTGGCGCGCTATTCGGCCAAGGGCCTGCGGCCGGTCGTGGCGACCGAGCTGGAATTCTACCTGCTTGCGCCGGAGGGCGATCCCGCCCCCGCCGGCTTCCGGCCCGGCACGATCTGCGGCGATTTCGACAATATCTACTCGCTCGACGAACTCGACGCCGCCAGCGCCTTTCTCGACGACGTCTACCGCACCGCCGATGCCTGCGGCATCAAGGTGGAGGCGGCGATCGCCGAGAGTTCGCCCCGGCAGTTCGAATTCAACCTGCTGCACCTGCCCGACGCCCTGAGGATCGCCGACGACACGATCCTCTTCAAGCAGATCATCAAGAACGTCGCCCGCCGCCACGGCCATGCCGCATCCTTCATGGCCAAGCCGCGCCGCGATTGGGCCGGCTCGGGCATGCATGTGCACTTCTCCATCATCGACGAGAACGGCGCCAACATCTTCAACGACGGCGGCGAGAAGGGAACGGACGCCATGCGCCATGCCGTCGGCGGCCTGCTGGCGACCATGACCGAAATGACGCTGGCCTTCGCGCCGCATCTCAACTCCTACCGCCGCCTGCGACCCGGCGGGCTGGCGCCCACCACGGTTGCCTGGGGCTATGAGAACCGCACCTCGGCGGTGCGCATCCCGGCCGGCGATCCCGCGGCGCGGCGCATCGAGCACCGCGTCGCCGGCGCCGACGCCAACCCCTATATCGTGCTGGCCGCCATCCTGAGTGCTGCGCTGCGCGGCATCGAGGAAAGGTGCGAGCCGGCGGAACCGGTGCGCAACAATTCGCACGATTCCGACCGCCCCGCGATCGCCCGCGACTGGCTGCAGGCGCTGGAATGGTTTTCGGCATCCGAACGGGCCAAGACCCTGCTGCATCCCGAATTCGTCCACGCCTTCGTCGCCTGCAAGGAGCAGGAACAGATTGAATTCGCCGCCCGCATCAGCGAATTCGAACTCACCACCTACCGGCTTTCGGTCTGATCCGGCCGGGCTTGATCCCCCAAATTCCGACGGAGCCGGCATGGCCGAAGCCTATTGCAAATCCTATTACGCCGCGTCCGCCAATGGGACCGGGCAATTTTCGCGGCTGGAAGGCGAGGTCGATTGCGACGTCGCCATCGTCGCCGGCGGCTTCACCGGCATCGCCACGGCGGTGGAACTGGCCGAGCGCGGCGTGCGCGTCGTCGTACTGGAGGCCAACCGCATCGGCTGGGGCGCTTCCGGGCGCAACGGCGGTCAGGTCACCGGCTCGCTTTCCGGCGACAAGGCGATGGAGCGGCAGTTCCGCCGCAAGCTCGGCGACGAGGCCGCCGACTTCGTCTGGCGCCTGCGCTGGCGCGGCCATGACATCATCAAGAACCGCGTGGCGAAATACGGCATCAGCTGCGACCTGAAGCACGGCCACATGCAGGCCGCCTACCAGCCCTCGCACATCGGCGAGTTGGAGGAGATGTACCGGCTAGCCTGCGCGCATGGCATGGGCGACGAGGTCGAGATGGTCTATGGCGCCGACCTGCACCAGTATGTCGGCACCGACATCTACCATGCCGGCATCGTCAACCGCCGCAACATGCATCTCCACTCGCTCAACCTGTGCCTGGGCGAAGCCGAGGCGGCGCGTTCGCTGGGCGCGCAGATCTTCACCGATACGCCCGTGACGAAGATCGTCCATGGCGATCGGCCCGAAGTCGTGACCGAGAAAGGTCGGGTGCGGGCCGACAAGGTGCTGATCGCCGGCAACGGCTATCACCATCTGGCGCCGGGCAAGCTTGCCGGCATGCTGTTTCCGGCCACGCTCGGCATCGTTGCCACCGAGCAGCTGCCGGAGGACCTGGCCAGACGCGTCCTGCCGCAGGATTTCGCCGTCTACGACACCCGGTTCGTGCTGGACTATTACCGGCTGACCGCCGACCGCCGGCTGCTGTTCGGCAGCGGCACCAACTACAAGGGGACGCAGAGCCGCGACATCGGCGCGCCGATGCGGCCGGCGATCGTAAAAACCTTCCCGCAGCTTTCCGACGTGAAGATCGAGTTCGCCTGGGAGGGGCAGGACGGCATCACCATCAACCGCATCCCGCAGCTCGGCAACGTCACGGCGAACGTTTTCTACGCCCAGGGCTATTCCGGCCACGGCATCGCCACCTCGCACATCATCGGCGAGATCATGGCGGCGGCGATCACCGGCGACAGCCGGGATTTCGACGTGTTCGCCAGCGCCTGGCACTGGCGCCTGCCGGTCGGCCGCTATCTCGGCAACCGGGCGCTGGCGCTCGGCATGTGGTATTTCCAGAAAACGGAAGCGCTGCGGTAGGGCACGCCCCGGCCCCGGTAGTGTTGCAGGCGTTTCGGGCGACAGCCGACGCCGACCTCGCCCGGACCCGCAGCCACTACCCTTGCGGCGAAAAGCGTCAGCGGTTTTCCGGCCGAGGTCGCGACGGGCAAAATGCCGGCGCGATACCGCGCCGCCAGCGGCCGATCAGGCCCGCACGGTCTCGTGCTGCGCCGCCAGCGCGACGATGCCGTCGAGCAGCATTTCGATGCTCAGCGCAAACACCGAATTCGGCGCCAGGTCCTGATAGAGCGGCATCGCCCCCTTCAGTAGCGGATGCGAATGATCCGGCAGCTGTGCCAGCTCCTCCAGGTCCTGCGTGCTGGCGGGGCCGACCAGCCCGCCGATCTCGCCCATCGCCAGTCCGGTGATGCAGGCATACCAGCCAAGGCAGATCGCGGGAATGTCGCGGGTCGGAATGCCGGCCTCGCGCAGCGCGCCGTGCACCATCTCCATATGGTCGTAGTCGGCCGGGCCGGTATAGACGAAATTCTGCATCAGCCAGAAGCTCTTGGGAAAGCGCAGCGCCACGGAGCGATACTGGTCTGCGAGATGGCGCATGCGCCCGCGCCACGGCAACGCGGCCGGCGCGATTCGCAGCTGCGATTCCAGTCGCCCTGCCATCGCCCGGTACAGGCCTTCCTTCGACTTGAAATGATAGAGGATCGACATCGGATCGCAGCCGACACGCGTGCCCAGCTTGCGCAGCGTGAAGCCGGCCTCTCCCCCCGCCTCCATCAGCTCCAGCGCCGCCTCCACGATGATGTCCTTCGACAGGCCGCGCGGGCCTGGGCTGGTTCTTTGTCTGGAAGTAGTCATCGCGCTCATTCAGAAAGGCACCGCCGGCGGCGGCATCGCGACCGATGATGTCGCCGGACGCTTCGGGATGCAAGCAGCGGCAGGTCCTTTCTTCGCCGTTCGCGCGGACGCGGCCGGGCCGCCTCGATGGGCTCGTCCGGGAAACTCCACGGTTCGGCCGCGCATCATTCGCCGATAAAGAGGAGATCGGCGTCCTGAGCGTCTTGCCCGTCTATCCGCAGGGGCCCCAGTCGGGTGCCGCTCCACGCCCCCCGCAATCAGGCCAGCATCGCCGCGCCGCGGTCGAGGTAGGTGTCGAGAAACTGGTCGAGGCGGGGGTGACGCGGCTTGTTGAAGACGTCCCGCGGCGGCCCTGCGAACACCAGCCTGCCCTGCTCGAGGAAGGCGATCTGCTGTCCGACCGAGGCGGCAAAGCCAATTTCGTGCGACACCACCACCATCGTCATGCCGTCGGCGGCCAGCGAACGCATGACGTTCAGCACCTCGCCGGTCAGTTCCGGGTCGAGCGAGGATGTCGGTTCGTCGAACAGCATGATCTTCGGCTCGAGCGCCAGGGCCCGCGCGATCGCCACGCGCTGCTGCTGGCCGCCGGACAGCTGCGAGGGGTAATGCCCGGCGCGCTCGGCGAGGCCCACCTTCTTCAGCTGCAGCATGGCGCGCTCCTCGGCCTCGCTCTTGCGGACGCCGTGCACGGTCTTCAGCGCCTCGCTGACATTGCCGAGGGCAGTCATGTGCGGCCACAGATTGAATTGCTGGAACACCATGCCGATCTGCGAGCGCACCGCCCGGATGCGAGCGGCCGGCAGCCGCACCGGCTTTCCCTGCGGCCCGGGCGCGAAGCCGAGCGGCTCGCCGTTGATGTAGATCAGACCCTCGGTCGCCTCCTCGAGAAAGGCCATGCAGCGCAGCAGCGTGCTCTTGCCCGAGCCGGACGGGCCGATCATGCAGGAGACCTGCCCCTGCGGGATCTCGAGGTCGATCCCGTGCAGCACCTCGACCTCGCCGAAACGCTTGATCAGTCCTTTGACGGAAATGGCTGGCGTCGTCATGTCGTTACAAACCTGTATTTTGAGAGACGGACTTCCATGAAGCGTCCGAGCCTGCCGGAAAGCTCGACGAGCCCCCAGTAGAACAGCGCGAGCAGGAAGAGCGACTCGACGAAAGCATATTGCTGCGATCCGATGGCGCTGATCACCAGCGTCAGTTCCGGCACGGTGATGATGGACAGCACCGCGGTTTCCTTCAGCAGGATGATGGCCATGTTGACCGAGGCCGGCAGCACCAGCATGGTCATCTCGGGAATCATGATGCGCCGGATGATCTGCGGCCGGTTAAGCCCGACGCATTCGGCCGCCTCGACGTGACCCGGCGGCACCGCTTCGAAGCCGGCCCGGAAGATCTCGCTGAAATAGGCGGCGCCGTAGACGGTGAGGCCCAGCAGCCCGGCTGGTATCGGATCCAACGAGATGCCGACGAACGGCCCGCCGTAATAGAGCAGGAAGAGCTGGATCAGGAACGGGGTGCCGCGAATGACCTCGACGCACAGCCACAGCGGATAATTGAGCCAGGCCCCGCCATAGCGCCGCCCGACCGCGACCATAAAGCCGAGGATCACCGCACCGATCACCCCGAAGCCCCAGGTCAGAAGCGTTACCCCGAACGCCCGCGCCAGCTCGGGCATGATGCTGACGATCAGGTTCGTATCGAAATTCATGGCCGTCCCCAGCGGAAGGAGCGTTCGAACAGCGAGCCGCCCGAGGCGATCAGCCAATTAATGATGAGGTAGAGCAGGCCGGCGGCCGAAAACAGCTCGATCGGCCGATAGGTGCTGGCGGCGAGATCCTGCGCCATGCGGGTCAGCTCGACGATGCCGACCACTGACACCAGCGACGAGGCCTTGAGGATCATGATCGCTTCATTGACCAGCGAGGGAAAGGCAAGCCGCAGGGCGATCGGCGCCCGGATGCGGCGGAACTGCTGGAACGCGCTCAATCCCGCCATGTCGGCGGCCTCCAGCAGCCCGCGCGGCACGCTCTGAAACCCGCCCCGCAGGTTCTCCGCCTGGTAGGCGGCCGTGCACAGGGACAGCCCGGCAATCGCTGCGACCACGCTCGGAACGTTGAGGCCGAGTGCCGGCAGAAGGTTGTAGATGAGCAGAAGCTGCACCAGCAGCGGCGCGCCGCGGAAGAAGCTGACGAAGGTCCGGGCCGGGATGGACAGGGCGCGCTGCGAGGAAAGGGACGCCGCCGACACCACGATGCCGATGGCCAGCCCGATGGTGATGGAGATGAAGCTGATCAGCACCGTATAAAGCGACGCCTGGACCAGCAGTTCGAATAGTTTCCAGGACATTTAGCGGCTTACCCGTCTGGGTTGGCTGGTTGGAATGCAGCACCGCCGCACGCGTTTCCCGGCGCGTGCGGCGGTGCTGATCGATCAGAGCGCCGGTTCGGTGACGAGGTCGGGCGTGTCGAAGGTCGCGCCGAACCACTTCTCCTGGATCTTGGCAAGACGGCCGTCACCCTTGATCTTGAGCATCGCGGCCTCGATCGCGTCCATCAGGCTCTTGTGATCGTCGTCCTTCAGGCCAGGATAGGCAAAATAGGCCTTGGTGCCGAACGGCGGCTGGACCACCTCGAAGGTTTCCGGTCGCTGCTTGGCGACGAAGGCGATGTTGGGCAGCGAATTGCCGACCGCCACGATGCGGCCGGCCGCCAGGTCGGCATAAGCCTCGTTGTTGCCGGGATATTCGCGCACGTCGGCCTTGCCGGGCAGCTTGTCGACGAACGCCTTGAGTTGCTCGAGCTGGGCGGAAGCCTTGCCGCCGCCGACCACCTTGCCGGCGACGTCTTCCGGCTTCTGCACGCTTTCGTCGCCGGCGCGCTTCAGAAGCGCAACGGTCGCCTCGGCGACCGGCGGCGTGAAGCGATAGCGCTCCATGCGCTGCTTGGTCACCGTCGCTGGTCCGCCGACGATGTCGAACTTGCCCGCCTCCAGGCCAGGCAGCACGCCTTCCCACGGCAGCAGGACCCATTCGATCTTGACGCCGAGTTCCTTGCCGATCTCATCGTAAAGATCGACGTTCAGGCCTGCATGCTCACCCGCGTCGATGAAGTCGAACGGCGCAAACGCCGTCTCCGTGCCGACCTTCAGCGTCCCGGCCTGCTTGACACGGTCCAGCGCATCCTGCGCGTAGGCACCCGCCGTCGCCGCAAGCAGCATCGCTGCCCCGACCACCGCCTTCACTAAAAAGCTCTTCTGCATTGACACCTCCCATTTGGGCTCTGCCCGCAAGCGGGCGCAAAAGCCTGACAAAAACGTCGGATCCCCCTTGAAACCCCGTCAACCCCGATCCTCCATAAGGCCGACATGACTATACATAAAAGCAGCTTTTCGAGCGCTGTCAACGCATCATATCGGATGGCGAAGCCGCGCCCACCAACGCTGGATTGCGGGGATTATGTATATACTTGTGCCGGCCGGCCGGCGTGGGCGCCGCCTCCTCCCACTCCGCAATCCTGATTTGCCGCCCGTTGTCGCGCCTGCCGGCATCGCAAGGCTGGCGGTCGCTCGGACAGGCGACGGGAAGGGATGCCGGAAGGCTACCAGGCCGGAAACGGATCTGTGAGGGTCGGCCAATCCCGAGGATCGGCGCTGGCGAGGCAGTCGTCCAATGCGGCTCGGAGGACTGCCTCGTCCATGGCGACCCCGATGAAGACGAGTTCCTGCCGACGGTCGCCCCAGGCGCTGTCCCAGCGGCTCTGCAGGAACCGGCGAAACTGCGGTCGGGGCGGCCAGTTCTCCAGCGGGACGGCCGCCCACCAGAGCCCCATCGGCTCGCAGCGGCGCTGCACGCCGGCGGCCGACATCAGGCCGACATGGCGCGGGCGGGTGGCCAGCCAGAAGTGGCCCTTGGCGCGCAGCACCCCAGGCCAGGGCTTGTCAAGGAAGGCGCGAAACCGCGCCGGATCGAATGGACGCCTGGCCCGATAGACGAAGCTCGCGACGCCGAATTCCTCGGTCTCGGGGACGTGGGCATCGGAGCTGTACGGGTCGCCTCGGTCGCATCCGCGACCTTGTTGATCACCACCACGTCGGCAAACTCGATCTGGTCGACAAGGAGGTCGATGAGCGTGCGGCGGTCCTCACCGTCCACCTGCAGGCCGCGATCACGTAACAGATCGGCGCTGCCGTAATCGGCGAGCAGGTTCGCGGCGTCGACGACGGTGACCATCGTGTCGAGCCTGGCGGAATCGGCAAGGCAAACGCCGTGCTCGTTGCGGAACGAGAAGGTCGCCGCGATGGGGCGCGGCTCGGCAATCCCGGTCCCTTCGATCAGCAGATAATCGAACCGCCCCTCTTCGGCCAGCCGCCGCACCTCCACGAGGAGGTCGCCGCGCAGCGTGCAGCAGATACAGCCGTTGGTCAGTTCGACGAGCGTCTCCGTCGTGTGCGACAGCCTGGCGTCACCATCGCGGATCAGGCTGGCGTCTATGCTCACCTCGCTCATGTCGTTGACGATCACGGCGACGCGAAGCCCCTGCCGGTTCATCAGCACGTGGCTGAGAAGCGTCGTCTTGCCGGCCCCCAAGAACCCGGCGAGCACGGTCACAGGTAGCCGATCGGTCATGCCTCCCCTCTCCGTCGAACGCTTTCCTGCACGGGGGCCAGGCTGATCGCCCAGGTCGGCGCCACGCCAGTGCTGCCCGCCTCCCGCCTCCCCTTCCCGCCCCCGGCCGGGTGCCTCAGGCGGCGAGCTGGGGCTTGAACACCACGTCGGCCCAGTAGTTGGCGGAATCGAAGGTGGCGTTCGGGAATACGCCCGTGGTGGCGGATCCCCCATAGGCATAGACACCGTTGCCGCCCGCGCCGGCATTGGACGGCGCCGTCAGCGGGCCATTGGTGACGGGGCTGCTGAAGTAGCCATCGGTCGCCACGTAGTTGCCGGTGCTGTGGTAGGAGGCGATGTAGGTGGTGTTAGCGGCGATGGTGACCGGGTTCGGCAGGGCCACGGTCTGCCAGCCGGTGGCCGAGGTGTTGGTGAAGGTGGCGGTGGACAGCTTCGTGCCGGTGGCCGTCCACAGGTCG
>NZ_PZZZ01000006.1:163539-357056 GCF_003046475.1 Mycoplana dimorpha
GGTGACCGGGTTCGGCAGGGCCACGGTCTGCCAGCCGGTGGCCGAGGTGTTGGTGAAGGTGGCGGTGGACAGCTTCGTGCCGGTGGCCGTCCACAGGTCGACGACGTTCTGGCCGCTGTCGCCGGGGCTGCGGTAGAACTTGATGGCCGTGATCTGGCCGGCCACGTTCGACTGGAACTTGACGCCGAGCTCGAGCTGCTGGCGGTCGTTCAGCCCGGTCTGGGCCGGCGTGCTGGAGGCGCTGAACAGGCTGTAGGTCGTCGGCGTCGTCGGCGTCGTCGTCACCGCGATGTCGAAGGTCTCGCTGGTCGCCAGCCCCCCGAGGTCGGTCGCCGTCACCCGGATGCTTGGCGTGCCGGCGTCGCCCGCCGCCGGCGTGCCGCTGAAGGTCCGCGTGGCGGCGTTGAAGCTCAGCCAGCCCGGCAGCGCCGCGCCGCTGGCAAGTGTTGCGCTGTAGGTCAGCGCGTCGCCGCTGTCGACATCGGTGAAGGTGTTGGCCGGCAGCACCAGCGAGAAGGCGGAGCCGACGACGGCGTTCTGGTTGGTGGTCTGGGTCGTCAGCACCGGCGCGTCGTTGGCGCCGTGGAGGGTGATCGTCAGATTGGCCGTCGCGGTGGCGCCGGCGCTGTCGCGCATGGTGTAGCTGAAGACGTCGCTCAGCGTGTTGGTCGACAGCCGCAGCGCCTGCACGGCGGCGTTGGTCTCGTTGATCGTGTAGGTGTAGGCGCCCGCCGCATTCAGTACGAGGCTGCCATAGGTGCCGGCCAGCGCCGTGCCGAGCGTGCCGTTGGTGGTGCCGAAGCGCACCGCGGTGACCGTCTTGGTGTCGCCGGGGTCGGGGTCGGTGTCGTTGGTCAGCACGTTCCCGGTGGCGGGCGACCCGCCCGAGCCGTTGGCGATGCCGCCCTTCTCGGTGGCGTCGCCCGCGTCGGCCACCGCCGTCGGCGCCGTGTTGCCCGGCGTCGACGTTGTCGGGTTGAACACCACGTCGGCCCAGTAATTGGCGGCCTGGTAGGAAGCATTCGGGAATATGCCGGTCGTGGCCGATCCACCGTAGCGATAGACACCATTGCCGCCCGCGCCGGCATTGGACGGCGCCGTCAGCGGGCCATTGGTGACGGGGCTGCTGAAGTAGCCATCGGTCGCCACGTAATTGCCGGTGCTGTGATAGGAGGCGATGTAGGTGGTGTTAGCGGCGATGTTGACCGGGTTCGGCAGGGCCACGGTCTGCCAGCCGGTGGCCGAGGTGTTGGTGAAGGTGGCGGTGGACAGCTTCGTGCCGGTGGCCGTCCACAGGTCGACGACGTTCTGGCCGCTGTCGCCGGGGCTGCGGTAGAACTTGATGGCCGTGATCTGGCCGGCCACGTTCGACTGGAACTTGACGCCGAGCTCGAGCTGCTGGCGGTCGTTCAGCCCGGTCTGGGCCGGCGTGCTGGAGGCGCTGAACAGGCTGTAGGTCGTCGGCGTCGTCGGCGTCGTCGTCACCGCGATGTCGAAGGTCTCGCTGGTCGCCAGCCCCCCGAGGTCGGTCGCCGTCACCCGGATGCTTGGCGTGCCGGTGTCGCCCGCCGCCGGCGTGCCGCTGAAGGTCCGCGTGGCGGCGTTGAAGCTCAGCCAGCCCGGCAGCGCCGCGCCGCTGGCAAGTGTTGCGCTGTAGGTCAGCGCGTCGCCGCTGTCGACATCGGTGAAGGTGTTGGCCGGCAGCACCAGCGAGAAGGCGGAGCCGACGACGGCGTTCTGGTTGGTGGTCTGGGTCGTCAGCACCGGCGCGTCGTTGGCGCCGTGGAGGGTGATCGTCAGATTGGCCGTCGCGGTGGCGCCGGCGCTGTCGCGCATGGTGTAGCTGAAGACGTCGCTCAGCGTGTTGGTCGACAGCCGCAGCGCCTGCACGGCGGCGTTGGTCTCGTTGATCGTGTAGGTGTAGGCGCCCGCCGCATTCAGTACGAGGCTGCCATAGGTGCCGGCCAGCGCCGTGCCGAGCGTGCCGTTGGTGGTGCCGAAGCGCACCGCGGTGACCGTCTTGGTGTCGCCGGGGTCGGGGTCGGTGTCGTTGGTCAGCACGTTCCCGGTGGCGGGCGACCCGCCCGAGCCGTTGGCGATGCCGCCCTTCTCGGTGGCGTCGCCCGCGTCGGCCACCGCCGTCGGCGCCGTGTTGCCCGGCGTCGACGTTGTCGGGTTGAAGACCACGTCGACCCAGTAGTTGGATGCCTGATAGGTGTTGGTCGGAAACTGGCTGGAACTACCATAGGCATAGACGCCGTTGCCGCTGGCGGGCGCCGTCAATGGGCCGCTCGTCACATTCGAGGTGAAGTAGTTGGTGGTCGAGGAATAGCGGCCGACATTGGTGTGGTAGGAGGCCGTATAGGTTTCGCCCGGCGTCAGGGTCACCGGACCGGAGAAATACGCCGTCTGCCAGCCGCTGGCCGTCTCGTTCGTGAACGTCAGCGTCGCCAGCCGGGTGCCGGTGCTCGACCACAACGAACCGGTGTGCGTGCCGGTGTCCTGGCTTCCCTTGTAGAAGCGGATGCCGCTGACAGTGCCGGCCGCCGAGGTCTGGAACTTGACCCCGAGCTCGACCGCCGCCGAATCGTTGGTGTTGACGGTCGCGGGCGTCGCCGTTCCCGGAAACAGCGAGACGTAGGTCGGCCCGCTGACGGTGACCGTGCGCCCTGCCGATGGCGTTTCCAGGTTGATGCTGTCGTCGACGGCCCGGGAGCGGATCGTATAGGTGCCGGCGACCTGCGGCGACCAGGTGTAGGCCCAGGTCGCGTCGCCGGTTGCTGGATGCCAGCTCGCACCGTTGTCGGTCGAGACCTCGACGCCGGCGATCACGCCGCCGCCCAAATCGGCGGCGGTGCCGGTGATGGTTATCGTGTCGCCGGAGTTGACCGTCGAAGGCACCGAGATGGTGGAGGTCGGCGCGGTGCGGTCGGTCGACGCGGTCGCAGGGACGAGTCCGGATTGCAGCGTTCCCGGCTGGATTCCCATGTCGGCGAGCAGATTGACCATCGCCTGCTGCACGCGCGGGTCGGACGGCGTGGCCTGCAGGTCGTGATTGTTGCTCAGTCCCCAGGACCAGTAGACCGTGCCGGCCCCGAACACCAGCGCGCCGCTGGGGGCCCGGTAGAGCGTCAGGTTGTGGGTCGCCACTCCGTTTCCGGTCGTGTTCCCGTAGTCGAGCAGGTAGCTGCTGACCGGAACGGTCGTCGACGACAGCTTGACGAGGCCGGCGGGATCGAAGCCATTGTCGGGCGCCTCGTCCCATTCATAGCCGAGATAGTTCTTGGTCAGCGTCGCGGTCTGGCCGGGCTTAAGGTTGGCAACGCTTGTGTTCCGCCAGAAGCGCAGGTCGGCGTCTTCATAGGGAACCGTGATCGACTGCAGATTGTTGCCGACGTCGTCGACCATGAACAATTGCCCGGTCAGCGAGTTTTCCGGGTTGCCGCCGCCGATGGCCGGCGGACTGAGACGCGGATCGCGGAACGTCCCGGTCCATTCGTTGGAGGGATCGATGCTCGCACCCGGCGACCAGGTCTCTTTGTAGGAGATCATCGAACGGTAGGCCGTGGCATCGCTGCTGATGCTGTTGCCCCAGCGGGTGCGCCAGTAGACCTCGTTGCCGCTCCAGAACTGCAGGTTGACGCCGGCGTCGCGGGCCGCCTCGACATTGGCGCGCTGCTGGCCGGACCAGTATTCATCATGGCCGACATCCAGATACATTTTGTGGTTGAGCAGCAGGTTGCCATAGCGGTCGGCATCGACGCCGGCCATGTACGAGACGTCGTAGCCGTTCTGTTCCAGCCAGTAGAGGCCGGCATACTCGGCGCCGAACAGATAGTCCTGCGGCCCGGCAAAGGTACCGACGCCGCCGCGCGTGGCGATCGGCCGGTTGTAGCTGAGGGCATAGGCGCGCCCGGCGCCCTGGCCGGTGGCCGGGCCGTTGCCGCCATAGAAGTTCGCCCCGCCCCAGCCGTTGTAGGCCTGCCAGGTCTGGTCGGAGGTCTGGAAGACGATGTCGCTGCGGCTGTCGTCGTCGCGGACGATGAACGGGATGTGGTTCTCGCCGAAAGTGCCGTCCTGCCGCACGAGCTTGGCGATGTAGACGCCGGATACGGCATCGGCGGGCACGTTCCAGGAGGCCGAGACGGCCCAGTTGCCGGCGTCGACCATGCCGGTCGCAGCATCGCGCAAGGGCGCCGGCTGGTTCTGCAGGCCGGTGTGTTGCAGCGTCGCGACCTTTCGCGCACCCGAGCCGCCGTAATAACCAAGCCGGTAGATGTCGATCCGGTAGTTGGCTGAGTTCGTATTGATCTTGAAGCTGATCGTCTTGCCGTTGTCGACGCTGATGTCGGTGGCGAAGCCTTCGATGTTCGAGCTGCCGGCGCCGCTGATCCCCCACTCGCTCTCCGGATTGCCCTGCTTCTGGTTTTCAAGCACGATCAGATTGGTGGCCGCGGCCGCAGCTGCCAGTCCCTGCGTCAGGGCTCGTTGCGTGCCCACCGGCTGCGTCGTAACCGAGCCGGACAGGATGCCGACGCCCTTTGAGGTCGGGCTTCCCGTGCCGCTCTCGCCGCCGCCCGGCAGGGCCCCATGCCACACCGGCGACTGGCTCCAGTCCGCCGTGCCGGTCCAGCCGGTCAGGGGCGACACGTCCCGGTTCAGCATCGGGTCGCTGGTCGAGGCGCCGGTCGTTCCCCGGCTCGTCGGCACATAATCCGGTCCTTCGGTCAGCCGGGTTCCCGGCAGCTGGCCATCCGGCTGGAGCACGCCGTTGGCATCGGCCCACTCCAGGATGCGGCTCGGAGAGTTGAAGTAGCCGCATCCGCAAACCCCGAAGGGCATGCCGAACGCCAGGTGCGAGGCCGACCCGGCAACCGGCGCGGTCTCCGTCGCCGACGGCGTCGACTCGAGGATGACGACATTTCCGGACGGCGCGGTCTGGACGGACACCCTGGACCTGTCCTGCTCGGGGACGGCCGGGGCGGAGCCTTGCAGAAGGGCCGGCCCCAGCGGATCGCCGCCGGCCAGGCCGGTGCCCGCGTCCGTCGCGGCCGGGGTCGGCGGCGCGGTGGATGGTGCGGTCGTTGGTGCGGAATTCAATCCTGCCGCGGCCGCATTCCATTTGAAGGGTGCGAACTGCTTCAGATCGCCGGCCAGTGAGGCCATGGCGGGACGATCCCCCTGCGCGATCATCCTTGAGGCGGCTGCGACAAGGTCGGCCAGCCAGGCCGAGGCGCGCTCTGCGTCATCCGGCAGTCCCGCCGCCTCGCAATGCGGATCGTCGCCCTGCCCGCCGCGCACATCGGCTGCGGCATTGCCGCTCAGGGTTACGGCAGGGGTATCGGGCCTGTCCCGGTCGGTGACGTGCGCGGATACGGCGGACGGCCCCTGCTCCTCATGCCTGGCGGCGAACTTGCGCGGCGTTGCCTTCCGGCCGACGGCCAACCATCCGGGGAGAGCGTCCAGCAGTATTGTTCGGGGAGCCCAACGATGAGCATAGCGAAACATGGGATCGCCCTCCCGCGAGAACTGGGGGGTTCAAAGGACACGAATATCCGGGTTGTGATGAAGAATAGCATAGTCGAAATGCCCGAAAATATACTCTAGCTATTTCGATTTAGGCCAGTCCACGGCCTCTATTCGGCGCATGCGGGCGGGTGGCAATTCCATGGAACGCAGGCACTATCGGCCACTTGCGGCACGGGGGGCGGGCTGGAACAAGAGATGATCGAGGGGTGTCATTTGTCGCTAAGGGGCGGCTAAGGACTGTAAAGCGCACCTAGCATGCATCGACGAACGGCGAGGCGTGCGTGTAGCGGCGCGGCCGGCGAGATCTGGCCGGCTCAGGCGTGCCGCTGTGTTGCGGTCTGCTGTTCCGCCAGCAGCGCCTGGGAAACGGTGCGCAGCACCTGCGCGACCTCCTTCAGGAACTCGCCCATAGCCGCGCTCCGGCGCCAGCAAAGCGCGATCCGGCGGGTCGGCGCGGCACCTTCGAAGCGCAGCAGCCGGAGCGGCGCCGGGGCCGAAGACAGGGTGGCGAGTTCCGGCAGCAGCGTGATGCCGACTTCGGCACCGACCATCTGGCGCAGCGTCTCCAGGCTCGTCGCCCGGAACGACGCGCGCTCGGCCGCCCCGGACAGCCGGCAGACGTCGAGCGCCTGCTCGCGCAGGCAGTGGCCTTCCTCGAGCAGCATCAGCTCGTGGCCGGCAAGATCGTCGAGCCGGACCGCCGGGCGCGCCGCCAGCGCGTGGCCGGCCGGCACCGCGAGCAGGAAGCGCTCCTCGAACAGGAACTCCGCCTGCAAGCGACTGTCGTCAACGGGCAGCGCCAGCAGGGCGGCGTCGAGCCTGCCGTCGCGGAGGCGCGAAAGCAGCGTCTCGCTCTTCTCCTCGGCCAGCAGCATCTCCAGCCGCGGATAGCGCTGGCGGATGTGCGGCACGACGTGCGGCAGCAGGTAGGGTCCGAGCGTCGGGAAGATGCCGAGCCGCAGCGAACCGGTCTCGGGATCGCGGCTGCGCAGCGCGGCGCGGCGCATCTCCTCCACCTCGCCCATAATGCGGCGCGCTCGCGCCACCGTGTCGCGCCCGAACGGCGTCAGCATCAGCGAACGCGGCGTGCGTTCGAGGAGCGGCGCGCCCAGTTCGTCCTCGAGCTTCCTGATCTGCATGGAGAGCGTCGGCTGGCTGACGTTGCAGACCTCGGCGGCGCGGCCGAAGTGGCGGAGGTCCGCCAAAGCGATCAGATATTCCAGTTCGCGCAGGTTCATCGGTCGGTCCGGACGCAGGTCCCGGCAACCGCTGCGGTTTCCGGGACTGCTGTCGAAATTCGAAGGCGCCGCAGGTGGACCTGCGGCGCAGCGGGTGGACTGAATTGTTTCAGGCGGCCTTGGCGTTGTCGCTGTCGGGCGCGGAGGTGCGCATCAGGTGGTCGAAGGCGGCGAGCGAGGCCTTGGCCCCCTCCCCTGCCGCGATCACGATCTGCTTGTAGGGCACGGTCGTGCAGTCGCCGGCGGCAAAGACGCCCGGAACCGAGGTCTGGCCGTGCGCGTCGACGACGATCTCGCCACGCGGCGACAGCTCGAGCGTGCCCTTCAGCCATTCCGTGTTCGGCAGCAGCCCGATTTGCACGAAGATGCCCTCCAGCGACAGCGTGTGACGCTGGCCGGCGATGCGGTTCTCATAGGTCAGGCCGGTGACCTTCTGGCCATCGCCGAGCACTTCGGTGGTCTTGGCATTGAGCAGCACGTCGACGTTCGGCAGGCTGCGCAGCTTGCGCTGCAGCACGTCGTCGGCGCGCAGCTTGCTGTCGAACTCGATCAGCGTGACGTGGGCGACGATGTTGGCCAGATCGATCGCCGCCTCGACGCCGGAATTGCCGCCTCCGATGACGGCGACGCGCTTACCCTTGAACAGCGGCCCGTCACAGTGCGGGCAATAGGCGACGCCCTTGTTGCGGTACTGGTCCTCGCCGGGAACGCCCATCTGCCGCCAGCGCGCGCCGGTGGAGAGGATCACGGTCCTGGAGCGCAGCGTCGCGCCGTTTGCCAGCTCGATTGCAATCAGGTCCTTGCCCGGCACCAGCTTCTCGGCCCGCTGCAGGTTCATCACGTCGACGTCGTAGTCCTTGACATGCGCCTCGAGCGCGGCAGCGAACTGCGGGCCCTCGGTGTGGCGGACGGAGATGAAGTTCTCGATCGCCATGGTGTCGAGCACCTGGCCGCCGAAGCGCTCGGCGGCAATGCCGGTGCGGATGCCCTTGCGCGCCGCATAGACCGCGGCGGCAGCACCTGCCGGTCCGCCGCCAACGACGAGGACGTCATAGGGCTCGCGCTCGTTCAGCTTTTCGGCAACACGTGCCGCCGAGCCGGTGTCGAGCCTGGCGACGATCTCCTCGATCTCCATGCGCCCCTGCGCGAACAGTTCGCCGTTCAGGTAGACCGACGGTACCGACATCACCTGGCGGCTTTCCACCTCGGCCGGGAAGACGCCGCCGTCGATCGCCACATGCTTGATGCGCGGGTTGAGCACGGCCATCAGGTTCAGCGCCTGCACCACGTCGGGGCAGTTCTGGCAGGACAGCGAGAAATAGGTCTCGAAGCTCAGCTCGCCCTCGAGCGCCCGCACCTGGTCGATGATCGCCTGCTCGGTGCGCGGCGGATGGCCGCCGACCTGCAGCAGCGCCAGCACCAGCGAGGTGAACTCGTGGCCCATCGGAATGCCGGCAAAGCGCAGGTGAGTGTCCTGGCCGGGGCTGTTGAGCGCAAAGGACGGCGCCCGCTCGCCATCGTCGCGGCGCTCGGTGACCGAAACGAAATCGCAGAGCCCCACCAGCTCGTTCAGCAGCGCCATCATCTCCTGCGACTTCGGGCTGTCGTCGACCGAAGCGGTGATTTCCACCGGGCGGACGACCTTTTCGAGATAGGCTTTCAGCTGGGACTTCAGGTTTTCGTCGAGCATGGGGCACTCCGGATTACACTTGAAATTTCGCGGGCCACGGTTTTGGGAGGATGCGTGGCAGGGGTGCCGCCCCGTTGGAACGGGACGGCGTCTTGCATGCCTTTCGGAAATGGGACCGGTCTTACGGACCGGGACACGCGAGAACAAGGAAGCGCGGCAACGGACCCGACAGTCCGCGCTGCGCCTCGGTTCAGGCGTCAGATCTTGCCGACGAGCTGCAGCGAGGGGGCGAGCGTCTTGGCGCCCTCTTCCCACTTGGCCGGGCAGACTTCGTTCGGATGGGCGCGGACATACTGGGCGGCCTTGACCTTGCGCAGCAGGTCGGCGGCATTGCGGCCGATGCCCTCGGCGGTGATTTCCATCGCCTGGATGATGCCGTCCGGATCGACGATGAAGGTGCCGCGGTCGGCAAGACCCTCGCCTTCGCGCATGACCTCGAAGTTGCGGGTGATCGTGCCGGTCGGGTCGCCGATCATCGCGTACTCAATCTTGCCGATCGTCTCCGAAGCGTCATGCCAGCCCTTGTGGCTGAAGTGCGTGTCGGTGGAGACCGAAAACACCTCGACGCCGAGGCGCTGCAGCTCGGCATAGTGATCGGCCAGGTCGCCGAGCTCGGTCGGGCAGACGAAGGTGAAGTCGGCCGGATAGAAGAAGAAGATCGCCCACTTGCCCTTGATGTCGGCTTCGGTCACTTCGATGAACTTGCCCTGCTTGAAGGCCTGCGCCTTGAACGGCTTGATGGGGGTATTGATAAGGGACATGGGTACTCCTGTAGAAAATTGCTGCGAAGCGAAGATCGCTTTCGCGCCGCAACATAGACAGGCAGCATCCATAAAGGAAATAGATAGTTCCTGAAAGTTTGATAGCTGCGGTCTATCGCCGCGCCGCAGCAAAGTCGCCCGTGCTCGCCCCCTTGACGCGTAGCGCAAGAGCCGGCCGGGACCGACCCCGTCTTCCCGTGCACCCCTCTCCGTCCCACTCCCGCTGGCGATGGCACTGTTGCCGATACGGGGGCCTCGCCCCAGAATTGTCCCTTGCCGGGAGGCCAATGCCGCAAGTAACCGAGCCGTCCGTATGTTGCATATGCTCGGCGCACTCCGCAGCCTTGGCCTGCGAACGCCGGAAACGCTCCCAATACTTCTGCCGGCGACCGCACTTTTGCCGATACGCAGCCTGAGCTCCAGAACCGTCCCTTGCCGGGGAGCGCCAATGCCGCCCCGAGACCGAGCAGGCCGTCTCTTGAAATATGCTCGCTGCGTTACGCGGCTTCGGCCCGCGAACCCCGAAAACACTCCTCATACTTTTGCAGGCGACGGCACTGATGCCGTTACGCGGCCTGGACTCCAAGCTCGCCCTTAGCAGTGCCCGTCTCTGTCGGGCAGGACCTGCCACGGGCAACGCGGCCGGGGTTGGAGCCTGTGGGGACCCAAAGCCGGGCAGCCGCAACACCTTGATTGGACGAGGTCATTTCTCCATAACGAAAGCAAACAAGGGCTTTGCTTTCGTCACTGGTTGTTAACCATGTTAATTAACCAGCCGGCGCCCGCCCCGCCTTTGCAATCCCCCACGATCCACCATAGTCAGCAGGCCGGCGTCCTCGGCGCGCGCGCGGGCAGAGCGGGTCGCCGAATGCGATCGAGGCGAACGGGCAGGCACCGGTTCAGCCAAGCGTCCGGCGCGCCGGACCGGCGACGACGGTCAATGTTGCCCGCCCGTCCGCCACTTATCGATCCTGAAAGCAATCACGGCGCTCCGGACGTACCGCGGCCTAAAAAACGATCAGGGGCGGGAAGTCCCTCCCCGCCCCTGTCGAACTGTCACTCGGTCAACGTTTTCCGGCCAACCATCGCGTGGCCGAAAATCAATTCGCCGAGGCGTAGAACTTCGCCATCTCCGGCAGCCGCTTGGTGCGGATCTTCGAGGCCTTGCCGGCGGTGCGGAAGGCTTCGAAGCGCTCCTTGCAGACCTCCGTCATCAGCGCGGTTGCCGGCTTCAGGTAGTTGCGCGGGTCGAAGTTTTCCGGGTTCTCGGTAAAGTTCTTGCGGATCGTGCCGGTCATCGCCAGTCGCAGGTCGGTGTCGATGTTGACCTTGCGCACGCCGAGCGGGATCGCCTTCTGGATCTCGGACACCGGCACGCCCCAGGTCGGCTTCATCTTGCCACCATAGGCGTTGAACAGGTCCTGCAGGTCCTTCGGCACCGACGAGGAGCCGTGCATGACGAGGTGGGTGTTCGGCAGCTTCTTGTTGATCTTGGCGATCGTCTCGATCGACAGGATCTCGCCATCCGGCTCGCGGGTGAACTTGTAGGCGCCGTGGCTGGTGCCGATGGCGACGGCCAGCGCGTCGACGCCGGTCCGCGAAACGAAGTCGAGCGCCTGGTCCGGATCGGTCAGCAGTTCCTCGCGCGACAGCTTGCCCTCGAAGCCGTGGCCGTCCTCCTTGTCGCCGGCGCCGGTCTCGAGATTGCCGAGACAGCCGAGCTCGCCCTCGACCGAAACGCCGGCCGCGTGCGCGATCTTCACCACTTCGGCGGTGACGTCGACGTTGTAGTCATAGCTGGCGACGGTCTTGCCGTCGGCGAGCAGCGAGCCGTCCATCATCACCGAGGTGAAGCCGTTGGTGATCGCCGAGATGCAGGTGGAGGGCTGATCGCCATGGTCGAGATGCAGGCAGATCGGAATGTGCGGGTATTCCTCGGCAGCTCCGAGGATCAGGTGGCGCAGGAAGGCGTCGCCGGCATAGGCCCGGGCGCCGCGGCTTGCCTGCAGGATCACCGGCGAATCGGTGGCATCGGCGGCGCGCATCACCGCCTGGATGTATTCGAGATTGTTCACGTTGAACGCCGGCAGCGCGTAGTCGTTCTCCGCCGCGTGATCGAGCAACTGCCGCATGGTAATCAACGCCATTCCGTTTCTCCTTTTCGAGCAAACACCTGTGCCCGGCACTAACCATACAAGCGGCGAGCCTGGCAACAGCCCCGCCGCCGGTGGGAGCACCCCAAATCGATTGAAACAAGTTCAAATCGATTAGCAAGAGATTTCAACGCTTTGCTATTCACAGGCTGCAGGCGGGGACCTTTGGCCACCGCGGCGCGGACGCCGGACGCCGCCACCACCCCGCGCTTGGTACCGCCTGATCGCCTTGAGGGCTCGGTCGGGTGTTACAATTGAAACGCAGCAGAAAATTTTGCTTTTATTTCAGGAGGCTAGGCGCGCATTTGGTGGTCAGCCCCCGTGTAACGCCGCGCATCCGGTCGGTTGCCCCGACGCCCGTTGCGCGATGCGCATCCGGCCTGCCGGCCGCCCCCTTTCGGCAGATTGGACGCCGCCATGACGTCGCGCTTGGCGCCACCTGATCGCCTTGGGGCCCGGCGGGTGTTACAGTTGAAACGCGGCAGAAAAATACACTGTTAATTCAGCGGGCTCGGGGCATTTCGGGCGGTCAGCCCGCACTGGAACGCCGCGCATCCGACCCGTTGGTCCAACGGATGCGGGGGCCGCCCGCGATGCGGCATCCGGCCTTCGGACCGCTCGCTTCCGGCGGATGGGGCTGGCCTAAGCCACGATCCCCTCGCCTGCACGCGCGAGCCGATCGGGTGAGGGGCGAGCATCGCCCCTCACCCGCGTTTCGCCTACGAGCGTTCCTGCTCGAAACGCGCCACCAGTCCCGGCAGCTCGCGGGCCAGCCACTCGGCCAGGCCGGGCACCTGCCGCTCGTCGACGGCGAAGCGCGTCACCGGCCCGGCCCGCTCGATCGTCACGGCGTCCTGCCCGCCTCCGCCGCGGATCGTGCTCTTCGCCGTCCGCGGCTTTTCCTTCGCCTCCAGCAACGACAGCAGCATGGCGAAGCGTGCGTCACTGTCGGCGGCGAACCACTTGTCGGAGGCCATCAGCCCGTTGGCCGCCGACGAACGGGCCGCCGGCAGCTTGCGGTCGGAAAAATACCCCGCGAGCTTTTCCCATTTCGGCCGGCCGGTCTTCGGCGCCGGACCGATCTTGCGGACGACCTCCGGCGACAGCGCTGCGGCCAGCGAGGTGAGGATCGAGATATAGGCGAGCCCCTTGTCCTCGCTGCGGCCGAGGGCGGCGGCGATCGTCTGCCGGTCGAAGCCGCGCTCCTTCAGCTCCTGGGCAAACAGCGCCTGCTCGATGAAGGACAGGTCCTTGCGCTCGCTGTTTTCCTTGCCCTGGGCGATTACCAGCGCGTCGTCGGTCAGCGCCCGCACGATTGCCTTGAGGGGCAGGTTCAGTGCCTTGGCCGCCTGCCAGCGGCGATGCCCATAGGCGATCTGGTAGCGGCCGGCGGCGTCCGGATGCGGGCGCACCAGGATCGGCACCTGCTGGCCGTGCTCACGCATGCTGCGCACCAGCTCGTCCAGTCCGGGGTCGGCCTGGCCGTCCATGCGGTCGCGCACGAAGGAGGGATCGAGCTCGCCGGGGGCGATTTCGACGATGGCCTCGGACCCGGCGAGCTTTTCGCGCAGCTTCGCGTTCTCGTCCTCGATTGCCGAAAAGGAATCCTGCATCGAGCGCACGGCGCCTGAGGCGACGCGGCGGTTGGCCTGCGACAGCGGCGAGGGCGCCACGGCGGCGGCCAGTTCCTCCGGATTGATGCCGCCGAACATGGCCTTCATTCGCTTGGAGCGGTCGCTTGCATTGGTCATTTGCGTCCCCAGACAGTCTTGATGTGACGGAAGATCTCGGCGTTGACCGCGTCGACGGATTCGAGGGCGCGGTTCAGCGTGTCGCGGCCGACACTGCCGCGGCTCATCTCGTAGAGGCTCTTCTTCTCCAGCCCCGCGCTGGCGATTGCGGTGGTGTCGACGACCGAGGCGGCCAGCACGTCCTCGCCGAACAGCGAGCGCAGCAGCGCCACCACGTTGACCTGCGGCACGTCGTGCGGATTATGGCGGGTCAGCACGTAGCGGATGAAGTCGTGCTCGAGGGCGCCGCCGGCATCCTCGATGACGCCGAGCAGGTCGCTGGTCATCGCCAGGAACTGGTTCATCGAGGCGACGTCAAGCATAGCCGGATGCACGGTGATCAGCAGGCCGGTGGCGGCATAAAGCGCCCCGAGCGTCAGGTAGCCGAGCTGCGGCGGGGCGTCGATCAGCACCACGTCGTAGTCGTCCTCGACCTCGGCCAGAACCGTCTTCAACCGGCGGAAGAACATGCCGTCGCCGCGCGACTGCCCCCTGGCGATCGCCTGCGGCGTCTCGTGTTCGTATTCCATCAGCTCGAGATTGCCCGGCACGATGTCGACGCCGTCGAAATAGGTCTGACGGATCACCGCGGAGAGGGGGACCCGCTCGTTCTCGTCATAGCGGATCGCCGCATAGAGGGTCTGGTTGGCGTCGACGTCGAACTCCGGCTGGTAGCCGAACATGGTCGACAGCGATGCCTGCGGGTCGAGGTCGATCGCCAGCACGCGCAGCCCCTGCAAGGCCAGATAGTGCGCCAGGTGCACTGTCGTCGTCGTCTTCGCCGAGCCACCCTTGAAGTTGGCAATCGCCAGCACCTGCAGCTTGTCGCCGGGACGGCGGCGCGGCAGGAAGTCGAGCGCCTCGGAGGGGCGACGCCTGGCGAGATAGGCGCGCAGCTCATTGAGCTGCGGCAGCGTGTAGACGCGGCGGCCGTTGTCCTGCCGGTCCGGGATCACCGCCTCGCCGTCGAGCGACATCTGCCGCAGCGTCGATTCGGCGACGCCGAGCAGCGCGGCGGCGTCCTTCGACGAAAAAGTCTTCAGCGATTTCATCGCCTCCGGCGGATACATCTGGCGGCGCAGGTTCTGGAGTTGGGCCGAAAGCAGCTGCGAGTGGCGCATGATCCGGTCGGCGGAGGAGGGGAGGTCCTGGGGGCGTCTGAGCGTATTGTCCATGATGTCCGACGGTTATTGAGGGAAAGGCGGGAAAATTCCGTCGCGACCGTTTTTCAACTGATTTGCGAAATTGGTCAAATCCTTTATCGTTAACGCAAGGTTAATGCCAACAGGCCAGTCCCCGTCGGAGCAGGGCGAAAGCGCCGACCGGCCTGGCTTCGGAACAGATGCGCGAGAAGGCCGTTATGGCCTGCCCACAGGCTCTCGATAATGACCGTCGGCATGCTTGAATAAACCGGTCACCGGGGCCGTCACTGCGAGAGTGGAGCAGAACGGGACTCGGCCTGCCGACGCGGCAATCTCTTCCTCCACCCGTGGAGGTACCTGAGCAACGAGTGACGCCGGGGCGGCGAAGGCCCAGTCCAAGATCGACCGTCGGCGCAAGACAGCGGATACACGAAGATGATGGAACCGAGCCAGATCGTTTCTCCCGGTCCGCCCGACCCCATTCCGCACGACCGGCTGATGCCACCCGACACCCGTCGCTCCCTGCCGATCGCGCTCTTGCGGGCGCGCGAAGCCATCATGAGCCATTTCCGCCCGATGCTTGCCAGTCACGACGTGACGGAGCCACAGTGGCGGGTGATCCGCGTGCTGGCCGAAGCCGGAACGCTCGATGCCTCGGAGGTGGCGGAGAAGGCCTTCATTCTCGCCCCCAGCCTGACGCGGATGATCAAGTCGCTGGAGGAGCGCGGCTACATCACCCGGCACAAGGATGTCGGCGACGGGCGGCGCGTGTTGCTCAAGCTGGCACCGGCCGGCCTCGACATTCTCCGGACCGTGACGCCCGACAGCCTTGCGATCTACGAACACATCGAGGCGCGCTACGGCAAGATGCGGGTCGAGCACCTGCTGGATCTGCTGGACGATCTGGCGATGCTGAAGTCCGAGCCGCCGGAGGGCAGCGACCAGCCTCATTGATCGCCCTTCATCCTTGAAAAGCAGCCCGGCGGGTGATAGATATCCCATTCACGAGGATGGGATATACCATGGCCCTTTACGTCAAGGATCCCGAGGTCGGCCGGCTAGCCGACCGGCTCGCCAGCGCCCGCAACATCAGCAAGACGGAGGCGGTGCGGCAGGCGCTGGAGCACGAGCTTGAGCGGGCAGGGGCTGCACCTCGACTTATCGATGCGGTGGAGGATTTATTGCGCGAACTGGATGCCGGGCATCCCGCGAAGGGGCCACCGATCGACAAGGCATTCATCGACAGCCTCTACGAGGACGATTGATGTTCGTCGATGCATCGGCTTTGGTGGCCATTCTTGCCAAGGAAGCCGACTATCCGGCATTGGTCGCGCGGCTGGAGACGCCAGGTGCGAAGATCACCTCGCCGCTTGCGGTATGGGAGACCGCTGTGGCGGTTGCCCGCAAGCGCAAGATTGATCCCGGCGATGCACTGGTGGCGGTCGAGCGACTCCTCGGCATTCTCGGCGTTGAGGTACGCGCGGTCGCCCCCGAAACGGCCGCGCTCGCCATCGCAGCCTTCAGCCACTTCGGCAAGGGCCGGCATCCCGCCGCGCTGAACTTCGGTGATTGCTTCGCCTATGCCTGCGCGCGCCAGTACGGCATGCCGCTGCTCTACAAGGGCGATGATTTCGCCAAGACCGATATCGAACCGGCCTGAAGCGGAGGGGACCGGCCTCCCGTGGAGAGGCCGGTTGGAGGATCGCTAGGCCAGGTTGCCCATGCAGAGATACTTCATCTCCAGATAGTCGTCGGCACCGTGACGCGAGCCCTCGCGGCCGAGGCCGGACTGCTTGATGCCGCCGAACGGGGCGGCCTCCGACGAGATCAGGCCGGTGTTGATGCCGACCATGCCGTATTCCAGCGCCTCGGCGACCTTCCAGACGTACTTCAGGTCGCTGGCGAAGAAATAGGCCGCGAGGCCGAATTCGGTGTCGTTCGCCTGGGCGATCACGTCGTCGACGGTGTCGAAGCGGAACAGCGGCGCCAGCGGGCCGAAGGTCTCCTCGCGCGCCACCTTCATCGTCCGGTCAACGCCGGTCAAAATCGTCGGCTGGAAGAAGGTGCCTTCGCCGGCAAAGCGCTTGCCGCCGGCAACGACCTTCGCGCCCTTGGCGACGGCGTCGGCGATGTGCGTCTCGACCTTGGCGATCGCCGCTTCCTCGATCAGCGGGCCAAGATTGACGCCGCTGTCGAAGCCGTTGCCGACCGAGAGCTGCTTGACCTTGGCGGCAAGCTTCTCGGCGAAGGCGTCATAGACGTTCGACTGCACGTAGATGCGGTTGGCGCAGACGCAGGTCTGGCCGGCATTGCGGTATTTCGAGATGAGCGCGCCCTCGACGGCGGCGTCGATGTCGGCGTCGTCGAAGACGATGAACGGCGCATTGCCGCCGAGCTCGAGGCTGACCTTCTTGATCTGGTCGGCGCACTGCCGCATCAGGATCCGGCCGACCTCGGTCGAGCCGGTGAACGAAATCTTGCGCACCTTCGGGTTGAAGCAGAGCTCCTTGCCAATCGCCGGCCCGTCGGTTCCGATCACCACGTTGAAGACGCCGGCCGGAATGCCGGCCTTTTCGGCAAGCACGGCCAGCGCGATCGCCGAAAGCGGCGTCTGCTCGGCCGGCTTCGACACGACCGTGCAGCCGACGGCGAGCGCCGGGGCGACCTTGCGGGCGATCATCGCGGAGGGGAAGTTCCACGGCGTGATCGTGCCGACGACCCCGACCGGCTGCTTGATGACGAGCATGCGCTTGTCGGCGGACGGGGAGGGGATGGTCTCGCCGTTGATGCGCTTGGCCTCTTCCGCATACCATTCGACATAGGAGGCGGCATAGAGGATCTCGCCCTTGGCGTCGGCCAGCGGCTTGCCCATCTCGGCGGTCAGGATCGCCGCCAGTTCGTCGGCATTGGCGATCATCAGGTCGTGCCACTTGCGCAACAGCGCACTGCGCTCCTTGGCCGGTCGCGCCGCCCAGGGGCCTTGCGCGCGGTAGGCGGCGTCGATCGCCGCGGCCGTCTCGGCGGCGCCCATTTCCGGCAGCGTCGCCAGCTTCTCACCGGTCGCCGGGTTGAAGACGTCGAAGGTCGCGGCGCTCTTGCCGCCGATCCAGTTGCCGTCGACATAGCCGGAATCGCGCAGGAAGTCGGTGGACTTCAGGTGCTTGGTCAATGCGTCGTGGAAGGCCATTTCATCATTCCTTCGGGCGTGAAAAGGGGTCTCCCGGACGCCGACGTCCGGGCGCTGCCTTGCATTTGAACTGTAAAGCGGCTGCGGACGGAGCCGCTTGCGGAGGTCGTTTTCGCCGGCATCACCTGCCGCTCACTTCTCCCCGCCACGGGGAGAAGTCGGATGTGGAACAAGGCTTGCCGGTTCCCCCCTGCTCCGGAGAGGGCAGGGGGGAGGGAGGGCAAGCACCGTCCAGCCCGCTGCGCGCATGCGCCTGCACCGTTTGCGGTTCAGGGATCGCGCAGCAGCCGGGTTTGCTGCGTCAGGCGGAGCGGGCCTCGAGCATGGCGGCTTCGAGGATGTCGAGCGCCTCGGCGAACACCTCGTCCTGCACCGTCAGCGGAGCGAGGAAGCGGATGACGTTGCCGTGCACGCCGCAGGTCAGCAGGATCAGGCCCTTTTCCAGCGCCTTCAGCCGCACCTTGTTGGCGAAGTCGGCGCTCGGCTGCTTCGTTGTCGCGTCGTTGAACTCGACCGCGTTCATGAAGCCGGGGCCGCGCACGTCGACGATTTCCGGAACCTTCTCGCGCAGCGATTCCAGGCGCTGTTTGAGGCGGTTGCCGAGGCTGGTGGCGCGGTTGCAGAGGTCCTCGTCCTTGATGACGTCGATGACGGCGTGCGCAGCGGCGATGCCGAGCGGGTTGCCGGCATAGGTGCCGCCGAGGCCGCCAGGGCCGGGCGCGTCCATGATCTCGGCGCGGCCGGTCACTGCGGCGATCGGGAAGCCGCCGCCAAGGCCCTTGGCCATCGTCGTCAGGTCGGCGACGACGCCGTGATGCTCCATGGCGAACAGCTTGCCGGTCCGGGCAAAGCCGGTCTGGACCTCATCGGCGATCAGCAGGATGCCGTGCTGGTCGCAGATCTCGCGGAGTTGCTTCAGGAACGCGGTGGTGGCCGGATAGAAGCCGCCTTCGCCCTGCACCGGCTCGATGATGATCGCGGCGACGCGGTTCGGGTCGACGTCGGCGGCAAACAGCTTCTTCAGCGCCGCGAGCGACTGTTCGGCCGTCTGGCCGTGCAGTTCGACCGGGAAGGGGATGTGGAACACGTCGCCCGGCATGGCGCCGAAGCCGACCTTGTAGGGCACGACCTTGCCGGTCAGCGCCATGCCCATGAAGGTGCGGCCGTGGAAGCCGCCGCCAAACGCGATGACGGCCTGGCGGCCGGTCGCGGCACGGGCGATCTTGACGGCATTCTCGACGGCCTCGGCGCCGGTGGTGACGAAGATCGTCTTCTTCTCGAAGTTGCCGGGAACGAGCTGGTTCAGGCGCTCGGCGAGTTCGACGTAGTTCTCGTAGGGAACGACCTGGTGGCAGGTGTGGGTGAAGCGATCGAGCTGCTTCTTCACCGCCTCGATGACGCGCGGATGGCGGTGGCCGGTGTTGACGACGGCGATGCCGGCGGCAAAATCGATGTAGCGATTGCCTTCCTTGTCCCAGATTTCAGCGTTTTCGGCGCGATCGGCATAGATCTGCGTGGTCATGCCGACGCCGCGGGAAATGGCGGCGTTCTTGCGGTCGGTGAGGGATGTGGCGGTCATGGTGCGAAATTCCTGGCTCTGGAACACGGATTATATCCTACATTTTTTCTGTAAGATATGGTAGAAGTCCTACATTTATTCTGCAAGAATGCAACGGCTATTTTCGGCGGCCGCATGCCGCAGAGCGCCACGGAGCGGCCGGCCGGTCGGCTGGACCGCAAACTGCTGTAAAAGCAGCATAACACAAGAAACGGGATTCATTGGCATGGGTGCGAGCGGCCCGGAGACGGTGCACTACAAGGTGGCGGAAGCAGCACGGCTCGCCGGCGTCTCGGCCTCGACGTTGCGCCTGTGGGAAAGCCAGGGCCTCGTCGTTCCCGGGCGCTCGGAGGCCGGCCACCGCCAGTACAGCGCCGAGGACGTGGCGCGACTCAAGAAGATCGCCTGGTACCGCGCCGAGCGCGGCCTGAACCCGGCGGCGATCCGCGAGGCGCTCGAGGCGGAGAACGGCGCCGCCGACGGGCACGCCGCAGGCGGGGAGGGCGAGGCGCCGCAGGGCGTCGGCCGCAAGTTCCGCGCGCTGCGCCACGCCGCCGGCAAGACGCTGGAGCAGGTGGCGGGCGACATCGGCATCGCCACCTCGGTGCTCTCCACCTTCGAGCGCACCTCGCAGGGCGTCACCTTCCGGGTCATGCACGATCTTGCCAGCTATTACGGCACGACCGTCTCGAAACTTTCCGGCGAGGACGAGGCCGAGCGCCGCAGCATCGTGCGGGCAGGGGAGTGGAAATTCTGGCCGGAGACCTCGCCGGGCGTGACGGTGCAGGTGCTGGCCGACGGCCGCAACATGATGGACTGCCACCGCTTCGTGCTGTCACCGGGCGCCTGCAGCGACGGCGCCTACCGCCACGAGGGCGAGGAGTTCATCCACGTGCTTTCCGGCCGCTTCGAGATGGTGCTGGACGGCGACGAGTTCCACGATCTCGGCCCCGGAGACTCCATCTACTTCGACAGTCGCCGCCATCATTCCTGGCGCAACCGCCACGACGGCGAGACCGTGCTCGTCTGGATCAATACGCCGCCGACGTTCTGATGATCCACCGCTCGGCGGCCGGATCGCGGTCTTGCCATTTCGGACCGGGGCAGGGGGTATCGGATTGCTGGCGGTGTAGGGACAAGCAGCCGAGCGCCTGTCGGCCTCACGGGGTCTGGCCGCCTGGATGCGCCCGGCACAAGCGGGTGTCACGCGTCGCGATCTTCAGAGCCGGCCGTCGCGGTTCAAGCTCTTGGCATTGCATGTCACGGCGCCTAAACCTGTCGTTGCTTGCGATCGCATGGATTAACCGCCCTTGCCGCGGCCGGGCTTGCGTGGCGGGCGGATCTGCGCCGTGTCCGGTTCGGACGCGGCGGCCTCGCTCGCCTCGCGGGCGGATCGTTCGAGACGCTGGGCCCGCAGGGCCGCCGTCTTCTTCAGGCGGGCGGCCTTTTCCTTGGCGATGATGCCCCACACCGACGTATCGGTGGCCGCCGCCTGGTCGCCGGCCGGTCGTCGTGTGGGCCTGACGGATTTCCCGGTACCCGTGGTCATGGCTCAGCTCCTTAGCACACGCCTTGCGGCGCCGATGGTGGCGGGCAGGGCGGCGGGAGGCTTCGTCGCGGCGCGCCACGCGCCGGCGTTCACCTGCCGCCTTCCGGCCCGGAGCGTCTTCCGGTCCGTTTCGAAGCTCGCCGCGATCCGGCGAGCCTCGCCATCACCCGCTATCGGCTGCGAGCCGTCTTGCCGCGCGTCGGCAGCAGGCCTTCGCGCTGCATCTTCTTGCGGGCCAGCTTCCGCTGCCTACGAACCGCCTCCGCCCTTTCGCGAATGCGTCTTTCGGACGGTTTCTCGTAAGCCTTTCGCGCCCTCATTTCGCGGAAGACGCCTTCGCGCTGCAATTTCCGTTTCAGCGCCCGGAGCGCCTGGTCGACGTTATTGTCTCTGACGAGTACCTGCAATTTCAATCCTTTCTGTTTTCGGCGCAAGGCCGCGGTGGTCGGCGTGGTATTGGCGCCCTCAGCGGGCGCGAACGCGGACGGGCGCCAGCCAGGGGCGGCCGATCGGCACTGCCGCCGGCGTGTCGCCGCCGTCCGAGGCTTCGCCGAGAGCCTCGATGTCGGTTGCGGTAATCCGCCGGTCGAAAACCTCGTTGCCGAAGCGGACGCGGTATTGCACTTCGCCGCCTTCGGCGGGCAGGGCCTGGATGATCCTGCACGTCCGGTCATCGGGCTGGGCGCCTGCGATGCCGGGCCTGACGACAACGGTGTCGCCAGCGGTGTAGATTGTGTTGCTCATTGTTCTGCTCCTTGCTGCTGCGCAATGCCCCCGGGCCGCAGATCCGCGGGCGGCCGCGGGCTCGGCCCGGAGGTGCGAAATTCCAGACGTGAAGAACCAGACGCAAAAAGGTCGGGCTTGAACCCCGACCTTTTCCGGCCGTTCCACGCCCTGCCAGTACATCCGTGGTCAGGGGGGAACGGCAAATTTACGCGGCTCAATTCGCGGCATTCGCAATGTCGAGATCGCGGCTCGAAAAGGCCTGGGTAAATATTTCATTGTCATACATATAAGCCATTGTGAATTTTTTGCAACACCTTCAACTTTTTCGATTTCTCTGACCCAAAGAGAACTTCGCATAAATTCTTTGGAAGCTGCGCCGTACTGTAGGTCATGCAATAAATAGCGGTATCATTTACTTGGCTATACAGTAACGCCAGCAGACATCAGAAGCTCGCGCTGGTTCTGGAGAACCCCAGACGCCGCCTGGCACCGTTCGGACGCAAGGCACCAGCGGGAGCCCTCAGGCCGCTCCGGAACAAATCGCGGCGAACCACCATTTGCCCCTCGACTGCGGCGCCGCCAGCGCCGTCGACGCGAACGCAAGGGCAAGGCCGATGATGAACGCTGACATGTCTCCCGATCGCGGCGTCGATCACCTCGGGCTGGTGGAGTCCGTACGCTGTGCGCTGGCGATGTCGCCGGATATCGAGCTTGCCGGCATCGAAGTCGAGGCGCAGGGAAACGACATCGTGCTACGGGGCACCTGCCGCAGCGCCCTTGGCGCCGCCACGGCGCGCCGCATTGCCGAGGAAATCGCCGGGCCGGAGCACGTGCATACGGTCATCATCATCGCGCGTGACGACGACCGCTGAAAAGAGGCGAATGGTCTAGACCAGGTTCGACGTCCGAGGCATCACGCCATGGCAGGCGCACTCCGCGCGCTGCGAGACGCGGAACTTCCCAGCCGCCGGATTGCGATGATACGCGGCGGCGAGCTCTCCGGTTACCCGTCAGTTGTAGGGAATGCGCAAACCGCTCGGTTCGGGCGGGCGGGCGTAGTTGATGTTGTCGCCGGCGGTGGTGGTGCAGCCTGCCAAGGCCACGAGGGCGATCACGGCCGATAAAAGTCTCGCGGGCATCGTTCCCTCCGGGCATGGCTGACGATGCACAGGAGCCTAGTGCGCCGCTCGCCCGCCCGCTACCGCGCGGGCGCCGATTTGCATCTTATCCTCAACGAAATGTGAAGAGGAGCCGACGGCCCGCTTTCGCGGGCCGTCGGGGCGTGGCGGCGGGGGAGGTGCGCCACCATCGCGGAATTGCCTGGCTGATCGCGGAGGATCAGCCCTGCGGGGTCAGCGTGACGGAAGTTCCGGTCGCGGCCAGGTTCAATCCGAGCTGTCCGGTGACGCTGATCGTCTGCAGCTGGATTGCATTGGCGGTCCCGCCGAACAGGATATTGGTGCCGACGCCGGCGCCAACCGTCGCCTCTGCGGTGGCGCCGCTGTAGACGCCGGCCAGCGCCCCGCGATGATAGCCCGCCGTCGGGGCGAAGACCGCCCAGGCGAGCCGCCCGCGGGTGGTGAAGCCGAGATCGACGCCCATCTTGCGGATCACACCGGTGTAGCGCTCCTGCGTGCCGCGCGTGGAGTTGAACACGCAGTCAACCGTCTTGGCCGATCCCAGCAGATAACCGGCGCCACCGCCGACATCGCAGCTGAGCATGCCGATCTTCACCCCATCGCGGGTGTCGGGCTCCACATGGACCGGCGCGTGCCGCACTGCCACGACATCTGCCGCCACGGCGCCGGAGGCCGTCGCCAGTCCGGCTGCGAGAATTGCCATCGCCATCGTGTTCATGCTGGTCTCCTTCTTGGTCTTGCTGATCGGGAAAGTGCATTGCACTGCCGTTGGTTCCCGTCCTGCGCGCATATTCTCGTTTTGCTGGCTTTCAGGCTGTCGGCGGCCGCGAACCAGGGACCGTGGAATCACCGCACCACATTTCAACCAAGAGATGGCAAAATGGCGGCACGCACCGCGCTGTGCTGCGCGTCGACATCGAAAATTTAGATGCAGCTTGAAATAATTTGAACTACAAATCGTTTTGCCGTAAACCGGCGGCATGACGATCGATCACAATCCGCCCCGCTTTCGCTTCGGCCACCAGTTTTCGCTTCTGGCGCGTCGATGGCGCCGGGCCGTGGAAGCACGCCTGGAGCAGGCCGGTCTGACCGATGCGACCTGGGCGCCGCTGGTCCATCTGTCCGCCACCGGCGGCGGCATCACCCAGAAGCAGCTTGCCGCCCTCGTCGGCATCGACGGCTCGACGCTGGTCCGGCTGCTCGACATTCTCTCCGACAAGGGCCTGATCGAACGGCGTGCCGACGAGGCGGATCGCCGCGCCAAGCGGCTTTACCTGACCCGGGCCGGGCGCGACGCGGTTGGACGTATCCGGGCGCAGCTGAACGCCGCCGAGGCCGAGCTCCTGCAGGGGATCGGCGACGACGAGATCGCGGTCGTCCTCGGCGTGCTGGCGAGGATCGGCGAGCGCCTCGAGCAGGAACAGGAGCCACGGGCATGAGCCCGCGTGACCGGATCGCCGCATGGGGGTTCGTGCCGGAGCGCCTCACCTTCACCTTGCGCACCGCGCTTGCCGGCTGTCTGGCGCTGCTGGTTGCCTGGCTGCTCGGGCTGGAGCATCCGCAATGGGCCGCGATGACGGTGTTCTCGGCCGCCCAGCCGGTCCGCAACCTGCTGGTGGAGAAGAGCTTCTTCCGCCTCGTCGGCACCATCGCCGGCACGCTCGTCGGCATGCTGCTGGTGGCGGCCGCGGAAGATCGGCCAGCGCTGCTCGTTGCGGGCCTCGCGGTGTGGATCGGCGCCTGCGCCGGTCTCGGCAACGTGCTGCGCGGCTTCGTCGCCTATGGAACGATCCTCGCGGGCTATTCGGCGTCGATGGTGGCGCTGCTGGAGACCGCCCATCCCGGCCACCTGCTGGCGCTCGGCACGGACCGTGCGCTCACGGTTTTGACCGGCGTCGCCACCGGTCTGGTCGTCGGCCTGCTCTTTACCCAGAAGGCGTCCGAGAGCGAGATCGCCGCCAATACGCGGCGGCTTGCGGCGCGCATCCTTGCCGACATGGCCGCCTTTCTCCGGGGCGCACCGCCGCCGTCCACCGACGACTGGCATGACCGCCTGGCCGAGATGGCGCTGCTTGACGAAGGTCTGGATCCGCACGGCGCCGGCTCGCTGGCCTCGCGACGCTCGGCTCGACGGCTGCGCGTCGTCCTTGCCGCGCAGGTCACCGCGCTGCTGTGGCTGAAGACCGAGCGATCCGCCCCGCACGAGCCGGCGCTCGCCGATGCCCTTGAACGTGCGGCGCGCAGTCTCGAGCACCCGGGCGCCGTTTCGCAGACCGTCGCAGCTCTCGAGGAGGCGGCCCGCCTGGCCGGCCGCCACCCGGCGCTGCTCGAGGTGCTGCAGGGGCAGGCGGCGGCGCTACGGGAGTGGGCCGAGACCGACGAAGCCGCCGTGGCCGGCTCGGCCGCCGCTGCGCGCGGCGAGCCGGTGCTGCCGGCGGTCGTCCTGCACCGGGACTGGATCGGCGCCCGCCATGCCGCCCTTCGCGCCGGCGGCGTCATGCTGCTGGTCGGCCTTGCCTGGGTCGTGACCGGGTGGGCCGCCGGCCCCTATGTACTGCTTGGTACCTCGGTGATGATCTCCCTGTTCTCCACCTTCGAGAACCCGGCGGCCGTGATGCGCCAGGTGCTGGCCGGCCAGTTCTTCGGCGCCTGCGCGGCGCTGGCCTGCCGGTGGCTGGTCTGGCCGTTCGCCACCTCCGAACTCGGGCTGGTGCTGTCGGTGATGCCCTTCATCATCAGCGGCGTGGTGCCGATGTCCCACCGGCGCACCATGCTCGGCGGCACGGATTACGTGATGGTGCTGCTGCTGCTGTCGCAACCCGCCTATCCGCTTTCCGGCAGCTTCCTCGGCTCCCTTGCGATCGCGGCGGCCGTGGTCGCCGGCCCGGCGATCGCGTTGCTCGCCTACGGGCTGGTGTTTCCGACCGATGCCCGCCGCCGCCTCGAAACGCTGATCACCATGATGGTGCGCGACCTGCAGGACGCGGCGGCAAGCCCGGACAGCACGAGGCACCGGGGAGTCTTGCGCGCCCGGCTGCAACACCGGCTGCTGCGGCTGGTCCGACTTGCGCAGGCCGCGGGCGAGCGCCGGTTTTCGCCAACTGAGGGTGGCCTGGCGGTCTACGTGCTCGGCCGAGCGACGCTCCTCCTGCATGAGCGGGCAAGCGACCCGGCGCTATCGGCCGGCACGCACCGGGCCCTGCAACTGGCGCTCAGGCGGATACGACACCTTGCCGACCGGCCGGAGCGAGTTCCGCCGGCGCTTGCCCGCGCCGCCGCCCGGCTTGATGCCGACGCAGCCGGCGAGGGCGGGCTCCTGCGAGCTGCAGGAGAGTCGATGGCGCGCAACCCTGCGTTCTTCGACCGCAGCGCGCGCCGGCGGGCCTGATCCGACCGTTACCCGGTTGGCCACTATCGGCGATCGAGGCTAGGCGCGCCCGCCGGCCGCTCCCGCCGACGGCAGCAGCAGCCGCATGGCGTTCAGCGTCACCAGCACGGTGGCGCCAGTATCGGCGAAGACGGCGATCCACAGGCCGGTCGCGCCGAGAACGGTGGTGACGAGGAAGACCGCCTTCAGGCCGATGGCGATCGTGACGTTCTGGCGGATGTTCGCCATCGTCGCCCGGCCGAGCGCGATGGCGCGGGCGACGTCCAGCACGCGGTTGCCCATCAGCGCCACGCCGGCGGTCTCGCGCGCCAGCCCGGTGCCCGAGCCCATCGCCATGCCGACGCTGGCCGCAGCCAGCGCCGCGGCGTCGTTGATGCCGTCACCGACCATCACCGTGCGCCGCTCCTGCGACAGCCCCCGCAGCGCCTCGACCTTCTCCGCCGGCAGCAGCCCGCCACGGGCGTCGTCGATCGCAAGCGTCCGGCCGATCGCCGCGGCGGTCACCGGATTGTCGCCGGAGAGCATCATCGTCTCGACGCCGAGCGCCTTCAGCGCCGCGATGCCCTGCCGGGCATCCTCGCGCGGCTCGTCGCGCAGCGCGATCGCGCCGATGCCCGCGCCATCGGCGACCACGACGGCGACCGTGTTGCCGGCTTGCTCGAAGTCATCGATCCGCGCGGCCAGCTCCGGCCCGATCGTGCCTTCCTCGGCGGCAAAGCGCGGCGCGCCGATGAAGATCTTTCGACCCTCCGCCCGACCGGTCACGCCGCGGCCGGCAATCGCCTTGACCCCGGTCGCCAGCACCGGAGCGAGATCGCGCCGGCGCGCCTCGGCCAGCACGGCCTCGGCAAGCGGATGGCTCGAGCCGGTCTCGACCGCCGCGGCAAGCGCCAGCAGCCGGTCCTCGCTGCCTTCGACCGCATGGATGGCCGTCACCGCCGGGCGGCCCCTGGTGAGCGTGCCGGTCTTGTCGAAGGCGACGAGATCGGCTTTCGCCAGCGTCTCCAGCACGATGCCGCCCTTGACGAGGATGCCGGCGCGCGCCGCGGACGAGAGCGCCGAGGCGATCGCCGCCGGCACGGAGATGACCAGCGCGCAGGGGCAGCCGATCAGAAGCAGCGCCAGCCCGCGATAGATCCAGGTTTCCCAGGCGCCGTCGAAGACGAGCGGCGGGATTGTGGCGACGAGAACCGCAAGCGCGGCGACAAGCGGCGTGTAGACGCGCGAAAAGGCGTCGATGAAGCGTTCGGCCGGCGCCTTGGCGTCCTGCGCCTCTTCCACCAGCGCCACGATGCGGGCGATCGTGTTGTCGGCGGCGGTCCGCTCGGCGCGGATCTTCAGCGCCGCGTCGATGGCGACGGAACCGGCAAAGACGGTTTCGCCCGGACCACGCGAGACCGGAACGCTCTCGCCGGTGATCGCCGACTGGTCGAGATGGGCACGGCCCTCGACCACGGTCCCGTCGGCTGCGACATGGTCGCCGGGCCGCGCCACGACGATCTGGCGTGGCCGGATCGCGGAAGCGGGAATTTCGCGCAACGTGCCGTTCTCCTCGACCAAGGCGCGGTTGGGGACGAGCGAAGCAAGCGCCTCGATGCCGGCACGGGCCCGGCCGGCCGCGTAGCCCTCCAGCACCTCGCCGGTTGCAAACAGGAAGACGACTACCGTCGCTTCGGCCGGCTCGCCGATGATCACCGCACCGATGACGGCGACGGTCATCAGCATCTCGATGGTGAAGGGCGCGCCGGCTGCCGCAGCAGCAAGGGCGCGGCGCGCAATCGGCAGGGCGAGCAGGATCGCTGCGGCGACGAACAGGTAATGGCCGAGCTCCGGCGACAGCCGGCCCGCGGCAAAGGCGCCGGCCGTGGCAAGCCCGCCGATGATCGCATGCAGGCCCTTGCGTGTCCGCCACCAGGCAAGGCGGGCCGGGCGTGAGGCAGGGGCGTCGTCCTTGAGCAGTTCGACACCGTAACCGAGGCCTTGCACCCGCTCGCGCACCGCCTCCGGCGAGGTCCTGCCATCGGCGAACGCCACGAACATCCTCTCGCGCCCGATCGACACCCGGACGTCCGAGACGCCGGCCATGCCGCCGACGGCGGTGCGGATGGTGTTGGCGCAGCTGGCGCAGTCCATCCCAGAGACGCGGAAGTGGCGATAGCCGTCGCCGGGTTCCGGGGCCGCATGCTCTCCGGCCGCACCGTCCGCCGTTGCACAGGCGGCCCCGCGCGCATGGTCATGGCCGTGGGCGTGGGCGTGGGCGCGGCCATCCGGATCGGCCTCGCAGCGTCCGGCCTGCTTGCCCGTCGCGCCGTCCGGCGCGTGTGCGTGAAGGTGTTCGTCCATTGCAAATCTCCCGATTTGCACCACCTATAATTCCTCTAGTAACTATAGCTTCAAGCAGGAATGTCCATGGAACGCGTCTTTTCGATCGGCAAGCTCGCCGAGGCTAGCGGTTCGAAGGTCGAGACGATCCGCTACTACGAATCGATTGGGCTGCTGCCGGAACCGGAGCGCAACGCGGGCAACCAGCGCCGCTACACCGCCCGTCACTATGACAGGCTGGTGTTCATCCTGCACGCCCGCGATCTCGGCCTGTCGATCGAGGCGGTGCGCCAGCTGATCGAGCTTTCCGCCCATCCAGAACAACCCTGCGTGGAAGCCGACGCCATCGCCAGGCGCCAGCTCGACGATGTGCGCCAGCGGATCGCCCGGCTGAAGCTGCTCGAGGCCGAGCTCGAGCGCACCCTTTCGAGCTGCAGCCACGGCACCATCGCCGATTGCAAGGTGATCGAGACCCTGGCCCAGTGCGGCGCCTGCGAACGTCACCATCGGCCGCCTCGCTAATAGCCGCCTCGCTAATATTTGCTGCGCAAACCAATAAGTTGCGTTAGAGTCAGGTTCCCCCCGGTGCGCCGGCGTTCAGGTGGCTGTCAGCATCCCGTGTTGGTTTCCGGCCGAGTTGCGAGGGGGCGAATCGGATGCCTCTTGCCTTGCCTGCCGACCCGGGAGAAAAGCAAATGGCCGACATAGCAACACCACTGCCGCTGCGCATCGAGCGCAAGGACCAGGTCTTCGCCCGCGAGGATCTTCCGGTCGGCGACTTCGCCTTCAACGCCAACGTGGCCAGCGTCTTTGACGACATGGTCAGCCGCTCCGTTCCCTATTACGAAGAGATGCAGCGGATGGTCTGCGAGCTGGCCGCCGATTTCGCCCAGCCCCAGACCAATCTCGTTGACATCGGCTGCTCGACCGCAACGACGCTTCTGGCGCTCGACGGAGCTATCCACCCGGACGTCCATTTCATCGGCATCGACAACGCTCCGGATATGCTGGAAAAGGCCGCGCAGAAGATCCGGGCCGCCAACACGAACCGGCCGATCGAACTCAAGGTGGCCGACCTCAACCGCGGCTTCCAGATGGAGAACGCCAGCGTCGCGACCATGCTTCTGACGCTGCAGTTCGTTCGCCCCCTCTATCGCGAGCGGGTGATGAAGGCGATTTATGGCGGCCTGACCGACCAGGGCTGCCTTCTGCTGATCGAGAAGCTGACGAGCGAGGACACCACGTTCAACCGCCTGTTCATCGAGCACTATTACGACTTCAAGCGGCGCAACGGTTATTCCGAGATCGAGATCTCCAAGAAGCGCGAGGCGCTGGAAAACGTGCTGATCCCCTACCGGCTGGAAGAAAACATCCAGCTTCTGAAGGAAGCCGGTTTCCGCACCGTCGAGATCTTCTTCCGCTGGTATAACTTCTGCGGCATCATCGCCGTCAAATAAGCAGGTAAATCATGACCGCAGCCATGGTCGGCATCGGCAATTTCTTCTTCAAGTACCGGAACAAGGCCTTTCCCGTCATCGTCGTGGCGATGATGCTTTTGGCGCCGCCCTCCGCGCCCCTGTCGCGCAGCGCCGGGTTCGAACACGCCAAGGACATTGCCGCCGTGCTGCTGGTGCTCGCCGGCCTGGCGCTCCGGGCCACCGTCATCGGCTATGCCTACATCCAGCGCGGCGGGCTGAACAAGCGCGTCTATGCCAAGGACCTCGTCACGGAAGGCATGTTCGGCGTCTGCCGCAACCCGCTCTATGTCGGCAACATGCTGCTCTATTCCGGTTTCTTCCTGTTCCATGGCAACCCGCTGGTGGTGGTGCTCGGTATCGGCCTCTTCGCCTTCATCTACCAGTGCATCGTGCTGGCCGAGGAGAATTTCCTCGAGAAGAAGTTCGCGGACGCCTATCGCGCCTATTGCCGCGACGTACCGCGCTGGGTGCTGCGGTTCTCCAATTTCCGCCATTCGACGGAAGGCCTCGTCTTCAATGTGCGCCGCGTCGTCCGCAAGGACTATTCCACCGTCTCGGCCGCGCTGATCACGCTGCTGGGCATCGAGGTCTACCGTTTGCTCCGCGATGGCAACCTCCCCCAGAGCCTCCCGCACCTGTCGGTGCTGGGCGTACTGCTCGCCACCGTCGGCGTCGCGACGGCGGCCTTGAGCCTGATGAAGCGGCGCGGCGCCCTTCGTCAGCCGAAACCACTGAACTGAGCTTTGCGGCGCCATCGAGCCCGTCAGGCTGGGGGGCGACAATCCTCCCGCAAGCCGTCAGAAGGACAGGTAAAAGGGATTGGCTGCCGCCAGCAGGAAATGTCCTGCACGGCGGCTTTGCCAACCCGACCCCGGTCACTCGGCGGGCCGCGCCGGGCCGAAGTCTTCCGGCCCCGACGCCCCTACCAGCCTTCTTCCAGGACCCGTTCCAGCATGTCCGCAAAGAAATCCGCACTCTGCGGCGAGAGGCAAAGCGGCGGCTTGATCTTCAGCACGTTGAGGTGATCGCCGGTCGGCTGCATGATGACGCCGAGGTCGAGAAGCCGGTTGCAAATGGCCGCCGTCTCCTGCGTGGCCGGTTCCAGCGTGTCGCGGTCACGAACGAACTCGAGGCCGAGATAGAGGCCCATGCCATGCACCGCGCCGACGATTGGGAAGCGCTCGCCGAGCGCCTCGAGCCGGCGCCTGAGGTGATCGCCGACGATGCGGGCGTTTTCCTGCAGCTTCTCGTCACGCATCGCATCGAGCACAGCCATGCCGACCGTGCAGGACACCGGGCTGCCGCCGGCGGAGGAGAAGAAATAACCCTCCTTCTCCAGTGAATCGGCGATCGCCCGCGAGGTGATCACGGCGCCGAGCGGATGGCCGTTGCCCATGCCCTTGGCGATGGTGATGATGTCCGGCACCACGCCCTGTTCCTCAAAACCCCAGAAATAGTGGCCGAGCCGGCCATAGCCGACCTGAACCTCGTCGGCGATCGTCACGCCGCCGCGTTCCCGCACAAGCCGGTACACTTCCTGAAGATACCCTCTTGGCAGCGGGATGCCGCCGGCATTGCCGTAGACGCTTTCGGCGATGAAGCCGCCGAGCCGTTCGCCGCTGGCCTCGATCCTGGCCAGCGCCGCCTCGACATCGGCAATGTAGCCGGCCGCCGAATCCGGGCCGCGATGCGGCCCCCGATAGGTGTTGGGCGCGGTGACGGCATGCACCCAGGCCGGCCGCGTCGTCAGCGCCTGCGGATTGTCGGCGATCGAGGTGGAGACGGCATCGCTCGCCACGGTCCAGCCATGATAGGCCTCGAGGAGGCTGATGATGTTGCGGGCGCCGGAATGGGCCCAGGCGAGCCGCAGCGCCAGGTCGTTCGCCTCGGAGCCGGAATTGACCAGAAACACCGTGTCTAGCCCGTCGGGCGCGAGATCGGCGAGGCGCCTGGAGAACTCCGCAACGCCGGCGTAATGGAAACGCGAATTGGTGTTCAGCAGCGACCACTGCCGACCGACCGCGGCGGCAAGTTTTTCGTGGCCATGGCCGAGGATCGCGACATTGTTGACCATGTCGAGATAGCTTCGGCCGTCCATCCCATACATCTGCTCGCGATAGCCGCGCTCGATCTGCGGCGGCCGCTGGTAATAATTCTTCTGCGGTCTGGCGAAATGCGCCTGCCGGATTTCCAGAAGCGCTTCGCCCGCCGGTTCAGGCGCGTCGAAATCGCCGCCGAACAGCCCCGACGGCGACGGGCAGACGACCGACCAGGCGCCGGCCTGATGCGGCATGACGAACGGCGGCGGCGTCAGGCCCTTTTCGCGGCAGAACTGCACCCGCAACCGGCCGGAAGCGGCAACCCGGCCGATCGTCTCGCCGGCGCCGGTGCGCTCTTCGCCATGCGTCCGCTCCATGCCGTCGATCAGCAGGCAGACGTGTTCGCCGTCGATGCGCATCCCGCCGTCTTCCATCGAGACGATTCCGGCGAACGGTGCGACCACGCGGGAACCGGCCGGAACCTGCGCCTCGATGCAAAGGGCAAAGGTCTCGGGTGCCGTCGCCGAATGGTGCCGGGTGCGCGACAGGCGGTATTCGCCATAGCGGCTGATTGCGGCGCCGGTTTCGGCCGCCGCCTCCCGCAGCAATCTCACCTCGATGCCCTCGTCGGACCAGTTGCCGCCTTCGAACAGCGGGCTCAGCGCGTCCAGTCGCACCGGACGGAACGACTTAGGCGCGACATCCGGCAGAAGAGGCTCCATCGCCGGCAGTGGCCGGTCGTCGGCCTTGCCGACCGCTTCCAGGACCGCCGCCTGCATGACGGAAATCGGCAGGCTGGTCGCCACCTCGAAAATCGCCCGTTCATGCGCGATATTGCCGGCCGCATATGCGTTGTCCGGCTCGAGCGCCAGCTGATTTTCACCGCTGGCGACGAGCACGCAGGCCCGCTGCACGACGAGCGACCAGAGCGCCTTGAGTTCAGCCTCGTTGAGCGGATGCTCGGCATGGAAGGCCCGTATCGCCGGCAGGGCAACGAACGGATCTGCGGCGTGGTGCAGCAAGGCCGAACAGCAAACGGCAAGGTCCGCCACCAGCCAGCCGCGCGTCAGGTCGCCGAAATCGATGACGCCGCGCGGGATCGGATTGCCGTCGGCATCCGGCGTGGCAACGACATTGTCGTCTGTGATGTCGTGATGGATCGCCTGGACGCGCAGCCCGGCACGGAGCGGAGCGATATGGCGTTCCGCCTCATCCAGCGCAGCGGCAATGCGCGCCGCCGCCCGTTCGTCCGGCAAGGCGGAGAGCAGCGCCGTGGCGACCGGCCGTGCCTGCCGGAGGTCCCACTGGATCTGTCGGTCGAGTCCTCCGTGATCGAAGCTGTCCAGTCCCTTCGCCACCCGGCCGCAAACCTGGCCGAGTGCCGCCACGGTGATTTCCGGCAGGAACTTGCGACGGGTCAGCGGTTCGCCATCGAGATAATCGAGCAGGCGCGCATGACAGGGTTGGCCGTTGATGTCGATCGACAGGATGGTCTCGCCGGAGCCTGCCGCGATCGCCCTCGGCACCAGGGGCATGGAGGCCAATCCGGCCAGGTGCTTCATCGCGGCATTCTGCGCCTCGAGTTCGATGCGCCGGTATTCGGCGTGACAGATCTTCAGGACATGACGCTTGCCGCCCGCACGGATGCGAAAATTTCGGTCCTGCTGGCTGCCCAGCTCGACAATATCGCCGACAAGGCCGTAGTGATCGCGGAAAATCGCCTGTGCGTCCGCGACGGACACGTTCGGCCTCGGCAGCTCTGCGCGCCCGATCGCGCTCTCTTGCAGCATGTCATGTACTCCCGGCAGTCGCCTGATGGTCCGTTCCCTTGGCGCCTAGGATTGCCCCGTTCGCTTCGGGAGCGTCAATGGTGTAACCGTTGCTTGTCCACGGCGAAGGCTGCGCGCATCGGGATGCGATCGGCCGCCGGCAGAGCGACAGCCGGGGGGAAAAGCTCACGGGCTCTTGCCGTTGCCGGCCGATGTGTCGGCGGCCCGGAAGCTCGCCAGCTGCCCATGGATGATCTGCTTGAAATCGACCAGCATCATCTCGGCTTCCGCGGCGGGCAGGGTGATTGCCAGCCGCACCATGCCGCTGGCGAGGTGGAAGAGCAGGAAGACCAGCCGGCCGAAGCGTTCGCGGTCGGCTTCGGCCACGAGATGTGACGCCATCGCGCCGAACATCTCCGCCTGCCGCCGCGTCTCGGCAATGTCCATGTTCTGCAGTTCCTTGTCGGCCTGGATGGCGTTCAGGAGGTCCTGGATGGCCGGATCGCCGGCGACCTGCAGGTAATAGCCGTCGAGGATCGCATCGGCCGCATCGCGCACCCCGGCCAGGTCACGGACGCCGGCGAGGCTCGCCTCGATGCCGCCGCGAGTGTTGGCGGCATGCTGCTCGTAGAGCATGGCGATGATTGCCGACTTGTTCGGGAAATACTGGTAGACTGAGGCGATCGGGCCGCCGGTCAGCAGCGCCACCTCGCGCATCGTCATGCCGTCGATGCCCTTCTCGCCGATCAGGGTCTTTGCGACCCGCAGGATCTCCTCGACCCGCTCGCGACTGCGTTCCTGCTTGGGCCTGCGCCGCAAGCGCTGCTCCAGATCATCGACGTCCGTCGCCGACATGCCGCTCGTCCTTCCTGGTCTCAGGTTGCGATCCGCGAGCACGGTGCGTCCCGCCGGACGCCCACAGGAAAACCGCGGCGCAAAGACCCGCCGCTGTACTCCCCGATCTGCCAACCATTCTCTCACCAAATCAGTTCCAGCTTAAGGAATTATTCCCGCCCGGCTCCCGCATTGGGTCGTTCGCAACCTCGGCGCCCGCCAAGGCGCGCCTGTGGCCGGCGACCGACGGCAGAAACGCGCCGGCCACTCCTACTCCAGCGCCTTGATCATCGGCAGAACCGAGAATTTGCCGGCCTCGGCCTTGCGGGTCAGCTCCCGCAGGTAGCCTCCCGGCGAGCGGATCTGGTCGGATCGTTCGAGAATGGCGGCGATCACCACAGCTGCCGTGCCGTCGCCCATCGCCGCGCGGGCCTTCTGGTAGGCATCCGGCGAAATGCCGAGCATCGAGCGGACCAGCGCGGCGGTCTTGACCAGCTCCGCCCAGGTGCCAATCCCGTCCTTGGCGTAGCTGCGGATTTCAGGGCAGGCGGCCAGCACCCGCTTCAGGCTGATCGCCAACGCCTTCCGCTCCGGTGCGGCTCCTTCCGCCGGCGGCTCCGCCTGGTTGGTGTCATGGCCGTTTAATTCAAAAGTGGGCTCTGCATTTGAATTCTGAATATGGCGCTCGTTTTGGACGTCATTGGCGCTCATTTCTTCGTCTGAGAGCGACTTCAGGTAGTCGTCCTCCACCTTTCGGCGCAGTGCCAGCAGCCCGACCCTGCGCGTTTCCAACACCTCGGCAGAGGCCGACCGGCCCAGCCGTCCGGACAGGCCTGCCAGCGAGAGCTGGTGATCCGCCCACGGGCCGGAGCGCCCTTCCGAGATCGCCGCCTCGACGATCTTGGCGACGTCGCGAAGGTGCAGCGTCACCTCGGCCCGCAGGGCCTGCTGACGCCTGGCCTCGGCCCGGGCCGCCTCCGCCTTCTCGTGGATCGCGCTCGCCATCAGCGCCAGTGGTGCCAGGTCGAAGCCGAACGCCTCCTCGACGACGCCACGCTCGTCGCGCCGGCAGTAGCGCTTGCCGTTGGGGCTGTCGCGGCGAAACAGCAGGCCGGCGTCCATCAGCTGCGCCAGATGCCGCCGCAGCGTGGCCGGTGCCATGCCGCGCGAGCGCACCGACAGCTCAGCGTTCGACGGAAAGACGATGATCGGCGCGCGACCGTCGAGGACCTTGTCCGGGTGGAAGGTCAGCAGCGCCTCGAGCACCGCAATGGTGCGGTCAGACAGCCCATAGGCCGCACGCGCCTCGGTCAGCGCCCGGATGAGCTGCCATTTGTCCGCCGTGCCGGTGTCGTTGCCGCCCGCATCGGCCGCAAGCTTCGCCTGGGCCTGCGCAACCTGCTTCTGCATCGCGAAGACGCGCGCAGTCATCCTGCCGCCGCCGAAAGGCGTCGTTGCCAGTCTCTCCATCATGGTCGTCCCCTCAAGGAGGCAAGAGGCCGGACCTCGACGTCATGACAAAGTCGTCGCGCGTTCACACCGAACGCACGGGTAGGCTCCAACTCCTTGAAATTGGAGCGTTCTTCGTCGCGCCGCTCAAAACGGCAGACAAAAGGTTCCCGTTCCGCGAACGGCAAAACCGACGCGGACTCTTGACTTTGAATGTCGGAAGTGATTCTCTCGAACTGCTACATTGAAGAGGGCTTCCGGAATGGCGACGTTTTGGAGGCCTTTTTTCTTGCTTCGATCCTTTCCCGTTTCGTTTCCATCGTCCCCGGCAAGGCGTTCGGCCCGGCCGGAATTCTGTGTCAGCCGCTGCGCCCCCAGGCCTGGAGCACCAGGGCCTCGATCTCGGCGTTGACGGCGTTCATGCTCTCCATCGCCCGGTCGTAGGTGGCGCGGGTAAAATTCTCGCGGCCGACCTCGTAGAGCGTCTCCTTCGTGAGGCCTGCGTCCGCGACAGCGGTCGACTTCACCATCGGGGCGGTCAGCACCCGGTCGGCGAACAGCGATCGCATCAGCCCGACGATCTGCGCCTGCGGCCCGTCATTCGGCTCGAAGCGGGTCACGAGGTAGCGCAGGAAATCGAAATTCAGCCGCCCGCCTGCCTCGCGCACCACCGACAGCAGGTCCGAGGTCATGAACAGGAACTGGTTCATCGACGCGACGTCGAGCATCTGCGGATGGACGGTGACGATCACCGAGGTCGAGGCGCAGAGCGCCGAGAGGGTGAGATAGCCGAGCTGCGGCGGGCAATCGAGCACGACGACGTCATAGTCGTCCTCGACTGTGCGCAGTGCCGCGTGCACGCGGGCGAAAAACAGCGGCTGCCCCGGCGCACCGGCCTGGCGGTTGGCCAGCGCCCGTGGCGTGACATGCTCGAATTCCTGGAGCTCGAGGTTGCCGGGGACGAGATCGAGCCCGTCGAAATAGGTCTTGCGGATGATCTCCCGAAGCGGCCGCGCCTCCGCGTCGTAGCGGATCGCGCCGTAGAGCGTATCGTTGCCGTCGAGGTCGAGCTCGGGCTGGTAGCCGAACAGCGCCGACAGCGAGGCCTGCGGGTCGAGGTCGACGGCCAGCACCCGATAGCCGGCGAGCGCCAGGTACTGCGCCAGGTGGGCCGCCGATGTCGTCTTGCCGGAGCCGCCCTTGAAGTTGGTGACGGCGATGACCTGCAGGTGCTCGCCGCGGGCGCGGTCGCGCCATTTGCGGTAGCCGCGCGCCTTGGCGAGATTGCCCTTGGCAAGCGCCTGGTCGGCGAGATGGGCCCGGAGCGCATTGATGTCGGTCAGCGAATAAAAACGCCGGCCGCCCGGTCCGGTTTGCGGCTGCGGACCCTCTCCGGCCAGCGAAAGCTGCCGCAGGTAGCCGTCGGAAACCCCGATCAGCCGTGCCGCTTCGCCTGAGGTGAAGCTGCGCAACGCCTTCTTCGCCGCCGGCGGGAAGAAGCGCTCGCGCATCGCCTTTAGCTGCGCCGACAGAACGCGGGCGTCCGCCGCGATCGCCTCGTCGGCGGCCGGTTCAGCCCGTTCTGTTCTCTCCGGCGCCATCGCCATCCGTATCCTTCCTCGCCCGATCGGGCCACGCTCGAACAGCCAGTTTACCGCGCCGGCAGGAGGCGGGGACGACGCGCGGCAAATTTTTTACGCGCCTACGTCGTCCGTCCGATCTAACAGGAAATTTACCGGGTAACGGCAAAAACCGGATCGGTCGTCATTTTCCGTTAGGGACGGTGGGACGATTCCCGATCGGCGTCAAGGCGTTTGTGGTTCACGGAAGCTTAACAGGATGGTTGGAAACAGAATCATTTCCGCAACTTACCGCGGCCGCAGCCGGCGGCGGAGGGCCGGCAGGCTCATATCGCCAGCCGAGCCAGAAGCGCCAGAAACGCCTCGCGCGCCTTTTTCCCACCCAGCCGGGCGGTGCATTCCGCCTCGAAACTCGACGCGGCGCGATAGATCTCCTCGACGAAATCTTCCCCGAAAGGCGTCAGGTAAAGGGCGTTGGAACGCCTATCCTGCGAGGAGGGCCGCCGCTCGGTCAACTGCCGGCGCTCGAGCGCGTTGATCAGCGGCACGAAGTTGGCCCGCTGCACGCCGAGCGCCTCGGCGATTTCGGTCTGCTTGCGGCCCGGATTGGTTGCGATCAGAAGCAGGATGCCGTACTCGCCGGGCCGCAGCTCGAAGCTCGAAAAGCGGGAGTTGAAGCGACGCGCCAGCAGCGACTGCGTCCGCCGGATCTGGAAGATGACACTGCCGTCGATCGACGAAGCGTCGAGTGATTGCCGATGTACCGGCTCCAGCGTCCCCGCAAAATTCATCATGGCGCCCCAGTTCGCCGTTATCCCAGCGAGGCTCCCCCGAATTGCACAGTTTGGCAATATGCAAAAGCCGGGCAACCGGGGGCAGCAGAGGGGGCAAATAGTATTATTTTTATATGCCCGATGGAGGACGTGCCTCCGCCTTTTCGTCAGCAACCATACCGCGAGTCCGGCTCACGGCAGAACACCTCAGCCAATCGTGCCAAAGCCTTGCAGCCGCTCACGCAGACGACTGATCGTCGCCCGGTCGGCATTGGCGAAGGCAAAGCGCAGGTAGGATTCCTGGCCCGGGCCGAAGTAGCTGCCGGGCAGGCACAGCACCCCCGCTTCCTTGGCCAGCCGTTCGGCGACCGCCGCCGAGGGCGTGCCGGCGAAGGGATGGCGGACAAAGGCGAAATAAGCGCCGACCGCGCCGATCGACCAGCCGTTCAGGCCCGCCATCGTCTCCTTGAGTGTCGTGGCGCGCGCCGCGATCTCCAGCCGGTTCTCCTCCCGCCATCCAGCCAGCAGCGGCAGCGCCTCTGCGACGGCAGCCTGGGCGGAGCGCGGCGGGCAGATCTGGATGTTGTCCATGATCTTCGCCACCTGCTCTACAACCGCCGGTCCGGCGGCGATGGCGCCGAGCCGGTGGCCGGGAATGCAGAACGACTTGGAGAAGCTGTAGAGACTGATCAGCACCTCCTGCCAGTCCGGCTTGTCGAACAGTCCGTGCGGGCGCACGCCGCCGTCGGGCAGGAAATCGCGGTAGGTCTCGTCGAGGACCAGCCAGATGCCGCGCGCCCGGCAGAGGTCGAACACCTTGGCAAGCAGCTCGGGCGGGTAGACGGCGCCGGTCGGGTTGTTGGGCGAGACGAGCGCCAGCGCCCGCACCTCCGGCGTGATCGCGGCCGCAAGCCCGGCGAGGTCCGGCAGGAAGCCGTTTTCGGGATCGCAGGCGGCCAGCCGCACCTTCACGCCCAGCATGGCCAGGGTGGTTTCCTGGTTGAAATAGTACGGATCCGTCATCAGCACGGTGTCGCCGGCGCCGGCAACGGCCATTGCCGCGCAGACGAAGGCCTGGTTGCAACCGGACGTGATGTGGACGTTCGCGGCCCCGAGCGTCGCACCGTAGACCGCCGCCAGGTGCGCCCCATAGGCCCGGCGCAGCGCGTCCTCGCCTTCGATCGGCCCGTAGCCGGTATAGGCTTTCGCGCCGGCATATTCGCTCAGCAGTCGCAGCATATCGGGGTGGGCCGGATAGCCGGGCACCGCCTGCGAAAGGTCGATCATCGGACCGCGGCGGCCGTCATAGGCTCGGCCCCAGGCAAAGACGGTCGGGACCGGTGGGGCGGCAAGATCTGCGACGGACGGATTGAATTTCGGCATGGTGTTCTCTTCTGGAGGGCGGCCGCGTCAACCGCGGGCTTTTCGTTTCTGTGAGATGGCCGTGCCCTTCCCGCTGGAGGCGGACACCGGCTGGACATCGTCCATTGCACGCGCGCTTCGACCGCGCAACAGCATCCGCGCCGAGGTCTGCGGCTCGGGCCGGCTGTCTTCCTCCAGCGAGGTGAACAGCCAGTCGATGAACACCCGGGCGATCGGGGCGGCGCGCACCTCGTGCCGGCAGGCAACATAGAAGGCGTCGTTGGCCGGAACCGTCAGATCGAAGGGAACGACAAGTTCGCCGCGGGCGATCAGCTGCGCCGCGGTGATGGTGTCACCTAGCGCGACACCCTGGCCATGCAGGGCGGCTTCCGTCGACAGTCGTGCGTCGCTGGTGAACAACTGGGGCCCGCGCGGCAGGTCGATGGCGTCGGCGGCGGCAAACCAGGTGTTCCACTCCCGCCCGTCCCGGTCGCCGTGCAGCAGCATATGGTCGGCAAGGTCGCGCACCGAGCGCAGCGGCCTGCTGTTGAGCAGCGTCGGGCTCGCCACCGGAAACAGCCGCAGATGGCTCCACAGCCGCGTCCAGCAGTCCGGCCAATTGCCGTCCCCATAGAGAATGGCGACATCGACCTCGCGCGACAGCACCTGCGCCGGGTCGTTCGAGGCCACCAGGCTCAGCCGGATGCCCGGATATTGCTCGGTAAAGCGGTTCACCCGCGGAATGAGCCAGAAGGAAAGCAGCGCCGGCACGCATCCGACCGCCAGCGAACCGCTGGTCGCCGGCTGCCTCATCAGCGCCGTCGCCGCGGCAATGCCGCCGAACGCCTCGCTGACGGCCGGCAGCAGCAGCGCGCCTTGCGAGCTCAGCTTCAGCCGCTTGCCGCTGCGCTCGAACAGCGTCACGCCCAGGGCCTCTTCCAGTGCGCGGATCTGGTGGCTGATGGCGCCATGGGTGACGTTGAGCTCGCGCGCCGCCGCCGAGACCGACCCGCGCCGCGCAGCCGCCTCGAAGGCGCGCAGCGGGTTCAGGGGCGGCAGGCGGCTGGGCATGAGCGGAGCGCTTTTCCATGTGAGTTTTTCTCACAGAAAACGCTATAACAATGTCAATTGATTTTCCAGGCGTTTTGTTACGTAATGATGACAACAAGGGCAAAAGCCCGGGGGAGCAGCGCTGATTGACTTGAAGCCCCCCGTGCGCCCGGCATTTCGGAAAGCGAGGCGGAAAATGGCATTCGACGATAGCAAGCTCCAGGCACTGCGGGACAAGTTCGGTGAGGGGCACGGCGGCGACATCTTCGACCCGGCCTTCCGGCGCGTCGCCGACAAGATCTTCTCCAAGAGCGGCACCCGTCTCGCCCCCTATGCCGGCGTGCCGACCTTCCTGGCGGCACCGCACATGCCGGTCGACGCCGAGAATCCGGACTTCGGCAACCTCCAGGTCGCCATCACCGGCGTGCCGATGGACCTCGGCGTCACCAACCGCAACGGCTCGCGCTTCGGGCCGCGGGCGATGCGCACGATCGAGCGCATCGGCCCCTATAACCACGTGCTCGACTGCGCGCCGGTTCACGACCTGCGAGTCGCCGACATCGGCGACGTGCCGTTCCGCAGCCGCTACCGGCTGGAGATGAGCCACGAGGACATCGAGAAGCGCTTCAACCAGATCGTCGACGCCGGCGTCATCCCGCTCGCCGTCGGCGGCGACCACTCGATCACCCACCCGATCATGAAGGCGGTCGGCAAGAAGCAGCCGGTCGGCATGATCCACATCGACGCCCATTGCGACACCGGCGGCGCCTTCGACGGCACCAAGTTCCACCACGGCGGACCGTTCCGCAACGCCGTGCTCGACGGCGTGCTCGACCCGACCCGCACGATCCAGATCGGCATCCGCGGCTCCTCCGAATATCTGTGGGAGTTCTCCTACGAATCCGGCATGACCGTCATCCACGCCGAGGAGGTCACCGGCATGGGCATTGCGGCGATCATCGAGAAGGCGAAGCAGGTCGTCGGCGACGGCCCGACCTATCTCTCCTTCGACATCGACAGCCTCGATCCGAGCTTCGCGCCCGGCACCGGCACGCCGGAGATCGGCGGCCTGACCACCCGCGAGGTGCTGGAACTGCTGCGCGGCCTGAAGGGCGTCAACCTGGTCGGCGGCGACGTCGTCGAGGTCGCCCCGCAATACGACGCCACCACGAACACTGCGCATGCCGGCGCGCAGGTGCTGTTCGAAATACTCAGCCTGATGGTATTCAGCCCTTCCGTCACGGCAACGGCCTGACATACAATATAAAGTGGGAACAAGCCGGGCCGGCATGCAACCGGCCGGCGCAAACTGGAGAAAGACGATGCGTGACATCCTCAACGCAAATGTGAGCCGCCGCGGTGTGCTCGGCGCCGGCGTGGCCGGTGCATCGCTCTTGGCGATGCCCTCGATCCTGCGCGCCCAGGAAAAGTCCCTGAAGGTCGGCGTCTACGGCGGCTACTTCAAGGATTCCTTCGACAAGAACATCTTCCCGGAATTCACCAAGGCCACCGGCATCGCGGTCGAATCCGTTGCCGAGCCGACCGGCGAGGCCTGGCTCGTACAACTCGAGCAGGCCGCCAAGGCCGGCCAGGCCCCGGCCGACGTCTCGATGATGTCGCAGGTGGCGATGCTGAAGGGCCAGGCGACCGAGCTCTGGGCACCGCTCGACACGGCCAAGATCAAGAACGCCGGCAACCTGCTCGACCGCTTCGTCAACAAGTATCCGGACGGCCGGATTGCCGGCATCGGGGCGGTGGCGTGGTACATCACGCTCGTCACCAACACCGACGTCTACAAGGAGCCGCCGACCTCGTGGCAGGCGTTCTGGGATCCGGCCAACGCCAACAAGCTCGGCCTGCTGGCGCTCGTCTCCAACTCCTTCCTGTTGGAAGTGACGGCCAAGACCTTCATGGGCGGCACCAATGCGCTCGACACCGAGGAGGGCATCCTCAAGGCCTTCGACAAGCTCGCCGAGGTCAAGCCGAACGTGGCGCTCTGGTATCGCGACGAGGCACAGTTCGAACAGGCGCTGAAGTCGGGCGAGATTCCGATGGGCCAGTACTACCACGACGTCACCGGCCTTGCCGCCGCCGATGGCCATCATGTCCGCTCGACCTTCCCGAAGGAAGGCGGCATCCAGGATTCCGGTTGCTGGGCCCTGTCGCGCGCCTCCAAGAAGGTCGAAGAGGCCCACGTCTTCATCGACTACATGTGCCAGCCGGCCATCCAGGCGACGCTGTCGCGCAAGGTCGGAACGGCGCCGACCGTCAAGCGCGAACTGCTCGACCTGAACGAGAAGGAATTCGCCGCCGTCTCGTCCGACATCGAGCCGATCATCCCGCGGTACGATCTCTACCAGACCAAGTCCGACTGGCTGAACCAGAAGTGGACGGAGCTGATCGTCGGCTAAGGGGCTACAACGGCCGCGCCCCGGCGCGGCCTCTTCTTCCCCTCGGGGAGAAGGTGGCCCAAAGAGGCTTTTGCAGCGACTTGCCTGCTTGGCTCCCCTTATCGCCTGGCCGGGCCAGGTTCTTCCTTCCGGCGGGGAGAAGAGGAAGCACAAGGCGCAAGGCGTCATCATTGCCATCAAAGGCACTGGCAAGCCCAGAGCCTGACTAGCATTCGCATGAAATTTCTGCCTTAGCAGGGCAGACGGGTTTCCCCCCGGAAAACTGCATGAGCTCGGAGACCCAATGTCGGGACTGGCACTTCAAAACGTCACCAAGGAATTCGGCAGCTTCACCGCCGTGAAGAATGTCGATCTTGCCGTCCCGCACGGTACCTTCGTCTGCCTGCTCGGCCCGTCGGGCTGCGGCAAGACCACCCTGATGCGCATGATCGCCGGCCTCGACCTTCCGACCGGCGGGGCGATCCGCCTCGACGGAGCCGACATCACCCGCGTACCGACACACAAGCGCGATCTCGGCATGGTGTTCCAGTCGCTGGCGCTGTTCCCGCACCTGACGGTCGGCGAGAACATCGCCTATTCGCTGCGCATCCGCGGCGTGGCCAAGGAGGACCAGGTCAAGCGCGTCAACGAACTGCTGGCGATGATCCATCTGTCCGGCTACGCCGACCGGCCAGTATCGAAACTCTCCGGCGGCCAGCGCCAGCGCGTCGCGATTGCCCGGGCACTCGCCATCTCGCCGAAACTGTTCCTGCTCGACGAGCCGCTGTCGGCCCTCGACGCCAAGCTGCGCGAAGCGATGCAGGTCGAGCTGCGCCAGCTGCAGCAGCGCCTCGGCATCACCACGATCGTCGTCACCCACGACCAGCGCGAAGCCATGACCATGGCCGATACGGTCGTGGTGATGAACAGCGGCGAGATCCGCCAGGCGGCGCCGCCGGTCGAGATCTACCGCCGCCCGGCCGACACCTTCGTCGCCGACTTCATCGGCATGACCAACCTGATCGACTTCGCCGCCGAGGGCGCGGGCCGCGCCAGCGTGCTCGGCACGAGCGTCGAGGGTCTGGCCATCCCGGAGGGGCTGGGCCAGGGCGTCCTGTCGGTGCGCCCCGAGGACGTCCACCTGACCGCGCCAGGCCACGGCGCCATCACAGGCAAGGTCACCTTCGTGCGCGATCTCGGCGGCACGATCGAAACCTTCCTGGAGGCCGGCGGCAAGCAGGTCGTCGCCGTCTCGATGCCGAACGCCCGCCCCGACGTCTCGGTCGGCCAGGAGGTCGGTATCCGGCTTTCGCCGGACGCCTGCGTGGTGCTGAAGTCATGAGACGCGAAGCGCCGCAGAAATTCGCCGACTACGGCCCGCTGTTCTTCCCGGCGGCGATGCTGACGGTGTTCTTCGTGATCCCGTTCGCCACGATGATCGCCGTCTCCTTCTTCAAGCGCGATCCGGCCGGCTTCTATTCGACCGCCTTCGTCTTCGACAACTACGCCCGCTTCCTCAGCCTGTTCTTCGGCAAGGTGCTCGGCTTCTCGCTGTTCCTTGCAATTGCCGTCGCCATTTGCTGCGTCTTGATCGCCGTGCCGTTCACCTACCTGCTGTCGCGCGCCCCGCGCCGCACGCAGGTGGTCTGGCTGGTGGCATTGCTGTCGGTGCTGTCGCTGTCGGAGGTCATCATCGGCTTTGCCTGGTCGACGCTGTTCTCGCGCACCGCCGGCATCACCAACCTCTTCGTCTCGATCGGGCTGATGAGCGAGGCGGTCGCGCTGAACCCAAGCTTCGGCGCGGTGCTGACGGCAATGGTCTATCAGGCGCTGCCCTACACCGTGCTCGTGCTCTATCCGGCGCTGGTGCGCCTCGATCCGACGCTGACGGAAGCAGCCCGCACGCTGGGCGCCTCGCCGCTGAAATCCTTCTTCACCGTGGTGATACCGGCCTTGCGCAACACCATCGTCGCCACGCTGATCATGGTCTTCATCTTCGCTCTCGGCTCCTACCTGCTGCCGCAGATCCTCGGCCGGCCGCAGCACTGGACACTGTCGGTGCTGATCACCGACCAGGCGATCTACCAGTCGAACATGCCGTTTGCCGCCGCCATGGCCGTGTTCCTGGTGCTCGTCACGCTCGGCCTCGTCGGCCTCACCGTCTATGCCGGCCGCAAGGGAGAAGCCGCATGAGTACGTTTCTCCCCCGCCTCTATCTCGGCCTCGTCGGGCTGTTCCTGTCGCTGCCGCTGATCGTCGTCGCCGGCGTCTCGGTCAACGAGAAGCAGACGCTCGCCTTTCCGCCGCAGGGTTTTTCGCTCGCCTGGTACGGCCAGATCTTCACCAACAGCGAATGGCGCAACGCGCTTTTGGCCTCGGTGACGCTCGCCACCGTCTCGGCGGCGCTGGCGCTTCTGATCGCCCTACCGCTCACTTGGTTCCTGTGGCGGCGCCATGCGCCCTGGGCCAACATCTTCCAGTTGCTCGGCATCGCCCCCTTCACGCTGCCGCCGGTCATCACCGCCCTCGGCATGCTGACCTTCTGGGCAACGACCGGCTTCTACGGTCAGCCGTGGACGGCGGCGATCAGCCACGCGATCTTCTTCGTCACCCTGCCGCTGGTGACGCTGTCGCTGGGCTTCTCCTCGATCGACCGGTCGCTGGTGGAAGCGGCCGCGACCATGGGCGCCGACGACCGCACGGTCTTCCGCACCATCGTGCTGCCGCTGATCCTGCCCTATCTCGTCTCCGGCTATGCGTTTGCCTTCGTGCTGTCGCTGAACGAGTACATCGTCGCCTACATGACCGTCGGCTTCACCATGGAGACGCTGCCGATCAAGATCTTCAACGCGCTGCGCTACGGCTACACGCCGACCATGGCCTCGGTGACGATCCTGTTCGTGGCGCTGGCCGCGGTGATCTTCAGCCTCGTCGCCCGCTTCGGCGACCTGCCGAAGCTGCTCGGCGCGATGGCGAACAGCGAGAAGTGATGCGGCCGGTTCGGCGCCTGATATGATCCCGGAGGAAACAAGATGAAAATCGCAGCCCTGCAGATGCAGGCCGTCAACGGCGACACCGACGCCAACCTCGCCCGCATCGCTACGGCCGCCAAGCAAGCCGCCGGCGAGGGCGCGAAGCTGCTCATCGCGCCGGAACTCGCCATCACCGGCTATGGGGCAGGGGAGGCGTTTCGGGATCTCGCGGCGCCGGCGGAAGGCGAACTGGTCGAGCGCCTGGCAACGATCGCCCGCGACAACGGCATCGCCATCGTTGCCGGTTTTGCCGAGGCGAGCGGAGAGGTCACCTACAACAGCGCGCTCTTCACCGACGGCATCGGCACCAACGCCGTCTACCGCAAGTCGCACCTCTATGGCGGATACGAGCGGCAGTGGTTCCGGCCGGAGACGCCCTCGTCGGTGATCGTCAAGCTCGGCGGGCTGACCCTCGGCATGCTGATCTGCTACGACGTCGAGTTCCCGGAGAACGTGCGGCGGCTGGCGCTGGCGGGTGCCGATCTCGTCGTCGTGCCGACGGCGCTGCCGCAGGGCGCCTCCGGCGCCTTCATCGCCGACCGGATGATCCAGGTCCGCGCCTTCGAGAACCAGCTCTTCGTCGCTTATGTCAACCACTGCGGCACGGACGGACGCTTCGCCTATGCCGGCCTGTCCCGCATCGCCGCGCCGGACGGCAGCCTGCTGGCGTCAGCTCCGGCGGAAGGCGAGGCGCTCGTCTTCGCCGACATCGACCCGGCCGCCTATGCGACCTCGCGGGCCGAGAACACCTATCTCGCCGATCTCGCACCGCGGACCTGACGATCCCGCCTCAGCGGTCACAGGACGATGGGGGTCGCGCGTTCTCCCCTGGCAGGAAGCGGCGGCGAGCGCTCTTTCCCGCGCCTCTCAACCGTTTGGGGATGGGGATTTTCGGGGAGTGGCAGCTTCTGGCCACATCGAAAGCGAGCACGGCGCCGAAGCTCTTGCCCTCTCACACCGACGGCGAGAGGGGTGCGGCAGCCGGGTCAGGAGCCGAAGCGCTTCCGACCGCTCAGTCCTGCACGATCTCCCACTCGTCGCTTGGGTTGAACACGCGCATCTTCGCTGCGATCTCCGCCGTGTTCTCGCCGAGATCGGCCTGGTAGATGATGCCGTTCTTGCTGACGAGAAACGTCTTGACGCCGGTAAGACCGTAAGTGACCGGCCAGGCGATCGCGGCATGGCCGGCGATCATGTTGCCGTTGATGATGTAGCTGTATTTGCCACCGGCGATGTTGTCGCCCTGGCCGGTGAGAATGCGGTAGCGATAGCCGTTGTAGCCTTGACCCGCCTTGGCTTTTTCCATGGCGTCGCCGTCGGCGAGCGCGGCCCCGGCCGGGCTCTCCTCGCCGCCGAACTCCTCGGCCGGCCAGTAGAGGCCGTCCTGCTTGCCGGGGCTGCTGACAATCTTCTGCGCATATTCGAGCACACCATCGCCGTCCCGGTCCTTCGAGGCGTACTCCTCCTGCGCGTCGACATAAGCTTTCAGCGTATCGATCGTTGAAAGTTCGTTCTGCCCGACATTGCGGTCGGCGATCTCCGCGAGCCCGGCATGGGTGTCGAAGGCCCATTTGTTGTTGTCGTCCTTCACCAGGGGAAAGGGCAGCGGCCACTGGATCTTGCCGATCTCCAGCACCTTGTGGCCGTCCTGGTCCACGACGTCCACCTTCTCCTTCACGCCGGCCTGGATGTCGGCGAAGGTGTCCATCGTCCCGGGACTGGCCCTGGCCTTCTCAACGTCGAGCCCGAGAAGTTCCGCCGTCTTGTCGAAGTCGCTGTTGTTCACCGCCGCCTTGAAGGCATCCACCGCCTGTTCGGGCGTATCGAACTCCGGCGGCGCTTTCCCTGCGACGTAGTCCTCCAAAGGGCTGGCCGCCTGCGCCGCGGCTGGGGCCGGTGCAAACTGGATGACACCCAGAGCGATCGCGCCTGCAAGCAAAACGGCGATCCTGTCACGAGCAATTCCCAACATCACTGCCTCCTGATCGCCTGCTGCTCAACGACGGCCGCCACCACCGCGCCCACCGCCGCCGCCGCGCGGCCGAGCGCCGCCACCGCCACCGCGGCGGCCGCCGCTGCTGACGCTCGGCCGGCTACGAGAGGCGCCGCTCATCGACTGGCGCCCGCGGTTGGAGGCAACCTGCGTTTGGCGCTTGCTGCTGACATTGCCTATCGCCGAGGGGCGATTGCCGGAGCGCTGCACCTGGCTGCCGGGCTTCGGCTTGCTGACCTTGCGATCGACATTCGCCGGCCGATTGTTTGCGACCTTGCCGGCGCCGCTGGCACCCCCCGGACGATTGACGGCCGCGCCGCCCTCCCTGCGCGCCGCCGCCCCCTGGCCGGCGCGGGCAGCGGAATTCCCGGCCTGCTGCCGTACCCGGTCGGCCTCGACCTTGCTCTTGCGGACATCTTCAACCGACACCTTCCCCGCCCGGTTTGCGACCGTGTCGCCGCCGTTGCGGCGCACCTCCTTGGCGCGGTTGGCAAGGTTGTTGTCACGGCTGCCGGTGAAGTCTCGCTTGAACTCGGTCCGGTCGAGATTGGCGAACTGGTTGCGGTCGAAATTGATCTTCGACCGGTCGACGTTCCTCCAGTCGACCTCGTTCATCTTGAACTTGCCGCGATCGATGTTGACGTTGTTGAAGCACTTGTCGCAATCGATGTCGACGTCGCCGCCCCAATTGCCTCCCCAGACGCCCCAGTCGTCCCAATCGACCGTGGCCGCCCAGATGGCGGCACCGGTTATCGCGGCCGCGAAATAGGGCGCCGTGGGATAGTAGTAATTCGGGTAGCCCTGGTCGTAATAGCTTATGGGCGCCGGTGCGTAGCCGGGCTCGTAGAGCATTTGCGGCTCGTATTGCGGAACGTAGATCACCTCCGGATTGGCGGACTGGATGATGACGTTGTCTCCCTCGGCCTCCACCTTGATCTTGTCATCCGACTTGATCATGCCCTCGGCCACCGCCTTGTCGCGCAGGGTCTGGATCGCCATCAGCACGTCCTTTTGCTGATAGGCCAGCGCGCTGCCGAGCGCCTCGGTCCAGTCGAGGTCATCGCTCATCATCTTGACGATCTCCGGATAGTTGAGCAGCGAGATAACGCTGTCGTCCCAGTCCTTGTCCGGCGTCAGATCCTTGTTGGTCTTCTTCTTTTCCAGGAAGCGCTCGGCCTGCACGATCTGCAGCGGAAACAGCGAGGCTGACGAGACCAGCGCAACGAGTTCGTCGGGATAAAGCGCGATCCGCGCGACGAGCACCTCGAGTTCGTCCTCGCTCAGTCGGTCGGGCTGTTCGGCCGTGGCCGTTCCTGAACTGGGGGCCGCAGCCTCCTGCTGTTGGTTTTGCTGCTGTTGTTGCTGTTGCTGCGGTTGCTGCTTCTGTTGCTGCTGCTGCTGTGCCGAAGCTGATCCGGACCAGGGAATGCTCGCGGTCGCCAGCAGGAACCCAATGGCTACGCCCGAGTGCAGCCAGCTTGAAAACCTCGCAAGATCCATGACCTCGAAACCTCCATCCGGCGCATACCGGTCAATCAGCTTCCGTCCGGAGAATGCTCAACGTTTCAACGCGCGTTGATTTGCCGGCTAGCCGTCAAGGCATGCGCAAGCCGCGTGGAACGAAAAAACGCCCCGGCATCACGGCATGGTTGAACCTGCCACCAGTATCCTCCAATGCGGCCGGGAAGGATAGCGGTGTTGCCGTAGATACATGTAGCTACACCCGTATGCACGGGTGGCGGGAGGAAGAGCCCTCTGCATTTGATCGTCGTTCGTCGACACCGGCCACAGCGTCAGGCGAAAGGCTCAGGCTCTGAGGTGCAACGGCCCGGTCGACGATGCCGACGTCGACCCGGCGCCAGTAACCATGCTGGGGCAACGGACGCGGCGCACAGGCTTGGCCGTCAATGACCGCCGATCACTCCGACCACCCAGAAGGTCAAGGCCGAGACCAGTGCTGCGGCCGGCAGCGTCACGAACCAGGCGACGACGATGTTGCTGGCGATCCCCCAACGGACCGCCGAGACGCGGCGAGCCGCCCCGACGCCGATGATGGCGCCGGTGATCGTGTGGGTGGTGGAGACCGGAATGCCGAGCCAGGTGGCGCCGAACAGCGTGATCGCTCCGCCTGTCTCTGCGCAGAAGCCCTGCATGGGATTGAGCCGGGTGATCTTCGAGCCCATCGTGTGCACGATGCGCCAGCCGCCGAACAGCGTGCCGAGCGCGATCGCCGCCTGGCAGGTGATGACCACCCAGAACGGCACATGGAACTCGGAGCCGAGATACCCCTGCGAGAACAGCAGCACGGCGATGATGCCCATGGTCTTCTGGGCGTCGTTGCCGCCGTGGCCGAGCGAGTAGAGCGAGGCGGAGATGAACTGCAGGCCGCGGAAGGACTTGTCGACCGCGAACGGCGTCCGCCTGACGCAGAGCCAGGCGACGATCAGCACCAGCATGAGCGCGAGGAAGAAGCCGATCGCCGGCGACAGGAAGATGGCGCCGACCGTCTTCGCCACGCCCCAGAGCACGATCGCATCGCCACCGCTGCGGGCGAGACCCGCGCCCACCAGCCCGCCGATCAGCGCATGCGACGAGCTGGAGGGGATGCCGAACAGCCAGGTGACAACGTTCCAGACGATCGCACCGACCAGGGCGGAGAAGATCACCGCCGGCGTGACGATCGCCGGATCGATGATGCCCCGTCCGATCGTCTCGGCCACGTGCAGGCCGAAGAAGAGGAAGGCGATGAAGTTGAAGAAGGCCGCCCACATCACCGCGTATTGCGGCCGCAGCACCCGCGTCGAGACGATGGTCGCGATCGAGTTGGCCGCGTCGTGGAGGCCGTTCAGGAAATCGAACAGCAGAGCGATGCCGATGAGCGCCACCAGCAACGGAAAGGCGAGGGTGGCCTCCATCAGACGTTCTCGATCACGATGCCGCTGATCTCGTTCGCCACGTCCTCGAAGCGGTCGACGACCTTCTCGAGCTGGCCGTAGAGTTCGCTGCCGATCATGTAGGCCATCGGATTGGAGGCGCCGTGACGGCGGAACAGGTCCTTCAGCCCCGCCTCATGCAGTTCGTCCGCCCGGCCCTCGATGCGCATCACCTCCTCGGCGATCGCGTTGAGGCGGGTGATGTTGGCGCCGATCTTGCGCAGCAGCGGAACGGCTTCGGCGACGAGGTGGGCGGCCTTGACGATGATCGTCCCCATCTCCTGCATGCCCGGGTCGAAGCTCGTCTGCTCGAACAGCCGGATCGTCTTGACGGTCTTGTGCATCATGTCGATGGCGTCGTCGAGCGACTGGATCAGGTCCTTGATGTCGCCACGGTCGAACGGCGTGATGAAGCTCTTGCGGACCGCATGAAGCACCTCGGCGGTGATGTGGTCGGCCTTGTCCTCGAGTTGGACGATCCGGTCGCAGTACCGCTCGATGTCCGGCCCACCGGCCAGAACCTTCTCCAGCGCGTCCGCCGCTTCAACCACGGTGAGCGCATGCGCGTCGAACAGGTCGAAGAACCGGTCTTCCCGGGGCATCAGTGCACGAAACCAACTCAGCACGATCGTTTTTTCCCATTCATGACAGAATTGCGACAGCCCATAGAGCAGAGAGGCCGGCGTGGAAAGACGCGAAAGGCAGGAAAGCCGCGCCCTACTGCGACCGAAATGCAGTCCTTCCCCAGATTTCTGTCGGGCCCGGCCCGATCTTGGTTCAGAACCCAACCGCTGTGCCGTCATGCCGAAGCGGTTGTGATCAATGGCCCGGCAGGCACTGTTTGCGGGCGGGCGCCGCTTCAATCCCTTCCTGTGCCGTAAGGTGCAGCCTCGAGGATGCTAAAGGCTGATCAGCCCGATGCCGGCGACCGCGAGGGCCGCCCCGGCCCAGGCCGAGGCGTCGGGCCGCTTCCGGGTCCGCATCCAGACCATCGGCAGGATGAGCACCGGCGTCAGCGACGACAGCGTGGCGACGATGCCGACATTGCCGTGTGCCAGTGCCGCCATGAACAGCGACATGCCCACGCCGGTTCCGACAAACGCCGCGCCGAAGGCGGTCAGGCGGATGCGCGGAGAGAAGCGGGCCGTGCCCTTCGCGGCGGCGATCGGCAGCAGCGACAGCGCAAGATAGAAAAGGGCGGCAACGCCCGAGCGGATCGCCATGGCCGTGAAGGGCTCCGCACCCGCAGCCATCGCCGGCCGCGCCGCCAGCGTGCCGATCGCCTGGCCGATTGCCGTGATCAGGCCAAGCACGATGCCAAGGGCGGCGACGCGTCCGATCCTCGCGGAGCCGGACGGAGCGCCGACCTCCCTCGGTCCGCCGATCGCCAGGATCACGCCTGCGACGACGAGCCCGATGCCGATACCCTGCTGCGCCGTTATCGTTTCGCCCAGCCCCAGATAGCCGAACAGCACGGCGAAGGGGGCGGTCAGCGAATAGAGGAGCGAGGTCGTCCGCGCGCCGGCGATGTAGATCGCCGCGAAATAGGCGCTGCTGGCGATGATGATGCCGAACAGGCCGGAAAGCGCCAGTGCCCCCGCCTGCCACGGCTCGACCGCGCGCCAGCCGCCGGTCACAGCCGATGCGGCGGCGGTAATGGCAAAGCCGGCGAACATCTGCCAGCGGGTCAGCACGAGCAGCGGCACGCGCCCCTTCAGTTCACCGATCAGAATGGCGCTCAGGGCCGTGCAGGCGGCGGCGGAAATGGCGAAGAATTCGGCGAGGAACATCAGGGGCACTGCAAGCGTAGGGTTGCCCGCCTATGCCACGGAAGGAATTGATGGAAAAGTCACGAGTTTTGATGGGGTCGTGCAGGTGTCATGCAAGAGCGCGCCACTCGCCTCGAGCTTCCGAGCGGCGAGCTGATCGCCGTTCCACAGGCACGACCCAGAGCGGCGAGGTCGCTTTCATGCATTGGCGCACAGATTGAATAGCATTGACTAATTGATTAGTGCCTGCTATTTGTTTGTCCATGACCGAGGCTGCAACCATAACTGCCGTCATGCGCGCGCTTGCCGATCCCACGCGGCGGGCCGTCTTCGAGCGCATCGTCAATTCCGACGAGATCACTGTCGTTGAGTTGACCCGCGGCAGCACCGTCACGCAGGGCGCCATCTCCCAACATCTCAAGTCCTTGAAACAGGCCGGCCTCGTTTGCGAGCGCCCCGAAGGTCGCAACGTCTATTATCGCGCCCAGCCAGGCGGCCTGAAGCCGCTGGCCGACTGGATGAGCCACTATGGCACCTTCTGGCGCGAACGCTTCGCCGAGTTGAGAACCCTGCTGAAGGAAATCGACCCATGAACCAAGCCGTCAATCCGGACACGCAGGCCATTGTGGTCGACGAAGTCTTCCCGCACGCGCCGGCAGTCATCTGGAAAGCCTTGACCAGCGGCGAACTGATCGGCCGCTGGCTGATGGCGCCGAAGGGGTTCGAGCCTGTGGCTGGCAGCCGTTTCACCTTTCAGACGACGCCGGCAGGCGAATGGGACGGCACCATTCATTGCGAGGTGCTCGAGGTCGTTCCGAACGAGCGGCTGTCCTATGGGTGGAAGGGCGGGCATGAGGGCAATGAGGGCTATGGCTCAAAACTGGAGACGGTGGTCACCTTCACCCTTTCCAAGGCCGAGACGGGCACGCGCCTGCGCCTGGTCCATTTCGGCTTCGTGCTTCCGAAGAACGATACCGCCTACCGCAACATGAGCGAAGGCTGGAAAAAGGTGGTCAAGAGGCTCGACTCTGTGGTCGCCGAAGAGGCGTCTTCGCAAACGCTGCATTGAGCGATGGGAGAGCGACATGAACAAGTCCTATACCGGTGGCTGCGCCTGTGGCGCGATCCGCTACGAGATATCAGGCGAACCGGCCGTCATGCTTGACTGTCAGTGCCGGCAGTGTCAGCGCGACAGCGGCACCGGACACCAATCGCACCTGACTTTCGTCGCGGCTGAGGTGAAGGTCGAGGGAGACGCATCGCATTGGCAGACCTTGGGCGATGGTGGAACCGTAAAACGGCGCGCCTTCTGCCCGACATGCGGTTCGTCCGTCTACCTGACATTTCCCGACATGCCGGATGTGTTCATCGTCACGCCGGCAAGCCTCGACGATCCAAGCCGCTACAAGCCGCAACTGGTGTCCTGGACCGCCGCCGGACATGCCTGGGATCACCTCGATCCGGCATTGCCGAAATTCGACCGGATGCCGGCGACGTGAAATAGTGCGGCCAAATTTTTCACGACGGTTGCCGCTCGCAAAGGCCCTAGGGGCGGCCCAGCGCTTTGCCTTCCGACTTGGCGCTTTTAGGGCTTCGCTCAAAGCTGGCCGTCGAGCGTGCCGATCCGGCCATAAAGCTCCGGCCGACGATCGCGAAACAGCCCCCACGCCGAGCGCTGGCGCTCGATCGCATCGAGGTCGAAGGTCGCGATCAGCACCGTCTCGCTCTCCCGGTCGGCCTCGACGATCTTGGCGCCGGTCTGGTCGGCGATGAAGGAGGAGCCGTAGAAGGTCAGCGAGGTGTTGTTGCGACCCTCCTCGGTGCCGATGCGGTTGGAGGCAACGACGGGCACCATGTTGGCGCCGGCATGGCCCTGCATGACGCGCTGCCAATGGGCGGCGGTGTCGAGCGTCGGATCCTGCGGTTCGGTGCCGATCGCGGTCGGATAGAGCAGGATCTCCGCCCCCATCATCACCATGCTGCGTGCCGCCTCCGGAAACCACTGGTCCCAGCAGATGCCGCAGCCGATCGTGCCGAAACGGGTCTTCCACACCTTGAAGCCCGTGTCTCCCGGCGAGAAATAGAATTTTTCCGTGTAGCCGGGGCCGTCCGGAATATGGCTCTTGCGGTAGTTGCCGAGCACCGTGCCGTCGGCGTCGACGATCGCCACGGAGTTGAAGTGCGCCCGGCCGGCCTTCTCGAAATAGCTGACCGGCAGCACGACGCCGAGGTCCTTGGCGAGCCTGGCAAAATGCGCCACCAGCGGGTGGCCTTCCAGCGGCCTTGCAAGCGCATGGAAGCCGGAATCCTGGTCCTGGCAGAAGTACGGGGTCTCGAACAGTTCCTGGATCAGGATGATGTTCGCGCCGCTGGCCGCCGCTTCTCGCACGAGCCGGTCGGCCGTGGCGATGTTTTCATCAGTGTCCCAACTGCAGGCCATCTGGGTGGCCGCCACGGTCACTTCCCGCATGCTTCTTGTCCTTTCAACTGTAAGGGGGTGCTCTTCATGAGGGCGAGGGAACGATGCTGAAACTATCACCCGCCGATCGGCGGCGTCGTCCTTCTCCCCATTTGCGGGGAGAAGGTGCCGTCCGGTGCCCGAAGCTCCCGATCATTCAAGCCTGATGGGTGATCCGTCCGTCGCAGATCGTCACCAGCGGACGCACCGAGGCGAGGTCTTCGTAGGCCGTGCGCTCGACGTCGCCCGAAAGCACGACGAGGTCAGCGAGGTAGCCTTCCTTCAGCATGCCCTTGCGGTCCTCCATGAACTCCACCCAGGCACCGGTCCGCGTATAGGCGGCGAGCGTTTCCGTCAGCGTCAGGCGCTGGTCGGGCAGGCCCTCCTTCCAGGTCTTGCGCGTCATCGCGTCGTGGATGCAGCTCATCGGATCGAGCGGCGACACCGGCCAGTCGGTTGCAAAGACGATCTTCGCCCCGGCGTCGACCAGCGTGCGCCAGGCAAATGCATAGGGCCAGCGCTCCTCGCCGATATAGGACAGGTACGGCTCCATCGGCAGGCCGGCATTGCCGGGCGGATGGGTCGGCTGCATCGAGGCGACCGTGCCGGTCTCGGCGAAACGTCTGATGTCGGCGGGATGGACGACCTCGATGTGCTCAATGCGGTTGCGGCCGTCGCGCTTGCCGTTCGCCTTGATCGCCGCCTCGTAACCGTTCAGCACCATCCGCACGGCTCCGTCGCCGATCGCGTGCACGGCGACCTGGAGCCCGAGCTTGTCGGCCGCAGTCGCGATGTTGTCGAACTGTTCCTGGCTGAAGAGCGGCTCGCCCTTCCAGCCTGGCTGGTGCTTGTAGTCGTCGATGAACACTGCGGTTCCGGACTCGGTGACGCCGTCCATGAATAGCTTCACGAAGTCGCAGCGCAGCTTGTCGGTGTTGAAGCGGTCGCGCCAGGCGGCCGCCTTGTCCGAAAGATCGCTGAGCGGCATGAAGTTCTTCATGTGGAAGGGCATGCGCACCCGCACCGGCAGCCCGTCGGTCTTCTCGATCTCGTCAAGCATCTCCAGTTGGTAGAGGCTGCCGTCCATGTTCTGCAGCGAGGTGATGCCGAGCGACGCGCAATAGGCAAGGCCGCGCTTGATCACGGCGATGTCCTTGGCCCGATCCTCGGCCGTGACGTGCTCCGGATCGCCGCCGGTGCCGACGCCCAGCATTTCTCGCCCGCCTGTCTCGCTCAGTGCGGCGACCGGGCGCATCGCGTCCGATTCGCGCAGCTCGCCATTGGCGAGACCGTCCTCACCCATGACGATCTCGTTGCCGACGCCGACCTCGCCGCCCTTGAGGATGCCGGCCCTTTCCAGCGCGATCGTGTTCGCCCAGGCGGTGTGGTGGTCCGGCGCCACCATCATGAAGGGGCGATCGGCGATGATCCGGTCGAGATGGTGGCGGGTGACGCGCTCGTGATCGGAGAGGATCGTGTAGTCGGCATACTGTGCCTCGAGCAGCGGCAGGTCGGGATTGGCCGCCGCATAGGCCCGCACCTTCTCCTGCAGCGCATCGAAGCCCTTCAGGCCGAACAGCGACAGCTGCGTCAGCCCGACCGAGCCGCCGAAGATGTGCATGTGCGCCTCGTTGAAGCCGGGCAGCACCGTGCCGCCCTTGGCGTCGATGACATGCGTGTCGGGGCCGGAGAAGGCGTCGACCTGGGCCTCGGAACCGACCGCCAGGATGCGATTGCCGGAAATGGCGATCGCCTCGGCCGCCGGATTGGCCTCGTCCATGGTAAGGATCCGCGCGTTGCGGATGATGTAGCTTGCTTCTTTCTGCATGGTGTTCCCTCGATCCATCTGCACCAGCCTCCGCACTGGGTCATCTGCGGAGCCGCGCTTATATTCCGCATATTTCCGGCCGCGGCGCCGCAAGGCGTTCGCGGCCCGGCCACTATCAGAACGCCATCGCGCAGATCCTGCGGAAGAAGGCGAAATTGTCCTGCTTCAGCTCGTCGTCCAGCGGGTTCGGCTGCGAGGAGACCTTGACGATCACCGTCGCCGTGCTCGGGTCGACGTAGAGCCACTGGCCGTGGATGCCGATGCCGCAATAGGCGCCGTCCGCCTCGCCCGACTGGTACCACTGGCTGCGATAGCGGCCGTTCGGCAGCATGGTGTTCATGCCGGCGATCCAGGCGCCGTGGTCGCCCGCCGTCGTCATGTCGGCGATCCAGGCCTCCGGCACGATCTGCCGGCCGCTCGCCGCCCCGCCGGTGCGCAGGAGTTCGCCGACGCGCGCAAGGTCACGCGCCGTCATGCATATGCCGCCGGCGCAGCGCGGCGTGCCGATCGCATCGACGGTCACATAGGCGTCGTTCCGCGTCCCCATCGGCTGCCACAGCAGTTCGCTCATCAGATCCGGGAAGCGTTGGCCGGTGACGCGCTCGATGATGACGCCGAGCAGGTCGGAGTTCGGCGAGGCGTAGAAGAACGGGCCGCCATGGGCGTGCGGCGCCTTGGGCAGCGTCGTCAGGAAGGCGGCGAGCGTCTCGACCGGCGTGCCCGGCTCCGGCGGGTTCCACAGCGTGGCACGCCGGTAGCGCGCAAAGGCGCCGAGCGGATCGAGATAGGCCTCCTCGAAATCCAGGCTGACGCGCATGTCGAGCACGTCGCGGTAGCTGCAGGTGCCGTAGGCGCTGCCGGCCGCTTCCGGCAGGTAGTGCGTCACCAGCCGGTCCGGATCGATCAGCCCCTGATGCTCAAGAATGCCGGAGACGATCGCCGTCATCGACTTCGAGACCGAGAAGATGACGTGCGGGGCGTTCACATCGGCATGCGGCGCATAATGTTCGGCGACGATCCTGCCGTCGCGCATGACGACGAAACCGTCCGTATGGGCGTAGTCGAGGAAGTCCTTGACGGTCGCGGCGCCGTCGATGCCGGTCTCGATCCTGGACTGGAGAAACGCGGAGGAGTCCCTTGCCTGCTCGGGCTCGGGGCTGGCGGTGCGGATCGCCGCGCTCGGCACGAGATCGCGCACGTTCTGGAAGGCCCAGCGGCTGTAGGGGGCCGTGCGCCAGTTGGATAGCGTAACGTCGGAACGGGCGAACCCGTAGCGGTCCTTGAAGGTGGGGAGCATCGCAACATCGGCCGCATGCGGCGGGCGCGCGGCCCTGTCCGAGGCGGTCGTCCCTGCTGGTCGCGCAGACGTGGGTCCGGCGCGAGGATTCACAATACTGCCGTGCCGCGCCCGAGGGCGCGACACGGCCAGGTACCGAGGCCGTTACTTCTGCAGTTCGGTCCAGAGCTTGGTGTAGAGATCATTGACTTCCGGCGGGCAGGCAAGGCCGAACTTGCCGGCGGCCCTCAGCTCTTCCGGAACGATGATCTCCGGTGCCGTCTTCATGTCTTCCGGCATGAATTCTTCGGAACCCTTGATACCGTTGGCGTAGCGGGCGAAGGCCGAATTCATCGCAGCGTTCTCCGGCTCCATGATGAAGTTCAGGAACAGCTTGGCGTTCTCGACATTCTTGGCGTCCTTCAGGATGGCGGCGTTGTCCATCCAGATCGGATAGCCTTCCTTCGGATAGCCGTAATGCACGTCTGGGTTCTGCAGGCGGATGCGGAAGGTGGCGCCGTTCCAGTCGACGCCGGCGTCGAAGTCGCCCTTGGCGTGCTTCTCGATCGTGCCGTATTCCATCGACAGCCACTTCGGCTTGGCGGCGGCGAGGATGTCGCGGGCCTTCTTCAGCACCGTCAGGTCGCCCGTGCAGGGCTCGCCGCCGGCATAGGTCACGACCATGTGCATGACGTCGGACATTTCCGGCACGACGTTGATCTTGCCGACCAGTTCGGCCGGCGGATCGAGGAAGATCGCCGAGGTGTTGATGTCGCCCGTGTAGACCTTGGTGTTGACGGCGACCCCGGTCGTGCCCCACATCCACGGAACCGAATAGTGACGGCCCGGGTCGAAGGGTACGTCCACCCACTGCGGATCGACGTTCTTGAAGTTCTCCAGCTGGTCGGGACGGCTTTCGAGCAGCAGACCGTCGTCGATCCAGACCTTCATGACGCTTGCCGACGGAACGACGATGTCGAAGCCGTGGCCGCCCTGGCGAACCTTGGCGAGCGCGGTGTCGTTCGAATCGTAGTCGGTGATCGTCACCTTGATCTTGTACTGCTCCTCGAACTTCTTGATCATCTCGGGGCTGGTGTAGTTGCCCCAGTTGTAGATGTTCAGTTCACCTTCGGCGTGGGCGATCGCCGTGCCGGCGAGGAGCCCGAGGGCGAGCGATGCGAAACCCAGTCTGTGCTTCATTGCTGTTCTCCTGATTGAATTAGCCATTGTCTTTTTCGGGTGTCCTGCTGAGGAAGAAGAAGACCGTCACGATCGCCAGCGATATCAGCAGGAAGACCGTCGAAATCGCGTTCATCTCCGGCGTCACGACGCGGCGGAGCTGGCCGAGCATATAGGTCGGCAGCGTGTCCTGGCCGCCCGACTTGACGAATTCGGTGATGACGACGTCGTCGAGCGAGATGACGAAGGCGAGCATCAGGCCGGCGAGGATGCCCGGCCACAGAAGCGGCAGCGTCACGTAGCGGAACGCCTTGAACGGCGTGGCGTAGAGGTCGGCCGCGGCGCGCTCCAGCGACAGGTCCATGCTCTCCAGCCGGGCGCGGATCGGCAGATAGGCGAAGGGGACGCAGAAGGCCGCATGCGACATCATCAGGTAGCCGAGGCCGGAGTAGCCGGTCCAGACCTTGACGCGCGAGAAGAAGATCAGCAGCGCCACGGCGGTGACGATCTCCGGCACCAAAAGCGGCAGGTTGATGAAGGCGTATTTGAAGGTCATGCCGCGATAGGCGGCCGTGCGTGTCGTCGCAAGCGCCGCAAGCGTCGCGCAGATCGTCGCCAGGACGGCAGCGACGGATGCGATCTTCAACGAGCGGACCGAGGCCTCGATGACGAGGTCGTTGTTCCAGGCGGCCTCGAACCAGCGCAGCGAAAACCCTTCCCACATCGCCACCGAGACGCCGGAGTTGAAGGCGTAGGCGACGAGGGTCGCGATCGGCAGGTAGAGCACGAAGAAGGTCATCATCGCGATCGTCGAGAAGCCCGGCAGACGCTTGATCGAGAACGACTTAGCCATGGCTGCTGCCTCCGGCCTTCCCGGCATTGCGGACGTAGTAGAGCATCGCAAACAGCACGATGATGACGAGCGTGACCGACAGCGCCGCCCCCAGCGGCCAGTTCCGGCCCTGGCCGAACTGCAACTCGATCAGGTTGCCGATCATCAGGTTCTTGCCGCCGCCGAGCACGCGCGGAATGACGTAGGAGGAAAGCGCCGGAATGAAGACCAGGATGGAGCCGGCGATTAGCCCGGGCTTCACAAGCGGCACGATCACCTTCATCAGCACGTTGAAGCGGCTGGCGTAGAGATCATAGGCGGCCTCGATCAGACGGAAGTCCAGCTTCTCAAGGCTTGCGTAGAGCGGCAGAACCATCAATGGAAGATGGACATAGGTCATGCCGAGCAGGATGGCGAAATCGGTATAGAGCATCTGCACCGGCGCCGAGATGACGCCGAGCTTCAACAGAACCGAGTTGATGATGCCCTCGGTGCGGATCAGTTCCTGGATGGCGAAGGTGCGGATCAGCATGTTCGTCCAGAACGGTATGGTGATCAGGAACAGCCAGACCGAGCGGTTGTGTGGGGGACGCGTGGCGATGAAATAGGCGGTGGGAAAACCGAAGATCGCACACAGCACCGTGGTTCCGAGCGCCAGCTTGATCGAGCGCCAAAAGATCGAGAAATGCGCGTCCGCCAATGACACCGTGTCGTCGAAGATGTCACGCGCGAAGAAGACGTTGAACCAGCCCTGGCTCGAAAACTCCCACTTCACGTCGCCGTAGCTGCCGGGCGCCAGGAACGAGTAGAGGACGACGATCAGGAGCGGACCGACGCCGGCGACGAGGATCAGCAGCAGGGCCGGGGCGCTGAGCAGCCACCGGTCGCGAATGTCCTTCTTCTGTCGGGCTTCGCCGGCCTGTGCAGCACTGAGCGCCATGACCTAGTCCTTCAGGATCTGCGCGGCGCCTTCGCCGAGGCGGACGCCGACGCGCGCGCCGGTTTCGGGTGCCGCCGCGCCGGACCGGGTGTTCTGCCGTCGGACGATGAAGGTGCCGCCGTCGTCGAGACGGACGTGGAAATGCGTATCGGTGCCGAAATAGATCACCTCGCCGAGCGTGCCGTCGAAGGTGCCGGACCCGGCCGCCGCCAGTTCGGCGTGTTCGGGGCGGACGACGACGGTCAGGTCGGCCTTCGGCGCGCCGCCTTCCGGCAGGCCGGCCCGGATGATCCCGCCGGCCTTGAGCCGTACGGAAGCCATCGATCCCTCGCTCCCGGCCAGCGTCCCTTCCAGAAAGTTCGTTTCGCCGATGAAGTCGGCGACGAAGCGGTCCGCCGGACGGTCGTAGATCTCACGCGCACTGCCGACCTGGCGCACCTGTCCCTGCGACATGACCGCGATGCGGTCCGACATGGTCAACGCTTCTTCCTGGTCATGGGTGACGAACACGAAGGTGATGCCGGTCTCCGCCTGCAGGCGCTTCAGTTCGATCTGCATGGATTTCCTGAGCTTCAGGTCGAGCGCCGAAAGCGGCTCGTCGAGCAGCAGCACCTTCGGTTGCGGCGCCAGCGCGCGGGCCAGTGCCACGCGCTGCTGCTGGCCGCCGGAGAGCTGCGTCACCGGATTGTCGCCGCGACCGTCCAGGTGCACGAGCTTCAGCATCCGCGCCACGACGGCCGCAATGTCGGCCTTCGGCTTGCCGAGCATCTTCAGGCCGAAGCCGATGTTTTCGGCGACGGTCAGGTGCGGGAAGAGGGCGTAGTTCTGGAAGACGGTGTTGACCGGCCGCTGGTTCGGCAGCAGGCTGGAAATGTCCCTGTCATCGAGCAGCACCTGTCCTTCGGTCGGCAGTTCGAAGCCGGCGATCATCCGAAGCAGCGTTGTCTTACCGCATCCCGAGGGGCCGAGCAGGGTGAAGAACTCGTTCGGCCGGATATCCAAGGTTACGTTGTCGACGGCCAGGAAGGTGCCGAACGACTTGCTGATGGCACGCATGCCAATGGCGCCGCCGTGCGCGGACTTCGCATGGAACTGGTCCAATATGTTCCCCGTGTTGCCCGACGAGACGTCCTCGTCGCTGGCGGTTTCAGGTGGCCGCTTGGCGCAGCTTCTTTGTGATAGGCTTCACAATTTTATGATCACAACAAACCATCATTTGAGCGGGGCTGTAAAGAGGCAATTTCTGTCGTGATGACAGGTAAGCGGCATTGCCGGACAGAGGCGACCCCGACTTCGCAAAGGGACAGGTTTTCCACAGCCGGCTGCCCGGCAGCCGGGCCCCTGGTGACAGGACCTGCGGCCGCTGACTGCCGCCAGCCGGCCGCGCGGCGAGGGAGTTCCTCATCATGATCCACGGTGCGATCAGGTCCGCCAAATCGCCAATAAAAACGTTTTCTTCAGTGTTGAAAACGTTTTTATTGCTTGTTACTGGTTTCTACGCGGATAGCCTTGCGTCCTGAACCGAGCATCGTGCGGCGGTGACGCGGGAGCTTGCGCTGGTGTTGCGAATGCGCGTTGCGGCTGGCCCCCAACCTGCGAGCCGTATTCAACCACCGTCTTTTCGGCAACATTCGGAACCGGCACGGGCAGAGGAGGCCCGACCGGGTCCGGCGGACTTCATCAACGGAGGATGGAATGAAGAAGCTCGTTGCTAGCATAACCCTTGCCCTGCTCATGGCGGGGGCCGCCCAGGCCGCCGATCTCGGCGGCAAGCTGCTCAAGGTCGGCTCGGACACCACGTCGCCGCCAATGGAGAGTATCGACCCCGCAACCGGCCAGGTCGTCGGCTTCGACGTCGACGTCGTCAACGCCATCTGCGCCAAGATCAACTGCCAGGTCGAGTTCGTGACGACCGGTTGGGACGGGATCTTTGCAGCACTCGACCAAGGCAATTTCGACCTGGTCGCCTCCGGCGTCTCGATCACCGATGAGCGCAAGAAGGCGATGGACTTCTCCGAGCCCTACATCGTCAACAGCCAGGCGGTGCTGACGCGCGTAGAGGACCAGAACCTCTCCCTTGAAGAGTTCAAGGCACAGGGCCGCAAACTGTCGGCGCAGGCCAACACGACCGATGCGCAGGTCGCCGAGAACGTCGTCGGCAAGGAGAACGTCGTCGCCTATGACAGCTTCAGCGCCGCGATCATCGCCCTGAAGAACAAGGACGTCGACGGCGTGGTGATCAACGGCGCCAATGCCGCCGCCTACGAGCGCGAGTTCGCCGGCGAACTCGTCGCCGCGATCAAGGATCTCGAATCCGACCCGCTCGGCCTGGTGTTCCGCAAGGGCGACGAGAACGTCGCCGCCTTCAACGAGGGGCTGGAGGCCATCAAGGACGACGGCACGCTCGACCAGTTGATCGCCAAGTACTGGGGCCTCAACTAGGCCCTCCGTTCTCACCGAGACCGGCAAGCCGGGGACGCGCGCCGCGCCCCCGGGCACCTTTTCGATCACGACGTCCGGAGACAGGCATGTCATTCGTCAGAAGCATCAGGCCCAGCAACCTGATCATCCTGTCCGCGCTGCCCTTCATCGTCTACCTGTTTGCGTCCTCGGCCGACTACCAGCGGTCGCTGCGCGCCATCGTCGGCGTCGAACCCGGCTCGTCGGCCTTCGTGCCGGGGTTCCTGATGCTTGCGACCGCATTTTCGGCCGGGCTGGCAGTTCCGCTGTTGTGGCGCGGCAAGGCTCCGCGTCGGCGGATGGCCGCGCTCGCCGCCCTGACAAGCGCTGTCGCCGCAACCTTCATCGTCGCGGGCGATACGGTCCATCCGTTCATCGCCTCGGTCGTCGCCAACGGCGTCGATTCGTTCAAGTCGGAGTTGGTCATCAAGGGCGCCACACCGCGCCAATTGACGGAGGCCGCCGACCTGATGGTCCGCCGGGTGGAGGGCTGGCTGTGGCCGACCTATGCCGCGCTGCTGCTTGCCGGCATCGTCCTGTTCTTCGCCGGCAGCCGCGCGCAGCCGGGGCCGCAAGGCGCCATGCGCAGGGCCGGCGCATGGCTGCTGGGCGGGGTGAACGGCGCCAGTCTCGCCTTCGTGCTGCTGTTTGCCCATATCGCCTTTGCCGCCGGATTGGCGACGACGATCCGCGCCGCCATCGCGGCCTACATGCTGGCCGCCGTCCTCGGGCTGGTCTGGGTCGGCCTGCTGAAACTGCACTACACGCGCCGCAGCCTGGTGCTCTTTGCAGCCGCGGCGGTCGTCCTTGCGGCTTCCTCCGCCTGGTTCCTGCTGCAGCCGCGCGACGCCTATGTGCTCGCCGGCTCGCTGAACGGCAAGGTCGGCATCGTCACCGGCACGCCGTCCGGCCTGATCGGCGACGTCCGTTTCGGCCGTTATGAAGGCGCGCCCCTGACTGAAACGCCGGTCAGGACCTTCCTCGGGCCGCCCGAGGCGATCGCCGCGGTGGGCAAGAACGAGGACGTCAGCGGCGCCCTGCTGCCCGCCGCCGCGGTGCCGGCCGACTGGCCGGTGCTGTGGCGCGTCGAGGCGCTCAACGACGGCGATCGCGCCGCCGGCATCACCCTTGCCGTGCTCGCCATCGCCGTCGGGCTTTTGACATTCGGCGGCTTCCTCCATCGGCGCCATCCGCTGTCGATCGGATCGGAGTTCATCGTCGACACGATCCGCGGCATTCCGATGCTCGTCATCGTGCTCTATGTCGGGCTGCCCCTGAGCGGCGCCCTGAAGGACGCCACACAGGGCATCTTCGATCCGCCGAACCTGATGCGCGGCATCGCCGCCATGGCGCTGGCCTATTCGGCCTATCTCGCCGAGATCTTCCGCTCGGGCATCAATGCCATCCCCGTCGGTCAGATCGAGGCGGCGGCGAGCATCGGCCTGAACCGCTGGCAGACCGCTCGCCTGATCATCCTGCCGCAGGCCTTTCGCATCGTCATTCCGCCGCTTGGCAACGAACTGATCGCCATCCTCAAGGACACCTCGCTGCTGTCGATCCTTTCGATCCGAGACATCACCCAGCGGATGCGCGAATTCCAGTCGGCGAGCTTCCTGCCGTTCGCGCCGTACAACTCGGCGGCGATCCTCTACATCCTGCTGACGCTGGCGGCGGCAAGCCTCATCAACCAGATCGAGAAGAAGTATGACATCAAGCATCGCTGAGACCGCCCGGCAGGGAGAGGCGGCCCGGCGCCCGACGGACGGCTCCGGCCGCACGGTGCTCGTCACCGGCGCCTCGCGGGGGCTCGGCCGCGCGCTTGTCGAAACCTATGCGAACGCCGGCTGGACCGTGATCGCCTGCATGCGGAAGCCGATGCATGCAGCCGCCGGCGCGATCGTCACCGAGCAACTCGACGTCGCCGATCCGGGCTCGATCGCAGCCCTTGCGCGACGCCTGGACGGCGTGGCGATCGACGTGCTGATAAACAACGCCGCAATCCGCGGCGACACCGGCGGCCTTGCCTCGCTCGATGCCGACGACTTCCTGGAGGTGATACGGGTCAACGCGCTGGCACCGCTGCTGCTGGTCCGCGCGCTGCTGCCCAACCTATTGACCGGCAGCGGACGCAAGATAGTCAACATCAGCAGCCGCTCCGGATCGCTGGCCGAAGGCACGCTCGATGATGAAGACGGCGACTACGCCTATCGCTGCTCCAAGGCGGCGATGAACATGGCGACGTCGAAGCTTGCCCACGATCTGCGCGGCGACGGGATCGCCGTCGTCTCGCTGCATCCGGGCTGGGTGCGCACCGACATGGGTGGCGAGGAGGCGAAGATCGACGTCGCGGCGAGCGCGGCGGCGCTGAAGGCAATCATTGATGGCACAGACAGGGCTGCAAGCGGCACGTTTCGCAGCTATGACGGACGACAGGTTTCCTGGTGATGGAGTTGGATCAGATGGATGCGAGAGACGGATTCGATCACGAAGGCGAGGCGATCGGCGCCCTGCTTCGCGACAGCTATGGACTGGCCGGGGACGTCACGGCCCTCCCGGGCGAACACGATCTCAACTATCGCGTCCGCACCGCGGACGGCGCGACGTTCCTGCTCAAGCTGCATGCGCCGGGCGCGCCCCAGGAGCTGGCGATGCAGATGGCGGTGCTGGACCACCTGGCCCACACCGCGCCGCACCTGCCGCTCTCGCGCGCGCTGCCCGACCGCAACGGCGCCGCGCTCGCCACGGCACGCATTCGCGGCGAGCGGATCGCCCGCCTGCTGACCTGGCTGCCCGGCGAGGTGTGGTCGCGCTCCGGCGCCCGCGGCGACGAGAGCGTCGAAACGCTCGGCCGGCTGCTCGGCGAGCTCGACCGCAGCCTCGAGGGCTTCAGCCATGCCGGCGCCAGCCGCCACTACGGCTGGGATATCGGCCGCGCCGACATGCACCTGGAGAACGTCGGCTTGATCGAGGACGTTGAAAGGCGCGAGGCCGCGCGCGCCATCCTCGAACGCTTCGCCGCGGCAGTGCTGCCGCGCCTCCGGACCTGCCCGCGCCAGGTGATCCACAACGACGCCAACGACTACAACGTGCTGCTCGATGACCAGGGGCGCGTCAGCGGCCTCCTCGATTTCGGCGACATGGTGGAAACATGGCGAGTGATCGAGATTGCCGTCGCCGGCGCCTATGCGCTGATCGGCACCGCCGATCCGATCGAGACGATCGCCCGGCTCGCCGCCGCCTACCACGCCGTCAACCCGATCGGCGAGGTCGAGGCGGAGCTGATCTTCGATCTCGTCTGCACCCGCTATGCGGTCAGCATGTGCATGGCCGCCAGGCAGATCCGCGACAATCCCGAAAATACCTATCTGCTGGTCAGCCAGGAGGACGTCTGGCGCGAACTGCAGCGGCTGCAGCGGGAGAACCGGTCGGTCGCGATTGCCCGCATTCGCGACGCCTGCGGCTTTTCGCCGATTGCGCATGCGCCCCGGGTCGAGCGCTGGCTGGAGCGCAATGCGCATGAATTTTCCCCGATCGTGCGCCCCGGCATCGCAAGGCCGAAGGTGCTCGCCCTGGACCTGACGGCCCATGGACCTGACGCGCAGGCCTGGGCAACGCTCGACGCCGCCGGGGCCGAGGCGCTGGTCGATCAGCGTATAGCCGAGCACGGCGCCGATTTCGCCATCGGCCTCTATGGCGAGGACCGCGTCATCTACAAGGGCGATGCCTTCGAGACCGCCTCCCCCGGCGCCCGCCGCACCGTGCATCTCGGCGTCGACATCTTCGCGCCGGCCCACGAGCCCGTGCACGCGCCGTTCGAAGGCAAGGTCGCCTTCATTTATGACGACGCGGTTCCCTTCGGCTTCGGCCCGACCGTCCTGCTCGAACACGCAACCGACGAGGGCGACGTCTTCTGGACCCTCTACGGCCACCTGTCGCGCGACAGCGTCGCAAAGCTGTCGATCGGTCAGGCGATTGCCGGCGGCGAGGCGTTCTGCGCCTTCGGCGCGGCGTCCGAAAACGGCAACTGGTCGCCGCACCTGCATTTCCAGATCGTCACCGACCATCTCGGCCTCGAGGCACGCATGCACGGCGTCGGCGTGCGCAGCCAGTGGCAGGTCTGGCGCGCCATCAGCCCGGATCCGAGCGTCATCCTCGGCTATTCCGTACCCGCCTCGGTGATCGTGGCACGCGACAAGCCGTTCCTCGTCCGCGAGCGGCAGCGCCGAATCGGCCGCTCGCTGAGCATCGCCTATTCGGACGCCCCGCTGAAGATCGTCGGCGGCGAGGGGGCCTACCTGATCGACGAGGACGGCACGCGCTGGCTCGACATGGTCAACAACGTCTGCCACGTCGGCCATTGCCATCCGCGCGTCGTCAAGGCGGCGCAGGTGCAGATGGCAAGGCTCAACACCAATTCGCGCTACCTGCACGATTCTCTAGTCGAATATTCGCGCAGGCTGGCGGCGCTGTTTCCGGATCCGCTCAACGTCTGCTTCTTCGTCAACTCCGGCAGCGAGGCTAACGACCTGGCGATCCGGCTGGCGCGTGCCTATACCGGCAACCGCGACATCATCACCGTCGACCACGCCTATCACGGCCATCTCTCCAGCCTGATCGACGTCAGCCCCTACAAGTTCGCCGGCAAGGGCGGCGAGGGAAGGCCGGCGCATGTCCGCGTCGCCGAAATGCCGGACCTCTATCGCGGCCGCTTCCGCTATGGCGACGAAAGCGCCGGGCGCAAATATGCCGAGGACGTGCGCAACCAGGTGGCGGCACTCGCGGCGGACGGACGCCGGCCGGCGCTGTTCTTCAGCGAGGGCATTCTCGGCACCGGGGGGCAGCTGACCCTGCCGGCCGACTATCTGAAGGAGGCCTATGCCCATGTGCGCGCCGCCGGCGGCCTGTGCCTGGCCGATGAGGTGCAGGTCGGCTTCGGCCGGGTCGGCAGCCACTTCTGGGCGCATGAGATCCAAGGGGTGGTGCCGGACATCGTCACCATGGGCAAGCCGATCGGCAATGGCCACCCGATGGCCGCGGTCGTGACCACGGAAGCCGTCGCCGCCGCCTTCGCGAATGGCATGGAGTACTTCAATACCTTCGGCGGCAATCCGGTTTCCGCCGAGATCGGGCTTGCCGTGCTCGACGTGATCCGCGACGAGCGGCTGATGCATCACTGCCGCGTCGTCGGCGAGCGGCTGATGGACGGCGCCCGGGAATTGGCGACCCGCCATCCGATCATCGGCGACGTGCGCGGCCATGGCCTCTTCATCGGCATCGAGCTGGTGCGCGACCGCGAGACGCTGGAGCCCGCCGCGCGCGAACTCGACCTGGTCATTGCCGAGATGAAGCAGAGGCACCGCATCCTCCTGAGCAGCGAGGGACCGCACCACAACGTGCTGAAGATCAAGCCGCCGGCACCCTTCAGCACGGAGGACTGCGACTATTTCCTCAACGCGCTCGACGACACGCTCGCCCGCCTTAGTCCTTGAGCGACACCCACGATGCGGCCGGTCTGCCCACCGGCCGCGCATCCGCCTCCGGGCGGCAGGACCATATCCGATGAACCGAAACGCCACGCAGAGACCGACGATCAAGACCATCGCCCAGGAAACCGGGCTGTCGATCGCCACCGTGTCCAAGGCACTGAACCATTCGCCGCAGGTGCGGCCGCAGACCCGCGACCTCGTGCTGGAAGCGGCCGAGCGCATCGGCTACCAGCTCAACCTGCACGGCGTGCAACTGCGCACTGGCAAGACCTACCAGGTGGCGGCGATCATGACCGCGCCGGGGCCGCAGGAAAACGAGTGGGAAGGTGTGGAATACGCCCAGCTCCTCAGCGGCATCTCCTGGGCGCTGGAGGACAGCCCGTACCGGGTTTCGCTCTATCCGGTGCGCAACTTCGAGGAAAGCCGGGCTGCCATCGAGCAGATCGTCTCGCTGAAGAAGGCCGACGGCATCATCATCACCGGCACGCGCCCCGACGATCCGCGCATCCGCACCATGCAGGCGGCGGAGTTCCCCTTCGTCACCTACGGCACCAGCGTCGCCAACGCGCCGCACGCCTATGTCGACGCCGACAACGAGCAGATGATCCGCGTCTCCATGGAGCGGCTGATCGATCGCGGCCACCGCCGCATCGCGCTGGTCAACCCGCCGGCGGGCCTGACCTATGGCATCACCCGGCTTCAGAGCTATCGGCGCGCCCTCGAGGCCGCCGGCTTGCCCTTCGACCCGGCGCTTGTCGCCAATGGCCGGCTGACGCCGGCCTACGGGCGCGAAACGGTGCTGACGATGGCCGACCTTGGAAGCCCACCGACGGCCTATATCTGCGCCAACGAGGCCAGTGCGCTCGGGGCGCTTTCCGGCTTTCACGAGCGCGGCCTGGTGCATGGCCGCGACGCCGTCGTCAACGCCACCGACGATCTCAACGTCAGCCAGTACTTCGCCCCGCCGATCACCACATTCTACCTGCCGATCAGCGAGCCCAGCGCGCTGCTTGGCGCCTACATCCTGCGCCGCATCGAGGGGGAGGGGCCGGATACCCTGCAGACCCTTTTGATGCCGAACCTGGTCGAACGCTGCGACGACCGGCTGACCTCCGCAACCTGAGCATTGCACGGGTGGCTCCCCTCGCACGCACTGCTATAAAAACGTTTATTTTCAGTAGAGACAACAAGAAAGCGCCGGAACGAACCGGCCAGGTAATTCAAAGGACAGTAGAATTGCACATGCCTCAGACGAACCCGAACCGCTTCGACCCCGTCCAGCAGGCCGCCGACATGCTGGAACTCGGCGTCTGCTACTACCCGGAGCAGTGGCCGCGGGCGAAATGGGAGGAGGATGCGCGCCGCATGGTCGAGCTCGGCCTCGCCTGGGTGCGCATCGGCGAATTCGCCTGGGCCCATATCGAGCCCCGGCCGGGCGAATTCCACTGGAAGTCGATGGACGAGGCAGTCGACGTGCTCGGCAAGGCGGGACTGAAGGTCATCCTGGGGACGCCGACTGCGGCGCCGCCGAAATGGCTCGTGGATCGCCATCCCGACATCCTGCCGGTCGACGTAAAGGGCGTGGTGCGCAAGTTCGGCGCACGCCGGCACTATTGCTTCTCCAGCCGCCGCTATCGCATCGAGGCCGCCCGCATCGTCGAGGCGATGGCGGCGCGCTACGGCGCCAATCCGTTCGTTCATGCCTGGCAGACGGATAACGAATACGGCGACCACGACACGATCCACAGCTATTCGGACGAGGCCCGGCGCGCCTTTCGGGAATGGCTCGCGGCGCGCTACGGCACGATCGAGGCGCTGAACCAGGCGTGGGGCACGTCGTTCTGGGCCATGCACTACAACGGCTTCGACGAGATCGACCTGCCCAACAATCTCGTCGAGGAGCCGAGCCCGACCCATCTGGTCGACTACATGCGCTTCTCCTCCGACCAGGTTAAGAGCTTCAACAAGGCGCAGGTCGACATCATCCGCCGGCATTCGCCGGGACGGCCGGTGACGCACAATTTCATGTCGCAGAACACCGACTTCAACCACTACAAGGTCGGTGAGGACATCGACGTCGCCTCCTGGGACGTCTACCCGATGGGTGGGCTGCTGAACGGCCGGCTGTCGGCGGAGGACAAGGCCCGTTACCTGCGCGTCGGCGACCCCGACCAGACCGCCTTCAACCACGACCTCTATCGCGCCGTCGGGCGCGGCCGCGTCTGGGTGATGGAGCAGCAGCCGGGGCCGGTCAACTGGGCAGCCCACAACCAGGCGCCAGCGGATGGCATGGTGCGGCTTTGGACCTGGCTCGCCTATGCGCACGGCGTCGACATGGTCTCCTACTTCCGCTGGCGACAGGCGCCGTTCGCGCAGGAACAGTTCCACGCCGGCCTGCTGCTTCCCGACAGCGAGACCGACCAGGGCTATCTGGAAGTGGCCCAGGTCATCGAGGAGATGAAGCGTATTCCGCGCGGCGAGGCCCGCGAAAAGGCGAAGGTCGCGATCGTGCTCGATTACGAATCCCGCTTTGCGACGCGCGCCCTGCCGCAGGGGCGCGGCTATGCCGGCGCGGCCATTGCCCTCGACTGGTATTCCGCCGTCGCCCGCCTCGGCGTCGATGTCGACATCATCGGCCAGCACTCTGACCTAGCCGGCTACGCGCTGGTGCTGGCACCCGATCTCGTTATCGTCGATCCCGATTTCGTGGCGCGGCTCAAGGCCTCCGACGCAAAAATCCTGTTCGGACCGAGAAGCGGCAGCAAGACCCGTGACATGCACATCCCCGAAAACCTGCCGCCGCGACCGCTTTGCGACCTCATCGACCTCCGCGTCACCCGCGTCGAGTCGCTGCCGGACTTTCATGATGAGCGGGTGCTGCACGGCAACTCGAGCTATCCGGTCGGCACCTGGCGTGAAACCGTTTGCACCGGCGAGACGGTGCTCGCCACGTTCGAAGGAGCCTACCGCAACGGATCGCCCGCCCTGGTCGGCAACGAAAAGGCGCGCTATCTGGCAACCCTGCCGCAGGGCGAGTTCCTGTTGAAGCTCATCGGCGAGGCGCTCGCATGGGCCGGCGTCGAAACGCTGCCGGATCTCGGCGACCTGCGCGTCGCCCGGCGCGGCCGCCTGCACTTCGCCTTCAACTACGGCCCCGCGCCGGCGGCGGTGCCGGCGAAGCCCGGCGCGACCTTCCTGGTCGGCGAAAGCCTGCTGGCACCGGCCGACGTGGCGATCTGGACGGTCGATTGAGCCGGATCGGCGGGACGCGAGCGGGCAATCCCGCTCTTCGCGCAGACCAGGCGCGCGTCCATCGCGGAACCGGTCCGGGTGTGCAAGGCTCACGCGGCATGCCCGAGGGCTCCCACTGACGCTGCCGGTTGCGACGGTGGCAGCAGCGAGTACGCATCCCCAGTCCGAACCGGGCCCTCGAGCTGTGTCAGACCTCGCACCTGCGACGGAGCCAGCTCAGCGGGCGATGCCCAGGGGCAGGGTGAAGGCCCAGCTGGACCTGCCGGCCTGCGGCGGGATCGGCGGGAAGGGGGCGGCGCGCCGCACGACGGCGAGAGCGGCCTCGTCGAGTTCGGGCGAGCCGGAACCGCGGACGATCCGGATCCTGCCGACCCCGCCGCTGGCATCCACCACGAACGACACCCGCACGTCGCTGCGGGCCTTGGTCCGCGCCAGGCTTGAAATGCCGCGCACCGCCCGCCGCAGCCTGGCGGCCACCTTGCCGGGATAGTTGGACACGGCAGCGTTGCCGGCGGCCGATGCCGCCCCGCCTTTCGACGCGCTCACGGTCGTGCCGCCGGCCTCGCCCTGGGCGGCGCCGCGCCGTGCGTCGGCCTCGCTGTTGCCGCCGGAACCGGACTTGGGCCTTTGCGCAGCCGCTTTCGGCGGGGCCCGTTCGGCCTTTCTCTCGCGCTTCCTGGCGGGCTTCTTTCGAGGCTGCTCCGCCTTTGCCACAACCATTTTCTCGAAGGGCGCCGGCTTGACCGTTTCGGCCACGACGCGCTCGCCGGTCGCACCCTCTTTGGCCTCCGCGCTTTCGATCGGCTTTGCGCCAGCGGGCTCCGGCTGCTCCGGCACCTGCCCGGCAGGTAAGGGAACGGCGGTCTCGTCCTCGATGGGTTGAAGCGCGGTCAAGATTTCGGGGGCAGGATTGGCTGCGGCCCCGTACGGCACTTCCTTGATGGACTCGGCCGCCGCCCGCTCGACCACCGGCGTGACCGGTTCCGGCTCGACTGCGACCGCTTCAGCGGGCGGCGCGACCGGCGTTTCCACGGTCACCGCCGCTTCCGCCACCTCGGCCTCGACCGGCTCCGCCGCCTCCGCCGCCGGGACGGATGCGGCGGTGACCGTCTGGACCGGCTTGGGCTCCAGCATGCTCACCAGCGTGATCCGGACAGCCGGCATTTCAGAGGATGCGCCCGCTGCGCTCTGGTCGTTTGGGGCATTTCCAAGCAGCATCACGCCAGCCTGCTCGGAACCTGCGATCATCACCGCGTCGTGGGTTTCGGCCAGCAGGAAGGCGGCAGTGGCGAGATGCAGTAGGCAGGAGGCGACCAGGGCTGCCTTCCACTTGCGCCGCTGCTCCGCCGGCCGGGTTCGGCTGTCGAGCGGCTCGCCGGGGGCGGTGCCAAGCGTGGCACTCGCTGGCGTCAGCGTTGTGCGCTCCAGGCTGTCGCCACGGCCCCAAGGCAGCGCCCCGCCGCGGATGAGAATGCGGGGATCATCCGGTTCCGCCGGCATGGCGCCGAACCTGTCCATAGACCAGGCCAGGCCCTGTGTGGAAAAGGCGGGATCCAGATATGCCATGACGCCCCGTGCCCCGCTCAGACGCTAGAAGCCGTCTTCATGGTTGGTCAGCCTCCAAATCGCATGGTCGCCGCCAGCTTGATGGTCACGCCCGGCTCGAAGACCGGGGTCGTGACCGTGACGTTCAGCGGGTTGACGTAGTTGACGTCGAAGAGGTTATCGACGCGGAAGTCGAGCTTCAGGTTGTCGCTGGCCTGGTAGCTGGCGAAGGTGTTGACGAGGGTGAAGTCCTCGGCAATCGGATTGCCCTTCGGCTTGCCGTTGTACTGCACCTCGCCGCCGACCGTCAGGCGGTCATCGAGGAACCGGAAGCCGAGCTGGGCCGTGACCTGCGAGGAGGGGATCGTCGCCAGGTCGGCGCGCACGCCGGCAAAGGAGACGGTGTAGCCCTCGATGAGCGAGGCCGACAGGCCGGCAAAGCCCCAGCCGGCGTCGTAGACGCTCTCGAACTCGAAGCCGCGGATCTTCGCATTGGCGAAGTTCTGGTGCTGGAAGCAGGTGGGGACGTAGAAGCCGCCGGGCACGAAGACCGGCGGCAGGCCGGGGATGAACGGGCATCCCGGCTGGCCGGCGCTGAGGTTGGCGCCGTCAATGTAGTCGTCGACGTCATTGTTGAAGTAGGCGGCCTTGAGGCGAAGCGCATCGTCGTCCGCGAACACGCCGTCGGCCTTGTAGTTGGCGCCGAATTCCCAAGTCTTGCCCGTTTCCGGCCGCAGGGCCGGGTTGGGCAGGAAGGGGAACACCACGCCGGCCGGATGCAGGCCGCTGATCAGCGTCTCGCTCAGCGACGGCGAGCGATAGCCTTCCGCATAGGTGCCGTAGAACTGCAGCCCTTCCAGAGCGGGGCCGTTGAACGGCGAGACGCCGAGGCTGATGCGCGGCGACAGCCGGTCGCCCGAGGCATTGGTGTCGTCGCCCTTCAGGCTATAGCTGTCGTAGCGCAGCCCGGCGATGACCTCCAGCCACTCCCAGGAGACCTTGTCCTGGATGTACGCGCCGGAAACACGACGCTTGCCAGAAGGCGTGTAGAAGTTGTCGCCGCCCGCAGTACCAGTGGTGTCGACGTCGTCGCTCACCCAGTCGCCGCCATAGGTCAGCTCATGCGCGAACTGGCCGGTGTCGAAGCGGGACGTGTTCCAGATGTCGAAGCCGGTGGTGCCGACATCGTAGTTCGCCTTTGAGCCGATCGGGAGCACCACCGGAAGGCCGGTCGCGGGATCGAAGCGTCCGCCGACCGGCACCAGGCTGGTCTGCTCGAGCCTGGTGCCGTTGAACGATCCGTTGATGTGCAGGTCGAGCCAGCTCCGGTCGTCGTCGGTGATGTTGTAGCGGGCGGTGAAGGTGTTCTGCTTGAGGTCGACGTCGTAAGCCGGCGCGCCGCCGCTGAATTGGTTCCACTGGTCGCTGGCGCCGACCCAGCCGAGCTTCAGCTCGCTGTTGTCGGTCGGCAGGATGGTGGTCTTGAGCAGGCCGCCCAGCACTTCGAAGCCGCTGCCGTCGACCCGGTCGCCGTCGCCGTCCTTGTAGGCGCCGTAGTCGCGGTAGACGATGTTCCCCAGCGCATCGATGTTGTCATTGAAGCGGTAGGCGCCGGTGGCGCTGGTGGTCCAGCCCTGGCCGTTGCTCTCGTAGCCCTGGGTGGCGGACGCGGCCCAGTTCTCGTCCGGCTTGAGGAAATCGGCCGCGTCCTTCGTCTCGAAGAAGACGACGCCGCCAATGGCGCCGGAGCCGTAGGTGTTGGCGACCGGGCCGCGGATCACGTCCACCGACTTAACCAACTCGGGATCGAGGTAGAACGTCGATTGGGTGCCATGACCGGAGCGCTGGAAATCCTGGCGCGCCCCGTCGACGATCACGGCGACACGGCCATAATCCTGCAGACCGCGAATGTTGACGGAGGAGGCCGTCCGCTGGGAATCGGCCTGCATTGTTACGCCCGGTACGCCGAACAGCATCTCGTTCGGGGTGGCCGCCATGCGCCGGTCGAGTTGCTCCTGGTCGACATGGCTGGAGGAGGAAGGGCTTTCGATGGCCGTTTCACCGATGCGGCTTGTCAGCATCATCTTGTCGAGCAGCGTGGCGCCGGATTCATCCGGCTTACTCGCTTCGGCCTGCTCGACCTGTTCGTCTTGCTCGCCCAGCGGAACCACCTGCTGTGCGTGCGCCGATCCCGCCATCAAAGCGGCCGCCGCCACGCCTGCCAAAAGCGCGGTCAGTCCGCTCGTCGCCCTACGGCTCTCCGGTCCGGATGCACCGGCCCATGCCCAATTTGCCAACCCCATTGCAGTCGAACTCCAAAATCTTCGTTGCATGCTGGCTGGCCATGGCTTGCTCGCATTTCTGGTTAGATCCGGTAACTTAAATCTTGACTCCGTTAGTCCGGTATTGCAGTGACTAGTAAACATGATTATTGAAGTCAACAAATGATTTGGATTTCCGCGGGCCGGTTTCCAAAGCCCGCTTCTTCCCCGCAGGAGCCGATCCGGATGAACACGCACGATCCAGACGATGTCCGCCCCCGGACCCGTCGCGTCGAAACGCAAGCGCCGATGCGCGCCGAACGCATCCCGGTTTCGGTCAGGACCCTGCCTTCGGACACCCTTTTCCAGGGCGAGCATGAGATCGGCATCGAGCACCGCGGCGCGCTCTACCGGCTCAAGATCACCCGACAGGGCAAGCTCATTCTCAACAAGTAAGGTGTAGACATGGACCAGCGCGAAAGACCCGGCCCCGACGCGATCAGGCAGGCACGCTCAGAAAATTTAAAGATGCGCGAGCGCGATCTCGCAGCCCAGATGGGCATCACCGAGGCCGAGTTGCTTGCGGCTCATTGCGGCGACGGCGTCGTCCGCCTGGAAGCGCGCGCCAACGATCTGCTGACCGGCATGGAGGCCGTCGGCGAGGTCATGGCGCTGACCCGCAACGACAGCGCGGTGCACGAGAAGATCGGCGTCTACGACAAGATCGTCACCGGCGAGCACGCCGCGCTGGCGCTTGGGGAGAACATCGACCTGCGCATCTTCCCGAAGATCTGGACGCATGGCTTTGCGGTGGAGAAGCGCGACGGCGACGAGATCCGGCGCAGCCTGCAGTTCTTCGATGCGGCGGGCGATGCCGTGCACAAGGTGCATCTGCGCCCGTCTTCCGATCTCTCCGCCTACCAGCAATTGGTCGCCCGGCTGCAATCGGCCGACCAGTCAACGGCGATCGCCGTGGAGCCGCCGCCGGCCGACATGGACACCGAGGTCGCCGACACGCCGACCGATGCAGAAACGCTGCGCGAGGGCTGGAGCAAGCTCACCGACGTGCACCAGTTCTTCGGCATGCTGCGCAAGATGAAGCTCGGCCGCCGGCAGGCGGTGCGCATGGTCGGCGCCGAGTATGCCACGCAGCTCGAAACCGGCGCCGCATCGCTGATGTTCGAGCGGGTCGTGACGGCCGAATTGCCGATCATGTGCTTCGTCGGCAATCGCGGCTGCATCCAGATCCATTCCGGTCCGGTCAGGAACATCAAGCCGATGGGTCCGTGGCTCAACGTGATGGACGAGACCTTCCACCTGCACCTGCGCACCGATCACGTCGCCGAGACATGGCTGGTGCGCAAGCCGACCAAGGACGGCCACGTGACCTCGCTCGAACTCTACGACGCGAACGGGCGGATGATCATCCAGTTTTTCGGCCAGCGCCATGAAGGCGAAGCCGAGCGGGCCGACTGGCGTGCCCTGGCCGAAAACCTGCCGCGCCTTGCCGCGCCGATTGCGGCCTAGGAGGCGAGCGATGAAAGTCCTGCATGGACTGGCGCTGGGACTGGCGCTGGCCGGCGCCCTCGGCCTGTCGGCCCTGGCGGCGGACACCGCTTCGGCTGCCGATGATGCGGAGGCGTTCGCCGACACCTCGCGCATCGCCGCGATCGGCGGCTCGGTCACCGAGATCGTGTTTGCGCTGGGCGAGGAGAGCCATCTCGTCGCCCGCGATGCGACCAGCCTCTATCCGGAGGCGGCGCTCAAGCTGCCCGACCTGGGCTACATGCGCCAGCTTTCCCCCGAAGGCGTGCTTTCGGTGAACCCGACCGGCATCCTCGCCCTGCAGGGCAGCGGCCCGCCGCAGGCGATCCAGGTGCTGAAGACGGCGAGCGTCCCCTATATCGAGGTGCCCGAAAGTTTCGACCGCGAGGGCGTCCTCGCGCGCATCCGCGTCATCGGCAAGGCGCTGGGCGTCGAGGCAAAGGCCGAGACGCTCGCAGCCGAGGTGGACGCCAAGCTGAAGGCCGCCGAGGGCCGCACGGCCGGCATGGCGGAGCGCAAGCGGGTGCTGTTCGCGCTGTCGCTGGCCGGCGGCAGGGTGCTGGCCTCGGGCTCCGGCACGGCGGCGGACGGCATGATCCGGCTGGCCGGCGGCGTCAATGCCGTCGAGGGCTACCAGGGCTACAAGCAGCTCTCCGACGAGGCGATCGTCTCCGCCCGACCCGACGTGGTGCTGGTGGTGGATCATGCCGGACCCGGCATTTTCGACTCCGACCTGCTCGCCCATCCTGCCATCGCCCAGACCCCGGCCGGCGCCGCCCGCAGGCTGGTGCGCATGGACGGCAGCTATCTGCTGGGCTTCGGCCCACGCACCGCCGACGCCGTCAACGATCTGGCCGCCGCTCTCTACGGCGACCAGGCCAGCCGCTGAAGCAGGCGGCGAGATGGCAAACCCGTCGCTCGCCGGCCCGGCCGGCATGATCGCGCGCCCTGCCGGTGATCGTTCCGGCCGCGCCCTCCTGACGCTGGCCGTGCTTGCGGCGGGGCTCGTCGTGGTGGCGCTGTTCAGCCTCACCTCCGGCGCCTCGGATGCTTCGGCGCTCGGCGTGCTACGGCACTGGTTCGCCGGCGCGCCCGCCGATGCGCTGAGCGCGCGCGACCGCCTCATCATCTACGACATCCGCCTGCCGCGCGTCGTCATGGGCATGCTGGTGGGGGCGGCGCTGGCCGTCTCGGGTGCGGTCATGCAGGGCCTGTTCCGCAACCCGCTCGCCGATCCCGGCCTTGTCGGCGTTTCCGCCGGCGCCGGGCTCGGCGCGGTGTCGGTGATCGTGCTGGGCACCACATCGCTCGCCCCGCTCACGGCCCTGCTCGGCCCAGCGGCGCTGCCGCTCGCCGCCTTCTCCGGCGGCCTTGCCGCCACCTTGATCCTTTATCGCGTCGCCACCCGCCAGGGCCGCACCTCCGTCGCCACCATGCTGCTGGCGGGCATTGCGCTGGCGGCGCTCGCCATGGCGCTGACCGGGCTGCTGGTGTTCATCGCCGACGACCGGCAATTGCGCGACCTGACCTTCTGGCAACTCGGTTCGCTGGCCGGCGCCACCTGGCAGAAGCTCGCGGCGGCCGCCGTCGTTATCCTGCCGGCGCTGGCGGCCATGCCCTTCCTCGCCCGTGGCCTCAACGCGCTGGCGCTGGGCGAGGCAACCGCCGCCCATCTCGGCGTGCCGGTGCAGCGGCTGAAATACGCCGCCATCGTCAACGTGTCGGCCGCCGTCGGCGCCACCGTGGCGATCAGCGGCGGCATCGGCTTTGTCGGCATCGTCGTGCCGCATGTGCTGCGCCTCGTCGTCGGCCCGGACAACCGCTACCTGCTGCCGGGTTCGGCGCTGCTGGGCGCGGCCCTGCTGCTGCTCGCCGATGCGTTCGCGCGCACGGTGGTGGCACCGGCCGAACTGCCGATCGGCATCGTCACCGCGGCGATCGGCGGGCCGTTCTTCCTTTGGATCCTGCTGCGCCGGCGCGGCATCATCGACCTGTGAGGAGCCTGCGATGATCGAATTGCGAGACGTATCGGTTGCGATCGGCGCCAGGCGCATCCTGTCCGGCGTCAATCTGCAAGCGCGGCCGGGCGAGGTGGCGGCAATCGTCGGGCCGAACGGGTCAGGCAAGTCGACACTACTGAAGGCGCTGTCGGGGGACCTCGCCTATGGCGGCCGCATTGCCATCAATGGCGGTGACGTCGCGGCCATGAAACCGGCCGAAGCCGCAGGCCTTCGAGCCGTGCTGCCGCAGGCCGCGACCCTCGCCTTTCCGTTCACCGTGCACGAGGTCGTCAAGCTCGGGCTCGCCAGCGGCCGGTCCGGCGTGCCTGCCGGTGAGGCGGGGCGGCTGCCCGAGCGGGCGCTGGCCCGCGTCGACCTCGCCGGCTACGCCGGCCGCTTCTACCAGGAACTGTCCGGCGGCGAGCAACAGCGCGTGCAGCTTGCCCGCGTGCTATGCCAGGTTTGGGCGCCGGTGCTGGACGGCCGGCCGCGCTACCTGCTGCTGGACGAGCCGGTCTCCAGCCTCGACATCCGCCACCAGTTGATGGTGATGGACGTGGCGCGCCATTTTGCGGCCGGCGGCGGCGGCGTGGTCGCCATCCTGCACGACCTCAACCTTGCCGCCATGTATGCCGACCGCATCCACGTCATGCACAACGGCCGGCTGGCCGCCGCCGGCACCCCGGGCGAGGTGCTGGACGACGGGCTGATCGAGACGGTCTTCGGCTGCCGCCTCAAGGTGGGTGCGGTGCCAGCTGGCGGCACGCCTTTCGTGCTGCCGCAGTCGATCGCATCGCGCTGAAGCGTCGGCGGACAGAGGATGCAGGCCTATCGGGCGCAGCAAAGTGACGTTGTAGCCCGTGGTGCCGAATGATGCCGCTTCCACGAGACGGCCGGGATCGAGGGCATGTCAGGTCTGCCGGCCCCCGACCGCTGCAGCAAACATATCGTCGAGGTAGGCCTTTGCGGCCGAAAGCGCCGCCGCCATGTCGTGACCGAGTGCAAGATGCGCCGCGATGGCGCTCGACAGCATGCACCCCGTTCCGCGCAACGTCGCATCGCGCCTGCGAGAGGCGAACCGGCGGGGCGGCGTTCCCGGCGCGAAGAGCGTGTCGATCGAGAGAGTGCCGTCCGCGTGGCCGCCCTTCACCAGCACGTTCGGACAGCCCATCCCCAGAAGTCGGGCCGCCTGACGGGCGATTTCGCCGTCGCTTCGTGCGACGTCACTACCTGCCAGGATCGCAAGCTCCAAAAGGTTAGGCGTGATCAGCAACGCTGCCGGCAGGAGCGCCTGCCGGAGCCTTTCGATCCCGGGCTCGGAGAGCAACCGGGCTCCCGACGAGCTTGCCAGCACCGGATCGACAACAACGGCAACCGCGGGAATTCCGGCAAGGACGTCAACGACCGCCTGCACGGTCTCCGCTGTTGCCAGCATCCCGACCTTGACGGCTCCAATCGGACCGGCCGCCAGCGCCGCCCACATCTGCGTGGCGACCAGCGACGCGGGCACGGGTTCGACCGCGATGACCGCGGCATGCGTTTGCGCGGTTATCGCGGTGACCGCCAGCGCGGCGCCCACGCCGAAACGGGTCGCCGTTGCCACGTCACGCGCAATGCCTGCCCCGCCGGAGGAATCCGAACCGGCGACGATCAGCATTCTGGCTCCCGAGGTCACCGCCATTGCTGCGTCCGTTCGATCCACTCGCGCGTCCGCGCCTCGGGATCGGCGTTCAGGGTGATGTCGGTGACGACAGCTGCGCTATCGGCGCCGGCGTCGAAGACGCCCTGGAGCCGGTCGACGTTCAGCCCACCGATCGCCACCAGCGGCAGTGGTCCGACGCGCCGCTTCCACCCTGCGATCCGCTCCAATCCCTGCGGCGCCCACTTCATCTGCTTGAGGATGGTCGGATAAACCGGGCCGAGCGCCACATAATCCGGTCTCGCCGCCAGCGCGGTTGCGAGTTCCGCGTCGTCATGGGTGGAAAGGCCGAGCCGCAGCCCTGCACCACGGATTGCGTCGTGATCGGCATCTTCCAGGTCCTCCTGGCCCAGGTGAACGAAATCGCAGCCCTCCTCGATGGCCAGTTGCCAGTAATCGTTGACGATCAACCGGCAGTCATGCCCGGCGCAGACGGCTTTCGCGCGGCGGATCTCACTGCGCAATACGTTCGGCCTGTCCTTTATCCGCAATTGCACCAGCCGGACGCCGAGCGGCACCAGCCGTTCGATCCAGTCGGCGCTGTCGACGATCAGGTAAAAGGGATCGAGCCTCATGAAAACACCGCCTTGCCGATCACCGGCGTCGATGGCACCGCCAGGTCGCGCGGTTCGAGCAGGCCCGCGAGCCAGGCGCCGCGCCCGGCGTCGATGGCTTTCGCAAACGCTTCGGCCATGGCGGCAGGATCACCCGCGCCGGCGACGGCGGTGTTGAGCAAGACCGCGTCGTAGCCGAGCTCCATCACCATGGCCGCATGCGAGGGGCGGCCGATGCCGGCATCGACGATCAGCGGGACATCCGGAAAATGGGCGCGCATGGCTTTCAGCGCCATGATGTTGACCGGTCCGATGGCCGATCCGATCGGCGCGCACCAGGGCATCAGCACCTGGCACCCCGCCTCCAGCAGGCGTTCGGCGACGACGAGATCATCGGTGGTGTAGGGAAAGACCTTGAAGCCATCGGCGCAAAGTATCCGCGCCGCTTCCACCAGCGCGAAGACATCGGGCTGCAGCGTATCGTGATGGCCGATCACCTCCAGCTTGATCCAGTCGGTATCGAAGAGTTCGCGCGCCATTCTTGCCGTCAGCACGGCTTCCGATGCCGAATGGCATCCGGCGGTGTTGGGCAGCACCCGCACGCCGAGCGACTTGATCATCTCGAAGAACGCGCCGCCCGCCTTGCCGCCGGCCGTTTCCCGCCGGAGCGAGACCGTGACGATTTCCGTTCCGGATCGCCTTACCGATTGCTCGAGAACCGCAGGCGAGGGGTAGCGCGCCGTGCCGAGCAGCAGCCGCGAACCGATTTCGCTTCCATAGAGGGAGATCATCTCAGCCTCCCTGCATCGGCGAAAGGATTTCGATGCGGTCACCCTCGGTCAGGCGATGCCCGGCTCGATCCTGGCGATGCACGAGTTCGCCATTCACGGCCGTCACCAGCCACCCGCCCTCGAAATCGAGCTTCGTCATGGCGTCGGCGAGAGTCGCGGCATCGAGGTGGTATTCCTCGCCATTGACGATCAGTCTCATGGCATTACTCCTGTCATCGATTGCTTCACGTCGGACGCGGCCACCATCCGGGCCACCTCCTGCGCCATGGCCGGCGCCAGCAGAAATCCGTGGCGGTAGAGGCCGTTCACATGCAGCACGTTCCCCGCGCGAAGCACGCGTGGGAAATTGTCGGGGAAGGCCGGGCGTATGCCGGCGCCTACCTCGATGACGCGGGCCTCGCCGAAGGCCGGATGCAGCGTATAGGCTGCGTTCAGAAGCTCCATGATCGACCGGGCGGACGGGTCGCCGCCCACCTCGCTTTCGATCATGGTCGCACCGACCATGAAGCGGCCGCCGACGCGCGGAACGACATAGATCGAATGACGCGGGTGCAGCAGCCGGACCGGACGGGACAGCGCGAGTTCCGCGGTCTCGAGGTAGAGCATCTCGCCGCGCACGCCCCGCAGACCTTTTATCCGTCCGATCCCGGCAGCGCCGATGCAGTCGACGACGCGATCGGAATCGCTTCCCGCTTGGTCCGTGCCGAACCGGAACCGGACGCCTTTGGCCTGAAGCGATCGCTGGAGTGCGTTCAAGGCCCGCCGCGGATCGAGATGAGCCTCGTCGCGGAAGAACAGTCCCTTGCGGAAACGGCCGGCCAGCGCCGGTTCCAGGGCGGCGATACCATCCTCATCCAGCCATTCATGGCCCGACGTGCGGGCAGCAAAACGGGCAAGCTCACCAGTGTCGCGCGGCGGAGCAACGACCAGCGTTCCGTTGCGAATGACTTCGCCCGGCAAGGCGGCGTCCCACCAGCCGGTCGCAGTCCGTCCAGCCGTCAGCACCCGCTCGTCGGCGCTCTCGCGCTCGCACCAGGGCGCCAGCATGCCGCCGGCGAGCCACGAGGCACCCGCTTCGATCGAGGGCGCGACGTCGGCGACCTCCACGGCAAAACCGCTCGACGCCAGCTCATGCGCCACTGCGAGGCCGGCGACGCCGGCCCCCTTCACAAGGATTCGCATGTCAGTCTCTCACCGGCATGTAGAGATCGCCGCCCGCGCGATACTTTGCGGCCATGGCTTCGAGCCCTTCCTTCTGCGCCTCGGCGCGCAGGTCGTGGGAGATCCGCATGGAACAGAACTTCGGTCCGCACATCGAGCAGAAATGCGCGACCTTGTGGGCCTCCTTCGGCAACGTCTCGTCATGGAAGGACCGCGCCGTCTCAGGGTCGAGCGAGAGGTTGAACTGGTCCTCCCAGCGGAACTCGAAGCGAGCCCGCGACAGTGCGTCGTCCCGGACCTTCGCGGCCGGGTGCCCCTTTGCAAGGTCGGCGGCGTGGGCGGCGATCTTGTAGGTGATCACCCCGGTCTTGACGTCGTCGCGGTCGGGCAGGCCGAGATGCTCCTTCGGCGTGACGTAGCAGAGCATCGCCGTGCCGAACCAGCCGATCATCGCCGCGCCGATGCCCGAGGTGATGTGGTCGTAGCCCGGCGCGATGTCCGTCGTCAGCGGCCCGAGCGTGTAGAACGGGGCTTCGCCGCACACGGCGAGCTGCTTGTCCATGTTCTCCTTGATCTTGTGCATCGGCACATGGCCGGGGCCCTCGATCATCACCTGGCAATCCTTCGCCCAGGCGATCTTCGTCAGCTCGCCCAGGGTCTCCAGTTCAGCGAACTGCGCCGCGTCGTTGGCATCGGCGATCGAGCCCGGACGCAGGCCGTCACCGAGCGAGAAGGACACGTCATAGGCGCGGCAGATGTCGCAGATCTCCTCGAAATGCTCGTAGAGGAAGCTTTCCTTGTGGTGATGCAGGCACCACTTGGCCATGATCGAGCCGCCGCGCGAGACGATGCCGGTCACGCGATTGACCGTCAGCGGCACGTAGTGGAGCCGCACGCCGGCATGGATGGTGAAATAGTCGACGCCCTGTTCGGCCTGCTCGATCAGCGTGTCGCGATAGACCTCCCAGCTGAGGTCTTCGGCAATGCCATTGACCTTCTCGAGCGCCTGGTAGAGCGGCACGGTGCCGACCGGCACGGGCGCGTTGCGGATGATCCATTCGCGGATGTTGTGGATGTTGCGACCGGTGGACAGGTCCATGATCGTGTCGGCGCCCCAGCGGATCGCCCAGACCATCTTTTCGACCTCCTCGGCCATCGACGAGGTGACGGCGGAATTGCCGATGTTGGCATTGATCTTCACCAGAAAATTCCGGCCGATGATCATCGGCTCGCTTTCCGGATGGTTGATGTTTGCCGGGATGATTGCCCGTCCGCGTGCGATCTCCTCGCGCACGAACTCGGGCGTCACGTAGTCGGGGATTGCGGCGCCGAAGCTCTCGCCGTCGCGCTCAAGCTTTTCACTGATCGCCTTGCGGCCGAGGTTCTCGCGGATCGCAACGAATTCCATCTCCGGCGTGATGATCCCCGCCCGCGCATAGGCAAGCTGCGTCACCGCCTTGCCGTCCCTTGCCCGCAACGGACGGTTGGCTACCGGGAATTCCGGTGTAAGCCGGTCGCCGGACGCAAAACCGTTGTCCTCGGGCCGGACCGTGCGTCCCGGATAGGGCTCGATATCGCCGCGCGCGGCGATCCAGGCTTCGCGCAGCCGCGGCAGGCCGGACTCGATCGCTGCGACATGCGCCGGGTCGGTATAGGGACCGGACGAATCGTACACCGTCACCGGCGGTTCACCGGCGGTCGGGTGCAGCACGATCTCGCGCATCGGCACGCGGATGTCGGGGTGGATGCTGCCCTGGACATGCACCTTGGTCGAGGCCGGAAGGGGGCCGGTGGTGACGGTGAGGGCTTGTGGCTTTGCGGCAATGGTCATCGTGAGGCTCCACGTTTTCGCGTTGGAGACCCAGTCATCGAGCCGGAATGATGGAAGAACGCCGATACGGATTCGGGGCGTGAATCTGCGTTTGCTCAGCGCTTGCACCGTCCCTACGCCAGTATGAACTGGATCAGGTTCAACGGGTCACTGCGCTGCTTGAGGTGCGGTTTGCGCCGCCATTCGCGCCAGCAGTATCTCAGCCCCTTGTCGAGACCCCCCTGGTGAATGGCCCAAGATTATGGCCAGAACGGACGCGCCGTCAAGGGTGGCGTGGAGTTGCGACGCAAGCTGCAGAAAGATGACGATGCAGGGTGACTCAGCGCGCTCCAATCCATGGCGCCGCCGAGCCGCGCGGCCGCTCGGGACGCGCCCGTCCTGCGCCTTGACGAGGACCGGGCGGCGTTGGAGGATCGGTCCGGCCCAAGCATGATAGGGCAGGGCGGGCCCCCGATCGTAATCTTGACCGGCGCGCCGGCAAGTCGCCGACTTGACGGTCCGAACTCTGGAGGAAACGCAGCATGGACCGTTTCACCGGCGGTTGCCTGTGCGGCAACGTCCGCATCGTGGCGTCGGGGCGACCTTATCGGGTCGGCCTTTGTCACTGTCTCGACTGCCGCAAGCATCATGGCGCACTGTTTCACGCCTCCGCGATATTCGCGCAGGATGCGGTGACGATCGAGGGCGAAACACGCGACTACGCGGGCCGGTCTTTCTGCCCCCGCTGCGGCTCGTCGGTATTCGGTCGCACCGCAGACGAGATCGAGGTCAGCCTAGGGTCTCTGGATGCCCCTGACCAACTAAAGCCGACCTACGAACTCTGGACCATCCGTCGCGAATCCTGGCTGCCCCCGTTTCCGCTGACGAGACGGTACGACCGCGATCGCGACCCGACCAGCCGCTTTGAGGCGTAGGGCAGGGCGGGGCTCTGGATGGATCGCCGGAACCGGCGAGCCCTGCGGCCCGCCAGCCCCTCGAAAGAAAGCCGTCGATCACAGAAATTCCGGCTGGCTCCAGGCGCGCTTGCCGTCGCCGGCGGTGACCACCAACCGGCACCATGAGCCGGTGAATTTGGAGAGGTCCAGCGTTGCGCTGGTGATGCCGTTGCCGTGGACGACGTCCGAGGCCGAGGCGCGGCCGACCAGGGCGACGGAACGGACGTGCGTGGTCTCGACGTGGAGTTGGTCGCCGTCGCGCGTAACCGACAGGATTTCCGGGCCCTGGCTGGCGTAGTAACGGCCGGCCTTAAGTGCGGCGAGCAGGGCTTCCGGCGTCAGTTCCTCGGCCTTGACATGCACCCAGCCGCCGAAGGCGTCGTCGGCCTTGAAGTGGGCGTCGTCGGCGGCAAAGCCGGTGAGCTTGCGGCCCTCGTTAAGGAGGTGGTCGAGCAACATGGTTCCGTCGGGGCGCGCCGACAGCATCTCGCAGGTATGATTGTAGATCTCCACCGCGTGGGCGGCATCGATCGACAGCCCGTCCTCGGTGTTGAGCCCGTACCATTGCGGATGGGCGATGCCGACGAACGCCCCGGCCTCGGCGGCACGGCGGGCCAGCTGCAGGCCGGTCTCGGTCGCGCTGGTGGCCGCGAAATCGAGCGGCAGGCCGACAGCCAGGATGTGCCAGAGCTCGCCCAGATGCGTGTCGGGCGCGTGCAGTTCGGCGCCGATGATCGTGGTGAACGTCTCGTCGCGGAACGGGCGAGTATCGGTCAGCGGATAATCGAAGCTCTCGAGGAAATGGTCGGAAAGACAGAGGAAGTCGTAGCCGGCCTCCTTGTAGCGCCGGCAGACGTCCTGCGGCTCCAGCGCGCCGTCCGAGCGGTTCGAATGGGTGTGCAGATTGCCGCGGTAGAACTTCCCTGCGGAGGCGAAGGTGTCGAGCATGGTGTCTCCTGTCATGCGTCAGTTCATCAGGACGAAATGGTCCGGGCCGACCCGGTCGTAGGCCGGAGCCTCGAAGGCATGGCCGATCGGATGGATGGGTGAAGGAAGCTGGCTCGCCGGCAGTGCTGCCGTGCGGCGCCTCGCCGGATCGGGATTGGGAACGGCCGACAGCAGTGTTCTTGTATAGTCATGGCGCGGGTCGCCGAACACGGACGCTCTCGGGCCGATCTCGACGATCCGTCCCAGGCACATCACCGCCACGCGGTGGCTCATGCGCTCGACCACCGCCATGTCGTGCGAAATGAAGAGATAGGAGAGCCCCAGCTCCTCCTGCAATTCGATCATCAGGTTGACGACCTGCGCCTGGATCGACACGTCGAGAGCCGATACCGGCTCGTCGGCGATGATGATCTTGGGCGACAGCGTCAGCGCCCGGGCGATGCAGAGCCGCTGGCGCTGCCCGCCGGAGAACTCGTGCGGATAGCGCTCCAGCTGCTCTTCGGACAGGCCCACGCGCTGGACCAGCGACACGACGCGATCGCGCAGCGCCGAGCCGGATTCGACGCCGTGGATGACGAGCGGTTCGGCAACTTGCTCGAAGGCGGTCAGGCGCGGGTCGAGCGCCGCATAGGGGTCCTGGAAGATGATCTGCATGTCGCGGCGCCGGGCGCGCAGCCTGTCCCTGCCCAGTGCCAGCACGTTCTCGCCCTCGAGCTCGACGGTACCCGAACTGGGCTCGACCAATCTGAGAATCGAGCGGCCGGTGGTAGATTTTCCGCAGCCCGATTCGCCCACCAGAGACAGGGTCTCCCCCTTGCCGAGGGTGAACGAGACGCCGTCGACGGCGTGGACGTTGGCCACGTGCCGCTTGAATGCCCCCTTGTGCACGGGAAAGCGCGTCACGAGATCGCGCACGGCCAGCAGCGGCTCGGGCGGGCTCGCACGCTCCGCGTCCGCCGTCTCGTCACCGAAGCGCCGCGGACCGGCAAACGGCTTCATGCTGCCAAGCCTGGGCACTGCGGCCAGCAGCCTCTTCGTGTAGGACTCGGATGGAGCCGCAAACAGGGCGGCCGTCGTGTTCTCCTCGACCTTGCGGCCGTGATGCATGACCACCACCCGGTCGGCGATCTCGGCGACCACGCCCATGTCGTGGGTGATGAACAGCACCGCCATTTCCGATTCGGCGGCGAGCTCGCGCAAGAGGTCGAGTATCTGCGCCTGGATGGTGACGTCGAGAGCGGTTGTCGGCTCGTCGGCGATCAGCAGGCGCGGTTCGCAGGCCAGCGCCATGGCGATGACGACGCGCTGGCGCATACCGCCCGACAGCTCGTGGGGATATTGAGCAAAGCGCCGCTCGGGTTCGGGAATGCGGACTCGCCTGAGCAGGTCGACCGCCTTCCGCGCCGCCTCGGCGGCATCGACCCGGCGATGCTGGCGGATCACCTCGGCGATCTGTTCGCCGACCGTGAACACCGGATTGAGGCTGGTCATCGGCTCCTGGAAGATCATCGCGATCTCGTCGCCGCGGACCTGCTGCATGGCTTTATCGGACAGTTGCGTCAGGTCGCAGCCGGTCCCGTCGCGGCGCCGGAAGCGGATGGCGCCGGCATCGATGCGCCCGCCGCTGAAGGCGGTCAGCCCGAGGATCGACATCGCCGTCACCGACTTGCCGGAGCCCGATTCGCCGACGATCGCGACACATTCGCCCGCGCCCACGGCAAAGGAGAGGTCATCGACGGCGATCAACTGGCCGCGCGAGGTCGCAAAGCTGATGCGCAGGTTCTCGACGCTGAGCAGCATGGGGGCGGTCATGGCAGGTTCCTCGGGGGGCGGACAAGGGTAGCCGCCGGCGAGTGAGCTCGCCGGCGGCCGATGGTGGATCACTTGTTGACGGTGATGGCGCCGGCGCGGAAATCGAGCACGTAGGGGATGTGGCCCGGCAGCGGCTTCCACTCGACGTTCTTGCTCAGGCCGTAGGATTCATACGGCTGATAGAGCAGCACGAACGGCGCCTCTTCCTTCACATAGGCCATGATCTCGGCGTAGGCGGCCTTGCGCTCCTCGACGTCGGTCGAATAGCGAAAGCGCTCCCACATGGCGCTATATTCTTCGCTCGGCTTCCAGGAGCCGGCGGTGATGCGAGCGCCGGTCGGGCTCCACATCGTGCCGTAGGAGCCGGCCGGGTCGGCGAAGTACATCGGGTTCGACCAGTTGCGGGTTTCCATGTCGGCGTCGTTGCCCGTCCACTTCGGATCGACGTTGAGGTTCAGCTCGACGCCGATCGCGCCCCACATCTCCTTGATCGCCTGAGCGGCGAGCAGGCCGTTGGTGTAGTAGACCGCGTCGGTGTCGAAGCGGATCGGCTTGCCGTCGTAGTTCGACTCGGCGATCAGCGCCTTGGCCTTCTCCAGGTCGTATTCGAACGTCTTCAGCTCAGGCATGTAGAGCGCGCCGTACTGCGGATAGGTGTGGGTCGAGGGAACCACCGCCTTGCCGAGCCACAGCGCCTCGTTGAGCAGGTCGCGGTCGATGGCGTGGCTTAGGGCCTGGCGCAGCTTCTTGTCGGCCAGCCGCGGGTTCTCGGTGTTGAAGAACACCAGGTGGAACAGCGGGGTGACGTTGCCCTCGACCTTGAGCGCCGGATTGGACTCGATGGTCGCCAGCTGGTCCGGCGGCACGTTGGTGATGATGTCGACCTCGCCGTTGGCGAGCGCGGTCAGGCGCGTCGCCATCTCGGCAATGCGGCGCAGTTCGACGCGCTCGAGCGGGGCGGCCTCGCCGTAGTGCTCGGCGAACTTTTCGTAGACGACCGTCTCGCCCGGCTGGAAGGCGGTGATGCGGTAGGGACCGGTGCCGACCGGCTTCAGGCCGAAGGCCTCGAAGTCGGATAGCTCGGCGACCTGCGGGTCACCGGTCAGGCCCATCACGTAGGCCTTCGGGATGATGTAGCCCTGCTGGGCGTTGAGCAGGGTCTCGAACAGCGGCTCGGGCTTGAAGGTGGTGAAGCGAACCGTCTTGGCATCGATTGCCTCGACCTTCTCGAAGTTGGAGAAGAACTGCTTCTTGATCGAGCCGAACTCCGGGGTGACCTCGTCGATGATGCGGTGGAAGGTGAACACCACGTCGTCGGCGGTCATCGTGGTGCCGTCGTGGAACTTGACGTCGTCGCGCAGCGTGACGACCATTTCGGTCGGAGAGGTCTGCTCCCACTTGGTGGCCAGGCCCGGCTTGAAGGTCGGGGTGGGCTGCGAGTAATCCTTCTGGATCAGTGGGTCGAAGGCGTTGACCTGCACCTGCGAGCCGGAGTTGGAGTGATCCTTGCCCGGGTCGACATAGGCGGGCAGGTTCTGCGTCGCGACGACCAGGTTGGCGGCCATGGCCGAGGTCGAGGCCAGGAGGGTCGCCGCGAGCGACAAGAGAAACTTGGATTTCATGTCTAAAGGTCCTTTTCTTGCAGAGTCATCCCGTCCGGCCGGGAGGGAGGAGCCGGCCGAGCGCTGGATAGGTGAAGTTCGGGGGAGCCGGCGGCCGGGACCGCCGGGGCGTTACTTGAGCTTGACGTCGAGCGCGTCGCGCAGCCAGTCGCCGATCAGCAGCACCAGGAGCGAGACGAACATGATGACGAGCGACGGCACCACCGCGATCCAGGGGCTCGAGGCCAGATAGTCACGCCCCAGCCCGACCATCGAGCCGAGCGTTGCGGTCGGCGGCTGGACGCCGAGGCCGAGGAAGGACAGCGAGGATTCGAGCAGGATCACCGCCGAAAACGTCATCGTCCACACGACGATGATCGCCGAGGCGACGTTCGGCAGCACATGCTTGAAGAGGATGCGGCCGTGCGGCGCGCCCGCGGCGATCGCCGCCTCCACGAAGGGCTGGCGCGAGACCGAGAGCACCTGCGCCCGAACGATCCGCGCGTAGACTTCCCACCCGGACACGCCAATCACGGCGATCAGCACCGGCAGCGAATTGCCGAAGACGGCAACGACGAGGAGCGCGATCAGCGTGAAGGGCACGGCGATCTGGATGTCGACCAGCGCCATGATCGCACTGCCGAGCCGGCCGCGGGCATAGCCGGCGATAACGCCGAGCGTGACGCCGATCACCAGGCTGATGAGGCTGCCGACCAGCGCGATCAGCATGGTAAGCTGCAGTCCATGGAGCGTACGCGAGAGCAGGTCGCGGCCGAGCTGGTCGGTCCCCAGCGGATGCGCCGGCATCGCCCGGTCGAAGCCGACCGGCGGGCGCAGCCGCGCCAGCAGCGACTGTTCGTCCGGATGGAACGGCGCCAGCAGCGGCCCGACCAGCGTGACCAGCAGAACCACTGCAAAGAGCGACAGGTACAGCCGCGCCGGCCTGTCGGCCCTCTGCCAGAGCCGGGCGAACCCGGTGGAGCGCCGTTGGGTGGAGCGCCCCTTGGGATGGGTCACGGGAGAGACGAGATCGGTCATGATGCTGTCACCTTCACGCGGGGATCGATCAGGACGTAGAGCAGGTCGACGACAAGCGAGACGGTCACCACCAGCGTAGCGATGAGGATCACGCCGAACTGCAGCACCGGATAGTCGCGACCGATGGCGGCGAACACGACGAGGTCGCCGATGCCCTTCGTGGCGAACACGGCCTCCACCAACACGCAGCGCGCCACCATGCCGGCGACTTGCAGCCCGATGACGGTGACCACGGGGATGGCGGCGTTGCGCAGCGCATGCTTGCCGATCACCAGATGTTCGGGCAGCCCCTTGGCACGTGCGGTGCGCAGGTAGTCCTGGCTCATCACGTCCAGGAGGGCATTGCGTGAAAAGCGGATGATCTCGGCCAGCATCGGCGCCGCCAGCACGATCGCCGGCATCAGCAGATGCAGCGGCGTCGCCGAACCCGAACTGGGCAGCCAGTGCAGCTTGAACGAGAACACCAGGATCATCACGATGGCGAGCACGAAATTGGGCGTCGCATAGCCGAGGAAGGCGACGCCCATGATCGCCGCGCCGATGGCGTTCTTGCGCTGCAGGGCCGCGGCGACGCCAAGCGGCAGCCCGACGACGACCGACAGCACCAGCGCATAGAAAAAAAGCTCCAGTGTATTGGGCAGGCGCTCGGCGTAGATCGCGGTCACCGGGCGGCGCTCATAGAGGCTCAGCCCCATGTCGCCCTGGAAGAGCCCGGCGATGAAGTTGCCGAACTGCACCAACAGCGGCTGGTCCAGCCCGAACCGGGCGACCATCGCCGCCTGGGTTTCGGGGTCAATGCCCGGCGGCAGCAGATAGTCCATCGCATTGCCGGACAGGCGGGTGGCGAAGAACACCGCGGTGACGACCACCAGCAAGGTCGCCGCGGCACCGAAGATGCGCCTGGCGAGGAAATCAAGCACCGGCCGCCTCCAGCTCCGGAGCGGTGGCCCGCGCCTCGAGCGTCTCGAGCGGCCGCATCCACGGACGCACGCCCGAGGCGCGGAACGGCAGCCTCGCGTGGAACGGGTCCTCGCCATGGACGGTGATCGAGAACTGGCCGTTGCCGATTTCGAGATCGGCGTAAGCGCCGGCCGGTTCGGGCATGGTGGTGAAACGCTCGCTCATCGATTGCACGGTGACGTGCTGGATGCCGCGGACATTGGTCACCGTGTTCCAGTGCACATGGCCGGAAAGCCACAGCGCCGCGCGCCCGGTGGCCTCGACAGCCTCCCGCACCAGCGCGTGATCCGGATAGGTCGAATGCAGGGGAGTGCGCTGGAAATAATAGTTGCCGATCTGGGAATGCCCCGACAGCGGCACATGGGTGGCGATGATGGCGGGGCGCTCGTCCTCCATCAGCGCATCGACCAGCCAGCCGAGGCCCGGGGCGGCCGCCGGAAAGCCGGTCTGCCGGCTGAGCTGGACGCCGGGCTGCCACACCAGCAGTCGCGTCTCGCCCAGGTCGACGACCCGGCTTTGCATCGACTGTCCGAAGATCGCCTCGTTGTCCGCCACCGAAAGGTTAACGACGTCGTGATTGCCCATCACGTGAACGCGCGGGCCGTCATAGCCGGCAAACGCCGCCGCCACTTCCGAGGCGACGCGATAGTCGTTGTCGTGGCTGGTATCGGAGATGTGGTCGCCCAGGTCCAGCACCAGATCGACCTTCTCGGCCCGGGCCCGCTGAAGGAACCGCTCCAGCACCGGCAGCCCGTCCCAGCCCGGCTTCTTCGTGTGGGACTGCGGCCCGTGATGGATGTCGGTGACGATGGCGATCTTCATGGCGGCCCCTGGTGGAAGCGGTGGTCGCCGCAGAGATAGCGCCGGTCTATGACACTACGATGAAAAGGTCTCAGTCATAATTTTATTGACATTGAGCTTGTCTCAATCCAAGTTCCGCGCCCGAAGAGGAATACCGACTTGTCTGAACCTGACCTCGATGCCGACGGCTATCTCATTGATCTGGATGGAACGCTGATCGCGGGCCGGAGCGTGCTTCCGGATGCGCTCTGGCTGCTGGAACAGGTGCGCGGCCGGTTCGTCATCGTGTCGAACAATGCCGAGCACACGCCCCACCAGTTGGCCCGCGCGCTGCGTGCCATGGGCTTGGGTGTCGCCCAGGAGCAACTGCTGCTGGCCGGAACGGCTGCCATCGATACGATCGCTGCGGAATATCCCGGAGCTTCGGTTCTGCTCCTGGCGAGCGCATCGCTGCGAACCTATGCCCGCCGCAGCGGACTTCGCCTCGATCAGCCGCGGCCCGATATCGTGCTCGTGGCCCGGGATCGCCATTTCTCCTATGCACGGCTGGCCGAGGCCGCCGACGCGCTCAGCGACGGGGCCCGCTTCGTCGTGGCCGCACCCGATCGCAACCACCCGGGCGCAAACGGCAAGCCGGTGCCGGAAACGGGCGCGCTTGCCGCGGCGATCCTCGCCTGCGTCGGGCCGATCCCGCACCGGGTGATCGGCAAGCCGGAGCCGGCATTGTTCGAGATGGGCTGCGCGCGGCTCGGGATTGCCGCCCAAAACGCACTGATGATCGGCGACAACCCGGAGACCGACGGGCTCGGATCGAAGCGGATCGGCATGCGTTTCCTGCAGGTGGAGCGCGGCCTGATCCGCACTGCGAAATCGCACCTCCGGTACGCCGCGGGTTAACGGCGGCTGGCGCGGGAGCCGGCACAGTAGATGGGGAGGACAGGAATGGCTATGGACCGCGAGAAGCTCGACCCGGGGCAGGGCGTTGCCGGCGTGCTCGACAGGATCAGGGCGATCCGTCGCGATCTGCCGCCGACGGCGGGCCGCATCGCCGATTTCATCACCGACCATGCGGCCGAGGTCGTCCACATGTCGGTGACGGAAGTCGCCGAGCGGGCGGAGGCGAGCGAGGGCAGCGTCATCGGGCTATGCCAGCTGCTCGGGGCGCGCGGCTTCCAGCAGGTGAAGATCTCGCTGGCCAGGGACCTGGTGCAACCGGTCCAGTTCATCCACGAGGACCTCGCACCCGACGACGCCGTCGCGACGGTGATCGAAAAGGTTTTCCGCTCCGACATGCAGGCGCTGCAGGATACGCAAAAGGCGCTGGACGTCGAGGCCATGGCGCAGGCGGTGGCTGCGATCCGCAAGGCGCGACGCGTGGAAGTCTTCGGCATCGGCAGCGCCGCCACCATCGCCGAGGACATGAACTATCGCCTGCTGCGCATCGGCGTCGAGTCACGGGCCAGTGTCGACAGCCACGTCCAGGCGATCACGGCATCGCTGGCCGATCCGTCGGTCGCGGTGATCACCATCTCCCATTCCGGCAGCACGGTCGAGACGCTGACCGCGACGCGGCTGGCCAAGGCGGCCGGCGCCACCACTATCGCCATCACCAACTTCGGCAAATCGCCGCTGCTGGCCCATGTCGACATCGTGCTTAACACGCTGGCGCGCGAGACCCAGTTCCGCACCGAGGCGATGACGAGCCGCATCGCCCAGCTCGCCATCGTCGACGCGCTGATCGCCTGCCTTGCGCTCGCCGACTACGAGCGTTCGGTCGCCACCATCGGCAAGACCTTCGAGGTGCTTTCGGCAAAACGCGTGTAGCGTCCGCCTCGGGCACTTTCCTCCTTGGGGCGCAGCGTCCCCGACCCAAAGCGATGATGAACGGCCTTGCGCATTTCCTTCGCACGATTGCCGCGCTAGATTTTCACGACGTTAGGTAGCCCTGGGGCCAGCGGAAAGGTCGTGCGCGCATGCAGCAGGCACGGAACGGCCAGAAGGACGCGCAGGGGCCACTGCCTCTGCTGTTTGCCTCCCTGCGCGGCTGGAGCGGCAAGGATTTGGGCGGCGATGCGCTTGCCGGCCTGACCCTGGCGGCCATTGCCATACCCGAGCAGATGGCGACCGCCCGCCTCGGCGATCTCTCCCCGCAAGCCGGCTTCCTCGCCTTCATGGCAGGCGCCGTGGCCTTCGCGCTGTTCGGGGCGAGCCGCAGCATGTCGGTGGGGGCGGATTCCACAATCGCCCCGATTTTCGCGGCCGGTCTGGTGCTTCTGGCACAGTCTGGCTCGCCGCATTACGCCGCGCTGGCGGCGTTACTGGCACTGATGGTGGGCGCGACCGTGGCCGTGGCCGGCCTGCTGCGGTTCGGCTGGATCGCCGATCTGCTTTCCGTACCGGTCACGGCCGGCTTCCTCGCCGGCATCTCGGTTCACATCGTCGTCTCGCAACTGCCGGCACTGCTTGGCCTTCCCTCGGCAAGCGGCAACGTCTTCCAACGTCTCGCCGCGGTCCATTCAGGTTTTGGCGAGATCAACCTCTACAGTGCCGCAATCGGCATCGGCGTGTTCGCGGTGATCGTGGTCTGCGAGCGTATCAGCGCTCACATCCCCGGCGCGCTCGTCGCGCTGGCGGCGAGCTCGCTGGCCGTCGTCATCTTCGGCTTGCCCGGGCGCGGCGTCGCGGTTCTCGGCACCCTGCCGGCGGCCGTTCCCGGCCTGCATCTGCCCGCCGTGACGTTCGACGACATGCGCACGCTGGTGCCGCTGACGCTGCTCGTCGCGATCGTCGTCATGGTCCAGACGGCAGCCACCACGCGCTCCTTCGCCAGCGCCAATGGTTCGGGCGACGACGTCAACCGCGATTTCGTCGGCGTCGGCGCGGGAAACCTGATCTGTGGCTTGGTCGGCGCCTTCCCCATCAATGCCAGCCCGCCGCGCACCGCCATCGTCGTCGAGACGGGCGGCCGATCACAGGTCGCCAGCCTGGTTGCCGCTGTGATCGTGCTGGCGCTGGTGCTGTTCGGTGCCGGCCTTTTGAAGAACGTCCCGCAGTCGGCGCTCGCCGGCGTGCTGTTTTTCGTGGCGATGCGCATATTGCGCTGGCAGACCTTTGCGGCGACGCTGCGCCAGGCGCCCACCGAGTTCCTGCTGGTCGCTGCCACCGCGCTTGCCATCGTGGCGCTGCCGATCGAGATCGGCGTCGCCATCGGCATCGGCCTGTCGCTGCTGCATGGTGTGTGGACCATAACGCAGGCGGGGATGATCGAGTTCGAGCACGTGCCGGGCACTTCCATCTGGTGGCCGCCGAATGGAGAGCCGGCGGGCGAGCGCGTCGAAGGCGTGCTGGTGGTGGCGTTCCAGGCGCCGCTGTCCTTCGTCAATGCCGGACGCTTCGGCCGGGATTTCCGCGCGATGGTGGCGGCGCGCGCGGGCAGCCTGAATCACGTCATCTTCGAGGCCAGCAGCGTTATCGACATCGACTACACGGCGGCGCAGACGCTTTGCGAGGTCATCGCTTATTGCCGCGACGCCGGGATCACCTTCTCGATCGCCCGGCTTGAATCGGTCAGGGCGCAAGCGGCGCTGGCGCGGTTCGGCATCGCCGCCCAGCTGGGCCACGCCCGGGTCTTCCGGAGCGTCGACGAGGCTGTCCGCGCATTGACGGGCGGGCCCGGTGTCGCCGCTTCGTCCTCCAGCAACGAAAAGGCATGAGCCATGCCCAGGAACGTCCTTCCGATACTGCACACCGTTTCCGTCGGCGACCTGCGCCCGACCCAGATCACGGTGGGGCTGCGTGAGGTGGCGCTGAAGCGCAGGGACCTGCGTGCGATGAGTGCCGGCAAGACGGGGATGTTCCTCGCCAGGCATTCTCTCCCCGCCGTGATCGGTCCGAAAGGGCGCTACCACATCGTGGACCACCATCACCTGGCGCTCGCCCTGCGAAAGGAGGGCATCAAACAGGTGCTGGTCACGGTGATCTGCGATCTGTCGGTGCTGGACAAGGACGCCTTCCTCACCGTGCTGGACAACCGGGCCTGGATGCACCCATTCGACGCTTCCGGCACGCGGCGCTCCTACCGAGACGTGCCGAAGAGCCTTGAGGATCTCGCCGACGATCCCTATCGGAGCCTTGCCGGCGAGGTAAGGCGGCGCGGCGGCTATGCCAAGGTCGACACGCCGTTCACCGAGTTCCTGTGGGCGGACTTTTTCCGCCGCAAGATCGACTCCGACGACCTGAAGGACAATTTCGAAAAGGCGGCCGAGCTGGCGCTGCTGCTGGCGCGGCAGAAATCGGCCGACTACCTGCCGGGATGGAGCGGTCCGGAGACTTGAACGCGGGTCGACCCCGCGACCGCGCAGTTGCTGCGCCATCCCGTACCCCGGCGCAGATCTCTCTCGATCATCAGTTTGACGACCCGAGCCCGGATCGAAACATCCCTCGCCAAGACCGGTTCGTCGATAACAAACGGTCTTGGCCGCAAGGCAGAAAACCGGCTTGACTATGGGCTGGTGCGGATCACAATCCACAACGCCGACGTGAGGTGTCGACGGTAATGAGGATAGCTCCTTCGATGGACGGTTCCAGTAGTCGATCCAGCATGAGCCTGCCAGCAGCGACGCCGCGGCGCTGACCTATCGGGTCCGTTTCCCTCGTCCCCGCCGACAGGCGCGATCAGCGAGGTAAACCATGCGGGCGCCCATTTTCCGCATTCGCCAGCCTGCCTTGTCCCGCCACCGCGGGGACCGAATAGGACGCTAACGGCGCCTTCGGGCGGACGTCGCCGGCTGCAGACCCGCGGCATCTTTTTCTTCGGCAAGAAGGGGTCTCGACATGACCATGCATCATCCGGCCATGGAGGCCGTGCATCGTCGACGGTACGTTCCCAACCTCTGGGACGCCCTCGCTTTCGGCCTGGTGTTTGCGGGTCTCATCATCCTCGTGCACGGCGGGCGCGAGACACTGGCTCCGCTTGCCTCGCTCGAACGATCTCCAGTCTCGCTCGATCCAGCGAAGCTGCCCGAATACGCGCTGCGAACCACGATGCGGATGTTGGCGGCAATCATCGCATCGCTCGTCTTCACCTTCGCCTACGGCGCGCTCGCGGCCAAGAGCCGGCGTGCCGAAATGGTATTGGTCCCGCTCCTCGACATCCTCCAATCGGTGCCTGTGCTGGGATTTCTCTCCTTCACCGTGCTCGGCTTCATGGCGCTGTTTCCCGGCCAGGTGGTCGGCGTCGAACTGGCGGCGATCTTTGCCATCTTCACCAGTCAGGCCTGGAACATGACGTTCAGCTTCTACCAGTCGCTGAAGACCGTTCCAGGCGACCTCGACGAGGTGTCGCGTGCCTTCCGTCTCTCCGGATGGCAGCGCTTCTGGCGTCTTGAAGTGCCGTTTTCGATGCCGGGCCTCGTATGGAACACCATGATGTCGATGTCGGGTGGCTGGTTCTTCGTCGTCGCTTCCGAGGCGATCTCGGTCGGCAACACGACGATCACGCTGCCGGGCATCGGCGCCTATGTCGCGCTCGCGATCGAGCAGCGCAACCTTGCCGCCGTCGGCTGGGCCGTGGCAGCCATGCTAGCCGTCATCTTGATCTACGACCAACTCCTGTTCCGGCCACTCGTCGCCTGGAGCGACAAATTCCGCGTCGAGCAATCGGCGGGCGGCTCGGCGCCCCGCTCGTGGCTGCTCGACGCCGCGCGTCGGACACGGCTGCTCCAGATCGTGCTGGCGCCCGTGGGCGACCTGCTTGGCCGCGTGCCGCAGCAGCGCCTGCAACTTTCGCCCGCTCTGCCGAACAAGGCCCGCAAGCTATGGAGGGGCGCCTGGGCCGATCGTGCCTGGAGCGTCCTCGTGGTCGTCGTCTCGGTTTACGCGCTGTGGCTGATTGCAAGCTTCGTCGCGACCGAACTCGCCTGGCCGGAAGTCGCAAAAGTGCTCGGCCTCGGCGTCATTACGATGCTCCGCGTCGTCGTACTGATGGCGCTTGCGACCGTGATCTGGGTGCCTGCCGGGGTATGGATCGGACTCCGGCCGCGCGTGGCCGAACGCGTGCAGCCGCTGGCCCAGTTCCTCGCCGCTTTCCCGGCGAACATCGTCTTTCCTTTCGCCGTCGTCGCCATTGTCCGGCTCGGGCTCAGTCCCGACGTCTGTCTGTCGCCGCTGATGGTGCTCGGAACGCAGTGGTACATCCTCTTCAACGTCATCGCCGGCGCAAGTGCTTTCCCCAATGACCTGAAGGAGGCGGCCAGCACCTTCCGCATCCGCGGCTGGAGCTGGTGGCGCAAGGTCATCCTTCCGGGGATTTTTCCCTACTACGTCACCGGCGCCATAACCGCGAGCGGTGGCTCCTGGAATGCTTCGATCGTCGCCGAGGTCGCAAGCTGGGGCGGCACGAGGCTAACCGCCCACGGGCTCGGCGCCTACATCGCCCAGGCGACCGAGGCCGGGGACTATCCGCGCGTCGTCCTTGGCGTCGCTGTCATGTCGCTGTTCGTCATTGTCTTCAACCGGCTGCTCTGGCGTCCGCTCTATGCCTTCGCCGGCCGCCGTATGCGTCTCGATTGAGGTTCACATGGCCACGTTCGACCTCCCCAAGACCACTGCCGCCATGGCGGGCGTGCCCCTCGTCGATCTCGCCGGCGTCTGCAAGGTCTACCACAAGCAGGACAATCTGGATCTGGTCGTGCTCGAAGATGTTTCGCTGACGATCCGGGAAGGCGAGATCGTCGGCCTGCTCGGACGCTCCGGCTCCGGCAAGTCGACGCTGCTGCGCATCATCGCCGGGCTGATCCGGCCATCGAGCGGCAGTGTCCACTGGCGTGGCCAGCCGGTCTCCGGTCCGAGCGAGGGGGTGGCGATGGTATTCCAGAGCTTTGCGCTTTTTCCCTGGCTCACCGTGCTGGAGAACGTCGAGGTGGGCCTTGAAGCGATCGGCGTTCCGGCAGTCGAACGCCGGCGACGGGCCCTCGAGGCGATCGACCTGATCGGCCTCGATGGCTTCGAAAGCGCCTATCCTAAGGAGCTGTCGGGCGGGATGCGCCAGCGCGTCGGCTTTGCCCGGGCGCTCGTCGTCCATCCCCGGCTGATGCTGATGGACGAGCCGTTCTCGGCGCTCGACGTGCTGACCGCGGAGACGCTGCGCACCGACCTGATCGATCTGTGGATGGAGGGACGGCTGCCGATCAAGTCGATCCTGATGGTGACTCACAACATCGAGGAGGCGGTGCTGATGTGCGACCGCCTGCTGATCTTCTCCTCCAATCCGGGACAGGTGGCGAGCGAGGTGAGGATCGATCTGGATCATCCGCGCAGCCGTGCCGATCCGGCATTCCGGCAACTCGTGGACGAGATCTACGGGCGCATGACGCAGCGAGCTCCGGCGGAGAAGATGGAGAAGCGCGTGAGCGAAGGCCTTCCGGGAACCGGGATCGGCATGGCGTTGCCGCACCTGTCGACGAACGTCCTCGCCGGCCTGATGGAGGCGCTGGCGGCCCGGCCCTATGACGGCCGGGCGGATCTGCCTGACCTTGCCGCGACGCTGCAGATGGAAGCCGACGAGATCTTCCCGATGGTCGAGACGCTGCAACTCCTGCGCTTTGCCGAGATGGCGGACGGCGATGTCCAATTGACGGAGCTCGGGCGCCACTTCGTGAATTCCGACGTCGACGCCCGCAAGCGCCTCTTTGCCGAGCATCTCCTCGCCTATGTGCCGCTTGCTGCGCTTATCAGACGCGTGCTCGACGAGCGCTCGAGCCATCTCGCTCCGTTCACACGGTTCTCGGAAGAGCTCGAGGACTTCATGTCCGAGGACCGCGCCGAGGAGACGATGCGCGCAATCATCTCCTGGGGGCGCTATGCGGAGCTGTTCGGTTACGACGAGCAGGCGAAGCAGTTCAACCTCGAAAACCCGACGTGAGATGAAGTACCCGCCCGTGCGGGTGGGCTACTGGGAACACGACTTCGAGAAGTTCTTGTCCGGAGCAGGCTCTCTCCGAGCAAATACGTCAGGGATCAGAACACTTGATCATGTCAGGTCGTCGTGCCATGGCAGCCGGGTCCGTCTGACGTGCCTTTTCCACCCGAACGATCTGGAGAGGGCCGGTTTGACCGTGAAACGGTGGGAGGCCCGTTTGTTTTTCTACAGTGGCAGGTACGCTGCTAGGCCCGGCATGAAGGGGTCGCTGATGTTCGGTTGCGGGGTCGGGAACTCAACCGAACGGGCGACATGCGACAAAGATCACATGTGCTGCTTGCCTGCTTCAATGACGGTCGAAGGCGCATGCCTGAGATGAAGCCCGCTATTCCGATGGCCACTGTCGCGGCGCTCGGTCTCACGCAGATCATCGGCTACGGCACGCTCTACTACAGCTTCAGCATCCTCGCGCCCGGCATGGCCGGCGACCTCGGTCTGAACGTCGAGCAGATATTCGGCATCTTCTCCGCTTCGCTGTTTGTGGGCGGCCTTTCGGCTCCCTTTGTCGGCGGCTGGATGGACCGGTTCGGGGCGGCGACGATCATGACCATCGGCTCGGCGATTTCGGCGCTAGCCCTGCTGCTGTGCGCCTGGTCTCCGTCGCTTGCGGTATTCGCTGCCTCCATCGTGTTCCTGGAGATTGCATCTGGCATGGTGCAATACCAGGCCGCCTTTGCGACGCTTGTGGAAAGCCGGCCAGCGGCGGCGGCGCGTAGCATCACCTGCCTGACGTTGATCGGCGGCTTCGCCTCGACGATCTTCTGGCCGATCGCCGCGGTCCTTGTCGAGCACCTGACCTGGCGCGAAATCTACACTGCCTACGCGGCACTGAACCTCTCCGTTTGCCTCCCGATTCACTACTGGATCATGCGGGGGCGAAGGTCCGGAGCAGGCGCATTCACCGGCCAGGAGCGCAAGGCGATCGTTGGCACGCTTCCTGCGGATCTCAGGCAACGCGGCATGGTTCTCGTGTCATTGGCGTTCGCGCTGCAGGGCTTCACGCTGTCGGCGATGCTGACGCACATGGTTCCGTTGCTGACAACGATCGGTTTCGGGACGGCTGCGGTGGTCATCGGGTCGCTGTTCGGCCCGGCGCAGGTCCTGAGCAGGCTCATCAACATGGCGTTCGGCGCGACCCTCTCGCCACCGAGGCTCGCCACGCTCGCGGCCGCACTGATCGCCGCAGCCGTCATCATTCTCGGCGCATCCGGAACGTGGCTGCCAGGGGCCGCAGCTTTCGCGATCTGCCTTGGCCTCGGATCGGGAATCAACAGCATTGCGCAGGGCTCGCTGCCGCTCTGGCTGTTCGGATCGGCGGGGTACGGAGCGATCACCGGCCGCATGACTGCCGCGCGGCTGGCAGCCGGCGCGATTGCGCCCTTCGCATTTTCGGTGCTGGTGGAGCGTTGCGGGACCAGCGTCGCGCTGATGGCCAATGCCTGCTTCGGAGCGCTGGGCATGGCAGCATTCGTCGCCGTGGCGGCGGCTGCGAAACGGGCCGCTGTCGCGACGTCATGAGGCGGCGTCCGACAGGCTTCAGCCTGTGCCGCTGCTTCTCCGGGTCTTACTTTCGGCGCTCGCCTTAGTGGTCGGATCACACAATGCGGCGGCCCTCTGCGTCGAGGACCTTCTCGCCATCTTCCTTCACAAACGGACCCTTGAATGCGTCAGCGGGCAGGATGTCGAGAACCGCCTCGGATGGCCGCGCCAGCCGGGTGCCGATCGGGGTGACGACGAACGGCCGGTTGATCAGGATCGGGTGCTCGAGCATGGCGGTGAGGAGTTGCTCGTCGGAGAGCGCCGGATCGTCCAGGCCGAGTTCCGCAAAGGGCGTTTCCTTCTGTCGGATCGCTTCGCGAACGGAGAGGCCGGCGTCGCGGATCATCTTCGCGAGTTCCTGGCGGCTCGGCGGCGTCTTCAGGTACTCGATGACCTTCGGTTCGATGCCGGCGTGGCGGATCAGGGCCAGGGTGTTGCGCGAGGTTCCGCAGGCGGGATTGTGGTAGATGGTGGCGTCCATGGTCATTCGGCTCCTCTGACGGTTATGGGTGAGGTTGAGGTGCCTCGGTCGGCGAACATCCATCCCACGACAGCCGTGGCGACCAGTGCGCCTGAGACTTCGGCGATGATGAAGCCCGGCACGTCTGTGGGGCGGATGCCCGAAAAGGTGTTCGAGAAGGCACGGGCGATGGCGACGGCGGGGTTCGCGAACGAGGTCGACGCCGTGAACCAGTAGGCCGCCGTGATGTAGAGGCCGACCAGCCAGGGTATCGTGTCGGCGCGGAACCGCAGCCCCGCGAGGATCGTGAGAACGAGCCCGAAGGTGGCAACCGCCTCGGCGATCCACTGGCCCGTCCCGGTGCGAACACTTTCCGAGAGCTGAAGAACGGGTAGCGCAAACATGGCATGGGCGATCAGCGTGCCGGCTATGCCACCGGCAATCTGCGCAAGGACGTAGAGTGCTGCCGCCGGTGGCTCGATCTCCCGCCGCGCCGCAAACACCATTGTAACTGCCGGATTGAAATGCGCACCGGAGATAGGTCCGAAAATGGTGATCAGCACGACAAGGATCGCACCGGTCGGAATGGTGTTGCCGAGCAGCGAGACCGCCGCGTCGTCAGAGAGGCGATCGGCCATGATGCCGGCACCGACGACTGTCGCGACAAGGATGGCCGTGCCCAGGGCTTCGGCTGCAAGGCGGCGCTTGAGATCGAATCCCATGCTTCAACCAGCTTTCGGAATGGGGGCGCAGCAGGGGGCCAGGTCGGAGATCAACGGCGCGCAGAGAGTGACGTTGCCGCCGCAGCAGTCCTGCAGGAGGTAGAGCATCACGGCGCGGAACCGATCGAGGTCGACGCGGTAGATGATCATGCGGCTTTGCCGCGCTCCGCGGACAAGACCCGCTTGTGAAAGCGTTGCGAGGTGCGCCGACATGGTGTTCTGCGGCACGTCGACGAGCCTGGCCAACTCGCCTGCCGCCACGCCTTCTGGCTCGCGTTCGACCAGCAGCCGGAACGTCCTCAGGCGCGTCGCCTGCGCAAGGGCCGCCAAGGCCGCGATCGTTTGTTGTTCATCCACATATCCAGAATATCGGATATTTTCGACAGGTCAATGACGGCGTAGGGCAGGGGCGCACAAAAGGAGGCGCCCGCTGAACCACTTCAATCATGGTCGGCACGGACGTCCAGCAGCTTCCAGCGACGGCTGTGGGCTGGATCAGGCAGCTGCTTCCCATGCGGCGCAGAACTCTTCGATATTGGAGCTCTGGAACGCCTCGAGCCGCTGCAAGATCGTTTCGAAGGGCCAATCCCACCAGGCGATCTGCGCCAGCCGTCGAGCGATGTCCCGGGGAAAGCGCTCCCGGATCATCCTCGCCGGCACGCCGCCGACGATCGTATAGGGAGCGACGTCACGGGACACAACCGCCCCTGCGGCCAGCACCGCGCCGTCTCCGACCGTGACCCCGGGCAGCACGATCACGCCATGGCCAATCCAGACGTCGTGGCCGATCGTCACGACCGCAGCACGCCGATCGGCAAAGAACCGTTCGTCCCGCACTGCCTCGGCGCTGTAATATTCGGGGCAATAGGTGAAGCGGTGTAGCGACGGGCGGTCCATGGGATGGTTGGGCGCGCCGATGCGTACCGATGCAGCGATCGCGCAGAACTTGCCGATGTGGGCATCGGCCACCATGCAGTTCGGGCCGAGATAGCTGAAGTCGCCCAGTGTGCTGTACTCGACGCGCGTACGCTCCAGGACCTCGCAACGGCTGCCGATTGCTGTTTCGCGTAAGGCTGCCGTCGGGTCGATGAAGGTCTCGGCGATTTTCGGGCGCTTGCGATTGTCGTCCATTGTTCTCACTTTGATTCCGCCGTCGAGGCGGGTTGATGTCTGCTCGGCTGCAACGTGCCGGCGCTTGTTCAGGCGGGCACGGGCTCCGCGGTCGTCCTTGCCGTCTCGACGCCGGCGGAAATCCGGATCCGGGCTCCGGTTTCCGGTGAATACAAATGAAGCCGCTCCGGGGCGGTCGCCAGACGCATCTCCTCGGCCAGGGGAACGAAGGCGGCGGCGACGGCGACGACCATCGGGTGGCCGTGAACGGTTCCATGCACGAGACGCTGCGCCCCGAGTTCCTCGATGTAATCCAGTCGGAAGGGCAGGGCCGTCTCGCCAGGCTTCGCCGGGCGCAGGTCCTCGGCGCGCAGGCCGGCGACGATCGGTCCCGATGCCGGGACGAACCCCGGAACGGGCAGGGCCGTGTCTCCGATCAACAGCCGGCCGCCACGCAGTTCAGCGGGGATCAGGTTCATGGCCGGGGAGCCGATGAAGCCTGCCACGAAGGCGGACGCCGGCTCGTGATAGATCTCGAGCGGCGTGCCGATCTGCTCGATCCGGCCGCCGTTCAGCACCACGAGCCGGTCGGCCAGCGTCATCGCCTCCAGCTGGTCGTGCGTCACATAGAGCGAGGTCGTGCCGAGCCGCTTCTGCAGACGCTTGATCTCGCCGCGCATCGTCACGCGCAGCCTGGCGTCGAGGTTGGACAACGGCTCGTCGAAGAGGAAGACGGACGGCTTGCGCACGATGGCCCGGCCCATGGCGACGCGCTGCCGCTGGCCGCCGGAGAGGGCCTTCGGCTTGCGCTGCAGATAGGGAGTGATCTCAAGCATCCGGGCCGCTTCGCCGACCCGCGCCTCGATCTCGGCTTTCGGGGTCTTTCGGTTTCGAAGGCCGTAGGCGAGATTGTCGTAGACCGTCATGTGCGGATAGAGCGCATAGTTCTGGAACACCATGGCGATGTCGCGGTCTGCGGGCTCCACCGTGTTGACGAGACGTTCGCCGATGCGGACCTCGCCGTCAGAGACGGTTTCCAGCCCCGCCACCATGCGCAGCAGCGTGGACTTGCCGCAGCCGGAGGGGCCGACGAGCACGATGAACTCGCCGTCGCGGATGTCGAGTGAAATGCCTTTCACGGCTTCCGCGCCGTCGGCATAGACCTTCTTCAGGTCCCGCAGGACGATTCCAGCCATAAGTGTCATTCCTTTCAAACAAAGGCCGCCGCACGGCCTCCAAATTCCAGGGGTCTTGGTCTTGGCCTCACGCTGCCGGATCGACGCGCTCGCGCGCTTCCAGCCACTGCGCCGTGGTTTCGCTTGCTGCGCGCGCCGCGACTTCGATCGGCAGGCCGTCGAGCAGCGCGGCGATCAACCCCGCCGCATAGGTGTCGCCGGCGCCGATCGCGTTGCTGGTCGGAACCTGCCGCGCCGGCACCACGGTCTGCACGCTCCTGCCGTCGAGGATAGTGATCGGCCCCGGCCCATCGGTCAGGACAAGGTGTTTCAGCCGCCCGCCGCAATGGCTTGCCGCCCTCCGCCACAGGAATTCGAGGCTCTCGCCTGGAAAGTCGTCGCGTGAGCCGATCACCAGATCGGCCGGACGCGCCGCCGCGTCCTCTCTCACCGGGAACTGCGAGACCACGAACGGCAGGGTTTCGAGGCGCGCCACCGCGCGGCGGCCGGGGTTGAGGCAATTGATGTAGGCGGCCTCGGCGATGGGCTCGCCCGACAGTTCGACGACCCGCATCAGCGCCGATCGGGCGTTCAGGATGGTCCGCTCTCCAGAAGGTTCCAGTAGAATCTCGGTCAGCGCCGTCTCACCATCCGGTTCGGCCACATGCGTCACGTCGAATCCGTCCGCCGCCAGCCGTGTCCGCGTCTCGCGTCCAAGCTGGTCGCCGCACAGCGTGCTGACCAGGACGGCGGCGTGGCCGAGCGACAGCAGTTGGGCGCCGGTGAAGAAAGCGCCGCCGCCGAGGCAGACCTCGCGCGCGGTCCAGCCGATACGCCCACCCGGCCGAAGCGGCTGGTCGAGCCGCCACAGGCGGTCGTGGTTCACATGGCCGATGACAAGAACGCGCGCCATCACTTTTCCACCGTTCCGGAAGAGAAGGCCTGGACGATATAGCGCTGGGCCAGCAGAAACAGGCCGAGGACCGGCAGCACGGACAGCAGGCTCGTCGCCATCAGCGGCCCCCAGGGCGTATCGGCACCATCTACGTCGGCGAACATGGCGATGCCCGTTGTCAGCGTCTTGCGGGCGCTGTCCTCAAGCACGAGCTGGCCCCAAAGATAGATGTTCCACGCGCCCATGAAGGAGATGACCGACAGGGCGGCGATCGCCGGCAGCACATTGGGCACGGCGATGTCGCGAAACTGCTTCCATATCCCGCAACCGTCGATGCGCGCTGCCTCGAACATCTCGTCGGGCAGCGAGCGGAACGCCTGCCGGAAATAGAAGACGTAGAAGCCGATATAGGGGATCGAGGGAACGATCATCGCCGAATAGGTGTCGAACGCCTGGATCTTAACAACCGCGATATAGGTCGGAATGATCGCGAGAACCGCGGGAAACGACATGGTGGCGATCACCAGCCCGAACAGGAATCGCCGCCCCCTGAAGGGCAGACGCGCAAACGCGTAGCCGGCAGGCAGACTGATCGCCAGCTTGCCGAGCGTAATCGCGCTCGCCGTCAGCACCGAGTTGAACAGCCACCACCAGATCGGATGCTTTTCGCCCGCGATGCGGAAGTTCGACAGGCTCGCCTCTTCCGGCCACAGGCGGAAGGCCCTCTGGGTGATCAATTCGTTGGGCGTGAAGGCCGCCGACAGCATCCACAGCAGCGGAAAAAGCGTCAACAGCGATAGCGCGGCCAGCATGAGATGGACCGCGCCGCGTCGCAATGCGGCGTTCGAGGCAGTCGAGGCAGTCGAGGTCATTGGTAATGCACCCGTTTCTCGCCGAACCAGAACTGAGCACAGGTGATGGCGAGGACGATGGCGATGGACACCATCGCGACCGCGCTGGCGGGTCCGAACTGGAAGAACTGCAGGCCCTGCTGCCAGAGGAAATAGAGCAAGTTGGAGCTTCGGCCGGCCGGCCCGCCGCCGGTCAGGACGTCAACGACGCCGACGATGTCGTCGAGCACGGAGAAGACCGTGGTGACCGAGATGAAGAAGGCCGTCGGGCTGATGAGCGGAAGCTCGATCGAGAAGAAGCGCCGCCACGGTCCGGCACCGTCAAGCCGCGCGGCTTCGCGCAGCGTGTCCGGCACATTGGCAAGTGCAGCGATCCACAGGAGCATGTTGAGGCCGAAACTCTTCCAGAAGGTGACCAGACAGACGCACAGCAGCGCCAGGTCCGGATCAGTGTGCCAGCGTGACGGGCCGAAGCCGAAGAACACCAGCACCTCGTTGAAGAGGCCGTTGATCGGGTTGAGCAGCCGGGACCACGCCACCCCGGCGACCGAATAGGCAAGGATCGTCGGCAGGAAGAGGGAGCCGCGATAGACGCGCTCCATCCGCGAACCGCGCACCGCATGAATCATGACGGCGAACAGCAGCGGCAGGACGATCTGCGCCGGCACGAGGATGACGCAGTAAAGGAACGTATTCCAGGCGGAAAGCTGGAAATCGGTATTGGCGAGGAGCGAACGGTAATTGTTAAGGCCGACGAAGTCGACCTGCGGCGACAACAGGTTCCAGTCCACGACCGACAGGCCGGCCGACGCCAGGATCGGGCCGTAGAGAAACACCACCACCGAAAGAACGGCTGGCCCCACGAACAACCATGGGGCCAGCTTTGCAACGAATGACCGGGTCATATCCGGTCAGGCATCCTGGAGGACGGCGGCAAGCTCGTCATGCGCGCCCTTGAGGCCGGCCTGGACGTCGACTTCCTTCATGAGCATGCGCGAAACCCACTTGCGCCAGATGGTCTGGCCTTCCAGCCCGCGCTTGCCCGGCCAGATGGTTTCCGCTGTCAGGCCATCCTGCAACTGCCCCGCGGCCGGCTTCATGAAGTCGTTGATCAGCGGAATGTCGTGCACCGAGGTGTTGAGGTAGCCGACTTCCGACCAGATCTTCTGGCCCTCTGCGGAGGCGCAGAATTCGAGGAAGGCGAGCGAGGCCTTGGCCTGTTCGTCGTTGCGGGCATAGACGGCAAGGAAGTTGCCGCCGCTGTTCATCTTGCGCGCCTGGCCGGGAATGCCGGGGAAGCGGGCGGTGATCGCCTTGGCGGCGCCGAACGGGAAGCTGGCGGCGCGCGTCGAGCTGGTGGTGCAGATCGCCAGCGCCCCGGATTCGAAGGCGGCATCCTGCTCCTTGCCGCTGACCGGCGTCCACAGGCCCTCATGGGCGGGCTGGCAGAACAGCTCCATGCCGCGCACCGCTTCGGCGCTGTTCAGGGCGAGCTTGCCGTCCGGATCGATGATGTAGCCGCCGGCATTCTGGATGAAGGACTGGCTGGTCCATTCGTTGTTGGACAGCGCCAGCGCCGAGCGGTAGGTGGCATGCTTGCCCTTCAGCGCCGCGTCGAGCTTGCGCGCGGCCTCGTAGAGCCAGTCGGTGTCCGGGTAGTCGGGCAGGTTGGCGTCGAGCCCGGCCTCTTGCCAGAGGGCGCTGTTGATGAAGGTGATCGGCGTCGACATGGCCCAGGGCAGGCCGATCACGGCGCCGTCGATGGTGACCAGCGGCATCAGCGAGGGCACGAAGTTCGCGATGATCGACGCGGCTTTTTCGGAATCGATTTCGTTGAGGTCGCGCGCGCCCAGCGTGCGGCGGGCGTAATAGCCGAACTTCCAGCCGGTGGTCATCATCGCGGGGGGCTTGCCGGCGGCGATACCGGCGAGCGCCTTGGCTGTCGCCGTTTCGTAGTCGCCATCGAAGCGGTTCGTCACCGTGACGCCCGTCTTCAGCGCGTTGAAGGCGTCGACTACCTTCTGGAACGGCTTGTCCGGCCCCCAGATGCTGGAGATCTCGATCGTGGCGTCGCTCGAAAGGGCGGGGCGCGCGCCCACCACCGTGGCGGCGGCGACGGCGGCGGATCCGGCCAGCAGGCCGCGTCGGGAAATTTCAACCATGTGCATTGCTCCTGTATGCGGGATGACCGGAAGCTATCAGCCATGGATGACAGGCCGATGGTCCGTCGTGACCGCTTCGTGCGCACACTGCCCGCTGAATGCCCGTTTCATGCTTCACCTGTCGCATTTTTGTGAGGAAATGCCGCTACGCCGCTTCCAACCACGCAGACGGCCGAGACTGGAGAGCCACGAAAGACATGACCCCACGACCCCTTCGCCCTTCCGACCGGCAGGACCGCATCCGCGACAGGCTCATCCGCCAGGGCGACGCGTCCTGCGCCGAGCTGGCGGAGGCCTTCGGCGTTTCGATCGAAACCGTCCGCCGTGACCTCGCCCTGCTGGAGGAGAGGGGGCAGGTGCAACGCATGCATGGAGGCGCGCGGGCCGTCACCGCCAGCGGGTTACCGCATATCGACCTGCGCATCGGCGCGCACCGCGAGGCCAAGGAGCGCATCGCCCGGCTGGCGCACGGCCTTCTGGAGCCGGGCATGTCGGTGTTCTTTAGCGGCGGCTCGACGGCGCTCGCCGCCGCATGGGAGGCGCGTCACAATCCGCCCATCGTCGCCACGTCCCTGATGGTCGACGTCATGCTGGTCCTGGCCATGGGCGGCCAGACCGACCTGACGCTGTGCGGCGGCCAGTTCGACAAGCAGACCCGCGCCTGCTTCGGCTTCGAGACCATGGAGGTCATATCCCGCCGCGTCTTCGACATCGCGCTGGTGGGCGCGAGCGGCTTCGACGTCCGGCGCGGTCTGCTCGGCCCGTCGGAACGCCATCTTCAGATGGCGCAGGTCGTACGCAGACAGGCCCGCAAATTCGTGGTGCTGGCCACCAATGCGGCGCTGCAGAACACCGACAAGTTCTCGATCATGCCGATCACGGGCATCGATTTGTTGGTGACGGATCAGCCTCCGCCGGCCGCCGTCTACGCCGCGCTGGAAACCGCCGGCGTCGAGATGCTCTATTGACCGGTGCTGGCCGGCTCGACACGACCCCGGCGACGTTCTTCGGAGTGGGCGTGCGGCGCTGCCCGGCTGCCATCCGCCGAGATCAACCGCGGCTGGGCATCATGCCGGTGAGGGCTATCGCGCCGCTTACACCACCACGGGATATTGCGCGCCATCCACGGTTATGGTGGATGCCGGTGAGATAGCTCGCCTTGTCGGATGCGAGGAAACCAGATTGGCGACGTCCTCTGGCGACGCTATGCGTCCGATCGGGATATGCCTGATGCTTTGCTCGATGGCTTCCTCTTCGCTGATCCCGCTCCGGCGCGCAGCGGCGGCCATGCCTTAGGCAACCCGCCCGGTCTGCGTCAGTCCGAGGTTGATGCCCAGCACCCGAACGCCCTTACCGCATAGGCATTGCCGAGCCCGGCGGTGGCGAGCATCAGCGCGGCATTGGCAGCACCTCCGGCGAGATATGCGGGACTGGCGATCTTGCCGCCCGCGCCGATGACCGTGACGATCACGCCGCCCCCCGTGCTTGGCCATCAGCTTCACCACCGGATCCACGACATTGGTGGTGCAAAAGAGTTTAGCGTCCATCGCCGCGCGCCAGGCAGCGGGGATGAGTTCGTCGGGCGGCATGTGTTTGGCCGCGCCGGCGCAGTTCACCAGCACGTCGATGGCGCCGACCTCCTGTTCGACGTGCTGCACCCGACCGGCCGCTGCGGCCCCATCCGACAGATCGCCGGCGAACGGGACCGCCCCGGGCAGCGCGACAAGCGCCTTTTGGGTGTTGTCGTCGAAGCGGGTCGCTCCTTTGTAAAAGGAGCATTCATTTATTTTGCTTGGAGCAAGCTAACCCAAGTGCATCATGCCTGCGTTGCAGGGTAGGGGATCATACTTCGTCGTGCAAATGCGCCATAAACACTTCGGTTGGCGTCTTGTAGCCAAGGCATCTCCGCGGCTGGTCGTTAAGATGGCGGGCGAGTTGGGTGAGGTCGCGCTGTGACACGCCTGCCAGGTCAGTATCGCCTGGCACGAAGCGGCGAATGCGCTTGTTGGCGTTTTCCACGGCACCCTTTTGCCACGGTGCGCTGGGATCGCAGAACCAGCTACGCGCACCGATCCCATCTTCCAGAGCCCGGAAGCCGGCAAACTCCGTGCCGCGATCAAAGGTGAAGCTCTGCCGTGCCAAGGATGGTAAGGGCGCGAATGTTTCGATGATTTTGTCCATGATCGGCCGCGAGTGCCGGCTTGGGTTCCTGATCATGACCGTGTAGCGGCTCTTACGCTCGACCAGTGAGGTGATGTTGGCATGGCCGAGCTCCCGCTCGAAGATCAAAAGATCGCCCTCCCAATGCCCGAATACCGATCGATCGCCAATAAAATCAGGACGTTGCGATATCCTGTGGCTGGCTGGAAACACGCTGTTTCGCGGCTTCCTCGAGCCACGCGGACGGCGTTTGCGACGCGCCTCGGGCAGATAGCGATAAAGGCCAAGCCCGTAGTCTTCCTTGCCGTAGATGAAGCGGTAGATCGTCTCCTTGCAGATCCGGACCAAGCTGATCCCATCGGCCAGAAGACGGCCGGCAATTTGCTCAGGCGACCAGTAGGCCGCCAGTTTCTCGATGACCATGCGACGCAGATGCGGATGGCGCCGCAGCTTTCTCAAGCGCCGTCTCCGTTCCTTGGCGATGTCGTCGGCAACCGTGCTGTAGTGGCCGTCGTAATCTGGCAGTTCGGGATCCCTAAACGTATTGCGCTTGATCTCGCGATAAATGGTCGAACGATGGCGCCCGAGCTGGCGGGCCATCTCGTTGATCGGCACCTTGCGCGCGACGAGGTGGTGAAGCCGCCGTCGATCGGCGAGGGTCAATTGCGCATAGCATCGGGACATGCCAAAATCTCCAAAGTGAAACCATTGAAATCATTGGCATGTCGTACTTGGAAATAGAATGTACCGCTTCGGGCTTTCATGTTGCGTAAGGTTTCTTATGGAACTCGCTTCACGACGCTCAACGACCGTAAACGGTAACGTGCGCCGACCTGAAGCAGAACGGCGTCGGCGTCGATCACATGCTGATCGACCCCGCCATCCCGGAATCGCGCAACCTGATCTTCCTAGTCGACGGCGAGCATGTCGTGCTCACCGTCGAAATGGGCGAGCAGCCGATGTGGCTGGCGCCGGCTACGCTTGCCGCGCTGCGCCAGCCGGGCTTTCTCTACACCACGCTCTACCGCGCCCGCCGGCTGCATGCCGAGACGGAGGACGGCGTCATCAAGCAGGCCGGGCTGCTGGCCGACCTGCGCCGCCATGGCCGCAGGGCCATCTTCGATCTCGATGTCGGCGGCTGCACGGCCGAGGACATGCCCTACCTAACCGGCGCTGCGGTCGTCATCTTCAACCAGGTCGGTTTCCCTGGCTTTGCGGTCGATGTCGTCGACGTCACCGGTGCCGGCGACACCTTCGGCGGCACGCTGACCTGGTGCCTGGCGCAGGGCCAGCCCTTTGTCGAGGCGCTGGCGTTTTCGGTCGCCGCCGCCTCCCGTTCGGTGACGATCCATGGACCGCGCGGCGGCAAGGCAAGCGCCGACGACATTCGCCGCTGGCGCGATGGGTGAGTGGCCTGGGACAAACTGACGGCCTGTATCCGAGCTGACGCCAGTTCCGTTGCGCGACCCCGGGAAGCCGAGGCGTCTTGTGTTCTCCCTAGCATGACAGGAACGGCGCTGAGGGGCTCGACGGAAGGCGACGAGCTCATCCCGCAGCCAGGCCCGTTGCTCCACCACAGGCAGTCCCGAAGGGTCAGCTGGGTCTCGCACCAGGACCAGATGTAGGACGCCAATCCCCTGTCGACGTGCAACTGCAACGTCTAGGGGTCCTGGTTGGCGGTAGAGATAGTCGGTGAGGCCGGCGAAACTGACCACGGCCGAGGGGCGGGGACCGTCCGGATCGGTCGCCGCGGCGCGGCCGACGAGCGCCATGGTCAAGCGAGGCCGGCCGGGTAACCACGAAAGTGGTTTTAGGGGGCTGCCGTGGCGAATCCTGTCTAACTTAGGTGCGTGGGGATAGCCGAGCGGCAGCCGGGCATGAAACATGATCACCCACATTCGCACATAACAAAGCGGTCGGGCAGGGTGTTGCTCTCGTCAGATCCGTTTCGAGTCAGGCTCTAAAGCCGCCCTGCCCTTGCGACAAGGATCCGGTATAGAGTGGTTCGAAACCGCCGAAAGCACCGGCAGACAGCTCCGGCTTTCATCAGTCCTTGCTCCTTTTATCCTTGTCGTCTGCATGAACCTTGTCTTGCCTGATGCAGGATTGGCGCTAAGGACACAGGGGCCATTACAACCCGAACTCCCATCACGACGATCCAATTCAGAAATACAGTTGCCAATACAAACGTACTCTGACGTCAACTGATGATTTGCCCGCGAGCTCGACTGGAGTTTGCTGAAGACATTTCACGAGATCGTAAAGGCTGGTGGAAAAATCAAAGGCAAAGGATCGGACGTTTCTCAAGTAATCCGCGACGCGGCGGAGCAAGCTTCGCGAAGGTTCATTGCCTGCTGGGATATCAGCGTCAGCACCTTTCGATTGTCTTCAGACGCCGGACCACCGCAGCGGTAGGAAACCACGGCGCGAAGCGGATCGCCAGCCAGGCCTCATCCGATATAAATGAAAGAGGCGCCCCGTTCGGGCGCCTCTTTCATGATCAGAGGAGTCCGGTAAGGAGACCTAAGCCGGCAAGCGACGCGCTGCCGCCCAGGCCCCTGACCAGCGCCGCCCCCGTCGCCCCGTCGTTGCGGCCGAGCAGTAGCCCGCCGGCAATGCCGGCAGCATGTAGCAGCGCGGTGGCGGCGATGAAGCCCGCCCCATAAGCAAAGCCATCGACCGTCTCCGGCATCTCGGCGCCATGGGCCGCGCCGTGGAAGACTGCAAAGAAGCCGACCAGTGCCATCGCAGCAGCGACCGTCGCTTTGAGATTGAACGCGATGACAGCGCCGAGTGCGACGACCGACAGGGCAATGCCCAACTCGACAATCGGGAGGTCGGATAAAGCGAGGCCGACCGCGCCGCTAATGGCCATAACCGCCACGAAGCTTGCCGGAACGAGCCAGAGCGCCCGGCCGCCAAGCCGTGCGGCCAGTACGCCGACCATGATCATCGCAAGAACATGGTCGAGACCGCCAAGCGGATGGGCAAAGCCATGCGCTAACCCGGCGGTTTCGCCATGCCCGGTGTGAGCCATCGCCAGACCGGGGAGAAGAACGACTGCCGTCGCCAGGAGTGCGCGAATTCCGTATTTTGACATGTTACACCCAGAGATCGTGAGGATTTCAGTGTAGTTCGGAAAGGGAAACACGGGCCGGCTCAGCCAGGATTACCGGCTTTGGCCTTGTCGCGATGTCCCAGCTTGTTGTTGGCAATCAGCGTGCCCAGCGTATCCAGAATGACGCGGCAGGCGAGCTGTGCCGTATTGTCATTGACGTCGTAGGGCGGCGAGACCTCCACGACTTCCATGCCGCACAGACCTTCTGCCGCGATCGTGCGAATGATCTCGAACGCTTCCCGCGGCAGCAATCCACCGGGCTCGGGGGACCCCGTTCCCGGAGCGAAGCCCGGATCGATGGAGTCGATGTCGAACGAAAGGTAAACCGCCTTGCACCCTTCCCACGCCATCTCGAGCGCCATTTCGGCCACCTTCCTGGGGCCATGCTTCTCGAGATCGAACATCGTCATGACGCTGGTGCCACGCCGATGGGCGACGGCGCTGCCAGGCCGGTTGCCATACCACCCGCCGATTCCGAGCTGCACCAGGTTCTTGGGATGGCAGTTCGGCAGGCCGACATCGTGCATGTGGCTGTGGTCGCGATGGGATGTCTCGCGGCCCTCATGCGTAGTCCAGAACCACGGCGTGGTGTGCATCCGCTCATCCATATCCTTTTCCTGGATGTCGATGTGGCGGTCGATGTGGATGATGCCGACGTTGCCGTCGATGTGCGGGGCGATGCCGCGGACGTTCGGGAAGCCGAGGCTATGGTCGCCGCCGCAAATGATCGGAAAGACACCGGACGTATAGATGTGGGACACCGCCTTGGTGACCTGATCGAAGGTCTTTTCGATGTTGCCCGGGATGACAAAGATGTCGCCCGCGTCGCAGAGGTCCAGTTCCTCGTAGATGTCGACGCCGCCATCGAACCAGTAACCGTCATAGAGAGCGGATATGCGCCGAACCGCCTGCGGGCCGAAGCGCGTTCCGGGGCGGTAGGTCGTCGCGGAATCGAACGGGGCGCCGACGAATGCCGCCTCATACTGCCCGATCTTGCGGATGTCCTCGCAATAGGGGACCTTCATGAAGGTGTTGATGCCGGCGAAGGCCGGCTGGTGACCGCGGCTGAACAGCGAGATGCTGCGGTCGACGACCGATGATGCTGCCTCGAGCCCCAGCTCGAGCGAACGGGCTGTTTCTTCCGCCTGCTTCTTCTGCGAGATGCGCGACAGTCGCTCCAGCGCCTGCCGCCCATCGGTCGAGTTCCGCGTTTCGTCCGCATGAGAGTGGCTATGGTCGCCGCCGTGGTGGTGATGATCGTGAGGTCCATTTCCCATCGCTCTGTCCTTACGTCTGAAGTGAACAGCCTAGGCCGTCATCTCCGAAATGGCTCCATTCGCTTCCGAGTGCCGCACGCAAGCATTGGCAAAAAGCGCCGCTATACTGAACTTCTTGAAATATTGCCGCGCCGGCATCAGAAGAATTCAGTCGAATAAAACTCGCCTATTCGTCATTCACAATAAAAGATGTATCTGCGGCATAGTTCGACATCAACGACCTGAATTCCAATATCAAACATTGACGAGGCCAATTCCGCGTCGCTTCGGGACCGCAACGGCGCGAGGTGTCGCCGCGGGGAAAGCCGGTCCGCATAGCACCAGCCCGCCAGGCGTCGGGCGGGCTGGTCAAGTGGGCCTGCAATGCAGTTACGTCTGGTAGGCGGCGGGGAGATCCCCTGCATGGATGGCCAAGCCGCCAGTCAACGGTGAGAGGTTGCCGACGCGCCGAGGCCTTTCGTTCGCACGCCAATTGGCGACACGCTCGACGCGTTGGCCAATGACTATGGGGGGCACCCAATGCAGAGGCGCGATGACCGTGGCTACGAATTCGTATACGCGCCGCGGTTCTTTTCGCGGGCGTAGAGCGCGACGGCCATGGCGCGGTTGCGGACGTCCAGCTTGTCATAAAGATTCTTGAGGTGATACTTGACCGTGTTTTCCGAAATCCCAGTGCGCGCAGCGATCTGCAGATTTGTCCAGCCGTCGGCAAGAACTGAAAGCAGTTCACGCTCGCGCGTCGTCAAGCATGCAAGGGGCGTTTCATTGATCTTGGAGACGTCGATATAAGGAATACAGATACGGCCGTGCGCGACCGCCACGAGGGTGTCGAAAATGATCGACGGATCGTCGAACTGGTAGCAATACCCCAGCACGCCGAGGCGCACACACCGCTTCAGGATATCGATATCTTGATCGTTGGAAAAAATGACAACACGTGCATGCAGGCCGCGTCTTTGCACCTCGCCAAGCACCTCGCCGCTGTCCATGTCGGACAGCTTCCAGCCGAGCACGGCGATGTCGAAGTTCGGCTCTGCGGCGGCCGCTGCCCGAAGAAACGCTTCCCCGGTTTGGACGCTGCCGACCAGCTCGAAACGGCCTTCGTCGTTGATCATGTCGCCGAGCGCAGCCGTCACCAGCGGATTTCGCTCCGCTATCAGAACCCTGAACCGCCTTTCTGAGGCGGTCATTGCCACCTCCCCAGGCGCTGCTTTGTCCACTCCGCGTTCATGTGCCTCCTGGTTGCGGCGGATGCCGCCTCTCTCGACTTCCGATAGCCTTTCATCGCGCGCTTAGCTGGATCCGTCCCGCTGTTGGGCCCTCATCGTCTTATTCATACAATGAATTATTTTTTCATTCCAGTGCGTTCCGATCAGACATTTGGGAGACATGCAAGGCGCGGGACAATTGCGAGCAGGGAAAGGCAAGAGCGCCGTCTGCTCCTCTACAGCCCCGTCTGCTCCTCTCAAGAAGCGACGTGACAAGGAGGTAAGGGGTACGGCGAGTGCCCGGTATAGCGCCTTTAGGGTTGTCAGCGACTGTGACGTGTTGCCATTTTCGATTTTTGACAGCATGCCGATCGAAATGTTGGTCGCGGCTGGAACGCCGGTGGCACCCAGGCGGGCGCGATCACGCGATGTAGGCTGATGCTACTACCTATCATCACATTTTCGACGCTCCTCTGAAAGCCGATCAAGCCGCCTTCTCCCGCCGTTCGAGCACGCCTGCCACGGTCGGGCCGAAGTCGGCCGGGGTCGGCACGATAGTGACGCCCGCGTCGCGCAGGATCTCGACCTTCTCCTGGGCGGATTCGCCGAAGGCGGAGATGATGGCGCCGGCGTGGCCCATGCGCTTGCCCTTTGGCGCCGACAGGCCAGCGATGTAGGCGATCAGCGGCTTGCGCATGTGATGCCTGGCCCATTCGGCGGCTTCCGCCTCCTGCGGACCGCCGATCTCGCCGATCATCACCACGGCGTCGGTGTCAGGGTCTTCCTCGAACAGCTTGAGGACGTCCACGAAAGACGAACCGTTGATCGGGTCACCGCCGATGCCGACGCTGGTCGAAACCCCGATACCCAGCGCCTTCATCTGCGACGCTGCTTCATACCCGAGGGTGCCCGAACGGCCGACGATGCCGACGCGGCCGGGCAGATAGATGCTGCCGGGCATGATACCCATCAGTGCCTGGCCGGGCGTGATGACGCCGGCGCAGTTGGGACCGATCAGGCGCATGCGATCTTCGTAGCGGAAGCGGCGCATGTAGCGCTTCACCCGCATCATGTCCTGCGAGGGGATGCCATCGGTGATGCAGACACAGAGCTTCAGGCCGGCATCGGCCGCCTCCATGATCGCATCGGCAGCAAAGGGCGGCGGCACAAACACGATTGAGGCATCCGCGCCGGTCTCGCGCACAGCACCCTTGACGGTGTTGAACACCGGGATGCCGTGATGCATCTGGCCACCCTTGCCCGGGGTGACCCCGCCGACGACCTTCGTGCCATAGCGCTTCATGTCCTCGGCATGGAACGTGCCGATCTTGCCGGTCAGGCCCTGGACGATGACCCGCGTCCTGCGATTCAAGAGAACTGCCATTCCGACCTCCCGTCAGTGCTTCCGCTCGGCAAAAGTGCGCATTGCCTCGACCGACTTCTCGGCCGCTTCGGCCAGCGTTTCGGCCACGATGACCTTCTCGCCGGAGTCGGCGAGGATGCGGCGACCTTCCTCGACGTTGGTTCCGGCAAGGCGAACCACCAGTGGCACATGCACGCCGACCTCGCGGATTGCCTTGAGCACCCCCTCCGCCACCCAGTCGCACCGGTTGATGCCGGCGAAGATGTTGACCAGGATGGTTTCGACATTGTCGTCGGCGAGAACGGCGCGAAAGGCCTTGGCGACGCGTTCGGGCGAGGCGCCTCCGCCGATGTCGAGAAAGTTGGCGGGCATGCCGCCGGCGATCTTGATCATGTCCATGGTCGCCATTGCCAGGCCGGCGCCGTTGATGATGCAGCCGATGTTGCCGTCGAGGCCGACATAGGAGAGACCGCGGTCGCTGGCGAAGGTCTCGCGTGGGTCTTCCTGCGACTTGTCACGCAACTCCGAGATTTCCGGTCGACGGTAAAGGGCGTTCTCGTCGAAGGACATCTTGGCGTCCAGCGCGATCAGATTGTTGTCGCGGGTGACGACCAGCGGATTGATTTCCAGCATGGCGGCGTCGAAGTCGCGGAACACACGATAGCAGCCGATCAGCGTGTCGGCCGCCTTGCCGATCAGGCTGTTCTCCAGGCCAAGTCCGAAAGCGATCTCGCGCGCCTGGAACTCCTGCATGCCCGCGCCCGGGTCGACGATCGCACGGATGATCGAGTCGGGCTGCTTCTCGGCGATCTCCTCGATCTCCATGCCGCCGGAGGCGGAGGCCACGATCATGACGCGCTCCGATTTCCGGTCGAGCACGATGCCGAGATAGAGCTCCTGCCGGATATCGACCGTTTCCTCGATGTAGAGGCGCGAAACGAGCTTGCCCCTGGGACCGGTCTGGTGCGTTACCAGTTTGCGGCCGAGCATGTATTCGGCGGCTTCGGACACCTCGCTGTCGGACTTGCAGATGCGGACGCCGCCGGCCTTGCCGCGCGCACCGGAATGGATCTGCGCCTTGACCACCCAACGGTCTCCGCCGATCTCGCTGGCGCGGTAGGTCGCCTGCTCCGGACTGTAGGCGAGGCCGCCCCGCGGGATGTGCACCGAGTAGCGCGAAAGCAGTTCCTTGGCCTGGTATTCGTGAATGTCCATATGCTCCCTCCTCAGTTCGGCGCACGGATGCGCGACGGCGCCGACCGCTCGATTGCCTCGTGCATGACGAGCACGTTGCGGGCCATGCGTTCGGATGCGGCGTCGATCATCTTGCCGTCGAGGGCGGCGGCCCCCCTGCCCTGTTCTTCGGCCTCCTTGAGCACTTCGATGATGCGGCGTGCGCGGGTGACCTCCCTTTCCGGCGGCGAGAACACGGTGTTGGCGAGTTCGATCTGCGAGGGGTGGATCGCCCACTTGCCTTCGATGCCGAGTGCGGCGGCGCGCCTGGCGGCCGCCGTGTAACCGTCCGGATCGGAAAAATCGCCGAACGGTCCGTCGATGGCGCGCAGGCCATAGGCGCGGCAGGCTACCGTCATGCGCGATAGCGCTGCGTGCCACTGGTCGCCGGGATAGTCGGGATTGAGGCCGCCGATGTTGACCGTGCGCGCCTTGAGGCTCGCGGCGTAGTCGGCGACACCGAAGTGAAGCGCCTCGAGCCGGCCTCCATAGGCGGCGATGGCTTCGACATTGGCCATGCCCAGCGCGGTCTCGATCAGCGCCTCGAGGCCGACTCGGGACTTGAAGCCCTTGGCGGTCTCGATCTGGCTGACCATCGCCTCGACCATGTAGAGGTCGGCGGGGACGCCGACCTTGGGCACGAGGATGGTGTCCAGCCGATCGCCCGCCTGCTCCATCACGTCGACGACGTCACGATACATGTAATGGGTGTCGAGGCCGTTGATGCGCACCGAAATGGTCTTGCCGCGAGCGCGCCAGTCGATCTGGTCGAGCGCCTCGATGATGTTCTTGCGCGCCCGCTCCTTGTCGGGCGGGGCGACCGCGTCCTCGATATCGAGGAAGATGTAGTCGGCAGCGCAGTCGGCAGCCTTGCGGATCATGTCCGGGTTGGAGCCCGGCACCGCGAGTTCGCTGCGCTGAAGGCGCAGCTTGCGCAGATGGTGAATGGTATGGCTCACGTGTTCCTCCTGTGGAGCAGCATTCGAAGGGCCGCGCGGACTGGCGCGTCAGGCGACCTTGGCAATCGCCGGCTGCGCCGACAGCCGGTAGTGCTCGAGCGCGGCCCCCACGCCGGAGCCGGGGCGCACGTTGACGCCGCAATCGCGCAGCGCCATTTCGGCCGCCGAGATCGCGCCGCACATCATCACCTCGTTGACCCAGCCGAGATGGCCGATGCGAAACACCTTACCGGCGACCTTGCTGAGGCCGACGCCGAGCGAGGTCTGGTATCCGTAATAGGCCCGGCGGACGATTTCTGCGCTGTCGATGCCTTCCGGTGCTAGGACCGAGCTGACGGTGTCGGAGTGCCACTTGGCTTCCCTGGCGCAGAGGTTCAGGCCCCACGCTTCGACCGCCTTGCGCACACCGGTCGCCAAGCGGTGATGGCGCGCGAAGACGTTATCAAGGCCTTCCTGATGAAGGAGATCGAGGGCAGCGCGCAGACCGCGCAGCAGCTGTACCGCCGGGGTGTAGGGGAAGTAGCCGGTGTCGTTGGCGCGGATCTGGTCCTCGAAGGCGAAGTAGCAGCGATGGTGTGTCGCGGTCCGGGCGGCGGCCAGCGCCTTCTGGCTGACCGACAGGAAACCTAGCCCCGGCGGCAGCATGAATCCCTTCTGCGAACCGGACACGGCACAGTCCACGCCCCACTCTTCCTGGCGGAAGTCGATCGAGCCGACCGAAGAGACGCCGTCGACGAAGAGCAACGCTGGGTGCCTGGCGGCATCGAGGGCTGCGCGCACAGCCCTGACATCGCTGGTCACGCCGGTTGCGGTCTCATTGTGGGTGACGAAGACCGCCTTGATACGGTGCTCCTTGTCGGCGGCCAGGCGCTCGGCATAGATCTCGACCGGCACGCCGGTGCCCCAATCGACATCGATCACATCGACATCGAGGCCGAAGCGCTGCGCCATGTCGACCCACAGATGCGAAAACTGACCGAAGCGCGACATCAGAACCCGGTCGCCGGGGCTCAGCGTGTTCGTGATCGCCGATTCCCAGGCGCCGGTGCCGGAGGACGGGAAGATGAAGACGCGGCCGGTCTCGTTGCGGAACACCTTCATCAGGTCGGCGAAGAGGCCGCGGGTGAAGGTCGGGTAGTCCGGGGCGCGCATGTCCTCCATCGGCATGTTCATCGCCTGCCGGACTGTCTCCGGAACATTGGTCGGTCCTGGAACGAAAAGCTGGGTGAAGCCGGCCATGTAAAGTCCTCCCGAAGGCTGCTCTGGGCGCTGCGCCCATCTGTGGCTTTCAGGAAATGATCGGTTCACCGTCGTCACCCCACAACACCTGTTGGGGTAAATTCACGGGCCCTTGGGCATTGGGCTTGACCTACCCATTCATGATGTCGATCGGATAGGATGAGACCTACCCGCGGGCGTATTCACGATCCAATCAGTGCCGCGACCATCGGCGACGCGCCTAGAAATTGTCGCTGACGATCTTGCCGTCGATGGACTGGACGGAAAAGCCGCGCAAAGGGGCGGCGCAGGCCGCGTCCAAACCGAAAAAACAAGAGCCCGGTCCGATGGACAGGGCTCCCATTTTAGTTTGGCGCGGTAAAACGAACTTGGGAGGATCGAGCCGCATGGGCAAAAACAATACGTATCGGCAGAGAAAACTACTTAGGCCTCGACGGCTGATGTAAACTGCATCGTCGACGAGGTCGGACGCAGCTGCGGAACCGTCACACGATCGAGGCAAAGCGGAATGACCAACCGCGAGCCGTCACCATAGAGTGCGGCACCTGAAGCACGGAACGACGTCTTGTCAATGATCGTTTCGAGCACATCGCGCGTCCGGAGCGGCAGCAGGTCGGTGCAGGCGCTCATATGAGCGAAGACCTGGCTGATGGGGACGCTGCGCCCATCCACCACCACGTGAGGTTCCTCGGTTCCTTCCTCCCACGCTTCGAGCGCCTCGAGCGCATCATGAAAGGCGTTCTGGAGGGTGATGGGCGCGTGGCCCTCGTGAAGTTCCGAAAGAACCATCTGCATGTGCATCTCCTCTTCAAGATCCAACAAAGCGTGTTGGGCCCTTCTTCTTCCGTTCGCTTCTGCCCTATATTTGCGCTCAAGCTCCGTACACTTGGAACCTGATCATTATTTACATCGAGGGAGAGCTGCCACCATCTAGCAGTCCCCAGTTTCATGAAATAGTGGTATCACGCTATATAGCGGCAATCAACTGAGAAGAATATTTTTTTCTTCTTAGGCAATTCCGTTACAACAGATGAACATGTTCTCTGAAAGGCCGACCACATACGCCGGCGAAGAGATCGGATGTAGACAATCGAGCAGGGCTCGTTGCGCGGAGCTGCCGCAAGAGTTGGTTATGCTGAGTGCTTCAATGGCCGGGGACGATCTGCCGGTCGCCGTTTTGCGCCAACGCGCCTCCGAGCAGCGGGCACCTTCCAGAGGCAGTCCGCCGCCGCCAGCGCCCCACCCGGCACACTATGCGCCGCCCTTTAGAGCTCACAGGCCGACGCGACCGATCCACTGATTGGAATTGTATTTTTCCTGGTACTTGTCAGCGCCGAGCGCCTCAAGGATCGAAGTGTCGAAACCGTCAGCGGCGGGTGTCTCTGTCTGGACCACGCCCGCTTTCAGATAGGTGTGGCTGAACAGGTCCCAGGTCCCGGGCGCGTATCCCGCCGTGCAGTCCTTGCCATCGAACAGCACGCCCCAGCCCTTGGCGTCAGCGGGCGCTTTGGGGGCGTCGGCCGGCAGATCCTCGCAAAGCGGCTTGGCACCGGCCAGACCGAAGGCACCGAGGTTCTGGCTGAGATTGAGCATGATCGCACCGGCCTGATTGAGCCGCACGTCGGCTTCCGGCCAGCCCAAACCCTTGGCGATGATGGCATTGCCCTCCGCCGGGTTCTGCTTCCACCAGTTGACGGCCTCGAACCAGGCCCGGATCAGCTCCTTGGCGACGGCCGGCTTGTCCTTCATCCACTGCTCGTTGCACGCGATGGCATCGGAGATGAGGCCGCGTTCCCAGGTGCGATCGTCGAGACTGGACTTGAGGATCTTCGCACCAGGCCGTTTCAGCGACTGCGAGGCAAAGGGCTCGTAGTTCACGTCGATGTCAAGACCGCCGCTGGTGAAGGCCGCCGCACTTTCCTGGGGCAGCAGCACGACATGCTGCAGTTCTGCCGGATCAATGCCGGCTCGCTGCAGGCTGAGCAGCATCCACATGTGGTTGAGGAACCCGAAGTCGGCGCCGAACGACCTGCCCTTGAAGTCCTCGACAGTATTGATGCCCTCGGCGACGACCATCTTGTCGAGCCCATAGGACATGTTGGAGAAGGCGACCACCTTGATCGGCAGGTCGCCAGAGCGGGCGACGACCATGCTGTCCAGCGTGTTGTTCATGCACTGGACCTGGCCCGACGTCAGGGCGGCATTCTTCTCGGTGATGCCCTCGATGATGTTCACATTGAGGTCGATCTCCGGAGCGAGGTTTTTCTCCTTCACGATATACCAGGCGGCATAAGGAGAGAACGAGATGATCGCTACGCTGACCTGCTCCTTGGCTTGAGCCGGACCGGCGGCGCAAACAGTGCCTAGAAGCAAGGCTGAGAGTGAACGCAGGGTCTTGGTCGGCATATTCGCTCCTCCTTGATATCACTCTTGTTGTGGTCAGGCAGCTGCGGCAGCGGCCTGGATTTCCTCGCGCATCATGGCAAAGAGGTGCTGTTCCAACTCTGTGTAGCCGGGCTGCGCCAGCAGGTCCTCCTTTTTCGGGAAGCGGCGGCCTCGCTTGAATTCCACTTGGATATCAGCCTTGACGCGGCCGGGCTGGCAACTGAAGAAGACAATGCGATCCGCCAGATAGATGGCCTCTTCGATGTCATGGGTCACCGCAACGACGGTCTTCCGCTCGCGCTCCATGAGTTCGATCATGAGTTCCTGCATTTCCCAGCGAACTTGCGCGTCGAGTGCGCCAAACGGCTCGTCCATCAAGAGCACGCTCGGGTTCTGGGCAAGCGTCCTTGCCAAGGCCACGCGCTGCTTCATGCCGCCGGAGAAACCACCAGGATATTTGTCGGCCACCTTCTCAAGACGCACCAGGCGGAGAAATTCCATGGCGCTCGCCTCGCGCTCGGCCTTGGGCACGCCGAGAAGCTTCATGCCGTACTCGACATTCCTGCGTGCCGTGAGCCAAGGAAAGGACGTATAGGCCTGGAACAACATGCCGCGTTCGGGGCTGGGGCCGGTTATGGTGGCGCCATTCATGCTGACACGGCCACGCGTCGGATGCTCAAGGCCCGCAATGATGCGAAGCATCGTCGTCTTGCCACAGCCCGAGGGACCCACGAAGGCCGTAAATTCGTTTTCCCGGAGATCGATGGAAACATCCTTGAGGGCGGTCACCGCACCGTTGCCGAACTGCTTCCAGACCCTGCTTGCCTGAATGACCGGCACGGCTATCTTGCTCATTTGCATAGCATTCATCTCCGCCACCATCATCAGCGTTTGAAAGCCCAGGGCATCGAAAGCCGGGCAATCGTTCGAAACAGCACATCGGTGAACACGCCAAGGATGCCGATCATCAGGATGCCGGCCATGATGATGTCGACCTTGAGGAACCGGCCGGCCCGCATCATGACGGCACCGATGCCGTCCTGGGCTCCGACGATCTCTGCGATGACAAGATAGGTCCAGCTGACGGCGATCATGTTGCGCAGCGAATCCATGATCGCGGGAGCTGCCGCCGGAATGATGATGTCCATCAGCGTCTTGCTGCGGCTCGCGCCCATGGTGAGACCCGCTTCGATGAATTCATTTGGAACGGCCTCGGTATTGTCGACGACAAGGGCGATGAGGAAAAAGATCACGCCGAGGAAGAGGAGCGCCAGCTTCGAGGTATCGTTCGGCCCGAACCAGACAAGGAGCAGCGGGATGAAGGAGGCGGCCGGCAGATAGCGCCAGGCCGAAACGAGGGGGCCAAGCAGGGCCCGCACCGACTTGAAGGAGCCCATGAGCAAGCCCGCCGGCACGGCAACCAGCGCCGCGAGGGCGAAGCTCGCGAAAACGCGGTAACAGCTCTTCAGCACATCGGCTAGAAAATTATTGGCCGCAAAGAGCGTGTACAGCGCGGTCAGCACCTGCACCGGCGAGGGAAAGAATTTCTGGTTCACGTCAGAACTGAAGTAATGGCCCAGTTGCCAGACGAGAAAGAACGCCCCGAGGCCGACTGCGGCGAAAACCGCGGCCCGTGCGGGGCTGGGCTTGCTGCGGAACTCGAATATACGTGCGCGCGGCGGAACGTAGATCGGCGATTCGTTCAGTTCAGAGCGGCCTCCGGCGCCGGTGGCACGCTCCACAATTGCTTCTTGGACAGTCGAGGCACTCATCGCACGCTCCTGTTCTCCAGCGGAACTGCGATGTAACCTGAATAAGCCTGAAGGTGGAGGCAACTCCTATTCCACCGTTCCTCCTCATCAATTCAATCAATGGTGCGGCGCGTCAAAGCTCCATCGACAGAATCTCGCTTACCAGACGATCACGGGCCATATGGCGGTGGGCCGCAGGGTTGGTGATGACATAGATGCGGAGCCGCACAGCGGACTCAATGCTCAGCAGCGGCCACAGCTGTCCCTGCGCTACCGCACCGGCCGCCAGCCCCTCCGGCAGAAAACAGATGCCAAGGGCAAGCTTTGCGAGACGCATGGCCTCTTCCGGGGAGTCGGACACCCCGGCAATGCGTGTCCCCAGTCCATGGGCAATGCGGTAGGCGGTGAGTTCGTCGGGCTCATCGTTGCCGGTCAGCACAAACGCCTCGTTGCGGAGCTCCGAGGGATCCGCGAAACTGCGACCGAAAAGTGGGTGGCCCGTCCCGCAATAGGGTCGATGAACCTCGTCGAATAGGAGGTTGTATTCAAGATCGGCGCGGAAGTGGCGGACCGGCGAGATACCGATGTCCGAAACCTCGCGCACCAGCGAGCCTGCCACCACGTCCCAGGTACAGATATCGATGCTGATCTGGACGTGCGGATGCCGCGCATGAAAACTTGCTATGGCAGCGTCGAGTTTTTCGCAGACGATATTGCCGATCATGTTGATGTTGATGCGGCCCACCAGTTGCTCGGCCCGCATCTCAATTCGGCTCGGCGTGGCCGAAACCATCGCGTGCAAGGTTGCGCAGGTCTCGGCGACGATCAGCCCCTCGTCGGTCAGCGAGAACCCGCCCGGCCCTCGGTGGCAAAGCTTGACGCCGAGATGATCCTCGAACCGCTTGAGGGCGAGGCTCACGGCCGACTGTTTGCGGGCCATCGCTTCTGCGGCCTTGGTCACGCCTTCGGCGCGGACGATTTCATGAAATGTGCGAAACAGATTCCAGTCTATCCTGCGGTGAAAACCGGAGCTGTCTTTCGTCACCATTGGCAAACGATCATCCGGCGAGTTCTGGCCATGATTTCCCCCCAACCACCCCATGCAGCGAGCCGACGCGCCTGGATATTGATGATGGTCAGGTGGATCGTCAAGCCGGACGTGGGCTGAGGCGCCATGATGGTCGGCCAGCGGCTTCAACATTGCTCTCGCAATCGAGCCTGCAACACAGACGTTAAAGAGCGATCGCAGGCGCCCCTGCGGGTCAACCGGCTGGAGCCACGGCGAGCAGCTCGAACCCTTCACAAACGGTGAGGAGGTCTTCGGACCAGGGAACGCCCCATTCAGCGCACTGCAGTTCGAAGTATTCCCTGTGAACGTTCCTCCAATAGTCCAAGCTGCTGTCGCCCTCGCCCTCGCGTTCGGCAAATGACTGTGCGACCTGATTGAAGGGCCGTACATCGACATCGGTGATACGGATCAGATAGCGCGGCCGGGATTCGGAATTGACGACGACCCAATAATCACCGACGCCGCGGCGGCGAATGTCGTTACGCTCGAAATCCAGCTGCAGGTGGGCTGTTGCCCGCTTCTTTCCTGCCGCGACCAGCTCCAGCAGTTCATCGTGGTAGGTGGCAAACCTTACATCGGCGAAGGTACTGGCCTGATAGGATTCGGTGTCGATGCCCAATGCGGCCCGTTGGCTGTCCCAGAAGGCGCGCACTTCGGCGGTTTTCTCCCCGATCATGCTATGGTCTCTCCTCTTCGGCCCAGGTGGCGCCGCGGGCTCCGACCTGCCCCTCTCTGACGATTCTCGCTACGCTGGCCATTGATTATTCGGAACATTGCCGCGGGATATAAACCCCCAGAAGTCGCATGGAATGCATTGTCGCCGTCAATCATCGACCATTGTCGACCCACGCATGCAGGGTCCGACTAAAATGACTGGCCGGGCCGGGGCGGCAGGCATCTCCGACCGCTCTTCAAGGGATCTTCGCCGCTGAAACCCCCGATACGCTGGCCATAATGCCGTACGGCAAGCGGACATGGCTGCCGCCCCTAACATCAACAGGCTCAATGCTTAGGCTTCGATATTTTGGGGTTTACTAAAGTGATGGTCCAAATAACGCTAAATCAGGCCGCGCAATCTGAACCCCGATCGGATCGTCCAGGAGGCGGTGCTGCAGGATGACGCAAATGACTGCGCGCCGTCCAAGCTGAGAGCGAGTCTGCTTGCCGATCAACTCTGGGGCCTGGGATGGCAAAAGACTACATGATCATCAGGGGTGGTCGATTACTGGACCTCGAAACGCGAGCCGCCCCTTTCCAGGACATACTCGTTGCCGATGGCCGCATCATTCAGGTAGGCAATCCCGGGCTCGATGCGCCTGCCACAGCCGAGGCCATCGATGCGGCGGGCCTCTTGAGGCATCCCGGCCTCGTGAAGGCGCACACCCATGGGATGTTCAATCTCTGCAAGGGAATGTCGGACAGATCTTCGCTCGAACTTCTGCTGGTCAATGCGCCTGCGATGATTGCCCAGCATTCCGCCGAGATGAAGCACCTGAGCACATACCTGGGTGCAGTCGAAATGCTGATGAAAGGTTGCACCGCGTGCTGTGACCTGACGTTCGGGTTTCCGTTCGCCACGATTGATGAAATGGTCGCGATTGGGCAGGCTTACATCGATGCCGGCATGCGGGCCGTGGTGGCGCCCAGTTTGGCCGACCGCAGCTTCTATAAAGCGATACCAGGCTTGCTGGACCATATACCGTCGTCATTGAAAGCGGCGACCGCTCAGCACGGAAGCTCCAGCCCCCACGACGGCATCCGGATGATGGGCCAACTGCTTCGGGACTGGCCCCACGAGCGCGATCGGGTGTCGCTTGGCATAGCTCCGGTCATTCCCCTTCACTGCAGTGACGGTCTGATGACGGATTGCGCAGATCTTGCGCGGGAATACGCGGTTGTTCTGCATAGCCACGTCGCGGAATCCAAGGTCCAGGCGGTCTCCTCGCTGACTGCCTACGGCAACACGATGACCGCTCACCTGGACTCGCTTGGCTTGCTTGGCCCCAATTTCACCGTCGCCCACGGTGTGTGGCTCGACGACGACGACATGCGCAGGCTTGCCGACAACGGCAGCTCGGTGGCGCACTGCGCCGGCAGCAACATGCGCCTGGGCTGCGGCATCGCCGATGCGCGCCGCATGATCGAGCTCGGCGTCAATCTGGCCATCGGCACGGATTCGGCAAATTGCTCGGACAACCAGAATATGTACGAAGCGATGCGCTACGCATCCATGGCGTCAAACGTGCGGGGCCCGGATTACCGTCGTTGGCTCTCCAGCCCGGAGATCATCAGGGCGGCGACGCAAGGCGGCGCCTATGCGCTCGGCTTTGGCGACATCGGCAAGATCGCACCGGGATACCGCGCCGACATTGTCTTCATCGATCTGAACAGCACCAACTGGATGCCGCTCAACGATCCGGCAAATCAACTCGTGCTCGCGGAGGATGGAACCGGACCGAAGCACGTGATCGTCAATGGTGCGTTTGTCGTCAAGGACCGGCGTCATCGCAGCTGCAACCTCGAAGATCTGTCAGTTCGTGTCGAAGCGGCGCGCGAGCGCCTGATGGAACTGACGCTTCCGGCAAGAAATGTCGGCGCGGCGCTCGAGAAGATCGTCGGTGATTTCTGCATCGGATTGGCCAGGCGGCACTATCACATAGAGCGCTATGCGGCGCCGCTTGGACAATAGACGACATACCTGCGTTTTCCTGCCTGTGGACTTCATTAATACAACCAACAACTGGGGGAATCTGATATGAGCGAGCGAAAACGTAATAAAAGCGATATCCTCGGCACAGAAGGCGCGACGATGACCCGTCGCAAGGTCTTGAAGACCGGCGCGGCCGCGACTGCGGCGGTCACGTCATTTTCGATCTTTTCGAGATCCCATGCCGCGGACCAGTCGTTGCGGGTGTTGTGCTGGCCCGGCTACGAAGAGCGCGGCGTCATCGAGGAATTCGAGGACACGCACAAGGTCAAGGTCGATTTCAAGATCTATATCGGCGGCGAGCAAATGCTCTCGTATTTCTCCCAGACGCCGCGCGGGACCTTCGACGCAATCATCAGCGATTCCGAGTACATCGGCAAACTCAAGGCGCTGAATGCCCTGGAGCCGTTCAGCACTGCCGGCATGCCGGACATCGACAACTACCATCCGAAGCTGCGCGACGTGAAAATGCTGCGCGCCGACGATGGAAAGGTCTGGTCGGTTGTCACGCGGTTCAGCTTCTACGGCATTTCCTACAACACGAATGTCATTTCCCATGAGGAAGCGCAGGATTGGAACATCCTGTTCGATCCCAAGCTGAAGGGGCGGATCGGCGTCTTCGACTGGTATTTGCCGAACATGGGCAATGTCAGCATGGCCGTCCAGCCGAACATCGAGGATCCGTATGCCATCTCCGATGAAGCCCTCGAAAAGGTGAGACAATGGCTTCTCAAGTTGCGCCCGCAGGTTCTGATGTTTGCAGCCGCAAACCAGCCTCTGGTGCAGGCGATGCTGGCGGAAGACATCTACGCCTCCCCCGTCGGCGATTTCGAGATCGATCTGATCCTCGCCGGCCACAAGAACTATAGTTCGACCATTCCCAAGCAGGGCGGCGTGCGCTTCCAGGAGACGGCCGCCCTGTGCGCGCAGGGCCGCAACAAGGAACTCGCGATGGAATGGATCAAATACATGATGCGGGCCAAGACCCAGTCGCAGCTGGTTTATACCAATGCGTTCAAGGCCCGGGCGCCGAACATGAAGGTCGTTGATTACTGGAACGACCAGCAACGCGAACTGCTCAGCTACGTGCCCGATCCGAACAATCCCAAGCAACTGCTCGTGGAGACGCTTCTCGAACGAAGCGTGCCGCGCTCGCTGCCCAGCCTTCAGCCCGAGCGGAAATGGATCGATATCTACAACGAGTTCAAGTCGGCGTCCTAAGGCAGGTTCGAATGCAGGGGGGAAAAGCGGTGGCAACCAAGGATCTCGAACTGATCGGCATCACCCGGCGTTTTGGCGAGTTCGTCGCTTTGGACGGGATCGATCTGGAAGTCGGTCAAGGCGAGTTCGTGGCGATCATGGGGCCGAGCGGCTGTGGCAAGACCACGCTGCTGCGCATCATGGCGGGTCTTGAATCAACAACGTCCGGACGGATGTTGGTCAAGGGCCGTGACTTGGCCGCCGTTCCGATACACCGGCGGCCAACCCGGCTGGTGTGGCAGGACTATGCGCTTTTCCCCCACCTCAACGTGTTCGACAATATCGCCTTCGGGCCCAGGCTGGGGCCCCACGTGCCTTCCGAGCTGCGCAAAAAGGTCCTTGAGATGGCCGATCTGGTCAGCCTGGAAGGTTTGCTCGATCGTCGGATCAGCCAGCTCTCCGGGGGACAGAAGCAGCGCGTCGCGCTCGCTCGCGCGATCATAACGGAGCCGGAAATCCTGTTGCTCGATGAGCCGCTGAGCGCGCTTGACGCTCACCTGCGCATAAGGATGCAAGGTGAACTGCGGCGCCTCCAGCAAGCACTCGGCATCTCGTTCATTTATGTCACGCACAACCAGAACGAGGCCTTCTCGATGGCCGATCGTGTCGCCGTGCTGAACAAGGGCCGCGTCGAGCAGGTTGGCACGCCGGAAGCGATCTACCATCACCCGAGCAGCCGGTTCGTCGCCCAGTTTGTCGGGATGAACAACCTGTTCTCGGGCAAGGTGGCGACCGTCAGCGAGCATTACACGGAGATCGCCTCGGACAATGGGCCGATCCGTGCCGTTACCGGGTCGAAATCGCCCCGGATCGGCGAAACCGTGCATGTGGTCGTCCAGGCCGACAAGATCAAAAGAGCGACGGCACACACGTCCAACGAGAACAGGATCAACGCAATACTGAGAGGCAGGGAATTTGCCGGCTCTCACAACGTCTATCTGTTTGACCTGCCCAACGGCAATGAAATCAAGATCGTATCTGAAGACGAGCCAGGCTCGCCGCCGGAGAAATTGTCCGGATCGCCTTCAGATCTGTACTTCTCGGTAAGAGACGCATTCATCATCGGGTTTCAATAGAATCCGTCGAATTCCAGTGGAGCCCTGATGTGACAATCGCAGGCGAAAATACGAAGGTTGCCATGGAGAATTCAGCGATCGCTCTGCGTGGCGCCAAGGTGCGGACACCCAATCAGAGCTGGCTCCGGGAGTTCTGCCTCCTGCCTGCGGTGGCATGGTATGGCGTGTTCTTCTTCGGGCCGCTGTGCTTTTTCCTGTGGTTCGGCTTCTGGCGCGTCGAGGACTACAGTCCTGTGGCGGACTTCTCGCTCACGAACTATCGTGAGATTTTCGCCAACATGTTCACAGGATCCAACTATGGCTGGGGAATAGCCCAGTCGTTGTGGGTTTCCGTGCCAGCCGCTTTGATTGCAACGACCTGCACCTACCTGGTCGTGCTTGCCATCGTGTACGGCGTACCGGCCAGGCGCCAACGTCTTGCGCTTCTGCTCACGGTCGCTCCGTTCTGGAGCAGCTACCTGTTGCGCCTCTATGCATGGCAGATCATCCTCGCACGCGAAGGCGCGATCAATTCCCTTCTGACGGCGATAGGCCTGGGCGAATGGCGTATCGCGCTGATGTATACCCAGATCGCGACAAGGATAGGCCTCATCCATTACGTCACGCCGATCTTGATCATCATTCTGTACGTGACGGTTTCGAACATCGACAGGGCGCTGATCGACGTGTCGCGCAATTTGGGCGCGACCCGGCTGCAGACGTTTCGGAAGGTCATCCTCCCGCTCAGCAGGGTAGGCCTTATTACTTCGGTCAGCTTTGCAACGATCATCTGCCTTGGAGATTTTCTGTCAGGGTCGTTGCTGGGAGGGGGCGGAGGCACCTCTCTGATAGGGCGCGTTCCAACCTTCCCGGACATGATCATGTCCGAATATGGAAGTTCTTCCAATCTACCCCGAACCACCGCCATGGCATCGATCCTCGTCGTCATCATGCTGATAGTTCTTGCGATCTCAATCCGGCTCATGACACCGGCCTTGAAGGGTAACCGTCGATGACCGAAGGTGGCGAACGCAGGGCGTGGATTGTTGCCGCCCGCATCTGGATCGGCATTTTCCTTGTGTTCCTTTACTTGCCGATATTCATGCTCATCCTGTTTTCGATGCAGAAGAACCAGTTCGCGAGTTTCCCGCTCATGGGATTCAGCACCGAGTGGTATCGGAAGCTGTTCAACGACGGCACGCTCATCACCGCGCTCGGCAACAGCATTCTTGTCTCTCCGGCGGCGGCAACCGTCGCCACGATAATCAGCTTCCTGGCGGCCTATGCGATCAATCGCTTCGAGTTCAGGGGCCGAAACCTGCTGACCGGGATCTTTATCATGCCAGTGTTGATACCGGGCTTGATTCTGGGTGTCGCGTGTCTCGGCCTGCTGTCGCGACTGCACCTGAACGGTGAGCTGTACTCGGTTTTCCTCATGCATGTATTGCTGACGACGGCGCCGGCGCTGGCGATCATCCAGCTGCGCCTCTCGCAATTGCCGCGATCGCACGAAGAGGCGGCCTGGGATCTTGGCGCGACCGAATGGCAGGCGCTTCGGCGGGTCGTCATCCCGTGGGCCTTGCCCGGAATCGTCGGCGGCTGGCTGCTTGCCTTCACCTTTTCCTTCGACGAATTCCTGATCGCGTGGTTTGTGGCGGGATTTGACCAGACGCTGCCGGTCGCCATTTTCTCCGTCCTGAAGGCTGTCGTCGATCCGTCGCTCAATGCGATCGGCACGATTGTATTCTTGATATCCGGCATCGTTCTTGTCGGCGTCGAGATGTTCGTTCTGCCGCTGGTGTTCGGCCGCGAGCAGGGTACCGACTCCAACCCGGGCGTTTAACCGTCGATCCGATGAAGGCCATCTGCTGCCGCAGGCACCGGTGGCCGCAAAAGTGACCGATGGCGGGCACGATCGCGCCCGGCATGCTCTGGCCATCCACATTTACCGCCTGCAAGCGATGGCAGAATGGAAGCGGGGCTGGGTGACCTTGCGAATTGAGCGGCACCGCGACAGGCGCAATCACTGTCAGATGAGTGACAACGCCCGCGCTACTAGGGTGGCCCAATCTGATTTGCGGCGATCGATCGTTACGACGACGGCTTTTCGTCGAGGGCGTGTGGCCGCACCACCTCCACGCCATACTCCGCTGACGAGTCCAGTATGGTGTGCCAGATGCTGTCGGCGAAGCTGGTGAAGACCAGGACGTTGTACACCGGGGATCCGTCGGCAGCGTCCGTGTCCCGCCACAGATTGACGCCGCTGTGGTCGATCGAGGTTGCAGCCGCGGCGCCAACGGGAAAGACCGAGCCATCTAAATCCAGCGACGACAGCTTGGCCAGCATGGCCCGCACCTTGGGCCCGGATATCTGTATCAGGCAGCGGCCGTCCGACTGGTCCGACAGCGAGGCCTTCGCCGCGAACGGTTCACGCATGCCGTCCAATGGCTGCGCTGCGGGCACCCGTGGAAACAGCGCGTAGAACTGATCGGCACCAGACCAGAACAGCGTCGTCGTCTTGCCCCGGACAGCAAGGGGCTTGGCCGGCGCTTCGGCACCGAAAAACTCCTTGGCCGCCTTGGCGGTCGCCGACCATTGGCCGCGCCGGGCAAGGATCAGGACAAGGCTGAAATCGAGCACTTCCGACAAGACGATGCCGGACTGCTGCACGGCCGCGCCATGGCGACGGGGACGCGTCGCGTGCTGCAGCGGCGACGTCGCGGTCCAGGTAAAATCAGCCACGCTGGCGTCCTCCTTCGGGATCGTAGAAGACCGGATTGCAGATCTCGACGTCGTAGTCTTCGCCGCGCAGCGGATCGTGGGCGCGGACGATTTCGCCATAGCGCTCGCGGCCGCGCTCGACCAGGCCAAGGCCGATCCACTGGCCGAGCATCGGCGAGTGGCAGACCGAAGTGACGTAGCCCTGGTCGGTTTCCGGAGACGGTCTCGCGCCCTTGGGGATGGTATGTGCGCCCGAACGCAGGCGCCTTGCCTTGTCGACTGGCTTCAGGCCGACCACAACCTGTCGGTTGGGGTCGACGAGGCCTTCGCGGGCGGCGAGAACGCGGCCGACGAAGTCCTTCTTCTTCGACGCCATCTTGCCGAGACCGAGATCGCCGGCGGTTGTCGTGCCGTTGAGTTCCGGGCCGGCAACGTGACCCTTCTCGATGCGCATCACGCCGAGTGCTTCGGTACCGTAGGGGATGACGCCGAACTGCTTGCCCGCGATCATCAGGTTGCGCGCCAGGGCGTCGCCGAAGCGTGCCGGAACGGAGATTTCGAAGGCCATTTCACCGGAGAACGAAATGCGGAACAGCCGGGCCACGACCCCGCCGCGCAGCTTCACCTCGCGAACCGCCATGAAGGGGAAGCCTTCGTTGGACAGGTCTTCCGACGGCTCGACGATCTCGCGCAGCAGGTCGCGGGTCTTCGGGCCGGCGATCGAGAACTGCGCCCACTGATCGGTGCACGAGGTCAGTTGCACGTCGAGTTCGGGCCACAACACCTGCCGGCAGTATTCGAGATACTGCATCACCGGGCCTGCCTTGGCCGTGGTGGTGGTCAGGAAGTAGTGATCCTCGGCCAGCCGCGACGTGGTGCCGTCATCCATGACGATGCCGTCCTCGCGCAGCATCAGGCCGTAGCGCGCCTTGCCGACACCAAGCGAAGAGAAGGCGTTGATGTAGACACGGTCGAGGAAGGCGCCTGCGTCGGGGCCCATCACGTCGATCTTGCCCAGCGTCGAGACGTCGCAGAAGCCGACGCCGTTGCGCACGGTCAGGACTTCGCGGTCGACCGAGGTCAGCCAGTCTTTTTCGCCGGGCAGCGGATACCATTGCGCCCGCTTCCACAGGCCGGTGTCGACGAAGGTCGCGCCGCGTTCCGCGGCCCAGCGATGCGAGGGCGTCAGCCGGGTCGAATGGAAGTTCTCGTCGCGATGGTGGCCGGCAAGTGCGCCGATCGCCACCGGAACCTGCGGCGGCCGATAGATGGTGGTGCCGGTCTGCGGGATCGTGCGTCCGCTGACCTCGGCCATGATGGCAAGGCCGGTAACGTTGGAATTGCGGCCCTGGTCGGTCGCCATGCCAAGCGTGGTATAGCGCTTGAGATGCTCCACGGATTCGAAGCCCTCGCGCTGCGCCAGTGCGATGTCGGACGCGGTCACGTCGTGCTGGAAATCGACGAACGCCTTGTGCTTGCCTTCGACATGCCACAGCGGCGTGATCGACAACGCTTCGTCGGACGCAGCCGCGGGCGAGCCGGCCTTTTGCGTGCGGCCGCTTTCGGCGGCCGCGGCAATGCCGGCCGCATGGCCGGCGCGCAGGCAGGCGCCGAGCGAAAAGTCGCCGTTTGCGGCGCCGGCAACGACCATTCCGGGCGGGCACTCGCCGGGCACGAAGGCTGCGATGTCGTCGCGCCAGGTAGGCCGGCCGCGGTGATGCGACGCCAGGCCGACCGACGGGTTCCAGCCGCCCGACATGGCAAGCGTGTCGGCGGCAATTTCGACCGTTGTGCCCTTGGCCTGGGCGACGCTGATCCTGCTGATGCCCGACGCCCCTCCCCTGACATCGTGGACGACGCCATTGAACACGCGGAAGCCCGAGACCTCGGCCATGGCCCGAAGTTCTTCGGGGATACCGGGCCTTGAATCGATGACGGCGGAAATCTCGACGCCGGCACGAAGGGCGGCCTCGACGGTTCTCCAGCCGTCGCTGTTGTTGGTGAACAAGGCAACGCGCTTGCCGGGAAGGGCTGCAAACCGTTCGATATAGGTCCGGACTGCCGAAGCCATCATGACGCCTGGGCGATCGTTGCCCGAAAATACGATCGGACGTTCGATCGCGCCGGCCGCCACCACGCAGCGCTTGGCCACGATGCGCCAGAGCCGCTGGCGAACCTCATGCTCGGGAGGCGTCGCGACATGGTCGTTGACCCGCTCGAGCGCGCCATAGGTGCCGCCGTCGTAAACGCCGAACACAGCCGTGCGCGTCATGACGCGGACATTGGACAGAGACGACAGCTCGGCCAGCGCGTTGGCCAGCCATTCGCGCGAGGACATGCCGCCGATTTCGCCGCCGTCGGACAACAGGCGGCCGCCGGCACGGCTGTCTTCTTCAGCGAGGATGACGCGTGCGCCGGCGCGGCCGGCGGCGAGTGCGGCCGAAACGCCGGTCGGGCCACTGCCGACCACCAGCACGTCGCAATGCGCCCAGGCCTTGTCGTAGTGATCGGGATCGGCCAGACCGCTCGACCGGCCAAGGCCGGCGGCGCGCCGGATGGCAGGTTCGTAGATCATCTCCCAGAATTTTGCCGGCCACATGAAGGTCTTGTAGTAGAAGCCGGCGACGAAAATCGGCGACAGCAGCTGGTTGACCGACATCACATCGTAGCGCAGCGACGGCCAGCGGTTCTGGCTGAGCGCCTCGAGGCCTTGGTAGAGCTCGGCCGTCGTCGCCTTGGTGTTGGGTTCGCGGCGGGCGCCGCTGCGCAGTTCGACCAGCGCGTTCGGCTCTTCCGAGCCGGCCGTCAGGATGCCGCGCGGGCGATGGTACTTGAACGAGCGGCCGACCAGCCTGACGCCGTTGGCGACGAGGGCGGAAGCAAGTGTGTCGCCGGCAAAGCCGGTCATCGCCTTGCCGTCGAAGGTAAAGTTCAGCGGCGCAGCGCGGTCGATCAGGCCGCCGGTGTCGAGCCGGTTGGATTGAGTGCTGCCGGAAGGCGCCACGGGAGCCTTGGCTCCGGCCGCAAACCTGGCTTCGGCGGAGGTGAGCGATAGCGAGCCAGTCATGATATTGTGCCTGCCGTTGATGCCGGCGAGGAGGAGGCGCCCGTGCCGGGCGCTGCCTCAACCGAAGTGATTTCATGCGTTGCGGTGTTGCGGGTCAAGCGCAGCCATGAGCGACAGCCGCCGCCGTGATACCAGTATTCGTCCATCTCGCCGGCGACGTTGTCGCGCAGGTAGACATAGTCGTAGAACGCCTCCGCCTCGCCGGCGGCGCCACCGGCGACCTCGAGCGCGACCATGGCCGGCCGTTGCGGTTTGGCGTCGCCGAGATAGGTGAATTCGCCGTTTTCGCGCTCGCCGCAAAAGGGACATGCTATGCGCATTTCCGATCGTCCTGTTCTGGTCCTAGTGAAGGTTCGGCTGGGCGCCCTGGCCCTTTTCGTCGATCATCAGGCCGCGTTGGAAGCGGTCGAGGCGGAAGCGCCTGGCTTCCTCGTGCGGTTCTTCGCGAGCCAGCAGATGCGCAAAGGTCAGCCCCGATGCCGGCGTCGCCTTGAAGCCGCCGTAGCACCAGCCGGCATTGATGTAGAGGCCGTCGACCGGCGTCCGGTCGATGATCGGCGTGCCGTCCATCGACATATCCATGATGCCGCCCCACTGACGCAGCAGGCGTACGCGGCCGATCATTGGCATCAGCGCCATGCCGCCTTCGCAGACGTCTTCCATCACCGGCATGTTGCCGCGCTGGGCGTAGGAATTGTAACCGTCGAGATCGCCGCCGAAGACCAGGCCGCCCTTGTCGGACTGGCTGACGTAAAAATGACCGGCGCCGAAGGTGATGACGCCGGGAATGAGCGGCTTGATCGCTTCCGACACGAAGGCCTGCAGCACATGGCTTTCGATCGGCAGGCGCAGGCCGGCCATTGCCGCGACCCGTGACGAGCTTCCGGCCACCGCCATGCCGACCTTGCCCGCACCGATCCGTCCGCGCGATGTCTCGACGCCGGTCACCTTGCCGTTGGCGTCGCGGGTGAAGCCGGTGACCTCGCAGTTTTGAATGACATCGACACCGAGCTTGTCGGCGGCGTGAGCATAGCCCCACACGACAGCGTCATGGCGCGCAGTGCCGGCACGGCGCTGCAGCAGGCCGCCTTGGATCGGGAAGCGCGCATTGTCGTAGTTCAGGAACGGCAGCATCTTGCGGATCTGCACAGCATCGAGCAGTTCGGCGTCTATGCCGTTGATGCGCATGACGTTGCCGCGCCGGGCAAAGGCATCACGCTGGGCGTCGGAGTGGTACAGGTTGATGATGCCGCGCTGGCTCACCATCGTGTTGTAGTTGAGGTCCTGCTCCATGCTTTCCCACAGCTTCATCGACAGCTCGTAAAAGCCGGTGTTGCCGGGAAGCATGTAGTTGGAGCGGATGATGGTCGTGTTGCGGCCGGCGTTGCCGGAGCCGATCCACCCCTTTTCCAGCACCGCGACGTTGCGGATGCCATATGTGTGGGCAAGGAAATAGGCAGTGGCCAATCCGTGGCCGCCGCCGCCGATGATCACCACGTCATAGTGGCTCTTGGGGGCTGGGTCGCGCCATGTGCGCGCCCAGGACTTGTGACCGGAAAGCGCAGCTCGCGCCAAGGAAAAGATCGAGTATTTCATCACTTTGTTTCCGCGACACGGCCTGCTGTTCCGGTTCCTGGAGGCGTGGTTCAGCAGTCCAGCGTGTGGTCGAGTTCCCACTGCGTGAGATGCGAGGTATAGGAATTCCATTCCGCAGTCTTCATCTTGACGAAGCCGTTCACGAGATCTTCGCCCAAGACGGACTTGAACTCCTTGTCGCTGTCGAGCAGACGCAAGGCATCGAGCAGGTTCAACGGCAGCCTCGGAGCATCCTTGATGGTGTGCCCTTCGGTGTACATGTTGATGTCACTACGCGGACCGGGTTCGATCTTGTCGCGAAGACCCTTCAATCCCGCGGCCAGGATCACCGCCTGCATCAGGTAGGGATTGGCGGCGCCATCGGGAAGTCTGAGCTCGAAGCGGCCGGGGCCGGGGACGCGCACCATATGCGTGCGGTTGTTGCCGGTCCAGGTCACGGCATTCGGCGCCCAGGTGGAGCCGGAAACCGTGCGGGGCGCGTTGATGCGCTTGTAGGAATTGACCGTCGGACAGATGATGGCCGTCATGACGGCGGCGTATTTCATGATGCCGCCGAGGAAGTACATGCCCTTCTGCGACAGACCGTCCGGCGAGCTGTCATCGGCGAAGACGTTGGTCTTTCCCGATAGATCCCACGCGGAGATGTGCGCATGGCAACCGTTGCCGGTCAGGTTCGGGAACGGCTTCGGCATGAACGTGGCGCGGAAACCGTGCTTTTCGGCCAGCGACTTGATCATGAACTTGAAGAAGGAGTACTTGTCGGCAGTGACCAGGACGTCGTCATATTTCCAGTTCATCTCGAACTGGCCGTTGGCATCCTCGTGGTCGTTTTGATACGGCTCCCAACCAAGCTCGAGCATCGCATCGCTGGCTTCGCGAATGATGTCAAAGCGGCGCATCAAGGCCTGCTGGTCATAGCAAGGCTTCTTGGAGTTATCGTTCTCGTCCGAGAGGGACTTGCCGTCAAAGCTGACGAAGGAGAACTCCGGCTCGACGCCGGTCTTCACCCGCACGCCCTGCGCGGCGGCTTCCTCGACGAGGCGCATCAGCGTATTGCGCGGAGCCTGATCGACGCTCTTGCCGTTCATCACGCAATTGGACGCGACCCAAGCCACTTCCGGCTTCCAGGGCAGCTGGATGGCCGAACTCGGATCCGGAACCGCTAGCATGTCGGAATCCGCTGGCGTCATGTCCATGCCGCCGGCGAAACCGGCAAAACCGGCGCCATCCTTCTGCATCTCCGCGATGGCGCGGGTCGGAACCAGCTTGGCGCGCTGACCGCCAAACAGATCCGTGTAAGAGATCATGAAGTAGTTGATGTTTCTCGCCCTGGCAAACTCCGTCAGATCCCGTATTGCCGCGGGTTTCGTTTTGCTTTCGAACGCACTTCCCATAAACACCCTCCTCCCAGATCGTTGTTTTAGGAATTGTTCTTGCCCGGTATCCAGTTCGTGCCAGCCAATGGAACACCCGCCATCGCCGCGGCCTCAAGGGTCAGGGCGCAAAGGTCCTCCGGTTCAAGATTATGCAGGTGATTCTTGCCGCAGGCTCGCGCGATCGTTTGCGCCTCCAGCGTCATCACCTTCAGATAGTTCGCAAGCCGTCTGCCGGCTGCGATCGGGTCGACGCGGCTCATCAACACCGGATCCTGCGTCGTGATGCCGGCCGGGTCCTTGCCCTCATGCCAGTCGTCATAGGCGCCGGCGGTGGTGCCGAGTTTCTGGTACTCGTCTTCCCAACGCGGGTCGTTGTCGCCCAGTGCCACAAGCGCCGCCGTTCCGATCGAAACGGCGTCGGCGCCAAGCGCCAGCGCCTTGGCGACATCGGCGCCGTTGCGGATGCCACCAGACACGATCAGTTGCACCTTACGGTGCATGCCGAGATCCTGAAGCGCCTGAACGGCGGGCCGGATGCAGGCGAGCGTCGGCTGACCGACATTCTCGATGAACACTTCCTGCGTTGCGGCGGTGCCGCCCTGCATGCCGTCGAGCACCACCACGTCGGCGCCTGCCTTTACCGCAAGGGCAGTGTCGTAGTAGGGGCGCGCGCCGCCGATCTTGACGTAGATCGGCTTTTCCCAGTCGGTGATTTCACGGATCTCGAGGATCTTGATCTCCAGATCGTCCGGGCCGGTCCAGTCGGGATGGCGACAGGCGGAGCGCTGGTCGATTCCTTTTGGGAGGGTGCGCATTTCGGCGACGCGATCGGAAATCTTTTGGCCGAGCAGCATGCCGCCGCCACCGGGCTTCGCGCCCTGGCCCACAACGATCTCGATCGCATCGGCACGGCGAAGGTCACGCGGGTTCATACCGTAGCGCGACGGCAAGTACTGGTAGACCAGCGTTTCCGAATGGCCGCGCTCTTCCTCGGTCATGCCGCCGTCGCCGGTCGTCGTCGAGGTGCCTGACAGCGTGGCGCCGCGTCCAAGCGCTTCCTTGGCCGGGGCCGACAGCGACCCGAAGCTCATGCCGGCAATGGTGATCGGGATTTTCAGCGTGATCGGCTTCTTGGCGTATCGCGAACCGAGGACGACGGTGGTGTCGCATTTTTCGCGGTAGCCTTCGAGCGGGTAACGCGAGATCGAAGCGCCGAGAAACAGCAGGTCATCAAAATGGGGCACCTTGCGCTTGGCGCCGCTGCCGCGGATATCATATATGCCGGTCGCCGCTGCGCGCCGGATTTCCGAAAGCGTATAATCGTCAAAGGTCGCGGATTTACGCGGGATCGTTGGCGGATTCTGATAGGTCATGGTCAGCCTCAATACGCGGCGGCGTTGTCGATGTTGAAGTTGTAGAGCGTACGCGCCGAACCATAGCGCGTGAATTCCTCGGGCTTGACATCCTTGACGCCGGCCCGGTCGAGCAGCTCCTGCAGCTTGGCGATGTGCTCCGGCCGCATCTCCTTGGCAATGCAGTCGGCGCCCAGGCTCTTGACCTTGCCGCGCACGAACAGCTTGGCTTCGTAGATGGAATCGCCGAGCGCGTCGCCGGCATCGCCGAGAACAACGAGGTGACCCGACTGCCCCATGAACGCGGACATGTGTCCGATATTGCCGTGCACGACGATGTCGATGCCCTTCATCGAAATTCCGCAGCGCGACGAAGCGTTGCCCTCGATGACCAGGAGCCCGCCCCTGCCGGTGGCGCCGGCATACTGGCTCGCGTCGCCCTTCACGATGATGGTGCCCGACATCATGTTCTCGCCGACGCCGGGGCCGGCGGAGCCATGCACGGTGATCGTGCCCTCGCTGTTCATGCCGCCGCAGTAATAGCCGACACTGCCGCGCACATCGACGGTTATGGGCGCATTGACGCCGACCGCCACCGCGTGGCTGCCCTTGGGGTTGATGACTTCAAAAGCCGTCCCGTTGGAGCCGGGCTGGACATTGTGAAGCGCCTGGTTGAGTTCCCGCAGTGGCGTCCTGGCCAGATCGTATTTTGCGGGCGAATGGTCGGATTCGCGCGATATGGCAGCCGTTGCAAGATTGGTTGTGTGCATGGCCTCAATGCTCCCAGAAGTAAACGGTTGCGGGCTCCGGCTCCCATACCTTGGCCTCCTCGATGCCCGGTAGCATCGCGAGCGCCCGATACTCCGAACCGAACGCCACGTACCGATCGGTTTCAGCGAGGACGGCGGGCTTGCAGGCGATCGGATCGCGGACGACGCCGAAACCGGTCTTGGTGCCAACGATGAAGGTGAAGAAACCATCGAGATCATCGAGCGTATGCTTGAGCGCATCGCCGGGCTTCATGCCGTGAGCCATCTTTGACGAAAGATAGGCAGCCGCCACCTCGGTATCGTTCTCGGTCTCGAACTTCATGCCTTCGCGCTTGAGTTCGCGGCGGATGTTGTTGTGATTCGACAGCGAGCCGTTGTGAACCAGGCACTGATCCGGCCCGGTCGAGAACGGATGCGCGCCCATGGTCGTCACAGCGGATTCCGTGGCCATCCGGGTATGGCCGATGCCGTGCGACCCGGCCATCTTGGTCAGGTCGAAACGCTTGACCACCTCCTCCGGCAGGCCGACTTCCTTGTAAATTTCGACAGTATCGCCCGAGCCCATGACGCGAACGGAAGGACGCAGTTCGCCAAGTGCGGCACGTGCCTCGTCAAGCTTTGCCGGCGGCAATTCGATGACCGCATGCGTCGAATTGACGGTGATCGTCGCCTCGGCGCCGATCTTGCTGCTGAGCTCGGCAGCAAGACCGGAAAAATCGGACCGCGGCGAAGGAGATTGGATGGTGATCTTGCCCCGTCCGGCCCGGGCCGGCCCGTAGATGGCGATGCCCGCGCTGTCGGGTCCGCGGTCAGTAAGAGAGACAAGCATTTCCGACAGCATCGCGCCCAATTGGGGCTCAAGCGACTTGTCCTTCAAGAAGAGTCCTACAATTCCGCACATGACGATTACCCCAATGCAATTGCAGCTGAAGAAACTGGTAGCAGGTTCGGAAGCGCAATTCAACTCCGATGAATTTTATTTTCATAGGAGCAAACACGGGTCGATAGCCGGCGACGCCTTGCCTCTCGACCGAAGTCACGCCAGGCGGATCTGCCATTTGTGCAAGCCCAGTCCGCCCCGTCCGCCATGCAATGAGGGGCACAACTCGGCTGTTGGCTCTGCCGACGGCCACGAGGCTGCCGGATCCGGATGCCGGACCAGAGGGAAAGTCAAAACGAAAATTGATCGATGGCGGGCAAGCAAGCGCTCGCCATTCACCGAAGCCTTGCCATCATCAACGACGGCGAAGCAGCGCGGAAGCTTTCGACGCCTTGTCGTCTTCCGACCGCTTGGAAAGGCTACTCGTGCCCGCCGCCTTGGGGGTAGGAAATGATCGAGAGATAGCGGATCGGCAGCTTGCTTAACTCTTCCGGACCGTGCGGCGCGTCGGCGTCAAAGAACAGACTGTCTCCCGGCAGCATCCGATATAGGTTGCTGCCGTGGCGGTACACGACCTCACCCTCGAGCATGTAGAGAAACTCCATGCCGTCATGCTGGAACGTCGGAAAAACATCGGAGTCTTCCGACAGTGTAATGAGATAAGGTTCGACCACGACGCCGCTGGTGTTCGAGCCGATATGGCCAAGCAACGTATACTGATGACCGGCCCGGGTGCCGCGCCGTTCGACGTCGACGCCCTCGCCCCCCTTGACGAAAACGGCGTTACGCTCTTCCTCGAAGCGGCGGAAAAAGGCGGTGAGCGGTACGCCAAGCGCACGGGACAGCGTCTGAAGGGTCGTCAGCGATGGCGATGTTATGCCGTTCTCGATCTTCGACAACATGCCGAGCGAAATGTCGGTGGCGCTTGCAAGATCAGCGACAGTGATGCCGAGCTTCTTGCGGAAGGCGCGGACCTCGCGACCTATCGCGACTTCCAGGACTTTCTCCCTGGTGTCCCGAACGGCGTGGGGATCCTGCGTCAACGGAACCGGACGCGCAGGCGCCGCTGCAGCCGACGCGGCTTTCTTGACTGGGGCTGGGGCGACCGACGTCTTAGTGCCAATGTCACCTTTTTTCGTTTTTGCCATGTCAAATCCATCCACGCTGCGAAACCCACAATGTTCACCTCAGGTAAACATATTCCCGCCGCGTTACAACACCGGCATCGGGCAGGACGGTAGCGCGATATTTGAATGGGCAACGCCGCGGCCACGGAGATGCAGCCGATGCAGCATGCGAACAGAGCAGGTCTGCTCGCAAGCTGCATCTAGCTCAGGCCTTCGATTTGCCCCTGTTCATTGAGGAAGATGTTTTCCGACGACGGTTTCGACGGCAGGCCGGGCATGGTCATGATCTCACCGCAGATGGCGACGACAAAGCCGGCGCCGGCCGAGAGCCGCACTTCGCGCACCGGAACCGTGTGCCCGCTCGGCGCGCCGCGCAGGTTGGGATCGGTCGAGAACGAGTACTGCGTCTTGGCCATGCAGACCGGCAGATGGCCGTAGCCGGCCTTTTCCCAGGCGTGAAGCTGGTCGCGCACGCTCTTGTCGGCGATGGCCTCCGAGCCGCGATAGATACGCTGGACGATGGTGTTGATCTTGTCGAACAGCGGCATCGCGTCGGGATAGAGGGGCGCGAACTGCGACGCGCCAGATTCGGCCAGCTCCGCCACCTTGTGCGCGAGCTCCTCGATCCCGGCCGAGCCTTGCGCCCAGTGCTTGCACAGGATCGCTTCTTCGCCCATCGAGGCAACGTAGTCTTTCAACGCCCGGATCTCGGCTTCGGTGTCGGAGTGGAAATGGTTGATGGCGACCACCGCAGGCACGCCGAACTGCTTTACGTTCTCGATGTGGCGGCCGAGATTGGCGCAGCCCTTCTTCACCGCCGCAATGTCTTCCGTGCCGAGGTTCTCCTTCCTGACGCCGCCATTCATCTTCATGGCGCGCACGGTGGCCACGATCACCGCCGCCGCCGGCTTCAAGCCGGCCTTGCGGCACTTGATGTCAAAGAACTTCTCCGCCCCCAGATCGGCGCCGAAGCCGGCCTCGGTGACAACATAGTCGGCAAGCTTCAGCGCCGTGCTGGTGGCGACCACCGAATTGCAGCCATGCGCGATGTTGGCGAAGGGGCCGCCATGCACGAAGGCCGGATTGTTCTCCAGCGTCTGCACCAGATTCGGCTGCATGGCGTCCTTGAGCAGCACGGCCATGGCGCCGGGCGCCTTGAGGTCGCGGGCAAACACCGGCGTCTTGTCGCGGCGGTAGGCGACGACAATGTCGCCGAGGCGCTTTTCCAGGTCCTTGAGATCAGTGGCCAGGCACAGGATCGCCATCACTTCCGAGGCCACCGTGATGTCGAAGCCGGCCTCGCGCGGATAGCCGTTGGCGACGCCGCCGAGCGAGGCGATGATGTCGCGCAGCGCCCGGTCGTTCATGTCCATGACGCGACGCCAGACGACGCGGCGGGTGTCGATCCCCTGTTCATTGCCCCAGTAGATATGGTTGTCGATCAGCGCCGACAACAGGTTGTGCGCCGAGGTGATGGCATGGAAGTCACCGGTGAAGTGGAGGTTCATGTCCTCCATCGGCACAACCTGGGCGTAGCCGCCGCCGGCCGCACCGCCCTTCATGCCGAAATTGGGGCCGAGCGAGGCTTCGCGGATGCAGACGATGGCCTTCTTGCCGATGCGGTTCAGCCCGTCGCCGAGGCCAACCGTCGTGGTGGTCTTGCCCTCGCCGGCCGGCGTCGGGTTGATGGCGGTGACGAGGATCAGCTTGCCGGTCTTGTTGTTCCGGGCGGCGGCGATGAATTCGGCCGACACCTTAGCCTTGTCATGGCCATAGGGCAGCAGATGCTCGTCCGGGATGCCGAGCTTGGCACCGATCTCCTGGATCGGCTTCTTCCTGGCAGCGCGCGCGATCTCAATGTCGGATTTCACTTCGGCCATGTCTTCTGCCTTTGATGATGGGGTTAACAGTTGGGGGTTAGAGGCGAGTCAATGGGAGCCGGATGTTGCTCCTATAAGGGCGGCGGCGTCTGGCCTGCGGCCCGTCTGGCCGAAGTCAGTGTGTTGGCCATCAGCAAGGCGATGGTCATTGGGCCGACCCCTCCGGGCACTGGTGTGATCGCACCGGCCCGCGCTTCGGCTTCCGCGTAGGCGACATCTCCAACCAGCCTGGCCCTTCCATCGCCACCGGCAATGCGGTTAATGCCGACATCGATGACAGTCGCACCGGGCTTGACCCAGTCACCCTTGATCATCTCCGGGCGGCCGACGGCGGCCACCAGGATATCGGCGCTGCGGCACAGCGCCGGCAAATCCTTGGTGCGGCTGTGAGCGATGGTCACGGTGGCGTTGGCGTTCAGCAGGAGGTTGGCTATCGGCTTGCCGACGATATTGGAGCGTCCGACGACTACGGCGGTGAGGCCGGACAGGTCGCGGCCAAGCGCGCGTTCGATCAACAGCATGGAACCGGCGGGCGTGCACGGAACGAAGGCTGTATCCAGTTCACCGGTGCCGAGCTTGCCGACATTGATGAAGTGGAAGCCGTCGACGTCCTTCTCAGGCGCAATCGTCTGGATGATGCTGCCCGAGTCGATGTGATCAGGTAGCGGAAGTTGCACGAGGATGCCGTGGACGGCGGGATCGGCGTTGAGTTTTTCGACCAGCGCCACCAATTCTTTTTCGGTGGTCTCGGATGGCAGCGCATGCTCGATCGAGTTGAAGCCGCACTCCTTGGCCTTCTTGCCCTTGGAGGCGACATAGACCTGGCTGGCAGGATCGTGCCCGACAATGACCACGGCGATACCGGGGACAACGCCGGTTTCCGCGGTCAGGCGCTGTGATGCCGCCTTGATCGTGGCGAGCACATCCGCCGCGACCGCCTTGCCATCAATCACTGTCGCCATTGTGCCGTCATCCCTCCCGACAAGGTCTCCTGGCCCAAGGTGCTACGAGGCATATCAGCCATGGGGCTGCGAGATCCTGCGGCCCGCTTTCTAACAGTTGAGCCACGCACAAGTCAACTGCCATTCAATTTTCTTTCATTTAAAGAAACTTGCAGAAGTGGCGCTCCCCGTTGGCATCCGCCGAGAGCTGCGGCGCCGCGCCGCCCGACGGGTCATGCCCGCGGCGAGTTGCACTTGACTAGCGCGTTGCGAGGCATTTCCCTAATGCGGCGGCCCGATGCGCACGGATCGATCTCGAGGATGTGAGACACGAGGGCATGACAACGGAAAGCCATTCGGCGGGCACCTCCCAAGACGGCCAGGTCGGTCAGTTCTTCGTTCGGTACAGGCTCTACGCGGCGGCGGCCGGCGTCATCGCCGTGTTCGGCCTGGTTTCGGTCGCCATCTACCGGCTGACGTCGGAGGTGCGCTACGAGGACGTGCTGGCTGCTCTCGCGGCGACACCCTGGTCCGCCATCGCGCTCGCCGTGTTCTTCACCGGCCTGAGCTTCGTGGCGCTGGTCTTCTACGACCTGAACGCCCTTGAATACATCGGCCGAAGGCTGCCGTGGCCCTCGGTGGCGGCCAGTGCGTTCGTCGCCTATGCCGTCGGGAACACGGTCGGCTTCGGCCCCTTGAGCGGCGGCGCGATCCGCTTCCGCGCCTATTCGCGGCTCGGCCTCGCGCCCGGCGACATCGCCCGCGTCATCGCTTTCGTGACCCTCTCGTTCGGTCTCGGCCTCTTCATGGTCAGCGCATTGTCGACACTGGCCGTGGCGCGGCAGATATCGCGTACGGTCGGCATGAGCCCGGCCTGGCTGCAGGCGGCCGCCCTCGCCGTCGTCGCGGTGATGGGGATCGTGTTGTTCCTGTCGCGCAACGGCAGGACCATCAAGCTCAAGGGCCTCACACTGCACCTGCCCGATAGCCGGACGTCGTCCCGCCAGTTTCTCGTCTCCGCCTTCGATATCGCGGCTTCCGCCTCCGCACTCTACGTCCTCCTGCCGGAGACACACGTCAGCTGGCCGACCTTCCTGGCGATCTATGCGACGGCTGTCGGCATCGGCGTGCTCAGCCACGTGCCGGCCGGTCTCGGCGTCTTCGAAACGGTGATCATGGCGGGTCTCTCGAACGCCATCAGCGTCGACCAGTTGCTTGGCAGCCTCGTGCTCTACCGGCTCATCTACTATGTGCTGCCGCTGCTCATCGCCGTCGTCGTGATGCTTGTCAGCGAGATGCGCCAGCTGGCGTCCCAGCCGGTTGCCGCCGAGGTCGGGCAGATCGCGACGCGGCTGTCTCCGGCGCTGCTGTCCGCGTTTGCCCTGCTGCTCGGAACAATGCTGATCTTCTCGAGCGTGGTGCCGACGCCCGACGCCGACCTCGACTTCCTCGCCGCGATGCTGCCCTTGCCCATCGTCGAAGCGGCGCACTTCCTTTCGAGCCTATTGGGGCTGGGATTGTTCGTGACTTCGCGTGGCTTGGCGCTCAGGTTGGACGGTGCCTGGTGGATGGCGCTTGTCAGTGCCGCGGCGGCGCTCGTCCTGTCCTTTCTCAAGGCGGTTGCGGTTTTCGAGGCCGCGCTGTTGGCGCTGTTCATCATGGCCCTAATCTTCAGCGGAGCCAGCTTCACCCGGCCGGCCTCGCTGATACGCCAGGCGCTTGGTCCCACCTGGCTCGCGGCAATCGCCGTCATCATCGTGGCCGCCCTTGTCATCCTGCTGTTCATCTACCGGGACACCGAATACACCCATGAGCTCTGGTGGCAGTTCGAGTTCTCCCAAGAGGCGCCGCGCGGGTTGCGCGCATTGCTGGGGCTTTCGATCGGCGCATCGGTGGTCGCAATCTTCAGCCTGCTGCGCCCGGCGGCCCATCGACCGAAGCCTCCCGCCCTGGAAGAGATCGCCCGGGCCGTCGAGATCGTCCGGCGGCAGCACGTCGCCGACGCGAACCTCGTGAGGATGGGCGACAAGAGCATCCTGTTCTCCCAGTCGGGCGACGCCTTCCTGATGTACGGGATACAGGGACGCTCGTGGATTGCGCTTGCCGATCCGGTCGGCGCCAAACAGGACTTCGACGAACTGGTCTGGCAATTGGTCGAGGCGGCGCGTGCCGGCGGCGGCCGCGCGGCCTTCTACCAGATCTCGCCGCTGCTGCTGTCCTCCTGCGCCGATGCGGGTTTGCGGGCATTCAAGCTCGGTGAGCTTGCCGTCGTCGATCTCACCCGGTTCGAACTGACGGGCAGCCGCTTCTCCGGCCTGCGGCAGTCCTTCAATCGCGGCGTGCGCGACGGCCTGTCGTTTTCGATCGTCGCGACGGCGAATGTCCCGGGCATCATCGACGAACTGCAGGCTATTTCCGACGCCTGGCTCGCCCATCACAACACCCGGGAGAAGACCTTCTCGCTCGGCGCCTTCGAACGGGGCTACGTGATGTCGCAACCCGTCGCTGTGGTCAGCAGGCATGACCGGATCATCGCTTTCGCCACGTTGATGCTGACCGACACGATGGTCGAGGCGACGGTAGACCTGATGCGGTTCAGCCCCGACGTGCCGCGAGGGACCATGGACTTTCTCTTCGTCAGCATCCTGAACCATCTGAAGGCCGAGGGCTACCGGACGTTCAACCTGGGCATGGCGCCGCTCTCGGGGATGGCGCGTCGCGAGGCGGCCCCGGTCTGGGACCGACTCGGCGGACTGTTGTTCGAACACGGCGAACGCTTCTACAACTTCAAGGGTCTGCGTACCTTCAAATCGAAGTTCCATCCGCGCTGGGAGCCGCGCTATCTCGCCGTGTCGAACGGGACGGGAGCCGCGCTTGCACTCATGGACGTCACGTTGCTCATCGGCGGCGGAGTGAGGGGAGTGATCGGAAAATGAGAACCTGGAAGTTCCTTGCGGCCATCTCCCTGCTGGCAAGCCTGTTGCCGATCACAGCCGTTGGCCAGCAGCCCCAGCAGACGTTCGATACCGGCATGATTCCCGGCGGCCACATCCTGTTGCCGGACGGCGAGTTGCGGGCCAACGTGTTCCTGATATCGGATGCCGGCGGCTGGGGGGCGCTCGAGCAGGAAAAGGCCGAGGCGCTGGTCGCAAAGGGCGCGGCCATTGTCGGCATCGACTTCCCGTCCTACCTGCGGGCTCTGCAATCGGACGCCGGGAGTTGCGTCTACATGATTTCCGATGTGGAGGCGCTGGCCCATCAGGTGCAGCGCGCAGCCGGCGCCACAAGCTACAAGCCGCCGATCATCGCCGGTGTCGGCGAAGGCGCGGCGCTGGCGCTGGCGATGATTTCCCAGAGCCCGGCCGCCACGATCGGCGAAGCGGTGGCAGTCGATCCGCAAGCCGGCATCCCGCTCGACAAGGTGCTCTGCACCCCTGCCTCGAAGACTCGCAGCGACGGCAGGACCATCTACGGTTTCGTCGACGGAAGCCTGCCTGCGGCGGTCACCGTCCGTTTCTCAAGGGCCGCCCCGCTGGCCGGGCGTGATCATGTCAGGCAACTGGCGCAGACCCATCCCGCAATCGACCTGAACGACGCGGATGCAGCGCCGATGGATGCCCTCGCGCAGATCCTCGCCGATCGCATCGACGTGTCGAGCGGCAGCGACGATCCGCTCGGCCTGCCGATCACGGTGCTCGAGACCAAGCCGACCATGGATGCCATGGCGATCATCTATTCGGGCGACGGTGGCTGGCGCGATCTCGACAAGCAGGTCGGGGGCGCACTGCAGGGCATGGGGATCCCGGTGATCGGCGTGGATTCGCTGCGCTACTTCTGGTCGGAGCGGAAGCCGCAGGAAACCGCCGATGATCTGGCCCGCATCATTGAGGCGTATCGCAAGGAATGGAACGTTCGCCATGTCCTGCTCGCCGGTTACTCGTTCGGCGCCGACCTTCTGCCTGCCACCTACAACCTGCTGTCCGATGAGGACAAGGCGCGGGTGAGGCAGCTGACCCTCATGGCGCTGTCCCGCCGCGTCGATTACGAGATCTCGGTCGAAGGCTGGCTCGGCCTCGCCGGCGGCGCCAGCACGGGCGATCCGGTAGCCGATATCGAGAAGATCGATCCGCGCATCGTGCAATGCATCTACGGCAGGGACGAGGATGACGACCCCTGCCCCGCACTTACCCGCAGGGGCGTTGAAGCGATCGGCATCGACGGCGGTCACCATTTCGATGGCGATTACGAGGCCCTTGCCCAACGCATCATCGGCTCGCTGAAGACCCGATTGGCCAGCCTGAAGTAGTGCTGCAACCTGAAAGCCACGCGGGCAAATGCTCTAACAGGTCTGGACCGGCGACGCCGTCAGGTCTTCGAGAAAGACACGGCACCAGGAGGAGACATCGTGCTCCAGCAGTTGGTCGATCATTGTCTTCCAGCGTTCCTGGCGCTCTTCCAGCGGCATGCTGAGGGCGCGGGCGATGGCGTTGGCCGTACCTTCAATGTCGTAGGGATTGACGAGCAGCGCCTGCTTCAACTCACGCGCGGCTCCCGCAAATCGTGAAAGCACAAGCACGCCGGGATCCTCGGGATCCTGTGCGGCCACATATTCCTTGGCCACCAGGTTCATGCCGTCCCGAAGCGGTGTCACCAGACCGACTTTGCCAAGCCGGTAGAGCCCCGCGAGAATATGCCGGCCCACCGAGCGGTTGACGTAGCGAATGGGCACCCAATCGACAGTGCCGAGCGCCCCGTTCACCCTGCCGGCCTGTTCGGCAACCATGCTCTGCATGGCTTCGTATTCCGGCACTTCGGAGCGGGATTTCGGGGTGATCTGCAGATAGGTGACGTGTCCCTGATGGGCCGGATTGGCCAGGACGAAGCGTTCGAAGGCATCGATGCGTTGAGTGATACCCTTGGAATAGTCTAGCCGATCGACGCCAATGATCAGGCTGCGGTCCTGAAGGCTTTCCCGCGCCCTCCTCACCGTCTTGTTCGCCGATGCCTTCTTGGCGAAGTTGGCAAAGGCCGCAGTCTCGATGCCGATTGCATACGTGCCGCCCTTGAAGATGCGGCCGTAAGCGCTGAAGCGCCCTTGGCCGACTTCATAGCCGATGCCTTCCCGCCTCAGGCAGCCGGCGAAATTCTCAAGATCATGGTCGGTCTGAAAGCCGACGAGATCATAGTAGGACAGGCTTCGCACGATCTCTTCATGGACCGGCATGGTGAAGAGCACGTCCGCAGGCGGCCACGGTATGTGGAGGAAGAAGCCGATGCGGTTCTTCAAGCCCATGGCACGCAGTTCGGCGGCGAGAGGGATCAAATGGTAGTCGTGCACCCAGACGACGTCGTCGGGCTTGATCAGCGGCGCCAGCCGGTGGGCGAAGAAACGGTTGACGCGGAAATAGCCGGCCATCTCCTTGCGTCCGTATTCGGCGAGATCCAGGCGGTAATGACAGATGGGCCAGAGAACGCGGTTGGCGAAACCGCGATAATATTCCTCCACGTCGGTGTCGGTTAGATCCGTCAACGCATAGGTTATGTTTCCCTGCTGCTGGTGCGAAAGCGGCTGCGGTTCGTCCTCGCCACTGGTTTTTCCCGACCAGCCCATCCAGATGCCGCCCCGGTCTTCCAAGGCAGCCTTCAGCGCAACCGCAAGTCCGCCGGCGCCCGCAGCGCCGCCCTTTTCGGGAACTGGCACACGATTGGAAACAATGACGAGACGGCCCATGCCGGAGTCCTTTCACATCAGAAAATACATTTGAATATTCACGAGACCGACGCCGCGATGACGTCGCGCAACACCGCGGCAGAGGGGATGTAGCCGAGCGCCTCGCTGGCGGCTGAGGGAGATCCGATGCGGATCGAACAGCCGCCGAGGCGGTTGACGGCGCGAAACATCGCCTCGTCGGTCACATCGTCGCCGATCGCGATCGGCTGTCTGCCGGCAAAGGGCGGCTGCTTGAGAAATTCCAAGACGGCCTGACCCTTGTCGGCAGCGGCGGGGCGGATTTCGAACACCATCTTGCCATGCTGGATCGTCCAATCCGGCCCGGCTCGGGCCAGTGCCCGTTGCATCAGCGCTTCGACCTGATGTTTTCTTTCCGGCGCAAGCCGGTAATGGGCGGCGACGGCCGGCCCCTTGTCCTCGATCAGAACGCCTGGCCAACCGGCAACGTCGGCGACAAGCTCGGCTTTCAGCTGCCCGAACTCCGGCGTCTCCACCGGTGAGTGCAAACGGCCATCCGGGTCGCGGCGCTGCGCTCCATGAAGCCCGGCAACGGGCAGCGATGGGAGCGAGAAAAGCTGATCGACATAATCGAGCCGCCGCCCCGTCACGAGCGCCAGAGCACCCCTGAGCTTGCTCGACAGAGCCTCGAGATTCGCAGGCAGCAATTGCGGAACAGCGATGGCGTTCGGTGTTTCCGCAAGATCAAGCAGCGTACCATCGACATCCAGGAACAGAGCCCAGCCGTCCAGTTCCGTCGAGAGAGCTGTGAGGAGGAAGTTTTTTCCGGCGTCGGGTTCCGATGCCGCAATAAGCTGTGTCAGAGACGACATGGGCTAGCTTGTATCATATTCATCTTTGCTGCCAAACTGCGTTTCATTTGCTGCCAGTCACGGCCAATACATTTACGATCGTCAACGGCAGCGACATCTTAAGCTAACATTCCGCCGAGCGCGGGCGACGACAAAGGCCGCACTCAGTCCTTTTCCACGAACTTGTTGAAGCGGCTCACCTTGCCGTCCGCGGTCTTGTCCTGGTGAAGGAACGCCAACTGGTTCTCGTCGAAGATGCGGAAGAAATCGTCCCAGGAGATCGCCTCGAGGTTGTCTTCCGGCTTTCCGAAGTCGATCCGCAGCACTCCGCCTTCACCGGCCCCCTTGACCCGCGAGGGGCGACCGTTGCGCTCTTCGACCCATTTCCTGATCTCAGAATGGTTCGACGTCTTTTTTGCCTCGCTCATCGCCAACTCCCTGCTTGAGGAACCGTGTCGCCGGCCGGCCGGCAAAGTGTACGTGCTGATGAGTTCGAACGGTGGCGACGGCGGTTTGTTCCCCATTCCCCGGCGGCGGGTCTTCTGTGCGTTGGTTCCGCAGGCAGGCGAGATTGGTGATGGCAGGCAAAGCCGACGAAGACGCGCCCATTGCGCAGATGGCACCGCGGCTTGCGCCGCAGCAATGTATGCCCCGGGCCCGCCTCTGCGGCGGCTTCCGCAGCGAAATTCTTAGTGAATTGGCCGTTTGGTCGCGAAGAGCGCCTTGGCGATCTGCCCGAGCGCTGTGGGATCGTCACAGAGCAGATATCCGGGGAAGCGGTCGGCGACCAGCGAGGGGTCGTAGGCGGTGGCGAAGACGAATGCGATCCCAAGCTCTATCAGGCGGTCGGACAAGGCCAATACCAGCTCGGCTGCCAGGTGGACGTCAAGTATCGCCGCGTCGATCGGTTGTTCGTGGATGAATTTCAGTGCCAACTCTACGCTGCCGGTAGGCCCGACCACTATCGCCCCGAATTCCTCCATCTTCAAGCGGGCCTGGCGGGTCAGGAAATACTCGTTCTCGACGACTAGAATACGTTTTCCATTGAAGAGCCGGGCGTAGCTATACGCTTCCTTCATTTGTGTCTCTTCCGCCGGAGGGTTTCCCCCCTCGAATAAAAGCTGAACAACCGTCTCCTCCCGTTGTTCCATCCACCGTCGCGACCATCAGGTTCACGATCCCTGTCGACATATCGTCGCATGGCTGCCGGCGATAGTCTTTTCTGAAGCCAGCTCACATTTGGAGCAAGAAACGCTCCGGCCGGTTAGCGGGCCGGATGGAAACGGTTGCCCCGACGCTGCGCCGCCGCGCCCAGCGCCATGCCGACGCAAAGGGAGATCAGGAAGATGGGCGCATAGCCGTTACGGTGTTTCGAGCGGAAGCCCCCGTCGATGCCGCCGGGATCGACGGGTGGCCGGTAGAGATTGCCGCTGGAGGCGGGTACCCTGTCGGCCTGCCGGAAGTATTGCCGTATGACCCATTCGGCGGCCCGGGCGCTCAAAGTGGGTGACAGGAAATGCACAAAACGGATCAGGTTTGTCAGCGGACCGACGGTCACGACGTCGCGCGGATTGCGGGCCGCGCTGACGATCGCGGCCGCGACTGCTCTCGGGTCCGACATACCGGGTGGCGGTCGAACCGCCCGCCGGACATAGTTGGCGCCGTGCAGCAGTCCTGGCGTGTCGACGAAGCTCGGATGGATGTCGCAGATGTGGATGTCGGGGAAGGCGGAAAGCTCGGCCCGCAAGGCCTCGGAAAAGCCGCGCAGGCCAAATTTGCTGGCCGAGTAGGCAGCGGCGAAAGGTGTCGCGGCGAAGCCGCCGACCGAGACCATGTTGATGAACGTGCCGCGGCGCTGTTTGATGAAGATCGGAATGACCGCGTGCGCGTCATTGATGTGCCCGACCAGATTGGCGCGGATCACCTGCTGGTGGGCTTCGATCGGCGTCTCGTGGAAGCGGCCGACTGCGCCCACCCCGACATTGCTGACCCAGACATCGATCCGGCCAAAGCTCATCGCCCGCTCGGCGAGCGCCCGCACGGCGTCGGCGTCGGTGACGTCGGTGGGCGCTACAAGCACGTCCACGCCATACTCCCTGCAGCTCTTCGCCACCTGTTGCAGCGCCGCCGCGTCGCGCGCGGCAAGCACCAGCTTTGCGCCCTCCCTTGCAAAGGCCAGCGCCGTCGCCTGGCCGATGCCGCTCGAGGCGCCCGTGATGACCACGACGCTGTCACGCAGGTTTCTTGCCATGGAGGTTCCTCGCGGTTGTTCTTCCGTGGGATACGGGCGCCATAGCGGCGCCTCGATGGCCCACAATCTGACGTCCGCGGGGCCGGGGGCGGTCAATCAGTCGTCCGACGCCGCAATACACGGCGCCGGACGCATTTTCATCTGGGTTTCTAGTGCGCAGGGCCCCCGTGGAAGATCGGGGGCCTGGCAGTTCACGTCTGGTTGCTGCCGGTGCCGTAGGTGCTGGAGGATCCGCCCGTCGTCCCGGCAGCCCCCGACCCGGCACTGCCGGTGGTCCCGGTCGCGCCCGCCGCGCCGGTCTTCGATGTCGTCGAACTCGACTCGGCGGATGTCCTGATGCGCAGGTTGTTCTGCACATTGGAAACGCCCGAGATGGCTTCGGCGCAGTCCTCGGCGCGGCGCTTGTCCTGGCGGCTGGAAACGTATCCGCTCAGGGTGACCTCGCCCTTCGACACCTTGACCTCCACGTCGCTGGCATCGAGATAGGGGTCGTCACTCAAGCGGTCGTTGATGTCCTCTTCGATCCGGGAATCGGAGCGGGTATAGCCGCGCGGGCCTTTGCCGCGGTACTGGTCCATCTGCCGCCGCCGGGCCGCGTCTTCATCGCCGAACCAGGATGCCACCTCGTCGCCGGCCTTGTCCATGAAGCCGCGGTCGCGACCCTGATCGTAGTCGCGGTTGCGATCGTAGTCGCGGTTGCGATCGTAGTCGCGATAGCCGAACTGGCCACCGCCACGCCCCTGTCCGCCGTAGCCGCCGCCGTAGCGGTCGCCGAAGCCGCCGTAATCGCCATAACGGCTGTTACGGTCGCCGTAGCCGCCGCCGCCCGTGCCGTACCGGCCGCCGCCATAGTAACCAGAGCCGCGGTCCCCATAGCCCAGATCGTCGCTCGTCCACCTGTCGCGGTCGCCGCGATCATAGTCAGAACCGCGCCAGCCACGGCCATAATTGCCCCGGTTCTCGTCATTGGAGGACATGCCACCCTGGTATCCGCCGCCCTGCCAGCGGCCTTGCGAGCCTCTTCCCTCGCGGGAGCTGTTTTCGCGGTCGTCGCGCCTGTCCTGCCTGTACCAATCATCTGCCATCGCTGATGTCTCCCTTGTCTGGATGAGTGGGGCAGAACCGCGGAGCAATGCGAAAGTTCCCTCTGCTAAGGCGGCGAATTGGTGCCGGTCTGGGCAGCCCCAGTTCCAGCCGAAGACCCACGCCGAACCACTGCGGCCGCAGCGAGGTCAGGCTCAAGGGCGGCATTCTAGCCCGGCACGGGCACTCGTTCGGTGCCCGTCCCGCCAGGCGCACCGGCGCCGCCGGCAACAGGGGGATGCGCGCCGTCGGCCCGGTTGTTCCCCTTCTGTTTGTGGCTATTTCGGGCTAGCGATGCTGAAAGCGATGTGCGTCAGGGAAGGAAGGAGGTATCTTTACCTATAGTTGCGTCCATGCTGATGGTGAACCTGACGGCGTCTCTGGCGCCGCTGGAACCGTCGACCTCGGCAGCACGAAGCCGGCCCCTCCGGGCAGGGCCGGCTCTTGAAGACGGGGCACGCCCCGCCGATATGTTTTGCACTTCGTTTAGTCCGGTCTGTAATGAAAGGAGGAAGCAGATGCGCATTCCGGATTTACCGTGGTCCAACCCGCTCTCGGTAAGGCTCCAGAACGGCACCTATCACCTGTTCAAAAGCCCTTACGACGCTCTCGACTTCCTGGAAAACGAATGGCCGCTCCGCCATGGCCGAAACTACGAACGGGCGGTCCGCCTTTGCCGCTCTGCACTTGAACGAACCACACCTCTGGCCGTCGGACGGGAAGCCTTCGTGGCCGCCTGCCTCGAGGCGGGCCTCCATGTAACCACTCCGCCCCCTGCAGGTTACCTCGCCCACCCAGAGCGCAATGCAACCCAGCGAAGGTGATTTGACCCGCGTGATTTAAATAGTCGGTGGGCAGCCAGAAGGCTCTGGGCAGCCCACAATTCCAGATTGTAAATCAAGCGCCATCCGTGCCGGTTGGCACGGATGGCGCTGATGGTGCCCCTTTGCCGCGTATCAATCTCGCGTCCGGGGACCCTACCTGCCGCTAGCGGCGCCAACGCGCCCGTTCGGCTTCGAGATCATCGAGGGGTTCCGCGCTCTCGTCGAAACGCTCCCATCCTGCCTGCCGGTAAGCGGTACGGCGGGCATCAATGTCAACCCGGTTGGCGCGCTGAAGAATATCCTCGGCGACGGCAACCTGCCCTTCATCGACCTTGGCGACCACCATCGTGCCACCGCGGCGAACGCCCTCTGCATAGACGTGCGCGTCCTCCTCGGGGACGCCGGCCCGCATCATTGCGCCGACAAGCCCACCGGCGGCGCCGCCAGCGATAGCGCCTGCAACCGCGCCGGCCGCGGTGGCCGCAAGCCAGCCCGCAGCAACCACGGGCCCGACGCCCGGAATGGCCATGATGCCCAGCCCGGCCAGCAGCCCGCCGGTTCCGCCGGCGACAGCTCCGATGCCGGCGCCGGTCCCGGCACCTTCCGCTGCCAGGCTGTCGTCGCCGTCTCGGTCACGATCGCCCGCGTGGGAAACGATGCTGATATCGGATGAGGGGACACCGGCGGTCTCCAGCTCGGACACGGCACGGTGGGCGTCGTCGTATGAATCAAAAAGCCCTGTTACGGTTCGCATCTTGCTTCTCCCATTGTTCAGTTGATGACGATGTTGCCCTGGTAGTCGAGCGAGACGACCACGGCTTTCCCGTCCTTCTTGGCCTTGGCGCGCCACACACCGGTATCGTCCAGCTTCAGATCGGTGATGTCGCTGTATCCTGCGTCGACCATGCGGTTTTTGGCCTGATCTTCGGTGAAGCTGTTTTCGCCCTGAACCGGCGCAGCCGGATTCTGCTCACCAGGGGTCGCGATCGCGGGCGTGTCGCCGGATTTAGCGGCCGGCGGGTTGCTCTGGGAAAACGCAGGGGCAGCGGCCAACGCCAGCGCGATGCCTGCCAGGCAGATGGTTTTCATGGTCTTTCCTCGCTTTTTCAAGTTGGAACACCTTCTCAAAGTTCCGAGGAACCGCTTTTGTTCCGGAGGTGGCAAGGCGAGGCTGGATGATCGTGTGGCGGCCGCCTACCCGCGGGCCGCGCGGGCTTACCGCGGGGTCGAGCCTTCGAGTTCGGCGGCAAGGCGGACCCGGGCCCGGTTGAGGCGGCTCTTGACCGTGCCGACGGCGCAGTTCAGCCGGGCCGCGGCCGCCTCGTATGTTGCACCCTCGATGGCCACCATTTCGATGACCGTTCGGCTCGCCGGGGAAAGGCGGGCGATGGCCCGCTCCAGCTCGCGGCCGCGCAGATGCCACTCCTGCTTGGCGGGCGCCGCTCCCCCAAGGGTCCCGCAATCCTCGTCGCGACCGGGCGCTTCGCGTTTGGCCAGTTTGGCCCGCGTGCAGAAGGTGTTGCGCATGATGGTGAACATCCAGGACTTCAGGTTGGTACCTTCCTGGAACTTGTCCAGATTGGCGAGTGCCTTTACCAGCGTTTCCTGGACGAGATCTTCCGCATCGGTGCGGCTTCGGTGGAACCTGTAGGCAAAAGAGCGAAGGGCCGGCATATAGGCCACGATCTCCGCGCGGGTCCGCTCGTTTCTTGTCGACGACATGACGGCTTCCTTCGGATCAATTATTTGGAATGCGCCCTGATCGGGATCGTTCCGCCAATTTCCCCCTGGGAAGTATCTTTTTAATCTGTCGCTGCCCGGAACCTTTCAGCGCCTTTGACGTTCAGCAGCGTTGGTCATCTGCCTATGAGCGACAGTGCGCATTGCGCCTTAGGGGCGCTCAGAGCCCACAATGATAGTTGCCGGCGCCGCAACGCGAAACAGCTTATATCACGAGAACAGCCTGATCGTCGCGGGATCGGACGATCGAACCACCGTTCGATCATCCGGGAGACGCGGCGCACGAGCGCCGCGTCCTGCGATTACTCGTCGCCGTAGCCGACGATGCTCTTGATCTCGAGGAAATCGTGGATGCCGAAATCCGCGTATTCGCGCCCGTTGCCGGACTGCTTGTAGCCACCGAAGGACGCCATCGTGTCCCACGCCGGATAGTTCAGGTAGACGGAACCCGCCCGCATGCGCGCCGCCACCCGGCGAGCCCGCTCGATGTCCTGCGACTGGACATAGGCGGCCAGCCCGTAGACGGTGTCGTTGGCGATGCGGATCGCATCCTCTTCATCCTCATAGGAGATGACGGAAAGGACGGGGCCGAAGATTTCTTCCCGCGCGATCGTCATGTCGGGGGTGACGTTGCCGAACACCGTCGGCCGCACATAGTAGCCGCGGTTCAGGCCGTCGGGACGTCCGGGACCGCCCGTCACGAGCGTCGCGCCCTCGCTGATGCCCGTTTCGATCAGCCGCTGGATCTTGTCGAACTGGAGCTGGCTGACGACCGGCCCGAGGTTGGTTTCTTCGGAGTTCGGGTCACCGGTGCGGAAGGCCTCGGCTGCGGTCTTGGCAATGGCAAGCGCCTCGTCGTGCCGGTCCTTCGGAACCAGCATGCGGGTCGGCGCGTCACAGGACTGCCCGGTGTTGCTGAAGCAGCCGCGGACGCCCTTCGTCACTGCGGTCTCGAAGTCGGCGTCGGGGAGGATGATGTTCGCCGACTTGCCGCCGAGTTCCTGCGCCACGCGTTTGACCGTGTCGGCCGCCGCCTTGGCGACGATAACACCGGCTCTGGTCGATCCGGTGAAGGAGACCATGTCGACGTCGGGATGGGAGGCCATGACCTGTCCGACGTCCGGCCCCGTGCCGTTGACGAGGTTGAACACGCCCTTCGGCACGCCCGCCGCATCCATGACTTCCGCAAAGACGATGCCCGAGACCGGCGCGATCTCCGACGGCTTGAGCACGACGGTGCACCCGGCCGCAATCGCCGGCGCGACCTTGCAGACGATCTGGTTCAGCGGCCAGTTCCAGGGCGTGATCAGCGCGCAGACGCCGATCGGCTCCTTGACGATCATCGTCGTGCCGCGCTTTTCGCTGAACGAATAGGTCTCGAACGCCTTGATCGTGGACTCGAGATGGCCGCGGCCCGCCCATGCCTGTGCATCGCGAGCGAACGAAAGCGGAGCACCCATCTCCGCGGAGACGGCCTGTGCGATGTCCTCGAAGCGGTCGAGATACACCTCGAGGACGCGCTTGAGCAGGGCGAGCCGCTCGGCGTGGCTGGTCCGCGAGAACGTCTCGAACGCGGCCTTCGCCGCAGCGACCGCCTTGTCCACGTCGGCCGCAGAACCGACGGAGGTCCGCGTGAACGGCTCCTCCGTTGCCGGATTGATGACGTCGAGGGTCTGCGGCTTGACGGGGGAAACCCACTCGCCGTTGATGTAAAACTTCTCGTGATTGCTCATCGGAGCTGTCCTTTCTGTGTCTGTGTGGAGATTGCGACCGGTTGCCGGACGTCACGCGAGCACGATGCCACCTTCGACGATCGGTCCTGTCTTCTCGAAACGGTCGAGTGCGAACGGCTTCATCCGGTGGTCGATGCGGCCCTTGGCGATCGCTTCCGCCAGGAGCTTTCCGGCCGCCGGAGCGCCCGCGAAGCCGTAGGACCATCCGGCCGAGAACCAGAAGTCCTTCAGGTCCGGGTGTTCGCCCAGCAGCGGGGCATAGTCGGATGACGCATGAAGCTGACCCGCCCAGTGGCGCAGGATGCGGACCTCGCCGAGCTGCGGGAACATCTCGAGATAGACCTTCGCCATGTTCGCCATCACCGGGACATCGACCTTCAACGACATGCGCGGTCGCTCCGGCACCTCGGTCCCGCCGACGACTTCGCCGCGCGAGGTCTGGTGGAAGTAGGCGAGGCTGTCAATCAGGGCAATGGCCGGCTTGATGAGCGGCCGGGTGGGCTCGAGCGCCATCGCCTCGATGCGCATTCCAAAGCCGTTCAGCGGCACGTTCGCCATGGCGGCGATATCCGGGTTGTTCGGTCCGGCGCAGGAGACGACGCAATCGGCCTCGATGCGATGGTCTCCGACCAGCACGGCGCTCACCCGCGAGCCGGTCCGCTCCAGGCCGGTGATCGCCGTTCGGTATCGAACGTCGACACCGTTACGCTGGCAGAACGCCAGAAGGCCCTTCATCACCGCGTGATGCGGGGCAACGCCGCCGTCCGGCTGGTGTTGCACGGCCCTGACGCGCGACTTGTTGATCGCCGGCAGAAGCTCATCGATCTCCCGGCGCGACAGCATCCAGCTGTTGACGCCGAGGCTCTTCTGGACCTTCAGGCCCTCGAGCAGCATCGCCTCGCTCTTTTCGGCCTCGGAAACCACGGAGTATCCGCGCCGCGTAAACATGACGTTCTCGCCCAGACGCTTCGACCAGGTCTGCCATTCGTTGACGGTCAGCACGAACAGCTCGGTCCAGGCCACGGATGCGAAGCCCGGCCGGATCAGCGTGCCGTTGCGGCCCGAGGCGCCGCCCTGCCAATAGCCCGCATCGAGAACGAGGATGTCGCGCTGCCCCTGCTCCACCAGGTTGAATGCGACGGAGAGACCCTGTACGCCGCCGCCGATGATGACGACGGATGCACGTTTGGGAAGCGGCTTGCTCATCGGTCAGGCTCCACGAGTCCGGCAAGTCCGGCCGCCTGCGCGACGGTTATCGAACGTCGCGGCGGCCGATGGGTGGGGCGGGCGAACGCTTCCGGCTCAACGCCGATGCGCGCGGCGAGCATCGCCAGCATGTGTTCCCAGCACGGGAAGCCCTGGCAGGTTCCCATGCCGCAGGATGTCAGCCGCTTCAGGACTTCAGGATCCGTCTCGCCGTCATCGATGTGGCAGTAGAGTTCGCCGGCCGTCACGTCCATGCACGGGCAGATCAGCGTGTCGGGGTGAAGATGCCGGTGGGCGGAAATGCGTTCGTCGCCCAGCGCCGCGGCACCGACGACGGACATCGTTTCCGGCAAGGGATGCGCCTGCACCTGGAACATCCCCTCGCCCGTGGCCTGGAACCCAAGGCTCGGGTCGACCCGCCAAGGTCCGCCATGAACCACGGCATCGCAGCGGATCTCGGCGGCGGCGCGGATGGCCGCGACGCGGCTGCGACCCTTGATCTCTTTCAGTTCCTCGACACGCCCCTTGTGGACCACCTCAACGCCGAGCGAGGCAAGTCTGGCCGCGATCGCGTCTTCCGCACCGGTCCCCACGACTGCGACGCGCCGGCCTGGCATGACGCCGTGGACGGCGGCCAGCTGGAGCGCGGAATGAGCATCCAGCACGCCCGGCAACTGATTGCCTTTGACCAGCGGCGGTATGGACCGCCGTCCGGTCGCCAACACCACCGCTTTCGGATCGAACACGACAGCGCCGCGGGTGTTGTCATGCGGCGCTGCGACCATGAGCGCGCCCTCGCGGTAGACGCCGAACAGCTCCATGCCGGCGAACAGCCGGACCTGGGGGCTGAGCGGCTCGAGGGATGCGCCGAACGAATCTGCGAAGCGGGCGAGCCGATCCCCGCGCGTGACGAGGGCGACCGTCTCACCTGCCTGGACCCGTCGGTTTGCCTCCGCAATACCGGCAGGGCCGCCGCCGACGACCAGGCAATCCACGGAGAGGCGCTCCCCGGCAACCGCAGCAGGCTGGACGGAGACATCGGCGGGCCGGGCCACGCCGGCGAGATTGGCCATTGCACGTTCGGCCAAGCGATAGCCGAGCCCCGACGTCGGCATCCAGGCGCCGTGCTCGAAGCCGCCGTAGACGGCCTTGGCCGGCAGGAGCTGAGCGAGCTTGAGAAGATCGAAGCGCGGCGACGGCCAGGTATTCTGCGTCTCGACGACCAGGCCCTCTTGTGCGCGGACCTGGTCGAGGCGGACATTCGGACGGCCGTTCACCCGGGCAAGGACGCCGGTCGGATACGATCCGCTGTAACCGAGGGGACGGTGCAGCTTGCGCGAGCGGGCGAGCGTGGTGATTCCGGCCCGCCACAGGGCTGCCGCAACGCTATCACCCTGCCGCGCCTTGATGCAGGAGCCGTTCCAGAAGAACGTCACCTCCGCGTGCTGGTTGTCATGGCTCATGTTTTCCCCTCCCCGCCCGCTCAGCCGCCGATGACCACGATGTCTTCGGCGCTCCAGGAAAGGCCTACCCGCTCACCGGCTTGCATTGCGGCGATGGAAGCCACGTCCCGGCTGCGAAGGTTGACCTTGCCGCCGTCACCCATCCGGACGACGAGCCGGTATTCGACGCCGAGGTAGATCTTGTCCTCGATCACCCCCTCGCCGGCATTGTCCGTCGCCGTCCCCGCCGGCACCGCATGGATGCGTTCGGGGCGCAGTACCACGCAGGCCCCCTGGCCGGACTTCAGGGCCGCGCAGCGCGGGTCGCACTTGGGCAGGCTGGCCTTCCAGCCTTCGCCTTCCACTGTAACCCCATTGTCCGTGGCTCGGACGGCGCCGCGCAGGAGGTTGGCCTCGCCGATGAAGTCGGCGACGAATTCCGACCGCGGCTGCAGATAGAGCTCATGCGGCGTGCCGATCTGCTCGAGGCGACCGTCCTTGAAGATCGCGATGCGGTCGCTCATCACCAGCGCCTCCTCCTGGTCGTGCGTGACCGAGACCACGGTGGCGCCGACCTGCCGGGTGATGTGCATGATCTCGATCTGCATCTGGCCGCGCAGCTTCTTGTCGAGGGCGGCCATCGGCTCGTCGAGGAGGACGATGTCGGGCTTGAACACGAGGGCGCGGGCCAGCGCCACGCGCTGCTGCTGGCCACCGGACATTTCCTTCGGATAGCGCTTGGCGCAATGCGCAAGGCCGACGATTTCGAGCATCTCCAAGCTGCGCTTTTCGCGCTCGGCCCGCTTGATGCCGCGCGTTTCCAGCGGATAGCCGATGTTCTCCAGGACGGTCATGTGCGGAAAGAGCGCGTAGTCCTGGAACATCATGCCGATGTTGCGCTTCTGCGGCGGCACCCCGGTCATGTCCCGGCCGTCGATGGAAAGCCTTCCCGAGGTCGGCTGGATGAAGCCGGCGATGGCCCGCAGCGAGGTCGTCTTGCCGGACCCGGATGGCCCGAGCATGGTCAGGAACTCGCCCTTGCGAAGTTCGAACGACACGTTGTCGAGAGCCTTGACGGCGCAGTAGAGCTTCGAAACCCCCTCGAGTTTCATTGCCGTTCCCGCGATGTTCTGATGAGCGGCATTCATCATCTGGATTCCCTGAATTTATACGAGAGGAGGACGCCAAGGGCCGACAGCACGATGAGGATCGCGGCGACGGCGGCCGTGGCCGGGTCGAGGTTGGTTCGCACCTGGTTCCAGATCATGATCGGAACGGTGCGGGTCTGGGCATCGGCGAGGAAGAGCGCGATCACGACCTCATCCCATGAGGTGATGAAGGCGAACACCGCGCCCGACAGCACGCCGGGCATGATCAGCGGCAGCGTGACGCGCCGGAAGGTGAACCAGTGGCCCGCCCCAAGCCCGAGGCTGGCCGGCACCAGCGATGGGTTCACCATTCGCGAGCTCGCCAGCACCGAGACGACGACGAACGGGATCGCCAGCACCGTATGGGCGAAGACCAGTCCGAGCCGGGTGGCGACCAGTCCCCATCCGGAGAAGACCATGTACATGCCGACCGCAAGCACGATCACAGGCGTGACCATCGGGCTGAGCAGCAGGCCCATGACTATGGGCTTGCCGGGGAAGCGGTTGGCGTGCAGCGCGAGCGCCGCCGCCGTCCCGATGACGGTGGCGAGGATCGCTGCGGCAAAGGCGACGACAAGGCTGTTCATCAGCGCGGCCTGCCAGTCCGGCGCGCCGATCACCTTGCCATACCATTCCATCGTGAAGCCGACGGGGGGGAACTCGAGCGTCGACGTCGTCGTGAACGACATCGGAACGATGATCAGCGTCGGCAACAGCAGGAACAGCGCCGTCAGGCTGACCACCACCCAGAAGAAAATACGTCTCAGCTTGTCCATGTCACGCCTCCCCGGTCCGGCGGCCGCGCATTTGCAGGGCGGCCCGCACCGCGCCGAACAGGCCGAATGCGATGGCCGTCAGCACCATGAGGACGACTGCGAGGGCGGCGCCGAGGCCGAAGTTCAGTTGCTCGTTGAACTGTCCGGCGATCATCTGGGCGATCATCATGTCGCGCGGGCTGCCGAGCAGGGCGGGGGTAATGTAGAAGCCCAGTGCCAGGGTGAACGCCAGGATGGCAGAGGCCATGACGCCCGGCAGCGACAGCGGGAAGTAGACGCGCGCGAACCCTCGCAGCCAGCTCGCGCCGCAGATGGACGAGGCCTCCATCAGCCGGAGATCGATCTTCTTCATGACGGTGTAGAGCGGCAGAACCGCGTAGGGCAGGAGGATATGCACCATCCCGATGATCACGCCAAACGGCGTGCGGATAAGCCGAAGCGGCCTGTCGATCAACCCGGTGGCGATCAGGAAGTCGTTGACCAGGCCGCTGTTCTGGAGCAACACGACCCAAGAGAAACTGCGCAGCAGGAGGCTCACCCAGAAAGGAATGAGCAAGGCGATCGTCAGGACGAGCAGCACCGCCCGTCCCCCGTGCGCCATGGCGTATGCATAAGGATAGGCGATTGCGACCGTAACGACGGTTACGATGAGCGAAACCCGGAACGTCTCGCCGATGACCCGCAGGAAGACCGGTGTCGTGAAGATCTGATGGTAGTACTCGAGGCTGCCGTCGGGCAGCGAGATCGCCACGAGCTTCAACAGCGGAAACACGAAGAACAGGGCGAGGAACAGGACGGACGGGACGATCAGCCAGAACGCCGGCGGCAACCGGAAGCCCCGCGATGATCCCGCCTTCACGGGCACGCTGCGATCGTTAGTTGTTGCGGTCATCGTAATTCCGAACGAAATATTGGGATGGAGCCCGCCTGCCAATGCAGGCGGGCCACTTTCCGTGACGGCTTACTGGAGAAGCCACTCCTGGAAGCGGAGATCGACCTTCGCGCCGTTCTCAGCCCACCACTCGGCGTCCATGAGAATGCGGGTGTCGAGATGGTCGGTGGGCAGGTTGCCCTTGAACTTGGCGTCAACCGAATCGACGGCGTGCTTGTTCGACGGACCATACGGCATGTACTTGGTGAACTCGATCTGCTGGGCCGGCTCGGTGAAGAAGCTGATCGCCTTCATGGCGGCTTCCTTGTTCTTGGTGCCCTTAGGGACCACCCAGTAGCCGGTCTGCGACGTCCAGTTCGTCCAGTCGATCTTCACGCCCTTCTCGCCGACGCTGAGCGCGCGCGAGACCCAGACGAGAGCCATGCTCGCCTCGCCGCTGGCGAGCAGTTGCTCGGACTGCGAGCCGCTTTCCCACCAGACGAGGTCGTCCTTGATCCTGTCGAGCTTCTTGAGCGCCCGTTCGACGTCGATCGGATAGAGGTCCTCCGGCTTCACGCCGTCTGCGATGAGGGCGGCTTCGAAGATGCCCGAGGCCGAATACTTCCATACGGCGCGCAGTCCCGGAAACTTCTCGGTATCGAAGAAGTCGGCAAAGCCGTTCGGTGCCTCTCCGCCGTACTCGTTGGCATTGTACGCCAATACCGTGGCCTCGATGTCCGAAGCGACACGATAAGTGCCGGCCGCGCCTTCAATGAACTTCGACTTGTCGACGATCGAGTAGTCGATCGGCTCGAGCCACTGCGCGTCCGCGTCGAGGCCGAAGCTGTCGTCGGTCAGCATAAGGTCGAGCGTGACGTTGCCGGTTTCGACCATCGCCTTGAGCTTGGCGTTGCTCGAGGAGCTGTCCTCGACGATCTTGATGCCAGGATTCTGCGCCATGAAAGGCTGGAAATAGGACTTCGACTGGGCCTCCTGGTATCCGCCGCCGTAGCTGGAGATCGTCAGGGTCGTTTCGGCAGCATTGGCCGCAGTGCTCGTAAGGAGCGCTGCCACGGCCGTTATTGCTAAGGTCTTACGCATTTTTGGTTCCCACCCTTGTAGTATCGAGTTGATGGTTGTTGATCGTGCTTTCAGGATTCGATTGCGGCTTGCACCGCGATCTCGACGAGGATGTTCTCGGCGGCCAGATTGGCCTCGACCGTCGCTCTCGCCGGCAATGCGTCCGCGGGGATCCAGTCCTCCCAGACCTTGTTCATGGCCGCGAAATCCGCGACGGCATGCTTCAGCCAGATCTGTGCGAACAGGATCTTCGACTTGTCCGTGCCGGCCTTGGCGAGCAGTTCGTCGATCCGCGCGAGCACCTGGGCCGTCTGCCCGGCGACGTCCTGGTCGCGGTCTGCCGGCACCTGGCCCGTGACATAGGCGATCCCGTTATGGACGAGCACGTGGCTGAGGCGCTTTCCATTGGGTTCGAAACGTTGGATCGGCATGTTTCCTCCTGAGAATATTGTCGATCGTTGTGGTTTGTTCTTCAGCGCGCCTGGGGTTTCAGTCCCTTGGCCGCGCTTGATACCGCCCGGGCCGCGTTGACGAGCTGCGGAGCAAGCTCCGCGATTACGTCCTCCGGGCGCCAGCGGCTGGAGGGCACGGAAATGTTGATCGCCGCGAGCGGCTGCCCGTCCGCATTGACGACACACGCGCCGACGGCGATGTCGCCGACATAGATTTCCTCGGTGATCAGGGAAAACCCGTCGGTACGCGCGCGCCGCAGCAGCGCCAGCAGCTGTTCAGGGTCCGTCACCGTATGCGCCGTATATGCCACCCGATTGGACCGCTCTATATAAGACATGGCGGCTTCGGTCGGGAGGGCGGAGAGGTAGGCGCGTCCGGCCGCCGTGCAGTACATCGGCAGGCGCTGCCCGATCGGGACATGGATCGGCATTTCCTTGTGGCTGGTGAAGCGCGCCACATAGACCATGTCCGTGCCCCAGGGCTCGAGCAGGTTGCAGCTCTCGCCCGTCTGCCGGTTCAGCTGCTGGACGAAGGGATTGGCCCGCTCGATCAACTCTGCCGTCTGCAGGTACCCGGTGCCGATCTCCAGCGACTTGACCGTCAGCCGGTAGCGCTTGGAACCGCCCTCGCGCGCCAGATAGCCCATTGCCTCGAGCGTGAACACCGAGCGCTGGATCGTGCTCTTGTTCAAGCCGGTGGCTTCGGCCAGTTCGAGCAGGTTCATCGCGGGTCGGGACGGACCGAATGCCGTCAACACCGACAGGCCCTTGGCAAGCGCGGTAACGTAGAGTGGCGACTCTTCGGCGTCCGGCGTCGTCACCGATCGCATCAGGTTGGACGGATCTGCGCTCATGAGATTTCCTTCCCTGCCGGCACTCCGAACGACCTGCCGCATGGCAGCGCCCGCGGGCCTCCAAAGTCCGAACCTGCGTATCCTGAGAGCATTTGCGTCACCTTCCGCATGAACGTCACCCTGCCCTTTTCGCTTCGCGGGCGTCCTTGGCATGCAGCCAGCGATACGCCATCCACTGGCCGAGCCGCAGGAAGGAGGCGAACGGATAGCGTCCGGGCTGACTCGTGAGGAAGGACGCGGCCGTTTCGTACGGGCGGCCAGCCGCCATCATCGCAAGCTTGGTACCCATATGGATCGAGCACGAGACGCCGCTGCCCGCATAGCCACCCGCCGTGAACACGTCACCCGCTCCCGGCACCTTGTAGCAGAATGGCAGTGAATTGCGGGTGACGGCGACCCAGCCGCCCCACCAGTGCTCGACGCCGATCCCGCCAATCGCCGGAAACTTCCTCACCATCGCGTCATAGAGATACTGACGATGGCGGGGGGCCGAAGCATCGGCCCCTGAGATCGCGCTGCGGCCACCGAACAGCATGCGGTTGTCCGGCAGGCGGCGATAGTAGAAGAGCAGCTCGCGGGTATCGAACATGCACTTGCCGGACGGGAGGCTCGCCGCCACCTGCGCGTCACTCATTGGAGCCGTGACGATGATCTGCGAATGCACGGGCAGAACGCGCGCGGCAAGCCGCGGGTGCAGCCGGGACGAGGTATAGCCGTTCGTCGCCACGATGACGCGCCGGGCACGGATGGTGCCGGTCGGCGTCACCAGACGGTGCACCCCGCCCTCGTCGATCCACTGCGTCACCGGAGAATTCGTATGGATGCGGGCCCCGTGGCCGCGCGCCATGCGATGCAGGCCGCGCGCCAGCGCGAGCGGATTCAGCGAGAACCCGTCAGGCAGGTACAGGGCGCCGTTGCTCTCGGGGCCCTCATGGATGCCGCGCAAGTCGCTGGCCTCGACATAGCGGGCCGGGTAGCCGAGAACCGTGTTGTAAAGCTCCTCCTCGCGCCGAAGCGAGTCGGCGTGGGGGCCGAAGGTGGCCACCTTGTAGACCCCATCGGGCTGCTTGGCGCACTCGATTTCTCCATCCGCGATCAAGCCGCGCACGGTATCGAGACCCTGCCTGAGCTCCTGGAAATAAGCGCGGGCGACGTCGGCGCCATAGGTCTTGACAAGTCGCGACCAGGGAACGCGACCGCCAGAAATCCGGGCAAAGCTCCCGTTGCGGCCGCTGCAGCCCCACGACGACGACCGCGCCTCCAGGACAGTCGCCTTGATGCCATGGTCGCGAGCGAGAGCGAGCGCCGCCGACAGTCCCGTATAGCCGCCCCCGATGATCGCGACGTCGACGTCTGCATCTCCGGCCACCGGCCCGTCGTCGTCAGGTGCCACCGCCCCGCTCAGCTTCAACCAATAGGAATCCGGGTCGGGCTGGTTTTGGTCGGGAAAGGGATGAACGAGAGGATCATACATGCGCCGCCTGCTATCGCCATGCGATATCTGTTTATCGATCCCGATATATGATGTTCATATTTCCGATTTGTCAATATCGCATGGCTCGGTTGCGCACAGCGGTGCTCTGCCCGGCCTCGGTTCCCCCTACAGGGACGAACCCACCGCAGCGTCTAACCGAGATCGATTCTGAAATGCCGTTGGCTGTCAGGCTCCCGGTTGCCGCAGGAGATCCTGGACCTGCGCGCAAAGCAGGCACGCAAGGCTCAAGAGCGATGCGTCTTCCCGCACCGCATTCATCGATATGCTTGGAAAGCCGAGTTCGTGGCCTGATCAATCCCACCTGAGCGGAAGAAATGACCGAGATCCCTTCGCGTTATCTGCCAGGGTGGTGGTCGATCATGCACCACCTTTGGTGCTGGCGGCGCGCTGCTGACCGGCTTTCTGGCTCCGCTCCGTTGATCGATCTGCGGCAGGCCGCGCTGCCTCACGTAAGCGGCCCCGGGGGCATCGCCCTTTACCGGCTGCCTGACCGATCACGGGCGGCTCAGCCCAAAAGTTCTTCGGCGCGGTCGAGAACCCGTCACGCCACGATCTGCTGTCCGCTCCGTGCTGCGACGGCGGCGGGCGGAAGCCCGACGATTTCCTCGTATTTGCCGGGATCGGTCGCCCCTTCCGTGTTGATCAGGAAGACGCGCGAACGGCTGTCCAGCCCAAGGGCGGCGCGGATGGCTGGATCAGCGGCGGCGCGCATCAGTCCGGCAAGGCCGACGCCACCGCTCTCGCCGGCAACCACCGCCGGATCGCCGGAGAGCGGATCGGCAAGCTGCCGCATCGCCGCGACGGCATCCGCCTCGTCGACGGTCATGAAGGCATCGGCGACGCGGGACAGGATACGCCAGGCGACCAGAGAGGGCTCGTAGCACTCGAGCATGGCCATCACTGTGGGCTCCCCATGCGCGACCGTTACCGGACGACCGGCTCGGGCGCTCTCGAAAAGGCAAGCCGCCCGGGCCGGATCGACGACGGTGAAGACCGGCCGGGCCGGGCCGAACTCCAGCGCCAGATGACCGGCGACGGCCGCGGCGATGCCGCCCACGCCCGCCTGCACGAAGACATGGGTCGGTGGCTCGGGCAGGTCTCGCAGGGCCTCGCGGACGAGCGCGGTATAACCCTGCATGACGAGGCTCGGAATGCGCTCGTAGCCTGGCCAGGACGTGTCCGAGACGATCGTCCAGCCCTTCTCCGCCGCGACCCGTGCCGCCTCGCGGACCGAATCGTCATAGGTGCCTTCCACGCGCACCATGTCCGCGCCGAAGCGGGCGATGGCGGCGACCCGTTCGTCGCTGACGCCGGAATGCACGAAAATCGCCGCCCGCGCCCCGACCAGTTGGGCGCCCTGCGCCACCGACCGGCCATGGTTGCCGTCCGTGGCGCAGGCGACCGTCATGCCCTGCGCCACCGCCCTCACCTCTGGCGTAGACAGCTCGGCGATGTCGACCGCACGGCCGAGGCGCCGGCCGGCCTCCTCCAGCACGAGCCGGATCACCGCATAGGCGCCGCCAAGCGCCTTGAAGCTGCCGAGCCCGAGCCGGTGGCCCTCGTCCTTGACGTGGATCGCGCCGATGCCGAGCCTTTCGGCCAGCCCCGGCAATGCAACGAGCGGTGTCTGTGCATGATTGTCGCGGAAAGAGAGATGCCGCTCCACCTCCGCTGCGGCTTCCCGGCCAAGCGCCTCCGCATCGCGCGGATCGAGCGCCGAGCGGTAGTCGGTGTGGGTATTTCTCAAGAACATGGCGGCCTCTCGTTTTCCTTGAACGATATAACCGGAAAAATAGGCTGATACTGCCGACTTCTTGCAAGTTTGTTTCATCCGGAGCCGACCAGTACCGCGCGGGCCCGGCGCAACGGGGCACGGCCCGGTGGACCGGCCGGCCGCAAATTGCCCCAAGGGTAGCCAGTCGTAAAAGAATCTATTCATATATGGAGCCGAGAACGATTACCGTCACATGGCATTCACATCGGCTACATGAGGGGCAAGACGTGGCGAAAGACGAAACGCTCGACCGTCGCATCCAGGAGGAGATCGAAGGTCGCATCGTTTCCGGCGACTGGCCGCCGGGCTATCGCATTCCCTTCGAGGTCGACCTTGCCGCGCAATACGGCTGCTCGCGCATGACCGTCAACAAGGTGCTGACCCGGCTGGCCTCGGCGGGCCTGCTCGAACGGCGCAGGCGCTCGGGAACGGTGGTGACGCGCCCGGTCGCGCAATCGGCAGTGCTGGAGATCCACGACATCGAGTCGGAGGTCAAGAGCCTGAACCTCCCCTACGACTACCAGTTGGTGCGGCGCGTCCAACGGAAGTTCCGCGCCGCCGACGCCGCGCGGCTGGCGCTTCCGCCGTCCGCCTCGATCCTCGAGCTTCATTGCATCCATCTGGCCGGCCGCAAGCCCTTCTGCCACGAGGACCGCATCATCAATCTTGACGCCGTTCCGGACGCCGCCGAGGTCGACTTTACCGGCACCGCGCCGGGTCCCTGGCTGATCAACCAGGTCCCCTGGAGCACCGCCGAGCACCTGATCAGGGCCGTGGCAGCCGGCGAGGACCAGGCCAAGGCGCTTGAGATCGCGCCGGGCACCGCCTGCCTCGTGGTCGAGCGGCGCACCTGGAACGACATCGGGATGATCACCCATGTGCGGCTGACCTACCCCGGCGACAGGCATGCGCTGGTCGCACAGTTCTCGCCGCAGGGCGCCAGGGCCTGATACCAACCTGCACCGACATTGGCCCGCTGCAGGTTGGCACGGAGATCTCGCTTCCGTCAGGCCTTCAGCAAGCGTTCGAGCGCGGCCAGGAACCGGTCGTTGTCGGCGGGGCTGCCGACGGTGACGCGGACGAAGGTTTCAAAACCCTTCTCCTTCCACGGCTTGATGATGATCCCCTCCGACAGGAAGTGCTCCATCGCCGCCTGGCTGTCGCGGCGCACGTCGAGGAAGAGAAAGTTCGTCTGCGACTTCGGCGCGAACAGGCCCATGGCCGCGATCGCCGCCGCCATCCGCTCGCGCTCCGCCTTCACCGCGGCCACCGAGCGGCGCATCCACTCTTCGTCTTCCAATGCAGCGACCGCAGCGATCTGCGCCGCGGCATTGACGTTGAACGGCGTCTTTGCCGAGGTCATCGTCCGCGCCAGGCGCTCGTCGGAGGCCACGGCATAACCGACACGCAGCCCGGCCAGTCCATAAGCTTTCGAGAAGGTGCGCAGCACCACATGGGAAAGTCCCGTGTCGCGCAGCGCTTCCAGGCCGTCGGGCGTGTCGCCGTCGGTGAACTCGAAATAGGCTTCATCGAGCACGAACAGCGTTTCCTTCGGCACGGCCGCCAGGATGCGGGACAGCGCGGCGTGATCGAGCGCCGGACCGACCGGGTTGGACGGCGACGACAGGAAGATGATCGCCGGCTTCTCGGCCATCGAGGCGACGATCGCGTCGATATCGAAGCCGAGATCCTTGGCCATCGGGACCTTGACGACCCTCGCGCCGTTGGCGAGCGCCTCGATCTCGTGCAGGCCGAAGCCCGGCGACACCGTGACCACCGAAGCGCCCGGCTGCAGCGCGGCGCGGCAGATCGCGGCGATCATCTCCTCCGAGCCGTTGCCGACCACGATACGCTCAGGCGCAACGTCGAGCTTGGCGGAAAGGGCGGCGCGCAACGCGACACAAGCCGGGTCGGCATAGCGCGACGGATCGAGCCCGGCCAATGCTGCCGCCACCTTCGGCGAACAGCCGTGCGGATTCTCGTTGCTGGCAAGGGCGGCGATCTCGTCGTGGCCGCTGAGCTTGCGGGCAACCGCGATGTTCATTCCGGCGTTGTAGGGCGGAAGGGCGGCGACATGCGGATTGAGCCGGATACCGGCGATGGTCATTTCGTTCACGAGCCCCTCCTCGGGCAATGATATAGGGAATTTCAGCAGTCAGAGGTCGAGCACGACGGACGATTTCGGCTTGGAGCAGCAGAGCAGCACGCGCCCTGCCGGCAACTCGTCGAGCGGCTCCTCGGTATAGTCAACCTCGCCCGACACCAGGCCTTGCACGCAGCTGCCGCAGACCCCCGCCCGGCAGGAAAACTCCGGCTCGACGCCCTGCGTTTCGAGGAACGCCAGGATCGATTCGCTGGCCTCGTTCCAGGCGAAGCTGCGGCCCGATTTTTCCAGCACGATGCGGATGCCGTCGCCGTCGTCATTGGCGACCGGCGGGGCTTCCGCGACCGTGGCGGCCTTCGCAGCCTGCTGTTCGCCTTCCGAGAGCAGGCTCGCCGGCCCAAAGAATTCGTAGGCGATATTTTCCTTCTTCACCCCGAGGCCAAGCAGCAGCTTGTACATCGCCTGCATGAAGGGCGGCGGGCCGCACATGTAGACGTCGTAGTCGTCGAGCGGCAGCAGGCTCTGGATGGTCTCGCGCGAAATGAACCCGGTCGAATGGCACCGCGCCTGCTGGACGTCGTCGTCGCTCGGGAACCGGTAGCAGTAATGCACCTTGATGCCGGACCTGACGGCGGCCAGTGCCTCCACTTCCTTCTCGAGCGCATGCACGGCGCCGCTGTCGCAGGCGTGGATGAACCAGACCGGCCGGTCGCTCTCGGTGGCGAGCACCTTCAGCATCGAGACGGTCGGCGTCAGTCCGACGCCACCGGACAAGAGCACCACCGGGCGCTTGCTTTCGCTGTTCAGCTTGAAGGCGCCGCGGGGGCCGTCGATGTCGACGACCGCGCCGGGTTCGATCTCGTCATGCAGCCAGCAGGAGCTGACCCCGTCCGGCGTTCCGGCTGCGGGCGATGCCTCCCGCTTCACGGTGATCCGGTAGACCCCCTCCTCGCGCGGCGAGGAGGAGACCGTGTAGTTGCGCAGCACATGGCCGCCGCTGATCCGGTCGGGGACACGGATGGTCAGGAACTGCCCGGCCTCGAACGGCCGCCAGTGCTGCCGTTCGAGCGGTGCCAGGTGGAACGAGGTGATGGTGGCGCTTTCGCGCACCTTCGCCACCACCTCGAAGGGGCGGAACCGCGAAGCCTGGGCGTCCGACATCTGTCCTCAACCTTTATTCGGCGGCAGCCGGCGTCGATGCCGCAGCGGCCTCGGCCTCGGCGGCGATCATCTGCGCCAGCCGGCGGCGGAAGCGCATCGGGCCGACGTCGATCTTCAGGTCGAGGTTCGGGGTCTGCTTGTTGGCCATGCCGTGATGGACAGCCTCGAGAACCACGCGGTCCTCCTCGAAGGCGCCGCGCACCGACTTGGCGAAGCGGGCCGAAACCTCCGGATCGTCGGGCGCGAAGTTGCGCATCTGGAACCAGTAGTACTTGGTGTGGTTCTCGTCGACCGGCGTCATGAAGTTGTAGCTGTCCATGAGGAAGGTGTTTTCCGGCAGCTCCTTGCCTTCGCCGCCGGTATGCGCTGGCGCGAAGATCGCCTTGATGATGGCGTTGCTCGGATAGCGCACTTCATAGTGCTGCTTGCGGTCGGTATTGCCTTCGAACTGCAGGAACGGCGCGTAGAAGGGAGCCGGCTCGGAGTCGATCATCCAGCGCCAGACTGTGACGCCGTCGTCCTTGACGGTGGTTTCCAGCGGCGTCTCCTCGCAGGCCGAGCTTGCGAAGGAAGACTGGTGCACCCAGGCGACGTGCGAGGGGTCGAGCAGGTTGTCGGTCATGTAGAGGTAGTTGCAGTTCAGCATCATCGACTCGCCGCGATTGATGCCCCAGGCCGGATTGTCGAAGTGCTCGACCTCGAAGATGTCCTTGGGATCGGCCTTGGCGGCGTCGCCCATCCAGATCCACAACAGGCCGTAGCGCTCGTGGATCGGGTAGGAACGAACCCTGGCGACGTGCGGGATGCGCTCTGCACCCGGAACCCGGGTGCAGGTGCCGGAACAGTCGAAGGTCAGGCCGTGGTAGCCGCATTCGACGTCGTCGCCCTTGATGCGGCCCATCGAGAGCGGCAGCTTGCGGTGGGGACAGGCGTCCTCGAGCGCGGCCGGCGTGCCGTCCTGCTTGCGGTAGAGAACCACTTTCTCGCCGAGAATGGTGACGGGCTTCAACTCGCGGCCGACTTCGTGATCCCAGGCGGCGACATACCAGGCGTTCTTGAGAAACATCTCACCCTCTTTATCGTTGCAGTTTGGGGCAGTATCCGCCGAGCCAGCCACTGCGACAAGCTGTCAGGCATTGCGTTTTTGTTTAGATAAACTAAAAAGCAGGCAGCTTGATAATTGAAAGTTCTCCCGATGTCGATGCCAACCTTGCGCGGTCTGCAGGCCTTCGAAGCGATCGGCCGGTGCGGCACGGTCAGCGCCGCCGCCCGTGATCTCGGCGTGTCGCCGGGCGCGATCAGCCAGCAGGTGCGCAATGTCGAGCAGAGCCTCGGCCTCACCCTGCTCGAGCGCAAAGGCCGCCGCGTCGAACTGACCTCGTGGGGCCGGCTCTATTATGAAGAGATCGCCAAGGGGTTCCGGCAATTTGCCCATGCGGCCGAGGCGCTGGAACGGGCCCGCAACCAGAGCGGCATCGTGCTCAGCGGCCTGACCTCGGTGATCAACAAATGGATCAGCCGCAAGATCTTCGACTGGCAGGCGCTGCATCCCGACGCCAGCATCCGTATTCTCGGCAAGGACGACGAGCCTCGGATCGGCTTCGAGCAGGTCGATTTCCGCATCACCTACGGCCGCCGGGTGGTCGTTCACGAGCACTACACCGAGCTGTTCACCGACTGGGTGGTCCCGGTCTGCGCGCCCGGGCTCCTTTGGCATCGGCCGATCGAAAGTCCCGCCGACATCCTCAACTTCCCGCTGCTCAACGTCGAATGGGAGACCGGCTACCTGCCGCCGCCGCAGTGGAGCGACTGGGCGAGGATGGTGAACGCCAGTGGCGGGCAGAAGCTGTCCAGCCTGTCCTTCACGCTGTCGAGCACCGCCATCGACGCTGCGGTCAACGGGCGTGGCTTCGTGCTGGCGCAAGTATCGATGATCGCCGACGAGCTCGCCTCCGGCAGCCTGCTCATCCCTTACGACATCCGCATGAAGCTGCCCGAAAGCTACTTTCTCGCCTGGGACCGGTCGGCGCTCGAAAAGCCGTTCGGCTCCGCCTTCCACAAATGGCTGCTGCAGATATCGAAGAAGCAGGCGCTGCTTTCCGCTCCGCGGGCGGAGGCAGTCTGATCTACCGCATGACTTCGGAAGGCCTGCCGGGCTTCGGGACCAAGACATGCAGAAGAACGAGAAAGATCGCGGGAATCCGTTTCATGCGATCCGCCTGGCAGGCTGCTGAGTTCGTGAGCGTACCCGCCGGGGCGCGCCCGCGCGGCGAACCTTGTTCATGGTCGCAGGCCGAAGCGTCCTCCGGCCTGCGTGTTTCCCGCAAGGGTCAGCTCGCGAGCAAGGCCTGCATGGTGGCGCGGAACCGCGTGGCGATCGCCTCGCGCTCTGCATGCCGGCCACCGGCGACGACCTTCTTGCCCCGCGCCCAGACGCAGTCGACGCTGACGCCTGAGGCGAAGATCCAGCTGTCGAGCAGTTGGTCGCCGTCGAGATAGGGTACGGCCGCCGCGTCGAGCGACACGAGGTCGGCGGCAGCGCCGGGGGCCAATTCCGGACGGCACTGCAGGGCCGCGCCGCCGCCGGCGAGCGCCCGCTCGAACAATGACCGTCCGGTCGACCCGCCGGTCTCGGCGATCACGTTGCGGGCGCGCAGTCCGAGCCGCTGTGAATATTCCAGCATCCGCAGTTCCTCGGGAACCGAAATCAGGATGTTCGAATCCGAGCCGACCCCGAAGCGTCCGCCCTCCTCGAGGAAGGCCGGCGCGGGGAAGATGCCGTCGCCGAGATTGCCCTCGGTCACCGGGCAGAGGCCGGCGATGGCGCCGCTCCTTGCCATGCGGCGGGTCTCGTCGTCGGTCATGTGGGTGGCGTGGATCAGGCACCACCGGCCGTCGATCCCGGCATTGTCGAGCAGCCACTGCACCGGGCGCGCACCCGACCAGGCGATGCAATCCTCGACTTCCTTGGTCTGCTCGGCGACGTGGATGTGGATCGGCCCCTCGCCGGCCAGCCGCACGGCGATCTTCAGCTCTTCCGGGGTGACGGCCCGCAAGCTGTGCGGCGCGACGCCAAGGACGGCGCCGTCGAGGCGATCGGTTACTGCCCGGCAACCGGCCATCAGCGCCTCGAAGCGATCCGCGGTGTTGATGAAGCGCCGCTGGCCCTCGATGGGTGCTGCGCCGCCGAAACCGGAATGGGCGTAAAGGACTGGGAGCAGGGTCAGGCCGATGCCGGTCTCGGCGCTCGCAGCGCCGATGCGCTCGGCCATCTCGGCTATATTGGCATAGGGGCTGCCGTCCTTGTCGTGGTGCAGATAGTGGAACTCGCCGACCCGGCAGAAGCCCGCCTCCAGCATTTCCATATAGAGCTGTGCTGCGACCGCCTCGACATGCTCGGGCGTCATCGACAGCGCGAACTTGTACATCACCGTCCGCCAGCTCCAGAAACTGTCGCAGGCCGGACCGCGCACTTCGGCGAGACCCGCCATCGCCCGCTGGAAGGCGTGGCTGTGCAGGTTCGGCATCGCCGCCACGACCACCTGATGGCGCTCGTCCCCGGCCTGCGGCGCGCGGCCCGTCTCGATCTTTTCGATCCGGCCGCCGGAAAGCGTCAGCCGCACGTCGCGCTGCCAGCCCTCCGGCGTCAACGCCGCGCCTGCGTGAATTACTGTCATGAGGTCTCCTCTCGGGCCGCCAGTGGATTGCAAATTTTTCCACTTGTCACTCGGATTAATATGTATATACATTATCACAACGAAGGAAAGGCGCAAGGCTGATGGTCGGGAACAATTTTTCTGAAGGCGCCGCCGCGGAGGCCGGGCAGATAACGCTCTGGCGGAACGCACGGCTGGCAACGCTCAACGAGGCGCACGGCGGTCTCGGGATCATCGAAAACGGCGCGATCGCCGCGCGCGACGGACGCATCGTTTACGTCGGCCCGGAAGACGGGGTGCCGGCGGATCTCGCGACCACGGAGGTCGTCGATTGCGAGGGTCGCCTGATCACTCCGGCACTCGTCGACTGCCACACCCATCTCGTCTATGGCGGCAACCGCGCCCGCGAATTCGAGATGCGCCTCGAGGGTGCGACCTATGAAGAGATTGCCCGCGCCGGCGGCGGCATCGTTTCCTCGGTGAAGGCGACCAACGCCTGCTCGGTGGACGAACTGGTCGCAACCGCCCTGCCCCGCCTCGACACGCTGCTGACCGAAGGCGTCTCCACCATCGAGATCAAGTCCGGCTACGGGCTGAACATCGAGGCCGAGATCAGGATGCTGGAAGCGGCCCGCCGGCTCGAGACGCTGCGCCCGGTGCGCATCGTCACCAGCTATCTCGCCGCCCACGCCACCCCGCTGGAATACAAGGGCCGCAACGACGACTACATCACCGACGTTGTCCTGCCTGGCCTCGACACCGCCCACGCCAAGGGCCTGGTCGACGCGGTCGACGGCTTCTGCGAGGGCATCGCCTTCTCGACTGCGGAAATCACCCGTGTGTTCGAGCGCGCCAAAGCGCTCGGACTGCCCGTGAAGCTGCATGCCGAGCAGCTTTCCGATCTCGGCGGCGCCAGGCTGGCGGCATCCTACGGTGCAATCTCCGCCGACCACCTCGAATATCTGGATGCCGAGGGCGCGAAGGCCATGGCGGAAGCGGGTACGGTCGCCGTGCTGCTGCCGGGCGCCTTCTACACGCTGCGCGAAAAGCAGCTGCCGCCGGTCAAGGCGCTTCGCGAGGCGGGTACGCGGATTGCGATTTCCACCGACAGCAACCCCGGCACCTCGCCGCTGACCTCGCTGCTCTTGACCATGAACATGTCCGCTACACTCTTCGGGCTCACCGTCGAGGAGTGTGTGGCGGGCGCCACCCGCGAAGCGGCTCGGGCCCTTGGCCTCCTCGGCGAGACCGGCACGCTCGAAGTCGGCAAGTCTGCGGACCTTGCCATCTGGAACATCGATCAGCCCGCGGAGCTCGTCTACCGCATCGGCTTCAACCCACTGCACCATCGCGTCTTCAAGGGAGAGAGGGCAAACCCATGACTATCGTTCTTCATCCGGGCTCCGTGCCGCTCAAGGACCTTGAGACCATCTACTGGACCGGCGAGCCGGCCCGCCTCGATCGCTCCTTCGACGCCCGCATCGAGAAGGCCGCCGCCCGCATCGCCGAGATCGCCGCCGGCAACGCCCCGGTCTACGGCATCAACACCGGCTTCGGCAAACTCGCCTCGATCAAGATCGATGCCGCCGACGTCGCCACCCTGCAGCGCAACCTGATCCTGTCGCATTGCTGCGGCGTCGGCGCGCCGCTGGCCGAAAACGTCGTCCGCCTGATCATGGCGCTGAAGCTGGTCTCGCTCGGCCGCGGCGCCTCGGGCGTCCGCATCGAAGTCGTCCGCCTGATCGAGGCGATGCTCGAAAAGGGCGTCATTCCGGTCATCCCGGAAAAGGGTTCGGTCGGCGCCTCCGGCGACCTGGCGCCGCTCGCCCACATGTCGGCGGTGATGATGGGCCATGGCGAGGCCTTCTTCGGAGGCGAGCGCATGAGCGGCGCCCGCGCCCTCGACAAGGCCGGCCTCACCCCGGTGACGCTCGCCGCCAAGGAAGGCCTGGCGCTGATCAACGGCACCCAGACCTCCACCGCGCTGGCGCTCGCCGGCCTGTTCCGCGCCCACCGCGCCGCGGAGGCCGCGCTGATCACCGGCGCCCTGTCGACGGACGCGGCGATGGGCTCCTCGGCGCCGTTCCATCCGGACATCCATACGCTGCGCGGCCACCAGGGCCAGATCGACACCGCAGCGGCACTCCGCACCCTGCTCGAAGGCTCGGCCATCCGCCAGAGCCACATCGAAGGTGACGAGCGCGTGCAGGATCCCTATTGCATCCGCTGCCAGCCGCAGGTCGACGGCGCCTGCCTCGATCTCCTGCGCTCGGTCGCCCGCACGCTCGAGATCGAAGCCAATGCGGTCACCGACAACCCGCTGGTGCTCTCCGACAATTCGGTCGTTTCCGGCGGCAACTTCCATGCCGAGCCGGTGGCTTTCGCCGCCGACCAGATCGCCCTTGCGATCTGCGAGATCGGCGCCATCGCCCAGCGCCGCATCGCCCTGCTCGTCGACCCGGCGCTCTCCTACGGCCTGCCGGCCTTCCTCGCCAAGAAGCCGGGCCTCAACTCCGGCCTGATGATCGCCGAGGTCACTTCCGCCGCGCTGATGAGCGAGAACAAGCAGCTGTCGCATCCGGCCTCGGTCGACTCGACGCCGACGTCGGCCAACCAGGAAGACCACGTCTCGATGGCCTGCCACGGCGCCCGCCGCCTGCTGCAGATGACCGACAACCTGTTTGCAATCATCGGCATCGAGGCGCTGACCGCCGTGCAGGGCGTCGAATGCCGGGCGCCGCTTGCGACCAGCCCCGAGCTGCAGAAGGCCGTCGCAGCTCTGCGTGCCGTCTCGCCGTCGATCGAGGAAGACCGCTACATGGCCGACGACCTCAAGATCGCCAGCGATCTCGTCGCCTCCGGCACGCTGAACGCCGCCGTTTCCGCCGGCATCCTCCCGGCACTGGAGGGCTGACGATGGCCGTCTTCGAAGTCCGGCAAGGCACCTCGCCGGTCATCCTCGCCTTTCCGCATACGGGGACCTTCGTCCCCGATGCGATCCAGGCGCGGCTGAACGACAACGGCAAGATTCTTGCCGATACCGACTGGCACATCTTCGAGCTCTATGACGGGCTGCTCGACAACGTGACGACGGTGCGGGCGACCTTCCACCGCTACGTCATCGACGCCAACCGCGACCCGGAAGGCGTCAGCCTCTATCCCGGCCAGAACACCACCGGGCTGGTACCCGAGACCGACTTCGACGGCACGCCGATCTGGAAGGAGGGCGAAGCCCCCAACGCGGACGACATCGCCGCCCGGTTGAGGGACTTTCACGCCCCCTATCACGCCGCCCTCGCCGCCGAGATCGAGCGCGTGAAGGCCATCCATGGCCTCGCCGTGCTCTATGACTGCCATTCGATCCGCTCGCACATCCCCTTCCTCTTCGAAGGCACGCTGCCGGATTTCAACATCGGCACCGACATGGGCAGGACCTGCGATCCGCGCATTGAGGCCGCAACCTTCGAGATTTGCGCCGCCAGCGGCCGCACGCACGTGCTGAACGGCCGCTTCAAGGGCGGCTGGACCACGCGTCATTACGGCAAACCGGAAATGGGCGTTCACGCCATCCAGATGGAGCTGGCCCAATCCAGCCATCTGGCCAGCGAGACCGTGCCTTTCGCCTATGACGAGGCCAAGGCCGCGGCGCTGCGCCAGAGCCTTGCCGCGATCCTCGCGCGGCTTGCCGCCCTCGCACCGGAGTTGAAGGGATGAGCGGGCCGCTCTCGGGCATCAAGGTCCTGGACCTGTCGCGCGTTCTGGCAGGGCCGTATTGCACGGCGCTGCTGGCTGATCTCGGCGCCGAGGTCATCAAGCTCGAGCCGCCGGCCGGTGACGACTACCGGCACGTCGGGCCGTTCAAGGATGGCGAAAGTGCGCTGTTCACGCTGAACAACCGCGGCAAGAAAAGCCTCGCGCTGGACCTGAAGAAGCCGGCCGACCTGGAACTCGCGCAGGCGCTTGCAGCCCGCGTCGACGTCGTGGTTGAGAATTTCCGCCCCGGCGTCGCCGCCCGCCTGGGCCTCGGCGCCGAGGCGTTGCGCAAGGCCAATCCGCGGCTGGTCTATTGCTCCATTTCCGGCTTCGGCCAGGAAGGTCCCTTCAAGGACCTGCCGGCATATGATCTGGTCGTGCAGGCCATGTCCGGGCTGATGGCCGCGACCGGCGAGGATGGCGGTGCGCCGCTGAAGACCGGCGAAAGCATCGCCGATCTGGTCGCGGGCCTGTTCGCCAGCTGGTCGATCATGGCCGCATTGGTTCAGCGCAATGCCACCGGGGCGGGCGCGACGCTCGACATCGCCATGTACGATGCGCTGTTCTCGATGCTGACCACCAGCCATGCCCAGCATTTCTACGGCGGCGTGCTGCCCGGCCGGGTCGGCAACCGCCATCCGCTGTCCACCCCCTTCGGCTGCTTCAGTACGCGCGATGGCCAGGTGGTGATCGCCGTTCTGAACGGCGGCCAGTTCGAACGGCTCGCCGCCTTTATCGGCAAGCCGGAGATCGCCGCCGATCCGCGCTTTGCCACCGACAGCAGCCGCACCGAGCATGAGCCAGCGCTGCGGGCCTTGATCGAGGAGTGGACCGGTGGACTGACGACCGAGGAGGCCGTTGCGGCCTTGGCCGCGCAGGGCCTTCCGACTGCGCCGATCTGGGATATTGCGCAGGCTGCGGACAATGAGCACACGGCTGCTCGCGGTCTGGTCAGCATGCTCGCGCACCCCGTTCTCGGTCGGACGCCCGTGGTCGGCCAGCCGGTGCGCTTCGACGGCGCCAAGCCCGTGGCTTCGACGGCCGCGCCCCGCCTCGGCGGTGATATCGAGGCTGTCCTGAAGGAATTTGGATTGGAGGAAGCATGACGCAGATCGACGATCCCTGGCACATGCTATCCGAAGAGGAGCGCATGTTCTGCGAGGTGCTGGAGCGGCTGTGCGGCGACAAGATCGCCCCGCTTGCAGCCGAGACCGACGAGACCTCGTGCTTTGTCCATGCGCAACTCGCCCTTCTCGGAGAGGCGGGCATGATGGGGGCCAACCTGCCGGAAGAACATGGCGGCAGCGGCATCTCCGCGCCGGCCCTGCTGCGCGCGGTTTCCATCGTGGCCGGAGCCTGCGGCTCGACCGCCTCGGCACTGACGGCGCATTATCTCGCGACCGATTCCATCCTGATCGGCGGCACCGAGACGCAGAAGCAGGAATGGCTGACCAGGGCCGCCACCGGCGAGGCGCTCGGCGCCTTCGCCCTGACTGAGCCCACCGCCGGTTCCGACCCCGCCGACATGAAGACGCGGGCGCGGCGTACGGAGACCGGCTGGCACCTCAAGGGCACCAAGTGCTTCATCTCCAACGGCGGCGTGGCCGATTTCATCGTCGTCTACGCGGTGACCGAACCCGAGAAGGCGCATCGCGGCATCTCTGCCTTCATCCTGCCGAAGGGCACGCCCGGACTTGACGCCGGCCCGCCGGAAAAGACCATGGGCCTGAAGGGCGGCCATGTCTTCACTCTCAACCTCGACTGCGAGCTTCCCGAAAGCGCGCTTTTGGGCGAGGAGGGCAAGGGCTTCCGCACCGCCATGCAGGTTCTCGACAACGGCCGCATCGAGGTCGCCGCGCAGTGCCTCGGCCTGGCTGGCGCGGCGATGAACGCGGCGATCGCCTATGCCAAGGAGCGCATCATCGGCGGCATTGCGCTGTCGGAGCGGCAGGGCATCCGCTGGATGATCGCCGACATGGGCCTGGCCTTCCACTCGGCGCTGCTCTTGTCGCAGGAGGCTGCACGCCAGCGCGATCTGGCGCATCATCACGGCGGCCGCTTCTCGCTGGCCTCGTCCATGGCCAAGCTCGGCGCCTCCGAGGCCGCGGGCAAGATCGCCGATACCGCCCTGCAGCTGCATGGCGGCTACGGCTATACCCGTGATTTCCCAATCGAGCGGATCAATCGCGATCTGCGCATCATGCGCATTTACGAGGGATCCAGCGAAATCCAACGCATCATCATCTCCGGCAACATGCTGGCCTGACAGGGAGCGAACCATGAGCAATCCAAGACATAACATGCGCGACATCTTCCCCCCGACCGGCTCCGAGATCACGGCCAAGAGCTGGCTGACCGAGGCGCCCATGCGGATGCTGATGAACAACCTGCATCCCGACGTCGCCGAAAACCCGCACGAGCTGGTCGTCTATGGCGGCATCGGCCGCGCGGCTCGCACCTGGGCGGACTTCGACAAGATCGTCGCGACCCTGAAGGATCTGAACGAGGACGAAACCCTGCTCGTCCAGTCCGGCAAGCCGGTCGGCGTGTTCCGCACCCACAAGGATGCGCCGCGCGTGCTGATCGCCAACTCCAACCTGGTACCGCACTGGGCCAACTGGGATCACTTCAACGAGCTGGATAAGAAGGGCCTGGCCATGTACGGCCAGATGACCGCCGGCTCGTGGATCTACATCGGCACCCAGGGCATCGTTCAGGGCACCTACGAGACTTTCGTCGAGGCCGGCCGCCAGCACTACGGCGGCAACCTCAAGGGCAAGTGGGTGCTGACCGGCGGCCTCGGCGGCATGGGCGGCGCCCAGCCGCTCGCCGCCGTCATGGCCGGCGCCTCCTGCCTTGCGGTCGAGTGCAACCCTGACTCGATCGACTTCCGCCTGCGCACCCGCTATCTCGACGAGAAGGCCGAGACGCTGGATGAAGCCATGGAGATGATCGCCCGCTGGACGAAGAACGGCGAGGCGAAGTCGGTCGGCCTGCTCGGCAACACCGCCGAGATCCTGCCGGAGATGGTTCGACGCGGCATCCGTCCCGACATGGTCACCGACCAGACCTCGGCGCACGACCCGGTCAACGGCTACCTGCCGAAGGGCTGGACGCTGGCCGAGTGGAAGGAAAAGCGCGTCAGCGATCCGAAGGCGGTCGAGCGGGCGGCCTGCGCCTCGATGCGCGAGCACGTCGAAGCGATGATCGCCTTCCAGGACATGGGCATTCCGACCTTCGACTACGGCAACAACATCCGCCAGGTCGCCAAGAACGAAGGCCTCGAAAACGCCTTCGCCTTCCCCGGCTTCGTGCCGGCCTATATCCGCCCGCTGTTCTGCCGCGGCATCGGTCCGTTCCGCTGGGCGGCGCTGTCCGGCGACCCCGAAGACATCTACAAGACCGACGCCAAGGTTAAGGAACTGCTGCCCGACAACAAGCACCTGCACAACTGGCTGGACATGGCGCGCGAGCGCATCTCCTTCCAGGGCCTGCCGGCGCGCATCTGCTGGGTCGGCCTCGGCGACCGCCACCGCCTCGGCCTCGCCTTCAACGAGATGGTCAAGAACGGCGAACTGAAGGCTCCGGTCGTTATCGGCCGCGACCATCTGGACTCCGGCTCGGTCGCCTCGCCGAACCGCGAGACGGAAGCGATGAAGGACGGGTCGGACGCCGTTTCCGACTGGCCGCTGCTGAACGCGCTGCTCAACACCGCCTCGGGTGCGACCTGGGTGTCGCTGCACCATGGCGGCGGCGTCGGCATGGGCTTCTCGCAGCATTCGGGTGTCGTCATCTGCTGCGACGGAACCGATGATGCGGCCCGCCGCATCGAGCGGGTGCTGTGGAACGACCCGGCCACCGGCGTCATGCGCCATGCCGATGCCGGCTACGACATTGCGCTGGATTGCGCCCGCGAAAAGGGCCTGCGCCTGCCGGGCATTCTCGGCAACTGAGGCGATCCCTCCGCCGGGCCTCAGAATGTCCTGAGGCCCGGATACTGGAGGACCAGCTTGTCGATGGTCAGCAACGCAACGTTCTCTGCAAGCGCCTGAGCGATGAGAATGCGGTCAAATGGATCCTTGTGAAGCGGTGGGAGCCCGGCAATCCTGATTGCATGTTCGCTGTTTATCGGCAGCTCAAGATATCCATTGTCGAGCAGCCGTTGGTGCAAGGTGCGGGGATCAGCCCGGAAATCGGAACGCCCCTGCCCGTGCTTGATCGCCGTTTCCCAGATGCTTGCCGGGCTGAACAGCAAAACATTGCGCTCATCTTCGATGATGGCCCTGACGGACTTGGGCATCGCGGCGATATCGCCGGCGGCCCAGATTAGAATGTGCGTGTCAAGGAGGAGCCTCATTTCGGGAAAAGGTCGCCGCCATAAAACATTTCCTCGATCTCGTCGGCCATCATTGTGTCAAAGTCGGCGGGAACGACGATCTCACCCTTCATGAAACCGATGCGGCGCTTCTTCGGCGCAGCCTCCTGGTCGAGCGGCACCACCTTGACCATTGGCTTGCCGGCCTTGGCGATGATGAACGCTTCGCCCTTCGCAGCCTTCTCGACCAGGCGCGAGAGATGCGTCTTCGCTTCGTGAATGTTGACCGTTTCCATGTCAGCCTCGATACGGACTTAGTCCATTAAACTTAGTTTGCCCTCGCAGGGAATACAACGGCAGGAAGATAGCGCCATGGCAAAGCCCGAACTGACCATCCTGAGAAGCGCGACCGACTACAAGCGCATGCCGTGGAAGAATGGTGGCGGCGAGACCGTCGAGATCGCCGTCTTTCCAGCCGGTGCCACCATCGCCGACTTCGACTGGCGGGTCAGCATGGCCACCGTCGCCAGCGATGGCCCGTTTTCCGCCTTCCCCGGCATCGACCGCACCCTTTCGATCCTCAGCGGCGACGGCATGGCGCTCGATATCGATGGTCGGCCGCCGGTGCGCCTGACGGGGGACGACGCGCCGCTGCCCTTCCCGGCCGATGCGCCGACGTCGGCAACGCTGCTCGGCGGCACGATCACCGACCTCAACGTCATGACGCGGCGCGGCGCGTTTTCCCACACGGTCACCAGGCTCAAAGTCTCCGAACCCGCCCCCCTCAACAGCGATGCAACCGTCACCCTCATCCTCTGCCATAAGGGCGACGTCACGTTGACGGTCGGCGATCGCGACGTTCGGCTCTCCACCCTCGACAGCGCAATCGCCGCTGCGCCCGGCGACATCCTCCTCTCCAGCGCGGCGCCCGCCGAGCTGTTCGTCGTCGAAATCCGCGCATGCGAGGCCAAACGCAGCGCAACGGAGCTCTCCGCCGCCTTTCTCGACGAACTCCGCGCCATTGTCGGCGAGCCGAACCTGAAGACCGGCGACGCGGTCGCCAACATCGATTACGGCGTCACCGCCGGCAATCTCGGCACCACCGCCGTCGCCTTGCCCGGCTCCACCAAGGAGGTCGCGGCCGTCGTGAAGGCCTGCGCGGCGCATGGCGTGGCCATCGTCACCCATGGCGGACGCACTGGACTCGTCGGCGGCGGGCTCTCCACGCCCGGCGAACTGGTGCTGTCGACGGCGCACCTGAACCGCATCGAGCGGCTGTCGCCGGTCGAACGCGTCGCCGTCGTGGAAGCCGGCGTGACCCTGCAGGCGCTGCAGACGGCCGCCGCCGAACACCGCCTCGAACCCGGCATCGACCTGCCGTCGCGCGGCTCGGCGACGATCGGCGGCATGGTGTCCACCAATGCCGGCGGCATCACCGCTTTCCGCTACGGCGTCATGCGCCATCGCGTCCTCGGAATGGAAGCCGTGCTCCCGGATGGCTCGATCTATTCGGACCTGACCCGCGTCGTGAAGAACTCCGCCGGCTATGATCTCAAGCATCTCTTCATTGGTGCCGAGGGCACGCTCGGCATCGTCACCCGCATCGCCGTCAAGCTGGAGCCGATGCCTGCGGCGACCGCGACGGTGTTGTTCGGCCTGCCCTCGGTCGAAGCGGCGCTCGACACCGCCCGCTTCGCCTTCGACGTGCGCTCCGGTCACCTGCGCGCCGCCGAGGCGATCTGGAACTCCTACTTCCGCCTGACCGCCGGCCACCATCAATGGTCGGCCACCGATTTCGCCCCTGACCATCCAATCAACCTGTTGATCTCGCTCGGCGGCGCCGACGAGGAACAATTGCAGGTAGAACTGGAGCGGCTCTACGAGCAGGTGGTGGAAAAGTATCCGGAAACCTCGGCGGTGGTCGCCACGTCCGGCGCGCAGGAGGCCGACCTTTGGCGGCTGCGCGAGGACACCGACCTGATCTACCGCAAGCACCCGGCCGCTCCCTCCTATGACGTGTCCGTGCCGCTTTCGGAAATCGACGCCTATGCGAGCCGCTGCGTCGCCGAACTGAAGGCCATCGATCCTGCTCTTGAGCCCTACCTGTTCGGCCATCTCGCCGACGGCAACCTGCATCTCGTGCTGAACGCCGCGGGCGCCGATGTGACGCGCGAGAAGCTGGCCGCCGTCGAAGCGGTGCTCTACCGCGACATCGTCGCGATCGGCGGCTCCTTCTCCGCCGAGCACGGCATCGGGTCCAAGCGGGTGCACTCGCTGCGCGACACCGCCGATCCGGTGAAGCTGGCGCTGATGCGGCAGATCAAGGCCGACCTCGACACCGCCGCCATTCTCAACCCCGGCAAGGTGCTCGGCTAGGGCCGGCCCCGTTCAAGCGGGAATGACCGCGGGCAGGTCGTTGGGAGGACGAGCTGCTTTGGTGGTGAAATTCGGAAAGCTGAGACCTTCGATCGGGTCTCGAACGCAGCAGCGACCTGGTTGTACCCAGCTTCAATTCTCCGTAGCATCGCCTCGAGCCTTCTTGAGGAACTTGCGGAGGAGATCCTGCAGCATGGCCAAGCTCGTCTATGCCTTGAACCAGTCGCTCGACGGGTATGTCGACCACATGGAATTCGGGCCGCCCGATCCGGCGCTCTTTCGGCATTTTATCGATGACATGCGCGGCCTGGCAGGCTGCGTGTATGGCCGCCGCATGTACCAGGAGATGCGGTACTGGGACGAAGACCGTTCGGAGTGGAACGACGAGCAACGCGCCTATGCAGCGGCTTGGCGGAGCCGACCGAAATGGGTCGTGTCGCGCTCGCTGAACGCCGTCGGCCCGAACGCCACTCTCGTCACGGACGACCTCGAGGGGACGATCCGCAGGCTGAAGACGCAACTGCATGGAGAGATCGAAGTCGCCGGACCTGAGCTGGCGGGAAGCCTGACCGACCTCGGCCTTGTGGACGAGTATCGACTGTACCTTCACCCGGTCGTGCTTGGTCGCGGCAAACCGTTCTTCGCCGGCGCCCGTCCTCCGCTGCGGCTGGTGGCGAGCGATCGGATTGGCAGGGATGTGATCAGGTTGACCTACGTTCCCGCGTAGCCGTGCACCGAACCTCCGCGATGGAAAAACCTGTGGCGTTTTTCACCGCGCCTGAAACGAAGAACGCCGCGCCTTCCGGAAGGAAGCGCGGCGTTTCGGTCTTGGGAGGCAGCGCCGGAACTCCGGCGCCGGAGTGTTTCAGTCCTTGAGGACGCCCGATTTCCTGGCGACCCAGCTTGCCACATAGTCCATCAACGCCGGCGACAGGCAGTCATAGGGCTCGAGTCCCAGTTCCCGCAGGCGCGCCCGGATGCCGTCCATGTCGGACGGCTTGGTGCCGGATTCGATGATCGACGACACGAAGGCGGCAAACGTCGGCTCCGGCCAGCCGCTTTCCTCGAAGCGTTCCGGGTGGATGAAGTCGAGGCCCTGGAAGGCGTGCTCGCGCTCCACCGGACCGTACATGTGCACGCCGCATTCCTTGCAGGCGTGGCGGCGGATCAGTGCGTTCGGATCGACGACCTCGAGCTTGTCGCCGTTTTCCAGCACGGTGATGTTGTCATGCGCGGTCACCGCGACCACCGAGAAGGTGGCGCCCTCCGGCTTCCAGCACTTGGTGCAGCCGCAGGCATGGTTGTGGGCGACAGCGCCATTGACCGCGACCTTCACCGGGCGGTCGGCGCAGGCGCAGACGAGCGTCCCGCCGGCGAAATCCGCCTGTCCCTTTTTCACCCCGCCGTCGACGGCGGGGTGTATCGATACCTGACTTGCCATTGTTCTTCCTCCTCCTTGCAACAATTGCGAACGGCGCGGGGGCGCCGATCAGTAGACCACCACCCCGCGGATGCTTTCGCCCGAATGCATCAGCTCGAAGCCCTTGTTGATGTCCTCGAGCGGCATGGTGTGGGTGATCATCGGATCGATCTGGATCTTGCCGTCCATGTACCAGTCGACGATCTTCGGCACGTCGGTGCGGCCGCGGGCGCCGCCGAACGCGGTGCCCATCCACTGCCG
>NZ_PZZZ01000007.1 GCF_003046475.1 Mycoplana dimorpha
TGAGCAGCGCTGCCTGCGCTTGAAAATGGCGGCGTGCGCGCCGCCGAATGCGAACCTTCAAAAAAGGAGCAAACATGTTCAGGACACTCGTTACAATGAGCCTCGCGGCCGGCATTTTCACCGGCGCGGCCGGCACGGCACTGGCGCAGGACAAGGCGCCGGTGAAGATCGGCTGGTCCGCCTGGTCCGACGCCGAGTTCGTGACCAAGCTTGCCGCGAAGCTCATCAAAGACGAGCTCGGCCAGGAGGTCGAACTGATCCAGACCGACGTCGCGCCGCTCTACCAGGGCGTCGGCCGCGGCGACCTCGACGCCATGATGATGGCCTGGCTGCCGGAAACCCACGCCGACTACTTCGCCAAGGTGAAGGACAAGGTGACGACGCTCGGCACCGTCTATGACGGCGCGAAGCTCGGCTGGGTGGTTCCGAAATACGTGCCCGAGGACGCCATCGCCTCGATCGAGGATCTCAACAAGGACGACGTGAAGGAGAAGCTGAACGGCCGCATCGAAGGCATCGATCCCGGCGCCGGTCTCACGCGCCTTTCCGAGCAGGCCGTCAAGGATTACGAGCTCGGCGACTACAAGCTGCAGATCTCCAGCGAGGCCGGCATGCTGACGACGGTCGACCGGGCAATCCGCAAGGAGGAGTGGTTCGTCGCCACCTCCTGGAGCCCGCACTGGATGTTCGGCAAGTACGAGCTGCGCTACCTCGACGATCCGAAGGGCGCGCTCGGCAAGGCGGAGCATGTCGACGTGCTCGCCCGCAAGGACTTCGAGAAGGACAACCCCGAGGTCGCGGCCTTCCTGTCGCGCATGAAGCTGCCGATCGGCGATCTCGAGGCGGCAATGTTCGACGCGCAGGAGACCTCCTACGAAAAGGCCGTCGACAAGTACATCGAGGCTCACCCGGATCAGATCAAGGCCTGGCTCGGCAAGGAAAGCGGCTGACGCCGACGGTTCGCAGATCGCGCCTCGCGGCTGCGTCCGCGGGGCCATCAACACGAAGGAACTCGGACATGTACAACGACACCCTCGCACCGCGGGCCAGTTTCGACGCGGCATACGACACCATCGGCGGGCGGATCTCGCTGGCGCGCGACGCCGTCGGCCTTTCGGTTGACGAGGCCTCGGCCGTCACCGGCGTGACGACCGAAACCTGGTCGAACTGGGAGAACGATCGCGCCGCGCCACGCGCCAACCGCCTCGACATGTTGGCGCGCATCCTTCAGGTCAGCATTGCCTGGCTGCTTCACGGACAGGGCACCGGGCCACGTTAGGCTGGCCCGGCAGGAAGCCGTGAGGCGTACCGATCATCCGTTGAACCTATAGCGGGCGCGTTTAGCAGAGGGCGCGACCGCCAGTGCCACACCTAGACTTGCCAACGCTACAGGTACGGCGAAATGCATTGCCTGCGCGGTCCATAATAGGGCTGATACGTGTTGTCGTACGCCCGGTAAGAACTGTAGCGTGAATAGCACCATCCCACATGGCCGCTGGCGCCCGGGTATCGCGGCCCATAGTAGCGCGGCGCGTAGTACCCGCCGTAAGGCTGGGCAATCAGACCGCCGATGATCGCCCCTGCCGCCAGCCCGCCAAATACCGCACCGAAATCGTCGTCGTGGTTGCCGTGATGATGGTTGTGATGACTTCCGCCGTGGTGGCCGTTCCAATGCCCACCGCCATCGTGATCATGGTGATGCCCGCGACCATGATGGTTGTGGCCGCCGCCATTGCGGCTCGAGTGCCGATCGCCGCCGTGGTGACGTCGCCACTTTTGATTCTTGACCTTATGAACCTGTGAATTCTCGAGACTGGGTCCCGAGAATGACGGAAAGGCCTCCGCCGGCATGGCGCCCGACAAGGCGGTAGCCAGTGAGATCCCGAATACAGCGAGCGTTTTCACCTGCATCATACTCACCTCCCAATTGCATAACGCATGGTGCGGGCTTTTGTGCCGCTTCAAGGCGTCAACGGGCGCGACGTTCGACTGGTGCGCCTTGTCCACCCCTGGAGCAGCCTGCAGCAGGCGCGCTTTTTCCGCCCACCATGCGGAACCGAGTTCACTTTCGTCGGTTCGCTGCCCCGAAGGGAGGATACCATGCCAAAGCAGATACCGCTTGATCCCCGCGGGCGGGCCGCCAGCCCCGAGAGCGACGCTGCGCGAGATGACGACATTCAGGAGATTTGCCCCGATCTCGCCTATCGCCGTCTTGCAATCGTCAATGTCGCCTTCTTCGGAAGATCTGGAGCAGGTGACCGCGGCTGGGTTCTGGTCGATGCCGGGGTGATCGGAACGACGAGCCTGATAATCGAGGCCGCAGAGGCCCGATTTGGTCCGCATTCACGACCTGCAGCGATCATCATGACGCACGGACACTTCGACCACGTCGGCGGCTTGGAAGAGCTTGCCGAAAAATGGGATGTCGCCGTCTACGCGCATGAGCTCGAGCACCCCTATCTCAACGGCAGCGCCTCCTACCCTCCCCCGGACCCGTCGGTTGGCGGTGGCGTCATGTCGATGCTGTCGCCGCTCTATCCACGAGGGCCGGTCGACGTGAGCAGCAGGCTGCGGAAGCTTCCGCAAGACGGCAGCGTTCCGGGGATGCCAGGCTGGCGCTGGCTTCATACACCCGGCCACACCCCCGGCCATATATCGCTTTGGCGCGAGACGGATCGAACTGTCATAGCGGGCGATGCCATCATAACCACGCGGCAGGAATCGGCCTATGCTGTCGCGGTTCAGGCCGCGGAGCTCCATGGTCCACCGATGTACTACACGACCAATTGGCACAATGCCCGCACGTCGGCCGAGCTGTTGGCGTCAGTCGATCCGATGCGGGCAATCACGGGCCACGGTCCCGCCATGCAAGGGGATGAGATGTGCGCAGCGCTTCACGAACTCGCTCGCAATTTCGACCGAGTTGCGGTCCCGGACGGGGGAAAGTACGTCGATATACCGGCGGATGAACGGGAGGGCGGCGAGTACAGGAAGCCCTGACCGGCTGCTAAATCAACGCCCCCCATGAGGGACCGTTCTGCTGACGGCATTCCACGCGGCTTAAGGGGCCTTGGCGGGCCGGCAAGCTGGTTTTATCGATCCTGCTGGTGTCCTTGACGAGATGTGTTTTCCGTGGGTTGCTCCTCAGGTCAGACTGTTTCGATTTTGCGGGACCCTTTCAGGCTAACCCGTCCATTTTCGCTTCTTGTCCCGAAGGACCCGGCGGCGTGGCCGGCTCCTTGGGGCCTCGCTGATTCCGGCCACCGATGCCTGACGGCTTAGCAGGTGCATGCGGTTGAGCTGTTCCGGAACTTTCTGCACCGCCCACGGTTAGCGCCCGACCAGCGGTCAGCTTTGGACTGAACGGACGAGCCATGGTCGCCAAGGTAGTGGCAGGTGTTGCAATCCTCCTTATCATAGCAGGAGGCATTTACCTTTTCTGGCCCCGGCAGGAAACGGGGAAACCGGGACAACCCGCCCCTCACGCGATCGACCAGAGCCAATAGACCCTAGGCCTGTGACTCTCCTTTGTTGATACGCATTGCGGATGCCTTGAGGACGGGTCTGACAAGACATTGCTCGAAAAGAAGGACGGCTGCCGCGAGGTCGTTCTCAAGCCTTGAAGGAGGCGCTGCCATGGACACGAACCAGGCCGAGAAAGGGATCGCCATCGTCACCGGCGCCTCCAGCGGCATCGGCTACGAGCTCGCCAAGTGCGCCGCGGCGGATGGCTACGACCTCGTTATTGCCGCCGACGAGCCGGAAATCGAGCAAGCCGCGGCGACGCTGCGTGCCATGGGTGTCACCGTCGAGGCGGTCGAGGCCGACCTTGCGACGCTCGACGGTGTCGACCGTCTGGTCGACCGTGCGCAGGCGACGAACCGGCCGGTCGATCTCCTGATGGCCAATGCCGGCCGCGGCCTCGGCGAAGGGTTCCTCGACCAGGATTTCGCCGAAGCGCGGCGGGTGGTGGACACCAACATCACCGGCACGATCTACCTGGTCCAGCGCATAGGCAATCTCATGCGCAGCCAGGGATATGGGCGTATCCTGTTCACCGGCTCGATCGCTGGCTTCATGCCCGGCACCTATCAGGCGGTCTACAATGCCACGAAGGCGTTCATCAACAGCTTCTCCTTCGCGCTGCGCGAGGAGCTCCAGGGCTCGGGCGTCAGCGTCAGTTGCCTGATGCCCGGCGCGACGGAGACCCGCTTCTTCGAGCGCGCCCGCCTGATGGACACCGCGATCGGCCAGGCGAAGAAGGACGATGCAGCCGACGTCGCCAAGATCGGCTTCGATGCGATGATGGACGGTGAGGGCGGCGTCGTCAGCGGCTGGAAGAACAAGCTGCACGCGGCGGTGGCCAACATCACGCCGGCGAGCATCCTTGCCGAGCAGCACCGCAAGATGGCCGAGCCGTGCTCGGCGGCCGATTGACGCGGCAACCCTGGCTGGGGCGAAACCGACTGGTGTAGCGGGGCACCGGCTGCTGCCGCAAGCCTCCGATGAGCGCCGATTGCACGGCCAGAAACTCCGGAAAAGTGGTGGGCCCGGAGGGACTCGAACCCCCAACCAAGCGGTTATGAGCCGCCGGCTCTAACCATTGAGCTACAGGCCCGGCCGACACGGCGGCGCGCGGGGTCAATGGCGGCCCCGGAAAGACCCGTCTAGACGAATTCCGTACGGTCGACAAGCGCCGCCGCAATCCTTACACAATCTCGCGGGAATAACCAGTCAAGGGACAACCACACGGAGACGACCTGCATGCCCCGTTCGACACTTTTCCGCACTGCGTTCGGCGTCCTTGTCGCCGCCAGCCTGGGCACCATCGCCGCGCCTGCCTCCGCGCAGGAGCCGAGACCGCGCGAGCCGGTCGTCACTGTCACCGGCGAGGGCCGGTCGGACGTCGCCCCCGACATGGCGATCATCGAACTCGGCGTGGTCAAGGACGCCAAGACGGCGCGCGAGGCGCTCGACGCCAACAACAAGGCCATGGCCGATGTGATGAAGGCGCTGAAGGACGCGGGGATTGCCGAACGCGACCTGCAGACCTCCGGCTTCAACATCAACCCGCAATACCAGTACCCGCAGAATGAGAATGGCGAGAACAAGCCGGCGGTGCTGGTCGGCTACCAGGTCTCCAACATGCTGTCGCTGCGTGTCCGTGACCTTTCGAAGCTCGGCGCCATCCTCGACCAGACGGTGCGCCTCGGCGTCAACATGAGCGGCGGCATCCACTTCACCAACGACAAGCCCGAAGAAGCCATTGGCGAGGCGCGCAAGAAGGCGGTCGCCGACGCGATGGCCAAGGCCAGGCAATTGACCGACGCCGCCGGCATCGGCCTGGGGCAAATACTCGAAATCTCCGAGACATCCTACCGACCCTCCCCGGTACCGATGATGCGCAGCGCCATGGCGAAGGATTTCGCCGCCGAGTCGGTCCCGATTGCGGCCGGCGAGACCAGCTACTCGGTTAACGTGAACGTCACCTTCGCCCTGCAGCACTGACGCGGCGGCCCGAAGACCTCAAGGCGCTTTTCAGGGCCGAAGCCGTCACGGATCGGTGTCCCCGGCTCCGGGGAACACCCTTGTTCCTCGTCAGACTGTCGGCGCGGCCGGGCCTGCAGCTGGCGGACGCGTGGCAACAGGGTCAACGCACAAGGACCGGGACGGCGCATTCGCCATCCCGGTCCTTGTAAAAACCTCAATGTTTCGCAGAAGCGGCCGGTCGTCAGCGCCAGATCGTCGGGCAGCGCGGCGCATTGGCAAAGGCGATGCGCGTGTAACGGTGATGCTTCCAGCCCTCGACGACGACGCGGCGGTGGCTGACATCGGCGATGCGGGCCCGGCGGATGCCGTGATCGCGGGCCTTTTCGACGGCGAGCCAAGGCGCACAGCGGCCACGGTCGTTACGCTTGTCCCAACCGTAGCCACGGCCGTGATAGCCGTCGCGGTAGCCGCGGTGGTCGACGGTGGTGATATAGACGTCCATTCCGCCGGCTGAAGCCGCGGGGGCAACGGCCGTCAGCCCGGCGATCGCAAGCAGGGCGGCGGCGAAGGTCTTTCCGAGAAGGTTCGGCATGGAGTTCTCCTTTGATCGGGCGCGTCGGCTGCTGGGCAGCGACTGTTGCAATTCGATGGAGAACATTTACGGCCGCCAGGCTGAACGGCACCGGAATCGGCCATTCAGGCACCATTCAGGCCCGGTCGACGCCGGCACGCAGAATCACTTTTCGGCTGGAAGGACGCACCGTCTACCGCAAGGCGGTGCCAGGCGCGCCTCTTCAGGACGAGCCTAGGTCTGACGGGCAGATGTAACCACGCTCGGTAGGGAAGCGAGGCACGCGTTCGGGAGATGTTCAGCACCGGCAAACCTGCGCGGCAGAGCGTCGGCGCTGGAGGAACCCTTCCGGCGATGCCGTCAGCGCGCAACCTGGCGTACGAGATCGCCGGCATCGGCGAGCAGCGTCAGCCGGGTCACCAGGCCGCCGTCTATATCGAGCAGCAGCACCTTTTCGGTCGCATAGGCGTTTCCCGACGCCACCCGCCCGCGCGCAGTGAGCCGGATGGCCACCGGTGAGCCGCCGCTGGCGGTCATGATCACGGCGTCGCCGTAGTTTTCATCGAAGGCGGCGAAGTGCCGGGCGAGGCGATCACGCAACGCCGCCCGCCCAATCTCGCTTCCCTCCCCGATCCCGGCGATGGCGACATCCTCGTCCGCGTATCCGGCAATGGCAGCGTAATCGCGCGCATTCAGCGCCGCCACGAGGCCGGTAGCGATGGTGGTTGCCTCACCTGGCATGACAAACTCCTCTTTCTCGTCGCTATGCCGGCCTGCTGTTCAGCCGCCGGTTACGTCGTTGCAATGCCGGCAACGAGGCAGCGGTTCCGCAAAACTCTCACGGGCCGAGATGCAGAACGATCTCGCGATCATGCGGACGATCGCGGTGCTCGAACAAGAAGAGCCCCTGCCAGGTGCCGAGCGCCAGCCGCCCCTGGCTGACGGGAATGCCGATGGAGACCTGGTTCAGGGCCGCCTTGATGTGGGCCGGCATGTCATCCGGTCCTTCCATCGTGTGCGAGATCCAGCCCATCGACGGATCGTCGGACGGCGGCACCAGGCGGCGGAAGAACTGGTCGAGGTCGCGCCGCACGTCCGGATCGGCGTTCTCCTGGATGAGGATCGAACACGAGGTGTGGCGGACGAACACGGTGAGCAGGCCCTCGCCGACACCGGATCGCTGCACGAACGAATCGGCCTCGGCGGTGAATTCGTAGAGCCCCTGCCCGCGGGTCCGGATCGAAATGCTGGTCTGTGGCACCGCGCCTCCCTGGCCGTGTTCCGCCGTTATCCTCGTTTGAGAGTTGCGGTTCTCTATAGTTCCAGAAAGCTCTGGAACCCGCCATAGATCATCCGCTTGCCGTCGAATACACTCTTCCACTGGTCCTCCGTCAGGCGTGGGTCCTCCATCACCTTGGCGACGATCGCGTCGCGGCTCTCGCGTGACTCGTAGGTGATCCAGGAGAAGATGACGACCTCATCGTCCTTGGCGTGCACGGCGCGCGGAAACGAGGTCAGCTTGCCGTAGGGAACGTCGTCGCCGACGCATTCGACATAGGACAGTGCCCCGTTCTCCATCCAGACCGGACCGGCAATGCGGGCGAGATCCTGGTAGGCCTCGAGTTTCCCCTTAGGGACGGCAACGACAAATCCATCGACATAAGGCATGAGAGGCTCCTTGTGCGTGCGCTTGTGACAGGGCTGCGTTCCCGACGCATGGACGCGCCGATCGCAACCAGTCAAAGGACGAGCGGCGGGTCCTGGTCCGACATTCGGATCGCCCGCCCTTGTCGAGCGGCGCGGCGTTGCGACCTCGCCGGTGGGTGCGCCCCGCACCGGCGGCCGGACGCAGACCCGTCACGCAGGATACCCCCTATAAAAGGGCAGGCGCAATGGCCGATCCGAAAGCAACGAGGCCCGGGCTGGCCGGGGGCAGAGAGCCCTAAAGGGGTCGCGAAGCCTACAGCAAGAGGTTGGCCACACCCGCAGCGCTCACCAGCCGTTGCCGCAGTTGCGCAATTGCCCGGAGTAGCGCGAAGCCATCTTCGAGGCCCGGCCGGCGCCGGTCTTTGCCTGGCCGCTCCAACTGCCGCGGGCATAGCCGGCGTGACCGTCGTGATAGGCGATGTAGAGCCGGTAGGCATCGTTGAGCGGGATGCCGTTTCTCAGGTGGCTCTGGTGATGATACCAGCCGATGAAACGGATCGCGTCGCCGAAATCGGTTCGCCTGGCCATCGTGCGGCCGGTCGTTTTACGGTAGCGATCCCAGGTGCCGTCGAGCGCCTGCGAATAACCGTAGGCCGATGAGGCGCGTTTCCACGGGATGAACCCCAAGAGCTTGGTACGCGGCGGCTTGGCGTTATGGCGGAAGCCGGATTCGGTGTAGATCGTGGCCATCAGGATGGGGACCGGAACGCCATATTCGCGCTCGACCGCCTCGGCCTGGCGGCGCCAGTTGTTGAACAGACCATCCTTCTGCTCAAACACGGCGCAGGCATTATCGGTGTGGCGCGGCACGGTCCCGCAGCCGGCAAGCATCATCGTGAGGACGACGACAAAAACGCAACGCATCGCTCAATCTCTCAAATTCGAGAGATTGATAATTGGTAAAGCTTAATGTTTGGTTTTTGGGCCAGTACCGCGATGCGGCATCGCTTCGTCCAGTCCGCCGGCGCTCACCGCCGCTGCCGGTCGGCGCGGAACTTGTCCTTCAGCCTTGCGATCTGTTCCGGGCTCCAGGCGTTCTCCAGTCCGAGAACGGCGATCCAGCCGTCGATATAATGCTCGCCGGCATAGACATGGCCATAGCCCATCGGGGTCGTCGTCGCCATCGCCATGTCGAGCCCGAGCTGCAGGAAGGTGACGACGGGATACCAGCGGAGCTCCGGCGCCACGTCCGGGCCACGAGGGCCGACCATCCAGGCCGGCGGACGGCGGTAGGCGCCCTCGTCGAAGAAGGTGACCGGGTCACTGGCATATTGCAGATAGACGATGCGCATCGGTCCCCAGGGAGCGGCGGCCTCCGGCAGCGCGTTCCTCTGGCTGGTGAAGCGCACGTAGGATCCGTCGCCGAAGCGGGGCAGCCAGGCGGGCGTTCCCTTGTTGCGGCCCTCGGTGAACCTGCGCCAAATGCGGCTCTGGAATGGCGGGCCGGCCCAGAGCGCGCCCTGGTAGGGATCGGCGATCACCTCGAACAGCTCCGTCGACTGCTCCGAGCTGAGCGCACCGAGGCTCAGGCCGTACAGGTACAGCTTCGGCCGGGCATCCTTCGGCAGCTTGGTCCAGTAACCGTAGACTGCATGGAACAGTGCGCGGGCGGCATCCGTGCCATAGCCGGGCTCGACCAACAGCGACAGCCAGCTGGAAAGATAGGAGTACTGGATCGCCACGCTCGCGACGTCGCCGCCGGTCAGGTATTCCAGCGGATCGATGCCCTCCGGGTCGACCCAGCCTGTTCCGGTCGGCATGACGACGACCAGGGTCTTGCGCGCAAACCCACCCGTGCGGATCAGTTCCTTCAGCGCCAGCGCGGCCCGCTCCTCCGCATTTCGGCCAGCGTTCAGGCCGACATAGACGCGGACCGGCCGCTTGGCGGGCCGGCCGGTAAAGGCTGCTATCTCCTGCTCAGTCGAACCGCTGGCAACGAATTCGCGCCCGCGCCGGCCGAGATCCTGCCAGGAAACCAGCGATGCAGCACTGCCGCTGCGCGTGGGATCGGTGGGCTGTGGCGTATCCGGCTCGATCAGTTCGTCGAGGCGGCGCAGCGAGGAATCGACCGCATGAAGCGCACTGCGAAACAGCACGCCTTCGGCAGCGGTCCAGAACAGCACGAGCGCAAGAACGCCGCCGATCAGGCTGGAGACGCGCCGTGGGGCAAAACGCTCCGACAGCCGGGCGAACAGGCGCCAGGCAACGGCGAACAGGCGCGCCAGAGCGATTGCGACGATAGCGGTGAGAAGCGCGATGCCGCCGACCTTGAACGGTTGACCGGTCTCGAGCGGCGGCAATTCCATCAGCTTGCGAATTGAATTCTGCCATTCGGCCGTGCGCCAGAGAAAGACCAGAACGACGATGGCGCACAAAAAGGCGGCCGCGAACTTGACGGCCCGCCGGAACCGACCGACCGGCAAGGGCAGTTCCAGATAGTCCCAGGTCATCCAGGCGAGGACGCCCAGAGCGTAGCCGATGGTGAAGCAGACGCCGGACAGGACCCCCTGGGTCAGAGCGGTCCGCGGCAGCAGGCTCGGCGTCAGCGATGCGGCGAAGAATAGCGCACCTAGCAGCAGGCCGACGGTCGATAGCGAATACCAGAATTTCAGAAGGCGAAGGTGCATGGCGAAATTCCGTGTTTGCGGCGAAGACGGCCGGCAAATGCCGCCCGCCCACGGCAATGGGCGGCTACAAAGCAGCGCCTGCCCTCTGACTATGCGGTTTTGACGTCTCTCGCTCTGGTCGAACGATGCCGCCTTTTCGCCGCCCGCGCAACCGAGGGGGCGGTCCGCTGCCCCATTCGCCCTCCCCCTATCAACCGGGCGGAGAACCCTGCGGCATCTGATTTCGCGTCGAACGAGCGGCGCTGTTGTATATTACCGCTCATCACGAGTTATTATGTTGCGGCAGACGCGCGATTTTCCTAGTTAAAATGCGCAATTGTCCGCCGTCTTGAACGGTTACAAGCGCGTTTTACGGCTTCCGCCGGTGCAGGCAACGCCTGTGGCCTGGTGGGCCGGCGGTCCGGATCCTTCCCGGGATCCATTGTAGGGAGAGAGGAACCATGATTTTGAAGACGCTCACCGGCGCAACATTCGCAGCATCGCTGCTGCTGTCCACTGCCGCCTATGCCGACATCACCATCGGCCTGATCGCACCGCTGACCGGCCCGGTCGCGGCCTATGGCGACCAGGTCAAGAGGGGTGCCGAGGCGGCTGTCGCCGAGATCAACAAGAATGGCGGCATCCTCGGCGAGCAGGTGGTCCTGAAGCTGGCTGACGACGCGGGCGAGCCCAAGCAGGGCGTCTCCGCCGCCAACCAGCTCGTCGGCCAAGGCATTCGCTTCGTTGTCGGTCCGGTGACCTCGGGCGTGGCCATTCCGGCTTCCGACGTGCTGGCCGAGAACGGCGTGCTGATGGTGACGCCGACGGCGACCGCTCCGGACCTCACCGCGCGCGGCCTGCCGAACGTGCTGCGCACCTGCGGCCGCGACGACCAGCAGGCGACCGTCGCCGCCGACTACGTCGTCAAGACGATGAAGGACAAGAAGATCGCCATCGTCCACGACAAGGGCGCCTACGGCAAGGGTCTGGCCGACAACTTCAAGGCCGGCATCAACGCCGGCGGCATCACCGAGGTGCTCTACGAGAGCGTGACCCCGGGCGAAAAGGACCTCAGCGCCCTCATCACCCGCCTGAAGGCAGAGGGCGTCGAAGTCATCTACTTCGGCGGCTATCACCCCGAGGCAGGCCTGCTGGCCCGCCAGCTGCACGACATGTCCGTACATGCCACCATCATCGGCGGCGACGGCCTGTCCAACAGCGAACTCTGGGCAATCGCCAACGATGCGGCAGCCGGCACGACCTTCACCAACGCCATCGATGCCCTCAAGAACCCGGATTCTGCAAAGGCCGTCGAGGTCCTGAAGGCCGCCGGCATCCCCCCGGAAGCCTTCACCCTGAACGCCTATGCCGCCGTCGAGGTGCTCAAGGCGGGCATCGAGAAGGCCGGCAGCGCCGAGGATTCGGCCGCCGTCGCAACGGCGCTGAAGTCCGGCGAGCCGATCCAGACCGCAATCGGCAAGCTCACCTATGGTGAAACCGGTGACCTGACGTCGCCGAGCTTCTCCCTGTTCAAGTGGGAAGACGGCAAGATCGTCGCCGCCGAGTAAGATCTGCAGTGCAGGAACTAACGAACGCCGGGAGAACACTCCCGGCGTTTGTGCATTAAAGGCGATCCGCCGTTGCGGGCTGCCGTCAGCCGAGCGAGCCGATGAGCTCGCGATAGGCCGATTCAGGGAACGCCTTGAGCGTTTTCGTGCGCACGCTGCCGGCCTGGCCGAGCGTCAGGCAGAAGCGGGCGGCGACCGCATCGTCGGGCGCCTCGCAGACAGCGACCATGTCGTACTCGCCCATGGTGAGATAGAATTCCTTGAACGAGCCGCCCATGTCGCTAAGCGCCTTCTTGGCCGCGTCAAGCCGCTTCGGCGACTCCCGCACGTTCTTGATGCCCTGTTCCGTCCAGTTGATGAAAACGATGTACGTTGTCATGGCACACCTTCCCGCGTCCGCGCGACGCAGCAGCCGATGCCCCTCACCCCGCCAAAACTATACGCCCGCGAGGCGTGACCCCACAAGCAGACAACCGTGTTTCCGGTCCCCATTCGGCCGGCCTGCAGACAGCAACGGGACCGGAAACATCACGGGACCCCGCCAATCGGAGTCGGTCTTCGAACGTCGGGGCATGGTCGGAGATTACGGTCGTCCGGGCCCGTCGGGGGCCGATCAAACCTTCCGGACCGGCGGGATGACCCATGACCCGTCGAGGATCGACGGTGGGCTGTCGTCCGGCCAGTAGAGCCGCATCATCAGGATGAACTTGTCCTTCGGCGCCGGCAACCAGTTCGCTTCCTTGTCGGCGCCGGGCGACTCGTGCTGGATGTAGATGTCGGTCGATCCATCCGGATTGGTCTTCAGCTGTTGCCGGGCGCTGATCGAGTAGCGGTTGATGGGATTGTCGACGAAGAAGTACTGGTCGTTGTACATCGTGATCGACCAGAAGCCGCGCACCGGCGGCATCTGCCCTTTCGCAAACGTCAGGACATACTTTTCCGAGCCTTCATAGACGCGCGAAAACAGCCCCTCCTTCATCTTCAGCGATGTCGGATAGACCGCATCCTGCGGTCGGTTGGCGCCAAGCCCGATAGCGGTGACCAAGGCCCGCTGCAGATATTCCGTCCCGTATACACCGGTCTTGGTGGTGTAGCCCCAGCCGTTGATGTCCTTCACGTCGCCGTCGCTGTACTTGAAGTGCAACATGATGCGGCCGAAGGCGATTTGCGGAATTCGCCTGGTGAAGCGCGCATCGAGCTTGCTCTTGTCGAAGTCATTGCCGGAAACGATGCCGATCTCCGCCAGCTTGGGAACGATCGCGGCATCCGCCGCGCTCGGCGGATTTGTCTTCAGCAGCTCGGCGAGCAGGGTGAAGTACTCCACCGCGTCCATCCGGTTCACCTGGTCGCGCACCGGGGTCTTCATGTCGATGCTCGGATCGACCTGGCCGGGCGGCGGCGTCCAATCCTTTCCGTAGGCGCTGAGCGGCACGAGCTTGCACTGGTCCTGCAGGTCGTGGACGGCCTTGTAGTCCTCCTGCGTGCCGGTGCAGTAGATCCGGCCGAGTATCCAGACCAGACTGGTCGGCGACTTGTATTCGGTCACGCCTTCGGGGATCGTCCCCTGCCAGCCCGGCCTGGTAATCGCGTAGCTCTGTGCCCGGCCGCCGGTCGTCCGCTTTCCCGGCACCTGGAACACGGTCGTCCAGCCGTCGAGCATCGGAAACAGGAAATAGCGGTCCTGCATGTCCGGGATCGAGAACACCCAGGGCTCGTGTCCGACATCCACGAAGGCGGTCGTGTAAAGCGTGTCGGCGTTCGGCGCCGTCACGTCCCGGAACGAGGCGTTCGGGTATTCGCGCAGCTTGATCAGGTGGCCCATCGGCCCCTTGCTTCCCTCGGGCTTTTCGACGTTCGTCACCACCCGGCGCGTCATTTCCATGGTGACCAGCGGATAGCCGTAGATATAGGCGTCGACGGCATTCCAGAAATCGCCGCTTCCGTCGAACGGGTCTGCGATCGGCAGATCCATCGCAACTGCAGGCGTCAGGGCGCTTGCGGCAAGCAATCCAAGTCCGCCGATCGAAACGGCGCGGCGAGATACATTCATCGCAGCCTCCAAAGCTAGACTTTCCTGATGGCCAGCCCCTAAGCAGAGTGCGCTAGCGCGTCCCGCCTCCCCCACGCGAGGGAATACATTAACACGATGGGCCGGCGCTCGGGCCAATGCTGCGTGCCGAATTCGGCGGCTCGGCGCGTTCCCCATTAGGCTTAGCCGGAACGGCGAAACCGCCCGCCCATAGTGCCGGGGATTCGCCGGCGATTTCCTACCAGACGGGAAAACCTCTGGTCTGCCATTCGCTCCTGGGAACCTCCGCCCCGACCGCGAAGGCGAAGCTCACGACGCGGGTCGCATCGCCGTCGACCTCGCAGCGGAAGCTGAGGTCGTACCAGCGGGCATTCGCACGGAACGCAGCGCGACGGACCTCGAGCACCGTTCCGCGCGACAGCCGAAACGTGGGCAGAAGGTCCGGCTTGTGGGGCGGCGATGCATGCCGGAGCTGGGCGTACAGCTCGGTGCTGCACAACTGCTCGACGCGCGCGCCGCGCGGCAGGTCGGCAATGGCCGTCCTGGCCACCGGATCGTCGGTGATACTTTCCGAAAAGAGCCTGCCTGCCTCGGTGAGCGTTTCATTCTCAAGGCCGGGCTGATCGGACGCCTGTTCCGCCTCCGTTATTGCCTCTTCAGCCGGACCGCCGTCCACCGGCGGCTCCTCAAGCGCGGTTGATTCCTCAACTTCGGCCGGCAGGTCTCCAGGCCCGGCGTCGGGCAGTTCCGCCGTTGCCGAAGGCGTCGCGGAATCCGACTTTTCGGTTGCCCCTGAAGGCGCACTCGGCGGCGCCTCCGCAACTTTTGCGGACGGGCGTTCTGCCGGCACCGTCTTCGCAGCGGCGATATCCACCCCGTCAGACCCCGTGACCTTGTCAGCAAACTCGAAGACCGGCCGCAGGACCGGTATCGGCACCTTGCCGGGAGCCGGACCGTCGGCTTGACCTTCCGGCTGGGCCTCCATATCCGGCGTCATCTCTTCAGGCTCATCCGGTGACGGCGGCGTGGCCTCCTGTTGCTGCTTTTCCTCCGGGGTCGGTTGTTGCGCGGCCTCCTGCGGCGGCGGCACCAGTTCGACGCTGATGCTTTCCTCGGCGGCGGACGGCAACTCTTGCGCCGGAAGGCGGACGAACAGGGCGGCAGCGATCGCCAGGTGAAGCGCAATCGAGACGAGCGCGCCCCAGCCGGGCTCATGCCAGCGCTTCCGTGCGATCCGTCGCATCATCCGGAGCCGATGCCCTCATAATCCTCGCGCTGTCGGCCAGAACCGCGGCGAAGCGCAAAACAAAACCCGGCCAGTTTGACTGACCGGGCTGTGATTTCAACAGGGCGACCCTCGCTTAGTAGAGGGCTGCCCGTAAAAGGTCTCACGGCTACCTGCCGCAGGCCTTCTTCCTATCCTCATCCCAAACCGCCGCACCGGTCTGGGTGTGATGCCTCAGCTGTCGAGGAAGCTTCGCAGCTTGCGCGACCGGCTCGGGTGCTTGAGCTTGCGCAGCGCCTTGGCCTCGATCTGACGGATGCGTTCACGGGTGACCGAGAACTGCTGCCCTACCTCTTCCAGCGTGTGGTCGGTGTTCATGCCGATGCCGAAGCGCATGCGCAGCACGCGCTCCTCGCGGGGCGTCAGCGAGGCCAGAACGCGGGTGGTCGTCTCGCGCAGGTTCGCCTGGATGGCGGCGTCGATCGGCAGCAGCGCGTTCTTGTCCTCGATGAAATCGCCGAGGTGGCTGTCTTCTTCGTCACCAACCGGCGTTTCGAGGCTGATCGGCTCCTTGGCGATCTTCAACACCTTGCGCACCTTCTCCAGCGGCATGGCGAGCTTTTCGGCCAGCTCTTCCGGGGTCGGCTCGCGGCCGATCTCGTGCAGCATCTGGCGCGAGGTGCGGACGATCTTGTTGATCGTCTCGATCATGTGCACCGGAATACGGATCGTGCGGGCCTGGTCGGCGATCGAGCGGGTGATCGCCTGTCGGATCCACCACGTCGCATAGGTGGAGAACTTGTAGCCGCGACGGTACTCGAACTTGTCCACCGCCTTCATCAGGCCGATGTTGCCCTCCTGGATCAGGTCGAGGAACTGCAGGCCGCGGTTGGTGTACTTCTTGGCGATCGAGATCACCAGACGGAGGTTGGCCTCGACCATCTCCTTCTTGGCGATGCGGGCCTCGCGTTCGCCCTTCTGCACCATCGAGACGATGCGGCGGAACTCGGCGATCGAGATACCGGTCTCGGTCGCCAGATTCTGGATCTCCTGGCGGATGTCGCGAATCGTGGCGTTCTCGGCCTTGGCGAATTCCTTCCAGCCCTTGGCGGCCAGGTTGCCGATCGACTTCATCCAGTTCGGATCGAGCTCGGCCCCGGAATACTGTTCCAGGAACGAATCGCGCTTGACGCCATAGCTTTCGGCAAGGCGCAGCAGGCGGCCCTCGTTCTGCATCAGGCGCTTGGAGATGTCGTAGAGCTGCTCAACGAGGCTGTCGACGCGGTTCTGGTTGAGCGACAGCGACTTGACTGCCGTGATCAGCTCGTCCTTCAACTCCTTGTAGCGGCGCTCCTGTGCAGGCGACAGCGTGCCGGTTGCCTGCAGGCGGGCTTCCACCTGCTGGTCCTGCAGCTTGCGCAGCTTCTTGTAGGTCTCGGCGATCTTGTCGAGCGTCTCCATGACCTGCGGGCGCAGCTCGGCTTCCATGGCGGCGAGCGAGAGGTTCGACTCGTCGTCGTCCTCTTCCTCTTCCTCCGGCGCCGGCATGTCACCGCCGACATTGGTGATGTCGTCCTCGCTGGCAGCGCGGCTCTTCTTCGCCTTTTCCTTCTCCTCGGCGGCCTTACGGTCGGCCTCGATCTTCTCCGGGCTCTGGAACTGCGGAGCAGCCTTCGCCTCGGGGCCGGAATAGGTGGTTTCGAGGTCGATGATCTCGCGCAGCAGCGTCTGACCCTCGTTCAGCTCGTCGCGCCAGATGATCAGCGCCTGGAAGGTCAGCGGGCTCTCGCATAGCCCTGCGATCATCGTCTCGCGGCCGGCCTCGATGCGCTTGGCAATGGCGATCTCGCCCTCGCGCGACAGAAGCTCCACCGAGCCCATCTCGCGCAGATACATGCGCACCGGATCGTCGGTGCGGTCGGTCGGTTCCTTCTTCTTGGCGGTCGCAAGCGCGGTGCCGCCGGAAGAGGTGATTTCGCCGCCCTCGGCTTCGGTGTCATCGTCGCCGTCGTCGTCGCCGCCCTGCGCCTCCTCGGCGTCCTCGTCCTCGATGACGTTGATGCCCATGTCGGAGAGCATAGCCATGGTGTCCTCGATCTGCTCGGAGGTGACCTCCTCCGACGGCAGGACCGAGTTCAGTTCGTCCATGGTGACATAGCCGCGCTTCTTGGCGGCCTTGATCATTTTCTTGACGGCATCATCGGAAAGATCCAGAAGCGGGCCGTCCGGTGCGCCTTCGCGTTCGGTTTCGGCGTCTTCGTTTTCTTTGACCTTGGTTGCCATTTATTCTTCGCTTTCCTGGGGTATTCAGTTTACTGCCAATTCGGGACCGCGCGGGCGCCGGACCATGCTCGCGCGCCTGCCAACCAGTTTCACTGACCTAACGGAATGAAACTTAAATCCTGTTTAACCACGCCTTCACCGAGAAGGCCGGGTACATGCTGCCGCGTCAACGCAATTGACATGACTTCCCGATCCGCCGTACCCATTCTCACTTGTGCTGGGAATTGTGATTCCCAGAAATTTCGGTTCCGTCAAGCTATTATGCCAAAAAAGCCTGAAAACCCGTAGATTCGAGTCCTCAAGCCCAAAGGCGCTGGTTGCGTGTGCAAAGCACATGTAGGGATGGTCGTGGAAAAGACAAGGGGTACGCGGGCACCGACGGAATCCGCGAATCGGAGCATAGCACGCTAGAACGACCGCCCGTCAACTTTTGTAATCGAAAGTTTGTCGAGATCGATCGCCGGAATGCAGCGCAGGTTGACCGCTGCCATCTCGTTCCCCTTCCCGTCCGCACCCTCTCCAAAGGGGGCGATGCCGCACACCGCACAGAAATGATGACGGATAACGTGACGATTGAACTGATAGGTCGATACGTTCTGTTCCGGCACGGTCAGCACCAGCTTGTCCCTCGGCACGAAAGCCAACAGGCCGCCGCGCCGGCGGCACATCGAGCAGTTGCAGTCCACCGCCGTATCGAAGTCGCCTTCGACCTCGAAGGCGACATTGCCGCAGTGGCAGCTTCCCTCATATTTCATTCTTCCTCTCCTTACGTTTAGTACCAGTCCATCACGACCTTGCCGGAGCTTCCCGAGCGCATCGCCTCGAAGCCGTCGCGGAATTCGTCGATCCTGATGCGGTGGGTGATGATCGGCGACAGGTCGAGGCCGCCCTGCACGAAGGCGATCATCTTGTACCAGGTCTCGAACATTTCACGTCCGTAGATCCCCTTCAGCGTCAGCATCTTGAAGATCACCTTGTTCCAGTCGATGCCGAAGGCGACGGGGGCGATGCCGAGGATGGCGATCTTGCCGCCATTGTTCATCGCGTCGATCATCGATCGGAAGGCGGGTGGCGCGCCGGACATCTCCAGACCGACGTCAAATCCCTCCGTCATGCCGATCTCGTTCATGACCTCCGTCAGGTCCTGCCTGGAGGCGTCGACGACGTGGTCGATGCCGACCTTGCGAGCGAGTTCGAGCCGCGCCGGGTTGATGTCGGTGATCACGACCTTGCGCGCCCCGGCGCGCCTGGCAACCATCGCTCCCATGATGCCGATCGGGCCGGCGCCGGTCACCAGCACGTCCTCGCCGACGAGATCGAAGGAGAGTGCTGTGTGCACCGCATTGCCGAACGGATCGAAGATCGCCGCCACCTCGTCCGGCACCTCGTCGGGGATCGCCACGACATTGTGCTCGGGGATGCAGAGGAACTCGGCAAAGGAGCCCGGCCGGTTGACGCCGACGCCCTGCGTATAGTGGCAGAGATGCCCCCGTCCGGCGCGGCAGTTGCGGCACTTGCCGCAGACGATGTGCCCCTCGCCCGAAACCCGCTCGCCGACGTGGTACTTGGTGACGGCCGAACCGACCTCGGCGATCTCGCCGACGAACTCGTGGCCGACCACCATCGGCACCGGAATGGTCTTCTGCGCCCACTGGTCCCAGTTCCAGATGTGCACGTCGGTGCCGCAGATAGCCGACTTCTTCACCCGGATCAGCACGTCGTTGGGGCCGGGCTCCGGCACGGGCACGCTTTCCATCCACAGCCCGACCTCGGGTTTCGATTTGACCAATGCGCGCATCATGTTCGACATCACCAAATCTCCGCAAGCAATTCAGAAGAATCTTCAAATCACTCCGAGTTCGCGTCCCACTTCAGCAAAGACGGAAATCGCCTTCCGGACGTCGGCCTCGCTATGGGCCGCCGACATCTGGGTGCGGATGCGGGCCTGGCCCTTCGGCACGACGGGGAAGGAGAAGCCGATCACGTAGACGCCCTTCTCCAGCATCCGCGCCGCCATCTCCTGCGCCAGCGCCGCATCGCCGAGCATCACCGGAATGATCGGATGCCCCTCGCCGGCCAGCGTGAAGCCGAGCTTGGTCATCTCGGAGCGGAAGAGATCGGCATTGGCGTAGAGGCGTGCGCGGAGCGCATCACCGTGCTCGATCAGGTCGAACACCTTCAGCGAGGCGGCGGCGATGACCGGCGCCAGCGTGTTGGAGAACAGATAGGGGCGCGAGCGCTGGCGCAGCCAGTCGACCACCTCGGCCTTCGCCGACGTGTAGCCGCCGGAAGCGCCGCCGAGCGCCTTGCCGAGCGTGCCGGTGATGATGTCGATCCGGCCCTCGACGCCGCAGTGTTCGGGCGAGCCGCGGCCGTGCTTGCCGACGAAACCGACGGCGTGGCTGTCGTCGACCATGACCATGGCGCCGTATCTTTCGGCAAGATCGCAGACGCCCTGCAGGTTGGCGATGATGCCGTCCATCGAGAAGACGCCGTCGGTGGCGATCAGCCTGAAGCGGCTGCCTTCCGCCTTCTTCAGTTCCTCTTCCAGCGCGGCCATGTCGTTGTTGGCGTAGCGGAAGCGCTTCGCCTTGGAGAGGCGCACGCCGTCGATGATCGAGGCATGGTTCAGCGCATCCGAGATGATCGCGTCGTCTTCGGAAAGCAGCGTCTCGAACAGTCCGCCATTGGCATCGAAGCAGGAGGAGTAGAGGATCGTGTCCTCCATGCCGAGAAAGGACGAGATCTTCGCCTCGAGCTGCTTGTGTTCTTCCTGCGTGCCGCAGATGAAGCGCACCGAGGCCATGCCGTAGCCGTAGCGGTCGAGCGCCTGCTTGGCCGCGTCGGCCAGATCCTCGTTGTCGGCGAGCCCCAGATAGTTGTTGGCGCAGAAGTTCAGGACGCGCTGACCGGAGGCAACCTCGATCTCACCCGCCTGTTTGGAGGTGATGACCCGCTCGGACTTGTAGAGCCCGGCGGCCTTCAGGCCCTCGAGTTCGGCGCGCAGGTGGGAAAGGAAGGTGTCGGTCATCGGTGGGCGTCTCCGATAGGACAGAATACCCTCGACCTCTTAGCACGCCGGCTGCCGTCTTGCAGCCCCGGCCGCGATGTCGCCGGCCGCCCGAGGCCCGGTACGTTATCAGCCTGCCGAGCGGGAGGTGCGCTTCATAGGTTCCCGGCTCCTCCGGGGCAGTCTGGAAAAGCCTCATCCATCCCCTTCCTGCCCGGGTAAGAGGTCGGGGTGGCGGTAAGGGGCGAGCTCAGGGAAGATCGGAGGTGTCGCTCACCCCTCGATATAGTCCTCGATGACCTGAAGAAACGCCTTGCCGAAGCGCTCCCGCTTGCTCTGGCCGATGCCGGGGATGTCGAGCAGTTCGTCCCAGTCGCGCGGTCGCTCCTTGGCGAGCGCGATCAGGGTCGCGTCGGGGAAGACGACATAGGGCGGCACGTCGAGGTCCTTGGCGATCGACAGGCGCTCGGCGCGCAGCTTTTCGAACAGTTCGAGATCGGAGCCGGCGAGGTCGGCGCGCTCGCGGGCGGAGGCCGACTTCTGTCCCTTTGCCGCCTTGGCCGAAACCGGCCGGTCCTTGCGGAAACGGACCTCGCGTTCGCGGCGGAAGACGGCGCGCGCCTCGGGCTCGAGCTTCATCGCCCCGAAGGCCGTGTGGTCGATGCGGATCAGGCCCATGGCCAGCAACTGGCGGAACACCGACTGCCAGGTGCGGGCCGGAATATCCTTGCCGGCGCCGAAGACCGGCATGTCGACGTGGCCGAAGCGCTCGGTCTTGTCGTTGACGGTCCCCAGCAGCACGTCGATGACATGGCCGGTGCCGAAGCGTTCGCCGGTGCGGTAGACGGCTGCGAGCGCGGTAATCGCAGCCTCCGTGCCGTTCCAGGTCTCGACCGGATTGCGGCAAGTGTCGCAATTGCCGCAACCGCCGGGATGGCTCTCGCCGAAATGGGCCAGGATCGCCTGGCGGCGGCAGGAGGCGGTCTCGCAGATGGCGAGCAATGCGTTCAGCTTGGCGCGCTCGACGCGCTTCACCTCCTCGGCGGCATCACCTTCGTCGATCATGCGGCGGCGCTGCATCACGTCGGCCATGCCGTAGGCCATCCACACCTCGGACGGCTGGCCGTCGCGCCCGGCGCGTCCGGTTTCCTGGTAGTAGGCCTCGACCGAGCCCGGCAGGTCGAGATGGGCGACGTAGCGCACGTCCGGCTTGTCGATGCCCATGCCGAAGGCGACGGTGGCGACGAGGCAGAGGTTTTCGTCCTTGAGGAAGGCGTCCTGATGGGCGTCGCGCACCGCGCGGTCGAGCCCGGCGTGGTAGGGCAGCGCGCGGATCCCCCGCTTGTCCAGCCACTCGGCGGTGTCCTCCACCTTGGCGCGCGACAGGCAGTAGACGATGCCGCTGGTATCCTTGTGGCGCGAGAGGAAACGCAGCAACTGCTGGCGCGGCTGGTCGCGCTCGACGATGTCGTAGGAAATGTTCGGCCGATCGAAGGAGGTGGTAAACACCTTGGCATCGGTGAGCGACAGCCGCTCGATGATGTCGTCACGCGTGTGCGGGTCGGCGGTGGCCGTCAACGCGATGCGCGGCACGCCGGGAAAGCGTTCCGCAAGGCAGTCTAGCGCCCGGTACTCTGGGCGGAAGTCATGGCCCCACTGCGAGACGCAGTGCGCCTCGTCGATGGCAAAAAGCGCGATGCGGGCATTGCCGATCAGCTCGGCGAAACCTTCGGTGACGAGGCGTTCGGGCGTGACGTAAAGAAGGTCGAGCTCGCCGGTGCGGACGGCGCGCATGGCGGCGACCGCCTCCTCGCGCGACAGCGAGGAATTCAAGGCCGCGGCGCGCACGCCGAGTTGCTTCAGCGCCTCCACCTGGTCGCGCATCAAGGCGATCAGCGGCGAGACGACGATGCCGACGCCGTCGCGGCAAAGCGCCGGGATCTGGAAGCACAGCGACTTGCCCGCCCCGGTCGGAAACAGCACGACGGCATCGCCGCCGGCGGTCACATGCTCCACCACCGCCTGCTGCTTGCCACGGAAGGCATCATAGCCGTAGACGCGCTTGAGCACGTCGAGCGGCGCACGCCCTGCATCGAACAGGCGGTCGGTGGAGAATGGAGGGTCGGGTCGTTGAAGCGGCATCGGTCTCTTTCGGGGAATCGCCCGCGCATCATCGCCAGACGGCGCAGTGGCGCAAGGGGCGATACTCTGGAGTGTCCGCGCTGTTCGGCAGCAACCGCCTCTGCAAGAAGAAATTCGGCGCGCCTGGCCGCGTTCCGCCCGGATTTAGATCATGGAGCATGCGGCTTGCCGCCGTGCCCCATAGGGACCGACGGTATCCTGCGCGCGCCTTTTGCACGTTTTACTTGTGCAACTCTACCGGGGCGCGCTTACGCGATTGGTCGGATGAGTTTAGAATTTTTTCCCGCAGCGGCTCATGCGAAGCCGTCGGGAAGAGAGCTAAGCGCTTCGCGCTCCAAAGAATTAGCTTCGCGCGCCTTAGCTTATGTTCTCACGCATGTCTCTCCCGAAGCGGTCCCACTTCCGGGAGCCATGTTCTAGCGAGGGAGGCAACCATGATGCAGGTCGATCCCAACATATCGCATGCGTGGCGAGTTATTTCTCGAACGATGCCTCTCAGAGCTTGGTTTTCCGGAGGCACAAATGATTACGCTTGAGCCACCGCTACGATTTGCACGCGAAGCAGATGCAAGGGAATTGGCTGATCTCGTCAACTTCGCTGGCCAGGGTCTTCCCCTCTACATTTGGGAGGGACTTGCAAGGGACGATCAGGACCCTTGGGAGGTTGGCCGCGCTCGGCAATTGGAAAGGGTGCGCAAAGGCCAAATCGTGGTTGCAGACTTTGGAGACGGTGCCGTCGCGTCTCTGACCGGCTACCCGATCGGCTCGGAGCCCAAGCCAATCGGCGATGACTTCCCCGCCCTGTTTCGGCCGTTTCAAGAACTGGAGAACAAGGCCCTCGAAAGCTGGTATGTCAATGTGCTGGCCTGCTACCCCGAATACCGCGGGCGCGGACTTGGGTCACGCCTGCTCAGTGCGGCAGAACAAATGGCTCGGGATCAGCAGTTGCGGCGGATGAGTGTCATCGTCGCAAGCGATAATGCAGGCGCAAGACGATTATATGAGCGACATGGCTACGAAGAAGTCGCAGCACTCCCCTGTGTGAACGAAGGCTGGGAAACCGATACAGAGCACTGGGTGCTCCTGATCAGACCGCTCTAGTGTATGACTGCTCCTCGACATTGGACGTAGACATGCACGTCGTCCTTGCTGATTTGTGAAGATGACAACGGCCACTGTCCGCTGGATGCGAAGGCTTGCGTCCCCTTGTGGCGCGAAGTGGTCGCCGGGCTGCCACCACGCGGCGCCTACCCCTTGGCCGGCCCCTTCACGCGCCCGGACATGACGCCGAAGCCGTCGATGATGGCCTCCTGGTTCTCGAGCCGCGTGGTTTCCAGTTGCACCTCCTGCAGGGCGCGCAGGATCTGCGGGACGCGCTCGGCGTCGCCTTCCTCGGTGGCCTCCGCCAGCTCACGCTCGAGCTCCCGCCGTTGCCACAGGAGCGCGCGGGTGCGCTTGTGCAGCGCCAGTGCCTGCAGATAGCTCTCACGGGCGTCCGACGGCGCCGCCTCTGCCGTCGCCGTCCACAGGCGGGCGTTGCGGACCTGCTGGTCCATGCCCTTCAGCATCGCGGCGAAGTCCGCCGCTTCGAGTTCCTCCACCAGCCGTTCGCGGGTCAGACGGTCGCCGGCCGACGCCGCAATGCCGAGCACGGCCGACCAGAAACGCTGCAGGTCGCGATTGTCGAACTCGATCGCCGCGACCTCGTCATACTCCTCGAAGAGAAGCTGCGGGTGGTTGACGATCGTCAGCGCCAGCGCCGTTTCGCGCAGCACCGGCAGTTCCTGCGCGCCCCGAACGAGGGTGGAGCGCGCCAGGCCGGCGGAAACGCTGGTCGGCAGGGGCGCCTGGCTGCCGCCGGCAGATCGCCCGCCCGGCTGGCGGCCCCGCCGTGCGCCAAAGCCGCCACGCTCGCCGCGCTGGCTGGCAACAGGCTGGAAGAAGCGGTTCAGTCGGTCGCGCATGTCCTGCTGGTAATGGCGGCGGACGTTCTCGTCGGCGATCACCGAGACGATCTGCTTCAGCCGCGCCTCCAGTTCGGCGCGGCTTTCGGGTGTGTCGTAGCTGCCGGTGCCGGCCTCGCGCATCCAGATCATCTCGGCCAGCGGCTGGGCGGAAGCCAGGACCTTGTCGAACGGCTCCCGGCCCTCGTTGCGGACGAGGTCGTCCGGGTCCTTGCCGTCAGGCAGAAGCGCGAAGCGCACCGTGCGGCCCGGCCGGATATGCGGCAGCGCCAGCTCGGCGGCACGGTTTGCGGCACGAATGCCCGCCCCGTCGCCGTCGAAGCAGAGGATCGGCTGCGGCGTCATCTTCCAGAGCAGCTCGAGCTGGGCCTCGGTAAGGGCGGTGCCGAGCGGGGCCACCCCGTTCTCGATGCCGGCCTGGTGCAGGGCGATCACGTCCATGTAGCCTTCGACGGCGATGATCGTGCCGGCGCCGTCGTCCGCTCCGTCGCTGCCGCGGCGCCCCTGGGCCGCCCTGCGGGCGCGGGCGAAATTGTAGAGCACGTTACCCTTGTGGAAGAGTTCGGTCTCGTTCGAGTTCAGGTATTTGGCCGGCGCGTCCGGCGACATGGCACGGCCGCCAAAAGCGATCACCTTCTCGCGCGACGACAGGATCGGAAACATGATCCGGTCACGGAAGCGGTCGTAGGAAACGGGGATATCCGGTCCGTGGACGACGAGGCCGCACGCCTCGATCTGTTCCTTTGGCACGCCCCTGCCCGCCAGATGTTCCTTCAGCACGTTGCGGCCGTCCGGCGCGTAGCCGAGGCGGAACGTCTCGATGGTGCGGCCGGTCAGCCCGCGGTCGCGGAGGTAGGCGCGCGCCCGGGCACCGGCGGCAGACTGCAACTGCTGCTCGAAGAACGTGGCGGCCATTTCCATGACGTCGAGGAGCGAGGTGCGCTCGCGCTCGCGCCGCTCGGCCTGTGCGTCGGGCTGGGGCATCGCCATGCCGGCCATGTCGGCAAGCTGCTGCACCGCTTCCGGGAAGCCCAGACCGTCGAGTTCGGTGAGGAAACGGAAATGATCGCCGGACACCCCGCAGCCGAAGCAGTGATACCGGCCCTTGCGGTCCTCGCAATGGAAGCTCGGCGACTTCTCGCCGTGGAACGGGCAGCAGGCCCAATAATCGCCGCGCGAGACATTGGTCTTCTTCCGGTCCCAGGTGACGCGCCGGCCGATCACGGCCGATATCGGCACGCGGTCACGGATTTCGTCGAGGAAGGAAGGCGTAAAGCGCATGATGGAACGTGGTCTCCGTCGCCGCCGGCGGGCGACTGGCTTCTATAGGCTGCGGGGCCACAATACGGCAAGTCGCGGATGGACGACAGTGCCGGCGGTCCGGAACGGCGGACGGGATTTCGCCTCGACAGTTTGACAGAGGCGGCGCCGGACGCGATGACTGTGCAGACCCATCATCGGACCGTGACATGCCGATCGATTTTTGCGCCCTTGCCGACGACCCGCGTTTCTTTCTCGCCTTCCGCGAGGCCGCCCGCGCGCTTCTGCAGTTCCACGACGAGGACCCGCGCATCGGCGCCTTGTTTTCCTCCCAGCAACGCTGGCTAATGTGCCACGCGGCCTTAGCGCTCGCCTGCTCCCAAGATCCGCAGGTTTCCGGCAGCGGGTTATACGCGGCGCCCTTCATTGAACTGGCCGTCGCAAAGAACGTCGTCAGCCGCAACACGGCGGCGGATTTCATCAGGGAGGTCGTGCACTTCGGTTTCGCCGCGCCCGTCGCCAGTCGCGACGACCGCCGCAAGCGGCTGCTGCAGCCCACCGAGGTCGCCCGGCAGGCCATGTCGAACTGGCTCGAATTGCACCTCGCCATGCTGGACCGCCTCGACGGCGGCAGCCGTGCCGAGCACCACAGGTCCGAGCCGACGATGGTCAACCGCCTGCAGCCGACGATCGCCGAGCGTCTGCTTGAGGCGCCCGGCATGCGCCACCAGGGACCGGCCTTCGATCATTTCACCTGGGCCAACGCCGGCGGGCTCTTGATGGACCATCTGATCGCATCGCTCAAGGTCGAGGACGCATACGCCGCCTCCCTGCCGGAGCGCATTCCGGCCGGCGCCATCTCGCTCGCCGAGGTGTCGCACCGTTTCCGGATCTCTCGCACCCACGCCAAGCGGATGCTGGACAGGGCGGTCGAACTGGGTGACGTTGGCTGGAGCGCCGGCCGCGGCGAAAGCGAGGTCTGGGTGTCAAGGCGGCTCGTCGGCCAATACTGGCGCTACCAGGCCGAGAAGTGCGCGATCATTGATAGCGCCTTCCATGCCGTGATGGGCTGTTCGGCCGACCATGACCCGGCCGATCTTCGTGCCTCGGCCCCAGCGGCAGCCGGCGCGGCCGACCCTGCCTGACCACTTCGTGAAAACAAGAAAGCCGCGGCTGAACCGCGGCTTTCTCGATGAGGTTTAAGCGTGCGGACCAGCGTCCGTGCCCGCCTTGCTATTTCAGCAATTCCTTGACGACACCCGAGGCCTTGGCGAAATCGATCTGGCCCGGATAGCGCTCCTTCAGGACATTCATGACCTTGCCCATGTCGCGCAGGCCCTGCGCGCCGGTCTCGCGGATGACCTCGGCGCAAAGCTCTCTGACCTTTTCCTCCGAGATCTGCTCGGGCAGGAAGCCGTTGATGACCGCGATCTCCTCACGCTCCTGCGCAGCGAGTTCCGGACGGCCGTTCTCCTCGTAGATCTTCGCCGATTCCTCGCGCTGCTTGATCATCTTGGCCAGGATCTGCTTGATGCCGTCATCGTCGACCGGGTCCTTGCCGGCACCGCGATTGGCGATGTCCCGGTCCTTGATCGCGGCCTGGATCAGCCGCACCGTCGAGGTGCGGCGCGCATCCTTGGCCTTCAGCGCACTCTTGAGGCATTCTGCGAGTTGCTCGCGCATCTTACTTCTCCACTGGACGTCGCCCGATGTGAGGCGGGGCGAATTGCCGTCCGTTTCTGTTTGGGCAGTTCTCGCGTTCTCATAGACCAGCGACGCCGCCGCAATCAAATCGATTGCTCAACCTGCTGGAATCACTGGGTTTATTTTCCAGCGTGATTCAAGCCCGGCAGGTTGACCGCTGGCCCCGCTTTGTCTATTTTCCGGCACCTGCACGAAATTTGCATGTGGTGGCCTTGCCGCGGAGTTTCCGCGCGCCCACGTTCGCGACAATAAGTGGCGCCTGATCCCCTGCCTTTCAAGGCATGCCGGTCTGCGCCGGAAAAGGGATGACCATGACCTCAACCGCCCCCTGGACCTCGGAAAAGCCGACCGCCCTTCTCGTTCTCGCCGACGGAACCGTGATCGAAGGCAAGGGGATCGGCGCGACCGGCAAGGTTCAAGCCGAAGTCTGCTTCAACACGGCACTGACGGGCTATGAGGAGATCCTCACCGACCCGTCCTATCTCGGTCAGATCGTCACCTTCACCTTCCCCCATATCGGCAATGTCGGGACCAACGGCGAAGACATCGAAGACCTGACGCCCGCCGCGCGGCACGGCGCAGTCGGCGTGATCTTCAAGGCCGACATCACCGATCCCTCCAACTACCGCGCGGTGAAGCACCTCGATACGTGGCTGAAGGCGCGCGGCATCATCGGCCTGTGCGGCATCGACACGCGCGCGCTGACGGCCTGGATCCGTGAGAACGGCGCGCCGAACGCGGTGATCGCCCACGACCCCTCCGGCGTTTTCGACATCGAGACGCTGAAGGCCGAGGCCAAGGCCTGGAGCGGTCTCGTCGGCCTCGACCTTGCCAAGGTGGTTTCCTCCGGCCAGTCCGCACATTGGAGCCAGCGGCCCTGGGTCTGGAACGAAGGCTATGACGATCTGTCGGAAGGCGAGGCTAAGTACCATATCGTCGCCCTCGACTTCGGCGTGAAGCGCAACATCCTGCGGCTCTTTGCCGGTCTCGGCTGCAAGGTGACGGTGATGCCGGCCACCTCGAGCGCCGAAGAGGTGCTGGCGCAGAAGCCGGACGGCCTGTTCCTTTCGAACGGCCCCGGCGACCCGGCCGCCACCGGCAAGTACGCGGCGCCGGTGATCCGCGAACTGATCAAGACCGGCATTCCGATGTTCGGCATCTGCCTCGGCCACCAGATCCTCGGCCTTGCGCTCGGCGCCAAGACGGAGAAGATGCACCAGGGCCATCATGGCGCCAATCATCCGGTCAAGGACCACACCACGGGCAAGGTCGAGATCGTCTCGATGAACCACGGCTTCGCCGTCGCCTCGGACTCGCTGCCTGAAGGCGTCGAGGAGACGCATGTCTCGCTGTTCGACGGCACCAACTGCGGCCTGCGCCTCGTCGGCAAGCCGGTGTTCTCGGTCCAGCACCACCCGGAAGCCTCGCCCGGCCCGCAGGACAGCCACTATCTCTTCCGACGCTTCCTCAACCTGGTGCGCGAGAAAAAGGGCGAAGAGGCGATCCCCGAGCGGGCCTGACCGCTTTAGGCTACGTGGAATCGAAGGCCCGGAGGTGAAAGCCCTTCCGGGCCTTTCTCGTTTGAGCGACGATGAGGCGCGAGATGAAGCTCGCCGTGCGACACGGCCCCTCGCCTGTACAAATTGCCGGCGCGTTAAAGGGACACGTGAGCGGCGCGGCGCCGTCCGTCTCCGCTCGCGGTGAGGAAGTGCCGGCAGATGCACGGCAGGTTGATTAGCGGGACGTCAACCCTGCCGCGCCAGCATGCGGAAGTAGCGCCAGTTGAGCAGGATGGCGGCGGCCGCGAGCCCGCAGAGGAAGCCGAGCCAGACGCCGATGCCGCCGAGACCGAGCGGAAAGGCGAAAGTCCAGGCGCAGACGAAGCCGATCGGCCAGTAGGCGATCAGCGCCAGGATCATCGGCACGCGGGTGTCCTTCAACCCGCGCAGCAGGCCGGAAGCGATCGCCTGCAGTCCGTCGACGAGCTGGAAGATACCGGCGATGATGACCAGCGGCCCGGCATAGGCGAGCACCTGTGCAGCCTCGGGGGACTGCCGGTCGAGGAAGACGCCTGCAAGCGTCGTCGGCATGAGGGCGAAGAGGACCCCGCCCGAAAGCGCAATCAGCGACGCGACGCCGATGACCGCCAGCGACGCCCGCCTCACGCCCTGATGATCGCCCTTGCCATGCGCCACCCCGACGCGCACCGTCGCCGCCTGGGCGAGGCCATAAGGGAACATGAAGGCGATCGACGTGAGCTGGAGGGCGATGCCGTGGGCGGCGAGTTCGATCGTGCCGATCGATCCCATCAGCAGCGAGGCGACGGTGAACAGGCTGACCTCGGCCAGGATGGTGAGGCCGATCGGCAGGCCGAGATGCAGCACCTCGAAGAAGGCCGGCCAGTCAGGCCGCCAGAACCGTACGAACAGCTCGTAGCGGCGCATCTCCGGGCGGCCCTGGACATAGATCACGATCAGCACGAACGACAGGGTGTTCACGCCGAAGGAGACGATCGCCGCCCCCTCCATGCCCAGCGCCGGCAGGCCGAAGTGACCGAGTACCAGCGCATAGGCGAAGATGGCGTTGACGACGAGCACGAGGATCGTGATCCAGAGGATGATCCCCGCCTTGCCGTGGGCGCTGACCAGCCCGCGCAGGGTCATGAACAGCAGCGCCGGCGGCAGGCCCCAGTGGGCGATCGCCAGATAGCGGTGGGCCAGCGCTGCGACCTCGGGCTTCTGGTCGGCGTAGAGCAGTATCTGTTCGGCGTAGGAAAAGAGCGGCGCCGTCAACAGCGAGTAAAGCAGCACGACCCACATGCCCATGCGTACCGATCGCCGCACCGAGACGAGGTCGCCGCGTCCGTAGGCCTGCGCCACCATCGGGATCACGGCGGTCGCGAAGCCCGAACCGAAGATGAAGATGGTGAAGAAGAACTGCCCGGCAAGCACGATCGCTGCCAGGTGGGCGGCGCCGAGCCGCCCGAGGATGACCACGTCGGTGGTGTGGATGCCGAGCTGCGCCAGTTGCGCGCCGATCAGGGGAATGCCGAGGGCCAGCGTCGCCCGGACCTGTGCTGCCCAGCTGTTGTTTTCGCGTCTTGCGACCGTATGCATGATTCGGACACCTTTCGGGCGCTTCCGATCACATCGGCGCGCACCGATCAACCAAGTAGCGTAGATGCATCGATCAATATTGCGAAACCGGGCCAAAAAGGCACCTGTTCGCGGCAAATTTCACGGAATTTGAAGCGGGTCGCTCGTTTTCCCGGCTGCGCTGGAGCCATCGACCGCGACCGTTCTCACCTGGCCGGCTCCGCGGCCTTGGGTGCCGCGACCGGATGTCCGCGGACTTTCGTGACGAACACCCAGACCCCGACAAGCAGGATGACCGCCGCGAGCGCATAGGGCGCGCCGGCAAAAGCAACGGGTGCGGAAGGGCCGGTGAAATAGCCGAACATCTGCGTGAAGATCAGCGGCCCGACGATGGTGGTGATGCTGGAGAGGCTGGAGAGCGCCCCCTGCAGCTCGCCTTGCGCCGACGGCGGAGCCTTTGCCGCAGCAATCGAGCGCAACGGCGGATCTGCGAGGTTCTCGATTGAGGTTAGCAGGATCACGGCGTAGACCATCCAGCCCTCCCAGGCGGCCCCATAGCCCGCGAGACCCAGCATTGCGAAGGAGAGGCCAAGTGCTGCGGTGCGCCACTCGCCGAGCACCGGCACGACGCGCGGCAGTACGAATGCCATGACGATCGCCGCACCGATGCCGAACAAGCCGAGCGACAGGCCGATCTGCCCCTCGGACCAGCCGTAGCGATAGGCGCCGACGAACGACCAGACGGCGGGATAGACGGAGTGGGCCAGCCAATAGCAGAAGAACACCAGCAGCACCCAAAGGATGCCGGGATAGTTGCGCATCTGCTTCAGCGCGCCAAGCGGATTGGCGCGGACAAGCTCGAAGCGGCGGCGATGCTTCGCCTCGAGGCTCTCGGGCAGAAAGAGGAGCGCGACCGCGAAGTTGAGAAAGGCCAGCGCCGCCGCCCCATAGAAGGGCACGCGCGGCCCGAATTCGCCTAGGAAGCCGCCGATGACGGGACCGAGCGCGAAGCCGGTGCCGAAGGCGATCCCGATCAGACCGAAATTCTTCGCCCGCGTTTCGGCCGTGCTGACATCGGCGATGTAGGCGGCGGCGGTACCGAAGCTCGCGCCGCTGATGCCGGCGAGCACGCGGCCGATGAACAGCATCCAGAAACTGGTGGCGAGCGCGCAGATCAGGTTGTCGATGGCAAAGGTGAAGACGGAGACGAGCAGCACCGGCCGCCGCCCGAACCGGTCGGAAAGGTTGCCGACGAGCGGCGCGAACAGAAACTGCATCGCCGAATAGACGAGCAGCAGGTAGCCGCCGTCGATTGCCGCCGTGGAAATGTCGGCACCCGTCAGTTCCTTGAGGAAGGTCGGCAGCACCGGCATGATGATGGCGATGCCGATGACGTCAAGGAATATGATCATGAAGACCAGGGCGAGGCCTCGGCGGACCGCTTTTTGATCGTTCATCTGAGGGGGCCCGGCGCAAGAAGAGCGCGAACAAGTGAAAGCTGCGTCTTATCGCAGAAGGCTGAGCGAAACAATACGTGAACATCGGTTTTCTGCTGGCTGAATCGGGAGACACGCACGCGGTGGCCGCCGGCTACCACGGTGCGCTTCTCCGCCCGCAAAACGCCCACCGTGACGGGAGCGTCGGGTTGCCCGACTAGGGATTTGCGGCCTGGAACGTGTCGCAGTCCTGGACGCGGCCACTGTCGAAGCCGCGTTTGAACCAGCGCTGGCGCTGCTCCGAGGTCCCGTGATTGAAGCTTTCAGGAACGACATATCCCTGCGTGCGCTTCTGGATCGTATCGTCGCCGATCTGGACCGCGGCATTCAACGCCTCCTCGAGGTCACCTGCATCGAGCAGCCCCTTCTGCTCGGTGTACTTGCCCCAGATACCGGCGTAGCAGTCGGCCTGCAGTTCGACGCGGATCGACATCTGGTTGGCGTCGGCTTCGCTCATCGACTGGCGGGCGCGGTTGAACTTCGGCAGCACGCCCGTCAGGTTCTGGACGTGATGGCCGACCTCGTGGGCGACGACATAGGCCTGCGCAAAATCGCCAGCAGCGCCGAAACGGTTCGCAAGTTCGTCGAAGAAGCTCATGTCGAGATAGACCTTGTGGTCGCCCGGGCAATAGAACGGCCCGGTCGCAGCTTGAGCAAAGCCGCAGGCCGAATTGATGCTATTGGAAAAGAGGACGAGCTTGGGCTCCTCGTACCGGGCGCCGTTCGCCTGGAAGATGCCGTTCCAGGTATCCTCGGTCTCGGCAAGCACCGTCGCCATGAACTGCTTCGTCTCCTCCTGCTTCGGCGAATTGGCGCGGCTGGCGCTGTCCGTCTGCTCGAAGCCCGGCAGGTTGACCTGGCCGCCGCCATCGCCCAGCACCTGCAGAAGGTCGATGCCCATGGCACGGAAGATGAAATACAGCGCGATCAGGAAGATGATCGTGCCGAAGCTCAGGCCCCCGCCAGCCCGGCCCGGTCCGCCCATGGGTATGCGGAATCCCCCGCCGCGGCCGAACGGGCTGTTACCAACCCCGCCACTGCCGCGTTGATCTTCGACATTGCTGGATTGCCGGCGGCCCTTCCACTCCATGATCGGTTCCCTCGATTGTGGGGCGCGTAACGCCGGAGAGGCGATTTTCGTTCCTGATGATAGTTATAAAGCCGGCCGCGCCTGTTGCAAAACGAATTGCAGGCGGCGCCCGCTTCCGGCTGAGCGGGCGTGGGGTCAACGATGCTTTTCGGGTGATGGCATTTACAATAGCGCGGCGCGCGGACTGGCGACCTGCAGCTTCCCCTTCACACCGTTTCCCGCCGAACGGCGGCGCTTTTAAAGCGGCAATGGCGGGCCCGCCGGCTTTCTGTCGATTTCCCAATTTTCGGGGTTTCGCTCGGGCTGGCATTTGCCTATAAGCCGCTTCTAGCCTTTAAAGACGAAGCCTTATGCGCCCCGGCCGGTGAACCTCCCACCCTGGCCGGTTTTTCGCGCAGGCGAAAGAACGGATAGAGCCATGCCCAAGCGCCAAGACATCAAATCGATCCTCATCATCGGCGCGGGGCCGATCGTCATCGGGCAGGCCTGCGAGTTCGACTATTCCGGCACGCAAGCGTGCAAGGCGCTGAAGGAGGAAGGCTACCGCGTCATCCTGGTCAACTCCAACCCGGCGACGATCATGACCGATCCGGGTCTGGCTGACGCCACCTACATCGAGCCGATCACGCCGGAAGTCGTCGCCAAGATCATCGCCAAGGAGCGCCCCGACGCGCTGCTGCCGACCATGGGCGGCCAGACGGCGCTCAACACCGCTCTTTCCCTGAAGCGCATGGGCGTGCTCGAGCGCTACAACGTCGAGATGATCGGCGCCAAGCCGGAGGCGATCGACAAGGCCGAGGACCGGGCGCTGTTCCGCGAGGCGATGGCCAAGATCGGACTGGAGACGCCGAGGTCGCTGCTGGCCAACGCCACCGAGATCAAGGACGCCGACCGCAAGAAGCACGAGGCCGAGCGCGCCAAGCTCAAGGCCGAGCTTTCCGGCGATGCGCTCGACAAGGCGCTGGACGAACTGGAGAACCAGTGGAACCTCGGCGAGACCGACCGCAAGCAGCGCTACATGAGCCACGCCATGGCGATCGCCGCGACCGCGCTCGACGAGATCGGCCTGCCGGCGATCATCCGCCCGTCCTTCACCCTCGGCGGCACCGGCGGCGGCATCGCCTACAACCGCTCGGAGTTCTTCGACATCGTCTCGGGAGGCCTCGATGCCTCGCCGACGACGGAGGTGCTGATCGAAGAAAGCGTGCTCGGCTGGAAGGAGTACGAGATGGAGGTCGTCCGCGACAAGGCGGACAACTGCATCATCATCTGCTCGATCGAGAACATCGATCCGATGGGCGTCCATACGGGCGACTCGATCACGGTAGCCCCTGCCCTCACCCTGACGGACAAGGAATACCAGATCATGCGCAACGCCTCGATCGCGGTGCTGCGCGAGATCGGCGTCGAGACCGGCGGCTCGAACGTGCAGTTCGCCGTTAATCCCGAAAATGGCCGCCTCGTCGTCATCGAGATGAACCCGCGCGTCTCGCGCTCGTCCGCGCTGGCCTCCAAGGCCACCGGTTTCCCGATCGCCAAGATCGCCGCCAAGCTCGCCATCGGCTACACGCTCGACGAGCTGGAGAACGACATCACCGGCGGCGCGACGCCGGCCTCCTTCGAGCCGTCGATCGACTATGTCGTCACGAAGATCCCGCGCTTTGCCTTCGAAAAGTTCCCCGGCGCCGAGCCGACGCTGACGACCGCGATGAAGTCGGTCGGCGAGGTCATGGCGATCGGTCGTACCTTCGCGGAAAGCCTGCAGAAGGCGCTGCGTGGCCTCGAGACGGGGCTGACCGGTCTCGACGAGATCGAGATCCCCGGCCTTGGCGACGGCAACGACAAGAACGCCGTTCGCGCCGCGATCTCTACCCCGACCCCCGACCGGCTCCGCATGGTCGCCCAGGCGCTGCGCATGGGCTTCACCCCGGACGAGGTACACGAGAGCTCGAAGATCGACCCGTGGTTCATCGCCCAGTTCAAGGCGATCGTCGATATGGAGGCACGCATCCGCGAGCACGGCCTGCCGACCGATCCCCAGAACCTGCGCATGCTGAAGGCCATGGGCTTCTCCGACGCGCGCCTCGCCACGCTCTCCGGCAAGCGGCCGAAGGAAGTGGCCGAACTGCGCAACAGCCTCGACGTGCGCCCGGTCTTCAAGCGCATCGACACCTGCGCGGCCGAGTTCGCCTCGCCGACCGCTTACATGTACTCGACCTACGAGGAGCCCTTCGCCGGCCGGACGCGCTCGGAAGCAGGCATTTCCGACCGCAAGAAGGTCGTCATCCTCGGCGGCGGCCCGAATCGCATCGGCCAGGGCATCGAGTTCGACTATTGCTGCTGCCATGCCGCGTTTGCGCTGAAGGACGCCGGCTATGAAGCAATCATGGTCAACTGTAACCCGGAGACCGTCTCGACCGACTACGACACCTCCGACCGGCTCTATTTCGAGCCGCTAACCGCCGAGGACGTCATCGAAATCCTCAAGGCCGAGCAGACCAACGGCGAAGTCGTCGGCGTCATCGTGCAGTTCGGCGGCCAGACGCCGCTGAAGCTCGCCGAGGCGCTCGAAAAGAACGGCATCCCGATCCTCGGCACCGCGCCCGACATGATCGACCTTGCCGAAGACCGCGACCGCTTCCAGAAGCTGCTGCAGAAGCTGGACCTGACGCAGCCGAACAACGGCATCGCCTATTCCGTCGAGCAGGCCCGCCTCGTCGCCGCCGAGATCGGCTTCCCGCTGGTCGTGCGCCCGTCCTACGTGCTTGGCGGCCGCGCCATGCAGATCATCCATTCGGAATCGATGCTGCAGACCTACCTGCTCGACACCGTCCCCGGTCTCGTGCCGGAGGACATCAAGCAGCGCTACCCGAACGACAAGACCGGCCAGATCAACACCCTGCTCGGCAAGAACCCGCTGCTGTTCGACAGCTACCTGACCAACGCCGTCGAGGTGGACGTCGATGCGCTCTGCGACGGCGAGGACGTGTTCGTCTCCGGCATCATGGAGCACATCGAGGAAGCCGGCATCCACTCCGGCGACTCGGCCTGCTCGCTGCCGGTTCGCACCCTTTCCGCCGAGATGGTCGAGGAGCTGGAGCGCCAGACAAAGGCGCTCGCAAAAGCCCTCCACGTCGGCGGCCTGATGAACGTGCAGTACGCCATCAAGGACGGCACGATCTACGTCCTCGAAGTCAACCCGCGCGCCTCGCGCACCGTGCCCTTCGTCGCCAAGACCATCGGCGCCCCGATCGCCAAGATCGCCGCCCGCGTCATGGCCGGCGAGAAGCTGGAAGCCGCGATCGCCGCCTATGGCGAGAAGCCGGACCCGCGCAAGCTGAAGCACATCGCGGTCAAGGAAGCCGTCTTCCCGTTTGCCCGCTTCCCCGGCGTCGACACGCTGCTCGGGCCGGAAATGCGCTCGACCGGCGAGGTGATGGGCCTCGACACCAGCTTCCCGCTCGCCTTCGCCAAGTCGCAGCTCGGCGCCGGCGTCGACCTGCCGCGCGACGGCGCGGTGTTCGTCTCGGTGCGCGACGAGGACAAGGAGCGGGTGCTGCCGGCGATCCGCATCCTGACGGAGATCGGCTTCAAGGTGCTAGCCACCTCCGGCACGGCGCGCTTCCTCGGCGAGAACGGCATCGAGGCGACCAAGGTCAACAAGGTGCAGGAAGGCCGGCCGCACATCGAGGATGCCATCCGCAACCGCCAGGTCCAGCTGGTCATCAACACGACGGACGGCACCAAGGCGATTTCCGACTCGAAGTCGCTGCGCCGCGCCGCGCTGATGCAGAAGGTGCCCTACTACACGACCATGGCCGGCGCCGAAGCCGCCGCGCAGGCGATCAAGGCGCTGAAGGAAGGCCAGCTCGAGGTGCATCCGCTGCAGAGCTATTTCTGAGCCTAAGTAACCTTGGCGGCACCGGGGCGCTGCATGTAGAAACGCCTGTGCCCCCACTGGTCGCCAAGAATCTTGTCACTCTGTCACAAAGTTGCCGGCGAGAGCTTCAAGTCCGGCAGCGGACAGCTGGTGCAAGCTTTGCGCTGTTCCTTGCACAGCCCTCGGCGGCCGCCGAATACACTGGCTTTTGCTCGCCGGTTTCTGCTATAAGCGCCGTTCAAACAGTTCTGCGGGTTCCGGGGCTAATCCCCCGGAAACCGTTTTATTTTGCGTGCGTGCCTGCGATGGATGGGGCGTCGCGATTGGAAGGACAGGATAAAATGGTCGAAAAGGTTCCGATGACGCAGGGCGGATTCGTCAAGCTGCAGGAAGAACTGCGCTGGCGCCAGCAGGAGGAGCGCCCGAGAATCATCGAGGCAATTTCCGAAGCGCGCGCCCACGGCGACCTTTCCGAAAACGCCGAGTACCATGCCGCCAAGGAAGCGCAGAGCCATAACGAGGGCCGCATCACGGAACTCGAGGATCTCGTCGCCCGTGCCGAGGTGATCGACCTCACGAAGATGTCCGGCGACAAGGTCAAGTTCGGCGCCAAGGTGAAGCTCGTCGACGAGGACACCGAGGAAGAAAAGACCTACCAGATCGTCGGCGACCAGGAGGCCGACGTGAAGGCCGGCCGCATTTCGATCTCCTCGCCGATTGCCCGCGCGCTGATCGGCAAGGAAGTCGGCGATTCGATCGAGGTCAACGCGCCGGGCGGCTCGAAGGCCTACGAAATCCTCGACGTCAGCTGGGGCTGATTGCCCACTGATGACAGCCTCTCCGGACATGGACGCCGCACGCGTCGACATCGCCGATGTCGACGTCGTCGCGCCGAACTTCAAGCGGCGCCTGTCCGGCGTCACCTCGACGATCATCCAGCTGATACCGATGCAGCGCGCGCTCGGCCAGCGCGTCGCAGCGCTTGGCCCCGGGCTGCCGGCAGACCTGCCGCATATCCGTTTCCGCGATCTTTTCTCGCTCTGGCGGCCGCCGGTGGGCCGCAGCCATCGCGTCTGGCACGCGCGGCGCAACACCGAGATGCTGCCCGGGATCATCCTGCGCGACGTCCTGCGCATGCCGCTGAAGCTGCTCTTCACCTCGGCGGCGCAGCGCCGCCACAGCCGCTACACCAAGTTCCTGATCCGCCGGATGGACGCGGTCATCGCTACGAACGCGCGCTCGGGCTCTTTCCTTGAAGTGCCGCACACGGTCATCCGGCACGGCGTCGACCTCGAGCGCTTCCATCCACCCGCCGGCCCCGACGACACGATCGCAGCGACCGGCTTGCCCGGAAAATATCTCGTCGGCTGCTTCGGCCGCGTGCGCCACCAGAAGGGCACCGACCTTTTCGTCAGCGCGATGATCGACCTCCTGCCGCGCTTTCCCGACTGGATCGCGGTTATCTCCGGCCGCATCACGCCGGAACACAAGGCTTTCGGTGACGGGCTGAAGGCCCAGATCGCTGCCGCGGGGCTCACCGACCGCATCGTGTTTCTCGGCGAGGTGAAGGATATCAGGCCATGGTATCGCCGCCTGACGCTCTATGTCGCCCCCTCGCGCAACGAAGGCTTCGGACTGACGCCGCTGGAGGCGATGGCCTCGCAAACACCGGTCGTCACCTCCGATGCCGGCGCCTACAGCGAGATGACGATCGAGGGCGAAACGGGCTCGGTGGTGCCGGCCGGCGACGGCGCGGCGCTGACGGCGGCGATCGAGCGCTACATGGCCGATCCGCAGCATGCACTTGCCCACGGCGAGGCGGCCCTACGCCACGTCCGGGAGACCTTTGCGCTGGAGAATGAGGTGCGTGCCATCGGGCAAGTCTATGGCCGGCTTCTCTCGGAAGCATGACCGCGGGCCACCGGTCGTCTGGCTAGTGTTCCCAGCCTGACGGAAAATCGCCGGTCGTGACATCGGACCTTGCCGGCAGCCGACGCCGGGCGATAGACATGGCGTGTCGGAAACATCCCAGCAGAGGAACGACGCAATGCACGTGCCAATCCGCGGCGCAACCAGCGCCGCTGTAACAGAGGCGGAAGAAACAGAAGCATTCATCCGCGGCAGCGCTGCGGGTCGCGCGAGCGCCGAGGCGTGGCATGCCTTCTTTGCCTCCTACTCCCATATCGTGCTCGTTGCCAACAGCGAGGACCAGCGCTTCCACGAGCTGAAGGAGAGGCTGCCGGAGACTGCACTGTTCGTGTTCTTCAATCGTGTCGAGAAGGTGCTTTCGAAGCCTTTTTCGGGCAATTCGCTGCTGGTAACGCGCAGCAACCAGGCCGGATCCGAACTCGTCTATCGCGGGATCCTCGGCAAGACCACCGCCCTGCTCGCCGGACCAAGCTTTGCCGGCGTCCTCAACCTCCGCACAGCCTTCATCGAACGGATGAACGCGATCTCCGATTTCGGCACGGTGCCTGCTGGTTTGCTCGACCTGGCCGCCTATTTCGAGGAACTCTACCCGCAGGGACACACGGCAAGCAGTGGCTTTGCCATGGCGCTGTGGCTTTGCGAGAACGTGCCGGCTGCAAAGATCGTGCTGACGGGATTTTCCGGCGAGCGCGGCACGAAGTGGAAGCTGTTCCACATCCACGATTGGACCTTCGAACAGACCTGCCTGAGAATTCTCGCCGAGAAGGACAAGCTTTCCATCGACGGCTCGGGCACGCGCAACCCCTATGCGCTGCTCACAAGCAGATTTCCCGACATCGACGCGAAAGACATCGCCTTTGGCGTGGCGCAGACGCTGTCAATGCGCCTGGAAGCCTCCAACCGCCAGATCGACCGTCTGGTTTCGGCGACTGCGCCGCTGCGCGCCGCCTATGACCTGTTTCGTGCGCTCAAGCGCAAGTCGAAGAAGGAAAGGGTTCTGGCGTCGCGCCGAAAGCAACGAAAAACAGACTAGGGCCGCCAGCGTGCCGCGGGTCTCGCGGCCTTGGAGCATGTCCCAACGCCGTAACTAGAACCTGAAGCGGCCGCAGAGCGGATCCTTCCGGACCGACACTTTATGCTCAGCGCCCTGTCGGTCGCAGAAGACGATCGTCGAAACCGACACCGATATCGGCGAGCGCGGAGACAGGCGAAAAATTCACGAACCGAGTGCCCCGGGTCTCCGCCACTGACATTGCCAGCCCGATATGCCCAAGAATGCGCTGTTCCGCTCCCGCGACGCCGGAAAAGGCGGCGGTGCCGGCGTGCTCGTAGAAGCGCGGGCCAGCCGCGTTGCGGATATCGACGCCAATAAAGCCGATCGTCTGCGGCCTCCCCGCCAACGCGAATTGCAGAGCGGAAACGGCCACCGAGCCGCCCTCGAAGACGCCGCGATCCGGCTCCAGCGAAACGCCGTATCTGCCGCTCCGGTCGAGCCGGACGAAATCAAGCGCCCGCAGCGTGCCGTCCCTGCGACGCGGCAGTTCGTAGGGCTTGCGGATGTCGTCAATTAGAACGATGCGCTTGTCCGCCAGCCAAAGGCTGTCGTTCTCGCAAATCGCGCGCAAGGCGGCGACCGACAGCAGCAGTCGCTGCCCGGCGGCGATCTTCTTCCGCATCAAAGCGAAATGCCGAAAGACGAAGCGCTCGTCCTGAATCGCCACGGCGAGCGGCGCGGCAATGCATTCGCCGATGAGGTGGATTGCCCCGTTGAGCAGCATGGCGCTGCCCCGCTCGAGACGTGTCAGATCGGCTAGCGCAACCGAAGGCCCGGATCCAACGATTGTAACAGTATCCACTTCGGCGCCCCAAAGGACCGCCGATCCGAGGAGCGTCGCCACGCGTGCACCGTGATAGAACACAGCCCGCTCCGCCTGCGGTGTCTGCCGGATAGACAGCCACGGAAACCAGTCCTGCGCGTGAGCCCACGCCCGACCGAGCAGGAGGCGCGTGCCCAGCTTGATCAGCGACCGGGAAAACGGACGATCCCTGTGCGGCACCGCGTCACACCTCCACCAGCCCGAGCTTCTTTACCTGTCTGATCGTCAGCATGGTGCGGACGGTGTCGACGTGTTCGTTCGCCGTCAGCACCTCTATCACGAAATCCTGGAACCGGGTTAGGTTCTCGGCAACGCAATGCAGCAGGAAATCGCTGTCGCCGGACACCATCCAGGCCTGCCGGACCAGCGGCCACTCGGCGGTGGCGGCGGCGAAGGCCTTGAGGTTGGCCTCGGACTGATGCTTGAGGCCGACCATGCAGAAGGCGACGAGGTCGAAGCCGAGCGCAGGCGCGTTCAGCATGGCGTGGTAGCCCTCGATGATGCCGGCCTCCTCCAGCTTGCGCACGCGACGCAGGCACGGCGGTGCCGAGATGCCGGCCTTGGCGGCGAGTTCTACATTGGTCATGCGGCCGTCGGCCTGCAGTTCCTTGAGGATCTTGATGTCGATGGCGTCGAGTTCGGCGCGAAACACGTTTGCTTCCTTGATTGATCAGGCGGCGCATTATCAGAAACGTTCGAGAAGCATAAGATTATTGCATCGCCCCGAACAAAAATGTCGCGTTTGGGCGCAAGCCTGTTGGCAAGTACCGCCTTGGCCTTGAATATGAGAGGGCCGCACTCATAAATGAGCGTCACCATCGACACAGTCCGCGCCGGCTCCTCCTCCGGCGCGTCATGCCAAGGAGCGCAGCCATGTCTGCCCGTCACGTCAAGGTCCTGATCATCGGCTCCGGTCCGGCCGGCTACACCGCCGCCATCTACACGGCGCGCGCCATGCTGGAACCGGTGCTGATCGCCGGCCTGGAACAGGGTGGTCAATTGATGATCACCACGGACGTGGAGAACTACCCCGGCTATGCCGAGCCGGTCCAGGGCCCCTGGATGATGGAGCAGATGCTCAAGCAGGCCCAGCACGTCGGCGCCGAGATCGTCAACGATCTCGTCACCAATGTCGATCTCGACGTGCGCCCGTTCCGCATCTCGACCGACAGCGGCGCCGAATGGACCGCCGACACGCTGATCATCGCCACCGGCGCCAAGGCCAAGTGGCTCGGCATCGACACCGAACACAAGTTCCAGGGTTTCGGCGTCTCGGCCTGTGCCACCTGCGACGGGTTCTTCTACCGCGGCAAGGACGTGATCGTCGTCGGCGGCGGCAATTCGGCCGTGGAAGAGGCGCTTTACCTCTCCAACCTCGCCAGGACCGTTACGGTCGTGCACCGCCGCGATGCGTTCCGCTCCGAGAAGATCCTGCAGGAGCGCCTGTTCGCCAGGCCGAACATCAAGGTGATCTGGGATCACGAGGTGATCGAGTATCTCGGCGCCGAGGCCAAGCCACCGATGCCGGCGTCCGTCAACGGCGTGCGGTTGCGGAATACCAAGACCGGTGCCACGAGCGAGATGGCGACCGACGGCGTGTTCGTGGCGATCGGCCATGCACCGGCCGTCGAGCTCTTCGAAGGCAAGCTGAAGCAGAAGCCGAACGGCTATCTGTGGACGGCGCCCGATTCCACCGCCACCGACGTGCCCGGGGTGTTTGCGGCCGGCGACGTGGCGGACGACATCTATCGCCAGGCTGTGACGGCAGCCGGCATGGGCTGCATGGCGGCCCTCGAAGCGGAAAAATATCTTTCAGGTCATATGCCTGTCGCAATTGCGGCCGAGTAGAAGCCGCCAACATCGCGGGGCGGGCTCGACAGCCCGCGATCGCGGGAGTGGGAACAGATCATCAGCGACGGGCGGGAGGCCATCGGCTCCCCGCCTCAAAGACATATGGGGGACACAATGGCGCTCGACTGGGACAAGCTGCGGATTTTCCATGCCGCGGCCGAGGCCGGCTCGTTCACGCATGCAGCCCTCAAGCTGCACCTGTCGCAATCGGCCATCAGCCGCCAGGTGAGCGCGCTTGAGCAGGACGTCGGCATCAAGCTGTTCCACCGGCATGCACGCGGCCTCATCCTGACCGAACAGGGCGAGATCCTCTATCGCACCGCCCACGAAGTGCTGATGAAGCTCGAAAGCGTGCGCGTTCAGCTGACCGAGACGACGGAGAAGCCGAGCGGCAAGCTGCGGATCACCACCACGGTCGGCCTCGGCCAGGGCTGGCTGACCGACAAGGTACAGGAGTTTCTGGCGCTCTATCCCGACATGCAGGTGCAGCTGCTGCTCGACAACGAGGAGCTGGACGTCAACATGCGCCATGCCGACTGCGCCATCCGCCTGCGTGAGCCGCAGCAGTCCGACCTCATCCAGCGCAAGCTCTTCACCGTGCACATGCACGTCTATGCGGCGCCCTCCTACATCAATCGCTACGGCGAACCGCAGTCGATCGACGATCTCGACCATCACAAGATCATCACCTTCGGCGAGCCGGCGCCGAACTACCTGCTCGACGTCAACTGGCTGCAGATCGCTGGCCGCGACTCCGACAATCCGCGACCCTCGGTGCTGCAGATCAACAGCCTGACGTCGATCAAGCGCGCCTGCCTGCTCGGCATCGGCATCGCCATGCTGCCGGATTATATCGTCGGCCGCGATCCCGGACTGCTGCAGCTCGTCACCAATGCCGACGTTCCGTCGTTCGACACCTATTTCTGCTATCCGCACGAGATGAAGAACGCCGCGAAGCTGAAGGTCTTTCGTGACTTCATTGTTTCCAAGGCACGCAACTGGAACTTCTGAAACTGGCTCCGCAGCAGGCCTGCGCCGGTTGCATGGCTGGCATGCACTTTAAATCGTTGATGTTTGGGCGAAAAACCAGCATATCGCACCCAGCTGATGCATCTTTGGTGGCTTTTCCTCCCAGTGCCACCGCAGCAGCTGTTCCCCTCTGGAGGTTTTTTTACCTTCATAACTATAAAGGGCCCAAGTTTCACTTGTGGCCCTCTTTTTTTGCCTTGCGACGCGCTCGCTTGTTACTTTTAGGGATGCGGCATTTCGCTCCCTTGAAATGCCGATCGGCCCGCCCCATATCCCGCTCAGTCGATGCGTTTGACGGTTTCTCCTCCCAGTACCGTCGCGTCGGCTGTTCCCCTCTGGAGGTTCAGACCTTCACACCTAAAGGGCCCAGGCTTTTGCTTGTGGCCCTCTTTTTTTGCCTGCACGCCAGTGGTCGCCCCGATCGCCCGCGCTCCGAACGATACGCGCGCGACCCCGTCGGTTTGTTTCCGTCGCGGCCTTGTACTTCCTTCCCCCGCCTGTTCGATGGTATCAAGGCACACGCGTCGACGGATCGGGGACGAAGCATGCTCGCAAGCGGGTGGCGTTCTGATCTCATGCGGGGGGCTACGGCGTGGGGCTCGATCCTGGCTGTAGGTCTTGCCGCATGCCTCTCCGCCCCCACGCCGGCTGCCGCCCAGCCGGAATGGCGCGCCCCCCCGCCCTGCCTGTTCGCCACGAGCCTCGCGAACGGAACGCGGCTGTGCGTGCGCCCGCAGACCTACCATCGCGACATCTGCGCGGCGATCGATGGCTTTGCGCTGGATAACGGACTGCCGTCGGATTACTTCGCCAGGCTGATCTGGCGCGAGAGCCTGTTCCGGCCGGATGCGGTCAGCCCCAAAGGTGCCGAGGGCATCGCCCAGTTCATGCCCGGCACCGCAAGGATGCGTGGACTGAAGGACAGTTTCCACGCGCTGGACGCGCTGCGGAAATCGGCCGAGTACCTTGCCGATCTGCGCGACCGCTATGGCAATCTCGGCCTGGCGGCGGCGGCCTACAATGCCGGCGAAGGCGGGCTCTCGAACTTTCTCGCCAGCGGCAGCCTGCCCGGCGAGACGCGCGCCTATGTGGTCGCGGTCACGGCCCATACGCCGGAGGAGTGGAAGGACAACCCGCCGGCGGAGCTCGACCTTTCGCTGGACAGGGACAAGCCCTTCGTCGAGGCCTGTACCGCGCTCGCCGAAAGCAGGCAAATCAAGGAAATCGTGCCCCCGGGTGACGACGGCACCTGGGCACCATGGGGCGTGCAGCTTGCCTCCCACTTCAGCAAGCCGGCCGCCTATCGTCTCTTCCAGATGGCCGTGGAGCGGCTGCCGCCGCCGCTGAACGAAGAAAAGCCGTTCATCCAACAAGAACGCCTGCCGGCGTTCGGAATCCGGCCCCGCTACACGGCCCGCATCGGCCGGCAGACGCGCGCCGCAGCCGACGATCTCTGCGGACAGATCCGCAAGGCCGGCGGAGCCTGCGTCGTGTTCCGGAACTGACTGCGACGCTATTGCCAAGCGAAAGAGCGGGTCTATCTTGACGAGGACCGATGTCGTTCAATCCCGCCTCCGGTCACGTCTGCGGCCGAAGCTCCGGTAAAAACCACGGAAGCCGACCGTGACGAAATTCCGCCGCATCCGACAGGAACGGTTTCTCATCCTCGCCATGCTGGTCGCGGCCGCCGCCTATGCGACGGAGCACACGATTTTGTCGGCAGGCCGCTCCGTCACGCTGGCGGCGGCGTTCGTCATCATCGTCACCATCATGCTGGCGTCGACGCGCGTCGCCCGTCATGCGGAGGTGCTCGCCGTCAAGGTCGGCGATCCCTACGGGACGATGATCCTGACGCTCTCGGCCGTGCTGGTCGAGGTGGTCGTGCTGGCGATCATGATGCAGGCTGCGGCCTCGCCGACGCTTGTGCGCGACACGATCTATGCCGCGGTGATGCTCGACATCAATGGCATCATCGGACTGGCGGCGCTCATCGGCGGGCTGCGCCACGGCGAGCAGCCCTACAACGACGATTCCAGCCGCACCTACAGCGTGATGATCCTGACCGCGATGGGCATTTCCATGATCGTGCCGGAATTCGTGCCACGCCAGAGCTGGCAGTTTTATTCCGGCTTCACCATCGGCGCGATGATTGCACTCTACACGCTGTTCCTGCGCCTGCAGGTCGGCCAGCACAGCTATTTCTTCAGCTATGCCTACCCGCGGGCCGATCGTAGCGGCCCAATGGAAAAGCACCCTGAAGCCGACAGCCCCGCCCTGCCCTCCGTCCTTATCCTGGTGGTTGGGATCGCCCTGATCGGCGCTCTGGCGGAGGTGATGTCGGTCATGCTGAATGCCGGCCTTTCGGGCAGCGGCGCCCCGCCGGCATTGATGGCGGTGATCGTGGCCGCGATTTCGGCCGCGCCGGAAATCCTGACGGCAATGCGGGCGGCGCTTGCCAACCGCATGCAATCGGTCGTCAACATCGCCATGGGCGCGTCGCTCTCGACGGTCATCCTGACGGTCCCCGTCATGGAGGCGATCGCCCTCTATACCGGCCAGCCGTTCGTCATGGCGATGACGCCGGTGCAGACGGTGATGGTCGCCATCACCCTGGTCGTAGCGGCGATCAACCTGAACGACGGCATGACCAATGCGATCGAGGGCATGACCCACTTCATTCTCTTCGCCACCTTCGTCATGCTGACGCTGATCGGGCTATAGCTGCGCCATTTCAAGGACTTATACGCAAGCGCGGAATCGACGCGGGAGGCACTTGAATCGAATTGGCAAGCCAAATGCCATGCCTCGCCGTCGACTTGTCGACCCGCACCTGCCATGAAAAAACCCGCCATCGCTGGCGGGTTTTATCGAACTTAAACGATCGGATCGCCTACTTGCACGCCGCGCAGAAGCGCTGGATGCGCTTGCAGGCTTCCTCGAGCAGGGCCTCCGAGGTTGCATAGGAGATGCGGAAGTTCGGACCGAGCCCGAAGGCCGAGCCGTGGACCACGGCGACGCCTTCGGCTTCCAGGAGTTCGGAGACGAAGTCCTCGTCGGTTTCGATCACCTTGCCCGACGGCGCCGTCTTGCCGATCAGTCCCTTGCAGGACGGATAGACGTAGAACGCCCCTTCAGGAGAAGGGCACTCGATGCCCTTGGCCTGGTTGAGCATGGAGACCACGAGGTCGCGGCGGGCCTCGAAGATCTTCTTGTTTTCCGGAATGAAGTCCTGCGTGCCGTTCAGCGCCTCGACCGCCGCCCACTGGGCGATCGAGCAGGCGCCGGAGGTCTGCTGGCCCTGGATCATGTCCATTGCCTTGATGAGGTTCAGCGGCCCCGCGGCATAGCCGATACGCCAGCCGGTCATGGCATAGGCCTTGGAGACGCCGTTCATCGTCAGCGTGCGGTCGTAGAGCTTCGGCTCGACCTCGACCGGGGTGGCGAACTTGAAGTCGCCATAGGTGAGGTGCTCATACATGTCGTCCGTCAGAATCCAGACATGCGGATGCTTCAGCAGCACGTCGGTCAGCGCCTTCAGTTCCTCATGGGTATAGGCAGCGCCGGAGGGGTTGGAGGGCGAGTTGAAGACGAACCACTTCGTCTTCGGCGTGATCGCCCGGTCGAGATCCTCGGGCTTCAGCTTGAACTTGTTTTCCTGGGTGGTGGCGACGAATACCGGCGTACCGCCGCAGAGCGACACCATCTCCGGATAGGAGACCCAGTAAGGCGTCGGGATAACCACTTCATCGCCAGCGTTCATCGTCGCCATGAAGGCGTTGAAGAGAATCTGCTTTCCGCCGGTGCCGACGATCGTCTGGGCCGGCGTGTAGTCGAGATTGTTCTCGCGCTTGAACTTCTTGACGATCGCTTCGCGCAGTTCCGGAATGCCGGCGACCGGCGTGTACTTCGTCTCGCCGCGGTTGATCGCGTCGATCGCCGCCTTCTTGATGTTGTCCGGCGTGTCGAAGTCGGGCTCGCCAGCACCCAGACCGATCACGTCGCGCCCCTTGGCTTTCAGGTCGCGCGCCTTCTGCGAAACAGCGATGGTGGCGGAGGGCTTCACACGGGAGAGGGCATCGGCAAGAAAGGCCATGGTGGATCGTCCAGTTCGGTTTCGAAGACAGCGTGAGGCATGCGGCGCGCGCGAGGCCGCCGGTTAGGTCTATGGCCAAACCGGGCCGGTCTTGCAAGGCGCGCGGCCGAAAAAACGCGACTCCTTGGCAAGCCATACGTCGCCACATCGACAAATTTCTGGGACGCATAAGCCGACCCGAATGAAACCACTGGCAACCGGCGCGATTTCCGGTTGAAGGCGATGCTCTTTGATCGTCAAGATCTCACCATAACATCTGTCGGGAAACGCCCCATTTAAGTCCCCGTCACGCCGATTTCCGGGTGCCTTCTGTGCCGCGAACGGGCGACAGGCCCAATGAATGAAAGCCCGGGAGACAGCGATGTTCATCGACGACGAGAAATCGGCGCGCGATCACCGGAGACGGGAAGGCCGCGCGGTCCTTTACATCACGGCGACGGCACTGGCGGCCTGCGTTCTCATGGTACTCGGGCTGCTCAACGTCGCAAACGCCATGCCGATCGACGCGTCCGTCGCCATTCTCCAGGGTGACATCGGCGAGACGCACCTGGTGCTCGACGTCCGGGATGCCGTTCAACGTGAGGAGCCGCTGGCGGTAACGGTGTTTCAGGAGGTCGCCGGCGACGCGCCGGTCGATCCTGTCACCACGGCAAGTACGGCAACAGACGACGCCGCCTCGATCGACCGGCGGCTGGGGGCGGCCCTCACCCTCGCGGCACTCGTCGCGCTTGCCGGCCTTGCCCAGATGGCCGGCCGCCGCATCGACCCCGCGCCGGCCCGGGCCGCTCCGTGGCGAAGCGAGGCGTGATCCCGGGAGGCCCAGGTCTTGGACAGGCACCTTGATAACGCATGCCCCCGACCTCAGTTAATGTAGGAACGGGAGGATACGCATGCGGAACGAGCAGATGGGCGGACACAACAAGCGGATTTTGAAAGACATTTTCCTGGCGACTGCCGCAGCTGTGGTCGCGTTCGCCCTGGCTGATCCGGCGATGGCCGAGCCACGGGAATTTGCCAGCAAGAAGGCAGGCCTGCTTGTCGAACCGATCGCAACCGGCCTTCACCATCCCTGGTCGGTCGAGGTTCTGCCCGACGGTGCCTATATCGTCACCGAGCGCCCGGGTACGCTCCGCATCATCAGGGACGGCAAGGTTTCCGCCCCGGTCCAAGGCGTGCCCAAGGTGGCCGCGCGTGGTCAGGGCGGCCTGCTCGACGTGGCGCTGGCGCCCGACTTTGCCGCCAGCCGCACGCTGTTTCTGACCTATAGCGCACCGGGCCGCGGCGGCGCCGGCACGGCGGTCGCCCGCGCCCGGCTGTCGCAGGACGAGGCCCGGCTCGAGGACGTCCGGCAGATATTCGTAATGGGCAAGCTCACCCAGAAGGGCCAGCATTTCGGCTCGCGCATTGCGATCGCCGAGGACGGCAGCCTGTTCTTCGGCATCGGCGACCGCGGCGAGCCGGAGCGCGCCCAGGATCCGCGCGACCATGCCGGATCGATCCTGCACATCAATCCCGATGGTGGCGTCCCGGCCAGCAATCCATACGCCGGCGACAGCGGCGGCCTGCCGGAGGTCTGGTCGAAGGGCCATCGGAACCCGCAGGGAATCGACATCGACCCGCAGGACGGCACCCTGATAACGGCCGAGCACGGCGCGCGCGGCGGTGACGAGGTCAACTATCCCCTGCCCGGCCGGAACTTTGGCTGGCCTGTCATCACCTACGGCAAGGATTACTCCGGCGCCGAAATCGGCGAGGGAACGGCGAAGAAGGGCTATGAACAACCGGCCTACTACTGGGATCCCTCGATCGCGCCTGGCGCTATTGCGGTCTATCGCGGCGCGATGTTCCCGGAGTGGCAAGGCAATCTCCTCGTCGCCGCGTTGAAATACCAACTGCTGGTGCGGCTGGAGCGCGACGAGACAGGAGCGATCCTCGGCGAGGAGCGGCTGCTGGACGGCGCGTTCGGCAGGCTGCGCGATGTCAAGGTCGCACCGGACGGCGCCGTCCTGCTCCTGACGGATGAGGATGACGGGCAATTGCTGCGCCTCTATCGCGCCCCCTCCTCGCAGTAAACGGCGCGCAATAACCTGCCCGCAACGCCCGGCCTTTCCTTCGGACGGCAGCGGCCCCTGTGCCTCCGGCCGCGCACTTGTCGGCTGGTCGGGCAACTGCTACGGAACCCCGTCCGAATCTCCCCTCACCCCGATCGAGGACTGCCATGTCGCGCCTCCAGGCGAACTTCCTGCTGTTGCTTGCCGGCGCCATCTGGGGCGCGGGCTTCATCGCGCAATCGACCGCGATGGCGACACTCGGGCCGATCTGGTTCATCGGGCTGCGTTTCGCAGTGGCCACCCTCGTCGCCGTTCCCTTCGCGCTGGTCGAAAGCAGGCGGGCAACCGCACCGGTGCGGTCCGCCGACCGGATCGGCTTCATTGTTACGGGCGTTGCGCTCTTTGCCGCCGCTGCCTTCCAGCAGGTGGGCCTGCTCACCACCTCCGTCACGAACTCCGGCTTCCTGACCGGTCTCTACGTCGTCTTCACGCCGATCCTGACCGTATTCGTGCTGCGCAAGCGTGCCCACTGGATCATCTGGCCCGCCGCGCTCACGGCGACCGCCGGCATCTTCCTGTTGAGCGGCGGGGCATTTTCGGCGCTGACTACCGGCGACGTTCTGACCATCGTGTGCGCACTGCTTTGGTCGATCCAGATGATCTGCGTCGGCGTGTTTGCCGGCCGCTCCGGCCGGCCGCTCGCCCTGTCTCTGGTGCAGTTCGCCGTCTGCGCCGTCGTCGGCTGCGCCGTTGCCGCCATCGTCGAACCGATCAGTCTTGCGGCAATTCGGGGCGCGTTGCCGGAAATCCTCTATTCCGGCCTGTTTTCCAGTGGGCTCGCCTTCATCTGCCAGAACGTGGCGCAGCGCTACACCACCGCGCCGCAGGCGGCGATCTTCCTGTCCAGCGAGGCGCTGTTTGCCGCATTCTTCGGCGTGTTCCTGCTCGGCGAGACCATTCCCGCAGCAGGCTATGCCGGCTGCGCGATCATCTTCGTGGCGATGCTGGCGACCGAACTCGTTCCCGAACTGTCGAAGCCCAAGGACCGCTCTGCGGCGGCATAGGGCTGATACTGAACATGGCAATAAACGGCGCCGCCGCTATGCTGTGCCGGGCGCAAGCTTATGGCGAGCATGGGCAATATAAACTGTGCGATGCCTGAGCAATTGCGCCAAACAACGGAATTTTGATTGTGCAACTGCCCGAAAACAGGCGGTGGTGAGGCATCATATGAGCAGATTGAAACTTTTGCTTGCCAATTCAAGATAAACACAGCAATCTTGTCATGTTCGGGCAATTTACGAACATGGGAAGACCTTGAATAAACAGCGCGCCGGAGACGCGAGAAAATCCGGGCAGCCGTGCTGATGGTTCCTTCGGGACAGCAGTTGGCTGGCTGCGGTAAAAACAGGACCCTTTCCTCACATCGGAAATACCTGCCTCACGCCCCCTCGGGGCAAACCGGAAATGCTGCCCGCCGCCAATCATAGGGCAGAGAGAAAAGGACCTGACGCATGGCCGAGACTGGCACCGTAAAATTCTTCAACACCGAGAAGGGCTTCGGCTTTATCAAGCCCGACAACGGTGGTGCAGATATCTTCGTACACATTTCTGCCGTGCAGGCCTCGGGCCTGAACGGCCTGTCGGAGAACCAGAAGGTTAGCTTCGAAACGGAACCCGACCGCCGCGGCAAGGGCCCGAAGGCGGTCAACCTGCAGATCGCCGGCTGAGGCAATCTGCACATCGACAGACGTTGAGGCCCGGCAGTTCTGCCGGGTTCTTTTTTGTTCAGCGACGGTTCATCCCGGCGCCGCTAGGTTCGCTGGCATTGATTGCCGGCTCGCCGGCTGGATGCAGGGACGAACTCATGAACAAGCACTTGAAATCGGTTGTGCTGGCTGCGGCTGTCGCGGCGGCGACGCTCGCCAACGTCGCGTCGGCCGAGGCAGGCGACCGTTATCGTCATCACCACAACAATAACGACGCCTGGGTGGCCGGCGCCGCCGGTCTCGTCACCGGTGTGATCGTCGGCGGTGCCATCGCCAATTCGCGCACCACCTATTACGACGACGGTTATTACGCACCCCGCCGCGTTTATGTCGAGCCGGAATACCGCCCGGTGCGCCGCGCCTATCGCCCCCGTCCTGTCTACGTTGGCGGCTACGAGCCCTGGAGCCCGGGTTGGTACCGCTACTGCGAGAATACCTACCGCTCCTTCAACCCGCGCACCGGCACGTTCCGCGGTTACGACGGGCTGGAGCACTTCTGCGTCGCCGGCTGAAGCGAACAGCCAGGCTACAGTCACAGCAAAGGCGGATGGCACCCATCCGCCTTTTTGCGTTTCCGGGCGTTACATTCGCCCGATCTGCCTCAGATGCCGCGCAAGAACGGGTTGGTGAGGCGCTCCTCGCCGATCCTGCCGCCCGGACCATGGCCACAGATGAAGCCGACCTCGTCGCCGAGCGGCAGCACCTTGTCGCGGATCGAGGCCAGCAGCGTCTCGTGATCGCCGCCGGGCAGGTCGGTGCGGCCGATCGAGCCACGGAACAGCACGTCGCCGAGATGCGCGAAATTCTGGGCGCGATTGAAATAGATCACATGCCCCGGAGCGTGGCCCGGCGTATGGTAGACCTCGAACTCGTGCTCGCCGAAGGAGACGCGGTCACCGTCCTTCAGCCAGCGATCGGGCACGACGTTCTGCACCTTCATGGCGACGCCGAACTTTTCGGCCTGGGTCTCGATCCGCTGCAGCAGCGGCAGATCGTCCTCGTGCGGGCCGATGATGTCGAGGCCGAGCGCATCCTTCAACTCCTTCGCCCCGCCGGCGTGGTCGATGTGGCCGTGGGTGAGCCAGATCGCCTTCAGCGTGATGCCGTTCTTGCTGACCGCCTCGACAATGGCATCGACGTCGCCGCCCGGATCGACGACCACGCCCTCCTTTGTGTCCATGTCGAACAGGATGGTGCAATTCTGCTGGAAGGGGGTGACGGGAATGATGCCCGCCTGAAGCATGCCCATGGGATCCTCGCTCGGAAATGATCTGCCCCGCATATAGAGGCTCGGGGCGCCGGATGCCATGCTTCATCACAGATTACCCGATCGATGCCGTGTTCAGCGGCTGGCGACCTGCGAATGGCCGCTAGCCCAGCCGGCCTGCGGCGGCGGCGTTGGAGTGACGGTCGACAACAGCAGGAGCGCGACGGCAAGATTGGCCGCGACGTAGGTGTAGACGACGGCGCGCAGTCGCGCGGCCACGGTGCGTGCTTCGGCAGGGGTCTGACTGTCCATTGTTCCCGTCCTTTCGGCGCTATGGTTTCGTCGATTGCAGTCCTGCAACCTACAATGTCACCAAGCGCCGTTGTGTTCCGCGGGAAACACCAGCGGAAGCGGCGCTCTGTTCGCCAGTTCCGGGATTAGACCGGCAGCGCCGTCGTTTCCTTGAGAGTATCGAGCACGATCGCCGTCTTCACATGCGCCACCGACTCGTGCGGCAGCAGCACGTCGTTGACGAAGGCCGACAGCGCCTTCAGGTTCGGCACCACCACCTTGATGACGTAGTCCATCTCGCCCGTCAGCGAGAACGCCTCCAGCACCTCCGGCAGATTGGAGATCAGCCGCGCAAAGCGCTGGGCGTTGTCGCGGTTGTGGGTGGCAAGCGTGACGGTGACGATGATGACGATGCCGAGATCGAGCTTCTCGCGGTCGAGCTCGGCGCGATAGGCGCGGATGATCCCCTCCTCTTCGAGCCGCGCCCGGCGCCGCGAACATTGCGACGGCGACAGGTTGATGCGCTCGGACAGCTCGTTGTTGGTCAGGCGCGCATCCTGCTGCAGGAGCGCCAGCAATTTCCGGTCGAATGCGTCCAGCTGCACGATTCCGTCTCCCAGCCGCCAAATGATGCAAGAATACGTCATCCTAGCTCCAGCATCCAGACACTTTGCACACACTGTGCAGACGCCCGGGCGCATACTTGCACAACGTCAGAACTGGACGAGGAGGAGAACAGCATGGGTCCGTTCCCGCACGATGCGCCGCCGGCCGAAATCAACGCAGAAAACCCCGCCGGTACGGACGGCTTCGAGTTCGTCGAGTTTGCCCACCCCGAACCGGAGAAGCTCAAGGAACTGTTTGCGCGGATGGGCTATGCCAGGGTGGCGCAGCACCGGGCCAAGGACATTTCCGTCTGGCGCCAGGGCGACATCAATTACGTCCTCAATGCCGAGAAGGGCTCGTTCGCCGACGGCTTCGTGGAGAAGCACGGTCCCTGCGCGCCCTCCATGGCCTGGCGGGTCGTCGATGCGCAGCACGCGCTGAAGCACGCCGTCGGCATGGGGGCCGAGGAGTATACCGGCCCCGGCAAGTGCATCGACGCGCCGGCGATCATCGGCATCGGCGGCTCGCTGCTCTATTTCATCGATCGCTACGGCGATAAGGGCTCGCCCTATGAAGCCGAGTTCGATTGGACCGGCGAGCGCGACCCGAAGCCGGAAGGCGTCGGCTTCTACTATCTCGACCACCTGACCCACAACGTCTTCCGCGGCAACATGGACAAATGGTGGGACTTCTACCGGCAGCTGTTCAATTTCCGCCAGATCCACTTCTTTGACATCGCCGGCAAGATGAGCGGTCTCGTGTCGCGGGCGATAACCTCGCCCTGCGGCAAGATCCGGATCCCCCTGAACGAGTCCACCGACGACAAGAGCCAGATCGAAGAATACCTGCGCAAGTACAAGGGCGAGGGTATCCAGCACATCGCCGTCGGCACCGAGGCGATCTACGATGCCACCGACAAGCTCGCCGAAAACGGGCTGACGTTCATGCCGGGGCCGCCGGACACCTACTACGAGAATTCGCATCAGCGCGTGCACGGCCATGAGGAGCCGATCGAGCGGTTGAAGAAGCACGGCATCCTGATCGACGGTGAAGGCGTGGTCGACGGCGGCACCACGAAGATCCTGCTGCAGATCTTCTCAAGGACCGTAATCGGGCCGATCTTCTTCGAATTCATCCAGCGCAAGGGCGACGAGGGCTTCGGCGAGGGCAACTTCAAGGCTCTGTTTGAGTCGATCGAGCAAGACCAGATCCGCCGTGGCGTCTTCGACGCCGCCTGAGCATCATCCGCAAATTTTTCCGGCTGGAGCGGACCGCGTGAATCGTTTCACGCGGCCGGCCTCCGTAAGCGGACGGGCGCCTGGTCCATGGCAGCCGCGAGCGGCCGTTCGGCCACGCGCTTTCATCGCAGGGCTCCGGTCGGCAACTTCCCGGCCAAATTGACAGATGAACGTTTTGCAACCACCTTGATCCCACCGAAGGGGGTTCGGTGCTGGTGATTCGGCGATGTCTGCGCTGGCAAGCTTCACGTGTCGTGGCCGGGGGCCCGGACGCGTTTCCGGCACGACCAAACGGGGGAGTGTACATGGAAGCATTTGTGCCACTCATCACTCAACTCATCAGCGGCGCCATCGGCGGCAACGTCGTAGCCGCCATCTTGAAGCAGCAGGGCACCAGCATGATCGTTCGAACGATCATCGGCGCGATCGGCGGCATCGGCGGCGGACTGCTCATGCAGGCGTTCGGCGGCGAAGCAGGTCTGTCCAATCTTGTGGCCAACGGGATCGGCGGCCTGATCGGCGGCGGCGTGCTGCAGGCGATCGCCGGCGTTGTGATGGGCCGCAAGCAGGCCTGAGGCTCATGCGGAAAAGGCGGCGAAAGCTTCGCCGCCTTTTCTTATGCCGTCATTCCGCCGCTGCGGCGACCGGATAGACTTCCTTCCTGTAGTCGTTCATCAGCGTCTCGCAGACGGTCGAGGGCGTGAAGCGATACGGGCCGATCTCGGAGACCGGTGTTACCTCCGCCGCCGAACCGGTCAGGAAGCATTCGCTGAAGGTGGAAAGCTCCTCCGGCATGATCGCCCGCTCGACAACCTGATAGCCGCGCCGCCTGGCAAGCTCGATCACCGTCTGGCGGGTGATGCCGTTCAGGAAGCAGTCCGGCGTCGGCGTGTGGATGACGCCGTCCTTGACGAAGAAGATGTTGGCGCCGGTCGCCTCGGCCACCTGGCCGCGATAGTCGAGCATCATCGCGTCGGCATAGCCCTTGGCTTCGGCGGCATGCTTGGAAATCGTGCAGATCATGTACAGGCCGGCCGCCTTGGATTCGCAGGGCGCCGTCCGCGGGTCGGGACGGCGGTACTCGGCGATGTCGAGCCGGATGCCCTTCAGCTTCTCGGCCGGGTTGAAATAGCTGCCCCACTGCCAGATGGCGATTGCGACGTTGATGCGGTTGTGCTGCGCCGAGACACCCATCATCTCCGAGCCGCGCCAGGCGACCGGTCGGACATAGGCCTCGGAAAAGCCCTGTCGCTCCAAAAGTTCGATGCTGGCAGCGTCGAGTTCCTCGACGCTGTAGGGAATCTTGAAGCCGAGGATCTCGGCCGACCGGTGCAGACGGCGGTTGTGCTCGGTGAGCTTGAAGATGCGGCCACCATAGGCGCGCTCGCCCTCGAACACGGCGCTCGCGTAGTGCAGTCCGTGGGTCAGCACGTGGATCTTGGCATCCCTCCAGTCGACGAATTCGCCGTTGAACCAGATCTGCCCCTCCATTTGGTCGAATGGAACCGCCATTATCCCCTCCTCCGCCGCCTGTGCGTCGTTCTTGATGTTGATCGTTCCTCCCGATAGGGTCTAACCGGGAGCAGATTGGGATACCCGCCGCGCGGCGAGGAATGCGAAGTGCGCGCACAAATCGCTGCGTCCTCAGGCCCTTCGCTACGGCCGGGTGTGGACAAGGCGTAGCAATGGGCTAAAAATATGTCAACAATGCTGACATATTTTTGCGGTTATTGCGTGTAGGGTCGATGCATTGGAAGGAAATGGCCGCGTGGGACGACAAACGCCGGAACGCAAGAACACGATCGAGGTCTACGATCAGCCATTGACCGGCGAAGCCGGCATCGACTTCGACGTGATCGAGGGGTTCTTCTTCGCCTATCGCGACTTCATCTCCGATCCGGATGCAATCCTCGAAAAGAGCGGCTTCGGCCGTGCCCACCATCGCGTCGTGCATTTTGTCAATCGCGAGCCGGGCATGACCGTCGCCGACCTGCTCGACACCCTTAAGATCACCAAGCAGAGCCTTGCGAGGGTTTTGAAACAGCTCGTCGATTCAGGCTATATTCGCCAGGTGGCCGGTCCGGAGGATCGGCGACAGCGCAAGCTTTACCCGACGCGCGCCGGACGCGAGCTGGCACTGGCCCTGGCCGAGCCGCAGCAGCAGCGCATCGCCCGCGCCTTCGACGGAATGACCGCCGAGGATCGCAAGGCGGTGAAGCGGTTTCTCATTGGCATGCAGAATACGCGAGACGAATAACAGCAGGATACGACCTGGATGACCATACTTGAAAGGCTCTCCGACGACGCCGCCCATCTTCTGATCGTCGACGATGACAAGCGCATCCGCGAGCTTCTGAGCCGCTATCTGTCCGGAGAGGGATTTCGTGTGACGGTGGCCGGCGACGCCGACGAGGCTCGCCGCCGGCTGGCGGGGCTCGATTTCGACCTCATCATCATGGACGTGATGATGCCGGGCGAAACCGGGCTGCAACTGACCCAGAGCCTGCGGGCCATCCGCAACATTCCGATCATCATGCTGACGGCGCTGACCGAATCCATGGCCCGCATCGAGGGGCTTGAGGCGGGCGCCGACGACTACCTGGCAAAGCCCTTCGAGCCGCGCGAACTGGTGTTGCGGATCAACAATATCCTCAAGCGCAGCGCCCAGCCGGCGGCGCCGAAAATCGAGCAGGTCATGTTCGGGCCATATACTTTCTCCATCGTGCGCAAGGAGCTCAAGCGCGGCGGCGATCCGATCCGGCTGACCGATCGCGAACAGGAAATCATGCTGCTCTTCTCGCTGCGCGCCGGCGAGACGATTCCACGGCACGAACTGATCGGCGGCGAGGCCGACGTCGGCGAGCGGACGATCGACGTGCAGATCAACCGGCTGCGCCGCAAGATCGAGGACGACCCGACCAATCCCGTGTGGCTGCAGACGGTGCGCGGCATCGGATACAGGTTGAGCACCGAATAGAGGCGAGGCAGGCGATGCGGCGTAGCGCGAGCGTGGGGCAGACATGACCACCTTCGAAGCCCTCCGGCGCGAATTCGATCGCGCCCCCCTGGCGGGCTGGAAGCGGCTTGCCCGGTGGCTGCGCCGGCAGCTGCCGACGGGTCTCTATGCGCGCTCGCTGCTCATCATCATCATCCCGATGGTGCTTCTGCAATCCTTCGTCGCCTTCGTCTTCATGGAGCGGCACTGGCAGCTGGTGACCGAGCGCCTGTCGATGGCGGTAACCCGTGACATCGCCGCTATCATCGATCTCATCGACAGCTTCCCGGACGATAGCGCCAACGCCGAAATCGTCCGCATCGCCCGCGAACGGATGAACCTCAACATCGCGATCGAGAAGGGGGACGAACTGCCCCCTCCCCGGCCCAAGCCCTTCTTCAACATCCTCGACCAGATCCTCAGCGATCAGATCACCAAGCAGATCAAGCTGCCGTTCTGGATCGACACCGTCGGCGACAGCAATCTCGTCGAGATCCGCGTGCTGGTCGGCAAGGACAAGACGCTTCGCGTCTATGCGCGCCGCAGCTACACCTACGCCTCCAACACCCACATCTTCATCGTCTGGATGGTGGGCGCCTCGCTCGTGCTGTTGACGATCTCGATCCTGTTCCTGCGCGGCCAGATCCGGCCGATCCTTTCGCTCGCGCACGCCGCCGAAAGCTTCGGCAAGGGGCAGAAGATGCCCGAGGACTTCGCCCCGCGCGGCGCCGACGAGGTGCGGCGGGCCGGGCTTGCCTTCATGCTGATGCGCGAGCGCATCGAAAGGCAGATCGAGCAGCGCACCGCCATGCTGACCGGCGTCAGCCATGACCTGCGCACCATCCTCACCCGCTTCAAGCTGCAGCTGGCGCTGGCCGGCAAGGACACCGAGCTCGACGGCCTCAACAAGGACGTCGCGGACATGCAGTCCATGCTGGAGGGCTATCTCTCCTTTGCAAAGGGCGAGGTCGAAGAGGATGTCGGCCGGCTCAAGCTCGCCGACCTGTTCGACCGCTTCGCCATGGAGGCCGAACTCCACCAGAAGGAACTGACCAGCGAAGTGGACGGCGAGGACGAAGTGCTGGTGCGGCCGAACGCGTTCTCGCGCCTGGTCGGAAATCTCGTCTCCAACGCCCTGCGCTACGCAAGCAAGGTGCATATCCAGGCCCGGAACAGCGCCCGGTGGTTGACGGTCGTCGTCGATGACGACGGCCCGGGCATTCCCGAACGCTCCCGTGACGACGTGTTCAAGCCGTTCTTCCGCCTCGACGAAGCCCGCAACCTCGATTCTTCCGGCACCGGCCTGGGACTGGCGATCGCGCGCGACATCGCCCGCAGCCATGGCGGCAACGTGACGCTCACCGACAGCCCGATGGGCGGCTTGCGGGCGACCGTGCGGATACCGGTCTGACGGATCGCTCCAGTTCGATCTCGGAAGCTACCAGCGGTCTAGGACTATGGGATCCGGTGCCCGGCGTTTCGGTTGCCAGCTCGGATCCTGGCGCCGCTATGCGCGCTGCCTCAGGGTGCGCGCTCGCCGGCTGTTTTTCAGTGCAGCCGCGCTCCGTTCGGGACCGCACGTTCGGTCGCTGCGAGCACGACGGCACCGGCCTCGTCGGCAAAGCCGAGCGTCAGCACCTCGGAGCGAACCGGGCCGATCTGGCGCGGCGGGAAGTTGACGACCGCCAGCACCTGACGGCCGACCAGCCGCTCCGGCGCGTAGTGGACGGTAATCTGCGCCGAGGACTTCTTCAGGCCGATCTCCGGACCGAAATCGATCACCAGCTTGTAAGCCGGCTTGCGCGCCTCTGGGAATTCGGCCGCTTCGACGATGGTGCCGACGCGAATGTCGATCCGCTCGAAATCGGCGTAGGTAATGGTTTCGGACATGAACGGACTCCACAAAGGACGACTGCAGGGTTGCAGCGCTGAAAACCGGCACGGTTTTGCCATGCCTTTGCGCACCATCGGCAGACGTGAAACAGGTGCCACCCTGCCGGCTCGGAGCAGGATCAGCCGGCGAGTTCCTCGGCGCGCTTGCGGGCAGCGGCGATGGCGCGGTCGAACAACGGCTGCATGCCGTCGCCGGCCATGAGGACCGCAAGGGCCGCGGCCGTGGTGCCGCCGGGCGAGGTCACGTTCTGGCGCAGCCTCGCGGCGTCGTCGGGGGACTGGTGAAGCAGTTCACCAGCCCCCGAGACGGTTTCCCGCGCAAGCCGCATGGCAAGGTCCGCCGGCAGGCCGAGTTTGCGGCCCGCTTCCGCCATGCACTCCACGAGATAGAAGACATAGGCCGGACCGCTGCCCGACAGCGCGGTGACGGCATCGATGTCGGCTTCGGCCTCTACCCATTCGACCGGGCCGCTGACCTTCAGGAGGGCGTCCACCTGATCGCGCTGGGCACTGGTCACCTTGGCATTCCCATAGGCGCCGGTGACGCCGCGGCCGATCATCGCCGGGGTATTCGGCATGGCGCGCACCATGGCCGCCTCGCCGAGATGGGCTTCGAGATTGGCGAGCGTCTTGCCGGCCGCGACCGAGACGACGACGGTCTGCGGACCGACCAGCCCCTTCGCAGAAGGCAGTGCTGCGTCCATGATCTGCGGCTTGACAGCGACGAAAAGTACGCCCGCCGTGACGCCCGCGGGCGGCGCCGTCTCGTGGCGCACGCCATAGTCAGCAATCAGCGTCTGCATGGCCGGCGGCGGGCCCGGATCGAGGACCAAGATAGAAGAGCCCGGAATGCCGCTCTTCAGCCACCCTGCTAGCATCGCCCCGCCCATGTTGCCGGCGCCGATGAGAACAATGGGTCCCGCTACTGCCACGCTCATGATTTACGCTTCTCCGATCGTCTCGAACATCACCGCATCGACGGCGGCCTGCGCCTCCATACCCGACCAGACGACGAACTGGAATGCCTGGAAATAGGCTTCGCAGGTTTCCAGCGCGCTCGAGAGCAAGACCTCGACCTGCCTGTTGGTCGGCTCGGCGCCGCCGGCGAGCAGCAGCGACTGACGGAAGATCACCACGTCCTCGTGCCGCCAGAGGTCGAAGTGCCCCATCAGCACCTGGCCGTTGACGTGCGACAGCAGCCGTATCACCTCGTTAACCCGACTTTCGGGCACCTTGATGTCGAAGGCGCAGGCGAGATGGAGCGCCTCGAACTCTTCCATCCAGGAAAAAGAGACATGATAATCGGACCACCGGCCCTCGACCGTCATCGCGATCTCGTCTTCGCCGGACCGCTCGAACGACCAGTCGTTGTTCGCTGCGACGAACTCGATCATGTCGACCGGGTTCGATTGGCGTACGATATCCATTTCCATCAGGCTCATGCATCACCTTTTAGGCCGGAAGAGGCGCACGTCGTCGCAAGCACGCACGAGACGAACGCGGCAACCCACCCGGAAACAATACTGAACGATTGCACGACACCGCCAGAGTCTGACTTACCAACCCTGCCCCAAGCTGACGGCGCCGTTTCGAATCATCATTTAAAATCAGTGTATAATGGCGGAGTCCCGAGACCAGCCCCAGCCGGCCGTTTTTGTCGTCGAGGTTGTGGACAGCCGTTACCAAAACGATTCAGCCCGGCGCCTTAACCGACTCTGCGATAAGGCTTTTTTAACGATGTCCACAGGGCCGAAAAAAGCCGTGAAAACAAGAAGGCCGGCGCGATGAACCCGCGCCGGCCTTCCGCAACGTGAAGAAGGGCCCCAGGACCGGAAGCAGCTATTTGTTCGTGGCGGCCAGACGCTCCTCAAGCGCTGCGATCCGCTGCGTGAGCGCGTCGTTCTCCTCGCGCGCCTTGATCGCCATCTCGCGAACCGCCTCGAACTCCTCGCGCTTGACCAGGTCCATTCCGTTGATAAACCGCTCCGCTTGGCTGCGGAACACCGTTTCCATCTCCTTGCGCACGCCCTGCGCCGCGCCGGCTGCGTCGGTCATCAGCTTGGCGAAATCATCGAGAATTCGATTGGTCCCGGTGTTCATGGTCCGGCCCTCCTCGGCTTGAAGCATCTGTCTTGCGGCCGCGTGCCGCCTTCGTTTCTGAGGTAGGGGCTGAACCGAAGCGATGCAAGCGGAATCGGCAATCGCCCGCCGCGGCGGGTCGGTTGGCCGGTCGGACAAAAGCCGCTTGACCATCCCGGGGCCGAACGCCATCTTCCGCGCGAGCCCAACCGGACACAAGCCATTGACCCCAGCCGCCGAACTCCTTGCCGTCATGGCCTTCCCGAACATCGACCCCGTCGCCTTCTCGATCGGTCCCCTCGCCGTGCACTGGTATGGGCTGGCCTACGTCGCCGGCATCCTGCTCGGCTGGGTGTACGCCCGCCGGCTGGTATCGCGCGCCGACCTGTGGCCCGGCAACAGCCCGCCGCTGACATTGGCCCAGCTCGACGATTTCCTGGTCTGGGCGGCCCTCGGCATCGTGCTCGGCGGGCGCATCGGCTATATCCTGTTCTACGACTTCGCGGCGGTGGCGAACAATCCGCTGCGGGCGATCGAGATCTGGAACGGCGGAATGTCGTTCCATGGCGGCCTGGCCGGGACCACCATCGCGATGATCCTGTTTGCGCGAAAGCACAAGATAGCGATCTGGAGCCTGTTCGACATGGTTGCGGCCGTCGTTCCGATCGGCCTGTTCTTCGGCCGCATCGCCAATTTCGTCAACGGCGAGCTGTGGGGCAAACTCTCGGCCGCGCCTTGGGCGGTCGTGTTCCCCAATGCCGGCCCATTCGCCCGCCATCCGAGCCAGCTCTACGAGGCGGGCCTGGAAGGGATCGTGCTGCTGGCCGTGCTTGCGCTCGCGGTCTATCGCTTCGGTGCGCTGAAGCGGCCCGGTTTTGTCACCGGCCTGTTCGTCGCCGGCTATGCGATCTGCCGCATCTTCGTCGAATTCTTCCGTGAGCCCGACGTCCAGATCGGCTACCTGTTCGGCGGCTGGCTCACGATGGGCATGATCCTGTCCTTGCCGATGCTTGCGCTCGGGCTCTGGGCGATGGTGCGCGCCCGTCCTGCGAAAGCCTGAGACCGGAGGCCGGCATGTCGACGCCGCTTGCCCGAAAGATCAAGGCGCTGATCCGCACCAACGGGCCGATCAGCGTCACCGACTATTTTTCGCTGTGCCTCGCCGATCCGGAGCACGGCTATTACCGTACCCGCGAGCCGTTCGGCCGGGAGGGCGATTTCGTCACCGCCCCGGAGGTCAGCCAGCTCTTTGGCGAGATGCTCGGTGTCTTCATGGTGCATGCCTGGCAGAAGCACGGCAGGCCAAAGGACGTGCGTTTTGCGGAGATCGGCCCCGGCCGCGGCACGATGATGTCGGACATGCTGCGCGTCATCGCCCGTCTTGCACCAGATCTTTACGCTGACGCCACGTTCCATCTGATCGAGACGAGCCCTCGGCTGCGGGCGGTGCAGAAGGAAACGATCGGCGCACATGCCGATCGCTTCGTCTGGCACGAGAGCTTCGACGAAGTCCCCGGCGGATTCCTGCTGCTCGCCGCCAACGAACTGTTCGACGCCATCCCGATCCGCCAGTTCATCCGCACCCCGCACGGCTTTCGCGAGCGCATGGTCGGCCTCGACGCCGACGGCGAATTGACATTCGCTGCCGGTGTGGCCGGCATCGACCCCGCACTTCTGCCGGAAGGACACCGCAACCAGCCAGAAGGCGGGATCTTCGAGTACGCGCCGGCACGTGAGGCGGTAATGGCGGCGATCGCCGAGCGGCTGCACATCGAAGGCGGCACGGCCCTGCTCATCGACTACGGCCACGTCTCCAGCGGTTTCGGGGACACGCTGCAGGCGGTGCTGCGGCACGCCTACGATCCGCCGCTCGCTCACCCCGGTGAGGCGGACCTGACCAGCCATGTCGACTTCGAACGCCTTGCTGCCGTAGGGCGCGCCGCCGGCTTGCGCGTGCATGGCCCGCTGCACCAGGGCGACTTCCTGATGGGGCTCGGCCTCGCCGAGCGCGCCTCCGCGCTTGGGCGCGGACGAGACGAGAGCCTGCAGCGGCAGATCGTCGCCGATGTCGAACGGCTGGCCGGTTCGGGGGCTGGAAACATGGGGGATCTGTTCAAGGTGCTTGCCGTTTCGAGTGCCGATGTGGCGCTCGCTCCGTTCCGACCGGCGGATTGACAGCCCGGTTTCGGGCAGTCAACATCGATCGAGAAGTGAATCGGACGCCGCATTGTCCGCAGCCCGCCACGGCTCCCGCTACCGCCGGAGCCCTTTCGCGAGAGGATGATCCGTGCTTTCCCCCGTCCAGAGCCGCCTGATCGACCGTGCCGCGGGCAACGCCGTGCGCCACGGTTATTTCACCCGTCGGGGCGGCGTCTCGGAGGGAATCTATGCCGGGCTCAATGTCGGCCTCGGTTCGGCTGACGAGAAGGAGCGGGTCGTCGAGAACCGCGCCCGCGTCAGCCGATGGTTCGATGCGGCGCCGGATCGGCTCGCCACGGTGCACCAGATCCACTCGCCCGACGTGTTCACCGCCAATGGCAGCTATGCCGGCGAGCGGCCGCAGGCCGATGCGCTCGTGACCGCGACGCCGGGCCTCGTCCTCGGCGTGCTGACGGCCGATTGCGGGCCGGTGCTGTTTGCGGACACCAAGGCCGGGGTTGTCGGTGCGGCCCACGCCGGCTGGAAGGGAACATTGGCGGGTGTTCTGGAAAACACGATCGCAGCCATGGAGGCGCTCGGCGCCTCGAGGAACAACATCGTCGCCTGCCTAGGCCCGTCCATCAGCCGCCGCCATTATGAGGTCGGACCGGAATTCGTCGAGCGGTTCATCGGAACAAAACCAGCCTATGCGGATTTCTTTTCGCCGTCCGAGCGGCAGGGCCACGCCATGTTCGACCTGCCGGGACTGACGCTGAGAAGGCTTGCCGAGGCCGGGATTGAAGCCGAGAACCTCGATATCTGCACCTATCCGGCTGAGGCGGACTATTTCTCCTATCGCCGGACGGTGCACCGTAACGAGCCCGACTACGGCCGGCAGATCTCGGCGATCATGATCCGCGACTGAAACAGAGCGAACGGAGCGAGGAATGGCCCTGCATTTCGAAACCGAGGAGTATGCCAACCGGCTGCAGCGCCTGACGGCGCGCATGCGCGAGGAGAAACTCGATGCGATGCTGCTTTTCGCCCAGGAAAGCATGTACTGGCTGACGGGCTACGACACCTTCGGCTACTGCTTCTTCCAGACGCTCGTCGTCAAGGCGGACGGTGACATGGTGCTGCTCACCCGGTCGGCCGATCTGCGACAGGCGCGCCAGACCTCGACCATCGCCAAGATCGAGATCTGGGTCGATCGCGCCCATGCCGACCCGGCCCTCGACCTGAAGAACCTGTTATCGGACATGGACCTGCTCGGCTGCCGGATCGGGGTCGAGTACGACACCCACGGGCTGACCGGCAAGAACGCCCGCCTGCTCGACAATCAGCTTCAGAGCTTTGGCGAAGTGGTGGACGCCTCGCTGCTCGTCAGCCGCCTGCGACTGGTCAAGAGCCCGGCTGAGCTGGCCTATGTTGAAAAGGCTGCCTCACTCGCCGACGACGCGCTTGACGCGGCCGTGCCGCTGATTGCGCCCGGCGCGGACGAAGCGGCGATCCTTGCCGCCATGCAGGGCGCGGTCCTGGCTGGCGGCGGCGACTACCCGGCCAACGAGTTCATCATCGGTTCCGGGATCGACGCGCTGCTGTGCCGCTACAAGTCGGGCCGGCGGCGGCTGGACGCCAACGACCAACTCACGCTGGAATGGGCCGGCGTCAGCGCCCATTACCACGCCGCGATGATGCGGACTGTCGTCATCGGCGAGCCGACGGCGCGGCACCGCGAACTCTACAGCGCCTGCCGCGACACGATCCAGGCGATCGAGGCGGTGCTGCGGCCTGGCAATACCTTCGGCACGGTTTTCGACACCCATGCCCGGATGATGGACGAGCGCGGCCTCGCCCGTCACCGGCTCAACGCCTGCGGCTATTCGCTCGGCGCGCGCTTCTCGCCCTCCTGGATGGAGCACCAGATGTTCCATATCGGCAACCCGCAGGAGATCCAGCCGGACATGTCGCTCTTCGTGCACATGATCATCATGGATTCCGACAGCGGCACGGCAATGACGCTCGGTCAGACCTACCTGACCACCACCGATACGCCCAAGGCGCTCTCGCGTTACGGCCTCGATTTCATTGCCGTTTAAGAACCTTTACGGGTAGCCGGCAAAATCCCGCAATTGACAGGCGCGTCCGCCGGACCGCATATATCCGCATAGCATGGCGGGACAGGCAACTTCTCGGGACGGAAGGATGCATGAACTGAAATCGCAGCTGGCGCTGGCCGGTCTTCTCCTTACGCTTGCGGGCTGCAACAGCACCGACGCGCTGATCCCGCAGGTCGATGTCGGCGGCGGCCTTGCCCCGTCGTCTCCCGTGACGCAGCGCGACCTCGACCAGATGAGCGCCGAAACACGCCCCATCGGCAGCGCGCAGGCGACCGCCATGGCATCTTCCGGCCGCATGCAGACCGCAGGGACGCTGGAGGCCCAGGCCGACGCCCTGGCCCGCAACGAGGCCAACCCGGTCGCAAGCGGCGACAGCCCCTATGCGTTGGCAGAGGCGCCGGGCCCCGCCAAGGAGCCAGGCAGGCAACAAGCGGCCGAGGAGCCGGCCGGCGAGCCGGCCCGGCAACCCGCCAGGACGCGCGGGACCACCGAGGCAGCCGCGCTAACCCCCGCCACGGACGGCGAGAGCATCCGCTTCCTGCCCATCATCGGCGCACCTGTCGAAGCCGTCACGCCGCTTTCCAGGCAACTCGGCGCCCAGGCGCGCGCCAAAGGCCTGACGATCAAGAGTTCCTCCGACAATACCAGCCGGTACATCCTCAAGGGCTATTTCTCCGCAATGGCCGACGGCGGCAAGACCACGGTCGTCTACGTCTGGGACGTGCTGGACGGCTCGGGCGCCCGGCTCCACCGGATCCAGGGGCAGGACAGCGTCGCTGCCACGGCGAAGGATCCCTGGGCCGCCGTGCCGCCCGGGATGATGGAAGCGATCGCCCAGCGCACCATCGAGCAATACCTCAGTTGGCGCAGGCAGGGCGGCGGCTAAAGCATGTCGCGTCCCTAGATCGCTGCATGCTTTACCCCCTCGTATTCGCCTGTCCGGCGCCAGTCCCCTTTTCGAAGACATGCCAAGCAGCGTCGCCCCCACCCGCGAGCGCGCGGAAGGGGATCGCCGGCGGCCATACGGTTCGCGCGGTTTGCAGTCAGGCAAACAGGAAATCGTCCGCGCGCAGCTTGTCGACGCCAGCGACCGTGATGTCGTCGTCGGCAGTGAAGCGGATGATACTGTCTCCGCCGGCCACCTCGATGTCCAGGTCGTCGAAGGTGTGAATGCCGCTCGCCGCAAAGGCGGTCAGGTCGATCCTGTCGCCGTCCCGTTCAAACTCGAGCGTGTCGTGGCCGTTGCCCGGCGCGAATATGAACCAGTCCGCATCGCGACCGCCGATCAGGTGGTCGTCGCCGGTACCGCCGGTCAGCCGGTCCTTTCCGCTACCACCGTCGAGGACGTTTGCCGACCCGCCGACCACGGTCAGCCTGTCGTTTCCGGAACCGCCGTGCAAGAGGCTCGTTCCGGCGGAGCCCTCCGCCACGGTTGCAACCAGCACGTCGTTGCCACCGCCGCCATCCAGCCGGTTCTCAGCGGTGGAGCCGTCCGTCACCGGTTGCGAGGCCGCCACGGAAAGGAAGGCCTCGAGCCGATCGTTGTCGCCGCCTCCTTTCAAGACATTTGCGGCGTTGTACAGATCGTGCCCGTTGCCAAAACCTCCGTGGGCTTTCACATCGAGCCGGGCCGACAGGACGTCGCGTCCCGTGCCCCCATCCAACAGGTTCAGCGCCGATACGGAGCCGCCGAACGCGGCGGACTCGGCCGCAAGGCGATCATTACCACTGCCGCCGTGAAGGCGGCTGGTCACGTCGGTGATCGTGTTCTCACCGTCGGTGGAGTGGATCGCTTCCAGGACATCGTTGCCGTCGTTGCCCCACAACTCGTTGATCCCCACCGGTTTCGCCGAATTGGAGTCGCTCAGGTTGAAGGCGTGCAGAGTATCATTACCCCGCCCGCCCCGCAGGGTGTTAGAAACGAGCTCGGTTCCGTTCGACACGCCCCTGGCGATCGCCTCGATCACATCATTGCCGTCGCCGCCACTGAGGTCGTTGATCGCTCGCGCCTCGATTCCGCTGAAGAATGTTTCGGCACGCGCAGTGATGTGATCATCACCGCGACCGCCGTCCACAGTATTCCTGGCGTCGTTGCCGCTCACGGCGCCCCGGCTGTCCGCAACGGCATTGATCCTGTCGTCGCCGTCGCCGCCGAACACCGTCGTGGTCACCGTCACATCGCCGAACACCGCCTTCGCGACGTTCGCAACCGCATTGATGGTGTCGTTTCCCTTTCCGCCGTCGAGCAACACCTCCGCCCGCCCGCCGCCGTCCGAAGACACATCCCCGCCCTGCAGCGTCACCGTCGCGTCAAGCTTGTCCCGGCCGGCGTCGCCGAACTGGATTGCAAGCCCGTGCACGGCACTGCTGCCCTGTAGCGGCACGACGACCTTCGTCGTCAGTTCGTCATTGTCTTCACCACCGATCAGAGCCGTACGGTTGAACGTGCTTCCCAGCTTGTCGTTGCCGCGATGCCCATCGACTATGTCTCCCTCTGCCCGTGCATCGAGATTGTCGGTGTTTCTGGTTCCGGAAATTGTGTCGTTGACAGGATCAATCAGCGAAAGCCACTTCTTCTTGCTAGCCATTTTCGCCTCCCTTGAAACACTGATCCGCACGCATCACAAAGCGCAGCCGGCCCGCAGGCAGACGCTGCTTGCGCCCGGCGGCAAAACGTGCGGCTATTGTGTGAACAGACTAGAATGCAGCCAGAGCAGTCCTTTGTCCACGCCTCCAAAGGCAGGTAATATACTCTGGGTTCAGCCGAAAGGCTTACCCTCTACTGGCGTGCCGAGAACAGCCGAGCCGCGGGTGGTCACTGAACCCTCGGTTGCAAGGGGCTTGTTCTTGCCAGGAAAATTCAGTCGTGCCGGGTACGTCGCCGAAACCACGGCGGAAAAACCCTGCGGCACGGGACTTGCATTCACGGTCGGGGACGCTAAAAGGCAGCCCATCAGCAATATCGTAGGCCATCACACAGGCGGACCATAGATGAAGGTTTTCGCGGGCAACTCGAACCGGCTGCTGGCCGAAGCGATCTGCAACTATCTCAATGTCCCCCTCGGCCGCGCCAGCGTACGCCGCTTCGCCGACCAGGAGATCTTCGTCGAGATCCAGGAAAACGTGCGCGGCGAGGATGTCTTCGTCGTCCAGTCGACCTCGTTCCCGACCAACGACCACCTGATGGAACTGCTGATCATGATCGATGCGATCCGGCGCTCGTCGGCCCGCCGCATCACCGCCGTGATCCCCTACTTCGGCTATGCCCGCCAGGACCGCAAGCCCGGTCCGCGCACGCCGATTTCCGCCAAGCTCGTCGCCAACCTGATCACCGAAGCCGGCGCCGATCGCGTTCTCACGCTCGACCTGCACGCCGGCCAGATCCAGGGCTTCTTCGACATCCCGACCGACAACCTCTACGCCGTGCCCATCCTGGCGCGCGACGTGAAGGAGAACTACGACCTGAAGAACGTCATGGTCGTCTCGCCGGACGTCGGCGGCGTGGTCCGCGCCCGGGCGCTTGCCAAGCGCCTCGACTGCCAGCTGGCGATCGTCGACAAGCGCCGGGAACGTGCCGGCGAATCCGAGGTGATGAACGTCATCGGCGAGGTGACCGGCAAGGACTGCCTGATGATCGACGACATCGTCGATTCCGGCGGAACGCTCTGCAACGCCGCCGAGGCGCTGCTGAACAACGGCGCCACCAGCGTCACCGCGTACATCACCCACGGCGTGCTTTCCGGCGGCGCCGTCGCCCGCGTCACCTCCTCCAAGCTCAAGGAACTGGTGATCACCGACAGCATCCAGCCAACGACGGCGGTGCAGTCGGCCCACAACATCCGCGTCATCACCACGGCGAACCTGCTCGGCGAGGCGATCAACCGCACCGCTGCCGAGGAGTCCGTGTCCAGCCTGTTCGACTGAGCAGGCTCGGCCAGGCAACGTCCCAAAAGGTCACTGGACGGCATTGTCGGTCGATGACCTGAGAAGGTGCCGCGCTTTAGTGCACACCAGCCCAGACCCAAGGCCGGGTCGCGTCAAAACGCGACCGCTTGAAGCGTCAGCCGTACTTCGAAGTCCAATTTTCGAGCCAGCCCCTGGCGCGATCGAACCGGCCGCTTTCCGCCAGCGCCTCGACGTCCGGCCGCATAGCGGCCCAGTATCGCCGCTCCTCATCCTCGGTGAGGTGCCGGCCCTTCTTCTGCCTGACATTCAGGGCCCGGACGTCCGTTGGCTCTTCAAAGGGTATGCCGACGAACTCATGGATCCTGCGTACGGCGTCGACCGGTTTCCGGCAAAGGTCGTCGAAATCCAGCAACAGCAACGAATCCGAGAGGCCGGCCTCGGCAAAGCGTTGTATGTGCTTCCAATATTGCGAGATGTCGATCAGGCGACGCGCGGCCTTCTCCCCGTTCACGTCCCGCCCGATGTGCAGGTTGTGCGCGATGTGCGAGTCGATCCGCTCGATCGGATCCCGCAGGATATAAATCAGGCGCGTCCTCTTGGGGAGCGAGGCGATGCGGGTCTCGCAGCCATTGGCCATGTGGGTCTTGGTGTAGTTGGGCGAGGCTTCCAGCGTCCAGGTCCGCGACAGGAGCCTGCGCCTGAAAAAGTAATTGTAGGACCGGTTGCGGTTGTAGAGGAAGTAGTCAAGCTCCTTCGGGCTTCTGTAGCCGTTGTCGAAGGAGGTCATGATCTGCCGGTGCTGGGACAGAAGGTGATAGAGCGTTGTCGTACCCGCCTTCATTGCCCCGATTACGATGATGTGGCCTACATGCATGCTGCTTGACCGCCTGCTATCCACGATAATCGGCAGCATAGCGCATCTTTCCTTAGGGCGTGAAGCATCGGGGTGCCGTGAATCTTGCTTGCAGGTGCGGCATCGGCTGCGGGCCGCCCCCAGACTGCGGCGCGCAACTCCCTCCGGAGAAGCGCGCGCGCGACGGCTGGCGTAGTTTCGTATCGGCGAAAAGTTGTGCTAGGACGGGTTCGCTGCCATCAACAACCTCCGCACCCGCCATGCTTCGCGATTTTTCCGCCCAAGCGCTCTTCATGGGCCTGCTGACCGCCTTCGTCGGCTTCGCCAGCTCCTTCGCCGTCGTCCTGCACGGGCTCACCGGGGTCGGCGCCAGCGAGGCTCAGGCCGCCTCCGGGCTCATGGCGCTCTCCATCTCGATGGGGGTCTGCGCGGTCGTGCTCAGCGCCTGGACGCGACTGCCGGTCTCGATCGCATGGTCGACCCCGGGTGCGGCATTGCTCGCCAGTTCCGGTGCCGTCGAGGGCGGCTTTGCCGCGGCCGTCGGCGGTTTCCTGGTCTGCGCAGCCCTGATCGTGGTCGCCGGCCTCTGGAAGCCGTTGGGGCGCATGGTCGCCGCCATCCCGGCGACGCTCGCCAATGCCATGCTCGCCGGCGTCCTGCTCGGTCTCTGCTTCGCGCCGGTGAAGGCGATCGGCTTCGAGCCGCTGTTCGGACTGCCGATCGTCGCCGCCTGGGTGGTCGTCGGCGCCATCAACCGGCTCTATGCGGTACCCGCCGCGGTACTCGCCTTTGCGCTCGTGCTGGCCTTCGGCATCGACGTACCGGATGGCGCGTTCGCGGCGTTGGCCCACGGCCTGTTGCCGAAGCCCGAACTCGTGGCGCCGGTGTTCAATCTTGCCGGTCTCGTCAGCATCGCGCTGCCTCTCTTCATCGTCACGATGGCCTCCCAGAACATCCCCGGCATCGCGGTCCTGAAGGTCAACCATTACAATCCGGTGCCTGGCCCGCTCTTCGCCGTCACCGGGATATTCTCGCTCCTGAGTGCGCCATTCGGCGGCCATGCTGTCAATCTGGCCGCGATCACCGCGGCGATGTGCGCGGGCGAGGACGCCCATCCCGATCCCCGCCGCCGCTACTGGGCAGCGATTAATGCCGGCATCTTCTACCTGATCTTCGGCCTGCTCGCCGGGGCGGTCACCGGCTTCGTCAGCCTTGCGCCGCCGATCCTCATCCAGGCGGTGGCGGGCCTGGCGCTGATCAGCGCGCTCGCCGCATCGGCGACGAACGCCTTCAAGGAGCCGGAGACGCGGGAGGCTGCGGCCCTCACCTTCCTCACCACCGCCTCCGGCGTCAGCTTCGGCGGCATCTCCGGCGCCTTCTGGGGTCTTGTCGCCGGCGGTCTGATGATGGGGCTGAACCGGCTGCTCGCCACGCGCCGGGCCCGCAAGGTCTAGGGCTCGCCGCCCTTGCAATTGCCGGCATTCTCGGCTATGCGACCCCGTCCGCGCAGACACCCTTGGAGGCAACGCGGATGAGGCTTTCCAGAAATCCTCAAGTTTCGCGCGGCCGGCCCGAGCCATGACCGTCGGAACTCTCCAGTAACACTTGAAAGGTCATGCTATGAGCAACGCATCCTACGAGCTCAAGGCCCAGACGCGCGAACGGGTTGGTAAGGGGTCCTCCCGCGAGCTGCGCCGCAACGGTCTTATCCCTGCCGTCATCTATGGTGACAAGAAGGCCCCGCTTTCGATCGCCCTGTCGACGAAGGAAATCACCCAGCGCATCCACGCCGGCGGCTTCATGACGACGGTCGCGACGATCGATGTCAACGGCGAGAAGATCCGCGTCCTGCCGAAGGTCTACCAGCTCGATCCGGTCCGTGACTTCACCATGCACGTCGACTTCCTGCGCGTTTCGGCCGACAGCAACGTCACCGTCCAGGTTCCGGTCCACTTCATCAATGAAGAAAAGTCCCCGGGCATCAAGATCGGCGGCATGCTGAACGTCGTCCGTCACGAGATCGAACTGCACTGCCCGGCCAACGCCATTCCGGACGCCATCACCATCGACCTCGACGGTCTTAAGATCGGCGACAGCATCCACATTTCGCAGGTGACCCTGCCGAAGGGCACGAGCCCGGTCATCGCCGACCGCGACTTCACCGTTGCCACCATCGTTGGCACCGCTGCCGCGAAGGAAGAGGAAGGCGAGGGCGAAGGCGAAGCAACGGCCGAATAAGGCGTTCGCCAGCTTTGCAGACCATCGGGCCCGCCTTCGCCACGGAGGCGGGCCTTTTCGCATCTGCCCGGCCGCTCCCCGCAAAAAGGTTGACATTCGCGGCGATTGGCTGTGGTTGAAGCGGAAGAACCGAACAGACGCGAGCCCGTCCCATGCTGATTATCGCCGGTCTCGGCAATCCCGGCCCGAAGTACGCCGCCAATCGCCACAACATCGGCTTCATGGCGGTAGACGCGATCCATCGCAAGAATCCGTTCTCGCCCTGGTCGAAAAAATTCAAGGGCGAGATCGCGGAGGGCGAGCTGGCTGGCGAGAAGGTGCTGCTCATCAAGCCGCAGACCTTCATGAACCTTTCCGGCGAGTCCGTCGGCGAGGCGATGCGCTTCTACAAGCTGTCACCCAAGGACATCGTTGCGATCTACGACGAGCTCGACCTGGCGCCGGGCAAGGCCCGCATCAAGACCGGCGGCGGCCACGGCGGCCATAACGGCGTGAAGTCGCTCGACGCCCATTGCGGCAAGGACTACCGGCGGCTGCGACTCGGCATCGGCCATCCGGGCGTGAAGGAACTGGTGCACAACCACGTGCTCGGTGACTTCGCCAAGGCCGACCAGGCCTGGCTCGAGCCGCTGCTCGACGAACTCGCGCTGAACGCCGCCATGCTGGTACGCGGCGAGGATTCGCAGCTGATGAACAAGCTGGCGCTTGCGGTCGGCGGCACCGCGGACGACACGGCAAATCCCGAAAAGAAGCCGGCCGCCCAGTCCCATATCCGCCAGGCGCGCAACCACGCGCAGCCGAAGCCGCTTCCGGCGACTGGCCCCATGGCAGAAATGTTGAAGAAACTGCTCGGCAAGGCGGACTGAGACAGATGGTCGGATAAAGGTTCGGCGCAATCTGCTACAAGCCTTCTCCTAAGCCGCCCGCCCGCCTTTGACGGAAGACCTGCACGAGCCAGCAGCGCGCCGCTACTCCTCCGGCTCGGTCGTGAAAAGCAGCGGAAAGCCGGCCTCCTTGGCCAGATCCACCGCCTCGGTCGCCTTTGTCTCGGCGATGTCGCGGGCGCAGACGACCACAACGCTGGTCCCCATCTTGTGCGCCGTCATCATGACACGATAGCCGGTTTCCTCCGACATGCGAAAAACCGCGCGCAGCACGAGGATGACGAACTCGCGCGGCGTGTAGTCGTCGTTGATGAGAATGACCTTGTAGAGCTTCGGGCGTTTCAGCTTCGGCTTGGTGGCTGACTTCGGCTCGAGCGCCGTGTTCCTGTTGCTCATCGGAGGATCCTCTCCTGATGATCGCGGCCGACCGGCGTGGGTCCCGTCGGCACATCTTGCTACGTGAAGTCCGCTGCGGCAAGTGCGGCGGCAGAATTCCGACGCAACCCTTGCCGCCGGGGAGGAGATAGTCTCGGCCTGTTTCGCGGAGGATTTTTGCCGCTTTCCTGTCGAAGGTCGCGAATACTCGCCCCGCCGAGCCTGCCGTTTTCGAAAGCGTTGCCCCCATACTTCCGCATTTCCGTCCGCAGACTTGACCATCCCTTGCCCTTCCCCCATAGCGGGGGCACAGAATTCCAGACACGGACGGACCATTTCCATGGGTTTCAAATGCGGTATCGTCGGGCTGCCCAATGTCGGCAAGTCCACCCTGTTCAACGCGCTGACCAAGACCGCTGCCGCACAGGCGGCGAACTATCCCTTCTGCACCATCGAGCCCAACACCGGCGAAGTCGCCGTGCCCGATCCGCGCATGCAGAAGCTCGCCGAGATCGCGGGATCGAAGGAAATCATCCCGACGCGCATATCCTTCGTCGACATCGCCGGCCTCGTGCGCGGCGCCTCCAAGGGTGAAGGCCTCGGCAACAAGTTCCTCGCCAACATCCGCGAGGTCGACGCGGTGGTGCATGTGCTGCGCTGCTTCGAAGACGACGATATTACCCATGTCGAGGGCCGCATCAATCCGGTCGGCGATGCCGACACGATCGAGACCGAGCTGATGCTCGCCGACGTCGAAAGCCTCGAGCGCCGCGTCGAGCAGACCCGCAAGCGCGCCACGGGCAAGGACAAGGATTCCATCGCGCAGCTGCCGGTCATGGAAGCGGTGATCAAGCTCCTGAACGAGGGCAAGCCGGCCCGTCTCCTCCTGAAGACGCTTGCACCAGAGGAAATCGAAGTCCTGAAGGGCCTCAACCTCCTGACGTCGCACCCGGTCCTCTATGTCTGCAACGTCGCCGAGGCCGACGCCTCGACCGGCAACAAGCACACCGAAGCCGTCGCTGCCATGGCCAAGGATCAGGGCGCCGAATGCGTCATCATCTCGGCGGCGATCGAATCCGAGGTCGCCCAGCTTCCGGAAGAAGAGGCAGCCGAATTCCTGTCGGCGCTCGGCCTTGAGGAGGCCGGCCTCGACCGCCTGATCCGCGCCGGCTACCACCTCCTCGACCTCATCACCTACTTCACCGTCGGCCCCAAGGAGACGCGCGCCTGGACCATCGTGCGCGGCACCAAGGCGCCGCAGGCCGCCGGCGTCATCCACACCGATTTCGAACGCGGCTTCATTCGCGCCTTCACCATCTCCTACGACGACTACATCGCCTACAAGGGCGAAGTCGGCGCCAAGGAAGCCGGCAAGGGCCGCGACGAAGGCAAGGAATACGTCGTCCAGGACGGCGACGTGATCCACTTCCGCTTCAACACGTAGAACGAGCGCGACGATCGTAGTCTTGCCTATGTGACGAAAATGGAAATGATGCCCGCGACCGCAATCGCGGGCATTTTCACGAGGGCCGCCAGATGACAAGCGCCAATCCGCTTCTGACCTTCGCAGACTTCCCCGTAGGCAAGCGGTTCGACTTCCCCGGCCGCACAGTGACGGCCGCCGAAATCGTCGCCTTCGCCCAGGAGTTCGACCCGCAACCGATGCATGTCGACGAAGCGGCCGGCAAGGCGAGCATCCTTGGTGGCCTGTCCGCCTCCGGCTGGCATACCAGCGCAATCATGATGCGCATGCTGTGCGACAGCTATATCGACCAAACCGCAGCGGAGGGATCGCCGGGCGTCGACAGCATGGAATGGAAACGGCCGGTCCTCGCCGGCGACATCCTTTCCGGGCATTGCCGGGTCGTCGAGGCCCGCCTCTCGCGATCGCGGCCGAGCATCGGCATCGTCCGTTTTATCGCGGAGGTCACCAACCAGCGCGGCGAGACGGTTGCGCTTTGCGACTATGCCAACATGATCCGCATCGACGGCGGGGAGGCCGCCGCCCATGCGAATGGCTGAACTCTATCCGCAAAACGAAAGGCTCGTTCTCGGCTCGCACCACTTCGCCGCCGAGGACATCATCCGCTTCGCGCGCAAGTTCGATCCGCAGCCCTTCCATCTGGATGCCGAGGCGGCGAAGCAGTCGCTGTTCGGCGGCCTCTGCGCATCTGGCTGGCACACCTGCGCCGGCTGGATGAAGACCTTCGTCGCCTTCTGGGCCGCGGAGTGCCAGCGCCTGAAGCAGGACGGCATCACGCCGCCGGAACTCGGCCCCTCCCCCGGGTTCAGGAACCTGCGCTGGTTCAAGCCGGTGTTCGCCGGCGACACGATCGCCTATACAGTGACGCTGCTATCCTCGCGCCAATCGGCGTCGCATCCGGGTCGGCTGATCAATACGATGCTGTGCGAAGGAACGAACCAGCATGGGGAGCCGGTCGTCCGCTTCGAAAGCACCGTGCTGGAGTTCATCTGACGCGGCAGGCCGAGCCGGGGATCAATGCCCCTCATAGGCAACGAGCGTCCGCACTTCGACGCCGAGCTCCTCCAGCTTTACGCGCCCCCCAAGGTCGGGCAGGTCGATGACGAAGCAGGCGGCGACGATGTCGGCGCCGAGCTGCCGTAGCAGGTTGACCGCCGCGACCGCCGTCCCGCCGGTGGCGATCAGGTCGTCGACCAGGATGACCTTGTCGCCCGGCTCCAGCGCGTCCTTGTGCACCTCCATCTCGTCCACGCCGTATTCCAGGCTGTAGGCGATCCGCACCGTCTCGCGCGGCAGCTTGCCCTTCTTGCGGATCGGGACGAAGCCGCAGGAGAGCTGGTGCGCCATGGCGCCGCCGAGGATGAACCCGCGGGCCTCGACGCCGGCGACACGGCCCACGCCCATCCCCGCATAGGGATGCACCAGTTCATCGACGGCGCGGCGGAAGGCGCGCGGATTGCCGAGCAGCGTGGTGATGTCCCGGAACACGATCCCAGGCTTCGGGTAATCGGGAATATTGCGGATCGCCGCGATCAATTCATCGTGGAGCGTGTTCATGGTCGGGTTCCGTGTGGCGATCAGGGATGAAAGGAGACGGGGAACGGCTGCCGATTGCAAGGGGATTCATCGGCGCATCAAAAAAGGCGGCACCGGGCCGCCTTTTTCGTGTGGCACAAGAACAGCTCAGTGTTCCTTGTTGGCGTAGACCGACTTCTTCGTCAGGTAGATCAGGCCGGTGAAGATCAACAGGAACACCATCACCATGAAGCCGGTGCGCTTGCGCGCCTCCAGGTGCGGCTCGGCAGCCCACATCAGGAATGCCGATACGTCATGGGCGTACTGGTCGACCGTCTGCGGCGCGCCGTCGTCATAGGTGACCTGGTCGTCGGACAGCGGCTTGGCCATGGCAAGCGCCGCGGCGCTGGCGAAGTACGGGTTGTAGTGCGTGCCTTCGGCGACTTCGACGCCTTCCGGGGGATCCTGGTATCCAGTCAGCAGCGAGTAGATGTAGTCCGGCCCGCCCTCCTGATACTGGGTGAAGATGTCGAACACGAACTGCGGGAAGCCGCGGGTAACGCCGCGAGCCTTGGCGATCAGCGAGAAGTCCGGCGGCGCCGCACCGTTGTTGGCGGCAGCGGCCGCCTCGTGGTTCGGGAACGGCGACGGGAAGTAGTCGGACGGGACGGCCTTGCGAGTGTACATCTCGCCGTCGCTGTTCGGCCCATCCTGAACTTCGTAGTTCGCGGCGAATGCCTTTACCTGCGCTTCCGAATAGCCAAGGTCGCCCAGCGTGCGGAAGGCAACCAGGTTCATCGAGTGACAGGCCGCGCAGACTTCGGTGTAGACCTTCAGGCCGCGCTGCAGCTGGCCCTTGTCGTACTTGCCGAAGGGACCGGCGAAGGACCAGTCCTGTTCGCGAGGCTTGTTGATCGGATAGTGCGGCGTGGCGTGTTCCGCCTCCGCACCAGCCGCGGCTTTTCCGTCCTGCGCGGTGGCGATCGATACGCCGAGGCCGGCGACGACTGCGAGCGACAGAATGCTTGCAAGAAGCTTTTTCATTTTCTTCGGTTCCTTTCGTCGCGTCGCGATCAGGCCTTGGCCAGCTTTGCCTTGGCGTTCTTCTGTTCCAGAACCGCTTCCGTGATGGAGTTCGGAATGCGCTTCGGGGTCTCGATCAGGCCGAGGACCGGCATGATGACGAGGAAGAAACCGAAGTAGTAGAGCGTGCCGAGCTGCGAAAGGATGACGTAGATGCCTTCTGCGGGCATGGCGCCGAGGTAGCCGAGCATGATGGCATTGGCGACGAAGAGCCAGAAGAACAGCTTGTACCACGGACGGTAGACCGCCGAACGGACCTTCGAGGTGTCGAGCCAGGGCAGGAAGAACAGGATGATGATCGAACCGAACATCACCAGGACGCCGCCGAGCTTGGAGTCGATCGGGCCGATGTTGAAGGTGATGGCGCGCAGCATCGCGTAGAATGGCAGGTAGTACCATTCCGGAACGATGTGGGCCGGGGTCTTCAGCGGGTCGGCCGGGATGTAGTTGTCCGGGTGGCCGAGGTAGTTCGGCATGTAGAAGATGAACCAGGCGAAGACGATCAGGAAGACCGATACGCCGAGGGCGTCCTTCAGGGTCGCATAGGGGGTGAAGGCCACCGTGTCCGTCTTCGACTTGACCTCGACGCCGGTGGGGTTGGTCTGGCCGGTGACGTGCAGCGCCCAGATGTGCAGGACGACGACGCCGGCGATCATGAAGGGCAGCAGGTAGTGCAGCGAGAAGAAGCGGTTCAGCGTCGGCTGGTCGACGGCGAAGCCGCCGAGCAGGAACTGCTGGATCCACTCACCCACCAGCGGGAAGGCCGAGAAGAAGCCGGTGATGACGGTCGCGCCCCAGAAGGACATCTGCCCCCACGGCAGCACGTAGCCCATGAAGCCGGTCGCCATCATTAGGAGGTAGATGACCACGCCGAGGATCCAGAGGATTTCGCGCGGCGCCTTGTAGGAGCCGTAGTACAGGCCACGGGCGATGTGCAGGTACACGGCAATGAAGAAGAACGACGCACCGTTGGCGTGCATGTAGCGCAGCAGCCAGCCGTTGTTGACGTCGCGCATGATCTTTTCGACCGAGGTGAAGGCGACTGTCGTGTCGGCGGCGTAGTGCATGGCCAGCACGACGCCGGTCAGGATCTGCGCAATCAGCATCACCGACAGCATGGCGCCGAAGGTGTAGGCGTAGTTCAGGTTGCGCGGCACCGGATAGGAGACAAAGCTGTCATGGATCATGCGCGGCAATGGCAGCCGCGAATCGACCCACTTCTCGATGCCGGTCGTCGGCTGGTAGGTGGAATGTTCAGCACTCATAATCAGTATTCCCCTCAACCGATCTTGATGACTGTGTCTGACACGAAGGCGAAGGTCGGCACGTGGAGGTTTTCCGGCGCCGGACCTTTGCGGATGCGGCCGGCCGTGTCGTAGTGCGAGCCGTGGCAGGGACAGAACCAGCCGCCGAAGTCACCAGCCTGGCCGAGCGGAACGCAGCCGAGATGGGTGCACGAACCGATCATGACGATCCAGTTCTCCTTGCCCTGGCCAGCCGAGCGGTCGAGGTCGGTGGCTTCCGCGTCGGCCGCGATGTTCGCGTTCCGCGCGACGGGATCCTTCAGATCGGAGAGCGGAACCGCCTTGGCCTCTTCCACTTCCTTGTCGGTGCGATTGCGGATGAAAACGGGCTTGCCGCGCCACTTCGCCGTCAGCGACATGCCGGGCTCGAGGCTGGAAACGTCGACCTCGATCGAGGCCAGCGCGAGCGTCGAGGCGTCCGGACGCATCTGGTCGATGAACGGCCAGGCAACTGCAGCCGCGCCCACGGCGCCTGCCATGCCTGTCGTAAGATAAAGAAAATCGCGACGCGTGGGTTCTCCCGCGGTCCCGCTTGTTGTGTCGTGTTCGCTCACGGCCTGACCATCCTCTCACGCAAAGTCTGCGGTACCCGCAAAAACCTTTTCGAGGCCAGGAATCCAGACACAATCCGGCCATAGATTCCCCGCCAATCCGGCGCGTTCTATGCTTGAACGCAACTTATGTCCAGTCTTGGCAGGCGCAGGTGGGCACATTGTCGCGGGGAAAACCAATGGGTTGCATTCGGCATCGCAGCCCTCGGAGTGCCCTGCAATGGCAAGGCCGTCCAGGCTGATCCCATCACTGCCCTATTCAGCCGCCTCCTCGCGGGCGAGGAAGCCGCCCGACTGCCGGGCCCAGAGCTCGGCGTAGAGCCCGCCGCGGGCGACAAGGGTGGAATGGGTGCCCTGCTCGACGATCCTGCCCCGATCCATGACGACCAGCCGGTCGAGGGCTGCGATCGTCGAGAGTCGGTGGGCGATGGCAAGCACCGTCTTGCCATGCATCAGCCGTTCCAGGTTCGACTGGATGGCGGCTTCCACTTCCGAATCGAGCGCCGAGGTCGCCTCGTCCAGCACCAGGATCGGCGCGTCCTTCAGCATCACCCGAGCGATGGCGATCCGCTGGCGCTGCCCGCCGGAGAGCTTGACGCCGCGCTCGCCCACATGCGCATCGAAACCTTTTCGGCCACGCTGGTCTTCCAGGTTGAGGATGAACTGGACGGCCTCTGCTCGCCTGGCGGCCGCGACCATTTCGGCTTCGGTGGCGTTCGCCTTGCCGAACAGGATGTTGTCGCGGATCGATCTGTGCAGCAGCGCGGTGTCCTGACTGACCATACCTATGTTGGCCCGCAGCGATTCCTGCGTGACCGTCGAGATATCCTGGCCGCCGACGACAATGCGCCCTCCCTCCAGATCGTGGAAGCGCAGGAGCAGGTTGACCAGTGTGGTCTTTCCGGCGCCGGAGCGGCCCACGATGCCGACCTTCTCGCCGGGCTGGATCACCAGCGAAAGATCCTCGATCACGCCGGACGGCCGCCCGTAGTGGAACCTGACATGCTCGAAGCGGATTTCCGGCTTCGTCACGACCAGCGGCACCGCGCCAGGGCGGTCGACGAGGCCGATCGGCTGCGAGATCAGCTCGGCGGCGTTCTGGATCGTGCCGATGTTGCGCATGATGTTGTTGAGCTGCGTCATCAGGCGGCTCAGCAGGAAATTCAGCCGCAACACCAGCGCCATGGTGAACGCGACCGCACCCGAACTGACGATCGATGCAAGCCAAAGATGCAGGCAGAGCACGCCCATTGTCGCGATCATGATGCCCGAGAGCAGGCCCATCGACGCGCGCACGCCTGTCAGGAAGCGGGTGAAGCGCAGGATCGTGTGCTGGTAGATCTCGAAGCCCTGCAGCATGTAGCGGTCGTTGACCTCGTCGCGACCGAAGAGCTTCAGCGTCTGGATGTTGGAATAGGCGTCCACCATGCGACCGTTCAGCATGGATGCCGCCTCGGCCGTCTCCTTCGCATGGTAGCGGATGCGCGGCACGAAGAAGCGCGCAAGCACGGCGAAAATGCCGATCCAGACGCAAACCACGGCCGCAAGGCGCAGGTCGAGCCGGCCGATCAGCACAAGCGTCGAGGCGGCGTAGATCGTCACGAACCAGACACTCTCCATGAAGGAGGTGATGACGTCACCGGTCGCCTGGCCGGCCGACCAGACCTTTGTGACGATGCGTCCGGAGAAATCGTTCTGGAAGAAGGAGAGCGACTGGCGAACCACATGGGCGTAGGCCTGCCAGCGGACCAGATTGTAGAAGCCGGGGGTAATGACCTGCTGGTCGAACAGCGCCGTCAGGAAGGTGACGCAGAAGCGGATCACGCCTATCAGCAAGAGCATCGCCAGGAGCTCGTAGCCATGTGCTGAGATCAGGCCGCTCCATCCATCGGAGGGCTTTATCGTCCCGAGAATGTCGACGAGGCGCCCCACGAACCAGAAGGTGGCGGCCTCGATCGCCGCGGTCAGCCCGCCAAGGACAAGCATGGCGACGAACGGACCGGGCGCCTGTCGCACATAGAACCAGGTGAAGCCGGTGAGGCTTGCGGGCGGACGAAGGTCATCGCTCCGCGCGAATGGCTTTATCCAGTTTTCGAAATAGGAAAAGATCGCGCGCAAAATCATGGCGCAGATATAGGTCGTTTCCGGAAAGCGGCAAAATTAATCTTCCTCAAGTTTCCGTGCACTGGCTTGCAGGCCGCAACCTGCTGACGCTCGGCGGCAACTGGGCGGGCGCGGCTGGCGGCTCATGGATGGGCTCTGATTGCGCCGCACCGACGCCGCTGCCCGCCGGGTTCCGCATCGCCGGGCGGCCCAGAGCAATGCCAGGTTCGCCAAGAGGCGCATTCACGCCGGAGCAAGATCATGCGACAGGACCGGCGCGCCGCGAGGGACGCGCCGATTTCGTTCGCGGCCCGGCGTCACTCCGCCGCCGCATCCGCCTTCTCGTCGTCGGCGATGAATCCACCGGACTGGCGGTTCCACAGGTCGGCATAGATGCCGCCGCGGGCGACCAGTTCGGCATGGGTACCCGTCTCGTGGATGCGGCCCCGGTCGAGCACGACCAGCCGGTCCATCTCCGTCAACGTCGACAGCCGGTGGGCGATCGCAATCACCGTCTTGCCTTCCATGAGCGCGAACAGGTTCTCCTGGATCGCCGCCTCGACCTCCGAATCGAGCGCCGAAGTGGCCTCGTCGAGGATGAGGATCGGCGCATCCTTGAGGAACACGCGCGCGATGGCGATGCGCTGGCGCTGGCCGCCGGAGAGTTTTACGCCGCGCTCGCCGACCTGTGCATCCAGGCCAGTCCGGCCCTGCTGGTCGACGAGATCCTCGATGAAGCTCCAGGCATTGGCGCGCTTGGCCGCCTCGATGATCTCCGCATCCGTCGCCTCCGGCCGGCCGTAGGCGATGTTGTCGCGGATCGAGCGATGCAGGAGCGAGGTGTCCTGGGTCACGACGCCGATCTTGCTGCGCAGGCTGTCCTGCGTGACCTCGGAGATGTCCTGCCCGTCGATGGTGATGCGGCCCTTCTCCAGGTCGTAGAAGCGCAGCAGCACGTTCATCATCGTCGTCTTGCCGGCGCCGGAGCGGCCGACGAGGCCGATCTTCTCGCCCGCCTTGATGGAGAGAGACAGGTCCTCGATCACGCCCTTGCTCTTGCCGTAGTGGAAGCCGATCCGATCGAACTCGATCGCGCCCTTCCTGGCGGACAGCGGCTGCGCGTGCGGACGGTCGGTGATGTCGTGCGCCTTCGTCATCATGCCCATGCCGTCATAGACGGTACCGATGTTCTCGAACAGCGCGGTCACTTCCCACATCACCCACTGCGACATGCCGTTAATGCGCATGGCAAGGCCGACGGCCACCGCCACGGCACCGACCGAAACGTCGCCCGCCATCCAGAAGTAGATGCCGACCGCCGCAGTGAGGAACATCGTCATGACGTTGTTGACATCAATCAGGATGTTGAACCGCGTGATGAGGCGCATCTGCTTGTGCACGGTTTGCAGGAACTCGTCCATGCCTTCGCGGGCATAGGTCTCCTCCCGGCCCGCATGCGAAAACAGCTTCACGGTCGCAATGTTGGTGTAGCTGTCGACGATCCGGCCCGTCATCATCGAACGCGCATCCGCCTGCGCGCGTGAAACCGCCATGAGTTTCGGCACGAAATAGCGCAGGATGCTGACATAGAAGACGAACCACACAAGCAGCGGCACGACGAGACGCAGGTCCGCCGAGGCGATGATGGCGATCATCGAAACGAAGTAGCTCACCACATAGATGAAAACGTCGATGATCTTCATGACGGTCTCGCGCACGGCGAGCGCCGTCTGCATCACCTTCGTCGAGACGCGGCCGGCGAACTCGTTGGCGAAGAAGGTCATGCTCTGGCGGATCAGGTAGCGATGCATCTGCCAGCGGGCGATCATCGGGAAATTGCCCGCCAGCGCCTGATGCATGGTCAGCGTATGCAGCGCGCCGAAGCCGGGAATGATGACGAGCAGCAGCAGCGCCATCCAGACCAGCGTATTGCCCTCGCGGGCAAGGAACGTGCTCGGATCACCAGCCGAGAGCCAGTCGACGATATTGCCGAGGAACCGGAACAGCATCACTTCCGCGATCCCCAGCACCATGGAGCAGAAGCCAAGCAGCACCAGCCACGGCGCGGCCGGCCGCGTGTAGTGCCAGAGGAAGGCAAGAATACCCTTCGGCGGCAGTGTCGGCTCCGCGGCAGGATAGGGATTCAGTCTGCGTTCGAACCAGCCGAACATGGGTCATCTCCGAAATTTGCCCGGGGGCGCGCGGCATGGCCTTCGCCACAGCGAAAGGCCTGACGGGAAGCCCGGGAGACCGCGGAGCAAGCAACAGGGTCGCTCACGGTCGATTGAAAATTCAAGTTTGAAAAAGCGCCGAGCGCCTAGGCGAGACGGTAAGTGATGCCGTCAAGGAGGCGTGGTCGATATGCTGTGTCCATACGGATGCCTCCCTGTTCTCGCGTTGAAGATGAGCCTTGTTACAGTGAAATACGACGTTTTGCCAGAGGAAACCGCCAGAAATCGCACCATTGCAGGTCGCTGTTGCCGGATCGGCACAACCTGAATGCTTCGCTGTCGGCCGCAAAGTCGTCAGGTCGGTTGCCGGCACTGGCGGCGCAACGACAAGCGCTGCGGCCGCGAGCGGCGCAAGTGCGATCCGGAATTTTGATTCCGATACGCGGGCTTATGCGCTAAGGCGAAACTCATGTCTGATCTCCGCATCGCCCTCTACCAGCCCGACATCGCCGGCAACACCGGCACGATCCTGAGGCTCGCAGCCTGCCTGGGGATCGGCGTCGACGTCATCGAACCGGCCGGCTTCGACCTGTCCGATCGCAGCCTCAAGCGTGCCGGCATGGACTACCTCGCCGCCGTCACGCTTACACGACACGTCACCTGGGCCCGTTTCGAGGCATGGCGGGCGGAGAGCGGCCGGCGGCTGGTGCTCGCCTCCACCAAGGCAGCCTTGTCCTATGTCGTCTTTGCCTACCGACCCGACGACATCCTGCTCTTCGGACGCGAGAGCGCCGGCGTTCCCGATGCCGTGCACGACGCCGCCGATGCGCGTGTGTTGATACCGATGGTCCATGGCCAGCGGTCGATCAACGTCGCCATGTCGGCGGCGATGATCACCGGCGAAGCGCTGCGCCAGACGGGCTTCGGCTGAGACAGGCAGGGCGCGCGCAGCGGCGACCTACTCCACCCGGCTTGCCAGCAGCTTGTCGATACGGCGCCCGTCCATGTCGACAATTTCGAACTGCCAACCCTGGGTCTGGACGATCTCGCCGGTCACCGGCAGATGCTGCAGCACGTCGATGATGAGGCCGGCGGCGGTCTGGTAGCTGCGGCTGTCGGCAAGCGTCAGGCCCAGGCGGTCGGCCAGTTCGTCGATCGGCATGGAGCCGGAGATCAGCCAGGAGCCGTCGGCGCGCTGGACGGCATAGTCATCCGCCTCCCCCTCGCCGATGTCGGATCGGAAGACTCCGGCGATCGCCTCGAGCACGTCGGCCGGGGTGAGCACGCCTTCGAAGTGGCCGTACTCGTCGTGGACGAGCAGCATGGGCACGTCCGAGGAGCGCAGCGCCTCGAGCACCCGCATCGCATCCATGCTGTCCGGGATGACGGGCGCCTGGCGGATATAGCTTCTGATGTCGAAGGGCGCCCCGGAGGAGACCGCCGGCAGGAGATCGCGTATCTGCAGGATCCCGATCACCGATTCGATGCCGTTTTCGCTGACCGGAAGGCGCGAGTGCTGGCTGGTGAATATCTGCTGGCGGATTTCGTCGCGATCATCGCTCAGGTCGATCCAATCCACGTCCTTGCGCGGCGTCATCAGGCCGCGGGCCTCGCGGTCGGAGAAGCGCATGACGCCGGCGATCATGCTCTGCTCGCCGCTTTCGATGACGCCGGCCGCCTCGGCCTCGGCCATGACGGCCTTGATCTCCTCGTCGGTGACGACGCTTTCCGGCGACTGGTGGAGGCCGAGCACGCGGAAGATCAGCCGCGACGAGCCGTCGAGCAGCCAGACGAACGGGCCGCCGAGCTTGGAAAAGAGCGCCATGGCGGGGGCGACCGCGCAGGCGAACCGCTCCGGGTTGCGCAAGGCGACCTGCTTGGGCACGAGTTCGCCGACCACCACGGAAAGATAGGTGATGACGGTGATCACGATGCCGTAGCCAAGCGGACCGGCAAGCCAGGCCGAAACGCCGGCCGCCAGCAGGATCTCACCGAGGCGGAGACCGAGCGCCGCTCCGGACACGGCACCGGCCAGGATGCCGACGAGCGTGATGCCGATCTGGACGGTCGAGAGGAACCTGCCCGGGTTTTCGGCAAGCCGCATTGCCGTCTCGGCCCCACGCCTGCCCTGGGCTGCGAAGGTCTTCAGGCGGACCTTGCGCGACGAGACGATGGAGAGTTCAGATAGGGCAAACAGCCCGTTGATGACGATGAGGACAAATGCAATCGCAAGCTCGAACAAGCCGTGTTCGCCGGACGCATTTCTCGAACCGGCACCTTTCTGCTGTTTCAGGTGGCCGCAATTTATGAGGCGCGAGACTTAGGGTCAACACAATCCTTGCCGTCCCGCCGCCGCAGGCGACGCCGGCCTGCCTGCGGCTTCAGTCCGCGCTCGGCAGGCGCCGCATCGTAAACTCGATGCAGTCGCCCTCCAGCGGCCGCCAGCTCTCGACCTCGGTCCAGTAAGCGGCCTTCGGCCAGGTGTCGAACCACTCGCGGGCCTTCTGGCGCGCGGCGGTACGCTCGAGGCGGAAGGTCTCGCGGATGAAGTGGCCCTTCTCCTGCGCCGAACGGGAGCGCCTGCTCTGTTCGATCCGCCGCTTCAGTCCGTCGAGGGGCGGCGGGCCTGGAATACGCGCCATTCGAAATCCTCCGGCAGCACATTCATGACGTAAAGATAGGATGTCGCCATGGCTTTGGCGAGTCCCGGCCAAAAGCCGGGCAGGTTGCCAAGCGCCGCGGAAAAATGGGAAGTGTGGCGAAAATTCGATTCGGCCGTAGAATGCAGGCCGGCATTGAGGAAAAGACCATGGAAAGACCCGAACTGCCGCAGGGCCTGCCGGACGACATCGAGGACAGGAAGGCGCGGGCACGCACCTGGTTCGAGACACTGCGCGATCAGCTTTGCGCGGCTTTCGAGACGCTCGAGGAGGAACTGCAGGGACCGCTGAGCGATCGCGAACCCGGCCGTTTCGTCGGCCGCGACTGGCTGCGCGACGGCGGCGAAGGCGGCGGTGGCCGCATGTCGATGATGGAGGGCCGCGTCTTCGAGAAGGTCGGCATCCACACCTCGACCGTCCATGGCGAGTTTTCACCCGAGTTCCGCGGCCAGATTCCCGGCGCCAGCGAGGACCCTCGCTTCTGGGCCTCCGGCATCTCGCTGATCGCACACCCGGTCAATCCCAACGTGCCGACCGTGCATATGAACACGCGCATGGTCGTCACCACCAGCCACTGGTTCGGCGGCGGCGCCGACCTGACGCCGATGCTGAGCCGCAGGCGCACGCAGACCGATCCGGACACGGTGCTGTTCCACCGCGCCATGGAGATCACCTGCAACCGCCACCCTGTCGCCGACTATGGCAAGTTCAAGACCTGGTGCGACGAGTATTTCTTCCTCAAGCACCGCAACGAGGCGCGCGGCATCGGCGGCATCTTCTACGACTGGCTGCACTCGCCGGCGGAAGCCGGCGGCTGGGAGGCGGATTTCGCCTTCACCCAGGACGTCGGCCGGGCGTTCGGCCTGGTCTATCCGAAGATCGTCCGGACCAACTTCAACAACGGCTGGACGGAAGAGGACCGCGACGAACAGCTCGTCCGGCGCGGCCGATACGTCGAGTTCAACCTGCTGTACGACCGCGGCACGATCTTCGGCCTGAAGACGGGCGGCAATGTCGAGTCGATCCTTTCCTCGCTGCCCCCCGTCGTGCGCTGGCCCTGAGGACATTCGGCCACCCGATACGCCATCCGGATATCGTATCAGCCATTTTCATGATACCATCCTCCCGCCTGTTTCCAGGGGAGGAAGCCGCTATGACGAATACGACTGCCGGCGCGCCGGGTGACGCCGAAAATAGCCTTCACAACGTGGAATTCCTCAACCGCATCGCCGAAAGAATGCGCGTCGAAAGCGGCAGCGATCTGCCGCGCGACTATTTCCTGCAACAGGTACGCCGCCGGCTCGCCACCACCGGATCCCCCTATCCGTCGAAGGATGAAAAGTACCAGTCATCCGCCTGCTTCGACGCCTGGGCAAAACCTAACGGCTAGCCCACCCGCCGAAAATCGGGCTGGATTTTCACAACATCTCATGCCCAAGCTTGACGTCGTTGCGGCAGATCATCTGACGGGTGCGTCCCACTTGCAGGCGGAACGCCGGGTGCGCAGGGATTTCGGCCCAGCGCTCCCGTTCATCGGGATTGTGTGAGACTCATCCAAGACATAATTGAAGGAGGCATGCGATGCGACTTTTCGAATGCGGAACACTTGTCCCCGGATGCGAGTGGCACACACGTGCCGACAGCGATGCCGAAGTCGTTCGACGGGTCGTCGAGCATATGCGCGACACCCATGGCGAGACCGTGGTGCGCGAAAACATGATCGAGAACATCAAGGCCCGCATCGTCGACGAGCCGCGGATGGAGAACGCGGAAAACGTCACCTAGAAATTTGACTCTCAGTCCACGAGAAAACCGTCGAGAACACCGGGAGTAGCCAGTACGGCACGCCCGCCGGTCCGCATCGGTGCGTCTTTCTTCGGCATTACCTATGTGAGCGCCGCGAGCCGACCGAGAAGCGTCTGCCGGTCGAGATTGAAGTTGCTGTCGACCCATGCCGCCTCGAGCGTGGCGAGGATTTGGCCGACCTTTGGGCCGGCGGGGATGCCGGCGGCGATCACATCGCCGCCGGCAATCGGGAAATCAGGCTTCTGCCAGCTCTCGGCACGCGCCAGCAGGCGATGGCACAGCGCGCTGCGGGCCATGGATGGCGGATCGGTTTCCGCCTTGGCGCGGGCCGCCGACAATGCCAGCTTCAGCCGCGCTATCAACCCTTGAGGACCGTGGCGATAGAGCATCCTGTCTAAGGCCGTCTCGCCTATCGTTTCGGGAATTTCCGGCGCCGCCGCCCATTCGGAGAGACAGGCCGCCTCGGCGCGCGACAGCTTCAGCCGTGACGACAGGCCGGCCAGCCGCTCGGCATCCGGCGGCACGATCGCGGCCAGCCGCAGCAGCGGATCGGGCGCCCAGCCGAAGGCGGTCTCGGCGGCGACAAGCCCCGGAATGGCGTCGATCCCCCATTTTTCCGTCTCGGGAAGGATTTGCGTCAGCACGCCGGATTGGCGCATCCACAGCAGCGCCCGGAACGGATCGGGCGCCGAGAGCAGCTTCTTCGTCTCCGACCAGACGCGCTCGGCCGAAAGGGCTGCGAGCTTGCCCTTGGCACGCGCGCAAGCCCGCAGGCCGTCCGCATCCGGCCGGCCGCTGCCGTAGAAGGCGAAGAAACGGAAGAAGCGCAGGATGCGCAGATGATCCTCGGCGATCCGGCGATCGGCATCGCCGATGAAACGCACGGTGCGCGTCTCGATGTCGGCAAGGCCGCCGACGAGATCGACCACCTCGCCGTTCGCCGTGGCGTAGAGCGCGTTAATGGTGAGATCGCGCCGTTCGGCGTCCTCCTGCCAGTCGGTGCCGAAGGCGACCTGCGCCCGGCGGCCGTCCGTCTCCAGGTCACGCCGCAGCGTCGTCACCTCGAACGGTGTCCGGTCCGTGACGAGCGTCACCGTGCCGTGGTCGATGCCGGTCGGAACGGCCTTGATCCCGGCCGCCTTGGCGCGCCCGATAACCTCGTCGGGCACCAGCGTCGTTGCGATGTCGACGTCACCGGCCGGCATCCCCATCAGGCTGTTGCGAACCGCGCCGCCGGCGACCCTCGCCTCGCCGCCATCGGCATTGAGCAGCGCGAGCACGCGCTGCAGCGCCGGGTTCCTGAACCAGTCCTGCCCCGCCACCGACGTCATGCGTAAAGCCTCTCGTAGATCACCCGGACGATGCCGGCGGTGATGCCCCAGATGTCCCGCCCCTGATAGGGCATCCGATAGTAGTGCCGCTCGGTGCCGAGCCAGACGCCGCTTCCCGTCTCATGGTTGGCGGGGTTCATCAGGAACGACAGCGGCACCTCGAACACCGATTCCACTTCATCCGGATTGAGGGTCAGCGAGAAGCCGGGCTGAACGACGGCGAGAACCGGCGTGATGCGGAAGCCGGACAGAGCCATGTAGTCCGGCAGCCGGCCGACCGGCTCGACGAGGCGGCGGTCGAGCCCGATCTCCTCCTCGGCCTCGCGCGCCGCCGCCGCCTCCATGTCGCGGTCGGCCTCGTCTACCGCCCCACCGGGAAAGGCCACCTGCCCGGAATGCTTGCGCAGCGTCGCGTTCCGCTGGGTGAAGATCAGGCGCGCGTCGTCGCCCTCGTCGATCGCAGCGACCAGGACGGCGGCGTCCTTCAGCTTCATGCCCTCGACATGGGGAATGGTCGAAGGATTGAGCTTGGCGTCGCCGTTCTCGCGCCAGCTGTCGGGATGCACCGTCAGCGCCTGCGCAGCGGCGCGGCGGCGGAACTCAGCCGCGCTGTAGAGGGAGTGGGTCATCTCGACAGCGCTTCCAGTTCGGCCGCCGGCATGATCGGGAAGACGACGCCGCCGGAGCGCACTGCAAACATTGCGGCACCGTCGATCACGACGGTCTCGCCGAGCGCGACGATGTCGTACATCACGGCGCGCGAGACCAGCGCTTCGAGCCGACCCCGAATGTGAAGATACGGCTTCAACTCGTTGTTTTCCCCGTGAATGACGAAGCGCAAGGGATGCTCGCTTCCGGCCTCCACGACGTCGCCGACATTGGTGCGGAAGGTGAGCCTTTGCGCCTCGCCCTCCCCTTGCGCATCCATCTCGACCGCCACGAAGGGGGCGTCGACGACACGGATGCCGACCTTTTCCACAGGTGTGACGAGATAGGTCTTTCCGTCCTCGTCGCGGCGAAGCACGGTGGAGAAGAGGCGCACCAGCGGGGCGCGGCCGATCGGGGTGCCCAGGTAGAACCAGGTTCCGTCGGCGCGGATCTCCATGTCGATGTCGCCGCAGTCCGGCGGATTCCACTTCTCAACCGGAGGCAGGCCGCGGGTCTGATCGCCCGTGTCGGCGGCCGCACGGGCGATCAGGGCTGCCAATCCCGCCGCGTCATCCGTCGCCTGAATTTCGCCCTTCGCCATTGTTCCGACCCGGTTCGCCGCTATCTCGTTACGATGTCACGAGATAGTCATTTCGTGGCGGCTTGTCAGCCTGTAAGGTCAACATTCGGCTGGCATGCGCGCTAGGCGCGCGTCGGCCGCAATCAGAACCTGGCATCTGGAGACGATCATGGGCGTTGTCAAATCCCCCGAAACAGGCCTGGACGAAAAGGCCGTGATCGCCGCCGCCGAGCGGGCGCTCGCCGACATCGCGCTGGTGCGGAAGGAAGTGGGCAAGGTGATCTTCGGCCAGGAAAGCGTGGTCGAGCAGACGATGCTTGCCATTCTCTCCGGCGGCCACGCGCTGCTCGTCGGCGTGCCGGGGCTGGCCAAGACGAAGCTCGTCGCGACGCTCGGCACCGTGCTCGGCCTGGAGTCCAGCCGCGTCCAGTTCACGCCGGACCTGATGCCCTCCGATATCCTCGGCTCGGAAGTGATGGACCAGGACGAAAACGGCAAGCGCTCCTTCCGCTTCGTGCCGGGTCCGATCTTCACGCAGCTGCTGATGGCCGACGAGATCAACCGCGCCTCGCCGCGCACCCAGTCGGCCCTGCTGCAGGCGATGCAGGAATACCATGTCACGGTCGCCGGCCGCGCCAACGACCTGCCGCGGCCCTTCCACGTTCTCGCGACGCAGAACCCGCTTGAACAGGAGGGAACCTATCCCCTCCCCGAGGCGCAGCTCGACCGCTTCCTGCTGCAGGTGGATGTGAACTATCCGGACCTAGCCGCCGAGCGGAGGATCCTGCTCGAGACGACCGGTGTCACCGAAGCGCATGCCGGCCAGGCCATCACGGCCGGACGCCTGCAGGAAATCCAGACGCTGATCCGGCAGATACCGATCGGCGAGACGGTGCTCGACGCGATCCTCGCGCTCGTGCGCTCCGCCCGCCCCGGCAACGGCAATTCCACGACCGATAAGCAGGTGGCCTGGGGCCCCGGCCCGCGTGCGGGCCAGGCGCTGATGCTCTGCGCCCGGGCGCGCGCGCTCTACGAGGGCCGGCTCGCCCCGTCGGTCGACGACGTGCTGGCGCTGGCCGAGCCGGTGCTGCAGCACCGCATGGCATTGACCTTCTCCGCCCGCGCCGAAGGCATTTCGGTGCGCGACGTGGTCGCCTCGCTCGTGAGCCAGGCTCGCGGCTGACGGGAGGGCGCCCCATGGCCGCCATCGGCGAGATCGTCCGACGCACACCGACACCCGAAGTGCTTTCGCGGGCACAGGCGCGCGCAGCGCTGATGCCAGACTGCCTGGTGGAGGCGCGTCGCCTCGCCAACACGGTGATCGCCGGCTGGCACGGGCGGCGCAAGCGCGGCATCGGCGAGAACTTCTGGCAGTTCCGGCCCTATGTGACCGGCGAGAGCCTGTCGCGGATCGATTGGCGACGCTCCGCGCGCGACGACCACACCTATGTCCGCGACCGCGAATGGGAGGCGGCGCACACGATCTGGCTCTGGGCCGATCTGTCGCCGTCGATGATGTACAAGTCCGCGCTCGGAACGGTGTCGAAGGAGAGCCGCGCGCTGGTAATCCTGCTGGCACTCGCCGAAATCCTGGCACGCTCGGGCGAGCGGATTGGCTGCCCCGGCGTGATGGAACCGGTCGCCGCCCGCAATGCGGCCGAACGGCTCGCCACCGCCCTTTCCCACAGCACGCTTGCCGACGACGGGCTGCCGCGGACCGAGATGATCCGCGGATCGAGCGACATCGTGTTGATCGGCGATTTCCTTGATCCGCCCGATGCGGTCATGGAGCGGCTTGGGCCGCTGGCAAGACGCGGCCTGCGCGGTCACGTCGTCGAGGTCGCCGATCCCGCGGAGGAACTCTTCCCCTATGCCGGCCGCACCGAGTTCACCGATCCGGAATCCGGCCAGAAACTGACGGCCGGCCGGGCCGAGACGCTGAAGGATGATTATTCCCGCGCCTATCAGGCGCGCCGCGCCACGCTCGCCGATGGCCTGCGCCATCTCGGCTGGAGCTTCGTCGCCCATCGCACCGATCGCCTCGCCTCCGAGGCGCTGGTCGCCGTGCACATGTATCTTTCCGGCCTGCCGGCGCTAAGGGCCGCGGAGGCGCATCGATGAGCGCCCTCGCCTTCGCTTCGCCCGCGGTGCTCGCCGCGCTCGTCCTGCTGCCGGCGATCTGGTGGCTGCTGCGGCTGACCCCGCCGCGGCCGGTGGTCGAGGTCTTCCCGCCATTCCGTATCCTTGCCTCGATCCTGAAGCGCGAGGAAACCCCGGCCCGCAGCCCATGGTGGCTGACGCTGCTGCGCATGCTGATGGCCGCCGCCATCATCCTCGCGATCGCCGATCCCGTCCTCAATCCGCGGGCCAACACGCTTTCCGCCTCCGGTCCGCTCGTGCTGGTGATCGACAACAGCTGGGCTGCGGCCGCGGACTGGCAGCGGCGTGTCGACACTGCAACCGCGCTGATCGACGATGCGGCAGTGCGCGACGTGCCGATCTCTCTGGTCTTCACAGCCGAACGTCACAACGATGCCGTACCGATCGACGCGGCCACCGCCCGCACCAGGCTGGCGGCGAGCCAGGCCCGACCCCTGCCGGCCGACCGCGCGGGCGCCGTGGCGGCGCTGAAAACGGCGCTGGCCGGCACCGCCCCGGGCACGCTGGCCTTTCTGTCCGACGGCATCGCCGCCGGCGAGCGCGACGACACGCTCGCGGCGCTGCAGGGCTTGCAGCCTGCCGAGCTGCGCCTGATCGAAGGCGACGGCCGGGGCGCGGTGGCGCTCACCGATGCCAACAACGAGGCCGAAGCGATGACGGTGACCGCAAGTCGGCTTTCTGCGAGCGGGGCCCGCACGCTGGCGCTCACCGCCCACGACTCCCGCGGCCGGCCGATCGGCAACGGCACACTCGCCTTCAGGGCCGGCGAGACGACGGCGGCCGGCAGCATCGCCGCCCCCTTCGAGCTGCGCAACGATTTTGCCCAGGTCACCGTCGACGGCCTTGCGACGGCAGGCGCCACCCATCTGCTCGACGACGGTTTCCGCCGCAGGCGGGTCGCCTTCCTGAGCGGCGAGACGCACGACCCCAGCCAGCCGCTGCTGTCGCCGCTGCACTACATTGAAAAGGCGCTCGCCCCCTATTCCGAGCTCGTCAGGCCCGGCGTCGCCGACCTGGCCACGGCTATCCCCGAGCTTCTGGAGCAGCGGCCCTCGGTGCTGATCATGGCCGACATCGGCCGCCTCCCGGAGGAGACATACGCTCCGGTCAAGAAATGGCTCGAGGCCGGTGGCATGCTGATCCGCTTCGCCGGACCCCGGCTCGCGGCGGCCCCTGCAGACGATCCGCTGGTGCCGGTAATGCTGCGCAAGGGCGAGCGTGCGCTGGACGGCGCGCTGTCCTGGTCCGAGCCGCAGCCGCTCGCCGACTATCCGCCGGCCAGTCCCTTTGCCGGTATGCGCCGCCCCGAAGGCGTGCTCGTGAAGCGTCAGGTGCTGGCCGAACCGACGCCGGACCTGCCGGAGCGGACCTGGGCCAGCCTTGCCGACGGCACGCCGCTGGTGACGACCGGCAAGGTCGGCGCCGGCCGCATCGTCCTGTTCCACGTCAGCGCCGAGACCAGTTGGTCCAACCTGCCGCTCTCCGGCGATTTCGTCGAGATGCTGCGCCGGAGCGTGCAGCTTTCTCGCGGCGGCGGCGTAGCTGCGAGCGGCGACGCGAAGGGCCAGCGCCTGCCGCCGTACCGGCTGCTGACCGCGGTCGGCACCCTGTCCGCCGACACCGGCGAAGCCAAGCCGCTCGATCCGGCGGCGGCCGACAGGGGCCCGGCCACGGCGGACAATCCGCCCGGGCTTTACGGCTCTCAGGAGGGCTTCGTCGCCCACAACCTCTTCCCGCCGAAGCAGGTCCTAGCGCCCCTTCCGACCGCTGCAGACCTCGCGCTCGTCCACGAGAACCTCGTCGATCAGGTGGCGAAGTCGTTGAAGCCCGCGCTTCTCCTGATCGCAACGCTGCTGCTCATCGCCGATTGCCTGATCGTCCTGTTCATGAATGGCGCTTTCGCGCGCAGGCTCGCCCGGCCTCCGGCACGCGGTGCGGCAGCGACTTTCGCGGTAGTCACCCTGTCGGTCGGACTGCTCGCCCTCTCGTCAGGGTCGGCGCTCGCCGACGATTCAAAGCCCGGCGACGACAAGCTGCTGGCCCGGCTGGACACGACCCACCTCGCCTATGTCGTCACCGGCGAGAGCGATGTGGACCATATCTCCGAGCGGGGGCTTGTCGGCCTCACCGAATTCCTCACCTACCGGACCACGCTGGAGCCCGGCGAGCCGGTCGGCGTCGACATCGCGACCGACGAACTCGCCGTCTTTCCGCTGCTCTACTGGCCGGTGAGCGCCAGCGCGGCAATGCCGAGCCCGGCCGCGATCAGCCGCATCGACGCCTACATGCGCAACGGCGGCACCGTGCTTTTCGATACGCGCGATCAGTTCTCGGCGCTCGACAACAGTGTGGCGGCAAGCCCAAACACGCAGCGCCTGCGCGACATTCTCGCCAACCTGGACATACCGCCGCTGGAACCGGTGCCCCCGGATCACGTGCTGACGAAATCCTTCTACCTGCTTGCGAATTTCCCCGGACGCTACACCGGCAGCCCGCTATGGGTGCAGGCCGATTTTGACGAGAAGGCCGATCCGAACCGGCCCGCGCGCGCCGGCGACGGCGTGAGCCCGATCATGATCACCGGCAACGACTTCGCCGGTGCCTGGGCGATCGACGACAGCGGCGCGCCGCTTCTGCCGACCGTTCCGCCCGATGAGATGCAGCGCGAGCATGCGTTCCGCTCCGGCGTGAACATCATGATGTACATGCTGACCGGCAACTACAAGGCCGACCAGGTGCACGTGCCGGCACTGCTCGAAAGACTGGGACAGTGACATGAGCATCGCATTCTCGCCGCTTCTTCCCTGGTACGCCATCGCTGCGCTGGCCGCGGCCGCTCTTGCACTTTCTGCCTTCGGCCTGTGGCGGGGCGTACGGGGAGCAGCGCTGCGCGCTGCGGCTCTCGCGCTGCTGGTTCTTGCCCTCGCCAATCCGGTCGTCATGCGCGAGGAGCGCGAGCCGCTGCCGACGGTCGTCGCCGTCGTCGTCGACCGCAGCCAGAGCCAGCAGAACGCCGACCGGACGGCGATGACGGACAAGGCGCTGGCCGAGTTGAAGGATCGGCTTGCCCGCTATCCCCGCATCGAGCCGCGCATCGTCGAGGCCGGGAACGATCCCGAATCCGATACGCCCTCCACCCGCCTCTTCGACGCGCTCACGGCAGCACTCGCCGACGTGCCGCCCGCCCGCGTCGGCGGCGCCATCCTTTTGACCGACGGGCAGGTGCACGACATCCCCGATCCCGCCGCCTTCTCCAGCTTCAACGCGCCGGTCCACGCGCTGATCACCGGTCGGCCCGACGAGTTCGACCGCCGCATCGAGGTCTTGAGCGCACCGCGCTTCGGCATCGTCGGCGAACAGCAGGAACTGAAGTTCCGAGTCGTCGACGACGGCAGGTCGCCGGGTACGGCGGCGCACGTGACGATCCGTCTGAACGGCAACGAGATCGCCTCGGAAACGGCCACGCCAGGCGCCGAGATCCCCTTCCGCTTCACCGTGCCCCGCGGCGGCAGCAACGTGCTGGAATTCGCGGTCGACCCGGTCCCGGGCGAGATCACCACCGTCAACAACCGCGCCGTCCACCTGATCGATGGCATCCGCGAGAACCTGCGCGTACTGCTGGTCTCCGGTGAACCGCACGCCGGCGAGCGCGCCTGGCGCAATCTCCTGAAATCGGACACCGCGATCGATCTCGTCCACTTCACCATCCTGCGGCCGCCGGAAAAGCAGGACGGCACGCCGATCAACGAACTCTCCCTGATCGCCTTCCCGACGCGCGAACTCTTCGTCGACAAGATCAAGGAATTCGACCTGATCATCTTCGACCGCTACCAGCACCGCGGCGTGCTGCCGATCCTCTATTACGACAACATCGCCCAATATGTGGAAAACGGCGGGGCGCTGCTGATCGCAGCCGGCCCGGAGCATGCCGGCCCCGATTCCATCGCCTATACGCCGCTGTCGGTCGTGCTTCCGGCAACCCCGACCGGCGTGGTGAACGAGAAGGCCTTCTACCCGCGGCTGTCGGCGGAGGGCAAGAAGCACCCCGTGACGCGCGGACTGGAAGGCGCGCTCGATGAACCGCCGCACTGGGGCCGCTGGTTCCGCACCGTCGACGTCGCCCCGCCGCAGGGCAACGTCGTGATGGAAGGCGCGGACGGCAAGCCGCTGCTGGTCCTGAGCCGCCACGGCAAGGGCCGCGTCGCCATGCTTCTGTCGGACCAGGGCTGGCTTTGGGCGCGCGGCTTCGAGGGCGGCGGCCCGCATGTCTCGCTCTATCGCCGCACCGCCCACTGGCTGATGCAGGAGCCGGCGCTCGAGGAAGAGGCCCTGACCGCACGCGCCTTCGGGCGCACGCTACAGATCAACCGGCAGACGATCAAGGATGCGCCGGGCCCGGCGATGATGAAGCTGCCCTCGGGCAAGACGATCCCCGTCGAATTGAAGCCGGACGAGCCGGGGCTCTACCGCGCCGAGGTCAAGACGACGGAAACGGGCCTGTTCGAGATCGAGAATGACGGGCTTACGGCGCTCGTGCATGTCGGCGCGGTCGATGCGCCGGAGTTCAAGGCGACGATTTCGACCACGGAGAAACTTCAGCCGCTGGCGGAGGCGACGAAGGGCGTGGTGCGCCGGCTCGCGGATGCCGGCGGCAGTCTCGACGTGCCGCCGCTTCTGCCGGTTTCAGGCTCGGTGCGCGCGGCCGATCCGCAGCGCCTGTCCTTGCGCATGACAAACGAAACCGTGCTTAAGGGCGTCGACAACCTGCCGCTGTTTGCCGGCTTCGCCGGCGTCGGTCTGCTGCTCCTGGCGCTGTCGGCAACCTGGTATCGGGAAGGCCGATAGGCTCCCCCCTACCACCGGCGCGACTTGAGACTTGGGCCGTGGCGCGGCACCGACAAACGCTGCCCGCTTCGTCCGTTCGATCCTGCGACCTTGGCAAGAACGCCACCTCGGCTTACAATCCCAGGAACGTGTGGAGGCAGCGATGACATCATCCTTCAACGTCCACGACGCGACCGGCTATGAACAGATCATGGGCCGCTGGAGCCGAAGGCTGGCCCCGCCATTCATCGACTTCGCCGGCCTTGCCGCCGGCGAAAGGATTCTGGAGGTCGGGTGCGGCACCGGCAGCCTGACCCTGGCGCTCGCCAGCAACCCAACCCTCGGCAAGATCGTCGCAATCGATTATTCGCCGGTCTTCGTCGAGGCGACGGCGCGGCGCAACACCGATCCGCGCATCGAGGTGCAACAGGCTGATGCCTGCGCCCTGCCCTTCCAGGGCGGCTCGTTCGATCGCGCCCTGGCGCTTCTCGTGCTGCACTTCGTCCCGGAAGCGGAAAAGGCGATTGCCGAGATGCGGCGCGTCGTGCGGCCGGGCGGCGTGGTGGCGGCAGCCGTGTGGGATCATCTCGGGGGCATGCCCGGCATGCGCATGATGGTCGACACCGTGGCGGCCCTTAGCGAAGCCGGACGCCGGCTGCGCGCTCGCTATTGCTTCCAGCCGATGATGCAGCCGGGCGAAATGAAAAAGGCATTCGTGGCGCAGGGCCTGTCGGACGTCGCGGAGACCCAATTGATGATCCGCATGGATTACCGCGACTTCGACGACTACTGGACGCCGATCGCCGCGGGCGAAGGGCCGCTCGGGGCGTATATGGCGGCACTCGAGGCAAGCGAACGCGAACGCACCGAGGCCGCGGTGCGCGACGCCTACGAGGCCGGTCGGCCGGATGGTCCAAGATCCTTTGCGAACGTCGCCTGGGCCTGCCGCGGCATCGTGTCCTGAAATTGGCATTCCGCCCTCGCCTCTGGCACCGAAATCGCAGTCCTTTCGGCCGCACCAATCCTACGCGATCAGCCCGCTGCGGCGCGTTTTCCCGGCGCGGCGGCAACCGCCTCGTCGCTTGGCCGCCAGTGGATCGAACCCTTGAGCCGCTCATGCGTATCGACAGCGATCGGCACGACCAGAACCCGGTTCGGGTCGACCGGACCCGGGAAGGTCAGGGCGTTATAGGCAACCTTCTCGAAGCCGAGCGGGCCATAGTAGGGCGGGTCGCCGACGAGGATCACGGCTTCCGAGCCCTTCTCCCTTGCCGCCGCCACGGCAATTCGCACCAGTTCCCGTCCAATACCGCGGTTCTTGTGGGAGGGTCTCACGGCTAGTGGACCGAGCAGGTGCCCGTTCAACGAACCGGCCGTCACCGGCGTCATCCGCACCGAGGCGATCGTCTCGCCGCCGTCGGCACAGATGAAGGAAAGCGAGCGGTCGTGCGGGCCCTGCTCGCGGATGCGGGCAGCGGCGCGGACGTGCCGTCCGGGGCCGAACGCTTCTTCGTTGATGTGTTCGATGGCAGCGTCGTGGGACGCATCTTCGTTCAGGTAGACAAGGTCGTGCTTGTGCATGGGAACAGGAACCGAGTGCGAGACAATAGGAGATGACTGCGCCTCAAGTGAGGCGTCGAGAGCATCAGCATCGTCGCGGGTTTCCTGCAAAGAGAATCATTCGAACCGAAATCCTGAACAAACTTGCAAGGCGGATAGCAGAAAAACCGCGCCTGTCAAAGCCGAAAACGGACTGTTCAGAAAATGACTCCTGTTCGGCCACGTTCGTTGATCCTATCTGAACGGTAGACGAGATCAGAACGAAGGAGTTCGGCATGGGAAAGCTTGTGGACGGCGTCTGGCATGATGTCTGGTACGACACCGCAGCCACCAAGGGTCACTTCAAGCGGGCGGCCTCGCAGTTTCGCAACTGGATCACACCCGACGGCGCACCCGGCCCCTCCGGCGAGGGCGGCTTCAAGGCTGAGGCCGACCGCTACCATCTCTACGTTTCGCTCGCCTGTCCGTGGGCCCACCGCACCCTGATCTTCCGCAAGCTGAAGAAGCTGGAGGACCTGATCTCGGTATCGATCGTCGATCCTGTGATGCTGTCGAAGGGCTGGGAGTTCAAGACCGAAAACGGCGGCACCGTCGATCACCTGTTCGGCGCCGAAACGCTCTGGCAGATCTACGTCAAGGCCGATCCGCACTATTCCGGCCGCGTCACCGTTCCCGTGCTCTGGGACAAGAAGCAGAACCGGATGGTCTCCAACGAATCCGCCGAGATCATCCGCATGTTCAATTCCGCCTTTGACCAGATCACCGGTTCGTGCGACGACTACTATCCCTTGCGCCTGCGCGCCGAGATCGACGCCCTGAACGACCACATCTACGACACCGTGAACAACGGGGTCTACAAGGCGGGTTTCGCGACGACGCAGGACGCCTATGAGGAAAACGTCCTCCGCCTGTTCAAGGCGCTGGACGAGTTGGAGGAGCGCCTGTCGCAGCGGCGCTACCTGACCGGCGACCGGATCACCGAGGCCGACTGGCGGCTGTTCACGACGCTGGTGCGCTTCGATGCGGTCTATGTCGGCCATTTCAAGTGCAACATCCGCCGCATTGGCGACTATCCGGCGCTCTCCGGCTATCTGCGCGACCTCTACCAGGTCCCCGGCATCGCCGAGACAGTCGACTTCCACCACATCAAGCAGCACTATTATCGAAGCCACCCGACGATCAACCCGACCGGCATTGTCCCGGTCGGGCCGGCACTCGACCTCTCGGCGCCGCATGGGCGCGAGCGGCTTCGGGCTGCCTGATGCAGATCGCGTAACACGGATTACACGCTTTCGGCAGCATGCCTCACCAGAACTCCGCCGGCTGCGCGCGGCCGGCGATTTCGTCGAGCCGGCGCAGCGTCGCCGGCGTCACGTCTGGCGGCAGGCGATCAAGGGCGAAGAAACCGGCTTCGCGAATTTCCCAGTCCGGCTGCTTCGGTGCGCTTTGCCGAACCCCCTCGCAGACATAGAAGAGCACGTGGTCGCGCTTGCTGGTTCGCCTGTTGAGATAGACGTGGAACAGTCGCGGCGCCTCGCCGGCGAGCAGGTTGCCCTCCTCCCGCATTTCCTTTGAGAGCGCTTGAAGAGCGGTTTCGTGCCGCTCGATGCCGCCGCCCGGCAGGTGCCAGCCCGGAACATAGCTGTGCCGCACCAGGAAGACGCGTCCTTCGGCATCGAAACAGGCCGCCCGGACCCCGAGCGTCATGCCCCGCGCCCAGGCGGCATAGGCGTGAACCATGCGGAGGAAGAGGCGGGCCAGGAGGCTGCGCATCTCCGGCGGCCGGTCGCTGTTCATGTTATTCCTCGTCGATGTCGGTCAGCCCTAGGCATCGCCCCAAGAGCGGGCCATAGCAAGACGCGGGCCCGAACACGTGTTGCTTGTCCACTCGCAAAAGAGACGAATACCCGGTCCCAGCCGATGATTCCGGACCGGCCCCATTTCCCTGACGCCGCCACTTGGTCTATGCAGGGCCATGTTCCGTCTCGCCCACATCTCCGACGTCCATCTCGGCCCCCTGCCCGCGCTGTCGCTGGTGGAACTGGCATCCAAGCGGATCACCGGATTTGTCAATTGGCACAGCAACCGCCGCCGGCACATGTTCGCGAACGCGCTCGACCTCCTGATGGGCGCCGTCGAGCGCAACGATCCGGACCATCTGGCCATTACCGGCGATCTCGTCAATCTCGCCACCAGGATCGAGATCGACTCCGTCGCCTGCTGGCTGCCTCGAACCGGAACGCCCGAAAACGTCTCGGTGGTGCCCGGCAATCACGACGCCTATGTGCCGGGGGCCTATGAGCGATCGACGAAGGCCTGGTATCCCTACATGCGCGGCGACAACGCGCCGGCTGAGTGGACCTCCGATCGCCGGATCTTTCCCTATTTGCGCGTGCGCGACAACGTCGCCCTCATCGGCTGCTCGACAGCAGTCGCCACACCGCCGTTTGCGGCGAGCGGATATTTCGGGCCGCGCCAGGCACGCGACACGGTCAACCTGCTGCGGGCCGCCGGCGAGGCGGGGCTTTTCCGGGTCGTGATGATCCACCATCCGCCGATCCATGGCGCCACCTCCCTGCACAAGCGGATGATCGGCATCACCCGCTTCGCCGCGACGATCTTCGCCGGCGGCGCCGAACTGGTGCTGCACGGCCACACCCACCTCAACACCGTCCACTGGCTGCGCAGTCCCGCCGGTCCCGTGCCGGTCGTCGGCATCGCCTCTGCCTCGCAGGGGCCGGGAGGGCACAAGCCGCCGGCGGCCTTCAACATCTTCGAAATTTCCGGCGCGCCGGGCCGCTGGAACGTGATGCGCGAACGCTATGCGCTCGACGCGCAGTGCGCGGATGTCGTGCTGGCGGAAACCACCCGCTTCTATGCCGGGGAATAAAGCGCCCGCAGGCTGCGTCTAACCGCATGACGCGCTTCGGGGCCACTGCGCCACCGTCGCGAGCCGTCAACCGTGCCCTGCGACCGTTCGAAAAACCGGAAGGAATCGAAGATGCCCAGTCAGTTCCTCACCCGCATCACCTGTGTCGCCGCCCTGGCGACCGCACTTGCGCCCGCCGGCATCGCCTTCGCCGCCGACACCGGCGGCGGCTCGCCCCCGGCCGCCACGCCGACGACGACGACCTGCACGAACGGCAAGATTTGGAGTGCCGAGCGCAAGATGTGCCTGACGCCTGATCAGATCAAGGCGAACAGCAAGAACAAGAACGGCACGCAGAAAAAGAGCGAGCTCAAGCCGGACGACATCCTCTACGAGGCCGCCCGCGAATTCGCCTATGCGGGCCAGTACGGCAGCGCGCTGGACGCCCTGGAGGCGGCGGAGAACCAGAACGACCCGCGCATCCTCAACTACTACGGCTTCACCTATCGCAAGCTCGGCGATGTCCCGCGTGCCATGACCTACTACCGCGAGGCAATCGCCCAGGACGCGAACTACATTCTCGCCCGCTCATACATGGGCCAGGCCCTGATCGACCAGGGCGATATCCAGGCCGCCCGCGTGCAGCTTGTCGAGATCCGCGACCGTGGCGGTGAGAACACCTGGGCCTACAGGTCGCTGCTGCAGTCACTCGGCGGCGAACGCCACACCTACTGATCCCTTCGCACGCCTCGTGGCGTCGCAAGGCGGGACCGCATGGTCCCGCCACCGCATTCCGTCGCAGGATTTCCCAGTTCCCGGCTCTCTGCGCGCGCATGCTTGCGGACCGGCGGCCACATGTTTCATATCAAGGCGGTTGCCTGTATGGTCGCGAATATCGGCCGGCCCTCGAACGTTCTCTTGGAAAAGCAATGCGCCCGACGGCAGAAGCGAGTGAATTCCGGCGTGAACTGGTCGGTCTCTTGCCGAAACTGCGCCGATTCGCCATGACCCTGACAAGAAACGCCAGCGATGCCGACGACCTCGTGCAGGAAGCCTGTGAGCGCGCCATCACCCGCAGCCACCTCTGGAACGGCGAAGGGCGCCTGGAAAGCTGGGTCTATGCGATGACGCGCAATCTGTGGGTCGACGAAATCCGCAAGCGCAAGGTCCGCACCGGCTCGGGCACGGTCGATTTCTCCGAGCAGGACGACCTCCACATCGAGGCGTCCGCCGACAAGGCGGTTTACGCCAAGCAACTGCACAAGCTGATCATGACGATGCCCGAGGGGCTCTCCAGCGTGTTCCTGCTGGTAAATGTGGAAGGTCACAGCTACCGCGAGGCGGCCGACGTTTTGGGAATTCCGATCGGAACGGTCATGAGCCGGCTTTCAACGGCACGCATTCGCCTTGCTGCCATGATCTCGGAACAAACGGAAAGGAGGACCTGAGCATTGGAAAGCACGCAAGGCCTTCCGCTTGAGGTGCGCCTGTCAGCCTATCTGGACGGACAGTTGCCGAATGCGGAAATCAGTGAAATCGACAGGATGCTGGCCCGCGACGAACAGGCGCGCACCCTCTTCAATCGGCTCAAGCTCGGCAGTGATCTCGGCCGCAAGGCCTTCGAGGACATGCTGCACGAGCCCGTCCCCCTCGCGCTCGTCCGCAGCATCAAGCAGGCCGCGACCGATACCGGGCACGAGCCGGGGCGCACGCCGCTTGCGCCGCCCGCTGACGAGGCCCGTTCTTACGCCGGCTGGACGCGTATCGCCGCCTCGGGCCTCATTCTGCTCGCCGTCGGCGCCGGCGCCGGATACCTGCTCGGCTCAACCCGAAAGCCGGCCGCCGAACCGCCGGTGCTCTTCGCCACGACACGCAACTGGCTTGACGAGCTTGCCGACGACCACCGCATGTATGCCCGCCAGTCCCGTCACCTGGCGGAGGTTCCGGCCGCCCGGAGCGCCGAAATCGTCGAGTGGCTGGCAGCGGCGGTGGGTGTCGAATTCTCGATCCCCGACCTGAGCGCCAACAAGTTGGATTTCGAGGGCGGCCGGCTTCTGGTCGCCGGTGGCCGGCCGACGGCACAGCTCCTCTATAAGGACGAGGACGGCGAGATCTTTTCCGTCTGCCTCCAGAAAGCCGAGCCGGTCCCGCAACGAACCGATCCGGTCGACATTATCCGCAACGATCTCGGCCTCGTATCCTGGCAGCAAGGGGCCGCTGCATTCGTCGTCATCGGGCCATCCTCCGACCCAGCCCTGGAAACGATCGCCGAGGCGGTGGGACAGGCAATCTGACGTGTCGCACTGATCGACATCCACGCTCGGTGCCTAGCGCGGCGAGACAGTGTCGACGACCGGGAAAGGCAAGCGGCGCGGGTACCAGCAATCAGCAAAAAGGCCACCCCGTCTCCGGGGTGGCCGACATTGCGTCATGCGTCTCTCACCGATCAGCGACCAGTCTCCTCCAGCACGCGGTTTGCGGCTGAGACGATCGCCTCGAGCGAGGCGGTGACGATGTTGGTGTTGATGCCGACGCCGAAGAGGCGGCCGCCGGGATGCTCGATCTCGACATAGGCGATGGCTGCCGCGTTCGAGCCCCGCTGCAGCGAATGCTCGGAGTAGTCGACCACCGACATCTCCACGCCGGTATGAAGAGACAGCGCGTGGATGAAGCCGTCGATCGGCCCGGTGCCCTGCCCCTCGATCCGCCGCGGCTCGCCGCCGTCGGTGATCTCGGCCGAAACGATGCGCACACCCTTGCGGGTCGTATCCGGATAGGTGTGGTGGTCGACGAAGCGCAGCCGCGCCTCCGGCTGGGTCACGTAGCGCTCGAGGAAGCGCTCGTAGATGCGCTTCGACGGAAGCTCGACGCCCTCCTCGTCGGTGATCCGCTGGATGTCCTCGCGGAATTCCACCTGCAGGTTGCGCGGCAGGTTGATGCCATGGTCCTGCTGCAGGATATAGGCGATGCCGCCCTTGCCTGACTGCGAGTTGATGCGGATGATGGCCTCGTAGGTGCGGCCGACGTCCTGCGGGTCGATCGGCAGGTATGGAACCTCCCAGACCGGCTTGTTGGCCGTCCTGATCGCCTTCATGCCCTTGTTGATCGCGTCCTGGTGCGAGCCGGAGAAGGCTGTGTAGACCAGTTCGCCGACGTAGGGGTGGCGTTCCGGAATGACCATCTCGTTGGAGTACTCGTAGACCGCCTTGATGCGCTCGATGTCGGAGCAGTCGAGCTTCGGGTCGACGCCTTGCGTGTACATGTTCAGCGCCAGCGTGACGACGTCGACGTTGCCGGTGCGCTCGCCATTGCCGAACAGCGTGCCCTCCACCCGGTCGGCGCCGGCCATCAAACCGAGTTCGGTCGCAGCGATCCCGGTGCCGCGGTCGTTGTGCGGATGCAGCGAGATGATCAGGTTTTCGCGATTGTCGAGATTGCGGCACATCCATTCGATCTGGTCGGCATAGATGTTCGGCGTCGCCATCTCGACGGTCGACGGCAGGTTCATGATCAGCTTGTTGTCCGCCGTCGGACGCACGATCTCGGTGACCGCGTTGCAGATCTCGAGCGCGACCTCAAGCTCCGTCCCGGTGAAGCTCTCGGGCGAATACTCGAAGCGGTAGTCGCCGCCCGCCTCTGCCGCCATGTCCATGATCATCTTGGCAGCGTCGGTGGCGATCTGCTTGATGCCGGCAACGTCCTTGCCGAAGACGACGCGGCGCTGCAGTTCGCTGGTGGAATTATAGAAGTGGATGATCGGGCGCCGGGCCCCCTCCAGCGCCTCGAAGGTGCGGGTGATCAGTTCCGGCCGGCACTGGACCAGCACCTGCAGCGAGACGTCATCGGGGACGTTGCCCTCCTCGACACACCAGCGGGCGAAGTCAAAGTCCGTCTGCGAGGCAGACGGGAAGCCGATCTCGATCTCCTTGAAGTTCATGTCGAGCAGGAGTTGGAACATACGGGCCTTGCGGTCATGGCCCATCGGGTTGACCAGCGACTGGTTGCCGTCGCGCAGGTCCACCGAGCACCAGATCGGCGGCTTCGTGATGGTCTTGCCCGGCCAGGTGCGGTCGGGAATATCGACCTGCGGGTAAGGCTGGTATTTTGCAGCCGCGTTCGGCATGCCATTTTTGGAGGTGTTCGTCTCTACGGTCATGTGCCTGTCTCTACGTCATCCCGGCCTTCGCAGGAAACCTCAATAGCGGATCGAGGCGCGCCTGGCGACGGCGAAAGCTGGCCCTGTGCGGCCCGGGAACGGAATTTGGAAATGGGTGATGCGAGGAGCACTTGTGCCGGCTGGCTGTTCGGCCGCCGGGCGCTCCTCAAAGAACCCGGCAACCGCGCGTAAGGCCGAGAAGGAGCAGGGAGGCGAAGCGGCGCGAATGCTCGCTGGCAGCCGCCTGGCTGCGCGACATCCGTCCGACAATATGGCCTCGGGTCTTCGACATGAGCCGGTTTATAGCTGCGCAGTCGACGCCGCGCAAGCCGGGCGCGAGAGGTATTTGTGCGGGATGCGTTCCAGCGGTAATGTTAAGGCGTGCCGGCCATCCAGGGCCCGTCGCGCAGAGGAATAGGCCATGAAGCATATCGTCCTGCTACTGCTTGCCACGCTTGCAGGCTGCCAGTCCACACCGATCGATCCGGTGACATTGGAGGCACGCAACTATTGCTTTGCGCGATACGGCGGACCGATGAACGACAACTACGACTACTGTGTCTATGCGCGCCAGATGGGAATGCGGCCCGTGGGACCCGCACGATTTGGCTTCTCCGACTGATAGCGTTCCCCTGCCGAGGGGCAGGCAGAGAGAAGCGGCTGCCCCGCTTCCGTCCGTTTAGACCGCGAGGCTCCTGCGCCAAGTGTCGCACCCGTCGGCGGGGGAGCGATTGGTACCGCTGCACGATTTGAAAAGGTGCTGAAGGGCCGTTCAGCAGTCTCGGGCCTCCTTTACGAAGGAGGCCCGAGACTGTCAGGTTCAGATGTCGCCCTGCGAGGAGATGATCCGCGAAACGAGCCCGTAGTCCTTGGCTTCCTGGGCCGAAAGCCAGTAGTCGCGGTCGGTGTCCTTGGCGATCCGCTCGACCGGCTGGCCGGTGGCCTCCGAAAAGATCCGGTTCAGGCGCTCGTTCATCTTGAGGATCTCGCGGGCCTGAATCTCGATGTCGGAAGCCATGCCGCGCGTTCCGCCGGACGGTTGGTGCAGCAGGAAGCGGGTGTTCGGCAGGCAGAGGCGCTGCTCCTTCGGGGCGGCGACATAGATCAGCGCGCCGGCAGAGGCGACCCAACCGGTTCCGATCATCCAGACCTTCGGCTTGATGAACTTGATCATGTCGTGGATGCTGTCGCCGGATTCGACGTGGCCGCCCGGCGAGTTCACGAAGATGCGGATGTCTTCGTCGCTGGCGGCAGCCAGCGCCACCAGCTGCGAGCAGACCTTCTGCGCCAGTTCCTGGGTGATGCCGCCATAGATGAAGATCGAGCGCGACTTGAACAGGTTCGCCTCGGTTTCCTTGCCGAGCGGCAGCTCGGTCTTCTTGTCGTCTTCTTCGTCGTTCATCGGCAACTCTCCGCCTGTCTGAAATCCCTGTCGCAGTCAGATAATGCGACTCACTGCCCAAGACAATGCAACAAAACGCCGGTCGGGGCGATAGAGGGCGCAGTCTGAAGCGCCGCCGAGCAGATGCAGGACGAGCAGCCGGTAGCGCTTGCCAGAAGCGAGTATCGGAAAATGCCGGGGACCCGGAGGCGCAAAAGTCGGTTAAGGCGATGAATCTTGAAGGAAATAAATATCAGCGTATCATGATAAACAGTTCCGTGCCTGCAGGCACGGTGGAGCCTCATGGAGGTTGCTATGATGAACTTCATGTCCGGTCGGAGAGGTCAGGACCTGGTCACTCTCGTCCTGGCAATATGCCTGTTCCTGTCGCCCTGGGTGATCGGCTTCGCCGCCGAGGCGCGGCCGAGCTGGAACGCCTGGATTGCCGCCATCGTGCTCGGCGCCTTCGCGATCATGACGCTGTCGGCCTTCGCAGAATGGGAAGAGTGGGTGAACCTGGTGGTCGGCCTGTGGCTGATCGTCTCGCCCTGGCTGCTCGGCTTCGTCACCAACACCCACGCGATGTGGACCCACGTCATCCTTGGTATCTGCACCGCCGCGCTGTCGGCCTGGGCGGTCTGGGACTACCGGCATCCGCATTCGCACGCCTGAACCTGACGCGCCGCCGCAAGGCGCGGCACCGTCGGAGACAGGAGGAACGCTTCAAGACTTGAGCGTCCCCCGGCTGGTTAAGCGACGCGGTGCTGTGGCCGCCGCGATCCAGCCTGGCGCCTCAGCCGCGCCCGCGATAGGGCGCGACCCCCTGGTCCGGCACCCAGACCCCCTCGGGCGGCGCACCGGTCTGCCAGAACACGTCGATCGGAATGCCGCCGCGCGGATACCAGTAGGCGCCGATCCTCAGCCATTTCGGCGCAAGCAGGTCCACCAGCCGTCTGCCGATGTCCAGGGTGCAGTCCTCATGAAAGGCGCCGTGGTTGCGGAAGGAGTGGAGATAGAGCTTCAGCGACTTCGACTCGACCAGCCATCCGTCCGGCACGTAGTCTATGACGATATGGGCGAAGTCGGGCTGCCCGGTCATCGGGCAAAGCGAGGTGAACTCCGGCGCGGTGAAGCGCACGACGAAATCGGCCCCCTTGTGCCCGCTCGGAACCTTCTCGAGCACCGCCTCCTCGGGGCTTTGCGGCAGGCCGACGTTGCGGCCCAGTTGCGAAAGATTGGAAACGTCGGTCTTTGTCATGGGCTTGCCCTTTGCACTTTCACCTTGATGCCGTGCGCCTTCTCCGTCTCGGGCTCGACATGGATGGCGATCCGCGCTCCCGGCTGAACCGCCTCGATCGCCGCTTCCAGCCGATCGCAGATATCATGCGCGTCGGCAACCGCCATCCGCGCCGGCACGACCAGGTGGAAATCGACGAAGGTGGCGTTTCCCGCCCTGCGCGTCTTGAGGTCGTGCACCCCGAGCGAGCCATCGGCATGGGTGGCGATCGCCTCCTTGATCGCGGCCTCTTCCTCCGGCTCGACGGCATGATCCATCAGGCCGCTGACGGAATGGGAGATGATTTTCCACCCCTGGTACAGGATGTGCAAGGCGACCAGTATCGCCATGACGGGATCGAGGATGGCGTACCCGGTGACCAGCGCCAGCAGCAAACCGACCAGCACGCCCGCCGAGGTGACGACGTCGGAAAGGATATGCTGCCCATCGGCCGTCAGCGCCGGCGAGCGGTGACGCCTTCCGACCCGGATCAGTGTCGCCGCCCAGCCGGCATTGACCAGACCGGCGACAAGGTTGATCGCCAATCCGAGCACAGGTTCTTCAAGCAGCGTCGGCGCCGACAGTTTCGGCAGTGCCTCCCGCACGATCAGGAGAGCCGCCAGCGCGATCAGCACCCCCTCGATGACCGCGGAAAAATACTCCGCCTTGTGGTGACCGAACGGATGCGTGGCGTCGGCCGGCTTCGCCGCATAGCGGATCGCCCCCCACGCGATGATCGCCGCGATCACGTTCACCGTCGATTCCAGCGCATCCGACAGCAGCGCGACCGACCCAGTCACCCACCACGCCAAGAGCTTCAGCCCCATGACGAAGAACGCCATCGGGATGCCGATAAGGGCCAGGCGGGCGACGGTTTGGTTTCCTGAGGTGCTCATTGCTCGCTCCGATGCGGATGCTAACGAATTGCAAGAACCGTGGTCCTTGAACGCAAAACCGCCCGCGCGGGTTTTCGCGCAGGCGGCTTTTCTTCGGCATCTCTATCGGTCAGTTCGCCCGGAATGTCAAAGGCGCATTTCGGGGATGAACTCAGGCCGCCTTGGTGCCGGACTTGCGCGCCAGACGCGCCACCACATTCTCGATCATCCGCATCCCGGCGTCACCACCAAGCGTCATGATCGATTCGGGGTGGAACTGCACCGCCGCCACCGGCTCCTTCGCATGCTCGATGCCCATGATCGTGCCGTCTTCGCTCTCCGCCGTAATGGTGAAGTCGGCGGGCAGCGTCGCCGGATCGGCGAAGATCGAGTGATAGCGGCCGACCGTCACCTCCTTGCCGAGGCCCGAGAAGACGATGCCGGGCTCGAGCACGCGGATGCGCGAGGGCTTGCCGTGCATCGGCACCGCCAGTTGCCGCAATTGCCCGCCATACGCCTCGGCGAGCGCCTGCAGGCCGAGGCAGACGCCGAAAATCGGCAGGTTGCGTGCCCGCGCCTTGCCAATCGTCGCCTTGCAGTCGAAGTCCTTCGGAGTGCCGGGGCCCGGCGACAGCACGACCAGGTCCGGCTTGAGCCGATCGAACAGTTCGTCTGCGACCGGCGTACGCACGGTCGTCACCGTCGCCCCGGTCTGGCGGAAGTAGTTCGCCAGCGTGTGCACGAAGCTGTCCTCGTGGTCGACGAGCAGGATGTTGACGCCGGCGCCGACGGAAGCGACGTCGCGCTGCGCCTTGGCCGCATTGCCGGCCTTTGCGTCACGGATGGCTGCAATCATGGCGGATGCCTTCAGTTCGGTTTCGGCTTCTTCTTCTTGCGGGTTGGAATCGTTGAGCAGCGTCGCCCCTGCCCTCACCTCGGCAATCCCGTCCTTGATGCGGATGGTGCGCAGCGTGAGCCCGGTGTTCATGTCGCCGTTGAAACCGACCATGCCGATCGCCCCGCCGTACCACGCCCGCGGGCTCTTCTCGTGCGCCTCGATGAAGCGCATCGCCCAGAGTTTCGGCGCGCCGGTGACCGTCACCGCCCAGGCGTGCGAGAGGAAGCCGTCGAAGGCGTCCATATCGTCGCGCAGCCGCCCCTCGATGTGATCAACCGTGTGGATCAGCCGCGAATACATCTCGATCTGGCGTCGGCCGATGACCTTGACCGAGCCCGGCTCGCAGACCCTGGACTTGTCGTTGCGGTCGACGTCCGAGCACATCGTCAGCTCCGACTCGTCCTTCTTGGAGTTGAGCAGCTTGAGGATCTGCTCCGAGTCGGCGATCGGGTCGTCGCCCCGCTTGATGGTGCCGGAGATCGGGCAGGTCTCGATGCGCCGGCCGGAGACGCGCACGAACATCTCCGGCGAGGCGCCGACCAGGTACTCCTGGTTGCCGAGATTGATGAAGAAAGAATAGGGCGACGGATTGATCGCCTTGAGGCGCCCCGAGATCTCCGAGGGCTTGCTCTCGCAGCGCTCGTAGAATTTCTGGCCCGGCACCACCTCGAACAGGTCGCCGCGCCGGAAGCTCTCCTTCGCCTTGACGACGAGCTCGGCATATTCGCCGGGCCGGTGGTCGCCTTGCGGGGGTGTGGTGTCCGTGCCGCGGAACGGCTCGGGCGCGATCGCCTCGTCCTTGCCTTGGGTCGAAAGCCCGCCCTTAGCGAAGTCGTAACGGTCGATCCAGGCCTTGGCGGCATAGTGGTCGACGACGAGGATTTCGTCGGGCAGGAACAGCACCATGTCGCGCTGGTCTTCAGGACGTTCAAGCTTCAGGTCGATCGCGTCGAACTGGAAGGCGAGATCGTAGCCGAAGGCGCCGTAGAAGCCGAGATTGGCATCTTCCGGCGAATGGAACAGGTCGGTGATGGCGCGCAGGACCGTGAACACGGTCGGAATCTTCGAGCGCTCCTCCTCGGTGAAGACCCGGTCGGGTTCGTTCACCTTCAGGTCGAGCCGGCGCGGCGAGGATGCGCCGAGCGACAGGTCGGAAACCGTTGCAAGCCGAGGCGCGATCATGGCGAGCAGCGCCTCGCCGCGCCCGTTATAGGCCTCGATCCAGACGTTGCGACCAAACGAGCTTACGGCGAGCGGCGGATCGACGATCGCGACGTCCCAGCGCGTGTAGCGGCCCGGATACTCGTAGTTGGAGGAAAAAACCGCGCCGCGCCGTTCGTCGAGCTTGTCGACGTAGCCGGAGATGGCGTTCGCGTAGTCCGCCTCCCGCCGCCTGCGCGTCACAGTGATGCCACCGCGCGTCTCGTAGCTCTCCGCGCCGTCATCCAGAAGCTTCGTCACCATTCCCCTACTCTCCTGTTCGGCTCGGTCCCGAAGCGCCCCTGAAATGAAAAAAGCCGCCTCGTGGTTTCCGGGCGGCTTGTCTGTCAATCACGCGTGACTGGTCGAGGCCGCTTTCAGCGTGCCCACCACCAGATCGCAATGTTGCGTGCGTTCATCATCGGCGGAAGTGTTAGCGTGAAGCGAAGGCGAACGCAACTGCGTTTTCCGCCCGCCCGGGCGGCGCTCGCCTTGCGTCTGACCTCCCCAGGTGTTGGGGAACAGAATGCACCTCGGCGGCATTTCTTCCGTACGTAGAAAATCGGAGAACTACGACCATAACCTGCCGACCGGCTGTCTTGCTTGTCACGTCCGTCCTCTTGCTTTCTGGCGCTTCGCTGCCGGAAAAGGGCCCGATGCCGGTGCCGCGGCCCCCGGTAGAGGCGTCGAAACCGGCCCCCGAAGCTGGTTCCGGGGAGCCAGCCCCCGAAAAACCGGTCCAAGGTCCGCCAGCACCGGCAACTCAGACCGAAAAGCCCGAACCTCCGCCCCCGCCGCCACCCATCCCCGAAGAGGATGCCGCTGCCGTCGCGGCGTGCCTGACGGAACTGAGATCGGCCGGCGCGGTCGTCAAGGAAGCACCGCGGATCGACCCGGAGAATGGCTGCGGCATCGCCCGGCCCGTGGTCGTCGGCCAGCTCGCCTCGGACATCGAGATAAAGCCGGAAGCGACGCTCCGCTGCGAGACGGCGCTCCAGCTCCAGCGCTGGACCCGTGACGCCGTCATACCCGCCATCAAGGCGGCGACGCCGCAGAAGCGGCTTGTCGCCCTCAACCAGGCCTCCGCCTATGTCTGCCGCAACCGAAACAACGAGCCGAATGGAAAACTGTCCGAGCACGCGCTCGGCAATGCCGTCGACATCGCGGGCTTCACCTATTCCGACGGCAGCCGGCTGGCGATCGCTCCGCGCGAGAAGGACGCAACGATCGAGGGCGCCCTGCAGCGGGCGGTGGTCGCCTCCGCCTGCCTCTATTTCACCACCGTGCTTGATCCCGGCAGCGACGCCGCGCACGAGACCCATCTGCATCTCGACGTCAAGAAGCGGACCAACGGCTATCGGTACTGCTGGTGAGCCGCTCATCAATGTCGATTTTGGCCCCGGGGAACTATAAAATATGCCGGCGCTCACCCATCTGAAGTCGTGAGCCGGCAGGAATGAACGGCCGAAACAAACAAGGATCCTCCGATGACCCTGTCCATGCACCGCCTCTCCGTCCCTGTGTTCGTCCGCGGGCTGCGGGTCCTGTCAAACCTGCTCGACAAGGCAGAAGCCCATTGCGAGGCGAACGGCATCGCGCCGGAGGTGCTGGTGAACGCGCGCCTCGCACCGGACATGCTGCCGCTTTCGGCGCAGGTCCAGCGCGTCAGCGACACCTCCAAGAACGCACTCGGCCGCCTCACCGGCGCAGGCGCCCCGAGCTTTCCCGACACGGAAACGACATTTGCGGAACTGAAGGCGCGCGTCGAACGGACGATCGCCTATCTCGAGACGATCCGCGAAATCGACATGCAGGGAAGCGAAACCCGCGAGATCAAGCTGACCGTCGGCAAGCTGGAGGTGAACTTCATCGGCGCCAACTACCTGCTCGAATTTGCGCTGCCGAACTTCTACTTCCACGTCACGACGGCCTACAACATCCTGCGCCACAACGGCGTCGCGATCGGCAAGCGCGATTATCTCGACCCGTCTGCCTGATGGCCTGCCGAAACCGTGCGGCGGTTTCGGGATCAAGACAGCATGAGAACACAAAAAGGTCGCGTGAATAACGCGACCTTTTTCGGCTGGCGGCGTCCGGCCGCGAATGGCGGCCGGACGCAAAGTTGGTTCTTAGAACAGGCCTTCGATCTGACCGAGTTCGTTGAGGAAGATCTTCTCCGACGACGGCACCTTCGGCAGGCCCGGCATGGTCATGATCTCGCCGGTGATGACGACGACGAAGCCGGCGCCGGCCGAAAGCCTGACTTCACGGACCGGAACGGTATGGCCCTCGGGCGCGCCGCGCAGGTTCGGATCGGTCGAGAAGGAGTACTGCGTCTTGGCCATGCAGATCGGCAGGTGTCCGTAGCCCTGCGCTTCCCAGGCGTGCAGTTGATCGCGTACCGACTTGTCGGCGATCACCTCGCCGGCGTGGTAGATATCCTTGGCGATCGTCTCGATCTTGTGGAACAGCGACATGTCGTCCGGATAGAGCGGCGCGAACTGCGAGTGCCCGGATTCGGCAAGTTCCACGACCTTGCGCGACAGTTCCTCGATGCCGGCCGAACCCTGTGCCCAGTGCTTGCACAGGATGGCTTCGGCGCCGAGCGTTGCGACATAGTCCTTGATCGCCTGGATCTCGGCCTCGGTGTCGCCGGCGAAATGGTTGATGCCGACGACGACCGGAACGCCGAACTTCTTGACGTTCTGCACGTGGCGGCCGAGGTTGGCGCATCCCTTGCGGACCGCCTCGACGTTCTCGCGGCCGAGGTCTTCCTTCTTGACGCCGCCGTTCATCTTCATGGCGCGCGCCGTCGCGACGATCACCGCCGCATCCGGGTGCAGCCCGGCCTTGCGGCACTTGATGTCGAAGAACTTCTCCGCGCCGAGATCGGCGCCGAAGCCGGCCTCGGTGACCACGTAGTCGGCGAGCTTGAGCGCCGTCTTCGTCGCCACGACGGAGTTGCAGCCATGCGCGATGTTGGCGAACGGGCCGCCATGCACGAAGGCCGGATTGTTTTCCAGCGTCTGCACCAGGTTCGGCTGCATGGCGTCCTTGAGCAGGACCGTCATGGCGCCGTCGGCCTTGATGTCACGGGCGAAGACCGGGCTCTTGTCACGGCGGTAGCCGATGATGATGTTGCCGAGACGCTTTTCGAGGTCCTTGAGGTCCATCGAAAGACACAGGATCGCCATCACTTCGGAGGCAACCGTGATGTCGAAGCCGGCCTCGCGCGGATAGCCGTTGGCGACGCCGCCGAGCGAGCAGACGATCTCGCGCAGCGCCCGGTCGTTCATGTCCATGACGCGGCGCCAGGCGACGCGGCGGGTGTCGATGTTCTGCTCGTTGCCCCAGTAGATGTGGTTGTCGATCAGGGCGGCGAGAAGGTTATGCGCCGAGGTGATCGCGTGGAAGTCGCCGGTGAAGTGAAGGTTCATGTCCTCCATCGGCACGACCTGCGCATAGCCGCCGCCGGCCGCGCCGCCCTTGACGCCGAAGCAGGGGCCGAGCGAAGCTTCGCGGATGCAGACGACCGCCTTCTTGCCGATACGGTTCAGGCCGTCGCCCAGGCCGACCGTGGTCGTCGTCTTACCCTCGCCGGCCGGGGTCGGGTTGATGGCCGTGACCAGGATCAGCTTGCCGTCCTTCTTGCCCTGTTGCGCAGCGATGAACTCCGCGGAGATCTTTGCCTTGTCGTGGCCGTAGGGAAGCAACTGCTTCGGCGGAATACCCAGCCTTTCGCCGACCTCCATGATCGGCTTCTTGTTTGCCGCGCGGGCGATCTCGATATCGGATTTGAATTCGGTCATCTTTCGCTCGTTCCCCTTCCACTCGGGCATTGCGGCCGCATGAAGCGCCGCGCCGTTTCCTTGTGCTGTCCACGATACCGGCCGCAAACGCTGCCATGCACGCGTGCAACTCGATCCTGGCCAGTTAGAGCCGGAATGGATCGGCTGCGCCATATCAAAATTGCCATTCAATCGACCAAACGCGACAAACGGCGGCTTGCACCCGTCAGGGGACGAAAAACCTGAAGCGACTTCCGCCGTTCCGCGTTCGATCATCCAGGACCAGCATCACCGGGGTGAAAGCTCCGGTGCTGGGCGCGCGGGACCTCACACCCGCGCTGATGAAGCGTCCAGGAGCAAAGGCTGACCGCCCGAGGAAGGCCGGCTGACGGCCGGTGAATTCCAGCCGCCCCCCGTCACTCACCGTGTCAGGATATCCCGCATCTCCACCAGGTTCGAGCGGACGCGCAGGATGTAGAAGCCCATGGTCGCCAGGTGGGTGGGCATGATCCAACCGTCCTCGCGCCCGTTGGAGATGATCAGCGGCTGGATGTTCAGTGCGGCACGCAGCTGCTTGACGGTCTCCGCCCAGATCTGCGTCAGTCCCCGCTGGGTGATGACGGCGTCGAAGTCGGCGCCGGCCGCAGAGAGGATGCCGTAGTAGCCGTAGAGCTGGCCGAAGGCGAACCAGAAGCGGTCGTCGGCGCGCGTGTCGAACCAGCCGCCGTTGTGGAACTCGGAGCGCTCGCGGATGATCGCCGAAGTATTGCCGAGGTCGTTGGCGATCCGGTCCAGGAACTGGACAAGGTTGTCGGAACGGGCGTCGAAGGTGGCGTTACAGGCCGCAAGCGCGTCATTGAACTTGTGCAGGTCGCGCATCGCTGCCCGGTAGAAGCTCGGCGTCGGCGTCTTCGGCCCGAACGGGCTGAAGCCGAAATACCAGGTTTCCTCGTCAAACTGAATGTTGCCGCGGGCAGACTGCAGCTCGTTGTTGACGCCGGAGGTGCCGCGCACGCGGCCGAGCGTGTCGACCAGTTCGACCGAGGTGCGCCGGATTGCCTGGTTGATGCCGCGCTGGAACGAAGCCTTGTTGTCCAACCAGGGGGTATCGTCCCAGTCCATGCCGAAAAGGCCGAGCTTGTAGAGGATCATCGAGGAGACCCAGGCGTTCTGGTTGACGTTGAAGTCGATCAGATCGGCCGTGACGTCGACGATGGCTGAGCGCTCGCACTTGTTTGCCGGCGCCGCCTCGCCGGCCGCGACCTTGACCGGCAGCCCGGCGTCGTTTTTGCGGGCGGCGAAGTTGTATGCGTTGACATAGTCGATGTTGAAGTTGTGCCAGGACTGGGTCTGCCAGATGAAATAGCCATAAAGCCCGACCAGGCCGATCAGCACGATGGCGATCGGACCCTTGATGATCCAGTCGCGCTGGCGGTACCAGTTGCCGGCCGCGATGAACGGCCAGGCCAGCCATGAGATCAGGTGGCCGATGCCGCGCCCGATGGCGGCGAAAAAGCGCTGGAAGAACGCCACGATCGGGTCAAGCATTTCCTCTGTCCTCTCCAATTCCGTGGAACATCTGCCGGAAGGCAGGCTTGTCCTTCAAATAGGTTCGCGCCAACGTTTCAACCATGTGCTTCTTAAATTTTCGCGGAGCGCCTCGCGGGAGGCATGGATGTCACTTGCCGAGCGGACGAAATCGCGGTGTGAACTGCGAGCACGGCGTGACCGGTCCCGTGGACCTTCATCGGGTCGATGAGTCCTTTTCCATGACCTGCCGGAAGCGCCCTGCAAAGGCGTTGTCGGCGCGCTCCTTGCGGCGCTGGATGTCTTGGGTGGCGAGCATGTCTTTCTCGTGCATCGCGATGAGGTCGCCGATGTGCTCCTGCGCCGCAAAGCCGATTGCGGTCATGTCCTTCACCGCGCCGCCCGCAGGGATGCCTACCAAATTGATCCCGTGAGCGACGTCCTGCGGGGCCGTCGACCTGGCGAAATCTTCCAAGGCCTTGTAGAGGACGACCCGCTGCTGGGTATCGATCGTCAGCTTGTTGAGGAGCGTGTTTTGCGCGGCGATCTGGTCGTTGAGCGAATCGACGAAGGTCTGGAAGTTCGTGGTGTATCGCCCCAGCGTATGGCTCTCGGCGGAGAGTTCCTGCTCCTCGGCCAGTTTCTCGCTGTGCTCGGCGGCGAGCTTCGAGCGCTCGCCCTCCAGCAGGGTGCGCCTCCTCTGGTCGGTGGCTGCAGTGATGCGCTTGTCGATTTCGAAGAGCAGTGAGCTCAGTTCCTCGATCCGTCTCTGAGCTCCCTCGAGGCCGACGATCGTCAGCTTGCGTCGGTCCATCACCTGTATCAGGCTTGCCTCGGCGGCCTTGTAGCGGTCGCTGAGAAACGATTTCTGCTCCTTCAGAAGGCCGATGACCGTGTCGCACTTCGCGAGCAGTTCGCGCATGTTGCCGGCAAGCGACGTTTTGCGTGCCCTGTCGGTGTGCATGCGCTGCATCCTGGGTCGGGAGAAGATGCCGACAATCTTCTCGTAACCGGTATAGGTCTTCAGGCTTGCGAACTCGGCGCCGGAGGCGTTGGCTGCATTCTCGAGCCCGATGATCAGTTCGGCGATGCAGGCTTCCATGGTCTTCTGCTGGGCGAGCACATCCTGGATCCGCGCATTCTCGACGTCGAAATGGATGTCATCGGGACTTGCCTCCTGCCTGGCAAACCGGTCGAGCGCGAGGCCGGCCTGTTCCACCTTGTCCCGCATCTGCTCGACGGCGGTGCGGGTCCTTTCAATATCGGCATCGAAACGCTGCGATATGGCCATGCCTGCTCCCCTCCGCCAGGCAGGCGTGTGCGCCGGCCGGGATCACTCCTGAAGACTTAGCCTGCACTTTCGCGGCAGCGATCCTGCCGCTGTCCGATGGACGACATGATGTGAGAAGTCAGGGCGTGCCCGCAAGCCCCGGAAGAGATGAATTTCCCGCAAAAAGCGCAATGCGGCGCACCAGCCAACGTATGGCGGAAACGAGCCGCAGGGTTGGTGGCGTGCGCAGTTTTTCGATCCGACCGGACGGATCAGTCGTGCTGCATCGTATCTTCCCAGTGTCGCCGGCAGTAGGACACATACTTGTCGTTCCCGCCGACCTCGACCTGCGCGCCCTGCCTCACCACCTTGCCCTCCGCATCGAGCCGCACGACCATCGTCGCCTTGCGGCCGCAATGGCAGATGGTGCGCACCTCGCGCAGCTCGTCGGCGATCGCCAGCAGCGCATAGGAACCGGGAAAGAGCCTTCCCTGGAAATCGGTGCGCAGGCCGTAAGCCATGACCGGTATGCCGAGCCGGTCGGCAATGCGCGCAAGCTGCCAGACCTGCTCCTCGCTCAAGAACTGCGCCTCGTCCACGAACACGCAGGCGATGGGCCCGCTGCCGTCGGCACGGAGCGTCTCGACCAGCGCATAAAGATCGTCGCCGGCATCGAAGGCGATCGCGTCGGCCTGCAGTCCGATCCGCGACGAGATGCGCCCCCTTCCCGCGCGCTCGTCGAGCGAGGCAATGAAGATCGCCGTGCGCATCCCGCGCTCCCGGTAGTTGTACGAAGCCTGCAGCAGCATCGTCGACTTTCCGGCGTTCATCGTCGCGTAGTTGAAGTAAAGCTTGGCCATGGTATTCTCCGGCTGCTTTCTTGGCCCGGCCGCCGCCGAATTTCCAGCCGGGGCGTAGCGAAAATCACAGATCTTCGCATGCGTCGTCCAAAGCGACATTCATGTGCCCGATTGCGCAACACCGCGAAATAATCTAGCCCTCCAACGCCGCTCCGCACGTGGTAAAGTGCTTGAATTATGATGTTTTTGATGCTTCGCTTGCGCATCAGAACAAGTTGGGGAGCAGAAACATGAAATCCGCATCCACTCTCAGGACGTCTGTCCTCACCGCAGTTTCGCTGCTGGCGCTTGGCGTCTCCGGCGCACTGGCCGCCGAGCCCGAAAGCTGCGGCAAGGTCCGCTTCTCCGACGTCGGCTGGACCGACATCACCGCGACGACGGCGACGGCGTCGACAATTCTGAAGGGTCTCGGCTACGAGACCGAGACCACGGTGCTTTCGGTGCCGGTCACCTACACCTCGCTCGCAAACAACGACATCGACGTTTTCCTCGGCAACTGGATGCCGACCATGGAAAACGACATCAAGCCGTTCCGTGACGCCGGCACCGTCGAGACGGTGCGCGAGAACCTCGAGGGCGCCAAGTACACCCTTGCCACCAACACCAAGGGCGCGGAACTCGGCATCAAGGACTTCAAGGACATCGCCGCCCACAAGGATGATCTTGACGGCAAGATCTACGGAATCGAGCCCGGCAACGATGGCAATCGCCTGATCATCAACATGGTCGACAAGGGCAGCTTCGACCTGAAGGGCTTCGAAGTGGTCGAGTCCTCCGAGCAGGGCATGCTTGCCGAGGTCGCCCGCGCCGAGCAGGACGGCAAGCCGATCGTCTTCCTCGGCTGGGAGCCCCATCCGATGAACAGCAACTTCAAGCTCACCTATCTGTCCGGCGGCGACGACATCTTCGGGCCCAACTTCGGCGGCGCGACGGTCCTGACGAACGTGCGCAAGGGCTACACGACCGAATGCCCGAACGTCGGCCAGTTCCTGAAGAACCTCAAGTTCTCGCTCCAGATGGAGAACGAGATCATGGGCAAGATCCTCAACGACGGGCAGTCGCCCGACTCGGCGGCGGCCGACTGGCTGAAGGCCAACCCGAGTTCGCTCGATCCATGGCTCGCCAACGTGACCACCCGTGATGGCGGCGACGGCCTCGCCGCGGTCAAGGCATCGCTCGGCCTCTGACGGGCTCAACGAGGACGCATGGCCGACGTGCGCGCAACTGATGCACGTCGGCTCAATCGTCATGCGTCGACAAGACCGTATCGCCGCTCGACTGCTCCGGCCCGACCGGGCAGCGGCGGCTTCCGCGGCAAGATAAGAAGTGGTTCAAACTCGTGAACTGGCTGACGGACATCAAACTGCCCATCGGGCCCTGGGCGAAGGCAGCGGTCAACTGGCTGACTTCCCATGGCAAGAACTTGTTCGACCTCCTGAAAGTGGTGATGCAATCCGGCATCGACGCGATCCTGCTCCTGCTGCAGGGCCCATTTTCCAGTGGTCAGGGGCAGTTTGCCTATGCGCTCGCGCTGATCGTCCTGATCACCGCGCTGTGCTGGTATTTGCGTCGGTCCGTCGGGGTGGCCCTGTTCACCTTCGCCGGCCTGCTCCTGATCGTCAACCAGGGCTACTGGAAGGAAACGACCGAAACGCTGGCGCTGGTGCTGGCGGCGACTGGCGTCAGCATGCTGGTGGGCGTCCCGCTCGGCATCGCCGCGGCCCGCCGCGCCTGGTTCTACGCCTTCCTGCGCCCGGTGCTCGACCTCATGCAGACCATCCCGACCTTCGTCTACCTGATTCCTGCCCTGATTCTGTTCGGGCTCGGCATGGTTCCCGGCCTGATCGCCACGGTGATCTTCGCGATCCCTGCACCGATCCGCCTGACCCGGCTCGGCATCATCTCGACGCCACCCGCGCTCGTCGAAGCCGCCCAGGCCTTCGGCGCCACGCCCTCGCAGGTGTTGCGGAAGGTGGAGCTTCCATTCGCCAGGCCGCAGATCATGGCCGGCCTGACCCAGACCATCATGCTGTCCCTGTCGATGGTCGTCATCGCGGCGCTCGTCGGCGCCAAGGGGCTCGGCGTTCCGGTGGTCCGCGCCCTGAACACCGTCAACATCTCGATGGGCTTCGAGGCCGGGCTGTGCATCGTCATCCTGGCGATCATCCTCGACCGTCTTTTCCGCACGTCCGATGAAGGAGAAGGCGCATGAGCGAGACCGTCGTCTTTCGCAACGTCGACATCATCTTCGGCGAGAAGCCGGAACGCGCCATCGCCATGGTGGACGCCGGCAAGAGCCGCGACGAGATCAGCAAGGAGACCGGCCTCGTGCTCGGCGTCGCAGGTGCCTCGCTCTCCATCAACGAGGGCGAGATCCTGGTGCTGATGGGGCTGTCCGGCTCGGGCAAGTCGACCCTGCTGCGGGCCGTGAACGGGCTGGCGCCGGTCGTCCGCGGCGAGGTGCAGGTCAAGACCGGCGGAAGTCCGATCAATCCGTACAAGTGCAGCCCGAAAGCGCTGCGCGATTTCCGCATGCACACCGTCTCCATGGTGTTCCAGCAATTCGCACTCCTGCCCTGGCGCACGGTCGCAGACAACGTCGGCTTCGGCCTGGAGCTTGCAGGCATCCCCGAGGCCGAGCGGCGGGCCCGTGTCGAGGAGCAACTGAAGCTCGTCAACCTCACCCAGTGGGCAAACCGCAAGGTCAACGAACTCTCGGGCGGCATGCAGCAGCGCGTCGGCCTCGCCCGCGCGTTTGCAACCGGGGCGCCGATCCTCTTGATGGACGAGCCGTTCTCGGCGCTCGATCCGCTGATCCGCACGCGCCTGCAGGACGAACTGCTCGAGTTCCAGCGGCGGCTGAAGAAGACGATCATCTTTGTCAGCCACGATCTGGACGAGGCCTTTCGCATCGGCAACCGCATCGCCATCATGGAGGGCGGGCGGATCATCCAGTGCGGCACGCCACAGGAGATCGTCAAGAATCCGGCCAACCGCTACGTCGCCGATTTCGTGCAGAACATGAACCCGATCAACATGCTGACGGCGCGCGACGTCATGCAGGAGGGCCTGGGCGGACCGGCAAGCGGCGTTACCGCCACGGCCTTGCCCGGCACACCGCTGGTCGACGTACTGGACGCGATGGCCCGGCAACCGGGCAACATAGGCGTGGTTGAAAACGGCGCCGTCATCGGCATGATCAATGCGCAGAACGTGGTGGAGAGCCTCACCCGCCATCGCCGCCAGGAATAAGCCAGCTCCGCCACCATCGCTGGCGACCCGTCCATAATGGTTCCGGGCTTGCGTCCTTGCCTTTGCGATGCCACGCCGTTCGGGTGGCCCGAGATCGATCCGAGGAACTTGCCATGACGGAGAAAGCCGCAGACGCTCCGAAGGTGCTGCGCGACACCGACGACGAGGCGCGCAGGCTCGCCCGCAGACTGCTGCGGTCCGCGCGCAGCGCCACGCTTGCCGTACTCGAACCGGAAACCGGCTATCCCTTCGCCAGCCGCGTGCTGACCGGCCTGGACATCGACGGCGTGCCGGTCATCCTGGTCTCGGCGCTCTCCGTCCACACACAGGCGCTGCGCCGCGATCCGCGCGCGTCACTGCTTGCCGGCGAGCCCGGCAAGGGTGACCCCCTCGCCCATCCTCGGCTGACGGTGATCACCGGCGCCAAAGAGGTGGAGCGTGACAGCGACCGGCACCGGCGTATCCGCGAGCGATTCGTCCGCCGCCATCCGAAGGCCAGGCTCTACGTCGACTTTCCCGATTTCACTTTCTTCCGGCTCGAGCCGCTCCGGGCCAATTTGAACGGCGGCTTCGGCAAGGCCTATGTGCTGACCGCCGACGACCTCCTGATTCGCTCGCCGGCGGGCGAGGCGCTGGCGGCGCAAGAGGCGGGCGCGATCGAGCACATGAATACCGATCACGCCGAGGCAGCCGGCCTCTACGCGCGCCATTTTTGCGGCGCCAGGGAGGGAGACTGGGTCATCGCCGGCATCGACGCCGCCGGGATCGACCTCTCCGCCGGTGATCGGCTTGAGCGCCTTGATTTTCCTGAAGAACTTTCCGACCCGACGGAACTGCGGTCTGTACTGGCCGACCTTTTGCGTCAGGCGCGGGCGGAGAAAACGTAGAGCCCTGCGTCGGCCCACCCCCAATTTCTGGCTCTTGATGTGTTTGGTTTTGTTTATATGCTAACAGTCACAGAGTACGGCACCGCACATATAGAATTGATTTCATGACGGAGTTTCGAATGGACGCTTTTTCAAGTGACGAACAGGCTCGGGCCGAGGTCGCAACGAACCTTCTCTCTGCAATGGCCAATCCAAAGCGCCTGCTCATCCTGAAGGTGCTCGTCCGCGGAGAAATTGCCGTCGGCGCTCTCGCCGTGAAGGTCGGGTTGAGCCAGTCCGCCTTGTCTCAGCACCTTTCCAAGCTTCGTGCGCAAAACCTCGTCTCCACGCGGCGGGATGCCCAGACGATCTACTATTCCAGCAAGTCGAACGCCGTTCTGACAATCCTCGGCGCCCTCGACTCACTCTATGGCGAACAGACGGCCACCGAGCCGACGCAACTGCGCCGTTACGCCTGAACGCGATGAAGCCTTCGAAACGCCCCGCGGGTCTCCCAACCGCGGGGCGTTTTCTTTTGGCCCGATCAACCTGAACACTAGCCCTCGAAAAAGGCCAGAAGGTCAGCGTTGATGATGTCGGCATGGGTGGTCGCCATGCCGTGCGGTAGTCCTTCATAGACCTTCAGCGTACCGTTCTTCAGAAGCTTGGCCGACAGCAGCGCCGAATCGGCGATCGGCACGATCTGGTCGTCGTCGCCGTGCATGACGAGGACCGGCACGTCAATCGCCTTCAGGTCTTCCGTGAAGTCCGTTTCCGAAAACGCCTTGATGCAATCGTAATGAGCCTTGGTTCCGCCCATCATGCCTTGGCGCCACCAGTTCTGGATGACCCCTTCGGAAACCTGGGCACCGGGACGGTTGTAGCCGTAGAATGGCCCGGCCGGCACGTCGCGGAAGAACTGGGCGCGATTGGCGGCAAGGGCGGCGCGGAATCCGTCGAAGACTTCGAGCGGCAGGCCGCCGGGGTTCTCTTCCGACTTGAGCATGATCGGCGGCACGGCGCCCATCAGAACTGCCTTGGCAACGCGGCCATTGCCGCCATGCCGCGCCACATACCGGGCAACTTCGCCGCCGCCGGTCGAGTGGCCGACATGGATGGCGTTGCTCAGGTGGATATGGTTTGCGAGCTCTGCAACGTCGGCGGCGTAGGTATCCATTTCATTGCCGGTTTCGGTCTGGCTCGAGCGGCCATGCCCCCGTCGGTCATGGGCGATCACGCGAAACCCGTGGTGCAGGAAGAACAGCATCTGCGCGTCCCAGTCGTCCGACGACAGCGGCCAGCCGTGGTGAAACACGACCGCCTGGGCGTCCTCCGGTCCCCAATCCTTGTAGAAGATCTGGGTACCGTCCTTCGTGGTGATGAAGCTGCTGGTCATGGTCGCTCGTCCTTTCGAAACTGCTGTTTGAATGACTGCGAAAACGGAAGGCGCCCGCATAAGCGATGGAAGGGCCCCGCGCCGGCCATACATGGTACCGTAGCCGCTCGCTCTGTTGAAGCGCTCGGCAGAACCGGCCAACGGCGGTTCAAACCTCCCCTTTCCGCCGCGTCGCGGCTAGACTTGGCCTTTCAACGGATTCGGAGCATGCCATGACCTCTCGCCTCGAAACCCTCATCGACCAGGGCACCGGCCGCGAGCCCGCCGACATCGTGCTGAAGGGCGGCCGGTTCTTCGACCTCGTCACCGGCGAACTCGTCGCCTCCGACATCGCCATTTGCGGCGAGCGCATCGTCGGCACCTGCGAAGCCTACACGGGGCGTGAGGAGATCGACATCTCCGGGCGCATCGTCGTGCCCGGTTTCATCGACACCCACCTGCACATCGAATCCTCGCTCGTCACCCCGCACGAGTTCGACCGCTGCGTGCTGCCGCTCGGCATCACGACGGCGATCTGCGATCCGCACGAGATCGCCAACGTGCTCGGCACCGAGGGCATCCGCTACTTTCTCGATTCAGCCGAGCAGACGATCATGGACATCCGGGTGCAGCTCTCCAGCTGCGTGCCGGCCACGCATCTGGAGACCTCCGGCGCCGACCTGCCGGTCGGACGGCTGCTGCCGTTCCGCAACCACCCGAAAGTGATCGGGCTTGCCGAATTCATGAACTTTCCGGGCGTGATCGCCAAGGACCCGACCTGTCTCGCCAAGCTGGAGGCGTTCCAGGGTGGGCATATCGACGGCCACGCGCCGCTTCTTTCCGGCCGCGACCTCAACGGCTATCTCGCCACCGGCATCCGCACCGACCATGAATGCACAAGCGCGGAAGAGGCGCTGGAGAAGATCAGGAAGGGCATGCACATCCTGATACGCGAGGGCTCTGTATCGAAGGACCTGCTGGCGCTCCTGCCGCTGATCACCGAACGGCTCTCGCCCTTCATCGCGCTCTGCACCGACGACCGCAATCCGCTCGACATCGCCGAACAGGGCCATCTCGACCACATGATCCGCACCGCGATCGCCCACGGCCGGTCGCCGCTCGCCGTCTACCGCGCCGCCTCCATCTCCGCAGCCCGCGCCTTCGGGCTCAGCGACCGCGGCCTGATCGCGCCCGGCTGGCGTGCCGACCTCGTGGTGATCGACACGCTGGAGGAGTGCCGCGCCGAAATGGTCTTCTCAGTCGGCCGTCGCGTCACCGACGCGCTGTTTGCAAGCCGCAACCCCGTCGCCCCGGTGGGCCTCGACAGCGTCAAGGCGCGACCGGTCAAGGCAGCACATTTCGCAGTGCCCGTCACCGAAGGCGAAGTTCCGGTGATCGGCGTGGTGCCGGGCCGGATCATCACCGAGCACCGCCGCTATCACCTCCCGGCCAAGGGCAACGAGACGGCGGTCGACCTTTCCCGTGACATCGTCAAGGTCGCCGTGATCGAGCGGCACGGCAAGAACGGCAACCACGCCAACGGCTTCGTCCAGGGTTTCGGGTTGAAGAAGGGCGCGATCGCCTCGACGGTCGGCCACGACAGCCACAACATCTGCGTCGTCGGCGTCGACGAGGACGACATGGCCATGGCCGCCAACAGGCTCGGCGAGATCGGCGGCGGCTTCGTCGTCGTCGCCGACGGCAAGGTGACGGGCGAGATCGCCCTGCCCGTTGCCGGCCTGATGAGCCTGGAGCCCTACGAGACGGTGCGCGACACGCTGCACCACCTGCGCAAGTCAGCCCTTGCACTCGGCGCCACCCTGGAGGAACCGTTCCTGCAACTCGCCTTCCTGCCACTGCCGGTCATCCCGCACCTGAAGATTTCCGACCGCGGCATGGTCGACGTCGACCGGTTCGCGCTGATCGGGTGAGACAGCTTGGCAGGCACCAGGCGATCGCTTATCTAGAAACTGGAGGACTTCAAATGTCCAAGCTGAAGCAGATCGAAAGAAGCGTGACCGAACTCGACGCCGACGAGTTCAAGGCGTTTACCCTATGGTTCGAGAGGCTGCAGGCGGAGCGTTGGGATCAGCAGTTGGAGCGGGATGCCCGTAGCGACGGCGCCCTGGATCGCTTGGCGGACCAGGCCCTGAAGGACCACCGCGCCCGACGGACCAGTCGTCTTTGAGGCACCATCACGCAAGTCCCTCGTTCTGGCGCGCCTACAATGCGCTTCCCACACATGTTCGTAAGCTGGCCGATCAGAATTTCGAGATTTTGAAAGCTGATCCGAAGCATCCGTCCCTGCATCTGAAGCAAGTGGGCCGCTTCTGGTCAGTCCGTGTTGGAATCTCGTGGCGTGCGCTTGCTGTTGCCGATGGAGACGACCTCATCTGGTTCTGGATCGGCAGCCACGCCGATTACGATAAGCTTGTAGGCTAGGCGGCGCCGCCTGATCGCTCACGGCAGCCTGCCGCAAAACGCGTCGAGTCCGCCGAGCTTGACGATGCCATCGTCCAGTGCCGGCGCAAAGCCGGGCATGTGCACGGGCTCGACCTCTTGCAGATGCTTCGGCATTGAGAACGGCACTGGTTCGCGTGTCAGATTGAAGACGAAGAACAGCCTCTCGTTGCCCTTCTCGCGCGTGAAGGCCAGGACGTCCTGGTTGGAAGGCAGGAAGGCCATCTCGCCGTCGCGCAGGGTTGCGTGCGCGCGGCGAAAGGCGAGCGTCTCGCGATAGTGGTTGAGCACAGAGCCCGCCACCTTCTCCTGGGCGTCCACCGCCAGCCGCGCCTGTTCCTCCGGCACCGGCAGCCAGGGCCGGCCGAGCGTGAAACCGGCATGGGGCGCGTCGGCTTTCCAGGGCATCGGCGTGCGGCAACCGTCACGGCCCTTGAAGGCCGGCCAGAAGCGGATGCCGTAGGGATCGCGCAGGTCCTCGTATTCGAGCTCGGCCTCGGGCAGCCCGAGTTCCTCGCCCTGATAAAGACAGATGCTGCCGCGCAGCGTCGACAGCAGCGTGATCGCCAGCTTGGCGATGCGATCACGTTCCTCGGGCGTCTCGGCGAAGCGGCTGACGTGACGTACCACATCATGGTTGGAGAAGGCCCAGCACACCCAGCCGTCGGTTACCAGCCTTTGGAAGCTCTCCACGCACCCACGGATGTGTTTTGCCGTAAAGTCCGGATGCAGCAGGTCGAAGGTGTAGCACATGTGCAGCTTGTCGCCGCCGCTCGTGTATTCCGCCAGCGTCTTCAGCGACCGGGTGCCGTCGCCGACCTCCCCCACCGTCGCCCGGTCGTCGTATTCGTCCAGCAGCGCTCGCACCCTTTTCAGGAAGCCGAGGTTCTCAGGCTGCGTCTTGTCGTGGCGATGCGATTGCATGCCGTAGGGATTTGTGTCGGGCGCGTCGAGCCCGGCCGCCTCACTATCCGGCTCACGTGGCGGGTTGTCCCTCAGCTTCGCGTCGTGGAAGTAGTAATTGACGGTATCGAGCCGAAAGCCGTCGACGCCGCGGTCGAGCCAGAAGCGCATGACCTTGAGCATCACCTCCTGGACGGCAGGGTTATGGAAATTGAGGTCGGGCTGGGAGGTCAGGAAGTTGTGCATGTAATACTGCCGGCGCACGCCGTCCCACTCCCACGCCGGGCCGCCGAAGACCGAAAGCCAGTTGTTCGGCGCCGTCCCGTCCTTCTTCGGCTCGGCCCAGACGTACCAGTCGGCCCTGTCGTTGTCGCGGCTCGACCGACTCTCCTTGAACCAGGGGTGCTGGTCGGAGGTATGTGAGATCACCTGATCGATGATGACCTTCAACCCCAGGCGGTGCGCCTCGCCGAGCATTTCGTCGAAGTCCGAGAGCGTGCCGAACATCGGATCGACGTCGCAATAATCGGAGACGTCATAGCCCATGTCGGCCATCGGCGACTTGAAGAACGGTGAAAGCCAGATGGCGTCCACGCCTAGCGATGCGATATGTGCCAGCCGCTCGCGGATCCCCTTAAGGTCGCCGACGCCGTCGCCGGTCGTGTCCTGGAAGGACCGCGGGTAGACCTGGTAGATCACCGCGCCGCGCCACCAGTCGCCAGCGGCCTTCTGCAAAGCGGACATTCGACGCCCCCCGGAAGATGATCGTCCATCATGTGTAGCGGGGAGCGCGGCTGACGTAAACGGGCGGCCGGGTGACGAGCGGGTCAATCGCAACGCTCGAGCGTCCGGCGCGGTTGACGCGCACGGCATCGGAACGGATGATGTCGCCGATCCAAGCCGCATTGGAGCAGGAGACCTCCACATGTCCGACCGCACGGTTACGCTGACCCTGCCGGAAGCCACGACCCTGGCCACCTCGGCGCTGCTGCGGGCCGGGGCAAGCGAGGCGCTCGCCCGCTCCCTGGCAAGGGCGGTCGTCGATGCCGAAGCGGCCGGAAAGCAGGCGATCGGCCTGGCCCACCTGCCCGACTATCTGGACGCGCTCGCCTGCGGGCGCATCGACGGTGATGCCGAACCGCTGATCACCTCACCAATCCCGGCGCTGGTGAGATGCGACTGTCGCGGCGGCATCGCCCAGCTCGGCTTCGACCGAGCCTTTGACGACCTGGTGGCGAAGGCCAGCAGCTTCGGCGTCACCCTCTATGCCTCGCAGAACAGCTTCACGACCGGGGAGCTGGGATGGTATGCCGTCCGCCTCGCCGAGGCCGGACTGGTCGCACTCGCCGCCACCAACGGGCCGGCCCTGATTGCCGGCGGCGGCAGCAGGAAGCCGATCTACTGCACCAACCCGCTCGCCTTCGCGGCCCCGCGCGCCGATGGACCGCCGCTCCTGATCGACCAGGCCTCGAGCGCCACCGCCTTCGTCAAGGTCCGGCAGGCGGCCGAACGGGACGAGCCGATCCCCGAAGGCTGGGCGCTGGATGCCGACGGCAATCCGACGACCGACCCGCAGGCGGCGATCGGCGGCGCCCTGCTGGCCTTCGGCGGGGCGCGCGGCGCCAACATCGCGTTGATGGTCGAGGTCCTCGCGGCCGGCCTGACGGGTGCCAACTGGTCACTGGACGCGCCGGACTTCCGGGCCGGGAGCGACAATCCGGGCGCCGGCCTGCTCATCATCGCCATCGCGCCACAGCTCGTCGCCGGCGACTTCGAGAGCCGCCTTGCCCGGCAACTGAAACGCCTGTCGCGCGACTACGGCGTCCATGTCCCGGGAGAAGCCCGTCAATCGGCAAGACAACGCGCCGACAGCGCCGGCATCACCTTGCCGGTGGCGCTCTTTGACAGTATCACCTCGTTCCGACGCAGATAGGAGGCGGCAGGAATGGCGGGACGGCTACTGTCCATCGGCGAATGCATGGTCGAATTGCGGCAGGCCGGCGGCGACCTGCTGCGAAAGGGCTTTGCGGGCGACACCTTCAACACCGCATACTACGCGCGCCTGTTCCTGCCCGCGGACTGGTCCGTTGACTATTTCACCGCGGTCGGCACCGATCCCATCTCCGACGAATTGCTCGCCTTTGCCGAGGGGCACGGGGTGGGAACCGGACGCATCGTCCGGATCGAGGGCCGTTCGCCGGGCCTTTACATGATCCACCTGAAGGACGGCGAGCGCAGCTTCTCCTACTGGCGCTCGGCCTCGGCGGCCAGGCTGCTGGCGCGTGATGGCGATCGACTGCGTGCCGCGATCGAGGCCTCCGACGTCATCGCCTTTTCCGGCATAACGCTGGCGATCCTGCCGGCCGAAGACGTTGAAACGCTCCTCTCCGAACTTCGCCGCGCCAAGGCTTCCGGCAAGCTGGTCGCCTTCGATCCCAACATTCGCCCCCGCCTGTGGGACAGCGCCGAGCGAATGCGCGCCACGATCAGCGACGGCGCGCGTGCAGCAAGCCTGGTCATGCCGGGTTTCGATGACGAGGTTACGCATTTCGGCGATGCCTCGATCGACGCGACGATCGACCGCTACCGCATGCTCGGCACCGCCAACATCGTGCTCAAGGACGGCGGCAACGGCATAACCCTTGCCTTCGGTGACGAACGGACCCACGTGCCGTCGGCAAAGGTCGAGACAATCGTCGATACGACCAGCGCCGGCGACAGCTTCAACGGTGCCTTCCTGGCCCGCCTTGCCACCGGTGCAGATCCGCAGCCGGCCGCGCGCTTCGCGGCTGAGGTCGCCGCCGCCGTCATCCAGCACCACGGCGCGTTGGTTCCCCGCCATAAGCTGCCCTGAGCAGCGCCCATCCTCGCGGTACTTTCTTCCCGCCAGCGGCTCTTTCAGGTTGCCGTCAGAAACGCACGGCACAAATTCCGGGCAACCGTTTCCATGGAAGGAAGAACGCCCATGATACGTTTCACGCGTCTGCTTGCCGCTCCGGCCGTTGTAACCGCTCTGGCACTTTGCGCCACGCCATCCTTGGCGGCGACGACCCTCAACGTCACCGCTAGCGGCGAAGGCGGTGGTCCGATGGCGCTCAAACTGGATCAAGCCGAGATACCGGCGGGTCCGGCGACCATCGTGGTGCACAACGAAGCCATGTCCGAAGAGCACGAGGTGATCCTGGTGAAGCTCATCGAAGCAGACCAGAAGATCCCTTTGAACGCCAAGAAGCACCGGGTCGACGAGGATAGCCTCGACAGCCTGGGCGAAGTGTCGGACCTCAAGCCTGGCGCCGACGGCAAGCTCGACGTCGACCTTAAGCCCGGCAACTACCTTCTGTTCTGCAATCTGAAAGGTCACTACGAAGCCGGGATGGCGGCGCGCCTGACGGTCACCCCGTAGCCGCCGCCGGAGCGGCGATGATCCCCGGCCGTCGCCGCTCCACGGTCGGCGCTGCCTCGGCGCCGGCCGTCAGCTCCGGCGCTTCTTCTTCGGCTCGAAGGGGTTTTCCGACGCCTTGAAGTGGATGCGGATCGGCACGCCCGGCAGGTCGAAGTCGTTGCGCAAGCCATTCATCAGATAGCGCACATAGGAGTCCGGCAGCGCCTCGGGGCGCGTGCAGGAGACCATGAAGCCCGGCGGGCGAGCCTTGACCTGCGTCATGTATTTCAGCTTCAGGCGGCGGCCCGAAACGGCCGGCGGCGGATGCTGGACCTGCTGCGACTCGAGCCAGCGGTTCAGCTTCGCCGTCGAAATGCGGCGGTTCCAGACGCGATCGGTGTCGATGATCGATTGCATCAGCTTGTCCAGCCCGCGGCCGGTCTGCCCCGAGATCGGCACGGCGCGGATGCCGCGCGCCTGCGGCAGCAGCCGCTCGGTCTTCTCCCGCAACTCCGCAAGGACCGCCTGCGGGTCCTCGATCAGGTCCCACTTGTTGAAGGCGAGCACGGCCGCACGGCCCTCGCGCAGCACCAGGTCGACGATCTGCAGGTCCTGCTTCTCGAAGGGAATGGTGGCGTCGAAGACGATCACCACGGTCTCGGCGAAGCGGATCGCCCGCAGCGCATCGGCGACCGAAAGCTTTTCCAGCTTCTCCTGCACCTTCGCCTTGCGGCGCAGCCCGGCGGTGTCGAACATCTTGATGGTACGGCCGCGCCATTGCCATTCGACCGAGATGGAATCGCGCGTGATGCCGGCCTCCGGGCCGGTCAGCAGGCGGTCCTCGCCCAGGAAGCGATTGATCAGGGTCGATTTTCCGGCATTCGGCCGTCCGACGATCGCCACGCGCAGGGGCTTCGTCTCGTCATAGGCCGGCTCTTCCTCATCCTCGGCGGCCGCATCGTCGGCCGCCCGCGGAATGTCGACGTCGGTGACGGCCACGTCGTCCTTCGGCGGAAAGGCGCGGTCCTCGCCGATCGCCGCCACGATCGCGTCGCGCAGGTCGAGCATGCCCTGGCCGTGCTCGGCCGAAATGGGGGTCGGTTCGCCGAGGCCGAGCGTGAAGGCGTCATAGAAGCCGGCATCGGAGCCGCGCGCCTCCGACTTGTTGGCAACCAGCACCACCGGCTTGCCATGCCGCCGCAGCATCTCGGCCAGCGCCTGGTCGACCGGGGTCAACCCGGTCTTGGCGTCGACGATGAACAGCGACAGGTCCGCCTCGTCGATCGCGGCCTCGGTCTGCGCGCGCATACGGCCTTGCAACGTCTCGGGCGCGGCCTCCTCCAGACCGGCGGTATCGACGACGCGGAAGCGCAGGTCGACCAGTTTCGCCTCGCCCGGCCGGCGGTCGCGGGTGACGCCCGGCGTGTCGTCGACGAGCGCCAGCTTCTTGCCGACCAGCCGGTTGAACAGCGTGGACTTGCCGACATTGGGGCGCCCGACAATGGCGACGGTAAAGCTCATGGGACGTTCCGTTCCGGTCGAGCCGCGCGAACGCGGCGTCAGGCGGCCTTGCCGCTGGCGGTGATCAGGTCCAGCATCATCTGGGCGCGATTGGCGATGTTGCGCGGGCTTTGCGCATCGCCGGTGATCTCTTCGAACCACTCCTTCGCGCGCTTGAAGTCGCCGTGCTTGTAGGCGGAGAGGCCGAGCACCTCGCGGGCGGAATGGCGCATTTGGCTGGCGGGGGTCGCCAGTTGCTCCGCCTCGGCCGCAACGTCCTCGTAGGATGACCCGTCGACCATCAGGTAGGCTGCCCGCAGCCGGGCAGTATCTCGCAGCGCCTGCGGGATCGAGCCGTCCTTGGCGATCGCCTGAAAGGCCGAAACGGCACCGGCGGTGTCGCCGTTTTCGGAAAGCAGCGAGGCCGAGCGCATGCGGGCCAGCACCGGATAGGCGCCGAAGCCGTCCTTCTCAAGCGCGGCCAGTTCCTTCTGCGCCTCGTCCTTCTTGTCCTCGCGGATCATCGTGAGTGCGGAGAGGAACCGGTCGCCGGCGGCGGACGCTTCGGTTTCGCGCCAATAGTCATAGGCGACCTTGCCGATCGTGCCGAGGACGAGAAGCACAGCCGCGCCGATCAGGACACGCCCGAACCGCCGCCAGATGGCGCGCACCTGGTCGGAACGGAGTTCCTCGTTAACCTCGCGGATGAAGCTGTCGTCCTGGTTTACCATTCTCGCCCGGCCTTCACTCAAATGATCGGTTTTCGCGCTTCTACCCGATTTTTGGCGCGTTGTAAGGGGGCAGCGGCGAATTCGCCGGCTGCCTCACATCGCCAAAGGCGAGACCCCGATGATCCATTCGTGCAGCTTCAGCACGATCGCCAGATAGAGCGCGACGCCGAGCACGACGGAGATCAGATCGTAGCTTGCCGAGACGAACACCGGCAGCTTGGTCTCGCCGGAGGCGATCCGCGGCTTCAGGCTGATGCGCAGGACGACGGCCCAGGCCAGGATCGCGCCAAACAGCAGCACCGAATAGCTTTCGCCATTGGCGAGCAGATGGCTGAATGCCCAGAGCTTGATCGCGACCAGGGCGGGGAACTTCAGCTTCGAGCGGATGTAACCCGCCGGCAGGAAGGCGGCGACGAGGCATATCGAGGCAACCAGCATGAGCAACAGCGCAATGTGGGCCATGAAGACCGGCGGCTGATAGAGCATGCTGCCGCCGCTCTCGCGCGCCAGCACGAAACCGTAGGCCATCATCACCAGGCTGAGCAGCGAGACGATGCCGTGAGCGGCCATGAAGCCCGGCTTGCCGAACCGCTCGATCGCGGCAGCGCGCAACCCCGGTGCGAATGGTCGAACGAGATGGGTCACGATGAAGAGAATGATACCGGCAACCAGCAAAGCCATGGAATCCGCCTTCCGTCATTGAAATCCGGTTTGCAACCGTAGACTTGGGATAGCGCTATCCCCAGCCAAGTTCCAGTGCGAACACGCCTTTGCCGCATTCGCCGGGGAAGAACCGCCCTTTGCAAATTGTCGCGGTACCCATGTTTCGATCAGGCCTTTCCTCCCTCCTCGCCCTCTCGCTCGCCAACTTCCCCGCTCTCGCCAACGAACCCTCGCCGGACGTTTCCAGGCCCGAGCAGCTCGTGATCGTGTCCTTCGATGGCGCCCACGACAACAGGCTATGGGAAAAGAGCCGCGCGCTGGCGAAGCGCACCGGCGCGCGCTTCACCTACTTTCTCTCCTGCACCTTCCTGATGACGGCGGAGAACCGCAAGGGCTACCAGGCGCCTCACGAAAAGCGCGGCAAGTCGAACATCGGTTTCGCCCCCGACAATGCCGACGTGATCGCCCGTCTCGACCACATCTGGCTCGCACGCGGCGAGGGTCACGACATCGGCAGCCACGCCTGCGGACATTTCGACGGCGCCAAATGGAGCGCCGAGGATTGGGCCCAGGAGTTCGACTTCTTCCGTAACACCCTGCGTGACGCCTGGCAGACTGCCGGCGTGCCCGAACGCGAGCCGGTCGAATGGCGGGACTTTGCCGACAGGGAGATCGCCGGTTTCCGGGCGCCCTATCTGTCGACCGGGCCCGACCTCGACAAGGCGCTGCGCGCCTTCGGCTTCCGCTACAATGCCAGCAAGGTTTCGAAGGGACCGGCGCTGCCGACCGACGTCGACGGCCTTACCCATTTCGCCCTGCCGCTTATCCCGGAAGGGCCATCGGCAAAGCCCGTGATCGGCATGGACTACAATCTTTTCGTCCGCCATTCCCGCGCCAGAGAGGACGCGGCAAACAGCGCGACTTACGAGGAACGCACGCTGGCAGCCTTCCGGGCTGCCTTCGAAAAGCAGTATTCCGGCGAGCGCATTCCGCTGCAGCTCGGCTTTCACTTCGTCGAGATGAACGGCGGAGCCTACTGGCGCGCCCTCGACCGCTTCCTCACCGAGGTCTGCGCCAAGCCTGACGTCGCCTGCGTCAGCCACCGCGACGCCATGGACCGGCTACCCGCCCAGGCCAAGGCGACCGAGGCCGCCTCCGAGATAAACTGAGCCTTCTCCTGTCCCGTCCCCTCCTCGGAGCGGACGTTCAGATTAAACGGCGAAGGCGGTTTCACCCTGTCGCACAGCGCAATCCGCCTTCACGTGCCCGGGACTAGCGGGCAAGCTCCTCCACACCGCCGGCGGCGATGAACTGCTCGTCGATGTCCGGCAACGGCTTCTCCTCGATCGCGGCCTCGAACGCCTTCAGGCGCTTCTGGATCGACTGGAGCTCGATGATCGTGGACCACTGGTTGACGAGATACTGGAACGAGTTGGACACCTGGCCAAAGGCGGTCAGGATCTGCTGCAGAAGGCCAAACGTGATCGTTCCGGCGACGAAGGTCGGGATCAGGAAGAAGTAGACGAAGATGGCGTCGGCCTGGCTGTAGAGCGCACTGATGCCGTTGAAGTACAGATAGTTGAAGTACATCCGGAAATAGTTGGCCCTGACATTGTCGTAGAGCTCGCGCAGCGTCTGGGGCTCGGCGCGGGCCATATTGTCCTCGCCGTAGACGAGCTCCTTGCGGTAGGCGGCCTCGACGCGCTGGTTGCGGAAGTACAGCCCCGGAAGCCTGATCCCCGCCACCATCAGCAGGGCCGTCCCGAACACGGACCAGAACAGCGCCAGCCAGAACAGCGCATGCGGTACCTCGCCGATAAAGGGCAGCCCCGGCACATATTGCGACAGCGAGAACAGCAGCGGCAGGAACGCAATCAGCGTCATCACCGAATCGATCAGGCTGATACCGAGCCCTTCGGTGATCTGAGCGAAGCGCATCGTGTCTTCCTGTACACGCTGCGAGGCGCCCTCGATGTGGCGCAGTTCGTTCCAGCGCGACGTGTAATACTCGTTCATCGCGGTCCGCCAGCGGAACACGTAGTGGCTGGCGAAGAAGCGGGTGATGACGACCGTGGTGACGCCGATGGCGCCGATCTCGGAGAACTTCAGCAGCAAATAGTAGAAGTCCCACGCCTCGATCCCGGCCTTGTGGTCGAGCGCCGACTGTACGAGATCCCAGAAGGGGCGCCGCCAATTGTTGACGGCAAGCGAGATCTGCACGCCGAAGTAGGTCAGGAAGATGATCAGCGCACTTCCCCAGACCGACCAGTTGAACCAGCGGTGAGCGCCGTCATAGAGCTTCCAGAACAGGCCGAACGAAAGCACGCATACCAGGAAGTACAGGTTGAACCACATCTGGTCGGCGGTCACGAAGTAGGCGCCCCCGACAGGAGGCTCGCCGGCCGCGCCAAATCCCAGGGAATCGCCGATACCCTTCGCGGCGAAATACCAGATCAGGACCGCGGCGATGACCCACAGCAGCGCGGAGAGGAAGAACTTTTTCGGCTGGGGAAAAAAGGAATGGAACAAGGCAGTCGTCTCACTTTGCGGGAACGGCAGGCGCGCTCCGGTTCGGCTGGAAACTAGAGCAGTTTACCCACCGCAACAATCGCCGGGGCGTTCCATTACCGAGATTTAATCGAGCTGCCACCGGTCGCGGGCAACGTGGACAGTGCCGCGAGCCCCAGGACGGCAGCCGCAAGCAGGCTCGGCAGCGCGTAGCCTCCGCTGCGGGTGGCGAGCCAGCCAGCCACCAGCGGTCCGACAATCTGGCCGGTCCCGAAGGCCGCGGTCATGATCGCGAAGGCGCGGCGCGGACTTTCCGGCGCCATCGCCCGACCAAGCTGCAGGCCGTAGGCGGTGATCACCATGAAGGTCGCGCCGAGCAGCACGCCACCGACCAGAACCGAGGCGGGAGACGGCAGTACCACGGTGGCGCCGACGCCAATGGCCTCCAGCACAAGCGCGGCGCGATAGCTTCCAAGCAGGCCCAGTCGCCGCTCGGGCCCCTTCCAGAAGGCAAGCGAGAGCGCCGCCGTCACGCCGGTCACGAACCACGTCAGCGCCTCGAGCCAGGGCGCGGCACCGCCCTCGCGCACGATCGCCACGATGAAGGTGGCGGTGACCACATAGCCGATCCCAAACAGGCCATAGCTCGCCGTGAGAGCGATGAACGGACGGGTCCAGGATAGGGGCGGCTCCGGTCGCCCCGAACCACCGGTTCCGCCACGCGGCAGCAGCAGGGCGACGGCCGCGAGCGCCAAACCGGCGAAAGCGGCAGCGACCAGCCAGTCCAGCCGCCATGCCGCAAGACCGGCCGTTTCGAACGGCGAAAGTCCCAGCACCAGCAGCGAGGACAGCGCGATGCCCGTGCCGACGCCGGAGAAATGAACGACCTGGACGCGCGCATCCCCCGCCGCGAGGCCATGGGAGAGCACGATGCCGGAGGTGAAGACGAGGCCGAAGGCGCTGGCGAGGCCCGCCAGGAAGCGGATGATGACGAAGGCGGGGACGGTGCTGGCAAGACCCATTGCCGCAAGCAGGATGGCATTCGCGCCGAGCGCCGCCAGCGCCAGCCGCCGCTCGCGCCCCGCCGCCCAGCCATAGGCTGCCAAAACGGCCCCGGCGAGGTAGCCGGCGAAGTTGCCGGCTGCGATCAGGCCGCCCTGGGCTGCGTCGAGACCGAGGTCCGCCATCATCGCCGGCAGCACGGGCGTATAGAAGAACCGGCCGAAGCCCATCACGGCGGCGAGCGTGATCGCCCCGGCGATCGCGACGGGAAGGGTGCGGCTGGCGGGCGGGTTCGAGTGCAGCATCAGGCCACGCTATTGCAATGCAGCACGAACCGGCAAACGACTAATGCTGATGAAACGCCGCTTTTTCTTGATCGATGGCGAAGGCACCGGGTGCCTGCAGCAGTTCCGGCAGAAGCGTTGCCAATTCCCATTGGGAATTGCACAAAAACAAAGCGTTAGAGCAGCTCCGTGAATCGAACCGGAAATGCGCTGGAGAAAATCGCGTCAATAGGATCAACACGTCGCTTTAAGCGCTTGTTATACAATAAATATCTCGAAACAGCCCTCGCGCTTCCGGAAGACAGGCATCAGCCCGGCAGGGTCAGGATCAGCGGCCCGTTCTTCGTGGCGACCACCGTGTGCTCGAATTGTACGGTCGGCGCCCGCGGATCGCTGTAGAGGGTCCAATCGTCGTCACCGTTTTCGGCCCACTGCGCGCCAAGCGACAAGAACGGCTCGACGGTGAAGACGAGACCGTCCGTCATCGTCCGCTTCTCGTGGCGATCGGGCCAGGTGGCGATTTCCGAGGGTTCCTCATGCAGCGAGCGGCCGACGCCGTGACTCGCCAGGTTGCTGACCAGCGTATAGCGGTGCTTCCTGGCAAAGGCGCCGATCGCGTTGCCGATCGCCGACAGCGGCCGGCCCGCCTTCACTTCCTTCAGCCCCACCCACATGGCGCGCTTGCCGTCACGGCAGAGCCGGTCGAGGTTCGGGGCCACGCGGCCGACGGCGAAGGAAGCGCCGGTATCGGCGAAGAACCCGTCCAGTTCGGCGGAGACGTCGATGTTGACGAGGTCACCCTCGGCGATGACGCGATCGCCCGGAATACCGTGGGCAACCTCCTCGTTGACGCTGATGCAGGTCGCGCCGGGAAACTCGTAGCAGGTTTCAGGAGCCGAGCGGGCGCCGGCCTCCTCCAGCATCCGCCGGCCGATCAGGTCGAGCTCCGCCGTCGTCATGCCGGGGCGGATGGAGGCGCCCATGTGCTGCAGGACATTGCCGCACAGGCGTCCAATCGCCTGCATGCCGCGCAGGTCATCATCGTTGTTCAGGGTCATGTCGTCTCGCTTTCGGCCGGTTCCTTAACATGGCCGCCGGCAAGCTCCAACTGTTCAGCCGGCGGTCTCGCCGGCCTGTTGTTCGGCCAGCGCCTTGCGCACCAGCGGCGCCACCTTCGTGCCGTAAAGCTCGATCCCGCGCATGATCTGGTCGTGCGGCATCAGCCCGATCGCCATCTGCAGCACGAAGCGGTCGTTGCGGAAGATCTTGTGGTGGGCGACGATCTTGTTCGCCACGGTCTCGGGATCCCCGAGGAACAGATGTCCCTCCGGCCCGGTCGCGAGATCGAACTGCGCCCGGCTGGTCGGCCCCCAGCCGCGCTCGGCGCCGATCCGGTTCATCACCGTCGACTGCGGCCCGTAGAACTGGTCGGCCGCCGCCTCGGACGTATCTGCGATAAAGCCGTGCACGTTGATGCTCGTCTTGAGCTTCGAGGCATCCTGCCTGGCCCGGCTCGCCGCCTCGCGATAAAGGTCGAACAGCGGCGCATAGCGGGCCGGCGTGCCGCCGATGATCGCCAGCGCCAGTGGCAGCCCGTAGGCGCCGGCGCGCGCCACCGACTGCGGCGTTCCGCCGACGGCAATCCAGATCGGCAGCTTTCCGTGCAACGGCCGCGGATAGACCCCGAGGCCGCGGATCGGCGGCCGCAACTGCCCGCTCCAGGTTACCTTCTCGCTCTCGTTGAGCGCCAGCAGCAGGTCGAGCTTCTCCTCGAACAGCTGGTCGTAATCATCGAGGTTGTAGCCGAACAGCGGAAAGGATTCGATGAAGGAGCCGCGGCCGGCCATGATCTCCGCCCGTCCGTGCGACAGCAGGTCGAGGGTCGAAAACTGCTGGAAGACGCGAACCGGGTCGTCGGAGGACAGCACCGTGACGGCGCTGGAAAGACGGATGTTCTTCGTCCGCGCCGCGGCGGCCGCGAGAATGACGGGCGGCGCCGAGGCCGCATAGTCCGGCCGGTGGTGTTCGCCGACCCCGAAGACGTCGAGCCCGACCTGATCGGCAAGCTCGATTTCCTCGATAAGCTGCTTCAATCGGCGCTCGCCCTCCTTGCCCCTGTCGGCGGCTGCGGGATCGACGTCGGCGAAGGTGTGAAGGCCAAGTTCCATGGGTGCGTTCCAGATTGTCTATTCCGCCTACAGATATGGGCGGCGAGCGGACCTGGAAAGGGCGGGAGTGGAAACAATGCGTTTTTGATCTCGCAACCGATACTGGGCAAACGCAGAATGCCCGAAGTCGAACCAAAACGTCGTCTACATGCAACACGCGCTGGCATCTGGAAGCAGGTTCCTGCCCCGCAGGATGGCGACCTTCAGTCTGTCCATGGATCAAGCAATTCGATATCCATCTCCCTGAAGTCACGCAGGTTTCGCGTCACCAGGACGAATTGGTGCACCGACGCCGTGGCGGCGATGAGACTGTCCCGAAAGGGTCGGGGATCGGGAACCTGGAAGCGGGCGCACTCGCTGGCCACCTGTGAATCCACAGGCATGATCCGTCCGTCGAATGCCGGAAGGACCGCAGTTCTGTACCAGTTGCGCAGCGCCTCGCCCTGCCTTTGATCGCGTCGTTCCATCTGCAGCATCCCCATCTCTAGTTCGAGCGTGGAGACGACGGTAAGGTACAGAAGCTCCGGTATAACCGACTCCGCCCAACGCAGAACGCCAGCATTCGCTCGGCCGGATGCTCTCTTTCGCAATTCCGAGACGACGTTGGTGTCCAATAGATACATCAGTCGAAGTCCGCCGGTCTTATCCCAGCGTCGCCGAGCTTGGGAGGCTCGAAGGCGATCTCCTCTCCCCCGGCATGTCCAGCAGATCGGCAATGCTCAACCGTCGGCTGGACAGCCGGTTGTAATCCTCGATCGACAACAGGACATGGGCCGGCCGGCCGCGATCCGTTATGAACACCGGCCCTTTCTCCGCTGCCTTCTTGGCCCGGCCGGTATCCTGGTTGAACTCGCGGCTCGACATCGTCGTCATCCCGCGCCCTCTATTTGTAGCAACATTCCTACAATGTCAGGCAGACTGCAATCCCGCGACCGTCACAGCTTCGAGGCCACCTCCTCCAATTGTTCGGCCACCTTCCCCCAACCCTCATGGAAGCCCATCTTCTCGTGCGCCTGGCAGTCCTCGACGTTCCAGTGGCGGGCGATGGCGGTGTAGCGGGTCCGGCCATCGCCGAGGTCGTCGAAGATGATCTCGGCGGAGAAGAAGGCCTTTTCGGTCGGCTTCCAGTCGGGACCAAACGCATCGGTGAAAATGATGCGCCTGTCCTTTTCGACCTTGAGCAGCATGCCGGTCGAATCCATGTGGAAATCGTTGGGTCCACGCATGACGGAGCGGAACTTGCCGCCGTCCCACGCTTCAATCTCGATCACCGGCGTCTCGTAGGGCTTCGGCGCAAACCACTGCGTCATGAGCTCCGGCGTCGTCCAGGCCTTGAAGAGCTGGGCGGGCGTGGCGTTCAGCACGCGGGTGAGCACGAGCTCGCGCTCGTCTGCGGGCCTGATCTCTGCGGAAGTATCCATGGTGCGTTCTCCTCGTGGGTGGCTGAATGGCTCATTTCGCGTCAAGGACGGACGGCGCGCCGCCAGCCCGACATCGGTCAGAAAAATCCTTTGGCTATCCGGCATCCGCCGCCATGTCCCGCGCCAGGCTGTCGAGATGCTGGCGGATGTGGGCGGCTTCGGCCGGCGATGTGGCAAGCGTGATCGCCCGCTCGAAGGCGGTATGGGCCTCGCGCGCCCGGCCAAGCTGCTTCAGCAAACCGCCCTTCAGGCCGTGGAAATAGAAATAGCCGGATAGGCGCTCGGCGAGCGGCTCGATCAGCGCCAGCGCTGCCTCCGGTCCCTGCAGCCGCGACACCGCCACGGCCCGGTTCAGCGTCACAACCGGCGACGGCTGCAGCCGCTCGAGCGACTGGTAGAGCAGGTCGATTTCGGCCCAGTCCGTTTCCTCGGCCTGTGGGGCGCGGGCATGGAGCGCCGCGATTGCCGCCTGGATCTGGTAGGGACCCGGAGCACGATGGCGGAGCGCCTTGTCGATCAGCGCCAGCGCCTCGCGGATCATCCGCTGGTCCCACAGGCTGCGGTCCTGGTCCTCCAGCAGCACGATCTGGCCATCGGCATCGAACCGCGCCTGCAGGCGGGAATGCTGCAGCAGAAGCAGCGCGGTCAGGCCCATGATCTCCGGCTCGGAGGGGAAGAGCCGCAGCAGCAGCCGCGCCAGCCGGATCGCCTCGGCGCAGAACGGCGCCTCCGCCCGCTGCGGCTCGCCCGCCGAATAGCCCTCGTTGAAGACGAGATAGATCATCGCGGCGACGACGCCGAGCCGTTCGGCGCGCGAGACGGCGTCCGGCGTCTCAAACGGCAGGCCGGCGGCGGCGATCTTCGCCTTTGCCCGGGTGATGCGCTGCTCCATCGCCGCCTCCGAGACGAGGAAGGCGCGGCCGATCTGGCGCACCGAGAGGCCGGAGACGATCCTGAGCGCCAGGGCGATCTGCTGTGTCGCCGGCAGGTCCGGATGGCAGCACACGAACATCAGCCGCAGGATGTCGTCGCGATAGTGCGAGCCGTCCAGCCGCTCGGCGAGATCGCCTTCGACGTCGTCGAGGTCCGAAAGCATCTCCTCGGGCGGCAGCGGCTGCTGCCTGGCGCGCTTGCGCAGGTGGTCGATGCCGCTGTTGCGGCCGACGAAGATCAGCCAGGCGACGGCATCGCGCGGCGGCCCCTTGTCGGGCCAGGTCTTTACCGCCCGCAGGCAGGCCTCCTGGAACGCCTCCTCGGCCAGATCGAGGTCGCGGAAGTAGCGAAGCAGCGCCCCCATCGCCTGCGGGCGGGCTGAACTCAGGGCCAGATCAATCCAGGCAAGTTCGCTCACATCGGCTCCAATGGTCCACCGGGTTTGAAGACACGCAGCGGCCGGATCTCGTAGGCTCCGACGCCCGGGTTCGCGACGGCGAGTTCCTTGGCGAACACGATCGCCTCGTCGAGCGTCTCAATGTCGATGAGGAAGAAGCCGAGGAACTGCTCCTTCGTCTCGGCGAAGGGACCGTCGATCACCAGGCTGTCGCCGGCCGCCTTGCGCAGCGTCGTCGCCGCCGTCGTCGGCATCAGCCGCGCCACCGGGCCGAGCTTGCCGGCGGCGGCATATTTCTTCTCGACCGCCGCGAGATCGGACATCACCTTGTCCTCCTCCTCACGGCTCCAGGCGGCGACGGCTTCCTCGGAATTGTAGCAAAGCACGGCATAAAGCATCGGTCACTCCTGTCTATGGAAAGACGTAGGAGTAGCGCCGATGCCGACGGGGTGCACCGGATTATTTTCAATTCTTGAGAGAAGGCACTGCGGGATCAGATCTTGAACACGTCGTCCTGCCAGAAAACGATGACATAGCCGCCATCGAGCTCCGCCTCATCGGCCCACGCCCGCAATTGCGTGTGGTACGGCTCGCTCCGCCAGATGTCTGGATGATCAGGATCGACAAGCACCGTGATCTGAGGCCCCTGCCGGTAGATCATCATGTGCGAGCGGGACGGCTCCCAACCTTCCCCGAGCCCTTCATCCGTCATCCAGAGACAGAGAAAATCCCGGCAGACCGACGGCCGATCCGCATAGATCGAACAGCCTTTGCCCTCGATACAATGCCGGCACCAGGCATTCGCCGGTTTATCGAAGAAATCGATATCGGGTAGCCGGCAACAGAGCGTGCAGGTTCCGCAGGATCGGCCGGCAGCAAGGGTCGGGGACGGGAGCATGGTCGACGCATAGCATTTGGAAGCGAGGTCAAGAAGAGCCGCCGGTGCGGTCCGTCAGGCCACGTTCACTTCTGCTCAGGCAAACGTGCACCAATCGGTCGACATCTGCTGTCTGCTTCAACTGCTGAATTGCTGATCAGTCTTCCTGAGGCAGGGGGTAACTTCGCCCCCTACCCTCCGCTCAGCGTCCGCCGCACTGCGTCCTTCCAGCCCGCGACCTTCGCGGCCCGGGTTGTCTGGTCCATCTGCGGCTCGAAGCGCCGGTCGCGGGCCCAGGAGCCGGCGATGCCCGCCCTGTCCGGCCAGACGCCGGCGCGGTGACCGGCGAGCCAGGCAGCCCCCAGCGCCGTCGTCTCAAGGATGGTCGGCCGGTCGACGGGGGCATCGAGAATGTCGGCAAGGCGCTGCATCGTCCAGTCCGAGACGACCATGCCGCCGTCGACCCGGAGCACCGTTTCGCTGGTGCCGTTCGTCCAGTCGCCGCGCATAGCGTCGAGCAGGTCGCGGGTCTGGTAGCAGACGGCCTCAAGCGCGGCGCGGGCGAACTCGGCCGGTCCCGTGCCGCGGGTCATTCCGTAGATCGCCGCCCGCGCGTCCGGATCCCAGTGCGGGGCGCCGAGCCCGGTGAAGGCCGGCACCAGATAGACCTGCTGGTTCGGGTCAGCCTTGGCTGCGAGCTCGCTCGCCTCGCTGGCGGCACCGATGATCTTCAGCCCGTCGCGCAGCCACTGCACGGCCGCCCCGGCGATGAAGATCGAGCCCTCGAGCGCATAGGTCGTCTTGCCGTCCAGCCGGTAGGCAATCGTCGTCAGCAGCCGGTTGTTCGAGCGCACCATGTCCGCGCCGGTGTTCAAAAGCGCAAAGCAACCAGTACCATAGGTCGATTTCATCATTCCGGGGTCGAAGCAGGCCTGGCCAATGGTCGCCGCCTGTTGGTCGCCGGCGACGCCGAGGATCGGCACTTCTGCGCCGAGATGTTCCCTTTCAGTCATGCCAAAATCGGCTGCGCAATCGAGCACCTCCGGCAGCATCGCCCGCGGCACGTCGAGGATTTCGAGCAGTTCGTCGTCCCAGGCGTTGCGGGCGATGTCGAACAGCAGGGTGCGGCTGGCATTGGTCGCGTCGGTCTTGAACGACCGGCCGCCGGTCAGCCGCCAGATCAGGAAGGTATCGACGGTGCCGAAGCACAGTTCGCCGCGCGCCGCCCGCGCCCGTGCGCCCTCCACGTTATCGAGGAGCCAGGCGAGCTTGGTGCCGGAGAAATACGGGTCAAGCAGGAGACCGGTCTTCACCGTGAAAGTCTCTTCAAGACCGCGGCTCTTCAACTCGTCGCACCGGCTCGCCGTGCGCCGGTCCTGCCAGACGATGGCGTTGTGGATCGGCCGGCCGGTTTCCCGTTCCCAGACGACGACGGTCTCGCGCTGGTTGGTGATACCGATGCCGGCGAGCTCGGACGCTGCGATACCGGCATTCTCGAGCGCGACGCGGGCGGACCAGATCACGCTTTCCCAGATATCTTCGGGATTGTGCTCGACCCAGCCCGAGCGCGGAAACAGCTGCGGAAACTCGCGCTGGCCGACGCCCACCACCCGCTGCCCGCTATCGAAGACGATCGCACGGCTCGACGTCGTGCCCTGATCGATGGCGAGAATGTAGCCGCCCATAAGACCCTCCCAGCTTCGCCGGGGCGCTCCCCTGCCCCTTCGGAATCTTCAATACGCCATAAAAACGAATGTCAAAAGAAAATAAACCGCAAATCGCGGCCGCGCCGCGCCAGAGGCGCGATGCTGAAAACCCAATTGCCACCGGCCGAGCTTTCCGCTTAGGCTGCCACCACGCGACCCGGGTGGCCGGCACGCACCGCCGGATCGGAATGGGAGAACTGACATGAAGACAGCCGTCGTCACCGGCTCCACCAGCGGCATCGGCCTGGCCATTGCCACGGCGTTCGCCGGCAGCGGTGCCAACGTCGTCATCAACGGCCTCGGCAACCTCACCGAAGTGGAGGAAATCCGCAGGCACCTGGAGGAACTCGGCGGCGGCAGGGTGATCTACCACCCCGCCGACATGAGCCGGCCGGCCGAGATCGCCGACATGATCGCCACCGCGGCCGCCGAGTTCGGCGGCGTCGACATTCTCGTCAACAATGCCGGCATTCAGCACGTCGAGAAGATCGAGGATTTCCCGGTCGAGAAATGGGACCAGATCATCGCGATCAATCTCTCTAGTTCGTTCCACACGATCCGCGCCGTCATCCCCGGCATGAAGGCCAAGGGCTGGGGGCGCATCATCAACATCGCTTCGGCGCACGGTCTCGTCGCCTCCCCCTTCAAATCAGCCTATGTCGCGGCGAAGCATGGCATCATGGGACTTACCAAGGCGGTGGCGCTGGAGGTGGCCGAGAGCGGCATTACCGTGAACGCCATCTGCCCCGGCTATGTGCTGACGCCGCTGGTGGAAAAGCAGATCCCCGACACGGCGCGCGCCCGCGGCATCAGCGAGGCGCAGGTGAAATCGGACGTGATGCTGAAGTTCCAGCCCACCAGGGAATTCGTCGCCGTGGAGGAAATCGCCGCCGCAGCGCAGTATCTGGCCAGCGATGCGGCGCGCTCGATCACCGGCACCCACATTTCCATCGATGGCGGCTGGACGGCGCAGTAGAGGGAAGAAGCGAGGCAACCGTCGGACGGCCAACATTGCTACACTAGATCCTGTCGGTGGCGGCGCAATGACCGAGTTGGCTGACCCTTACCCCGGAAGGTGCGGCGGCTCCTGACGTAAAAAACGAGAGCCGCGGCGCTCACCTCAGTAGTCCCGCCCGCAATAGCTGGAACGGCCGTCGAGAAATCCCAGGTCGCGCTTCAGGTGATCGGGCAATGCGTCGACGTCGAGCGGCGCCGCCCGTTGCCGCAGTGCCGGCAGCAGCGCGTCGACGATCGTGCGCACCAACCGATCGAACGGCCTGGCGGCGGTCCGGCGCTCGTAGTCCATGTCCTGGCAAGCCATAATGACACCTCATGGCGGATCGTTGAATCTGCTTGCAGCTTGCCGCCCGGAGTGCTGCAATTCCAATCGAACCTCCGGCTGCATGCATCAAGAGAGCTTATCCATGAAACTGGCGCGCCAATTCCCGCTCAACGCCATGCGCGTCTTCGACGCCGCCGCCCGACACGGCAGCTTCACCCGCGCCGGCGAGGACCTCGGCATGACGCAGACGGCCGTCAGCTACCAGATCAAGCTGCTGGAGGATCTGCTCGGCGAGCCGCTGTTCCTGCGCCGTCCGCGCCAGATCGTGCTGACGGAAACCGGTCAACGCCTCGCGCCGAAGGTCGCCGAGGCGTTCGCCATCCTCGGCGATGCCTTCGCCTCAGTGCTCGAGGATACCGAAGGCACGCTGGTGATCAGTTCGACCTACACCTTTTCCTCGAAATGGCTGGCGCCGCATCTGGGCTCCTTCCACCTGCAGAACCCGACGGTCGCCGTCCGCCTTCTAACCGAGCAGCATCTGGTCGACTTTTCCCGCGAAGCCGTAGATGTCGCGCTCCGCTATGGCGACGGCAACTGGCCGGGGCTCGCCAGGCACCGGATGATGGAACTGACCTTCACGCCGATGCTCAGCCCCAAACTTGCCGAAAGCGTCGGCGGCATCCACGAGCCGGAGGACCTGCTGAAGCTGCCGATCTTCGATCCCACCGATCCCTGGTGGGGCCAGTGGTTCGCCGAAGCCGGTGTTCCCGGTGTCGATCTCGGCGATCGGCCCCACACCTATCTGGGGACGCAGACGCTGGAGGCTGACACGGTCATGGCCGGCCACGGCGTGGCGATGCTGAACCCGGAATTCTATGCCACCGACATCGCGCTCGGCCGCCTCTATCGACCGTTCGACATCGCCTGCAGCGACGGCAAGGCCTACTGGCTCGTCTATCCGGAGAGCCGGCGCAACGTTCCGAAGATCAAGCTGTTTCGCAACTGGCTGCGGTCCGAAGTTCCGACCTACGTCGATTGACGTGACAACGGTGGAACCCGCAACTGTTCCCCTTCCCTCGCCTCGGATTTTTTCGCACAGTGCCCGCAACGAGCATTGAGAGGGGCAACGCATGTATGAATACGCCATCGCCTGGGAGTGGATCGCCTTTGCCGTCCGCTGGCTGCACGTGGTCACGGCGATCGCCTGGATCGGTTCGTCCTTCTACTTCATCGCCCTCGATCTCGGCCTCGTGCAGCGCCCCCACCTCCCCGTCGGCGCCTACGGCGAGGAATGGCAGGTTCACGGCGGCGGTTTCTACCACATCCAGAAGTACCTGGTGGCGCCGGCCACCATGCCGGAGCATCTGACCTGGTTCAAATGGGAAAGCTACGTCACCTGGCTTTCCGGCTTCGCCATGCTCTGTCTGGTCTATTACGGCGGCGCCGAACTGTTCCTGATCGATCGCCACGTGCTCGACGTGTCCGCACCGGTGGCCATCGCCATCTCGCTTGCCTCGCTGGCCTTCGGCTGGATTGTCTACGACCTGCTCTGCAAGTCGCCGCTCGGCAAGAACACCTGGGGGCTGATGGTCCTGCTCTACATCCTGCTGGTCGCAATGGCCTGGGGCTACACGCAGGTCTTCACCGGCCGCGCCGCCTTCCTGCATCTCGGCGCGTTCACCGCCACCATCATGTCGGCCAACGTCTTCTTCATCATCATCCCGAACCAGAAGATCGTCGTTGCCGACCTGATCGCCGGCCGCACGCCCGACCCGAAATACGGCGTCATCGCCAAGCAGCGCTCGCTGCACAACAACTACCTGACGCTGCCCGTCATCTTCTTCATGCTGTCGAACCACTATCCGCTCGCCTTTGCCACGGCCTTCAACTGGATCATCGCGGCGCTGGTCTTCCTGATGGGCGTCACCATCCGGCACTGGTTCAACACCACCCACGCCCGAAAAGGTCGGCCGACCTGGACCTGGCTTGCCACGGCGCTGCTCTTCATCGTCATCATCTGGCTGTCGACGGTGCCGAAAGTCCTCACCGGCGAGACGGCCCAGGCCGCCGCCCCCGCCCCGGTTTTCGAGAAGTTCGCGTCCGATGCCCATTTCCCCGCCGCCCGCGACGTGGTCGCCAGCCGCTGCAGCATGTGCCATGCGGCAGAGCCCGCCTGGGAGGGCTTGCAGGCCGCGCCCAAAGGCGTGATCCTCGACAGCGATGCGGCGATCGCCACCATGGCACGCGAAATCTATTTGCAGGCCGGCCGCAGCCATGCCATGCCCCCCGGCAACCTCACCGGCGTGACGCCGGAGGAACGCCAGTTGTTGACCGCCTGGTACGAGAGCGCGGTCTCCGGAGAACAGACACGATGACGGCCACTCTGCTGCGCGGGCGCCTGCTCAGCTTCGTTCGCAGGCCCGAAGGCATCGACGACACCGGCAGCTATCGCTACGAAAGCGACGGCGGCCTGCTGATCGAGGACGGCAAGATCGCCGCCATCGGCGATTATGCCGAGGTCCGGCGCAACGCCCCCGCCGACGCCGAGGAGATCGACCATCGGCCACACCTGATCCTGCCGGGTTTCATCGACACGCACGTGCATTTCCCGCAGATGCAGGTGATCGGCGCCTATGCCGCCAACCTGCTGGAATGGCTGCACACCTACACCTTTCCGGAGGAGTGCCGCTTCGTCGAGCCGCCGCATGCCGCCCGCATCGCCCGCCATTTCTACGACGAGATGATCCGCCACGGCACGACCACGGCGGCGGCCTACTGCTCCGTGCACAAGGCCTCGGCCGACGCCTATTTCGCCGAGGCGCTGCGGCGGAACATGTGCATGATCGGCGGCAAGGTGATGATGGACCGCAACGCGCCACAAGGGCTGCTCGATACGCCTGAGATGGGGTACGGCGAGACCCGCGCTGTGATCGAGGAATGGCACGGCAGGGGCCGCAACCATGTCGCCATCACCCCGCGCTTCGCCATCACCTCGACGCCGGCGCAGATGGAGGCGACGGCGCTGCTGGCGCGTGAATTTCCCGACCTCCACATCCAGACCCACCTGTCGGAGAACGACGAGGAGATCCGCTACACCGCCGAACTCTATCCCGACGCGATCGACTACACCGACGTCTATGCTCGCTATGGCCTGCTTGGCCCCAAGAGCCTGTTCGGCCACTGCATCCATCTCTCCGAGCGCGAGGCGGATGCGATGAGCGAGGCGGGCGCGGTCGCCGTGCACTGCCCGACCTCGAACCTTTTCCTCGGCTCCGGCCTGTTTCCGCTGAAATCGCTCGTGCGCCGCGACAAGCCGGTGCGCATCGGCATTGCCACCGATGTCGGCGGCGGCACAAGCTATTCGATGCTGAAGACGCTGGACGAGACCTACAAGATCCAGCAGTTGCTCGGCGAACGGCTGAACCCCTTCGAGAGCTTCTACCACATGACGCTCGGCAACGCCGAAGCGGTGTCGCTCGCCGACCGGATCGGCACGCTGGAGCCCGGCACCGACGCCGACCTCGTCGTACTCGACGCGGCTGTTACCCCGGCGATGGCGCTCAGGATGGAGATCGTCCGCTCGCTGGCCGACGAACTGTTCCTCCTGCAGACGCTCGGCGACGACCGTGCGGTACGCGAGACCTATGTCGCGGGTAAGGCGATGAAGGCCGGGCTTTGAGCGCGCGGCATCAGCAGTGAAAGCGGCATTGGAGGCGATCGCATCTGGCGGTTGCCCTGTGTCTGGAACTTGTAGACCCACCCTGCCTCCTGCCTTGGCCGGCGCAGACTTGTCGCCTTCATTCGGTCACGGCCGGCTGCTCGATGACGTACGGCCGATCGTAAAAATGCTCCTCGAGATTCTCGCTCGAAGTGCTTCTATCGACGACGATGAAGTCACTCGCGGCGCCGACGGCCATCAGCGGATGGTGCCAGACGTTGCGGCGATAGTTCACGCCCTGCCGGCCGGATGCAAGAAACACCTGCGGCCTCCCCGGCCGACCGCCTTCATCCTCGGCGACGATCACCAGCCAGGGCCGGTCGTCGATCGGCGAAAAGCTCTGGCTGCCGAGCGGATGACGCTCCATCATGTCGATGGCGTAGGGAAACGCACGCGGGCTGCCGCGGAAGAGATTGATGATGACGCGCGCGTCCTCGCCCGCCACCTCTACCTCGGCCAAGGCATGGTAGCGCTCGGTGGTGCCGCCATTGATGTAGCGCATCGTCGACGGGTCGGCTTCGATGACCGTGCCGAACGGGGCGAAGGCCTCCTTGGTGAGGGCCCGAACCGGGAGGGCGGCGCCAGTCGCCGCTTCTCCGGGCAGCAATGCTGCAAGCCGCAGATGCGCGATCTTCTCCACCTGCGCCTTTGCCGTTTCGAACTCCTGCTCGCGACTGTTGCCGACGCGCACCTCGAAGGCGGCAAGGATGTCGTCTTTCGTCAGCCCCTTCACCGCGATGATGAAGGGAAAGCCGAATTTTTCCACATAAGCCGTGTTGAGCGCAGTGAATCGGGCGTGCTCCACCGGGCTAAGCCGGTCGAGCCCGGCGCCGGCCTGTTCCTTGCGGCTGTCCTCGGTCAATTCGCCGGCGATCGCAAGCCGGCCGGCAAGGTCGGGATGGGCGCGCAGGACGCCAAGCTGTTCTTCCGGCGAGGCTGCCTGGAACTGGGCCGTCATGGCTGCATGGACGGCGGAAGCCGTCAGCGGCTCGATGATCGCGCCCGCGTCGAAAGCCCGCTCCGCAATCCAGGGCGAATGCTCGAAGACACCGCCGAATCGGATGATGAAATCGTCACGCGTCATCAAAACTCACCTGCCTTGGGTTTGTGGTGCTCATGCCAGTGGCGGGCGATGTCGATGCGCCGCGGCACCCAGACCTTTTCATGCGCCAGCACGTAGTCGACGAATCGGGCAAGCGACGCGATGCGCCCCGGGCGGCCGACGAGCCGGCAGTGGAGGCCGATATTCAGCATCTTGGGGCTGCCTTCGCTGCCTTCCTGATAGAGGACGTCGAACGCGTCCTTCAGGTAGGCGAAGAACTGGTCTCCGGAGTTGAAGCCCTGCGGGGTGGCGAAACGCATGTCGTTTGTTTCGAGCGTATAGGGGATGATCAGGAACGGCTCGTCCTTCAGCCCCGTCACCCAATAGGGCAGATCGTCGGCATAGGAATCGGAGGAATAGACGAAGCCGCCCTCCTCCATCACCAGCCGCAGCGTGTTGTCCGACGGCTTGCCCTGGTACATGCCGAGCGGATGCGATCCGGTCAGTTCGGTGTGGAGCCGCACGGCGTCGCGGATGTGCTGGCGCTCGACCTCTTCCGGCACGTCCTTGTATTCCAGCCAGCGGTAGCCGTGGCTGGCGATTTCCCAGCCGGCCTCCTTCATCGCTGCCACGGCTTCCAGGTTGCGCGCCATCGCAAGCGTCACGCCGTAGACGGTGACCGGCACGTTGCGGCCGGTGAACAGCCGCCAAAGCCGCCAGAAGCCGGCGCGCGAGCCGTATTCGTAGATCGATTCCATGTTGAGGTTGCGCTGCCCCGGCCAGGCCTGCGCGCCGACGATCTCCGACAGCAGGCATTCGGAAGCCGGGTCGCCGTCGAGCACGCAGCTTTCGCCGCCCTCTTCATAATTGACCACGAACTGCACGGCGATGCGCGCATCCCCCGGCCACAGCGGGTTCGGCGGCGTGCGGCCGTAGCCGACGAGATCGCGCGGATAGACTTCTCCGGACATGATTCACCCTTTGATGTTCGGCCGAACGGTAGCATCAGCCGCCGGAAAGTCGAGGCGGAATCCGGTTGCGTTTCCCCCTGCGGACCATGCCTTGGGCGAGGCTGGGGCGGAACAATGGTCGGCAACACACGTTCCGCTTCCGACAGCAGAAGGAGCAACCGCCATGATCTCACAGGATGCAAACATCCACGAAACCGACGCGCTCATCGCCAGCGACAAGGTCGAAGGCACCGCCGTCTACGGCATCGATGGCAAGCACATCGGCTCGGTCGAGCGGCTGATCCTGGACAAGCGAAGCGGTCAGGTTTCCTACGCCGTGCTCAGCTTCGGCGGCTTCCTCGGCATTGGCCACGACCATTATCCCTTGCCGTGGGGGAAGCTGAACTATGACGAGGGGCTTGGAGGCTACCGGATCGACGTGACCAGGGAACAGGTCGAAGCCGCCCCGCACTATGGGAGCGACGCCGAGTACGAGTGGAACCGCCGCAACGGCGAACTCATTCACGACTATTACGGGGTGCCACCCTACTGGATGTGATCCTGAGGCCTTTGGCGGCGCGCAGCCTCCAGATGCGCGTCGACGGTGAAGGATGGCGGCAGCTTGCAAGGGCTGCCGCTTTCCATTTCCGCGACCACGGCGCGGGCCAGTTCGTGCGCGATGCCGAAGCTGACCTTGAAGCCGCCGGTCATCAGGCTGACCGCGGGGAAGTCCGGGTGGCGGCCGGCCATCGGATCGCGCCCGACCGCCTTCGGACGCAATCCGGCCCAACGCTCGACCAGCGCGGCACGCTTGAGGACCGGCGCAAGCCGGCAGGCAGACGCGATCACCTCGTCGAGCCGGGCATCGGTCGAAACAGGATCGTCGAAGCTGTTCTCGCTGGTGCTGCCGACGGCACAGTATCCACCCTCATGCGGAACCACATAGATGCCGCGGTCGAAAAGCACCGGCAGAGTCGGGTCGATGTCGCCCCGGAACAGCGCCGCCTGTCCCTTTACGGCAGAACCGAGCGACCCTGGCAGCGACGGCTCAAGCGCGGCGAGCAGTTCGAAGCTGCTGGTCCCCGCGGCGACGATGACATGCCCGAACGCGATCTGCCCGCCATCGGCCAGGCCGGCGGTGCAGGCTTCGGGTTCGATGGCGACGACCTCGACGCCTTCAAGCAGCTGCACCCGCGGCGTGGCCTCCAGAGCGGCACGAAGTGCTTGCAGCAGACCTCGCGGCGAGACCCGGGCAGCGAGACTGTCGAACACGACACCCGCCGCTGCCGTCTCCGCCGCCGGCCAATCCGGAATGGTGGCGGCATCCTGCACCTGGTAATGGAAAGTCCTGCTATTCGTGTTCCAGGCGTCCATGGCGTCGCGGCTGTGCTGCAGGGCGCGCTCGCGGTGATGGGCGGCGGCCAGCGGGATCAGCCGCCCCGTTCGCCGGTACCCGGCGGACAGCCCTGTCGCCGCCTCGAGACCGGCGATCTCCGCCTCGAGCGAAACGAGCGCCTTGAGCTGGAACTGCTTCTTGGCGTTCCAGCGATCCGGCAGATGCGGCATCAGGGCGCCCAGCAGGCCGCCGCTGGCGCCGGCGCCGATCCCGCGCCGTTCCACGACGAGCACCGACAACCCGGCGCGGCCCGCCATCAGCGCCGCCCACAGGCCCATGACCCCGGCCCCGACGACCAGCACGTCCGGCGCCGGTTGACCGGCGGGCGTCGTGCGCTTATCGACTGGCGGCATGGCTGACGATGCTCCTGAAAACGCCTCCGCGGCGAGCGGCTTGACCCTCGACTGGCATGAGGGCGATATGCCCTACTCCCAGGCGTTTGGCGACCACTTTTATTGCCGTGCGGACGGTCGGCTGGAGTGCGGCCACGTGTTCCTCGGCGGCAACGGCCTGCCCGGACGCTGGACGCCGGGCGGCGATTTCGCCATTGGCGAGCTCGGCTTCGGCACCGGCCTGAACCTCTGTGAGACATGGCGCCAATGGCGCGCGGCGCGCCCCGCCGATAGCAGCCTGCATTTCGTCTCCTTCGAGCGCTTTCCGCTCTCGCGCGACGCAATCGACCGGGCGCTTGCGCACTGGCCCGAAATCGATGCGCAACGGCAGACGCTGACCGCGCATTGGCCAAAGGACGCGGCAAGCCGGGACACGATCACGCTCCGCCTCGACGAACAGACGCGACTGACCGTCGTCTGCGGCCCGGCGCTGGAACGGCTTACGACCAGCGGCCTTGTCTTTGACGCCTGGTACCTCGACGGCTTCGCGCCATCCCGCAATCCCGACATGTGGTCGGCCGAACTGATGGCGCAGGTATTCGCGCATACCCGGTCGGACGGCACCTTCGCCACTTACGCCGCCGCCGGCTTCGTCCGGCGCAACCTCGTCGCCGCCGGCTTCGCTGTGGAGCGCCGGCCCGGCTTTGCGGGAAAACGTGAAATGCTCTGCGGCCGCCGTCCCTAGCGCCGCCGGCAGCACGCAGCAGGCTCCGGGCACGCGCGTGCCTGGGGGCTGTCAGTGGAGCGTCGAACGCTCCGCGCCGTTACCGGCCAGGTTCAGCCAGCGCTGCACCGTTTCCTCAAGCCGGTCGATGCTGATCGGCTTGGCCAGGTAGTCGTCCATGTCGGAGGCCCGACAGGCCTCGCGATCGCCATCGAGCACATGCGCCGTGACCGCGACGATCGGCACGCGCTCCCCCGTCCCCTCCTCGAGGCTGCGGATGGCCCGGGCCGCCTCGTGGCCGTTCATCACCGGCATCGAAACGTCCATCAAAATCATCCGCGGCTTGCGCGTCCGGAAGAATTCGACCGCCTGCTCGCCATTGGCCACCAGCTCGAAACTGTAGCCGCCCCCTCCGAGCAACTGCCGGAAGAGGATCTGGTTGACCTCGTTGTCCTCCGCCACAAGCACGTCGACGGCCTGCATCGATGCGGCCGCCGCCTCAGGCTGCTTCCGTTTGAAAGGCCGTTTGCCGGCCACTCCGCCTTGACGTGCGGTCTGGATCACCTGGCAGACCGCGTCCCGCAGCAGCCCGGCGCGGATCGGCTTCGTCAGATGTGCGTCGATGTCGAGCGATTCGAGGCCGTTGTCCTGCGCCGGCGCTCCGAGCGCGGACACTGCGATCCGGGCGGTGCCCGGAAATTGCTCGCGGATCACCTCGATCAGATTGCGCCCGCCATCGTCACGCATGTTTCTGTCGACGATCGCCGCCTCGACGGTGATGTCGATGGCGGTGGCGGCGGTTAGCAGCGCCATCGCCTCCTCGGCGTTCGACACCGCCGTGGCGTCGAAGCCCCATTCCGTCAGCAACTCGCGCGCGACCGACCGCGTCTGCTCGTTGCGATCGACGACGAGCACTCGTGCGCCGCGGATATTGACCGGAACGGCCGTCTGCGACCGGCTCGCCTGCTCTATTTCCAACGGCAGCGTAACGGTGAAGATGGAGCCCTGCCCGGCCATGCTTTCGACCGTGAGGACACCGCCGAACAGCTTCGCAAGCCCGTCGGTGATCGCAAGCCCCAGTCCGGTGCCCTCGTGCCGGCGCGTCGACGAGGAATCGACCTGCGAGAACTTCTCGAACACGGACGCGAGCTTGTCCTGCGGGATGCCGACGCCGGTATCCTCGACCCGCAGGGTCAGGTCGAACCTTGCGTCCTGGACGTTATCCGCGCTCATGTCGATCCGGACGTAGCCGCTGTCGGTGAACTTCACGGCGTTGCCGACGAGATTGGTGACGATCTGCCGGAAGCGTCCCGCATCGCCGAGCACGACCGCCGGGACGTCGGCAGCAGCACGCACGATCAATTCGATGTCCTTTTCCGCCGCCTTAGACGCCAGCAGCGTGGCCACGTCCTCCACCGCATCGAGGAGATTGAAGGGGGCACGGCGCAGCGTCATCTGGCCGGCGTCGATCTTGGAGAAGTCGAGGATGTCGTTGATGAGGGTCAGCAACGCATTGCCGGACTTCACGATGATGTCGATGAAGGTCTTCTGGCGGGTGTCGAGGTTCGATTTCGCCAACAGTTCGGCCATGCCCAGAACGCCGTTCATCGGCGTGCGGATCTCGTGACTCATATTGGCCAGGAATTCCGATTTCGCCCGGTCGGCCGTCTCGGCGCGCTCCACCAGGCTGCGCAACTCGTCCTCGCGAGCCTTCAGCTCGCTGATGTCGGAAAACACCAGAACGGTCCGCCCGTGATCCGTCGGCCGCGCTTCCAGCTGCAGCCACGCATTGCTGGTGCGAAAGACGATCGAAGCCTGCTTGTCGCGCACGAGAAGGTTCAGGAAATCGCGCACCTCCACCCGTTGCTCCCCGACCAGCCCGAACACGCCCCGCCGGGTACAGTGGTCTGTCAGGTCTTCGACCGGAGCGCCCGGCCGCAGCAACTCGCATGGCACGTCGAGCATCCAGAGCAGGCGCTCGTTGGCAAGTTCGATGCGGTCCTGGTCGATGATCAGGAGCCCCTGGCTCATCGCCGCCATGGCGTCCTTGACGAGGCTGCCGACCTCCTCCAGGACGCTGCGCGTCTCCAGCACTTCGCGCTCGTGCTCGCGACGCTCGGTGATGTCGATGTACGTCAGAAGGCAGCGCCCGCCGGAAATGGCCTGGCCGGATTCGATCAGCGTCCGCCCACTGGCAAAGCTCAGCTCCCGGGTGGGAAGGCGACCCTCCCGAACCTGGTGAAGCCAGCTCTCGTCATCGGCGTCGGAGGCAGCCGCCTGCGGGCGGGCCGCTTCGCCGCGGGCACGCTTGAAGGCCAGCAATGCAGTCAGTTGCTGGCCTCGCAGGTTCGGCAACGCACCGTCCCAGAGGCTCTCGAACGCCGCGTTGACCAGTTCGATCGTGGCATTGCCGTCGACCACGACGATGCCGACCGGCAGCGACGCAACGATGCTCTCGAGATCCGACCGGATCGCCTCGGCCTGGCGGCGCGCCTCGATCAGCTGGCTCTCGCGGCGCTTGAGAAGCGTCGTGTCGGTGATCGAACCGATCAGGTAGTTGCGATTGTCCGCCGAGGTGACGCGATAGCTCCGCGAGATGGTCGGCACGGTGGTTCCGTCCGGCCGCAGGTAATCGATTTCCGCCTCGACAAGTTCGCCGGCATCGAGCACGCGCTGGTTTTTCGCATGGAACAGGGCGCCCTGTTTGGGGAACATCTCCTGCGGGGTCTTGCCGACGATTTCGGCTGCCGTGGTGCCGGCCAGGTCCAGGAAGGCGCGGTTGGCGAAGACGAGCCGCTGGTTCGCGTCGCGCACGTAGGTGGCGACCGGCAATTCGTCGAGCAGCGCACGATAGAGGCCGATCTCCTGGCCCTGCTGGCGCACCCGGCTCTCGTTTTCCTTCAGTGTGCTAGCGTCGGAGCACAGCACGACGAGCGAACCGTCCGGCCGTCGCTGTGTCACCATCCTCATCCAGCCGCCTGCGAGTGTGCGACTGAGTCGCTCGAACAGCGGCAACTCGTATTCGGCGAGCCGTTCCGCGACCCAGGCATCGCGCCCGGCAGCGTCGTCATCCGGCGCCTCGGCATCGTGCACAGCTTCGACAACCATGCGTATGTCGAGATCGCCGTCAGCGGCATCGCCGACGAGCGCCCGGTAGAATTCGCGCATGACGCGGTTGGCATGCATCAACAGCCCGGCCCGATCGAAGACGGCAACACCGGTGCCGATCGCGTCGAGCAGCTGCTCGGCCGCTGCGTCTGCCGCCGACTTGGAAGCACCGTCGGCGACGTTCGAAGCCAGCGCTAGTTCTGCCGTGCCGCCCCCGTCCGTATCCAGATCGCCCGGAGGTGCAACAGCGGCCTGGACGGGGACGCGTTCCGCCGGCGCCTCTTCCGCCGGCGCGAAGGTGCCGACGACGATCGAAAGGTCGGCGGAGACGTGCTCGCGACGCATGGTGATGACGAAGCTGGAACGGCTTTGCACGTGATGGTAGAGCGCTGTCTCGTCGCTGCCGAACACCAGGCAGCGGCGCTCGTGCTCGTGGCGATCCTCGTGGCCTTCGAGCTCGCCGATTTGCTCGCTGCCATGGCCGATGAAGTCCTGCTCGCTCCGGCCGAAGAGCGCGCAATAGGCGGCATTGACCGCGAGATATCGCATGCCGCTGCCCTTGACATAGGCCGGCAATCCCTGCGATCGGACCCGCTCGCAAGCGGCATACAGCAAATCGTCTCGACTCTCGGCCATGCCCGTCTTCCCGTCGAAGCGGGATCCTTTCGCTGCAATCGCTAGCATGCAGGTTTTGAACAGATGGTTAAGAAAGCATTGCCGAGGCGTGCGCGGAGCCGCACCGATACACGCTTTAATTGTCGCCGCGCTTGTTTGTCGGCGCGGTTTGCTGTCGCAATTGACCGCTCATTCGCACTTGGCCCGTGGCACGATGCGATTGCGAATCCGCAAACCGGGACACACCATGGGTGACGTCGTAAATATCGGTCCGCACCTGGCACGGGCCTCAGAGGCTCCGACGGAGCGCCGCCGGCGCGCCGGCCGCAACGCAGAGCGCCTGCGCCAGTCGGCCGCGACGCCGAAGTATCTGAACCTCACCAATCCCGCGCCGAAGTCCGCCATCCTGTCCGAGGATGGCCTCGAAGCTATCCACCGGGCGTCGCTGACGGTACTCGAGGAGATCGGCATCGACGTGATCCTGCCGGAGGCCCGCGAACGGATGAAGGCGGCCGGGGCCGACGTAACGCCCGGCACCGACCGGGTACGCTTTGATCGCGGACTGATCGCCGAGATGCTGGCCTCCGTCCCGTCGCAATTCACGATGCACGCGCGCAATCCCTTGCGCAACGTGGCGATCGGGGCCGACAACGTCGTCTTCGCGCAAATCGCATCCGCTCCCTTCGTCGCCGATCGCGACGGCGGCCGGCGCGCCGGCAACCAGGAGGACTTCCGTAAGCTCCTGAAGCTGGCGCAGTCCTATGACGTCATCCATACCACGGGTGGCTACCCGGTCGAGCCGGTGGACCTGCACGCCTCGGTGCGGCATCTCGACTGCCTCTCCGACCTCGTGAAGCTGACCGACAAGGTGTTTCAAGTCCCCTCGCTCAGCGGTCGCCACATCGTCGATGGTCTCGAGATCGCCCGCATCGGCCGCGGCGTCACCGTGGAGCAGATGGAACGGGAGCCGTCGCTGTTCACCATCTGCAACACCTCCTCGCCGCTCCGCCTCGACGGGCCGATGCTGCAGGGCATCATCGAGATGTCCTCGCGCAACCAGGTGGTCGTGGTCACTCCCTATACCCTGGCGGGGGCCACGGCCCCGGTGACGCTCGCCGGCGCGCTGGTCCAGCAGAATGCCGAGGCGCTGTGCGGCATCGCCTTCACCCAGATGGTGCGCAAGGGCGCCCCCGTCATGTATGGCGGCTTCACGTCGAACGTGGATATTCGAACCGGCACCCCCGCCTTCGGCACGCCGGAATACATGAAGACCGTGATCGCCGGCGGCCAGCTCGCCCGCAAGTACGGCATTCCATACCGCAGCTCCAACACCAACGCCGCCAACTCGCTCGACGCCCAGGCCGCCTACGAATCGGCCTTTTCGCTTTGGGCCTTGACGCAAGGCGGCAGCAACTTTGTCATGCACGCGGCAGGCTGGAGCGAGGGCGGGCTTACCGCATCGTTCGAAAAGTTCATTCTCGACGTGGACATGCTGCAGATGGTGGCCGAGTTCCTCACGCCGCTGGATGTAAGCCCCGATGCGCTCGGGCTCGATGCGATGCGCGAGGTCGGCCCGGGGGGGCACTACTTCGTCACGCCGCACACGCTGGCCCGCAGCGCCAGCGCATTTTACTCGCCCATTTTGTCGGACTGGCGGAGCTACGACAGCTGGGCGGAGGCCGGTCGGCCGACCACCTACGACCATGCCAACCGGATCTACAAGGCAAAGCTCGAGGCCTATGTGCAGCCGCCGCTGGATCCGGCGATCAGCGAAGAACTCGACGCCTTCGTCGCCCGACGCAAGGCGGAAGGCGGGGCGCCGACGGAGCTCTGAACCGACGCCTTCCTGGAGCTAAGACCGTTCTCGGCGAAGACATGTGTTGAGCCAATGTCATAACGCACTGGCGCTGACCTGATAGTTCCGCGAAGTGCCTTGCCCGGCTGGCCCCGCTTCATTTGCCTGGGGCGGCCATGCCTTCGGGAAGCACGATCGTCAGCACCGGGAATGGTGGCTTCTCGCCCGGCCCAAGCGGTTCCGGCACCTCGTGGGAGACCGGCTCCATCGACTTAAGGAACCCTGCGATCGCCTTGACGTCGGCGGTGGTCAACTTGGCAAAGGCACGCCAGGGCATGATTTCGGCCAGCACCCGCCCATCCGGCCGCACCCCCGTCTGCAGGGCGTTGACGATCTCCTCTTCCGTCCACTTGCCGAGCCCGGTTTCGTCATCCGGCGTCAGGTTGGGCGGGACAAAGGTGCCGCTCGGCAGCTGGAAGCCGACATCGGAGCCGGATAGATAGCTCTCGGGCGTCGTCTTGCCGAAGAAATAGCCCGGCGAATGGCAGTCGTTGCAGCCGCCGAACTGTACCAGGTATTTTCCGCGCTCGACGGGCGTTTCAGCCGCGGCCAGCGCTGCTGGACAGAGGCAGACCATTGAAATGACCAGACCTTGCATCACGTGCATGGCGGCACCTCCCTGCGGATTCAGCAACAATAGCAAACGCCTCTCCGGCAGAACAACCGAGGCAAAGGGAGTATGACGTACGGGCTCGCCACCCAGGGGCGGCCGGTAATCCCTATCCGCACACGATCACTCGAACATGATCGACCGCACCGAGGCGACGAGCTTTTCGGTGGGAAGATTGGTGAAGTCCTTGTCGATCTCCGCCGTCGTCTTCTCGCGCGACTTGGCACCCAGCATGGCGCGGAGGTGCCCAAGCGTCTGCGGAGCGGCACAGACGATCAGCCGGTCGAACGCGTCGGCGCCGGCATAGCACTCGAGCTTCTCGGCGACCTCGGCGGTGAAGCGCTGCTGCTCGTCGCGCACCGGATCGCTGGTGTATTCCATCGCCGAGCGTCCAGGCCCATGCGAGGAATAGCTGCGCCCCGGCCGGTCGCTCATGATCTCCTGCGCCTTCTTCGGCTCGCTGCGGAATATCTCCTGCTCCGGGCTCCTCTGCCCATCCTTGAGGAAATTGACGCCCTTCAACAGGCGAGCCTGGTTGCCGTCGGCGGCGAGGATCCAGGTTTTCGTCATCGTCTTTCACTCCTTGGCAGTTTCCGGCTGCAGCACTCGTTGCCGCGGCCAGTGGCAACTCGATAGCGTGACATGCCTAGGCGCAACGCACGGTTCCTGCCCGGGGTTCCCCTCCCCGGACGGTAGCGCCAGATGCTGCACCTGCGAAAACTAGAGCTTGACTTTCCTGCCCAAAAAACCGACATGGGAACCTGCGTTGCCTTCCGGCCGCCGCGTGAGCGAGCCCTGCGATATCCCCGATTGGATCGCGGAAGAAGGATGCGCGCAAGTGAACTGTTCCGCCAGCGCGCGGAAGACTGCGCCAGACGCATATATCAACCACAAGTTCCCAGATCACGCGGGGTTCTTGACGCCAGACGAAACCGGATCGGCATGGTGCCTGTCCGGCTGACGCGTTTGGCGCCCCGAAAGGCATATTGACTTGACCACTTTTCACGACCTCGGCCTGTCGAAGAACGTCCTTGACGCGCTTGCTGCGCTCGGCTTCGACAAGCCCACCCCCATCCAGGAAAAGGCGATCCCGCTGGTACTCGCCGGCAACGACCTGATAGGCCTTGCCCAGACCGGCACCGGCAAGACGGCGGCCTTCGGCCTGCCGATGATCGAGCGCCTGCTCGCCGAGGGCCGCCGCCCCGATCCGCGCAACATCCGCGCCCTTATCCTCGCGCCGACGCGCGAGCTGGTGAACCAGATCGCCGACAACCTGCGCGATTTCGTCAAGAAGACGCCGCTGCGGGTCGTCACCGTCGTCGGCGGCGCCTCGATCAACAAGCAGTCGGAAATGCTGAGCCGCGGCACCGACATTCTCGTCGCCACCCCGGGCCGCCTGCTCGACCTGGTCGCCCGCAAGTCGGTGACGCTGACGCAGGGTCGCTATCTCGTCCTCGACGAGGCCGACCAGATGCTGGACCTCGGCTTCATCCATGACCTGCGCAAGATCTCGAAGCTGGTGCCGAAGAACCGCCAGACGCTGCTGTTCTCCGCCACCATGCCGAAGCTGATCGCAGAACTTGCCGGCGAATACCTTACCAACCCTTTGAAGGTCGAGGTGACGCCGCCCGGCAAGGCCGCCGACAAGGTGGAGCAATACGTCCACTTTGTGCCCGGCAAGGATCACAAGACGCAGATCCTCAAGCAGACCCTGACCGACAATCCGGACGGGCTGTCGCTGATCTTCTCGCGCACCAAGCACGGCGCCGAGAAGCTGATGAAGCATCTCGACCACGTCGGCTTCAAGGCCGCCTCCATCCACGGCAACAAGAGCCAGGGCCAGCGCGAGCGGGCGCTGAAGGCGTTCCGCGACGGCGAGATCCGCGTGCTGGTGGCGACCGACGTCGCCGCCCGCGGCATCGACATTCCGGGCGTCACCCACGTCTACAACTACGACCTGCCGGAAGTGCCGGACGCCTATGTCCACCGCATCGGTCGCACCGCCCGCAACGGCCGTGACGGTATTGCCATCGCGTTCTGCGCGCCGGACGACATCCGCCTGCTGCGCGACATTGAAAAGCTGATGGGCATTTCAATCGCGGTTGCCAGCGGCGAGGCTCCGGTCGATCTGCCCGGTCCGGGCGGAAAGTCGCGCAAGGGGCGCAATGGCGGCGGCCAGCGCAATGGCGGTCAGCAGCGCCAGCCCAGGCCGCAGGGCCAGGGCGCCCGCGGCGCCAACGGCCAGCAGCGCAATGGCGAGCGTCCTGCCCCCCGGGCCGATGGCCAGATCGTCGACCGTGGCTTCACCGACCGCCCGCAGAAGCGGCAGGAGCCGCGCCAGGAGCGCGGCGAACTCGCCGCCCATGACGGCGCGCCGAACCGGCACGCCCCCGGCCGTCCCGCCCAGAAGCAGGGCGATCATCGCAACCGCAACCACGGCGGCCGCAACGGGGCCAACAACGGCGGCAATCGCAGCCAGTCGCGCCGACCGAACGGCCAGCGGCGCGAGCACGCGTAACGTTTCTTTTCTTGTGAACACCAAATGGCGGGCCTCGGCCCGCCATTTTTGTATCTAACAGGTGGCCCGCTATTCGGCCGGCGCCGTATGCGCTTCCTTGCGATTGGCGAGATAGACGCCGATAACGACGATGCCCGTGCCGACGATCATCGGCGTCGTCAGTTCCTCTCCAAAGGCGATCGCCGCCTCGATCGCGGCGAGCGGCGGCACGAGATAGATGAGGGAGGCCGCGCGCGAGACCTGGCCTCTGCGGATCAGGTAGAGCAGAACCAGCACCGCCCCCATCGAGATGCCGAGCACCGACCAGCCGAGCAGGGCCAGGAACTCCCAGGACAGCCGGACCTCGAACGGCTCAAGCAGCAGGGCGAGCGGCACGGTCACGACCAGGGCTCCGAGATATTGCAGCGTGGCAATCGCGCGGATATCGCCGGTATGCAGGTGCTGCTTCTGGTAGATGGTGCCATAGGTCACCGAGGTCATTCCAAGGACGTTGACGAGAAGCGCAACGGTCGGGATATCCGTACCGCCAATCCCGGCAAATTTCGGAAAGATGGCGATCGCCACGCCGGCAAAGCCCAGCACGATCCCAACCTTCTGCATCGGCGACAGCCGCTCGCCGATCATATAGGGCGCCGTCAGCGCCGTCATCAGCGGCTGAAGCGCCGCGATGATGCCGGACAACGCTGCCGGCACGCCCTGCCCCACCGCCCACCAGACCGCCGCCAGGTAGAAGCCGTGCAGGAAGGCGCCGGAGACGACCGCATGGAGGATCGTTGCCCGGTCCTTCGGCCACCGCACCCCGGCGATCCGGCAGAACAAGGCAAACAGCACCGCCGCGACCGCATAGCGCACCGAGAGGAAGGTCAGCGGATCCGAATAGATGCCGCCGAACTTTGCCGCCACCCAGCCGGTCGACCAGAGCAGGACGAAGATGGCCGGAGCCAGACGGTCAAGGGACATGGGGGAACTCGGAATGTCTCGTATTGTCCCGGCTGTAACCGAAGCAACGTTCGTGCGTCAAAGGCAAAGCGCTGAAGCTTGCTTTGAGTTTAGTTCATCGGGGCCTCGGGCATTGCCGTTTCGTTAATTCTGCCCTAAATTTCTGGCCTGTTTGCACAGGGAGCGTAGCATGAAGATCGGCGCATTCGATGCGAAATCGCAGTTTTCCTCCCTGCTGGACCGTGCCGCGCGCGGCGAGGAAATCGTGATCACCAAGCATGGAAACGCGGTGGCGAGGCTGGTTGCCGTCGCCGGTACGGAAAGCACCGCGGCTACCAGAGCCTTTGCGGAACTGAAAGAACTCCGTCAAAAATCCACGTTGGGAGACGACGTATCCTGGAAGGACCTGCGCGATGAAGGCCGTCGATGAGCATCGTTATTGACGCGTCGATCGCGCTCTCATGGTGCTTCGAAGACGAGGCAAGCGAAGAGACAGATCGTATCGGCGAGGAAGTGGCGACGACGGGTGGCTTGGTCCCCTCGCTTTTTCATCTCGAAATCGGCAACGCCCTCCTCCAGGCCGAACGGCGAGGCAGAATCACTGCCGCGTCCGTTACGCAGCGCCTGGAATTGATCAGTCAGTTGCCGATCGAAATCGATCCTCAAACGGTCATGCGAGCGACGCGTGAAATTCTTGCGCTTGCAAGAGCCGAGAAATTGACGGTCTATGATGCTGCGTATTTGGAACTGGCGGCCCGGAGGGGTTCCGCCCTCGCCACCAGGGACCAGGCGCTTGCCACGGCTGCCATGAAGATAGGAGTGCCCGTCAGAGGCGGTGTTTGACCGGGCGCCTTGCCATGGGAATCTGGGGCCGGATCTCATCTCCTGTGGGCCGTGCGTATGGACCGAAAGCGGGATTGCAAGCCCGCTTTCAAGTTGGTCCGCTCAATGGCTGTCGCGGTCCATCGGAATGCGGTCGCCGCGCGCGCCGACGAGGAAGTCGAGATCGGCGCCAGTATCGGCCTGCATGACGGTCTTGACATAGAGGCCGCCATAGCCGCCGACCACCGGCTGCACCGGGTTGACCCAGGCGGCGCGGCGACGCTCCAGCTCCTCGTCCGAAACATCAAGACGGATGGAACGAGCGGGAACGTCGACCTCGATCATGTCACCGTTCTGAACCAGGGCCAGCGGGCCGCCATCGGCGGCTTCCGGCGCGGTGTGCAGGATGACCGTGCCGTAGGCCGTCCCGGACATGCGCGCGTCGGAAATGCGGATCATGTCGGTGATGCCCTTCTTCAGAACCTTCGGCGGCAGGCCCATGTTGCCGACCTCCGCCATGCCCGGATAACCCTTCGGCCCGCAATACTTCAGCACCATGATGCAGGTCTCGTCGATGTCGAGATCGTCGCGGTTGATGCGGGCGTGATAGTCCTCGATGCTTTCGAAGACGACGGCGCGGCCCTTGTGCTGCATCAGGTGCGGCGAGGCCGCCGACGGCTTCAGGACGCAGCCCTTCGGCGCGAGGTTGCCGCGCAGCACCGCGATGCCACCGGACTTGGTCAGCGCCTTGTCGCGCGGCACGATCACGTCGTCGTTATAGTTCACCGCGTCCTTGACGCCGTTCCAGAGCGTGTCGCCGGTGACGGTGATGGCATCCTTGTGCAAAAGCCCCATCTCGCCGACCGCCCTGATGACCACCGGCAGGCCGCCGGCATAGTAGAACTCTTCCATCAGGTACTTGCCGGACGGCTGCAGGTTGACGATCGTCGGCACGTCGCGGCCGAGCCGGTCCCAATCGTCGAGCGTCAGGTCGACGCCGACGCGGCCGGCGAGCGCCAGCAGGTGCAGAACGGCATTGGTCGAGCCGCCGACGGCGCCGTTGACGCGGATGGCGTTCTCAAAGGCTTGCCTAGTCAGGATGTCGGACGGCTTGAGGTCCTCCTTGACCATATCGACGATGCGCCGGCCGGACAATTGCGAGATCACCCGGCGGCGGGCGTCGACGGCGGGGATCGCCGCATTGCCGGGAAGCGTCATGCCGAGCGCCTCTGCCATCGACGCCATGGTCGAGGCGGTGCCCATCGTCATGCAGCTGCCGGCCGAGCGGGCCATGCCCTGCTCGGCATCCATGAATTCTTCCAGCGTCATCTCGCCGGACTTCACCATTTCCGAGAACTGCCAGACGGCGGTGCCCGAGCCGACATCCTTGCCGCGCCACTTGCCGTTCAGCATCGGCCCGCCGGAGACGAGGATCACCGGAATGTCGACGGAGGCCGCCCCCATCAGAAGGCTCGGCGTGGTCTTGTCGCAGCCGCCGAGCAGCACCACGCCGTCGACCGGGTTGCCGCGGATCGCCTCTTCCACGTCCATCGCCGCGAGATTGCGGAACATCATCGCCGTCGGCCGCAACGTGCTCTCGCCGCAGGAGAAGACCGGAAATTCGACGGGAAAGCCGCCGGCCTCGTAGACGCCGCGCTTCACCCGTTCGGCAAGATCACGCAGATGCGCGTTGCATGGCGTCAGCTCGGACCAGGTGTTGCAGATGCCGATGATCGGCCGCCCGTCGAACGTATCCGCCGGCAGCCCCTGGTTCTTCATCCAGGAGCGATGCATGATAGCGTTCTTGCCGGTTCCGCCGAACCAATCCTGTGAGCGCAGCTTGCGCGGCCATTCAGCTTTTTTCTTCATCTCGTCTGGTCCTTGCGAAAGACGCTCCGGCCAATGCCGGGGCACTTGGTCAGGCCGGCGTGCAGGCGGTCCTGACCTGGTACAGAATTCGTCAGCGCCTCGGCACGTCCCTGGCGTTGTCGTGCCGATCGATTTGGTCGGCGATCAAGGTCTGATGGATGGTCATGGGCAATGCCCTCCTGCCACTTGCCGGCGACCGCGGATGCGGGAAACGCCCAATTACAACTGCCTGACCTCGATCGTTTCTTCGTCAGCAATCGCGAGCGGATTGCGCAGCGGCAGACCGAAACCTTCGGCGCCGATCTCGAACACGTCGCCTGCCTGGGTGCGAATGCCGTCACCGAAGGACAGCGTCGCCGTTCCGAACATGTGCACATGCACCTCGCCCGGCTGGCGGAAGAGAGCGTACTTGAAGTGATGGTATTCCAGGTTGGCCAGGCTGTGGGACATGTTTGCCTCGCCGGACACGAACGGCTTTTCCCACAGCACCTGGCCGTCGCGCAGAATGCGCGAGAAGCCGCGGATGTCGTCGGGCGCTGCACCGATGCGGATCTCCGGGCCGAAGCTCGCCTGCCGCAGTTTGGAGTGGGCGAGCCAGAGGTAGTTCACCCGCTCGGTGACATGGTCGGAGAACTCGTTGGCGACGGCAAAGCCGAGGCGGAACGGCACGCCCTTCGACGAGATGACGTAGATGCCGGCGATCTCCGGCTCCTCGCCACCGTCGGCGGCGAAGGACGGGGAGGTCAGCGCTGCGCCGGGTGCGACCGCCTGCGTGCCGTTGCCCTTGTAGAACCACTCGGGCTGCACGCCCGTTTCGCCGGCCTTGGGCTTGCCGCCCTCCAGCCCCATGCGGAACATCTTCATCGAGTCGGTCAGGGTCTCCTCGGCCGCCTCGCCCGCCTTCTTGTGCATGGCGTCGCGGGTGGCGGCGGAGCCGAGATGGGTCAGGCCGGTGCCCGTCAGGTGCATGTGGGCCGAATCGGGATGGGTGATCGGCGAGAGCAGACGTCCCTCGGCATAGGCCGTCTCGAGGTTGACCGCCTCGCCCAGGCCATGCGCCTCGATCACCGCCTTCAGGCTGCGGCCGCTGTCGGCGGCTTCCATCGCCAGTGCATGCAGGCTTGCAGCCCCCTCGACGGCGCGACCGCCCTGCCCTTCCTCGCGCACGACCACGGTGATCGAGCCGTCGGCGTTCTTCAACTGTGATACCAGCATTGTCCATTTCCTTGCACTACGGCGGCTGCGCTCTTGCTGCAACGCCGCCCCGGTCGTGGTTGTCACCGCGCCAGCATGGTTGCTGCCTCGACCAAGGGCTCCGAGATGTCAGCCCTTGTTCTTGTTGTAGACGTCGAAGAATACGGCGGCGAGCAGCACCAGGCCCTTGATCAGCTGCTGGTAGTCGATGCCGATGCCCATGATCGACATGCCGTTGTTCATCACGCCCATGATGAAGGCGCCGATCACAGCGCCGGTGATCTTGCCGACGCCGCCAGACGCCGAAGCCCCGCCGATGAAGCAGGCGGCGATCACGTCGAGTTCGAAGCCGACGCCCGCCTTCGGGGTCGCCGAATTGAGGCGGGCGGCGATGATCATGCCGGCGAGTGCTGCAAGCACGCCCATGTTGGCAAAGCAGTAGAAGGTCAGCCGCTCGGTGTTGATGCCCGACAGCTTCGCCGCCTTCTCGTTGCCGCCCATCGCGTAGATCCGCCGGCCGATGGTCGAGCGGGTCGTGAGGAACGAATAGGCGGCGATCAGCACGCCCATGACGATCAGCACGTTCGGCAGGCCGCGATAGGTGGCGAGCTGGTAGCCGATGAAGAGCGCGACGATGCCGATGATCGCCATCTGGATGACGAAGAACACGTAGGGCTCGTTCTCGGTGCCGTGCTCCTCGTTGATCCGGCGGTTGCGCAGCCCGGCATGGATCGCAAAAGCCACCAGCCCCAGCACGGCGACGAGGGCGACCATGTTCTTGATCGTATCGGGCGCCGGATTGAGGAAGGAGAGGAAATCCGGAACGAAGCCGGTCGAAAGCAGCTGGAATTCCTTCGGGAACGGCCCGATCGGCCGGCCGCCGAGCACCACATAGGTCATGCCGCGGAAGACCAGCATGCCGGCCAGCGTGACGATGAAGGCCGGGATCTTCTGGTAGGCGATCCAGTAGCCCTGGGCCGCGCCCATGATCCCCCCGACGATGAGACAGGCGGGGATGACGAGGATGGCGGGAATCCCCCATTTCACCAGCATGATCGCCGATATCGCGCCGATGAACGCGACGATCGAACCCACCGACAGGTCGATGTGGCCGGCGACGATGATCAGCAGCATCCCCAGCGCCATGATGACGATGAAGGAGTTCTGCAGCACCAGGTTGGTGAGGTTGACGGGGCGGAACAGCACCCCATTGGTGACGATCTGGAAGAACACCATGATGACGACGAGCGCCACGAGAAGCCCGTATTCGCGGATGTTCTTCCGAAGGTAGTCCCCGATCGACGGTTTGATGGTTTGAGCGCTGGTATCGGCGACCATTAGTGTTTCCCCCCGGAGCGCATGATGGCGCGCATGATCGATTCCTGGCTTGCTTCCTCCCTGGAAAGCTCCGCGACGATGCGCCCTTCATTCATGACATAGATGCGGTCGCAGGTTCCGAGCAGCTCCGGCATCTCCGACGAGATCATCAGGATGCCTTTGCCCTCGGCTGCAAGCTGGTTGATGATGGTATAGATCTCGAACTTGGCGCCGACGTCGATGCCGCGCGTCGGCTCGTCCAGGATCAGCACCTCGGGATTGGTGAACAGCCACTTCGACAGCACGACCTTCTGCTGGTTGCCGCCGGACAGATTGACCGCTTCCTGGTAGATCGAGTGCGAGCGGATGCGCAGCTTCGACCGATAGCCGGTGGCGACCTTCGCTTCCTTGTGGTCGTCGATGATGCCGCTGTTCGAGACCCCCTCGAGGTTTGAAAGCGTGGTGTTCTCCTTGATGGTGTTGATGAGCACCAGACCGAGCTGCTTGCGGTCCTCGGTGACGTAGGCCAGGCCCGCATCGATTGCTTTGGGGATCGTGCTGACGTCGACAGGCTTGCCGCGCATCCTGACTTCGCCGCTGATCCTGTGGCCCCAGGATTTCCCGAAAATGCTCATCGCCGTTTCGGTGCGGCCTGCTCCCATCAGTCCGGCGATGCCGACGACCTCGCCGGCGCGGACGTTGAGATTGACGTCGTAGAGGAACTGCCGGTCGCGATGCTGCTGGTGGAAGACGTTCCAGTTCTTCACCTCCAGCAACGTCTCGCCGATCTTCGGCTCGCGGGGCGGATAGCGGTCCTCCATGTCGCGGCCGACCATGCCCTTGATGATCCGGTCCTCGCTGATGTCCTCCTCGTGACAATCGAGCGTCTCGACCGTGCCGCCGTCGCGCAGGATGGTGATCTTGTCCGCGACCTTCCTGATCTCGTTCAGCTTGTGCGAGATGATGATCGAGGTCATGCCCTGCTTGCGGAATTCCATCAGAAGCCTCAGCAACGCGTCCGAATCGGTCTCGTTGAGCGAGGCGGTCGGCTCGTCGAGGATCAGCAGCCGCACCTTCTTCGACAGGGCCTTGGCGATTTCGACGAGCTGCTGCTTGCCGACGCCGATGTCGGTGATCAGCGTTGCGGGGGATTCGGTCAGGCCGACCTTCTTAAGAAGCTCGCGGGTGCGGGCGAAGGTCTGCGGCCACTGGATCACGCCGTTCGTGGCGATCTCGTTGCCGAGGAAGATGTTCTCCGCGATCGACAGCAGCGGCACGAGTGCCAACTCCTGGTGGATGATGATGATCCCGAGGCGCTCGCTGTCGGAAATCGTCGAGAAGCGGCGCAACTCGCCGTCGTAGTGGATCTCGCCCTCGTAGGTTCCGGCCGGATAGACGCCGCTCAACACCTTCATCAGCGTCGACTTGCCGGCGCCGTTCTCGCCGACCAGCGCGTGGATTTCCCCTTCGCGCACCTTGAAGCTGACATCGTCGAGCGCCTTGACGCCCGGAAACGTCTTGGTGATGCTCCGCATCTCGAGAATGATGTTGTCCATGATCGGCATTCCAGCGGCATCTGCGAACGACGGCGGCTGAGGCGACGAGAACTGCAGCCGGCCCGTCGGGATCGAAGGCCCGCGACGGAGCGCGGGCCCATAAGTCGCTTCGATCAGTTGTCGATCTGGTCTTCCGTGTAATAGCCCGAGCCGACGAGGATTTCCTTGGCGTTGGACTTGTCGACGGCCACCGGCTTCAGCAGGTACGACGGCACGACCTTGACGCCATTGTCATAGGTCTTGGTATCGTTCACTTCCGGCTCTCCGCCATCCATCACCGCATTGACCATGCCGACGGTGACCTTTGCGAGCTCGCGCGTGTCCTTGAAGACGGTCGAGTTCTGCTCGTCGGCGAGGATCGACTTGACCGACGGCAATTCGGCATCCTGGCCGGTGACGATCGGCATCTTCTGGTCGCCCGAGCCGTAGCCGACGCCCTTCAGGGCGGAGAGGATACCGATGGAGAGACCGTCATAGGGCGACAGGACGCCGTGGACCTGCGCATCGGTGTAGGTCGAGGACAGCAGGTTCTCCATGCGGGCCTGGGCGACCGCGCCGTCCCAGCGCAGCGTGCCGACCTGGTCCATGCCCTGCTGGCCGGACTTGATGACGATGTCGCCGCTGTCGATGAGCGGCTGCAGAACGGACATCGCGCCGTCATAGAAGAAGAAGGCGTTGTTGTCGTCCGGCGAGCCGCCGAACAGCTCGACGTTCCACGGCTTGACGTCGCCGAAGTTCGCCTTGAGGCCGTCAACCAGTGCGGTGGCCTGCAGGACGCCGACCTGGAAGTTGTCGAAGGTGGCGTAGTAGTCGACATTGCCGGAATCGCGGATCAGCCGGTCGTAGGCGATGACCTTGACGCCGGCATCGTGCGCCTTGGCCAGGATGTCGGAGAGCGTGGTGCCGTCGATGGCGGCGATCACCAGCACCTTGGCGCCCTTGGTGACCATGTTCTCGATCTGGGCGAGCTGGTTGGGAATGTCGTCGTCGGCGAACTGCAGGTCCGGCGCGTAGCCGGCCTCGGCGAAAAGCTTCTCCATCGTCTCGCCGTCGGAAATCCAGCGGGTCGAGGTCTTGGTCGGCATGGAAATGCCGACGGTGCCCTTGTCCTGGGCAAATGCGGGCATGGCGAAGGACGCCGCGCTGATGGCAGCCGCTGCGAGAAGCGAGGTGATCAATTTCATTGGCAAATCTCTCCCTTGTTTTGCCAGGCCCGCCCATGGTTCGGACCGTATCGGTGCTTCGTTGCCCGCTGTCGCAGACGACGGTCTCCAACGGAGGAAAAGGATGACAACCCCTCCCGGCCTCACACTCCCTTGGGCACGGCGCACCTGACGGGAACCTCTCCTGAATTGCCATAACTGTCAAATTCCATAAGCTTCTAAATCCATATCAGAAATGTTATATCGGCGACGAATGATATGATTTATAAACAACCTGGCCATGCAGAACATCAAGCACACTTCCTTCGACCTGCCGGAAACAACGAACCAGGAGCAACTGGACACCGGTCTGCTGCGCGCCGGCCTGAAGCTCAGCCATTTGCGGATGATCGTGGCGATCGACGATCACCGGCAGATCAGCGCCGCCGCCGAGGCGTTGAGCATTTCACAGCCTGCGGCCTCCCGGATGCTGGCCGAAATGGAGGGCATCCTCGACGCACAGCTGTGCGAACGCGCCTCGCGGGGCGTGCAACTGACGCAGTTCGGCCGCGCCTTCGCGCGCCGCGCCCGCACCATCCTGCTCGAACTGCACGAGGTGGACCGGGAGATTTCGGCGCTGAAGTCCGGCGCCGGCGGCACCGTGTTCCTCGGCACCGTGACGGCGCCCGCCATCAGCCTCGCAGTGCCCGCGATCCAGCAGGTCAGCGCCGCCTATCCCGGCATCGAGGTCAACGTCCGCATCGAGACGAGCAACGTGCTGGCGCGCGAACTGCTGTCGGCCCGGCACGACTTCATCATCGCCCGCGTGCCCGACGATCTCGATCCGCGCCTTTTCAATGTCCAGGAGATCGGCATCGAAAAGGCCTGCCTGATCGTCCGCCGCGGCCATCCGCTGGCCGAAAAGCCGGTGGTGTCGCTGGCCGATCTGCCGTCCTACGACTGGGTGTTCCAGCCGCCGGGCACGCTTTTGCGCCGGCGCGTCGAGGAGCTGTTCATCGCCGCCGGCGTGCCGCTGCCGGCGACCGTCGTCAACACCGCCTCGCTGCTTCTGACGGTGGCGCTCGTCTGCTCCTCCAATGCGGTCGCGCCGATCGCCCGGGACATGGCCGAGTTCGTGACCGGCAAGGGCGGGGGTCCGAGCGAGGTCCGCATCCTGAACACCAATTTCGACATCGACATCAAGCCCTACAGCCTCATCTCCGTGAAGGGCCGGGCGCTGCCGCCGAGCGCAAAGCTGTTCTATGATCTGATTCTGCAGCGCGCCCGGATGCTTTTTCCGGATCGTGCGGAGCGCTGAGGGGGAACCGTGTTCGGCAGAAGCGTCTTTGAAACCGTGCTGGAACGCCTGAGGGCGGAGGCGGAGGAGGCCGAACCGATGGCGACAGCGAACGCCGCGGCCGGGACGGCCGGCACGCCGCCGCCTCCCTTTGCCGTTTTCGGCGACGGCAATTCGTCAGTCTCCAGCAGCCGGGTCGCCGCGGCCTACCGGGACATGGCAGAAGACCAGATGCCGGCGCGGCGTGAAGCCGCGCCCGCTCCGCCTCCTTCTCCTTCTCCTACCGCTCCTCCTCCTCACCCGCCGCACCTGTTGCGAACCACGCCGGAGGAGGTGGCGGCCGATCTCGGGCTGACCGGCAAGGAGACGCTAGCGGAACTCACCGAACGCCGCCGAACGTTTGCGCGCGACAATCATCCGGACGGGGTGCCGGCGGACCTCAGGCCCAACGCGACCCGCCGGATGACGATTGCCAACATGCTGATCGACGAGACGCTACGCCGGATCAGGACGGAAGCCGCACTGGGACTGCGGCGCTGAAGCAGCCGTTTTGTTCGCGCCGGTTCCCCTGTCCTCGCCCTGGCCGCTGGCCGTCGCGCCCGTGCTCGTCCCGCAACCGGTCGCCCGTTCCGGCCGGCCTCCTTTGGCCTAGCTCTCGCCGGTCTCGTCCGGCTGCTTGCCCGCGGTGTTCGCGGGCTTGTAGAACACCAGCAACTGGGCGAAGGCGTAGGCCGTGATGACGAGGAAGATCAGCCCCCAGGTCGTCTGGCCGTTATGATATTCGAACGCCGTCCAGGCGGCGCAGAAGCCAACCAGCAGCAGCCGGACCCAGAGCGGCCGATAGATCGGATGGTCGGTGTCGATGAGTTTCATGGAGCCCCCCGGCGACGGTCGTCCGTATCTAAGCAATTTTTGTGGCGGAAGGAAACCTCGGCCCGGCACCGCCGGCCACCGGCCGCCGGCTGCCGTCCGCCGTCTGCTGGCTGCTGGCTGCTGGCTGCTGGGAGAGGCTGGACACGAACGTGCCCGGGGGCCAACAGATCTTGCGGAGCATTGCTGGCGATCAGCAAAGCGCCCCTGACACGGGCGCCGCCGTGGATGCTGCACTCGATGGCGGCGGACGGGTTTTCGCTTGACGGTCCGCCACGCCGATGGAATGCATGTTTCCCGGAAGGAAGATTTCGCTTTATGTGCCGGCCGCGGACTGTTGCGCCATCGTGCATCGCCCCTCCCCCGGTGACGAAGCCGGCCAGACGAGAGGGAAAGCATGGCGGTCAGATTCGGTCTCCTCGGTGCCGGTCGCATCGGCAAGGTCCATGCCCGGGCGGTGAGCGGCAATGCCGACGCGGCCCTCGTCGCCGTTGCCGACGCCATTCCCGCCGCCGCCGAGGCGATCGCCGTGCAATATGGCTGCGCGGTCCGCTCGGTCGAGGCGATCGAGGCGGCCGCCGACATCGACGCCGTCGTCATCTGCACCCCGACCGATACCCACGCCGACCTGATCGAGCGCTTCTGCCGCGCCGGCAAGGCGGTGTTCTGCGAAAAGCCGATCGACCTCGACGTTGCGCGCGTGCGCGCCTGCCTGCAGGTGGTCGAGGAGACCGGCGGCAAGCTGATGGTCGGCTTCAACCGCCGCTTCGATCCGCATTTCATGGCGGTGCGCAAGGCGATCGACGACGGCCGGATCGGCGCGGTCGAGATGGTGACGATCACCTCGCGCGATCCCGGCGCCCCGCCGCTCGACTACATCCGGCGCTCCGGCGGCATCTTCCGCGACATGACGATCCACGACTTCGACATGGCCCGCTTCCTGCTCGGCGAGGAGCCGGTGTCGGTGTCAGCGACGGCGGCGGTGCTCGTCGACGACGCGATCGGCGCGGCCGGCGACTACGACAGCGTCTCGGTGATCCTGCAGACGGCCTCCGGCCGCCAAGCGATCATCTCGAATTCCCGCCGCGCAACTTACGGCTACGACCAGCGCATCGAGGTGCATGGCTCGAAGGGCATGGTCTGCGCCGAGAACCAGCGGCCGGTGTCGATCGAAGTAGCCAATGCCGACGGCTACACCCGCCCGCCGCTGCACGACTTCTTCATGACCCGCTACACCGAGGCCTATGCCCGCGAGATCGAAAGCTTCATCGCCGCCGTCGAAGCGGGCACCCCGCTGTCGCCGTCCGGCGCCGACGGCCTGGCGGCCCTGGTCATCGCCGACGCCGCGTTGCGGTCGGTCCGGGAGAAGCGGCAGATCACGGTCGCCTGAGGCCGATCGCCCATCGGGCCCGGGCGCGTCCATTCCAACGGTTGCCGGGCGCCGTCCATTCGAACGGCGTGGCCCTCTTCGGACCCGCTCTGGCGCCTCAAGCCGCAACGCCAGACGGACGTTTCCGTCGATCTCTCCAAGCCCCGCGCCGGACTCCCGGCTTGGCACAGCCGCTACGTGCGTCGACGCCTTGCGCTCGCCACGATCGCCGGCGCCGGCGCGCGCCGGATTTCATCGGGCGGATGGTTGATTGGCGAGGGATTTGCGAATTTTCACGATTGATGCCCGGCCATTCCTGGGTTAAGAACCCCTCATCGGATCGGGCGAGTCATCGCCCTTGAGGCAGGCACCCGTAGCTCAGCTGGATAGAGTGTTGGATTCCGATTCCAAAGGTCACAGGTTCGAATCCTGTCGGGTGCGCCATCATTGCTAGTCGGCATAGCGCTGCGATGAAGCGATGTCACAACAGCTCTCATCGATCTACCTGGCCAGACATGGCGAAACGGCCTGGAGCCTTTCCGGCCGACACACCGGACTTACCGATCTGCCGCTCACGGAGCGGGGCGCCGAAGATGCCGCCGCGCTGCGGCAAAGGTTGAGCGGGATTGCGTTTGCGAAAGTCTTCACCAGTCCGCTGCAGCGAGCCGTCCAGACCTGCGACATCGCCGGTTTCGGGTCAGTGGCCGAAGTCGACCGCGATCTTGTGGAGTGGGATTACGGCGCCTATGAGGGGCGCCGCACCGTCGACATCCAGAAGGAGGCGCCCGATTGGCAGCTTTTTCGCGATGGCTGTCCCGGCGGTGAAACACCGGCGGACGTTGGCGCGAGGGCGGATCGCGTGCTCGCGCGCCTGCGCGCCATCAAGGGAGATGTGCTGCTTTTTTCCAGCGGCCACTTCCTGCGCACGCTGGCCGCCCGCTGGCTCGGGCTCGCCCCTGCGGCGGGCAGGTATTTTCAGCTGAGCACGGCATCGCTCAGTATCCTCGGCTTCGAGCATGATCGGTACGATCCGGTGATCCGGCTGTGGAACGAGACGGCGTTGGGGCGCAAGTGACCGTCTTTCCTCGATGCGACGGCATTCGGCGATCATAACGGCTGCAATTTCGTGGTACGATCCGCCTCGGAGCTCAAAAGGAGCCCACGCTTCAGCACGACTGTTCGACGAGCGCCCGTTCGCTCGCCACCGCTGACCAGCCTCGATTCCACACCGCGAGGACGTGCCATGCAAATCGGAATGATCGGACTTGGCCGCATGGGTGCGAACATGGCGCGCCGGTTGCTCAGGGATGGCCATCACTGCATCGTTTCCGACCGGTCGCCGCAGGCTGTTCAGGCGCTGGCGCAGGACAAGGCCGACGCTGCCGGTTCGCCCGCGGAGCTGGTGAAGAAACTGGCCAGACCGCGGGCAGTTTGGCTGATGGTGCCAGCCGCCGTGGTCGACGAGGCGATCGCCGATCTCGTGCCGCATCTGGAGGCCGGCGACATATTGATCGATGGAGGCAATTCCTACTACGTGGACGATATACGACGGGCGAAGGCGCTCGCCGCGACGCAGATCGATTATGTCGACGTGGGCACCAGCGGCGGCGTTTGGGGCCTCGAGCGCGGCTACTGCATGATGATCGGCGGACCGCAAGCGGCAGTGGAACGCCTCGACCCCGTCTTCAGAACACTGGCGCCCGGCCCCGGCGACATCGCCCGCACCGCCGGGCGCGAGACGCTCGCCGGGACTGCCGAGATGGGCTACCTGCATTGCGGTCCGAGCGGCGCCGGCCACTTCGTCAAGATGGTCCACAACGGCATCGAATACGGACTGATGGCCGCCTATGCAGAGGGATTGAGCATCCTGCGGGCCGCGGACATCGGCACGAAGGAGAGCGAGGCGGACGCAGAGACGACGCCGCTCCGGGACCCCGATCTTTATCGATACAGCCTCAACCTGGCCGACATCACCGAGCTATGGCGGCGCGGCAGCGTGATCTCCTCCTGGCTCCTGGACCTGACGGCGGCAGCACTCGTCGAAGACCCGTCGCTCGCCAGGTTTGCCGGCCGGGTTTCGGATTCCGGCGAAGGCAGGTGGACAATCAGGGCCGCGATCGACGAAGCGGTCCCCGCGCCCGTCCTTTCAGCCGCTCTCTACGCACGCTTCAGTTCGCGCGGAGAGGCCGAATTCGAAAACAAGCTGATGTCGGCGATGCGCTACGAATTCGGCGGGCATCTGGAAAAGCCGGCCGGCAAGCAATGATCGCAGGCGGAGGTCACAGTGAGCGAGGCCCGATCCGATGCTTTGGTTTTCTTCGGTGCCACCGGCGACCTGGCATACAAGAAGATATTCCCTGCGCTGCAGGCGATGGTGAAACGCGGCCACCTCGACGTGCCGGTGATCGGCGTTGCCAAGTCCGGCTGGAACCTCGACCAGTTTCGCGAGCGGGCGCGGGACAGCCTGGAGAAACACGGCGGGCTGGATCCTGCGGCCTTCCGGAAGCTGGTCGCACTGCTCCGTTACGTCGACGGGGATTACGCAGATCCGGCAACGTTCCAGGCGGTCAGACGGGAACTCGCGAGCGCGGAGCGCCCCGCCCATTACTTGGCAATCCCGCCTGCCTTGTTCGGGATGGTCGTCGAGCAGTTGGTGAAGGCGGACTGCACCAGGGGCGCGCGCGTGATCCTCGAAAAGCCCTTCGGGCGCGACCTCCGGTCGGCTCGCGCGCTGAATGCCATCCTGCTGAAGACCTTCGACGAGACGCAGATATTTCGCATCGACCATTACCTCGGCAAGGCACCGGTGCACAGCATGCTTCACTTCCGCTTTGCAAACGCCTTTCTTGAGCCTTTCTGGAACCGCAACCACATCGAAAGCGTGCAGATCACGATGGCGGAGGATTTCGGCGTCCAGGGACGTGGAGCGTTCTACGACGGAATCGGCACCACCCGCGACGTGGTCGAGAACCACCTGTTTCAGGTGCTGGCCAATCTGACCATGGAGCCGCCGGTGAGGACCGACAGCGAGTCGGTTCGCGACGAAAGGGTGAAGGTGCTCAAGGCGATCCCTGCGCTCGACGAGGCGAGCATCTTGCGGGGACAGTTTCGTGGGTACCGGAACGAGCCCGGTGTCGCGACGAACTCGACGGTCGAGACGTTTGCCGCGCTGCGGCTCAGCGTCGTCTCCTGGCGCTGGCAGGGCGTGCCGTTCTACATCCGGGCTGGAAAATGCCTGCCGGTGACCTGCACCGAAGTGTTCGTCCGGCTGCGACACCCGCCGAGCGTATATGGCGCAGCCAACCAGATGCCGAACCATGTGAGATTTCGGATCGGCCCTGAATTTACGATTGCGATCGGCATGACGGTCTTGTCACCGGAGCACGATCTCCTCGGCGTGCCGATCGAACTGATTGCCAGCCGCCATCCCCGCGCCGGTGACATCGATGCCTACGAGCGCGTGCTCGGGGAAGCGATGCTTGGCGACGCGACGCTCTTTGCGCGCGAGGACTACGTCGAGGAAGCCTGGCGAATCGTGGACCCGGCGCTGGCGGCAGAAACGCCGGTCTACGAATACGACGCCGGCACCTGGGGGCCTCCGGAGATCCAGGCCCTCGCGCCGCCCGGAGGCTGGCACGATCCGGTCGTCGCGGAGGCGGTTTCGAACCGGGCAAGCTCTGATGAGCACTGAGAGAACCCCCGCCGAACTATCCGTGACCGACATTCTGGAAAACACCACTTCGGTTCACCGCAAGCCAACGCCGGACGGCCTGACCAACGCGGCTTAAACACCCTTGAGCCGCGAAACGATTGAAATCCAGTCGCGCGATCGGGGCCGGGGCGCAACCGGGCGGTTCATGACACACCCCCCTCCCCGTGCTATCAATAGAGCCCCGCACCAACCTCTGCCTGGCGATCAAGGGAGAATAGGATGACAAACTATAAGGTCGGGTATTTTGTCGGCAGCCTCGCAAAGGGGTCGCTCAACCGGAAGTTGGCGAAGGCGCTGGTGCGGCTGGCGCCGCCGGAACTGCAGATGCAGGAGATCGGCTTTGGAAACCTGCCGCTCTACAGCTACGACTACGATGCCGATTTCCCGCAGGTCGCCAAGGATTTCAAGGCCGCCATTGCCGCTGTCGACGCCGTGCTCTTCGTGACGCCGGAGTACAACCGCTCGATTCCCGGCGCCTTGAAGAACGCCATCGACTGGGCGAGCCGGCCCTATGGCCAGAACTCCTTCACCAGGAAGCCGTCCGGGATCATCGGCACCTCGCCGGGCGCGATCGGCACTGCCGTCGGTCAACAGCACCTGAAGAGCATTCTGGGCTTCTGCAATTCTCCGATGATGAACTTGATCGAGGCCTATATCCAGTTCACGCCCGACCTGATCTCCGACGACGGGGTCGTCAATTCAGAATCGACCGAGGCATTCTTGCGCAACTACATGAGCGAATTCAGCGCCTTTATCGCGCGCGTGCTCAGCGTGTACCCGCGCTCGGCGTGACATCGGGGCGGCATTGCCAGACTGTCAGGTAAGGCAAGCATGGCCCGGGCATAATCCGTCAGGGAATGTGCGGACGCATAGGCTCGTATGACGACCGCAACCCTTGCCGCTTTGAACGAAGCACGGGGGATCCCGCTGCCGCCAGCGGGAACTGTGTCTCATGCCTCTTCCTTAGGGGCCAAAGGCATTAAGCACCCTTCCAGCCCTGACTGCGGCATCCTCGATGTCGCCGGCAATCAGGCCAGGCGTCAGGCGAAATGGACGTTGTGGTGCCGGCTTGCCGCGTATCTGCCCCGCGTGTCGACGACGAGGCGGGCGTGGCGCTGGATGAAGTCGTAATCGAAGCTGTCGTGATCGGTCGCCAGCAAGACGCAATCAAACTCGGCCAGGGTCTCCGGGGTCAGGTCCACACTGGTCAGATCGAAGTAATGCTCACGCATCCGCGGGAACACCGGCACGAACGGATCGCTGTAGGCGACCTCTGCCCCCCCTCGCCTGCAGGAGTTCCAGCAGGTGAACGGATGGCGACTCCCGGACATCGTTGACATTCTTCTTGTATGCGAGCCCGAGCACCAGAATCTTGCTGCCGCGCACCGATTTGACGGCGCCGTTGAGAGCGTCCACGACCTTGTCGACGACGAAGTGCGGCATGTGCGAATTCACCTCGCCGGCGAGTTCGATGAACCGCGTGTTGACGCCGTATTCCTTCGCCTTCCAGGTCAGGTAGAACGGGTCGATGGGAATGCAGTGGCCACCCAGCCCCGGCCCCGGATGGTACGGCGTGAAGCCGAAGGGCTTCGAGGCAGCGGCGCGAATGACCTCGTGGATGTTGATGCCCATGCGGTCGGCGACGATCTTCATCTCGTTGACGAGCCCGATGTTCACGGCCCGGTGGATGTTCTCGAGCAGCTTGGTCATCTCGGCGGCCGCCGGGCTGGACACCGGGACGACACGCTCGATTGCCGTCTCGTACAGCGCGACGCCGAGGGCCAGACAGGCCTCGGTCACGCCGCCACAGACCTTGGGAATCTTGTGTGTCGGATAGGCGTGGTTGCCCGGATCCTCGCGCTCGGGTGAGTAAACGACGAAAAAGTCCTCGCCGACGGAAAAGCCGCGGTCGCGCACCGGCGGCAACACGATTTCCTCGGTCGTTCCCGGGTAGGTGGTGGATTCCAGCGAAAGCAACTGGCCCTTCCGCAGGAAGGGCTTGAGCGTTTCCAGCGTAGTGGTGATGAACGAAAGATCCGGCTCGCGGTGTCGGCCGAGCGGCGTCGGCACGCAAATGATGATCGCGTCGACTTCGGCAATGCGTGCGAAGTCGCTGGTGACGGTCATGCCCGCGTCCAGCGCCGCCTTGATGCGTGCCGGTTCGATATGGCTGATGTAGCTCTGCCCGTCGCGCAACATCGTGATCTTGTCTTCGTCGATATCAAATCCGACGACCGAGCGATGCTTCTCAGCAAAACGGAGTGCGAGCGGCAGGCCGACATAACCCAGTCCGATGATGCCGATGGACAGCTCACCGCGGGTGAGCTTCTGCAGAAATAGATCTTTCATTCTTCCTTGATCGCCTCGTTTTGCTGTCGTTCTGCGGTGGATGGGGACCTAGTGGCCGGTTGTTTCAACATAAAGATCGGATCGGCGCCCGAACACCGCAGCCAGTCGCCCGGCGATCCAGCCCGCGCCCCGCACGGTCGAAAGAAATGTCCGTCCTGCGGTCGGCAGGATTGCGAGGAAAAGGACTGCGACCATCAGCGTCCGCAGCGGAACGGTCAAGATCAGCGAGACGGCATACAATGCGCTCTTGTCGAGCTTTCTGCGAAACGAGGTATTGGACTGGTTGAGGGCGCGCCAGAACTGGTAGCCGGGAGTCAGTCTCTCGGACGGCACTGTTTCGCGAACCACGGCATCCGGAACCCATTTGACCGCCAGCCGGCGGCGCCTTACCTGCGCGAAGAATGCCGCATCCGACCCGCCGGAAAAACGCATCCCTTCGTCGAAACGCAGGCCATGACGGGTGAACAGCTCGGTGCTCGCAAGCCAGTTGCCGGTCGTGATCGTCACTTTGGTATCCCGGCCGCCCGCGGCGAGATTTCGCGCTTTCCGGGCTTTTTCGTCATAGCGCCTTGCGATGGCCGAATGCACGAACCGCTTGCCGAAACTGCTGCCTTCGGGCGGCAACGCCGCCAAGACCGGCCCACCCAAAAGCAGCGCGCCAGAGGTCCTGTAGGCGCTGACAAGTTCGTCCGTCCAGGCTTGGTCGGCAATCTCGTCGTCATCGACAAAGGCCAGGAGGTCGGCCCCGGTCTCGACCGCGAACTCGATGGCCCGGTTCCGCGCCATCGGTATGCCAACGCGATCTTCAAGCAGATAATGCAGTTCGGCACCATCGAACCGCGGGCGCATCTCTTCGACCGTTGCCTGGGAATTCGGAGCGCCATCGTTTTCGACGATCAGAAACACCGGCTCGACGTCCTGAGGCCGACGCATGGTTGCGAGCGACGCCAGGAGATACTTAAGCATCTGCGGCCGTCGACGGGTTGCTGCGCAAACAACCACTCTCAAATTACAACCCTTGGCAAGCAATAGCAGCCTCTGACTTCATCCTAGTGGCTCCATTAGCGGCGCTCGCATACGACGAATGCATTTAAATACCGTGCACGAGTTCAGACTCCCTTATAAGCGGGCGCTTTGATTGACAACAATTTGCGTTGCTGAAAAAAGAGACCTCCACAGTTCTGCGGCCTGCCTGGATGCTCCGACCCTCCGGATACATCCAAAGCCGCGGGCGAAATGTGTAATTGAGAGAGCAGTCGCCAGGCGCGCGTAATCGTGTCCGGCCTCTGCGGGGACAGATGCTAGTGGGATCCAAACCAGCGAATCGGCCGAAGCCGACATGGCGTCGCGCCCTGCGGACGATCGGAAGGAAGATCTCCTTTTGGCAGCAGCAGCAGTGGCCGTCGTCACGCCGGCTGATTCCCACGGCCTACGAAATCGGTGAGCGAAACGGGTACCAGAAAGCCGTGGCCTGGGCGGAGCGGCACAGTTCTGTCGACGTGTCGCACGGGATTCATGTCCTGAGAGCCAACCGCGACAAGGCTGATGCGGCCGCATGGATCACGCATCTGAACGCCTATCTGGCGCAATACGGCACCAGTCCGCTGGTTCTGGCCGATGCACAGGGAAGTCTGATCCACCGCCTGCGGTCCACTCCAAAGAAGATCATAACCGACGGACCGCTCGTTTCGGTGATCATGTGCGCCTACAACGCGCAGGACACGATCGAAATGGCGGCGAGGTCCATCCTAAGTCAGAGCTGGAGGCCCTTCGAGCTTCTGATTGTCGACGACGGCAGCACCGACGGAACCGCCGCGATCGCTTTCCAACTTGCAAGGGAAGACGCCCGGGTCAGGGTACATCTGAACGCCGCCAATGTCGGGCCCTATGTGGGCCGCAACCTTGCCCTGCGCCACGCCAGGGGCGCCTACGTCACCTGCCATGATGCCGATGACTGGGCACATCCGGAACGGCTCGAGCACCAGATCGAATTCCTGCACCGGAAGCAGTTGGCCGGCACCCTTTCCGGAATGCTACGCATGCGAGTGAACGGTCAATTCGCGCGATTGACCACCGGGCGGCGCAAAGAAAGAAATGACGGCATCCTGCAGTTTGCCGCCGCATCAGCCCTGTTCGAGCGCAAGGCATTCGACGTGCACCTGCAATATTGGGATTCGGTTCGATTCGGCGCCGATTCGGAGCTGATCGATCGGGCGGAGCTGGCGTTCAGGCACGGAATGCAAAGGCAAGTCACCTTCTCGATGATATGCCTTGACCACGAAAATAGCTTAACCAACCATCCGGAGACCGGACTCTCTGAACGGCACGGACTATCTAAAGCAAGAAAATTATACTCGGCAGAATATAAAGCCTGGCATGCGCAAAGCTCTTCATCTTCCCTCAAGATGGATTTTCCGCAATATGAGCGACGTTTCAAGGCTCCGGCCGAAGCAGTCGTACGTATCGAGGACGTATCGCATGCCGTTTCCAATTCAAGTTTCGATACCCCGAACGGTGGACTAGCTCCATTTCCCCGCGTGAATGCTTCCGGACAGAACCCTGCAACATGCTTCACACCGCTAAACGCCTAAAACGACTGATAATCCGAAGCTATGGCCCTTCCAGAACTGGCGGCTCGCTTGCCGGAAAGCCCGGGCATGATAATCACGGCATTGCAAAACGGAGGAAGAGAACGCGCGAAATCGGAGCGATTTTGACAATCCCCTATGTCCTCGTCACTACTCCCGCGCGGCGCCTGCGGTCGCGAATCGCCTACAGGGCCCGGGACTTCAAGACGGCCGATATTCTGCTTCGCTCGCTTTGCAAGAGTCCCTTTGCCAGTCGTTCCGACCATCAGCGGCGTTTGACAGCGCTCCACCACTTGGGCCAGTCGGACCTTGTGGCCCGGTACTCGCGGTTCGTGGCGCATCTCGGGGCGTCCGGTCATGCAAGGCCCTACAATGTTGCGCATCGGCTTTGGGCATGTGGCAACTATACCGCTGCGCTGAAACTGCTCGGATCGCCCAAAGGCTGGCAAAGGAACAAGCAGTCGGCACAATTGGCATTCGCCTGTCTGACCGCGCTTCGACGCTACCCGGATGCCTCCCGGATACTCGATCTGAAATGGAAGAAGCCGCTCAAGGGCGCTGTGGCCGACAGGGTTCGCAAAGTCGTGCGGTACATGGACAGGGCGAAGATCGAAGCGCCCGGCGACGCCGACGTAACACCTGCTGTTGTTGCGCACTGGCTTGCGCGCAAAGACGACCGCCAACGCCTGACGTATTCGCCCGTAGCAGGACGGGTGATGATTTACGTCCATTCTCTGGCGATCGGCGGAGCGGAACGTCAGGCCAAGAACCTCATCGAAAGCCTGTGCGCGGACGATACCGTAAGCGCCGTCCACCTGCTCATGAAAAAACCGGACACCGAGCATCAGTACGATGTGAAGGCGCCGGCCGGAAAGTTCGTGCGGCACGACTTCGGAAGCATGCCCGGTGGAATCCCGTCGCCCTGGCGCGGCCAGGCGCTCATGGAGGATGTCTGGTCCCTCTCCGATGCATTGGGTCTTTCGTCGTTGCCGAACATCGTTGCGGCAATTCATGAAGTGCGCCCGGAAGTCGTACATGCGCGAGCTGGACTTCATGCCGAGGTGGTGCTTGCAGCCATTCTGACCAACGTACCGCGCATCGTTGTCCATTTTGGCTCGATGTCGCGCGGTCAGCAGTCGCATGGCACGGACGCTGCAGTTCTGCGCGAGAAGATGGTCGAGAACGTCATCGCTCAATGCGCCGCGTTCCCGCAACTTGCTCTGGTTGCCAACAGCCGTGCGGCGGCCGATGACTGGGCGCTCGAATGCGGGCTCCCGAAGGAAAGGATAGGGGTCATCTACAACGCCATAGATCCCGAGGATATCGGCTTTTCCGCCCCCGTGACGCTGAAGGTCATCAAACCCGAGGCGCCTCGCGTCGTTGGTGGCGTATTTCGCCTGGCACCGGTCAAGGATCCCCTGCTCTGGGTGAAGGTGGCGGCGCGCGTTGATGCGGCCATCCCCGGCACACGCTTCCTGCTCGTCGGAGATGGACCGATGCGTCCGGCCGTCCAGCAGGCGATCGCAGCTGCCGGGCTCGAGAACCGCTTCGAAATGCCCGGTTTCATCACGAAGAATCTCATCGATTACCTGACGCAAATGGACATATTCCTTCTGACAACGCGGACAGAAAGCCTGCCCAATGCTGTTATCGAGGCACAGCTCGCCGGGTTGCCGGTCATCGCCCCCGATGTGGGCGGCATCCGCGAAGCGGTTGCGGATGACAGCACCGCAATGCTGATCGAGCGCGATGCCGACGCACTTGCGCGCGCGGTGGTAAAGGGCCTGCAGGATGAGCGGTGGCTTGCGGATGTCCGCGCGCGTGCACCAGGGCTGATCACCAGGCGGTTCTCTCGAGAGACGCTGCTCCAATCGACCAAGTCGGCTTACGGCTGGATCTCGTAAGCGGGAATATACGAGCAATGAAATACCGCCCCGAGATCGATGGGCTGCGCGCCGTGGCCGTCGTAAGTGTGATCCTATTTCATGCCGGCGTTCCGTTCTTGAGCGGAGGCTTCATCGGTGTAGACGTCTTCTTCGTTATTTCCGGCTATCTGATCACGACACTCCTTATTCGCGACCTGTGTGCCGGGCGTTTTTCTATCCTGGACTTCTATGACCGCCGCGTGCGGCGGATCATGCCGGCGCTATTTGTGGTGATCCTTGCGAGTTTCACTGCGGCGTGGTTCATCCTCCTGCCAGCAGACCTGGAACGCTTTTCGATCAGCGCGCTTGCCAGCATGACCTTCTGGTCGAATATCTTCTTCTGGACCGAGAGCGGCTATTTCGACAGCGCCAACGAACTCAAACCCCTGCTGCACACCTGGAGCCTCGGGGTTGAAGAGCAATACTACATCGTGTTTCCGCTCCTGCTGGCGTCCCTGTGGCGTTTTGGCAGGACAGCCGTTCTCGTTTTGGTTGGCGTGATCTTCGCCGCAAGTCTGGTATTGGGGTTTGGGAATTTCGGCGCCTGGAGCGCGCCCGAAGCAGCATTCTACCTGCTTCCTCATCGAGCATGGGAGCTTCTGGTCGGGGTCTTTGCGGCTTTCTACCTGACGCGGGCACAGCCGGCGCTTCCCGGTGCTGCGCTGTCGGGCGCGCTTTCAGCAGGCGGCATGGCGCTGATTGCCTTCGCCATCGTCTCCCAGGACGAAGACGCGACATTCCCGAGCATGTATGCACTGGCCGCCACGCTCGGAGTAGCGCTCATCATATTGTTCGAACGCAAGGGCACATGGTCCTATATGTTGCTGGCCAATCCGCTCTTCCGCGGGATCGGCCTGGTCAGCTACTCTGCGTATCTGTGGCACCAGCCGCTGTTCGCCTTCACCCGCTATCTTCACATTGAAGCTCCCTCGCCGATGCAGATGGGCCTGCTGAGCGTGCTGACGCTTGGTCTGGCCTATCTCAGCTACCGCTTCGTGGAGACGCCCTTCCGGGATCGCCGCCGGTTCAGCCGAAACCAGATCTTTGCCGGCGCGGGCGCGGCACTGACCGTGGCACTTTCGATCGGGGCCGCCGGTTTCTTGAGCGAGGGCGCGCCGCAGCGTTACGCGCCGCGCCACCTGGCGGTGTTCAGGCAGTTCGAGGAGCCGGGCGAATATGTGAAGGCCCGTTTCGACGCATTGCGCAATGCCGAGTTCGATCCAGCCGACCCGCGCACAAAGCTGCTGGTCATCGGCGACAGCTATGGACAGGACATCGTCAATGCCGTAGCCGAGACGGAACTGGCGCAGCGCTTCCAGATATCGACGTTCCACATCTCTGCACGCTGCGGAAATCTCTTTCTGAAACGCGATTTCACCGATTTGCGCGAGCCTTCCGACCGCGCCCTCTGCGCCGGCCGTCCCGGCTACGAGGACGAAGGGCTGCAAAGCCGGATGGCCGAGGCGGATGAGATCTGGCTGGTTTCGAGATGGAAGGACTGGCAGGTGGAAAAGCTTGCCGAGAGCATTGAGAGCATCAGGGCGGCAAGCAAGGCACGCCTCCGCGTGATGGGCCCTAAGGATTTCGGCATAACGATGTCGCTCAATCGCTACATGCACGAGTTCGAGACAGGTAACCAGTCAATGGTCGTTATGTTTGAGCCAGATCACCAGCTAATAAACACCGCCATGCGTCAAAGTTTGCCGGCCGATGTCTTCATCGACATCTCCAAAATGATGTGTGGTTCAGGCCCGACCTGTCGCAACCTGACCGAGGACAACGTCCTGATCTCTTACGACGGCAATCACCTCACCCAGGCCGGCGCCCAGCTGATGGGGAAACGCCTCATGGGGTACCTGCATTGATTCTCGAGCGCATACGCATTTGTCGGCACGACCGGTGCCGGGGCAACGCGACCTGGTGCGCAACAACAGAATAGGACAGTCCATTGAAAAAGATCCTGATCACCGGAACCGCCGGCTTCATCGGCTTTCACCTGGCCCGCCTGCTGCTGGAGCAGGGCAACCGCGTGCACGGGTATGACGGGATGACCGACTACTACGACGTCCGCCTCAAGCAGCGTCGGCACGCCATGCTGCTGCAGAACAAGGAGTTCTCGGCGACCGAAGGCATGCTGGAGGACGCAGCGCTTTTTGACAGGATCGCGGACGAGTTTGCGCCCGATGTGATCGTCCACCTCGCCGCCCAGGCCGGCGTGCGCTACAGCCTGGAGAACCCGCGCGCCTATATCGACAGCAATATCGTCGGCACCTTCAACGTGATGGAGGCCGCGCGCCGCCTGAAGGTGCAGCATCTGCTGATGGCCTCTACCTCGTCGGTCTATGGGGCCAATCTCGAAATGCCCTTCACCGAGACGGAGAAGGCCGACACCCAGTTGACCATCTACGCCGCCACCAAGAAGGCCAACGAGAACATGGCGCATTCCTACGCGCATCTTTGGGACCTGCCGACGACCATGTTCCGGTTCTTCACGGTCTATGGAACCTGGGGGCGCCCCGATCTCGCGCTCTATAAATTCGTCGACGCGATCCTCGATGACCGGCCGATCGACATCTACAACAACGGCAACATGTATCGCGACTTCACCTATGTCGATGATCTGGTGCGGGCGATCGCGATGCTCATCGACGCCGTGCCGCAGCGTCCCGAACGCCCCGAGGAAATCCCCGAGGGCGACAGCCTCAGCCCGGTCGCCCCATTCCGCATCGTCAACATCGGCAACTCGGACAAGGTGTGCCTGCTGGACTTCGTGGATGCGATCGAGGAGTGTCTGGGCAAGAAGGCGATCCGCAATTACATGGGCATGCAGACCGGTGATGTCCCGGCCACATGGGCCGATGCGTCGCTGCTGCAGACCCTGACCGGCTACCGCCCGCAGACGAATTTCAAGGATGGCATCCGGAGATTCGTAGACTGGTTCCGCGATTACTACGGCAAGTAAGCAACTCGAGTGATCAGGCCTGGCGCACAGTCCTGATCGCCGTGAGCACAGAGTGTTGTAAATTCAGCTCCCTTGGGTTACCGGTGGGCCAACTTGCATCCTTTGGTTGCTGAAAGGTAATGCCATGATCCGGAACCGCGTTGCGCCATTCGACCTGCCGAAAGTGAAGCCGGAGCATCGCCTCGGGGTTTTCAGCCGTTTTGAAGATCTGGTCGTAGCTCGCATCAAGGAACTCACGGCGAACGGTTCGAAACCGGATCTCGAGCGGGCGCGGTTCTTTCGTTTTCTGCTCGACCGGGTCGATCCGGAGGCTTATGGCCGCCTGCAGGAGGAACAGCTTTCTGCGCCGGTCTTCAGTGCCGACAACAGGACGCTGAAATACTTAGATCCGATACGCTGGTTTGAGAGCAAGCTGGCGCTGGCGCATTCCGTCGGACTGCCCGAGCGACAACCACTGCGGCTTCTGGATATCGGCGCCGGGCCCGGCCACTTCCCGGTGGCCGCCGAATTCTACGGCCATGTTGTCACCGGCGCCGACCTACCCGCCGGTGATCCGCGGCGGCTGGATCAGGGTGATCTGTTCGGGAGGCTATGTTCCCTATTCGGCATAAAATGCGTTCCGCTCGAGGTGCTAGCCTTTTCGCCCCTGCCGGATCTTGGTGAGCCCTACGACGCGGTCACGGCGCTTCTCGTCAAGTTTTCGGCCCATGCGGACGGAACGCTATGGGGCCTGGACGAATGGGGCTTTTTCTTGCGCGACGTACGCGACAACGTGCTTAAGCCGGGCGGCGACCTCATCCTCAAGCTCAATAACGGCATGATCACCGACGCTGTTTGGCAATACCTGGCCACACGCGCGACCGGGGCCGACCCCAAGAGCAAGCTGGTCAGGTTCGACCGGCTGTCGCAGCTTTCGCTCGACTAAGGATTGATAATCAGCTGTGGCATCCACGCGTTGGATAGCCAGCACACGACCTGCGCCAGCGTCAATCGCCGGCGAGAAGCATATCGTGGCGTGCCATGAGCTCGCGATACGTGTCCTGCACAAGTTCGTTCCCTTCGATAAAGGCATGTTGCCTTTGCGGAAGATCGGCAGGGGCCAGCGGACGGATCTTTACGCTGTAGTCGAGCTCACGCAGATTTGCCATGGAACCGCGATTTCCGCCGACCGCATGGCCGGGAATGGTGCGCGTCAGTATCTCGGGCGAGTATGGAAGCCCGAGCTTGCGGCAGACCGCTTCGGCGTAGGGTGCGGGGTTCTCGGCAAACGCATCGAAGTTCAGGAAGATCGTCTTGCCCGTGGGCTTGAGGTCAAAGAGGAAGTGCCGGTAAGAGCCAAGCCATGTCTGGATGAACTTATCCAGTTCGGCACGATAGAAATCGGCGCTTTCGCCTTCAGGCAACTTGTTCAGCTTTGACCGCCATGCCTGGTCAGGCGACTTGAACATCACGAGGGCGTCGAAACGCAGCTTCGGATCGTTTTCGACCAGCTTGACGAGGTTCTTGTCGGCCGAGATCAGGTGCAGGGCGCCTAACCGCGCTCCGATGCGCTGATACCAGTCGGTATGATCGGCAGCGAGCCCGAGTCGGAAATCGCGGCTCAACACCTCGCATCCGTCACCACAGACAGAACACGGCACAAGCTTTTCCTCGTCCACATAGTGCTCGAACGACAGGGTCGTAAAGCTTCGCTCATGCCGACGCTTGATCAGCCAATGACTCTCGCCGATGCTGGCCACCCCCGGAAGGCCCCCAAGCATCCGGTCGAACAAGGTGCTGCCGCAATAGGAAATGCCGCAGATCGCGACATGGTGGATGGGCCGGCTCTCCCCCTCGGAGAGCCGGAAGCGCCTAGCGCGTTCAAGGATTGCGATCTGCCCGGCTCCAAGGGACGCCAGCCTCGGGTCCCTGGGATTGGCGCACCACAGATGGTAGCTGGCCTCGATGTCTTCCGGCACCTGCTCAAAAATCGACCGCCAGACCTCTAACGCCTTTTCGGCGCGGCCGGTCTCTACCAGATCCCGCGCCAGACCGCGGGCGGCGGCAAGATCATCGGGCCGCTTCTTGAGGAAGCCCCGCGCGAGGGTTTCGGATGTGGCGAAATCGCGGGCTGCGCGCGCCTTGAGCCACTGGGCGCGATTACTGAGTTTCTGAGGCTGCGTCACGGTTTCTGTCGGGTTCCTTGCTGTTATCGCAGCGGGCACTAGCATGTCTTCTTCCTCCAGGCTACCGCTACGTGAGCCGGACTTGCCTTTTTGGCGAAGATCGCCCAGAAGCAACTTTTGCGATAAAAAAATGGGAACAGGTTTAAAGAATGACGCTGAAAACGGCGCCCAGAACGGTCCATTTCCTCCACATCGGAAAGAATGCCGGGACCCAGATTTCCGCGGTCTCGGCTCATGTCATGGAGCAAAAGCCGGACCTTGAGATCGTCAAGCATTCACATCAGATCCGATTGGTTGAGCTCCCCAAGACAGCGGAGTACTTCTTCTCGATTCGCGACCCGATCTCCCGTTTTGTATCGGGCTTCTACAGCCGCAAGCGCAAGGGGCGACCGCGGTTGAACGTGGAATGGTCGTCTGGCGAGCGAATCGCCTTCACCGAGTTCGAGCACGCGGTGGAACTGGCCGAAGCGCTCTGGTCTCCGGGGGCGCGCGGTGACCTGGCATTCCAGGCTATGCGTGCAATATCTCACACCGCGGCGATGCAGGCCGACTGGTTCTACCGGCAGGGATTTTTTCTGAAGACACGGCCCCCTGTGTGGATTGTGCGCCAGGACGCCCTGGAAGCCGACCTTCGCCGCCTGTTTTTAATTCTCGGCTATGAGGGTGTCCTGCCGATCAGGGCGGAGGCAGCCCACAGCAACGATTATTCCGCCGTCCCACCATTGAGCGATCTGGCGCGCCAGAACCTGCGGCTCTGGTTTGCCCAGGATCTCGCCTTCGTCGATCTCTGCCACCGCTGGATCGCGGCGCAGTCCGCATAAGCCATCAAAGCCCCAGTTCGCCAAGGTCGGGGCCGTCGGGGACGATGCCGTTCGGGTTGAGCGACCGGATCGAATAATAGCCCTGCTTGATGTGGTCGATGTTGACGGTGTCGCGCACGCCTTCGATGGCGAGGACGCGCTTCAGGTAGGCGGTGAGGTTCGGGTACTCGGAGATGCGGCGCTTGTTGCACTTGAACAGGCCGTGATAGGCCGCATCGAAGCGGACGAGGGTGACGAACAGGCGGATGTCGGCCTCGGTGAACGGCGTGCCGAACAAAAACGGCCCTTCGGAGAGCCGGGCCTCGAGCTCGTCGAGCATCGCAAAGACGCCGCGATAGGCCTCGGCATAGGCGATCTGGGTGGTGGCGAAGCCCGCCCGGTAGACGCCGTTGTTGAGTGCGGGGTAGATGCGGTCGTTGAGCGCGTCGATCTCGGCACGCAGTGCCTGTGGATAGAGGTCGATGCTCTGGTCGGCGAGCGCACCGAAGCCGGAGTTGAACATGCGGACGATTTCGGCCGACTCATTGCTGACGATGGTCCTGCGCTGCTTGTCCCACAGCACCGGTACCGTGGCACGGCCTGTGAAGTCGTCGTCGGCCAGGCTGTAGAGTTCATGCAGGTAGGTCGCGCCGTTCAGCTCGTCGCGGTTGGCGCCCGGATAGTCGCCGAATCGCCAGCCCTGGTCGGTCAGTGCCGGCTCGACCACCGAAACCGACACGACGTCCTCCAGCTTCTTCAGCCTGCGGGCAATCAGGGTACGCGAGGCCCACGGGCAGATCAGCGCGACGTAGAGGTGGTAGCGTCCCGCTTCCGCAGCGAAGCCGGCTTCGCCGCTCGGCCCGGCGCGGCCGTCCGGCGTGACCCAGTTGCGGAAGCTTGAGACCTGGCGGACAAAACCGCCCTTTTCATCCTTCGCCTGGACCGGTTGCCATTCTTCTGTCCACTTCCCGTTCACGAGCATAATGCATTTCCGTTCATAAGAGAGTTTTCGGGGTGGCGGCGGGAGCAATCATGCGCTCGGCCCACCGCGATTGAATGAAAGATAAGGCTTTCCACCGCAGATACTATCCGGAAGATGGCAAGCCATTATTTCCACAATGGAATGAATTGCCGCTCGGCGGCACCCTGCGCGACATCGCGATCGAGCGCGGGGCGGGCGCTTGCGTTCACCAGCCCTTGTCCCATTCCGGCCCGTCGCGGAAACGGGCCGCCAGGAAGTCCACGAATACCCTGACCTTCTGGGCCAGGTAGCGGCCGGGCGGGTAGAGCGCATAGACGGCAAGCGGGCTTGCCTCGAAGTCGCGAAGCAGCGGCATGAGGCGATCGGCGCGGAACCGCGGCCCTGCGATGAAGCTCGGCGCGCGGGCGATGCCGAGCCCGGCCTCGGCGGCGATGAGCGCCACCTCGGCATTGGAAAAGCGCAGCCGGCCGCCGACCCTGATCAGCGTGTCGCCGCCGTCAGGATTTCGAAACGCCCAGGCGTCCGGTTCGCGAAAATTCGTGTCTATGATGCAGCTATGGAGGGCGAGATCCGCCGGCACCTGGGGCGCCGGGTGGGCGCGCAGATAGTCCTGCGACGCACAGACGACGATCCTGGCCTCGCATAGGCGGCGGGCGACCAGGCTCGAGTCGGAAGGGCTGCCGATGCGGATGGCCACGTCGAAGCCTTCGTCGACCAGGTTGACCACCCGGTCTGAAAAGCTCAGCTCGAGCCCGATCTTCGGAAACTGCCGGGCGAAATCGACCAGCGCCGGGGCCAGCTGGGCAGCGCCGAATGATACCGGGGCCGTCACCCGCAAGCGCCCTGTGGGCGCGCCGGAGACGTTGCGCACCGCATCCTCGACCGCGTCGAATTCGGCAAGCAGACCCCGGATGCGCTCGAAATAGGCCAGTCCGGCCTCGGTTGCGGCCAGCGCCCGGGTGGTGCGGTTGAGCAGGCGCACGCCGAGGTCCGCCTCGAGCCGCGACACCAGTTTCGAAGCCTGGCCGGGGCTCGTGCGCAGTCGCGCGGCGGCTTTGGCAAAGCTGCCCGCTTCCATCACCGCAACGAACATGCGCGCGCATTCGAGCCGATCCATGCCGCACTAGTAGCGGTTCGACACGGATCGTCCAAGCGCCGTCTCGCCTCGCTCATTGCAAGACCATGAACTCTCAGGCGGCGCGCTGCAGGTGGCGGCAATGGCTAGGCAAGCGGTGCGAACCCGTGGAGGAAGCAGATTGGTCGATCGGCGAGCAAGCCGCCGTCCGCAAAACACGGCAAGCTGGCCGAACCGAGTTGCCGGCGTTTACTGCGCGAAAAGTCCGCTATGAAGCGTGGCTGAAGCGGGCGATCTGGGCGTCCTTCATCAGCGTGCGAAAGTTCGACCCGGAGACGTGCACGAGCGTGCGGTGATCTCCCCCCTCGAAATAGACGTCGTTGGCGTTACCGAGGCTTTCGTCCATGATCACCGGGACGTTATAGGCCATGCCCACCGGCGGGGCCGCACCCTCGTCGCAGTCGGAAAACAGCGTGCTGACCTCATCCTCCGAAGCCAGGCCGAGGCGCCGGTTCATGACCTCCTGCAGGGTGGTGAGTTCGATCCGGTGGGTGCTGGGGACGACGGCCAGCACGTAGCCGGCCTCATGATGAACGACGACGGTCTTTGCGAGCCGGCTGCCAGGAACATGGGCCGCCTGCGCCGACTGGCTGGTGGTTGCCGTGCGGTGGTGCGGGACGGTATCGTAGGCGATGCCCTCGCGGTCGATATAGTCCTGAAGCTTCCTTGCGATGGTCATGGGGGCGTCCCTTCTGCGCTATGGATGGCGGTGACGCGTGAGCCGATATTTTCCTCCCATCCGCGGCGAAGTCAACGGCCGATGGGGCGCCGGCCGGCAAGCCCGTCGGCAGCCGCGGCAGTGGCGGCTGCCCATGTTTCCTTGCTGAGCCTCGGTGCATCGGCCCGACACGCGTCGCGGGCAGACGCCAGGGACGCCACATCCATGGCCTGTGCAACAGCCCTGTCCGTTTCGTCGTCTAACCTGTAGGATGAATGCGAAAGCGGGATGCAATCTCAGCACCTCATTGCTCGGCTGACGAACGGGAGAGACGCCGTGACCATACGCTTGAAACGTGTCTACGAGACTGACAGGGACGGCGACGGGACGCGGGTCCTCGTCGACCGGTTGTGGCCGCGTGGCCTCGCCAAGGAGAAAGCCGGCATCGATCTTTGGCTCAAGGACATTGCCCCAAGCGATGACCTGCGCAAGCGGTTCCACGCGCGACCGGAGCTATGGGACGAATTTCGCGCCGCCTATGCGACCGAACTGGAGCGCGAACCCGCCCAGACGGCCCTCGTCGAGCTTCGCGGCCTCCTGAAGCATGGTCCGGTGACCCTGCTCTATGCCGCGCGCGACGAGGAGCGCAACAACGCCGTTGCCCTGAAGGAATGGCTGGAGCGCGAAGCGCCCTGAGCAAGGACGGCCGGCGCTGTCGCGTGATTTCGACAGCCAGGAGGCGGCCGAGCCGCTCACTGTCAAATTCCTGTCCGGCTCCGTCCGGGCGCACATTTCGCGGCGCTCAGCCGTGCGAAGTCTTCGGCTCGGCAGCGGCCTGAACCGCCAGCTCGCAGCGCTCCTTTTCGGCCGCAAGCGCCAGATCCAGAACCTTCTGCAGTTCGGCAGCATGACGGAAGCCCGGTTCGACCGGCCGGCCGGCGCGCACCGCCTCGACGAAGCGCTGGTAGTTGGTCGGCACCACGCCGGCGTCGATCGCCCTCCAGACGGCGTTCTCCACGTCGTCGCCGAGACAGCCGCGCAGCGTCGAGCCCTCGGTGGTGTGGATCACTTCCAGGGCGCCCTTGTCGCCGTGCATGCGCAGCCGCAATTCGTTAAGGTGACCGGTGGCCCAGCGGCTGGCATGGATGACGCCAAGCGCGCCGTTCGAGAATTCTGCGGTCATGGTGAAGCTGTCATTGGCGTCGAGATTGTACTCGCCGATGCGATTATCCGGCGCCTTGTCGAAGGCCTTGGTACGGGCGAAGATCGTTTCGACGTCGCTGCCGCTGCCGTAGCTCGCGAAATCGAGAATGTGGATGCCGACGTCGCCCAGAACCCCGTTCGAGCCGTGCCGGGTCGACAGCCGCCACAGCCATTGGCTCTGGGTCGTCCAGTCGCCCCAGGCCTTCGAGACGAGCCAGCTCTGCAGGTAGGAGGCCTCGATATGGCGGACCCTTCCGATCGCACCGGTGAGGACGAGTTCGCGCGCCTTCTGCAGCGGCGCGACGTTGCGATAGGTGAGGTTCACCATCGTCACGAGTCCCGACGCCTCGGCCGCCCGCGCCATTTCATCGGCCTTGGCATAGGTCTCGGCCAGCGGTTTTTCACAGAGCACGTGCTTGCCCGCCGCAAGCAGCGCCAGCGTCGTCGGATGATGGATCCTGTCCGGGGTGACGTTGGTGGCCGCGTCGAACGCACCCCAGGCGATCGCCGCATCGAGCGTCGGAAAGGTATGGGCAATGCCATGATGGGCGGCGAATGCCGCAACGCGGGCCGGGTCGACGTCGACCGCGCCGACGAGTTCGACCCCGTCGATCGCCGCGAAATGCTCGGCGTGACTGTTCGCCATGCCGCCGGTTCCGAGGACGAGAAGTCGCATGGCTTGCCTCACCGGTAGCCTGCGTCGCCGGGCTTGTGCAGGCGCGGACCACGCTCGACGATAGGCTCGAGGGCGCTTTCAACCGGAACGTTTGGCGCGTCGTGCACGGCGGTGTAACGGGGCTGCGGATTGAAGGCCCACCTGACGCCGTTGCGCAGCACCTGGTGCACGGTGGTGTCGTGGTAGGTGGGATAGGTTTCGTGGCCGGCGCGGAAATAGAAGATGTTGCCGGCGCCGCGCCGCCAGGTGAGCCCGGAGCGGAACACCTCTCCGCCCGCGAACCAGGAGACGAAGACCGTTTCCAGCGGCTCCGGCACGGAGAACGGCTCGCCGTACATCTCCTCGTACTCGATCACGAACTGCTCCGGCAGCCCGGCGGCGATCGGATGGCGCGGATTGACGACCCAGACGCGCTCCCGCTCGCCGGCCTCGCGCCACTTCAGGCCGCAGGTCGTTCCCATCAGGCGTTTGAAGATCTTGGAGAAATGCCCTGAATGGAGCACGACCAGCCCCATCCCTTCCCAGACCCTGTTGGCGATCCGCTCGACGACGTCGTCGGAGACGGCGGCGTGATCCTTGTGGCCCCACCACAGCAACACGTCGGTCTCCTCGAGCCGGTCGGCCGGTAGGCCGTGTTCCGGCTCCTGCAGCGTGGCGGTGGTTGCCTCGATCCCGGGGTCGGCGTTCAGGGCATCGGCGATCGTGCGGTGCATGCCGATCGGATAGATCGAGCGCACGACGGCGTTCGTCTGCTCGTGAATGTTCTCGCCCCAGACGACCACCCGTATCGCCATCGCAATTCCTCGGTGAAATCCCGCTGCGCCGGCAGCCGCGTCAGCGATCCAAAGCGGTTTGTGCCCATCTTTTTAACGCGGTGGCGGCGATTGGCAAGGTTCGACGTCAGTGAAACGTCGATTCGGAGAAGATGTTCAGCACGAGCACGCCGGCGATGATCAGCCCCAGGCCGAGGACCGCCGCTGCGTCGAGCGCCTGGCCGAACACGAAGTAGCCCACCAGTGAGATGAGGACGATGCCGAGCCCGCTCCAGATCGCATAGGCGATGCCGACCGGTACGTAGCGCAGGGTCCAGGAGAGAAAGTAGAAGGCGATGGCATAGCAGACCACCATCGTCAGCGTCGGCACCGTCCGGGTGAAATGCTGCGCCGCCTGCATGGCGGAGGTTCCGAGCACCTCGAACACGATCGCGGCCACGAGGACGGAGTAGACAAGGGTAAGGTTCATCACGGTCTCCGACGCAGCGCGAGGTTTCGGGCAGGCCCAGTTCAGGAATACGAGAGTTCGGTCAGGCGCCGCGCAAGCATCCGCGCCCGCTCCGGCGGCATGGCATGGCTTTCCAACACGGAGCCGAGCCAGAGGCCGTCGACGGCGAAACGCACCAGCTCGCAGTCGATCGACGCATCCGTGCCGGCGTGCAGGACGGATTGCTCCTCCACCCAGCGGCGCCAGCGCCGGCGCAAATTGGGCTCGCCGAGCAGTGCCATCGTCATCGCCTTCCAGCGCCCCTCCTCCGCCATGCCGCCGGGCACGAAGCAGGCCTGCAGATAGGCGCGGGTGTAGCGCCCGTGCGGCTCCGGATCGCTCCGCATCGCCTCGCGGATTGCCGCATCCAGCCTTTCCATCAAGTCGTCCAGCAGCCCGTCCAGCAATGCCGCCTTGTTGGGGAAATGGTGCAGCAGGCCGCCCTTGCTGACGCCGGCAGCGGCAGCGACGGCATCGAGGGTCAGGCTGCCGGCGCCCTTCTCCAGGCACAGGCTTGCCGCCGCCTCCAGCAATTGCTGGCGGACGGCCTCCGGCTGCTTCTTGCGCTGGTGGGCGATGCTCATGAGAAAACATACCGTCTGGACGGTTTTATTGCAAGAGATGTCACGGCTGTGTCGTGCGGCGCACCAGCCGAATTGTGCGCCCCCCCACGACCATCTGTCACAACCCCGCCATTGTCGTTGCCCCGGCCCAACCGGTGGATTATCTGTCGGGCGGTGACAGAAGGCGGAATTGCCGGTGCAGAACGAAGTTACGGGAAAGACGATAACGCTCTACGAGGCGATCGGCGGCGATACGGGCGTGCGCACGCTGACCAGCCGCTTCTACGCGCTGATGGACACCCTGCCGGAGGCGGCCGCCTGCCGGGCGATCCACCCGGCCGATCTCTCCGGCAGCGAGGAAAAGCTCTACGAATACCTCACCGGCTGGCTCGGCGGGCCGCCGCTTTACACCGACAAGCATGGCCACCCGATGCTGCGCCGCCGCCATTTCGTCGCCCCGATCGGTGCGGCGGAGCGCGACGGCTGGCTTGTTTGCTTCACCCGGGCGCTGGAGGAGACGGTGGCGAGCGCGCAATTGCGCGCCATCATCCTCGAACCGGTGGCGCGGCTTGCCCACCACATGGTCAACCAGCAACAGGACGGATGATCACATGAACAACTCGCTCGGCCGCGCGGCGACACTCTTCTTTGCAGGGATTCTCGGCGTTGCCGGCGTCGCGAGTGCCGCCTTGGCCTCCCATGCAAGCGGTGATCCGCGGCTGATGGGAGGCGCCTCGGCGATGTGCCTCGCCCACGCACCGGCCCTGGTCGGCCTCTATGCCGCCTGGCCGACATTGCGCACGGCCGCCGTCGCCGCCCTGCTTTTGATCGTCGGGACCCTGCTCTTCGCCGGCGACCTCGCCCTGCGCCATTTCGCGGGGCACGGCCTGTTTGCCATGTCGGCTCCGGCCGGAGGGTTGCTGATGATGGCCGGCTGGCTCACGATCGCCGCCGGCGCCTTCATGCCCAGGCGTCAAGCCTGACCGGTATCATGGTGGCGCTGCAGGCCGGTCAGCTCGCGAGCGCCATACGGCCTGCCGCCAGTAAAGGCGGGCCGGACGATCATCGGTCCGGGCTTTCTTCGCTAAGGGTTTGCAGGGCCTTTTCGAAGCTCGATTTGCTGCCGTTGCGCAGCGGCACGAACGCCTTCTCCCACTTCTTGCAGCCCGACTTCACCCGCAGACAGGCGTCATGGCTGATGCAGTCGATCGGGCAGAATACACAATCGACCGATGGGAGCACGTTGTCGATGCGCGACACGGCCTCGCGCAGGCCACCGTCATGATGGATCAGGTTGGCGCCGAACGCGCTTGCGATCCGCCGCAGATGCACCACCTGGCAATCGCGGCCGCCGACATAAAGAAAGCTCCGCCCGGCAAGCATCGCCTTGGATGCCCTTGACGGCTCGCCAGCCTCGTTCGACACCGGCTGGCGACCGGGCTGCGCCGGCACCCGTTTTCGGTCCGCCTCCCCGGTCCGCCGCTTCACGCGGGCAATCTCTACGGTTCGCTGCGGTCGCGGGTCGACCTTCCGGGGATTCTCCCCCAGCGGCCCGCCCTCGGACGGGGCGATGCCCGTGGACGCCAACCGCGTCTTGAGCGCCGCGACCTCCTTCTCGAGAACATCGATGCGCGCGTCGCGCGCGGTGATCATCGCCTTCAGCATTGCCTCCCGCTGACCATCCCTGCCTGAGTGCATGCGTCGCTTTCCTGAATTCATTCGGATCGACGCAACCCTATAAAAGCTCCCAATCGGAGTAAAGTATAATATGAGTACAATACTCATCTTTTCGCGCGAGCATGATGGTGGCTCGGTCGCCGCGCCGCCAGCGTGCCGGTTGAAGGCGACTTGCCTGTCGGGGAAACTGGGATCAATCTGGAATAGCGGTGATGGGCTCGGCCCTTCGCCTTCCCGCGTAAGTGGAACATTCCCAGGGTTGTCGGCGTTGTCGCCGCGAACCGAAACTGCATCTCAAGGGCAAGGAGGGATTCCATGGCATCCGGAGTATTTTCGCGCGGCAAGGACCGCGTGACCGAAACGACCGAGAGCATCGAAGAGCAGATCGCCGAGCTGCGGGAGCAGATTTCCGGCCTTGCCAGGCTTGTCGCCCGCGACGTTGCCGATAGTGCCGGCGATGTGCGCAGCCGTTTCTCGGTATTGCGCGACCGGGCGCGGGAGGCTCGCGCCAATGCGCCGGCCGATCTCGAGGAGCTCATCGCCAGCGGCGAGGAAATCCTGGCCGAGCTGACCGACCGCTATCGCAAGACGGGCCGGGAGATGCGCAGGACCGTCCGCGAGCATCCCGTAGCCACGCTCGGGGCAGCCGCTCTTGCCGGCTTCCTGATTGCCGCGCTCTTCCGCCGCTGACCTCCGCTTGAACGGCGGACCACGAGGATGACGAGGCCGGCGGTGAAAGCTTCCGGCCTCATCGATGACGGGGACAAAGGCGATCCGCCGAGGCGGCGCGAGTAGAGGAGCGGCAATCCATGGTTTCGATCGTAGCGGCCCTGGCCCAAAGCGTGCTTTCCGGGGTCGAGGAGAGGGTCGGGGAGACGCTGGCGCGTTCGAAGCGCGGCGCGGTTCTGGGCGGGATCGCCGGCCTGCTGTTGCTGACGGCTTACATCCTCGCCGTGATCGGCGTGTGCGTGTCGCTGGCCCGACACTATGGCGCCCCTGCTGCCCTGTTCGGAGTTGCCGTGGGTGCCGCTGTCGTCGGCCTCGTCCTGATCGCCGTTCTAATCGAACTGAACAGACGCGACGCCCGGCGGTACCGGAAGCGCCGCCGCCAGATGGAGGCGCGCCGGCAACTCGCGGCACTGGCCGCCGGTACCGCCGCGCGTCGGCCGCTTGCAACCGCCACCCTCGGCCTTGCGCTCGCATTGTTGCTCGGATCACGATCCCGCCGGCACCGCGATTGATCGAAGCGGCGCCGCCGCGCTTTCAGAGGGGGACCCGCACCAGGGCTGTCAGGCCGCTCGGCAGGAATTCCAGGTGAACGCTGCTGCCGAGCACCTTGTCCAGGCTGCGTTCGATCAGCACGATCCCAAATCCCCGCCGCTTGGGCGGGGTCACCGGCGGTCCGCCGGTCTCGTGCCATGTCATGTTCAGAACCTTGTGCCCGGCTTCTTCCACCACCCGCGCAGTGATCACCAGCCGTCCCTCAGGAACCGACAGCGCGCCGTACTTGTGCGCGTTCGTCGCAAGTTCGTGCAGCACGAGGCCAAGCCCGATCGCCTGGTCGGGGCCGAGTTGCACCTCGTCCTTGTGTATCTCGACCTGTCCGTCAAAATCGTCGGCATAGGGCCGGACCTGCGCCTGGATCATCGCCATCAGGCGAATGCTTCCCCACTCGTGATCGCTGAGGAGCGCATGCGCCTCCGAGAGCGAATGCAGCCGGCCGGCGAAGGCTTCCATGAACGCGGCCGGGTCGCTGGTCTGACGCAGGGTCTGGCGAGCGAGCGACTGGAGCATCGCCAGCGTGTTCTTCACCCGGTGGTTCAGCTCACGCAGGAGCAGTCGCATCCGCTCGGAAGCGATCTGTCCCTCGGTCACGTCGAGCGTGATGCCGAGGAACATCAGCGGCCGGCCATCGCTGTCCCACTCGTGAACCCGTCCCCGCCCGAGAAGCCAGCGGCCGGTGGCGGCCGCGCGAAACATCCCGTCATATTCACCGCCGCTCTCCAGCGCCTGGCGCAGCTTCGCAACGGTGGCCCGTCTGTCCGACAGGTGGATGGCCGAGAAGATCCGGCGGGCCTTCAGCGGGGCTCCGGGCTTCAGGTCCAGCATTCGCACAAGCGGCGCGTTAGCGACCACGGCGCCCGTCCTGATGTTCCACAACCAGCTGCCGACATTGGCCGCATCGAGCGCGGAGGCTTGCCGCTGCTCCTCGCGGGTAATGGCGGCGTTGGCAATGGCCCGCCGCCGCGACTCCTCTTTCGCCAGAAGCAGCGCCCCGGCAAGCTTGGCAAGTTGCTGCAGGTGCAGCAGCGACGCATCGTCCGGAAGGGTCGCCCGCGGCGCCGTATCGAACACGCAGACGCTTCCGATCACCTGCCCGACATGGGTGATCGGCGCTCCCGCATAGAAGCGCAGATGGGGCTTGCCGGTTACATCCGGCAGTCTGCAGAATCGCTTGTCATGCAGGGCGTCGCCGACGACGATCGGCCCCCCGGTCCCCGTCAGCAGATGGGCACAGAAGCAGTTGTCCGTGCTGGCACTGACCTCGGCTGTCCCGCGGCGGGCCAGGTACCACTGGGTGCGGTCACCGATGAGGCTGACGATGGCGATCGGGGCAGACATGAGGCCCGCGGCAAGGTCGGCGATCCCGGTGAAGTCGGCATCCGGGCCGACATAAGCGGGCCGCGCCGCATCGAGCGCTTCCAGGCGTTCAGACGAGGCAAGTGCGGCAGCGACCGACGCTGGCACGGCCTGGACCGTCATCGCGTCCGGGTCCTTGACAGACGAACCGGGACGAAACGTCCGTCGCGCGCCGGTTTGCCCTGCATCTGTGCTGTCCACCACATGTCCCCACTCACCTGTAATCTCACGCCGCCAGCGCTTCGCTAGGATATGAATGCGCGCGACGTCAGGGGCGCCGAGACCGCATCGGGTCCGTACTCCCCTTCATCCGACAGCTGCAGGATTTCCTGCAGCTTCTGCCTGGCGCGGTTGACGCGGCTCTTGATCGTCCCGAGCGCGCACCCGCTGATTTCCGCGGCCTCCTCGTAGGAGAAACCCGATGCGCCGACCAGAACGATCGCCTCGCGCTGCTCGTCTGGAAGCAGCGCGAGGGCGCGCTGGAAGTCCTGCATGTCCAACGCGCCATATTGCGCCGGGTGCTGGGCAAGGTTCTCGGTCAGGATGCCTTCGCTGTCCTGCACCTCGCGGCCGCGCTTGCGCAGCTTGCTGTACAACTCGTTGCGCAGGATCGTGAAGAGCCAGGCCTTCATGTTGGTGCCCATTTCGAACTGTTCCTGCTTGGCCCATGCCTTCATGATGGTGTCCTGTACGAGATCGTCCGCGTCGTGGTGGCGGCCGACCAGCGAGATGGCAAACGCCCGCAGGCTCGGCAGGATCGACAGCAGTTCCCGTTTAAAGGTGTTGGCGGGCTGCGGTTGCGTCATCGATGGCCACCCCCCAGGTGAGCCTCGCTACGCTGCTCGGCGACGTCAAGCCTCTCCAGAAGTTCAAGAAATCTCTGCGGTATGGGTTCCTCCTGAACGGAAAGATAGAACGAGCGCAATCTATGCGCAATCTGAGCGTCGGCCGCGGCCGGGACAGCCGGCAATTCTGGTCGATTCTGCTGTTCCATGGCTATGTAAACACCTAACTATTTGTCCGTGCTGTATTCAGAACTGCAAATGCGCCGTAGTCAAAAAGGTTCCCGACCTTCGGAACCAAAAAAAGGCGACGGCGTTCAGCAACTGCCGGGGCGCCATCAGAATCGGCGCAAGGGGAGTTGGAAATGCCCAGTTCAGACCGCATTGTGCCCTATTTGCCGGGCCTACGTCGCTACGCCCGTGCCCTGACGGGTGCGCAGTCTTCCGGCGACGCATACGTGGCCGCGACCCTCGAAGCCATCCTTATGGATCAGAAGCTGTTCGACGAGACTGACGACGACGACCGTCTGTGCCTGTTCCGGCTGCTGACGCGGATGATGTCCTCGCTGCCGGTTTCGGTTAGCGACTCGGTGCCTATCGGCTCTGGTTCGCAGACCCCGTTCGATCTGAGTGCCGTGCCGCCCCGCGTCCGCCAGGCATTGCTGCTGGTGACCATGGAGAGCTTCCCGACGGCCAGGGCGGCGGAGATCCTCGACACGGACGAGGACGAGGTCTGCGGCCTCCTCGACACCGCCTTCCGCGAAATCGCGACGCAGGTGGAGACCGGCATCATGATCATCGAGGACGAACCGCTGATCGCACTCGATCTGGCAGACATGATCACCGACATGGGCCATCACGTCACCGGGATCGCCCGCACGCAGTCCGAGGCCGAGCAACTCTGGAGGGACACCCGGCCCGGGCTGATCCTGGCCGATGTCAGGCTGGCCGACGGCAGTTCCGGAATTGACGCGGTCAACGCGATCTTGTCGCGCACCGAGCTTCCCGTCATATTCATCACCGCCTATCCCGAGAGACTGCTCACCGGTGAACGGCCCGAGCCGGCCTTTCTGGTCAGCAAGCCGTTCCACGCCGAAACGGTGAAGGTTCTCATCAACCAGGCTCTGCTGACGCACCATGGCGACCGTGCCGCCGCCTGAGAGCGGCGGCATTCTGAGAGCGGCGGCATTCTCCTCGTCATTGGCAGAATTGATCTCGTTTGATCCCCTAAAAAAAAGGCAGCCAGTGCGGGGAGCACTGGCTGCGCGTTTCTCCGCAGGTCGGAGGGGACACGGCCTGCGGTTCGTGTCACCGGCTAGAGGGCCTCGCATTGGGGGAATGCGTGTGCCGGAGACAGCCGGTAAACACCCCAGTCGCCGAAAGGTTCCTGCGGCACAGAATATTTATTTGAGGCACTCAGGAAATCTGTTCCAGCTCGTAGCGGTGGCGATAGAGCGCCAGGAAACGGCGATATTCAAGGTCGTAGTTTGCCCGCCTGGTCGGATTGGGCTTGTGGACAGTGGCGTCCGGCTGCATGCAGGCTCCCGCGCAAGCCAGGTCCGGATGAATGCCGCCGGCAACCGCCGCCGCCATCGCCGTTCCGAGCAGCACCGCATCGCTCGTATTCGGCACGATCACCTTGCAGTCCATGACGTCTCGGTAGAGCTCCATCAGGAGAGGATTGTGCAGGTGGCCGCCGGTCACGTGCAGCGCCTCGAAGGAACGGCCGGATTCCCCGAGCTTCTCGACGATGTGCCGCATGCCGAGCACGATCGACACGCAGGTCTTCCAGTAGAGCCGGCACAGACCGTCGAACGTGGCGTCGAGCGACAGGCCGCTGATGACGCCGAGGCCGTGCGGGTCGGCAAACGGCGAGCGGTTGCCGTGAAAGTCGGGCAGGACGTACAGCCTTGCGGCGAAGTCCTGCCCGTCCGTCGCCCGCAATTCGCCGACCCGGTCGACGATGCGCTGATGAATGGCCGGGCACGGCGTGCCGCCGGCGCTGTGCAGGCGAGCTATGTGGTCGAGCAGCGCGCCGGTTGCGGATTGGCCGCCTTCCGCCAGCCATTGTCCCGGCAGCAGCGCCTCATAGTACGGCCCCCACATGCCGTGTCCGAACCGCGCTTGCCCGGAGAGCGTCACCACGCAACTCGACGTGCCGCCGATCAGGGCGAGCTGTCGCCCAAGCCGCCGCGGGTCGCCGGCAAACCCGCCCAGCACGCCGAGCGCTCCCGCATAGGCATCTATCAAGCCGGCCGCGACCACGCAACCGGGCTGAAGGCCGAGATCGGCCGCGGCCTGCACCGTGAGATGCCCCACGGCACTGCCGACCGCCGCTGTCTCCTTCGGCAGCGCGCCGCGCTCCCTCAGGTCGGGCAGCCCGATCGCCTCGAGAAAGTCGTCCCGCCAGCCGTTCTCCTCGTGCGCCAGGTAGTTCCACTTGGCGGTCGTCGTGCAGCGGGACCGGGCCAGCTGGCCTGTTGCCCGCCAGGTGAGGAAATCGGCGAGGTCGAAGAAATGCCCGGCCCTGGCCCACTGCCCGGGCAGGTTGCGCTTCAGCCACATCAGCTTCGGCATCTGCATTTCCGGCGACATTACCTTGCCGGAGTGGTCGACGACGGCGTGCCCAGTCGCCGTACAGAAGTCGGCCTCGGCAAGCGCGCGGTGATCGAGCCAGACGATCGTGTCCCAGCGCGGATCGGCCCCGCCGGACACCGCCAGTTGCGCGCCGGCTTTGTCGCGCACGACCAGCGAACAGGTGGCGTCGAAGCCAAGCGCGCCAATCCGATCGGCGCCGACCTTCGCCGCGCCCTGCGCCTCTCTCACCGCGATGCAGACCGCCCGCCAGATATCTTCGGAATCATGCTCGGCATGGTTTTCCGCCGGCCGGTTCATGGCGATCGGGTGCTCGGCGCGTGCGAGCATCGCGCCCCTCCGGTCGAACACGCCCGCACGGGCGCTTCCGGTCCCGACATCGACCGCAACCATCAGATCGCGCATGAATTCATGTTCCCGCCGGAAATTCTTTTCCGACAAGGTGGAGCAATTCCCGCATGTCGTCAAACAGCGCGTCGGGCTGCAGCCGCAGCAGCGCCTGCCGATGACGGTCGGTGCGGGCATGCGAACCGCCGGCAAAGGCAAACGCCCGCATCCCGGCCGCCCGGGCGGCCATCACGCCAGCCGGACTGTCCTCGATCACCGCGCAGGCCTCAGGCGGAATACCCATTGCGGTACTGGCATGGAGAAAGAGGTCGGGCGCCGGCTTGCCACGCTCCACCATCGAGGCGCTGAACACGTTCGGCTCGAACCGGTCGAGCAGCCCTGTCACCGAAAGCGACAGGCGGATGCGCTCCGGCTGGCTCGAGGAGGCGACGCAGAACGGCACCGGCAGCGCCTCGATCACGCCTGAGATTCCGTCGATTGGCCTCAGTTCGGTGCGAAAGCGCGCGTAGAGCCTGCTGCGCAGGGTAGCGAGAAAATGGTCGTCGATCGCCAGGCCATAGTCGTCGTGCAGGATCTCCGACATGCTTTTCAGGCTCCTGCCCAGAAAGCGGTCGGTGGCCTCGTCCGCATCCATGCGCACGCCGGCTTGGTCAAGGGCCTCGACCAGCACCGAAAGCGAAATCGGCTCGCTGTCGACGAGCACGCCGTCGCAGTCGAAGATCACCAGTTCAATCGGGCTTTCGGCCATCGTCCCCTGTTCCAAGCCGTTTGGCCGCCTGCACGGCCACATCACGTCGGTGCAGTCTTGCTGTCAGTCTGCCAGCCGGTTGTCCAGATAGAGCCGAAGTGTCGCGCGTGTCCCGTGCTCCCATAATGTCTTCAATGCCTTTTCGAAGCGCCGCCGGAACAGCTCCGAGGCGGCAACCGCCCCGAAGATGTCGCCAAGCGCCAGGAAGGCGGCCGGGTCGTCCTTGGCCCTGGCGGCGGCGGCGTGCAGCCGGTCGGCGCTGGCATCGTTGAAGGCGATCGGCCTGCCGCTCTCCGAAATGCCGGCGAAGTAGCGGCACCACAGTGCCGAGACCAGCGCCAGCCCGACGACGTCCTCGCCGCGGCGCAGCCGATCCGCGGTCGAGGGCAGGATGAATTTCGGCTGCCGGTTCGAGCCGTCCTGCGCCAGGCGGGGAATGGTGTCGCCGATCTTCGGATTGAGGAAACGGGTCTCGATCAGCCGGAAATAGGCGTCGAGGTCGGTGCCGGGCACCGGCGGTATCACCGGGATGATCTCTTCGCGCTCGAGCTTGGCGAGGAAGGCGCGGATGTCCGCATCCTCCATCGCCTCGTGGACGAAATGGATGTCGAGGAGTGCTGCCGGATAGGCGATCGCCGCGTGGCCGCCGTTGAGGATGCGGATTTTCATGTGTTCGTAAGGTGCCACGTCCTCAACGAACTGTACGCCAACCGTCTCCAGCGCCGGCCGCCCCTGCGGGAACCGGTCCTCGAGCACCCACTGCTTGAACTCCTCGCAGAACACCGGCCACTGGTCGTCGATGCCGTATTCCTCGGCGAGGGTGAAGATCTCGCGCGGGCCCGTCGCCGGCGTGATCCGGTCCACCATGCCGTTCGGAAAGGCCACGTTCGCGTCGATCCAATCCGCGAAGGCCGGATCGGACAGGCGCGCCACGCCGGACACGGCGGCGTGCGTCACCTCGCCGTTTCCTGGAATGTTGTCGCAGGACATGACGGTGAACGGCGCAATGCCCTTCCCCCTGCGGGCCTTCAGCCCGGCGGCGATCAGCCCGAAGACCGTCTTCGGATTGTCCGGATCGGCGCCGTCGGCCGCGATCGCCGGGTGCGCCGGATCGAACACGCCGGAGGCCGGATCGATGAAGTAGCCGCCCTCGGTGATCGTCAGCGAGACGATGCGGATCGCGGGGTCGGCAAGCTGCGCCACGGTTGCGGCGACATCGCCCGGCCTCAGGTAGCCGATCATCGAACCGGTCACATGCGCAGCAGTCCGGTTGATGTCCTGCTCGACCACGGTCGTCAGGAAATCCTGGCTTTCGAGCTTGGCGCGCATCGCCTCGTCGGAGGGCAGCACGCCCGCGCCGATGATCGCCCAGTCATGGTCCCGTCCGGCATTGAAGAGCTCGTCCAGGTAGACGGCCTGGTGGGCGCGATGGAAATTGCCGACGCCGAAATGGACGATGCCCGCCTTGAGCGCGGAGCGGGGATAGGAGGGAACACCCGCCGTGTTCTTCACCTGCTCCAGGTTGATAAGCGACAGTTTGGTGGTCATCGTTCTTTCCTTCCGGGCATGAGCGGCGGGGCCGCTTCCGGTCATTCAGTTTGCGTTGCGGCAGCGGGCCCTGAAGCTTCGGAAGCGTTCAGCGCCTGCCGGGTCATGCCGCCGCGATGCCGCGTCAGCTCATCCAGTTGCCGCCGTCGACGTTGTAGGTCTGGGCGACGACGTAGTCGCTCTCGGACGAGGCAAGGAAGATCGCCATGCCGGTGAGGTCCTCGGCCGTGCCCATCCGGCCGTATGGCACCTCCTGCCCGACCAGCCGCTTCTTCTCGCCGAGCGGGCGGTTCTCGTATTTGGCAAAGAGTGCGTCGACCCCGTCCCAGTGCTCGCCGTCGACCACGCCCGGCGCGATCGCGTTGACGTTGATGCGGTGCTTGATGAGATCGAGGCCGGCCGACTGGGTGAGGCTGATCACCGCCGCCTTGGTGGCGCAGTAGACGGCCACGAGCGGTTCGCCGCGTCGCCCTGCCTGGCTTGCCATGTTGATGATCTTGCCGCCGCTCCCCTGGGCGATCATCTGCCTTGCGACCGCCTGCAGGGTGAAGAGCGTGCCGGCGACGTTGATCGAGAACAGTTTGTCGTAGCTTTCCCGGGTAATCTCGACGATCGGGGCGAGGTCGAACAGAGCTGCGTTGTTGACGAGGATGTCGATGCCGCCGAGTTCGGCGACGCAGGCCCCGATCGCGTCGTCGATCGATTGCTGCTTCGTCACGTCGAGCTCGACGGCAAAGGCAGCCGGGCCGATGTCGGCGGCCGTTTGCCGGGCCCGCCCGATGTCGATGTCGGCGATCGCGACGCGCGCCCCCTCGCGCACATAGGCCTCGGCGAACGCACGTCCGATCCCTCGCGCCGCGCCGGTGACGAGCGCCCGCTTTCCGTCCAGTCTCTTCATCGGATTGCCGATCCTTCATCGTTGAAACGGTGGACGCGGCCCTCCTGCGGGCTGAGATAGACCTGGTCGCCGTGCCGCACCGGAAAGTCGCCACCGACGCGCGCCGTCAGCGTGCCGACCCCGTCGACGGCCACGTGCAGGAAGGTGTCGGAGCCGAGATGCTCGGCAACCCCGACGGTTCCCCGCCACGCGCCCGCGGAGGTGGACAGATCGATGTGCTCCGGCCGCACGCCGATCGTGTGGGCGCCGTGCCCCCTCGCGATCTCGCCGGTGATGAAGTTCATCTTGGGCGAGCCGATAAAGCCGGCGACGAAGAGGTTGTCGGGCCGCCTATAGAGCTCAAGCGGGGTGCCGACCTGCTCGACATTGCCCTTGTTGAGCACGACGATCTTGTCGGCCATGGTCATCGCCTCGACCTGGTCGTGCGTGACATAGACCATCGTCGTCTTCAGTTGCTGGTGAAGCTGGCTGATCTCCAGGCGCATGTTGACGCGCAGCGCCGCGTCGAGGTTCGACAGCGGCTCGTCGAACAGGAACGCCACCGGCTGGCGGACAATAGCCCGGCCGATCGCCACCCGCTGCCGCTGCCCACCAGACAGCTGGCGGGGCTTGCGGTCGAGATAGTCGGTCAGGTTGAGGACGCGCGCTGCATCGGCGACCTTCCGGTCGATCGACGCCTGGTCCTCGCCGGCCATTTTCAGCGGAAAAGCGATGTTGGAGCGCACGCTCATGTGCGGGTAGAGCGCGTAGGACTGGAACACCATCGACAGCCGCCGCTTCGCCGGTGCCAGCTCGGTGGCATCCTTGCCGTCGATGAGGATCTTCCCGCCGGAAACGTCCTCCAGCCCGGCGATCAGCCTGAGCAGGGTGGACTTGCCGCATCCGGACGGGCCGACGAAGACGACGAACTCGCCGTCGCTGATGTCGAGGTCGATCGCCGGGATGACCGTGTGTGCCCCGAACACCTTCGACACGTTTCTGAGCGCTATGCTTCCCATCGCTGTTGTTCCCTATTTGACGGCGCCGAAGGTCAGGCCACGAACCAGTTGCTTCTGCGAGAACCAGCCCAGAATGAGGATCGGCGCGATCGCCATCGTCGAGGCGGCCGACAGCTTGGCGTAGAAGAGGCCCTCGGGACTGGAGTATGAGGCAATGAAAGCGGTCAGCGGCGCCGCCTTGGAGGCCGTCAGGTTGAGCGTCCAGAAGGCCTCGTTCCAGGCGAGAATGATGTTGAGCAGCAGCGTCGAGGCGATCCCCGGCACCGCCATCGGCGTCAGCACGTAGATGATCTCCTTGGCAAGCGAGGCCCCGTCCATGCGGGCCGCCTCGAGGATCTCGCCCGGGATCTCCTTGAAATAGGTGTAGAGCATCCAGACGATGATCGGCAGGTTGATCAGCGTCAGGATCATCACCAGGCCGATGCGGGTGTCGAGCAGGCCGGTGTTGCGGAACAGCAGGTACATCGGCACCAGCACGCCGACCGGCGGCATCATCTTGGTGGAGAGCATCCACATCAGCACGTCCTTGGTCTTCGGCGTCGGCGCAAAGGCCATGGCCCAGGCGGCGGGAATGGCGATGATCAGCCCCAGAAGCGTCGAGCCGAACGAAATCGCCACCGAGTTCATGAAGTGCTTGAAGTAGTCCGATCGCGCCTGAACCTCGAAATAGTTCTCGAAGGTCCAGTCGAAGAAAAGGAGCGACGGCGGAGAGGCGATCGCCTGTGCCTCGGTCTTGAAGCTCGTCAGGAAGGTCCACAGGATCGGGAAGAAGATCAGGATGCCGATCGTCCATGCGACGACCGTGTTGACGATCTTGCGTTGGCTGGAAACGTTGCGGGCCATGTCTCACGCCTCCAAGGTCTTGCCGATCATCCGCATCAGGAAGAATGCGACGATGTTGGCGAGGATGACGGCGATGATGCCGCCGGCGGATGCACCGCCCACGTCGAACTGCAACAGCGCCTGCGCATAGACGAGGAAGGTCAGGTTCGTGCTCTGCGTTCCCGGCCCGCCATTGGTGGTGACGAGGATTTCGGCGAAGACCGACAGCAGGAAGATCGTGTGGATCAGGATGACCACGGTGATCGCGCGCGACAGGTGCGGCAGCGTCAGGTAGGTGAAGCGCGACCAGGCGCCGGCGCCGTCCATCTGCGCCGCCTCCTTCTGCTCCTCGTCCAGCGACTGCAGCGCGGTCAAGAGGATCAGCGTCGCGAACGGCAGCCATTGCCAGGCGACGATCAGGATGATCGACAGCAGCGGCGCATTGTTGAGGAAGTCGAAGGGCGGCAGCCCGACCGACCGCGCAAGATAGGCAAACAGCCCGTTCACCGGGTTCATGAACATGTTCTTCCAGACCAGCGCGGCCACCGTCGGCATGATCAAAAACGGCGCGATCACCAGGATGCGGACGATCCCCTGGCCGAACATCGGCTGATCGAGCAGCAGGGCAAGCCCGATGCCGCCCAGCACCGTGATGAGGAGCACCCCGAGCACGATCGCGAGCGTGTTGAAGATCGCCTGGAAAAAGGCCGGATCGGTGAGGAAGTACCTGTAGTTGTCGAAGCCGACCCACTCCTCCATGCCGGGCATCAAGAGGTTGTAGCGAAGGAACGAGAAATAGATGGTCATCGCCAGCGGCACGACCATCCAGGCCAGCAGCAGCACGACGGAGGGCGCCATCATGGCACGGGCGGCCGATCGGGTGTGGAGGGTGGCCATGGCAGTTCCCGGTTGGTTGGCCGCCGCCTTCCGCGCCTCTTGGCAGGAAGGCAGGCGTGCACGGTTGGCGAAAAGACCGGCGCCGCGCCTGGGCCGCGTTCCGCTTGGGCTCGGAAATCGGCCCTGCGGCGCCGGCAAGGAGGCTCCCTCTCCCGGAGAAGAGGAGCGGGAGCCCCGTCCCGGCGCGGTCCCCGTTTAGCGCCGGGTCTTGGGAGCCCCTACTTGATGTAGCCGGCCTTGGTCATTTCGCGCGTCGTCAGCTGCTGGGCATTCTGCAGCGCCTGATCCACGCTCGTCTGCCCGGCAAGCGCTGCCGAGAACTGCTGGCCGACCGCCGTGCCGAGACCCTGGAATTCCGGGATCGCCACGAACTGCACGCCCACATAGGGCACGGGCTTCACCGCCGGGTGCTTCGGATCGGCCGCGTTGATGCTGTCGAGCGTCATCTTCGCGAACGGGGCAGCCTTCAGATACTCGGGGTTCTCGTACAGCGAGGTGCGGGTGCCCGGAGGCACGTTCGCCCAGCCGTCCTTCTCGGCCACCAGCTTGAGATAGTCCTTGCCGGTCGCCCAGGCGATGAACTTCTCGGCCGCCTGCTGCTTCTGCGTGCCGGCCGGGATCGCGAGGTTCCAGGCCCACAGCCAGTTGCCGCGCTTGCCGAGCCCGGTGTCGGGGGCGAGCGCGAAGCCGACCTTGTCGGCGACCGTCGATTCCTTCGGGTTGGTCACGAAGGACGCGGCGACCGTGGCGTCGATCCACATGCCGCACTTCCCGGTCTGGAACAGCGCCAGGTTCTCGTTGAAGCCGTTCGAGGAGGCGCCCGGAGGTCCGGCGTCCTTCATCAGCTTGACGTAGAAGTCGAGCGTCTTCTTCCATTCCGGCTGGTCGAACTGCGGCTTCCAGTTCTCGTCGAACCAGCGCGCGCCGAACGCGTTCGCGGTCGCCGTCAGGAAGGCCATGTTCTCACCCCAGCCGGCCTTGCCGCGCAGGCAGATGCCGTAGATCTCCTTGTCCTTGTCGGTGATCTTGCGGGCGGCATCGGCGATGAAGTCCCAGGTCGGCGCGTCCGGCATGGTCAGGCCGGCCTTCTCGAACAGGTCCTTGCGATACATCACCATCGAGCTTTCGCCGTAGAAGGGCGCGGCATAAAGCTTGCCGTCCTCGCCGGTCAGGCCGGCCCGGATCGCCGGCAATATGTCGTTGACGTCGTAGTCGGGCCCGAGATTGTCGAGCGGCAACAGCCAGCCCTGCTTGGCCCAGATCGGCACTTCGTAGGTGCCGATCGTCAGCACGTCGTACTGGCCGCCCTTGGTGGCGATGTCGGTCGTCACCCGCTGGCGCAGCACGTTCTCCTCGAGCGTGACCCAGTCGAGCTTGATGTCGGGGTTTTTGGAGGTGAAGTCGTCGGTGAGTTTCTGCATGCGGATCATGTCGCCATTGTTCACGGTGGCGATCGTCAGCGTCTCCGCACTGGCAATTCCGCACAGGACGACGGCCGAGCAGGCGCCCAGCAGAAGTGGCTTGAAATTCATCTCTTCCTCCCAGAAGCGAAATGAGCATTTGCTTCGCTCATGGGCAATTACCCATGAAATGGAGCGACATGTCAATGGCTGTTCGTTGCTGCGCCGCCGCAAGGCGCAAGGCTGTAGCCTCACTCGCGGCCGGACATCGGCCATGCCGGGCGGACTTGGGGCAATAAGTGCAAGTCTCCGCGCCTCAATCTGGAAGCGTATCGGGTTTTGTGAGATATTTGCCTGGAACAAGCGGTCCCGGTTTCGCGGCGCCGGCATTCGCCCGGTTCCACCAACCCGAACCGACAGTCACCTTCTCGAAATCCATTGCAGCATCAGCCAAGCGGGTCGAGTGCTGCAGATGCGCGCCCCTCCCGTCAACACAGGAGACCGGCGGAGAACGAGCGAGACAATCGGGCAGTCTGTCCGGGAACATTCTTATGCCGATCGGGAACTGAACAGGCCCGTCGCTTAAACACCCTGGCGGCGGGCCTTCTCAAGGGAGGCTTCGGATGAGCGTTGCGGCTTCTGTCTTTCGATGCGTATCTCTGGCGGTGGCGGGGCTGGTGGTTCTCGCTGCGTCCGCGCTTGCCCAATCCGACCCGCTGCCGTCATGGAACGACACCGCGCCAAAGAAGGCCATTGTCGCCTTCGTCGAACGGGTCACGACGCAGAACACCGCCGACTTCGTCCCGGAATCCGAACGCATTGCCGTTTTTGACAATGACGGCACGCTGTGGGTCGAGCAGCCGATGTACACACAGCTCGCTTTCGCGCTCGACCGGGTGAAGCTCATGGCCCGGCAGCATCCCGAATGGAAGGACCAGCAGCCTTTCAAGGCGGCTCTGGACGGCGACATGAAGGCCTTGGCGGCCGCCGGCCAGAAAGGTCTGGCGGAGCTGATCATGACGACGCACGCCGGAATGACGGTCGAGCAGTTCCAGAAGATCGTCACCAACTGGCTGGCCACGGCACGCGACCCGCGCTTCAAGCGCCCCTACACGGACCTTGTCTACCAGCCGATGCTGGAACTGCTCGCCTATCTCAGGGCGAACGGCTTCAAGACCTTCATCGTATCCGGCGGCGGTGTCGAGTTCCTCCGGCCATGGACGGAACAGGTCTACGGCGTGCCGCCAGAGCAGGTGATCGGTTCCTCCATCAAGACCAAATTCTCGATGCGCGATGGCGTACCCATTCTGCTGCGCCTGCCGGACGTGAACTTCGTCGACGACAAGGCCGGCAAGCCCGTCGGGATCAACGAGGCGATCGGCCGTCGCCCCATCGCAGCCTTCGGCAATTCCGACGGCGACCTCCAGATGCTGGAGTGGACCACGCTGGGGGCCTCCGGGCCGCGCTTCGGCATGCTCGTTCACCATACCGACGCCGAGCGCGAATACGCCTATGATCGCCAGACCGAGTTCGGCCGGCTGGACCAGGCGCTCGAGATCGCCCCGGACAACGGCTGGACAGTCGTCGACATGAAGGCGGACTGGAAGACGATCTTCCCGTGGGAATGAGCCCGGAAGTCGCGGCATCGCACAGATGAGTCCGCGCATCGGCGAGGGCTGCCGCCGCGTGGCCGCCTACGCCGACAGCAGGTAACGCGCCGTCGCCTCGTCGGTGATCAGGCCGTTGATCAGCCGTCCCTTCAGCGCGGCGAGTATCGCAAGATGCTTGCGCGGTCCCTTGGCCAGGCCGATGACGGTCGCCTTGTCGCGGGAGGGCAGCGGCGCCGAGGCGACGCGCTCGTTGATGCTGCCGGCAAGCAGGGTGCCGGCGCGATCGAACATCCAGCCGCAGATCTCGCCCGCAGCGCCCTCCCCCATCAGACGTTCCATTTCATCACGCGCCAGAAAACCGTCCTCGCAGAGCGGCGCATCGGGGCCAAGCTCGCCAATGCCCACGAAGGCCACGTCCGCTTGCCGCCCCAGTTGCAGGGTCGTCTGCACCAGGCTCTGTCTGTGCAGCAGGTCGCGCTCCTCGGCCGACGAGACGAGAACCGGCAGCGGCATCGGAAAGTGCCGCGCCTTGACGGCATCGGCCATGCTGAAGATGACGTTGTAATAGGCCGCCGAGCCGTCCGGCCCGATATTGCCGGTCAGCGACATGATGCGATGCTGCGGACATTCCATCTTCGGGAGCTGGTCGATCGCCGCCTTGAGGGTGCGGCCGGTGCCGACCGCGAGCACGATCGGCTCGGGTCGCTTCAGCCAGCGCTCGATTTCCGCAGCCCCCGCTTCCGCGATCCCGACAGTGGTCGAGGTCGAGGCAGGGTCGGTCGGCACCACGTCCACATGGCGCAGGTCGAAGCGCTGTTTCAACATCTGGCCAAGCTCGAGGCATTCGGCGATCGGGTGGTCGAGCCGCACCTTGATCAGGCGCTCGGCCACCGCGAGCGAGACGAGGCGCTGCGCCGACTGCCGGGAGATGCCCATGGCCGTCGCGATCTCGTCCTGGGTGCGACCGGCGACATAGTAGAGCCATCCGGCCCTTGCCGCATCGTCCAGCCTGCCGCCTGTTTCAGATCGCCTTGCCATGCCCGCCTCATACCCCGAATATCGATTTGCTGACACCATTTCGCCGGCGCTGTCAAACGCGCCCGGCTACGCTGCGCCGCAACCATGACGTTGCGTCGCAACAAGCTCCGCCACCGGAATCATGACAAAAGCGCTCATGATTTCACGCGCGCAAACGCCTGAGAATCCGGCATTCCCGTGCAAATTTTACCGTTTGATAAAAAAATAAAGCGTGTTACCGTTCCACCAATCAAAGCCCACGCGAATGGGAGATAACAATGGGAACAAACGCATCCGGGATCCATGCCGGCAGGCTGTCGCCGACCGACTATGACAGGAATTTTGCCGACCTGCATCCGCCGCTGGATCACCATGAAGCGCTGGTCGCCGCGGACCGCTGCTACTTCTGCTACGACGCGCCGTGCATGACGGCCTGTCCGACCTCCATCGACATTCCGATGTTCATCCGGCAGATCTCGACGGGCAATCCGGTCGGCTCGGCCAAGACGATCTTCGACCAGAACATTCTCGGCGGCATGTGCGCCCGCGTCTGCCCGACCGAGACGCTGTGCGAACAGGCCTGCGTGCGCAACACCGCCGAGGAGCGCCCGGTCGAGATCGGCCGGCTGCAGCGCTACGCCACCGATACCGCAATGGACCGGAACATCCAGTTTTATGCACGCGCCGCCCGCAGCGGCGCCCGCGTTGCCGTGGTCGGCGCCGGCCCGGCCGGCCTTGCCTGCGCCCACCGCCTTGCCATGAACGGCCATGCCGTCGTCGTCTTCGACGCGCGCGTCAAGCCGGGCGGCCTCAACGAATACGGCATCGCCACCTACAAGACGACCGACGACTTCGCCCAGCGCGAGGTGGACTACGTGCTTTCGATCGGCGGCATCGAGGTTCGCAACGGCCAGATGCTCGGCCGCGACTTTACGCTCGGCGAACTTACCGACAATTTCGATGCGGTATTCCTGGGCATGGGCCTTGCCGGCGTCAATGCGCTGAACGTCGAGGGCGAGCAACTGCCCGGCGTCGAGGACGCCGTCGATTTCATCGCAGCCCTCCGCCAGGCCGAGGACAAGGCCGACATCGCCATCGGCCGTCGCGTCGTCGTGATCGGCGGCGGCATGACGGCGATCGACGCCGCCGTGCAGGCGAAGCTGCTTGGCGCCGAGGAGGTGACGATCTGCTATCGCAGGGGCAAGGAGCACATGAACGCTTCGGAGTTCGAGCAAGACCTCGCCACCTCCAAGGGCGTGATGATCCGCCACTGGCTGCAGCCGAGGCGCGTGATCGACCGGGACGACCGGGTCGCCGGCATCGAGGTCGAGTATACCGAGATGCGCGACGGCCGGCTCGTCGGCACCGGCGAGACCGGCATCCTCGCCGCCGACCAGGTCTTCAAGGCGATCGGCCAGACCTTTGTTCCGGATGCCGTCGGCAACCTGCTGCTCGAGGGCGGGCGCATTGCCATCGACGCCGAGGGCAGGACGTCGATGCCGCGCGTCTGGGCGGGCGGCGACTGCGTCAAGGCCGGCGAGGACCTGACGGTCACCTCGGTCGCGCAGGGCCGCGACGCCGCCGATTCCATCAATCGGATGCTCGCGTCGAGCGCGCGTCCTTCCATTGCCGTCGCTTGAAGGGAGAATGAGACATGGCTGATCTCCGCAACACCTTCGTCGGCATCAAGTCCCCAAACCCCTTCTGGCTGGCGTCCGCCCCGCCGACCGACAAGGCCTACAATGTCGAGCGCGCCTTCAAGGCGGGCTGGGGCGGCGTGGTCTGGAAGACGCTCGGCGAGGAAGGCCCGCCGGTCGTCAACGTCAACGGTCCGCGCTACGGGGCCATCTGGGGCGCTGACCGCCGGCTCCTCGGCCTCAACAACATCGAGCTCATCACCGACCGTCCGCTGCAGGTCAACCTGCAGGAGATGAAGCAGGTGAAGATGAGCTGGCCGGACCGGGCCCTGATCGCCTCGATCATGGTGCCCTGCCAGGAGGACGCCTGGAAGGCGATCCTGCCGCTCGTCGAGGAGACCGGCGCCGACGGCATCGAGCTCAACTTCGGCTGTCCGCATGGCATGTCCGAGCGCGGCATGGGCTCCGCCGTCGGCCAGGTGCCGGAATACATCGAGATGGTGGTGCGCTGGTGCAAGCAGTACACCCGCATGCCTGTCATCACCAAGTTGACGCCGAACATCACCGACATCCGCAAGCCCGCCCGCGCCGCCAAGGCCGGCGGCACCGACGCCGTGTCGCTGATCAATACCATCAACTCGATCACCTCGGTCAACCTCGACACCTTCTCCCCCGAGCCGTCGATCGACGGCAAGGGCAGCCACGGCGGCTATTGCGGCCCGGCGGTCAAGCCGATCGCGCTGAACATGGTGGCCGAGATCGCCCGCGATCCGGAAACCTATGGACTGCCGATCTCCGGCATCGGCGGGGTGACCACCTGGCGCGACGCGGCCGAGTTTTTGGCGCTCGGCGCCGGCAACGTGCAGGTCTGCACCGCCGCCATGACCTATGGCTTCAAGATCGTCGAGGAGATGATCACCGGGCTTTCCGACTGGATGGACGCCAAGGGCCACAAGACCCTCGACGACATCACCGGCCGTGCCGTGCCGAACGTTTCCGACTGGCAGTACCTCAACCTCAACTACGTCGCCAAGGCGCGTATCGACCAGGACGCCTGCATCAAGTGCGGCCGCTGCCACATCGCCTGCGAGGACACCTCGCACCAGGCGATCACCGCCATGGTGAACGGCGTTCGCCACTTCGAGGTGATGGAAGACGAATGTGTCGGCTGCAATCTCTGCGTCAACGTCTGCCCGGTCGACAACTGCATCACCATGGTGCCGCTCGCCGCCGGCGTGCTCGACCAGCGCACCGGACAGCCCGTCGATCCGAACTACGCCAACTGGACGACGCACCCGAACAACCCGATGTCCCGCCAGGCCGCGGAGTAAGCCTCCCGAACCGTGCTCGGTATCGGCAGACGACACAAACCCGAGGAGATCGCGTGAAATCCTTTCATGCGATCTCCAAAGTTCCTGCCCCAGTCGATAGTCCCGGTTTCACCTTCGCGGCGGCGCCGGGCTGTCGCCTGCCCAGACATCTCTCCCCGGCCGCAGAAGTGACAGGCATTGCGAGGTGAAGCGGGCTTGTCGGAAAGGCTCTGGCGCTCGCCTTGCGCACCCTCGCAGGCCACGTTCTTCCCGCTGCGGAACCGGCAGCTGATTTCAGCGAAATTTCAGATTCCGTTCCGGACTTCAGCGTTCGACGGCGGCAGACTCTCCTTCATTCAATCGGAGGTGATCGCCATGATGACGCACTGCCACGAAAGGACCGCCTATCGCGAGCGCCGCGACGAACTGATCGAGCTGATCGCCTCCGGCATCACCGCCTATCCCGGCACAGAGATGGGCTATCTCATCGACATGCTTTCGTACGATGCCGCAGAGGCGAGGCCGAGCAAGGCACGGTGCGTCTGGTCGTGGCGCGCGATCTTCAGCCTTGGCGCGGTCGCGCGCTTGACTTGACGCCGCTGCGGCGTTCCGATGGAGACGGCATTCGGCAGGATCTCCATCGGCGCACCAGAGTGGCGATCAGCGGCTGTTCCACCTCGGCGACTGCGTGCTCGACCTCGCCCGCGGCACGCTGGTCCGCTCGGGCACGCCCGTCGCCATCCGTCCCAAGACCTTTCTGCTGCTTTCCCATCTCGCGCGCCATCGCGGTACGGTCCTTTCCAAGGATGCGCTGCTCGACGCCGTCTGGCCGGACGTGACGGTGACAGAGGATTCGCTGACGCAGTGCGTTCGCGACGCCCGGAGGGTGCTGGGCAACGAGGCGCAGCAACTGCTTCGGACGGTGCCGCGGCGCGGCTATGTCCTGGCCTTACCCGATGCGTCGGCGCCGTTGCCTGCCGCTTCGCTTCAGGCGACCGCGCAAGATGCGGCCCTGCATCGCCCGCCGGAGCCGACGGTCGCCGTGCTTCCCTTCAAGAATACGGGCGACAATTCGAACGACGGGTTGTTCATCGACGGCATCGTCGAAGAGATCACCAACGGCCTGGCGCGCTTCAAGACCGTTGCGGTGATCGCCCGCAATTCCGCCTTCGCCTATCGCGGCGAGCCGGGTACGGCCGGCGCAACGATCGGCAAGGCGCTTGGCGTCGAATTCGTGGTGGAAGGATCGGTTCGCAGGCTAGGTCCGCGCCTGAGCATCGCAGCGTCCTTGAGCGACGCGCGCGACGGCCTTCGCCTCTGGGGGGAGACGTTTTCCGGCGACGGCAGCGACCTTTTCGCGCTGAGCGAGACCATCGCCTACCGTATCATTTCGCGGCTGGTGGCGAATATCGAGGGCGCTGTCCTGCACCGCCCGGCCGCATCGGCACCTGAGAGCATCGACGCGTTCGAGCACCTGACCCGCGGCATCGCGCTGCTGCGCAGCTATGGCGACGGCGTGAACGAACGGGCGCGTGCGCATTTCCTGCGCGCCATCGCGCTCGACGAACGATACGGGCTTGCTCATGCTTATCTCGCACTGACCGATCTCATCATCACCGGTTACGGCGGGGCGCCACGCGAGGCTTTGGCGGCCTGCCGGGACCGGGCACAAACGGCGCTGACGCTGGCTCCGGAGGAGGCCCGATGCCATCGCATCATGGGGATGGTCCTTCTTTGCTATCGAGAGCATGCGGCAGCCGAGCAGCATCTGCGCCGATCGCTGGACCTCAACCCCTACGACGCCGACACGCTGATGCAGATGGGCTACCTGCTGACAATGCGCGGGCGGGGCGAGGAAGCGCTGGAGTGGATGGATCGTGCCGTCCGCCTGAACCCGATTCACCCGCAATGGTATCATTACGATCGCTCGATCCTGTTCTACGCCGCCGGCGAATATCGCAGGGCGGCTGAAGAACTGGCCTGCATCCCCGGTTGCGGCGTCTTGCACGACGTACGGCTTGCCGCCTGCTATGCGATGTTGGGAATGCGTACGAAGGCGGCCGCGCAGATACGGCAGGTTTTCGAAGCCAGCCCCGGCCTGCCGATCGAGGACGTCGTCAAGACGCAACTCGAGTTCGAGCGGGACGAGGACGTCGAACATCTCGTGCGCGGCGTGCAACTGGCGCTGGACTGGTTTCACGGTGACGACGTGTCCGCCTCGGAGCGGTCGGCGCCGTGCTCTTCCTTTCCGAAGAAACGCTAAAGCAGATCGCGTGAAAATACGCCGCGGAATGCGTTTTCACGCGATCTGCTTTGGGAATGCCTGGATTTGCGCTCGACGCGCGCCCGCCTTCCCGCCCACACTGCGATGAACTGTCTCCAGGCGCGAAACGCATCGGTGCCTACGGCGCCGGGCCGCCATTCACGGAGATAGACCGACCTCGGCGATCGCCTCGCGTCGCACCCGGCCCTTCGGCTGCTTGCCATCAGGCCAGCTATCCTCTCCTCGGCAATCCCGGCGCACACCTGACGCCGGTGCTGCGCCATGCTAAAGCGGATGGACCGCATCAACCGGAAGCATATTTGTGAATCAGAAGACGCATCGCATCGGCGCAGCCGCCACCGCAAGCCCGACCGTCATGCGCAGGGAGCGGCTGCTCGGCCATCTGGCCATGTTGCTGTTTTCCGCCCTGATCGCCGGCTCCTTTTCGTTCGGCGGGCTTGCGGCCCAGCATATGGATGCCGCCCCGCTGACGCTGTGGCGCTACCTGCTGACCGTGCTGGTGATGGCGGTGCTTGCCCTCGGCATGTTTCGGGCGCCGCTCGTCCGCCCCGTCCAGCCATGGCGATTCCTGATCCTTGGCGGGCTGATCGCCTTCTACATGCTGACGATGTTCACGGCGCTCGAATTCACCGATCCGGTCTCCACCGGCGCCGTCTTCACGCTGATGCCGCTCCTGAGCGCCGGCTTCGCACTCCTGTTCGTCGGCCAGCGCACGCGCTCGGGCGTGCTGACTGCGCTGATGATTGCCGCCGTCGGCGCCATCTGGGTGATCTTCCGCGGCAATGTCGAGGCGATCCTGTCCTTCGACATCGGACGGGGCGAAATCATCTTCTTCACCGGCGTTACCGCGCACGCAGCCTACGTACCGCTGATCCGCAAGTTCGACCGCGGCGAGAACCCGGTGGCCTTCGGCTTCTGGGTTACCGTCGCTTCGGCACTCTGCCTGCTCCCGATCGGCGCACGCGAGCTTGCGGCGACCGATTTCACCGCATTGCCGCTGTCCGTCTATGTGGCGGTCGCCTATCTCGCCGTCGTCACCACCGCGATCACATTCCTGCTGCTGCAATTCGCCTCGATGCGGCTGCCGGCGCCGAAGGTGCTGGGATACGGCTATCTCACCCCGAGCTTCATCATCCTGCTTGAAGGCTTGCTTGGCCACGGCTGGCCCCCAGCGTCCGTCCTCGCCGGCGCCATTGTCACCGCCTGCGGCCTTGTCGCCATGGCGCGCTTGCCGGACTGACGACACGCACTGCGAATGGATGCCGAAGCTGACCCGCCGTTCAGAAAAAGTTCATGCCGGGGTGTCAAAGCAGGGCGCTCGCGGCCCTGGGGTCGGGGCACGGTAACGAGGGGCTCGAGATGACTGACGACAGCCGGTCCGTAGCGGACCTGCCCGCGCGTTGGGGACGCGCAGCACGCACTGCGTCGCTTGTTGCCGGCGTCATCTTTTGCGCAGGGCTGTTCGGCATCCTGACCCGCCCCGTCGGTTTCCTGGCGGCGTTCTGGCCCGCAAACGCCATCTTGCTCGGCATGATGATCCGCAGTCCGCACCTGGCTTCATCTGCGGGCTGGTCCGGCGCCTTCGCCGGCTACGTGGCGGCCGATCTCGTGACGGGCGGGGCACTCGGCCTGACCCTTTGGATGACCTGCGCCAATCTCGCCGAGGCAGCGGTCGGCTATCTGCTGTTCCGCCGCCTGTCCGAGGATCACCAGCGCCTGCGCTGGCCGCAATCGATCATGCTCCTCTTCGCCGTCTGCTGCTGCGCCGCGGCCGCGAGTGCCTTCATCGGCGCCGGCGCGGCACGCCTCGTCTTCAACCGGGACTTTGCGACCGGCGTGGAATACTGGTTCGGCACCGAACTGGCCAACGCCATCGTCGTCCTGCCGGTTATCCTGACCGCGCCCCGGTTGCGCGACATCCCCTGGACCACGCGAGCCTTGGCCACAGCCGCAGACGGACGCGACTGGAAGCCGGCCGCAGCGCTTGCCGTCTGCATCCTGCTTGGCAACCTGATGGAGGGACCGGGCTCGTTCGCCTTTCCGGTTCCGGCGCTGTTGTGGTGCGCGGTCAGTTACCCGCTGTTTGTCACCGCGGCGCTGACGCTCGTCTTCAGCATGTGGGGCATGGTGATCGTCACCGGATCCTTCGCGACGCTACCCCCCGACATAGACCTGCTGACATGGGGCAAGTCGATCCGACTGGCGCTTGCCTTGATCGCACTGGCGCCACTCACCGTGGCCAGCGTCACCGCCACGCGCAACGAGCTCCTGAAGCGCCTGCAGGACTCGGTCGATCACGATGCGCTGACCCGTGCCCTCGCCCGCAGCGCGTTCATCGAACGAAGCGAACGACTGCTGGGAACACCCGGCAGCGCAGCCGTCCTGATGCTCGACGTGGATCGGTTCAAGTCGGTCAACGACCGCCATGGACATGCTGGCGGGGACGCGGCACTGGTCGCCTTCGCCGATTCGGTGAGCCGGGCGCTCCGCAAGGACGACCTGTTCGGCCGGCTGGGGGGCGAGGAATTCGCCGTCTTCTTTCCGCGCACAACGCGCGACGAGGCCATGGCCATTGCCGAACACATCCGTCGGTCGGTGGAGGAACGTCAGGTCGATCTCGGCAGTGGGCACCGGATCCCGATTACCGTGAGCGGCGGGCTCACTTTCCATGCCGCACCTGCCGCCCCTTCGCTGGATGCCCTGCTGGCGCGCGCCGATGCCGCCCTTTACCGGGCGAAAGCCGAGGGCCGCAACCGGATCGTCGCCTACCGCGGCTGAACGAGACCCATCGGGCTCAGGACCCCTGATCCCGGATCTGCAGGCCGCCGATGAAAAGCTGCTCCAGGAAGCGGGCGGCATCGTCGAAGCGGCTTTCATCCGCCTTCTCCTCCCCCAGCACCGCACGCACCTGCACGTCGAAATCGGCGTAATGCTGCGTCGTCGACCAGATCGAGAAGATCAGGTGGTAGGGATCGCAGGCGACGATCTTGCCGGCCTTGGCCCAGGCGCGGATCACCGCCGCCTTCTCGTCGACCAGCGCCTTGAGCGGCCCCTTCAGTTCGTCCTCGATGTTCGGCGCCCCGCGCAGCACCTCGTTGGCAAAGAGCCGGCTCTCGCGGGGAAAATCCCGCGCCATTTCCAGCTTGCGGCGGATGTAGCTGCGGAACTCCGCCACCGGGTTTCCCTCCGCGTCGAACTCGCGCAGCGGGTCGAGCCAGGTGTCGAGCACGCGTGTGATCAGCGCGCGATGCATCGCCTCCTTGGTGCGGAAATAATAGAGCAGGTTGGGCTTCGACATGCCGGCGACCTCGGCGATCTGGTCGACCGTGGCGCCGCGATAACCGTGCAGCGAAAACACTTCGAGCGCCGCTTCCAGGATGCGCTCTTCCTTTTGCTCCTGGATCCGCGTGCGTCGCTGCGTCCTTGCTGCTCTCGGTGGAACCATCTCTTCCCTTCGCCTTCCGGCCGACGTAAAACCGCGGCCAAAATCATCAGTTTAGCCCGCCACCATAATTTCCGGGCGAAGCCGGCGGTTTTTCAATTTTTCGACTTGAGTGCCGCCATGGAAGCTGTAGTGTTTACCAACCGGTCAAATTATCGGCGACTTGCGGATCAAACGCAACCGCCGTTCGGAGGCGCACAAAAACAAATCGCGCCCGCTGGCCGGCGGGAACACATAGGTGGTCTTCGCAAGAGGTCCGCCGGGAACATTGGGAGCTAGTGACATGGCCGCACCCGGCAAGAACATGCGCGTCAATGCCGACCGCCTGTGGGACAGCCTTATGGACATGGCGACGATCGGCCCCGGCGTCGCCGGCGGCAACAATCGCCAGACCCTGACCGACGCCGATGCCGAAGGCCGCAGCCTGTTCCAGCGCTGGTGCGAGGCGGCGGGCATGACCCTTGCCGTCGACAAGATGGGCACGATGTTCTTCACCCGGCCCGGCACTGACCCGGACGCGCTGCCGGTTTACATCGGCAGCCACCTCGACACCCAGCCGACCGGCGGCAAGTTCGACGGCGTGCTCGGGGTGCTGTCCGGCCTCGAGGTCGTCCGCTCGATGAACGACCTCGGCATCAAGACGAAGCACCCGATCGTCGTTACCAACTGGACGAACGAGGAAGGCGCGCGCTTCGCCCCTCCCATGCTCGCCTCCGGCGTCTTCGCCGGCGCGCTGACGCTCGACTACGCCTATTCGCGCAAGGACCCGGGCGGCAAGACCTTCGGCGACGAGCTGAAGCGCATCGGCTGGGTCGGTGACGAAGAGGTCGGCGCGCGCAAGATGCACGCCTATTTCGAGTACCATATCGAGCAGGGCCCGATCCTCGAGATCGAGAACAAGCAGATCGGCGTCGTCACCCACTGCCAGGGCTTCTGGTGGCTCGAGTTCACGCTCACAGGCCGCGAGGCGCACACCGGCTCCACGCCGATGGCCCATCGCGTCAATGCCGGCCTGGCCATGTCGCGTATCATCGAGATGGTGCAGGCGGTGGCGATGGACAACCAGCCGGGCGCGGTCGGCGGCGTCGGCCAGGTGTTCTTCACGCCCAATTCGCGAAACGTCCTGCCCGGCAAGGTAGTCTTCACCGTCGATATCCGCTCGCCGGACAAGGCGAAGCTCGACGGCATGCGGGCCAGGATCGAGGCCGAGGCGCCGAAGATCTGCGAGGCGTTGGGCGTCGGCTGTTCGATCGAGGCGGTCGGCCACTACGCTCCCGTCGCCTTCGACCCGAAGCTCGTCGCCACTGTGCGCAAGGCCGCCGAGGATCTCGGCTACAGCCACATGGACATCGTCTCCGGCGCCGGCCACGACGCCTGCTGGGCCGCGAAGGTGGCGCCCACGACCATGATCTTCTGCCCCTGCGTCGGCGGCCTTTCGCACAACGAGGCCGAGGAGATCTCAAAGGACTGGGCCAGCGCCGGCGCCGACGTGCTCCTCCACGCGGTAATAGAGACGGCGGGGATTGTGGAGTAGAGTGCTGCAGCCGAGCAAACTGGGATAGTTACATGGGGCGCCCGAGGGAAATATCACCGGAAGAACGTGCTGAACTCATCCGTCAGGGATACAGGCCGGTCGAGATCTGGGTGCCGGACCTGACGAGCGAGACGTTCCGGAAGCGAGTTGAACTGGAGGCGCGGCGGATCGCGGAAGCCGACGCGGAAGACGACATCGGAGGCTGGATCGCAGCCGTCGGTCCGACGGAGTGGGACAAGCCGTGAAGCTGAGCCGGGGGGACGTGGTCATAGCTGCTTTTCCCGGCGAACTCGGCAAGCCGCGGCCAGCCGTCATTCTTCAAGCCGACGAATTGCTGACCACCTACACGACAGCGCTTGCCTGTCCCTTCACGACCCACCTGCTCGATGCTCCGCTTCTCCGGCCGCCTGTCCAACCCAGCGCGGAGAAAGGGCTACAGCAATTATCCCAGGTGATGGTCGAAAAGATCACACCGATCAGGAAAGAGGTCATCGCGCAGCGCGTCGGCCGCCTCGCGATCCACGACATGACGAGGCTGGAGGCAGCCCTGGTGTACGTGGTCGGGCTGGCGCACATGGCGACCATACCAGAGAAACCAGAAGGATAACGGGAGCAGTCATGACCACAGTCATCAAGGGCGGTACCGTCGTCACCGCCGACCTGACCTACAAGGCGGACGTCAAGATCGATGGCGGCAGGATCGTCGAGATCGGTCCGAACCTTTCCGGCGACGAGGTGCTGGACGCGTCCGGCTGCTACGTGATGCCGGGCGGCATCGACCCGCACACCCACTTGGAAATGCCCTTCATGGGCACCTACTCCTCCGACGATTTCGAGAGCGGCACGCGCGCAGCCCTTTCCGGCGGCACCACGATGGTCGTCGATTTCGCGCTCCCCTCGCCCGGCCAGTCGATGCTGGAGGCGCTGCAGATGTGGGACAACAAGTCGACCCGGGCCAACTGCGACTACTCCTTCCACATGGCGATCACCTGGTGGAGCGAGCAGGTCTTCAACGAGATGGAGACCGTCGTCAAGGACAAGGGCATCAACACCTTCAAGCACTTCATGGCCTACAAGGGCGCCCTGATGGTGGACGACGACGAGATGTTCTCCTCCTTCCAGCGCTGCGCGGCACTCGGCGCCCTGCCGCTCGTCCACGCCGAGAACGGCGACGTCGTGGCGCAGATGCAGGCCAAGCTGCTCGCCGCCGGCAACAACGGCCCGGAGGCGCACGCCTATTCGCGCCCCGCCGAGGTGGAGGGCGAGGCGACCAACCGCGCCATCATGATCGCCGACATGGCCGGCTGCCCGGTCTACATCGTCCATACCTCCTGCGAGCAGGCGCACGAGGCGATCCGCCGCGCCCGCCAGAAGGGCATGCGCGTCTACGGTGAGCCGCTGATCCAGCACCTGACGCTCGACGAGAGCGAATACTTCAACAAGGACTGGGACCATGCCGCCCGCCGCGTCATGTCGCCGCCCTTCCGCAACAAGCAGCACCAGGACTCGCTCTGGGCCGGGCTCGCCTCCGGCTCGTTGCAGGTGGTCGCCACCGACCACTGCGCCTTCACGACAAAGCAGAAGCGTTTCGGCGTCGACGATTTCACCAAGATCCCGAACGGCACCGGCGGGCTTGAGGACCGCATGCCGATGCTCTGGACCCACGGCGTCACCACCGGCCGGCTGACGATGAACGAGTTCGTTGCCGTCACTTCGACGAACATTGCCAAGATCCTCAACATCTACCCGAAGAAGGGCGCCATCCTCGTCGGCGCCGATGCCGACATCGTCGTCTGGGATCCGAAGCGGTCGAAGACCATCTCGGCCAAGACCCAGCAATCGGCGATCGACTACAACGTCTTCGAGGGCAAGGAGGTGACGGGCCTGCCGCGCTTCACCCTGACCCGCGGTGTCGTGGCGATCGAGGAGTCGACCGTCAAGACGCAGGAGGGCCACGGCGAGTTCGTCCGCCGCGATCCGTTCCCGGCGGTGGCGACGGCGCTGTCGACCTGGAAGGAGGTCACAGCACCCCGCAAGGTCCAGCGCAGCGGCATTCCGGCAAGCGGGGTGTGATGCGGTCTACGCGGTCTGCCTTTATCGCCGGGCAATTCCCCTCCCCACCCCCTTCCAGGAAGAGGGACGGGCCAGACCGCGACGCCGCCGCCCCGAGTCTTCTCCCCCCGTGTGGGGGAGATGCCCGGCAGGGCAGAGGGGGAATTCGGGCCCGACGATGCCGCCGGCTTCGCCTTATGCCGCCTGTCCAACAGCCTGAAGTCAGCAAAGGCCTGTCAGGATTCCGCCTTGTCCGGCACCAGCCCATCCAGCTCCGGCAGCAGCACGACGCTTTCCTGCTCGTGCGGATCGGTCCGGGCGATCACCGCCGAACAGGGCGCGTCGGAGAGGTTGGCCGGCAGGTGCGGCACGCCGGCCGGAATGTAGAACATCTCGCCTGCCCTGACGACGACGTGCTCTTGCAGCCGCTCGCCGTACCAGGTGTGCGCCTCGCCGGAGAGCACGTAGATCGCCGTTTCGTGGCTTTCGTGCAGGTGCGCCTTGGCGCGTGCGCCGGGCGGAATCGTCAGGAGGTGCATGCAGATGCCGGTCGAACCGACCGTCTCGCGCGCGATTCCCTCGAAATACGACAGCCCCTGCCGGCCGTCATAGCTGCCGCTCGGCCGGACGACGCGGCAGGTCGCCCTTTCATTCCGTTCCATCGCCCTTCCTCCAACCATCGAGTGTGAGCATTCCCGTGTCCGATCTCACCATGAAGACAATGCCGATTGCAATGCGCCCGACAGGCATGCAGTCTGGTTCCGCCAGCGCCATCGAGGGCACGGAAATGAACCGCAATGCCGCCTCATCGTCCGTTGTCTGCGCGACGAATCTCGGCCTCACCTTCGAGACCGCCGACGGGCCGGTCAACGCACTTTCCGACGTCAACCTCACCGTCGACAAGGGCGATTTCGTCTCCTTCATCGGCCCCTCCGGCTGCGGCAAGACCACCTTCCTGCGCGTCATCGCCGATCTGGAGAAGCCGACCTCGGGCACGATCACCGTCAACGGCATGTCGGCCGAAGAGGCCCGCCACAAGCGCGCCTACGGCTATGTCTTCCAGGCCGCCGCCCTCTATCCCTGGCGCACGATCGAAAAGAACATCGCCCTGCCGCTGGAGATCATGGGCTATTCGGCGGCCGCCCAGAAGGAGCGCATCGCCCGCACGCTCGACCTCGTCAATCTCACCGGCTTCGGCCGCAAGTATCCCTGGCAGCTGTCGGGCGGCATGCAGCAGCGCGCCTCGATCGCCCGCGCGCTGGCCTTCGACGCCGACCTGCTCCTGATGGACGAGCCGTTCGGCGCGCTCGACGAGATCGTCCGCGATCATCTCAACGAAGCGCTGCTGCAGCTCTGGGCCCGGACCAACAAGACGATCTGCTTCGTCACCCACTCGATCCCCGAGGCCGTCTATCTCTCCACCCGGATCGTCGTCATGAGCCCGCGCCCCGGCCGGGTCACCGACATCATCGAGTCGACGCTGCCGAAGGAGCGCCCGCTCGACATCCGCGAGACGCCGGAATTCCTGGCGATTGCTCATCGCGTCCGCGAAGGTTTGCGTGCGGGGCACAGCTATGAGGTGTGACGTGGGCGCGGAGATTAAGCCCCCTCCCCAACCCCTCCCCACAAGGGGGAGGGGCTTGGCAGTGCCTGCCGCCCCGCCGGAGAGGTTCCCGGACCGAATTCGGACGCCTGCGGCACCAGCATCATCGTGGACAGTCCAACGGGGAGGACGTCGGCGGCATGGCGGAGCGGGCGCCGCGGGGGCCTCCCTCCCCCTTGTGGGGAGGGTGGTGAGCGAAGCGAACCGGGAGGGGTTTTCCTGGCTACAAACTGGAGCGCCGCATCGAAGGAGAAGCGTCGTGCCCCACTCCAACATCGACCCAAAAACCCGAACCAGGGCAAAGAGCCTGCGCCGCGAGATGACCAAAGCCGAGGCTGCAATGTGGAACCTGCTGCGCGACTTTCGTCCACGCGGCGCCCACTTCCGCCGTGAAACGCCCATCGGCCCCTACATAGCCGACTTCGCCTGGCTATCAGCCCGCATCATCGTCGAAGTGGACGGCGACAGCCACGAGACCGCAGGTGGTCGTCGGCATGATCGCAACCGCGACGCCTTTCTAAGAAGCCAAGGCTTCACCGTGCTTCGTTTCGACAACCTCCAAGTACTCGACGGGCCGGATCATGTGTTCCTGACCGTCGAGCGCGCCATTGCCGCTCATCTGTTGCCCGAGGCCCGCCCATGAACCCGCAGTTCCTCCTCTGGCTGGCCGGCTCCATGGCCGTGTTCCTTTCCGCAGCCACCGCGTCGCGCGCCTATGTGTCGAACAGCAATGTCCTGATGCTCGTCTTCTCGCTGTTCCTCTATTGCGTCGGCAACCTGATGATGGTGCGGCTGATGCGCGAGGGCGGGCTCGGGCTGGCGATCTCGGCGTCGGCGATCGCGCAGCTGCTGCTGATCAACGTCATCGCCTTCGTCGTGTTCGGCGAGCGGCTCAGCAACACCCAGCTCGCCGGCGTAGGCCTCGGCGTGCTGGCCATGGGGCTGATGCTGCTGCCCGCGGCGGATCGGAGCTGATCGCATGGAGAAGCAAAGTTTTCTCACGGACCGGCTACTTCCCATCGGCACGATCGTACTGGCCATCATCGCGCTCTGGTATGTCGCCGCCGCCGTCCTCAACGCCCCCTTCGAACGCGACAACGCCGCGCGCAACGGCACGACGATCACGTTCTCGGAGCTGCTGCCGAAAACCATGGCACAGGATCGTCCGGTGCTGCCGGCGCCGCATCAGGTCGTGGCCGAACTCTGGGAAACCACCGTCGACAAGCCGATCACCTCCAAGCGCAGCCTCGTCTACCATGCCTGGGTGACGCTGTCGGCGACGCTGCTCGGCTTTGCCATGGGCACGGTGCTCGGCATCCTGCTGGCGATCGGCATCGTCCACAACCGGGCGATGGACCGCTCGCTGATGCCTTGGGTGATCGCCAGCCAGACCATCCCGATCCTCGCCATCGCGCCAATGATCATCGTCGTGCTCAACGCGGTCGGCCTCTCCGGCCTGCTGCCTAAGGCGCTGATCTCGACCTATCTCAGCTTCTTCCCGGTTGTCGTCGGCATGGTGAAGGGCCTGCGCAGTCCCGAACAGATCCAGCTGGATCTGATGCACACCTATAGCGCTTCGCCTGCGCAGACCTTCTGGAAGCTGCGCTGGCCCGCCTCGATGCCCTATCTCTTCACCTCGCTGAAGGTCGCCGTCGCCATCTCGCTGGTCGGCGCGATCGTCGGCGAATTGCCGACCGGCGCCGTCGCTGGCCTGGGCGCGCGGCTGCTCGCCGGGTCGTACTACGGCCAGACGGTGCAGATCTGGGCGGCGCTGTTCATGGCGGCGGCCGTAGCCGCCCTTCTCGTCATCATCGTCGGCATCGCGCACACAGCCGTGCTCAAGCGCATGGGAGAGCGCGCATGAACGCCGCCCCGCTTTTCTCCGCCCTCACCTTCTGGCTCGCCGCCTGGGCGCTCAACGAATGGCTGGTGCGCCATCATTTCCAGAGCCCCTTCGCCCAGCGGACGGCGCGCCTCGCCGTGCCGCTGCTTTTCGGCATCACCATCCTGGTGCTGTGGGAAGGCATCGTGCGCGGCTTCGATGTTCCCTCAGTGCTGCTGCCGGCGCCGAGTGCCATCTGGTCGCGGCTGGTCAACTCGATCCCGACCCTCTGGGCGGACTTCCGGCAGACTTTCCTGAAATCGGTGATCACCGGCTACGCGCTCGGCTGCGGCCTCGGCTTCGTCGTCGCGATCCTGATCGACCGCTCGCCCTTCCTGCAGAAGGGGCTGCTGCCGCTTGGCAATTTCGTCTCGGCGCTGCCGGTGATCGGCGTCGCGCCGATCATGGTCATGTGGTTCGGCTTTGACTGGCAGTCGAAGGTCGCCGTCGTCGTGATCATGACCTTCTTCCCGATGCTGGTGAACACGGTCGCCGGCCTTGCCGCGACCAGCCACATGGAGCGCGACCTGATGCGCACCTATGCCGCCAGCTGGTGGCAGACGTTGGTCAAGTTGCGCCTTCCCGCCGCCTGGCCTTTCATCTTCAATGCCCTCAAGATCAACTCCACCCTGGCGCTGATCGGCGCCATCGTCGCCGAGTTCTTCGGAACGCCCATTGTCGGCATGGGTTTCCGGATTTCCACGGAAGTGGGCCGCATGAATGTCGACATGGTCTGGGCCGAGATCGCGGTCGCCGCGCTCGCCGGCTCGTTCTTCTACGGGGCGGTCGCGCTTGTCGAGCGTGCCGTCACCTTCTGGCATCCGTCTGTCCGCGGTGGGCAGGCGTAATAATGAAAATAATGAGGGAACCGCTATGAAAAGAACGATTGCATCGCTGCTTTTGGCAAGTGCCTTCTCGCTTGCCGCCTTCCAGGCCGGGGCCGCCGACAAGGTCACGCTCCAGTTGAAGTGGGTCACGCAGGCCCAGTTTGCCGGTTACTACGTCGCCAAGGACAAGGGCTTCTACGACGAGGAAGGTCTCGACGTCGAGATCAAGCCGGGCGGCCCCGACATCGCGCCCGCCCAGGTGATCGCCGGCGGCGGCGCCGACGTCATCGTCGACTGGATGCCGTCGGCGCTTGCCACCCGCGAAAAGGGCGTGCCGCTCGTCAACATCGCCCAGCCGTTCAAGCAGTCCGGCATGATGCTGACCTGCCTGAAGGAATCCGGCGTCAAGGGACCCGAGGACTTCAAGGGCAAGACGCTCGGCGTCTGGTTCTTCGGCAACGAATATCCGTTCCTGTCCTGGATGGCCCACCTGAAGATCCCGACCGATGGCGGGCCGGACGGCGTCACCGTGCTGAAGCAGGGCTTCAACGTCGATCCCTTGATCCAGAAGCAGGCCGCCTGCATCTCGACCATGACCTACAACGAATACGGTCAGGTTCTCGACGCCGGCATCAAGCCGGAGGACCTCGTCACCTTCAAGTACGAGGACCAGGGTGTCGCGACGCTGGAAGACGGCCTCTACGTGCTGGAGGACAAGCTGAAGGACCCGGCCTTCAAGGAAAGGATGGTCAAGTTCGTCCGCGCCTCGATGAAGGGCTGGAAGTGGGCCGAGGAGAACCCGGATGCCGCTGCCGAGATCGTCCTTGAAAACGATGCGACCGGCGCGCAGACCGAGGCGCACCAGAAGTTCATGATGGGCGAGGTCGCCAAGCTCACCGCCGGCTCGAACGGCGCGCTCGAAGAGGCCGACTACAAGCGCACCGTCGCTTCGCTGCTGGCGGGCGGCTCGGATCCGGTCATCTCGAAGGAGCCTGAAGGTGCCTGGACGCACGAGATCAGCGACGAAGCGCTGAAATAGGTCGCTCCACACCGGCCCGAGAACGCGCGGCGAACCAAGGGCCGCGCGTTTTCATTTCCGCCTTGCCGCATCGGCCGGCTGATGGAACGGCCCTTCTGTTGCACGGCGACAACCCGGCCGTAATATAATAAGATGTCAGTTTGAATGGACCTTGTGCGGTGCGGGCCATCCCATTACATAGTCGCGCAGCTTGGAGCGGGGCTGATACATAGGCCCGTTGGGACGGCGAGAATGCGCGTCCAGCCCCAAGATACTACACGTCTGGAAAGCACAAGAACGGCCAACGTGTCGTGCGAATTGCCTGGCATAGAGAGGGTGGGTTCATGACGCGTGGACTGAAGTACGTACTCTGCCTTTCCGTCGCCTGCTCGACGGCGCTTTGCGCCGGCGCTGCCGGCGCTGCTGACGCCTCGGTCGGCAACATCGATGCCGCCCAGGTCGAGAACCTTCCGGCGATCGTCGTCACGGCGGCCCAGGAAGGCACCGTGGTCGAGCGCGTGATTGCCACCGGCACGATCCAGCCGGTCGAGGAAGTCTATGTGGCGCCGCTGGTCGACGGCCTGTCGATCCGCTCGCTCGCCGCCGACGTGGGCGACACCGTCAAGCAGGGCGACACGCTCGCCACCCTCAACGACGATGCACTGGTCCTGCAGAAGAGCCAGCTTGCGGCCATGCGCGCCAAGGCGGAGGCATCGCTCGCCCAGATGAAGGCGCAGCTGATCGAGGCGAAGGCGAATGCCGAGGAAGCCGCCAAGGCACGTGAGCGCGCCGAGACGCTGGTGAAGTCCGGCGCCACCTCGCAGGCGATCTTCGACCAGGCGACGGCGGCGTCCAAGGCGGCGCTGTCGCGCGTCACCTCGGCCGAGCAGGCCATTTCCGTTTCGATGGCCGAGATCAAGGTGATGGACGCGCAGCTGGCCGATGTCGACCTGAAGCTCGCCCGCACCGCCGTCAAGGCGCCGGTTTCCGGCATCGTCTCGGCCCGCACCGCCCGGATCGGCGCGATCGCCATGGGCGTCAACCAGCCGCTGTTCTCGATCATCCGCGACGGCGAGATCGAACTGAAGGCCGACGTGCCGGAATCGGCGATCCTCAAGCTGGCCATCGGACAGAAGGCGACGATGACGCTTGGCGGCGGAGCCGCCACGCTCACCGGCAGCATCCGCCTCGTCGAGCCGACACTCAACAACGACACGCGCCTTGGCCGCGTCTACATCCGGCTCGACGAGCCCGAAATGGCGCGGGTCGGAATGTTCGCCAGCGCCGAGATCGTCACGCAGGAACGGCAGGGGCTGGTGCTGCCGCTCTCGGCCGTGACTACCTCGCGCGAGGGAACGGTTGCGCGTAAGGTCGAGGATGGCGTCGTCAAGCTCGTAAAGGTCGTAACCGGCATCCAGGACGGCCAGGTGATCGAGATCGCAAGCGGCCTCAAGGCCGGCGACGAGGTGATCGCCAAGGCCGGCGCCTATGTGCGGGACGGCGACAGGGTCAGGGCGGTCAAGGCAGCCGCGCCTGTTGCTGCCAACTAGCGATCTCCTTCGGGGCCGATCGGTTCCGGATCACTGCTGCAATGCTCTGCGAGATTGAACACGCATGATCCGAGTGGGCGGGATCGACGTTTCAGGTACACGGGCTAGAACGTGATAGTCGAATTGCATGCATGGACGCGAACTTTGGGATGAGGACAGCTGCAGCATGAATTTTTCCGCTTGGTCCATTCGCAATCCGATCGCGCCGCTGCTCGCCTTCGTGCTGTTGCTGGTCGTCGGCATCCAGTCGTTCAACACGCTGCCGATCACCCGCTTTCCCAATATCGACGTTCCGGTCATCGCCATCACGGTGACGCAGAGCGGGGCGGCACCGGCAGAACTGGAACTGCAGGTCACCAAGGAGATCGAGGACGCGGTTGCCGGCATTTCCGGCGTCGACGACATCATGTCGACGGTGACCGACGGCAGCTCGGTCACCTCCGTGCTGTTCAAGATCGAAGTGCCGACAAACCAGGCGCTGCAGGACGTCAAGGACGCCATCGACCGGATCCGCAGCGACCTGCCCGCCACCGTCGATGAGCCGGTGGTCACCAAGATCGATGTCGAAGGCCAGGCCATCCGGACCTTCGCCGTCTCCTCCCCCAACATGACGCTGGAGGAGCTCTCCTGGTTCGTCGACGACACCGTCAAGCGCGCCCTGCAGGGCCAACCGGGCGTCGGCAAGATCGACCGTTTCGGTGGCGCCAATCGCGAGGTCCACGTCGATCTCGACTCCGGGCGGCTCGAATCCTTCGGCATTTCCGCCGCCGACGTGAACCGTCAGTTGCGCAGCATGAATGCCGACGTCGGCTCCGGCCGCGGCCAGGTGGCCGGCGCCGAGCAGGCGATCCGCGTGCTTGGCGACGCCCGCTCGGTCGAAAGGCTGGCCGCGACGATGATCGCGCTGCCGAACGGCCGCTTCGTCCGCCTTTCCGAGCTCGGAACGGTCACCGACACCTATGAGGAGCCGCGCTCCTTCTCGCGCTTCAACGGCACGCCGGTGGTGACCTTCGCGGTGTTCCGCTCCAAGGGCGCAAGCGAGGTGACGGTCGCGGAGTCGGTCGACAAGGCGCTCGCCACGGTGCGCGCGAAGAACCCGGACGTTTCGATCAGCCTGGTCGACGACTCGGTCTACTTCACCTACGGCAATTACGAGGCCGCGATTCACACGCTGATGGAAGGCGCGATCCTGGCCGTCATCGTCGTGCTGCTGTTCCTGCGAAACTGGCGCGCCACGCTGATTTCCGCCGTCGCCCTGCCGCTGTCGGCCATTCCCACCTTCTACGTCATGGACCTGCTGGGCTTCTCGCTCAACCTGGTCAGCTTCCTCGCCATGACGCTCGCCACCGGCATCCTGGTCGACGACGCGATCGTCGAGATCGAGAACATCGCGCGCCATATCAAGATGGGCAAGACACCCTACCGGGCGGCGATCGAGGCCGCCGACGAGATCGGCCTGGCGGTGATCGCCACCACCTTCACCATCATCGCGGTGTTCGTGCCGGTCTCCTTCATGCCGGGCATTCCCGGCCAGTACTTCATCCAGTTCGGCCTGACGGTCGCCGTCGCCGTGTTCTTCTCGCTGATGGTGGCGCGGCTGATCACGCCGGTCATGGCGGCCTATCTGATGCGCGCCAGCGACGCCGAGGGCCATGACGAGGCCGCGGAAGGCGCCTTCATGCGCGGCTACACCTGGCTGGTGACGAAGACGACCGGACACTGGTACAGCCGCTACGCCACCCTGCTCGCCGCCATCATCTTCCTGATCGGCTCCGTGATGCTGCTCTTCACCGTTCCCGGCAGCTTCATGCCGCCGGAAGACGCGTCGCGCGTGGTGCTCTCGGTCGAACTGCCCCCCGATGCCATGCTGGAGGACACCGATCGCGCCACCTCGGCGATCTACGACCGGGTGAAGGACATCGACGGCGTCAACAGCGTCTTCGTGCTCGGCGGCTCTTCGCCAAAGGGCGACCTCGAGCTGCGCCGCGCCTCGGTGACGGTGATCCTCGACAGGCGCGACCACTCGCTGGTCAACAAGCTCGTCAATGACGTGATCGGCGGGCTGCCGCTGGTTGGCCAGTATCTGCCGAAGCTGCCACCGGCCGGCCGCACGACGCCCCAGTGGGACATCGAGAAGAAGATCTTCGCCGCGATCCGCGACATTCCCGACCTGCGCATCCTCAAGCTCAACGACCGCGGCGAACGCGACCTGTCGTTCAATCTGCTGTCGAACAACGAGGCCGACCTCGACAGCACCGTCGCGGTGCTGGAGGCGAAGCTGAGGGCCGATCCGCTGCTGTCGAATGTCAGCTCGGAAGGCCTGTTGCCCCGCCCGGAGCTGCAGATCCGCCCGCGCGACCAGCAGATGGCCCGTCTGGGAATCACCACGGCGCAGATTTCCGAAGTGGTGCGGGTGGCGACGATCGGCGACATCGACTCGCAACTCACCAAGATGTCGCTCGACGGCCGCCTGATCCCGATCCGGGTCCAGCTCGACCGCAAGTTCCGCGGCGATCTCGGCGCGATCCGCAATGTCAAGATAAAGACGAAGGACGGTCAATTCGTGCCGCTGTCTTCGGTCGCCGATATCGACTATTCCGAGGGCCCGAGCGCCATCAAGCGCTTCGATCGGAACCGCGTCGTCACCATCGGCTCCGATCTCCGCCCGGGTGTCGCCCTCGATACGGCGACCGCCCGCTTCAAGGAGATCGCCAACAGCATCGACATGCCGGAGACGGTCCGCTTCCAGGAAAGCGGCGATGCCGAGATCCAGGCGGAGATGGTACACAGCTTCGGCAATGCCATGCTGCTTGGCCTGCTGCTGGTACTGACGGTGCTGATCCTGCTGTTCAAGGACGTCATCCAGCCGTTCACCATCCTGTTCTCGCTGCCGCTGGCGATCGGCGGCGTCGCAGCCGCCCTGCTCCTGACCCGGAATTCGCTGTCGATGCCGGTCCTGATCGGCATTCTTATGCTGATGGGCATCGTCACCAAGAACGCCATCCTGCTGGTCGACTTCGCGATCGAGATGATGCACCGCGGCATGAACCGCATCGAGGCGATGATCGAGGCGGGACGCAAGCGCGCCCGGCCGATCATCATGACGTCGATCGCCATGTCGGCCGGCATGCTGCCCTCAGCGCTCGGCGTCGGCGAAGGCGGCACCTTCCGCGCCCCGATGGCCATCGCGGTGATCGGCGGCATCATCGTCTCCACGGTGCTGTCGCTCGTGGTCGTGCCGTCGTTCTTTCTCATCATGGACGACCTGTCCCGCGTGCTCGCCTGGGCCTTCGGCCGTCTCGTCGGCAAGAAGGACGAGGAGGCGGTCCCCCTCGACAATCAGGCGCTCACGCTTGCCACCGCCGAAACGGCCAAAGACGTCGAAGCGCTGGAGGGCCGGGTCGCTGTTCTGGAGCAGCAGCGCGAAACCGCAAAGAAGCCGCTCAGCGTCGTGCATAACTCGGCGCTCGCCGCGGAATGAGCCGGACGCGGTAACAGCCGGAGCCGGGCTGCCGATCGCCCGGCATCCGGCACCCGGATCAAGTAAATGCGCCCCGGCCGGCAAAGCACGACAACGCCCAATGCGGCGGACGCGTTTTTCAGGCGACCACTCGCTGCGTGCTGCCCGGAGATCGCCGATCCGCTCAGACGACCGGCTTGGCGTGTCTTTCGAAGGCATAGACCGTCCGGTCGGAGGCGGCATTGCGGCCGTTCTCCAGCGCCCGGCGCGCGGCCTCACGCGCCGCCGTTGGCGGATCGTTCGGCCCGATCCGGGCCACCCCGGCCATCAGGCCGATGACGACGCTGACGCCGCCCGCGGTGATCGTCCGCGAGGCAACAGACCGGCGTACCTGCTCGACAAAGAGGATGCATTCGTCGAGCTCCGGGCTCGCGAACCTCACCGCAAACTCCCCGGCGTCGGCGCAACAGACCTGATGCGGGGCGCGAGCGGTCCGGAACAGTTCGTCGGCCACCAGCCGCATGACGCCATCGGCGAGCTCGCTGCCGTGCCGCTGCGAGAGGAAGGTGAAATGCGCCACGTCGAACAGCACCAGGAAACCGGGCGCGGCCGGCGCCTTGTGTACTCCGATCGACGCGGCGGGGTTCCTGGCATTTGCGAGTACTTCGACGAATGCCGTGCGCTCCAGCCTGGTGGTGCGGCGCTGAACGAGCGCCTGCAAGCCCAGTCCGGCAAGCGCCGCCAGCAAGACCGCCACACTGGATGCCATCAGCAGCTGCGGCCCGAGTTCTTCCGAAAGCGAACCGGACGCCGGCGTCGGCTGCAGGCCAAGCGGTGCCTGCAACGCGGCGAGTATCAACTGCAGACCGGTTACAAGTGCGGCGATTACCAGGATGCCATAGGACAAAAGCGTCACCCACGGCGCAGTCACCACCGCGTGATCATCGCGGCGCGCGCTCGTCAAAGGCAAACCGTCCCGAAACATGACATACTCCGCACTCATTCGCAGCGAACATAGCTGGGTGAATTTCACATTCGGCTAAAACGACTGTTAAAAATCTAAGGAACGCGCGGGCGTTGTGCCGAAGCGGGACCCGCCTCCGCTAACTGGTCTCCGCTGGTGCCGTCGAGCGCAGCCGCTACGGGCAGACCGTCGCGGCGTGAATTGGAGGCGTATCTCCGCCACGCGTGACCCACCTTCCAAAGCCGCCAGCCGGCCAATCAGCTTGGCCTGCCCAAATGCAAGCGGACATGAAAAGAGCCCGGACGCTAGCGTCCGGGCTCGAGATCTGCATCGGTGCGGGCGGACCTGGCCGCCCGCCAGAAGACGCGCCGACTACTCGTTCTGGAAGTAGTTGTACTTGCCGTCGTCACCCTTCTTCCAGGTGTACATGACGTAGTCCGGACGGGTGATGTCGCCCTTTTCGTCGAAGCCGAGCTCGCCGATGGCAGTCTTGAACGGGCCCTTGGACTTGATGGCCTCGGCAACTGCCTGCGGATCGGTTCCACCGGCAGCCTTGGCGCCCTCGGCGATGACCTGGACGGCCGCATAGGCGTAGAGCGTATAGGCTTCCGGTTCGAAGCCGGACGCGCGGAACTTCTCCACGATTTCCGTTGCAGCCGGGTTCTTGCGCGGATCGGGCGCGAAGGTCATGAGCGTGCCATTGACGGCGTCGCCGGCGATGGATGCCAGTTCGTTCGAGACGATGCCGTCGCCCGAGATGAACTGGGCCTTCAGCCCCTGGTCGGCGGACTGGCGCTCGATGAGACCGAACTCGGTATGGAGGCCGCCCCAGTAGACGACCGACACGCCGGCTTCCTTCATCTTGGCGATGAGAGCCGAAAAGTCCTTGTCGCCGACATTGACGCCTTCATAGACGACTTCGGTCACGCCGGCTTCGTTCATCGCCTTCTTGGTTTCGTCGGCAAGACCCTGGCCATACGGCGTCTTGTCGTGCAGGACGGCGACCTTGGCGTCCTTGAAGTTGGCGGCGATGAAGGCGCCGGCGACAGCGCCCTGCTGGTCGTCACGGCCGCAGGTACGGAACGTGTTCCACAACCCGCGCTCGGTGTAGGTCGGGTTGGTCGACGCCGGCGAAATCTGCAGGATGCCGTTTTCGGCGTAGATTTCCGAAGCCGGGATCGAAACGCCCGAGTTGAAGTGACCGACGACGAACTTGACGCCGTCAGCAACGAACTTGTTGGCAACCGAAACGCCCTGCTTCGGGTCCGACACGTCGTCGCCGAGAACCACCTTGATCTGCTCGCCGTTGATGCCGCCGGCCGCATTGAGGTCAGCGGCAGCCTGCTCGGCACCCTTCTGCAGCTGTGCGCCGAAAGCCGCGTTCGGGCCGGTCAGCGGGCCGCCGACGCCGATCAGGATGTCGGCCCATGCATTGCCGCTGAAAGCAACCATCGCCGCCAGCGCAACGGCCGACAATAGAGACTTCTTCATGTTATTACTCCCAAGTTTAGGGCAGGCTGGTTTTCTATCCGTTCGCAATCCCCGCCATCATTGCGCCGGCGTCTTTATTCCACGTCCGGCGCCTACACGCCGTGCGTGGGGTTCCCTCTTATTTGTCTCTCCACGAAAATGGTGAAGCCTTCTCGTAGAGCCAGTAGTAAATCCTGGTCATCTGCTTTGTCCGATAATAGCGATAACCGGCTGTAGCAAACAACAAAAGCACGGCCGTGTCCACGGCATAGTACTGCAGCGTCAACATGCTGCCCTTGAACAAGGCATGGTGGATGAAACGGATCGCAAGGCCAAGCAACAGCACGTACAGGACGAGCGTTCCATAGTTGCGCCAGTTTTCCGCGACGCTTTTGCCGGTCCGCCACGCCGTCCAGCCACCCATGATGACGGTTACGAAGAGAAACTGCATGAATGACGGCTCCTCGTAGAGAATTCCCTGCATCTCACATACTCCCCTTACAGCGCCGCGCGTCATTCCTGACGCGCAAAGGCCGCCGTAATTCATTTGAATGGGCGCACGATCCTCAGGCAAGGCCGAGGGTCATGCACGGGCCGTCCTCAATGCCGCCCACCCTCGAGATAGGCGGCGCGCACCTCCGGATCGGCCAGCAGTTCCCGCCCGGTGCCACTCATCGTCACTCGACCGTTGACCATGACATAGGCGCGGTCGCACAGTTTCAGGGCGGCAAAGGCGTTCTGCTCCACCAGGAACACCGTCAGCCCCTGCTCCTTGTTGAGCGCCCTGATCGCGTCGAAGATCTGCTTGACGATCAGCGGCGCAAGGCCCAGCGACGGCTCGTCCAAGAGCAGCAATTTCGGACGCGCCATCAGTGCGCGACCGATGGACAGCATCTGCTGCTCGCCGCCCGAAAGCGTACCGCCGCGTTGCGCCTTCCGCTCCTTGAGGCGGGGGAACAACGCGAAGATCTTCTCCACGTCCTCGTCGAAATACTTCAGATTGTCGAGGCTTGCGCCCATCTGCAGGTTTTCGTAGACGGTCATGCGCGGGAAGATGCGGCGACCTTCCGGCGACTGGGCAATCCGCAGGCGGGCGATCTCGTGGGTCGGCAGCCTGGTGATCTCCTGGCCGTCGAAGGTGACGGTGCCGGTGCGCGCCTGCGGACTGCCGCAGATCGTCATCATCAGCGTCGACTTGCCGGCGCCGTTCGCGCCGATCAGGCTGACGATCTCGCCGCGCCGGACCTCGACATCGACGCCCGCGAGCGCCCGGATGTTGCCGTAATAGGTCTCGACGCCATGCACCTTGAGAAGGGTCTCAGTCATCAGATCTGGCCCCCCTGCTTGGTTTCGATCTCTACGATCTGCTCGATCACCTCTTCGACCTCTTCGTCCTCGACGCCCAGATAGGCCGCGATGACCTTCGGATCGTTCTTCACCTCGTCCGGCGTGCCATCGGAAATCTTCTGCCCGTATTCGAGGACGATCACGTGGTCGGAGATTCCCATGACCACCGACATGTCGTGCTCGATCAGCAGGATCGAGGTGCCGGTGTCCTTGCGGATCGACCGCAGCAGTTCGTTCAAGGCCTGCGATTCGCGCGGGTTGAGGCCGGCAGCCGGCTCGTCCAGGCACAGGAACTCCGGCCCGGTGCACATCGCTCGGGCGATTTCCAGTCGACGCTGCGCACCATAGGGCAGATCGCCGGCCGGGTCGTCGGCGCGCTCGATCAGGTCCGCCTTTTCGAGCCAGTGCTTGGCGATCTCGATCGATTGCTCCTTGGCACGGCGGTAGCCGCTATAGCCGAAGAGGCCGAGGATAGTGTAGCCCGAGGCGCGCATCAGCATGTTGTGCTGCGCAACCAGCAGGTTCTCCAGGACGGTCAGGCCGGAGAACATCCGGATGTTCTGGAACGTGCGGGCCACCTTGGCGTCGCGGGTGATCTCGAAATCCGGCATGCGCTCGAGCAGGAACTTTTTGCCCGATTGCTGCGTCATCGAGATCATGCCCATCGTCGGCTTGTAGAAGCCGGTGATGCAGTTGAACACCGTCGTCTTGCCGGCGCCGTTCGGGCCGATCAGTGCGGTGATGTCGCCGCGACGCGCCTCGAAGGACAGGTCGTTGATGGCCATCAGGCCGCCGAAGCGCATCGACAGATGCTCGACTTTCAGGATTGGATCATTGTTCATCAAATTCGCCCCGGCCGCCATCAACCGTGCCCTTCCTTGGTGAAGCTGCCGGATACGGCCTTGCGCTCATGCAGGAAGGCGGTCGGTTCACGGCTTCCGACGAAGCCGCGCGGTTTCCACACCATCACCACGACCATCGCCACGCCGAAGATCAGCATGCGATAGAGTTCCGGCGTGAAATCCGGCCCGAAGATGGTCTTCAGGAAGGTCATCTCGCGCAGAAGTTCGGTGCCGCCGACCATCACCGTCGCCGCGACGGCGATCCCGACCAGTGACCCCATGCCGCCGAGGACGACGATGGCGAGGATGATTGCCGATTCGAGGAAGACGAAGCTCTCCGGCGAGACGAAGCCCTGGCGCACGGCGAAGAAGGAGCCGGCAATGCCGCCGAACATCGCCCCGGTCGCAAAGGCGGTCAGCTTGGTCGTGACCGTGTTGATGCCGAGCGAACGGCAGGCGATCTCGTCCTCGCGCAGCGCCTCCCAGGCGCGACCGATCGGCATGCGCCGCAGGCGAATGGTGACGAAGGCGGTCAGCAGCGCCAGCGCCAGGATCAGGTAGAACAGGAAGATCTTGTAGTAGGCCGACGACATTGGCAGGCCGAATGCCTTGGCGAAGTTGTTGTGCGCACTCACGTCGAACGACCAGATGCCGAACACCGACGCCTTCGGGATGCCGGAAACGCCGAAGGTGCCCTTGGTCACTTCCGTCCAGTTGATCAGCACGAGGCGGATGATTTCACCGAAGGCCAGCGTCACTATCGCCAGATAGTCGCCCCGCAGGCGCAGCACCGGAAAGCCGAGGATGATACCCCAGCATGCCGCAAGCATGCCGGCAAGCGGCAGAAGAACCCAGAAGGACAGGCCGAAATACTGCGACAGCAGTGCATAGGAATAGGCGCCGACGGCATAGAAGGCGACATACCCGAGGTCGAGCAGGCCGGCGAGGCCGACGACGATGTTCAGCCCCCAGGCGAGCATCACGTAGATGAGGATCTGGATGCCGAAATTGTCGACCCATTTCAGCGACCCCTGCACACCGAGCAGCGAAACGGCCACCGGCGGCATCAGCACGAGGGCGACAATGGCCAGCTTGCTGAAATTGCGGACGAAGAAGCCTTCCGGCGCCTCCTTCTGCACCACCGCGGCGCGCGCCGCCTTGCGGGCCGCGGCCCAGGGCTGGACATAGGCCACGCCGAGGAAGCGGCCGACCGCCGCCACTGCGACGAAGATCGCCAGCAGCCCCCAGCGCTGGTTCAGCACGAGTTCGTTGCGGATGTTCTGCGTCGTCTCGAGACCGACGAACAGGACGAACAGGCCGAGAGCGATGAGACCGGCGTAAAAGCCCTCGCGCAGAGCCCGCACCGTCAGGGTCCCGGCGGCGCTCTCTTTGGAATAGGACAGGGTTGCCATTGAACTATACCTTCTCGACTTCCGGTCGCCCGAGGATGCCGGACGGCTTGAAGATCAGCACGATGGCCAGGATCGAGAACGTCGCGACGTCCTTGTAGTCGATCGTGAAATAGGCCGACCAGAGCGACTCGATCAGGCCGATCAGCAGCCCGCCGATCACCGCACCGGGAAGGGAGCCGATCCCGCCCAGAACCGCGGCCGTGAAGGCCTTGACGCCGGGCACGAAACCGTCGGTGAAGACGATCACGCCATAATACATCAGATACATCGTACCGGCGACGGCAGCGAGGGCGGCACCCATGACGAAGGTGATGGAAATGGTGCGGTCGACGTCGATACCGAGCAGCGCGGCCATCTTGCGATCCTGTTCGGTGGCGCGCTGGGCGCGGCCGAGTGCCGTCTTGTTGACGACGTACCAGAATATCGCCAGCAGGCTGACCGTCAGGATCATGATGAGGATCTGCTTCAGCGAAACAGAAATCCCGAAGACGTTGTAGACGGACGAGACCAGCGGCGGGATCGGCTTGTTGCGCGGACCCTGGGTAACCTGGATGAAGTTCGACAGCGTGATCGACATGCCGATGGCGGTGATCAACGGCGCCAGCCGGAAGGAGCCGCGCAGCGGCCGGTAGGCCAGCTTTTCGATCGTCCAGTTCCACAGCGACGCCGTCAGCATGGCCGCCGCCATCATCACCAGCAGCAACAGCACGACCGGCAGGCCGACGAAGACGCTGGTGAGGATGAGGAACAGGATGAGCGCCGCGAAGCCGCCGAGCATGAAAATATCGCCGTGGGCGAAGTTGATCATGCCGATAATGCCATAAACCATGGTGTAGCCGATGGCTATCAACCCATAGATAGACCCCAGAGTCAGCCCGTTGATGAGCTGCTGCACAAAGTATTCCATATATCTTTCCCCTGGATGCGATCCTGTCGGTCGCATCTCTTGTTTTTTGAGCCCTTGGCGAGCCCTGATGAACGGATTCCATACTGTTTTCCGATCAAAAGGAAAGCCTAAAATGGCGCCCTTGCGAACTTCTGGCGTTTTTTGGTGAAATTGGCGATTGTCGCGCGGAAAAACATGAAGAAGCCGCGTCCACGGTAATGGCGCGGAGGAATCTCCGTGAATGCTTCAACGCATGCCGTCTCTGGCGGCATGCGGGGCAACAGCGGCTTAACCTGCCTGGATCGCCAAGCACCAAGCCGCAGCGCAACCATTGCGGTTGGAATGCAATCATGGATATAAGCTCGCGGAATCTGGCCGGCGTCCGATCCGTCCGGCGCCTTTCCCAGCATTGTACCGACCGTCCGTCGAGGAGCAGAAGCAGGCATGTCGCTTACCCATCTCCAGCGCCTCGAAGCTGAGGCCATACACGTTTTCCGAGAAGTCGCCGCGAGCTTTGCGAAGCCGGTGATGCTCTATTCGATCGGCAAGGATTCGTCGGTCATGCTCCGCCTGGCGATGAAGGCCTTCTATCCGGCAAAGCCGCCCTTTCCGCTGCTGCATGTCGACACGACCTGGAAATTCCGCGAGATGATCGCCTTTCGCGACCGCACCGCAGCCGAACTCGGCCTCGACCTGCTCGTCCACGTCAACAAGGACGGCCTCGAGCAGCGAATCAATCCGTTCACGCATGGTCCCGGCATCCATACGCATGTCATGAAGACGCTGGCATTGCGCCAGGCGCTCGACAAGTTCGGTTTCGACGCCGCCTTCGGAGGCGCCCGGCGCGATGAGGAGAAGGCCCGCGCCAAGGAGCGCATCTTCTCGTTCCGGACCGCACAGCATGCCTGGGATCCGAAGAACCAGCGGCCCGAGATGTGGAAGACGTACAACACCCGCGTTGCGCCGGGCGAATCGATCCGCGTCTTCCCGCTGTCGAACTGGACCGAACTCGACGTCTGGCAATACATCCTCAAGGAGGAAATCCCGATCGTGCCGCTCTATTTTGCGGCAAAGCGCCCGGTGGTGCGGCGTGACGGTCAACTGATCGTCGTCGACGATTCGCGCATGACACTGGCGGACGGCGAACGGATCGAGGAGCGGCTCGTCCGATTCCGCACCCTCGGCTGCTACCCGCTGACCGCGGCCATCGAATCGGATGCGGCGACCGTGCCCGATATCGTTCGCGAGATGCTGACGGCAAGGACCTCCGAACGTCAGGGGCGCCTGATCGATACGGACGAGGTCGGCTCGATGGAAAGGAAGAAGCGCGAGGGATATTTCTGATGAACGCTGCCGCCTCCACCACCACGGCAAGGGCGCCGGACAGTCCCGCAGCACAGGAAGAGCAGTCGCTGCTACGCTTCTTCACCTGCGGATCGGTCGACGACGGCAAGTCGACGCTGATCGGCCGACTGCTCTACGATACCCGGTTGATCCTCGAGGACCAATTCGCCGCCCTCGAACGCGACAGCGCCCGGCACGGAACGACCGGCGGAGACATCGATTTCGCGCTTCTGCTCGACGGGCTCGAAGCCGAGCGCGAGCAGGGTATCACCATCGACGTCGCCTACCGCCACTTCGCCACCAACCGGCGCCGCTTCATCGTCGCCGATACGCCCGGCCACGAGGAATACACCCGCAACATGGCGACCGGCGCCTCGACGGCCGATCTCGCAGTCGTCCTGGTCGACGCCCGCCAGGGCATTCTCACACAAACTCGCCGCCACGCCTTCATCGCCTCGCTGCTCGGCGTCCGCCACGTCGTCCTCGCCGTCAACAAGGTCGACCTGGTGGACTTCGCGCAGGCGACGTTCGACGCGATTGCACACGAATTCCATTCGTTCGCGAAGGATTTCTGCTTCGAGACGATCGTCGAAATTCCGATGTCGGCGCGTTACGGCGACAATGTAACGACCTCATCCGATCGCACCCCATGGTATTCCGGTCCCACGTTGCTCGAACACCTGGAGACGGTTCCGGTGACCGAGCGTGACGGTCCGTTCCGGCTTCCGGTGCAGTTCGTCAGCCGGCCGAACGCCGACTTCCGCGGCTATGCAGGCCAGATCGCCGCCGGACGCATCGCCGTCGGCGACGCAATCGTCGCCGCGAGATCCGGCCGCACCTCGACTGTGCGGTCGATCGTGACCGCCGATGGCAATCTGCAGAGCGCAAGCGCCGGCCAGGCCGTCACGGTCGTGCTCTCGGACGAGATCGACGTGTCCCGCGGCGACATTCTGGCCGCTCCGGCCGAGCGCCCCCACCGCGCCGATCAGTTCATGGCCCATGTCATCTGGTTCAGCCCTGAGCCGATGCTGCCGGGCCGAAGCTACGTGCTCCGCACCGAGGTCGACAGCGTCGGCGCGACCGTGACGGCGCTGAAATACCAGATCGACATCAACAATTTCTCGCACGAGGCAGCCAAATCCCTGCACATGAACGAGGTCGGCGTCTGCAACGTCTCGACGCAGGCTCCGGTCGTCTTTGACAGCTACAGGGAAAACCGCAGCACCGGCAACTTCGTGCTGATCGACCGCTTCACCAATGCCACCGTCGGCGCCGGCATGATCGATTATCCGCTCCACCGGGCCGCAAACATCCAGTGGCAGGCACTCGACATCGACAGGAACGCCCGCGCGACGCTGAAGCATCAGCGGCCCGCGGTGATCTGGCTGACCGGCCTTTCCGGCGCCGGCAAGTCGACGATCGCCAACACGCTGGAAAAGCTGCTGCATGCCGGAGGTCGCCACACTTACGTGCTCGATGGCGACAATGTCCGCCATGGGCTCAATCGCGACCTCGGCTTCACCGCCGAGGATCGCGTCGAAAACATCCGCCGGATCGCCGAAGTGGCGCGACTGATGGCGGACGCCGGCCTGATCGTGATCGTCTCGGCCATTTCGCCGTTCGGCTCGGAACGACGCATGGCCCGCGATCTGTTCGACCCCGGTGATTTCGTCGAGGTGTTCGTCGACACCCCGCTGGAGGAATGCGTCAGGCGCGATCCCAAGGGGCTTTACAGGAAGGCGCTGGCAGGCGAACTGACGAACTTCACCGGCGTGGATTCCCCCTATGAGCGGCCGGAAACGCCGGAACTTCACCTGCGGACCGGGGGCCATGACCCGGCCGAGCTCGCCGGGCAGATCGAGGCCTACCTGCTCCGCCGCTAATTTAAGAAAAAGCTCTGATCCGGACTTGCGGCCGGGAACATTCCCCCGCAGGACGGAGCGGTGCGCCCCAGGGCGCAGAGCCCCTTGCCTGACCGCGTGCGATCGGGTTGAAGCATGCCTATCGAAACTCACCGGGGACCGCCGTGATGACCTTGCCCGCCAACCTGCTGGATACCCTCGAAGATGCGGCGATCGAAGCTGGCAAGGCGATCATGGCGGTCTACGAGTCCGGACCGACCGTCAGTTTCAAGGACGATCGGTCGCCGGTGACCGAGGCTGACGAACGCGCCGAAGCGGTCATCCTGACCCGCCTTGCGGCCGCTTTCCCGGGCGTCCCGGTCGTCGCCGAGGAATCGGTGGCGGCGGGGCGCGTACCGGATATCGGCGATGGCCGTTTCTTCCTGGTCGATCCCCTCGACGGCACGCGCGAGTTCATCGACGGGCGCAAGGAGTTCACCGTCAACATCGCGCTGATCGAAGCAGGCGTGCCGATTGCCGGCGTGGTTTACGCACCGGCGTTGGGGGTCGCCTTTTCGGGAGCGAATGGCCACGCCGAGAAGCTGCGCCTCGGGGCGGACTTTACGATCCTGGACCGGCGCACGATCGGTTGCCGGGCCAGGCCTGCCGATGTGACCGCCGTTGTCAGCCGCTCGCATGGCGACCCGCTGACCGATGACTTCCTCGACCAGAACAGCATCATCCAGCGCACGACCGTGGGCTCGTCATTGAAGTTCTGCCTTCTTGCCGAGGGCCTGGCGGACGTCTATCCGCGGTTCGGCCGCACGATGGAATGGGACACCGCGGCGGGCGACGCGGTGCTGCGCGCCGCCGGCGGCCGCGTGACCCGGCCGGACGGGACACCTCTCATCTATGGCAAGACCGGTCAGCCGCACGACAGCGATTTCGCCAATCAGGCGTTCATCGCGTGGGGATACCAACCCTGAGCGGCACTGACGATAAAACGGGCCGGGCCATGAAAAGACCAGAAACAGGCTGCAGCATCGAAACGGTTCGGCGGTAGAAGCGGTGACCGCCCGGAGGCAGGCGGTTGGCCGATGAACTTGTAACGACATATCAGCTCGAATAAACTGCAATCGATCAGGCAGTTGCTAAACCTTTCAGCTCAGCAGCGAGAGTGTTGATGAAGACGGAACCTGATCCCCCAAGCAGACAAGCCGCGTCCGGCGAACAGTCCAAGGGCAGCAATCTGCTGGACATGCCGAAGGCTCGCATGCTGCGACGCGCGGAACGGCAGAAGCAGCGGCTGATGCGCGAAGCGTCAGAAACCGCTCGCGCAAAGACCAAGCCGGATCCCTTCGATGAAGACGACGAGCTGTCGCCGGCACAGCGCCGGGCCGATGAGGAGTTTTCGGTCAGATCGATCTTCGAGATGCCCAAACTTGCGCCCAAGAAGCGCAAGATAGCCTGGACTGCGATATCGTTCTTTCTCGCCGTCATCGTCCCGACCGTCCTCACCGGGCTCTATTTCGCCTTCGTCGCCAGCCCGCAATACGAGGTTGAGGCGCAATTTGCGGTGCGGGGTGCAAACCAGAGTTCGCTCAGCGCCCTTGGCCTCGGCAGCCTCATGGGCACCACGGTCGAGGCGGGTGACTCCTACATCGTGGCCAATTACATCCATTCGCAGCAAATCCTCCAGGACATGAAGGAGCAGGCGGAACTCGACGTCAGGAAGTTTTACGCCCGCGACGACGTCGACTTCGTCTACAAGACCGATGCGCACACGCCACTCGACCAGTTCGTCTCGTACTGGCGGGACATGGTGAATGTCAGCTTCAATTCGACGACCGGCAACGTGACGCTGCAGGTCTACGCCTTCACGCCGGAAGACGCCAAGGCGATCACCGATGCGGTCCTGCTGGTCTCGGAAAATCTCGTCAATCGGCTGTCCGATGAATCGCGCAATCAGTATCTCGACGTCGTCAACAAGCAGGTCGAGCGCGCTGAAAACCGCCTTGCCAGTGTGCGCGAGCAGTTGTCGCAGCTGCGCCAGACCGAGCAGGCGGTCGACCCGGCCACGCTGGCCAAGATGGAATCGACGATCATTGAATCGATCGAGCAGGAACTGGCCTCCGTGCGCACCCGCTACAAGGCGCTGGTGAACACCGTCAGTCGTGACGCCCCCTCCGCCAGGGTCCTCGAGCGCCAGATCGTCGCCCTGGAGGCGCAGCTGGTCGAACAGAAGGCGCGCGTCGGGAGCGGCGTGACGGAGAAACCCGGGAGCGCCGACGCGACCCATACCGTCAGCGACGTCATCGACAAGTTCTCGCAGCTGATGATCGAGCAGGAGTTCGCGGTGAAGGCGTACTCCACCTCGCTCGCCGGCCTGGAGACCGCAATGGTGGAGGCGCAGAAGCAGGAACGGTTTTTTGCCACCTACGTTGCTCCCCGCATCCCCGAAATCGCGATCTACCCGAAGCGGATCCTGAACACGATGCTCGGATTCCTGGCGTTCTTTGCCGCGTGGCTCGTCGGTTTCTTTGTTTACAAGTCGATTAAGGACCACGCGATCTGAACCGCGCCCGGCACGACGCCTGATCATAGGTGCACTGCCATGTATCTGACGGAAAAGAGCTTTCGATATGCTCTGAAAGAGAACGCACGCGTCGTTGCCGCGTTGATCGTGCGCAGCGGCGTGACGCGCTTCGGTGAAAGCCGGATCGGCTACCTGTGGACCCTGGCCGAGCCGGCAATCTATGTCGGCATGTTCCTGTCGCTGCACACCTTCGTCCGGCAAAACCTTCCGTTCGGCGACAGTGCCATGCTGTTCTTCCTGACCGGGGTCATCGGCTTCCGCATGACCAACCTGATTGCCCGCAAGGCGGCGAACGGCCTTTCCCACAACCAGCCGATGCTGTCCTATCCGCTGGTCAAGCCGCTCGACACGATCGTGGCCGCCTTCGTGCTGGAGGCGATCATCTGGGTGATCATCTGCTCGCTATTTCTCTTCTTCATGTATGCCGCACTGGAGCGCACGATCATCGTCTATCCGCTGGAATTTGCCGCCAGCCTCATGGCGATCGCCTATTTCGCGTTCTCGTTTGCCGTGTTCAATGCCACCTTCGGCACCCTCGTGCCGATGTGGGCGAAGATCCTCGGCTTCAGCAACATGGCGCTGATGCTGTCCTCGGGGGTCGTGTTCGTTCCCTCGCAGCTTCCGCCCGCCGTGCTGGCGATCGTCTGGTGGAACCCGTTCCTGCATTGCGTCGAATGGTTCCGCTCCTCGACCTATCTCGACTATGTCAGCGTTCTGGACCGCCGATACCTTCTGTCCGTAGCGACTGCTTTCCTGGTCGTCGGCCTGACGCTCGAGCGGGTCTATCGGAACAGGATCCTCAGCGAATGATTGTGTTCGACAACGTCAGCAAGGTGTTCAAGAATCCCCGCGGCGGCGGCAGGAAGGTGGTCCTCGATCGCTTTTCAGGCGCTTTCCGGCCGGGGCTCAACGTCGGCATCCTTGGACGAAACGGCGCCGGCAAGACGACGCTGATGAACCTGATGTCCGGCCTCGACACGCCGACCAGCGGCCGCATCTATCGCGAGGGCAGGATTTCCTGGCCCCTCGGCTTCAGGGGGGGGCGTGCACTCCCGCTTGACCGGCGCGCAGAACACCCGCTTCATCGCCGACATCTACGGCAAGGATCGCGAGGAGGTCCTCGAGTTCGTCAGGGATTTCTCCGAGCTCGGATCCTATCTCGACATGCCGGTCCGCACCTACTCGGCCGGCATGCGGGCGCGCCTTTCCTTCGGCATCTGCATGGCGATCGACTTCGAGTACTATCTCATCGACGAGTCGATTGCGGTCGGCGACACCAATTTCAAGAAGAAGAGCAAGCGGGTGTTCGAAGAGCGGCGCGAGAACGCCACCCTCCTGCTCGTGTCCCACTCCCCCGCCCTGTTGCGCGCCTTCTGCCACGTCGGCGGCGTGATCAAGGACGGCAGGATCACCTTCTATGACGACATCCAGGATGCGATCCAGGCGCATGAGGACAATCTGGCCCGCGGCCACTAGCATCCTGAACGGGGACAAAATCCGTCGGTCGCCCGTTGGTGCTGAACCAGCAGCATTGCTCCCGCCCTCGGCTCAGCCCGCCGCCTGCTGCCGAGATTAAAGTTGGAGTATCAACGCCATAGCCAGAGCTTCCGGTTTCCAGCCACAGCGCCGGAACCGCCGGTTTGCGTCCTCCCCCCGTCGCCCGGTCATTTTCCGAGCACCCTTTTCGTCCCCGCCCCGCACGCCAACCCTATCCTGACGGCACGGCAACGGCGTCGATGGACGGCGCCGGCCGCCACGCTGGATCAGGAGACGATCATGCAGGAGCAGACGACCCGCCTTGGCCTTCCATACATCCTGCCCTCGCAGGCGCAGAAGCATGTCCCCCACAACGAGGCGCTGGACGCCCTGGATGCGATGGTCCAGCTGGTCCTCGCAGGCATCGCCAACGATCCGCCGCCGGCACCGGCCGAAGGGGCCTGTTACGGCGTCGATGCGGCGCCGACTGGCGCCTGGAGCACCATGGCGGGCAGTGTGGCGCAGTGGCGCGATGGCGGCTGGCGGTTCGTCCGACCACAGGAAGGCTGGCTCGCCTGGTGCGTGACCGAGCAGCGCCTGCACGTCCACGACGGGGCGCACTGGCAGCGCTTCGCCCATATCGGCGCACTGCCGGCGCTGGGCATCAATGCAACGGCAGACGACGCCAATCGCCTGGCTGTCGCAGCGCCCGCCAGCCTCTTTACACATACGGGGTCCGACCATCGGCTGAAAATCAACAAGGCCGGAGCGGGCGACACCGCGACCCTGCTCTTCCAGTCGGACTGGGTCGGCCAGGCGGAAATGGGCCTTGCCGGCAGCAACGCCTTCGCCATCAAGGTGGCAGACGCCGGCGGCGCCTGGCACACCGCCCTGAGCATCGGCGCGACCGGCCATGTCGCCACCCCGTTGCGGCCGGCGGCGAGAGCCTGGCGCCAGGGCATCATGGTGCCGCCGGCGAGCAGCCTGACCGGCTTCACGAGCACCGAGTTTTCGACCGGCGGCCTTGTGCTCGGCACTGCGGTTCCCGGCGGTTCGGGCAATCGCCTCGTCGCTCCCGTCACCGCGCACTATCTCGTCGTCCTCAGCGTGCTGCCGACCACCACGGCGGCGTTCCAGGTCGATGTCGTGATCAACGGCACCAGGACCGCGTTCGGCACCGCGCAGCAGTCCGGCGCGCCGGCCGGTCGCAAGGTCTGCGTGAGCGGCGTGGTTCCGATCGCCCAGAACGACTGGATCGCCCTGCGGCACGAGGGCAGCGCAAGCCTCGACTTCGGGTTCGACAAGACCGAACTGTTCGTGGTGGCGCTGACCTGACGATTGCTTTCGCAGCCGACCTATGGCGGTTTCGGCCATGAACTGCATGGGACCAAACGGAAGGCAGGTCGCGCATGTCCTTATGCGCGATCTCCTTTGGCTCAGGGCCGTGTTGATTGCGCGAAGCAGACCGTGACTAGGTGTGCCCCGCTGTCAGGCGCGGGGGACCTCGGGCTTTGCCGCTCGGGTGGCAGCGCTGGCGCTCAACACGCGCGCCGGCGGCCTGCCCTGCTCGCCCCGCCCCCGGCCGACTGCCTCCAGGAGCCTGTCGCGCAACGCCCGGATCGCGACCTCCATGCCTTCATAGGCGTAGAAATCTCCAGGTTGCAGGCATCGCTCATGCAGCCACGACAGGTAGCGGCTGCGGACTTTCGCCGGCGCAACCTTCTTGCAGTTCCAGAAACCGTCGAGCTCGATCCCCTTGTTGACGCAGAAGGCGAGGTCCGGATGCCGGTAGATGGCCTGTCCCATCACCGCCAGCGGCGTGCCATGATGAATGGCAACGAGCCCGGAGGTGCTGTTAATCGTCACCACGCCGGCCGCGTTCCGGGTCAGAAGCCCAAGCGAACCGCCGTCGATGATGTGCACGCGGTCGGCGACGTCGTTCAGCTTGCTGACCTGCTCGATGAACTGACGGTCGCGGCTGTGTCCCCGTTCCAACGGATGGATCTTGAAGACGAGCTGGTGGCTTGCCGGCGCGCTTCGCGCGAAGGAAACGATCGATTTGAGGATCAGCCTCTGGCTGTTCCAGCTGCCGGCGGCCAGTCCCAGCTGGCTGTCGTCGTGGACCTGCAGCGGAATCAGGAAATACTTCCGTTCGTGATGCTCGAGCAGATACTCGACGCAGCGATAGTTGGCGCTGAGATTGCGGAATTTCCGGTAGTAGTTCTTGATCCAGTAGAACGCCTCCGAAACGAGCGTCCGCTTCTGCTTGTGGAAGAGCTTCCGCTCGCTCGCGGTGGAAAAGAGATTGCGCAGCGAGAAATAGAGGAAGGCGTAGGTGGCCATGGCGCTGAAGGAAGACGGGTAGGCCACGCCCTTGCGGCGATCGGCGTAACGGCCCGAATAGCTCCTCGGCGGCAACTTGCCGGCAAGGGGCGAACGCCAGTTGTTGCCGCCGAATTCGAGCGTGATGTTGCCCGGGCGCAGGTAGCCCTCTTCCAGGCAGATCACCGGCACCCCCAACCTTTCGCAGCAGGCGATCGCAACCCGGTGCACCTGTCGCTCGCAGCCGAACAGGACGACGAAATCGAAGCCGTGCGCACTCAGCATTTCCGCGAGCCAGGCGTCCCAGCCCTCGGCTGTTCCCGAAAAGTTCAAGGTCTTGCCGCGCTGTGCGAACAGCCGGTCGCCGATATTGAAGCATACGCGCCAGGCATCGAAACCGCTTTCGTTGAGGAGCGCCTGCGCCATGCGGAAGAACGGTCCGACCGGCCCCTGCAACAGCAGCACGCGAGGCGCACTCTTCGACGGGAACAGCTCGCGCTTGCGGCGGAGATTGAGGAAGATCAGGCGCGACTGTTTGCGTCCGGGCGCCCGGCCCTCATGCGGGCGGCTGTCGTTCGGCTGATTGGTCGAATGGCGTTCGTTCGACATCATGATTCAGCTTTGCGAGGGGCCACGCTAGATTAATTAGCATATGCAGCTGTGCTAAATTGATCAAACCGATCGCGTTGAATTATTGTTGCAGCGCCGCGACTTTGTTTACGCAGGAGATGCGCAGGCGACGCTTCCGGCAGGCATTGCCGGCCAGCAGACCAGCTCAGCCGAGCCGGCGATCGCGCAACCGCACGGCGATCCTGTTTGCCGCCCGCGCCAGATGCGCGAACGCCCGGTCGGCGGCTGGCGCCGGATCTGACCGCCCCTCCGCGATCTCGCGGACCAGATCCTCCGGCCGGCACGGCATTCCGCTTCGGGGGTGAACATAGAACGGATAGAGGATCAGGGTTGCGGCCACCAGCATCGCAACGTCGATCCGCCTGGTGCGCCTGTCGATCGGGTGGCGATCGTCGGTGAGCCCCCACCCGGCGTAGAACGGCATGCCGTGAACCCCGACCGCCTTGCCGCGGATCAGCGCCTCGAACCCGGCCAGCGAGGTCATTGTTTCCACCCGGTCGGCCCAGGCGATCCAGTGCATGATGTCCCCGTCGCGCACGATCTTGTCGGCCGCTTCGGGATGACGGCCGCCGGAACGCAGGCCGGCCACCACGTCCGGATGCACCTTGTAGGCGATGTAGGCCGTCGGGTAGAGGCGTCGCACCGCGGCGACCAGTTCCGCGTTCGTCTTGACTATCGGCGAGCCGAAGCGGATCGAGGCGTCCTTCTCCACCTGCCCCGGCACCAGGATCCGCATCCGCCCGTCGGGAGGCTGCGGCAGCGTCGCCGCCGATCCGACATTATACTTGGAGACCCCGCGCGCGATGATCAACTGGCGCAGCGCCTCGGCGCGCCGGAGCAGTTCCGCATCGAACTGCGTCTCGGCGATGATCGCCTCGAGCCCGCTCGGGCTGCGCGCATCATAGTAGGCGGCCTGTCCATCGAGCGCGATCGACGACGGCATGACCAGCGACACGCCGAGACCTTTCGAGCGGATGAAGCCGTCCTCGACGCGCAACGCCGGGACGCCGTCTGGCATCGGCTTGTCCGAACCCCAGACCGCTACGGTGCCGCCGATCCGGGCCGCGCGGCGGACCGCAGCGTCGAGGCTTCCGGCGTGGAGTGCGACACCCCGCATTCCGACCAGGAACGGCGCGACGGCCTTGCGCTTCCACGGAGACATGCCGGCGGTGACGATCCGCCCCGGCAGCCGGGAACGCTGGTCGCGCACCGTGATCGCCTGCTCGATCGCCCGTTCGATCGTGCATTCGCTGCGGTCGTGGAGATCCAGGTAGCGGGCGTAACGGATGTAGGCTGCGTGGAATATCGCCTCGACGCTGGCCGGCGCGCGCGGCGCCGGTGTGGCGGCGTGGTCGTTGGTCACGCCGCGACCGGAAAAATAGGCGACGCCGAAGCAATGGACGGGCTTTTCCGCCATCAGCGCCTCGAACCCGAGATGGCTCGAGACCGTATAGACCGCATCCGCATCCTCCAGCAGCGGCCAGGGGTTCATCGGCCTCGGCACGACGATCTCGATGCCGAGCCGTCGGGCCGCCTGCCTCAGCAGGCTCCGCTCTCCCGCCGCCGGATGCGTCCGCACGACGATCGCCTTGCCGGCATGGTGGCCGGCCGCATGCTCGAGCATCGCCGCAAAGGCGCTCTCGTCGGTGAGCGCTCCGGCGATCGAGGCGTCGCCGGCGACCTGGTCGACAAGCAGCACGTATGGCCGCCCGCCGGGAATTCCCCCCTCCCGCAGCCCGAGGATCGCTCCATTGTTGTACTTCGACAGCCGCGCCTGCCGGATTGTCGAGATCAGCCGCCGCGCACGCTCCAGGTCCGGCGCTTCGCCCCGTGCCTGCTCGATCAGGCTCTGCAGACGGCTTTGGCCCGTCGCATCGAAATAGATTCCGTCCTCATCGACGACAAAGGAATGCGCCGGTTCGTCCGGCCCCGGTGCATAGCTTTTGATGAAGCCGTCTTCGATGAGAATGACCGGCTTGCCGGTGAGGGCCGAGAGCGCGTCGGCGCGACGCGCCGAGGGCCTGCGGCCCCAGCCGACGAAGCCGTCGATGCGGCCCGGACGGGCCAATGGCCAGAGCACGATGTTGGCGTCGAGCAGCCGTGCCAGGTCGGCCCTGATCCGCCACAGGCCGGCGGAGGTGACGGCATAGGTCTTAGGCTTTCCCGTGCCCACCATGCTCACGCTCCCGGTACCGCAGGCGCATGCCGATGAGGGACCGGCTGCCTGCAAGTCGAAAGGACGTCAACCCGATGCCGTTTCTGCAACAGCTGCAGCATTCCGGGCAAGTTTTACGGCAACAGGGATCTGAAGCAGGACGCGCGAATCCGTTTTCACGCCATCCGCTCCCCGACGCCCTGCTCGAAGCCTGCTGAAACTATACCTTTTCAATCCGTTCAGAAAGTCTGGACGGTTCGGGTGGCACTGGTCACGGGTGCGAGCGTGCCCGTGATGATCGAGACGAAGCGCGAGAAATCGGTGGCCGGATGACGCGACAGGTAGATCACGTCGCGGTTGCGGACCGGGAAGGACTGGGCGACGATGAAGCTCTGCGGGTCGCCGAGATCCAGCCGGTAGATGATCGGATAACGTCCCTGCCCATCCGACGTCATGCCCTTGGCGAGCAGGTCGCGGAAGCGTTTGTCGCCGACCACATGGCGGTAGACGCTCTCGTTCTCGTAGCGGAAGATGAAATAGCCCTTGGGATCGGCGGTCGTCAGGTTGCCGCCGCCGGCGAGCGCGGCCGCCTCGATCAGGCTGAGGCTGCTCGTATTGAACGGAACCTTGCCGACCCGTTCCGTCTGCCCCAGCGCCGAGAAGGTCTGCGGGTCGTGCGTCACGTAGATCTGGTCCGCCGGCCTGACGAAGACGTCTTCCTTCGGATTGTCGACGATCGTCTGCAGCAGCACCGTTCCCTGGCGGCCGCCGCGCTTCAGGGTGACATAGGTGTCGTAGGGCGCCTTGGTGGCGCCGCCGGCCCGGGCGAGAATCTCGCTCAGGTGTTCGGCGTTCAGGCCGAGCGGGATCATCCCGGCCTTGTTGACCTCACCCTGAACGGCGACGTTGCGCGATTCGTTGCCGGCCAGCGTGACGATCGCGTCCGGCTCGACGGCCTTCGACTTGAGGGCGTCCACGATCGTGGTCCGGGCGGTCGCGAGCGTCATGCCGGCAAATCGCACCGCACCGACATAGGGGATCTGCCCATGGCCGTCCGGCTGCACGACGACCGGGATCGTCGTGGACTTGCGGTCCGTGGTGGAGAATAGCCCGTCCGGGCCCGCCTCGAAGATCGTCACCTCGAGCCGGTCGCCGACACCGATGACCGGCGCGCCACCGGCGCTGCCGAAGCCGAAAGTCCTTGCAAGGCTGGGGGTGCCGTGCGTCGTCACGCCGTTGGCGACCCGCTGGTCTATGGTGACCACATCGAAGATCGTCCTGGTCTGCGGGATCCGGTAGGCCCCGTCCGCAGCACCCGCTTCGACCACCCGTCGGGTGAGGGGTCCGTCGCTGGGCACGCAGCTGGCAAGGGTCAATAGCGCCGCGCCCGTTGCGAAGCGCATCAGGGATCGAGCCAGCCGCCTCGTCCCCGGGATGTCAATGCCTGTGGTCTCGCTCATCGCATTGCAATTCCCTTGGTCGCGCCCCGCTGGAGACGACGCCATCCCGGACACAAGGCCCGCTCGACCAGGTGCATCGATGCAATCCGTCCCCAGAGCGAGCTCCGCCCTACCATGGACCAAATCGGTTGCACATTCCTTACGTCAAGCAAAGCCGATTTCGCGACGGCATCGTAAGGGGGCGCTTTCCAACGATATTTTTCCGAACGAGTGCGGTAAAAAGAGCGCAGTCAACCTTCGGTCACAGTCGTTCGGGCGGACGAATCGCATGCCGGAATGGCAGAATCAGTAGCCGCCGTGCCGACGTCACCTGCCGACCTGGGAAAGGCCCAGGAGGCCTTTGCCGAAACGCCGGAGGGCCCGACGCTTGCGCCGGTGCCGTCAGCTCCGGATCCGCTTGCCGGACGGGTCGTAGAGCGGTGCCAGATGCGACGTGCAGGGCAGGCGTTGTCCGCCGACGTCCAGTTCATAGGCGGCGGACCGCACATAGTCCGCATCGACGCCGGCCCGGTTGCGCACGTAACCAAGGCCGATTGCTTTTCCGATCGTGTGGCCAAAACCGCCGCTCGTCAGCCACCCGGCCCTTTCGCCGTTGCGATAGATCGTCTCGCGGCCGAACAGCACCGTTTCCGGATCGTCCGGCACGAAGCAGACGAGCATCTTCCGCACCCCCTCGGCAAGCTGGCGCTCCACCGCCGCCCGGCCGCGGAAATCGGCTTGCCCACCGGTCTTCACGGCCCAGGCGAGCCCCGCCTCGACCGGAGTATGATCCGGCCCGACGTCCGATCCCCAGGCGCGGTAGGCTTTCTCCAGCCGGCAGGTTTCCAGCGCGCGATAGCCGGCATTCGCCAACTCCTCCGCCCTGCCCGCCTGCATCAGCGCGTCGTAGACGGCCGCGGCGCCGGCGACCGGCAGGTGCAGTTCCCAACCGAGTTCGCCGACATAGGTGATGCGCATGGCCCGCACGGCGAGACCCGCGACGGTGATGTTGCGGACGGTGCCGAAGGGAAAGCCTTCGTTCGACACGTCGTCGTCGGTCAACTTCTGCAGGATGGAGCGGGATCTCGGCCCCATCAGCACCAGCACCGACCAGTCTTCCGTCACATCCTTCAGCGTCGCATCGAGTCCGGCCGGGATGTTGCGTGCGATCCAGTCGAAATCGTGTGTGGCAAAGCCCGTGCCGGTGACGATGTAGTACTCGTCGTCCGCGATCCGCGCCGCCGTCAGGTCGCATTCGATGCCGCCGTGGTCGTTCAGCATCTGCGTGTAGATCACCGAGCCCGGCTTGCGCGCGACATTGTTGGCGGCGATCCAGGACAGCGCCCGCTCGGCGTCCCTGCCCTTGAGCGCGAACTTGGCAAACGAGGTCTGGTCGAAGATCACCGCCCTCTCCCGCACCGCCCGGTGTTCGCGGGCGACGGCGGCGAACCAGTTCGGCCGGCCGAAGGTGTAGACGTCCTGCGGCGTTTCGCCGGCGGAAAGGTCGGCGAACCAGTTCGGCCGTTCCCAGCCGAGCTTCTCGCCGAAACACGCCCCTTGCGCCTTCAGCCGCTCGTAGAGCGGCGAGGTCCGGAAGGGCCGCCCGCTTGAGTGCTCCTCCGAAGGCCAGGCCATGGCGTAGTGCTTGCCGTAGGCCTCGACCGTGCGGCGCCGGATCCAGTCGGCGTCGAAATGCGGCCGGCCGAAGCGGCGGATGTCGACCGGCCACAGATCGAACGGCGGCTCGCCCTTGGTCACCCACTCGGCGAGCGCCATGCCGGCGCCGCCGGCCGATGCAATGCCGAAGGCGTTGAAGCCGGCGCCGATGAAGAAATTGCGCAAGGCCGGCGCCTCGCCGAGGATGAAGTTGCCGTCGGGCGTAAAGCTCTCCGGCCCGTTCAGCAGTTGCCTGACCCCGGCCGTCTGCAGCGCCGGCACGCGGCCGAGCGCCAGCTCCATGATCTGCTCGAAGCGCCCTAGATCGGGATCGAGTAGGCTGTAGTGGAAGCCTTCCGGGATGCCGCTCACCGCCCAGGGGGCGGGATTGGGCTCGTAGCCGCCCATCACCAGGCCACCGACCTCCTCTTTATAATAGGTCAGCCGGTCGGGGTCGCGCAGCGTCGGCAGGTTGGAGGGCACGCCGAACGCCTCGGTGATGAGATACTGGTGCTCCATCGGCACGAGCGGCACGTTGACGCCGAACCGGGCGGCAAAGGCCCGCGTCCACTGGCCGGCGCAGACCACGACCCGCTCGCACTCGATCCGGCCCCGTGCCGTGACGACGGCGCGGATGCGCCCGGCGTCGATCTCGAGATCGGTGACCTCCGTGTCCTCGAAGATCGCCGCCCCCGCCATCGTCGCCCCGCGCGCCAGCGCCTGGGTGATGTCGGAGGGATTGGCCTGGCCGTCGGTCGGCAGGAATGCCGCGCCGACCAGGTCATCGATCGTCATCAGCGGCCAGAGGTCCTGCGCCTGCTTCGGCGTCAGCAGCTCCATCTCCAGGCCGAAGGAGCGCGCGGTCGTGGCTTGCCGCCGGACCTCCGCCCAGCGTTCCTCGTTGCAGGCTAGCCGCAGGCCGCCATTCATCTTCCAGCCCGTCCCGAGGCCCGTCTCGGCCTCGAGCCTCTTGTAGAGATCGACCGAATAGCCGAGCAGCTGGGTGATGTTGGCGCTGGTGCGCAGCTGGCCGACCAGCCCGGCGGCGTGGAACGTCGTTCCCGACGTCAGTTTCTTGCGTTCCAGAAGCACGGTGTCGGTCCAGCCGAGCTTGGCCAGGTGATAGGCGGTCGAACAGCCGATGATGCCGCCGCCGATGACGACGGCCCTGGCGCTGGCCGGAAGTTCCTTCATGCACGCTCCTATGCTTCCAGCTGCTGGAAACGCTCGTAGGCCCGTTCGAAGCGGGCGAGGTTGTCGGCGGTGTAGGCGGCGTAGTCGAAATCGATGGTCGAATGCAGTTCGGAGACCATGCTCCAGAGCGTTTCCCGCAGCAGCGAGGCGCATTTCATCGCCTGGTAGCGCCGCCACAACTCGTCGCGAAGCGGCTGTTCGAAGTAGGCCTCCAGCAGCCACTTCTCCTGGTCTTGCCCGAGTTCGTTGTTGGACGCGAGCCCGCCGAGGTCGAACAGCGGCGTGTTGTAGCCGGCATAATCCCAGTCGATCAGCCAGAGGCGCTCACCGTCGTCGAGGAAGTTGGCGGCGAGCAGGTCGTTGTGGCCGAAGACGATGTCGAACGGTGCGGCGGCCCGCTCCAGTTGCCGCGACCTCCGCAGCAGTCCCTCCAGCCGCCCCGCATGCGGGCTGCCGGCGTCGCCAAGGGTCGCGGCATAGTCCTCGATGACGTGGAAGGCCCAGAAGATCATCGCGCCGCCGCGATAGTGCCGCCCCGTCTCGCGATGGCAGGCCCTGACCAGCGGCACGATCCGTTCGAGGCAGGCGGGCGAGCGGACGTCCTCCGGCGTCAGCGTCCGGCCGCAGATGTGGTCGAGCACGAGCACGCCCGGCTGGTGATGGATCACCGCCGGCGAGATCCCGGCGGCATGGGCCGCGCGGCTCGCGGCAAGCTCGTTCTGGCGGCTGATGTGGTGGACGGGGATGTCGTCGCCGAGCCGGACGACGTAGGACCGGCCTCCGTCCACGACCCGAAAATTGCGATTGGTGATTCCGCCCTTCAGGACGGTCACCTCCGGCGTGCCGTTCCACAGGGGCAGCGAACGGATCATCTCAAGCGCCGCCGGATCCATGCCTGCTCGCCTCCCGGACACACCGCTATGCCTCGGGCGTGTTGCGCCGACGTTCCCGCACCGCTGCAAGCCTGTCAAGACGATTCCACAAAAGCGATCATCGGCATGGTTTTTTGTTGCAAGTTGCGGCAGAATGGCCGGAGGCTGCGCGGCAGTTCTGGCTTTCATGCCCGAAGCGCACTCGCCGCCGATCGCCAGAACCACTACAGCATTCCGCGAACCGGCGCGGACCGGACGACGGCGCGGGGGAGCGGCATGGACATCGCGAACAATCCACCGGTGCTTTCCAACCAGCGCGAGCGCGAGATCCTCGACGAGCTGCGGCTCGCCGGCGGCTCCAGCCGCATCCAGTTCCTGGCCGAGCGGCTGCGGGTCTCCGAGGAAACGATCCGCCGCAACATCCGCACGCTCGAGGCGAACGGCCTCGTCACCAAGGTGCACGGCGGCGTGCACATCGCCGACAGCGTCGGCGAGCAGCCGCTGCATTTCCGCATGAGCGTCAATCCCGAGGCGAAGCGCCTGATCGCCGCCAAGGTAGCGGCCATGGTCAACAACGGCGACAGCCTGTTTCTCGACATCGGCTCGACCACCGCCTTCATCGCCGTCGCCCTGCAGAAGCACCGCGACCTGTTCGTCGTCACCAATTCGCTGTCGGTCGCCCACGCGCTCGCCACCCGCAACAACAACCGCGTCCACATTGCCGGCGGCGAACTGCGGGCGCACGATGCCGGCACCTTCGGGATCGAGGCTCTGACCTACATCGAACGTTTCAACCTGCAGCATGCCATCCTGTCGGTGACGGCGATCAACGCCCGCGCCGGTTTCATGCTGCAGGACATGCAGGAGGCGGACATCTCGCGGGTCGCCGCGCGCCACGCGCAGAACCGCATCATCGTCGCCGACGCGCAGAAATTCGGCCGCTCCGCCCCCATCACCATCGCCCCGCCCGATACCTACGACGTCCTCGTCACCGATGCCGAGCCGCCGGCCGACATCCGCCGCATGCTCGAAGAGAACGGCGTCCGGCTGATGCTGGCCAGCGCCCGCGACGCCTGAGGCTTCCCGGCCAAAAGAGGCAGACGCCACCAGGACCAAGCGGGCACATACAAAAATGCCGCCGTCAGGGCCGGCGTGACTTCGGCACGCTGGCGCTGGACGACGGCATTTCCGGAGCAGTCTTCGTGGACGCTTCTCTTGCGGGTCCCCTCTGGACCACGCCGAACCTGATGCAGAAACCGTGCCAGATCAAACTGCTCCGTTTCAGGACGTCGGCGTGGACGCCAAAGCGGCTGCCGCGAACGGCGCCGCCTAATTCACCGGCAGCGGCGCAGAAATCGCACAGCATTTGTGCAGCGCGGAAAGGACCGGATCGCTTCGCCCCGCGCACGGCAACCTGCTGCGAACAGAAGTTCCGCGGCCGTTCGATAAAACAGAACTCAGCGTTCGCACGCCGCTCTCTTTAAGAGTAAGCTCGTCGGGGTGATATTCCGGTCAACACAGTGCCTCGGCACAACCCAAGCCCGGAGGACAAAGACATGACGATGCAACTGACCGGCATCCATCATCTGACGGCGATCACCGCCCAGGCCGCGGAGAACCTGCGCTTCTACACCCACACGCTCGGCCTCCGTCTCGTCAAGAAGACCGTCAACCAGGACGACACCAGCGCCTATCACCTCTTCTATGCCGATGGCCTGGCCTCCCCCGGCACCGACCTGACCTTCTTCGACTGGCCGGTCGGGCGCGAGCGCCGCGGCACGCACAGCATCGCCCGCACCGGTCTTCGCGTCGGCAGCCTGGAAACGCTGCAGTGGTGGAAGGCCCGGTTCGACGAGTTGAAGGTCCTCGCCGGCGACATACGCGAAGTCGGTGCCCGGCAGACGCTCGATTTCGAGGATGCCGAGGGCCAGCGCTTCCGGCTGACGGTCGACGACAGCGGCGCCCCCTCCAACCCTTGGGAAAGGAGCCCTGTCCCGGCCGAGCACCAGATCAAGGGCCTCGGCCCCATCCTGATCAGCGTGCCCGACCTGCGCCCCACCGAGGCGGTGCTGGTGCAGGTGATGAACATGACCAGGACCTCGACCTATCCCTCGCCGGACGGCGCGGGCGAGGTGCACGTCTTTTCCATGGGCCCCGGCGGGCCGGCGGCGGAACTGCATGTGGCGGTCGAGCCTGACCTGCCGGCCGCCCACCAGGGGGCCGGCGCCGTCCACCACGTCGCCTTCCGCGTCCCCGACGTCGAGGCGCTGCATGCCTGGACGGAGCGGGTCCGCGGCTTCCGCATTCCCTCGAGCGGCGAAGTCGAGCGCTATTATTTCCGCTCGCTGTACTTCCGCGAGCCGAACGGCGTGCTGTTCGAGCTGGCCACCGACGGCCCGGGATTCACGGTCGACGAACCGCTGGAGACGCTCGGCGAAAGCCTGTCGCTGCCGCCCTTCCTGGAGCCGCGCCGCGAGCAGATCGAGGCCCGCCTGAAGCCGCTTGTGTAACAACGCCGATGGCTAGCTTGCGATTGACACGACCAACCCCGGCGGAAACATTTGCCTTCCCGCCGGGGTTTTGTTTGATGGCGTCGGGACGAGACCATCGCGCGTTGCGTCCCGGAACGCCGGCAACAGGAGAATAGAGAGATGACGAAGCTGGTCGCGATTTCGGGAAGCCTGCGCAAGGGCTCGTTCAACACCGCGTTGATGCGGGCGGCGATCGCCATGGCGCCGGACGGCGTCGAGATCATCGAAGGCTCGATCCGCGGCATTCCGCTCTATGATGGCGACGAGGAAGCCGCAAACGGCGTGCCGGAGGCGGCGGCGAAGCTGAAAGACCTCGTGGCAGCCGCAGACGGGGTCATGCTGTTCACGCCCGAGTACAATAACTCCATCCCCGGCGTGCTGAAGAACGCGATCGACTGGATGACCCGCCCGGCCGCCGATATCTCGCGGGTGTTTTCCGACAAGCCCTTCGCCATCGCCGGCGCCTCGCCCGGCAATTTCGGCACAGTCCTGTCGCAGGAAGCCTGGCTGCCGGTGATGCGCACGCTCAGGACCCGCCCCTGGTTCGGCATGAAGCTGATGGTCTCGAAGGCCGGTTCGGTGTTCGACTCCGATGGCCGGATCGTCGACGAGGCGACCGACAAGCGCCTGCGCGACTTCGTCGAAAGCTTCGTCGCCTTCGTCCGGGAACGGCAGAGCTGACGGCCGATAGCGGCAGCGCTACCTATTGGTAGCGCCAGCGCCGCCATCCTTTACCGAACGACCTTCTCCATGAACCGCCGCGCCAGGTCGGCGTCGGCCGGGCCGATGTCGTGCCCGGCCGGCAGCAGCCGGTTGTCGACGCTGGCGCCGGCCTGGCTGAGCTTGGTCTCGAGCGCCGCCGCATATGGACCGTAGGGGTCCGACTGGCCGGTCACCATCAGCACCCGCGCGCCCGACAGGTCGGGCTCGGGGGCATTCTCGAGCACGTTCATCGCCCGCAGCAGCACCGCGTTCCTGATCACGCCGGAGTGCAGCAGCATGGTCGCGCCGATCATGTTGGCCCCATTGGAGTAGCCGAGGAACACGGTTCTGTCGGGATCGAGCCCGTAGGCGGTGTTCGCCTCCTCGATGAAGGCGGCAAGGGCGGCGGCTTCCGAGACGATCTCGTTCTGGTCGAAGGTCGTCGTCGTCAGGCGGCGGAAGAAGCGCGGGTAGCCCTCGTCGGTGCTCCGCCCCCTGAGGCTGAGAAGCGTCGCGTTTGGTGCGACCCGGGCACCGAACGGCAAAAGGCTGGTCTCGTTGCCGCCGGTGCCGTGCAGCAGGACGAGTGCGGTGCCGTCGGCCTGTTCCGGCCGGTGGACGCGGTGGACGAAGGGCAGGTCTCGCTGGGTCATTCTTTCTTCTCCTGGAAGGCCGAACTGCGGCAGCCGCGCCCGCACGTCGTGCGGATCGGTGCGGAAGTGTCGGGGCACGAACAGGGTGCTGCCGAGGGTTTCCGGCATCTCGTCGACCAGCATGCCCGGCCCGTCCGTCGCATATTCCAGCAACGCACCGCCCGGCTCGCGCACATAGAGGGAGTAGAAGTAGGTGCGGTCGTGCATGTTTGTGGCGCCCGCCCGCTCGGCCCGCAGCGCCGCCCCGACCCGTTCGACGGCGGCCCGGTCCGCAGCCCGCAACGCCACGTGGTCGATCGTGCCCGTGCCTGGCGCCGAAGTCCAGAACCCGCCGGCATCGCGAATATCGAGCACGTCCGCCGCCTCGCTTACCAGCCTGCGGATGCCGCCGGCCTCCGCCACCGGTCGGAAACCGAAATGCCGCGCGATGAACTCGGCCGTCGCCTGCGGCTGGTCGCTGAAGATGGTCGCACCCCTTATCCGCCGCACCGCCTCCTCCGCCGGGATGTCCCCCGCCATGCTGGCGGGCGCCGGTAGCGGCCCGGCATCGCCGACGAGCTTGACGATGATCCCGTCGGGGTCCTTCAGTCGCAACACCGGCTCGCCGAACTCCGGCGCCGGGCCGCTCAGCGGCATGTTGAAGGTCAGCGCTCGCGTCAGCCAGAAGCCGATCGCCTCGGGGCGGATCGACAGGGCGATTTCCGCCGGCTGGCCGGTCCCGACGCGCCCCGGCGCCCCGTCCTCCCATGCCAGGAAGGTGAGCAGCGAGCCCGGTGAGCCGACCGCGTCGCCGTAGAACAGGTGCAACTGGTCGGCGTCCTCGAAGCCCGCCGTCCGCTTGACGAGGCGCAGGCCCAGAAAGCCGACGTAGAAATCCACGTTCGCCTGAATCTTGCGGGTGATTGCGGTGATGTGATGAATGCCGCTGGTCATGTCCGATCTCCGTGGACGAACACCCAAGCAGGTATCCGGCGCCCAGGCCAGAGCCGTCGCCATGGACGCTGTGTCCACTGTTTGCGCCGGGCGCGAGGCGCCGTCAAGCCGCGGATAGCAGCGCCGAACATCTCGGCCAAAGGGGTCGGTGATGTCCATTGCCCAACGCGTGGCGATCCACCTACCTGAGGGGAAGATGGTCCGCGAAAGGACCACCGCGACCAATGGAAGGCCGCGGTGGTCCGCTGGGAGATGGTAGTCGTTGCGGGGGTGGAAGGGGGCCGGCGAATACGCCGGCACGCCCGAAATGGAGATCAGGCCGCAGTCAGGTTCTGCGACGCGGCGCGGCGGGCGGCCGCGGCGGGGTCGTTCATGAGCTTGCGGATCGCGGCACGCACCTCGTCCGCCGAATTGAAGCGTTTCGAATCCAGATCCCAGACGTGGTATTTCACGGCGACGAACTTCAGCCGGTCCTGGTCGGGGACGACGACTCCGACGGCTTCGCCGCCGATTTCAATGACTTGCTTTTCCATAATGGCTCCTGCCATGCGGCATGCACGGCCAACATAGTCTTGCGTTTCGATCGAAGTGGAGACGGGGTCACATTCGGCAGGGAGCCGAATACATTTTCTCGAATTTCGTTCCGCGACAGGAGAAAACATCACCAGCGGAGGCGATGTAGGCATTGAGATGCATGTTCACACTCCCTTGGTTAGGCCACACGCGATGATGGCGGTGGAGACAGGCCGGACAGACTTGGTTGCGTGGGCCCTCACGCTGCATGACCAGATAATCGGTTGGGCCGGCGATGTCAATGTGAAGCGGGATTTTTTGGGATTTTATTGCGTGACAGTCGCGTGACAAATCGTTTCAAAGAAAATAGTTCGCACGTGCACTAATCCCTTGAAATGAACTTGCGCGACGCACGACAGCGGCATTTGCTCGCGATCCGGGCAGAATCGCCCGGAATTGAACGCCGAATCTTCGCGCAAAAGGAGTAGAAATGGCAGCCCGGGCACCCGCCAGGCGAGGTATGGGGACCGCCAACCGGGACCAAAACGCAACAGAAGATGTTAATTCGCGCCTTTCCGGCACCGCACCGGCATGAAAATCGATTGGCAATGTTTCTCGGCTAGCTATGGTGGGCATGCTGATTCTGGCCACTGCCTTAGGCTGTGACCGTTGTAAGTGCGTTAACCATACTGATGGACAATACGCGACAATTTTTCGAATCGAGTTTGTGAGCCCGCACTGCAAGGGGCTCGGGGAAGACCATGAAGATTGTAAAGTCCCTTCTGCCCCTGACCATGCTGCTCCTATCGGGATGCGTCGTCGGCCCCGATTACCGGACACCTGAAGCAGCTCTGCCGGTGAAGTTCTCCGAATCGGCCGCCAAGTCCGCAGGCGACGTCACGCTCAATCGCTGGTGGGAAAACTATCACGACAAGCGGCTCAATGCGCTGGTGGAACAGGGCATGAACCAGAACCTCACGGTTCTTCAGGCGATGGAGCGGATCACCGAGGCCCAGGCCAACGTGGTTCTCGCCGGTTCCGGCGCATGGCCGCAGATCAGCGCCAACGCCAATGCTACCGTTGCGGGACAGGACGGATCCCTGCTGCGCGCGCAGCAGTCCGGCGTGCCGGGCATTACTGGCCCAAGCCACACCCAGTCGAAGACCCTGGCTGCATCCGGCAGTGCCTCATGGCTGCTGGACCTGTTCGGGCAGTACCGCCGCGCCAGGGAATCGGCCAACGCGAACCTGGATGCGGTCTACAACGACGTCAACGTCGCCCGCGTCGCCTATCTGAACGACCTGACGACCGCCTACATCAGCGCCCGGTTCTACCAGGAATCGCTGGCGCTGGACCGCCTGAACCTGGCTTCGCGGCGCGAGACCCTGAAGTTGACCGAGGATATCCGCGCAGCGGGTGCGGCGTCCAGCCTCGACGTCGTCCAGGCCGAAGGTCTGGTCAACCAGACGCTCGCCGAAATCCCGCCGCTCGAGATCGGCTTCTACCAGGCGGCCAACCGGATAGCGACGCTGCTCGGCGTTCCGGCCTCGACGGTCACCCCGAGCCTTCTCGCCGGCAGCGGCCAGCCGATGCCGCGCTATTCCGCCAAGGCTGGCATTCCGGCCGACCTGATCCGCAACCGGCCGGACATCCGCCGGGCCGAGCGCACCCTCGCCGCCGCGACCGCCCAGATCGGCGTGGCCGAATCGCAGCTTTACCCGAGCCTGACGCTCGACGGCACGATCAACGCCTCCCGCGTCATCAGCGCCGCCACCGGAAACCTGACCGGCTGGTCGTTCGGGCCGAACCTTATCATTCCGATCTTCACCGGCGGTGCGCTGCAGGCACAGGTCGACATTGCCAATTCGCAGGCCAAGCAGCAGTACTTCGCCTGGAAGCAGACGGTGTTGAACGCGGTGGAGGAAGTGGAGAGCGCCCAGGCGGCCCTCATCCGCGACTACCAGACCGTGGCCGCCCTGCGCCGGCTCGTGGCCTCGAACGAGGAAGCCCTGTCACTGGCCCGCGAGAGCTACCGCGGCGGCGCCAGCACCATCCTCGACGTGCTGGATGCCGAACGCAACGTGGCAAACAGCCGTCTGACGTTGGCCTCCTCTATTCGGACGCTCGCAACCGATTATGCCGCGCTCAATGTCGCCATCGGCGGTGGCTCGTCGATCGACACGCCGGTGCCGACGCAGGCGCCGCGCGTCGCCCAGGTCGTCGGCAAGGCACCGGTCGTGAAGGACAACGGCTCAGCCCCGTTCACGCAGTAAGCCGCACGGGTTCCAACCACAAAATCCCGATGCCCTCGAAGCTTTCCGGTTTCGGGGGCATTTCGCTCGCGCGGGCCGAATTGCCACCGGCAGCGAACAGCGCGGCGGGTGCCGGATCGGCCGCCGCCCCTCCTCATGGCTCATCCGGCGGTTTCGAGGAAGGCTTCGATCGCATCGGCGGTGTTCTGGTAGTGGGCCTGCAGCGCCTCGACCGCAGCGTCGGCATCACGGGCCAGCGCCCTCTCCAGGATCAGCCGGTGCTCCGCAGCCGCGTCGCGCTGCGCTCCGGCAAGGCTGACCGAAATTCGCCGGTAGCGATCCGCATGCGCGAACAACCGGGCGCAGATGTCGAGGAGGATCGGCGACCCGCAGGCCGAGATCAGCGCCTGGTGGTAGGCAGCGTGCCGGGCGTCCCAGCCGGCACTGATCACCGACGGCATGTCCTCGCGCCCCTGCGGCAGCCTGGAGAGCAGGTGATGGGACGCGACGATCCGCGCCTCCCATTCCGCATCCCCCCTGGCGATCGAAAGCCTCAGCGCCTCGCCTTCGCAGCGCTTGCGGTTGGCGGTGATGTCCCGCAACTCGGACAGCGACAGGCTTGCGACGCTGTAGCCGCGGTGGTCGTCGAGCACAGCGAAGCCTTCGGCCGTCAATCGAGCCAGCGCCTCGCGCACCGGCGTCACGCTCATACCGCAGAGCGCCTGCAGGTCGGCAAAGCGCAGCCGGTCGCCGGGCCGGAAGCGGCCGGTCAGGATCGCCGCCCGAACCCGTTCATAGGCATCGTTGGCCAGGGTGCGCCCGCCCGGCTTGGCGCTTCGGCTCGTGCCTGCTGCGTTCATTTTGCCAAACCTGACATATTTTCGAAAATCATTGACAGCATCTAGGACTCGTGGAAGGTGGAACGCAACTGAAATCGGCGGGACACGCCGCCGGAACGGCGGCACCACGGGAGGATCACCACATGAAACTTGTGCGCTTCGGGAAATTTGGCAGCGAGAAGCCCGGGCTGATCGATGCGGACGGCAACGTCCGTGATCTTTCCGGCGTGGTCAGCGACATCGCCGGCGACGTGCTCGGCCGTGAAAGCCTGGAACGTCTTCGGGCCATCGACCCGGCTAGCCTGCCGATGGCACCGGCCGGCGAGCGGCTCGGCGCCTGCGTCGGCTCGGTTGGGAACTTCATCGCCGTCGGGCTGAACTACGCCGATCATGCCGCCGAAAGCGGCATGCCGGTGCCTGCCGAGCCGGTGCTCTTCAACAAGGCGCCGTCATGCATCGGCGGTCCGGACGATACCATCCTCATCCCGCGCGGCTCGGAAAGGACCGACTGGGAGGTGGAACTCGCCGTCGTCATCGGCAGCCGCGCCACCTATGTTTCCGAGGCCGAGGCGCTCGACTATGTGGCCGGCTACTGCATCTGCAACGACATTTCCGAGCGCAGCTACCAGCTCGATCGCGGCGGCCAGTGGACGAAGGGCAAGGGGTGCCCCACCTTTGGCCCGCTCGGGCCCTGGCTCGTCACCACCGACGAGATCGATGCGAGCGACCTCGCCATGAGCCTCAGCGTCAACGGCGAGCGCGTCCAGCACGGCTCGACCGCCACTATGGTCTTCAAGGTGCCTTTCCTGGTCCATTACATCTCGCAGTTCATGATTCTCGAGCCGGGCGACGTCATCACGACCGGCACGCCGCCGGGCGTCGGCATGGGCATGAAGCCGCCGCGCTTCCTCAAGACGGGCGACCGGATGGAAGTCTCGATCGACGGCCTGGGCACGCAACGTCAGAGCGTCGCGCAGGGCTGACGGCCCTCGGCGGTCGCGCGCACAGCGCCCGCCGCTACCGCCTCGCCTGCCCGGCTCTGGCCGCGCGCAAGCGACGCCCAAAGGCATTTGACCAAGGCGTGTCAGCGAAATTTTTTGCTTCAGCGCCTGGGTGAGGCCGTCTTCCGCTTCATCCGCGCGTCCGCAGGCCTACTTGCGGACGAAACTGAACGAGAAATGGCTGCCGCGATGATAGTCGATCGCATAGGTGACCGGCGTGCCTGCGGCATTGAAGCAGACTTCCCGGATTAGCAGGGCCGGACCGAAGCCGCGCAGATCGTGGCGCTCGACCACCTCGTCGGGCAGAAGCACGGCCGACACGGTGGCGGCCGACATGCGTGGCCGCTGCTTGTACTCTTCAAGCAGGGCCAGCAGCGAGCCGCTCCAGTCGATGTCGTAGAGCCGGACCGGGATGATGCTGCGCGGAATATAGTCGATACAGTAGAGGATCGGCTCGTCGCCCTCGAGGCGCAGCCTCTCCAGGCGTACCACCCGCGCGCCTGCGGCGAGTTGGAGCTTCTCTGCCACCGTCTTGTCCGCCGGTTCATCGGCGATCGACAGCACCTTGTTGACGGGCGTATAGCCATAGTGTCGCGCCAGTTCAGTGACGCTTTCGAACACGGTGATGGGACGCTCCACCTGCACCGCCGCCATGGCCGAGACGAAGCGGCCGCGACCGTGCTCGACATAGATCACGTCGTCCTGCTCGAGCAGTTTCAGCGCCTCGCGCAGGGCCGGGCGCGAGATCTTGAAGCGCTGCGTCAACTGCGCCTCGGTCGGCAGCTTGTCACCCGGCCCGAGCCCCTCGTCGCGAATGAGCTCGGCGATGCGGTCGCGAAGCTGTTGGACCAGGGTGCGCGTGTCGCGAAGGGGCTCGTTCAATTGCTGACCTCGAAAAACGCTCGGCCTGTCACGTTTCTTGTCTGACGATTACAGCGACGTCAAGCTTCGAGCCTTGCCCTCGCCCTGCCCGCAATATCCGAGTTACGCCACTCCATGTCGCATACCGCCGCTTTCACCCCGGTTCACCAGGCAAGTTGTCTTACAACATGATACAGGCCCGCGAAGTCGGCAGCATGGAAACCCGCACCGGTCCCTGCGAGGCAACGTACCAACCACGCCGTCCGGCCTGATGGCCCGCCACCCTTACCGCCGCCGCGCGGCTGTCATTTCAGCACCAGCCATCCTGACAGGACGATCACCGCCGCCCCGGCGAGCGTGTGCAGTTCGACGGGAGCTGCGAAGATCAGCGCCCCGTAGAGACAGCCCCAGACGATCTGGCTGTACTGGAACGGGGCGACGACCGAGGCGTCGCCGGTCCGGAAGGCGCGCACCAGCAGCATGTGACCGGCCAGCAGAAGCACGCCGGCGCCCACAGCCATGGCGATGTCGCCGGGCCCCGGCAGCGCCAGGCCTCCTGCAGGACCCGTCACCGCAAGCGCCAGCGCCGCCTGCACGACGAGCAGCGTCGAGACCAGCGCCATGTCGGACTCCGCCGCCTTCGCCCGGCGCAGCAGCAGCAGCGACAGCGCGAACACCAGCGCCGAGCCGGCTGCCGCCGCGTGGCCCAGGCTGAGCGGCGCGACGCCGGGGCGCAGCGCGATCGCCACCCCGGCAAAGCCGAGCAGCACGCCGCTCCAGGCGAGCACCGACAGCCGCTCGCCGAGCAGAACGAAGGCCAGGATCGCCACCAGCACCGGCGTCAGGAAGGCGAGCAGATAGGCCTCCGCCAGCGGCAGCACCGCAAAGGCGTAATGGATCAGCAGCGTATCGACGGCGAGCAGCAGCGCCCGCAGCATGGCAAGCCCCGGATAGCGCGGCATCAGCGAGCCGCCCTGCCCGGTTGCCGCCGCCTGGGCCAGCAGCAGCACCAGGGCCGCCATCGTCACCATGAAGGTGACCTGCGGCGCGGCGAAGTGCTGCGCCAGCAGTTTGACCAGCACATCGGTGCCCGAAAACACCGCAAAGGCGAGCAGGCAGAGCATGGCGGCGCGCAGGTTCGGGCGCGCCGCGAGCTTCGGGGTGGCCTCGGCGTCAGCGGACATTGAAGCGGCCGAAGCGGGCCTCGATCAGCGACTGCACATATTCGAGCACGATCGACAGCATCCAGTAGATCATCGAGGCGGTGATCAGCATCTCGATGTGGCGGAACTCGGTCTGTCCCTGCGTGCGCGCCAGATACATCAGCTCCCATACGCCGACGACGGAGACGAGCGAGGAATCCTTCAGCATGGCGATGAACTGGTTGCCGGTCGGCGGGATGATGACCCGCATCGCCTGCGGCAGGATGACCAGCGCCATCGTCTGGGTCGGGCTGAGGCCGAGCGCCGTCGCCCCCTCGGTCTGGCCGCGGTTGATGCTCTCGATGCCGGCCCGGAAGATCTCCGTCATGTAGGCGCCGTAGCAGAGCGACAGCGCCAGGATGCCGGCCGGCACCGCGCCGATCACGTAGCCGACCTGCGGCAGGCCCAGATAGATGATGTAGATCTGCATCAGCAGCGGCAGGCCGCGGAACAGCGAGGTGTAGAAGGTGGCGAGCCCGTAGACGACGCCGTTCTTCGACAGCTTGGCGATCGCCCCGGCCAGCGCGATCACGGTTGCGATGACGATCGAGATCGCCGAGATGTAGAGCGTCGTCACCACGCCCTGCGAGACCAGGAAGCCGACCTTCTTGGCAATGAAGGCGAAGGACAGGTCGAAGGAGTAGAAGAACAGCATCAGGAGCACGAAGAGCTCCAGCCAGACGCCGATGATCTGCTGGCGGCGCGACAGCTGCCGCAGCGCCTTCCAGTTCGCCGCGGCGATCAGCGCGATCAGCACGGCGCCGGCCAGCCGGCCGAGCGCCGGGTTCTCCGTCAGCCAGGCGGTGGTCGCCGGCACCAGATGGCCGATCCAGGCCGGGCTGACGCCGAGCTGGTAGATCACCAGCGTGACGAACGCCAGCAGCAAGAAAATCCCGGCGCGCTGCGCGGCATCCGGATAGTTGAGTATCAGTCGGCCGATCATTTCGTGTCCCCTCCCCCTCAGGCGGTCAGGCAGCGCGCTCGCGCCACCAGTCCTGTGCCTGCAGTTTCCAATAGGTGAGCTGGGCGACCGCCAGCCCTGCCACGCCGCCGGCCCAGACGAGGCCGAAGGGCTTGAAGAGCTTGTAGCGGTCACTTTCCCCGAGAATACCCTCGGCAATCAGCTTGCCGCCCATCGCCGTGGTGTTGAGGCCATGGCCGCCAAAGGCGGTGCAGTGCCAGACGCCGGGCTGCATCTGGCCGATCTGGGGCATCAGGTGGCGGGCGTAGGACATCAGCCCGGACCAGGCGAGTTCGGTCTTGAGCCCTGAAAGCTGCGGATAGGTGCCGGTCATCTCGGCACGCAGTTCGGCGACCAGTGCGGCCGTCGAGGCGGCGCGCGTGGTGATGCGTCCACCCCACAGCAGCCGCTTGCCGCCGTCGATGACGCGGTAGTAGTCGCCGGCGCGGCGGTTGTCGCCGATCGCGTCCGTGGTTTGGATCGCCGAGCGGATCAGCTCCGGCGCCTCCTCGCTGACCATCACATAGGTGGCGATCGGCAGGAAGGCGCGCTTCAGCCGCCGGTTCAGCCCGCCGGTATAGCCGCCGGTGGTGAACACCACCTGCCGCGCCTTGACCCGGCCGCCGGCGGTGGCGACGACCTTCTCGGCGCCGTCGAGCTCGCAGCGCTCGGCCGGCGAATGTTCGAAGATCTGCCCGCCGAGCCGCTCGATCTCCGCTGCCACGCCGCGCAGATAGTTGAGCGGGTGCATGTGGAAGGCGCGGCCATCGCGCAGGCCCTGGAAATAGCGCTTCGATTTCAGCACCGAGCGGATGCGGTCGGTGTCGAAATATTCGAGTTCGTAGCCGTAGGTCTTGGCCATCGCCTCGGCATGCCGCTTCAGCGTGTCGCCGCCGTCGTAACGCAGCACGCTGGAGATGCCGGGCTGCGGCACGGCGGCCTCGATGCCGAGCTCGCGGATCGTGTCGCGGACGAAGTCGACGCCTTCGATCGACAGCCGGTGGATGCTGCGCGCCGCCTCGGTGCCGGCCATGCGGGCGATGTCGTCGCCGCCGGTGGCAAAGCCGGGGCTGACGAAGCCGCCGTTGCGCCCCGAGGCGCCGAAGCCGACGCTTTCGGCCTCCAGCAGCACGACCGACCGGCCGGCGCGGCAAAGCTGCAGCGCCGTCGTCAGGCCCGCCAGTCCGCCGCCGACGATGACGGTGTCGCACTCGATCGTGCCGGTGAGCGCCGGCCGCGCCCGGGCGTCGCTGATGGTTCGCTTGTAGTAGGTGTCGGGATAGGCCATGGGTCGCATTCACTGGTTGGCGGGACGTGAGCAACGGGCGGCCGGATGCCGCCCGCCGTCCGGTCTGATGGCTGGATACAAAAAGGCAGGGCCGCGTGAAACCCTGTCTCACGGGACCTGCCTTGGCGCGTCAGTCGGCGGCGTAGTCCTTGCCGTACCACTTGGTGGTCAGCGCGGCGAGCGTGCCGTCGGTCTTCATCTCGGTGATGATCTCGCCGACCTTCTTCGTCCAGTCCGGATCGACCTTCTCGGCGATGACGACGAGCGGCTCGCGGAAGGCGTATTCGCCCTCGAGCGTGCGCAGCGGATAGCCGTTGTTGATGGCGTTCAGCGCCGTCTGCTCCGGCGCGATGACCGCGTCGAGGCGGACGCCGCTGCCGAGCCGCAGGTCGTCGAAGGGCAGCATGGAGTCGGCAAAGGTGCGCACTTCGCCGGGCTCGAGCTTGTACTCGATCGGCGGCAGGCCGGGCGCGTCGATCTCGAGGCGGCGGTTGACGAAGTCTTCCGAGGTGGTGGCGGTCTCGACGCCGATCACCTTGCCGTTCAGGTCCTCGACCGACTTGGCCTCGCTGTCCTTGTGCACGACGTAGACATAGGGGCTGTAGTAATAGATGCCGGCGAAGTCGATCACCTGGGCGCGCGCCTTGGTGGGCGTCACCGAGCCGACGCCGAGATCGTAGCGGCCCTGCCAGCGGCCGCCGGTCAGCGTCGCCCAGTCCGGGGTCTCGAAGCTGATCTCGACGCCGAGGCGCTTGGCGATTTCCTTGGACACGTCGATGTCGAAGCCGACCAGCTGGTTGCTGTCGTCGAGATAGCTCTGCGGCGGCCAGCCGCTGTTGGTGGCGACGACCAGCGTCTTGTTCGTCATGACCCGGTCGAGCGTCTCGCCGGCCTGGGCCGTCGCCGCGAAGGCGAGCGTCGCGATGCCGAGCGCGAGCTGTGCAATGAGTTTCTTCACGCAATCCTCCTGTTGCCGTCGTCAGCCTCCCCAATGTCGGTAAGATGTCTGACAACGCGCGATTAGAGAAAAACCCCCGATCGGAGTCAAGGAGCCAACCGCAGCCCTCCCATGAAAGCCCGGCATGAGGCGATGCGGAATGAGGATGGTGGGTGGCGTGGGGCGGCAGCAAAGGAGAACTGCAATCAGGCAGACACGAACGTAAGCGATTCTTTAAATCATGGATTGCATGTTGGATTTGACCTTCTGGAATCCGGAACATCCAACACGAAATGATGCATCGCTACTATTACGGAAACAAGATTTCATCATTCATAGCAGAAGATAGCCAATATATACTTGGAATGTTGGCAAACAATCACAATTTTTCACTCGAACAAATGCAGAAAAATGCATGGATACGCCAGATAGAGAATTTGAAGGATCAGCTTAGACTTTTCCCATATGGGCACGTCTATTTTGAGTTTACTATTCCAAGGATGGGTAAGCGCGCTGATGTGGTGCTCTTGATCCAAGGAGTCGTGTTCGTTCTTGAATACAAGACCGGCGCCGAAGATTTCTACCAGTATGCAATCGACCAGGTAGTTGATTACGCTCTCGACCTGAAGAACTTCCACGAAGGCAGCCATGACAAGGCTATCGTGCCGATACTAATCGCAACGAAGGCACAGCCAAAGAGCAATGAGCTTTACTGGTCCAATGATCACGTCGCGAAACCCATGTTTTCAAATTGCGACGATCTTGGATCACTCATCGACTACGTGCTCTCGGCCATTTCCAAAAGTACAGCCTTGCCGCCGGGCGTTTCTGAAGGAGATCAAGAACCTTTCGGGCAGTGGTCTGATACTAGCTACAGACCGACGCCGACCATCATTGAGGCGGCCCAAGCGCTTTATCAAGGGCATGCGGTTGAAGAGATCTCGCGCGCAGATGCGGGAGCGAAGAACCTGACGCACACCGCGGATTGCATATCGGAGATCATCGCGAAATCGAGAACTGGAGGAAGGAAGTCGATCTGCTTTGTGACGGGCGTCCCAGGCGCCGGCAAAACGCTTGCAGGCCTCAACATCTCGACCCGGAAGGTTGAGGGAACGACCGAGCACGCCGTCTTTCTTTCAGGGAACGGACCACTCGTCTTAGTGCTGCGAGAAGCACTTGCCAGAGATGAGGTGGAACGCAGCAGAGCGCAAGGCCAACCGATTAACAAGAAAGCGGCAATCCAGAAGGTGAGCGCGTTCATTCAAAACATTCATCACTTCCGCGACGAAGGGCTGAGATCTGACGCGCCGCCGGTCGAGCATGTGGTCGTGTTCGATGAAGCCCAGCGAGCCTGGAACCAGGCTCACGCTGAAAAATTCATGGTGCAAAAGCGGGGCGCATCGAGCTTCGATATGTCCGAGCCCGAATTCCTCATTAGCGTGATGGATCGCCGGAAAGACTGGTGCACAATTGTTTGCTTGATCGGCGGCGGTCAAGAAATCAACACCGGCGAGGCAGGGCTCACGGAATGGTTCGATGCGCTAGCGAAGCGTTTTCGACATTGGGACATATATCATTCAGGGCAGCTAACGCACGACAACTATAGCTGGGGCAAAGATCTCGGTAAAAAACTCACCGACCTCAATGCGGAGGAACAACGCGGGTTACACCTCGCGGTCTCAGTCCGCTCTTACCGAGCCGAAAGGCTTTCTGACTTTGTTGGCGCCGTTATCGAAGGTGATGCTGCGCGGGCGAGAGATATTTATTCTACGCTCCGCAATTATCCGCTCGCACTCACACGTGACATCCAATGCGCCAGGGAATGGTTGAGACAACACGCCAGGGGCTCGGAGCGGCTCGGGCTTGTCGCCTCGTCCGGTGCCACACGGCTTAAGCCTGAAGGCATTCACGTGAAGGCAAGCATTGATCCGGCAAATTGGTTTCTCAACGGCAAAGAGGATATCCGTTCATCCTACTACCTGGAGGAAGTCGCGACGGAGTTTGATATCCAGGGGCTTGAGGTTGACTGGGCTGGCGTTTGCTGGGACGCGGATTTCCGGATGGAGCGCCATGGTTGGGGGTGTTTCGCCTTCAAAGGGTCCAAGTGGCAGAGCATCAATGACACCTACCGCCGCGTTTACCTGGCCAATGCCTATCGAGTCCTATTGACTAGGGCGCGGCAGGGTATGGTGATCTTCGTCCCCAAAGGTGATGAACGCGACTACACGCGGCCGCCATCCTTCTACAACCAGACAATGGCCTTCTTAAAAGCGTGCGGAATTCCTGAGCTTTAAGAAACTCTCTCGGAACGTTGAACAGTGTTGTTTGACAGAGGGACCCGGAAAAGGCGGGAACTGCCGGGAATATCCGAGAACTGGCGGCAAGGCCTGAAAAATCAGGCGTTTGCGGACGCGTGCCCGAGAACCAGGCGGCGCGGATTTTGACAGCGGCGGCGGCGAGACACCGCCTTAACGCCGCCGAGACGGCGGAAAGCCGCGAAGCTTCAACGGCGTCCATAAAATCCGCCAGAAAGCCTTTAAGGCCACTTCAAGACATTGAAATAATTCACCCTGCTGCGCTTCAGGATCGCGTTGGTACGCGCGGACTTTCGCAGCCGGATCTGGCGAATTTCCAATTTCAGGTTTGCCCTGACGGCAAACCTTTCGCTTGAAGTGCTCCGATTGGCGGCGGATAGCTGAAAATCCGGGCTTGCATGCGACCCGGGGCCGGTGAAGGCCGGACGTCGAGGTTTGCCCCCGGCCTCAGCGCCGCAGCCCCAGTGGTCGCACCTGGGAATGGCATCGGGGCCGGCCGGGTGCTATAATTCTTGGGTCGGGCATGTCTTCGGTATCGCGGAGAAACGTCCCCCTCCGCGACCGGCACGCACACGAGAACAGGGAGCCCCAAACCACCTGTTCGCTCCGGAGACATGTCCGCGTTACCCTCCACATGGTTGAGCCCCGGATCCCGCCGGGGCTCTTCTTGGAGAGAGTTTGCCCTAACGGCAACCTTCCTTTAGCAGCCTCGGATTTGGAGGGGGGCCCGCTCGACGGGCGCGCCGGAATCGGTTTGCGCGGAAGTTTCGCATTGAATGAATAAGCGATAACGGTTATAACTATAAACGATATCGCTTATTCAACCATGGGGGCGAAATTGACACACTTTCCGATATCGGATAGTCCCAAGCGCATGGGGCGTCCTCCGCTAAATGTGAAAGCGACTGTCGTGCGACTGCCGGCTTCTGTGCCGGATCGCATAGACGCCCTCGTCGGCAAGCAAAAGCGCGCAAAATTCATCCGCGATGCCGTGCTCCGCGAGCTCGAGCTGCGGGAGCGCGAGGCAGGCCTTATCGCCAGTGAGGATGAGGCGGCTTCAACGAAGCCCGCTGACGCAGCGACCAAGGATTGACAATCGTCAACCCAAGCTCGGTCTGGACCATTTAACCTAGCGGCTTTCCTTACTGGTTTCTCAACGCATCAGCGGGTCAATGTGCCCTTGTTCGCAGCCGATGCGGGCAACACCATCTTTCTGCAAGTGCATGCATTCTGGGGTTTTTATGCGTATCTTCGAGTACTAGGCGGCGACTAGCGCCGGACTTTCACCTCGCGCAGTTTGCGCAAGCACAGCCCAACATCGCCAGCACCGATCGCCACCTGGTCAGCAGCCGGGCACGATCAACGGCGCCCGTCTGCTTGCCTGATCCAAGCTACAGCTTGACGATCATGAAGCCTCGCGTTTGCCAGTGCCAGGCTCGTTTCGTGCCGCAGTCGCCTCGCGCCGGATCCTCTTTTCCAGCAATCCGAGCCAGAGCTGCATTTCTTCAGCGTCGCTTAAGTCAGTGTCGGCGAGCATATACTCGTTGTAGTGCGAGATCGCTTTGCGATCGAGATCTTCGGCCCGGAGCGTAATGCCGACCTCCTGGTGTACCTTCGCAACCACTCGCTTGATGTCGACGAGCAAGTCGCCGTCGATGATCGCGTTCTTCTCGTACAGATAGCTTTCATCTTGATGGATTCGCTTCGGCCCCACGCCCGTGAGAACCCAGCCAGGGTTAATCCCCACCTTTTCAAACTGAAGCAGCGTCTCGCCGCTAGGCGTCCCCTCATCACGTTCCATCTTTGCCCACGCGCGCAGGGAGATGCCAAGTTCGTCGGCAATCCCTTGCTGCTGCAGATGTAGCTCCAGGCGCACCGCCTTAGCCCGCGCGCCAATGGTCGTCGGCGTGGTCTCATCAACCATTTCGAATAAAAGGCACTTTTATGCTTGCGCATAAGCACAAATGTGCCTATCCTTTCTGTGTTCGCAGACTTCAATACCCCAAAAAAGGAGGCCGGCCAGGGCCTCCCCTCATGGATCAAGGATACCCTTATGCATAGTGATGCCGTCACCGGCAAGGTCGACTACGCCGAACGCAGGCGCCTCGAAGAGGTTGCCCGCATCAAGAGCAAGCTGATCGTCGCAAAACTCACGCTCGCCGAGATCGACAAGCTTTACGGTCTGCCGGCCGGCACGGCGGGCAACGCCGTGCACGAGCCGCACCTCGCCGGCGAGCGCGCAATTGCAGCAGCTCTTCGCACCCGTCCGCACCTCCTCTGGCGGACCCGCTACCACGGCGACGGTCGACGTAAGACCCCGCAGCCGGCGGCAAACTATCGGCATTTTCGCCGCAACCAGACGGGAGCGGCTGCCTGATGCGTGTGGCGGGAGGAGACCGGCGTTCTAGCCTTTACCATCCGGTGACGACCGAAGTCGTTCGGCAGGGACGGTGCGCACCCAGCGTCTCGCTGGCATCCGCCCCCGGCTGTTCCGCTCGCAGCTTCCTCCGCGCCACGACCAGACAATTCCCGATCGGAGCGGTTCGCACAATGACGAAACGACAGCGCGAATTTGACACGCGCAATCCCTTCATCCCGGCCCGCTCGCCGGTCTGCAATGCGGCCCAGACAGCGCTTTTGTTCTGCGTAGCGCTGGCGGGCCTCGTTGCCGCACTGATCAGCCTAGCCATCCAGATCGCCGGAGCGGCGCAATGAGCGGGCTGAACCCTTACTCCGAGGCGCAACGCGTCGAGATGATGCTGGTCTGCTGCTATAAGGCGGTCCACGGCCATTTCTCGCACCTGCCGCTCCGCGACATCATCGAGCCGCCGCACAGCCTGTTCGACGCGGCGCTCGCCCGCCAGATGGCGATCCACATCCTAAATGTTGAGTTCGGTGTGCCGCGGCGGCGGATCGTCGCCATGCAGGCACGTCAGCGCACGTCGATTTCCTTCGCCATCATCAAGATCGACGAGCGGTTGGAATGCGCGGTTTTCGAGCGCGTCTACCTGCGCGATAGTGTCCAGGTCGTTCGCGCCGATACCGAGGAGCGGCTGAAGGCGGCCCGGGAACTCGTCGCCGCGCAGGCCAAGGTGACCGCCTCCTACGGTCCGGCCCTCCTGACTGCCCACGCCCCTACTCTGAAGGATATGGACCCGACAATCGTCGGCAACCTTCGTCAGGCGTTTGCGGACCTCAATCTGTCGATCCAGCGCGGCGAACCGGACATCCTTCGCTTCCGTGAAGCACTTTCCCGCATTGCGGGCGACGCATCCGTTCCGGAATCCATCCGAAAGATGGCGCAGGAGTTTCGCCAGTTCGACGAGGAGACGCTGGAGCTCGCGAAAAGCATTCCGTCGATGGTCAACGCCCTCGACCTGATGGAAGGAAGCGCCAATCGGCAGACGGAAGCCATCAATAGGCTGTCTGCCGCCCTTCGTGGCCTCAGCGAGGTTGGTGTGGCGCCACTGACGGAACTGCAGCAGGCGGAACGACTGTGGCGGGAAGCGCGGCGCAATGCGACCAACCGGGAAGAGGTGGACGACGCCGACCGTGCCTATCGAGAAGCGCGAAAGCGGATCGATGACACGAACCCGACGATCACCAACTCTGATGGTCACCTCGTGGCCGTGCCTATCCCGGGGCAAAAGCCAAACCTGTTCGAGCTTGAGAAGGAGACCGACAAGGCTGCGGACGCCTATCGCGATCTGATCAAGAGCGCCAACGATCGCGTTGCCCAGATGCGGCTCGAGGCCCAGATCTCGGGCCAGACCAGCATTGCCGCCGAGACACTGCGCTTCGAACTCGATCTCCTGCAAAAGGCCCAGGACAAGGGCCGCGAGGTCACCGCGCAGCAGCGCGAGCAGATCAAGGGCCTCGCGGACGACTACCGCGCCGCTGCCGAAGCCGCGGCGAAAGTGAAGCTTCAGCAGGACCTGATGTTCGAGCGGGATCAACTCTTCCGCTCATCTGTCGACCAGGCGATCGCAACAAGGCTTCGGGGGGCGGGCCTGCCGATCGACCTGCAGTCGCGAGAAGCACAGGTGATCCGCGAGAACATGCGCATCGCGGAGACAAGGGAGGCAATCGGCAGCTTCTTCGTCGACTTCCGGTCGGCGCTGGTCGAAAACGGCGGCAATGTCGGCAAGGCCCTTGGTGACGCGCTCGCGACTGCGCTGATGAACCAGGTCAACCGGCTGACCGACCGAATTTTCGAGAACCTCACCAACGCACTCACCAATGCAATCTTTGGCAATGGCAGTTCGGGGGGACTCGTCGGATTGGCACCCTCGTTCACGCCAAATACGACACTTGGGGAGTTTCTCGCGCGGGGCGCCGCGGCGAACGACAATAGCCCCACTGGCGACATGGGCCTGTTCCGCAAAGCCATATCTGCCATCGAAAGCGGCGGCAACTATTCCGCGCTTGGCCCGGTCACGCGCACAGGCGATAGGGCTTATGGCCGCTACCAGGTCATGGGCAACAATATCGGCCCATGGTCGGAAGCAGCGCTTGGCCGGCGACTGAGCGCGTCCGAGTTTCTGGCCAATTCGTCGGCGCAGGACGCCGTGTTTGACCATCGCTTCGGTTCCTATGTGAGCCGCTATGGGCCGACTGGCGCCGCAAAGGCGTGGTTTGGCGGTCCAGGTGCCGTCAATGGCAACGGCTCCGCAATGGATGTGCTTGGCACGTCCGTTTCGAAGTATGCCGACAAGTTCAATAGCGCCGTGGATCGCATGACGACCTCTGCGACGTCGGCAACGGGCTCGTTTGGGGACCTCGGCTCTGGGGTCAATACCGCCACGCAAGGGCTTGGCCAGCTCGGCAACGGGCTTGGCCAGTTCGGCAGCAATCTCGCCAACCTGTTCCCACCGGCTCCAGGCGGTGGCGTCACCGGCGGCGGTCTGGGGACCTGGCTCGGGAATCTCTGGGGCAACCTGACGAATGGCCCCGGAACACAGTGGGCAGCGGCCGTCTCCGGGAATCTGCTTCCCGGGCTCTTCGCCAACGGCGGCACCTTCATGAACGGCATCAGCGGCTATTCCAATACGATCGTCGATCGCCCGACGCTGTTCGCCTTTGCAAAGGGCACCGGCCTGATGGGCGAAGCTGGTCCAGAAGCCATCATGCCGCTGTCGCGCGACGCCCGCGGCCGGCTTGGTGTTGCCGTGAACGACAACTGGGGCAGCGGCCAGAAGGTCGAGATCAACATCATCAACAACGCCGGCGCGCGCGTGACACAACGGGAGCGCCAAACCGCCAACGGCAAGGCGATCGACGTCATGATCGACGAGGCGGTGGCGCAGAAGATCAACACGCCCGGCTCCGCCTCGCGCGGTGCAATGCAGGGCCAGTTTGGGCTCAAGGGAGGCCTCGCACGTCGATGAGCGCGCCCATTTGGCCAGCCTCTTTGCCACAGGCTTTCCTCCGCAACGGTTTTGCAGAGGAAGAGGCGGACAACCTGATCATTTCGGAAATGTCGATCGGCCCGGTAAAGATGCGCCGCAGGACGTCCGCGAACGTGCGGTCCATCAGCGGCGCCATGCACATGTCAGGGGCGCAGGTGGCCGAGTTCCGGACATTCGTGCGGACGACGATTGCGGATCGCTCGCTGGCCTTCACTTTCCCGGACCCGTTTGGCGGGACTGCGCTGCTGGTGCGGATGACCAGCCCCTACCGCCTGTCGCCAAGGGGCATCGGATGGCGCGTCGACATTGACCTGGAGGTGCTGCCGTGAGCCGCAGCGTCTCCCCAGCATTTCTCAATGCGATCCATGCCCAGGAGAGCGATGAGGTCGTCATCTGCCTGTTGACGGTGAGCCATCCCGAGCTTGCACAGCCGATCTTTCTATCGTCGGATCCCACAATGCGGCTTTCGGATTCGCCGCTGATCTACGCGACGCGCAGCCGGGGCGAGAACTATCTGTTCCTGCCGTTCGAGTTCACGCTCCCTGACGACAAGAGCGACAGCCCGCCGCGAGTTCAGCTGACCATCGACAACACAGATCGGCAGCTCGTGATGCTGCTGCGGTCGTTCGCGACACCGGCCAGCATCAAGCTCGAGATCGTGCTGGTCTCCAGTCCGGACACGGTGGAGATGGAATTGCCGGCGCTGCAGCTCGCCAATGTGACGATCGGCGAGCAGCAGGTGACAGCCGACCTGGTTGCAGACGCTCTTATCAACGAACCGTATCCGGCCGGCCAGTTCACGCCTGGCACATTCTCGGGGTTGTTCTGATGGATCGCTTCGTCGGCATCCCCTACGTCGAGCATGGCCGCGACTACGCTGGTGCGGACTGCTGGGGACTTATCTATCTCTACTATCGCGACGTCCTCGGCCGTCCGGTGCCGTCCTACCTGGCCGAGATGCAGGAACGCGAGTTCCGCCCGCGCGGCATCGGCCCGCTCGTCGATGCGGAGCGCGAGGCGCACTGGATCGAGGCAACCGAACCGCAACAGGGCGACGTCGTGCTGATGCGCAACGGTCGCCACCACAATCATGTCGGCATCCGCCTCATTGGTGGACGCCTGCTGCATTCTGATGGGCCGGGCCCGTCCCGCATCGAGCGGCTCGACGCTTTGCACCTCCGTAACCGCATCGTTGGTTTTTACAGGCTGGCATGATGCTGATCGAACGCATCCAACACGGTGACATCCTCAGCCCTGCGGACAGCGTCGATGTGTTCGTGCGCCCGTCGCCGCTGCGGCAGGAGCGTCACCAATTGCGGCTCCCAGCCGGGCTGTCGCTTGCCGAGATCATCGAAGCGTCCCACGCGGTGTTTCCGTTCTCGAACCGGCGCCGGCTGTATGTGTCGATCGGCGGCCATGCCGTGCCGGCCGACCTGTGGGCGCGGGTGCGCGTCAAGCCAGGAGCGACGGTCAACATCGTCGCGGTGCCCGGCAAGGACGCCTTTCGCGCCATCCTCGGGCTTGTGGTCGCCATCGGGGCTCTGTTCTTCGCTCCGCTGATTGCAGGTGCCATCGGTCTGGCCGGTTCATCCCTGGCAGTCAGTCTGATCGGCGCCGGCATCAGCCTGGCCGGCTCGATGGTCATCAATGCCCTGTTCCCGGTCGGACCGCAGGAGAACAAGGTCGAAAAGACCAAGACGCTCTATTCGATCGGTGGCGGGCAGAACTCCGCTGCCCAGTATGGCGCAATCCCGGTGGTCTTCGCCCGCCACCGCATTTCGCCGCCCTATGCCTCCGGTGCCTACACCGAGCTGCGCGGCAACAACCAGTATCTGCGCCAGCTGTTCTGCCTCGGCTATGGCCCGATGGATGTATCCGACATCCGCATCGGCGAGACGCCGATCTCGCGGTTTGACGACGTCGACATTGAGGTCATCGAGAACCACCTTACCGAATCGCCGACGCTCTACACCAAGCCGGTGTTTGAGGAGGCGGTGCAGATCCTGCTCGACAAGAAGAGCGGCTGGGTGACGCGCACCACGGCTGCCGACGTCTCCTACATCTCGGTCGACGTCAGCTATCCCTCCGGCGTCATCAAGACCAAGAAGAAGGACGGCAAGGACGAGAAATACGAGGTCGTTATCGAGGCGGAATACCGCCTGAAAGGCTCCTCCGGCGCCTGGTCGCCCTTGGGCACGGACCGCGTGTTCGCCAAGACCAGGCAGGCGATGCGCCGCACCATCGGCAAGGATGTGCCCAGCGGTCAGTATGACATCCGGCTGCGCAAGGCGACGTCTGATTACACCGGCTCGAGTCACTACGTCACCGAGACCTGCTACTGGACCGCGCTGCGCGGCCGCCGCAATGCGGCGGTGGTCAAGTTTGACCAACCGCTGACCCTGATCGCGCTGCGGATCCGGGCGACCGGCGAGCTGTCGGGGACCGTCGACCGGCTTAACTGCATCGTCGAGCCCCTCATCCGCGCATGGGACGGCTCGAACTGGGTCGACGGGCAGAAGTCGCGCAATCCAGCCGATCACTTCCGCCATGTCCTGCAGGGGAGCGCCAATGCGCGGCCCGTGTCTGATAGCCTGATCGACCTGCAGAGCCTGCAGGACTGGCACGCCTACTGTGCCGCCAACGGCTTCACGTTCGAGTATGTCGCCACAGAGCAGCGCTCGGTCTACGAGATGCTGACGACGATCGCAGCTGCCGGCCGCGGTGCGGTCTCGCTGCGCGACGGCCGCTGGGGCGTGGTCTGGGACGTCGAGGATTCGCCGATCGTCCAGCACTTCACGCCGCGCAACTCCTGGGGCTTCAAGTCGGATCGCAGCTACGCCGACCTTCCGCACGGCTTCCGCGTGGCGTTCGTCAACCGCGACAATGGCTACCTGAACGACGAGCGGGTGGTCTACGACGACGGCTTCACCGCCGCCAACGCGACTAAGTTCGAGGGCATCGACTTCCCGGGTATCACCGACAAGGATCTGGTCTGGAAACACGGCCGCTATCATATCGCCCAACTCCGGCTGCAGCGCGAGACCTACACACTTTCGACCGACTTCGAGCACCTGGTCTGCACGCGCGGCGACCGGGTGCGTGTCAATCATGACGTCGTTCTCTGGGGCGCGGGCGCCGGCCGCGTCAAAGCGGTGTCTTCCGCGCCAGACACGGTGACGATCGACGACACCTTTGCGATGGAGGCCGGCAAGACCTACTCGATGCGCTTCCGGCTTGCCGATGGCTCGACGCTGGTGCGTAAGATCACCGGGGCGGACGGCGAGTTCGACACCTTCACCTGGGAAGGTTCGGGCGGCCTGCCGGCAATCGGCGACCTCGTCATGTTCGGCGAGGACGGCCTCGAAAGCGTCGTCCTGAGGGTCAAGAGCATCATGCCGCAGGCCGACCTCACGGCACAGCTCGAGCTGGTCGACGACGCCCCTGCCATCATGGCGGCCGACAAGGGCGCAATCCCGCCGTTCCAGACCGGCATCCCCGCGCCGATCGACTATCGTGCCCACGCGCCGACTTCCCTTTCGATCGGTGATGAACGGGTTTGGACGACGACACCGCCGACGTCGGCCTTCACGCTGTCCTGGCTGCCGCCGGACGTCGGCCGGGTGGCAAGCTATCTGGTCGAAACGGCAGAGAAAGGAAGCGAGGACTGGTTGCCCGTCCAGGCGGTCACGCAATCGAGAATCGATCTGACCGGACTCGAAGTGGGCTCCTATGACGTCCGCATCCGCGCCGTGTTCGACAACGGGGAGATGTCCGGCTGGCTGCGAGGCACGTTCAAGGCGGCGATCTTCGCGGCCGTTCCGTCTGACGTGTCGGGCTTTGCCATCGCTGTCGCCGGCGACCTCGCCACCTTGCAGTGGGACGCGCCGGATGATGCCGAGGCGATCTCGCACCTTCAGCTCCGGTATTCGCCGGTCCCGTCCGCGTTCGTCACCTGGCAGACGGCATCGATCCTGCGTCCTGCGGTCACCGGCACGCAGGTGCAGGTTCCGGCGATGCAAGGCACCTATTTGATCAAGGCGGTGACCTGGGCGGGCCTCCAGTCGGAGAATGCCGCGATCGTCATCAGCACGATCGACCCGCTGACCAGCTTCAACGCGGTCGAGCTGGCGGAGCAGGCGGCGCCGTTCCACGGCTTGAAGGACGGCACCTATTTCGACGGGACCGCTCTGCGGCTCGACGGCGCGACGGACGTCTTTTCCCTGTCCGACTTCTTTGTGCCGGGCGACTTCTTCCTGTCGACGGACGGATACCGCCCGCTGGGCTACTATGACTTCAGCGAGGTCATCGATCTCGAAGCCATATACACGTCGCGGGTGTCGGCGCAGATCTCCGCCCATGGAGAGTGGTCGAGCGGCGATGTGTTCGACGTGTCGGACTTCTTCGAGCGCGAAGACTTCTTCGGGGCGATCGGCGGCCTCTGGGACGTGGCGGTCGAGGTCTCGACGTCCGACGACGATCCAGGCGGTGCGCCGCATTGGTCGGACTGGGTACCGCTGGTGACCGGTGACGTAGCGGCGCGCGCCTATCGCTTCCGGGCCCGGCTCGAAAGCTCCCAGTCAGACGTGACGCCGGTCGTCGCAGGACTGACCGTGACCGTGGACATGCCCGACCGCGTCATTGCCGGCGATGACATTGTCGTTCCGAGCGAAGGCCTGTCGATCCCCTTCTCGCCCGCCTTTAAGCGGCTGCAGGGCGTCTCGTTCGCCGCGCAGGGGCTGGCGACCGGCGATACCTACGAGATCACCGGCAAGACCGAAGCGGGCTTCACGATCGCCTTCAAGAATGCCGCGGGGACGCCTGTCTCCCGCTCCCTCGATTATGTCGCGAAAGGATATGGGGTTCTGCAATGAGCCAAGCAACGAACTTTGGCGTTCCGCTGTCTGGTCCGGCTACGCCGGCCATGATGGCGGCGCGGATACAAGAGAATCTGGATGCGTTCTTAACTGCGCATTCGGGCCCGTCCCGGCCCGACTACGCCGTGGCTGGGACGATCTGGCTGGACACGGCAACCGCCGGCCGGCACCGGTACTATTCCTTTGATGGCACGACCGACCATCTGCTGCTGTCGATCGATATCGCGACCGGCGTCATCACCTATGGGCCTGGTCTTGTCGCCTACGGTTCGGCACAGGAACTCACCGAGCCGGAGAAGGCGCTGGCGCGAGCCAATATCGGCCTTGCCGATGGATGGGCCACGCAGCCCATCGGGGTCCCCATCCCGCTGCTCGATAATTTGGCCGGGGTTGCGGCTCCGCCAAAGGACAAGGCCTACAGGTACGTCCGGCTGTCAGCCGGGCTGACGGGCGCCGGTGGCTATAACGAGGGCCTGCTTACAGCGGAGACCGTGTCCGGGACTGCTCCGCTGGTAGAGGCCACCGCCGTCATCAACCTGGCAGGGAGTCCGATCAACGGCCGGACGATCGACCTCGTCAACACCTCGCGCCGGTTCCTCAGAGCAGGCAGCGCCGGGCAGGTCGAAAACGACCAGATGCAGGTGATCACCGGCACGTTGCAGCGCATCGCGTCAGGTTATGAAGGCGGTCCGGCTAACAATGCTGGTGCACTCGACGCCACAAACATTGCAAACAGTAACACGCTGGCCACCGGCACGAACCGTATCAACTTCACCCTTAACTTTAACTCGGCCAACTCGCCGAACGCGCGAACCGGCGCGGAAACTCGTTCCAAGAACCTGGGCGTCACCTACTACATGAGGATCCTGTGATGACAGCATACGCATTCGAAGGCGGGGTGTCCCGCGATGCCCGCCCCAACGCGATCGAGATCACGGAACAGCAATATCAGGACGGCATCGAGGGGATGCTGGCCGGCAAACTCGTCACCATCAACGGCGGCTTTGCTGTCATCGATCCGCCCAAGCCGGAACCCGAACCGGAGCCGGAGCCGGAGCCTGTCGATCTCGCCGCCTACGCCCGCGACCTGTCGTGGCGGACGCGCGTGGACGGCACCACTATCAACAGCGTGCCAGTGCGGCTCGACGACGGCAGCCTGGCACTCATTAACGGCATGGTGGGGCTGGCCGAACGAGACGCCGAGCGCACCTTCAACTTCGACAGTGCAGCCGGCATCGTGACCCTGACCGCCGCACAGGCCATCACATTCGGTGAGGCGATCGGCGTATGGGTGCAACTCACCTTCGATCGCCGAGCTGCTGTGCTCCTCGCCATCGAGGCGGGGTCTCTCACGACAACGGCCGAGATCGATGCGGCCTTTGCGGACGTGACGGCGCCATGGAGCGCCGCCTGAACTAGGCCGCCCCAAACAGACCGGGCGGCCGAGGCGCGCTAACGCCTCAAGCGACGGGGATCAACCGGCAAGAAGAACCCCGTCCGACAGCAGCCAATCACAACCGTCGCACCCGTACCCTGCAGGGCGGATAAGCGATTACGTCGTGAGTTCTTAGAAATGGTGAATCTACAACCGGTCTCGCCGGTTAATCCTGCGGCCCCCTACATCGGCGGCAAGCGCATCCTGTCAAAGGCCATCATCCGCAGGATCAATGAAACCCCGCACGATGGCTATGCCGAACCTTTTGTCGGCATGGGCGGCGTCTTCCTCCGCCGCACCATGCAGCCGCGCATGGAGGCGATCAACGACATCAGCGGCGACGTGGCGAACCTCTTCCGCATCCTCCAGCGGCACTATCCGCAGTTCATGGAGACGCTGCGCTTCCAGATTACCAGTCGGCGAGAATACGAGCGGCTGGTCAAGACCGACCCCACCACCCTCACCGACCTGGAGCGCGCAGCACGCTTCCTATACCTCCAGCGCCTGGCCTTTGGCGGGAAGGTGTCCGGCCGCACATTTGGCGTGGTCAAGGAGGGCGGTGCTCGGTTCAATCTCTTAAAGCTGGTCCCGCTCCTGGAAGACATACACGAGCGGCTTGCCGGCGTCGTGATCGAGTGCCTGCCCTGGCGAGCCTTCATCGAGCGATACGACCGGCCAGGCATGCTCTTCTATCTCGATCCACCTTACTGGGGGAACGAGGACGACTATGGAAAGGACGTGTTCGACCGCGACGAATTCGAACGGATGGCGGCGACGCTGAAGCAGCTTCGAGGCACCTTCATCGTGTCTTTAAACGCGGTTCCAGGCGTCTTCGAGACCTTCAAAGATTTCCGCATTGAGGAGGTGGATTGCACCTATTCGATCAGCGGCCGGGGTCAGAACAAGGCAGTCAGAGAGGTGCTGATCTCGCCGTGACATCCGTCGGGGCACGCCGCTGAAAGGACCCCAAACAGTAAGGGCGCCTCATCGGCGCCCTTACTCAATCCCCAACCGGCGGTCACACGCCTGTTAGAACAAGTACCCCAGCGCCCGGCAGTTCCGGACCAATGCCGCGGCATAGTCGTTGCCCTTCAAACTAGTGTCTAGGTAGCCGCGATAGCGCTTACAAAAGTCTCGGACCTTTTCGGTCTCCCAGCTCTGAGCCTTGGCAAGGTCGAATAGTTCCTTCCGCGCCCCTTCTACGCGCTCGCTCCTCGCTGTGGATTCCCGGTGCAGCGTGTACTGACCCCACCCGTAGTAAGCGCCGCCAACAATGACCACGGTGCATGCCGTAGCGACCAAGACTTTCAACCAATTGTCCATTCAAGCCCCCCCCCAAATCTGGGCGACCATATGTTGTCTCGGCATGATGCGCAAAGATGAATTGAGCTTGCTATTCTATGCCCAGTGCGCGGGCGATAGCTGAAGGCTTACACTTGTGCATCTCGGCCCTCAGCGCCTCGACAGAGTCGGAGAAGGCGCGCAACGCTACCTCCTCACCGATGTTGTCTTCTCGAAACATCCAGCCTTCATGCGCATGAAGAAGCTCTCGGCCCAAAGTTTCGACCTGGTCTGCGAGGCGGCGGCACGCCGGTGACGGCTCTATACGGGAGAGGGCATTGGCCAAATGCGCGTTGAGGTTCGTCGCAAAGAACGCCTCATCCATTGCAAGCTCTCTGGCATTGCTCAAGAGCCAATCTAGATCACTGTCAAACGCACGTTCCATGCCTCTTCTCCTCTTCAGCTGACCGCCCATGGTGGGCAGAACGTGCCCTGAGTCGCAAAGCCTATTTCGGAGCAGCGTCGACTGGCCACGCTTAAGGAGGGAAAGGGATGGTAGCGCATGAAAGCTGATAAGCTGTCTCGGTCGCCCGAACGCTCTTTAAAGCGCTTTTGACAGCACTTCCGGAATTTCGGTTTTTCCAGTTTCGGCTGTCAAAATTCCGGAAATTCGCGGCGAGCTACAAACAGGAATTAAGAGAGAAATCGTTAGCTCGAGAATGTCGAAAAATGGTAGCGGAGGCCCGCTTTGGCCATTCCCCCCACCCTGAGTTACCACGGTTCTCGTTCCACCGCTTCATATCGCGCACCTCCCCAAACTATCGGATGCGTCGCACGAGGTTTTACTCGTGAGTGTTTTGGCGAAGGAAACGGCAAGCACCCATGACTACGCCAGAGCATTGGCACGGCGCTTGGAAGCCATCGGAATAGATGCCTTCTCATCCCAAAGAGAACGATATCTGGTGCTCCTGCAAGGCAGTCCTGGCGAGATCATTGACCTCGGGAAACCGCTGCGCGGATCGCGTATTTTCGGAAACCAGGCTGCGAGAAAGAACATTCCTATCGTTTCTGACTTTACCGCATTCGCGCAAGAAGATGGTCTCCGAGACTGCATGTTCTGGGGTGTTGGCATCACAGGAGCGAAGGCTGCGCCGGACAACGTTGTCGAGGCCCTGAAGGATTTCAACCGCAAAATCAACCTTGTGTTTAGTGACCTCCGAAAGCAGCATGCGTTTGAGATGCTGCTACTGGCGATCCACCCCCGATTTGACCCTGACAGTGGGCTATTCGACCTACATGCTCATTTCGTTTGCCGCGTACCACGCCATGAGCACGAAAACGTCAGCCGAAAACTGATGGTGAAATTCTCGAAGGTCGACCTGCCCACGCGGCCAATCCGTAACGCTGGCGCGGTATCAACTTACATGCTCTGGGGCATCTGGCGTAACAAGCACATGATCGCATGGCCCGATCATGCTTTGGCGGCTGCCTGGAGCCTGACGCAGCATCGTTTTCGATTCTTCAGGGCGGGCGGCTCTTTCGCCAAATGGAGGACGTCCAAAGCGCCCACGTCGCAAAGCGCCGCCCGCCCCGTCGAAAAGGCAGATAAACTGCGGAATCGGTCCGAAACAGCTGATCCGCGACAGTTGGTAGTGACTGGTGACAGGCTGCTGTCGAAGGTCAAAGTCAGATATGGCGACTCTAAGGTCGCAGCACTTCTTTTTGAAACAAGTGTGAACGATGCTCTGGAAAGCCGCCATGAGAATACCGAACCAAGCGTGGAGTATTCTTCAGCGACTATTGCCGCAACTCAGGAGTCCATGGGAGACGACCCCCATGTCTGCGAGACGAAGGCGGTGGGCAAACCGAATTTCTCCCACGGGCTGAAGTCAAGAATCATTGCACTTTTTCAGAAGATGAAAAAGTTGATATCGGCGGCGGCAAACACGTTGTACTGGGGCTGGAAGAACATGGTCCATCCACCTGAACGGGATGGCCTACCGTAACGTATTGTTAGCCCGTCGTCGGTAGGACCGTCACTCGATGTAGCAACGATCCGGGACAACGAAATGGAAAATGTGAATGCGATAGCATACGTCAACTTTGGTGATCTTGCCGAACAACAACGAGACAAACTCGCAGAAGGGCTGAACGCCTGCTACGCGTTCTGGATCGCGGCCCAGAAACTTCCCAACTACACAATTGAGGAAGCCCGCCCTCACAATCGCTGCATATACGCAGCCCTAGCCGTTCGGGATATCTTAAACAGAAGCGGGCGCTCGAAAGCCGAAGTCTACACTTGTGGACTTGAGGTGAGGCTGGTGGACGGCCAGACAGGGGATACGAAGAAGGGAATCGCCGTAGGCCGACCGTTTGGACCTTCCGGTAGAAAAGATTGGAATGCTCACCTCGTTGTTAAATTCGGAGGCTTCCTGTTTGATCCGACCTTGATCCAGACACGACGGCCCTGGAACAAACTCCCGTACATCGGAGCAATACTCCACGCGGCTCCCGAATGGCATGAATTGCCGATGGAAGGCGGACCGGCGAAGACAAGGGCTGTTGCCATCACGCCATTGCACGACGACTACGTGCAACTTGCCTATTTCGAGATTCCACAAGCTGAGGGCTTTGAAACCCGCTCCTATAAGACTTCTTCAAATTCAGCCGCGAGACAGCGACGCGACGTCGTGGCCAAAGCTGGCGAACTGCTCAAGGCGAACATCACGTACGATACGCGCAGGGCGATAACGCAGCTTATTGATATAGGTGATTGAGCTAATCGAATACACTATCATTTCATGGCCCCTTTGCATCGGCCATATCTTCTTGTGGACGCTCAACGTGCTTGTAGAAACACTGGCGAATTTTTCCCGGGCACCATTGATGGCGACGCTCTTTCAAGAACTGGTGCAGCTGATCAACGCCCATCAGCATCCAAAGCGAGCAGCGTCTTTATCCCAAAGCCACAACGCTAACTTCTTCGCTTCGGGGATGGCGGCGGCCCCTTCAGTGGCGTCTCGTTTTTCGGAGAGTCGCGCACTGGTGGGACGGAGAACCATTCGAGAGGAACCTCCGATTTCAACGGCCCCTTAAGGACCGTGAGACCACCTCCTGGAAATGCATGTACTTTCCAGTGGTCGAATGCGCGATCATCATCTCCACCTCCACAATTGTATATATGTAAGATCACCGCCCCATATGGACCCGCGGTATAGGAATATGGGACAGTATTGGGAACATAAGCCCAATCTCCCATTGTTAGCTCGACCCCTTCAAGCGTGATAGAGCCGCTCATGATCACCCGAGTAATAGCGTCGTCGGGATGCATATGTCGAGGAACGTGGATGTCTGGTTCCGAAAAGGTGATAAATAGAAAAGAAGGTCGCCCTTCTGATATTATGAGTGGGAGTTGAGTTTTTATGATGCCTTCAGGCATATTAGGCCGACGCAACGACCTCTCGACCTCACGCATTTTAGGGTGCCGTGAAGTGACAACTTCTTTTCCGAAGGGGCCTATTCCCGCATTCTCAAGGGCTTCTTTGACAAACAGAACGCCATTATAAACGCCGTTAGTTTTTTTGTGAAAAACATCGTCTGGCTCCCAATCTGGCATGGCAATATCCTTCCACCAAAAATTGTTTTTGATTTTATACCAAATTATTGAAACTTGAAGTATTTAAGCGTTGCTAAAAAGTAGTAGGGCAGCAGCTCGGCCGAGGCCGAAGACTATGCCTTTCGGATTGCAATAGAGTTGCCTTGCACCATCTCGCGCTTTCTGAATCGGGATTTTCCGAGGCTGTCGCCCTTAGGGGGACCTCGTCCTTGACGCTCGCCTCTGGAATATGCCCGATGACGCAGATGTTGATCGGTGATCGATCGTTTTGACCGTTTTATCCAATCAGCTTTCGACCATCGCACCGTAATTGGCCGTCAGGGCCAACATGGCGATAGAGTGTTTGTCTCGAAACACCGAGCTCCTTGCATAGAGCGGCGACGACCGTTTCCGGTTTACCCATTGCGGCTTGAGCCATTCGGACCTTTGCGGGTGTCATAGTTGGCTTCCTGCCACCGACGCGCCCTCTGGCACGAGCAGACTGCAACCCCGCAATCGTCCGCTCTCTGATCAGCTCCCGCTCGAACTCTGCCAAGCTTGCGAAGATACCAAACATCAGCTTCCCTTGGGCAGTTGAGGTGTCGATAGGCGTTTGACCCGACAAAACTCGAAAGCCGACACTTCTTTTGGAGAGATCATCGACCGTCGTCACCAGATGACGGAGGTCGCGGCCCAAGCGATCAAGTTTCCAGACGACCAGCGCGTCCCCGGCCCGCAGCGCCTTCAGGCAGGCATCTAAACCCGACCGGTCGTCCCGGTTTCCGGAAGCGAAGTCTTCATAGATCATCTGGGCTTTGACGCCCGCGTTGAGCAAGGCGTCCTTCTGGAGGTCAAGTACTTGCGACCCATCCGCCTTAGAGACCCGAACATATCCGATCAGTTCACCCATTGAATTCCACCTCAGAAAGCCGTCACAAAAACGGTCGTTTACGTGACTTAGTGTGAGATGGACATTCGTCGGCGGCAATGTGTCACTTTTCCCGTCACGTTATCAAAGTAACCAAAACAGTGATGCCCAGACTGATTTGACAATGGATATCGCAGCTGGCCGGTTGGTGGGCCTTTAGAAATTTGCAACTACGAGCCATCTAAAACGCCGCAACAGGTGCAGTAAGTCGAAGGTCTGTAAGCGCGTGGTGAAATTTCGAACCGAAAGCGGTCATACGGCCATATGGTGGGAAAAGACTGTTGAATACGCCTATTTGGCCAAAAGCGTTTCGGACGGAGTTCAGTTGGTCCCATTCGCTGGCCCCCTTGAGCGAGCGACAGGAGATGCGATCGAAATTGTTGGCAATGAATTTGTGATAATTGAATTTAAAGATTTATTTTCGAAAAAAGCGATAAGACAAGAGAGCATCAAATTCCTGAACGAATACAGACCATACTATAAATACAGAGCAATAATAACGGAATTTATTTCTAATTACGACATCAGCGCACAAGATACTCCTCACTATTTCGCACATAGAGAGGTAATTAATAATGGGAAGATTAATTACGTTTCAGACTCATTCGATATTGAATATAGAGATTACTGGACTTTCGCTGTAGTCGAATATCCTAAGCGGTGGCTCGCGACTGATTTCCTTGTATATCTAAGGTGCTTGAATGCGATGAGGACTGCCTCCTCACAGGGAGAAATTCCATCTGGGGCAGTTTATGGATTCTCCTCAGATGGATGTATTGTTTCAGTCTGTGCACTCGAAGATGTCCTGAAGGTTCTGCGGTCGACCAAAACACTGAAATTTACAGACTCCGAGGAGTTGGTGCAAAAGCATCAGAACGAATCTTCGCATGGACCCTGAGATCGCCGTGGGAACCATGAGGAGAGCGGAGCCACAGGCTGAGCCCCAACTGGTTGTTCGTTCTACGTGGGATTTTGCGGAAGTTCGAATCCATTGAGCCGACACGGCGCAATAACTGCGCTTTGGTGGTGTGCAAGGGACTCTGTATACGGATCCAATTCTGGCTTCAGTGCGGCTCTCGGTTTGACCTCTTCCACGTAAGCGGTGTTTTCAGGCCACGGCTTTGAGTTCGGGCTTTGCGGCGTAGGCCCATGGCAGCAGGTCATCGATCTGGCTATTTGAATGGCCGTTG
>NZ_PZZZ01000008.1 GCF_003046475.1 Mycoplana dimorpha
TGGTGCCATGCGTAAACCCTGTAATCGTCATATGTCGAAGCCTCGTTCGGCAACAACATCAACAATCACACGCTGATCCGGAAGGTGGGGGAAAACCAGCGCTTACAGTTCAAGGTCCCAGACAGGCCGAGCAAACTCGATCCTTTCGCGGACCGGCTATCGGCCCGACTGCGGACGGAAGCCAATAAGCCCCGCAAGCAGAAGCGCACTCTCAAACAGCTCCATGCTGATCTGCTCAGCCTCAGTTACGACGGGTCCTATTGCCGGGCTGCCGCCTTCCCCCGCGAGTGGAGAGCAGACTGGCAAAGAGAGCGGCAGACGTCCGGTCGTGACACCTTCGTGCCGTTGGCCTTCGAACCGGGCGAGGATTCCAGTTCGACTGGTCCGAGGACTCTGCAAGTCCTGTCCCATTGTCAACAATTGATGGATTCGAGGATGAATCCCTTCAAGAACTCGGGTGCGAATCCTTTGATCGTGCACCAGCGGATGCGGCGCCGAAACATCTGCCACCTATATCAACGCACGCGCCGGAAAATGCCATCGTTGCTCACTTTGACCCTCGCGCTTGTGACCTCGTGGATCGCATGTATGTGGCGGATGATCAGGGGCCGTCGGTCGGCTCAGGGGCCGAGAGAGGACGGTCTGCTTCTAGAGACCATAGAACGCGGACCTACACAGTGTGTGTCGATTCAGGTAGTTGCAGTTCGAATCCCCTCCGGAGGGTTATCACGGCATCAGCGTCAACGAGGTTTGCAGTCGCCGGAATCCGGTCTTCTCGCCAGTTCCCGCGCCAAGCAGCGGGCTTTGAGGCGATGTCAGAATCGTTCAGCACAGGACGCACTTCATCCCCAGAGGAAGCTAGCGCACTAGGAAAGGCCTCAGTCAGACGCTGGGGTTGACGATGGTTCCGCTACGGGCGCCCTCGAATTAGAGGACGTGATCAGCATGGAGCTTCGCCCTTCCACGACGCTTTTTCACCAGTTCGGGAACCCTTCTTCTCGGCATAGTTCGGAATATGGGCGTGCTTCCGACGGCTGAAGCCATCTTGCAGGGTGGCCCCTCCTGTGTCCCGGCGGGAACACGCCCGCCATTCACTGCCACTAAGGCTACGGAGCGACTGTGGCCTGAGCCGCGATGCCGAGCGGATTCGAACCGACGACCTCCGCAGTGGCGGTCTCCAATTCAGAATAGCGCGTACATCGCGACCCCGAACACTAAATACTCTTCAGCAGCCGCAGCGCACTATCGGGATCCTGGCATCCCGCTTCGTAGAGCCGCATCACGCGGCGCGCCATCTGTTGGGCTTCCTCGCTGTCTTTGGCTAGTGTCGGATTCTGGTTGGCCAGACAGAATATGGAGCTCATCAGGGCAATGTCCTCCGGGCCGAACACGCCATTTTTCGTCCGGATATCGTCCCCGTGCCGGGAGAAGCGGTGCCGGGCCGCTGCTATCCCGCATGCTACCAGTTCGTCATGTAGCACTAGGCCACGATCGTACAACGTCGATAGATAGTCGCGCAGCCAGGCCCGATTGGCCTGGGGGTGTTCAAACCAACCGTTGCTGCTAATGGCATTGACGATGCGGTTGATCGCTTTGAGCTTCTGGCGCTTTTGAATGAAGTTCCCGCTACGCATGATCTCCTCCCAAGGTCACCGGAAGAAACCAAAGCCCCGACGGCGCTCGACGAGGGCGGCCAATAATATGATGCTGTCCACCCCGATATTCAACCGCCCAAGGCGCGCCAGCGTGCGGGCTTGCCATCACATCCGGCTCATCGGCACTTGCTTTTCTGGAGGAAGCCGAAGATGACGGTCCCGCTCGGCCGCATGCGCAGGGAAACTGGCTTTGCGTGGCGAATCGTGAATGATGTCAACGTGAATTCGCGCCGCAGTTCCCGGCAGCTTCAACCTTGAGCGTGTCGGGGAAGCAGTGTCCAACCCGCCCAAAGGCAGCAATTGATGGCTCGATAACCTGCGGGGCGGCAGTTTATCTGAGTGCTGCCCCTGCCGGTGTCCGATCACACCGCGGTCAACTGGCCAGCATATGACATGCAGCCCAGCTCTCGCGGGTGCTGTCATTGGCAGCTAAATTTGTCTGAGTAGCTGTTTTGTGCCAATGCTGGGCTCGGTGGAGATCACGCCCCGACTGACGCCCCTCAAGACTGCGCCAGATGCAGCCCTGAGTAGATCAGTGAAGCCAGCCGCTCGTCGGAGGATTCTTGCAACGGGACCAATAGATATCAACACTGTATTCGAGGCGCAGTTCAGCGATCAGGTCCTGACCGGGGCCATAAACTCGGACAGCAAGCGGATGAGCAGCATCCTTGGGCAGGCCGTTTACGGCCATTGCAGCCAAGGTCTTGCTCGCCCGCTGAATGGCGACGCTATCATCTGAGAGGCTGAGAGCATCGCCGGGCGATTGCGATCCGTCATTGTCGCTGATGCCGAAAAAATATTGTGGCATTGCCTCGGACTTTGCGTCGTCGAAACCCGCACAACAACGACCGCGCCGGAATGTTCCGGCGGGCTTCCTAGTCTCACTCCAGGGGTTTCATCCTTGCGAGCAGTTCAGCCCGGTCGCCGATGCCCGATTGGTAAAGCTCGATCAAGCGGCTGGCAATATCGTCTGCAGTGTCCGAGTGCAGTGCGATGTGGTTGCTCGAAAGAACCTCCTCGAGAACGTCTTGCAGCAACGCAAGATCGTTCGGACCGATCGTACCGGTCGGAAAACTCCGCTTGATCATAGCGCCATCCCCAACCAAGCCGAGAGAGTTTGATCTAATCTTATCGTCTCCGCAAGCGGGGCGGCGATCCGTGGCCTGCTGCCGCTCTTGTGGGCAGCGAGATAAGGTGTTCAATGAAGCTGGAAAGTGGGAACGCAGAGAAAGTTCAGCCGCGAGTAGCTTGAGCGCTGATCCGCAGCATGCCTTTCCTGCCATGGGCAACTGAAGCAAGTGCGTTGGATGTGTCCCGCTCAGGCTTCTACGCCTGGCTCAACCGCAGCGCTAGCGCTCGCTCCCAGCATCACGAGGTGCTGCTAGACGCTATCAATGGGAGCTTCAAGAGCAGCGACCGCACCTATGGTTCGCGCCGCGCGTGAAACGAGGTTTTGGCCGAGGGCTTCCTGTGGCCTGCATCGTGCCGAACGGCTCCATGCGAGAGAATGGTCTACGCGCTCGGCTGCTGCGTCGCCGACAGCATTGTCATTTTGACGACGGGCCAATACGCTTGAGCAAGTCCCAGATGGGGAGCGCAGCGAGGCCACCGATGACGCCCGCCACATAGCTCGGAATAGATCCGGCAAATACTGACTGCCAGATAAGGCCAATCACGTAGCTGGCCGCTAACATCGTTACCACGGTTATGATCAGTCGCTGCCAGAGAGGAAGGTGCGTGTCCATGAATTCGTGACCGCGAAACGAGGGTGATCTGTCGATCCGACCGTGATTATACACCATAGAACTACACCCGATAAATTTTGCATGCCGCGCCGTGAACAGTAACGAGACGCGCGAAGTCGGCATCCTTCAGCAGGTGTGTCTCGTTCAGCACACCCGCAGCAAAGTGGTGTTCGGCTGGATGTCGATGACCTTGTCGGTGGTCGTTCAGATCTGTGGATCGTGATCGCGCGAACCCGATGCTTTCGAGCGCCAGCATCATCGTCTCATGTCGATTATGCGCAGCGCATCGCTACAACGTTGAATCCCCGACAACGACCCTTGCTGTCCCTTCGCTGCGGTCGACCGATGAGGCCGAACAGCCCCAGCAGGACAGGCAAAGTTGGTGTTTTGGTTCAGCAGATAGCATGGCCGTATATAGGCATTCCCCGCGAAACAGGGCAGCAGGTCGAGATGAACGCTAACACCCTAGTGCGCTGGATTGCCGGTCGATACTCCTGCGTCCCTTAGAAGGGCGCTCTCGATCTCCGCTGCGGTTACCTGCAAAAACTGACGGGTGGCGGTCACAGCGGAGATCGCGGGTATCTCCAGATGAGTGCCTACCCGCCTGTAGGCGGAGAAGCTCAGACCTTCGATAAGCTCCTCGTCAACGACGAGGCGATAAGTCCCGGCTTGCAAAGGCGCGACAAGGCCATCCAAGACAAACGGATGTTCGAATGTTATTTGAGTCTCTGTCGTTCTTTCGATCATTTGCGCTATCGACCCGCCCCATTTTATCGCGTTGACGTGGGTTGACCCAACGTCGTTGGATTTGGCTGTTCGTACCTGCCTTGTTCCGGGCGCAAGGCCCAAACCGCAATGATAACAAACAGCACCAGCAAAGAAGACATCAGCAATCGGCTAGACATCGCCGGTCTCCTTGACGGTCCCGACGCTCTTGATCGCGATCGGAAAAGTGCGTTGGGCGCTCATGCTCACCGCTCCGCCTTCGTTTTCCCAAGTTTGTACGTCTAACTCGTCAGGGAGCCTCGGCGTCTTGATGCCAGCTCTGCTCAGATTGTGTGGCAGACCTTGGATGGCATAGCGCGGAAGCGGCGATTTGTAGGGCAGTTTTGTTGTCGTCGCCTTGCCGAAATTGCGTTCCAACTGCGCCGCGAGTGCATACGGGGATGTCTCCCCGGCCATAAACAGGTTCATCACGAGCAATGCGGCGGCGTTGAAAAGCGATTGATCTTCGGCGAGAACATTGGCGTCATAGCCGGCGTCGTCCAAAACAGACTGGACCATTTTCATTTCAGAAGGCGAGATGGAAGCGTATCTGGGGTCGGAAGACATGATGTCCTCCTTTGATTGGGGCCAGGGTAATCAGCCCTCTAACAGTAGCGCCCGTAACATTGCTACCGACAACTGAAGGATGCGCTTCGACCGCACCAAACGCAAGCGCGTGCAGGTTTCATTCGGACGTGCGGGTGTGACAGCCCATCACCGGTTTGCCCCCTGTTTTGCCCCCCTGTCGCGAGGTGAGGCCACAAAAATGTGAGGCAGTTTGCAGCGGGGCACCGCGATCGCGTCGGGACAGTGTCGGCGTGATCCATACAACGGAGCTGTTAACACGAGGCCTTGCATTGGAGGACCTAACAAGCTTCCTCATGGCCGTGAAAATGCCACGGCCACGAATTGAACCTTACGCACCCTCATAGCCAGAGAGTTCAGAGAGGCTTGACCAGCTCATCGCCACAGGCCGAGGCCAGCGCGGAGTTTGGTTGATCCGTCCCAAGCGGGGTAGCCCAGCCGGACTTCTCAACGATAGAGCGACGCCCGTAGATCGAGGCTGCCTTGATCTGCGCTAACACGTTGGCTGCCGCAGGATCGCTTTTTGACCTCTCAACGCAGTAAGGCGTCAAGGCGAGAGCGACGCCGGATGATACATCCGAGGCGGAAATATTACGTGCCGTACCGCTGGTCACCCATCCTCCCCAAGAAAATCCAAAAACTACCATGGCAAAAGCGCCAACAGCCGCACCGGTTAGAGCGGGTTTAATCCATGCGGGGATGTCCATGACCTTGTCCGATCGTCAATGATCGAGTCCGCATTATTGCGGGCCAGAAAATTATCATAGCACCGGAGTATCAAAAACCTTGCATGGATTCGGTCACCCTCTCAAGACAGCTTGCTATATATCACCTGAGTGTGTTGCCTGGCGGCGAGACGCATTGATTGTTGACGAAGCGTTGGCTCATTTCATCAGCCCTGCTGCGCGGAGCGCGTCTTCGATGATTTTCTGGACCCCAGCGCCCTGCTGCGCGTTAGCCGTCCCATGCTGATGACGATCTGACCGATCCGTGTCATTTCCATCGGTGAGCGCTCCGGGCATGAGAATTTCGCCCGTGTGGATGTAATCTTCGGACCGCGCGTCTGCTGTATCGTCCCGACGACGATGCGCGACGTCTACAAGGCCCCAAAACGTTGCGATCTGTAATGTGGAAGATATGCCGGTTTCCAGCATGTAGGGGCCTGGCTTGCCGTAACCGTCCGGACCGCCCGTTGCCAAAGGCGTACCATGGCCCATGCCATGGATTGTGTAGGATTCGATGAGTTCCCGCCCGTCCGCGCCATGCCAGACTTTGCGCAGATATCTCTGTTCACTCTCGCTGACGTAGTCTGTTGTCTTGACACCGTGAAGTCCTGCCCATTGCCGGACAATGGTCTCCATATTCGATATGTCGACGATGCTGTCGGCAGTGCCGTGCCAAACGGAAATGGTAGGCCAGTTTCCTTGATGGGGCGATGCACTGCGAACAAGTTTCTGCAGGTCCATTTCGCTCGGACCACCCTGGCCACGCATTCGATCGAATGCTTCGGGCATTGTCGTCGCGCTGCCATAGGGCAATCCGGCGATGATGGCACCGCCAGCAAAGACATCGGGATAGCTGGCCAACATTACTGATGACATCGCACCACCCGCAGAAAGTCCGACTATGAAAATGCGGCTTCGGTCCAATCCGTAAGCGTTCACCATGGTCTCGATCATCTGGTGGATCGAAAGGGCTTCCCCTGCATCGCGTTTTGCATCGCCCGGCAAAAACCAGTTGAAGCATAGATTGGGATTGTTCGCCCGCTGCTGTTCGGGAAAAAGAAGGGCAAATCCATATCGCTCAGCCAGAACCGACCATCCGGAGCCGTTATCGTACGCTGCCGCGCTTTGCGTGCAGCCGTGCAAGACAACTACGAGCGGCGCGCCCGAAACGAGATTTTCTGGAATGAATGTCCTCGCTCTTAGGGCTCCGGGATTGGATGCTGCTATCTCCATGTCCTTGAGACGGTCACGGGTGGAACGGTGATCCGTCTGACCGTACGCAGCTTTGAGTGCGGCAAGGCGAGCAATGGTGTCCGATAGATTTCTCATTTCAGAGTATCCTCGTGTTGCAATGGCCAACGCGCTGCTGACATCTCCTAACGCACCTGCGCAAGAATGGTTGCTGCATCGCACAATGGACTCGTTTTTTGACGGACTGCGGATAGCCATGCGATTTTCTGTGGGTGGAGCCGCGACCCACCGATGACCGCATAGCACCCGCATCGGATCGTGGTGCTGATCGGGCCGCCTTCATTGCGACGGTGATCATGAGTGCCAAGCTCAACGACATCGACCCGCAGGCCTGGCTTGCCCACGGCCTCGCCAACATCGCGGACACGCCGGACCCCAATGCCCGTTTAGCGACCAGGCGCACGGCACCTGGCGGTCTGAAGCCTGTTCCGGCGAGTTAGGACTGAGTTCACCAAGCGCGACACTAAGTGCGCTCTATGAAGTACAGCCGGTTCGATTGTAGGAAGGCTGTGAAATTGCAACCAGATATTGAGGCTATTGACCGCCCGAAAACTAAAAGTTGACACTCCCATCGAGACAGCCTATATACCGAATGTCGATATTTGCTTGCTTAGCTTTGGTTATCGCGCATCTGGCAGCGCGCCCTGAACGAACCTTTCTTTCAAAAATCGCTATCGCATTCCGCAGCGCTGCAAGCGTTGTGGACCTTCTATTGCTATGAAAGGGTTCATCATGACCACCGGCACAGTTAAATGGTTCAATTCCACCAAGGGCTTCGGTTTTATCCAGCCTGACAATGGCGGCGCTGACGCGTTCGTCCACATCTCTGCTGTCGAGCGCGCCGGAATGCGCGACCTCGTAGAAGGCCAGAAGATCGGCTACGACCTTGAGCGCGACAACAAGTCGGGCAAGATGTCAGCTTGCAACCTGCAGGCCGCCTAAGTCTTACCGGTATCGGCTCTCCGTTGACCACGGATGTACTGGCACTGTCGAGAGCATGATACCAGCGAGGTCAGGCAGCTTGCCTGGCCTTTTTTGCTGCCGCAGAAGCCTGCGGCGCCCAGTCCGGAAATGACCATGTCACAAACCCACAGCAAATCTCGGCAGCAGGCGGAGATCGCCTTCGCCAATGCTCAATCGCAATTTTTTGGTCGCAACAGCGCCGCTGAAGAACTTGATTCCCTCATGCAGGCTCGCGAGGCCAAGACCGTGCGGCTTCGCGAAGCCCGCCTCGCAAAAGCGTCAAAGGACCGTGAGGCAGCGACGGCCTCGCTACTCGCTAAGCGGGCCAAGAGAGACTGAATTTTTGCGACGCCATTTGAAGAAGATTTGAAGAACGCCAGAAACACCGACCATTCCGATCGCCGGACTGCCGCCGCGGCGGCAAGAACTGCTCTCTTGAACGCTTACCGCAACGCGAAAATCGCCGGCGAGGCAGACAGATTGGCGAGGCAAGCGGAACGGATGGCTGTAGCTGCTGCCAGGGAAGAGCGGCGCGTGGAACGCGAACGGGTGAAGCGTAGCGAAGCTGACCGCCGAGCGACCGAGGCCGCGGAGCAGCTGACAGCCGCCGATGCTGCAGTGCGGGCAGATACCGAAGCGCGCGAGACAGCGGAAAGGAACCGCATAGCACTGGTGCTCGAAGACGAGGCCGCTCGAAAGGCGGAGCGCGATCGGCGTTATGCGAACCGTAAGGCCAGACGAGCCTAGCGCCCCGCTTTCGGGCATGGGTGGCGAACTCATGGCCTTGTTCACCTGGCCTTGGAGCGGGCCATCAGATCTGCGACGACGTGGCCTGATGCGCAGACGCGGTCTCTAGCGCTCTTGTTTCAGCCCGAAGCCAAAAGCGCGGCGTATTCCCTCGTCACACCGAAAAGGAACCTGTCATGGCAGAGCATACCGGTGAACTACAAGCGATCAACACAGCGTGGCAGATTGCGATTCAGGAAATACTGCGAATGGTCATCCGCGACATGTATCACGGGGAGGGAGAAGCCGCCTTTTTGGCCAACATCAAACGCATCGAAGAGGCTGCGGTGGACAGCATTCACACCGATCTGCGTCTGCGCGGGACAGATGAATGGACGGAAGTGCTTGTCAAAGAAAAAGCGAGTAATTTCGTTACCACACTGCTGACATCCTTCACCTATGATCGCACTTGACAACGATTATTCGACGATGTCTCACCTGTTGTTCCTTCCATCCCAATTGCGGCTTGCCAGGCGCAAACGGCTGCCTTCATTGAAGAGCATGGGCTGACCAAAGTTGCCTTTCGGCAAGCGCGTCAAGGTCAAAGCTCCGTCATACCATCGTCGGCTGCGGGTCGAACGCCCAATCGCACCGTCTTCTATCGGTTGCTTGCTAGTGCACGAAGTTGCGTTCAATGTGATTTCTTCAGCAGCCAATTATCAGGGCGCTGCTGCTTCAGGGTCTTCACACCCTAGCCCCATGGCGAAAGGAGGACACGATGTCCTCCAATGTTCAACATGTTGATTTTCGAACAAGTGACATCCGTATCATTCGAGAAATGCTTGCGAAGGCGGGATACGTCACAGCCAGGCTGATGCCTTTGACAGGCCCTCTCCACCAGGCGTCAAAGTCCGTGCTTCGCCGCTTCATGACCGGAACCATGAAGGACTCGACCAAGTGATCGGCGGGGTGGACGCTTCCCCGTTTGCGCTTCGCCTCGCCCAGGACGGTACCTGGACTGTCTTCGACACTCGTTCCGGCGTCACCGCGGCACCTGGCTTTCTTCCGGTGATAGGACTTTCAGAGACGGATGCCAAAGGGGTGGCCGCGATCCTCAACCGGAACATCGTTGACCCCGCATCCCTTTGCACCGGTACGCGATACAGGGTCTCCCTGGAAGGCGCTAAGCCACCGCATCCAGCTTCTTTGCCTCGTGCGGCTCGCCCCGGATAGCAGCGCGGTGGAAGCGCATCCACGTATTCGCTGATCGTCTCGGCAAAGATAAACGACATCGACCCCAGCCGAAATCATAGTTTCCACGTTATTGGCCGAATGCTTACACCAATACGAATGCCATCGGTATCGCTGATGAGCGGTGGGAACGCTTCCGCACTCGCGAATGCCGCAATCGCAGTCTGACTTTAAGCACGGATGTCCTAGCAATGGGTGGAATAGCGATTGGTGAGGAAGGTCGGTGCGTTTTTCACACCGCCTTCTTTGTTGCGCGCGTGGCATTGTTGGCGTCTTGCAACGCTGCTAGACTTCGTTAGATCGATGCCGAGGACACCCGTCGCCATCCTTCATGGAGATGGCTATGGCGGCCCATACGATGAGATATGCGGTTCGTTGCGAGGCAGGTCAGTCATGGACGGTCTATGACGTTTTCACAGGCGACCCGGCGAAACCTTCAAGCTGGAATTTGGTGAACCTCACGCTTGCCGAGGCGACCACGTACTGCGCCGTCCTAAACGCTAAAGACCTGAACCGCAGGAATATGCTGGACATCTAGGTGGCGGTGGTATCACCAGTGCATGTTACCCAACACCACAAAAATCATAAAGCATAAAACCCCGATTAGGGTCAGGATGGACAACCACCACGTAATGGTGAGAGCGTTTTTCATCCCCCAACATGCGCGTGTATGGGTTGTAAGTCGAGCGGATTCGGTGGCGCGCCGTTTCTGAGCGCCGCCGATATTGCCAATCGTCGCAACGCCATCGGATTGTGGCCAAGCCTCGCGGGCCAGAACGAGGGATTCGAGTTCCTCGACCGGGGAAGAACCCAAGCATGCTGGTTGGTGGCCTCGGGGAGGCAGGCGATCACCCCCCATAAACCTTAGTGAGTTCGCTCCAGCGGTTTTGGGTTGCTGTGCTTGGGGCGGTAGCGGCGGGTTGCGGTGCGGAGCCATTTCGGCTGCGCAGCACCGCATCACGTCGCGGGTTGATGGTCAGAGCGAATTCGGCAGGTGTCAGCCAGCCGAGGCACGGTCGGTGATCGTTGTAATCGCTGCGCCAGTTTGAAAGCGCTGAGCGTGCATGGGTCAGTGACGAGAAGAGCGTTTCGTTCAAGAGTTCCGCAGCCGCCCATTGAAGCTTTCGATGAACGCGTTCTGGATCGGTTTGCCAGGCGCGATGTAGTGCCAATCGAACCGTGGTCCGGTCCGTCCATTGCAAGATCGCGTTGCTGGTGAACTCGCTGCCGTTGTCGCTGACAATCATCTTCGGCTTGGCCCTCTAGCCCTCCACGAATCCTTCGAAAGCCGTGTCCCGGCGGACGGGCGGCGCGACAGCAACTTCGCGTCAGCCTAGAGCTCGCCCATTGCACGCTTGGCGACCTCCATTTCCTCCAACGCGTCGCGCAGTGACTGCAGATCCGCGACCTTGATCTTAGCGACGAAAAGCGGCGGGTTATGTTATGCAGAGCGCGCGCGGAGCGAGTTTAGTTCCTGGTCATCTCACGGCCGATGATGATCTGCTGGATCTGCGAGGTGCCTTCGTAAAGCCTGAAGAGACGTACGTCGGGATAGAGATGCTCGACGGAATATTCCTCATGTAACCGGCGCCGCCATGAACTTGGGCAGCATGCTCCGCTACCCGTCCGATCATTTCCGAACAGAACAATTTACATGCGGCCGCCTCCCGGATTATCGGTGTGCCTTGATCGAACATCCGGGCTGCTTCCAACACCATCGATCGGCCCGCGAATGGCCGATATCGCGCGTTGCAGACGGACATGCCGCTGTCTGGTGCAGGCGGAAGACCTTGCTAAGCGGACATCAATCAATCGGCCTTCATTCCGCAGCCTCGGCCTTTGCCCGAGGCGACCAATGAGCTTTCATATCTAGCCGACTAGGCAGATCCTGCTGCCAGCCAGAAGAACTGGTACGAAGCCTTTCGAGGGTCTCTAGGCTTCCGCAGTGCTGTGAGCCCTAGCTTTCTCAATCGCTTCCTCCAAGCGAGCGCGCGAGGTCGCCGCCAGCCGTTCGACGCCGATCACTCTGGCTATCGACAACGCCGGATCGGACTCGTCGAGAAGTCCCCGGTTCGCGATTACGATCGCTGCCAGTTCTGAAAGAGGTGTATCGGAGATGGATCGACGCACTTCTCCTTCGCCGGCGCGATATGGATGAACTTCAGCTACTGTCCCCTTCTTCCAGAGGAGCCGCTCGACTCTTCGGTTCTGTCAAGTTCTTTCAGGTGAAGGGAAATGCGTTCGCGAATTCGCGATCCTGTTCGAAGCCACCCGTGAGCACGGGCAATTCGCTGTGCGAGCACATCTTCCCGCATTGGTGCCTCAGCTTCGATGACCGCCTCGATCATTGCCTTGAGGGTAGGACGATAGGATAACTCGAAGAAGCTGTCCGGATCGACCTTAAATGTGCTGAGGTCGGCCATACGGTACGCAGATCCGTCGGCCCGAAGAGCGACTTCGCTCTCCATAGACATCACAGGATCAACCGCAGCCGCACCCGTCAAGTGATCACCGGCTTCGATCGGCACCTCTTCCTCCACAAGGGCCGGCTGCTCGTCCTCATGAACGAAAGATTCCACATCGATTACGATAGACTCCTGATCGACAGCTTCGTCCATGACAGCTTCCGGCGCAGACCGGCTTTCTTCTAACAGAACGGATAGCGACTGATGCATTCGCTCGGCCGCACCTTGGCGGTCGAACCACCAGTCGGTTGACCAGACACGAACGATGTTCCAGCCCAGTCCGCGCAGGACCTGCTCCCGCACCTTGTCACGGTCCCGAGCCGTCGCCGAGCTGTGGTATGTCGCGCCATCGCATTCGACGCCAGCGAGATAGGCGCCAGCCTTGTCCGGATGCTTGATCCCGATGTCGATGCGGAAGCCCGAAATGCCGACCTGCGGCACGACGTGCCACCCGCGCTTGGACAGATCTTCCGCAACGGCCTCTTCGAAAGGCGACTCAAGTCCGCCTACCGATCCCTGATCCTGTGCGGGAAGAGCGATCGCTCCCCGCTCAGCAAAGTCGAGGAAGGCCTTGAGGTGGTGTACTCCGACCGCCTTTGTCCCGCCGACGTCGATCTGGTCTGCACGAAAGCCGGAGAACACCAGCAGTTCCTGGCGTGCGCGGGTCACGGCAACGTTCAAGCGTCTCTCACCGCCATCGCGGTTGAGGGCGCCGAAATCCATTGTCCGCTTGCCGGCAGCGTCTTCAGTGAAGGTGATCGAAAACAAGATAGTGTCACGTTCGTCGCCTTGGACATTTTCGAGGTTCTTCACGATCGTCGGCTCGATCCGGTCGTCGGCAAAGAACCATTCGAGTTCGGGGATGTCGCGCCTGGCTTCGTCGAGGAAGTCCTGGATAAGCGACTGCTGCAGGGCGTTGAAGGTGATGACTCCGATGGTCGGGCGATCGCCCTCAGGCAGCTTCAACCAGGACCGCATCCGCTTCACGGCTTCGTCGGCCACCGCTCGCGCTTCGACCTTGTTCGTCCGGCTCTTACCACGATCATAGACGCCGCTCAGCACAGGGCGGAGGCTTACTGCCCGATCCTCAACCTGCGGAGACGGGAAGGTGATCAGTCTGTTCTGGTAATAGTAGTGGTTGGAGAAAGCGACGAGGGATTCATTGCGGCTGCGGTAGTGCCAGCGCAAGTCGCGTACCGGGATGCCGGCCGTCTTCGCTTCGTCGAGGATGCTTTCGAGATCGCGCTCGTGCTCCTCGACCTCCTCATCGTCCTCGTTGCGTCCGAAGAAGTTCGTCGGCGGCAACTGCTTGGGATCGCCGACGATGATTGTCTGCCGCCCGCGCGCGATCGCGCCGACGGCGTCCCAAGTCGTGATCTGCGAAGCTTCGTCGAAGATCACGACATCGAAGAGAGCCTGATCGGGTGGAAGGTATTGCGCGATCGACAGCGGCGACATGAGCATGCAGGGCGCGAGCTTCGAGAGGCTGCTGGGCATCCCGCCGATCATCTCCCGGATTGAGCGGCTCGGCCGCTGTAGCTCCATCTGGTGCCGGAGCAAGCCGAGCTCGGACTGGCGCGGCACGCCTTGGATGGGCGGCAGACCGTGCGCAAGAACCGACGCGACCTTGCCAGCAGCGGCTTTCCTGACAAGGTCGTCGACCTGCCGGAAATCTTCGATCGCGTGTTCGTGCTGGAACCGACGGAATTCTCTGAGGACAGGATCGGCGTCGATCGCCAGCGGCAGCCACCATCTCGCATATCCGAGATGGAAAGCCGCCTCGGTGTCCGGGCCCGCCACGGCCCCGCTTTCGATGTCTTCGACCAGCCCGACGAGACCCTTCGCGATCGCCTCCTGCCGGACACGGCACCACGCAACCCAGTCGCGCAGCATCTGGCGTGCCCCTGACAGTTCTGCCAGTCGCCGAGGAAGGGTGGAAAAGAGTTCCTGCGGGTACAGTGTGGCCACGTCTGTTCCGGCCACGGACGAAAAGTCCTGCTTCGTCTGCACGAACTGCGCAAAGGCATCGATAAAGTCTCGCGCGGCAATACGGACGGAGGCGTCCGGAGATGCGGATATCAGAGCCGGCGCAATCGCCTGTACGATCACCCTCACCTCTTCCATCACCTTGCCTAGCCTGGAGAGACTGTCCCTGACCCGCTGAGCGCCCGAAAGGCGCCGCTCGACCAAGCCGAGGTCAGTCTTAAGTCCGTCGAAGCCCGCCCTCTTACCTGCCAGCGCGTTACCTTGAATAGCAGCCGACTGCTGTCTCATCCGTTTCAGGATTGCGAAGTCACGCTCGGGATCGGGAGTCCCTGCCTCTGCATATGACTGCAGAAGCTTCTTAACGCGACGCTTTCCTAGCCAGCTTTTCGGCCAGATCGATGCCGACGCTCGCGCCAGTCGTTCTCCAACTGCTCGATTGGTATTGCGTCAAGCGTCTCGCGGGCGAATGGTGCAGCAAGCCCCCGCTCTGCCGAACGGTATTCCGAAATTGCACCGCGTAGCTCGTCAAGCGCGTGCTGGAGCTGACCGAACTCTCTATCGAAAGCGACGCTGACGTCCGTCCCGGCTGTCGCCGCAAGGCTTTCGGCGAAGTCCGCCAGCCTCTGAACGCTATCAAAGCCTGGCAACGCTTCTTCCGTCACACCGAGTTCGCGCATAAACGCGCGGTATGCCTGCTGCAGCCGGTCGATCCGCTGGCTTATCGATGAGGCGAAAGACAGTAGCTGCTCCTGCCAGCCGGACGACCATTCCGCCTTGTCCACGAGGTCAAGGGACGGCTGACGCTGAACAGCGCCGTAGACCCGACCGAGTTCGGCCGCGAGCATAGCCAAGTTATTGTAGGTATGCTCATCGTGCGCATCCGTCGATGCGAACCAGAACTTCGGCGAATGCTGCATTGCCTCCTTCGAGGCGACACCGATCGCCTTATAGGCGGTGAGCCCGTTGGGATGCCGTTTGTGAAGGCTGTCCACGTAGCTGTTGAGTTCGTCGCGACGCAGGCGGAATCGCTCGTTGACCTGTATCCATTCGCGATCGTCGGAACGAGTGGAAGCCTGCCACGCCTGCTTCAGTTGAGAGACGAAACTCTTGCGATCCGCCTTGCTTGAATGCAGTTCCAGGCAGTAATCGCCAAGACCATGCTCGCGCAGCCGCCGATATACGACGTCGAGCGCGGCAGTCTTCTCGGCAACGAAAAGGACCGTCTTTCCGATCGCCAGGCAGTTGGCGATCATGTTGGCGATGGTCTGGCTCTTGCCCGTGCCCGGCGGCCCGACGACGACGAAGTCCCGCCCCTCCGCGGCGGCCAAGCTCGCCGCGATCTGCGAGGAGTCGGCAGGCAGGAGGCAGATGATATCCTTCGGGTCGAACCGGCGATCGATCTCCCGCTCTTCTGCAAAGGTCATCTCCCCATCGGCGAACGTCTGCTCTGGCGTATCGATGAGGTGCTTTACCACGCGGTTCTGACGAAGGGCGTCCGTCCGCTCCACAAGGTCTTTCCACATGAGGAACTTGGCGAAGGAGAACGTGGACAGGGCAACTTCGTCTACGACCTCCATTCCAGGCACGTCCCTGACCGCCTGACGAATGGACGCCAACAGTCGGAGGACGTCGACACCGCTTTCGTCGACTGGCAACGGTCCGGAAAACTGGGGAAGCCGCAGATCGAAGTCCCGCTCGAGGAATTGCAGCAGGGTGGCATTGAAACGAGGTTCGTCTTCGTGGAACCGGAGACCAAAGCGAGACGATGCGCTCTTCCGCTCAAGCTTGACTGGAAGGAGAAGGAGCGGAGCTCGATAGCTCCTAGGGTCTTCGGGCTTCTTCTTCCAGCGCAGGAATCCGACAGCGAGGAACAGGGTGTTCGCGCCACCCTCGGCGAAGTCGTTCTTGACCTGCCGGTGGAGCTCGATCAGCCGCTTATCCAATTCCTTGGTGTGCAACTTCGAGGACAGCTCGTCGCGCTGCAAGGCTTCCGTGGCGAAGCGGCGTCGCAGATCCTCGCCGCGGGTTTCCCGGAAGAGTGCCTCGTCCCTTTCGCCGACGGGGTTCTGTTCCGGCAGAGAAATAAGCCTGATCGTAGCGCCAGATGCCAGCCTGTCCTCAAGATAAGGTACGTCGGTGCACAGGAAGGGGATCGTCTTCTGCGTGTCGGGAAAATTCAGAAGCCGATTTCTTAGAGTGAGATCGAGAAGCTTCTTCTGCCACCGGTCGATCCTGCCCGCCGCCGTAGTGGGCTTCTCTTCGGCGACGTCTGCAGGGAGGGCATAGAATACCGGCATTGCTGGCAGAGGTAGTGCGATCGGTCTTGCATCATCGACGTCCTGGACCGCGCGTCGCATGGGTTCGTGGGAGGCAAGCGGGGTGACGCCTCCACTGCGCGCACGTCTGACATCTATCGCAGCGACGAACTTGTCCCGCTGCCCCTCCTCCATGCGAGCCTCGATCAGTTTCTGGGCATGATCGAGGACCATGGCCGGGCGATGGGTTAATCCGGTAGTCTCGAACACCAGTAACTCCCGGAGCGCAAGCGCCTTTCTCACCTCCAGATCGCTTTCGATCGCGTTGGAGAGTGTTCTCTGGTTCAACCAGACGCCCACTGCAGCATGTCCGCTAAACATCAGAATGACGGGATGAAGACCCGACGCTTCCAAGGTCGATGCGAGCAGCAGAGTCAGATCAAGGCATGTCGCCAGCTTCTGCTCGAGGATGTCGGTCGGTCGCCGCACCTTCTGTCCACGGTGCTCGAAGCTCGCGGGCGGCTCGGCATAATGCAGCCCCAGGGCGGAGACGGCAGAGTATATGGCAGCGCTGAGCATGAATGCTCGCTTCGGGTCGCCGCTCTGATAGCCGTCCAACGCTGACGAATGACCGTGTGCCGCGAGCTGATCCGCAGCGGATTTCATGACACGGGCGACGGCAGGGTCGTTCGGCATGACGAAGGCCGGCAGAAGTTGTGCCATGTCGTCCACGCCGCCCCACTCGTCACGAGCAAGAAGACGAACGGGGACATGGACCTCGCTCAAGGTCGCTCCGCGGGAGCTCAGCGTCAGCGTGATCTCGCCGCGCTCGGCCTCGTTCAGGCCCGACAGATAGGATGCGTCAAGATCGACCTTGCGATCCGTGACCGTGATGCTGTCGCCAGCAAGGATGCGGTCGATCGTCCAGGTCTTCGCGCGGATGAACGGCGGGTTCGCTGCGAGGTGAAGCTGACAGTCCTCAACGTTCTGTAAGGTGGGATTGTCAATCTTGATCGATCGTATGACCGGGATCGCATTTTGGAACGAAGCATATGTAAAACAGGAAGCAATATCGGCGTTAATGCCAACAACATACTCTACGACATCCGACATTCCGATCCTCCGAGCCCTAGTTGGCGATCAACCACTACTCTACTGAGGGTTTCAAGGATATTTTGGGCTCTCGTGTTCCGGCTAACCAATAACGCGTTAACTTGTTGCTGGCTGACAACGTTTATCGCAGGATGCCAAGGTTCGAGCATGAACGCGAATCCGTTGTGTCCTTAGAACCTGCGCCTGACCAGGCAGCGATCTGACCAACCCAGACCATGCCTCACTGCACGAATCCTTCGCACCCGGAATGGAGCGCTCCGAAGCTAGTCCGTATTCTTCGAAGGCCGCCTCTTCAGAGTTTCTCTGCGTTTCCCTTGGGACACGATCCTGCGCCCGACTTTGGCCGGCTTGAATCCCGCCTTTGACAGCGCTTCGCCAAATGTCTCATTGTCGTCTGCGGTTTCATCGATCGGGCTGACGTCGCCGGCTATGCCTGCAGGGTTCCTTTCATCGTGTGGCACGCCAGTTTGCTGTTTCGCCAGTCCGAGATCGCGAGGGCGTGGGCGGACAGGTTCAAACCTTGTCCCGAATCCATATTTCCGCCTCAGAAACTGCCAGGGGGGACGTAGATGTGAGCTAGGCCGCATCCGCTGTCCCCCCGCGCTCAATCCTGACAGAGCGGTGGTTGACCGCATCCGCCGCTAGGGAGGCCAGACGATCCCGCTCGACGGTGAGCATTGCCAAGACTCGATGATATTGCGCCGCGATTATCTCTGTGACTTCCTTCTCAAGGTTTTCGGGCAATCCTTTCTCGTCCAGCTCTTCAACGGAGCCGATAAATATCGGCGTCGAACCGGACCGTAGGAGCCGACCAACCGCCGAGCTATAGACGAAGCCCGCTCGATATCGCTGCCGATCGTGCCGCCTGAGCCCAGCGACCGATCACCGAACACGGCCGCTTCGGCAGCCATACCGGCCAGCCCCACTGCCATGCGGTTGAGGAGGCTCGTTTCCGTCGGGACGTGGTCTTCCGTCAATTCATATGAAATCAGCCCGCCAAGGTATGCTTGAGCCGATGACTCAAACGAGTCCTTGATTTCGATGGTGGCGCTGGTCGCGTATCCGACCGCAAGCGAGATCAACGCATGACCGGCTTCGTGCACCGCGAGCCGAAGCAAGTCTTGCGGTGTGTAGCGTGTCTTTTCCGGAAGCTGAGCGCTCAGATCCCGTATTCCAGCCCTCGATCCTGATGTCGGGCAGTCTTCCGCGCATCGCGCACGATCTTTTCCAAAGCCGCGCCAGACTTGCCATCCAAATATTCGGCAATCTCGGCCAAGGATTCGAGCGGCTAGCTTCCCTCCACGTGGTTGTTGCAGCCGACCGGCGCGCAATATCGCGGGGTCGATCCAGTCTAGAAAGTTCGTGGCGCCAATCACCACGACACCCTCACCCAATCCCGTCAACAGGCTCAGAAACTCGTTAAGGACGATCTGCCAATAGTGGTTGCCGCGGCGACCGGTGGGCTTGCTCGATCGGCTGCCGATGCTGTCCAGTTCGTCGATGAAGAGGACGGCCCCTCGGCCGTCGTTCGCATCTTCGAAACAGCTCCTCATCGCCATCAGTGTGTCGTCGAGGGCTCCGGCCGACTGCCATTCGCCGATGGTCGTGGAGATCAGCCTCAGTCCCAGTGCGCTCGCCAGTGCGGCCGCAAAGAACGTCTTGCCTGTCCCCGGCGGGCCTGAAATCAGCGCGCCACCAGCGACCTCCTGCCATGGCAAATTGCCTTCGCGCCATCGGGCCACGTCGGACCGTAGTCCTCGAGCCCAGCGCTTCGCTTCGTCGTATCCCGGCAACTCTGTGTCCGGATGTTCCAGGTCTTCGAGCGTGGCGACCTCCTGAGTTCCGAGATCGCTTTTGAGGATTGCGGCAAGCACAACGTTTTGCCGTTTCGGAGCGAGCAGAGCAGCATGCTGGTCGGAAATCGGAGGTCTCCCCGAAAGGCGACGCGCGGCATGAATGTGGCTTGCCGTCGGAGGCTTGACAACCATCACCGCCAGGGCAGCAAACCGGACGTCCTTTGGAACCTCGTTGATGTGCTTGGCAATCAATACCGCCAATCCCTTGAGATCGAACACCGTCACGGGCTCGTGGGCCTTGCCCTTCTTCCTGGGCGGATTGGCAAGCCGTATCATGGCGCGCCGCGACACCCACTCCTCCCGGTCGGCAGCGATCGCGTCGTAGGCAGCGACTTCATAGTCATGTGTTCGATAGCCGGGCTCGGACGCGCGCCTCGATCCTGCTTCAGACCTGCTATGAACAACAGGGTATCGTGTTCGTCCGCCCGACCATTGGGCAGGGTTGGGGGCTGATCGACAATTCGCAGGGGAGCAAGGCAGGCGGGCAGGATTCGAGCGAAGGATAGCGGCCGCCTCGAATCCGGGACTCCGGGGCCAAGTCCGCACGCGCGCCCAGCCCCGCGCATTCAGAGTTCAGTTCGGGATTCTTCCGGGAATCTGCGCTCCAGACCAGCGCTTTTGCGGCCAAACCGCCGTGAAGACGTCTAGCTTTCGCGAAGTCCCCTGCCATTCTAAAAAATTGAAATATCACGGGAAACTTGGTGGGTGATCACGGGCTCGAACCGTGGACCCGCTGATTAAGAGTCAGCTGCTCTACCAACTGAGCTAATCACCCGCCGTCAGGACCGCGTCGCTGCGGTCTGATGGGGCGTATAATGGCGTTCTCCGACCTTGTCTACCCGGTCGCGAAAAATTTCTTCGCGGCGGCACAATTTTCCACGCCGGTCCGCATCCGACAGCGAATACTGCGAGCTCATTTTCTGGCCTCTTCCGACCACAGCCGCGACCGTCGCGGGCTTCGCGTCTGCCGTTGCTGCTCGCGGGCCTGCCGCGCACCTCGGCCCATCGCGTCCGGGGGTAAGCAAGCGCCAGGTCAGAGTTCGAGCGTGCCGGATGCGATGCGGATCGCCTGCCCGCCGATCCGCGCCCCCGCGATTTCACCGTCGGCGACGTCGAGATGGAGGTGGATGAAGGATGGCCGCTCCATTTCAATGCCCTGCTCGATCAGGATCGGATGATGGCCGTCCACCAGTTGGTCGAACAACTGGATGGCGCCGGAAAGGGCCGCCACCGCCGATCCGGTGGCCGGATCCTCGCCGATGCCGATCTCGGCGGGGAACATGCGGGCGTGAAAGCGGGCGAGATGGTTCACCCCGCCCCGGCAGTAGAGATAGGCCGATGCCAGCCGCCCGTCGGCAAAGGGAACGCAGCGCTGCCACAGCACCGGGTCGAACTCCGCCGACGACGCCGCGACAAGGTCGTGGACCGGCACCATGACGAAGGCGACGCCGGCGCTCCAGAGCGAGGGAATGTGGTTTTCGAAGCCGATCTGGCTCATCTTCAGGCCGAAGGCGTCGGCGATCGCCTGCCGGTCCAGCACCGCGTCCAGCCGCACCGACCGCCGCGGCACGTCGAACTCGGCGAAGGCAGCCCCGCTGGACGGCAGCCGCACCGCGCATCGCACCGGGCCGATGTTCTCCTCCAGCACGCTGACGAGGTCGAGCGGGCGCCCCGCCTCCCTGTTGAGCATCTCGGCGATCGCCACGGCCGCGCCGACCGTCGGGTGGCCGGCGAAGGGCAGCTCGTCGACGGGAGTGAAGATGCGCAGCTTCGCCGCGTGCGCGGGGTTCCGCGCGGGCTTGACGAACACCGTCTCGGACAGGTTGAACTCGCCAGCGATCGCCTGCATCTGCGCGTCATCCAGGCCATCGGCGTCGAAGACGACGGCAAGCGGATTACCCGCCAGCCTGCGGTCGGTGAAAACGTCGTAAACGGCGTATCGGCGCGACACGGCATACTCCCTGGCGATTGTCCCGATTGGCAAACTGCACGACGCCTTCGTCTCCGGCAAGAGGCTAATCACGCCGGTGCGGGGGATGACTAGGCGCCGCCTCGAGGGCGGATGGCGGGACGTCAATGACGCCGCGCATCACACGTCCAGCGTCATCACCACCGGGCGGTGATCGGAGGCCTTCGGGCGGTCCCAACCGATGCGCGGGTAGCGCTCCACCTCCTGGCCCGGCGGAAAGATGGTCCGGTAGGGCTGGCCGGCGCGGATGATCTCCGGCACCCGCGAATGGTTGCGGCGGGCCAGTTCGGGCGAAAGCAGGATGTAGTCCAGCTGGCAGAGATACCGGTCGTCCGGCCCCATGTTGTGGTAGAGCGTCCAGCGGTCGTCCTCGGCGGGGCGCAGCACCGGGTTTTCGACGAAACCGTCCCCGGTGAAGACGTCGACGGCGCTCACGCCCTCCTCGACCCGGCGGAAGACGTAGCCGTTGCGTCGGTCTCCCTCGACGATGATCCGCTCCCGGTAGTCGTTCAGGTCGCCGCAGATGGCGAAGCGCTTGTTTGCCGTCCGCCCGGCGCCGAAGCGGTCCTCGATGATGCGGCGGACCGCCTTCGCTTCGGCGATCCGGACCGGCATTGTCGACGAACGCCCGTCCAGGCCGTCGCGCCCCGGCCCCATCGACTTGAAATGCACCACGTAGAGCGTCAGCGGCCGCCCGCCGATCCGCAGGTCCAGTTCCAGGCAGTCGCGCTTGAAGATGCGGTCATCGGGCGTGAGCGGCGCGAGTTCGGGCAGATACAGGTCGAGATCGCGATAGGTGAGAGCCGCATGGCTGCGCACGTCCACGCATTCGATGGCCTGGCCGTCGCGCGTGCGCTCCCGCATCAGCACGGCGACGTCGATGCCGCGCTTGTCATTTCCTTCGATCAGGTAACGCTGGCGATAGCCGTTGCCGGCCATCCTGAAGAGGTAGCCGTACTCGAAAGCCTGCAGCGATTCGATGTTGTCGACCTCCTGCAGGCAGAGGATGTCGGCATCGGTGTCGGCGATCGCCAGCGCCGATTGCTGGCGCGAATCGTCGGTCAGCGCGATGGCCCGCGCCTCCTCCAGCCGCTGGAACTCCGCCTCGGTCCTGATGCTGAACAGCCGCAGCACCCGGTCCTGGCGCGCCTGGTTGCGGAAGCCGCTGAAATCGAAACGCGAGATAAGGTTTTCGACATTGAAGGTGGCGAGGCGAACGGACATCTGCATTGCAACCGTTGAAATGACGCGCAGTTTAGCCGCCATCAGCCGAATGGGAAGCGATTTCCCGCTGCGGCCACGGACACATCCCGCTTGTGTCCCATATCCTGAGGCTTCATCATCGCGGCGATCCCGATTCCGGGCCGAGGCAGTGAAATGAAGGCGTGGTCGTTCGCAAGTCTCACAATCCTCGCCGCCAGCGTTCTGACCTGCCTGCTGGCCGCAGCCCCTGACGCAAGCGCCGCCGGCTCTTACCTCACGGAACGCGGCGAGGCCGCAAGGGCTGTGGATTCCATCATCGCGGCGACGGGGCGGTCCCCCCGGCTGCTGGCCGTGCGGCTGACCGACAGGAACGTCACCGTCGAGCTGCAGGGCGAGCATGCCCCTGCGAATGTCGACGAATGGCGGATCGGCATCGTCAGGCGCTTCTTCTTCGACTTCGAGACCACGGTCGGCCCTCGGGCCTCCGATACACCCGGCCTCGTCTCCGACACGACCGGGGGCTTCTTCGGACGGGACGAGATCGCCCTGGAGCGGGTTCCGGAGGTGGTTGCCCACGCGATCGCCTATGCCAGGCTCGAAGACGAGGCGCATGTGCAATCGATAGAGATCGCCCGGCAGGTCAGCATCCTGCCCGAGCCCGCCTACGGGGAGATCGGCTGGTCGATCTATGTCACCTCCGGCCGCGAGAGCGCGACGGTTCGCGCCGACGCCGCCGGCAACATCATCGGCGGCGACCTGTCCAACACCAACCGCGCCCGCCGCATGGACCTTCTGACAAATTCCGACTGGCCGAAACGGGAGGCGATGGCGGCGCTTGCCGCGATCTTTGGGGAAGACCGGCGGCTGCGGGAATTCACGGTGCGACCGCGAGCGTTGTCGGTCAGCGCCGACCATCCTTCGATCGCCGGGCGAAAGGAGGATTATACCTGGACGATTTCCGGCGTCACCCGCTCTCCCCTGCTGTCACCCCTCGTCCACGGGGCAAGCACGGCAGAACTCTTCTCACTCAAGGACGTGGACCTGAACGGGCTGGAGCGCATCCGCCGGATCGCGCGGCGCGAATGGGGCAACGACGAAGCGCGACTTCAAGCCATGACGCTAAGGCGCGAACGCGCCGTTCGAGGCACGGAACTGCGATGGGTGGTCCATTTCGACGACGGGGCCGTCGACGGCAAGGGTGACGGCAATGGCACGGTCGAGGTTACCCCCGACGGCACGGTTCGACAGGTCGACCTGCCCGACAGCCGCCAGCCGAGGCGCGACCGCCTTGCACCGCAAGCCATAGCCGACACGCTTCGGCGCGTGGCCGCCGAGTTCCCGCAAGCGGCGCGGTTCGCCGAACTCGGCTTCGACGCCAACGAGACCCGCATCCTTGCCGAAGACCCGAATCGACCCGGCGCCATGGCTGAATTCGTGGCGGACGACACGCATGTCGCCCGGTCCGCGATGCGGATGCCCTGGGACGAGGATTTCCGCCCGGAGCGCCTGTTCACGATGGAGGCCATCGAGACCTTTACCGGCTCCGGCCGGCTCGCCGAGTTCCGGGCGCGCGCCTACCGTCGCCTCGGCGTGGACGATCACGCGATGCCGATCGCCCGCTACACCTTCGCGATCGGCCAGGCCATGGGCCCGGATGGCACCTACATGGTGCCCTCGCCCGATGGCCGGCTGACAATGGAGATCCGGGTGGAAAGCCCCGACGGTAAGAGCGCCGGCCGGGTCACCTATGCGTCCTCCGGCGAGGAAATCGACGTTGTGATGCCGTAACCGGCATCGTCGTGATGCCGGCAGCATTCAGAGGAGCGCCGCTCAGCACGCTGCCGCTGACTTTGCACATGCTGTGGGGATCGCCTGCCGGTTTTCCCGGTCTGTGCTCGACGACGGGCGCAGCCTTGCGCGGCGGCGCCCGGTCTTCTTGATCGGCTTGCCCTTCGCCGAGGCCGGAACCGCCCGGCGGGCGGTTCCGAAAAACAAGCGTCAGGCCAGTTCCTCGCGGATCAAGGCGCCGAGGCGGCTTATGCCTTCGTCGATCGTCTTCTCGTCGGCACAGGAGAAGGAGATGCGCAGCGTGTTGGCGCCGCTGCCGTCGGCGTGGAAGGCCTTGCCCGGCACGAAGGCAACCTTCTTGGTCTCGATCGCCTTGGCCAGCAGCGTTGCCCCGTCCATGCCTTCCGGCAGCGTCACCCAGATGAACATGCCGCCTTCCGGTTTCGTCCAGCGCACGCTTTCGGGCATGTACTTCGCGAGTGCGGCAAGCATCGCGTCGCGCCGCTTGCTGTAGGCGGCCTTGATCTTCTTCACCTGCGCGTCGAAGCCACGTTCGGTGACGTGTGCGATCGCCATCTGGTTGATGGTCGAGGAATGCAGGTCGGCGGCCTGCTTCATCAGCACGAGCTTGCGGATGATGTCGGCATTTGCCACGACATAGCCGATCCGCAGCCCCGGCGCGAGCGTCTTGGAGAAGCTGCCGCAGTAGATGGTGCGGGTGGCATTGATGTCGCCCTTGCGTGCGATCTCCAGGGCGAGGATCGGCGGAATGGCCTCGCCGTCGAAGCGCAGCGACTGGTAGGCCGCATCCTCGATGATGGCGATGTCGAGCTCGTCAGCCAGGTCGATCAGCCTTTCGCGGCCGGCCCGATCTACCGTCTCACCGGTCGGATTGGCGAAGTCGGCGGAAAGATAGGCGAACTTCACCTTGCCGCCGGCCTCCTGCGCGGTCTTGCGGTAGGACTCCGGCGTGCGGTTGCCGCTCAGCGCCAGCTTGTCGTAGTTCGGCTCATAGGCGTTGAAAGCCTGCAGCGCGCCGAGATAGGTCGGCCAGGTGACGAGGGCCGTGTCGCCGGGCGAGAGGAAGAGCTTGCCGAGATAGTCCAGGCCTTGCTGCGATCCCGATACGATGAAGACATTGTCCGCCGAGCAGGTGATGCCAAGCTTGCCCATCTCGCCGGTCAGCCATTCGCGCAGCGGCTTGTAGCCCTCGCTTACCGAGTACTGCAGGGCGGCGTTGACGGCGCTGCCGGAGAAGATGTCGGCATAGGCCGCCTTGAACTCCTCATCCGGAAACAGCGCCGGATCGGGGATGCCGCCGGCAAAGGAGATGATGTCCGGGCGGTCGAGAAGTTTCAGCAGCTCGCGGATTTCGGACGCCTTCATCCGGGACGAACGCGTGGCAAAGATGTCTTCCCAGTTCAGCATGGGGGATTTCCTCGGTATTTCGAATTGCTGGAGAGGACCACACAGGCCAATTTAAGTCAATATTACTGACCTATACCCGCGCGCTTTCGGGAGGCCGTAGCACCGCCCCGCCCGATCGGCAAGAGCGCGTACGGCAAAGTTGCGGCGCCCCGCCGGCGTCAGCCCGCAAGGGTGCGCCTGACGCGCTCCTGCAACTCGAGCGGGGAGCCAAATCCGTCCCGCCAGCACTCCGATTGCAGGAAGGCGGCGACCTCACCTGCCGGCATCGGGCGGGCCAGCGCGTAGCCTTGCAGCATGTCGCAGCCCATGTCGCGCAGCATGTGGACGTGCTCGGCCGTCTCGACGCCCTCCGCGGTCACGGTAATGTCGAGCGACCGGCCGATCTCGATGATGGTGGCCACCAGCCGACGCTGGGCCGTCGAACTGCTGATCGGCCGGATGAGTTCCTGATCGATCTTCAGCCGCCGGGGCAGCAGCCTCATCAGCCCGACGATGGAGGCGTGCCCGGTACCGAAGTCGTCGATCTCGATGTCGATGCCGAGCTGCCGCATTTCGGCGAGGTTGTCGAGAACGACCCGGTCGCAATCGTCGAGGAAGGTGGATTCCAGCAACTCGAACGACAGGCGGCCGGGCTCGATCGGGAGTGCCCGCAGCGACGGAGCGAGGTCCGGGTCGTGCAGGCGACGCGACGAGACGTTGACCGACAGCTTGGGTATGTGCAGGCCGGCGCGGTCCCAGCCATCGAGATCGCGCAGCGCCTGCTCGAGGATCTGCCGGTCGATCCACGCCACGACGTTCAGGTCCTCGGCAATGGCCAGGAAAGCGTCCGGCGCGAGCAGGCCGCGGCGGGGGTGCTGCCACCGCGCCAGCGTCTCTACGCCTGCGAGTTCGAGCGTCCGGGCGCAGAACTGCGGCTGGTAGTAGGGGATGAAACTGTGCCGCTCGAGACCCGCCATGATCTCGTCGGCCGTGTTCCGGGTGGCGATGATCTGTGCCTGGAAATCGCTGGTGAAAACCTCGTGGCGGCTGCGCCCCCGGCTCTTTGCCCGGTAAAGAGCGAGGTCGGCGTTGATCAGCAGTTGTCGTCCGTCGATCGACGCGCCAGCGGCACTGGCGATACCGATGCTGGCGCCAAACCGGCAGGTGTTTCCCTCGATCGTCACCGGCGCACCCATGGCCGAGACGATCCGGCCGGCAAGCTCGCCGAGGTCGCCCTGCTCCGGCCCGCAGACGAGAACGACGAACTCGTCGCCACCGATGCGGGCGACGAAATCGCTTGGGCCGATATTGGCTCTGAGCACGTCGGCGGCATGGACCAGCATGCTGTCTCCGGCCGTATGGCCGAGCGTGTCGTTGATCTCCTTGAAACGGTCGAGGTCGACGTGGAGGATCGACAGCCGTGCGCCATCCGCCGCAGCCCGGGCGGCCCGCTCCTCGAGCACCGAATCGAGGTATCGGCGGTTCGGAAGCCCGGTGAGGTGGTCGTGCAGCGCGGTATACTCGATCCGTGCCCTGGCCTCCTCCAGCGCGGCGCTGCGGGCCTCGGCAAGGTCCTTGGCGCGCTGGAGTTCCTGTTGCAGCAGCACGTCCTCGGTCACGTCCCAGTTGGCGCCCACCAGGCGCCGCACGCCGTTGACGTCGACATAGGGAGCGCCGCGGGCCCGGATGTGGCGGATCGCGCCGTCCTCGCGGATGATCCGGAAGGCATGGCTGTATTCCGACCAGTCCTCTATCGCCTGCGTTACGACGGCCGTGGCCGCCTCCCGGTCTTCCGGGTGGAGCGCCTCCTCCCACTCGGTGTTCGCGATCGGGCCGGTGCCCTTGCCGTACATCTGCCGCATCGGCTCGTCCCAGTTGAGGACGCGGGCGTCGAGATCGACTTCGAACACGCCGATGCGCGAGATGTCTAGTGCGAGCTGGAGCCGGCGCGACATTTGCGCCAACATCTCCTCGGCGTTCTTGCGCTCGGTGATGTCGGTGTCGGTTCCGGCGATGCGGGATGGCCGGCCGTCCGGGCCGAACTCCACGACGGCGCCCCGGCTTTCGATCCAGACCCAATGGCCGTCGCGATGGCGCTCGCGATAGGAGAACACGTTGAATGCCGCCTCGGCGGATTCCTGCCGGTCGATTTCGAGGAGCACCCGCTCGCGATCGTCGGGATGCACCGTCGGCAGCCAGCTTTCCAGCGAGCCGTCCACCTCCTCGTCCGGGGTCATCCCGCGGATCGCCTTCCACTGGCGGGAGTAGAACAGCTCGCCCTTGGCGTAATCGTGGTCCCAGACGCCCTGCCCTGCACTTTCCAGCGCGTGGTTCCACCGGCTTTCCCGGTCGGCGAGATCGGCTTCCCGGCGCTTTTGCGCGTCGATATCGACCAACTGGACAAAGAGGTGCTTCGGATTTTCCTCGCCGCAATCGACGAGCGACAGCAGGCACCAGACCGATGTGCCGTCGGTGCGCTGCAGGCGGAGTTCAATCGATTGCTGTTGCATCGCTCCATTCGCACCGGCAAGCGCGCACGAAAGACGGCCGCGATCCTCGTCGGGCACGGCCCGGTCCAGCCGCGGCAGGTCAGCCACGCCTGCGGCGGCGAACAGGCTGAGCAGCGCCGGATTTGCCTGCGTGAAGTTCAGGGCATCGTCGACGGTTCCCATGCCGAACGGAGAATGCTCGGCGACTGCGCCGAGCGGCATGCCCGGACGCGAAATTGGCGTCGATCGCGATGTCGAGCCCATCGATGCGGCTCCCGTTGGAAGAACACCGACGCAGCTTCGGAGAATTGAATGAAGTTCCGATTAATGCCGGCCGGGCTCGGCCGCACCGGAGAGCCGGCAGTCAGGGCTTCAGACGGCTGAGAAACCGGGCGAACACCAGGGTTCCTTCCGGCCAGGGTCCATGCCCGGATTCGGTATTGATGTGACCGGATGAACCGGCGTCGACCAGGAGCGAGCCCCAGGCGTTCGCAATGTCATCGGCGTGGTCGTAGCTGCCGAACGGATCGTTGCGGCTCGCCACCATCAGTGACGGGAACGGCAGAGGATCGCGCGGATAGGGACCGAACGTCATGAGGTGCTTGGGACGGATAGCGGGATTCGTCACCTCCGGCGGCGCCACCAGGAAGGCCCCGACAATCTTGTGGCCGACCTGGGGGACGGCATGGATGGCGGCGGCGACGCCGAGCGAATGGGCGACGATCACCACCGGCCTTTCGGCCGCCTCAACCTCCTCGACCACCCGCCGGACCCAGTCCTCGCGCACCGGCTTGGACCATTCGGCCTGCTCGACACGGCGCGCCGTCGACAGCTTTGCCTGCCAGCGGCTCTGCCAATGTCCCGGCCCGGAATTGGTGTAGCCCGGGACGATCAGTATGTCTGCCTCGGAAACCTTCATGAAGGCGATTTGCGTGCGAAGGGCGCCGGTGTCAAGGGGCAGGACAACTTCATGCGAGAATGCTAATGTTTTAGCGACCATTGATCGACCACCGCAGGGTGGATGGAGGTCCTGCCCGCGGCGTTCCTACGGCCCAACCCGCAAGGAGGACCAAGCATGGCCACTTTTCACGTGATGTCGGACGCGGAAAGCAGGGTCGCCCACCCGCAGATCCGCAAGATCAGCATCGGCGAAGTCTGGGACGCCTTCCTGCTCGGTCTCGACGATTTTCGCCAGCAGCCATCGCACTATGCCTTTCTCTGCATGATTTATCCCCTGTCCGGCGTCGTGTTGATCACCTGGAGTTCCGGTGCCAACCTGCTGCCGATCATCTTCCCGCTCATGGCCGGCTTTGCGCTGCTGGGGCCCCTGTTCGCAGTCGGCCTCTACGAGATCAGCCGCCGCCGCGAGGCCGGCCTCGACACCTCCTGGCAGCATGCCCTCGAGGTCCGCCAGTCCCCGGCACTGCCGGCCATCCTGACGGTCGGGCTGATGCTGCTGGTGCTGTTCGTGACCTGGATCCTGGTTGCTCAAGGCCTGTATGTCAGCCTGTTCGGCCCGCAGCCGCCGCAGACGCTATCGGTGTTCCTTTCCCAGGTGTTCGACACCCGCGCAGGCTGGGAACTGATCGTCATCGGCAACCTGGTCGGCTTCTGCTTCGCCGCCGTGGTGCTCGCAACCACGGTCGTGGCCTTCCCGATGCTGCTTGATCGCGATGTCGGCGCGGTTTCCGCCGTCGAGACATCGCTGCGCGCGACAGTGACGAATCCGGCGCCAGTCGCCTTCTGGGGCCTGATCGTCGCGGTCTGCCTGATCATCGGCACGATCCCGATCTTCGCCGGACTGGCGGTGATGATGCCGATCCTCGGCCATGCGACCTGGCATCTCTATCGCAAGCTGGTCGTGCCGGAAACGGCACCCATTGCTCCGACGTCCGACCTCGCCACAAGTCCAGGCTGAACATGCGGGCCCATCATCCGGGCCGATCGCCCCTGGTGCCCGCAAGCTGGGGGATAGAAAGTCCCGGACGATTTGCCCGGCGGCCGCACGCTGAAGGCAGGCGCCTCGTGGTCGCGCGAAGTCAGGCACCGGCGCCAACAGCATCGCTGCTCATGAGGCAAACGACCGTACGTCGCAGTTGTGGCTGCGTTCCCGTTGCGTCGTCCCTCCGGAGAGGTCCTTCAGGCTTTCCCCTCGCCGAAGATGCTTGCCAGCACCAGCGCGACGATCGCCGTCAGTATCGCCGCGTCGAACCACGCGAAATGGTAGAAAAACGTTGCCATCACACTTTCCTCCGCGATCGTGAAACGACATCGGAGCAATGATGTTCCTTCGTCACCGGGAGGGCAACCCCTGATTGGTGGAGGGTTTCGACGTTCAACGTGTCGGGCGGAAGCCGGCAAGGCAGGCGCAGGTGCCGGCCCAGGCGCTGGGGATCAGAGCCGTTTTTTTGATGCGAGCCTGGAGGTTGCAGAAATGGCTTTGCCAAAAATGGAAAAGCCGGGCGCGTGCCCGGCTTTTCTCACCATCGGTCGTCGGCCAGCCCTCCCGTCGCACGACGGACAGCTTGGCTGACGGCGCTGACGGGCCTTAGTTGACGGCCTTGTCGACCAGCTTGTTCTTGGCGATCCAGGGCATCATGCCGCGCAGCTTGGCGCCGACTTCTTCGATCTGATGCGAGTCGTTGTTGCGGCGAATGCCCTTGAAGCGCGCGCCGCCGGCCTTCCATTCCTGCATCCACTCGGAGGTGAACTTGCCGGTCTGGATGTCCTTCAGGACGCGCTTCATCTCGGCCTTGGTCTCCTCGGTGATGATGCGCGGGCCGGTGACGTATTCGCCCCACTCGGCGGTGTTGGAGATCGAGTAGTTCATGTTGGCGATGCCGCCTTCATAGATCAGGTCGACGATCAGCTTCACCTCGTGCAGGCACTCGAAATAGGCCATTTCCGGCGCGTAGCCGCCCTCGACCAGCGTTTCGAAGCCGGCGCGGATCAACTCGACCAGACCGCCACAGAGGACGACCTGCTCGCCGAACAGGTCGGTTTCGCACTCTTCCTTGAAGTTGGTCTCGATGATGCCCGAACGGCCGCCGCCGACGCCGCAGGCGTAGGACAGCGCGAGGTCAAGGGCATTGCCGGAAGCGTTCTGGTGAACGGCGACGAGGCAGGGAACGCCGCCGCCCTTCTGGTATTCGCCGCGAACCGTGTGGCCGGGGCCCTTCGGGGCGATCATCACGACGTCGAGCGAGGACTTCGGCTCGATCAGGCCGAAATGGACGTTGAGGCCGTGGGCGAACGCGATCGCCGCGCCATCGCGGATGTTGCCGGCGATGTCGGCCTTGTAGATGTCGGCCTGCAGTTCGTCCGGGGTCGCCATCATCAGCAGGTCGGCCCACTTGGCGGCTTCGGCAACCGTCATGACCTTGAAGCCGTCGGCCTCGGCCTTCTTGACGGTCGGCGAACCGGCCTTCAGCGCGATCACGACGTTCTTGGCGCCGGAATCTTTCAGGTTCAGCGCATGGGCGCGGCCCTGCGAACCGTAGCCGACGATGGCAACGTTCTTGGCCTTGATGAGGTTGAGATCGGCATCACGATCGTAATAGACGCGCATTGTGGTTTCCTTCCCTTGCTTGTCCGTTGTTTCCCAAGCGGGCGCCTAGGCGTCCGCCGTTGCATCCACGCCGTAGAGGGCGAGAAAGGACGTCACCGCCCGTTCCGCCCGTGCGGCGAATTCCTGTTTGAGCGCCTGCGGGTCCTCGCCCAGCAGCATGCGCAAGTGGGTGTCGGTGACGATCAGCCCGTAGAGCGTACCGTAGGCCTCGTCCGCGTCGTCGAAGGCGAGAAAGCCGGCCCTGCGCCCCGCCTCCAGCAGGGTCGCCGCGCGCCGGCCGATCTGCCGGCGGCCGCGCTCCTCGAGAAGCCGCCCCAGCGTCGGGCCGCCGCGGCTTGCGGCGCGCCCCTTGCCGACGGTCTGGCCGATCGCCAGCCGGTTGAGGGCCAGCGACACCTCGCCCGACAAGACGTCGAGAAGGTCATGGGCGAAGGCGGAAAGGTTTTTGCGCAGCCCCTCCGAGGTCAGCGCATCGCCGCTCGCGTCGACGGTGCGGACTTTCCCGGCCTGATAGGCGATCATCGCCGACAGCAGCCCGTCGCGGTCGCCGAACCATTTGTAGAGGCTTTCCTTGGAGCAGTTCGCGGCGCGGGCGACACCGGCGGTCGTCACCGCCTTCTCGCCGCCTTCGACAAGCAGGTTCAGCGCGCTTTCGAGAACGGCATTCTGGCGGTCGGTCAAGCCGGCCCGCTCCGTTCCTGTCTCACTGTCCCTGACGACCTGCACCTGCGACTCCATGCGTACCGTACGGTACGGTTCCGATTTATAGCCGGACGCGCATCGCCGGTCAACCGCAATTTCGATACGCCAGCGGCAGCGAACTGCGGGAGTGGCGCCAATTGTCTCGTCACCCCCCCCGAACGGACGAATCCCGGCCGGCGATTCCCGCCGAGCAGGCCAACGCTTCCCCGCCTCAACCGGAACCCACCTCTCACGAAGAGGCCCAGCTGAGCGATGAATCATAGCATGAGGCGACAACATTAACCGTTTGAAATGAAACCATTTGTTCTCAACGCCGCCTAAGTGCGGAATTTTGCGCACGTTTTTTCTCTTCCCAAGTCATTTCCTATCGATAGAATTGGTGAGGTCATTCGTCGTGCGGTGGAAATTTCTGCCAGCGCCGCACGGTGACTGGCCGCTGCAGGAGCAAGCAGCCAACCCGACGCCAAGGAGACAGAAAATGCTGAATTTCCTGCCTGACCTTCACGAAGGACATGCTCCCATCACCCTGCAACACCTGTTTCGCGATGCCATCGATGCCTTCGACGACTGGAAGACCGGCGAAGCCGAGCCGGCGGTGATGCACGAGGGCACGCTGGTGCCGATCAGCACCGTCTTCGAAGCGATGCGCGAATGCACCGACATCGTGCCCAAGACGGTGGTCGGCCTGATCGCCGAGCGCCTCACCAAGCCATGGGATGGCGATGGCCCCCTCGACGTCATGACCTTTTCCACCGCCGCCCGCGTCATGGGCGTCCTGGTTCGCAAGCGCAAATTGCAAGAGAGCGACAACCCGGCGCTGCTCGTTGCAGCCGAGCGCAGCGCCCCGCCGCAGATCCATTGATTGCGAACCGCCGATCGCCGCGCCTGCCGCGCGGCGATCTTTTCAATCCTGCGGCCGGCGCCGGAGCGCCACCCTTCAGGGACGTGCGGTCCTTCAGAAAAACTTCGTCTCAAATCCAAAGCGCTTCCCCTTCTTGACCTTTGGACGCGAAGCGCTTATTTCTCGACCATCGAGAATTGAACGACGACTTTTGCTCTTGCTGTCCTCGATGGCAGCATTTTGACGAACTTCCCCTTCAATTTCGACCACCAGGATTTTGGCCGCATGGCCCAAATCCAAATATATGCCGGAGAAGAAAGGGTTTTCGTCATGGCAACTGGTACCGTAAAATGGTTCAACACCACCAAGGGTTACGGCTTCATCGCTCCCGATAGCGGCGAGCCGGACGTATTCGTGCACATCTCGGCCGTACAGCGCGCCGGCCTCGCCGGCCTGAACGACGGCCAGAAGGTGAGCTACGAGCTCGTCCGCGACCGCAAGTCGGGCAAGATGTCGGCCGATCAGCTGTCCGCAGCCTGATCGCCAAAGCATACTGCTCCGCCGCAAGCCATTTGCTGCGACAGGAGCGAAGGGAAGGCCGGCTTTGCCCGGCCTTTTTTGATTTCCGGCTTCGCGCCCCTAACTAGCCCCGGGTCTCTACCGGATACTCCGCCCCAGGCAGATGGCGCCGCCGCCTCTTCAGTCGCTATCGTCACGGACCGGATCGCGCTGCGTGATCAGCCGGGCGCTTTGCTGATTGGTCAGGAATATCCAGAGCCAACTCCAGGCAACGGCGAAGCGGCTTCGCGTGCCGATCAGGAAGTAGATATGGGCGATCCCCCATATCCACCACGCCAGCCATCCCTTCAGCCTGATCCTTCCAAAATCGATGATCGCCACGTGCCGACCGATGGTGGCGAGGCTGCCCCGGTTTCGATAGCGGAACCGCGCCGGCGGCGCTTGCCCGGCGAGCCGCGCACGGATGACCCGGGCCACGAAGGCACCCTGCTGCTTGGCGGCGGGAGCGATGCCCGGCACCGGACCGCCGTCCTCCGAAAAGACCGCCGCCGTGTCGCCGATGACGAACACGTCGGCCAGGCCCGGCACCGAAAGATCCGGCTCCACCTTAACCCGCCCCGCCCGATCCGCCGCCGCGCCGAGCCAGGCGGCTGCCGGCGAGGCTTCGACGCCGGCGGCCCAGACGATCGTCCGGCTGGCGATCGCCCCGTCGCTCGTCTGCACGCCCTCCCTTTGGCAATCGGTCACCCGCGTATCGGTCATGACTTCGACGCCAAGCGCCGCCAGCGCCCGCGCCGCATAGAGCGACAGCTCTTCCGAAAAACCGGCGAGAATGCGCGGCCCCGCCTCGATCAGGACGACGCGGGCCTTCCGCGTGTCGATATGGCGGAATTCGGTGGGAAGCGTGCGGTACGCGAGCTCGGCGATCATGCCTGCAAGCTCGACGCCGGTCGGCCCCGCACCGACGATGACAAAGGTCTCCAGCGCCTCGCGGGCCGCCGGATCGGCCGCAAGCTCCGCCTGCTCGAAGGCCAGCAGCAGGCGCCTGCGGATGATCGTCGCGTCCTCCAGCGTCTTCAGGCCGGGCGCCCAGCCCGACCATTGGTCATTGCCGAAATAGGCATGCGTCGCGCCGGTCGCGAGGACAAGCGTGTCGTAGCCGATCACCGTCCCGTTCATCAGCGTCACGGTCCTTGCCGCGGTATCGACGCCGGTCACGGAGGCCATCAGCGTCGTCACCTCGGGCCGGTTGCGGTAGAGATGACGGATCGGCCAGGCGATCTCGGAGGTGGCGAGCACCGTGGTGGCCACCTGGTAGAGCAGCGGCTGGAAGAGATGGTGGTTCTTGCGGTCGATCAGCGTGATCGCGACCGGCGCGCCCTTCAGGTCGTTGACGAGTTGCAGGCCACCAAAGCCCGCACCGACCACAACCACCTGATGGCGCTCTGCCATGGACTTCTCCTTCCGCCGCGCCATGGACCGGCCCGGCAATCAAGCAAAGTCATCCGGTGTGACGAGACTACTCCGCCTATCGCGCATAGTCGACCGGCAGGGCCGACCCGCTCTTCAAGACCTCCATCGAGATCGACGCCGAGACATCGAACAGTTCGACCTTGCGGACAATCTCCTTGTAGATGACGTCGTAGTGCTCGACCCGCGGCAGCACGATCTTCAGAATGTAATCGTAGTTGCCCGTCAGCCGGTGCGCTTCGACGATCTCGGCAATGCCGCTGATCGCCTTGCGGAACAGCTCGATCCATTCGTCGCTGTGATGGGCGGTCTTGATCAGGGCGAAGACGGTGGTCGGCACGCCGATCTTGTCGCGATCCAGCACCGCCACCCGCCGGATGATGTGGCCGCTCTCCTCCAGGCGCTGTATGCGCCGCGCGCAGGCCGACAGCGAGAGGCTCACCCGTTCGGCGATTTCGGCGACCGGCACGCCGGCATCGGCCTGCAGCAGAGCCAAGATCTTCCTGTCGCGTTCATCCAGAATCATGCGCACGCTCTTCGCCAGGACAACCATCGTCGCGAATAATTCCTGCATTCTTCGGACAAAGCAACACAGATCGAGCGTTCACCGCAATCGCAGCGATGATCTTTGCGAACAATTGGCGCCATGCCTGCCGCATTATTGCGGACGCAAATTCCGGCAGCGAAAGGGCAGCGGCATGAAGACCATCGGACTTATCGGCGGCATGAGCTTTGAAAGCACGGCGGTCTACTACCGCATGATCAACGAGGCCGTCCGGGCGCGGCGCGGCGGCTTGCGCTCCGCCGACATCGTGCTGCATTCCGTCGATTTCCAGGACATCGTCGATCTGCAGAAGGCCGGCCGATGGGACCGTGCGGGCGAACGCCTCGGCGCGGTGGCAAAGGGGCTGGAGAATGCCGGCGCGTCCTGCGCTCTGATCTGCACCAATACGATGCATCTCGTCGCCGACGAGGTGCAGGCGGCCATCTCGGTCCCGCTCATCAACATCATCGACGAAACGGCCCGCGCGCTGCAGGCCGCCGGGCGCCGGCGCCCGCTGTTGCTTGCCACCCGCTACACGATGGAACACGGCTTCTACGCGGAGCAGATGGCCCACCACGGGCTTGCCGTCATGGTCCCCGACGCGGACGATCGCACCACAGTGCACGACATGATCTTCGAGGAACTGTGCGCAGGCAAGATCCTCGACGCTTCGCGCGACCGGCTGCTGGCGATCGTCGAGACGGCGAAGGCGGCGGGAGCCGACAGCGTCATTCTCGGCTGCACGGAAATCTGCCTGATCCTCGATCCTGCCAACCTGCCCCTGCCAGGCTTCGATTCCACGGCGATCCACGCCACGGCGGCCGTGGATTTCGCGCTCGGTGAAGCAATCGGCCAATCGGCCACCATCGCGGCCTGAGGTAAGCTGATCGCCGGGGCACGTCGTCCGCGAAGTTGCGAGGCGAAGGGCTGGTGTCGGCTACCGGCTATCGCCAGCCCTCTTTGTTGCCCCGTCAGACGTCCTGCCCGCCGGCGCGGCGGAAGCGCCGAACCGTCTCGGCCATGCCGTATTCCAGCGCGTCCGCCGTCAGCCCATGGCCGATCGAAACCTCGGCCAGCGCCGGGATGCGGGCGACGAGTGCGGGCAGGTTTGCCACGGTCAGGTCGTGACCGGCATTGACGTCGAGGCCGAGATCGAGCGCGATATCGGCGGTCTGCCCAAGAACCTCCACCAATTCCGCCGCCCGTGCGGGCTGGTCGAAGCAGCCGCCATACGGCCCGGTGTAGAGCTCGATCCGATCGGCGCCGACCTCTTTCGCGATCGTCAAGGCCTCGCGATCAGGCTCGCCGTCGGCAAACAGCGAAACCCGCAGGCTGAGCCCCTTTAGGCGGCCGACCACCGCCTCGAGCAGCTTGCGGTCCTTGCGGAAGTCCCAGCCATGGTCGGATGTCGCCTGGGCCGGATCGTCGGGCACCAGCGTCACCTGCTCGGGCCGGTGCTCTTCAACAAGCTGCAGGAATTCTTCGGCCGGATAGCCTTCCATATTGAATTCGGCATCCGGGAACGCCTCGTCGATCAGCGTCCGGATCGGGTTGAGATCGGAGAAGCGGATATGCCGCTGGTCGGGGCGCGGATGCACCGTAAGTCCGCTCGCGCCGGCCTCGAGAGCGATGCGGCCCAGTCCGGTGACGCTCGGCCAAGGCAAGTCCCGCCGGTTCCGGAGCATCGCGATCGCATTCAGGTTGACCGACAGTTTCGCAGCCATGGCAGCACCGTTCCTTGTTCACGAACGATGTCTAGCCGGTTGTTTCCTATCGTTCAATCGGCCTTGATCGGTTGCGACGGCCTTCACCGGCCGCCGCGGCGTTCTCCAAACCAGCGCCCGCAGCCTGTCAAAGCCATGCGAAACCCGGCGGCACCCCCAGATATAGGGGTAGGAAACGGCCGTTGCCGACGCTAGTATTTCTGTGTCCGGCAACGGCAGCGCCTATGCGGACAGGTTTTAGCAGACACCACGATCGGCAGTGCGCAGGCGGAGGCGCCGTGCCGGTGGTGCGATCAGACGAGGAACATCGACCCGATGTCGGACCTTCTGCCCCGGTGGGCTTCATGACGATTCGCGCAGCCGACAAGGTCACCGCTTCGGTGATCGACGCCATCCGCTTCCTGCCGGCGGCCCCCCTCCCCGACGATCTTCCGGAGGGTCGGCTGGCCATTGCCGAGATGGCCAATGCTTTCGGCGTCACGCACCGCACGCTGCATTTCTACGAGGAGAAGGGGCTGCTGAGCGCAGCCCGCGTCGGCCCGATGCGGGTTTACGGTCCGGTCGAGATCCAGCAGATGGCGGTGGTCAACACATGCCGGGAGACCGGCATGCCGGTGGCCGCCATCCGTGACATGCTCGACGCACTCGCAGAGGTGCAGAGCCAGGAAGAGGCGGATGCCATCTTCCGCGGCGCCATGATCGCCCGCAAGCGCGAACTGGCAGCGCAGCAAGCCACCATTCAGCGTCAGATGCAGCAGATCGGCGAGTTGCTGGATATCGGTCTCGGAAAGGAAATCGAAATCAACGACAACGTCCGCCCGGAAGCGCTGTCCGAGCTGGAGCTGCGCTGTCTGACGCTGATGGCCGAGGGATATCCGACCACCCGCATCGCCCGCGCGCTCGAGATCGAGCCCGGTCAGGTGCAGGCGATGGAAAAGGAAATCATCCGCAAGTTCAACGGCCACAACCGCTTTCAGGCCGTCGCCAAGGCGGTCCTGCTCGGCATCATCGGCAACTGATCTGCCAGCCGCCTGCAGCGGCGGCATGGCGCCGCCGTGCACGGCGGCCCGGTCGGATCGCCGCCAGGCGCCGAATCAGCGCACGATCGTCAACGTCTCCGCCGCCCGGGTGATCGCGGTGTAGAGCCAGCGCTCGCGCGTGTCGCGGAACGCCCAGCTTTCGTCGAACAGCACGACGTCGTTCCACTGCGAGCCCTGGGCCTTGTGCACGGTCAGCGCATAGCCGTAGTCGAACTCGTCGTAGCGCTTGCGCGTCGACCAGGGAATTTCGCCCTCGGCATCCTCGAACGCCGCCTTCAGGAGCTTGATCTTCGCAGCGCCCCTGTCCATGTCGTCGTCCTCGGGCCGGATCATCAGGTTGATGCCGGGCTTCACGGTCTCCTTCGACGACGTCATCACCTGCCACAGCGAGCCGTTGAGAAGGCCCTTGGCCGGATCGTTGCGCAGGCAGACAAGCTTGTCGCCCGATTGCGGATACTCGGTGGTAAAACCCTTCAGCTCGCGCAGCCGCATGTTGTAGCGCCGCCGCGTGCGGTTGGTGCCGACGAGCACCTGGTCTGCGTCGAGCACCAGCGACTGCGTCACGTCGCCCTTCGAGATCACCTTCGCCGTGCCCCAGTCGCCGTGCATGATCTCCTTGCCCTCGCGGACGTGCATCGCGAGCTGGATGATCGGATTGTCGCGCGCCTGCCGGTGAATGTCGGTGAGCAGGTAGTCGGGCTCCTGGCTGGTGAAGAAGCCCCCGCCCGACACCGGGGGCAGCTGGCCCGGATCGCCGAGGACCAGGATCGGCGTGCCGAAGCTCATCAGGTCCTTGCCGAGCGCCTCGTCCACCATCGAGCACTCGTCGACGATGATCAAGGCGGCCTTGGCCACCGGCGACTGCCGGTTGATCGAGAACATCGGCGAAATCGAGGTCTTGCCGGTCTCCTCGTCGGCGACCTCCTCCTCGCCGCGCGGGCGATAGATCAGCGAGTGGATGGTGCGGGCGTTGCTGGCGCCCTTCGAGCGCAGCACCTGCGCGGCCTTGCCGGTGAAGGCGGCAAACAGCACATCACCGTCCACATGCTCGGCAAAATGCCGCGCAAGCGTCGTCTTGCCGGTTCCGGCATAGCCGAACAGACGGAACAGCGGCGAGCAGCCGTCCTTCAGCCAACGGGAGACCGCCTTGAGCGCCTCGTCCTGTTGTGGTGCGAATTCCATGGGCCCGACTTGGCAGGATTGGAGCCGGGATGCAAGAGAAAGAGCTTTGCCCGACGCGCGGTGAACGGCCCGGGAATGGCGGGAGCCGCGGCGACCGAGGCGTTTTGCGGTGGCGCGGCGGACGCAACCGCAATATGTAGTCGTGTCACCCGCCACCGGAAGGCATCCCATTGCGCATCGACAGCTCATCGTCCGATCCGGTCGCCGAGTCCTTCGGTCTCGGACGTCTGCCGGCGGCCGTGCAATGGCTGCTGCTCGTCTGCCTGTCTGCGCCACTTGCGGCCGGATTCGAATCGATCGGTCTTCCTGCCGGCCTGCTGATGGGACCGATGCTGGCCGGCATCGTCATCGGCATGAACGGCGGCACCATCCGCTTGCCCGGCACCTTCTTCTTCCTGGTCCAGGTGGTGCTCGCCATGATGATCGCCGGCATGGTTTCGCCCGATCTGGCCGGCACCTTTCTGAGCCGGTGGCCGCTTTTTCTTGCGATCGTCCTGTCCGTCATCGCAGTGAGCACGCTCAGCGGCTGGGTGATGACGCGCATGCGCATCCTGCCCGGCACCACGGCGATCTGGGGCTCGTCGGCCGGGGCCGCCTCGACCATGCTGCTGATGGCCGGCGCCTATGGTGCCGACGTCCGCCTCGTCGCCTTCATGCAGTATCTGCGGGTGGTGTTCGTCGCGACGCTGGCGACCCTGGTCGCCCGTTTTGCCGGTCAGCAGGCGGCGGGCGGCGAGCAGACGATGTTCTTCGCCCCCGTCGATCTGATCAGCGTCGCCCTGACGCTTGCCGTCGGCATCGGCTGCGGCTTCGCCGGCCGGCGCCTGCGAGTCCCGGCCGGCGCCTTCCTGGCGCCCTTTGCCATCGGCTCTACGCTGAGCCTGACCGGCACGCTCCACGTCGAGCTGCCGCAATGGCTGCTGGCCCTCGCCTTCGCGCTGCTCGGCTGGAACATCGGGCTGGGCTTCACGCGATCGATCCTGCAACACGCCCGCCGCGCCGTGCTCCCGACGATCGTCTCGATCGTCGTGCTGATCGGTTTTTCGGGCGTGCTGGCGGTCATGCTCGTCGCCACCCTCGGCATCGATCCGATGACCGCCTACCTGGCGACCAGCCCGGGCGGCCTCGATTCGATCGCCGTCATCGCCGCATCCAGCAATGTCGACCTTTCCTTCGTCATGGCGTTGCAGACGGCCCGCCTGGTGATCATCACCGTAGCCGGCCCGTTCATCGCCCGCTTCGTCGCCGACCGAGCCTGAGACGCCGGCTCGCCCGGCAGCGCGTCATAGCTCGAAAGAGCGGGTCCGCACCCCTGATATTCCGCGCCCGCCGTGGCATAATCTCCGGAACAATCCTCGGCGGGGCCACGTTGATGGCCGATGCTGTACTCGAGGAATCGCAGATGGCACCGCGCGCGCAATGGAAAGGCTATCTGAAGTTCGGTGAGGTCGTGTGCCCCGTGTCGCTGTTCACGGCTGCCTCGACCTCCGAACGCATAGCCTTTCATACCCTCAACCGTGACACGGGCCACCGCGTCCGCCGCGAATTCGTCGACAGCGCCAGCGGAGAGCCGGTGGCAAAGGAGGATCAGGTCAAGGGCTATGAGATCGGCAAGGACGACTATGTGATCCTGGAGCCGGACGAAGTGGCCGCGGCGGTACCGGAGAGCGACAAGACGCTGGCGATCAGCGCCTTTCTGCCGACCGACCAGATCGACGACCTCTATTTCGACAGACCCTACTATCTCGCCCCGAGCGAGCGGATGGGCGACGAGGCCTTTGCGCTGATCCGCGACGCGATGGCGAAGAAGCACGCCGCGGCGATTGCCCAGACGGTCCTGTTCCGCCGCCTGCGCACGGTGCTGATTCGCCCGCACGACGGCGGCGTGATCGCGACGACGCTCAACTTCGACTACGAGGTCCGCTCCGCCAGGGAGGCCTTCGCCGACGTGCCGGAAATGGAGATCAAGGGCGAGATGCTGGATCTGGCCAAACACATCATCGACACAAAGGCCGGCAAATTCGAGCCCGCCGACTTCCACGACCGCTACGAGGAGGCGGTGGCGGAACTGGTCAAGGCCAAGATCGAGGGCCGCAAGATCGAGCCGAAGAAGGTCCGGAAGCCGGAAAAGGTCACCGATCTGATGGAGGCGCTGCGCCAGAGCGCGGCGCTCGGCGCGCCGTCCAAGCCGCCCTCCAAGGGTGCGGCCAAGGGTTCACCCGCCAAGGCGACGAAGGCGAAGAAGGCAAGTTCACCGCAGCGCAAGGCAGGCTGATCCATGGCACTCGAGACCTACAACCGCAAGCGTGACTTTCACAGGACGCCGGAGCCGAGAGGCCGCAAGGCGAAGGCGAGCGGCAACAGCTTCGTCATCCAGAAGCGCGACGCCCGCCGGCTGCACTATGATTTCCGCCTGGAGATGGACGGCGTGCTGAAAAGCTGGGCGGTCACCCGCGGTCCGAGCCTCGTTCCGGGTGAAAAACGCCTTGCAGTGCACGTCGAGGACCATCCGCTGGAATATGGCGGCTTCGAGGGGACGATCCCCAAGGGGGAATATGGCGGCGGCACCGTCATCGTCTGGGATCGGGGCACCTGGGAGCCCCACGGCGATCCCCATAAGGGCTACAAGAAAGGCCATCTCGAATTCGACCTGCACGGCGAGAAACTCGAGGGCCACTGGCACCTTGTGCGGATGCAGGGCAAACCCGGCGAGAGGCACGAGAACTGGCTGCTGATCAAGGGAGACGACGAATTCGCCCGGCAGGAAGGAGACCCCGACATCCTCGAGGAGCGGCCCGAATCGGTGAAGACCGGCCGCCTCGTCGACGATGTCGCCGGCGAGGAACCGGGCTGGTCTTCGAAGACCGGGAAGATCACCAAGCGCAAGACCGCAAGCAAGACGAAGGACGTCGAGAAAGCGCCGGTCCTGGAGCCCGGCGACCCCTCGCGTGTCGAAGGCGCCGTCAAGGGCAGACTGCCACCCTTCGTCGAGCCCGAACTGGCTACGCTTGCCTCCAAGCCCCCCATGGGCAAGCGCTGGATTCACGAGATCAAGTTCGACGGCTACCGGCTGCAGGCGCGCCTGGAGGCCGGCAAGGTCCGCCTGCTCACCCGAAGCGGACTGGACTGGTCGGCCAAGTTCGGCAAGACGATCGTCGCCGCCTTCCACGACCTTCCGGTCGGCAGCGCCCTGATCGACGGCGAACTCGTCGTCGAGAGCAGTTCGGGCGCCTCGGACTTCTCCGCCCTTCAGGCGGATCTCAGCGAGGGCCGGACGGAGCGGTTCGTCTACTACGCCTTCGACCTCCTGCATCTCGACGGCTATGATCTCACCGCCGTGCCGTTGATGCGACGCAAGGAACTGCTTCGGACCATCATCCCCGCCGAGACCGGCACGCTGCGCTACAGCAGCCATTTCGACGAGGGCGGCGAGGTGCTTCTGAAACACGCATGCAGGCTCGGGCTCGAGGGCATCGTTTCGAAGCTCGCGGAGGACTCCTACCGCTCCGGCCGCAGCAAGGGCTGGATGAAGGCGAAATGCTCTTCCAGCCAGGAGTTCGTCATCGCCGGCTGGGTGCCGTCGACCGTCTCCCGCAAGGCCGTGGGCTCGCTCCTGCTCGGGGTCTACGACAATGGTCGCCTCGAGCACGTCGGGCGCGTCGGCACCGGCTTCAGCAATGCCGTCGCCACCGAGCTCGCGACGCGCCTGGAGCGGCTGAAAGCCGATGGCAGCCCGTTTGCCGACAAGCTGACCGCCGACGAGGCGCGTGGCGCGCGCTATGTGCGCCCCGAACTCGTCGCCGAAGTCGAGTTCCGGGCATGGACGGCAGACGGCCACCTGCGTCACGCCTCGTTTCGCGGCATCCGCGAGGACAAGCCGGCCAGGGAGGTCGTGCATGAGCGGCCCCAAGGCGGCAGGGCCGCGATGGCAACCGCAGCTTCCGAATCCTCCTCGGCGAGGCCGAAGTCAAGCGTGAAGCTGACGCATCCGGACCGTGTCTACTGGCCGCGCGAAGGCGTGACCAAGGGCGGCCTTGCCGATTATTATACCGAGGTATGGCGCTTCATCGAGCCGTTCGTCACCGGCCGGGCGCTGGCGCTGGTGCGCTGCCCGGACGGCATCGACGGCCAGCAGTTCTTCCAGAAGCATGCCTGGAAGGGGCTGAACGAGAACATCGTACTGGTGACCGACCCCCAGGATCCGGACGAGCCGCTGATCAGCATCAAGGATCTCGACGGGCTGCTCGGCCTGGTACAGGCGGCCGTGCTCGAAATTCATCCCTGGGGCTCGACGGTCGACAACTGGGAGAAGCCGGACACCATCATCATGGACCTCGATCCCGGCCCGGGCGTCGGGTGGAGCGACGTCATTGCCGCGGCGGAGGAGACCCGCAATCGGCTCGAGGAGGCGGGGCTGCAGGCCTTCGTCAAGACCTCGGGCGGCAAGGGCCTTCACGTCGTGGCGCCGCTGAAGCCCTCCGCCGAATGGCCCGAGATCAAGGCCTTCACCAAGGGCCTTGCCGACCAGATGGCAGCCGACAGCCCGAGCCGCTACGTGTCGACCATCACCAAGGCGAAACGCGGCGGCAAGATCCTCGTCGACTATCTTCGCAACCAGCGCGGCCAGACGGCGGTGGCGGCCTATTCAACGCGCGCCCGTCCGGGCGCGGCCGTGTCGATGCCGCTTGCCTGGGACGAACTCGATCCGGCCATCGGCCCGGATTACTTCACCGTGCTGAATGCCCCTACCCGCCTGGCGGCGCTGCATGCAGACCCTTGGGCCGATTTCCGGGCGAGCGCGGCACCGCTGGCGGTCAAGCCGCCGCGGCGCGGGCGCGCCTGAGACTTTCCGCGTCGCCCCTTGCAATCGTGGAAGTCGATACCCAGATGGGGTGCGAACAGAATTCGTCTCCGCCTGACCACGGATGTACTGGCAGCGCGTCGAGACGAGAACGGGAAGGTCGGTGCGATTATTCGCCCGGCCTTTTCTTTTCAGCCGCCCGGTTCTACTTCTTCGGCTTGGCTTCGGCCGCGACGCTCTTGCGCAGCGCCTCCATGATGTTGATGACATTTGACCGCGGCGCCTGCGGCTCTTCTGCTTTTTCCTTCGCCGGCTTCTTGCGGCCCTTCTTCTTGGCGGCGATGATTTCGAGCAGCCGTTCCTGCACCGGATCGTCGACCATCGAAGGGTCCCACGTCTTGCTGTGCTCGTCGATGTACCTTTCGGCAAGCGCGGTCAGCGCAGGCTCCACCTCGATCTTCTCCAGACCGCTGAAATACTGATCCTGCTGGCGCACCTCCTCGCCGTAGCGAAGTGTCCACAGGACAATGCCCTTATCCCTCGGCTCGAGCAGAACGGCGCGCTCGCGGCGATACATCACGAGCCGCGATATGCCGACGGTTTCGCTCGCCTTCATGGCATCGCGGATGACGCTGAACGCCTCCTCGCCGACCGGGTCGCTCGGGGTCAGGTAGTGCGGCTTGTCGAACCAGATCCAGTCGACGCTGTCGCGGGCGACGAACGTCTCGATATCGATGGTGCGGGTGCTCTCCAGCGCCACGGCATCCAGTTCCTCGTCTTCCAGCATGACATAGTCGTTCTCGCCGCGCTCGTAGCCCTTCACCTCGTCGTCCTCGTCCAGGGCTTTCCCTGTGACGGCATCGACATAGTGGCTGACCAGCCGGTTCTTCGTGGCGCGGTTGAGGGTGTGGAAGCGGACCTTCTCGTTGTCGCTGGTCGCCGGCGTCATCGCGACGGGGCAAGTGACAAGCGAGAGTTTCAGATAGCCCTTCCAGAACGTACGCGGAGCCATGGCTGCTGCCTCCCTGGCAGAACAGGCGGAACGGTGGCTGTGCACATTTGTTCCTTCAACCGCAGGGTTGAGCACAGGCCGCGCGCATCCGGAAGGCGGCGGAAGCCGGCCCACATCGCGCGCTAACGTCGATCATATGGCTTTTTCGACCGGAGCGGGAATATTATTCGGCCATACGGTGTCTCATGGCTGCACCCGCAACCAATTTACACGACACAGGAACAAGCGCCATGAGAACTCTCTTCCTCGCGATTGCCGCCCTTGCCGTTACCGCGACCGCCGCCTTCGCGGACGCTCCCGTCACGACGGTCAAGACCCAAAAGGGCGAGGTGCTTGCCGGCAAGAACGGCATGACGCTCTACACCTACAAGAACGACAGCAAGGGCACGTCGACCTGCTATGAAGCATGTGCCAGCAACTGGCCGCCCTTCAAGGCGGAAGCAAGTGCGAAAGTCGGAGGCGCCTTTACCGTGATCGACCGCAAGGATGGCACGAAGCAATGGGCGAAGGACGGCATGCCGCTCTACTACTTCGTCAAGGACAAGAAGCAAGGCGACGTCAGCGGTGACGGCGTGAAGGGCGTATGGGATGCCGCGCGGCCCTGACAACGGCACTGGCGAAACCGGTTCGCCGAAAGAGTCGCCGGCCGGCGGCGCGGTCCCGGCCTCGTTCGAGGACGCGCTGCTGGCGCTTGTGCCGGGGCTGCGCCGATATTCCCACAGCCTCGCCCGTAGCGATGCCGACGGCGAGGACCTGCTGCAGGATTGCGTCGAGACCGTGCTGGCCCGCCGGGCCCAGTGGCGCGGCGTAAACCTGCGCAGCTGGGCCTTCACGATCATGACCAACCTTTACCGCAACCGGCACCGCGCCGCCGTCCGCCGGCCGACCACCGTGATCGAGGACGCCCAGGACGTCGCCGTGCCGGACCAGACCGGCGACCCGCTGGAGCGCGCCCGGATCCGCGCGGCGCTCGAAAGCCTGTCACCGGAAAACCGCACGACGCTGATGCTCGTCGTCGTCGAAGGCTACAGCTACCAGGAAACCGCCGACATCCTCGCCATCCCGATCGGCACCGTCATGTCGCGGCTGTCGCGCGCCCGGCATCAGCTGGCCGAACAACTGGCGAAGGACAACATCGTCGCTCTCAGGAGACCGAAATGAGTGAAGCAAGGGGCATTGTGGGCGAGAGCGACCTGCACGCCTATGTCGACGGGCAGCTCGACACGGACCGGCGCGCGGATGTCGAGGCGTGGCTCGACGCCCATCCGCAGGACGCCGAGCGGGTGGCCGGCTGGTCGGTCCAGAATGAACGGCTCCGCGATGCCTTCTCGGCGGATTTCGCGTCGCTTCCCACCGACCACGGTCTGCTGCAGCCGAAGCGCGCGGCGAGCTTGCGCCCGCTGGCGCGCCTCGCCCGCCCGGCAATCGCCACGGCCGCGGCACTGGTCCTCTTCGTTTCGGGCTTCGCCGCCGGGCGCCTCGTTCCGGGCGGCGCTCACCCGCCGGCGATGCCTGCCGTCACGGAACTGGCCAGCGAAGCCCGCACGGCCTTCCTGATATACACCAGCGAGGTCCGCCACCCGGTCGAAGTCGGCGCCGACCAGCAACAGCACCTCGCCGCCTGGCTCGGCAAGCGTCTCGACTATCGCCTGCACCTGCCGGACCTGTCGTCGCTCGGCTATGGCCTCGTAGGCGGACGGCTGGTGCCGGTGGGCGGAAAGCCGGGGGCGCTTCTGATGTATCAGAACCAGGAGGGCCGGCGGCTGACGATGATGATCGGCAGGAACGACGAGCATCGCGAGACCAGCTTCCGCCTCGACACGACCGGCCCGGTGCGGACCTTCTACTGGATCGACGGTCCGATCGGCTACGCCGTTTCCGCCGAGATCCCGGCCGAGCAACTTCGCGCCGTCGCCGACGAGTGCTACCGCCAGATGGAGGCGGCGTGACACCACGCCGCTTCGACGCCTCGGAAAGGCTTTGGAACCTTTCGAGGCGCGCGGTGCGGCGGGCGCCGGCAGGCCTCAGCGCAGCATCGGCCAGAGGCTGGCCACCAGCAGCAGCGCCATCGTCACGTTGAACGCCCGAAGCCGCGCCGGCACCGACAGCCACTCGCGCAGCACCGACCCGAAGCCTGCCCAAGTCGACACGCTCGGGACGTTGACGACAGCAAATGCCACGCCCACGAGCAGCACGCTTGCCGCATAGTTGGTCGGCTCCGTGTAGGTCGCCATGGCGGAGACCGCCATTACCCAGGCTTTCGGATTGACCCATTGGAAGGCGGCGGCCTCCAGGAAGGTCATCGGCCGGCCGCCGGCGCTGCGCTCGCTGAGCCCGGCCGACGTCGCGATCTTCCAGGCGATCCACACGAGGTAGGCGCCGCCCAGGAATTTCAGGGCGGTGTAGAGCAGCGGCACGGCCTGGAGGATCGCCCCGAGCCCGAAGCCGACCGCGAGCAACAGCGTCAGGAACCCCGCCCCGATGCCGATCATGTGCGGGACGGTGCGCACGAAGCCGAAATTCACCCCTGAGGCAAACAGCATCATGTTGTTCGGGCCGGGTGTAATGGAGGTGGTAAAGGCGAAGACGACGAGAGCGAGGAAGATTTCGATCGGCAAGGCGCGCTCCAGGCGGAATGTTTCTGGCTGTATAGCCCTCTTGATAGGGTCTGCGCATGGAAGCACCAGACAAAACTTGTCATACTGCCATTCCTTGATGTGATGGATGGCGCGACAGACGAGGAGATTTTCATGGATCCCATGCCGCAAGCAGCCTTTCCCGACGGGCGCCGCGTCGCAGCACTCGGCCAGGGTACCTGGCACATGGGCGAAAGCCGGTCTTCGGCCGCAGAGGAGGTCCGTGCCCTCCGCGCAGGCCTCGACCTCGGCATGACGCTGATCGATACGGCCGAGATGTATGCCGACGGCGGCGCCGAACTGGTGGTTGGCGAGGCCGTGCGCGGCCGCCGCGACGAGGTGTTCCTGGTCAGCAAGGTCCTGCCTTCCAACAGCAGCCGCAAGGGTACGATCGCCGCCTGCGAGGCCAGCCTGAAACGACTCGGCACCGACCGGATCGATCTCTACCTGCTTCACTGGCGCGGACGGTTCGCGCTCGGCGAAACCGTCGCCGCCTTCGAAGAACTCAAGGCGGCGGGCAAGATCGGCGCCTGGGGCGTGTCGAACTTCGACGTCGACGATATGGAGGAGTTGATGACCGTGCCCGGCGGCGAGAACGTCGCCGCGAACCAGGTGCTCTACAACCTCGCCCGCCGTGGCATCGAATTCGACCTGCTGCCGTGGAGCGCCCGCCGCGGCATTCCGACGATGGCCTATTCGCCGCTCGACGAGGGCCGGCTGCTGCGCCATCCGGTACTAGGCGAGATCGCCGCCGCCCACGGCGCCTCCCCGGCTCAGGTCGCCCTCGCCTTCGTTCTGTCGCGCGACAACGTCATCGCCATTCCGAAGTCGGGATCGGCGGCGCGGGTCGAAGAAAACCGCAAGACGGCCGATCTCAAGCTGACGGCTGACGATAAGGCTGCGCTCGACGCCGCGTTTCCGCCGCCCGGCCGCCGGCGGCCGCTGGAAATGATTTAGGGCCGTTTCCGGCCCTAAATCCTACATCCCCTGCGGGCCGCGGTTCATCGCGGCGATGCCGGTTCGGCAGACCTCGATGAGGCCGAGCGGCTTCATGATGGCGATGAACTGGTCGATCTTCGACACCTTGCCCGTGATCTCGAAGACGAAGTGCTCGGTATTGGCGTCAATGACAGAAGCCCGGAAGGCATCGGCGAGGCGCAGCGCCTCGACCCGGTGGTCGCCGGTGCCGGAGACCTTCACCAGCGCCAGCTCCCGCTCCAGCGGCCGCTCGTGGCCAAGATCCCGGGCCCGCACGGTCAAGTCGACGACCCGGTGCACCGGCACGATGCGCTCGAGCTGCGCCTTGATCTGTTCCAGCACGTGCGGGGTGCCGCGCGTGACGATGGTGATGCGCGAGAGATGGGCCTGGTGCTCGGTCTCCGACACCGTCAGGCTCTCGATGTTGTAGCCGCGGCCGGAGAACAGGCCGATAACCCGGGCAAGCACTCCCGGTTCGTTGTCGACCAGCACCGAAAGCGTGTGGCTTTCCGAAACCTGCGTCTCGGCGGCGATGAAATAGGCCGAACCGGTCGGCTGAAGATGTGCGCTCATGATCGGTGTTCCTGCCTTTTCATCAAACCAGCTGTCGGCCCTTGGCGTCGATAGCATTCGCCACCGCCTCGTCGGTCGCCTCGTCCGGCAACAGCATTTCGTTGTGCGCCTTGCCCGAGGGGATCATCGGGAAGCAGTTGGCGAGGTTGGCGACCCGGCAGTCGAAGATCACCGGCTTCTTCACCGAGATCATCTCCTGGATCGCCCCGTCCAGATCGCCGGGCTTCTCGCAACGCAGGCCGACCGCGCCATAGGCCTCCGCGAGCTTGACGAAGTCCGGCATCGCCTCGGTGTAGGAGTGCGACAGGCGGTTGCCGTGCAGCAACTGCTGCCACTGGCGCACCATGCCCATGTACTGGTTGTTGAGGATGAAGATCTTGATCGGCGCCTCGTACTGGACCGCCGCCGACATCTCCTGGATGCACATCTGGATCGAGGCATCGCCGGCGATGTCGATGACGAGCGCATCCGGATGGGCGATCTGCACGCCGAACGCCGCCGGCAGGCCGTAGCCCATAGTGCCGAGGCCGCCGGAGGTCATCCACCGGTTCGGCTGTTCGAAACCGAAGAACTGCGCCGCCCACATCTGGTGCTGGCCGACCTCGGTGGTGATGTAGGTGTCGCGGTCCTTGGTCAGCTCGTAAAGCCGCTGGATCGCGTATTGCGGCATGATGACATCGTCGCTCGGCTTGTACGCCAGCGAATTGCGCGCGCGCCACTTGGCGATCGAGGCCCACCAATCGGAGAGATGTTCCTTGCCGGCGGTTTGCGCACCGGCGCGCCACAGCCGCACCATGTCCTCCAGGACGCGGCCGACGTCGCCCAGGATCGGCACGTCGACGCGGACATTCTTGTTGATCGACGACGGGTCGATGTCGATGTGGATCTTCTTGGAATTGGGCGAAAATGCATTCAGGCGGCCGGTAATGCGGTCGTCGAAGCGGGCGCCGATGCAGACCATGACGTCGCAGTCGTGCATCGCCATGTTGGCCTCGTAGGTGCCGTGCATGCCGAGCATGCCGAGCCAGCTCTTGCCCGAGGCCGGATAGGCGCCGAGCCCCATCAGGGTGGAGGTGATCGGAAAGCCGGTGAGGTCGACGAGCTCGCGCAGCAGCTGTGCGGCTTCCGGCCCGGAATTGATGACGCCGCCGCCGGAATAGATGATGGGCCGCCTGGCGCCTTGCATCAGCGCCACGGCTTCGCGAATCCGGTCGAGATCGCCCTGCACCTTCGGCTGATAGTTGTGCTTCGCCGGGACCATTGCCGGCGGCACATAGGTGCCGGTGGCAAACTGGATGTCCTTCGGGATGTCGACGACGACCGGGCCCGGACGGCCGCTCTTGGCGACCCGGAACGCTTCGTGGATGATGCCGGCCAGCTGGTTGACGTCCTTGACCAGCCAGTTGTGCTTGGTGCAGGGGCGCGTGATGCCGACGGTGTCGCATTCCTGGAAGGCGTCGGAGCCGATGAGGCTGGTCGGGACCTGGCCGGTGATGCAGACGAGCGGGATCGAATCCATCAGGGCGTCCTGCAACGGCGTGACGGCATTGGTGGCGCCCGGCCCGGAGGTTACCAGCATGACGCCGACCTTGCCGGTGGAGCGCGCATAGCCTTCGGCAGCGTGCCCGGCACCCTGTTCGTGGCGCACGAGGATGTGCTGGATCTCGTCCTGCTGGAAGATCTCATCGTAGATCGGCAGGACCGCACCGCCGGGATAGCCGAAGATGTGCTCGACGCCGTTGTCCTTCAGGGCCTGGAGGACGATTTCGGCGCCCGTCATCTGGTTCTCAGTTGCACTCATCGGAATGTTTCCGTCCATTTTACCGTTGCAAAGTGTGATTAGCGAAATCGGGGGCATAAAAAAAGGCCCCTTTCGGAGCCTGCTTACCGCGCATGGGTGCTTTCGCCCGGTGGTTACACCACCTTGCCCATGCGCCGTCCCACCACGAGAATCTTCGTACCGTTCAAAATCATGGGACGGATTGATAAACACTCTTGTCAGGGGCGTCAACTTCCTTTGCCGTCCGACATGAGCCGCAACCCAGGATAGTTGCCACTCTTTGAGGGCCCGTCAGGCAACCCATTGTTAAGCGGGCACTGTTATTCTCCGCCAAATGGCAAGGAGTGTCAGTGTTGCGCAACACCGATTTTCAGCGTTCGATCGTCGCCGGCGAGCAGGACAGACGGGATGACGACACGCCTGGGAACAGGCTGCTCGGCCGGGTCGTGGCCTGCAGCGGGGCGCGCGCGACGATCAGCGCCGTGGCCGAAGCCGGCCAGACGGCCCTCACCGAACTGTGGTCCGTCGGCCGCCTGATCTCCATCTCCGTCGGGGGAAACCGGATCGTGGCGCTCGTCTACGCCATGGCAACGGACGCGCAGGCCTGGGCCGAGAACGGCGATACGGTGTTCCGCGTCGAAGTCGAGCTCCTCGGTGAAGTGCACCTGGACGCCGATGGCCGGGAGACATTCTCATCCGGCATTTCCCGCTACCCCTATCTCGGCGCCATCGCCCATCGCATTCGTGCCTCGGATCTCGCGAGGGTCTACGACACCGGCCTGAACGACGTCGCCGTGATCGGCAAGCTGGCGCAGGACGAGACGCTCGACGCGACGATCCATGTGCCCTCGATGCTCGCCAAGCACTTCGCCGTGGTCGGTACCACCGGCGTCGGCAAATCGACGGCGGTGACGCTGCTGCTGCACAAGGCGATCCAGGCCGATCCGAAGCTGCGCGTCCTCATCCTCGACCCGCATAACGAGTTCGCCGCGGCCTTCCCCGACCACTCGGTCGTGATCGAAACCGACACGCTCGACCTGCCCTTCTGGCTGTTCCGGCTCGAGGAGTTCGCCGAGGTGATCTTCCGCGGCCGCCCGCCGGTGCCCGAAGAGATGGACGTGCTGCGCGACCTGATCCCGGAGGCGAAGAAGGCGTTTCGCGGCTCCGGCGACTCCGGCCTGATGCGCCGCAGCCAGGAGAAGAGCTCGATCACCGCCGACACGCCGGTGCCGTTCCGCATCGCCGACCTGATGGCGCTGATCGACGAGCGCATCGGCCGGCTCGAGGGACGCAGCGAGAAGCCGCACCTGCGCTCGCTCAAGGTCAAGATCATGTCGGCGATCAACGACCCGCGCTACCATTTCATGTTCTCGTCGAACACGATCACCGACACGATCCTCGACACGGTGGCGCGCATCTTCCGCCTTCCGGGCGACGGCAGGCCGATCACCACCTTCCAGTTGGCGGGCATCCCCTCGGAGGTCGTCAACTCGGTGGCATCGGTGCTGTGCCGCATGGCGTTCGAAATCGGGCTCTGGAGCAATGGCGGCGTTCACATGCTCGTCGTCTGCGAGGAGGCCCACCGCTACGTGCCGGCCGATCAGACCCTGGGATTCCTGCCGACCCGCCAGGCAATCGCCCGAATTGCCAAGGAGGGCCGGAAATACGGTGTTTCGCTCGGCATCGTCACGCAGCGCCCCGGCGAACTGGATCCGACCATCCTGTCGCAATGCTCGACGGTCTTTGCTATGCGCCTTGCCAACGACGCCGACCAGGACATCATCCGCTCCGCGATCCCGAACTCCTCGTCGTCAACGACCAGTTTCATCTCGTCGATCGGCAACGGCGAGGCGATCGCCTTCGGCGAGGCCGTGGCGGTGCCGATGCGGATGAAGTTCTCCCGCGTCCAGGAAAATCGCCTGCCGCGCGCCAGTGGCGCAGGCGTCAAGGCCAGCGACACCACGCCCGACACCATCGACCTGCGGTCGATCGTGGCGCGCATGCGCTCGGTCTCCGGTCCGGACATTTCGGCGTTTCAAAACACCTATCTCGCGGCCGAAACTGTAGCCGACCCCGGCCGCGGCAATGCCAGTTTCGCGGACGAACCCCATCAAAGCGTGGAGGGTCACGCCGATACGGGCTCCGCGACGCCCCCGGTGCACGGGGTGTCGGAGCCATCCGCCCCGTCGCAAATCGAGCCCTACCGCCCCGAGATGCTGCCCCGCGCCCCGTCGCCGCTCTCAGCGCAGGACCGTTTCGCAGCGCTGCGGCGTGAGCTCGGCGGTGACCACCCGCAAGAGCCGGCCGCTCAAGCACGACCCGCCTTCGGCGACGACGAGCCTCGTCGCGACGGCTCGATCCGCGACCAGCTCTTGAAGAAGCCGCTGAGCAGCCTCCTGCGCAAGTGAGCCAGCCCAGGGGATCTTGTCAGGTGCCGACGTCGGATCCGTCGGTCCTGATCCAGCTTTCGTCCATCTGGTTGCGGAACCAGGTCATCTGACGCTTGGCATATTGCCGCGTGGCGGCGGCGGCGCGCGCGATCACCTCGGCCTCGCTCATCCGCCCGGCCAGGAATTCGGCGATCTGCGGCACGCCGATCGCCTTCATCACCGGCAGTTCCGGCGGCAGGCCCAGCGCCAGTAGCGCTCGCACCTCCTCCACCGCCCCGGTCGTCATCATCCTGGCAAAACGCTGGTCGATCCGCTGGTGCAGGATGCTGCGCTCCGGCAGCACGACCAGCTTCAGCGCCCGCGCCGGATCGACGACGGCAGGCCCGGAGGCGGCCTGGAACTCCCGGATCGAGCGGCCGCTCACCGCGTGCACCTCCAGCGCCCGCAGGATGCGCTGCCCGTCGGACGGCAGGATTGCGCCGGCGGAAAGCGGGTCGCGCCGCATGAGTTCGGCATGAAGGGATGCGGGCCCTTCCGCCGCCAGCCTCTGCCGCAGCGCGTCGCGGAGATCGGCGGGGATCGAAGGCATGTCGGAGAGCCCACCGGTCAGCGCCTTGAAATAGAGACCGGTGCCGCCGACGAGCACCGGCAGTTTGCCCCTGTCCCGCAGCTCTGCGATCACCTCAGTCGCCTGCCGCAACCATGCGCCGGTCGAGTAGGCCTCGCCGGCCGGCACGTGACCGTAGAGCCGGTGCTCGATCCCGCCGGTCTCGCCGGCCTGCGGGCGGGCGGTCAGCACGCTCAGCGTGTCGTAGACCTGCATGCTGTCGGCATTGACCACGACGCCATTACGCGCCTGCGCCAGGCGCACGGCCAGCGCGGACTTGCCGCTGGCGGTCGGCCCGGTTATCAGGATGGCGTCCAGTTCACCTGCAGGAATTCTCATCATGGCTCTCGTTGCCACGCTCATCGCCAATCCGTCAAATCCGATTCTGACGCCAACGATCGGCGAAAGGGCGGCAGAGGCCGTAAACGCCTCGGGCCTCTACTGGCTCGCCGACGGCATTGCCTGTGACATCGCGCTCCGCGACGGCACGGACACGGCGACGGCCCGGCGGGCATTGTCGGCGGCCACGGGCGATGCCGCGATCGATCTCGTCATCCAGGACGCCGAGACCCGCCGCAAGAAACTGCTGATCGCCGACATGGATTCGACGATGATCGGCCAGGAGTGCATCGACGAGCTTGCCGCCGAAGTCGGCCTGAAGGATCGCGTCTCCGAGATCACGGCGCGGGCGATGAACGGTGAGATCGCCTTCGAGCCGGCGCTGCGCGAGCGCGTCGCCCTGCTCAAGGGTCTGCCGGTCTCGGTGATCGGCGAGGTCATCGAGAAGCGCATCACCCTGACGCCCGGCGGGCCGGAACTGATCGCCACGATGAAGGCGAAAGGGCACTACACCGCGCTCGTGTCCGGCGGGTTCACCGTCTTCACCGGCCCGATCGCCGCCCGCCTCGGCTTTGACGAGAACCGTGCCAACGTCCTTCTCGAGCAGGATGGCAGGCTCACCGGCGAAGTTGCCGAGCCGATCCTCGGCAAGCAGGCCAAGGTCGACGCGCTGGCCGAAATCGCCGCACGTCTCGGCATTTTAACCGAAGAAGCGATCGCCGTCGGCGACGGTGCCAACGATCTTGGCATGCTGTACCTGTCCGGCGCGGGCGTGGCGCTGCACGCCAAGCCGGTGGTGGCGGCCGAGGCACAGATGCGCATCGATCACGGCGATCTCACGGCGCTGCTCTATATCCAGGGCTACCGCAAGTCAGACTTCATCGTGCCGGACCATCAGGGATGATCGGCGACATCATCAGGCAGACGGAGCGCCTGACCGTCCGCAACTGGATCGAGGCCGATCGCGACCTGTTCCACGAAATCAACTCCGACCCGGAGGTGATGGCCTATTTCCCTTTCCGCCGCAACCGGGCACAGGCGGACGAACTGTTCGACCGCATCCGCGGCACGATCAACGAGACGGGGCTCGGCTTCTTTGCCCTGGCGCTGCGACAGAATAATCAGGCGATCGGCTTCTGCGGGCTGGCGCACACCGATCTGGAGCCGTTGTTGCCGAAGGGAAGCGCGGAGATCGGCTGGCGCCTGGCTCGACCGTTCTGGGGCAAGGGCTACGTGACCGAAGCGGCTTCAGCGCTGCTGGCTTACGGATTCGACCAGCGCGGCCTCGAGGAGATCGTTTCCTTCGCGGTTAGTGAAAACAGCCGCTCGACGGCCGTCATGAAACGCATCGGCATGCGACCGGATCCAGCCCGCGACTTCGACCACCCGCGCGTACCCGAAAGCCACCCGCATCTCCGGCGCCACGTGCTCTACGCGGTCACCGCCGCACAATGGCGGCAGCGCTCGCCGATCTGAAACCGCCGAAGGGGAAAGACCCCGCTCTGACCGGCTTCTCAGCTATCGCGCACAGATTTCTGACGCGGGCTACGACCCTATTCGATGCGGACCGTGACGAACCGCAGGGCACCGGTCTTGTCGGCAAGCATCAGCAGGGCGTTGCGGCGGTCCTGCGATTTCAGCGTGGCGATGCGCTTGGCGACATCATCGGGGCTCGACACGGCCTCCTGGCCGATCTCGACGATGATGTCACCCGCCTGGATGCGCCGCTCGGCAGCCGCGGAACTCGGCTCGACGGCAGTGACGACGACACCTTTCACCGACTCGGCGACGCCCAAGTCCTTGCGCGTCGCCGCATCGAGCGCCCCGAGCGTCATGCCGAGCACGACGGGTGCCTTGTTCTCGGCCTTCTGCTCCGGAGCCTTGTCGTCCTTTGGCGGGCTTGTCTCCGCTCCCGTCTGCGCGAGCTTCTCCCCGTCCTCCAGACGGCCGAGTGTCACCTTGACGGTGATCTCCTTGCCCTCGCGGATGACGACGACATCGACGGCCTGCCCGACCGGGCTCTCGGCGACGACGCGCGGCAGGTCGCGCATCTCGTGCACGTCCTTGCCGGCGAAGCGGATGATCACGTCGCCGGTCTTGATGACGCCGTTGTCGACCGGACCGCCCTTGATCACGCCTGCCACGAGGGCGCCCTTCGCGTCCTTCATGCCGAGGCTCTCGGCAATGTCGTCCGTCACCGGCTGGATGCGCACGCCGAGCCAGCCGCGCCGGGTCTCGCCGAACTCCTTCAACTGCTGGATCACGTTTGCCGCAAGTTCGGTCGGCACCGAAAAGCCGATGCCGATCGAGCCACCGGAGGGCGAGATGATGGCGGTGTTGATGCCGATAACCTCGCCCTTCATGTTGAACAGCGGGCCGCCGGAATTGCCACGGTTGATCGCCGCGTCGGTCTGGATGAAGTTGTCGTATGGGCCGGCATTGATGTTGCGCCCACGCGCCGAGATGATCCCGACCGTCACCGAGCCGCCGAGACCGAACGGATTCCCAATCGCCATGACCCAGTCGCCGATCCGCATTTTCGTCGAGTCGCCCAAGGGAACGGCGACCAGCGGTGCCGTCGGATCGACCTTGAGGAGCGCCAGATCGGTTTTGTTGTCGATGCCCATCAGCTTGGCCTTCAGCTTCGAGCCATTGGCGAAGTTGACCTCGATGTCGTCGGCGCCCTCGATCACGTGGTTGTTGGTGACGATGAAGCCGGCCGGATCGATCACGAAGCCCGAACCGAGCGAATTGACGGTGCGCGGCCCGCCCTCGCCTTGCTGGCCCTTGAAGAACTCGTCGAAAAAGTCCTGGAACGGCGATCCCTCCGGTATTTCCGGCGCCGGCGTCTGGTCGTCGGGCTTGACGTTCTGCGAGGTCGAGATGTTCACGACCGCGTCGAGCAGCTTTTCGGCTAGGTCGGCGACCGACTGCGGCCCCTGGGGTACTTTCAGCGGTACGACCGCCTGGGCCCGAGGCTGCGGCTGGACCTGCATCTGTGCCTGTGCCCGTGCGGCAACAGGTGCGAGCCCGGTGACTGCGGCAAGCAGCAGCGCCGTTCCCAGTGTGCCGATTTGTGGTGACCTGGTGCTCGATGCCATCTGCTCTGTCCTTGTCAAAAGCCTGCAACCCATCTTCGCCAAGGATACGGCGGAATTGGGGATGCGGGACGGGGCGGATGCCCCGCACGCGCCCCAATCTACTGTCGTCCCTTTAGCCGTCTGCCGCAAGCGAAGTCGGCGCCGCGGCAACTTTTGGATTGCTATCCGCGGATCATCCAGACGAGTCCAACGCCGAGCGCGAGCGAGACGACGCCGAAAACCCGAAGCTGCGAATCTGCAACCGCCGGCAGCATGGCCGCCATGCGCTTCAAAGATGCAGGGGCCAGTGCGTACACCAGCCCCTCGATCACGAGAAAGAACGCGATCCCCGTCAGGAAATCCGCCATGTGCCGGACCTAGTCCGCCGGCACGGGCGCCGGGGCTGCCGGTGGCTGGCCGCCCATCGCCCCGAAGTAGCGGAAGAACTCGGAATCCGGCGACAGAACCAGTGTGGTGTCGGTCACGCCCAGGCTCTGGCGATAGGCCTCCATCGAACGGTAGAACGCGAAGAAGGACGGGTCCTTCTGGAACGCCTCGCCGAACACGCGGTTGCGCTCGGCGTCGCCCTGACCGCGCACGATCTCCGATTCCCGGCGCGCCTCGGCGATGATCTCGACGACCTGGCGATCGGCGATCGCGCGCCGCGCCTGTCCCTGCTCGTTGCCTCGGGCACGGATGAGTTCTGCCTCGGCGAGACGCTCCGCCTTCATGCGCTCGAAGGTCTGCTGCGAGACTTCCTGCGTCAGGTCCGTGCGGCGGATGCGGACGTCGGTGATCTTCAGCCCGAGGTTCTCCGCGTCGCCCGAAAGTTCGTTGCGGACCTCGCGCATCATCGAGGCGCGTTCCTCCGACAGCGCCGCCTCGAAGCCGCGCAGACCGTAGACCCGGCGCAGCGCCGAATCGAGGCGGGTGCGCAGCCGCGCCTCGGCAGCGTCGCGGTCGGCGGAGATCGCCTGGCGGAAGCGCCGGGCATCGTTGATGTGGTAGACCACGAAAGCGTCGACCTCGTAGAACTTGCCCCCGGACACCTGGACGCGGATGTTGTCGAGATCGAAGCGCAGCGCCTGGTCAGAGACGTACTGGACACTGTCGGCGTCCATGAAGCCGAACGGCAGCTTGAAATAGATGCCGGGCTCCGTCTTGACGGACTGGATTTCGCCGAACCGGACGACGATCGCCTGTTGGCGCGCGTTGACCACGAAGACCGACGAATAGGCGAGGAACAGAACGACGGCGAGGCCGACGAGGATGGCTGGCAAGCGGTTGCTCATCACTGCGTGCCTCCCGCCTGCGGCTGTTGCTGGCGCTGCAGCGGCGGCGTCGAGGACGACGACTGCTTGCCGAGTTCGTTGAGCGGCAGGAAGGGCACGACGCCCTGGCTGCCCTGCTGCTTCTGGTCGATGACGACCGTCTTGGAGCCCTTCAGGACACCCTCCATGGTTTCCAGGAACATGCGCTGGCGGGTCACGTCCGGCGCAAGCTTGTACTGTTCGTAGATCGAGATGAAACGCTGCGCTTCACCCTCGGCCTCGTTGACCACGCGGTTCTTGTAGGCGGCCGCTTCTTCGCGGATCTGCGCGGCCTGACCGCGGGCGAGACCGAGCTTCTGGTTCGAGTACTGGTTCGCCTCTTCGACGTAACGGTCCTCATCCTGCTCGGCGCGCTGCACCTCGTCGAACGCATCGGCGACCTCACGCGGCGGCGCCGCGTCCTCAATCGCGACCGTGTTGACCGAAATGCCGGCCCCGTAGGAATCCATCGTCGCCTGGATGGTCGTCTTCACCGCCTCGGCGATCGCCTGGCGGTTGTCGCGGAAGATGTCCTGCGCCGGCCGGCGGCCGACCACCTCGCGCATCGCGCTCTCGGAGACCTGCTGCAGGGTTGCGGACGGATTTTCAAGATTGAAGAGGTAGGCGCGCGGATCGGTTACCGAGTAGAGCACCGAGAACTGCACGTTGACGATGTTCTGGTCGCCCGAGAGCATCAGGCCGCTGTCCTCGGCGTTCACGGAAGCGCCCTTGCGGCCGATGTTCTGCTGCTGCTCGGTGATGGTGACCAGTTCGACCCTTTCCAGCGGCCAGAAATGGAAGTGCAGGCCCGGCATGGAGATCTCGTCCTTGGGCTTGCCGAAGCGCAACTCGACGCCGCGCTCATCCGGCTGGACGGTGTAGATCGAGTTCATCAACCAGAACACGCCGATCAGCAGCGCCGCGATGACGAAGATGCCGCCGTTGAAGCCGCCGGGAACCACGTTCTTCAGCTGGTCCTGCCCGCGCCGAATGATCTCCTCGAGATCCGGCGGGCCGCCACTGCCGCGGGGCCGGTTCGGCCCCTGCCCCCAGGGACCTCCCTGATTGTTGCCGCCGCCGCCCCAAGGGCCGCCGCCGCCGTTCTGATTGCTCCAGGGCATCAATACCTCTTTCTCTGGTCACTCCCGGGTCACGCGTCAGGTCACCCAGCGTCACATGAATGTGAACCCCGTTATATGTATCCCCCATGGCCCTTTCAACGGAGCCGCCTCAACTTCCGGACAAATGCGGCAAAATAGTTCGTGAACAGGGCGTTAGGCTCAATCATCACTTCCGAACGTAGGTGATCAGACGCATCGCGTGGCTGTCCTTTTCGCCCTGCGGAATTTCCTCCTCGTGGACGACCTTGAAAATGGCGGGATCGAGCGTCGGGAACCGGGTGTCGCCATCGACCTCCGCCTGCACCTCCGTCAGGTGCACCACGTCGGCGCTGCCGATCGTCTGGCGGTAGATGTCGCCGCCGCCGATGACGCAGATCTCGTCCACCTCCAGCGCCCGCGCCTCGGCGCGCGCCCGCTCCAGCGCCTCCTCCAGCGAGCTTGTGACGATCGTGCCCTCAGGGCGAAATCCGGCATCGCGCGTCACCACAATGTTCGGCCGTCCCGGCAAGGGCCGCCCGATCGACTGGTAGGTACGCCGGCCCATGACCACCGGCCGGCCGATCGTCAACTGCTTGAAGCGCTTCAGATCGGAGGGCAGCCGCCACGGCAGGTCGCCCTCGCGGCCGATCACCCCGTTCAGCGCAACGGCCACGACAAGCACGATCTTCGGTTCACGCATTTACTTTCCTTCCGCCTTTTCCTTTATCTGCGCCCGCGCCAGTGCCGGCCGCGCCGCCATCCGCCCGATGTAGCCGTCGACGGCGGCACTTTCCGGCAATAGCGTCCGCAACCACATCAGCGAACTGGACAGGATGATATCGACCGAGCTCGGCCGCTCGTCGACGAGATACGGCTGCCTTTCCAGGGTCGCAATCACATGATCGCACATCGCCTTGTGAAGGCGGGCGGCTTCCGCGTTGGCGGCGGTCCAGCCATTCATGTGGCTGATGGCGGCCGGCTCGATGACGCCGGCGTAATAGGCGAGCCAGGAAAGATAAGCCCCGCGCGCCGCGGTTCCGACATCGCGACCCATCTCGCATCCGGGAAACAGATCCGTCAGGTACAGCGCGATCGCCGTCGATTCGGTGACGACCGAGCCGTCGTGGATCAGCGCCGGCACCTGACCGTGCGGATGCGGGTTGCCCGGATCAGGCGCACCCGAGCCGTCGCGGCGGCGGATGCTCACGGGCCGGATGGCATAGTCGGTGCCAAGTTCCTCGAGCAGCCATAGGATGCGAAACGAACGCGATTGCGTCGCATGTACGAGCGTCAGCATTGTCTTCCTCCCGTGTCAGCCGATCGCCACGCGGGCAATCTGTGCTCAATGTCAGTATGCGCACCAGCGGGCCAAGCGGCGGCAGCGTGTGGCGCGTGAAAAGATCGACGTCGTTCAGGGGTACCATTATCATCGAAAGGGGCGAATGGCAGCATCAACCCGCCCCCTCCACCAGCAGAATGTCGCCTCGAAACCGTAGTTACGCCAGGACGCGGAGCGCCGGTCGGGGCTCATGCTTGCAAGAACGAATTTTTTGGCTGGTGTTCCGTCCGGCTATTGACCTTGCCACGGTGGGAAGCCCCACATTCGTGGCATCACATCAGACGGGAGCTTCCGATGCAGCAACTCACCATATCCGACATGACCTGCAGCCACTGTGTGTGGGCGGTCGAAAAGGCCGTCAAGGCGGTCGACCCGAATGCGAAGGTTGCCGTGAACCTCGAGACTGGCTCGGCTGAGATCGAATCCACGATCGGCACCGAGGCGCTGATCGCGGCAATAGCCGACGCCGGCTATAAGGCGTCGGCTGAGAAGTCCTGCTGCGGCGGCGCTGCCTAGGCCGCCATCTTTCGGCAGCTTTCAGCACAGCGGCGGCAGGCATCGACGCAATTCTGCATGCCCCCGATGCGCTCGCAGTCCTGAGCGCACTCGGTGCAGATCTCCGCGCATTCACCGCATAGGTGCCGGTGATGCTCGGAACCGATGAGCATGAAGTGCGCCGACGTCCGGCAGATTTCCGCGCAGGCGATCATCAGCGTGAAATGCCGAGGCTCCGTATGCTCGCCGCCAGCCTGCAGGCAGTGGTGCATCGCGGTTGCCAGGCACTCCCGATAGCAGGCCAGGCATTCGTCGATGCAGATCTTCATTTGCGCCGATTGTGGATCGTTCATCCGGAAATCCCCTGCAAGGCCGGAGGATCACCCGTCATCAGTGGTGATGCGAGCCACCATTGTGGTGGTCGTTGTTGTTGGATGACTTGGAATGAGGGACGGTCTCCGGGGTGGTAACGTTGGCGGGTGAACCGCCGGTGCAGATGTCTCTCAGGTAGGTGAACGGCCCTTTGCCACACAATGTCTGAGCTGAAGCCGGAGCTGTAATGGCGAAACAGACACTCGCCAGAAGTGCAATGCTGAGCTTACGCATGGTCAGTCCTCTTGGTTGAAGGACCTCCATCAGGACGCCGCGCCGGGGCTGCGATGCGAACCAGAGGCTGGCCTGGATACCGCCAAGCTCAGCGTAGTCGGGCAGTCGGGGCGCGGACCTCCATCAAGGAGGTCCGCTACATGGATGATAATAACACACTCCACGACATTTGTTTCCGCCCCGCCGTTCTGGCAGCTAAAAAACTTAAATCGGTTTGCGTGTGCGGGTGCCATCAACGGTCGTCTGTGTCACCAGCCTGGCCTGTCAGGCTGGCTCGCCAGGTTCGTTGGCACTCGGAGCCGCCGACTGTTGCATCGACGCCCTCGCCTTCCTCAACGGCTAGCGGGTCACCCCGTCACTGGCATCTTGGCGCCGTTTTGGTGCTTGTCACCATTGCGGTTGCTTTTATTGTGATTGTTTTGGCCGGAGTTGGATGACTTGGACGAATTGGACGACTTGGATGACTTGGAATGCTGGGCGGTCTCCGGGGTGGTAACGTTTGCGGCTGAACCGCCGGTGCAGAGGTTTCTCAAGTAGGTGAATGGCCCATTGCCACACAACGTCTGAGCTGAAGCCGGAGCGGTGATGGCAAAACAGACACTCGCCAGAACTGCAACAGTGAATCTTTGCATGGCCTTGTCCTCTTTCAGATAAAGGAGTTCCAGAATCCGCGGACTGTAGTGGGGCCGTGCCTTGCGTGCCAACTCAACGGTTAGTCTATCACGAAGGTCCGCCGCACGCGTGGAAACCTGCCGCTGGGACGATTGTTCCGTTCTGGATTACAACAAACCGATGACGGCCTGCGACCCCAGCGTTGCGGCCGCAAGCGCGAGATACCGGCCCGTCTTTGCAACCGCCACCAGCAGCAGGAACGACCAGAGCGGCTCGCGAAGCGTTCCGGCGAGAACCGTCAGCGCGTCGCCGAAAATCGGCATCCAGGAGAAGAGCAGCGACCAGCGCCCGTAACGCCGGTACCATTTGCCAGCCCGCTCCAGCGAACTGGCATTGGCCGGAAACCAGGGGCGGTCGCGGAATCGTTCGATGCAGCGCCCCAGCCCCCAGTTGCAGACCGCCCCCAGCACATTGCCGGCGCTGGCGACGAGGAGCAGCCCGGCCAGAGAGAACTCTCCGGACAGGATGAGGCCGACGAGTATGGTCTCGGACTGCAGCGGCAGCACGGTCGCAGCACCGAACGAGACGATGAACAGCCCCAGGTAGGCACTCAAGCCCATCGCAGCGATCATCGGGCGCGTTTCGCGGTCTGCGCAGCCGGGCTGCCCCGCGCGCCTCCCCCTTCCATCGCAGCGGTGCCGGTCAGACCGCGACCGGCGCTGCGATCGCCGGGTGGGGGTCGTAACCGGTCACTTCGAAGTCCTCGATCCGGTAGCCGTCGATGCTGTCCGGCTTCCGGAGCAGCCTGAGTTTCGGGAAGGGACGCGGCTCCCTGCGGACAAGTTCGCGCGCCATCTCGACGTGGTTGGAGTAGAGGTGCACGTCCCCGCCGGCCCAGATCAGTTCGCCGGGCGTCATGTCGACCTGCTGCGCCACCATCGCAAGAAGGGCCGCCTGCTGGCAGATGTTGAACGGATTTCCGAGCCCGATGTCGTTCGAGCGCTGCCCGACCAGCAACGAAAGCTTCGGCTTTTCCTGTCCGCCGCCGAGGCCGCTCACATGGAATTGATAGGTCATGTGGCACGGGTGCAGCGCCATCTGGTCGAGCTCGGCGACGTTCCAGGCGTGAAACACCATGCGGCGGCTGGACGGGTTCGTCTTCAAGGTTTCGATGACGGCGGCGACCTGGTCGTGTTCCTTGCCGTCCGCATCGCGCCAGCGGCGCCACTGCTTGCCGTAAACGGGGCCGAGATCTCCCCAGGCCTGCGCGAAATCGTCGTCGGCCAGGATGCGCGCCTCGAAGGCCTCCTGCGATATCTGCTCGCCGGTCGCCTTGCGGTACTTGTCGAGGGGCCAGTCGGTCCAGATCCGCACGTTGTCGCGCAGCAGCGACTGGATGTTGGTTTGCCCGGTCAAAAACCAGAGCATCTCCTTGACCGCCGTCTTCCAGAAAACCCGCTTCGTCGTGTAGACCGGGAACGTGCCGTCCGACAGGTCGAAGCGCATCATCACGCCGAACATCGAGAACGTGCCGACGCCCGTCCGGTCGAGACGGCGGTCGCCCTTCTCGAGCAGGTGTTCAACAATGTCGAGATACTGGTATTCGGGGTGCCGTGCCATTTTCTTAACCTGCGCAAATCGGGCGCACTCTTACGCACCGCGGCAGCCCATGCAAGGGCGCATCCCCAGCACGACGGACCGAAAGCAGTCACGCCACGGCAAATACCCCGGCGGACCGGGCGATGCCGGCTACAGTCGTGAGGTGTGGAAACACGGCAGCGGCTGGAAAGCGTCCGCGGTTGTCCCGTGCCGGGATCATGCGCGTTCTCCACCGGCCAGGTCCCGGCCGGTTCTCGCCGGTCAGGCGAGTATGCCGAGCTTGTCCAGTTCCTTGGCGGCCAGATAGTAAAACGTCACGCGCGATTTGGTGCGGTCGCCGGCCATCCTGGCGCAGACGGACTCGAGAGCCTTGTCGGCCGCCTCGCCCGTCACGCCCAGTTTCTTGGCGCACCATTTGTCCTTGACCCGATCGAGTTCCTCGCGATCGGAGCAGGACACGAGCGAAGAATCGCGATTGCGCAAGGCGATGCCGAGATGGCTGACGATCTTCTTGACCACGGCTTCGTCGGCGGCGCTGTCATATTTGCGGACATCTGCGAGATAGTCGGTCATGCTGCCTCCTCCTTGTCCTGTGCGGGTCGACACTGCGGCTCGAGCCAACGGTGGCAGTGTTTCACGCGCGAGTGGCAAGTCAAGCGCTAATAGAGGTCCGCTCCGCGGGCGCAGGCCTGAAGCAGAATTGTTGCAGCCCCTCTTTTCCTCAGCGTCCGAACCTCCTATATGTCGGGTGCTGCCTCGCGCAGCTATGGCAATAAACGGGCGGTGTAATAAACCCATTGGACCCGGGGGCGGTACCCGGCGCCTCCACCAAAAACCGATCGGCGCGATCGGCTTTTGCTGGGGGCGAAATAGGATCGACAAGGGCGTAAAGATCGACTTTTTGCTCGGCATTGTACCACCGTTATCGGGCTAAACTTATAGTTGCAAACGACAACTATGCTGAAGCACGTCTCGCCGCTTAATCGCGGTGCGACACTTCAAATCAAGCCCTTGCGGGTAGCACCGTAAGGCGGGGTCCGAAGGCACCTGGCAACAGAAGCCTTCACCTTCTCCCCTCTTTCGAAATGGTTTATAGCTTTCGTTTGGAATGACTCGCGGCCGAGATGGTCAGGGGTTGCTCCACAAGGGAGAACGGCCGGAAAGGCCATTCGCCGTTTGACGCCGGCACCGGTTTTCGGCAAAGAGCGACAAAACGAAAGACAAGCAGAAAGACGGGCACTGATGGCGCAAGACCACATCCGCTACGACATACTGGCTCAGGACGCCCTTCGCAGCGTCATCCGCAAGGTCTTGAGCGAAGTGGCGGCGACCGGCCACCTGCCCGGCGATCACCATTTCTTCATCACCTTCCTGACCGGGGCGCCGGGCGTGCGGATTTCGCAGCACCTGAAGGCGAAGTACCCCGAGCAGATGACGATCGTCATCCAGCACCAGTTCTGGGACCTGAAGGTGACCGACAGCCAGTTCGAGATCGGCCTCTCCTTCTCCGACACGCCGGAAAAGCTGGTGATTCCGTTCAACGCAATCCGCGGCTTCTACGACCCTTCCGTCAGCTTCGAGCTCGAGTTCGACGTCGCGGCGAGCGAGGAGGAGGAGGACGAACAGTCCGCGGAGGTTACCGCCTATCCGGCTGCCGTCGACACGGCCGCAGATGATGCCGGCGATGCCCCGAAGGCGGGCGGCGACGATGACGGGAAGAAGCCCGGCGCCTCGGTCGTATCGCTCGATTCCTTCCGCAAGAAGAACTGAAGGAACGGCATGAGCGGCGACGTCGTCAATCTCCGCCAGTTCCGAAAGCAGAAGGCCCGCGCCGAGAAGGACCGTCAGGCCGAGCAGAACCGCATCTCCTTCGGCCGCACCAAGGCGGAGAAGACGCGCACGCGCGCGTTGAACGACATGGCCGAAAAGACCCTGGACCAGGGCAAGCTCGAAACGAGCGACGATCGCCCAAAATGATCAGTGTGGCTGGAAAAAGCGATTCCGGTTCCAAGCCTTGGCCGGTGAACTTGATGCGGTCTGACAACCTGTTGAATCGATCTGCGAGCCCTGATCGGTGATCCGCAAGCACTCCGCCACCTTGCACGGGCACCGCACGAGCTTCACGCTGGAAGAACCGTTCTGGCTTGAGTTGAAGGCGATCGCAGAAGAGCGCCGGATCCCGTTGGCCGCCCTCCTCTCCGAAATCGACGACGCCCGCCAGCCAGACAGCAACCTGTCCTCGGCACTTCGCGTTTATGTGTTGGAGGCGGTCAAGGCGAAGGCCGGCTGACCTCTCCGAATTGCGGGACGAACCGCAAGACACAAAGGCAGCGGCGGTTTCGCGACCGGTTTGATGGCGATGGACGGGCAGTGCTGTCTCGACCGAATGATCCGCTGGCAGAACGTCAGTTGACGCCTGGCAACGTGTCGAATTTCAGGCTTCCGCCGTCGATCGGCGGCAGGTCCTTGCGGATGATGCGGCCGTCCGGGGCGGCGAGAAATCCGTCCCGGCGCTGCTCCGGCGCGGCCCGGCGCTCCTCTTCGGCTTTCGCGGCCTCCGCCTTCGCCGCCTCCCCCGCGCGTAGCCGCTCCTTCGCCGCCTCGCGGCGTCGCTCTTCTTCTGCGGCCTGGAGGCGCGCCGCTTCGGAAAGCGCTGCCCGCGTTTGCTGGCGCGATCGGTAGAGCGCCGCCTCGCGCCGCAGCCGCTGCTTCTCCAGGACGGCCGCCTGCAGCATCTCGACGCGCCGCCGCTCCCGCTCGAACCGCCGCATCGACAGGTAGTTGCCGAGCGGCTGCGCATCGACGCTCATCCGGGGCGCGCCGATCGGCCCGTCGAAACGCAGCACCACCTCCGGCTCGCCGCCCGTGACGGCCTCCTCGCCGGCCCGCAGGCGCACAACGATCTGCGCCGCGAGCGTCCGCTCGACAAGGTTCAGTTCGCCGCCGCCGCTGTAACTCGCCGCACCGTCCTCCCCCGTGATGGCGTCGGCTCGAAGCTTGCCGGAAGCGATCGTGAAGGGGACGTTGACGGCGCCGAGCAGCGCCTCGCCGCCCAGCGCCGTGCCGCGGGCAATCCTGTCCACCGTCTTGTCTGTGATCTCGCCATCGACGGAATCGGCGGCGGCGAGGATCGCGCCGAAACCGTCGCTGCGGATGCCGTGCAGCCGCAGGCCGTTGATCCGCGCCTCGCCCGAGCCGCTGGCGGATTCCATCATGGCGGCGACGCTCTTGCCGGAGGCGTCGATCGCCAGGGTCAGGTGGCTGCTGCCTTCTGCAACCGGGTCCCCTCCCTCCCTCGCCCAGACGATGCGGGACAGATCGGCCCCGGCAAGCGACAGGCGCGTCTCGAACAGGCCGGTGGCATCGGCATTGCCAAGCCTGATCCGACCGGAGAGCGTGCCCCCGAGCCAGTCGCCGGCGACGTCGGAGAGTGCGAAATCGGCCCCCGTCCACTTGAGCGCCGCCTTGAAGTCCTCGACCGGCCCATAGAGACCCGTCCAGAACCGTTTGGCGGCGAGCCTGATGTCGAAATTCGCGTCGCCGTGGACCGGATTGGCGAAGGGGGCGCGGCTAAGCCCCTGCCCGTCGGCATCCTCGACCGGACTGAGAACGCCCTCTGCGAGCCAGGCGAAATCCAGCGTATCGAAAGTGAGACTGCCGGTTCCCGTCGGGATTGCCGCCGTTCGATCGATCGCAAGTTCGCCGGTCACCCCGTTCCGGTCGAACTTACTGTCGATGCCGGTCAGCCGGATCGAACTGCCATCTATGACGGCCTTCGCCTTGAGGGCCGCGGGCAGGCCGGCCCCGCTCTGCGGCAGGACGATGCCGTTCATCAGCAGGTAGGGTTCGATATCGCTTGTGGTACCCGTAACGTCGAACTGCCCGCTCAGGAACCGTTTCGCGGAAAGATCCGCCTTGCCAGCGGCCGTCAGCGATGTGCCACCGGCGCTGAAGGAGAAGCTCAAGTCGGCCGGCCCCGGGCCGCGCTGTGCAGCCTTGACGGTGACCGTGCCATCGGACTCGGCATCGAACGGCAGCGGCTCGAGGCCGATCTGCCCGGCGAGCACGACCGTGCGCGGGTTCTCGAGCGTCGCCCGCGCCTCGATGTTCCGGCCCGCGAGGAAATCACCGAAGGCGTCGGCGGAGAGCCGCGCATCGATACGGCCGCCATTGACGCTTCCCGACAGGATGGCCCCCACCGGGCCCTCCGGATCACCGGGCAGCGCCAGCGTCAGCTTCAGGTCGGCATCGTCGTAATATCCGGCGCTCGCGACCAGCCGCGCCAGGGCCGGATGGGCCGGCAGGTGCCGCTTCAGCATCTCCATGACGGGACGCATTTCATTCGCACGCAACGCGAGATCGAGCCCTGCCGAAGGCGATGCGACCGTGCCGCCGACCTGCCCCTTGGCGGAGATCGACGCACCGGCGAGCGAAGCGATGTCGAGCCGACTGACCTCCAGCGCGCCGTCCTTGAGCGAAAGGACTGCGTCGACGTCGCGCGCCTCCTCGCCGAATGCTGCAAAGCGCTCGGCCCGGAGGTTCAGCGCGATCGAATGGTGAAGCAAGGCGGCCGAGGAGGCGTCGCCGGCGACCATCCCCGTCAGTGCCCGCAGGGTCTCGATCTCGACGCGATCACCACCCAGTTCGATCGACAGCGCCGGTGTTTCGCCCGCGCGCGACTGGCGCTCGATGCGCCCCTTCAGCGTGGCGCCATTGGCGGCGAGCTCAAGGTTCTCGAAACGCTGCAGGTCCTCGCGAAGATCGACGTCGGCCGAGAAACCGGCACTGCCGAGCTTGCGGATCTCCGGATCGACCGACCCGGCCAGCCAGGCTGCCAGTCCCGACGGCTGCCTGGAGGCGACCAGCAGGTTGCCGGAAAAACCGGGCCTGTCGGCGAGCGTCAGCCGTCCCTTGGCCTCCAGGGTCGTGCGGCCGGGAAACTGCGCGGTGCCGCGGGAGACGAGCCAGCCGTCGCCGTCCGGCTCCACGTCGACCAGCACATCCCGGACGGTGGTGTCGCCGACGATGATCGCCGGCAGTTTGAGGCTGGCGCGGCCGGGCACCTGCGGGACGGGAATGTCGCCGAGGATCGAAAGCATGTCCTGCAGGCGCTGGCGGGCCGACACCTGGGTGTTGCGCCCCGTCTTGCCTTGTCCGCCGCTCTTGCCGATGCGGGTGACGTCGATCTGCTGACCATCGGCGATCAGCAGAAACTCCGGCTTCCTGCCGGTGTCGAGCGTGGCCTCGCCCGTGACGACATAGGGGTCTGCGGGGTCGCCGACCTGGAAATGGTAGCGCGGCACCCGCACGCGCTCGTTGGACAGCTCGAAGTCACCCGTAACGCGGATCGGCTTCGGCGCGTCGCGGCCGTCCGGCTGCTTCTTCTGCGCCAGCGCAAAGGCGCCGCGGTATTGCGGCTTGAAGTCGACGATCCGGAGATTGCCGTCGAGATCCGCCGAAAAGCCGATCCGGTCCGGCACGATCCGCGTCTTCACCGAGAGGCTGCCGCTCTCGTCGATCTGGCCGGTCGAGATCTGGAAGGCGCCGGCCTGCCCGTCGAGCGCGCCCCGCCCGTCGATGCGCCACGGGCCCTTCAGCGAGCGCGCCGAAAGCTGGGCGTCGAGTCCGGTGAGGCGGCGGGTGCGGCCGGCCTGTTCGTCGACGAACTCGATCTCGCCGCCCGTCACCGAGACGTTCTCGAGCACGACGAGCTTCGCCGGAATGTCGGAGCGGCGCCCGCGCGCCCAGTCGAGCGTGCCGTCGGGAAGCAGCTTCAGCCGCAGCTTCGGCTCCTCGATGCGCATGTCGAAGATCAGCGCCTCGCCGCTCAGGAACGGCGCCAGTTCCGCGTCCATCGAAAAGCGGCCGACGGTGACGGCCGGCTCGCCCCCGTCCTCCTCGCCGACGCGTACGTCGTTCAGCGTGACCGACGGAAAGGGAAGCAGGCGGGCATCGACGCTGCCGTGGACGACGACCTTGCGGCCGACGATCCGGCTCGCCTCGCGCTCGAACTCCTGGCGGAAGCCGGTCCAGTCGACGAACAACGGCGCCAGCAGGGCCGCGAACAACGCCACCACCACCAGACCGCCAATCGCCAACATCACCCGTGCGAGCACGCCGCCAATCCCAACACTACATGTGCACGCTCAGATCGCCGCGTTCACATCAAATTCCAAACAATTCGGCGCCCTGCCCGTGGGCGGTCGCCGGCGGCCCGACTATAGGCGGGGCCATGGTCTGCTGTCTCACTCCAGCGGAAAAATCTTTCCGGGATTGAGGATGTTGCCGGGATCGAGCGCCCGCTTGATCTGCCGCATGACATCGACCGCCTCGCCCAGTTCGCGCGGCAGGAAGGCCTGCTTGCCCTGGCCGATCCCATGCTCGCCGGTGCAGGTGCCGTCCATTGCCAGCGCACGCGCGTTCAGCCGCTCCACGAAGGCCTCGACCGCGGCGATCTCGGCCGGGTCCTTGTCGTCGAAGACGACGCTGACGTGGAAATTGCCGTCGCCGGCATGGCCCACGATCGGCGCCAGCAACCCGTGCGCCGCGATGTCCGCTTCCGTCTCCGCCACGCAGTCGGCAAGGCGTGAGATCGGCACGCAGACGTCGGTGGCAAGCACTGCGGCGCCGGTGCGAAGCGCCTTTGCCGCCCAGTAGACGTTGTGCCGCGCCTTCCAGAGCTTGGCCCGCTCCTCCGCATCAGACGTCCACTGGAAGTCGCCGCCGCCGCATTCCGATACGACCTCGCCGAACTGCCGCGACTGCAATGCGACGCTCTCCTGGCTGCCGTGGAACTCGACGAAGAGCGTCGGCTGCTCGGGGAGCGACAGGCCGGAATAGGCATTGCAGGCCTTGATCTGCAGCGCGTTGACGAGTTCGATGCGGGCGAGCGGAATGCCGAGCTGGACCGTCATGATCACCGCATTGCAGGCATCCTTCAGGGTCGGAAAGCCGCAGATGCCGCCGGCGATCATCTCCGGAATACCTTGAAGGCGCAGCGTGATCGACGTGAGCACGCCGAGCGTCCCCTCCGAGCCGACATAGAGGCGGGTAAGATCGTATCCGGCCGACGACTTGCGGGCGCGGCGGGCAGTGCGGATTTCCTCGCCCGTGGCGGTCACCACCGTCACCGCCAGCACGTTGTCCTTCATGGTGCCGTAGCGCACCGCGTTCGTGCCCGAGGCACGCGTCGAGGCCATCCCGCCGATCGAGGCGTTCGCGCCGGGGTCGATCGGGAAGAACAGCCCGGTATCGCGCAGGTGCGCGTTCAGTTCCTCGCGGGTGATGCCGGGCTCGACGGTGCAATCGAGATCCTCGGCATTCACTTCAAGGACGCGATTCATCCTGCTGAAATCGATCGAAATTCCGCCATAGGGCGCATTGACCTGGCCTTCCAGCGAAGAGCCGGTGCCGAAGGGAATGACCGGCACCTTGTGCTCGGCGCACAGCCGCACCGCGGCCTGCACGTCCTCGGCGCTTTCGGCAAAGAGCACGCCGTCGGGCAGCTGCGCGGGAATGTAGGTGGTGGTGTGCGCGTGCTGCGCCCGGATCGCCTCGCCGGACTGGAACTTAGGGCCGAAGATCTGCCCAAAGGCCGCGACCGCCGCCTGGATCGCCGCCTCGTCGCGCGTCCCTGCCCTGATGTCCGAAAGCGCCATGCCCGTCCCCTTCGTACCCATGCCGCGTTATGGGCGAATTTCGGCACGGCTGTCCAGCGCAAGTTTCTCCGGGCCACCATCCGACCAACCCCGGCGAGCCATATTGCATCAATCGGCAATGCACGTCGGTGCGCGATCTACTCCGCGGCCTGCGCCGGTTTCGGCATCTGCCGTGGCTCGGCGGACGGCACGGTTTCGACCGTCAGGCCGGCGGCCGCGTCCATTTCGAGCTGCAGCCGCTTTTCCTCGTCCGCATGCGGCTTGGTAAAACGGGCGATGGTGAGATAGGCGACCGGCGTCAGGTAGAGCGTGACGACCGCGGCAAGCCCGAGCCCGCCGACCAGCACCCAGCCGAGCGCGATCCGGGCTTCCGCGCCGGCCCCGCTCGCCAGCACCAGCGGCAGGGCGCCGACGACGGTTGCGATCATCGTCATCATAACCGGGCGAAGACGGATGTTCGAGGCGTTCTCGATGGCGCTGCGCACGTCCTGCCCGCGGTCGCGAAGCTGATTGGCGAACTCCACGATGAGGATGCCGTTCTTGGCCATGATGCCGACGAGCAGCACCAGGCCGATCTGGCTGTAGATGTTCAGCGACGTGCCGGTGAGGATCATCGCGAAGACGGCACAGGCGAGCCCAAGCGGCACCGTGGTCATGATGATGATGGCGCTGACGAAGCTCTCGAATTGCGCCGCCAGCACCAGGAAGATGATGACGATCGCAAAGCCGAATGTGATGAACAGCCCGTTGGCGTTCTCGCCGAGCGTGGCCGCCTCGGCCATCGGCAGCAGCCGCGCTCCCTCCGGCAGCAACGGCTCGGCCATCTGCTCGACCATTTTCAGCGCGTCGCCGAGCGCCAACCCGTCCTTGAGGCCGGCCGACAGAGAGACGGAGCGCATCTGCTGCTCGCGCGCCAGCTGCGGCGCGACGGCCTTTTCCTCGAGGCTGGCGATCGACGACATCGGCACGATCTTGCCGTCGCCGGTTTTCAGGAAGATGTTTTCGAGATCAGTCGGGTCGTTCACCGGGTTGGTGGTCGAGGAGATGATCACCGGGTAGGCCTGTCCCTCGACATAGACGTCGACGATGCTCGTCCCGTCGATGATGGCCTTCAGCGCCGATGACAGACCGTTGATGTCGATGCCGAGGTCGGAGGCCCGCTCCCGGTCGATTGTGACGGACAGCTGCGCCTGGTTGGCCTCGTAGTTCAGCCGCACGTTCTCGAACCGCCCGCTGTCCTCGATCTTGCGGACGAGTTCGGCAGCAGCGTTGCCGAGCTTTTCGTAGTTGTTGCCGACGAGCGCCACCTGCAGGCCGCTGCCCGCGCCGCGGATGCCGAGGCTGTTCGGCTGGATGGCAAAGGCCCGCACCGACGGCACGCCGGCGGTCGCCGCGTTGATGTCGGCGACGATCTCTTGCTGGCTGCGCTCCCGCTCGCCCCAGGGCGCGAGCGTCAGCACCATGAAGCCGCTGTTGGTCGAGCCGCCCTGCCCTGAGATAGAGTAGATGTTGACGATCTCGCCGCTGTCATAGAGTGGCCGCAACTTCTCCTCGATCAGCCGCATCTGCTCTTGCGCGTATTCGAGCGAGACACCCTGCGGCGCATTGATGCGCATCATCACCAGCGAGCGGTCCTCGGTCGGCGTGAGCTCCGACTTCAGCGTCAGGAACGATCCGGCGCCGAAGGCGGTGAACAGCAGCGCCACGACGTAAACGATCAAAGGCGCGTTCAGGCAGGCCCTCAGCGTGCGCCGGTAGAACGCGGCACACAGCCCGCCGAAACGGCCGATCACGCCGCGGCTGTGGTCGGCAGGGCCCTTGGTCAACATGCGCGAGGCGAGCATGGGGCAGAGCGTCAGCGCCACGAATCCGGAAAGCAGCAGCGCGAAAGCCAACACAAAACCGAACTCGCGGAACAGGCGTCCCGTTTGCCCCGGCAGGAAGGACAGCGGGACGAAGACGGCACAGAGCGTCGCCGTCGTGGCGATGACCGCGAAGAATACCTCCAGGGTGCCGAGTACCGCGGCAGCACGGGGCCCAAGCCCCTCCGCACGACGGCGCACGATGTTCTCAAGCACCACGATCGCGTCGTCGACGACGAGGCCGGTGGCGAGCACGATCGCCAGCAGCGTAAGGATGTTGACCGAGAAACCGGCGAGATAGATGGCGGCAACGGTGCCGATCAGCGCGATCGGCATGCTGATCGTCGGAATCAGCGTTGCCCGCCAGTCGAGCAGGAACAGAAAGATCACCAGCGTCACGATGGCGACGGCGACCACGAGCGCGATCTCCACCTCGTGCAGGGCACCCTCGATGAAGACGGCGTCGTCGCTGGTCACGCGCAGTTCCGTGCCTTCCGGCAGGATGCCCTCAAGCTGCGCGACGGTGGCACGGACGCCGGCGGAGATGTCGAGCGTGTTCGACTGCGCCTGGCGGATGATGCCGAGCCCGATGCCCTGGCGGCCATTCGAGCGCAGCGCCGTCGTGCCGTCGTCCGGGCCGAGCGTGATCGTGGCGAGATCGCCGAGCCGCACCCGGTTCTCCAGCATCAGGTTCTCGAAATCCTCGGGGGTGGCGAGGTCGGCGGTCGCCCGCACCGTGATGTCCTGGTTCATGCTGGTGAGCGAACCGGCCGGCACGTCGAAGGAAGCGGTCGCCAGCGCATTGCGCAGGTCGCCGATCGTCAGCCCGCGGCTGGCGAGCTTCGCCTGGTCGATGTCGACCCGGAACACCTTCTCCTGCTCGCCGTATACGGCGACGTCGGCGACGCCCTCGACGGCGGCGAGCCGGTCGCTGACCTCGTTGTCGACGAGCTGCGTCAGATCCTCCATCGACAGGCGATCGGAGGTCAGCGCAAGCCGCATGATCGGCTGGCTGTCGGCATCGGCCTTGACGACGCGCGGCTCGTCTGCGCTGTCGGGAAGCCGGTTGGTGACACGCCCCAGTGCATCACGCACGTCGTTGGCAGCCTGGCTTACGTCGGTCGTGTCGGAGAACTGCAAGGTCACGCGGCTGCGGCCGAACGAGGAGGTCGAGGAAATGTCCTTGATCCCCTGCACGCGTGACACCGCGCCCTCGATGACATCGGTCAGCTCGCGGTCGACCGTCTCCGGCGAGGCGCCCTCGAAATCGGTCGTGACGGTGATCACCGGCTGGTCGACCGACGGCAGCTCGCGGATTTCCACGCCGTTGAAGGCGGCAAGCCCGGCAACGACGATCAGCGTGTTGACGACCAGCGCGAAGATCGGGCGGCGCACGAAAAGGGCGGTAAAGCCCGCCTGCCCGCCACGGACGGCCGTATCGGCCTGACGACCGCCCATTACGTCCCCTCCGCCGCTGCCGGCTGGCGCTGCTCGTTCGCTGCGCCCAGCACCTTGACGTCACTGCCGTCGCGCAGCCGCTGCAGCCCTTCGGTGGCGACTTCATCGTTTTCGGCGAGTTTTGCGTCCACCAGCACCTTGTCCGGATTGCGCTGGACGATCCGGACCGGAATCCTCTCCGCCTTGCCCTCGGCGACCCGCCATACGTAGGAGCCGTCGGCGCTCCACTGCAGCGCCAGCGGATCGACGCTCGGGAAGCGGTCGCCCTCGAAATGCATCGTCACCGAGAATGACATGCCGGCGCGCAGCACGTCTTGCGGATTGTCGATACGGGCGCGGACCCGCAGGGTGCGGCTCGCCGGGTCGATGCGGTTGTCGACCGCCTCGACGGAGCCGGTGAACGTCTCTCCCGGCCGCGCGATAGCCGTCGCCGAAACCGGCCCGCCGATACGGATCTTGGGCACGAAGCGCTCCGGCACCCAGAAATCGACGAGGATGTCCGAGCGGTCGTCGATGCGCGCGATCTCGCTCGAGGTCGTGACGTAGTCGCCCGGATTGACCGAAATGATGCCGACGATGCCGGCCCAGGGCGCGGTGATGTCGCGGCGGCTGAGATCGAGCTCGGCCTTCTGCAGCGCCAGTTCGGACGCCTTCAGCTCGTCGCGGGCGTCCTGGATGGCGACCTCCGTCACCGCCGCCGCCGCCTGCAGGTTCTCGTAGCGCTTGAGCTTGTCGGCCGCCCGGTCTCGCGTCAGCCGCGCCTGGTCGGCGGCGATCTTCTGCTCATCATTGTCAAGCCGGGCGATCACCTGGCCCTGCGCCACCCTGTCGCCAGACTTGACGAAGACGTCGGTCAGGTTGCCCGTCGAGTAAGGGGTCACCACGACGCTGCGGATCGCCGCGCCGTCGCCGATGGCGTTGAGCCGGTCGTTGACCAGGGTCAGTTGCACAGGCTTGGTCACCACCAGCGTCGGCCCGCCAAAGCCGCCCGACTGGCGCCTGCCCTGTCCGTTCGGCTTTGTGCCGGCGTCACCGGTGGCAGGCGCGATTGCGGCAACGAGGCCGTCCGGCAGGCCCGCGCCCTTCAGCGTGTCGCCGGCCCCAGGTGCCAGCCGCCCCCAGACGAGGACGCCGGCGCAGACCACTGCGAGGCTCACGACGAATTGTTTCCAAAGGCGCATGAAATTCTCCGGACATGGGTGTACCGCCGCGTCGGCACGGTCGCCATTTAGAGCAAGTATCGTGTCTTGCCTATGAACCGGCAATGAAAGAATGCGATCATTACGGAATTGTAAGGATTACGGGAAAACCGGTTTTCTTCCGTCCCTTGGTTGCGATGCGCGGCGTCCCGGACGGCGTCTTCGCCGGATTCGGTGGAGCGGTCGTCGACGCCGATCGGCGTTGATCGGCCGGCAGCGACAGCCGACCGTCCACATCGGCGGCGATGCCCGGCGTCCGGCGGAATAAAAGAAGAACGCGCAACTGGCCTTTCGCCCCCGAATCACTACATTGAGCCGCATGATGAGCGGTTACGACGACATTCCCTTCTTCGACGACGAAGATCCCACGCTGAAGAAGGCCCCTTCCCCTGGCCCGAAATCCGGTCACGCCCCGACCGGCGGCATTGCGGCGCGCGCCATGGCCGCCCGCGATGCGCACCGCGCGCCCGATTATCTCGCCGGCCTCAATCCCGAGCAGCGCGAAGCGGTCGAGACGCTCGACGGCCCGGTTCTGGTGCTCGCCGGCGCCGGCACCGGCAAGACGCGCGTGCTGACGACCCGCATCGCCCACATCCTCGCCACCGGCCGCGCCTTCCCCTCGCAGATCCTCGCCGTGACCTTCACCAACAAGGCCGCCCGCGAAATGAAGGAACGCATCGGCATGCTCGTCGGCGGCGCCGTCGAAGGCATGCCCTGGCTCGGCACCTTCCACTCGATCGGCGTCAAGCTCCTGCGCCGCCATGCCGAACTGGCCGGGCTGCGGTCCGATTTCACCATCCTCGACACCGACGACGTGGTGCGGCTGATCAAGCAGATCATCCAGGCCGAGGGGCTGGACGACAAGCGCTGGCCGGCCAAGCAGTTCGCCGGGATGATCGACACCTGGAAGAACAAGGGCCTCGATCCGGCGCAAATCCCGGAGGGCGACGCCCGCGCCTTCGCCAACGGCAAGGGCCGCGAGCTCTACGCCGCCTACCAGAACCGCCTGAAGACGCTGAACGCCTGCGACTTCGGCGATCTGCTGCTGCATCCGATCCGCATCTTCCGCGCCAATCCGGATATCCTGCGCGAGTACCACCAAAAGTTCCGCTACATCCTCGTCGACGAGTACCAGGACACCAACACCGCCCAGTACATGTGGCTGCGGCTTTTGGCGCAGCGGTCGCAATCCTCCGGTCGGGCGTCGGTGCCGGCCGAAGGCCGAGCCAGCGATAGCTGGCCGGGCGACGTTTCGCCCGCGCCCGCGCAGGCCAGCGCCGGAAGGCGCGATACGGCCGTGAGCGCAAATGAAAAGCAGCAGATCAACATCTGCTGCGTCGGTGACGACGACCAGTCGATCTACGGCTGGCGCGGCGCCGAGGTCGACAACATCCTGCGCTTCGAGAAGGATTTTCCCGGCGCCAAGGTCATCAAGCTGGAGCGCAACTACCGCTCGACCGCCCACATCCTCGGTGCCGCCGGCCACCTGATCGCTCATAACGAGGGCCGGCTTGGCAAGACGCTGTTCACCGACCGCGTCGATCCGGACGACGGCAAGGTCGTCGTTCACGCCGCCTGGGATTCCGAGGAGGAGGCCCGCGCCGTCGGCGAAATGATCGAGACCCTGCAGCGGCCGGACCGCAATGGCAGGCGCCACAACCTCAACGACATGGCGATCCTGGTGCGCGCCTCCTTCCAGATGCGCGAGTTCGAAGACCGCTTCGTCACCCTCGGCCTGAACTACCGCGTCATCGGCGGCCCGCGCTTTTACGAGCGGCTCGAAATCCGCGACGCCATGGCCTATTTCCGCCTCGTCTGCCAGCCGGCCGACGACCTCGCCTTCGAACGCATCGTAAACACGCCGAAGCGCGGCCTCGGCGACACCACGATCCGGAACCTGCACGACTACGCCCGCGCCCGCGACATCCCGATGTTTGCCGCGGCCGGCGAAATCATCGAGACCGACGAGCTGAAGCCGAAGGCGCGCAAGGCGCTGTTCGACGTCGTCACCGACTTCAAGCGCTGGCAGGCGCTGCTGGAGACCATGCCGCACACCGAGCTTGCCGAGCAGATCCTCGACGAGAGCGGCTACACGGCGATGTGGCAGAACGACAAGTCGGCCGAGGCGCCGGGACGGCTGGAGAACCTGAAGGAACTGGTCCGCTCGATGGAGCAGTTCGAGAGCTTGCGCGGCTTTCTCGAGCACGTTGCACTCGTCATGGATGCCGAGCAGAACGAGGATCTCGATGCCGTCTCGATCATGACGCTGCACTCCGCCAAGGGGCTGGAGTTCGAGACGGTCTTCCTGCCCGGCTGGGAAGAAGGGCTGTTTCCGCACCAGCGCGCCCTCGACGAGGGCGGCCGCGCCGGGCTGGAAGAGGAACGCCGGCTCGCCTATGTCGGCATCACCCGCGCCAAGCGCAACTGCCACATCTGGTTTGTCTCCAACCGCCGCATCCACGGCCTGTGGCAGTCGACCGTGCCCTCGCGCTTCCTCGACGAACTGCCCGAAGCCCATGTCGAGGTGGCCGAGTCGGACCAGTCCTATGGCGGCTACGGGCGCGGCGGCGGCTACGGCCAGTCGCGCTTCGACAAGCAGGAGCCGTTCCAGAACAGCTACTCGACACCTGGCTGGCGCCGGGCGCAGCAGAACAAGACCGACGCCACGCGCGACAACTGGGGCAACCGCTCCGGCCATGCCGTCGAGCGCATCGGCTATGGCGAGAGCGGCCCACGGGCTCGCACCATTGAAGGCGAGCTCGTCGCCAAGTCGACCACGACCGAGCCGTCGCGCTTCGCGGTCGGCGACCGCGTCTTCCACCTCAAATTCGGCAACGGCAACGTCGCCGCCGTCGAGGGCAACAAGCTGACGATCGATTTCGACCGGGCCGGCCAGAAGCGGGTGCTGGACGGCTTCGTGGAGCGGGTATAACCGGCGCTCCGACGTTGGACGACCATTCTTTTTGGCCGAGCTTCGATCGTGATTGGACTTCCGCGCGCAGTGGAGTCAACCTTCACAGAGTGGGCTGCATGAGCATTGGGGGAACATCCATCCTCTGAATGGGAGTCCAAGATGAAGCATCAAACAGTGGAACAACTCCGGCTTGTTGCGGAAGTCGAGACCTTTCCGGCTCAGACAATGACACGCAAGGAGCGTCTGGAGCGCTGGGCGGAACTGCTGGAGCGCAATCCGCATTGGCACCTGTCGACCTTGCGCCAGACGGAACATCAGACGCCGAGCGTTCGCGCCAACATGCGCGGCGACGGCTCTCCGATCTCCGTTGCCTATGCGGATCCGGTCCTGCGTGCAGCCGGCCTGGCCGACGACACCTATGGCGAAGCACGGCGCTTCTTCGAGCTTTCGGACGACGAGCTCCACGAGGTCATCTGCTACTGCCATTATGGTTCGGCTGTCAGCGCGGCAACGGCAGCGGCACAGATCCGGGCGGTCCTGGCACCCAAGCCACCCGGCTTCTTCGCCACGCTACGTCGGCTGTTCATGGCCTAACGCTCCCCACCGGAGTTCGGCTCCGATCTTCGGAGGTGGGATGCATGCGAGCGCATGACGCTCGAAGTCTTCGTGTGCGACGTTGGACCATGGGGTACCGACATCGTCCGCGCCGGAATGGCGTGGAACGTGCGCGTTGCTGACCGCACACCGGCCGGTCGGTCGTCTCGGCGATCGACCGGTTGTCCGTGCGTCCGCTCCGGGTGGTCCTAACCCTCCCTGCGAAATAACGAGGCGAACCGGGACGTGCCGGTCGTCATGCTCGGCACGACGACGAGCGTGTCGATTTCGCCGCGCCTGAACGCGGCGAGGAACCGCGGGTAGTTCTTGAATGCGACGCAACCATGCGAATTGCCGTCGGCGCCGAGCAGGTAGGAGTGTGTCAGAAGCCCGGTCCGGCCGTGGGGGTGGACCCCGTCGACCGGCGTCATGCGTAACGCCTGCACTCCGTGGAAAGGCTTCTCGCGCATCGAAAGCCTGAACGTTCCAGGTGGCGTGGATCCCCGCATCTTCATGTGCACGTATTTCGGGTTGTCGCGCATCTTCCCGATGCCCGAATGCGCCTCCAGCCGCTCCCCGCTGGGCAGGTGCACCACGCCGGCGGCAATGTCGTAATAGGCGGTGCGGCCGCGGGCCCGGCTTTTGCCGAACAGGCTTGGCCGGATCTGCTGCCTCACGTCGTCGTCGGTACCGACCTGCGAGGGACTCGCATAGGCGAGCTCGCGCACCGCCGGCTTGGCGTCGCGGTGGTCGGGCTGGCCCTCCCCGCCCCGCGCCAGCATCTTCGGCCGCATCTCGGGAAGCGGAATGGTGTCCGGAAGCGCTTCGGTTGCCGCTGCCGCCTCGTTCTGCATGACGAGATCGAACGGCTTGCCGGATGTTTCGGCCCGAGCGGTGCCGGGATCGACAAGCGCGGAAACGAGCAGCGGCTGCGCCGGCGCGTCAGCCGTCAATTCGGCAGGCGGCGCCGCGGCGAGGTCGGCTTGCGATTGCAGCGCCCCTGCCAGCACATAGGCTTTGCCTGCCAGTTCGCGCTTCAGCTTCGCTTCTGCCAACGCCGCGCGCTTGTCGTGAGAAGCCTTGATCGCCTCGACCGTGAGGCCGGCAGGCCATAGCTGGTCGTCCGGGGTCTTCGACAGCCGCGCGAATTTTCGTACGCGGATGTTGCGCCCCATCGGTGCCGCCCGAACGACTGCCGGCAGATCGAGCGAGGCCTGCAGCCGAGCCTGCTTTGGCACCGGCATCGGCGGCGCCATCGCCTGAACGCTCGCAAGCGCGCCCGCAACCCACGCGCCGGCTGCCAGCGAAAGCAGCACGGCGGTCATTCCAAGCAAGACAGGCGATTTCGGGAAGGAAGGAATGCCCCTGCGGCGAGGACGGATTTCACGCAACGCAACTGCGACTGACGCCATGATACTCGTTACCCAAGATACTGGTTACTCGATCCGGCACTACGCGAAGACTGGCCGCCGGGACCGGGCATCATGGCGTCAACACGCCGGATTTCCGGCGCCCCGTGCCATGCACACAGGTCGAAACAATGACCAAAATGCTGTCATACTATGGTAAGCAAATTCTTTACGCGGACCTGCGCCCCCTCCGCCGAGACCAGCAGGCGAGGCGATCCGGCAGCAACTCGGCGGGCGTTTTCAAGGACTTGGTCCTTCGCTTCGGCCAGCGGAAAAATTTGCACCGGTCGCGGTGCGGGGCGCGCATGAAGGCTGCTGGCCTGCCAAGGAAACTTGGGCACGCGGCGAGGCCATCCACCTGACCCGGATAGAAATGCAGGTAGCACCAGTTCTCACAGCGGCGTCGAGCCGGGCCAACAATGGCAGAGGGGGAGTGACGGCAAAGCGTGCCAAGGCGTTCGGCACGCGCTAACGTAATGCGCATCTGTCCCGAGAGAGGAAACCGCATTCGGGACACGGCATGCACAGATCAACGAGCCGATGCGCACGCAGGCGAACCCGGCGCGGTTTGGTCGTCAGGCCACCTTCATAGGCGGCATGCCGTCGTGAACGGCCTTGCGGATCTCCGTGCGCAGGGCGGGCGTGTCATGCTCGCCGTGCACCGCAACCGCGTGCTGGACGGCGGCCTCGACCAGTTCGTCCTCGCTGTCGGCGGATATGGCGATGGTGCACTTCATGTCGCTCGGAAATTCGCGGCAGTCGATGTATTTGCGACCCATGGGACCCTCCCGAAGCTGCGGCCGGCGCGCCGGTCGGTGCAGGACAGCATACGTCCCGCTCCGGGAAAGAACAAATCACAAACAGGCCGAGCGGTCTCAGATCAGCCGATCACCGGGCGCTGCTCCAGCCAGTCGACCTGCGCCTCGTAGGCAGCCGCCAGCTGCAGGACCGCCCGGTCTGCCCGCGGCTTCCCGATGATCTGGATACCGGCGGGAAGGCCGGCCGCGCCGAAGCCGGCAGGCATGGCGGCAACCGGCAGTCCCGCCATGGTCGGGCCGATCACCACCTCCATCCAGCGATGATAGGTGTCCATCGCCCGGCCGGCGATCTCCTTCGGCCAATCGAGCGTCACGTCGAAGGGAAAGACCTGCGCGGCGGGAAGCACGAGAAAATCGTAAGCGCGAAACAGCTCGAGCACGTAGCGGTACCAATCGCTTCGGATGGCCGAGGCCGCAAGGACGTCCGTTGCGGCAAGACCCAACCCGTTTTCGATCTCCCAGATCATCTCGGGCTTCATCTTCGCCCGCTTTGGCGGATCGGCATAATCCGCTCCTTGCGCGCCGGCTACGAGAAAGTGGCGGTAGATGCGCCATCCCTGCCACAAGCGATCCATGTCGAAGCCCGCCCGCACGTCGGCCACTTCGGCCCCGAGCGTCGCAAGCACGCTGACCGCCTCGCGGCAGAGGTCCAGCACTCCGGGCTCGAACGGCAGGTGGCCGCCGAAATCGCCGAGCCATCCGATCCGGGCCCCGGAGAAATCGGCGACTTTCCCTGGCAGCACATCTTCCGTCGGCAGTGACAGCGGATCGCGCGCATCATGGCCCGCCTGTGTACCGAGCAGCGCCGCAACGTCGGCGACACTACGCCCCATCGGTCCGTTGACGGCGTGCTGGCCGAGGTAGAATTCGGTGCCGAGCGACGGTACCCGTCCAAAGCTCGGCCGGAATCCGACCACGTTGTTGAAGGCTGCCGGATTGCGCAGCGAGCCCATCATGTCGCTGCCGTCCGCAACCGGCAGGAGCCGCGCCGCCAGCGCCGCCGCCGCCCCGCCGGACGAACCGCCGGCGCTCCTGGTCAAATCATACGGATTGCACGTCGCGCCGAACACGGCGTTGTAGGTGTGCGAGCCGAGCCCCATCTCCGGCGCGTTGGTCTTGCCGATGATGATGGCGCCGGCGGCGCGGATGCGTTCGACATGGATGTCGTCGAAGTCCGGCACATGATCCTGGTAGATCTGCGAGCCGTAGGTGCAGCGGATGCCCTCCGCCTCGGACAGATCCTTGACGGCAAACGGAATGCCATGCAGCCAGCCGCGCGATCCGCCGGCGGTGAGCGCACGGTCGGCCGCCTCGGCCTCGGCGACCAGCTCGCCGGCGTCGCGCAGGCTGACGATCGCATTGATCTTTGGATTGAGCGCCTCGATCCGCGCCAGATAAGCCACCATCACCGCGCGGCAGGTGGTGCTGCCGGCGTGGATCGCAGCCGAGAGTTCGGTGGCGGAAAGGCTGGTGATGTCGTCCATGGAATGCATTCTCCCCCTGCATGCTGGCTGATCGATAGCGCAGCTGCGCTTCCGGCGAAATGGCCGGTTCTGACGATGCCGCATTCAACCGGCGGCGTTCGTCTTCCCAACCCCATTGTCCACACCTCCGGTCGGCCATAACGTGCAGCAAACTCACCACAGGAGAGATCTCATGACTGCACCGCTCATCGAAGTCTGCGTCGAAGGCATCGATGGATTTCTGGCCGCACAGGGGGCCGGCGCCGATCGGGTCGAACTGTGCGCCAGCCTCATGGAGGGCGGGCTGACGCCGAGCCTGGCGACGATCCGCGCCGCCGTCCGGGCCGCCCGCATCCCGGTGCACGTGATCGTCCGCCCGCGCGGTGGTGACTTCCTCTATTCGCAGGCGGAGTTCGAGACGATGCTGGCCGACGTCGCCGCCCTCCGGTCGGAAGGTGTCGCCGGCGTCGTCATCGGCTGCCTGACGCCGGACGGCCGGATCGACGAGGCGCGCATGCAGGCGCTGGTCGAGGCGGCGCGGCCGATGTCGGTAACCTGCCACCGCGCCTTCGACATGACGGCGGACGCCGGCGAGGCGCTGGAGGCGCTGATCCGTTGCGGCGTCGACCGTGTCCTGACTTCCGGCCAGCGCGACACTGCCCTTGAAGGGCTCGACATCCTGAAACAGATCAACGCGCAGGCCGGCGACCGCATCGTCATCATGGGCTGCGGCGCGCTGGACGCCGACACCATCAAGGCGGTGCGTGACGGCGCTAGGTTGCGGGAGCTGCATTTCGCGGCGCTGAAGACGATCCCGAGCGGCATGATGTTCCGCAATCCGAACGTCGGCATGGGTGGCACCGGCAAGGACCGCGAGTACCAGCTCACCGTGACCGACCCCGACGCCGTCCGCGCCACGATCGCCGCCGCAAGAAGCGCCTGACGGTCCTTTGCAAAGCGCCTCCCGCCACCTACCTGAAAGTGATCGCCTGATGGAGACCGACCGATGACCGCCCTGCGCCTTCGCCTCGCCCTTGCAACCTTCCTGTCCCTATTCGCCGCGACCGCCCACGCCGACACCGTCGGCAAGGTCGGCGTCGACTGGATGGGCAACGACATCATGATCGACGCCGTCAGCGATCCGAAAGTCTCCGGCATCACCTGCCACGTGACCTATTTCGATCGAAGTGTCCTGGACCGCTTGCAGAAGGGAAACTGGTTCGAGGATCCCTCCAACAACGCGATCGCCTGCCGGCAGACTGGCCCGATCACGATCGGCGACATCAACCTGTCGCGGAGCGGCGAGGAGGTGTTCAAGTCCGGGCTGTCGCTGATCTGGAAAAAGCTGGTCGTGACCCGCATCTACGACCGCAAGAACGACACGCTGATCTATCTGGCGCACTCACGGGAACTGACCAACGGATCGGCGAAGATGTCGATCTCGACCGTACCACTGTTCGGTGAGACCGTCAGCTGGTCCAACGGAAAACCGCAGTAACGACGTATGGCGGCCCGGAGCCGGATTGCCCAGCGTGCCGCCACATGTTGGATCCCGCAAGCTCGCCCTCACATCACGATGAAGGTCACGCTTCCGTCGCCGGCCGGCCGCACCGAGATGATGTGATCCACGGCGACCTGCTTGTCCTCGAGCGCTGCGACCAGGTCGGGGTTGGTCCGGATGGCCTGCTGCAGCTTGCGCACCTCCGCCGACTTTCCGTCCACCATGCGACGATACTGTTCGCGCGCGCTTTCGTCGGAAAGCTCGTCGACGCGCATCACCGCGATCTTCGTGAGGTCGATTGCCTTGTAGTCCTCGATACCGAATACGTCCGGCGCAATCGAGCCGGTGGTCACCGTGTCTGGCTGCGTGTCACCAGCCCCCGGCTTGGCCAGCTCGCCGCTGTGGGCCTTGCTGCCACCTGTGGCCTGGGCAAACTCCATTACGTCCGGGCGCGGCGTCGGCACCGGAACCTTGATGCCGTCGATCGTAGTTCCAGCGAATGCCGCGCTGGAGAGCGCGCCGGCAAGGAGGATGGGCGTAAGGGTGGCGAATGGCCTCATGATTTTCTCCCTTCAGCGTGGTGTCGCAATGCAAAGGGAAATGACCACTCGGCCCGATTGTTCCGGCGCCCTGCTCTCAGACGCCCCGCGCTTCCCGCAGGATCTCGTCGGAGGTGACGGTCTTCACGCCTGCCGCCGCCATCGCTTTCTCGGCGGCAGCGATGGTCGCCGGATCGATGCCGCGGCTGAGGTCCTCCACGTAGCGGACGCGGACACCGGGCAGCATCTCGACCGCATCGATCGCCGATGCCTGGACGCAGTAATCCGTCGCAAGCCCGCCGATATCGAGTTGCGTCACGCCATGTCTGTTGAGGAAATCGGCGAGGCCGGTATGGGCCGTCCGATCATTGTCGCGGAACGCCGAGTAGCTGTCGACCAGCCGGTTCGTGCCCTTGCGCTGGACATACGCGATCTTTGACTGGTCGAGGCCGGGGTGGAGCGCCGCATCGTCGGTGTACTCAACGCAGTGATCCGGCCAGAGCATCTGCGGCTTGCCGCCCAGTTCGCCCATCTCGAATGGTTTCATGCCGGGGTGATTGGAAGCGAAACTGCCGTGATCGGCGGGATGCCAGTCCTGCGAGGCGACGATCAGTTCGTAACCGCCCTCCGCCATCAGCCGGTTTGCGACCGGGATCACCTCGTCTCCGCCGGCGACGCCAAGATTGCCGCCCGGGCAGAAGCCGTTCTGTAGATCGATGAGCAGCAGGCATTTCATGGTCGGCACTCCGGACTCTCGGGAAGGGCCCTGCCCGGCCGGGCAGGATGGATCACCCTAACGCATGCGCCCGGAAAGCGCGAACCGCTTTCGGCGAATAGTTCTGGAAAATCAGGTCTGACGCGGCGCTCAAACAGGCTGCGCCGCATCCCTGCCCGCCGATGCGTCGTGGCCGGGCGACAAATATCCGCTGACGCTGGCTCAGGCGGCCTGCGCCAGTTCGTCGGCGATGACGGTATCGAGGTTGAGGAAGCAGACCATCGACTTCTCGAGCGCGACGATGCCGCGGCAGAAGGCCCGCTGGGCCTCGGGGATGATCTCCGGCGCCGGTTGCAGGTCCTCGCTCTTGATGGTCATCATGTCGGAGACCTGCTCGACGAGCAGGCCGACCAGCTTGCCGGCGATGTCGGTGACGATGATCGCCGAGCGCTCGGAGGGCTCGGTCATCTTCATGCCGAGGCGGCAGGCCATGTCGATCACCGGGATCACCGCGCCGCGCAGGTTGATCAGGCCGAGCACATAGGACGGCGTGTGCGGCATCGGCGTCACCGGCGCCCAGCCGCGGATCTCGCGGATGGCCATGATGTCGATGCAGAATTCCTGCTCGCCGAGGTGGAACGAAACGATTTCGAGATAGGCACCGGATTGCTTGATGGCGTTGGACATGATCGGATTTCCCAGATTTCGGCGGCAGTGTCGCAAGTTGCGCTTTGCGGCCTGGATGGCCGACGGACCTCATGCCCGGGAGGACCGCGGCAGGCCCATACGCCTCCAAAGCATTGCAAACAGAGATTAAGCAATGGCTAAGGGGATCGGCAGAATCGCCGGCTTCCCGATCGTTGCCGCCAAGAGTTCGCGCCGCACCGTCCTCCCCAAAGACCATCCGCACCGGAACGCTTGATGACGCAATCGACGAGAAGGCGAGCGGGCCGCCATTCCGATTTCGAAGAACCTGCGCTAGTATGCCGTCATGATTGCGAACCGTCGTCCCTTACGTTCCATACTTGCGCTCGTCGCCGGCGGCGTCCTGCTTACCGTACTATCCGGCCTCGCGTTTGCCGGTTGGCTCGACCACGGTTCCTCGATCCTGCTGTCGATGGCGGAGACCGGCCTCTCCTGGTGCATGTGACGGGCAGTGCCGGCTAGCCAGCGGCGCCTACGGGGTTGCGGCGTTAGGCGCATTTGCGCACGGGCGTTCGACGCACTATGACTTCGCTGAAATCGCCCATGTCAGTGGCGGCAGTCTCGGAGTCCGGATAGGCCCATGAAAACCATACGAATCGTACTCTGGATCGCCATCGCCATCCTCGCCGGCCTGCTGGGGTGGCTGAGTTTGGAAATGACGAAGAGTGGCGAAAAGCTTGCCGAAGGCCCATTCGGCGTACCCTTCACCCTTGTCGCCCAGGACGGAAAGCCGATCACGCAGGAGGCCTTCACAGGCAAGCCGACGGCGCTGTTCTTCGGATTCACCCATTGCCCGGAAGTTTGCCCGACGACCTTGTTCGAAATGGACGGGTGGCTCGCGAAGGTCGATCCGGACGGCACGAAGATGCAGGCCTACTTCATCACGGTCGACCCGGAACGGGACACCCCTGAAATCCTCGGCAACTATGTGTCCAATGTCTCCAAGCGCGTCACCGGGATTTCCGGCCCTCCCACCAAGGTGATGGAGATGGTCAAGGGCTTCCGCGTCTACGCCCGCAAGGTGCCGGTCGACGAGAAGGTCCCGGACGGCGAGTACACGATGGATCACACCGCGTCGGTGTTTCTGCTGGACCGCAACGGCGGCTTCCGGGGCACCATCGCCTATGGCGAGAACCCGGAAGTTGCCGTACAAAAGCTGGAGAACCTCATCAAGGGATAGGACCCTCCGGTCATGGTTTCACGCGCCGACACCTCGATCCTCATCGCCGGCGCGGGACCAACAGGCCTGACGCTTGCGCTTGAACTCGCCCGGCGCGGAATCAAGCCGCGGATCGTCGCCAGCAGCGACGGCCCGGTGGCCGAGAGCGAGAGCCGGGCTCTGGGCGTCAACGCGCGCACGCTGATGCTGCTCGGCCCGTCCGGCGTCGCCGACCGGATAAGGGAGCAGGCGCTGCCGATCGAGGGCCTGCAGCTCTCGTCGCTCGGCGAGCCGCTTCTGACAATTCACACCAGCATTCTGCACGGGCAGACGCCGGCGCTGTGCATCCTGCCGCAAGGCACCACCGAGCGCCTGTTGCTCGAACGGCTGCGCGCCTTCGAGGTGGAGCCGCGCTGGCACGCCAAGGTCAAGTCTGTCGACGGCGATCCCGAAACGCCCGAAGTGACGCTAATCGGCAACGATGACAGCGGCGAAACCATCAAGCCCACCATCCTGGTCGGCGCCGACGGCGCGCACTCGATCGTGCGCAATTCCCTGGACTTCGCCTTCCCCGGCGAGGCGCTGGAAAACGAGTTCTTCCTGGCGGACTACGCTTATGGCGCGCCGGTTGACGTCAGCCATGCACGGGTCGACTTCACCAACCCCGGCGTGCTCGGCTGCATCCCTGTCCGCCAAAACGTGCTTCGCTACATCTCGACCCTGCCGGATTTCGAGGACCGCATCGCCCATCCGCACCCGCCGGTCGAGCAGACCTGGAAGTCCCAATTTACGGTGAGCTTCAGGCACGTCGAGGCGATGTCGAAGGGCCGGGTGTTTCTCGCCGGCGATGCCGCCCACATCCATTCCCCCGTCGGCGCGCGCGGCATGAACCTCGGCATCGAGGACGCCTGCTGGCTGGCATGGCTCATTTCGGAAGGACGCGAGGCGGAGTACTCGCAACTGCGGCTGCCGGCCGTGCGCGGCGTGCTCCGCCAGACGAAGATGCTGACCGCGCTCGCCACAATGGAGCGCCCCGCCGCGCTGGCGATGCGCAACCGGCTCCTGCCGCTGATGGCGCATGTGCCCTTTGCGGAGCGCTCGCTGGTGCACGGCATCGCCGGACTGGACACGCCGCACCCGCCCTGGATCGCAAGAACGCACTGAACGGCTTTGCTCGGCATCGCCGACATGCTAGCGCATCCCGCACCGAAATGCGCCGGGGCCCCGCACCCTTCCGGCCCGAAAGCAGGAACTGCCGACCGTGAGCGAAATCCGCCTCTTCATCACCACGACCGAGAAGAATGCCGAAGCGATCCTGGCGCTGATGAGCGACGCTTTCGAGGATGAAGGCTACGCCATCGCCACCATGGAGATCGACGAAAAGGCCGACATCTGGGAGGCTTCGCTCTACCTGATGGCCGACGAGGAAGCAGAAATGCACGAACGCTTCGCAGCGCTCGTCAAGGACGATTTCCCCGATGCCGTCATCCAGCGCGAGGACATTCCCGACGTCGACTGGATCGCCAAGTCGCTCGAGGGGCTGCAGCCGGTGCGCGCCGGCCGTTTCGTCGTGCACGGCTCCCATGATCGCGGCACGGCGCGCCCGGGCGAGATCGCGATCGAGATCGACGCGGGCCAGGCCTTCGGCACTGGTCACCACGGCACCACGGCCGGCTGCCTCGAGGTGATCGAGAGCGTCATGCGCTCCAGGACGATTCGCTCCGCACTCGACCTTGGAACCGGCAGCGGCGTGCTCGCGATCGCCGCCCGCAAGCTGGCGCCGATCCCGGTGCTCGCCACCGACATCGACCCGGTCGCGACGAAAGTGGCGCGCGAGAACGTGCGCAAGAACGGCATCGCCGAAGGGATCACTCTCGAAACGGCGCCCGGCTTCCACCACACCGCGTTCCGCCGCCATGGCCCCTTCGACCTGGTGATCGCCAACATCCTCGCCCGTCCGCTGATGCGCATGGCGCCGCAACTCGTCGCCCACCTGGCGCCGGGCGGACAGGTGGTGCTTTCGGGAATTCTCGCCACTCAGCGCTGGAAGGTGCTGTCGGCCTACAACGCCGTCGGCCTGCGCCATGTCCGCACGATCTGGCGTAATGGCTGGGTGACGATTCATCTCGACAGGCGCTGAAAAGAAAAAGCCTCCCGACCGTGCAGGGAGACGGCCGGGAGGCTGAAAAAGAGAAAGGCGGTGCCAGAGGCACCGCCTAAAGGACCGGTAGAACCGGTCTGTCCGCGAGCCTTTAGGAGGAGGAGAGCTCAAGCGGACCCCAAGTGTTCCAAACGCCCGCCCGGAGGAGGGAGGAGGAGTGACCGGACAAGCGCCTGTCGGAACACCTAGAACAATCGCCTTTCGGCGAACTTTCGATTTCTTCGTTTCGAACGCATATCGCGTTCGCTTCGTTGCCGCGGGTTATAGCCGAAGCGAGGAAAATGGACAGCATTATTTGAACATGGGAGCCATGCGCGCGGCGCATGAACAGCATCGGCGCCGCCCAATAAAGAGGGAATGCCTGCCCTGGCAGGCGGCGGAAGCACGGCAGCCTTGCCTGCGCCCAATTCCCTTCGAGCGCGCCATGCACTAGGGTGCGGCATGTCCATTTCCTTCAGGTAGCCGCCCATGTTCCAGAGCTTCGACGTCACCTCGACCCCGCAATTCGGCCGCGAACGTGCCGATGCGTTGCGCGCAACCTTCGACACGCTTGGCATCGACGGTTTCCTCGTGCCACGGGCCGACGAGTTCCAGGGCGAATACGTACCTGAGAGCGCCGAACGGCTGGCGTGGCTGACGGGTTTCACCGGCTCCGCCGGCGTTGCACTGGTTACGCGTGGCGAGGCGATCGTGTTCGTCGACGGCCGCTACGTGACGCAGCTCGCCGAACAGGTCGACGGCAGTGTCTTCAAGGGGGGCGACCTCGTCAACGAACCGCCGCACAAGTGGATCCCGAAGCACGCGGGCAAGGGATTCCGCCTCGGCATCGATCCCTGGCTGCACACGAGCGCGGAGGTGCGCAGGCTGGAGAAGGCCCTGGCGGAGATCGCCGGCAAACTCGTACAGCTTTCCCACAATCCGCTCGACCGGCTTTGGACCGACCGGCCGACCGAACCGCTCGGACGCGTGCGCATCCAGCCGATGGAGTGCGCAGGCAGGCTGGCAAAGGACAAGATCGCCGAGATCGCCGCGAAGATCGGCGAGGCCGGCGCCGACGTGCTGGCCGTCACCGATCCCTCGACGATCGCCTGGCTGTTCAACATCCGCGGCAGCGACGTTCCCCATACCCCGCATCCCCTCGCCCGCGCTGTCCTGCATGCCGACGGCAAGGCGGAGATCTTCATCGACAAGCGCAAGACCGGCATCGAGGAGGAGGCCTACCTGACCCAGCTTGCCGACTTCTCGCCGCCTTCGGAGTTCGGCGTGCGCATCGAGGCACTTTCGCGCGCGGGAAAGCGCATCCTGATCGACCCGGAGCAGGCGTCATTCGGCCTGGGAGAGGCGATCCGCGCGGCCGGCGGCACCGTCGTCGAAGCAGCCGACCCGGCCCGGATTCCTCGTGCCTGCAAGAACGAGGTCGAGCTTGCCGGCGCCGCCAAGGCTCATCTGCAGGACGGTGCGGCGATGGTCGAGTTCCTCGCCTGGCTCGATTCGTGCAGGCCCGGCACGCTCACCGAAATCGAGGTAACGCGGAAGCTCGAGGCCTGTCGCGCCGCCGTCGGCGAGCGCATGCAGAACCCGCTGAGGGACATCTCCTTCGACACGATCGCCGGCGCCGGCGCCCATGCGGCGATCATGCACTACCGCGTGACGACCGACACGGACGCCCGGCTCGAGGACGGGACGCTTTTCCTGATCGATTCCGGCGCGCAATATATCAACGGCACCACCGACATCACCCGCACCGTTGCGATCGGCAACGTGCCGGAGGAGCAGAAGCGCTTCTTCACGCTGGTTCTGAAGGGCATGATCGCCATCAGCACCGCCCGTTTTCCGAAAGGCACGCGCGGCTGCGACCTCGACCCGCTGGCCCGCATCGCGCTCTGGAAGGCCGGCGCCGACTTCGCCCATGGCACCGGCCATGGCGTCGGCTCCTATCTCTCCGTGCACGAGGGACCGCAGCGCATCTCGCGGCTTTCGACGCAGGAGCTGCTGCCGGGCATGATACTTTCCAATGAGCCCGGCTACTACCGCCCCGGCAGCTTCGGCATCCGCATCGAGAACCTCATCCATGTCCTGCCGGCCGCGCCTGTCGACGGCGGCGACATCGACATGCTCGGCTTCGAGACCATCACCTTCTGCCCGATCGACAGGCGACTGATCCTGACCGAACTGCTGACCCGCGAGGAACTGCACTGGCTCGACGAATATCACGCGCGGACGCGCGCGGCGCTGATGCCGCTGATCGACGACGTGGAGGTTCGCGGCTGGCTGGTCAACGCCACGAAGCCGTTCAGCCACGGCGCGTGAGCGCGCACCACCGGAGTACACAGAAGGGAGGCGCGCGCGCCTCCCTTCGCCGTCTCGCTGCTGCGCTTAAGCGCCGAACCAGTACCGCATCGCCATCACCGCGCACCAACCGACGGCCAGCATCGGCAGCATGGAAAGCCTGAGGCTGGCGATCAGCGCCGCCGCCATCGCCACCTGCACGTCCGGCCCGCCGGTGAAGAAGGCGGGCGCCACCAGTGTGGTCAGGACGGCGGCCGGCACGGCGTTCAGGGCCGCTTCGAGCCGTGGCGGGATCGTCTTCATCTGGGTGATCAGCACATAGCCGCCGATCCGCGTCAGGAAGGTGGCGATCGCTCCGCCAAGGATGATCAGCATCATTTCGGTATTGAACCATGCACCCATCTCAGGCCTCCTTGCCGCCGCCGTGCTTCGCCTGGCGCTTGACCGGCAGCGCCGCGGCGAGCAGCATGCCCGCAACGGCTCCGACGCTGACGTGCCAGGGCGAGCCGATCGTGTGATAACCGATCACCGAGGCCGCCCCGCTCATGGCAACGACCGGCAGGAAGTTGGCCCTCTTGCGGAAGCCGAGCACCAGCGCCATGAAGTAGATCGGCAGCAGCACGTCGATGCCGATCAGCTTCGGATCACCGATCAGCTGGCCGAAGATGCCGCCGAGCACGGTCGTGACCTGCCACGGCACGTAGATCATCAGGCCGAAGCCGAGATACCAGGAAAAGCTCACCTCTCCGCCGGCTTCGCCCCGCTTCAGCGTCTCGGCGAATTGCGGATCGGTTAGCAGGAAGAACGTGACAAACTTTTGAACCGGCGTGAAGTGACGCACATAAGGCACGATGGCCGCAGAATAGAGGATGTGGCGGAAATTCACCGCGAAGATCGACAGCACGATGACCCAGGGCGCGATCTTCTGACCGAACAGTTCGATCCCCACCAACTGACTGGCGCCGGCAAAGAGGGTGAGGCTCATGACCGCCGCCTCGGCGATCGTCTGGCCGTTTGCCACCGCAACGGCGCCGAACAGGGCGCCGAATGGCGCCGCCGAAACGCACAAGGGGGCGGCAAGGCGCGCGCCCTGGATGAAGTCTGCTTTGCTCAAGGGAAATCGCCTCTCCTGCCGTTGATCGACCGCTCTATGCGCACCCGGCTTTCAGGGCAATTCAATTAGGCTGATGGAAGCATCGATTTTGCTGAACGATCGTCCCGCGGAAGCGTAGCCCCGCCGCGCGGAAAAGCGACGCGCAGGGCCCGACCGCCGTCAGGACGATTTCTTCACCTGGAACGTGTGCTCTTCGGCCGGGAAGCTGCGGGCCTTCACCTCTTCGGCATAGGCGGCGAAGGCTTCGCTCATCAGCGGCGCCAGATTGGCGAAGCGCTTGACGAAGCGCGGCTTGAAATCGGTAAACACGCCAAGCACGTCGTCCACGACCAGGACCTGGCCGTCGCAGGCCGGCGATGCGCCGATACCGATGGTCGGAGCCCGGACCGTACCGGTGATATCACGGGCGACCGGCTCGACGGTGCCCTCGATGACGATCGCGAAGGCGCCGGCATCGTCGATGGCCTTGGCGTCGCTGCGGATCTTCTCCGCCTCCTTGTCGCTGCGGCCGAGCGACCGGTAGCCGCCGGTGGTGTTGATCAGTTGCGGCATCAGACCGACATGGCCGAGCACGGGGATGCCGCGACGGGTGAGGAAATCGACCGTCTCGGCCATTTCCGCACCACCTTCCAGCTTCACGGCGCTGCAGCCGGTTTCCTTCAGCACGCGCGCGGCACTGCGGAAGGCGAGCTCCTTCGATTCCTGGTAGGAGCCGAACGGCAGGTCGACGACAACGCAGGCGTTGGTGGAGCCCCGCATCACGGCCTGGCCGTGCGCGATCATCATCTCGAGCGTCACGCCGACCGTCGAATCGAGGCCGTAGAGCACCATGCCGAGCGAATCGCCGACGAGAATGAAATCGACGTGCGGGTCCATCAGCTTCGCAACCGGCGTCGTGTAGGCCGTGAGGCTGACGATCGGCCGCTGGCCCTTCAGTGCCTTGATATCCGACGGAGCAAGACGCCGTTTCGTTGCATGTACGCTCATGGTGAGGCTACCTCTGCTGCTTGGCCGCCCTTGGTGCCGATGATCCGGTTGTCGAGCAGTTTCGTGCTCCCGATCCGGACGAAAAGCAACAGGAGAACGGGGGCTTCGCCGATTTCGGCGATCTCCGCCAGCGTTACCGGGTCGCGCAGCGCGACGACCTCAGGGACGGCCAGCGGTTCGGCGGAAATGAAGGCGCGGACCGCCGTCTCCAGTTTGGCAACGTCTTTCTGTCCGGCCGCGATCAAGCGCTCGGCTTCATCGAGGGCGCGCGGCACGACGACCGCGGCGGCCCGTTGCTCGGGCGACAGGTAGACGTTGCGCGACGAGCAGGCTAGCCCGTCCGGCTCGCGCACCGTCGCCACTCCGATCACCTCGACCGGCTGCGCCAGGTCCTCCACCATCCGCCGAACAATGGCGATCTGCTGGAAATCCTTCTCGCCGAAATAGGCGCGGTCCGGCCCGACGATGTTGAAGAGCTTGGTGACGACCGTGCAGACGCCGGCGAAATGCCCCGGCCGCGCTGCCCCTTCCAGCTCGGAGCCGAGCGTCGGGACGTCGACCACGGTTTCCATCGGCCGCGGATACATGTCGGCGACGCCGGGGGCGAACAGGATGTCGACACCGCCCTTTTCCAGCATGCCCTCGTCGCGCGGCAGGTCGCGCGGATAGCGGGACAGGTCCTCGTTGGCGCCGAATTGCAGCGGATTGACGAAGATCGAGGCAACCACGATGTCGTTTTCGGCATGCGCCCGCCGCACCAGTTCCATGTGGCCGACGTGCAGATAGCCCATGGTCGGTACGAAGCCGATCGTCTTTCCAGCCACTCGATGGGGCGCGAGCGCCGCGCGCAGGGCCGCGATGGACGTAATGGTCAGCACCGGACGGGTTCCTCCAATCCTTGGACGTCCTTTCCCGGGGACGGCCGCCGCCTTGGCAATCTGGCTTTTCTGCGGCAGGGCGCGTTCTATCTTGTGCAGCGCAAAAAGACAATCGGCAAACCTTGTCCGGAAAGCTGAACCGTCCTGCGCGTCAGACGATATTGCACCTGTACTTTTCACGCGCTTCAGATTAGGAAGCCCGCAGCGATGGCCCGCCGCGTGCGGCCGACACGATCACGCCCTCGTCTCCCAACGGGCGCCATAATTCACGAATTCCGAAAGACAGAAGATGACCGAATACGAAGGCCTCGTTCCGGCGATGGCAAGCGCGTTGACAAAACGCGGCTACACTACATTGACGCCCGTGCAGAAGGCCGTTTGCGATCCTGGGCTCGAGGGCGCGGACGTGCTCGTCTCGGCGCAGACCGGCTCGGGCAAGACGGTTGCATTCGGCTTGGCCCTGGCGCCAACCCTGCTGGGCGGCGAAGACCGGTTCGGCTCGGCCGGAACGCCGCTGGCGCTCGCGATCGCGCCAACGCGCGAATTGGCATTGCAGGTGAAGCGCGAGCTGGAATGGCTCTATGGCGAGACCGGCGCCGTGATCGCCTCCTGCGTTGGCGGCATGGACATGCGCAACGAGCGCCGGGCTCTGGATCGAGGTGCGCAGATCGTCGTCGGCACGCCCGGGCGCCTGGTCGACCATATCAATCGCGGCTCGCTGGACCTGTCCGGACTGCGGGCGGTCGTTCTCGACGAGGCCGATGAGATGCTCGACCTGGGCTTTCGCGAGGATCTGGAGTTCATCCTCGATTCGGCGCCGGAGGACCGGCGCACGCTGATGTTCTCCGCAACCGTTCCGCGAGCGATCGAGGAACTGGCCCGCAGCTATCAGCGCGACGCGATTCGCGTCTCCACGGCGGCCGAACGCAGCCAGCACGTCGACATCGAATATCGGGCGCTGGCGGTAGCGCCGCACGACCGCGAGAATGCGATCATCAACGTCCTGCGCTACTATGAGGCGCAGACGGCGATCGTGTTCTGCTCGACGCGTGCTGCCGTCAACCACCTGACAGCCCGCTTCAACAACCGCGGTTTCTCGGTCGTGGCGCTCTCCGGCGAGCTTTCGCAGAACGAGCGCAGTCATGCGTTGCAGGCGATGCGCGACGGCCGGGCCCGTGTCTGCATCGCCACCGACGTCGCCGCCCGCGGCATCGACCTGCCGAACCTCGAACTGGTCGTCCATGCCGACCTGCCGACCAATCCGGAAACGCTGCTGCACCGGAGCGGACGCACCGGGCGCGCCGGCCGCAAAGGCGTCAGTGCGCTGATCGTTCCCCTCCCCGCCATGCGGCGCGCCGAGCGCCTTCTGGCGGCCGCCAAGATAACGGCTGAGTGGGCGACGCCGCCTTCCGCCGACGAAATCCTGGCACGGGACGACGAGCGGCTCTTGGCCGATCCGGTCCTGAGCGACGCGATCGCCGAAGACGAAATCGCCTTCGCCGATACGTTGCTCGCCGTCTATGAACCCCGCCAGATTGCCGCGGCCTTCACCCGGCTGTACCGCTCCGGGCGGTCTGCGCCGGAGGAATTGAAGGAAATCGACCTGTCGCAGAGGCGCCCGGCCCGTGATCGCGGGCCGATGGAGCCCCGCGAGCCTCGGCGGCCGCGCGAGGCGTTCGGTCCCGGCCGCTGGTTCTCGCTCTCGGTCGGCCGCAAGCAGAGTGCCGAACCGCGGTGGCTGATCCCCATGCTGTGCCGCGCCGGCAATATCACCAAGAACGAGATCGGCGCGATCAAGATGCAGCCGGAAGAGACCTTCGTCGAGCTCGCCGCCGACGCGGCCGACAGCTTCCTCGCAACCATCGGCCCGAAGCGCATGCTCGAGAAGGGCATTCGGCTGACTCCCCTGGACCAGGCGCCCGACCTGACGGCCATCCCCCGAAGCAAGCCCGTCTCCGACCGGCCGGAGCGCGGTCCCCGCAAGGGATACGACCGCGGCGGGGCGAGCGATTTCGACAAGCCGGAGCGCGGCTTCCGCAAGGCGCGCGATGGCCAGGAACAGAAGACCGACAGGCCCGAGCGCCCGTTCGAAAAGCGCCCGTTCGAAAAGCGGGCATTCGAGAAGCGCACCGCCGAGGCATTCGGATCCGGCGACAAACCGTTCCGCAAGGACGGGGAAACCGGGGCGCGGCCCGAGTACCGTGACGCGGACGCCCCGTCACGCAAGCCGAAGCCGACCAAGTCCGAGGCCCGGAAAGACAGGTCACCACGGGAAAAAACCTTCGGCGACAAGGGCTATGCCGGAAAACCGGCAAAAGGGCCGCGCCCGGGCGGTCCAGGCGGCCCGGGAGGCACCGGCCCGGCGCGCAAGAAGGCCCGCAAGTCGAACGGCTGACGCCATGTCAGAGGCCCCGCCTGCGCAGCCCTCGAGAGACGTGAGGCGCGGCCCACGTTCGTGCGGAGGGCCGGTTGAGGGCGCGAGAGCGGCCGACGGATCGAAATGGATAGCGAGGACAGAAACGGATGGGTTTCTTCCCCATCCACCCTGCCGGAACCCATCTTTCAGGACTGGAAAATACTCCGGCGGCCTTCGATATTGGCATCTCAGCACGAGATCGCGAGGCCGATCCCCGGGTTAGTAATAGCGCGGGGCGCTTGGCTGTGGCCGAGAGTTTTTCTCTAAACAGCAACCGGGCGTCTGCGGGAACTTGGCCCCTGATCCGCATCCCATTTTTTGCGACTTCACCGCATGACCGATCCGGCCTATCCTCGCCACTTTCGAAGCGCCGTCGAATCGGGTTTCGACGGCCGTTCGGTTGGCGGGGCAAATGGCGGACAGGGGATCGAAAGTGGGCCATATCGGCCTTGGTACCGGCGTTACACAACGCCTGACCGACGAGTTCTGGGAGCGCTACCGCCGCCTGCAGGCCGCCGTCGCAACGGACGACTTGCCGCTCGTCGACCGGCGAGAGCGCGAATTTGCCGCCTCGCTCACGGCACTCGTGGAACACCAGGCGCTCGATCCGGCGGAGCAGCAGGCGCAATTCGCAGTGCTGCTGCGGCTGCTGCATGAGGAGGCCGACGACGCTGCGCGCGTGCGCAGTAACGCCGCCCTGATCGAGACCCTTCTCCGACGCTACATCACCGTGCGCACCCGTGCGGCTGACCACGATACCCTGCCTGCGCTGACCGGACCGATCCGCGACGGCGTCCTTGACGTCGGTCTGCTCGATGTCCTTCCCGAACGCGTCTGCGTGGTGACAACGGACTATCGCTATCTCTACACCAACGCTACCGAAGCCGCGCGGCTGGAACGCAAGCCGCATGAACTGGTCGGTCGCCACGTGCGTGACGTCGTCGGGGCGGACCGTTTCGACGCCGCCATCAGGACCAATCTCGACCGCTGCTTCTTAGGCGAGATCGTCGAGAGCACCAATGCCCGCGAGAAAGACGGCAGAATCGTTGTGGTTCGGCGGCGGTTGACCCCGTGCTACGCCGAGAGCCGGGTTCTGGTCGGGGCGCTCGTGGTCATCCAGGAAGGCCCGGACCGGCGTCGCAGCGCCGGCTGATCGTCCTCGGCGGGAAGCGGTTCGACGCGATCGGTCCCTGCCGCGCTGCGCATCTCAGGGTCAGGCCTTGATCCGCTCGAACCACTGGTCCTCGTCGATCACCTCGACGCCGAATTCGCGCGCCTTGTCGAGCTTGGAGCCGGCCCCCGGCCCCGCGACGACAAGGTCGGTCTTCTTCGACACCGAGCCGGACACCTTGGCACCGAGCCGCTCGGCCATCGCCTTCGCCTCGTCGCGCGACATCTTCTCCAGCGAGCCGGTAAAGACGACCGTCTTGCCGGCGACCGGGCTGTCGCTTGCGACCGGCAGTTCCGCCGCCTCCGGCGTTACTTCCTCCAGCAGCCGACCGATCACGTCGAGGTTGCGCGGTTCCTTGTAGAATTCGACGATGGCGCGCGCCACGACCTCGCCGATGCCGTCGATGCGGTTGAGCTCGTTCCAGGCCTCGCCGGACAGCGACACGGCTTCCTTCATCCCCGCCTCGAAGGCCGCGTAGCTGCCATACGCACGCGCCAAGAGCTTGGCCGTGGTCTCGCCGACATGGCGAATGCCGAGCGCGTAGATGAAGCGGTTGAGCGCGATCGTGCGGCGCGCATTGATCGCCTCATAGAGCTTCCGCACGCTGACCCGGCCGAACCCCTCGACGTTTTCCAGCTTGGCGAGCGACCCGGCCTGGCGCTTCTCGAGCGTGAAGATGTCGGGCGCCGTGCGGATCATCAGCGCCGGACTTTCCGCCTCGAAGAAGAAGTCGATCTGCTTGGCACCGAGCCCCTCGATATCAAAGGCATTGCGGGAGACGAAGTGTTTGAGGTGCTCCACGGCTTGCGCGCGGCAGACGAAACCACCGGAGCAGCGCCGCACCGCATCCACCTTGCCGGACTTTTCGTTGATGTCGCGCACGGCATGACTGCCGCAGACCGGGCAGGTCTTCGGAAACTCGTAAGGAACCGCTTCGTCGGGACGCTTCTCCAACACCACGTCGACGATCTGCGGGATCACGTCGCCGGCCCGCTGCACGATCACCACGTCGCCGACGCGGATGTCGCGGCCGTCGCGGATCGGCTCGCCGCTGTTGCCGACGCCGCGGATATAGTCCTCGTTGTGCAGCGTCGCATTGGTGACGACGACCCCGCCGACCGTGACCGGCTCCAGCCGCGCCACCGGCGTCAGCGCCCCGGTGCGCCCAACCTGGATGTCGATCGCCGTCAGCGTCGTTAACGCCTGCTCGGCCGGAAACTTGTGGGCGGTGGCCCAGCGCGGGCTGCGCGAGCGAAAACCGAGCCGTGCCTGCAGATCGAGCCGGTCGACCTTGTAGACGACGCCGTCGATGTCGTAGTCAAGATCCGGGCGCGCCAGGCCGATCTCCCGGTAATGGGCGATGATGTCGTCGATGTTGGAGAGCCGCTTCATCAGCGGGTTGACCGGAAAGCCCCAGGTCCGGAATGCCTCCACCATGCCCAACTGGGTGTCGGCCGGCATCTCCGACAACTCGCCCCAGGCATAGGCGAAGAACCGCAACTTGCGGCTGGCGGTCACGGCGGCATCCAGCTGGCGCAGCGAGCCGGCCGCGGTGTTGCGTGGATTGACGTAGGTCTGCTTGCCCTCCGCGACCATTTGTGCGTTCAGCGCCTGGAAGTCGCTCTTGGCCATGTAGACCTCGCCGCGCACCTCGGCGACCGCCGGCGCGCCGGCCGGCAGGCGATGCGGGATCTCGGCGATGGTGAGGATGTTGGCGGTGACGTTCTCGCCGGTGGTGCCGTCGCCGCGGGTGGCGGCGTTGACGAGCCGGCCGTTCTCGTAGCGGATCGACATGGAGAGACCGTCGATCTTCGGCTCGGCGGTAAAGGCGATCGAATCATCCGGAAGGCGGCCGAGGAAGCGGTAGACCGAGGCGATGAAGTCGCGCACGTCCTCGTCGGAAAACGTGTTGTCGAGCGACAGCATCGGCCGGGCGTGGACGATCGGGGCAAAGGTCGGCAATGGCGCCGCGCCGACGCGGCGGGAGGGGCTGTCGGCCCGCGCCAGTTGCGGAAAGCGCGCCTCGACCGCATCGTTGCGGCGCTTCAGCGCGTCATAGTCGGCATCCGAGATCTCCGGCTGATCCTTGCCGTGGTAGAGCTCGTCATGGCGGGCGATCTCCGCCGCCAGGTAGGCGAGCTCGGCCGCCGCCTCCTCCTCGGTCAGGTTTTCGACGGGGATCTTCTCGATTGCCATGGCCCACTCCGCGATTCCGAGTGATGGTTTTAGAGCAACTGCAATGAAAGGGAAGAGATGGCGCCTACGGGCAGAAGGTGTCGGCAGGCAGATGCGACGCACTCTTCAGATGGTCGGGAAAGGATAGGCCGACCTGCGGCCTCAGCCGCCGCCAGACAGCAGCCGCGCCGCAGCCGCCCTCGCCTCTTCCGTTACCGACGCGCCGGCCAGCATGCGGGCGATCTCCTCGGTCCGGTCATCGTCGTCCATGCGGACGACCCGGGTCGCGACCGCCTCGCTGTCCGCAACCGGCCCCTTGGAAATCAGAAGGTGCGTGGCGGCGCGCGCCGCGACCTGGGGGGCGTGAGTGACCGATAGCACCTGCACCGTCGAGGACAGCCGCTTCAGGCGTTGACCGATCGCGTCCGCGACCGCGCCGCCGACCCCGGTGTCGATCTCGTCGAAGACCAGCGTCGGCGCCGAGCCGCGATCGGCGAGCGCGACCTTGAGCGCCAGCAGGAAACGCGACAGTTCGCCGCCCGAGGCGACCTTCATGATCGGTCCCGGCCGGGTGCCGGGGTTGGTCTGGACGTGGAATTCGACGGTGTCGATGCCCTCAGGGCCGCCGCCATCCGGATCGGTGGTGATGTGCACCATGAAGCGCGCCCGCTCCAGCTTCAGGGCCGGCAGCTCGGCCATGACCGCCGCAGACAGCCCCTCGGCAGTGCGATGGCGGCGTTCCGACAGCGAGCGGGCCGCTGTCTCATAGGCGGCGCGAAGCTCCTCAAGCTTTCGCTGGAGCTGGACGAGCTTCTCCTCGCCCGCGTCAAGGTCGGCAAGATCGGCAAACATCCGTTCCGCCAGGGCCGGCAGGCCGGCGACCGGGACGGAGTACTTTCGCGACGCCGCCCGCAACGCGAACAGCCGCTCTTCCGTCCGCTCCAGCAGCTTGGGGTCGAACTCGGTCTTTCGCAAAGCCGCTTCCACCGCCATCTGCGCGTCGGAGAGCTGGTCGACGGCGCGTCCCAGCAGTTCGACTGTCTCCTCCAGAAGGCCCGGCGCCTCCTGGCTCTTGCGCTCGAGCCGCCGCACCATGGAGGCGATCACCGGCACCGGCGAGGCATTGCCGTTGAGGAAATCGCTCGCCTCGCCGATATCGCCGGCGATACGCTCGGCCTTCATCATCCGGGACCGCTCCTCTGCGAGAACCTCCTCCTCGCCGTCCTGCGGCGAGAGCTTCTCCAGTTCCTCGACGGAGGCTCGCAGGTAGTCCGCCTCGCGGGCGGCCGCCTCGACGCGGTCGCGATGCTTGCGCAGCGCCCGTTCGGCTTCCTTCCAGCGCTGGTGCAGGATGCCCACCTCGCCCACCAGATCGCCGAGCCCGCCAAAGGCATCAAGCAGGATCCGGTGGGCGTCGGTGTCGATCAGCGCCCGGTCGTCGTGCTGTCCGTGGATCTCGACGAGCCGCTGGCCCGCCTGGCGCATCAGCTGTACCGAGACCGGTTGGTCGTTGACATAGGCCCTGGTCCGTCCGTCGGCCGACTGGACGCGGCGGAAGATGAGATCGCCGTCGTCGTCGATGCCATTCTCCCGCAGCAGCGCCCGGGCGGCATGGCCGGCCGGCACGTCGAAAACCGCGGTCACCTGGCCCTTTTCCATGCCGTGGCGGACCAGCGAACCGTCGCCGCGGCCGCCGAGCGCCAGGGACAGGCTATCGAGAAGGATGGATTTGCCGGCGCCGGTCTCGCCGGTCAGGACGGAGAGGCCCGCCTCGAAGCCAAGGTCAAGTCGTTCGATCAGGACGATATCGCGGATCGAAAGCTGTGCCAGCATTCGAGGTCAGATCTCTCTGCTCAGGCGCCGATCAGCTTCTTGCCGGCGCGGGAAATCCAGGAACCAGCATTCTCACGCGGCTCCAGCCCCTTGGACCGGAGAAGCTTGTAGGAATCCGCATACCACTGACTGTCCGGATAATTGTGGCCGAGGACGGCGGCGGCGGTCTGCGCTTCGCTGGCAATGCCCATTGCATAATAGGATTCGACCAGACGCGCGAGGGCCTCCTCGATCTGGTTCGTATTGCCGTAGGTTTCGACGACCGTGCGGAACCGGGTGATCGCCGCCAGATACTCCTTGCGCTCCAGATAGTAGCGACCGACCTGCATCTCCTTGCCGGCCAGCTGGTCACGGGCGAAGCGGATCTTCGTCTGCGCATCCTCGACGTATTCCGAATCGGGATACTTGGTGACGACCTTCTGCATCGCCTCGATTGTCTTGCTCGCGGCGCGCTGGTCCTGGGTCACGTTGGGGATCTGCTTCGCATAGGCGAGGCCGACGATGTACTGCGCGTAAGCCGCGTCTTCCGATTCCGGGTAGAGGTTCAGATAGCGGTTGCCGGCGGCGATCGCCTCTTCGGTCTGCCCCTGACGGTAGTTGACGTAGGCGTTCATCACGAGCGCCTTGCGGGCATATTCCGAGAACGGGTGCTGGCGGTCGATCGCCTCGAACTTGCGCGAGGCTTCGGTTACCTTACCGGCGTTGAGGTTGGCCAGACCCTGGTTGTAGAGAACATCCGGCGGATCGGTCTCGCCGGACAGCTTGGTGATGTCGATGTCGGGATCGGTCTGGCAGGCCGTGAGCGCCATCGAGGCCGTGGACAGGAGAACGACGCAGGCAATTTGCGTCAATCGCTTCGCACCAACAATCCCTGCAAAATTCATCTGACAATCCCGAAATCAGCGCAGCGCCCGCTTCGAGCGCCGGTCATCAACCCGCGTTCTAGCCTCAAACTCGCGCGGACCGCAACGCCATGCGAGCGCATTAACGCAATTTTATGGCAAAGGATGTGTGAAATCACCACGATGCGCGGATCGCGCCCCCCCCGGCTCAGGCTGACCAGGGGGCGAATTCCGGTGCATTAACGGTAATCAGCTCGCGCTGGCCGGCACGGGCCCGCGGCACCGATGCCTCGACCACCTCATAGGCCGTGCGATCGTTCAGCAACGCCTTGAGGGCGTGGGCGTTCATCTTATGACCGCCGCGATAGGAGCGATAGCAGCCGATGAGCTGCGCGCCTGCCAGCGCCAGATCGCCGACGGCGTCGAGCGTTTTGTGGCGGGCGAATTCGTCCCCGTAGCGCAGGCCTTCGACGTTGATCACCGTATTGTCGTCGGAGATGACGACCGAGTTCTCCAGCGACGAACCGAGCGCGTAACCGGCCGCCCACAGCCGTTCGACGTCGCGCATGAAGCCGAAGGTACGGGCCCGCGACAGTTCTGTGCGGAAGGTCTGCGGCGTCAGCTCGCCCTTCCAGGCCTGGCGGCCGATCAGCGGGCAATCGAAGTCGATCTCGACCTCGAACCGCGTGCCGTCGTGCGGCAGGAACTCCGCCCACGAGGCGCCAGCCTCGATGCGAATCGGCTTGACGACGCGGATGTAACGGCGCTTGACGGCGAGCGGACGCAGCCCGACCTGATCGATCGCGTCGATGAACGGAGCGGCACTGCCGTCCATGATCGGCATTTCGGCGCCGTTCACCTCGATCAGGACGTTGTCCAGGGAGAGCGCATAAAGGGCCGCCATCACGTGCTCGATGGTCGCGACCGATTTTTCCGGCGAGAAGCCCAGGACGGTGCAGAGGTCGGTATTGCCCACCTGCGAAGAAACCGCGCGATACTCGCTGACGGAACCGTTGTCATGAACGCGTTGGAAAACAATGCCACTGTCGGCTTCAGCCGGGTGGAAGGTGATCGAAACCACGGCGCCCGAATGGACGCCGGTTCCCGAAATCGTGACCGGGCTCGAGATCGTTGTCTGGAGACCCAGCAAGCTGATGGACATTGTTTGTTCGCCTTGTCTTACGCCAGCGCCGCGCCGGTCGCCATGTCTGCCTCGTGTGCGCCGCACAACTGCCGAAAGAGGGCGATTGGGGCGGCACTACCGGGTATCTGACCGGGCTTAAAAAATTGCCCATGAATCAATGCCATGCACCCGATTTCTGGGCGGAATGTAGTTGCCGGCCCGACGCGTTACAAATCACTGTTTCTTTCTGTATGTTACGTCCCACAGAATTCATGCATGCAATTGATTTTGAACGTAAAAACAAGAAGGCCCGGATCGATGATCCGGGCCTTGTGTAATCAGCTCGACTGGCGTCGCAGGAACGCCGGGATCTCCAGCTGGTCATCCTCGCTCAACGTCCGCGGCTGCGGATTCGCACGGCCGTGGTCGTCCAGCTGGCCGCGGCGCGGCGCATAGAGGCTGGCCTCCGGCGAAAGCGCCCGACGCTGCGGTGCGGCCGAGACCTCGGCTGCCGCCTGCGGCTCCTCTCCCTCACGGCGGGACAGCGAAGAGGTCAGGCGCCTCAGCAGGCCCATCGGACCGCGCTCCTCGGCCTGAACCTGGGCCGGCTGGCTGCGGTGCTCGATCTCGGCCTGCACGACGGGCGGGAAGTCCTCGATGCGCGGCATGCGGGTCGCGACAGGCTCCTGGCGCAAGATCGGCGCGGCCGGCTCTGCACGCGGGGCAACCGGCGCTGCGGCAACCGGCTGATGGTACTGCGGCTGCTGGAACTGCGGCTGGTGGACCGGAGCCGGCCGGGCGGCGACCGGAGCCTCGGCTGCCGGGGCTGCGGCGAAGATTCGGCTCTGCGGGCGGAAATCGTCGTGCGCGGCAGCTGCCGGCTTTGCTTCCGGCAGGGCCAGTTCACGCTCGAGGCCAAGCTCGGCGGCCAGGATGGTCTCCGAGATCGGATCGGCGGTCCGGACCGGCTGCTGGGCAACCGGCTGGGCGGCGGCCGTCTGTGCCATCGGGGCCATCGTCGGAGCCGGTGCCGGCGCTGCAGCCTGCGTTGCCTGCGGTTGAATGGCGGCCGAGGGACGGATCACCGGCTTGCTCGCGCCGCGAAACTCGGTGCTGCGGCCGGAGGCCTCGGCGGCCGCCCGATCAATGCCGGTCGCAACGACCGAGACGCGGATCAGACCCTCCAGCTCCTCGTCGAAGGTCGCGCCGAGGATGATGTTGGCGTCCGGATCGACTTCCTCGCGGATGCGGGTTGCTGCCTCGTCGACCTCGAACAGGGTGAGATCGCGGCCGCCGGTGATCGAGATCAAGAGGCCCTGGGCGCCCTTCATCGAGGTCTCGTCGAGCAGCGGGTTGGCGATCGCAGCTTCTGCGGCGGCCATCGCGCGGCCCTCGCCGGAGGCCTCACCGGTGCCCATCATGGCGCGGCCCATCTCGCGCATCACCGAGCGGACGTCGGCGAAGTCGAGGTTGATCAGGCCTTCCTTGACCATCAGGTCGGTGATGCAGGCGACGCCGGAATAGAGCACCTGGTCGGCCATCGCGAAAGCGTCGGCGAAGGTGGTCTTGTCGTTGGCTATGCGGAACAGGTTCTGGTTGGGGATGACGATCAGCGTGTCGACCGACTTCTGCAGTTCCTGGATGCCCTGCTCGGCCAGCCGCATGCGGCGGCCGCCCTCGAAGTGGAACGGCTTGGTGACGACGCCGACGGTCAGGATACCCTTGTTGCGGGCGGCCTGCGCGACGATCGGGGCCGCACCGGTGCCGGTGCCGCCGCCCATGCCGGCGGTGACGAAGCACATGTGGGTGCCGTTCAGGTGATCGATGATCTCGTCGATGCACTCCTCGGCAGCCGCACGGCCGACCTCAGGCTGCGAGCCGGCACCGAGGCCTTCGGTAACCTGGGCACCCATCTGGATGATCCGTTCGGCCTTGGTCATGGTCAGCGCCTGGGCATCCGTGTTGGCGACGACGAAATCGACGCCCTGCAGCCCTGCGGTGATCATGTTGTTGACCGCGTTGCCGCCGCCGCCGCCAACACCAAAGACGGTGATGCGGGGCTTCAGCTCAGTGATGTCCGGCTTCTGCAGCTTGATAGTCATTGTACCTGTTCCTTTTTGTCTGTTCTGGCCCGCATCGCCTCACCGGCCAATCTCGCTAAACCCGTCCGTCCTTGCCGCTCAACGCTGCTACTTGCGGCAACTCCGTCAGAAACTTTCCTTCAGCCACTGCCCCATCCGGGCGATGCGGCCGTTACCTCCTGCCAGCGACGCAAGCATTCCCCCTTGCGTCGAATGCGTTTCAAGCTCCGCGACCTGCGGATAGATCATCAGGCCGACCGCCGTTGAGAAAGCCGCGCCCTTAGCCGCGGCCGGCAGGCCCGACACGCCGAGCGGCCGCCCGACGCGAACGTTGCGGGCCAGGATCCGGCGGGCTGCTTCCGGCAGGCCCGTGAGCTGGCTGGCACCGCCCGTCAGCACGATCCGCTTGCCGACGATCGGCGAGAAGCCGGAGCGCTGGATACGGTCGCGGATGAGCTCCAGCGTCTCCTCGATCCGGGCGCGAACGATGCGCGAAAGCAGCGCCCGCGGCACGTGGGTCGGCTGGTCGCGGTCGTCCTCGCCGAGCGCCGGGACGGCGACGATGTCTCGCTCGTCGGCAGCGTTCGGCAGGGCCGAGCCATGCACGACCTTGAGCCGCTCCGCATCCTCGATCCGGGTCGACAGGCCGCGCGCGATGTCGGTCGTCACATGATGGCCACCGAGCGCCACGGCGTCGGCATGGACGAGCTTGCCCTCGGCGAACACGGAGATCGTCGTCGTTCCGCCACCCATGTCGATGCAGGCGCAGCCGAGTTCGACCTCGTCGTCGACGAGCGCCGACAGGCCGCTGGCATAGGGCGTCGCCACCATGCCTTCCACCGAGAGGTGGGCCCGGTTGACGCAGAGCTCGAGGTTCTTCAGCGCCGTCCGCTCGGCCGTCAGCACGTGCATGTCGACGCCCAGGACATCGCCGAACATCGACAGCGGATCACGGATGCCGCGTTCGCCATCCAGCGAAAAGCCGGTCGGCAGCGAGTGCAGGATGGCGCGATCCGCGCGCAGCGAGCGCTGGCCGGCGGCGGCGAGCACCTTGCGCAGGTCGGCGGCTTCCACCTCCTGGCCGCCCAGGTCGATCGTGCCGGTGTAGATGTCGCTCTGCAGGCGCCCTGCCGAAACGTTGACGATCAGGCTGTCGATCGTCAGCCCGGCCATGCGCTCGGCCGCGTCGACCGCGAGGCGAACCACGCTCTCGACCGCATCCAGGTCGGCGATGACGCCGTTCTTGACACCGCGCGAGCGCTGGTGGCCGAGACCGATGATCTCGATCGAGTGGGTGCGACCGGGCAGGATTTCACTCTCGGGACGCGGCGTCAGCCGGCCGATCAGGCAGACGACCTTGGTCGAACCGATGTCGAGCACGGAGACGATATGCACCCGCTTGGAATTGAGCGGCTTCAGGCGCGGCAGACCGAAGTGCGAGGAACCGAATATACTCATGAGCGATCGGTCACCTTCTTGAGTTCCTTGGTGCGTTGCTCCAGCACCACCTTGCGGCGGGCGGCGGCCCCTTCGGTCAACTGTATCGTCGTGCGGTCCTCAAGCCGCAGGTCGACGGAGGCGATGTCGCGTTCCAGCAGCCCCTGCTCCGCATCGAGCGTCGACAGCATCTGCATGGCCCTGGCGATATTGGTCTCCGGCAGCTTGACGACGATGCCGTTGTCGAGGCGAAGATCCCAGCGCCGGCCGGCGACGCGGACGTAGGCCTTCACGCGCGCCTTGATCTGCGGCCATGCGTCGAACTGCCGGTCGAAGTCCGCAGCCGCCGTTTCGGCGTCGCGCCCGACGAACAGCGGCAGGTTCGAAAACTTGTTGTCGCGCAGCGGCGCGATGACGCTGCCGTTCTTCTCGATCAGCGAGAGATCGTCGCCGTGCTGCCAGATCGCGAACGCCGTCCGCTCCTTGAGCACGATCTCGATCGTGCCCGGATAGACCTTGCGGACGGAAACCTGCTCGACCCAGGGGAGCTTGGCCAGCCGCTCCCGCGCTTCGGCGACGTCGAGCGCAACGAGCGAGGTGGTGCCATCGAGGCCGAGCTGCTCGAGGATATCGATCTCCGAAGTTTCGCGCGCCCCCGACACCTTCACGTCGTCGATGGCAAAGCCCGCCGCGGTCGTGGTCGTCTGTGCGAAATTTTGCGAATGCCCGCCCAGCGACATGCCGTAGAAGCCGGTCGCAGCGAAAAACGACAGGGCGGCGATCGGGCCGGTGTGGCGGGGAATATGCACACGCCCGACAGCAAGGCTGACGGCGAAGCGCACGACCCGGCGCAGCGGCCGCGGCAGAACGCGGCCGGTCTCGGCGTCGGCGGCACCCGGGACGCCCCGCGGCAGCGACCTGCCCCTCTTTCTGCCGATCAACGCAAACAAGATGCGTCCTCCACCATCCAACTCAAGAATTCACCAAAGGAATGACCGGCGTGCTCGGCCATCTCGGGCACCAGGGATGTCGGGGTCATGCCGGGCTGGGTGTTGATCTCCAGCCAGACAAGCTCGCCATTCTCGGAGAAGCGGTCGTCATATCGGAAGTCCGATCTGCTGACCCCGCGGCACCCGATCGCTTGATGCGCCTTGAGTGCGATTGTTTGTATTTTTTGGTAAATATTTGGTGAAATCTGCGCCGGAAGGACGTGCATCGACCCGCCTTTCACGTATTTTGCGTCATAATCGTAAAAGCCGTGGCCCTGCGGCACCACTTCCGTCACCCCGAGGGCGACATCGCCCATGACCCCGCACGTCAACTCCCGGCCGTAGACATAGCGCTCGACCATGACCTGGTCGCCGTAACGCCACTCGTCGGAGGTGATGACCTGGGGCGGATGCGACTGGTCTTCCTTGACGATCACGACGCCGAAGCTCGACCCTTCGCGCACCGGCTTGACCACGTAGGGCGGCTTCATCGGGTGCCTTGAGGTGAAGTCGAAGCGGTTCATCAGCTTCGATTCCGAGACCGGAATGCCGGCAGCCTTGGCGATGATCTTCGCCTGCGCCTTGTCCATTGCCAGCGCGGACGCCAGCACACCCGAATGCGTGTAGGGGATCTGCAGGAACTCGAGGATACCCTGGATCGTGCCATCCTCGCCGAACGGTCCGTGCAGCGCATTGAAGGCGACATCCGGCTTAAGCCCGGCAAGAACGGTGGCGACGTCATAGCCGACATCGACGCGGGTGACGCGGTAGCCGGCCGCCTCGAGAGCATCGGCGCAGGCGTTGCCGGACGAAAGGCTCACGGGCCTTTCGGAGGAAACTCCACCCATCAGCACTGCCACATGCTTGCTCATCTCGACCTCCGGGGACTCTTTCGCACACTAATTGAACTCGCTTGCGCGGACCTGATTTGCATCCGCCCGACTCGCATTGCGAGACACTCTCACTACAACGGCATTATGGTTAATGAAGCGTTTACTTTCGTTAACTTTTGAAGGGGGCGGAGCGCCGTTTCGACGTTGCGAATCGCGACCCAACGCAGATTCCTGCGCTAGAATCAGGTAGTTGGGCCAAATGCAAGCTTTGAGTTGTGAAGAGGCACTCGGTCGATACCGGGGACGAGCCCGATGCGTCCGCCGTGCCCGGCGGCGCCCGGTTTGAATTGCGAGCGCCTGCGACAGCGGTTCAGCTCCGCGCGATTGGTGACCGATCGAAAATGTCCCGAACGGGGGATAGCTGACGCCAGAAATTGCCGCTGCCGAGGCTATATTAGCATTTTAATTGTTTCGCCGCGTGATCCGATGCCGTAGAACGGCCTGGCTGCCTCCCAAGACGGCAAGAACAATCCACCAACAGGCATGAGAAAAAATGAGTGACACTTCCATGACGGTGTCACCGACCGCAACGCATTCGACCACCCCCGCCGGGAACTCTCCGGCGCGTGTCCTCTTTGCAAGTCTGGTCGGTACGACCATCGAGTTCTTCGACTTCTACGTCTACGCAACCGCCGCGGTGATCGTCTTCCCGCACCTGTTCTTTCCGTCGGCCGATCCGACGTCGGCGATGCTGCAATCCTTCGCCACCTTCTCGATCGCCTTTTTCGCGCGGCCGTTCGGCGCCGTGGTGTTCGGGCATTTCGGCGACAAGATCGGACGTAAGGCGACGCTCGTGGCGGCTCTGATGACGATGGGCATCTCCACCGTCGCGATCGGCCTGCTGCCGACCTACGCGACGATCGGCGTCTGGGCGCCGCTGCTGCTGGCGCTGTGCCGCTTCGGCCAGGGGCTTGGCCTCGGCGGCGAGTGGGGCGGAGCCGTGCTGCTCGCCACCGAGAACGCCCCGCCCGGTAAGCGCACCTGGTACGCGATGTTCCCGCAGCTCGGCGCACCGATCGGCTTCATCCTTTCGGCCGGAACGTTCCTGGTCCTCGGAGAGACGCTCAGCAACGAGGATTTCCTCGCGTGGGGCTGGCGCCTGCCGTTCATTCTCAGTGTCCTGCTGGTCATCATCGGCCTTTATGTCCGGCTGAAGATCACCGAGACGCCGGAATTCCAGAAGGCGATCGACAAGCATGAGCGCGTGCAGGTGCCGATCACCCAGATCCTGAAATCGCACAAGCGCAGCCTCGTGCTCGGCACCTTCGTGGCGCTCGCCACCTTCGTGCTGTTCTACCTGATGACCGTCTTCGCCCTTTCCTGGGGCACCGCGAAGCTCGGCTATTCGCGCGAGCAGTTCCTCGTCATCCAGATGACCGGCGTCGTCTTCTTCGGCCTGATGATTCCGGTTTCCGGTATCCTCTCCGACCGCTACGGCCGGCGCCTGATGCTCGTGCTGACGACGATCGGCATCGCCATTTTCGGGATCTTCATGGGACCGATGCTCGCCGGCGGTCTTGGCGGCGCCTTCGCCTGCTCGATCATCGGCCTCGGCCTGATGGGGATGACCTACGGCCCGATCGGCGCAGCGCTCGCAGCCCCCTTCCCGACCTCTGTGCGCTACACCGGCGCCTCGATGACGTTCAACCTCGCCAGCATCTTTGGGGCGTCGCTGGCGCCCTACATCGCGACCTGGCTTGCCACGACCTACAGCTTGAACTTCGTCGGCTACTATCTGGCGGCGGCCGCAGTGATAACGCTTGCCTGCCTGTTGCTCTCCTCGGAGCAGGAGGTCTCCGGCTGACGGCTGGCGACGAAACGAAAAAGGGCCGCGGCGGACATCCGCCGCGGCCCTTCTTTATTGAAAGCTGCTCCGCCTCAGGCGGTGGCCTTGCCGAGGAACTCCTTGATCTCGTAGCCCGGCATGAAATTGCCGATGCGCCGGATCTCCCATTTCAGCATGATGCCGGAATGCTCGAGCACGCGGCTGCGGACGGTTTCGCCCAGGTACTCCAGTTCGTACCCGGTCGCCTGTCCGGTGTTGATCATGAAGTTGCAGTGCATCGGCGACATTTGCGCGCCGCCGATCATCAGCCCGCGGCAACCCGCCTCATCGATCAGCTTCCAGGCCGAGTGGCCTTCCGGGTTCTTAAAGGTCGAGCCGCCGGTTTTCTCGCGGATCGGCTGCACCGTTTCGCGGTGCTGGCGGACCGCATCCATCTTCTGGCGGATTTGCGCCTTGTCGCCGACATGCCCTTCGAAGACTGCGTGGGTGAAGATCAGGCCCTCGGGCGCGTCCGAGTGGCGATAGGTGTAGCCCATGTCGGCGTTCGACAGCACATGCGCCTTGCCCTTGCGGTCGACGGCGTGCACCTCGACGAGAAGGTCCTTGGTCTCGCCGCCGTTTGCACCGGCGTTCATGCGCAGTGCCCCGCCGATCGAGCCTGGGATGCCGTAGAAGAATTCGAACCCGGCAACGCCGTTGTCCAGTGCCATGGCGGCGATGTTCTTGTCCGGGCAGATGGCGCCGGCCTTGATGCGGTTGTCGCCGACGAGTTCGAGATCGCCGAACCCCTTTGCCGAAAGGCGGATGACCACGCCGCGGATGCCGCCGTCGCGAACGAGCAGGTTGGAGCCGACGCCCACCACCGTCAGCGGCACGTCTTCGGGCAGCAGTTGCAGGAAGGTCACCAGGTCTTCGGTGTCGTGCGGGTGGAACATCAGTTCCGCCAGTCCGCCGGCCCGAAACCAGGTGACACGGTCCATCGGCGCGTCCGGCGTCAGCCGTCCGCGCACATTTTTGATGCCGTCGCCCAGCGACGCCAGCAATTTTTCGCCATTCACCTGCTTCATGCCGTCGTTCCCGATATTCTTGCGAGTTCCCCCGGCAGCGCCACGGCCCAATGCGTAATGCTGCCTGCGCCCAAGAGAACCACAAAGTCGCCCGGCTTAGCAATGGCGCCAATGATGGAGGCGAGTTGCTCCGGACCCTCCAGATGGCGTGCATCGCGGTGCCCGCCGGCCTTGATCCGCGATACCAGCGCCTCGGCGGTTACGCCGTCGATCGGCTCCTCGCCCGCGGCATAGACGGGTGCGATCATGATCGTGTCCGCATCGTTGAAGCAGCCGGCGAAATCCTCGAACAGGCTGTGGACGCGGCTGTAGCGATGCGGCTGATGAATTGCGATGATACGTCCTTCGGCCGCCTCCCGGGCAGCCTTCAGGACCGCCTTGATCTCGACGGGATGATGACCGTAGTCGTCATAGACATTGACGCCGTTCCAGCTGCCGGTGTGGGTGAAGCGGCGCTTCACGCCGCCGAACGACGCAAGGCCCCGGGCGATGGCTTCCGGTTCGATGCCCAGCCGCTGGGCCACAGCCACCGCTGCGGTGGCGTTGGAAACGTTGTGGCGGCCGGGCATTGGCAGGCGCAGATCCTTCAGTTCGATCACTTGGCCGGTGCGCCGCTTGCGGATCGTGACGTCGAAGACCGAGGTCGCCCCGTCCATGCGCACATTGCCGAAGCGCACGTCCGCCTGCGGGTTTTCGCCGTAGGTGACGACCTTGCGATCCTCGATGCGGCTGACCATCGCCTGAACCTCGGGATGGTCCAGGCACATGACCCCGAAGCCGTAGAACGGCACGTTCTCGACGAACTGCCGGAACGCCTCGCGCACCGCGTCGAAGCTGCCGTAGTGGTCGAGATGCTCGGGATCGATGTTGGTGACCACCGCCACGTCGGCCGGTAGCTTCAGGAAGGTGCCGTCGGATTCGTCGGCCTCCACGACCATCCACTCGCCCTCGCCCATGCGCGCGTTGGTGCCGTAGGCGTTGATGATGCCGCCGTTGATGACCGTCGGGTCCAGGCCGCCTGCCTCGAGCAGGGCCGCCACCATCGACGTCGTCGTCGTCTTGCCGTGCGTGCCGCCGATCGCGATGGCGTTGCGGAAGCGCATCAGCTCGGCCAGCATCTCGGCGCGGCGCACGACCGGCAGGAACTTCTCGCGGGCAGCGACGAGCTCGGGATTGTCCTGCCTGATCGCCGTGGAAACGACCACCACCTCGGCATCACCCAGGTTCTCGGCCGCGTGGCCGACGGCGACCTTGATGCCCTTGTCGCGCAGCCGCTGCACGTTGGCGCTGTCGGACTGGTCGGAGCCTTGAACCCGGTGACCGAGATTGTGCAGCACCTCGGCGATGCCGCTCATGCCGATGCCGCCGATTCCGATGAAATGAACGAGCCCTATGCTCTTCGGCATCTTCATGCCCGTTCTCCTTTGAGTTCCGCTATCGTCCTGCCGTTCGCAATAGACTCCACCATTGCGGCGAGCAAGCGGGCGGCGTCCGGCTTGCCTGCCTTCCGGGCGTTCCTTGCCATCTCGACCATGCGCTCCGGATGCGTCATCGCCTCGGCGATGATGGATGCAAGCCGCTCGGGTGAAAGTTCCGACTGCGCGATCACCTGTGCGCCGCCAGCGGCGGCCAGCGCGGCCGCATTGGCCGCCTGGTCGTGATCGAGCGCGTACGGATAGGGCACGAGCACGGAGGGGCGGCCAATGACGGATATCTCCGACACCGTCGAAGCACCGGAGCGGCAGATGACGAGATGGGCGCGTGCCAACCGCTCGGCCATGTCGGTGAAGAACGGCGAGACTTCGGCCGGCAGAGCCAGCTTCTCATAGATCGCCTCGACGCCCTCGCGATCCTCGGCACGCGCCTGCTGGGTGATGCGCAGGCGCGCCCGCTTGGCCTCGCTCAGCCGGCAGATGGCCTGCGGCACCGCCTTAGAGAAGAATTGCGCCCCCTGGCTGCCTCCGAAAACGACGAGGTGGAATTCGCCATCGGCCGCCGACGGCTCGTATGCCACCTCGGCGGCTGCGAGCACGGCAGGCCTGACAGGATTGCCGGTGGTCACCGTCTTCGCTGCATAAGGCCCCTCGCCGTCCGGCAGGAAGCCGCCAGCGATCGCCTGGACGCGCCCGGCGAGCGCCTTGTTGGCGCGCCCCATCACCGCGTTCTGCTCATGGATCATCGAGGGAATGTTCATGCCGGTCGCAGCCAGGAGCGGCGGCAAGGTCGGATAGCCGCCGAAGCCGACGACGGCCTTCGGCCGCAGGCGCGCCAGCAGGCGCCGGGCGGCCCGCAAGCCCTTCCAGAGCGTCAGCAGCGATGAGAGGACCTTCACCGGGTTCTTCGAGCCGATCGTCGCCGAAGGGACGACATGGATCTCGTCGGCGGGGAACTTGCCGGCGAACCGCTCGGCCCGGCTGTCGGTGACGAGGTGCACCGACCAGCCGTTCGCCTTCAGCTCGTGCGCCAGCGCCTCGGCCGGAAAAAGATGGCCGCCGGTGCCGCCGGCGGCAAGCAGGATGATGCCCTTGCTCATAGGTTACTCCGCAGGCGACAACATGCCGGACCGGAACAGGCTGCGCTCGGCCGCCCGCTTTTCGGGACGGTGCCGCGTCAATGCCAGGATAAAGCCGGCCGTGACGCAGACCGCCACCATGGACGAGCCGCCATACGAGATCAGCGGCAGCGTCATGCCCTTGGCCGGCAGCAGTTCGAGGTTCACGCCGATGTTGATCATCGATTGCGTGCCGATCAGAAGCACGAGACCGGCAACGGCGAAACGGTTGAAGTCGTTGCGCTCCTTGAAGGCGTGGTTCAAGCCGCGCAAGACGATGAAGGCAAAGACGGCGACGATGATCATGCAAAAGACGATGCCGAATTCCTCGGCCGCGACAGAGAATATGAAGTCGGTGTGGCTGTCCGGGATGATGCGCTTGACGACGCCCTCGCCCGGTCCCTTGCCGAACCAGTCGCCGCGGATGATGGCCTCGCGGGCAGTATCCACCTGGAACGTGTCGCCCTCGCCAGTGAGGAACCGGTCGATACGGCCGGCCACGTGGTCGAAGAGATAATAGGCCGATGCGAACGCACCGATCGCCACACCGCCGAGCAGGAGGATCCAGATCCACGGCATCCCGGCCATGAAGAACATGCCGCCCCATACGGCGGTGACGAGGATCGTCTGGCCAAGGTCGGGCTGGGCGACCAGCAGGGCCGCGACGATGACGAACAGCAGGATGGAGAAGAGGTTGCCGGGGATCTCCGGTTGGCGGGCGTGCTCGGAGAACAGCCAGGCGCAGAGAACGACGAAGGCAGGCTTCATGAACTCGGAGGGCTGGATCGACAGGCTGCCGATCGAGATCCAGCGCCGCGCGCCCTTCACCTCGACGCCGAAGAAGAGCGCCAGCACCATCAGCGCCAGCGCCACGACGAGCAGGATGGCCGCGGTTCGGCGCACCTGGCGGGGCGACAGGAACGAGATGGCCACCATGGTGACGATCGCCGGAAGGAGGAAGGCGAAATGGCGCTTGACGAAGTGGAAGCTGTCGAGGTTCAGCCGCTCCGCCACCGCCGGGCTTGCCGCAAACGACAGCATGAAGCCGATCCCGAGGAGCAGGATGAAGGCGGCAAGAAAAAACCTGTCTATCGTCCAGAACCAATCGGCAACCGGACCACGCTCGGCACGACTAACCATGGCAATCCCCTATCCGTTTGCCTCGATCAGCATGGTCACGCCCGGAAGGGCGGCGACGTGGCCGACGAAGGCATCGCCCCTGACTTCGAAGTTCTTGTACTGGTCGAAGCTTGCGCAGGCCGGGGAAAGCAGAACCGCAACCGGCCCCGTTGCATCCTGCTCCGCGTCCGCCGCCGCATGCAGCACGGCCCGCTCGAGCGTGCCGGAAATTTCGTAGGCGACCCGGTCGCCCAGCGTCGCGGCAAATGCGGGCGCTGCCTCGCCGATCAGATAGGCCTTGGCGATCTTCGGGAAATAGCCGCTGAGGGTGGAGATGCCGCCTTCCTTCGGCAGGCCGCCGGCGATCCAGTAGATGCGATCGTAGCTCGACAGCGCCGGCGCTGCGGCATCGGCGTTGGTGGCCTTGGAGTCATTGACGAAGACCACGCTGCCCTTGCGGCCGACCGGCTGCATGCGATGCTTCAGCCCCGGGAAGGAGGAAAGGCCGGCGCGAATCTCGTCCTCGTCGACACCAACGGCGAGGCAGGCGGCGATCGCCGCGGCCGCGTTCTGGGCATTGTGGCCGCCGCGCAGCGTCTGGATGTCGGAGAGATCGGTGAACAGGCGACTTGCGCCGTCAAGCGCCAGGAAGATGCGCGCACCTTCCGCATATACGCCGTCGATGACCGGCTGGCGTCGCGAGACGCGCACCACCTTCGTGCCGGAGCGCTCGACCCGATCGGCGATCAGCGTGGTGTACGTGTCGTCGACAGCGACGATCGCGGTGTCGCTACCGGCGACCAGCCGCTCCTTGACGTCGGCGTAATGCTGCATGGTGCCATGCCGATCGAGGTGATCGGGCGTCAGGTTCAGGAGGATGCCGGCAGTCGGATCGATCGTCGGCGCCAGGTCGATCTGGTATGAGGAGCACTCGACGACGAAGAACCGCCCCGCCTTCAGCGGATCGAGTGTCAGCACGGCGGTGCCGATGTTGCCGCCAAGCTGCGTGTCGCGCCCGCTTGCCTTCAGGATGTGGGCAATCAGCGCCGTGGTCGTGGACTTACCGTTCGTGCCGGTAATGGCGATGAACGGGCAATCGGGCGCGTATGCGCGGCGCTCGCGGACGAACAGCTCGACGTCACCGATGATCTCGACCCCGGCGGCGCGCGCCAGGTCGACGCTCCAGTGCGGTTTCGGATGGGTGAGCGGCACGCCGGGCGACAGGACGAAGGCAGAGACCGCGGACCAGTCGATCTGCCGCAGGTCGGCGGTCGCAATGCGCGCGGCCTCGGCCTTGGCGACGCTGTCCGGATTGTCGTCCCAGGCGACGACCCTGGCGCCGCCGGCGGCAAGCGCCTGTGCCGTTGCAAGCCCGGAGCCCCCGAGCCCGAAGAGCGCGACGTTCTTGTCCTTCAGGGTCGTGACCGGGATCATCGGCTCACCGCAGCTTCAGGGTCGACAGGCCGACCAGCGCGAGGATGACGGCAATAATCCAGAAGCGGATGACGACCTGGCTCTCCGTCCAGCCCTTCTTTTCGAAGTGATGGTGGATCGGGGCCATCAAAAACACCCGCTTGCCGGTGAGCTTGAACGAGGCGACCTGGATGATCACCGACAGCGTTTCCATCACGAACAGACCGCCGATGATCGCCATGACGATCTCGTGCTTGGTCGCGACGGCGACCGTGCCGATCAGGCCGCCGAGCGCCAGCGAGCCGGTATCGCCCATGAAGATGGCCGCCGGGGGCGCATTGAACCAGAGGAAGCCAAGGCCGGCGCCGATGACCGCGCCGAGGATGACTGCGAGCTCGCCGGTACCGGGAACGAAGTGGATCTGCAGGTAGTTCGCGAACACCGCGTTGCCGGCGAGGTAGGCGATGACGCCGAAAGAGGCGGCCGAGATCATCACCGGCACGGTCGCAAGCCCGTCCAGTCCGTCAGTGAGGTTCACCGCGTTGCCGGCGGCGACGATCACGAAGCCGCCAAACAGCACGAAGAAGATGCCGAGGTTGAGCAGCAAGTCCTTGAAGAACGGAAAGGCGACCGAGGAACCGAGGGTGGAGCCGGTCACGCCGGTGGAAAGGGCCGCACGCATCATGAAGAAGGTGGCGATCCCGGCGATGATGAATTCGAGCCCGAGCCGGGCCTTGCCGGAAAACCCTTTGTCCGTCTGCTTGGTCACTTTCAGGTAATCGTCGTAGAAGCCGATCGCCCCGAAGCCGAGGGTGACCAGAAGCGTCGCGACGACGTAGATGTTGGAGAGGTCGGCCCAGAGCAGCGAACTGCCGACGATGCCGGCAAGGATCATGATGCCGCCCATGGTCGGCGTGCCGGCCTTCTTGAAGTGGGTCTGCGGCCCATCGGCGCGGATCGGTTGCCCCTTCCCCTGGCGGACGCGCAGCGAGGCGATGATCGCCGGCCCGAACAGGAAGACAATAGTGGCCGAGGTAAACAGCGCTGCCCCAGTGCGGAACGTGATGTAGCGGAAGAGATTGAAGATCTGGACTCTATCCGCCAGTTCGACAAGCCAAAGCAGCATTCTGGACCTTTCCCCAGAGGTTTTGCGGGAGTCGCGGCCGCCGGAGGACGTCCAGGCCGGAAAGTGACCGCACCAATTACGAAACTTCGAGGCGCAAGGGCGGTCTTGCCCGGCGTGCCCCTTTTCGCGCACGGGTCCCCGCACCGTCAGGCACCAGGGTCATGCGCAGATACTCGTCACGAGGCCTTGTACCCGGCAGGCACACAGCGCTTCATTCGGCGCGCTCCGTGTCGGGGAATGCCTCGTGCTTGTCAAGCAATGCGGCGACGATCCGGCTGAATCCCGTCGATTTCGACGATTTCACAACCAGCACGTCCCCCGGCCGCACCGCCTGCAGCACCAATGCCTGCATTCCATCGGCATCGTCCCGGTATTCGACGCGCGCCTCCTCGCCGAGCGCATCGCGCAGCGCCGCCATCTCCGTCCCGCCGATCCAGACATCGTCGATGCCGGCTTCGGCGAGCGGCGCGGCGAGTTCCGCATGCACCTGCCCGGAGAACTCGCCCATCTCCAGCATGTCGCCGAGCACCGCGATCCGTCGACCGCCCTCGCCCGGCACGGTATCGCGCAGGAGCGCGATCGCCGCCCGCATCGAGGCCGGGTTGGCGTTGTAGCTCTCGTCGATCAGCGTGAAGTAGCCGCCGTCGATCGCGAGCCGATAGCGGCGGCCCCGCCCCTTTTCCGGCTGCATCGTCGCAAGCGCCTTCATCACCGTCTCGATGTCGGCACCGGCCAGATAAGCCGCCCCGAGGACGGCCACTGCGTTGTCGGCGATGTGCCGGCCGGGCGCCCCCATCGGGATCTCGAGCGTCTGCCCGCCGATCGACGCCCACAGCACGTTGCTGCGCTGGCCCGCCACGTAATCGATCAGGCGGAACTCGGCCCTCGGATCGGCGCCGAATGTATGGATATGCTCGACGCCGGCCGCCCGGGCCGCCTGTTCGAGAACATCGAACTGCTCGTTGTCCCGGTTGAGCAGCGCATGGCCGCCCGGTGCCAGTCCCTCGAAGATCTCCGCCTTGGCCAGCGCGATCTCGTCGAGGCTTGCGAAATTGCCGAGGTGGGCCGCCGCGATCGTGGTGACGAGCGCAACGTGCGGCCGCACCATCTTCACCAGCGGCCGGATCTCGTCCGGATGGTTCATGCCGATCTCGAACACGCCGTAGGTGGTGTTCTCCGGCATGCGCGCCAGCGTCAGTGGCACGCCCCAGTGATTGTTGAAGGAGGCGGCGGAGGCATGCACGCTGCCGCAGGCGGAAAGCGAGTGCCGCAGCATCTCCTTGGTCGTGGTCTTGCCTACCGACCCGGTGACGGCGATCACCTTGGCGGCGCTGCGATCGCGCGCGGCACAGCCGAGGTCGACGAGGGCTTGCAGCACTTCCTTGACCACCAGGATCGGCGCCGTGAGGCGGCCGAGCGCCGGCAGCTTGCCTTCGGAAACGACAAGCAGGGCTGCGCCGTTGGCATAGGCCAGGCCTGCAAAATCATGGCCATCGACCCGGTCGCCCTTGATGGCGAAGAAGGCCTCGCCGGTGTTGATCGAGCGGCTGTCGATGGAAATTCCGGTGATCCCGGCCGGCATGGCCCCGATGGGGCGGCCATGGGTGGCCGCGATCAGGTCGGCGATGGTCCATAGCACGCTCAAAGGTCGAGTTCCTCCAGGGCTTTGCGGACTTCCGCGTGGTCGGAGAACGGCAAGGTGACACTGCCGATCGTCTGCCCCTCTTCATGCCCCTTGCCGGCGACGATCAGCGTATCCCCTGCCGCAAGCATGCCGACGGCAGTGCGGATCGCAGCGGCGCGGTCGCCGATCTCCATCGCCCCCTTGGCCGCCGCCATGATCTCGGAACGGATCACCTCCGGGACTTCCGTCCGCGGGTTGTCGTCGGTGACGATCGCCACGTCCGCCAGCCGCGTGGCAATCTCGCCCATGATCGGCCGCTTGCCCTTGTCCCGGTCGCCGCCGCAGCCGAACACCACGATGATGCGACCCGAGGTAAACGGCCGCACCGAGGCCAGGACGTTCTCCAGCGCATCGGGCTTATGGGCGTAGTCGACATAGGCCAGCGCGCCGTTCTTCGCGTGGCCGACCAGTTCGAGCCGGCCGGAGGCACCGACCAGATGGCCCAGTGCCGCCATCGCATCCTTCGCCGCAACGCCGGTCGACATCGCGAGCCCGGCGGCAACGAGCGCATTGGCGACCTGGAAATCGCCGGCGAGCGGAATATGGACCTCGTAAATGTCTTCGCCGACATGGACCTCGGCCACCTGCTTGTGGCGGAAATGCTCGCCCCGCTTCAGCGACAGGTAGCTGCCCTTGCGTCCCACCGTGCGGACGTCGAGGCCGGCCTTGCGGGCCGCACCGATCGCCGCCGCCGACCATTCGTCGTCGGCGAAGATGACGGCGGGCGCGCCCTTCGGCAGCAGCGTATCGAACAGCCGCATCTTGGCGGCCATGTAGTGCTCGACGGTCGGATGATAGTCCATGTGGTCGCGGCCGAGATTGGTGAAGGCGGCGGCGGAGAGGCGAACGCCGTCAAGGCGCGCCTGATCCAGACCATGGCTGGAGGCCTCCATCGCCGCATGGGTGACGCCGGCATCGGCCAACTCCGCCAGTAGCTCGTGCAGCGAAACCGGATCGGGGGTCGTCAGGGAGCCGTAGTCCTCGCGGCCGGGTGCGGTGACGCCGGTCGTGCCGATCATCGCCGCCGAATGACCGGCGTGCGCCCAGATCTGGCGCGCGAAGGAGGCAACCGAGGTCTTGCCGGCCGTGCCGGTGACGGCGACCATGGTTTGCGGCTGGCGGCCATAGAACCGCGCGGCCGCCAGCGCCAGGAAGCGACGGGGCTCGGCGACCGAAAACACCGGAACCTCGGCCTCGACCCGCGCATCGCCGCCGACGACGACGGCGGCGGCGCCCCGCGCAACGGCGTCGGCCACATAGGCTGCGCCATCGGCCTTCGATCCCGGCAGGGCGACGAACAGGTCGCCGGGCTTGACCTTGCGGCTGTCGGCCGAAATGCCGCCGATTTCGAGTTCCGATGCGGCGCCCAGCGATGGGATTTCGGTTCCGGCAAGGTCAGTGATCTTCATCTGCAGTCCTGTTGTGTCGGTGTCGCCGATTCGGGGGCGAATCGGCGTTTTCCGTTCATTCTGCGCTCAATAAGACACGAGCAAGGCAGACCCGTCCTCACCGAATTTCGGCTTTACACCGAGAAGTGCGGCGCTGCGGCGGATGATTTCGCCGACCATCGGCGCAGCGTTCAGACCGGCGGTCCGGCCGCCGCCCTCGCCCGTCTTCGGCGCGTCGATGAACGTCAGCACCACGTATTGCGGGTCGTCGATCGGAAAGGCCGACAGGAAGGCGTTGAAGTTCAAACCATTCTTGACATAGCGGCCGTTGACGACCTTGTCCGCCGTGCCCGTCTTGCCGCCGACGTTGAAGCCGGGGACAAGCGCACGCTTGCCGGAACCTTCTATCGCGTTGACGCGCATCAGGTAGCGCATTTCGTCGCTGGTCCGCGGCTTGACGACAGCCTGGGCAATCGCATCGGCCTCGTCGCGGCTGCGGGGCAGGAAGGTCGGCGGCAGGTACTTGCCGCCGTTCATCAGCGCCGCGCCTGCGACGGCTGTCTGGAGCGGCGTCGTCGACACGCCGTGTCCGAAGGAAATGGTGATCGAGTTGATCTTCTTCCATTCGCGCGGCTGGGTCGGCGTCTTCACCTCCGGGAGTTCGGTCTGCATCTTGGTCAGCAGCCCGAGACGGGTGAGGAATTCCTGCTGCGCCGGGATCCCGACGACATCGGCCATCTTGGCGGTGCCGATGTTGGAAGAGTAGCGGAAGATCTCGGGCACCGTCAGCACGCGGCGCTTGCCGTGGAAGTCCTTGATCGTGAAGCCGCCGATGCGAATCGGATTGGTCGCATCGAAGCTGTCCGACAGCTTGACCTTGCCGGAGTCGAGAGCCATGGCCGTCGTGAAGATCTTGAAGGTCGAACCCATTTCGAAGGTGCCGTCCGACATGCGGTTGAGCCAGCCGTCCTTGGCGCTCTCGGCCGGATTGTTCGGGTCGTAGTCCGGTACCGACGCCATGGCCAGCACCTCGCCGGTATGGACATCAAGGATCACGCCACCGGCGGCCTCCGCCTCGTATTTCTGCATCGAGTTGACCAGCACGTCGTGCAGCATCGCCTGAACGCGCAGATCGATCGACAGCCGCACCGGCTCCATCTTGGCATCGCTCGTCATGCCGATCGCGGCCAGGTCTGCAAGGCCCTGGTTGTCGATATAGCGCTCCATGCCGGCAATGCCGCGGTTGTCGATGTTGACGTAGCCGACGATGTGGGCGGCGGTCGAACCGCTTGGATAGAAACGACGCTTTTCGGGGCGAAACCCGACACCCGGAATGCCGAGCGCGAGGATGCGGCTCTGCTGTTTCGGCGTCAGCTGGCGCTGCAGCCACTGGAATCGGGATTTGGAGGTAAGCTTCTTGTAGGTGGCGCGCGGATCAAGCTCGGGCAGCACCGTCTGCAGCCGCTCCAGCGCCTCGTCGGCGTCGACGATCTTGTGCGGCTCGGCATAGAGCGAGACCGTGCGGATGTCGGTCGCCAGGATCTCGCCGTTGCGGTCGACGATGTCCGGGCGCGAGGCGAGCAGGTTGTCGGCCGGGCCGATGCTGGACACCGCTTCCGACGTTGTCATGGCGTATTGCACCAGCCGACCGCCGATGACGCAGTAGGCAAGACCGAAACAGGCCATGATGACGGCGACGCGGCTGCGCGCCTGGGCGGCGCTGCGCTTGCGATGGCCCTGGAAGGCGGTGCCTCCCGTCGCGCCCGCCGGCCGGCCATTGCCGCCATGCGAGAAATGGGCCTTGCTCTTCAAGTCCATGATGCGGGAGAGGAACGACATCAGCGCGCCACCGAACCTGTTGTGATCGTGTCCGTCCTGGCGCCGCCCTTGGCCGCAATGTTTGCGCCGCCCTCAGGCTCGAGGGCCGGCAGTTCCGAAGTGGGCATCGGCAGTTCGTTCGGTTGGGCGATCTGGGTCGACTCGGTTGGCGCCAGCTTCAGATCCTCCTCGTAGATCTTAACCAGGTGGTTCAGCCGGGTCGGCTGGGTGAGAAGTGCCCAGTCGGCGCGCAGAAGGTCGATCGTGTGCTCCTCGAGGAGGATCTCGGCGTCGAGCTTCCGGACTTCTTCGAGCTTGTTCTCGGCCTTGTGCTTGATCGTGTAGGTGACGGTTGCAGCCGCCGTCATGATACCGATCAGGATGAAATCAAAGGTACGAAACATCCTTCAGCCTCCAATCTTTTCGAGACTTGCAAGCTCGGGCAGGTCGAAAATGGACAGGTCCTCGCGTCCCGGCGTCGCCGCGGTACGCACACCCGCCCTGAGCTTGGCCGAGCGCGCGCGCGGGTTGAGCGCGCATTCGTCCTCGCCGGCGACGATCATCGCCTTTCCGACTGGTGCGAAGGTTGCGGCACGCTCGTGCAGCGCTGGCAGGTGGCGCGAGCCCGTCGCCTTGCCGGAGCGGTCCTGGAAGAACTTCTTGACGATCCGGTCCTCGAGGGAATGGAAGCTGACGACGACGAGGCGACCGCCGGGCTTGAGCACGCGCTCGGCGGCAAGCAGCGCCTGCGCCAGTTCCCCCAGTTCGTCGTTGACGTAGATCCGCAGCGCCTGGAAAACCCGCGTCGCGGGATGGATCTTGTCCTTGGCCTTGCGCGGCGTCACCGTCTCGATCAGGCCGGCGAGGTCGCGGGTGGTTTCGAACGGCGCCTCGGCACGGCGTCTCTCAATGGCGCGGGCGATGCGCCCCGCCTGCTTCTCCTCGCCGAGGAAGCCGAAGATGCGGATCAGGTCGGAGACCTTCGCCCGGTTGACCACGTCGGCGGCGGAAACGCCGGCGCTCGACATGCGCATGTCCAGCGGTCCGCTCTTCTGGAAGGAGAAGCCGCGCTCTGCTTCGTCGAGCTGCATCGAGGAAACGCCGATGTCGAGCACAACGCCATCCAGTCCTTCGGCCGGCGCGTAACGACCAAGCTCGGAAAAACGCGAATGGACGAGAGTAAGGCGGCCGCCCGAAGCGGCAACCAGCCCCTGCCCTGCCTCGACCGCGCCCGGGTCGCGGTCCAGCGCGATCACCGAGGCGCCGGTGGAGAGGATGGCCGACGTGTAGCCGCCGGCGCCGAAGGTGCCGTCGAGAAAGACCTGCCCGGGCTCCGGTTGCAGCGCCTCGATCACCTCTGCCAGAAGAACCGGGATGTGACGGACCGGTCCGCCATCGGCTTCAGGATGCCCTCCGCCAAAGTCCGCCGTCATCCCGTCTCTCCATGTCAACCGGGCCCCGGACCTCGCGATCTGCGCTCCGCCCTGGCCGCTGCCTGCTCCGCCTCGAACGCCTGCGGCGCCCAAAGCTGAAAGTGATCCGCCCGACCGACGAACGTGACATCCGTCGTGATGCCGGAGAAGTCGCGGATGAAATCCGTGACCATCAGCCTGCCCTCGGAATCGAGCCTCATGAAGACGCCGCCCCCGTGAATGAGGAGCGACATCCGGTTCGCCATCGGCGAGAACGGATCCTCGCCGGCGATCTGCCGCTCGAACCGGTCGAGCAACTCCGGACCGCCGACGCTGATCGCCGGAAAGACGAAATCCTGGAAGCAGTAGAGCTCCCGGATGTCGCGCTGCGCAAGGACCGCACGGAACGAAGAAGGCACCGAGACCCGGCCCTTCGCATCGATCCTGTTGGTCGCATTCGACAGGAACCGGTTCATGACGCCTTACAGCCGCTTCCTTTGCCGGCAAAAAACCCGTGAACGCCGGAAACCACACGCAGAACACCATCGAGCGCGGCGCGACACGCAAGCGCCGCTTCCATCCCGACCGGGACATCTGCGTATTTCGCGATGGATGGGCGATCATTCGCCCCTGCACGGTAGGGTTATGGGATATCATGGGACCGAATGGGCGTCAATGGGAACGGGCCGAACTCCCGGAGTAGAACATCCAATCTTCATAGGCCGTTAAGTTTAACGAAAGGTTTAGGCCCTCCTCAATGCGTTGGTTTCCTTGGAGAAGGGCTGCGCTACGATCGAAGGAACAATCCCGCTGGATACGGGGGAGCGGCCCCGGTGCCTTGGCGCAAGCCGCCGATCGGAGCGCGCACGCGCCCCGATCCGCAGACGCAGAGCGACGGCGATTTCGCGGGGAGAAGAAGAAAGGACCAGTTGGCCTGTAAGCCGGGTTCTGTATGGCTCCGACTGACGCCGGAACGTGGCAGCCATTCATCTGGGACCGGACTTGCGCCCGGCCTCGTGCAACCCACCCGGATGACCGGCCCGGAAACGGGCTGAGCGGCTCGCGCCGCTCACGTCATCCCTATTCGGTCTTGCTCCCGGTGGGGTTTACCGTGCCGTCCATGTTGCCATGGCCGCGGTGGGCTCTTACCCCACCCTTTCACCCTTACCTTCCGAAGAAGGCGGTTTGCTTTCTGTGGCACTTTCCCTGGGGTCGCCCCCGCCGGACGTTATCCGGCACCGTGTTTCCGTGGAGCCCGGACTTTCCTCACCCCGCGGCCTTTCGGCACTTGCGGGGCGCGGCTGCCCGGCCAACTGGTCCGCGCCTATGTAATCGAGGCGGACGGCGATGACCAGCGCAAATCATCAGGCGGGGTCTGCCGCCCTCCGAAGCCGGCCGAGCGCGCCGCTGCCCGCGGCGACGGTGGTGCGCGCTCGGGACCGTGCCTCAGAGAAGGTCCAGCAGGTCGCGGACCTTGCCGCAATAGCGCTTGGAGACCGGGTTCATGCGGGTGGCGGCGTGGCCGGCATTGTACTTCAGGATCGTGCCGCAGGTGGTGCCGCCACCGAGATCATGCGCCATGGCAAGGTATTTCATGCCGTACTTGATGTTCGTCTCGGGATCGTAAAGGCCCTTGGTGCTGCCGGTGTAGCCCATCATGCGGGCCGTGGCCGGCTTGATCTGCATCAGACCGATCTCGCCGGCGCTGCCGCGCGCATTCGCATTGAAGTTGCTCTCCACCCGGATGACCGCATGCGCGAGGTTGACGGGGACGCCGTACCGGCGGGCATAGACCACGATCAGGTCTGAATAGGCGACCGGAGCGCCTATGCTCGGATAACCGGTGGTTCGGGTGGTGGTCTTCAGGGGCTTGCTCAGGATGACGCCGGGGAGCGGTTCCGCCTGCACCGGCACAACCTGCATCAGAAGGCTAAATAGGCAAGCGGCCCCTGCGGCCGTAAACGAATTCCTCATGCTTTTCAAAGTCTCCGGTCGAATGGGCGCACGGCAAGGCCTTGAGGAACCGGCCCATCGGCCGGAACCTCGCGCATGGATCAAAATTCATGAAGCGGTCCGATGGATCGAACCTGGGGCGATTACGGAAGAGGCCCAACCTCCCGCCGGCAAAAGCCCGTGCCCTCGAACCCGACCCGACAACCGCTGGATGGCAATCTCCGGGGGATCGAAGGCAGGCGGGAACAAACATTCCCAATCCGTTCAGGATGTGGCGGAATGTTAAACTTGCGTTACAATGGGAAACTTAACGTGATAATTATGCCGTGAAACCATTGCGGACAGGCAGGCGTTTAAGCAACCTGTGCAATGTGTCGATCGTCGAGGAATCGGCGATTCCATCGACGCGGGCGGGCCTGAAATGACGCTGGAAAGCAGCAACCGCGCCCTCCGTCGCCACGTCAAAAATCCCCGTGATTTCCGTGGCATATCCATAGAGAGCAAGCATCGCCTGCAAGGCCTCGACCGGCGCCCCCTCGTCGCCGCGCTGGAAGAACCGACCACCGGCGATCGGCGCCGGCTCGACCCAATGGCCGATGCCGGCCGCGTGCAGGCGCTCCCAGGGGAACTTTTCACCCGGATCCACCTTGCGAATCGGGGCGACGTCACTGTGGGCCAGCACCCTCTCGGGCGCAATTCTCCACCTTTCGCCACAGTTGCGACACAGTTCGACGACCGCAGCGATCTGCGCTTCGGGGAAGTCCGGCAGGCCGCCGGGATGTCCCGGATTGGCGATCTCGATGCCGATCGAACAGGAATTGATGTCCGTCTCGCCCTTCCAATTGCTCTTGCCCGCGTGCCAGGCGCGACGGCTCTCCGGCACAAGCTGCGCGATGCGGCCGTCCTCGTAAACGAAATAGTGGCTGGAGACCTCGCTCTCCTCCGCACAGAGCCAGGCAAGCGCCCCGTCCGTGCTTTCCATGCCGGTATAATGCAGGATGATCGCGTCGGGGCGGCGCCCGTCCCTGCGTTCGCCGTGGTTCGGGGACGGCACAACGGCCGCACCGGGAAAATCGGGCTCGAATGCGGTCATGCCGCCTGTCGCTCTTTCTCAATTTCGGCAAAGGCCGAGTTGAGGGCGGCCATCCGGTCGTTGGCGATGCGCTGGAATTCGACGGGCACGCCCCGCGCCATCAGCGTGTCGGGATGGTTCTCGGCCGCCAGGAAGCGGTAGCGCTTGCGGATCGAAGGAAAATCGTCGTGGCGCGAAACGCCGAGCACCTTGTAGGGATCACGGCCGCTCACATGCACATGGCGCGCCGTGATCTGCTCGAAGCGCTCGTCGGTCATGCCGAAGATCTCCGCCACCCGCGACAGGAAGGCCATTTCGCTTTCGTGGATCAGTCCGTCGGCCTTGGCGATGTGGAACAGCCCGTCGATGATGTCATCGAGGAGGGTGCAGTTGCTCTCGCAAGCGATGCAGAGCGCCGCCATCTTCTCGGCATAGGCCTCGTAGCCGGCAACGTCCTGGCGTGCGAGATTATAGAGCCGCGCCACGTTGGCCGCCTGGTCGGAGGGAAACTTGAAGACGTGCCGGAAGGCGTCGACCTCCGCCGTCGTGACCACCCCATCGGCTTTTGCCATCTTGGCCGAAAGCGCGATCATGGCAACGGAAAACGCAACCTGGCGGCGCGTCTCGGGATCCCCCTCGAACAGGGTGCGAACGGCCTCGACCACACCCGAAAGCGCATTGCTGGCTGCGTCCGCAACCATGCCTACCAGCCGGTCCCAGAGGGAAGTCATCAAGCATCGCCCATGTGTAAGAACATAAGGTGATCTTGATCAGACATCGATCCTGAATGCAACCCGTCCAGCGCCAGGTCACGATATTTTGAGGCCCCTCAACAAGTGGCTGCATTCCTTTTTTTGATCGAGCGATCAGGCTTATGCATTTGACGGCCGCCACAGCGGATGCGAGCACGTCAAGCAATGTCCCCATGATGAGAACCTAAGCGTGAGATTTTTGTCCACCACGGCTGCCGGCATGCTGCTCGGTCTCGTCGGCGTCACGATCTTCGGCGCCACCCTGCCGATGACGCGGGTTGCGCTGGAGGCGTTCAGCCCCCTCTTCCTCACCATGTGCCGCGCGGTCATCGCCGCTGCGGCCGCGGGCGCCGCGCTGATCCTGTTGCGCCGACCGTTCCCGCGCGAGCACCTGCCGGCGCTTGCCGGCATCGGCCTCGGCGCTGTGTTCGGCTTTCCGATCTTCTCCTCGATCGCCCTGCAGACGATCCCGGCCAGCCATGGCGGCGTCGTGCTCGGCATCCTGCCGCTTCTGACCTCTATTTTCGCCGCGCTCGTCGACGGCGAGCGACCGGGGCCGCTATTCTGGCTGTGCGGGATCGCAGGCTCCGCCCTGGTCGTCGCCTTTTCGCTGCGCGAGGGCGGCTTCCATCTCGGAGGCGGCGACGTCTGGCTGTTCCTGGCGGCGATCTCCGCCTCTTTCTCCTACGTGCTGTCCGGAAAGCTCGCGCGTGCGCTGCCGGGCTGGGAGGTGATCGGCTGGGCGCTGGTGCTCTGCGCGCCGTTCACGCTGGTTGGGACGTTGCTGGTTGCGGGAAGCGGCATCCATTCGCCCGGCCCTGCCCAGTACGGCGCCCTGCTCTATCTCGGCCTTATGTCGATGTTCGGAGGCTTCATCTTCTGGAACGCCGGTCTCGCGCTCGGCGGCATTGCCCGGGTGGCGCAAGTCCAGCTGTTCCAGACCTTCGTCACGCTTGCGATCGCAGCCCTCCTGCTCGGCGAAGCGATCGGCGCATCCACCGTCGGCTTTGCACTCGCCGTCGCCTTCGTGGTTTGGCTCGGCCGCAAGGCGAAGATCTCGCGCATCGAAGCGCCCGGCGCTGGCCGCGCCTGATGCGTCGCCGACAAGGCGTCATCTACGGCGTATAAGTAGCGATCGTGATTCCCCTGCCGCGGAATCTGGGTTAGAGATCCGCCGACCGACTGGTTCGTTCGGCGAGGAGGTACCAATGACCAAACAAAAAGTCGCAATGCTCACCGCAGGAGGCCTTGCGCCCTGCCTTTCCTCCGCTGTGGGCGGTCTCATTGGGCGCTATACGGACATCGCCCCGGAAATCGAACTCGTCGCCTACCGCTCGGGCTACCAGGGCCTGCTGCTGGCCGACCGCATCGAGATCACCCCGACCATGCGCGACAAGGCCCATCTGTTGCACCGCTACGGCGGCTCGCCGATCGGCAACAGTCGCGTCAAGCTGACCAACGCTGCCGACTGCGTCAAGCGCGGACTGGTCAAGGAGGGTGAGAACCCGCTGCGCGTCGCCGCCGAACGGCTCGCCAGCGACGGCGTCACCATCCTGCACACCATCGGCGGGGATGACACCAATACGACCGCTGCCGACCTTGCCGCCTACCTCGGCGCCAACGGCTACAATCTCACCGTCGTCGGCCTGCCCAAGACCGTCGACAACGACGTCGTGCCGATCCGCCAGTCGCTCGGCGCCTGGACGGCCGCCGAGGTCGGCGCCGGCTTCTTCGACAACGTCTCCAACGAACAGAGCGCCGCGCCGCGCACGCTCGTCGTGCACGAGGTGATGGGCCGCCATTGCGGCTGGCTGACCGCCGCCACCGCCCGTGCCTACCTGCAGAAGACCGCCGGCAACGAATATGTCGACGGCTTCATGATGGGCAAGGAGATGAAGAGCATCGACGGGCTCTACCTGCCGGAAATGGCTTTCGATCTGGAGGCCGAGGCCGACAGGCTCAGAAGCGCCATGGACCGCCACGGATATGTCACCCTGTTCGTCTCCGAAGGTGCCTGTCTCGATGCAATCGTGGCCGAGCGGGAAGCGGCGGGAGAGACAGTCAAGCGCGATGCCTTCGGTCACGTGAAGATCGACACGATCAATGTCGGCAACTGGTTCTCCAAGCAGTTCGCCGCCCTGCTCGGCGCCGAGCGCGCCATGGTGCAGAAGTCCGGCTACTATGCCCGCTCCGCCCCGGCCAACCAGGACGACCTGCGCCTGATCCAGAGCATGGTCGACCTCGCCGTCGAAAGCGCCCTCAACAAGGTCTCCGGCGTCACGGGGCACGACGAGGCCCAGAACGGCAAGCTGCGCACGATCGAGTTCCCGCGCATCAAGGGCGGCAAGCGCTTCGACACGAGCGCCGAGTGGTTCGGCGAGATGATGGACGCGATCGGCCAGAAGTGGACGTCGGCGGTCTGAAGCACGCGCCGACGCCGACGCAAATCTCTTGACGGCGCAATGCGCCAATGGCTTGCTCCCCGGATCACATCGTTCCGGGGAGCTTTTCATGTCGTTCGAACACTGGTTCGCCTTCGCTGCCGCGTCAGCCGTCATGCTGGCGATCCCTGGGCCTACCATCCTGCTCGTCATTTCTTACGCACTCGGCCACGGCCGCCGGACGGCTGGGGCGACGGTCGCCGGCGTGGCGCTCGGCGATTTCACCGCCATGACCGCCTCGATGCTCGGCCTCGGCGCGCTGCTCGCCACCTCGGCGGCGATCTTCACCGCCCTCAAGTGGATCGGCGCCGCCTACCTCCTGTGGCTCGGCCTCAAGCTGTGGCGTGCGCCGGTCGCCGGAAGCGACGCCAACCCGGCAGGGACGACGCGGGAAGAAAAGCCGATGCGCATCTTCGCCCATGCCTATGTGGTGACGGCGCTCAACCCGAAAAGCATCGTCTTCTTCGTCGCCTTCCTGCCGCAGTTTCTGGACCTGTCGCGGCCGATCGCGCCGCAGATGGTGATCTTCGAGATCACCTTCCTCGTCCTCGCCACCGCCAATGCACTGGCCTATGCCCTGATGGCTTCGGCCGCGCGCGGAACGATCCGTAAGCCCGGGGTCCAGAAGGTCGTCAATCGGGTGGGCGGATCGCTCCTGATGGGGGCCGGGCTGCTTACGGCTGGGCTGCGGCGGGTCTCCGCCTGACGCGGCTATCGGCCTCGCCGGGTTGCCCGGCGCGGTTCGATGGGCTAATGGACGAACCACGGTCGAAGCGCCGTTGATTTGCAATCGCGCCGGAAACGCCAAGTTTTCGAGCCCTGAGGCAGACGAGAGCGACCTGATGGCAGACAGACACCCGACCCATGCGAAGCGTTTCATGACGGCAGGCTGCGCCACGGCATTGCTTGTTCTCGGCGGCTGCGCCAGCGTCATCGAAACACCGGTCGAGGACATGGCGGCCATGCAAACGGTGATGCCGATCGCAAAACCCGGCACCGAAATGACCGCCGATGCCCTGCCCGCGCCGCTCGCCGATCCGGATGCGGCCGAAACCCGCGACGTGCAGACGGTCGCAGCGGCCGTCGAGGTCACCCGCGCCAGCAATGCCGAAATGGCCATCGCGGCGGCCACGCCGCAGCCCGAACTGCAGGCCGCCTCCACGGTGCCGGTTCCGACCAGTCCCGACCCTGCCCCGGCAAAGTTCATCCCGGTCGCGTTCGAAACGGCGGTGATGGAGCCGGGCTTCGACACCGGCGAGCCGCAGGGACTGGAGCAGCTCGTCGCCTCGCTCCAGGTCGTGCCGACGGCAAAGCCGACGCTGCAGCCGGTTGCTTTTGCAGCGCCGCAAGCCAGGTCGGCTCTCCAGCCGAGCCAGCAGGCATTCGAGAAATCAGGCACCCCGGTCGATGCCCTGATCACCAAGTACGCCGAGATCTATGAAATTCCGGAGGCGCTCCTCCACCGCGTCATCAAGCGCGAGAGCCGCTACAATCCGCGGGCCTATCATTCCGGCAACTACGGCCTCATGCAGATTCGCTACAACACGGCCAAGGGCATGGGCTACGAGGGCACGCCCGACGGTCTGTTCGATGCCGAGACGAACATCAAGTACGGCGCGAAATACCTGCGCGGCGCCCTGATGGTCGCCGACAATCAGCATGACGGCGCGGTGCGCCTCTACGCCAGCGGCTACTACTACACTGCGAAGAGCAAGGGCCTCCTTGAAGAAACCGGCCTGAAGTAGGCGCCGGATTACAGCCTCTGAGCCAATTCAGCCTTTCGTCGCGAGCGCGTCGACGACCTGCCGCACCAATTCCTGCGGGCGATAATCCAGCCTCGAAGGCGTCAGGCCGAGGCGGATCACGGCGATCTGTCGCGATGGGATGACCGCGATCGACTGGCCGTCATGGCCGAGCATCCAGAACGTGTCCGCCGGCAGCCCGTAGCGGGCGTTCGCCACGCCTCCCGGACCGTTGATCCAGGTCTGCACGTGGCTGTAGGCGCCGTTCGAGACCGAGGTCGGCGTCCCCATCGCTTTCACGAATCCTTCCGGCAGCAGCCGAACCCCGTTCCACCGGCCGTCGTCGAGAAGCAGTTGCGCGAAGCGGGCCCAGTCGCGTGCCGTCGCATACATGTAGGACGAGCCGACGAAAATGCCGGTCTCGTCCGTCTCCATCACGGCGCTGCGCATGCCGAGCGGGCCGAATAGGGCGGAGGCCGGATAGGATAGCGCCGTCCACCGATCGCCGAGCACGTTCATGAAGACATGCGAGAGCAGGACGGCGGTGCCGCTGGAATAGTTGAACCGCTCGCCGGGATTGGCGTCGAGCGGCAGGGACCAGACGAACCGCGCCATGTTCGGCTCGAGAAAGAGCATGCGTGTCACGTCTGTGACATTGCCGTAGCCCTCGTTGAAGGCGAGTCCGTCCTGCATGGCGAGGAGGTCGGCGACGGTGATCTTCGCGCGCGCGTCACCCTGCCAGCCGGCGAAGAGGTTCGACTGAAGCGGCGAAAGCTGCCCGTCCTTGACAAGCCGGCCAACGAGCGCCGCGTTGACGGTCTTGGTGAGCGACCAGCCGAGCAGCGGCACGTCAGCGGAAAAGCCGTCGCCATACCGCTCGCCGACCAGCCGGCCGTCATGCACGACCACGACGCTGCGCATACCGGGGCCGACGAGGTCCGGATCGTCGAGCAAGGCGGCAAGCCCAGGATCGGCGCTGCCCGTTTCGCCCTCGGGCCAGGGACGATCGGCTGGCGGCGGGGCGATTTTGGGCAGAACGACGTCCGCGACGGCCTGTTGCGCGGCAACGAAGTCGCCATCCGGCACATTGGCACAACCGAATCCCTCCCGATAGGCCGCATAGTTGGGCGCAAAGATGCCGAGCAGCGATGCCGTGACCGTCTTGTCGACGCGGTCAACGGACTGGTGCATCAGGCGCAGCAGCGGATGGCCGGGCGCCTGCACGTCCAGCGCAAGAACGGCATCAGGGTCGCGGCCGGCAATGAAAACGTTGGAGCAGACGATCTTGGCGGCATAGCCGGAGCCGACGCTGAGCAGTTCGGGCGGGCGCGCGATTAGCCAACTGGCGGCAATTGCCAGCACCACGGAAGCCCCGATCGTTGTTCTTGCCGCAATTCGCCGCAATCGCCCCATTCGCGCTCCCCTCGCCTCGGCGGCAGACAATCAAAAATCGGTTCTCCTGAAAAGAGCCATTCCGAAGCGACGATCCAGCCTTGGCACCAAGTGAAGGTAGCAGCGCCGGCCGCCCGCCGTTGTCCACACCGCCTGCCGGTCCGGTCATCAAACTGTAGCGCACCGCAGTTATTGCCCGTCAAAGGCCCACAGCTGAGACGGTATCATGAGCGAACTCGCCAGGAATGCGCATTACGGGAACAACGGGAAACTCAGGTCGGCGCTGCTGCAGCACCGGGCGTTGACGTTCGAGGGACTGTCCGAGCGCCTGTTCGGCCTGCTTTTCTCCGGCCTCGTCTACCCGCAGATCTGGGAGGATCCGGCCGTCGACATCGAGGCGATGGAGCTTTCGGCCGGACAACGGATTGTCACGATCGGCTCTGGCGGATGCAACATGCTCGCCTATCTCTCCCGCGCGCCCGAATCGATCGACGTGGTGGATCTGAACCCGCACCATATCGCCCTGAACCGGCTGAAGCTCGCCGCCTTCCGTCACCTGCCGACCCATGCCGACGTGACGCGCTTTCTCTGCGGCAACGGCGGAACGGCCAACGAGCAGGCCTACCGGCTCTTCATCGAGCCGAAGCTCGATCGGTCGGTGCGCGACTACTGGAACGGCCGCACCCGGCTCGGACGACGGCGGATCGGCGTGTTCGAGCGCAACATCTATCGCACCGGCCTGCTCGGCCGCTTCATCTTGCTCGGCCACATCGTCGCCCGCCTCCACGGCGTCGATCCCCGCGAATTCGCAAAGACCCGTTCGCTGCGCGAGCAGCGGCAGTTCTTCGAGACCCGCATCGCGCCACTGTTCGACCGGCCGCTGATTCGCTGGCTGACCTCGAGAAAGGCGTCGCTGTTCGGCCTCGGCATACCGCCGCAGCAGTTCGACGAGCTCGCCAGCCTTAATGGCGGCAACTCGGTCGCACCCGTGCTGCGCCAGCGCCTCGAGAAGCTGACCTGCCACTTCCCACTGAAGGACAACTATTTCGCCTGGCAGGCCTTCGCCCGGCGCTATCCGACCGAGCAGGAGGGCCGGCTGCCGGATTACCTCGCCGCCGAGCACTACGCGGCGATCCGCACCCGTGCGGAGCGGGTCCGCGTCCACCATGCCAGCTTCACCGAACTGCTGGCCACCAAGCCGGCCGGCTCGGTCGACCGCTTCGTGCTGCTCGATGCACAGGACTGGATGAACGAAGGACAGCTCAACGAACTCTGGAGCGAGATCAGCCGCACCGCTGCGGAGGGTGCTGTGGTGATCTTCCGGACGGCGGCCGAACGCAGCATTCTCGACGGCAAGCTCTCCCCGGCCCTCCTCGACCTGTGGCACTACGAGCAGGAGCGCTCGCTGGCGCTCGGCCGGCGCGACCGGTCGGCCATATACGGCGGTTTCCACATCTATCGGAAGAAGTCTTAATGGCACGACAGGCGTTCGATCCGGAAGCAATATTGCAAGGCGAACACGCGGAGAGGATGGACCGGCAATACCGGTATCAACGCCACGTCTACGATCTGACGCGGAAATACTATCTCTTCGGCCGCGATCGCCTGCTCCGCGGGATCGCGGCGGAGGCAGGCCAGTCGATCCTGGAGGTCGGCTGCGGCACCGGCCGCAATATCGAGCAGCTGGCGCGCCTCTATCCACAGGCGCGTCTCTTCGGCCTCGATATTTCCGGCAACATGCTGCAGACGGCCGAGAAGCGCTTTGCCCGGCGAAAGGCTGGCCGGCCCGTGCTGCGGCTGGCCGACGCCACCGCCTATGCCCCCGAAGACTTCGGCGAGGCAGGTTTCGACAGGATCGTCATCTCCTATTCGCTGTCGATGATTCCCGCCTGGCAGGCTGCCGTCATGAACTCGATCCAGAGCCTCAATCCCGGTGGTTCGCTGCATGTGGTCGACTTCGGCCAGCAGGAGCAGCTGCCCGCCGCCTTCCGCCGGGCCCTGCGAAGCTGGCTGGAGCGGTTCCACGTCACGCCGCGCGCCGATCTTTTCCGTGTCCTGGAGGAAGCAGCAGCCGCACGCGGCGCGGTCGTCGCGACCGAGCGCCCCTATCGCGGCTATGCCTGGCTGGCTGTTGCAAAAATGCCAGCTTGAAACACCTTCTGCCTTCTTCGCCCAATTTGCCCGATTTTGCGCCTCATTCTGTGAGAACCCTCGAATCTTGAGGGGGTTGTATCTCGTTTGCCGACGCTTTGGGGCTGCGTCTGCATGGTAATGAAGCAGAAGGAATGACAACCATGAAAACACTCTACATCGGTGCTGCTGCGCTTGCGATTGCCTCCGCGGCGACAACCGCCCGGGCGGCCGATCTGGCCCAGGTAGAGGCGCCGGCGGCGCCGATCATCGAGGAAGTGTCCGGGGTTTATGACTGGAACGGCTTCTATGTCGGTGCGATGACCGGCTACGACTGGATCGATGCCGATACGAACGACGCCGGCTTCAAGTCCAGCCCGAGTCTCGACGGTTGGGCGCTCGGTGGCTACACCGGTTACAACTACCAGACCGGCCCCTGGGTCATGGGTCTCGAAGGCGACGTCAAGTACAACTGGAGTGACGACAACTTCGACCTCGGCGGCATTCCGATGAACCTCGAGACGAACTGGAGCGGCTCGCTGCGCGCCCGCGTCGGCTACGCCTTCGACCGTACGCTCGTCTACGGGACCGGCGGTTACGCCTTCACCAATGCCGAGCTGACCGACCGCGGCACCGGCGCTAGCGACGACAAGACCTTCCACGGCTGGACGATCGGCGCGGGCATCGAGCAGGCCTTCACCGACAACCTGATCGGGCGTGCCGAATACCGCTACACCGATTACGGCGACAAGAACCTGATGGGCGTCAACACCGACCTCAGCAGCAACACGCTGATGCTCGGCGTCGGCTGGAAGTTCTGATCCGCGCGATGGCCGGCCGGCGGACCTGTAGGCCGGCCATCGGCATCCCGCCGCGATCGTGACCAAAATCCGATCGCGGCAGGATCTGGCGTCGAACGGCGCCCTTTACCGAATCCCGGATGTCGGGCAGTATCCGCCTGCCTCTGCATCGGGACATTCATGCACCGTTTCATTCCGGCCCTCCTTGCGCCTCTCGTCCTTGCGGCATCGTGCTCGTCGGTGGATTACGATCTCATCTCCACGACCGGTCCCAAGCCGCGATTCGAGGACAGTGATCCGCAGAAATTCGGCGCCCGCACGCCACACCACCATGAGGTGCATGGCATCGACGTTTCGAAGTGGAACGGCGACATCGACTGGCCGGCGGTAAAGGCCTCGGGCATCTCCTTCGCCTTCATCAAGGCGACGGAAGGGACGGACAGGATCGACCCGCGCTTCGACGGTTACTGGCGCGACGCGCGCGCTGCCGGCATCGCGCATGCGCCCTACCATTTCTACTATTTCTGCTCGACCCCGGACGCACAGGCCGACTGGTTCATCAGGAGCGTACCCAGGAGCGCGGCGCTGCTGCCACCGGTGCTCGACGCGGAGTGGAACCCGGCTTCGCCGACCTGCCGCAAGCGCCCGCCGCCTGCCGAGGTGCACGCCAACCTCCAGCGTTTCCTCGACCGGATCGAGGCACATTACGGCAAGCGCCCGATCATCTACACGACAGTCGACTTCCATCGTCAGAACATGGCCGGCCATTTCGACAAGTATCACCTCTGGCTGCGCGCCGTGGCCGATCATCCGGACAATGTCTACGGCCGCAAGTGGGCGTTCTGGCAATATACCAGTACCGGCATCGTGCCCGGCATCACGGGTGAAACCGACATCAACGCCTTCGCCGGCTCTCGCCGCAACTGGGAGCGGTGGCTTGCCGAGGTCTCGAAGCAGAGCCTTTCCGCGCTGGAGTGATGCATTCTGTCGAAGCAGCTTCTGTCAGGCAGGGGCGATTTGCCAAGGGCATCCCTGAAGGTAAATCCGAGTCGCCTAGCGCTAAACTGGCACGCCCAGGGCCAGCGCGAACTGCCTCCCGATCGACCGGCCCGCTTGGCCGCAGGCTTTGACTGAAGCGCCAGCCAACCGGTCAACCATGCGGCTCGATTCGAGCCAAAAACCCTTCGGGTCCAACCTGGCCAAAGGCCAACCGACAGTCGAAAAACCGGCGATCAACAGGGTCATTTGGCGGCGGGCAAAGCGCCGCCTTTTCGTTCTTGCTTCGGTCACAGTAATCTGAGAAGGCGGGGCAACCGAATGAAAGGACCCACCATGCAACCGCGTTTTCTGCCACTCGGCGCCATTCTGGCGCTGTTTCTTTCCGGCACTGCTCTTGCTCAGCAGGCCGCAAGCCCGTCTGCCGCGCCCGGCGTCGCATGCGGGGGCGATCTCGCCACCTTCCTTGACGGCGTGAAGGCGGAGGCCGTCGCAAAGGGCGTTCCTGCCGATGTGGTGCACCGCGCGCTTGCCGGTGCGGCGATCGACCAGAAGGTGCTTTCCCGCGACCGTGCCCAGGGCGTGTTCCGGCAGACCTTCCTGGAGTTTTCCAGCCGCACGGTCAGCCGCTCGCGCCTCGATATCGGCCGCAAGAAGCTGCAGGAACTGTCCCATGTGTTCCAGCGCGCCGAGCACGAGTTCGGCGTTCCCGGACCGGTAATCGCGGCATTCTGGGCGATGGAGACCGATTTCGGCGCCGTCCAGGGCGACTTCAACACCCGCAATGCCCTCGTCACCCTCGCTCATGACTGCCGCCGGCCGGAGCTGTTCCGCCCGCAGTTGATCGCGGCGATCGAGATGGTGCAGCACGGCGACCTCGACCCCGCCTCGACGACCGGCGCCTGGGCCGGCGAGATCGGCCAGGTGCAGATGCTGCCGAAGGATATCATCGCCTTTGGGGTCGACGGCGACGGCGACGGCCACGTCAACGTCAAGGCCAGCGCGCCGGATGCGATCCTGACGGCGGCGAAATTCATCCAGAACCTCGGCTTCAAAAAAGGAGAGCCGTGGATCCAGGAGGTCTCGGTGCCCGAAACCCTGCCTTTCGAAAAGACCGGGCTGCAGGAGGGCATGAACGCCGGCGACTGGTTTGCCCTCGGCGTGACGCCGCGCGACGGCGACACGCGGTTTGCCAACCTCGCCTCGTCGCTGGTGCTGCCGCAGGGACGCAAGGGGCCGGCCTTCATCACCTACCCGAACTTCAACGTCTATCTCGAATGGAACCAGTCGTTCATCTACACGACTTCGGCGGCCCATTTCGCCACCCGCCTGGCCGGCGCGCCGCCCTATGAGAAGGGCCAGCCCGAGCAGGGTCTCGACGACGGCGGCATGAAGGCGTTGCAGACGCGGCTTGTCGAACTCGGGCACGACGTCGGCAAGATCGACGGCATTCTCGGCTCCGGCACGCGCACGGCGATCCAGAAGGAACAGTTGCGCCTTGGCATGCCGGCCGACGGCTGGGCGACGCCGGCGCTGCTCGGGGCCCTCTGAGCGGCGGCGCTGTAGTCGTCCGTCCGCCTCACATCACAGGGGCGATCTGACGGGCGAGATGCGTGGCGCAGGAAACGGGTGGCAAGGCCGCCAGCGCCACGCTATTGCTTCCCCCAGCAAGAGGGGGCGCAAATGGATCAACCTGTCAGTACCAGGGCCGACTACACGATGACGGCGCGGACCTGGTCGCTGCTCATCCTGCTCGGCGCGATCTGGGGCGGTTCGTTCTTCTTCGCCCGGGTCGCGGTACAGCACCTGCCTCCGATCACCCTCGTGCTTCTGCGGCTCGGCCTCGCCGCGATTGCGCTCCATGTCTACATCGCCGGACGTTTTGGCCTCTACGCCACGCTGCGGCAGCGCTGGCGCGAGTTCCTGGCGATGGGGCTGATCAACAACGTCGTGCCGCATATCCTGATCTTCACCGGCCAGACGGAAATCGGCGCCGGACTGGCCGCCGTTTTGAACGCGACGACGCCCATCTTCACGGTGCTCATCGCCAACCAGTTGACCGCGGATGAGAAGATGACGCCGGCAAAGGTCGCGGGCTGTCTTGTCGGCCTGGCCGGGACCGCCGTGCTCGTCGGGCCGCGGGCACTCGCCCCCTTCGCCGGCGACAGCGGCGGCCCGCCTCTCTGGGCGCTCCTCCTGCCGCTGGCGGCAGCCGCCTCCTATGGGTTTGCCGGCACCTATGGAAAGCGCTTCCGCAACGTGGCGCCGCCGGTGACAGCGGCCGGGCAGATCACCGCCGCGGCTATTGTCCTTCTGCCGCTCGCCTGCATCGTCGACCAACCGTGGACCGTGCCCGTGCCATCGCTTGGCGTCGTGCTGGCCGTTCTCGCCCTTGCGCTCGTTTCCACCGCATACGCCTACATTCTGTTCTTCCGAATCATGGCCGAGGCCGGTGCGACGAACACCTCCCTCGTCACTTTGCTGGTGCCGCCGAGCGCGATCGTTGCCGGAATGCTGTTCCTCGGCGAGCAGCTTTCCGTCGCGGCCAGCGTCGGCATCGCACTCGTGCTGGCCGGGCTCGTCATCCTCGACGGCCGCCTGCTGAGGCGGATGGCATCGCCCCTGCAGCCGAAAGGCGTTTCCGCCGAAAGCCGTGAGACCGCCCAAAAGCGGTGAAACGGCTGTGGCGCCGGTTAACCGAAATTAACATTTCGTGAAAATTTTTCCGCCCGGAATCTTTCCGTCGAATCAATCGGTTAGCCCTGTGGAAAATCGGCTTCGGCATGGGTGATGCCGCATCGCAACACACATACTTCTTTTCAATGACGGCTGATCCGCCATATTATTGCCTCGCAACGCAAGGAGGTAAGCCCATGAGACTCACACATTCCTTGAATGTTCTGATGATCAGTGCCGCGTTCCTCTTCGTCGTCAGCATGATTTTCATCTGACGGCGTGCGTCGTCCAAATGGACCAAACCACATAAAAACACCCAGTCAATGAAAGCGCATGACCCCGACCGGCGTCATGCGCTTTTCATGCGGACCGGCAGCCGACCTGCTGATCAAGCCGCGGCCTGGTTGCGGCGTCGGAATCCGACCTGGTCGAGAACAGCCGATACGAGCGCTGACCTGTTCATGGTGTAGAAGTGGAACTCATCGATGCCGAGCCCGATCAGCCCCTCCACCTGACGGGCGGCAATTTCTGCGGCGACAGCCGCCCGTTCCTCGGGACTGGCGTCGAGGGGAGCCAGCCGCTCGGCAAGCCATTGCGGCACCGTCGCGCCGCATAACCCGGCGAACTTCTGGACCTGGCCGAGATTGTGCACCGGCAGGATACCCGGCACGATCGGGATCGTGATGCCTGCCGCCCGCACGCGCTCCAGATAACGGGCATAGAGATCGTTGTCGAAGAAGAACTGCGTCAACGCGCGGGTCGCCCCCGCATCGACCTTGCGCTTCAGCATGTCGATATCGGCGGCCACGTCCCGGCTTTCAGGATGCTTCTCCGGATAGGCGGAGACCGAGATCTCGAACTCGCCGATCTGCCGCAGGCCCGCAACCAGTTCGGCGGCATTGGCGTAGCCGCCCGGATGGGGCTGGTAGGCGGCGCCGACGCCGCCGGCCGGATCGCCCCGCAGCGCGACGAAATGGCGGATCCCGACGGCGCTAAATTCCTCGATGACGGCATTCACCTCCGGCCGGGTCGCGCCGACGCAGGTCAGATGCGCGGCCGCCTCGAGCGGCGTGTCGCGAATGATCCGCGCCAAGGTGGCAAGTGTCGGCTGGCGGGTCGAGCCGCCGGCTCCGTATGTCACCGAGACGAACTCCGGTGCATAGGCAGCAAGGGCATCGATCGTTTCGCCCAGTTGGCGTTCGCCCTCCTCGCTCCTCGGCGGGAAGAACTCGAAGGATAGCCTCAAGGAATCGCTGCGGCGCGCATTCTGGCCAAACGTCATGTCAGGTCCTCCGACCGATGGCGATGAGCGGTTCGGCGCCGGTCGCGCCTTTTTCTGCGGGTCTCTGGTCGCGCGCCAGCCAGATCGTCACGGTCAGCGCGTCGGCGCTGGGATCGGCGGGCGCCAGGTCGATCGTCTGCTCCAGCGCAAGGGCTGCCTGTTCCAGCCAGTCCTTGACGATCTGGTGCGAAAAGCCGAGGCGCAGATGGGCGTGCGCGTCGCGCAGGTGCTCAAGCGTGTGCGGTGCCAGGTCGATGATCACCAGCCGGCCGCCGGGCCGCAGCATCCGCGCCGCCTCGGCAATGGCCGCATCCGGCTCGTCGAGGAAGTGCAGCACCTGGTGGATCGTCACCACGTCGAACTCGTCGCGTTCGAGCGGCAGGTTGAAGATATCGCCATGGCGGATCGAGGCCTTGGTGATGCCGGCGCGATCGAGATTGGAGCGGGCGACGGCCAGCATGTCGCGGCTGGCATCGACACCAACCCCGCGGCGATACAGCCCTTCGAACAGTTGCAGGATGCGGCCGGTGCCGGTGCCGAGATCAAGGAAGGCATCCACCGGTTCCTCGCCGATCAGCCTGACGAGTGTCGCCTCGACCTCGGCCTCGCTGACGTGCAGGCGCCGCAACTCGTCCCATTCCGCGGCGTTGCGGCTGAAATAGGCCTGGGCCTTCTCCGCCCGCGCCTTCTTCAGCACCACGAGGCGCTCGGCGTCCCGGGCGAGCACAGGATCGGCTTCATCGGCGCTTTCGAGCAGATGGCGGGCCAGCGACACAGCCGCACCATCGTGGCGCAGCCGGAAATAGGCCCAGGCGCCCTCCTGGTAGCGCTCGACCAGCGCGGCTTCCGTCAGAAGCTTCAGGTGGCGCGATATGCGCGGTTGCGACTGGCCGAGGATGTCGGTCAGGTCGGTGACGGTCAGGTCGCCACGCGCCAGCAGCGCCAGCAGCCGCAGCCTCGTCGGCTCGCCGGCCGACTTCAAAATTTCTACGATTGCCTCCAACCCGAGCTTCGCCACGCCGTTCCCCATGCATCATCAAGACATAAAGATATCTTTATGTCACGGACGACGGGAACGCAAGCCGCAATGTTAGTCGAAGCCGAGTTGCGACTCCTCCGGTGTCGGCGGAGTCGCATAGAGGTTTCCGAATATAGATATGCAGGAGCCTAGGGGTGTGAACCCTCGCAGCGATCTGCCGCGAAAGCGGAACGATCATCAACTGCCTGCGGTGGCGGCAAGGCGAAAATCGGCCGCAGAGAAACCGCGCCCGGTAGGTGCATCGAAAGGTGCGCCGAGCACCGCTACAGTGTTCGGCGCCCCCCTTAGAGCAGCCGGGTTGCGATCACCGGCAGAACTGCAGCGACGACGGCAGGACGGCAGCATGTGTACTCTTCACGCAGCAGGTCCGGCTCCAGGCGGGCCGGGCCACTCCGGCAAGCGCGGCCGGCCCGCCGCTGGCGAGACGGCCGGACATGGCCCGCATGCCCAGCCTCATCATCAGCAACGCGCCGGAATTCCGCCCCGGCGTACGTCGTTCCACGCCCCGTCGACAAGGGGGAGCGGCACGCCAAGGCACACCGCGCAAGTCGCAAGCGGTGATGCCCGTCAGCGCGTCAGGCGCTTGTAGGTCACGCGCTTCGGATTGACCGAATCCGGCCCGAGGCGGCGGATCTTGTCCTGCTCGTATTCCTCGAAGTTGCCCTCGAACCACTCCACATGGCTGTCACCCTCGAAGGCGAGGATATGGGTGGCCAGGCGGTCGAGGAACATGCGGTCGTGGCTGATGATCACCGCGCAGCCCGCGAAGTTCTCGAGCGCATCTTCGAGTGCCGCCAGGGTTTCGGTGTCGAGGTCGTTGGTCGGCTCGTCGAGCAGGATGACGTTGCCGCCGGCCTTCAGCATCTTGGCAAGGTGCACGCGGTTGCGCTGGCCGCCCGACAGCGTGCCGACCTTCTGCTGCTGGTCGCCGCCCTTGAAGTTGAAGGCGCCGCAATAGGCGCGCGAGTTGACCTCGTGCTTGCCGAGCTTGATGACGTCGTTGCCGCCGGAGATCTCCTCCCAGACCGTCTTGTCAGCGGCCAGCGCGTCGCGGCTCTGGTCGACATAGCCGAGATCGACGGTCTCGCCGACGCGGATCTCGCCGCTGTCGGGCTGCTCCTGGCCGGTGATCATGCGGAACAGCGTCGTCTTGCCGGCGCCGTTCGGGCCGATCACGCCGACGATGCCGCCGGGCGGCAGCTTGAAGGAGAGATTCTCGATCAGCACGCGATCGCCGTAGGCCTTGGTCAGATTCTCGGCCTCGATCACGACATTGCCAAGCCGCTCGCCGACCGGAATGACGATCTGCGCGTCGCCGGGACGACGATCGGCTGCGGCCTTGACCAGCTCGTCATAGGCGCGGATGCGGGCCTTCGACTTCGCCTGGCGGGCCTTCGGGCTGGAGGCGATCCATTCCTGCTCGCGGGAGAGCGCCTTCTGGCGGGCGGCCTCTTCGCGGCCCTCCTGCTGCATGCGCTTGGCCTTGGCCTGCAGGTAGGCCGAATAGTTGCCCTCGTAGGGGATGCCGCGGCCACGGTCGAGCTCGAGGATCCAGCCGGTGACGTTGTCGAGGAAGTAGCGGTCGTGGGTGATCATCAGCACCGCGCCCGGATATTCGCGCAGGTGCTTTTCCAGCCAGGCGATCGTCTCGGCGTCGAGGTGGTTGGTCGGCTCGTCGAGCAGCAGCAGGTCGGGCTGCGACAGCAGCAGCTTGCAGAGCGCGACGCGGCGCTTCTCACCGCCGGAAAGATTGGCGACGTCCGCATCGCCCGGCGGGCAGCGCAGCGCATCCATCGCCATCTCGACCTGGCTCTCCAGGTCCCAGAGGTTCTGGCTGTCGATGATGTCCTGAAGCTTGGCGCCCTCCTCGGCCGTCTCGTCCGAGTAGTTCATCATCAGCTCGTTGTAACGATCGAGGATCGCCTTCTTGCCGGCAACGCCTTCCATGACGTTGTCGAGCACGTTCTTCGCCGGGTCGAGCTGCGGCTCCTGCGGCAGGTAGCCGACGGTCGCGCCCTCGGCGACCCAGGCCTCGCCGGTGAATTCCTTGTCCAGCCCGGCCATGATCCGCAGCACCGTCGACTTGCCGGCGCCGTTCGGGCCGAGAATGCCGATCTTGGCGTCGGGGTAGAAGGAAAGATGGATGTTCTCCAGGACCTTCTTGTTGCCGTAGGCCTTGTTGAGCCCGGCCATGTGATAGATGAACTGTCGTGCCATTACGCGTCTGCTCCGCATCGCAAGAGATTTTGCCCGCTATGTAGGCGAAATCAGCGGCAGCGGCAATGCGGAGCGGCCGGATGGCGGGTTTTGTCGCACGCGGTCGGCAGCGCCCGCCAAACCTCTCGCAGGGCGTCGCGCAAGGCGCGCTCCGCGCACGTCACTTTTGACCGTCAGTTGGCGCGGCCCGAGCCGTTTGTCAGTCGACGGCCTGCGCCACCAGCCCGACCTGCGCCACCAGCCCGGCCTCGCATGCGGACCTGGTCGGCGCGGCGCCACGGATGAGTGCCGGCAGATCGCCATCCGGCGCCGACAGTCCGATGGTCAGCCCGGTAAGGACGCTTTGCCCATCGACGTCGCGGCAGCGCAGGCGTACCCGCTCGCCGGCGCCGGCGCCGAACGCCGCGTCGAAGGCGGCAGCGACATCCGCCATCGTCACGCTGCGACCCGCGTGTGTTTCGAAGAACGTCCCGACGGCCGAACCGTTGACGGCGTCGAGCATCGCCAGCGACCGCACATAATAGGCCTCTGCCGTCGCCGCATGGCAGGCGCCGTTCATCAGCCATTGGTGGCGGTCGAGTCCGGACGCGACGCCCGGCATGGCTTCGGCCAGCCGTGCCGCCGTTCCCTCGGACAGCGACAGTTGCGGCAGATCCGTCCATTTGCCGGAGCGGTCACGCTTCTTCAGGTCCGCATCGAGGGCGCAATAGCTTTTTCGAACCTGCCACAGCCCGTGCAGCGACAGGCGCGGAGCGCCGGCTTTCGGATGCCGCCTGCATTCCGGGCTCTCCGGCTTTGTCAGGCAGAAACCGGGTTGCCAGGTGAGCGCCAGTACATGGCGGGTTGCGCCCTGCCCTCCTTCACCGTCATGCGGCTCCTGCTGCAGCGCCTCGGCCAAGGCGGGCGCCGCCAAAAACAGGACAAGCGCCGCCATCATGCGGCATGCGGATTACATCGTCATGACACCTCTCCGGATCGGACATATCAAGAACATTAATCAACAAATGCGGGAGAAATGCAACCGGAAATTCCAAATAGTCCTGCGCTGCTCTCCGGGGATGGATTGCTTTTCGGCAGAAAATCAATTTCATGGCCGCATCACACAGTCCGCGCAGGCAGCCGACCGGCATGTTCTCCGACGTCCATCATCTATCGAGCCCGACCGGCGCCCGGATGGCCTATCACCATGAGCCGGCCGCGGGTGCCGCCGCTGGGGTGTTGCTCGTCAGCCACGGCCTTGCCGAACATTCGCGCCGTTACAGCGCGTTCGCCGGGCGTATGGCGTCGGCCGGCTTCCATGTCTATGCGCACGACCATCGCGGCCATGGCCACACGCAAGCGCCTGATGCGCCGACCGGGCGCTTCGCCGTCCGCGATGGCTGGCGCGTCGCGCTCGAGGACATGCTGGCGATGCGGGAACTGGCAGCCGGCGCGCATCCGGGGCTGCCGATCATCCAGTTCGGCCATTCGATGGGGGGCCTGCTGGCGCTCGGTTTCGCGGAGACCTATCCGGACAAGATCGACGCGCTCGCAGTCTGGAATTCGAATTTCCGGCCCGGTCTCGCCGGCCGTGCCGCCCAGGCCATTTTGCTGGCCGAACGGATGCTGAAGGGGTCTGACGTGCCGAGCACGCGGCTTGCACGGCTCACCTTCGGTGCCTGGGCCAAGGCGATCCCGGACCGGCGGACGGAGTTCGACTGGCTCTCGCACGATCACCGCGAGGTCGACAACTACGTTGCCGACCCGCTCTGCGGCTTCGATCCCAGCGTGTCGCTATGGCTCGACGTTTTCGCGCTGAGCTATGCGGGCGCAACTGCCGCGAGGATCGCCCGGCTGCCGCGCACGCTGCCGATCCATCTCGTCGGCGGCGGCGAGGATCCGGCGACTGACTTCGGGCGCGCGGTGGGCTGGCTCGGCGAGCGGCTGCGGCGTGCGGGGCTGGTCGACACGACATGTCGCATCTATCCCGGCCTGCGGCATGAGACCCTTCTGGAGCGGCCGGACCTGCGCGAAATGCCGGTTGCGGATTTCTGCCGTTGGTGCGAAAGGGTTGTCCGCCCTGACAATCCCATCGGTAGACCGACATGACCGCGCAGACGGCCGCCTCCCCGACCGCCACACTCCGCCACGAGGTGGGCCTTGGCCTCTCCCTGATGGTGGTCTCGGTGCTGCTTGCGCCGGTCATCGACATCTTCTCCAAGCTCGCCGTCGCCGAGGTGCCGGCAACGGTGATCACCTTCTGCCGCTTCATCTTCCAGACGCTGACGCTGTTGCCGGTGGTGCTCTGGCGCGGCACGCTTTTCGACCTCACCTGGAAAAAGGCGGCGCTGCATGCGGTCCGCGGCCTGATGACCGCGATTGTGATGATCAGCTTCGTGATGGCGCTTGCGGTGATGGAACTGGCCGATGCGCTGGCGATCTTCTTCGTCGAGCCGATCATCCTGACGATCCTCGGCGCGATTTTCCTGAAGGAAACGATCGGCTGGCGGCGCTATACCGCGTGTGCCGTGGGTTTCCTCGGCGCGATGCTCGTCATTCAGCCGAGCCTGCAGGAGGTTGGTCTCGTCGCCCTTCTGCCCATAGTCTCGGCTTTCGGCCTCGCCGTCTACCTGCTGATCACGCGGCTGGCAGCGCAGAACGAGGACCCCTGGTCGATGCAGCTGCATTCCGGCCTCTGGGGCGCGGGGTTCGCCGCCATCGCGCTCTTGGTCGGCAGCCGGTTCGGCTGGGCGGATTTCCAGCCGGTCGTGCCGGGGGCCCTGTCGGCGCTCTTCATCGTCGGCGCCGGCATCGCCGCCACGATCTCGGGCATTTTCGGCGCCTATGCCTATCGCAACGCGCCGGCTTCCGTGCTGGCGCCGCTGCAGTATCTGGAGATCGTCTCCGCCACCGCGCTCGGCTGGTGGGTGTTCGGCGACCTGCCCGATCCGCTCAAATGGGCCGGCATCTCCATCATCATCGGCTCCGGCTGCTACGTGATCTGGCGCGAGCACCAGTTGCGCAAGCGCGCGACCCTGCCGGCGCTGCCGCCGCTGGTCTGATCGTTGGCGTTGACAATTGCGCACAGGTTAAGTCCGCCCGCTCATCAACTCATGCCGCGTTGGTGCTATCCCGGCATGTCCCTATTTGTTATCCACGCCATAAGCTGACGGCAGATTCCGCCAGGTGCGGGTCGGCCGGCATTGGAGGAGACGATGGACAAGAGGAACCTGCCGCTTGCCGGCATCAGGGTCATCGAGCTGGCGCGCGTGCTCGCCGGGCCCTGGGCCGGACAGATGCTCGCCGATCTCGGCGCCGACGTGATCAAGGTCGAAAACCCCGACGGCGGCGACGATACCCGCGCCTGGGGTCCGCCCTTCGTCACCGGCAAGGATGGTGAAAACCTCTCCGCGGCCTATTACCATTCGACCAACCGCAACAAGCGCTCGATCACCGTAGACTTTCGCTCGAAGGAGGGACAGGCGATCGTTCACCGGCTGGTGCGCACCGCCGACGTGGTGATCGAGAACTTCAAGGTCGGCGGCCTGGAAAAATACGGCCTCGACTACGAGAGCCTTGCCGAGGAAAACCCGAAGCTCGTCTATTGCTCGATCACCGGTTTCGGCCAGGACGGCCCCTATGCGGCGCGCGCCGGCTACGACTACATCGTCCAGGGCATGTCCGGCTTCATGTCGGTCACCGGCGCCCCTGACGGCGAGCCGATGAAGGCGGGCGTGGCGATCGCCGACATCTTCACCGGCATCTACGCGGTTACGGCAATTCAGGCCGCACTCATCCACGTGATGAAGACGGGCAAGGGCCAGCAGATCGACATGGCGTTGCTCGACGTGCAGTCTGCCGTCATGGCGAACCAGAACATGAACTACCTGGTTTCCGGCACTGCCCCCACCCGCCTGGGCAACGCCCATCCCAACATCACCCCATACGAGGTGATCGAAACCACCGACGGACACATGATCCTCGCAGTCGGCAATGACGGGCAGTTCCAGCGCTTCTGCGCCTTGCTCGGGATGGCCGATCTGGCGTCGGACGAGCGTTTCGCCACCAACAAATCCCGCGTGAAGCATCGCGCAGAACTCCGTCCGCTGATTCTGGAGCGCAGCCGGAACTGGAAGAAGACCGATCTTCTCGCCGCCTGCGAGGAGAACGGCGTCCCCGCCGGACCAATCAACTCGATCGCCGAAACCTTCGCCGATCCGCAGGTCGTGGCCCGCGGCATGCGGGTCGATCTTGCCGATCGGGACGGCAATCAGATCCCCAGCGTGCGGACCCCGATCGTCTTCTCCGAGACGCCGCTCGCCTATGAACGCCCCAGCCCGAGGCTCGGCGAACACACCGAAGAGATCCTGACCGAACTCGATGCCCTCGAAGCCGAAAAGAGGACCGCATGACGAATATTGAAACAAGCACTGCCCAAGGCGCCGCACGAACCGGCGGTCAGTTGATCGTCGACGCCCTCGTTGCAAACGGCGTGCGCCGCATCGCCTGCGTTCCCGGCGAGAGCTATCTCGCCGTCCTCGATGCCCTGCACGACACCGACATCGACGTGCTCGTCTGCCGCCAGGAAGGCGGCGCGGCAATGATGGCCGACTGCTGGGGCCGGCTGACCGGGGAACCGGGCATCTGCATGGTCACGCGCGGTCCCGGCGCCACCAACGCCTCCGCCGGCCTTCACATCGCCCGGCAGGATTCGATCCCGATGATCCTCTTCATCGGCCAGGTGCAGCGCGAGGCGCGCGAGCGCGAAGCCTTCCAGGAGATCGAGTACCGCCGCGCCTTCACCGAGGTCGCGAAATGGGTGGCGGAGATCGACGATCCGCGCCGCATTCCAGAATTCGTCACCCGCGCCTTCGCCATCGCCACTTCGGGCCGGCCGGGGCCGGTTGTGCTGGCACTGCCGGAGGATATCCTGACCGAGACGGTCGAGGCGCCGGCGGCAAAACCATACATGCCGGTCGAGGCCCATCCGGGACCGGCCCAGATCGCCAAGCTGAAGACGCTGCTGGAGAAAGCCGAACGGCCGGTCGTCATTCTCGGCGGCACGCGGTGGAATGAAGAGAGCGTCGCCGGCATCGCCGCCTTTGCCGAACGCTGGGCGCTGCCGGTATCCTGCTCGTTCCGGCGCCAGATGCTGTTCGATCACCTGCACCCGAACTATGCGGGCGATTCCGGCATCGGCATCAACCCGGCTCTGGCCAGGGAGATCCGCGAGGCCGATCTCGTCCTGCTGTTCGGCGGGCGCTATTCGGAAATGCCCTCCTCGGGCTACACGCTGCTCGACAGCCCCTACCCGAAGCAGACGCTGGTGCACGTCCACGCCGATCCGTCCGAGCTGGGCCGCGTCTACCGGCCTGACCTGGCGATCTGCGCGAGCGCCTCGGACTTCGCCGCCAGCCTCGCCGATCTCGCCCCCGCCGCCCCGCCCCGCTGGGCTGAGCGGACCAAGGCCATGCACGCCGCCTATCTCGCCTGGTCGACACCCCCGGCGACCGGTCCGGGCGACGTGCAGATGGGACCGATCATGGCCTGGCTCGAGGAGAACGTGCCGGAGGATGCGATCTTCACCAACGGTGCCGGCAACTACGCCACATGGGTGCACCGCTTCCACCGCTTCCGGCGCTTTGCCACCCAGGCCGCGCCGACCTCGGGCTCAATGGGCTATGGCCTGCCTGCCGCGGTGGCTGCCAAGCAGCTGTTCCCGGAGCGCGAGGTCATCTGCTTTGCCGGCGACGGCTGCTTCCTGATGCACGGGCAGGAGTTCGCCACGGCCGTGCGCTATGGCCTGCCGATCATCACCGTCGTCGTCAACAACGGCATCTACGGCACGATCCGCATGCACCAGGAGCGCGACTATCCCGGCCGCGTCAGCGCCACCGACCTGACCAATCCGGATTTCGCCGCACTCGCCGTCTCCTATGGCGGACACGGCGAGACGGTGTCGAAGACGGAGGAGTTCGCGCCCGCGTTCCTGCGGGCCCGCGCCAGCGGCAAGCCGGCGATCATCGAGGTCAAGCTCGATCCGGAAGCGATCACGCCGGCGCGCACGCTGTCGCAGATCCGCGACGGGAAGTAGGCCACCTCTTCTCCCCAGCGGGGAGAAGGTGGCCCGAAGGGCCGGATGAGGGGGCGCGAAGCGCCAACGGCGTGCCCCAAGGCCCCCTCATCGCCTCGCATTCGCTCGGCACTTCTCCCCGCTGGGGAGAAGAGGCAGTTAACTCTGCCTCGGCAGCTCAAATGCGGCTCTGCCGCCCACTTTTTCCGGACGTCAGCCGCGGAGATGCTGTGTCTGGCCGTAGATGTTGGTCGAGCGGGCGCCGGAGCGGCAATATCCGAGCATCGGCTTCGGCAGTTCGTCGAGCGCGTCCACCATGTCGCGCACCGCATCCGCCGTGACCCCCATCGAACCCACCGGGACGTGCGCGGTGTCGAGGCCGAGTTCCTTCGCACGCGCGGCAATCGTCGCGAATTCGGGCTGGTCGGGCGTCTCATGGTCCGGCCGGTGGCAGACGATCGACTTGAAGCCCATCGCCTTGATCTCGTCCAGATCCTCGACGGTGATCTGGCCGGAGACCGAATATTCGTCATTGATGGCGCGGATGTCCATGCTGCTGGCCCTTTAGTGAAATCTGCTGCGTTCGATGTAGGCGCGGCGGCGGCTACCGTCAATCGGTACAGCCGCGATCGGCATCAGCGCAGTTCGAAGGAAAGCCCGTAGTCGATCGTCTCCCCGGGCGCGAAGCTCTTCATCTCGCCTGAGGCGATCAGCTCCTGTCGGCCAACGAGCCGGTGCGTCACCGGCTCCAGGCCCATGACGTGGCAGCCAGGCGACTGGTTGCGCCAGACCTGCAGGAAAGGCAGCGTGTCGACGCGAAACCGCACATGCAGGCTTCGCCCGCCAAGCGAGGCGATCGGACCGATTGCGATGTCGGCCCAGCCGTCATGCGCGGTCTCCGCGGCCGGGACGCAGAATATCCGCATATCGCCATCGCCGAAACGCCAGGGCATGCTGCCGCCCTCCAGCATCGCCCCGGTCAGCCGGGTGTGCTCGTCGAACAAGCGGGTATTGATGTTGATGTGGTACATCGCCACCGGCGGCCAGGCGCGGGCGCCGGTATTTTCGACGGTGTCGTCGAGCGTGATGACACCCGTCGCCCGGTCGGCACGCCAGTTGCGCCTCAACTCGGCCGTCTCGCCATTGGCAAGCGAGACCGGAACGCGCGCCGAACAGACGACCTCGCCCTCGTCCTCCTCGAACAGGATGCCCCTGGCCGGATGCGAGGACAGCGAGCCGTGGAGCGGGTAGCGCCGATCCGCCGTCCCCTCGACCGGTTCCGGGTGGCGGATGTGGTCAGGCCCGCAGGTGAACATGAAGCCCGGCAATGCCCGGTCGATGCGCGGGTCCCCGTCGGACGGGATCGCCGACCCCGGCGCCAGATTGACGCCGAAGAAAACGGCGTCGCGGAGGTCAAGCGCCGATTGCGGATCGAGCGCGATATCGAAGCTGTGCACGCCGTTTTCGGCGGTCAGGGCGAGGGTCATGGCGGCTTCCCGGAAAGGCGGCGTCCCGAGCTTGGATCGGTCCCGGTTGTGGAATCTCCCTGGGTTCTAGCGCATGAATCCCCCAAGCGGAATTCCTTTCAGCCGTGCATGCCTGCCGACTCATATTCGTCGGCACGCGCGCCCCAAGGTCGCACCACAACGCCGCCGGATTTGCATTGAGACGCCTAGACCCTGTGACTTCGGCAGCCCACAGCGCAGGGTGGCTGGAACCCGCGCGCAAATCGCAACGTTGTTTTTCGGTGCGGCGGCCCGGTCACAGGGGCACGATCGTTAGGAGTCCATTAACCATCATTTCACTTCTCCATATTAACGTCGAAATTCGGTGTCACGTCCCCGGCAATAGCGTCAACACAGGTAGATTCGTGAATTCCGTTTTGAAAACAAGCATTTCATTACTTGCCCTGGCGGCGCTTCTCACCGCGGCGCCGGCGGCTGCGCAGGACGTTTACGGTGGCCGACGCGATATGGTGCTCGTCACCCCGGAAGGCGACATCCTCGACTATATTCCGGCAGATGGGAGCGTCCGCGTCGGGCGTGATCGGCAGGGCCGCCGGATCTATGTCGACAGCTGGGGCAACCTGATCGCCACCGCCATGCCGGCAGGCCGCTACTTCTCGCGCTACGAGACGCCGGATTTCCGGCGCGATCGCTACCGGCCGGTCGAGGGCTTTCCGGAGACCTCGCCCGACTACTTTCCGCCGGCGCCCGACGAGTATGGCGACCTGACAACCGGCTCGGTTCCCGCCTACCGCGCACCCGGCGCGATCGACCGCTCCGACCTGCCCGACCTTCCCGGCGACGGTTATCCCGGCGAAGGCGATCCGCGCGACGGCTACGGCGCCGACGACATGGCCTCCCTTCCGGACGCCTCGATGCAGCCGGATTTCGTCCCTGGACCGCAGCTTCCGGCCGCTGCTCCGCTTGGCAAGAGGACCGTGGCCGAGGTGACGGCGCTTCAGGTGTTCCTCGATCGCGAGGGCTTCTCGCCCGGCGTCATCGACGGCAAGAAGGGTTCGAACGTCACCAAGGCCATCGAGGCCTGGCAGGCGGCGACCGGCGAACGGCTCGACCCGAACGACACCGAGGCGGTCCTCGAGCGCCTGCACCTCAATGGCGGCATGCCGTTCACGACCTACCAGATCACCGCGGCCGATGCCGCCGGTCCTTACGTGGCTTCGATTCCCGACGACTATGCCCACAAGGCCGCTCTTCCGGCGCTGTCCTACACCTCGACGTTGGAAATGCTCGCCGAACGGTTCCACATGGACGAACAGTACCTGAAGGAAATCAATCCCGGCGTCGATTTCTCGATCCCCGGCACGATCATCAAGGTCACCAACGTCGGGGAGGCCAAGAAGGGCAAGGTGGCGCGGATTCTCGCGGACAAGGGCCGCAAGCAGTTGCTTGCCTATGACGAGGCAGGCAACCTCGTTGCCGCCTATCCCGCCAGCATCGGCTCGGCCGACACCCCCTCCCCGTCCGGCACGGTGACGGTGGAGCGGATCGCCTTCAATCCGAACTACACCTACAACCCGAAGATCAACTTCCAGCAGGGTTCCAACGATAAGATACTGACCCTGCAACCCGGCCCGAACGGCCCGGTCGGCACCGTCTGGATCGCGCTGTCCAAACCGACCTACGGCATTCACGGCACGCCCGAACCGTCGAAGATCGGCAAGACCCAGAGCCATGGCTGCATTCGCATGACGAACTGGGACGCCACCGAGCTGGCGAAGATGACCGCGCCGGGCGTCACGGTCGAATTCGTCGACTGACGACCGCACCCGTGAATTGTGGCGGCAGCGCCGGTGGAGGTCGCCGGCCATTGCCGCGAAGCCCAATGCAATGGACACAAGCCGGGGTCGGCCACTCGGTTCCAACACAAAAGGCCGGGCGGTTACCCGCCCGGCCTTTGTTCGTTCGCCTGATCGGCTGGATCAGAACTTGTAACCCATGCCTACGCGGACGCTCTGGTCGTTCAGGCCTGCACGGACGTTGCCCGAGTCGAGGTCGAACCGCTTGCTGCTGTAGTCGGTGTAGCGATACTCGACGCGGGCGGTGACGTTGTCGGTGACGTAACCTTCAGCGCCGACGCCGGCAGTCCAGCCGTACATGGTGCGGGTATCGGACGAGGTGTGGTCCTTCATCTTCGCACGCGAGGTGGCGACACCGCCCGTGCCGTACACCAGGACCGGGTTCAGATCGACGCCGACGCGGGCGCGAAGCGAACCATTGACGCCCTGCTCGGCCTTGCGGGCGGTGTTCTTCGAGTCGATGTCGGAGTAGTTGATGTCGGCTTCGCCGCCGTAAACCAGCTGGCCGTCCTGCATGTTGTAGCCGCCATAGGCACCGACGCCGAAGCCGTCGGCGCTGTTGCCGCTCTGCTTGTTGAAGTGGCCGTGCTGCCAGGTGACGTTACCACCCGCATAACCGCCGGCCCAGTTGCCGCCAGCCGGCGCAGAAAAGTCAGCAGCCGGCGCCAGCGGGACATCCGAGACCGCATCGGCCGCCTGGGCCTGCAGGGCGGCAAACGACATGGCGGAAGCCAGCAGGGTGGTGATCAGGGTACGCATTACTATTCTCCTTTGCATTTCCATGCCGCTGGCGAGCAATGTGCCAGCCCGGCATCAATAAACTACGGTCCAAACCGCCCGTTGAGCCGAATTTGAATAAAGATTGAGGATTTGAAAGAGCCAAATTGTGAAGATTTGATGGCAAAGGCATCATCGCAGAATGCTGTTGCGTTTCAACAACATGGATTTTGTTAACCATACCACAAGGAACGTCGGATATACTTATTATTCGACAGCAAACGCTGTGGGCGACGTGGCAGCTGTTAACCTTCTCGAAAGGATTCTTCGACCCGTGCAGACTGGCCTGCGGATCTCTATATCAGGAAAGGTTAAGCAACGAAGAGGATCAACGATCCCCGGCTGTGCCGCGAACGGAGAATGCGGGAACGGTCGGGCTTGCGGTCGACATCGCGGCCTTAACCGTGCAAAGGATCGTTCTGAGGGCGGGCAGTGGCCTGTCCGGGAAGACCAGAACACGTCGCGGAGAGCAGGGAATGACCACCGGTCGGCCGGTCGAGGATGGCGGCATCCTCTATGACGAAAACGAGCGGGACGACGAAGACGACCTGGCCGAATCGACGTCCGCCCCCGCCCCGCTGCCCGCGATCGAGTGGTCGGAAACGGTCGACGTGCAGCAAGGCTTGCGCGGCGCGGAGCTGATCCAGGCCTTCGTCAAGCGCCTGCCTAACAGCCCCGGCGTCTACCGCATGTTCAACGAGGCAGGCGACGTGCTCTACGTCGGCAAGGCGCGCAACCTGAAGAAGCGCGTCAGCAACTACGCTCTCGGGCGCGGCCATTCCAATCGCATCGGCCGGATGATCCGCGAGACGGCGAACATGGAGTTCGTCACGACGCGCACCGAGACCGAGGCGCTGCTACTTGAAGCGAATTTGATCAAGCGGCTGCGCCCACGCTTCAACGTGCAACTGCGCGACGACAAGTCGTTTCCCTATATCCTGCTGACGGCCGACAGTCGCGCACCGGCAATCTTCAAGCACCGTGGCGCCCGCAGCCGCAAGGGCGACTATTTCGGACCCTTCGCCTCGGCCGGCGCGGTCGGGCGGACGATCAACTCGCTGCAGCGCGCGTTTCTCCTGCGCACCTGCACCGACAGCGTGTTCGAGAGCCGCACCCGGCCGTGCCTGCTCTACCAGATCAAACGCTGCTCGGCGCCCTGCACCCATGAGATCAGCGATGCCGGCTATGCCGAACTGGTGCAGGAGGCCAAGGACTTCCTTTCCGGCAAGAGCCAGAACGTTAAGGGCCAGATTGCCGCGGCGATGAACGAGGCGGCAGAGGACCTCGACTTCGAGCGCGCCGCCGTCTATCGCGACCGGCTGGCGGCGCTAAGCCACGTGCAGAGCCATCAGGGCATCAATCCTGCCGGCGTCGAGGAAGCGGACGTCTTCGCCATCCACCATGAGGGAGGCATCTCCTGCATCCAGGTGTTCTTCTTCCGCACCGGCCAGAACTGGGGCAACCGCGCCTACTTCCCGAAGGCCGATCCGCAGCTTCCGGCATCGGAGGTGCTCAACGCCTTTCTGGCCCAGTTCTACGATGACAAGCCCTGTCCAAGACAGATCCTGCTGTCGGAGAAGATCGAGGAGCTGGACCTGCTTTCCGACGCACTGAGCGAGAAGTCCGGATACCGGGTGTCCATCCACGTGCCGCAGCGTGGTGAGAAGAAGGATCTCGTCGACCAGGTGCTGGCCAACGCGCGCGAGGCGCATGGCCGCAAGCTGGCGGAGACCGCATCGCAATCCCGCCTGCTGGAAGGCTTCGCCCAGACCTTCGGGCTGCCCTACGTGCCGCGGCGGATCGAGATCTACGACAACTCGCACATCATGGGCACCAATGCCGTCGGCGGCATGGTGGTCGCCGGCCCCGAGGGTTTCGTCAAGGGCCAGTACCGGAAGTTCAACATAAGGTCGACGGACATCACCCCCGGCGACGACTTCGGCATGATGCGCGAGGTGATGACGCGCCGCTTCTCGCGCCTGATCAAGGAAGAGGGCCTGCCGGACCGCGGCATGGATGCGACCGCCGACAAAGGCACCGACGCCGCCGACCTGCCCTTCCCTGCCTGGCCCGACGTGATCCTTATCGACGGCGGACAGGGGCAGATGACGGCGGTGCGGGCGATCCTGCAGGAACTGGGCATCACCGACCAGGTAATCGCCATCGGCGTCGCCAAGGGCGCCGACCGGGAGGCCGGGCGCGAGCGCTTCTTTGCCGCCGGCCGGCCGGATTTCTCCCTGCCGCCCCGCGATCCGGTGCTCTACTTCGTCCAGCGCCTGCGCGACGAGGCGCATCGTTTCGCCATCGGCTCACACCGGGCGCGGCGCAAGAAGGAGATGGTGAAGAACCCGCTGGACGAGATCGCCGGCATCGGCCCGAGCCGCAAGCGCGCCCTGCTGCAGCATTTCGGCACGGCCAAAGCCGTGTCGCGCGCCGGCATTGCCGACCTCACCGCGGTCGAAGGCATTTCAGAGACCATCGCCCGACTGGTCTACAACCACTTCCACGAAGACGCCGCTCGATAGCGGCGATTACCCTGCCCGGCTTTCGCTGGCGTCAATTCGGCGGCACTGTGGAGACCTCACCGGCAGACGATACGTCCCGGCCGTGTCGGAAAAAAGCAAAGAAATCCGCAGCCTGTTCGGAAACGACCGAAACCGAACAACCGCGGTGAGACATAAAGCCGCCGCCGGACGGCGGCTCCCGGCGGCCTTTTCCGAAGCGCCATCGGAATATTGCCTTGTTCGCGGTGAAAAGCTCTCGCAAACGGTTGACGGACCTGTCACAAAGTCCACAACTAACCGGAAACACATCCGAGACTGCGAATCCATGGTTTACAGCATCCCCAACCTCCTCACCTACGCCCGCATCCTAGCGGTCCCGCTCATCGTGCTCTGCTTCTTTGTCGAGGGAAGGTTGCAATCCTCGGACTTTGCCCGGTGGTCGGCGTTGGGCCTGTTCGCGGCGGCCTCGATCACCGACTTCTTCGATGGATATCTGGCCCGCATCTGGAAGCAGACCTCGAACATCGGCCGGATGCTCGATCCGATCGCCGACAAGCTGCTGGTGGCCTCGGTGCTGTTGCTGATGGCGGCAGACGGCACGATCGCCGGCTGGACGATCTGGGCCGCCATCATCATTCTCTGCCGCGAGATCCTGGTCTCGGGTTTGCGCGAATACCTGGCTGAACTGAAGGTGAGCGTGCCGGTGACCCGCATCGCCAAGTGGAAGACGACGATCCAGATGTTTGCGATCGGCTTTCTGCTCGCCGGCCCGGCCGGCGCCAAGTATCTGCCGTTCACCACCGAAATCGGGCTCGTGCTCCTGTGGATTGCGGCGGCAATCACCATGTATACCGGCTACGATTACTTCCGGGCCGGCCTTAGGCATATCGTGGAGAAATGATGACCCGGCTTGTCTATTTCGCCTGGGTGCGCGAGCGGATCGGACGAGAAGAGGAAGAGCTTGAGCTTCCCGGCCACGTGAAGACCGCGGCCGATCTGTTGAAGCACCTGAAGACGCTCGGCGAGGAGTACGAGGTGGCGCTGGAGCACGAAAACGTCATCCGCGTCGCGATCGACCAGGAACACGTCGAGCACGGCGAATCGATCGAGGGCGCCCGCGAGATCGCGCTGTTTCCGCCGATGACGGGAGGCTGAGCAATGGCCGTGTCGGCGGAGATTCCCGTGGTCGTGCGGGTCCAGCGCGCCGATTTCGACGCCGCCGCCGAAACGGCGGCCTTGACGGCCCGGAACCGCCAGATCGGCGCAATCGTCACCTTCACCGGGCTTTGCCGCGACGAAGGCGGGAGCCTTGCGGCGCTGGAACTCGAGCATTATCCCGGGATGGCCGAGGCGGAGATACGGCGCATCTGCGAGGCGGCGGTGGAGCGGTTTTCACTGCAGGGCATCGCCGCGATCCACCGGTTCGGCCGGATGGAGCCGGGCGAAAACATCGTGCTGGTCATCGCCGCCGCGCCGCATCGGCACGCCGCCTTCGACGGCGCCTCTTTCGTCATGGATTACCTGAAGACCTCGGCCCCCTTCTGGAAGAAGGAGCATCGTGCCGACGGCAGCGAAAGCGGCTGGGTCGATGCCAAGGATGCCGACGACCGGGCGAGGGAGAAATGGCAGCGTTAGCCGCCCCGATGTCGGCACAGGGGTGCGGCGCAATTTGCTCGTCCCTGCCCGGCTTGATCCGGCGTTCTCTCTAATGGCGCCTGCCACGGATGGCACGGCCGAATTCCCGTTGCCTACCCTCGAAGAAGGCGCACGAACGCCGGCCCACGTGGAGCCGGCGCGTCAGAATGTGCAAGCAGTCAGGGCCCACGGCGCTGCGGTACAGGCGGCGTTTCGTGCCGCCCGCCTGCTGCCGCACCCGCTTCTTCGGCGTCAAGCCGCCCGGACGTAGCCCGCGGAAGGCGCAGCCGCGGCCTGTCCGCTGGTGCGGAAAGCGCTCAGCTGCGCTGCAATCGAAGCTGCCTCGTGGGTCAGCGCCTGGCTGGCGGCATTCGCCTGTTCCACCATCGAGGCGTTCTGCTGGGTGATCTGGTCCATCGCGTTGATCGCCTGGTTGACGGCCTGCAAACCGGTCGCCTGCTCGGCCGTGCTCGCGCGAATAGCGGAGAACACCGAACTGATCTCGACCACCTGCGTCACGATCTGGCGGAGCGTCTCGGCAACCTCGTTGACCGAGCGGACACCGTCCTCGACCTGCCCGTGCGACTTGGCGATCAGGCCCTGGATGTCCTTGGCGGCATCCGCGCAGCGCTGTGCCAGTGCCCGCACTTCCGAGGCGACGACGGCAAAACCGCGGCCGGCCTCGCCGGCCCGTGCGGCCTCGATACCGGCGTTCAGCGCCAGAAGATTCGTCTGGAAAGCGATCTCGTCGATAACCTCGATGATGTTTGCGATGCTGGCCGACGACTGCTGGATATCCTGCATCGCGGTGATCGCCTCCTCGACCACCTCGCCGCTACGCTCCGCGTTGGCGCGGGCGGCCGACACCAGGGTATTGGCATCGTCCGCGCTCTTGGCCGTCTGGCGCACCGTGGTCGTGACTTCTTCCACAGCCGCCGCCGTTTCCTCCAGATTGGCGGCCTGCCGCTCGGTGCGCTTGGCTAGGTCGTCCGATGCGGCGGCGATTTCGCGGACGCTGACGTGAATGGAGCCGGCGCCGGCATGGATGCTGCCGATCGCCTGCGACAGGGCCGAGATTGCGTGATTGAAATCGTCGCGCAGGGTCTCGTAGGCCTCCGGCAGCTGCCCTTCGATGCGGGCCGTCAGATCGCCCGCGGCGATGCGCTTCAGCGCCGCACCGAAGCTGTCGGACACTACCTTGCGCTCCTCGGCAACCACCTGCGCCTGCACCGCCTGCTGCTTCGTTAGGTCGGAGGCGTCCATGTAGACCGAGATCGACAGGTCCATGTCGAGAAACACCGCCTTGATCAGGCTGGAAAGCCGGGCCGCAGCGTCGGCCGCCGTTGTCTCGGCGCGGGAGAACAGGCCGGCTTTCGGCCACATCTCCTTGAGCGCCGCCGTCAACAGGTGCTCCACCACCAACGCGTATCCGCCGATATACCAGCGCGGCTCCAGGCCGATCCGCGCGTGAACCTTGCCGATCGAGTGAACCTTGGCGGCGTAGTCGGAGCTGAAATCCGCATTGGCGATGTTGCCCCAGTGGCTGAGCTGCGCATTCTTGGCATGTGCCATGTGCGCGTCGCTGGAGAAAAGATGGCTTACCTCCGGGCTGTTGCGGACGATCGCGTAGAACCGGTCGAGTGCGGGCGCGAGTTCCCTCTCCAGGAATGACTTGAGGTTGCGCAGCTCCTTGCGGCCATTCGCGTCGAGCCCGAGGTAGTCCAGCCGGCGCTCTAGATCGTGATTCTTGCCGGATGCGGAAGTAGCTGCACTCATCGGTTATCCATGCCCTTTTGGGTTTGCGCCAGCGCCCATTTTCTCCAAAGACCTCCGTTCCGGCGGGAACGCGACTGCCTTTGTGCCCATCATGGACCGCTGCGCGGCGATACGCGCCTGCAGCTCGAAATGGCTTTCGGCATCTGCTCTATCCCGGCCATAGTAAACGCTTGGTTAGGCCCTGAGCCTTTCTCGCGTTTCAGCTGCACTTGCGCTGCAGCCGCTGACATTGCCGCAGGCGCCGAAAAGGCGCCAGGCCAAAGCCGGGCGCCTCGAACGGAGAGATTGCCGTCGCACAGATGGATCGAACTGTCAGGCGGCGCGCAGACGGCCGCGCAGAACGGTCGCGGATGCCCGGGGGGCCGGGACGCGGCGCATGACCTCCTCGGCCAGTAGGCGCGCGTTCTCGCGTGCCTTGTCGAGATTGGACACCCGCGCCGGGTCCATCGTCCTCAGCGTGCCGCCGCAGTCGAAAATGTCGCGGAATGCAGCCCGCTCGGCGATTGCGGTGTCGAGCACCGCCACGCCACGCTCGGCGAGTAGCTGCTTGATGGCGGCCATGGCGCGGGTGGTGACGACCGCACTCATCCGCGTCAGCACCACCGAATGCTCGATGCGGACGCCCGCCCGCTTGTCGAGCTGGTGCAGCAGTTCAAGAATCTGCGCTCCGCCGTGGGCATCCATCGCACAGCCCTGGATCGGGATCAGGACATGGTCGGAAAGGCCGATCGCCGTCGCGACCATTGCGTCGCGTGCGCCAGCAAGATCGACCACGAAATAGTCGGTGGTGTCGCGGTTCTCGCGGATGTGTGACTGCAGCGACCCCATCGACACCTCGGAGATCACCGTCAGGTTCGGCCGCGTGCCGGTAAGGTCGTGCCAGCGGGTGATCCAGCGCTGCGGGTCTGCGTCGAGAATGGTGACGCGATACCCTTGGGCGGCCAGCTCGGTGGCAAGGATCAGGGCGGCAGTGGTCTTGCCTGCCCCGCCCTTGGCGTTGGCGAACGTGATGACCGGCATGTCTTTATCCTCATTTCCTGCAAGGTACGCGCGCCGTCGCCGCTTCGAGGCGGCGCGGGAGTGGCGCCCGGTTAACCAAACCTTTCAGAAGATGGTTAACAAATTGCAAATATGAGGCTGGCGAAGGCTGAGGAAGCGCCGTGCCAGCTCGTCGTAACTTTTGATCGGGACGAAGGCGTGCATGACGAGGATGAGGCGCTGCCTTCCCCGAGGCACGCAAGTTACGGCTGGCCTGAAACGAAGAAGCCCGGCATGGTCTGCCGGGCTTCAGAATGCATGCGTCTGTGCGTACCTCGCTCAGATGCACTCGGCAAAGAGCCGCTTGGCCGCCTCAAGGGTCAGTTCGACCGGGTTTCCGCCGGCCGTCGGGTCGACGATCGCCATTTCGCTCATCTCGTCGATCCGGTCCGTGCCGACCCCGAGTGCCGACAGCTTGTCCGGCACGCCGAGTTCGGAGCGAAGCTGCAGCACGTAGTCGTAGAAGCCGTCGAAGCCGCCGGCCATGCCGAGATAGGCCGCCGCCGCGGCGATCCTGCCTTCGATGGCCGGGCGGTTGAAGCGCAGCACCGGCGGCATAACCACCGCATTGGTCATGCCGTGGTGCGTGTTGTAGATGGCGCCGACCGGATGCGACAGCGAGTGGATCGCCCCAAGCCCCTTCTGGAAGGCGACCGCGCCCATGGCGGCGGCCGACATCATGTTGGCGCGGGCCTCGATGTCGGTGCCGTCCCTGTAGGCGCGCGGCAGGAATTCCTTCACCAGCCGCATCCCTTCCAGCGCGATCCCCTGGCTCATCGGGTGATAGAACGGCGAGCAGTAGGCCTCCAGGCAGTGGGCGAAGGCATCCATGCCGGTACCGGCGGTGATGACCCTCGGCATGCCGACCGTCAGTTCCGGATCGCAGATCGTCACCGAGGGCAGGAACTTCGGATGGAAGATCACCTTCTTGGTGTGGGTCTCAGAGTTGGTGATGACCGAGGCGCGGCCGACTTCCGAGCCGGTGCCGGCCGTCGTCGGCACGGCGACGATCGGGGCGATGCCGTCGGAGTTGGCGCGCGTCCACCAGTCGCCGATGTCCTCGAAGTCCCAGACGGGACGCGTCTGGCCGGCCATGAAGGCGACCGCCTTGCCGAGATCGAGGCCGGAGCCGCCACCGAAGGCGACGACGCCGTCATGGCCGCCGTCCCTGAAGGCCTTGACGCCGGCTTCGAGGTTCTTGTCGTTCGGGTTCGGATCGACTTCGGCAAAGATCGCCCGGCCCAGGCCGGCGGCTTCCATGATGTCGAGTGCGTTCTGGGTGATCGCCATCGGCGCGAGGCCGCGGTCGGTGACCAGCAGCGGCTTCTTCATGCCGACCGCCGTGCAGTGGTCGGCAAGTTCACTGATGCGCCCTGCCCCGAACTTGATGGCGGTTGGGTAGCTCCAGTTGGCGGTGATGCTCATGCGAGTGCTTTCCTGAGGTGGTAGGACTTCGGACGGGTGAGATTGTGGAAGCCGATGACCGACAGCGAGCCGCCGCGGCCGGTTTCCTTGACGCCGGTCCAGCAGAGCGCCGGGTCGAGATAGTCGGCGCGATTCATGAACACCGTGCCGGTCTCGAGATCGCGGCCGAGCCGGGCGGCACGCTCGGCATCCTTCGTCCAGAGCGAAACCGTCAGGCCGTACTGGCAATCGTTCATCAGTTCGAGCGCTTCGGCGTCGTTCCTGACCTTCATGATGCCGACGGCCGGGCCGAAGGTCTCTTCCTTCATGAAGGGCATCGAGTGGTCGACGTTCACCAGCACCTGCGGGGCGAGATAGGCACCGCCATCGTCCTGCGGGAACAGCTTTGGATCGACCAGCGCCTTCGCACCGCGCGAAACGGCATCGGCCACCTGCTCGCGCACCACCGCGGCGAAACGCTTGTTCGCCATCGGTCCGAGCGTCGTTTCCGGGTCGAGCGGATTGCCGAGCTTGTAGTTCGACACCCAGGCGACCGATTTCTCGACGAAGGCGTCATAGAGCGACTCATGGACGTAGATGCGCTCGATACCGCAGCAGCACTGGCCGGAGTTGTAGGTGGCGCCGTCCATCAGCGTATCGACGGCAGCGTCGAGGTCGGCGTCTTCCATGACATAGCCGGGGTCCTTGCCGCCGAGCTCGAGGCCGATCGGCGTGAAGGTGCCGGCAGCGGCCCGTTCGATCGAGCGGCCGCCCTCGACCGAGCCGGTGAAGTTAACGAAGTCGAAGCTCTTCGCCGCGATCAGCGCCGAGGTGGTGTCGTGGTCAAGGAAGATGTTCTGGAACACATCGTCCGGCACGCCGGCCTCGACGAAGGCCCGCACCAGCCGCTCCCCGACGAGCAGGGTCTGGGCCGCGTGCTTGATGATGACGGTGTTGCCGGCCATCAGCGCCGGCGCCACCGTATTGATCGCGGTCATGTAAGGGTAATTCCACGGCGCGATGACGAAGACAACGCCGTGCGGCTCGCGCTCGATGCGGCGCTCGAAACTGCTGCTGTTCTCGATCACGATCGGAGCGAGCGAGGAACCGGCAATTTCGGCGACGTAATTCGAACGCTCGTTGAAGCCCTTGAACTCGCCGCCATAGCGCACCGGACGGCCCATCTGCCAGGCGAGCTCCGGCACCACCTCGTCCTTCATCTCGTTGAGGCGGGCAACGCCCTTCAGCACGAGCTGGATACGATGCTCCAGCGGCCGCTTCGCCCAGGTTTTCTGCGCCTTGCGGGCTCGTGCGACAACCTGTTTCGCCGCCTCCAGCGGCATCGCCTCGCGCTCGGCATAGACCGAGCCGTCGACGGGGGAAATGCATTTGATCATGGTCATGATCGTCTTCCTGTCAGTTGCATCTACAATTCAGTCGGCGCCTTCGCGCCCATTCACCTTCCGCAGCCAAATGCCCTCCCGCCGTTTTCGGAGAGAGGGCATGGACAAACAGCCTTCTGTAAATCCTAGGCCCGCTCGAAGCCGCGCGCCACCTCCCAGTCGGTCACGCGCCGGTCGTACTCCTCCTGCTCCCACTGCGCGGCCCGGACGTAATGATCGACGACGTCCTCGCCGAACGCTTCGCGCAGCATCGTCGATGTCGCCATGAACTCGGTCGCCTCGCGCAGCGTCTTCGGAATCTCGCGGACGTTCTTGCCGCCGTAGGCGTCGCCGACAAACGGCGCTTCCAGCTCCAGCTTGCCTTCGATTCCGGCGATGCCCGCGGCTATCTGCGCGGCCATGGCGAGATAGGGGTTGAGGTCCGATCCGCCGACGCGGCATTCGATCCGGATGCCCTTCGTGGCCTCGCCACAAAGGCGATAGCCGGCCGTGCGGTTGTCCTTGCTCCAGACGGCCTTGGTCGGCGCGAAGGTGCCGGCCATGAAGCGCTTGTAGGAGTTGATGTAGGGCGCCAGGAAATAGGTGACCTCGCTGGCGTGGTTGAGAAGCCCGGCGACGTAGCAGCGCATCAGGTCGGACATGCCGTACTTGGCTTCCGGATCGTAGAACTTCGGGGTCTTGCCGTCGGCGCTCCAAAGCGACTGGTGGATGTGCGAGGAGGAACCGGCCGAGCCGTAGTTCCACTTGGCAAGGAAGGTGACGGCCTTGCCGCGCTGCCAGGCGATCTCCTTGCAGGCGTTCTTGATGAGGGCGTGACGGTCGGCCATGGTCAGCGCGTCGGCATAGCGGACGTTGATTTCCTCCTGGCCGGGCGAAGCCTCGCCCTTGGAGTTCTCGACCGGGATGCCCGCACCTTGCAGCCCGTTGCGCAGCGCCCGCATCACATCCTCTTCCTTGGTGGTCTGGAAGATGTGGTAGTCCTCGTTGTAGCCGCTGACGGGCCGCAAGTCCCGGAAGCCGCTCTCGCGGGCATCGTCGTAGGTCTGATCGAACAGGTAGAACTCCAGTTCGGTCGCCATGTAGGCCTTCAGCCCCATCGCCTCCAGCCGCTTGACCTGGCGCTTCAGGATCGCGCGCGGCGAATGCGGCACCTCCTTGTGCGTGTGATGGTCGAGCACGTCGCAGAGGACCATCGCCGTGCCCTCCAGCCACGGGATTCGACGCAGCGTCGAGAGGTCCGGCTTCATCGTATAGTCGCCGTAACCCGCCTCCCAGCTGGTGGCGCGATAGCCCGGGACCGTCTCCATCTCCATGTCGGTGGCCAGCAGGTAGTTGCAGCTGTGCGTTTCCTCGTAGGCCCCATCCACGAAGTACTGTGCGTGGAACCGCTTGCCCATCAGGCGCCCCTGCATGTCGACGAAACATACGAGAACGGTGTCGATGCGGCCCTCGGCCGTATCCTTCTTCAACTCATCAAAACTATAGGTCACGGCCATCAGGCGGTCCTCGGATTGTCCTGCCATTCCGAACCGGTCGGTACTGCCCGGCTCGTTCTCCTGGGGGGCCAGCCGCCGAAGCGGCCGGCCTTCGCTTTCAGTCCGGCCGGGCTCAGCCGTAGCGATACGGAGCGCCAGCCTTGCGCATGGTCTCCTGATACTTCTTCAGGATCTCCACCACCTTGGCGTTGCGGGGGCTCTTGGCGGCGACCTCGTCCCAGAAGGTAAGCGCCATGTCCTCCACGGTCTTCCACTCCTCTTCGGGAATGGTCGTGAGCTCGAGCTTGCCGCCGGTCGTGCGGTAGTGCGCCTCACCCCACCAATACCAGTGCTGGCGGTAATAATGGGAGGAATCCATCGCCAGCTTGAAGATCTCCTTCAGATGGTCGGGGACCGCATTCCACTTTTCGGTGTTGGCGAAGAACGACCCCGACCAGGCGCCGGAGATGTTGTTGGTGAGGTAGTACTTGGTGACCTCCGCCCAGCCGACGCTGTAGGTTTCGGTGGCGCCGCACCAGGCGATGCCGTCGATCTCGCCGGTCTGCAGGGCGACCTCGATGTCCTCCCAAGGCAGCGTCACCGGAACGACGCCGAGGCGCGAGATGAACTGGCCGCCGGTCGGGAAGGTGTAGACGCGCAGGCCCTTCAGGTCCTCGAGGCTGCGGATCGGCTTGGTGGTGGCGAAGTTGCACGGGTCCCACGCGCCGGCCGAAAGCCAGGTCACGCCGGGAACCTCGCCATAGGCCTCCTCCCAGATCTCCTTCAGGCCGTACCAGTTCCACAGAACCGGCACGTCCAGGCTGTAGCGCGAGGCAAACGGGAAATAGGCGCCGAACACCGAGACGTCGACCGGCGAGGCCATGGAATCGTCGTCGCTCTGCGCCGCATCGATGGTGCCGGCCTGGACGGCGCGGAACAGTTCGCCCTGCGGCACGAGTTGGTCGGCCGTGTAGAGTTCGATGACCATCTCGCCGTTTGCGGCCTTGTTGAAGGCGTCGATTGCCGGCTTGACGACATGGTCGGCAAGGGCCGGACCGGCATAGGTCTGCAGCCGCCACTTGATCGGGCTTTGCGCCTTCACATAGGGCGCGGCGAGCGTCGTCGCGCCGACGGCGCCCGCACCGGTCAGGACGGACTTCCGCAGGAATTCACGCTTGTTCATGGTCTTGGCATCAGTCATTTCAATTCCCCCTATTGAAGTGATTGGATCAGTTCCGTTGCGGCGGCGGGTCGGCGCGGTCAGCGCCGTCCCCGTCTCCAAGTCGTTGCACGCTTAGCTCCATGGTTCCTCCCCAAGCAGTGAGCGTTTACCTCTTCCCGGAATAGACCTCCGGCAGCCACATCGCGATGTCCGGAAACACCATGACGATGATCATGCTAAACACCATCAGAAGAAAGAACGGCACGATTGAACGATAGATGTCGACGATGGTGATCTCGGGCGGCGCCATCGCCCGCATCAGGAACAGGTTGTAGCCGAAGGGCGGCACGATGTAGGCGATCTGGCAGGTGATGGTGTAGAGGATGCCGAACCAGACCAGGTCGAACCCGAGGATCTTGACCAGCGGAATGTAGAGCGGCGCCACGATGACCAGCATGGCCGTGTCGTCGAGGAACATGCCGAGGATGATGAACGAGAACAGCATCATCGACAGGACGCCCCAGGGGCTCAATTCCCAGGTGTGCAGCAGGAGGTTCTCGATCGCCTTGATCGCGCCGAGCCCGTCATAGACGGCGCTGAAGCACAGGGCGCCCAGGATGATCCAGAGGAACATCGCCGAAACCGCCAGCGTGTTGCGCGTCGTCTTCTCCACCACGGTGGCGCTCAGTTTTCCGGAGCCCCACGCGGCAAGCAGGGCCAGCAGCGCACCGACCATCGAGGTCTCGACGAGACTGGTCGTGCCGGTGAGGAACAGTCCCATGATGGTAGCGAACAGGCCGAACGGCAGCAGCCCCTCGCGCAGCAGGACGAGCTTTTCGCGCAAGGTGATGCTGGCGCGCTCCTCCGGAGGCAGCGCCGGGCCCAATTCCGGCTGCAGGCGGCAGCGGATGTAGATGTAGGCGGTGAAGATGATCGCCATCAGGATGAACGGGCCGATGCCGGCCAGCCACAGCTGCAGCACCGGCTGGCGCGCGATCATCGCATAGAGGATGAGCACCACGCTGGGCGGCCCCATGATGCCGAGCGACGACCCGCCCTGGATGACGCCGGTGATCATCACCTTGTCATAGCCGCGCCGCAGGAGTTCCGGCAGCGCGACCGTCGCGCCGATCGCCATGCCCGCGACCGAGAGGCCGTTGACCATCGAGATGACGATCATCAGCCCCATCGTACCGATCGCCAGCCCACCGCGGACCGATCCGAACCAGACATGGAACATCCGGTACAGATTGTTGGCGATGCCGGATTCCGACAGCATGTAGCCCATGAAGACGAAGAACGGCACGGTGATCAGCGGATACCAGTTGAGCACCTGGAAGGCGGCGTTGAAGGGAAGTTCGAAAGATCCATTTCCCCACAGCCAGAGCGCCGCCGCGGCGCCTACCGCGCCGATGACACCGTAGACCCGCTGCCCCGTGCCCATCAGCACGAGCATGGAGGCGAACATGAAGATGGTGATGAATTCGGAGCTCATGCGATCGGCTTTCCGCGCGCTTCAGCGACATCTTTGAAGAACTGGGCAATGGTCTGGAGCAGCATCAGGAAGATGCCGAGCGTCATGATCATCTTGATCGGCCACATGACCGGAGCCCAGGCCGTGTAGTTCTTCTGATTGTAGGTGATCGAATATTCGGTGGAGGAAACGCCGCCCCAGAACAGCACGACCAGATAGAAAATCACGAACAGGATTGTGAATGAATCGGTGATCGCCCGGGTTCTCGGCTTCATCATGCCGTAGAACAGGTCCATGCGCACATGGGCGTCGATCTGCATCGAATAGGCGCCGCCGAGCAGGTAGTAGGCCGACAGCATGAACTGCGACATCTCCATCACCCAGTTGACCGGGTAGCCGAAGGCGACGCGCATCATGGTCGAATAGAGCAGGATCAAGCCCATCGGGAAGATCAGGTACATCGCGAAGATGCCGACCCTGCGGTTAAGTGAGTCAACGATACGGACGTAATGCTTGACGAACTCAGGCATCGCGCACAGTCCCATTGATGACGGCCCCACGCGAAGTCAGGCCACCTCGTTCATATTGAAACAACGACATCCCTCCCTTTCCTCCCCTCGCGCCGCTGCACCGGCGCATCCGCTCAGCGTACCTGCGGCGACGTCAGCCCCTCGACGAGTAGATCGGCAAGGTAGCCGGCCACGGCACGCTGGCCGGCCTCCTCCCGAACCAGGTCGTTTCGCACCTCGACCATAACATTGGCGATAGCGTTGGCCAGGCCATGCTCCTTCAGCGTGTGCGTCACGCCGTCCTCCGGCCCGTAGGGCTCGTTGCGGCGGATATCGTAGCCTCCGGGGGTGCGGCCTGCCGCAGCAAGCATGGCGTCGGCGAGCCGACTGTCGCTATCGTGCACGATGCCGATCTCGACGGCGCGCGGCTTGCCGAAATAGACCGGCGTGAAAGTATGGATCGTAACGATCACCGGCGCCCGATCCGCCGCGATCCGGCTTTTCACCAGGCGGGAAAGAGAGTCGCGGAACGGCAGGTAGAGCGCTTCGGTGCGTGCGTCGCGCGCCGCCTGGTCGAGGCCGGCATTGCCGGGCACCTCGAAGATCTCGCTCTTCTCCGGCATGGCGGCCGGCGACTCCGGCGGACGGTTGCAATCATAGGCGAGCCGCGAAAAGCGCTGGAAGACCAGTGCCGCGTCGAGTTGCAGCGCCATCAGCCGGGCGACGCCGAGCGCGCCCGGATCCCAGGCGATATGGCTCGCCAGAGCCTCGTCGGACAGGCCGAGCGTGCCGAGCGCCTTGGGAAGCGATCGGGACGCGTGCTCACAGACGAGGATGACCCGTCCCTGCGCAGCAGCATTCTCCAGGGCGACGGGGTCGCCCTCCTCTCCAGTCAAAATTCCCACTAGCCTGATCCCCTCGACCGGCCACTATTATTGTCTGAAGAGAATTCTTCACAGTTTCGCCCCTGTCAAGTGCGCGAATGAAGAAGCTTCTTCAATAAACCATTTGACTTCAAATGTGACAGCGATGTTTAATTTCGTTCCAGGCCGACAGAGAGCGGCAGACGGGGGAAAAACTTGACGTCAAGCCAGGCATCCATGACGGTGTCGGACGTGATCAACGCGCATTACGACGCGTTGACGCGCGCCGAAAAACAATTGGCGGCGTCGCTTCTCGACAATTATCCCGTCTCCGGGCTCGGCAGCATCACCACGGTGGCCGAGAATGCCGGCGTGTCCACGCCGACGGTCGCCCGCATGGTGCAAAAGCTCGGCTTCCGCGGTTTTCCCGACTTCCAGGCGCACCTGCACCATGAACTGGAGGCGACGCTCTCCAACCCGATTGCCAAGCATGACCGCTGGGCGGCCAACGCGCCGGGGACGCATATCCTCAACCGGTTCGCCGACGCGATCATGGGCAACCTTCGCCACACCCTCTCGCAGGTTGAGATCGAGGATTTCGACGGCGCAGCAGCGCTGATCGCCGATCGCAAGCGCAACGTCTACGTGGTGGGCGGCCGAATCACCAAGGCGCTGGCCGACTACCTGTTCACGCATCTGCAGGTGATCCGGCCGAACGTCACCCAGCTTGCCTCCAATCCGAGCGCCTGGCCGCATTACGTCCTCAACATGAAGGCTGGCGATGTCATCGTCATCTTCGACATCCGCCGCTACGAGCAGGAGATGGAGACCTTTGCCCGCATCGCCCGCGATCGCGGCGTCGAGATCGTGCTGTTCACCGATCAGTGGGCCTCGCCCATCGCCAAACTGGCTGCCCGCGTATTCCGGATTCATATCGAGGCACCGTCGGCCTGGGACTCCTCCGTGGTGACGCTTTTCGTCGTGGAGGCGCTGATCGAAGCGGTGCAGAGCGCGAACTGGACCGAGACCCGGGAGCGGATGAAATCACTGGAGGAACTGTTCGAGGCAAGCCGGCTCTTCCGCAAACCGAAGTGAGATCATCCGAGAACGGAGGCTACGTAAAAAGCGTTTTATTCCTGTCACATGACGTTCATGCCGTAACAGTATCAGCAACACGGAATTGACTGACACACAAGGGAGAACACCGTGATGTCACACACCAGCCGCCTGCTCAGACTCTCCACCGCCATCCTGATGGCAACGACCGCGGTTGCGGCCGCCGCCGAACCCAGCGCCGAGCTGGTTGAAGCCGCCAAGAAGGAAGGCAAGCTGACGACCATCGCCCTGCCGCACAGCTGGTGCGGCTACGGCGACGTTATCGCCGGCTTCAAGGCCAAGTATCCGGAGATCACCGTAAACGAACTGAACCCGGATGCCGGCTCGGGCGACGAGATCGAGGCGATCAAGGCCAACAAGGGCAACACCGGCGACCAGGCTCCGGACGTAATCGACGTCGGCCTGTCCTTCGGCCCGTCCTCCAAGGCCGAAGGCCTGATCCAGCCCTACAAGGTCGCGACCTGGGATACGATCCCCGACAGCGCCAAGGACGCCGAAGGCTACTGGTACGGCGACTACTACGGCGTTCTCTCCTTCGTGGTGAACACCGACATCGTCAAGGAACTGCCAAAGGACTGGGCCGACCTGACCAAGTCCGACTACGCGAACTCCGTGGCACTCGCCGGTGACCCGCGCACCTCGAACCAGGCCGTCCAGGCCGCCTACGCCGCCGGCCTCGCCAAGGGCGAGACCGACGCCGCCAAGGCCGGCGAAGCGGGCCTCGCCCATTTTGCCGAAATCAACAAGGCCGGCAACTTTGTTCCGGTCATCGGCAAGTCCGCCTCGCTCGCCCAGGGCTCGACCCCGATCGTGATCGCCTGGGACTACAACGGCCTCGCCTGGCGCGACACCCTCGCCGGCAACCCGCCGCTCGAGGTCGTCGTTCCCGAATCGGGCGTCGTCGCCGGCGTCTACGTGCAGGCGATCTCGGCCTTCGCGCCGCATCCGAACGCCGCCAAGCTGTGGATGGAGTACCTCTATTCGGACGAAGGCCAGCTTGGCTACCTGAAGGGCTACTGCCACCCGATCCGCTTCAACGACCTGGTCAAGAACGGCAAGGTTCCGCAGGAGATGCTCGACAAGCTGCCGCCGGCAGCAGCCTATGAAAAGGCCGTCTTCCCGACGCTCGACGAGCAGGCCGCCGGCAAGGCCGTGATCAGCGGCAAGTGGGACAGCGTCGTCGGCGCCAACGTGCAGTAAAGCGGCAACACTGCCGGCCCTCCCGCCTGCGCGGGAGGGCCTTTTTTTCGGCAGGGCGCGGAGGCGGATTGCGCCCGCCGCATTTCTGTCTAAGTTCGTATCTTCTCACTTTTTGTCGGACCGATCGCAGACTCATGAAACGTACCGCGTTGATAGACCGTCGCACCGTCGTAGATTGGCTCGGCATCGCGCCGTTCATGCTGTTTGCGCTGCTGTTCCTGATCCTGCCGACGCTCTATCTGGTGACCGGCGCTTTCCTGACGCCGGACGGCACTTTCACGTTCAAGAACATTGCCGACCTGTTCTCGCCGAGCATCCTCGCCGCCTACTGGATCAGCATCAAGGTTTCGCTCGCCTCGTCGCTCGGCGGCGCGGTGATCGGCTTCTTCCTCGCCTGGGCGATCGTCATGGGGGGCCTGCCGCGCGTCTTCCGCTCCGGCCTCCTCACCTTTTCGGGCGTCGCCTCCAATTTCGCCGGTGTCCCGCTCGCCTTCGCGTTCATCGCCACCCTTGGCCGGACCGGCCTCGTCACGGTGCTGCTCCGCGACCTGATCGGTTTCAATCTCTATTCGACCGGCTTCAACCTGCTGTCGTTCCTCGGCCTGACGATCACCTACATGTTCTTCCAGATCCCGCTGATGGTGCTGATCCTGACGCCGGCGCTCGACGGCATGAAGCGGGAGTGGCGCGAGGCCTCGGAAATCCTCGGCGCCTCCACCTGGCAGTACTGGCGGATGATCGCGCTGCCGATCCTGTGGCCGAGCCTACTCGGCACGACCCTGCTGCTCTTCGCCAACGCCTTCGGCGCCGTCGCCACCGCCTACGCGCTGACCGGCTCGTCGCTGAACATCGTGCCGATCCTGCTCTTTGCGCAGATCCGCGGCGACGTGCTGCACAACCCCAATCTCGGCTATGCGCTGGCGCTCGGCATGATCGTGATCACCGGGCTGTCCAACGTTCTCTATATCTGGCTGCGCTCGCGCGCCGAACGGTGGCAGAAATGAAGACGACCCGCCTCCTCGCCTGGCTCGCGATCGCCATCGGCGCCATCTACTTCATCGTGCCGCTGATCGGCACGTTCGAGTTCTCGCTGCGCATGCGCCGCGGCGAGTATTCCTTCGACGCCTACCGCTCGGTCTTCACCGACATGCAATTCCGCGCCACCTTCGGCTTCTCCATGCTGATGGCGCTGTTCACCATCGTCTTCGGCATGCTGCTGGTGGTGCCGACCGCCTACTGGGTGCGCCTGCGCCTGCCGCAACTGCGCCCGGTGGTCGAGTTCATCACGCTCCTGCCGCTGGTGATTCCGGCGATCGTCATCGTCTTCGGCTACCTGCGGCTCTACAACTCCTCCTCGTTCCTGCCGCTGACCAACTCGACCACCGGCACCAACATGCTGCTGGTATTCTCCTACATGACGCTGTCGCTTCCCTACATGTATCGAGCCGTCGACACCGCCATGCGGATGATCGACGTCGCCACGCTGACGGAGGCGGCCGAGAGCCTCGGCGCCAAGTGGCCGACGATCCTGTTCCGCTGCATCTTCCCGAACGTGATGAGCGGGGTGCTGTCCGGCGCCTTCATCACCTTTGCGATCGTCATGGGCGAGTTCACGATGGCGTCGCTGCTGAACCGGCCCGCTTTCGGTCCCTACCTGCAGCTGGTCGGCGCCAACAAGGCCTATGAGCCTTCGGCGCTGGCGATCATCGCGTTTGCGATCACCTGGCTCAGCATGGGCCTGCTGCAACTCGTTTCCCGCTTCCACAAAACCGCGCCCGTGAAGGCCTGAGGACTTAATCCGCATGACGTTTCTTTCGCTCAGCCATCTCCAGAAGTCCTTCGGGCCGGTGCAGGTCGTCAACGACTTCAACATGGACATCGAGAAGGGCGAGTTCGTCTCCTTCCTAGGGCCCTCCGGCTGCGGCAAGACGACGGTGCTCAGGATGATCGCCGGCTTCGAGACGCCGAGCGGCGGCACGATCACCGTCGCCGGCAAGAACCAGGCCGGCCTGAAGCCGAACCAGCGCAACATCGGCATGGTTTTCCAGGCCTATGCGCTGTTTCCGAACATGAACGTCTTCGACAACGTCGCCTTCGGACTCAAGGTCGCCGGCCGGCCGCAGCAGGAGATCGCGTCGCGCGTCAAGGAGATGCTCGGTCTGATCAAGCTGGAGCACCTTGCGGACCGCTTTCCCTACCAGCTTTCCGGCGGCCAGCAGCAGCGCGTGGCGCTCGCCCGCGCGCTGGCGCCGAAGCCGCAGGTTCTGCTCCTCGACGAGCCGCTGTCGGCGCTCGACGCCAAGATCCGCGTGTCGCTGCGCGAGGAAATCCGCATGATCCAGCAGCAGCTCGGCATCACCACCGTCTTCGTCACGCACGACCAGGAGGAGGCGCTGTCGATCTCCGACCGGATCGTGGTGATGAACGCCGGCTGCGCCGACCAGATCGGCACGCCGGCGGAAATCTACAACCGCCCCGCCACCCGCTTCGTCGCCTCCTTCGTCGGCACGCTGAACCTGATCGAGGCGAAGGTGATCGACCCGGCCGCGAACCGCGTCTCGATCGGCGACCAGGGCGTGACGCTCCGCGAGCCGGTCGGCCCGGTCAAACCTGGCGACACGATCTCGCTGGCCCTGCGCCCTGAGGCCGGCTCGATCGCCGAGGGCGCCAAGGGCGACACGGCCCTGACCGGCGAGGTGATCTCAAGCAACTTCCTGGGCTCCGTGGTGCGCACCCGCATGCGGGTCGGCCCGAGCGTCATCTCCTTCGACATGTTCAACAACCCCGGCCTCGTGCCGCCCGCCGCCGGCGATACCGTGACCCTGCGCTTCACCGCAACCGACCTGCTGGTCATCCGGGATTGAGGCAGACAGCACGCCGTCCCCGATCCGCTGAAACGTTGAACATTTTCGTCGCATCTCGTGTGAACTTCGTCGCATGCGCATTTGATCGCCGCGCCGCGCCGCGCTAGTGTCGCTCCGTTCTCAGGGCGGGGCGGAATTCCCCACCGGCGGTATCGGGAGTGATCCCGGAGCCCGCGAGCGCCTTCGACGACAGTCGAAGGGTCAGCAGATCCGGTGCGATGCCGGAGCCGACGGTCAATAGTCCGGATGAAAGAGAGCAAGCAGGCGGACATCCCAGTGGGGTCTCTGCATCCGCCTGCGTGTTCGCCCAAGGGGATCATTGAAAAATGGCTCAACCCTTGAAAGGCCAAGACATGAACGTTTCCACCCATCCCTCGGCCAAGATCGCCGTCATCCGCGCCCGCTGGCACGCCGGCATCGTCGATCGCTGCGTCGACAGCTTTGTGGCCGAATGGGCCGCGCTCGGCGGCCGCGCCGACGAGGTCGAGATCATCGACGTGCCGGGCGCACTCGAGATCCCGCTGCACGCCAAGACCCTTGCCCGCACCGGCCGCTATGCGGCGATCCTCGGCGTCGCGCTCGTCGTCGACGGCGGCATCTACCGCCACGACTTCGTCGCCGGCGCCGTCGTCGACGGCCTGGTGCGGGTCGGCCTCGACACCGACGTCCCGGTCCTTTCCGCCGTGCTCACCCCGCACAATTTCCAGGAAAGCGAAGCCCATATCGCCTTCTTCCGCGATCACTTCGTGATCAAGGGCAAGGAGGCCGCGCATGCGGCCGCGCAGATCATCGACGCACGCGCCAGGGCGGCGCTTCTGGAATCCTGAGACAGTCACCCTGAAACGAAGAGGACGTGCGCGGCGACGGTGCCTCCGCGCACGTTCTGCCCGGTGCACGTCGGAGACGTCGCCGCCAACGTTCGCGCATGACATGAACGGCCGAGTTCGTTTTGGCAGCGCGTTTCGACAAGCGATTGAAACGACTTGTCAAAGCCCCTCGCGTCGCGCTCATCCAGTCTCCGACGCGAGTCGCTCTTACAGAACCAGCAGGAGCACGCCCGTCGCCAGAAGGACCAGCGTCCAGAGAAGATCGACGTTGATCCAGGCGCTGCGCAATATACCCAGGCCAACCCAGCGGTAGACCGCCAGCGCCGCGATGGACGTGGCCGCCAGCATCGCAACGGTGTGGACGCCCACCGCCGCAAGGGTCATGACGGCCGAACGGCCGGCCGCCATGCCGGGCAATGCCCCCTCCGTCGTGCACAGGGGCATCAGCGCGGGGACGATCATCAGCCCCGCACCGTGCGCGGTCGCCATCAGGAACGACCAGAGGGCCAGCCCGACAAGTCCCGTCCGCATGCCGACGCGGACCCGATGCCGGTGACCATAAAGGAAATGCCACGCCGCCCATGCGACGAGCCCTGCCCCCGTTGCCATCCGCACGCTGTGCGAATCCACCAGCAGGCCGGCAGCGACCAACGCGCCCGCGACGAGCGCAATCGACGCAGCGTGTCCGATCGCGATCGCCGGTACCGCCCGGACGACCGCCGAAGCGCTCTGCCGGTGCACCCCGAGCGCCACCGCGAACAGCCAGCCCATGGCCGGGTTGAGGCCATGGAAGGCGCCCAGCCCTGCCAGAAGCAGCCACGGCCAGAGTTCGCTCACGGTCATCCACAGGCCTCCAAGGCCACCCCATTCAAGGATAGCAGTAGGAATCCGACGAGCAATCGCCGCCCTGCAGTCGAACCTGGTGCGGCCGATGCAATTTCGGCCACTCCACGAAGAACCGCTCGTCGAATGCGATCCCGCCGTCGGGTTCGGCGTCCAGCTTCACCATCCAGCCGGAAAGCCCCTCCGGATAGAACTGCTCGTCGATCGCGCCGTAGAGGGAGTTGGTGAAATAGACGCGCCGGCCGTCGCGGCTGATCTCCACCATCTGCGGCCCGCCGTTCAGCGCCCCGTTCTTTGCTCCCGGATGCGAGGCACGGGAGACGATGCCGCCGATCCGCACCTTGCCGGTCTGCTTCGGCTTGAACGGGTCGGAGACGTCGAACTGGAGGAGATCGCCGGTTCCCCAGCAGGAGACGTAGAGGAACCGGTCGTCCATCGACAGGTCGATGTCGGTCACCAGCGGCGGCACCGCCTTGAAGCCCTTCAGCATCGGCGGCAACTGGTCTTCCTCCGCGGGCTCGCCCGGAATATCGATCACCTTCGTCACGGCCCACTTGTCGCCGTCGCGGTGCCAGACCCAGATCGACGAGGACAGGTCTTCGAGGCAGACGACGGCGTTGACGAAACCGTAGGCCTTGGTCGGATCGTGGGCGGGCCGGAGCTCGAAGACGAGCTGGTACTTGTCGCCGAGATCGATCGTCTGCAGATGCTTGCGTTTGTTGAGGTCCCAGAAATGCAGGCGGCGGCCGTATTTCGCCCCGAGCAGGATATCGGGCACGAGGCCGTTTTCGAAGGTGTCGGGTGTGCCCCATTCGCTCGTCACCATCGTGTCGTGGCCGAGATGCCACCAGACGTCATAGGAAAGCTGCTGCGGCCCGCGGTCCATCTCCCATTGGCCACGCACATCGAACGTTTCGGCATCCATCAGGAAGATGCCGCCGGGCGCCTTGCCTTCGGCATTGCCGAGGGCAGCTACATAGATGCCTTCCGGGCCGCAATGGATGGTATGGGGTCGCGTATAGCCGGCGCGCTCGGCGACCTCGCCCGGTTCGATGACCTTGGTGATCGTCGGGTGCCGCGCATCCGGTTTGGTATCGATGATGTGGATGCGGGAGGATCTGAGCCCCGGCACGACCAGGTAGCGGCGCTCCATATGGGGATGCGGCGCATTGGGGCAAAGGCAGGACGAACAGGCGTTCCAGCCGAAATGGTGCAGTTCGTCTCCCCTTTGCGGCATTGCCACGGAATGGACGATCCGGCCGTAGCTTTCCGACTTCGGATCGACGTCAACCACCGCCAGTTCGTCGGGAACGCTGGCGGTCGGATCGAAGGCGGCGACATAGGCAAGGGTTTCGGGCTCGGCCTTCATGGCCATGCGCGGTGACGGATAGAAGCTGGGATCGGGTTTCCACGTAACCATGTGAAGTGCTCCTGGTTCGTGTTTGCTCGCCAAGGATACGCTTGCGCTATAGCGATGTGTTTTCGCGCAAGTCTTTCGTCCGAAACCGGCTGCCACTTTCGGGAGACAAGCTGTTGTTGCTTGCCGACAGCCGAAATCGCTGCGGACGGGGCAGGATCAGGCGTCATTCAACTGGAATACGAACCGGGTAGATCCGGCGGGGCCGTCGGCTCCGCGGGCAATCCTCCCCACGGTCCGATTGTGCCAGACAACGCGTCATCTGGGCAGCCCTTTTCTGCGCGGGCGGATGCGCGAATGAGAAGCGCGCTGCTCGCAGCTATGGGGACAGCCCCTCACCGTCCATATTGAGCGCCGCGACCACCCGGTCCGCCATCGAGACGCAGCGGGCGCCGTCGAACGGAAACAGCGCGGAAAGCGACCCCATCAGCTGTTTCTCGATTGCCGCACGCATCAGCTTGCGGGCGCGGTGCAGCCGGGTCTTCACGGTTTCCGGCCGTATGTCGAGATGAAGCGCAGTATCCCGCGTGCTCATCCCTTCGACCTCGCGCAGCACGAACACGACCCGAAATTCATCGGGCAGCGCGTCGACGGCGTTCTCCAGCAGGATGCTGGCCTGGCGGCGCGACAGTTCGGCCTCCGGATCGGCGACCGACGCAGTCGTCGGGAACTGTACGACCTCGCCTCCATCCGACCTGCCGCGCTGCATGTCGAGTTCCTCGAGTCCCGTGGTCTTTCGCCGGCGGCGGACGCGGCCCAGCGTCTCGTTGACGGCAATCCGCGTCAGCCAGGTGGAAAACTGCGCCTCGCCGCGGAACGCGGCAAGGCTGGTGAAGGCCCGCACATAGGTCGACTGGACGACGTCCTCGGCCTCCCCGTCGTTGCGGATGATTGCCCGCGCCACCCGGAACAGGCGCCGGTTGTGGCGCTGGATGATCGCCCGGATCGCCGCCTCGTTGCCGTGGCGAGCGAGTTCGACCAGTTCTGCGTCCCCGAGAAGCGCGACTTCCGTGCGCCGCTGGACGCCGCGAACCGGCGAGCCGATCATGGATGCCTCCCCGAGCTTCCCCGGCCGTTCGTCATGGCGCGATCTCCAGCTTGCCGACCATCGCCGGATGGAAGCGGCAATAATAGTCGACCGATCCGGCTTGCGTGATCGTCATGCGCTTTTCGCTGTTCGGCGGCAGGTCGACGTCGAAGCTCTTGTCGCGCGCGGTGGCGCTGTGCCGGAATATATCATCGTTCTTCCAGACCACCACGTCCCCGACCTTCGCTTGCGTCGACGCCGGGCTGAATTTCATCTTGGCGATGGTGATCTGCACCTCGGCGGCTGCCGCCGCCGACGCGCAGACCGCAACAAGCGCGACGATCGCGCCTGCCGCCAGCCCGCTTCTCAGGAAGGAGGCCGCCATCTTATTTGACCATGGTGGCCAGGTGCTCGGCATGCGCCTGGTGTTGCTGGAACAGCGTCAAGCCGCTTTCGAGCAGCGATTTCAACTCCGCGTTCTGCGCCGAAGGGATCAGTGTGTCGGAAAGCGCACCGTTGACCGTCTTGTGGTAGGCCACCTCATTGGCGACATAGGCCTTGTCGAAGGCGGCCCCCTTGAGCGAGGCAAGCGTCTTGCGCTCCTTGGCGGCATTGGCGTTAAGCGACTTGCTTATGGGATTGTCTTCCGGCTTGACCCCCAGCTTCTTGACGAGCGCCAGCGCCTGGTCGTTGACGGCCTTGTGGTCGCGCTCCATCGTCTTTGCGAATTCGATCACGTCGGGGTTCTTGCTCTTCTTCAGCGCCTGCTGGGCGGCTTCGATGTCGATCGTACCGGCCGTATAGGCAATGTGGGCGATCTGCGGATCGGTCGGCTTGGCGTCGGTCGCAACCGCAGCGCCGCCGAAGGCTGCGGCCAGAATGGTCGCGGCAAGAAGTCGTTTCAGCATGACAGTCTCCTTGGATCCACGTTCGAACGTGCCCTTCTCCTGCTTGGGCACGCATTGGATGCGGACACTGCGGAAAGGTTCCCAGGTTCTTTCGTCGAACTGCATTTACCTCCTTGTGCAGCCGGAAGTTTCCGATTGAATGCACGCAGTCGCCCCTGCCTGCCGAGAAGACGGTATACGATGTATCCGAGAGACGAGTGATCTATGGCGCCGATCAAGGTTGATCCCGACAAGGTTCACGAATTCGAGGACGCGGCGGGTTTCTACGCCTGGCTTGGCGCGCACCATGACAAACAGGACGAGGTCTGGATCAGGATGCACAAGGTCGGGTCAGGGCTGAAATCGATCATCCCGGCCGAGGCCATAGACGTCGTGCTGTGCTGGGGCTGGATCGACGGCATCCGCAAGGCATACGACGAGAAGAGTTATCTGCAGCGCTATTCGCCGCGCGGCAGCAAGAGCACCTGGAGCAAGATCAACGTCGACAACGTCGCCCGTCTGATCGCGGAGGGTCGTATGACCGAGCACGGGCTGAAGCAGGTGGAGAACGCCAGGGCCGACGGCCGCTGGGATCGCGCCTATGCCAGCGGCAAGGGCATGAGGATCCCCGACGACCTGCAGGCCGCGATCGACGCCGAGCCAAAGGCGAAAGCGATGCTCGCAAAGCTCAACGCTCAAAACCGTTTCGCGCTGGCCTTCCGGGTCCACAACATGAAGACCGAGGCCGGGCGGAAGCGGAAGATCGAAACCCTGGTGGCGATGCTGGCGCGCAGCGAGACGATCCATCCGCAGGCGAAGAAATGACCTTGAACCGGCTGCCGCACGCCGGCGACCGTCAGCCGTCTTCCGACCACCCCGCTACTTCGTCTTCGGCTCGACCAGCACGCCGACAAGCGCCTTGCCGTCGGTGAAATAGCGATCGCCTCCGCCGTTGCGGCCGTCCTGGGTCGCCCCGATGCCGGAGATCTCGTAGGTGGAGGAAATCCAGCCGACGGTGCGCAGGTCTGCGATGACAAGGTCGCGCTCGGCATCGATATCGGCACCGATATGGTGGGTGATCTGCCCGGTGTCGTGGCTGAGCCCCACGCCCCGGTCGAAGCTCGCCGACCCCAGCCAGAGCGGCCGGCCGTCGGCTCCGGACCGTTCGGTCTGCCAGAACCGGACATGGTTGCGCTCGTCGGCGCTTCTTCCGACCGGCTTCTCGAAGGCGAGATCCTGCTTGCGTCCCTCGAAGAGCAGCGTGCTGACCGGCGCGTCGAGATCGGGCCGGTCAAGCACGACGCTGAGGCCGATGTCGATCGACGAACGCAGCGTGATTGGGTCCGCCGGGTCCCAGCCGGCCGCGGAGAAGGCGCGGATCACCTCCTCTTCCGTGCCGACCAGCCCGACATTGATCGGATCGCCGGGAATGTCGTCGGTCGTGGTGGTGACCATGCTGCTCAGGCTGCCGGCGCGCGGCGCCTCGCGAAAGATCCAGTATTCCGGCAGGAAGAGATAGCTGACGAGCAGATAGGCGGCGAGCACGACCACGAGCAGGGCCAGCGCGGACCGAAGCCTGGTTTGGTGACGCATCGTCGTTCACCGCCTTCCCGACCGATCAGACGCCCAGCCGCCGCTGTTCCAGTTTGAAGCCGTGATCAGAGCTTGCCTGCGCGGCCGCCCTTTGTCGAGAACTGCGATCGCAGCGAATCAGCCAGGGGCTGCCTGTTCTCGCGGCGCGCCGGGTCATACGCGGCCTCGAGCATCACCCCTTTCCGCCGGTTCGCACCCGCCGCCGCGTCTCGGTCGGGCTTTCATGGTAATGCGCCCTGTAGCTGCGGGAGAAGGCGGCCGAGGAGTTGAAGCCGGTCGCCGCGGCGATGTCGGCGAATTCAAGCTTCGTCTCGATCACCTTGCGCCGCGCCGCATTGAGCCTCAGCGCCAGATAGTGCTGGTACGGCGTCACCCCCATCGTGTCGCGGAACAGTTCCTGCAGGTGGCGGGCGCTGATGCCGACGCGGCGGGCCACCCGCTCCAGCGTGACCGGCGCCTCCACCGTCTCCTCCATCAGCCGCACCGCGTGGCTGACCCGCTGGTCGGCGATGCGCATGTTGCCGAGCGCCGGCACCTGCAGCAGCCCGCCGGTGCGCTCGTGCTCGTAGATGAACAGCCGCGACACCTCCAGCGCCAGCGAATAGCCCTGCCGCCGGCGGATGATCTCCAGCATCAGGTCGAGCGTCGGAAGCGAGCCACCGGTGGTGATTCGCTTGCCGTCGATGACAAAGCGCTCCCTGAGCACGGTGACCTGCGGATAGGCGGCGGCGAAATCGTCCATGTCCTCCCAGTGGATCGTCACCGAATGGCCGTCGAGCAGGCTTGCCTCGGCCAGGAACCAGCTGCCCGATTCGATGCCCGCCATCATCGTCCGGTAGCGGGCGGTCCGAGACAGCTTCATGCGCAGGCTCGGCGTCGCGCTCGCCTGCCACTGGTAGCTCGACAGGATGAACAGCGGCACCGTCTCCTGCGCCGGCCGGAACGGACCGTCGACCGGAACGGGAATGCGGCTTCTCGTCTCGATCGCCGCGCCGTCGGGCGAAAACAGCCGCCAGCGGTACAGGTCCCGACCGGAGATGCGGTTGGCGGCGCGCAGCGGCTCGATGACGGAGGCCACCAGGATCAGGTTGGTTTCCGGCAGAACCAGGATGTCCAGGTCCAGCGTCTCGGACGACGGATCGAGCATTGTCGACAACTCCCCTCGGATTTCGCAAATCGTAAAGGATGCCACCGATAATGGAAAGCAGACGCAGGTTCCTTGCTCCGTAATGGACACAGAAAATTCGGAGGAATGAAATGCCCCTTGCCATGAATCGCGACGTCTTCATCACCTGCGCCGTCACCGGCTCCGGCGACACGGTGGGAAAATCCAAGCACGTGCCGATCACGCCGAAGCAGATCGCCGAGGCCGCCGTCGAAGCCGCCAAGGCCGGTGCAGCCATCGTGCATTGCCACGTCCGCGACCCTGAAACCGGCGCGCCGAGCCGCCGCAACGACCTCTACAAGGAAGTCACCGACCGCATCCGCCAGGCCGAAGTGGACATCGTGCTGAACCTGACCGCCGGCATGGGCGGCGACATGATCTTCGGCGACGTCGAAAAGCCGCTGCCGCTGAAGGAAAAGGGCACCGACATGGCCGGCGCCACCGAGCGCGTCTCCCACGTCGCCGAATGCCTGCCGGAAATCTGCACGCTCGACTGCGGCACGATGAACTTCTCGCTCGGCGACTACGTGATGACCAACACGCCGTCGATGCTGCGCGCCATGGCCAAGCAGATGACCGACCTCGGCGTCCGGCCCGAGATCGAGGCCTTCGACACCGGCCACCTGTGGTTCGCCAAGCAGCTCGTCGAGGAAGGCCTGATCGAGGACCCGGTGCTGATCCAGCTCTGCATGGGCATTCCGTGGGGCGCCCCTGACGACCTCAACACCTACATGGCGATGGTCAACAACGTGCCGTCAAACTGGACGTTCTCGGCCTTCTCGATCGGCCGCAACGCGCTGGCCTATCCGGCCGCCGCCGTGCTCGCCGGCGGCAATGTCCGCGTCGGGCTGGAGGACAACCTCTACATCGGCAAGGGCCAGTTCGCGACCAACGGCCAGCTGGTGGAGAAGGCCGTGAGCGTCATCGAGAACATGGGCGCCCGGGTCATCGGGCCGGCCGAGGTCCGCGAGAAGCTGAAGCTGACGAAGCGCTGAGGGCAGGCAAGGGCGGCGAAGGCCCCCCTCATCCGGCCCTGCGGGCCACCTTCTCCCCGGTGGGGAGAAGGTGGTGCCCGCAACGACCGTCCTGCCGCATAGCATCCGCGCAAGCGGTCGGAAACGAAGGCAGCCGCTACGGCGAACTCCCTCGTCTCCCCCACGGGGAGAAGGTGGCCCGCAGGGCCGGATGAGGGGGCGCCCCAGGAACAACAGACACGACGGGAACGACCACATGAGCAAGATCAACAAGGCAGCCTGCATCGGCGGCGGCGTCATCGGCGGAGCCTGGGCGGCGCGGTTCGCGCTGGCCGGCATCGACGTCAACATCTTTGACCCGCACCCCGAGGCGGAGCGCATCATCGGCGAGGTGATGGCGAACGCCGAGCGCGCCTACGGCATGCTGACCATGGCGCCGCTGCCGCCGAAGGGGAAACTGACCTTCGTGAAAGGCATCGAGGAAGCCGTGCAAGGCGCTGACTGGATTCAGGAAAGCGTGCCGGAGCGGCTCGAGCTGAAGCGCGGCGTCCTCACCCAGATCGACGCGGCCGCCGACCCCAAGGCGCTGATCGGTTCATCGACCTCCGGGCTGATGCCGACCGACCTGCAGCGCGACATGAAGCATCCCGAGCGCCTGTTCGTCGCCCACCCCTACAACCCCGTCTACCTCTTGCCGCTCGCCGAACTCGTCGGCGGCCAAAAGACCGACCGCGCCGTGCTCGAGGACGCCAAGGCGAAGCTCGCGCCGATCGGCATGAAGGGCGTGATCATCAACAAGGAGATCGAGGCCTTCGTCGGCGACCGCCTGCTCGAAGCGGTCTGGCGCGAGGGCCTTTGGCTGATCAAGGACGACATCTGCGACACCGAGACGCTCGACGACGTGATCCGCTACTCGTTCGGCATGCGCTGGGCGCAGATGGGCATGTTCGAGACCTACCGCATCGCCGGCGGCGAGGCCGGCATGCGCCACTTCATCGCCCAGTTCGGCCCCTGCCTGTCCTGGCCGTGGACGAAGCTGACGGACGTCGTCGATCTCACCGACGAACTGGTCGACAAGATCGCCAACCAGTCCGACGCCCAGTCCGGCGCCCGCGGCATCCGCGAGCTGGAGCGCATCCGCGACCAGAACCTCGTCGGCATCATGCACGCGCTGAAAGCCGGCGACGACGGCCGCGGCTGGGGTGCGGGCAAGCTGCTCGCCGAATTCGAAGAGCATCTCTGGGCCAATGCCAAAAAGCCGGAAGCCGACCTCGACGCGCTCAAGCCGCTGCGCGTTCTCGACACCAAGGTCAGCGCCGCCTGGGTCGACTATAACGGCCACATGACCGAGCACCGCTACCTGCAGGTCTTCGGCGACACCTCCGACGGCGTGTTGCGCCTGATCGGCGTCGACATGGATTACGTGCGCGACGGCCACAGCTACTATACCGTCGAGACCCATATCCGCCACCTCGGCGAGGCCAAGCTCGGCGACGCGCTCTACACCACCTGCCAGATCCTGTCTTCCGACGAAAAGCGCCTGCAGTTCTTCTCGACGATCTACAACGCCGAGACCAACGAGCCGGTCGCCACCGCCGAACAGATGATGCTTCACGTCGACTCGAAGGCCGGCAAGGCCGTGCCGGCGCCCGGCAAGGTGCTCGACAAGGTGGCCGCGCTGACCAAGGCCCATGCAGGGCTGCCGGTGCCCGAAGGCGCCGGGCGGCATGTGGGGCAGAAGCGCTGACGGTTGGCCTCCCCTTGCGGGGAGGTTGACCGAAGGGCCGACCGGGGTCGAGGCGTAGCGGGCTTTCGTCCCGCCGCGCCCCTCTCGTCGTAAGCGGCGAGAGAAGAAAGACACTACCGCAAGCGCTTCATGGGAGAACGAGCGTTGCCGCAATGCCTTCGCCCTCTTCGAGGGCAGAGGCGCCGGCAGGCGGATGAGGACAGGGCATCCTGTCCGACAAAAACACGAGGGAGGACAGCATGAATTTCGCACTGACCGACGAACAGCAGATGATCGTCGACACGGTCCGCACGTTCGTCGAGACCGAGATCTATCCGCATGAGAACGAGGTGGAGCGCACCGGTTTCGTGCCGCCGGAACTGGGCCAGGAAATCGCCCGCAAATGCAAGGAAATCGGCTTCTTCGGCTGCAACTTCCCCGAAGAAGTCGGCGGCGCCGGGCTCGACCACACCTCCTTCACCCTGGTCGAGCGCGAGCTCGGCCGTGGCTCGATGGCGTTGACGGTGTTCTTCGGTCGCCCGTCCGGCATCCTGATGGGCTGCAACGCCGAACAGCGCGAAAAATACCTGCTTCCCGCAGTGCGCGGCGACAAGTTCGACGCGCTCGCTATGACCGAGCCGGACGCCGGTTCCGACGTGCGCGGCATGAAATGTTTTGCCCGCCAGGACGGCGACGACTGGATCGTCAACGGCACGAAGCACTTCATCTCTCACGCCAACATCGCCGATTTCGTCATCGTCTTCATCGCCACCGGCGAGGAGGAGACGCCGCGGGGGCCGAAGAAGAAGATCACCTGCTTCCTCGTCGACCGCGGTACGCCGGGCTTCGAGATCCGCGACGGCTACAATTCCGTCTCGCACCGCGGCTACAAGAACTGCATTCTCACCTTCGACGACTGCCGCCTGCCGTCGTCGCAGATCCTCGGCGAAGTCCACCGCGGCTTCGATGTCGCCAACGACTGGCTCTATGCGACCCGCCTTACGGTTGCGGCCACCTCCGTCGGCCGGGCACGCCGCGCCTTCGACTACGCTCTGAACTATGCGGCCGAGCGAAAGCAGTTCGGCAAGCCGATCGGCGCCAACCAGGGGGTCTCCTTCAAGCTCGCCGACATGATCACCGAGATCGACGCTGCCGACCTGCTGACGCTGTCGGCCGCCTGGCGCCTCGACCAGGGCCTGCCGGCCAACCGCGAGATCGCCTCGGCGAAGGTCTACGCCACCGAGATGCTCGCCCGTGTCACCGACGAGGCGATCCAGATCTATGGCGGCATGGGCCTGATGGACGACCTGCCGCTCGCCCGGTTCTGGCGCGATGCGCGCGTCGAACGCATCTGGGACGGCACCTCGGAAATCCAGCGGCACATCATCAGCCGCGAGTTGCTGCGGCCGCTGGGAGCGTAAGTGCTGACATGACACGTTCCCTTGACCGCCTTATCCGCCCCCGCTCCATCGCCGTATTCGGCGGCAAGGAGGCGGGGCGCGTCGTCGAACAGTGCGACAAGATGGGGTTCACCGGCGAAATCTGGCCGGTGCACCCGACCAAGGACGAAATCCGCGGCCGGAAGTGCTACCGTTCCGTCGCAGACCTGCCCGGCGCGCCCGACGCATCCTTCGTCGGCGTCAACCGCCAGCTCACCATCGAGATCATCCGCGATCTTTCCGCCCGCGGCGCCGGCGGCGCCGTCTGCTATGCCTCCGGCTTCCGTGAGGCGGTGACCGAGCTGGCGGACGGTGACGACCTGCAAAAGGCGCTGGTCGCCGCTGCCGGCGACATGCCGATCCTCGGGCCGAACTGCTATGGCTTCATCAACATGCTGGACGGCGCCCTGCTGTGGCCCGATCAGCACGGCATGGTGCGCGTCGAAAGGGGCGTGGCCGTCCTCACCCAATCCTCGAACATCGCCTGCAACGTCTCCATGCAGATGCGCGGCCTGCCGCTCGCCTACATCATGACGGCCGGCAACCAGGCCCAGACCGGGCTTTGCGACCTCGCCTGCGCCGTCCTCGAGGACCCGCGCGTCACCGCGGTCGGCCTGCACATCGAGGGATTCGACAGCATCGAATCGCTCGAGCGGCTCGGCCGCCGCGCCCGCGAACTGAAGAAGCCGGTGGTGACCCTCAAGGTCGGCAAGTCCGAGCAGGCACAGCTCGCCACGGTCTCGCACACCGCCTCGCTGGCAGGCAATGACGCCGTCTCCTCCGCCCTGCTCGCCCGCCTCGGCATCGGCCGCGTCGAAACGCTGCCGGAACTTCTGGAGACGCTGAAGCTGCTGCACCTGCACGGCCCGCTCGCAAGCTTCGAGATCTCCTCGATGAGCTGCTCCGGCGGCGAGGCCTCGCTGATGGCGGATGCCGGCGTCAAGCGGAAGACCGTCTACCGTGACCTGCGCGAAGAACAGCGCCAGCCGCTTCGCGAAGCGCTCGGGCAGATGGTGACGATCTCCAACCCGCTCGACTACCACACCTTCGTCTGGGGCAACCGCGAGAAGCAGACCACCGCCTTCACCGCGATGATGCAGGGCGGCTACGCGTTGAACCTGGTGGTGCTCGACTTCCCCCGCCAGGATCGTTGCGACGCGGCCGACTGGGTGACGACCTGCCACGCCGTCATCGACGCCTCGAAGGCCACCGGCGCTGTGGCAGGCATCGTCGCGAGCATGGGCGAGAACATGCCGGAAGAAACCGCGCTGATGCTGATGAAGAACGGCGTCGTTCCATTCATGGGCATCGAGGAAGCGCTGGCCGCGGCAGAAACCGCGGCGGCGATCGGCGCGATCTGGGCAAAGCCCCTGCCCGCTCCGCTGCTCAAGGTCACCGCCGCCGACGGAGAGGCCATCACGCTCACCGAGCATGAGGCCAAGCTGGCGCTTGCCGCACATGGCCTGCCCGTTCCGCAAGGCCGCGCCGTCGAAACCGCGGAGCAAGCGCCAGATGCCGCTGAAGCGCTCGGCTTCCCGGTCGTGCTGAAGGGGCTCGGCGTCGCCCACAAGACGGAGGCCGGCGCGGTGAAGCTGAACCTGCCGTCCCGCGAGGCCGTGCTCGACGCGGCCAAGGCCATGGCAGGCGTCGCTTCCGGCTATCTCGTCGAGAAAATGGTTGGCAAGCCGGTCGCCGAACTCATCGTCGGCGCCATGCGCGACCCCGTCGCCGGCCCCGTGCTGACCATCGGCGCCGGCGGCATCCTGGTGGAGCTCTTGGAGGATTCCGCCCTCCTCACCTTGCCGACCGACGAGGATGCGATCCGCCGGGCAATCTCCGGCCTCAAGGTCGCCAAGTTGCTTTCCGGCTACCGCGGCGGACCGGCCGGAGACGTCGATGCGCTGGTCGCCGCCGTCGCTTCGGCGGCATCCTATGTCGTTTCAAACGCTGCAATCGTCGATGAACTCGATATCAATCCTATCATGGTGCTTCGGCGCGGCGACGGTGTCGTCGCAGCCGATGCCCTGATCCGTCTGAGGAAGTGAGCCCATGACCGGACCGATCCGCAAGCGTCGCGAAGGCGGCATATTGGAAGTCACCATCGACCGCCCGAAGGCGAACGCCATCGACCTGGCGACCAGCCGGCTGATGGGCGAGATCTTCCGCGACTTTCGCGACGACGACACCCTGCGGGTGGCGATCGTCACGGGTGCGGGGGAGAAATTCTTCTGCCCCGGCTGGGACCTGAAGGCGGCCGCAGCCGGCGACGCGGTCGACGGTGACTACGGCGTCGGCGGCTTCGGCGGCATGCAGGAACTGCGCGACCTGAACAAGCCGATCATCGCCGCCGTGAACGGCATCTGTTGTGGCGGCGGTTTGGAAATTGCGCTTTCCACAGATTTGATTCTGGCCGCCGAGCACGCCACCTTCGCGCTGCCCGAGATCCGCTCCGGCACCGTCGCCGACGCCGCATCGATCAAGCTGCCGAAGCGCATTCCCTATCACATTGCGATGGACATGCTGCTCACCGGCCGCTGGCTCGATGTGCAGGAGGCGCACCGGTGGGGTTTCGTTAACGAGATCCTGCCGCCGAGCAAGCTGCTCGAGCGAGCCTGGGAACTCGCCCGCCTCCTGGAAAGCGGGCCTCCGCTCGTCTACGCCGCCATCAAGGAGGTGGTGCGCGCGGCCGAGGGAGAGACCTTCCAGACGACGATGAACAAGATCACCAGGCGCCAGTTCAAGACTGTGGATATCCTTTATTCGAGCGAGGACCAGTTGGAGGGTGCGCGCGCCTTCGCCGAGAAGCGCGATCCGGTGCGGAGGGGTCGCTAGGACAGCTTCTCACGCCAGCGTTAATAGCCCCTGCACGGCATCATGCGGGTGGGCGTTATCGAGCAGGCCTTTGGATGGAAACGCAATTTAGGACGTTACATTCCGGGCATATGCAGTAATCTTAGTGTCAAAGGGGAGCGCGCCGACTGCGGCGCCAGAAGGGAAGGAGACCACGATTTAACTGACCGGGCGCTGGCCAAGGCGCCATCGCATCCCCGAAGCGGTTTTCGTTCGGCGCGACAGCAGACGCTTTGCCAAAGCACAACAAGAAGGCCGCAAAGTCGGCCAAGCCAGAGGGAACAGGCAAATGACGGACTATAAGGATTATCTCGCACAACAGGTGATGCTCGGCAAAATGAACCGCCGCGAGTTCATGGGGCGCGCCGCCGCGTTCGGCATCACGCTCGCCGCCGCCGGCACGATGTTCGATACCGCAGCAAAGGCGCAGGAACCCAAGCGTGGCGGACACCTGAAGCTTGGCCTCGAGGGCGCAGCGGCTACCGATTCGAAGGATCCGGGTAAGTCGCTCTCGCAATTCACCTTCGTCGCCGGCCGCAACTGGGGTGACATGCTGGTCGAATCCCATCCGACCACCGGCGCACCCGTTCCTGCACTGGCCGAATCCTGGGAGCCGTCCGCCGACGCCGCCACCTGGACCTTCAAGATCCGCAAGGGGGTCACGTTCCACAACGGCAAGGAATTGACGGTGGACGACGTCGTCAAGACGCTGCAGCGCCACACCGACGAAAAGTCGGAATCCGGCGCGCTCGGCGTGATGAAGTCGATCAAGGAGATCAAGGCGGACGGCGACAAGCTGGTGCTCGTGTTGACGGAAGGCAACGCCGACATGCCGTTGCTGCTCTCCGATTATCACCTGGTCATCCAGCCGAACGGCGGTCTCGACGACCCGAACGCCATGATCGGCACCGGCCCCTACAAGGTGACGAGCTTCGAGCCGGGCGTTCGCGCCACCTTCGAACGCAACACCAACGACTGGCGCCAGGACCGCGGCTACGTGGATTCGATCGAGCTGATCGCCATGAACGACGCCACCGCCCGCATTGCGGCGCTGTCGTCGGGCCAGGTGCACTATATCAACCGTGTGGACCCGAAGACCGTCGACCTTCTGAAGCGGGCGCCGAACGTCGAAATCCTGAACACGTCGGGCCGCGGCCATTACGTCTTCATCATGCACTGCAACACCGCGCCGTTCGACAACAACGACCTGCGCATGGCGCTGAAACTCGCCATGGATCGCGAGACGATGGTGCAGAAGATTCTCGGCGGCTATGGCAAGGTCGGCAACGACTTCCCGATCAACGAGACCTATGCGCTGTTTCCCGAAGGCATCGAGCAGCGCGTCTACGACCCCGACAAGGCCGCCTTCCACTACAAGAAGTCCGGCCACAGCGGTCCGGTGCTGCTGCGCACCTCCGACGTCGCCTTCCCGGGCGCGGTGGACGCAGCGGTGCTCTACCAGGAAAGCGCCAAGAAGGCGGGCATCCAGATCGACGTCAAGCGCGAACCGGGCGACGGCTACTGGTCCAACGTCTGGAACGTCCAGCCGTTCTCGACCTCCTACTGGGGCGGCCGTCCGACCCAGGACCAGATGTACTCCACCGCCTATCTGTCGACGGCCGACTGGAACGACACCCGCTTCCTCCGGCCCGACTTCGACAAGCTCCTGCTCGAGGCCCGCTCGGAACTCGACGAGGCCAAGCGCAGGGAAATGTATCGCACCATGGCAATGATGGTGCGTGACGAAGGTGGCCTGATCCTGCCGATGTTCAACGACTTCGTGAACGCCGCCACCAAGCAGGTGAAGGGCTACGTCCACGACATCGGCAACGACATGTCGAACGGCTATGTCGCAACCCGCGTCTGGCTCGAAGCGTGACGGCGGGGGGCCAAACAACGCCGGGTCCGGACCTGGCGACGGCGGCGGCTGCGGGTGAAAGCCCGCAGTCCGACGGCGTCGCCGGGCCGGACTCGCCCACAGGAAAGACGACTTTGCATACCAGCATACCCAATGACCGGGGCACCCTTTCACCCTGGGGACGTTTCAACAGGCGCAGCCCGCTGGCGGCGCTCATTCTGCAGCGGCTCGCTCTCAGCATTGCGCTTCTTTTCGCCGTATCGCTGCTCATCTTCGGCGGCGTCGAGGCACTGCCCGGCGACTTCGCCACCACCTATCTGGGCCAGTCCGCAACCCCGCAGGCGGTTGCCAACATCCGCAAGGACCTCGGCCTCGACCAGCCGGCGACAACGCGCTACGTCCACTGGCTGGGCGGCGCCCTGCAGGGCGATTTCGGCACATCCTGGGCCTCGCGGCAGTCGGTCAGCGAACAGATCGGCAAGCGGCTCGGCAACTCGCTGTTCCTCGCCTTCTTCGCGGCCATCATTTCCATTCCGCTTGCGGTCATCCTAGGGATGCTGGCGGTGCAGTTCAGGGACCGCATGCCGGACAAGATCATCAACGTGATCTCGCTGGCCGCCATCTCCCTGCCGGAGTTCTTCGTCGGTTATCTCCTCATCCTGTTCTTCGCCGTGCAGATGGGCGTGGCCACCTTCCCGGCGACCGTCTACGACACGATGACGCTGGGCGAGCGGCTGTCGGCGATCGCGCTGCCCACGGCGACGCTGGTGCTGGTCGTCCTCGCCCACATGATGCGGATGACCCGCGCCGCGATCCTCAACGTCATGTCGTCGGCCTATGTCGAGACGGCGGAACTGAAGGGGCTGAGCGGGCTGACGATCATCGCCCGACATGCCGCGCCGAATGCGGTGGCGCCGGTGATCAACGTCATCGCGCTGAACCTCGCCTACCTCGTCGTCGGGGTGGTCGTCGTCGAGGTGGTGTTCGTCTATCCGGGCATGGGCCAGTACATGGTTGATGCCGTGACGGTGCGCGACATGCCGGTGGTGCAGGCCTGCGGCCTGATCTTTGCCGCCTTCTACATCTTCCTGAACATGATGGCCGACATCCTCGCCATCATCGCCAATCCCAGACTGAGGCATCCGCGATGAGGCTCCGCTCCATTCCCGTCAGCGCATGGGTCGGCATGGCAGGCATCGCCCTCGCTCTGGTCTGTGCAATCTTCGCCCCCTGGCTTGCCCCGCACGGGGAAAGCGAGATCGTCGGCGACATCTGGCAGCCGATGGGCGGCCAATTTTTGCTCGGCACCGACAACCTCGGCCGCGACCTACTTTCGCGGCTGATCTTCGGTGCGCGCACGACGATCTTCGTGGCGCTTGCGGCAACGGTGCTGTCCTTCTCGCTCGGCATGCTGTTGAGCTTTACGGCCGCCGTCACCGGCGGGCTGGTCGACCAGACCTTCTCGCGCTTCAACGACCTGATGATGGCGATCCCGACGCTGATCTTCGCGCTGGTGGTGCTTGCCGTGCTGCCGCAGCAGCTGTGGATCCTGATCCTGGTGATGGCGGTGCTCGATTCCACCCGTGTCTACCGCATCGGCCGCGCCGTGGCGCTCGACGTCGCTGTCATGGAATTCGTCGAGGCGGCACGGCTGCGCGGCGAGGGCACCGGCTGGATCATCTTCCGTGAGATCCTGCCAAACACGCTGTCGCCGCTCCTGGCCGAATTCGGCCTGCGCTTCGCCTTCTCGATCCTGTTCCTCTCCACCCTCTCCTTCCTCGGCCTCGGCATCCAGCCGCCGGCAGCCGACTGGGGCGGCATGGTCAAGGACAACAAGGACGGCATCATCTTCGGCATTTCCGCAGCGCTGGTCCCGGGTGCCGCGATCGCCATCCTCACCATCTGCGTCAACCTCGTCGTCGACTGGCTGATGAAGCGAACCTCCAGCCTCAAGGGAGGACGCGGCGATGCCTGACCTTCTCTCCGTCCGCGATCTCAAGATCGAGGCCACCAGCTATCCGCCCGGCGAACCGCCGAAGACCGTGACACTCGTCGAAGGGGTCTCCTTCGACGTGCAGAAGGGCAAGGTGATCGGCCTGATCGGCGAGTCCGGCGCCGGCAAGTCGACGATCGGCCTGACGGCGCTCGCCTATGGCCGCGGCGGCGTGCGCATCACCGGCGGCGAGGTGAAGCTGAACGGCCAGGACCTCCTGAAGCTCAGCCCGTCCGGCATCCGCCAGGTGCGGGGCGCCAAGGTCTGCTACGTCGCCCAGTCCGCGGCGGCCGCCTTCAATCCTGCGCATCGCCTCGGCGACCAGGTGATCGAGGCGACCCTGAAGCACGGCATCATGAGCCGCGCTGAGGCGGAGAAGCGGGCGATTTATCTCTTCCGCGTGCTCGGCCTGCCCAATCCCGAGACCTTCGGTGAGCGTTATCCGCACCAGGTCTCCGGCGGCCAGCTGCAGCGCGCCATGACAGCGATGGCGCTCTGCCCCAATCCGGAACTGATCGTCTTCGACGAACCGACGACCGCGCTCGACGTGACGACGCAGATCGACGTGCTGGCCGCGATCAAGCACGCGATCGAGGAAACAAACACTGCGGCGATCTACATCACCCACGATCTTGCCGTCGTCGCCCAAATCACCGACGACATCCTCGTGCTCCGGCACGGCAAGATGGTCGAGTACGGCTCGGTCCGGCAGATCATCGAGGCGCCGACCCAGGACTACACGCGGGCCCTCGTCAACGTGCGCGGAAGCCGCCGCGACGAGGCCCCCGACCAGTCCGACACGCTCCTGAAGATCGACAACGTCACCGCCGGCTATGGCGGCTTCAAGGTGCTGCACGACATCTCGCTGCACCTGCCCAAGGGCCAGACGCTCGCGGTCGTCGGCGAAAGCGGCTCGGGCAAGTCGACGCTTGCCCGCGTCGTCACCGGCCTGTTGCCACCGATGCAGGGCAGCGTCAGCTTCGGCGGGAAAACCCTGCCGCCGGCGCTGAAGGGGCGCTCGCGCGACGAGTTGCGCCGCATCCAGATGATCTATCAGATGGCAGATACGGCGATGAACCCGCGCCAGACGGTGCGCGACATCGTCGGCCGGCCGCTGTCCTTCTATTTCGGCACGCACGGCAGGGAGAAGACCGAGCGCGTCAAGGAACTGCTCGACCAGATCGAGATGGGCGAACGCTTCCTCGACCGCTACCCGGCCGAGCTTTCCGGCGGGCAGAAGCAGCGCGTGGCGATCGCCCGCGCGCTTGCGGCGAAACCCGAACTGATCCTCTGCGACGAGCCGACGTCGGCGCTCGACCCGCTGGTGGCCGAAGGTATCCTGAAGCTGCTCCTGAAGCTGCAGGAGGACACGCAGGTCTCCTACATGTTCATCACCCACGACATTGCGATCGGGCTGGCGATCGCCGATTCGGTCGCCGTGATGCACCGCGGCCGCCTCGTCCGCTTCGGGCCGAAGTCGAAGGTGCTGTCGCCGCCCTTCGACGACTATACCGACCTGCTGCTGAAGTCGGTTCCGGAAATGGAGATCGGCTGGCTGGAGAAAGTGCTGAAGACGCGGCGGATGGAGAGCGCGGGGAACTGAGTTTCCCGCGATCTGATCTCCCTTCCGATCATGACGTACCGGGACGTTTGCGCCCCGGTACGCGCCCGAACTGTGACGACGCGGAGGATCCGATGAACGACGGCAGCAGCGGCCAGGGACGTTCCCTTCACATTCCGTCCTTCGACGACGTGCTCACTGCGCGGGCAAGGATCGAGGGCGTCGCACACCGCACCCCGGTCCTGACGTCGCGGACCGCCGATACCAGCGCCGGCGCGACGGTATACTTCAAGGCGGAAACGCTGCAGCGCGTCGGCGCCTTCAAGTTTCGCGGCGCCTACAACGCCATAGCCGCCCTCCCCGCCGAGCAGCGCCGGAACGGGGTCGTGGCCTTTTCTTCCGGCAACCATGCCCAGGCGATCGCGCTCGCCGCGCAAATGCAGGGCGTTCCGGCGACGATCGTCATGCCGCAGGACGCACCGGCCATGAAGCTGGCGGCGACCAAAGGCTACGGCGCCGAGATCGTCCTCTACGACCGTTACACCGAGGATCGCCAGGCGATCAGCGACAGGATCGCCCGCGAACGCGGCGCCGCCCTGATCCCCCCTTACGATCATCCGGACGTGATCGCCGGACAGGGCACGGCGGCGCTCGAACTGATCGAGGACGCCGGCCCGCTCGACATGCTGGTGGTGCCGCTCGGCGGGGGCGGACTTCTCGGTGGCTCGGCGCTTGCGGCCAAGGCGCTTTTGCCGGGTTGCGCCGTCTACGGCGTGGAACCGGAAGCCGGCAACGACGGCCAGCAATCACTCGAACGCGGCGAGGTGGTGCACATCCCCGTGCCGACATCGATTGCCGACGGCGCGCTTACCACCCACATTGGCCACCACAATTTCCCGATCCTGCGGGACAAGGTCGACGGCATCGTTACCGTTTCCGATGCGCAACTGGTCGAGACGATGCGCTTCTTCGCCGAGCGCATGAAGATCGTCGTCGAGCCGACCGGCTGTCTTGCCGCCGCGGCTGTCCTGAGCGGTAGCATCCCCTGCCGCGGCAAGCGTGTCGGCATCGTCCTTAGCGGCGGCAACGTCGACCTGAAAAGCCTCGGCACTTTTCTGGCGGGCTGAAGCCCTCAGTAATCCGCCGGCACCGTCAGCACCTCCGCGCCGGGCGTATCGAGGAAGGCCCGCACCGTCGAAGGCAATTGCCGGGAGGCGAACGAAACCACCCCGCAGCGCGCCAGCATCTGGCGCAGTTCCGGCTGCTGGCCGATGTGGCGCCAGATCATGCGCGAGGCATAAGGCAGGTTTTCCTTGCGCCAGGAGACGCCCATGGTCGTGCCGCGCAGATAGACGCGCTGGTGAACCTCGAACGGCAGCAGGATCGTCTGCGACAGCATCGGCTGGCGGCCGACGCTGCGCTCGGCGATGAAGATGCGGTTGCGCCAGAAGGTGGCGAGCCCGACATATTTCGAAAACTGCCAGATCTCCCTGTCGACGTCGCGGATCCGCTCGATCGACTTCACCCGGATGCTGCCGCTGTCCTCGTAGAGCCTGGCGCAGGAACAGACCACCAGCCCTGGCCACGAGGGCGAGATATGGTAGGTCTGGTAGTAGCCGACGTGCCGACGCAAAGCCGCCAGGTCGCCCGGAAATCCTTCCAGCAGCAAAGCCGCTTCGGATCGATCGCGGTCCGGCCGTTTCAGTCGTGCCTCGAACAGGCCGGGGGCGAGCTCGAAGTCCTGCGGCGAGAGCCCGAAGAAGGCGGCGATCCGGGCGGTATTGTGTGCCGACGGCCGCGCCTCGCCGCTGATGTAGCGATTGAACTGCTGGCGGTTGAGGCCGATTTCGCGGCAGACCTGCGAAATCGACCGCCGCGTCGCGCAGGCGACGCGCAAATTCAGCGTGAAAGCGTCGGCGTCGGCCACCCTTGATCTCCATGATTGTTCCAGCGCTAGCGTAAACTAGCGTAAGGACGCGTCAAGTCGCGAAATTGTGCGTCCGTTCCGAAGCGATAGGCTCCGGCCGAAAACACCAAGCAAAGGGAACCTTCAAATGACCGACTACACGAAACGCCCCGACGGGCTGATCGTACCCGCAAGCATCAACCGTCGCGGCTTTCTCGCCGGAACGGCCGCGCTCGGCTTGGCTGCCGGATTTGGCGCCACCATGACCGCTGGCGAAGCGCGCGCCGACGAGCCGAAGCGCGGCGGCCACCTGAAGCTCGGCTTGAAGGGCGGCGCGGCGACGGATGTGCTCGATCCCGCCACCTACACCGCCTCCGTGCTCTTCGTGATCGGCCGGCTTTGGGGCGACACCCTGGTCGAAACCGACCCGCAGACCGGTTCCGCGCTTCCGTCGATCGCCACGTCCTGGGAGCCCTCCGCCGACGCCTCCGTCTGGACCTTCAAGATCCGCGACGACGTCTCCTTCCACGACGGCAAGAAGATGACGGTTGGCGACATCATCGCCACCCTGAAGCGCCATTCGGACGAAGGCGCGAAATCCGGCGCGCTCGGCCTGATGAAGTCGATCAAGGGCATCGAGGACAAAGCCGGCGACCTCGTCATCACGCTGACGGAAGGCAATGCCGACCTGCCGCTGCTGTTCTCGGACTACCACCTCGTGATCCAGCCGAACGGCGGCCTCGACGACCCGGCCGCGGCGATCGGCACCGGACCGTACAAGCTGACGAGCTTTGAGGCGGGCGTGCGGGCCACCTTCGAGAAGAACGCCGCCGACTGGCGGAGCGACCGCGGTTATGTCGACAGCGTCGAGATCATCGTGATGAACGACGCCACGGCCCGGATCGCAGCCCTCTCCTCCGGCCAGGTGCACTTCATCAACAACATCGACCCGAAAACCGTGCCGCTTCTCAAGCGCGCGCCGAAGGTCGAGATCCTGCGCAGCGCCGGCAAGGGCTTCTACAGCTTCCTGATGCACTGCGACACGGCTCCGTTCGACAACAACGACCTGCGGCTTGCGCTCAAATATGCGATCGACCGCGAGGCGATCCTCGACCGCGTGCTCGGCGGTTTCGGGACGATCGGCAACGACTATCCGGTCAACGGCAACTACGCGCTGGCGCCGACCGACATCGAGCAGCGCGCCTATGACCCGGACAAGGCCGCCTTCCATTTCAAGAAGTCCGGCCACGACCGGCCCGTCCTGCTGCGCACCTCCGACGCGGCCTTCTCCGGCGCTGTCGATGCCGCCGTCATCTACCAGGAAAGCGCGAAGAAGGCCGGCATCGAGCTGGAAATCCGCCGGGAGCCGGAAGACGGCTACTGGACCAACGTCTGGAACGTGCAGCCGTTCTGCGCCTCCTACTGGGGCGGCCGCCCGACGCAGGATTCGCGCTACTCGACCTCCTACCTTTCGACCGCCGAGTGGAACGACACCCGCTTCAAGCGCGAGGACTTCGACAAGCTGCTGCTGCAGGCCCGCTCCGAACTCGACGAGACCAAGCGCCGGGAACTCTACCGGACCATGGCGCTAATCGTCCGCGACGAAGGCGGCCTGATCCTGCCGGTCTTCAACGACTACGTGATGGCGGCCTCCACCTCGCTCAAGGGCGTGATCAACGACATCGGCAACGACATGTCGAACGGCTATATTGGCAGCCGTGCCTGGCTGGAAGCGTGACACGGGGATGATGGAAGCAATGTCAGAACGCGACTTCACAGTCATCGAAAACGAATGGATCACGCTGGCAGACGGGACGCGGCTCGCCGCGCGCATCTGGATGCCAGAGGGCGCGGACCGGAACCCGGTCCCGGCCGTGTTCGAGTTCCTGCCTTATCGCAAGCGCGACGGAACCTGCGTGCGTGACGAATCCACCTATCCGGTCTTCGCGGCCGCCGGCATCGCCGGCGTCCGCGTCGACATCCGCGGCTCGGGCGAGTCAGACGGCGTCATCGACGGCGAATACACGCCGCTCGAACTCGCCAACGCCTGCGAACTGATCGCCTGGATCGCAGCCCAGCCGTGGTCGAACGGCTCGGTCGGCATGATGGGGATTTCCTGGGGCGGCTTCAACTGCCTGCAGGTCGCCGCCCTGAAACCGCCGGCGTTGAAGGCGGTGATCTCGATCGCCTCCACCGTCGACCGCTACAACGACGACATCCACTACAAGAACGGCACGCATCTATCCGCCCAGCTTTCGTGGGCGGCAACGATGCTCGCCTACCAGTCCCGCTCCCCCGATCCGGAAATCGTCGGCGACCGCTGGAAGGCGATGTGGCTGGAGCGGCTGGAGAACGAGCCCTTCTTCATGGAGGAGTGGCTGCAGCACCAGCGTCGCGACGCGTTCTGGAAGCACGGCTCGATCTGCGAGGATTTCGGGCGCGTCCAGGTGCCGGCGCTCGTCATCGCCGGCTGGGCGGACGGCTACCGCAACACGCCGCTGAAAGCCGTCGAGGGCCTCGGCAGCAAGGCCAAGGCGCTGATCGGTCCCTGGGTCCACAAGTATCCGCATTTCGCCTGGCCGAAGCCGCGCATGGACTTCCACGCCGAGGCGATCGCCTGGTGGAACCGCTGGCTGCGCGACGAGCAGAACGGCGCGGAAAACTGGCCGCAGGTGCGCGCCTATATCCAGGACGGCCCGAAGCCGGCGCTGCGGCGCGAGTTCGATCCCGGCTTCTGGGCAGCGAAGGCGGACTGGTCCGCCCCCGAGATGGACTGCTTCTACGCCGAGCAGTACGGCACGCTGGCGCCGGGCATGCCGATCGCTGGCGCCAAGAACCACGACCACTACCTGCGCTCGCCGCTCGACACCGGCACGATGGCCGGCGAGTGGTTCACGCTGAAGCCGGACGCCGAGATGGCGCTCGACCAGCGCATGGACGATGCCGGCTCGCTGGTGCTGGAGACGCCACCACTTGCCGAGGCGCACGACTATCTCGGCCAGCCGGTGCTGGACCTGGAGGTCGCCTGCGACGCCGAGATCGCCAATCTCTGCGCCCGGATCGTCGACGTCCATCCCGACGGCACCGCGACGCGCGTCACCTTCGGCGTGCTCAACCTGGCACACCGGGACGGCAACGCCGAGCCGAAGCCGTTGCCCAAGGGCGAGAAGGTCAAGGTCCGCCTCGTCCTCGACGCGATGGGCTACCGCTTCCGGGCCGGGCACCGCATCCGCCTGTCGCTTTCGACGTCCTACTGGCCGATGGTGCTGCCGCCGCCGGTGGATCCCGGCCTGACCGTCGACCTCGCCTCGCTCGGCCTCGCCTTGCCGAAGCTCGGCGCGCACGAGGCCGTCTCGCTTCCGGAGCCTGCCAATCCGGACCCGTTGCCGAAATACCCCGAACTCGCCCCGTCCGAATCCGGCCGCGGCGTCGAGCGCGATCTGACGAACGGGATCACGGAGTATTCGATCTACGAGGATACCGGCCTGCACGAGCACCCCGACACCGGGCTCGCCACCCGGCAGGTCCGCGACGAGCTCTGGTCGATTGCCGAAGGTGATCCGCTGTCGGCCACCGGTACGGCCACCTGGACCTGCGACATGCAGCGGGCTGGCTGGTCGGTGCGCACGCTCTCGACCGCCTCGATCGCCTGCACCGCGACCGATTGGCTGTTCTCGGCCAGTGTCCGCGCCTTCGAGGGCGAGACGCAGATCTTCGAGAAGACTTTCGAAAAGACGATCGCGCGCGACTTCATGTAACGACAGGTGGGGCGGCCGCGGCGGCCGCCCCTCACCGCGTCGGCCGCCCTGCCGGTGAACGATCGCGCTCCAACCACATAATCGTGTTCGCGGTGCGAACACGATTTCCTTCTCCGCCCCCGGATCGCCACTTTTGGGATTCAACCTCGGCCGCAATCGGGTGTCGTAGCCAGAGGCGACGCGGCACGTCGGTCAAACCCGACCACGGACAATTGGAACCTTTTATTCGGCGCGGTTGGCGTGGCTGACGCTTCGGTACGCGTATCGGCCAGCCCCCGAGCGTCGATAAGCCGGCCTCCTTCGGACGATGCAGTAACCGAAGGAGGACCTGCCGCGGGCCGCTGGTCCGCGGCGCGCCGGCATGAGGAGAATACCGATGACGATCCCGCTACGGCAAATGCCGACCGCGCAGAACACCCTCTTCATTGAACGTCATTTCGACGCGCCGCCGGCGGTGGTATTCCGGCTCTGGACGTCGCCGGACCTGCTCGCACAGTGGTGGGGGCCGCGCGATTTCGTCTCGCACTCGATCAGGATGGATTTCCGCATCGACGGCCGCTGGAGCGCCGTCGTTCGTTCCCCGCGTGGCGAGGAGTCCGCCATGTCCGGCACCTATCGCGACATCGTCACGGACCGTCGAATCGCCTTCAGCTTCAGAAGCGATGCCGACAGCCGGGATACTCGTATCGTGGCCACATTCGAGGCCGTCAACAACACAACACGACTGGGATTCCATCAATCGCCGTTTGACAGCGAAAACGAACGCGAAGCGTATGGGCAGACCTGGGGCGAATGCTTCGATCGCCTGGAATCATACCTGCTGCGCGAGCACTGGGACGGCAGCTGAACCGGCGCTAGGCTCCGCAGCCGTTTCGCGAAACCGCCTTCAATGTTTGCAGCGCGCGGTCCGCATCCGCCGCAGGGACGAAGATGTGGTCGTGGTGGTACGCCGCAACGACGTTGGCGCTGATCCCTGCCCGCGTCAGTGCCCCGGCCACCGTTGCTGTCAGGCCGACCGCCTCGAGCGACGAATGCACGGCGAGCGTGATCATCCGCATCGGTGCGCTCCGCTCCATGCCGTTTTCGGCTGCAGCCTCCTCCGGCAGGATCAATGTCAGTCCTTCCGCCTCGCGGAAGGTGCCGACGGGCTTGAGGTGAAGCAAAGGCTCGGCCTGCTCCGGCGGCACGGTGCAGAACACGAAGGTGCCCTCCCGCAATTGCGGCTCCATCTCCGCCAACAGGCGGTCCAGGTCGGTGATCCCGCTCATCGCGACAGCCTGCTAGAAAAATGCGTCATCGGCTTGCACGGCACGGCAAATGCGATTCCCGCGCCTGAACATCGGACGTGGAAGGCGAGCATCCCCGGCTCGGTCGGCGATGCTTTCGGTTGTATGGCGGTCATGCGTTCTCCTGGCCGCGGGCGCCTCCCATCAGGTCGCGTGCAGCCTGCGTGCTGCAATCTATGTCCTAAGATGCGGCAGAATCCCATCGCAATTTGCGGGGCAACCACCATAGCGCTCCGCCCCATACGGTCCGGTTAGCAAGACCCCGCGCTGCCGGAAACGCCACCGGCGGCAAAACGACACCGCGGCGTGATGGCGGCTTCCGGCGCCCAAACGAGGCGCCGCTTGCCTCCTGGCGCGCCCGCGTATTAACTGCCGCTCCATGGCTTTCACCCTTCGACAGTTGCAGTATTTCGTCGCCGTCGCCGAACAGGGCTCCGTCACCCGCGCGGCGCAGATCCTGTCGATCTCGCAATCCTCGATCACCGAAGCCGTGAAGGAGCTTGAGAGCGATCTCGGCGTGGAACTGTTCGAGCGCCATCCGCGCGGCCTGACGACGACCCACAACGGCCACCAGTTCCTGCGCCACGCGACGAAGATACTCGCCGGCGTTTCCGATGCCCGCCGCTCGTTTTCGGACAACCGTGCATCCGAGAAGGGACAGCTCAATCTCGGCGTCACCTCGCTCGTGGCGGGATACGTTCTCTCCGACCTGCTCGCCCGCTACCGCCGCGCCTTTCCCGGCATCGAGGTCAGCGCCATCGAAGACAATGGCTCCTATCTCGAGCATCTCCTGATCGGTGGCGAACTCGACGTCGCCGTCATGGTCATCTCCAACCTGCGCGACCGGATGGCACTGCAGGCCGAGATCATCGAGACCTCGCCCTACAGGCTCTGGTTGCCCCTCGGCCATCCGCTCGTCTCCGCCGAGATCATCTCCATCGGCGACATCGCCAGGGAACCGCTGATCATGCTGACGGTCGACGAGATCGAGGAGAACACCGGGAAACTGCTTTCCGCCCTCGGCGCCCGCCCGCACGTCGCCTTCCGGACCCGCTCGGTCGAGGCGGTGCGCAGCCTGGTCGCCACCGGTGCCGGCATCGCACTGTTGCCCGACCTCGTCTACCGGCCCTGGTCGCTGGAAGGGGACCGCATCGAAAGCCGCGACGTCTCCGGCTCCCTTCCGGTCGTGCAGGTCGGGATGGTCTGGCGCAAGGGATCGGGCCTGCCGCAGTCCGCCCGCGACTTCGTCGGCATTGCCGAGGCGCTGCGGAGCGGCCGCGGCCGGTAGCAGAAATCCGCGAACGGGATCAGCGCCACGGACAAGGTCCGGCGTTGACGGCCCGGCCAACGGCCATTCAGAAAACCCTGATACATTACCGACGTTTCGGAATTTCCGATATCGATTTTCTGATTAATGGATTTGCGAAAGCGGCAAAAAGGGGGCACGCTTCGTTCCGGGAACAATACCGCACAACCAGCGGACAAACCGGGAGACAACCATGAAGCGATTCCTGCATTCCTGCACTGCGCTTACGCTTTCCGTCGCATTCGCCACCGCTGCCGTCGCGCAGGAGCCGCTGACGGAACTCGGCAAGGGTGAAGGCGAGGTGTCGATCGTGGCCTGGGCGGGCTACATCGAGCGCGGCGAGACCGACAAGAACTACGACTGGGTCACCGACTTCGAGAAGCAGACCGGCTGCAAGGTTTCCGTCAAGACCGCCGCCACCTCAGATGAAATGGTGGCGCTGATGAACGAGGGCGGCTTCGATCTGGTCACCGCTTCCGGCGACGCCTCCAATCGCCTGATCGCCGGCAAGCGCGTCCAGCCGATCAACACCGACCTGATCCCGAGCTGGAAGACCATCGACGAGCGCCTGCAGAACGCGCCGTGGAACACCGTCAAGGGCGTCCACTACGGCACCCCCTATCTCTGGGGTCCGAACGTCCTGATGTACAACACCGAGGTTTTCAAGGGCGAGGCCCCGAAGAGCTGGAACGTCGTGTTCGAGGAAATGACGCTGCCCGACGGCAAGTCGAACAAGGGCCGCATCCAGGCCTATGACGGCCCGATCCACATCGCCGACGCCGCCAACTACCTGATGGCGCACAAGCCGGAACTCGGCATCAAGGACCCCTACGAGCTCAACGAAGACCAGTACAAGGCGGCGCTCGACCTGCTGCGCGTGCAGCGCACTCTCGTCGGCCGCTACTGGCACGATGCGATGATCCAGATCGACGACTTCAAGAACGAGGGCGTCGTCGCCTCCGGCTCGTGGCCCTTCCAGGTCAACCTGATGCAGGCGGAAAAGCAGCCGATCGCCTCGACCTTCCCGGAGGAAGGGGTGACGGGCTGGTCGGACACGACCATGCTGCACGCCGACAGCCAGCACCCGAACTGCGCCTACATGTGGATGGAGCATTCGCTGTCGCCGAAGGTGCAGGGTGACGCCGCCGCCTGGTTCGGCGCCGTGCCGTCCGTGCCAGCCGCCTGCAAGGGCAATGCCTTGCTGGGCGACGAGGGCTGCAAGACCAACGGTTTCGAGAACTTCGACAAGATCCGGTTCTGGAAGACGCCGACGTCGAAGTGCGAGACCCAGGGCGAATGCGTGCCCTATCACCGCTGGGTGTCCGACTATATCGGCGTGATCGGCGGCCGCTGATCGCTGCTCTGCCACCTCCCCAACAGGGAGGATTGGTCCGGGCCGGGAGGGGCATTCCCTCGCTCGAACGAGAATTGTTCCCTCCCAGCCCTCACCCCCAAGCGGGGCGAGGGCAAGCAAGGGTGCGGCCTGCCCGTGCCCCCTCGCCGCCCCGCCTGCGCAAGGAAACTGGCCGGCATGCCGGGGCAAAACATAACATCGGAGTTCCCATGACCGCCGTCCTGTTCGAGAATGTTTCCCGCCACTTCGGGGCCGTGCGCGCCGTCGACAGCGTGAACCTCGCCATCGCCGAGGGCGAATTCTTCGCCATGCTCGGCCCGTCCGGCTCGGGCAAGACCACGTGCCTGCGGCTGATGGCCGGCTTCGAGCAGCCGACCGGCGGGCACATCGAGATCTTCGGCGAGACCGCCGAGGGCGTGCCGCCCTACCGGCGCAACGTCAACACCGTGTTCCAGGACTATGCGCTCTTCCCGCATCTCTCCATCCTGGAGAACGTCGCCTACGGGCTGATGGTCAGGGGCATTGCCAAGGCCGAGCGGCTGAAGGCGGCCGAGAACGCTCTCGCCATGGTCAAGCTTCCCGGCTACGGCAGCCGCCGCCCTGGCCAGCTTTCGGGCGGCCAGCGCCAGCGCGTGGCGCTCGCCCGGGCGCTCGTCAACCGCCCGCGCGTGCTCTTGCTCGACGAGCCGCTCGGGGCGCTCGACCTGAAGCTGCGCGAGCAGATGCAGGAGGAGTTGAAGGCGCTGCAGAAGTCGCTCGGCATCACCTTCGTGTTCGTCACCCATGACCAGGGCGAGGCCCTTTCGATGGCCGACCGCATCGCCGTCTTCAACGAGGGCCGGGTGCAGCAACTGGGGACGCCGGAGGACGTCTACAAGCGGCCGCAGACCCGCTTCGTCGCCGACTTCGTCGGTTCGTCGAACGTGTTGGCCCCGTCCTTCGTCCACAGCCTCGGCTATCCCGCCCGCTACGCAAGCCTGCGTCCCGAGGCGCTGGCACTCGGCGAAGGCGGATCGAACGCCAGGCGCTTTTCCGGCACCGTGGTCGCGACCAGCTTCCTCGGCGCCACCAACCGCCTGACTGTTGAGGCAGCGGGCACCCGAATTGCCGCCATGCTTCCGGCCTCGGCCGCCGTTCCGCCGCAGGGCACGGGCGTCACCCTTTCGTTTGCAGCAGAAGACCTGCACCTGATGGACGAAGCCGCATGAGCGTGGTCGCCGAAAACCCCATCCTCGCGCGCCGGACAAGCACGTTCGGACGCCTGTCGGATTATTTCTGGCTCAATCCGAAGCTTTTTCTCCTGATGCTGCTCGCCCCGCCGCTACCCTGGCTCGGCATCATTTATCTCGGTTCGCTCTTCGCCCTGCTCCTGCAGAGCTTCTTTTCGATCGACGAGTTCTCCGGCCTCATCAACTACGAGTTCACGCTGGACACTTATCGTCAGCTGTTGATCCCGGCCAATTTCGACATCATCCTGCGCACCGTGATCATGGCGGCGCTGGTGACGCTCGCGTCTGCCCTGATCGCCTTTCCGATCGCCTATTACGCAGCCCGGTACGCCCGCGGCAAATGGAAGGCGCTGTTCTATCTCGCCGTCATGCTGCCGCTCTGGTCGAGCTATCTCGTCAAGGTCTACGCTTGGAAGCTGATCCTTGCGAAGGAGGGCATCCTCAACTGGGGGTTTGCCAAGCTGCACCTGACCTGGCTGCTCGACGCCTGGCTGGCGCTGCCGGTGGTCGGCGGCAACTCGCTGTCGATCAGCTACACCGGCACCTTCATCGTCTTCGTCTATGTCTGGATGCCGTTCATGATCCTGCCGATCCAGGCGGCGCTCGAACGCGTGCCGGTGAACCTGATAGAGGCCTCCGCCGACCTCGGCGGCAATCCCGGGCAGACCTTCCGCCACGTGCTGTTCCCGCTGGCGCTGCCGGGCATCATCGCCGGCTCGATCTTCACCTTCTCGCTGACCCTCGGCGACTACATCATCCCGCAAATCATCGGCTCGTCGCGCCTGTTCATCGGCCAGGCCGTCTACGCCCAGCAGGGCACGGCCGGCAACATCCCGCTTGCCGCCGCCTTCACCGTCGTGCCGATCGTCATCATGGGCTTCTACCTGTGGATGGCCAAGAAACGGGGGGCCTTCGATGCGCTCTGACCGTTCCTCCGCTCCCATGAGCCTGAAGATCACCGCGGCCGCAGGCCTGCTGTTCATGCACCTGCCGATCCTGCTGATCTTCGTCTATGCCTTTACCACCGAGGAAAAGAGCTACCAGTTCCCGCCGCCAGGCTTCACGCTCAACTGGTTGGCAGTGGCCTGGAACCGGCCGGACGTGTGGGCGGCGCTCAGTCTCTCCGTCCGCGTGGCGTCAATCGCCACCGCCGTGGCGCTGGTGCTCGGCACGCTGTGTGCGGCGGCTGTCAGCCAGACCCGCTTCTTCGGCCGGGAGGCGATTTCGCTGCTCGTCATCCTGCCGATCGCCCTGCCCGGCATTATCACCGGCATCGCGCTGCGCTCGGCATTCTCGTTTGCCGACATTCCCTTCTCGTTCTGGACGATCGTGCTCGGCCACGCGACCTTTTGCGTCGTCGTCGTCTACAACAACGCCGTCGCCCGCTTCCGGCGCATCTCCGGCTCGATGATCGAGGCCTCGATGGACCTCGGCGCCGACGGCTTCCAGACGTTCCGCTACGTGATCCTGCCGAACATCGGCACGGCGCTTCTCGCCGGCGGCATGCTCGCCTTCGCGCTGTCGTTCGACGAGGTGATCGTCACGACCTTTACCGCCGGCCAGCAGCAGACGCTGCCGATCTGGATGCTGGAGGAACTGGTGCGGCCGCGCCAGCGTCCGGTCACCAACGTGGTCGCCATGGTGGTGGTGCTCGTCACCTTCCTGCCGATCCTCGCCGCCTACTACCTCACCCGCGAAGGCGACCAGATCGCTGGCGCCGGCAAGTAACAACAGCCTTGGGACAATGGGAGACCTTGTGATGGATACGCAGATGCTGATCGGCTCGCGCTTCGAGGCCGGCACCGAAACGGAGGAGCACATCCTCAACCCGAAGACCGGCGAGACCGTGGTCAACCTGCCGGAAGCCTCGCATGCGCAGATCGACGCCGCCGTCGACGCGGCGGAGAAGGCCTTCACCTCCTGGTCGATGACAACGCCCGGCGAGCGCTCCAGCTATCTGCTGAGGATCGCCGATGCGATCGAGCGGGATGCCGACGGCTTTGCGGCGCTCGAATCGCTCAATTGCGGCAAGCCGATCAACGCCGTCCGTAACGACGAAATCCCCGCGATCGTCGATTGCTGGCGCTTCTTCGCGGGCGCGGTGCGCTCCATGCATGCAACCGTCGCCGGCGAATATCTGCCCGGTCACACCTCGATGATCCGCCGCGACCCGGTCGGCATCATCGGCTCGATCGCGCCCTGGAACTATCCGCTGATGATGATGGCCTGGAAGCTGGCGCCGGCGATCGCCGGCGGCAACACGGTCGTCTTCAAGCCGTCCGAACAGACGCCGCTGACCGCCCTGAAAATGGCGAAGCTGCTCGCCGACATCCTGCCCGAAGGCGTCGTGAACATCGTGCTCGGTCGCGGCGAGACCGTCGGCAACGCGCTGATCAACCATCCGAAGATCAACATGGTCTCGATCACCGGCGACGTCGCCACCGGCAAGAAGGTGCTCGCCGCCGCCTCCAAGACCGTGAAGCGCACCCATCTCGAGCTCGGCGGCAAGGCGCCGGTCATCGTCTATGACGATGCGGACCTCGACGCGGTCGTAAACGGCATCCGCGCCTTCGGCTACTACAATGCCGGCCAGGACTGCACCGCCGCCTGCCGCATCTATGCCGAAGACGGCATCTACGAAAGGTTCGTCGCCGACCTGTCGTCGGCCGTGTCGAGCATCCGCTTCAACCAGGCCGACGACACCGAGAACGAAATCGGCCCGCTGATTTCGAAGCGCCAGCGCGACCGTGTCGCGAGCTTCGTCGAGCGTGCTGCCGAAGTGAAGCACATCGAAGTGACCACCGGCGGGCGGCCCGGCAGCGAGCAGGGCTTTTTCTACCAGCCGACGGTCGTCGCCGGTGCGACGCAGGAGGACGAGATCGTCCGCCGCGAGGTGTTCGGCCCGGTGGTCTCCGTGACGCGTTTCTCCGGCGAGGACCAGGTGCTTGCCTGGGCCAATGACAGCGACTACGGCCTCGCCTCGTCGGTCTGGACGAAGGACATCTCCAAGGCGATGCGGGCCGCCGCGCGGCTGCAATACGGCTGCACCTGGATCAACACCCACTTCATGCTGTGCAACGAGATGCCGCATGGCGGCGTCAAGCAGTCGGGCTATGGCAAGGACATGTCGATCTATGCGCTGGAGGACTATACCGCCGTCCGGCACGTGATGATCAATCACGGCTGACCTGCGTTGCGACCGGCCCGGCAGACGCACTGCCGGGCCGCTCCTGCCACACTAGCAATCGAGGAACAATTCCCGTCCTCCGTGCGTCTATCCCGCATCAACGGAGAACGACGCAATGCTTAAATGGGCCCTGATCTTCCTCGTCATTTCGCTGGTCGCCGGCTTCCTCGGCTTCCGCGGCGTCTCGTCCGCCGCGGCCACGGTGGCAAAGATTCTCTTCGCCATTGCGATCATTCTCTTCGTGATTTTCCTGATTCTCGCCTACATGGCCGGAGGTGGCGTCATTTAGGCCAGGCGCCGGGTTCGACGCGAGCGCCGCCCGGCACCGCCCTGTGGAACAGGCACGGCGGGCCGCTGGCAGGGCTTTTGGCTTTCCGCGCATCACGCTATATGGACATCAGGAGGACCTTGATGTTCTGGGCATTCGCTGTCGTCGCCGTCGCAATACTCTACCTTGCCGTGCGCTATAAGAAGTTCCAGAGCTGGGTCGAGCCCGTCCTCACAATCGCGGTCGCCTTAGGGCTGGCCGTCGCCCTGCTCCTGTGGTTCACGGAAAACCGCAGCGTCGCCCCGGTACCGGCCCCTCCCGCCGATACGATCGCGCCAGAGGAAATCGAGCTGTCGGACCTGCAGTTCGCCCCCGGCCAGCCGGCGACCAGCTACCGCGTCACCGGTACGATCACCAACAAGAGCGCCGTCGCGCTCCAGTCCTTTCGCCTCGACATCACCCTTGCCGACTGTCCGGGCGAACCCTGCCGATCGCTCGGCACCGACAGCGCGCTGATCATCGCGCGCGTGCCGCCCGGCCAGACGCAACCCTTCACCACCTTCGCCGTTTTCACCGGCGGCGATCTCGTGCCGGTGAAGGCGCCTCGCTGGTCCTGGTCGATCAGCGACGTGCGGCCGCTCGCGCGGTGAGTTCCGGCAAGCTCCGCAGCTTTGGAAAGATGTGCTAGGCGGGAACGCCCAGGGTTTCGAGCACATCGGCCGTCCGCACGACTGTCGCGAACTCCTCGCGCAAGGTCGCAACATGGGCGCGGTGGATCTCCCGGGCCGGGATCATGCCGCCATCGCCGTCGGGCAGGTCAAAGCAGTCGCAGGCATCCTCGACGAGGATGACGCGCAGGCCGAGATTTGCGCCGACCCGCACGCTCGTCGACACGCACATGTCGGTCGAGATGCCGAACAGCACCACCGTATCGACGCCGAGACGCCGCAGCCGCAGGTCGAGATCCGTGCCGATGAAGGCGGCGTTCACGCTCTTTGTGACCAGCGGCTCGCCCGGCAGCGGTCCGAAGCCGGGCCGAAAGGCGTTCCCCGGGGCCCCGGGCCGAAGCGTCGAGTTCGGCTCGACGCTGTCGTGGCGGACGTGGATCAACGGTCGGCCGGCAGCGCGCCAAGCCGCAAGCAGCGCGAGGCCGTTCTCGTCGACCTTGTCGTTCCAACGGCTGGGCCAGGGGGCTGTGTCGAAGGCCTGCTGCATGTCGATCGGAATGAGGGCGGCGTTCTGGGGGATTGTCGGCATTCGGGTTCTCCGTGGGTGGATGATCGGGTGAATGACCGGACCGTAGTTGCTTGTTCGTCCGATTTCGTGCAGCAAGGTGACGGACGACCGGACGAACGTCCGCTAGCAGTTGGAAATTTCCGGATGAACGTACTTGACGAGAAAGACCGGCTCCTCATCGCCGCACTTCGAGCGGACGCCCGCAAGAGCCTCGTCGAACTGGCGCGCGACTGCGGGCTGTCACGCAGCGCCGTGCATGAACGGATCCGGCGACTGGAGGACAAGGGCGTGATCGCCGGCTATACCGTCCGCCTCGGCGCCGATCGGGACAGGCCGGGCGTTGAGGCATTGATCGCCATCTGCTTTCAATCGGGGCGGAACTGCGACCACGTCGTGCCGCACCTGACCGGCATCCCCAGCGTCGTCACCTGCTGGTCGCTGGCCGGCCCGACCGACCTGATGCTTCTTGTCGAGTGCGCCTCGAATGCGGAACTCGACACCGTGCGCCGCCAGATCGCGACGACGCCCGGTATCGCCACCGTGCAGACGCATGTTTCGCTGCGCACCCACTTCGATCGCCGCGGCGGTTGACGCTGAAGCGCATGGCGAAAGTCAATCGCGTATCCGCTTCAGCCCAAGTTATTGTGGCTGCTTCTCCCGGAACCGGGTCCCGGTTCCGGGAGACAGACTTCAGAAATAGATCTTGAACTTCTCGCGCACCGCCAGGTCGACATCGCGGTCGAACAGCGGCCGGCCGGCCTCCGAAAGAATCCGGTTCTTCCGTTCGATCGCCTTGGCGACCAGGTCGGGCTTGCCGATCTCGGCCCACTCCTTCGGGCTCGTGCGGTCGGCGACGGCCGGATAGACATACTCCGTCTGCATCAGCGACAGCGTCTGCGGATCGCCGAGGTAATGGCCGGGGCCGCCCATGCAGACCGAACGCATGGTCTCGAGCGAAACCGAATCCTCGGTCACGTCGATGCCGCGGACGCAACGCTGCACCTGGCCGAGCAGGTCGTCGCCGAGCACGAGGCTTTCCATGCAGAAGCCGAGCAGCGAGCCATGCATGCCGACGGCTTCGTAGACCATGTTTAGGCCCGACAGACCGGCCATGACGTTGGAGATCGCCTGTTCCCAGCCCGCCTGCATGTCGGGCAGCTTGGAATCGGCGATGCCCGCCGCCGCGCCTCCCGGCAGCCCGTAGAACTGGTGCATCTGCGCGCAGCCGGCCGTCAGCAGCGCCTGTTCGCCCGAACCGCCGGACATCGCGCCCGTCCTGAGGTCGGAAACGAAGGGCCAGGTGCCGAAGATCGCCGGATGCCCCGGCGCCATGGCGTTGACATAGACGACACCCGCCAGGCACTCGGCGACCGCCTGCACGATCGCGGTCGCGAGCGGCGCGGGTGCGGTGGCGCCCGCCTGCCCTGCCGAAAGCAGCAGGATCGGCATGCCGGCCCGGATGCAGGCCTCCATGGTGATGCAGCTCTCCTCGGCGAACTTCATCGGCGGCACGACGAAGCAGTTCGAGTTCGACACGAAGGGCCGTTCGCGCCACTTGTCCTCGCCGCCCGCCATCATGTGGATGAGGTCGAAGCAGCCCGCCACGTGCGAGGGGTCGGAGAAGCTGGTGCCGACATGCTTGGACGTGCCGGCGCAGCAGGCATAGAGCGTGTTGATGTCCATCAGGAAGTTGTCGGCCACGTCGCGGCAGACCATCGCCCGCTGGAAGAAGTGAATGTTGTCGAGATGATGGACGAGCTGGGCGGCGTTATAGAGGTCCTTCGCCGTCGATTCCCGATATTCGCGCTTTTCCACGTCGACGATGTGGACCGCAGCGCCCGCCGTGCCGTAGTAGACGCGCGTGCCGGACAGTTCCAGGTCGTACTTCGGATCACGGCCATAGAGCGTGATGTCGCGTGCGGCGACTGCCAGCATGTCCTCCACCAATGCGCGGGGGAACCGGATGCGGCCGTCTTCGCCCAGGATCGCGCCAGCGCCGGTCATGATCTCGATGCCGGATTTCGGCGCGTTGGACAGGCCGATGTTCTCCAGCGCATCGAGCGCCGCCTCGTGGATGCGGCGCACGCCTGCCTCGGTCAGCGGCTTGTACTGGCCACCCGGCAGGCCGGGCCGGACCGGCCGGATGTTTTCGGCCAGAGGCGCGGCCCGCATGGCGACGCGCGCCGCGCGTCCGCCGGCTCGCCGCGAGTTCTGTGATGCTTCGACAATGCTCATTTCTTTCCCTCCCGCCCTCAGGCGCCCAGTTTTGACGCACCGCCTGCCCCTCCTCCAAGGTTCGGCGGTTGCGTGCCGGGGCGAGATTTTTCCCTCCCCGGCGGTCGATTTTGGCACTTCCTGCCAATCCCTCACGAACCGTGAGGGATTGTGCTATCTCGCGCCGCCTCCTCTGTTCTGGCTACGGACGGGCGGCGGCAGGCGGGTGGGCGATACAGGTTACATCCGTACCCGCGCCGCCTTCGGATCGTACATCGGCACCAGCGACGCTTCCGCCTTGACCCGCACGCCGGCGATCTCGACCTCGTAGCTGGACGCCAGCACCTGCTCCTCGCTCTCGCCCTCGCAGGGCACATAGCCCATGCCGATGGCGCCGCCGAGATGATGCCCGTAGTTGCCCGAGGTGATGATCGAAACGATCTTGCCGTCGCGCACCAGCGCCTCGTTGTGGAAGAGCAACGGTTCGGGATCGGCGAGCTTGAACTGCAGCATCCGCCGCTTCAGGCCTTCCTCCTCCTTGCGCAACACCGCGTCGCGGCCGATGAACTCGCCCTTCTTTGTGCGCACCGCAAAGCCGAGGCCGGCCTCGAGAACGTGGTCCTCGTCGGTGATGTCATGACCGAAATGGCGGAAGGCCTTCTCGATCCGGCAGCTGTCGAGCGTATGCAGGCCGCACAGCTTCAGGCCGACGTCAGCACCTGCCGCCTCCAGCGTCTCGAACACGTGCGCCGTCTGGTCGGTGGAGACGTAGAGCTCCCAGCCGAGTTCGCCGACATAGGTGACCCGGTGGGCGCGGGCCAGCCCCATGCCGATCTCGATCTGCCGCGCCGAGGCGAAGGGATGGCCTTCGTTCGAAAAGTCGTTGGGGCTGACCTTCTGCATCAGCTCGCGCGCCTTCGGCCCCATCACGCAGAGCACGCTTTCGGCTGCCGTCACATCGGTGATGACGACGAACTCATCGCGGACGTGCTTGCGCAGCCATGCAAGGTCGCGCTGCAGCGTCGCGCCGGGCACGACGAGGAAGAAGGCGGTCTCGGACAGGCGCGTTACCGTCAGGTCGCTCTCGATGCCGCCGCGATCATTCAGCATCTGCGTGTAGACGATGCGGCCGGGGGTCACGTCCATCTGGTTAGCGCAGAGCCTTTGCAGGAAGGCGAGCGCATCGCGGCCTTCGACGCGGATCTTGCCGAAGGAGGTCATGTCGAACAGGCCGACGCCGTTGCGCACCGCCAGGTGCTCCTCCTTCTGGTTCTCGAACCAGTTCTGCCGCTTCCAGCTGTAGCGGTATTCCCGCTCCTGCCCTTCCTTGGCGAACCAGTTGGCGCGCTCCCAGCCGGCGACCTCGCCGAAGACGGCGCCGCGAGCCTTCAGGTGCTCGTGGATCGGCGAGCGGCGCACGCCGCGGGCCGTCGCCATCTGCCGATAGGGGAAGTGGTCGGCATAGAGCAGGCCAAGCGTCTCGGAGACACGGTCCTTCAGATAGGCGCGGTTCTTCTGGAACGGCTGGGCACGGCGGATGTCGACCTCCCAAAGATCAAAGGGCGGCTCGCCGTCGTTCATCCACTGCGCCAGCGCCATGCCGGCGCCGCCGGAGGAGACGATGCCGATCGAGTTGTAGCCGGCGGCGACCCAGTAGCCCTTCAGTTCCGGCGCCTCGCCAAGATAGTAGCGGTCGTCCGGCGTGAAGCTCTCGGGACCATTGAAGAAGGTATGAATGCCGGCGGTCTCCAGCATCGGCAGACGGTTGATGGCGTTTTCCAGGATCGGCTGGAAATGGTCGAAATCCTCCGGCAGCTGGTCGAAACAGAAGTCCTCGCGGATTCCCTCCATGCCCCAGGGCTTGGCCTTCAGCTCGAAGGCGCCGATCAGCATCTTGCCGGCGTCTTCCTTGTAGTAGGTGCATTCGTCCGGCACGCGCAGGACGGGGAGCTGCTTCAGGCCGTTGATCGGCTCGGTGACGATGTAGAAATGCTCGCAGGCGTGCAGCGGCAGCGTCACGCCCGACATGTCGGCGAGGGTGCGCCCCCACATGCCGGCGGCGTTGACAACGTTTTCCGTCTCGATCGTGAAGGTCTCGCCGTTCTGCTCGCAGGTGACGCCGGTGACGCGACCGTCCTTCGTCAGCACCGAGGTGACCTTGACGCCCTCGATAACGGTCGCGCCGTTCTGCCGTGCACCCTTCGCCAGCGCCATCGCGATGTTGGCCGGGTCGCACTGGCCGTCAAGCGGCAGGTGCACGGCCGCCTTGACGTCCGCCGTGTTGAGGTGCGGGTACATCGCCTTCACCTCGTCGACCGATATCTCGCGCACGTCCACGTCGAAGGCGCGGGCCAGCGAGGCCTGGCGATAGATCTCCTCCTTGCGCTCCTCGGTAAGCGCCACCGTCATCGAGCCGCACTGCTTCATGCCGGTGCCGATACCGGTCTCCGCCTCCAGCTTGACGTAGAGGTCGGCCGAATACTTCGCGAGCCGCGTCATGTTCTGCGAGGCGCGCAACTGGCCGATCAGACCGGCCGCGTGCCAGGTCGTGCCGCAAGTCAGCTGCTTGCGTTCGAGCAGCACCACGTCGGTCCAGCCGAGCTTGGCGAGGTGATAGGCGACCGAACAGCCGGATACGCCGCCGCCGATGATCACGGCTCTCGCCTTGGAGGGAATGGTCTTGCTCATGCACGCAGTCTTTCATTGTTGGGATCATAGAGTGGTCCGTCCGGCTGGACGGTAGCCTTGAAGCGGTCGCCGTAGATCTCGACCTCGATTTCCGTGCCCGGCTCGGCGAGGTCGGCACGCAGCATCCCGAGCGCGATCGACTTGCCGGTGCGGTAGCCCCAGTTGCCGGAGGTGGTCTCGCCGACCACCTTGCCGCCGTGCCAGAGCGTCGACATGTAGGGGGCGTCGCATTCGCCGGCCTCCACCGTCAGAAGCACGAAGCGCTTGGAAATGCCCTGCTGCTTTTCGCGCTCCAGCGCCGCCTTGCCCTTGAAGGCAGGCTTGGACCAGTCGACGAAGCGCTCGAGCCCGCCCTGCAGGATCGTGTAGTCGGTCGAAAGATCGCCCTTCCAGGCACGGTAGCCCTTCTCGATGCGAAGCGAGTCCAGCGCCTCCATGCCGAACGGCTTCAGCCCGTGCTTCTGGCCGGCGGTCCAGACGGCATCGAAGATCGTCGCGGTGTCCTCGACCTTGCTGTGGATCTCCCAGCCGAGCTCGCCTGCGAAGGACACCCGCACCAGCTGGCACCAGCGGCCGGCGATCTGACAGCTCTGGTGCGTCAGCCAGCCCCTGGAAAGGTCGGCGTCGGAGACCTCGGCCAGAATCGCCCGAGAGTTCGGGCCGGAGAGAATCTGGCAGGAGAAGTTGTCGGTGACGTCCTCGATCGTGAAGGCGGCATCGTTCGGCAGGTGCTTTTTCAGCCACTCGAAATCGTGCCACTGTGCCGTCGCCGCGGTGATCAGGAAGAAGAAGTCCTCGTCCAGCATCATCACCGACATCTCGGTGACGATGCGGCCCTTGTCGTCGGCGAAATAGGCAAGGCCGATGCGGCCGGGCTTCGGCAGCTTGCCGGTGGTGAGCGTCGACAGCCAGGCCGTCGCCCCCGCACCCTGGACGCGGAAGCGCGAGAAGCCGGGAAGATCGAGGATGCCGGCGGCCTCGTGCACCGCGCGGCATTCCTCCTCGATGCGCGGCCGCCAAGGGCCTTCGCGGTTCCAGGTCTGCGTTGCCTGCTCGGAGGTATCGTCACCGGGCTTGGCATACCAGTTGGCGCGCTCCCAGCCGTTGAAGGGCTTGAACTGCGCGCCCAGCGCCTTGACCTGGTCGTGGATCGGCGAGAGCTTCCGGTCGCGCCCGGCCGGCCAGGCGTGCTTCGGGAAATGCATCGCATATTCGTGGCCGTAGATCTCCATGCCCTTGGCGATGCAGTAGTCCTGGTCCGCGGCGAAGCTGGTGTAGCGGCGCGGATCGCAGGACCACATGTCCCACTCCGTCTCGCCTTCGGTGATCCATTCGGCCAGCACCTTGCCGGCGCCGCCCGCCTGGCAGATGCCGAAGGTGAAGACGCAGGCCTCGAACGCGTTCGGCACGCCCGGCATCGGGCCGATCAGCGGATTGCCGTCCGGCGCATAGGGGATCGGCCCGTTGATCACCCGCGACAGTCCGGCGGTGCCGAGGATCGGCACGCGTTCGCAGGCGTCGTTCAGGTACCATTCCAGCCGCTCCAGGTCGTCCGGGTAGAGCTGGAAGGAGAAATCGTCCGGCATCGGATCGTCCGGCGTCGTCCAGTGCGCCTTGCAGTTCCTCTCGTACGGCCCGAGGTTCATGCCGTTCTTTTCCTGGCGCAGATAGTAGGAACTGTCGACGTCACGCAGCAGCGGCAGCTTGTGGCCGACCTCCTTCGACCAGGCGGCGAGTTCCGGGATTTCCTCGAACAGGACGTACTGGTGGCTCATCACCATCATCGGCACGTCGCGGCCGAACCACTTGCCGACCTCGCGGGCGTAGTAGCCTGCGGCGTTGACGACGTATTCGCAGCGGATCTCGCCTTGCGGCGTCGAGATCACCCACTCCTCGTTCTCCCGGCGGGCGCCGGTCGCCGGGCAGAAACGGAAGATCTTCGCACCCATGTCGCGCGCGCCCTTTGCCAGGGCTTGCGTCAGCTGCGCCGGGTCGATGTCGCCGTCATTGGGATCGTAGAGCGCGCCGGTCAGGTCGTGCGTCTCGACGAAAGGATAGCGGGACTTGATCTGGTCCGGCGTCAGGATATCGAGGTCCATGCCCTGGTACCGGCCCATGCCGACGACGCGCTTGAACTCCTGCAGGCGCTCCTTGGAGTGGCCGAGGCGGATCGAGCCGGTGACGTGGTAGTTCATCGGATAGTCGACCAGCGCGCCCAGATCGCGATAGAGCGAGGCCGAATAGCGCTGCATGTTCATGATCGACCAGGAGGCGGAGAAGGTCGGCACGTTGCCGGCCGCATGCCAGGTCGAGCCTGCCGTCAGCTCGTTCTTCTCCAGAAGCACGCAGTCGGTCCATCCGGCCTTGGCCAGATGATAGAGCGCCGAGGCGCCGACAGCCCCGCCTCCGATGATGACGACGCGCGCATGTGATGGCAAGTTCGACATGGTATTCCCCCCTGATGCAGGCGAGTTGTGGCAATCAAATCGATCGGCGGCAAGCAGGCAGAATCCGCTTTATTAATCGAATAATTCGATTAATGTGAAACCGGATACGCTTGGAAGCTTCACCCTGATGCGCTCGTCGGCAGCTTCTTCCAACCAGGTGGGAGAATGTCCCTGAACGCCTCTTCGCTCTCGCGATGTCCGAGGCGCTACAGGGCCGCTGAAGCTGCGCCGAGGCCGGAGGGTACCGACGGCCGATGAAGGGTAAGTTCCGCAGCCGGGCACGCACATGCAGATCGAACTGATCGAAACCTATCTGGACCTGATGGAGACCCGCAGTTTCAACCGTACGGCGGAGCAACTGAACGTCACCCAGTCGACCGTGTCGCATCGGATCAAAGCGCTGGAAGGCGTGCTCGGCCGGCCGCTTTTCACCCGCAGCAAGGGCGGCACCCAGCCGACCGCGGCCGGATTGCGCTTCCACGACCACGCCAAGGCCCTGCAGCACCAGTGGCACGAGGCCGCGCGCGCCGTCGAGTCGGCCGGCGCCTATGAACGCTCGATGCGCATCGGGCTCCAGCACGACCTCGCGGCCCATTATGCCGGCGACTGGCTTGCGACCATGCGCAAGGAACTGCCGGGCACGTCGATCTATGTGGAGGTGGACTATTCCATCCAGATGAACCGCGATCTCGCCGCCGGCGAACTCGACCTGGCGATCCTCTACACGCCGCACTACCTGCCCGACCTGCACTACGAGCGCATCGGCGACGTCCTGTACGAACTGGTCAGCAACAAGGTGACGACCATCGCCGACATCCGCCCGGAGGATTACATCCAGGCTGTCTATTCGCCAGCCTTCGACCGCCTGCATCGCCAGGCCCACCCGCACCTCTCCGCCGCGCCGATCGCCAGCGGCGAGACCACGGCGATCATCGCCCTACTGACGAAGCTCGGCGGCTCGGCCTACGTGATCGAGGCCGACGCGCGGCGACTGTTGCGAACCGGCGCCGTCAACCGCGTCCAGGGCGCGGAGCCGATCCCGCAAACCGTCTATGCCGCTGTCAACGTGCGCACCCGTCACGCCCATCAGCACCGGCGGCTGATCAATACCATGCAAGCGCTGCTGAACGGCTGATCGCGCTTGACGGCCGGTAAACGCGGGTGACGGCGATTGCCTGATCCGGCTCCGGACGCGTGATCTGCCCCATTCGGGAAGAGCTCCGCCCATTCGCAAGGGCGCCTGTCGGATACCGAAGGCAGAGGATCTTATGTCGGCCGCCTCGCAGCTTGCGGCTTGAGGCATTGCGCGCTCCGCCCAAAGCGCTCGCAGCAGCATCATATGCCAACCGCCTCACCGAGAGTTGAAGAGCTGTTTGGTTCGGCACCGCCGAGCGCCTGTGCTAAAGTCAGGTCTGCGACAGGCGCAAGCGACGGCGGGATATTCCCGCGAGCCTCGCGCCACCCGCCGTTCGGCCGGATCGGGCGGTCGGGACCAGAATGATGTTAACCGCCTGACGCCGCATCGCGCATTTCGGGAACAGCACGCTGTTCTACGAAAGGAGACGCAGGATGTTGCTCGCCGCCATCGCCACCCTCCTCAGTCTGGCCGCCGTCGGGGAAACCAAAATCGCCGCCAACGAGCCAGGCGTCGCCGTCGACCTCGAACTCGTTCTGGCCGTGGACGTTTCCGGCTCGATGGATCTCGAGGAAGCGCAGGTCCAGCGAGCGGGATATGTCGAGGCGTTGATGCATCCCGACTTTCTCGCCGCCATCCGCGAAGGCTATCACGGCCGCATTGCCATCAGCTACTACGAGTGGGGCGGCACGATCGCCACGAACTCGCAATTGCCATGGTCGGTCATCGAAACCGACGACGATGCCGTCGGCTTTGCGCAGTTGATCCAGAAGCGCCCATTCACGTCGTTGCGGGGCACCTCTCTTTCGACGGCGATCGCCTATGGCTCGGGGCTGTTCGACGACAACGGCTATGCCGGCACGCGGCGGGTGATCGACATCTCCGGGGACGGGCCGAACAATTACGGGGCGCCGGTCACGCCGGCGCGCGATGCGGCGACCGCGCTCGGCATCGTCATCAACGGGCTCGCGATCATGATACGGCCATCCGCATCCCATGGGCCGCTCGATCAGTACTATGGGGATTGCGTGATCGGTGGCCCTGGCGCCTTCGTCATATCCGTGCAGAAGCCGGAAGATTTCGCGACGGCGATCCGCCGCAAGCTGGTGCTGGAGGTCAGCGGCAACCAGCCTCCGGCCCGCTTGCTTCCCGCTGCGAGCCACGCCGACTGCATGATCGGGGAGAAACTGCGGCCCGGTTGGGAACCCTATCCGGAACTGAACCGATGAGGACGGCGGGCCGGTAAGCGCTGGTCAGAAAGTGCGCATTCCTTCGTCAGGCGCTGTCCTGTTGCGATTCCATCAGTTCGGCCCCAAAGGAAAATGCCCACTGCTCAACTTGATTCTCAAGTCCAGCAATCGGCGCCAAATGTATGGCAAGACTCTAGAAAATACCCGCACTCAACGCGCTCGAGTGGCATCCGCGCCCCGCAGGCTCTCGATCAGGCGGCGCAGGTTCTCACGACCCTCTCCGGCAAGATCGAAACGGCGACCATGAAGCAGCCATTCGCTGCAGAGCCCCTTCATCATCCACCGCAGCGCCGATGCGGCGGATCTCGGCGTCCAGCAGGCGCTGAGCTGTCCCTTCGAGGCCACGCGCGCGAGCGCACTTTCAAGCTTGCACTTGTGGTCGTCGTCGACATGCTGCTGTTTTTCCAGGACAGGCGCGAACTCGCCGGAATAATCGCAGCGCAGGAGGATGGTCAGGATGCGCTGGCGCTGCTCGTCGCTGGCGAGCGCGTCGAGCCACTTCGCCGCCGCCCGTTCCACGACGGCAAACACGTCCGCATCGTCGGATTCGAGCTCGCGGGCGACCATGTCTTCCTGCGGCAACGGCACGGACTTGTAGAGTTCCATGAAGAGCGCGGTCTTATTGGCGAAATGCCAGTAGATGGCACCGCGGGTGACGCCGGCGGCCTTCGCCACATCTTCCATCGTCGCGTTGGAGACGCCCTTCTTGAAGAAGACCCGTTCCGCCGCGCAGATGATCTGCCGGCGCGTAGCCTCGGCTTCGGCCTTGGTCCTGCGCATTTCAACTCCTTATAGCAAAGTGCCCGCCTTGCGGCGGGCACCCAGGTTCTCACTCGCCGGGGGCAGGTGCGACTGCCGGCGCTGGTTCGGTTTTGGTCTTGCCGCCGAACATCTTCATGATGAACACGAAGAACACCGGCACGAAGACGACCGCAAGCACGGTGGCCGAGATCATCCCGCCCATGACGCCAGTACCGATGGCGTTCTGGCTGGCAGCGCTCGGGCCCGTGGCGATGGCCAGCGGCAGAACGCCGAGCGTGAAGGCGAGCGAGGTCATCAGGATCGGACGGAAGCGGAGCCGTGCCGCCTCGATCGCCGCTTCCTTCAGCGGCTTGCCCTCGGCCCGCAGGTCCTTGGCGAACTCGATGATGAGGATCGCGTTCTTCGCCGACAGGCCGATGATGGCGATCAGTCCGACGAGGAAGTACACGTCGTTGGACATGCCGCGCAGCATGACCGCCAGCACCGAGCCGATGACGCCGAGCGGCACGACGAGCATGACCGACAGCGGGATCGACCAGCTCTCATAGAGCGCCGCCAGTAGCAGGAAGACGAACAGGATCGACAGTGCGATCAGCGCTGGCGCCTGCGAGCCCGACTGGATCTCCTGCAACGACTGGCCGGTCCACTCGTAGCCGAAGCCGTTCGGCAGGTCGGCGGCCAACCGCTCCATCTCGGCAATGGCATCGCCCGAGGAGTAACCGGGGGCGGCCTGGCCGCTGATGCGGACGGACGGATAGCCGTTATAGCCGACGATCTGGGCCGGGCCGCGGATCCACTCCACCGAAGCGAAGGAGGACAGCGGCACCATGCCTCCGCTGGCGTTGCGGACGTTAAGCTTCAGCAGGTCCGAAGTCTGCATGCGCTTTTCCGCATCCGCCTGCACCGTCACGCGCTGCATGCGGCCGGCGTTCGGGAAGTCGTTGACGTAGGACGAGCCGAGGTTCGCCGAGATCGTCGAGTTGATATCCGCGAAGGTGACGCCGAAAGCGTTCGCCTTCTCGCGGTCGATGATCAGGTTGACCTGAGCGGCATCGGGCATGCCTTCGACGCGCAGGCCGGCGACGATCTTGCTCTGCTGGGCGGCGGCCAGCAGCTGGTCGCGCGCCGCCGATAGCGCGGCCTGGCCCATGCCGCCGCGGTCCTGCAGGCGGAAGGTGAAGCCGCTCGAATTGCCGAGGCCCTGGATCGGCGGCGGCGAGAGCGAAAATGCCATCGCGTCCTTGACCCTGCCGAAGATCTGCCCGTTGGCCCGTCCGGCGATCGCATCCGCCGAGTTTTCCGGCCCGCGCTCGGACCAGTCCTTCAGGCTGACGAAGGCAAGGCCGGCGTTCTGGCCGGAACCGGCGAAGCTGAAGCCGGAAACCGCCACCACGCGATCGACCGCCTCTTCCTTGCCGAAGATCTGCTCGACCTGTTCGATCACCTGCTGGGTGCGGCTGCCGCTTGCCTCGGACGGGGCCTGCATGTCGACGATCAGGAAGCCCTGGTCCTCGTTCGGCAGGAACGACGTCGGCAGCTGGATATAGGCGTAGCCGAGGCCGACGAGCAGCGCCAGATAGACGACCATCAGTCGGCCGGAGCGCTTGACGACGCCGCCGACCATGCCGGTATAGCCATTCGTGGTCTTGTCGAAGCTGCGGTTGAACCAGCCGAAGAAGCCGCGTTTCTGATGATGCCCGGGGGCGATCGGCTTCAGGAACGTGGCACAGAGCGCCGGCGTCAGCGAGAGTGCCAGGAGGCCCGAGAACAGGATCGACACCACCATCGTCAGACTGAACTGCTGGTAGATGATGCCGACTGCACCGGGGAAGAAAGCCATGGGAACGAACACGGCCGTCAGCACCAGCGTGATGCCGATGAGCGCGCCGGTGATCTGGCCCATCGCCTTTCGGGTCGCCTCCTTCGGAGGCAGCCCCTCCTCGGCCATGATGCGCTCGACATTCTCCACAACGACGATGGCGTCGTCCACGAGAATGCCGATCGCCAGCACCATGGCGAACATGGTCAGCACGTTGATCGAGAAGCCGGCGACAAACATGACCGCACAGGTGCCGAGGAGCGCCACCGGCACGACGAGCGTCGGAATGACCGTGTAGCGGATGTTCTGCAGGAACAGGAACATCACCAGGAACACGAGGCCGATGGCTTCGATGAGCGTATGGACCACCTTCTCGATCGACGCCTCGACGAAGGGCGTCGTGTCATAGGGGATCTCGTATCTGATGCCCGGCGGGAAGAACTGCGCCAGTTCGTCCATCTTTTCCCGGATGCCCTCAGCCGTCGACATAGCGTTGGCAGTCGGTGACAGCTGGACGCCGATGGCCGCGGTCGGCTTGCCGTTCAGCCGGGCGGAGAAGTTATAGGTTTCGCCGCCGACTTCGATGCGCGCGACGTCGCGCAGCCGGACGGAGGATCCGTCAGGGTTGGCCCGCAGGACGATCGAACCGAACTGCTCGGGCGTGGCGAGCTGGCCGCGAACGAGAACGGTCGCGGAGATCTGCTGGTTGACGGGGTTCGGCTGCGCGCCGATGCGGCCTGCCGAGACTTGCGCGTTCTGCGCGGCGATTGCCCGGGTCACGTCGTCGACGGTCAGGCTGAGGCCGACCATCTTGTCGGGATCCACCCAGATGCGCATCGAGCGCTGGGTGGAGAAGAGCGTGGCGCTGCCGACGCCCGGCACGCGCCGGATTTCGCCGATGACGTTGCGGCTCATGTAGTCGCCAAGGCCGATCGCATCGGTGTTGCCGTCCTCGGAGGTCAGCGCCACCACCATCAGGAAGCTGGTGCCGGCCTGCTCGACGCGCATGCCCTGCTGGGTCACCGACCGCGGAAGACGCGGCTCGACGCGTGCGATACGGTTCTGCACCTCCACCTGCGCCTGGTCGATGTCGGTGCCGGGCGCGAAGGTCACGTTGATGGAGATGCGGCCGGAGGATTCCGAGGTCGACTCGAAGTAGATCAGACCAGGAACGCCGTTCAGCTCTTCCTCGATCGGACGGGTGACGCTGAGGTACATGTCCTCGGGCGAGGCACCCGGATAGCTCGTGCCGATCGAGATCTGCGGGGGCGCCACGTTCGGATACTGCGCGACCGGCAGCATCGGAATCGTGATCAGACCCGCGATCATGATGAATATGGCGACAACCCAGGCGAAGATCGGCCTGTCAATAAAGAAACGTGGCATTGGTCAGGACCTCAATTCGCTGCGGCGGCCGGTTCGGCCTTCGCGTCGTCCGCGGGCGCGGCTTCGGCGGTCTCGCCGCCGGCCTGCTCCGCTGCGCCTGCCGGATTCCATTCCGACGGAGCGACCACGCTGCCGGGACGCGCCTTCTGGAAGCCTTCGGCGACGATCTTTTCGCCCGGCTGCAGCCCGCTGGTGACGACCGCGCGCTGTCCGACGACGCGGCCAACGGTGATGCGGCGCACCTCGACGGTGTTTTCGGCATTGACGACATAGACCTGCGCCTGGCCGCCGGTGTCACGCAGCACCGCCTGTTGCGGCACCAGGATCGCATCCTTCTCGATACCCTGCTGGATCTGGACGCGGACATACATGCCCGGCAGCAGGTCGTTCGACGGGTTGGGGAACTCTCCGCGCAGCGTCACCTGGCCGGTGGTCGTGTCCACCGCGGCCTCGGAGAACAGCAGCTTGCCCTGATGCCCGTAGGTGGTGCCATCATCGAACAACAGCTTCACGTCGGCCGAGTTCTCGTCGCTCATCAGGTCGCCCTCCTCGAGCGCCTTGCGCAGGCGGATGAGGTCGGTCGCCGACTGGGTGAAGTCCGCATAGACCGGGTCGAGCTGCTGGATGGTGGCCAGTGCCTCGGCGCCGTTGGCGTTGACGAGGGCGCCTTCGGTGATCAGCGCACGGCCGATCCGGCCGCTGATCGGCGCGGTCACCTCGGAGTATTGAAGGTTGAGCTTGGCCGTGGCCAGGCCGGCTTCGGCGATCGCGACGTCCGCGTCGGCAGCCGCCAGGTTTGCGACGGCATCGTCGAATTGCTGTGCGGAAGCAACGTTGGACTTCTTCAGCTGCTCCTGACGGTCGGCGGCCTGCTTGGCCTGCAGCTGCACCGCCTTGGCGCGCCGCAGCGTGCCCTCGGCGCTGGCGACCTGGACGCGGAACGGCTCGGGGTCGATGCGATAGAGCACATCGCCTTCCTTCACGATTGAGCCCTGCTGGAACACGCGCTCGACGACGATGCCGGAGACGCGCGGGCGCACCTCGGCCGTGCGCGTCGCAGCGATGCGGCCCGGCAGTTCGTTGGTGATGGGCGCTTCCTCGGCTTTCGTGGTGATGACCGCCACCTGCGCAGGAGGCATGGCTGGGGCGCCGGCGTTCTGCTCCTCCTTCTGGCAGCCGGCCAGAACGAGAAGGCTTCCCATCGTCGCAATTGCAATCGGTCTCATGATCCGCATCGGTTTTTTTCCACGAGCAAGGAGGGGCAGCGGCCCCCAAAAGGTGCAGGTTCGGGCCTGAGGCCCTCAAAATGATAGATGCGGAAAAGCTGTCAGCTCTCCGCATCGTCGTTTACAGACGTTCATGTATGTTAGGCGGAGGCGAAGCGCAACGCCTCATTGCACCGCAGCAACGCACATTCACGGGATTGTGATGAGGGGCCTCATCGTATCGCTAGTCCACCGTCATCGAAGCGGTGCAACTGCCCGGCGTTTGGAGACGCATAGACGATGTCGTCAGGCGCATAGTGGTGCTCGCCGAACAGTCGGGCGGTGAGAAGCCCGGTCTGCTCGCTGTCGAGATAGACGATCGTGTCGGCGCCAAGATGCTCGACATGGATGATCCGCCCCATCCAGTCGCCGCCTTCGCGCGATAGCGTCAGGTGCTCCGGGCGGATACCGATCGTCTTGGCGCCGGCCTCGCCAAGTCGCTTCGCATCGATGAAGTTCATCGCGGGCGAGCCGATGAAGCCGGCGACGAAGAGGTTGGCGGGCCGGTTGTAGAGTTCCATCGGCGAGCCGACCTGCTGGATCACGCCGGCGTCGAGCACGACGATCTTGTCGGCCAGCGTCATCGCCTCGACCTGGTCGTGGGTGACGTAGATCATCGTCGCCTTCAGTTCGCGGTGCAGCCGCGCGATCTCGAGACGGGTGTTGACGCGCAATGCCGCGTCGAGGTTCGACAGCGGCTCGTCGAACAGGAACAGTTTTGGCTCGCGGACGATGGCGCGGCCGATCGCCACGCGCTGGCGCTGGCCGCCGGAAAGTTCGGCCGGACGGCGGTCCAGGTACGGCCCCAGCGACAGCATGGCGGAGGCCTTCTTGGTGCGCTCCTCGATCTGCGCCTTGGGGGCCCCGGCCTGCTTCAGGCCGAGCCCCATGTTGTCCTTGACCGTCAGGTGCGGATAGAGCGCGTAGGACTGGAACACCATGGCGATGCCGCGCTTGGCCGGCGGCACGGCGCTGACCTCGGCGCCGTCGATCAGGATGTTGCCGGAGGTCGCATCCTCAAGCCCGGCGATGATGCGCAGCAGCGTCGATTTTCCGCAGCCCGACGGCCCGACGAAGATGACGAACTCACCATCCTTGACCTCGAGATCGATGCCCTTGAGCACGTCGACCGGGCCGAAGGACTTGCGCACGGATTTCAGTTGCAGAGAGCCCATCGCCGTTTCCTTCTTACAGCTTGACCGGTTTGCCGGTGCGCACGCTTTCGTCGGCGGCAAGGCAGATGCGCAGCGACTGAACCGCATCCTCCATGTGGCGCGACAGGTCGATGTCCTCGCGGATCGCCTTCAGCACATAGGCCTGTTCGCGGTCGCACAGCTCCTGGTGCCCCGGCTCGCCGGCCATCTTCAGGTCCTCGTCGACCTTGAGGAAGCGGCCATTCGGCCCGGTCTCGGCGTTATGGATGCGGATCACCGCCGTCTTCGTGTGCGTGTCGATGTCGTCGGACTTGGCGTTCGGGTCCATGACGATCGACACCGAGCCCTTCGGCGACATCACGTCCTTCACGAAGAAAGCGGTCTCTGAGATCATCGGTCCCCAGCCCGCCTCGTACCATCCGAGCGAGCCGTCGTCGAACAGCACCTGCAGGTGGCCGTAGTTGTACATGTCCGGCGCGATCTCGTCGGAGAGGCGCAGCCCCATGCCGCGCACCTCGACCGGCCTGGCGTCGGTGATCTGGCACATGACGTCTACATAGTGCACGCCGCAGTCGACGATCGGCGGCGTCGTCTGCATGAGCTGCTTGTGCGTCGCCCACGTCGGGCCGCTCGACTGCTGGTTCAGGTTCATGCGGAACACGTAAGGGCCGCCGAGCTTGCGGGCCTCGGCGATCAGCCGCATCCAGGAGGGATGGTGGCGCAGGATGTAGCCGACCACGAGCTTGCGGCCGTTGGCCCTGGCGCAGGCGACCACCCGCTCGGCATCGGCCACGGTCGTCGCCAGCGGCTTCTCGACGAACACATGCGCACCCGCCTCCATGGCCATCACCGCATAGTCGGCATGGCTGTCGGAATAGGTGTTGATCGAGCAGAGCTCCGGCTTCAGCTCCCTCAGTGCCTCGGGGAAAGAGGGTAGGATCTCGTAGCCGTTCAACGCTTCCGGCAGCTCCACCTTCGAGCGGTTGACGAGGCCGACGATCTCGAAACCGGGGTTCTCGTGGTAGGCGAGCGCGTGGCTGCGGCCCATGTTGCCGAGCCCGGCCGAAAGCACGCGGATCGGGGCGGAGGAAGGGGTCATTTCACTGCTCCTGAAGTGATGCCGCGGATGAGCTGCCGCGAGAAGGCGAGATAGAGGACGAGCACCGGCAGGATCGCCAGCGACAGGGCGGCGAGCACCGCGTTCCAGTTGGTGACGAACTGGCCGATGAAGATCTGCGAGCCGAGCGTGACGGTCTTGGTCGCCTCGCTGGGCGCCAGGATCAGCGGGAACCACAGATCGTTCCAGATCGGGATCATGGTGAAGACGGCGACCGTCGCCATGGCGGGGCGCACCAATGGCAGCACCAGCCGGAAGAAGATGGAATACTCCGAGAGCCCGTCGATGCGCCCGGCATTCTTCAGGTCGTCGGAGACGGTGCGCATGAACTCCGACAGGATGAAGACAGCGAGCGGCAGCCCTTGCGCGGTATAGACAAGGATCAGCGCCGTCAGCGTGTTGACGAGCCCGGTCGCCACCATCCCCTGCAGGATCGCCACCGTGCCCAGCCGGATCGGGATCATGATGCCGAGCGCCAGGTACAGTCCCATCAGCGTGTTGCCGCGAAAGCGGTATTCAGACAGCGCAAACGCTGACATCGCACCGAACACCAGCACGAGGACGATCGAGACGACGGTGACGATCAGACTGTTCTGGAAGTAGGTCGCAAAGTCCCCCTGCCCCAGCACCGTGGCATAGCCCACGAGGTCGAACGTCTCGGGCGTCGGAAGCTGCATCGGGTTGCGGAAGATCGCATTGCGGTTCTTGAACGAGTTGATGAGCGTCAGGAACACCGGGAACACGGCGACCAGCGTGTAGGCGATCAGCGCAATGTGGACCAGCGCCATGCGGCCGTAGGAGGTGCGTGCCTTGGACATGATCGCCTCCCCTCAGAACTGGTAGCGGCGGATGCGCCGCTGGATGACGAAAAGATAGAGCGAGACGCCGGCGAGGATGATCAGGAACATCACGGTGGCGATCGTCGCCCCCATCGAGCGGTCGCCGAGCTGCAGTTGGAAGCCGAAGAAGGTCCGGTAGAGCAGCGTTCCAAGGATGTCCGTCGAACCGTCCGGCCCGGCAAGCGCCCCCTGAACGGTGTAGACCAGGTCGAAGGCGTTGAAGTTGCCGACAAAGGTCAGGATCGAGATGATGCCGATCGCCGGCAACACCAGCGGCAGCTTGATCTTGAAGAACTGCGCCCAGCCGGTGATGCCGTCGCATTCGGCCGCCTCGATCACCTCCTCGGGAATGTTGAGGAGTGCCGCATAGATCAGCATCATCGGGATGCCGACATATTGCCAGACCGAGATCAGCGACACGGCGATCAGCGCCGACCCCGGCTTGCCGAGCCAGGGCGCGAACATCCATTTCAGGCCGACCAGATCCATGAGGTAGGGCGAGACGCCCCAGATCGGCGACAGGATCAGCTTCCAGATGAAGCCGACGATCACGAAGGACAGCAGCGTCGGCAGGAAGATGGCGGTGCGATAGAAGGCGGCGAAGCGCAGCCTTGGCAGCGAAAGCAAGGCTGCCAGCGCGATCCCGATCGGGTTCTGCACCAGCATGTGGATGGCGAAAAAGATGAAATTGTTCTTCAGCGCGTTCCAAAAGTCGGCCGACCAGCGCGCATCACCGAAGAGAACGCGGAAGTTGCCGAGCCCGACGAAGGTGTATTGGCCGTCGACCGTATTGTAGAACGACAGGCGAAGGGTCTCGATCAGCGGCAGGATCATCACGGCCGAATAGACGACCAATGCCGGCAGCAGGAACACGCCGATGTGCCAGCGCCGCGGGCGCCGTACGGCTTCCAGTTCGTCCCGAGATAAAGTGGCGTCCGTCATGGCCCCTACCCGTTCGTTCCGACCGATGGTTCGACTGCTTTCCGAGGTGACGGCCAGGCGTCACACGGTCAGTGCCACCGCATGATTGTCGTCCGGGGCATCCCGGCGGATGACATTCAGTTTACACGTTTTTCCGACTATTGCGCGGGGCTTGGCCACGCGGAGCAGCCCCGCCCCTCACAAGCCTGGCGCCACTTCCCCCCGCAAGCGGCGAGAAGACCACGCCACGACCATTCTCCCGCCTTCCCGGTGTCGCGGGGGGGCGATCACGGAAAGTCCAGCCGGCGACCGCGACCTGACCCTCTCCCGCCTGCGCGGAGAGGGCCAGGTCGCGAAGTTGCAGACCGCTCCCGCGGCTCACTTCGCCGGCTTGTACCAGCTATCGAGGCCGTCCTGCAGCTTCTTGGCGGCATCTTCCGGCGTCTGGGTGCCGTTGATGACGTTGGCGGATGCCGTCCAGGTCTCGTTTTCGAGGTTCGGGGTGCCGCGCGACAGGATCTGGTAGGTCGAGCGGATCGTCGGCTTGCACTTCTCGCGCCAGGAGACGAATTCCTGCGCCAGCGGATCGGCCATCTTCACCGCCGTCGAGTTCAGGCTGAAGAAGCCCGGCAGCGAGTTGGCGTAGATGTCGGCAAACTCCGGCGAGGCGACGAAGGTCAGGAACGTCTTCGCGGCATCTGCATTGGCGCCCTTGGCGTTCAGGCCGATGCCGATGTCGTTGCGATCGGAGATGTAGCAGGTGTCGCCGGCGTTCTTCACCGGCGGCGGGAAGGCGCCCATCTTGAACTGCGCCTGGGTGTTGAACAGGCCGATTTCCCACGAGCCGGCCGGATAGATGGCGGCGCGGCCGAGCGTGAAGAGGTTCTGGCTGTCCGGATAGGTCTGGGCCTCGAAGCCGTCGCCGAGATAGTCCTTCCACTTGGCGAGCACGCGGAACGGCTCGACCCACGGCTCGTCGGTCAGCTTCTGCTCGCCCTTGATCAGCGCCAGCCGGCCTTCCTCGCCCTTCCAGTAGGTCGGGCCGATGTTCTGGTAACCCATCGTCGCGGCTTCCCAGAGATCCTTCGTGCCCATCGCCATCGGGATGTAGGTGCCATCGGTCTTGATCTTGTCGAGGGCGGCGAAGAACTCGGCTTCGGTCGTCGGAACGGAGACGCCGAGCTGGTCGAAGGCGTCCTTGTTGTAGATGAAGCCATGGATGACCGACGCCATCGGCACGCAGAACGTGGTCTTGCCGTCGTCGGTGGTCCAGGCGGACTTCGCGACATCGGAGAAGTTCTCCATGCCGGAAAGGTCGTTCAAGGCTGCCAGGTGGCCCTTGTTGAAGAGCTCGAGCGAGGCGTCAAACGGGCGGCAGGTGATCAGGTCGCCCGCGGAGCCGGCATCGAGCTTGGCGTTCAGCGCGGCGTTGTACTCGGTCGGCGCCGTCGGCGAGAACACGACCTTGATGCCCGGGTTCTTCGCCTCAAAGGCCGGGATGATCTTGTCCTTCCAGATCGGCAGGTCGTCGTTGCGCCAGCTTTCGATGGTCAGCGTCACGTCTTGCGCATGGGCGATCCCGGCGGTGCCGAGAATGCTCGTGGCAAGCAGCAAGCCCTTGATAGCTTTACCAGTCATCACTTTCTCCCCTTATCAAAGCGCACACTGGCGCCGTTCTGAATATCGTTACTTGAAAGTCGTCAGGGCACGTCGCAGGCTCTGACCTGATTTGTCGAGCGCCGCCTGCGCCGCTGCAAGGTTTGCGGCGCCCGCGGCGAGCAGCACCGCCGCCTTGACCGACCCATCGGCTTGCTGCAGCAGCCGCACCGCCTCGTCCGTCTCGACGCCGGAAATGCCGGCGACGATGCGGCTCGCACGATCCTTGAGCTTGATGTTGTCCGCCTTGAGGTTGACCATGTAGCCGTCATGCACGTGGCCGAGCTGGACGCCGACAAGCGTCGACAGCATGTTCAAGGCGATCTTCTGCGCCGTCCCCGCGCCCATCCGCGTCGATCCGGAGATCACCTCCGGCGGCGTTTGCAGCAGGATGGAGGTGTCGGCATAGGCGAAGATCGGCGCGCCGGGATTGTTGGCGATCGCAATCACCCGTGCGTCGTGCGACTGCGCATGATCGGCGATCGCGATGGCATAGGGGGTCGACCCGCTGGCGGTGACGCAGATCACGCAGTCGCCCTTGCCGATCCTGGCCGCTTCCGCATCGGAAACAGCCAGCGCAGTGTCGTCCTCATAGCCGCCTGCGAGGTTCTCGAGGCTCGCCGCCCCGCCGGCCAGCAGGATCACGATGCGGTCGCGGGGAATGCCGTAGGTGCCGGGAAGTTCGAGCGCGTCCGCCATTGCCATCAGGCCGGAACTGCCGGCGCCAACATAGACAAGACGCCCGCCGGAGCGCAACGCACCGGCGGCAAGCGTGGCCGCTTCCGCAATGTCGTCGATGGCCGAGTCTACCGCGCCTGCCGCCGCCGCCTGGCCGGCAGCCAGGATCTTGAGCACCTCGGCGGGGCTGCGCTCGTCCAGCCCCTGCGCCTGCGGGTGCTTGGCTTCGGTTCTGCCTGATGCCATCCAAAATCTCCCTTGCCACAATTTAAGGCCAAAAAAATACCAATTGTCCATAGGAAATTAACGCCCGCGGGCAGAAAAGTGATACCATTCAAATTCACCCCATCTTGCCAATCACTTAGGAAACGGCACTGGCGGGAGACCGGTTTTCCGCTTGGTTAATGGTATTTTTTTGGTATTGTTCTTGTCGGAGATCAAAATGGCAGACCTGATCATTGGCATCGATGGAGGCGGCACCAGCTGCCGGGCGGCAGTCGCCGACCCGGACGGTACCGTGCTCGGTCGCGGCAGAAGCGGCGCCGCCAATATCCTGACGGACCCGAACAACGCCATCGTCAGCATCACCGAGGCGGCCGAGGCAGCTTGCCGCGACGCCGGCATTCCGGTGGAGACGATAGCGAAGGCGTCAGCCTTCCTCGGCCTGGCCGGAACCAATGTCGGCAATCTTACCCAGTATGTCCGCGAGCGGCTGCCGTTCCGCCACACCGACATCGACTCCGACGGGCTGATCGCGCTGCAGGGGGCCATCGGCGACGCCGAGGGGTCCGTGGCAATCCTCGGCACGGGCACCATCTTCATGGCCCGCCGGGCCGGCACGGTTCATTATATCGGCGGTTGGGGGTTCATCATCGGAGATCTCGGCGGGGGCGCCCGACTCGGTCATGCGCTCTTGCAGGAGGCGTTGCTTGCCCATGACGGCATCCACCCGCGCTCCGCCGTCACCGATGCGATCCTGGCCGAATTCAAGCACGACCCGACCGCCATGGTGGAGTTCGCGCGGCTCTCCAAGCCCGGCGATTTCGGCCGCTATGCACCGCTGGTCTTCCAGCATGCGCAACAAAACGACCCGGGCGCGCTGGCGCTGGTAGAGGCGGCCGCCAGGTCCGTCAACGAGTCCCTCGACGCCATCACCAGGATCGGCGGGCATGAGCGGCTGTGCCTGCTCGGCGGCCTGGCGCCACTCTATCCGGCGTGGCTCGAACCGCGCCACCGGGCCATCCTCGTCGATCCGCAGGCCGACGCGCTGGCAGGGGCCGTCGCCCTTGCCGCCAAGCGTTTTCGCGAACGATCCGGAGGCGCCACCGCATGACCGACCGTCTTGCCTCCATCCTCTCTCCGCAGCGCCTCCAGGCCGGCGGGTCGGGCCCGCTTTACCTGAAGCTGCGCCAGACCCTAGAGGAGGCGATACGGTCCGGCAAGCTCAACCACGGCGATGCCCTGCCGCCCGAGCGCGACCTGGCGGACTATGCCAACATCAGCCGCGTCACCGTCCGCAAGGCCGTGGACGACCTCGTCAGGGACGGCCTGCTCGTGCGCCGCCACGGCTCGGGCACCTTCGTCGTCAAGCCAGTCTCCAAGGTGCAGCAATCGCTGTCGCGGCTGACCTCTTTCACGGAGGACATGGCCCGGCGCGGGCTGCGCGCCCGCGCGGAATGGATCGATCGCGGCCTGTTCCACCCCTCGCCCGACGAGATGATGATCCTCGGACTTCCCGCCGACGCGCTGGTCGCTCGCCTTGGGCGCCTGCGCATCGCCGACGACATGCCGCTTGCGATCGAGCGCGCCTGCATCTCTTCCGAGTTTCTTCCCGACCCCGTCCAGGTGACCGGTTCGCTCTATGCCGCTCTCGAAGAGCGTGGTTTTCGTCCGGTGCGCGCGGTACAGCGCATTTCGGCGTATAATATCAAAGATCCGGACGCGGCCATGCTGGGGGCTGCTCCCGGCTCGGCCGGCCTGTCGATCGAGCGCGTTTCGTACCTCGCATCGGGCAAGGTCGTGGAATTCACCCGCTCGCTCTATCGGGGCGACGCCTACGACTTCGTGGCGGAACTGACGCTGTCCGACGCCTGAGCCGTTTCAAAGGAAAGACAAGACTATGCAGACCAACATGCGACGTGAAATCGACGAGATCCCGGAGGCGGCCGCGCGCGTGCTCGCGCAGCAGTCCGATGCGATCGCCGCTGCCGGCAGGGCGTTGAAGTCGACCGATCCGAGCTTCGTCGTCACCATTGCCCGCGGCTCCTCGGACCATGCCGCGCTGTTTCTGAAATATGCGATCGAACTGACGGCCGGACGCGCCGTTGCCTCGCTTGGCCCTTCGCTCGCCTCTATCTACGGGGCGCGACTGAAGCTCGACGGGGCGGCGGCGATCGCCATATCCCAGTCCGGCAAGAGCCCCGACATCGTCGCAATGGCCAAGGCGGCAACCGATGCCGGTGCGACCTCACTGGCGCTCACCAATACGGTCCCCTCGCCGCTCGCCGACGCCTGCAGCCATGCGTTGAACATCTGCGCCGGGCCGGAGATCAGCGTCGCGGCGACCAAGTCCTATGTGAATTCGATCGTCGCCGGGCTGGCGATCCTGGCCGAATGGACCGGTGACGCCGCGCTCGGCAAAGCTGTCGCAGCGCTGCCGGAGCAACTCGGCAAAGCCGTCCGGCTCGACTGGACCGGCCTGATCGACGACCTCGCCGAAGCCCGTTCGCTCTACATGCTCGGCCGCGGGCCCGGTCTTGCGATCGCCAACGAGGCGGCGCTGAAGTTCAAGGAGACCTCCGGTCTGCATGCGGAAGCCTATTCCGCCGCTGAAGTGCTGCACGGGCCCGTCGCTCTTGTCGGCCCCGCCTTCCCGGTCATCGCGCTCGCCGCCCGCGACGCGGCCGAGCAGTCGGTGACGGGCATGTCCGATGGCCTGGCCGATAAGGGAGCCTACGTCTGCGTGACCTCGGCCGGCGCGAAATCGGCCAAGTCGCTGCCCTTCATCGCCACCGGCCATCCGATCACCGACGCGCTGGCGCTGATCGTCCCCTTCTACGGCTTTGTGGAGGCCTGGTCGCGCGCCCGCGGCCTCGATCCCGACAGGCCCGTCAACCTCAAGAAAGTGACTGAGACGAGATGAGCGCGCAGACCGCCTTCACGGCCGCCCGGATCTTCGACGGCGATCTCTGGCACGACGAAAGCGCCCTCCTGATAGAGGACGGCCGGGTTGTCGGCATTGTCGACCGGAACGAAATTTCTGCCGGCGCATCGATCCGGGACATGGGCGATGCCCGCATCGTTCCCGGCTTCGTCGACCTGCAGGTCAATGGCGGCGGCGGCGTGCTCCTCAACGAGCAGCCCGACGTGGATGGCATTCGCACGATCTGCGCCGCCCACACGCGTTTCGGCACTACGGCACTCCTGCCGACACTGATCACCGACACGCGCGAGATCACCGCCCGGGCGATCGCCGCCGGCATTGCGGCGCGGGAGGCGAAGGTGCCGGGCTTTCTCGGCCTGCACCTCGAAGGCCCGCACCTCTCCATTGCCCGCAAGGGCGCGCACGACCCGAAGCTGATCCGCCCGATGGAGGCCAACGATCTCGCTCGCATCACCGAGGCGCGCCCCCGACTTGACGTGCTCCTGACGACCGTCGCCCCCGAAAACGTCACGAACGACCAGATCGCCGCCCTCGCCGCGGCCGGCGTGACCGTCAGCCTCGGGCACTCCGACAGCAGCTACGCAACGGTCGGCGCCGCCGCCGCGGCCGGGGCGCGCATGATGACCCACCTCTTCAACGCCATGAGCCCGCTCGGCCATCGCGAGCCCGGCATGGTCGGCGGCGCACTCGACCTGGGCCAACTCAATGCCGGTCTGATCGCCGACGGCTTCCATGTCGATCCGGTCTCGATCGGCGTGGCGCTGCGCTCCAAGAAAGGGCCGGGGCGCATCTTCCTGGTCACGGACGCGATGTCGCCGATCGGCACCGACATGACGGGCTTCACGTTGAACGGCCGGGAGATCTATCGCAGGGACGGCCGCTTGACCCTTGCCGACGGCACACTCGCCGGCGCCGACATCGACATGATGGCCTGCGTCCGCTTCATGCACGAACGCGTCGGGCTGTACCTGGAGGAGGCACTGCGCATGGCGTCGCTCTATCCGGCCGAAGCGATCGGCATGGCCGGCCGCAAGGGTCGACTGACGCACGGGCACGACGCCGACTTCGTGGCCCTCGACGACGACCTGCACGTCCGCGCCACCTGCATCGGCGGCAGGCCAGCATTCCTTGCCGGCCGAACCGCGCATTAGTTTCATGGATTTAAGCACTTGCGGCGCGCCGGATTTCAGTTCTAGGATCGGCGCCTCGCATATCCCGGCAGGACCTTCCCCGGATTGCTTCGCGACGGCGCGGCTGTGAACAGACCGCCACCACCCCTGCGTCGCTTTCCGGGCAAGTGGTCCCGCCCACACACACAGGGACAGGCATGGAACTGATCTTCGACGGCCACAACGACGTGCTGCTGCGGCTGCTCAACAATATGCAAGACGGGGCCGATCCGGTCGCCGAATTCAGGGACGGCACCGATCAGGGCCATATCGACGGCCCGCGTGCCCGCGCCGGCGGCCTCGCCGGCGGGCTCTGCGCCATCTACATCTCCTCGGGCCATTTCGAACTGCGCAAGCCGGACGACAACGGCCACTACGCCACGCCGCTGGAAGCGCCGCTGCAGCGCCAGCCGTCGCTCGACATCGCGCTGGCCATGGCCGCGATCGCCTACAGGCTGGAGCGCGCCGGCGCCTGGACGATCTGCCGGACGGTCGCGGACATCCGCGCCGCCTTCGAGGCAAACAGCTTCGCCGCCGTGCTGCACATGGAAGGCTGCGAGGCGATCGACCGGGAGTTGATCGCGCTCGAGACCTTCCATGCCGCCGGTCTGCGCTCGCTCGGGCCGGTCTGGAGCCGCAACAACATCTTCGGCCACGGCGTGCCGTTCGCCTACCCGATGTCGCCCGACACCGGCCCCGGCCTGACCGAGGCCGGCTTTGACCTGGTCCGCGCCTGCAATCGCCTCGGCATCATGATCGACCTTTCGCACATCACCGAGAAGGGTTTTTGGGACGTGGCCCGGACCACCGACAAGCCGCTGGTGGCGACCCACTCGAACGCGCACTCGCTGACACCGGTCGCCCGCAACCTCACCGACCGGCAGTTGGACGCCATCCGCGAAAGCCGCGGACTCGTCGGCCTCAACTATGCGACGACGATGCTGCGTGCCGACGGGCAGGATCTGGTCGACACCCCGCTTTCCGACATGGTGCGCCACGTCGATCATATGGTGGAGCGCATGGGCATCGATTGCGTGGCGCTCGGCTCGGACTTCGACGGCGCGACGATTCCGGCCGAGATCGGCGACGCGTCCGGGAACCAGAAGCTCGTTGCCGCCCTGACGGCGGCTGGTTATGGTGCCGACGACCTTGCGAAGATATGCCGGGAAAACTGGCTGAGAGTGCTCGGGCAGGCATGGCACGAAGCCTGACGGCCCGGTATTGAAGGTAAACGAAAACAGAGGGAACGGATCATGACGATAAGAATGTTGGGTGGACGCGCACGCATGCTCGCATCGGGCGCAGCCCTATCGCTTCTGATGATGACTGCGCCGGCAGCATTTGCCGACACCCCCAAGGACACGCTGGTCGAGGCCCTGTCCATCGACGACATCATCACCCTTGATCCGGGCGAGGCCTTCGAGTTCTCGGCCGCCGAGATGACCGGCAACACCTACGACTTCCTTATCCGTCTCGACCCGACCGACACCTCCAAGGTGAAGGGCGATCTCGCCGAAAGCTGGACGGTCTCGGATGACAGCCTGACCTACACCTTCAAGCTCAAGCCCGGCCTGAAGTTCGCTTCCGGCAACCCGATCACCGCCGAGGACGTGGCCTTCTCGTTCGAGCGCGCCGTCAAGCTCGACAAGAGCCCGGCGTTCATCCTTACCCAGTTCGGCCTCAACGGCGACAACGTCACGGAAAAGGCAAAGGCCACCGACGAACTGACCTTCGTCTTCACCGTCGACCAGCCCTACGCACCGAGCTTCGTGCTGAACTGCCTGACGGCAACGGTCGCCGCCGTCCTCGACAAGAAGGTCGTGATGGAGCACGCCAAGTCGGTCACGCCTACGGACGAGTACAAGTACGACACGGATTTCGGCAACGAGTGGCTGAAGACCGGCTTTGCCGGCTCGGGCCCGTTCAAGCTGCGCGAGTGGCGCGCCAACGAGCTCGTCGTGCTCGAGCGCAACGACAACTACCACGGCGAGCCGGCGAAACTCGCCCGCGTCATCTACCGCCACATGAAGGAAAGCTCCGGCCAGCGGCTTGCGCTCGAAGCCGGTGACATCGATATCGCCCGCAACCTCGATCCCGGCGATCTCGACGCGATCGCCAAGAACGCCGATCTCGCCGCCACCAGCGCGCCGAAGACGACCCTCTACTACATCAGCCTCAACCAGAAGAACGAGACGCTCGCCAAGCCCGAAGTGCGCCAGGCGTTCAAGTACCTGGTCGACTACGACGCGATCGGCTCTACCCTGATCAAGGGCATCGGCGAGATCCACCAGACCTTCCTTCCCAAGGGCGTACTCGGCGCACTCGACGAGAACCCCTTCACCAAGGACGTCGCCAAGGCGAAGGAACTGCTTGCCCAGGCCGGCGTCCCGGATGGCTTCACCGTCACCATGGACGTACGCAACTCGCAGCCGGTTTCGGGCATCGCCGAATCCTTCCAGCAGACGCTCGGCGAAGCCGGCGTGAAGCTCGAGATCATCCCGGGCGACGGCAAGCAGACGCTGACGAAGTACCGCGCCCGCAACCATGACATGTATATCGGCCAGTGGGGCATGGACTACTTCGACCCGAACTCCAACGCCGAGACCTTCACGTCCAACACCGACAACTCGGACGAAGGCAAGAACAAGACGCTTGCCTGGCGCAACGCCTGGGACGTTCCGGAACTGACGGAAAAGACGAAGGCCGCCCTTCTTGAAAAGGACAGCGCCAAGCGCGCCCAGATGTATGAGGAACTGCAGAAGGCCGTTCTCGAGACCAGCCCCTTCGTCGTCATCTTCCAGCAGACCGAAGTGGCCGGTTACCGCGCCAACCTGAAGGACTTCAAACTCGGGCCGACGTTCGACACGAACTTCGTCTGGTCCGTCGCCAAGGACTGATCGGAAAGAGAACGTTGTCTCCTATTCCAACTCAAGCAGGGTCCGGGCGCACGAGCGCCCGCACCCGTTCGCTGTTCCTCGCCGCGCTGCGTTTTCTCGTCATCGTGGCGACGACCTATCTCGGCCTTCTCGCCGTCACCTTCTTCATCGGCCGCGTCATCCCGATCGATCCGGTTCTGGCCGTACTCGGTGATCGGGCGCCGCAGCGCGTGGTCGACCGCGTGCGCGAGGAGATGGGCCTCAACCTGCCGCTGTACCAGCAGTTCTTCATCTACGTGAAGGGCGCGCTGCAGGGCAATTTCGGCACGTCGGTGCTCACCACCAACCAGGTGATGGACGACATCCGCCGCGTCTTCCCCGCGACGATCGAGCTTGCGACGCTCGGCACGATCATCGGCGCCCTCTTCGGCATACCGCTCGGCGTGCTTGCCGCCGTCAAGCGCGGCAGCCTTGCCGACCAGATCGTGCGCATCATCGGGCTGATCGGCTATTCCGTGCCGATTTTCTGGCTGGCCTTGCTTTCGCTCGTGCTCTTCTACGCAAAGCTTCAATGGGCCGCGTTCCCGGGGCGCGTGGATGTCGTCTACGAATACTCCTTCACGCCCGTCACCGGCTTCTACCTGATCGATGCGACCATGCAGGGCAAATGGGACGTGTTGTGGGACCTGATCCGCCACATCGCGCTACCGGCCGCCCTGCTTGGTTACTTCTCGCTCGCCTATATCAGCCGCATGACGCGCAGCTTCATGCTCAACGAGCTTAGCCAGGAATACATCGTCGCCGCCCGCGCCAAGGGGCTTTCCGAGACTCGCATCATCTGGGGGCACGCTTTGCGCAATGCCGCCGTCCCGCTCGTCACCGTGATCGCCCTCTCCTATGCCGGCCTTCTCGAGGGCTCGGTGTTGACCGAGACGGTCTTCGCCTGGCCGGGCCTTGGCCTCTACATCACCAACTCGCTCCAGAACGCCGACATGAACGCGGTGCTGGGCGGAACGATCATCATCGGCTCCGTCTTCATCGCCATCAACCTTCTGTCGGACCTGCTGTACCGGACACTCGACCCGAGGACGCGCACGCGATGAGCGACATTTCTTCCCAGGCCCCGCTCTCGTGGCGGGAATGGCTGATGACCGAGCGGCCCGGCTCGCGCACGCAGGCCCGTCTCGGCCGCACCTATACGACCTGGCTGCGCTTCTGCGAAAACAAGCTTGCTCTGATCGGCCTTGCAATCCTGATCCTGCTGCTGCTCACGGCGGCTTTCGCCGATGTCCTGGCCCCCTATTCGCCTTACATCGGCAACCTCAAGGACGATCGGCTGCTGGCACCGAGCGCGCTGCACTGGTTCGGCACCGACGACCAAGGCCGCGACATCCTCTCGCGCGTGATCTACGGCTCGCGGCTGACGCTGTTCGTCGTCATTCTCGTCGCCATCATCGCCGCCCCGGTCGGGCTCCTGATCGGCACCGTCTCCGGCTACGCTGGCGGCTGGATCGACGCGGTGCTGATGCGCATCACCGACATCTTCCTTGCCTTTCCCAAACTCGTGCTGGCGCTCGCCTTTGTCGCAGCGCTCGGACCGGGCATCGAGAACGCGGTGCTGGCGATCGCCATCACCTCGTGGCCGCCCTATGCCCGCATTGCGCGGGCGGAAACCCTGACCTTCCGCAATGCCGACTACATTGCGGCCGTGCAACTGATGGGCGCCTCCCCGATGCGGATCGTGCTGCGCCACATCATGCCGCTCTGCATGCCCTCGCTGATCGTGCGCGTCACGCTCGACATGGCCGGCATCATCCTGACGGCCGCTGGCCTCGGCTTCCTCGGCCTCGGCGCGCAGCCGCCACTGCCCGAATGGGGCGCGATGATCGCCTCCGGCCGCCGCTTCATCCTCGACCAGTGGTGGGTCGCCGCCGCGCCGGGCGCCGCCATCCTGGTCGTCAGCCTCGGCTTCAACCTGCTCGGCGACGGCCTGCGCGACGCGCTCGACCCGAAGGAGGAAGGCCGGTGAAGCCGCTTCTCGACATCGAGGACCTGCGCGTCACTTTCCCCGGGCGATCGGGATCGATCCAGGCGGTGCGCGGCGTTTCGCTGAAGCTCGGCCGCGAGCGTCTGGGCATCGTCGGCGAATCCGGCTCGGGCAAGTCGCAGACCGGCCGCGCCATCATGGGCCTGACGCCTCCCCAGGCGACGGTGACGGCCAAGAAAATGATGTTCAACGACATCGACCTGCTCACAGCCAGCGCCAGGCAGCGCCGTTCGCTGCGCGGCCGGCAGATGGCAATGATCCTGCAGGACCCGAAGTACTCGCTGAATCCGGTTATGACGATCGGCCGCCAGATCATCGAGACGCTGCAGACCCACGAGAGCGTCTCGCGCGCCGAGGCCCGCGACCGGGCGCTCGCCATGCTCGAGGCGGTTCAGATCCGCGAGCCGAAGCGCGTCTTCGACCTGCATCCGCACGAGGTCTCGGGCGGCATGGGCCAGCGCGCCATGATCGCGATGATGCTGGTCGCCGGCCCCGAGCTTCTGATCGCCGACGAACCGACTTCGGCGCTCGACGTCACCGTGCAGCTGGAGGTGCTCGGCATCCTCGACCGGCTGGTGGCCGACCGCGGCATGGGCCTGCTGTTCATCTCGCACGACCTGCGCCTCGTCTCCACCTTCTGTGACCGGGTGATCGTCATGTATGCCGGCAGGATCGTGGAAGAGCTCGCCAGTGCGGACCTGGCGAATGCACAACATCCCTATACGCAGGGGCTGCTGAATTCGTTGCCGCGCATCGGACACGACCGCCATCCCCTGCCCGTCCTCGATCGCAAGCCGGAGTGGGCCCTATGACGGCGGCGCTTGAAGTCAGAAAGCTCGGCGTCGAGTTCAACGGCCACAAGGCGCTCGACGATGTCAGCGTCAGCGTCGCGCGGGGCGAGTCCTTCGGCCTCGTCGGCGAGTCCGGCTCCGGCAAGTCGACGCTGCTGCGTGCCGTGGCCGGCCTGGCGCCGGTCAGCGCCGGCACGATCTCGATCGACGGCAGGGAACTGCGGCGGGGCAAGCGGAACCGCGCCTTCTACCGCGAGGTGCAGATGGTCTTCCAGGACCCTTACGGCTCGCTGCACCCCCGCCAGACGATCGACCGGGCGCTCCTGGAGCCGCTGGCAATCCACGGCTTCGACAACACGGAAAATCGGATCGTCCGGGCGCTGGAAGAAGTCGGGCTCGGCAAGGGCTTCCGCTTCCGCTATCCGCACCAGCTGTCCGGCGGCCAGCGCCAGCGCGTCGCCATCGCCCGCGCCCTGGTGGTCGAACCATCGATCGTGCTGCTTGACGAGCCGACCTCGGCGCTCGACGCCTCGGTGCAGGCCGAAATCCTGAACCTGCTCGAGCAGACCCGCAAGGATCGCAAGCTCACCTTCGTCATGGTCAGCCACGACCTCGCCGTGGTCAGCCACATGTGCGAGCGCCTGGCGATCATGCAAGGCGGCCACGTCGTCGAAACCCTGCCCGCTTCAGCGCTGGCCGATCACAAGTTCGAGGCCGCCTACACGAAGAAACTTTTCGAGGCGAGCGAAGGCTTCCAGCGGAAGGTGCACACTGAAGCGCCGGCCTGACAGCCGGCCCTAGAGGTTTCACCGTATCACGGCGCTATCGCCGGCCTAGGCCGGCAGACGGGCGTCGCCGAGATCGACTCCAAGCAGGCGGGCGATGCCGTCCGCGACGATCGCGTGGTCCATGCGTTGCGGCACCCCCGAGACGGTGACGGCGCCGACGCAGCCGAGCCCGTCGACCAGGATCGGGAACCCGCCCCCATGCGTGGCGAAGTCGGAAAGCGGCAGATTGTGCGCCTCCTCCTGGCCGCGATGGGCGAGCGCCAGCCGGCGGCCGACGAGATAGGAGGAATGCCACAGCCGCAGCACGGTATTGCGCTTGCGGCGGATCCATTCGGCATTGTCGGTGCTCGTGCCGTCGAGCACGCTGTGGAACAGGGTGCGATCACGCAGCGAGATGTCGATGGCTATGCCCGCCCCGCGCTCGATCGCGATGTCGCGCAGGATGCCGCCGAGCTTCCAGGCTGTTTCGGCATCGCAGCGGGTGAAGCGCAGCAGTTCCTCCTGCTTCTCCAGCCGAGCGATGTCGCCCTTGATATCCTCCGTCATCCGCACCTCCCGCTTCTGGCCGACGATGCGTCTTGCGTAGCCCGCTCCGAAGCATCGCACAAGAGCCGTTTGGGAGGACGGGAATGGCTGCCGTGCAATCAGGCGAAGGCGCTGGTGATCGCTGCGACCGAGAAGCCGCCGAGGATGAAGGCCGCGCCCTTGTAGGAGTGCCGCCTGATGCTGCCGGGAAGTGCGGCACCGAGGGCCACCCAACCAAATCCGGCCAGGGTGGACAGCACCACGAAGCCTGCGACGCGCAGCGCCACCTCGTCCGCGCTCGCCTCGGGGATCAGCATCGTCCCGACGATCATCGCCTTGGGATTGAGGATGGTGGTGAAGAAAACCCGCCCGAAGGCCCCGGGACCGGCCGTCATGGGGGCTTGCGGCGAGGTGGACCAGAGCCGCACCGCGCAGAAGGCAAGCCACATCGAGGCGGCAATCTTCATGGCAGGCATCACCCACCACAAGTCCCTCACCAGCGTAGCCGCGCAGACGAAGACGGAGATCGCAAGCGCATAGCCGCCCGCCTCAGCAAACGGCAGCAGCCGCGACCGCCGCATCCCCCGTGCCGCGCCCGAAGCCGCTAGCACCGTGTTCGTCGGCCCGGGCGTCAATAGAATGATCGCGGAGGTGAGCAGGAAGGTCGAAATCATGAAGGTAGTAGAACAAGGGTTGAATTGCCGCGCAGTTTCCTCAATCCCTGCAGTCGAGGCAAGCCGTCCACGGCCCGTGTGCGCATCGGCCGCACGACAATGGCGTCCGACACAAAAAAGGGCGCTCGACCCTTGCGGGGAGCGCCCTTACCCTGTCACGCCGGTCGGCTCGGCCAACGCCGATGCCACACGGGTCCGTTTCCAGGCAGGCCGGTGATATGAGTGTCCGAACCATCGAATTCAAGAGCTGCGCACCGGAGATTGAGTGAATGAACGGCAAGTTTCTGATGGACGGGCCCGCCGACGCCAGAATGACGATCCTTCTGGCGCACGGCGCCGGCGCACCGATGGATTCGGCCTCGATGTCGGCCGCGGCCGGCGCCTTGGCGGCGAGCGGCTTCCGGGTCGCGCGGTTCGAGTTCGGCTACATGGCGGCCCGCCGTACGTCCGGCGACCGCCGGCCGCCGCCACGCGCCGAGACGTTGCAGCAGGAATACCGCGATGCGGTTTCGGCGCTCGGCGCAACGGGTCCACTTGTCATCGGCGGCAAGTCGATGGGCGGCCGCGTGGGGAGCATGGTCGCCGACGATCTTTTTGCGGCTGGCCGGATCGCTGGCCTGCTCTGCCTCGGCTATCCGTTCCATCCGCCCGGCAAGCCGCAGCAGCTGCGTACCGCTCATCTCGCCGATCTCGTCACGCCAACGCTGATCTGCCAGGGGACCCGCGACGAGTTCGGCACGTGCGAAGAGGTGAAAGGCTATTCCCTATCGGAGAAGATCGAACTGCTCTGGCTGGAAGACGGCGATCATGACCTGAAGCCCCGCAAGACGGTTTCCGGCTTTTCTGCGGCCGACCATCTGCGCACCATGGCGGCGGCGGTGGTCAACTGGACGGATCGTCTCGGCGGCTGACCGTGCTGCGGCGGTCACCCGGATGCCGAAGGATGCAGCACCGGACGGTAGCCCGCCGCAAGGGCGGCAAGGCTCGCGGGCGGCGTCAACAGCCCGTCGACCCTGTCCGGGTCCCCTGCCCTGCAATACCCCTCGGCGTCCCATAAAAGAGCAACGCCGCCCTTCACCAGATAGGCCGACGATCCGGCCGCCACCATGGCGCCGTCGGGCAGTCGGTCAAGCGGCACGGGAAGAGGATGCAGGCGCTTGCTGCCGCCCTCGAGGCGCTGCTCGTGCAGGATGCCATCCATCTCTGCCGCCGAGGAAGGAGGCACGCCGTTTCCTTTGGCCCAGGCATGGCGGAACACCTGCGCCTCGTCGCGGCGGCACAGGAAGCATGGCCGGCGCCCGGCGGCGAGCGCCGTCGCCTCGTCGAGGAAGAACAGTTCGGTCCAGCTCCGTCGCTGCATGACCGGCCGCCGGATCCCCTTGTAGTCGCAAGCGCAGGTGATCCACGCCTTCGTCGTCCAACGCCGCCGCGTCAGCGTTCGCGTCTCCGGGTCGTGGATTATGCCGCGATTGCCGGTGAAGAGCCCACGCGCACTGGTGGCGACGATTTCGCCAAAAGGAGTGAGGCGGTTCTGCAGCGGCATGGGGCTCTTCCTGAATCGGCAGCAGGCTTTCCAATAACAGAAACGCAGTCCTGCCTGTCCCGGGCAAGTTGAAATCGCTGTCCGGGCCGGCGTCAAGACGGGGCAGTCCTGTGCAGCGATCCGCTCAGCCGCCGCCCGGCGGCCGGCGCCTGAACATGGCCGGCTTCAGCCGGCGCAGCAGGTTGTCTGCAGTCCGGATGATGTTTGTCAGCGAGATCAGCTTGTCGACCTCGGCGTCGGTGTTGGAAAGTCGCTCCGACAGCACCTCGGCAGCGGCCAGCGCGATGTCCGCTGCCGGGATTTCGGGAAACCGGGCCGAAAGCCCCGCATAGGCATTTGCACCAATCCCCCCGTGCACGGCGATCTTGCCGAACCGAGCTAGCAGGCGCAGAAACACCTGCTCGAAGCTCCAGTCATGGGCCGACACGATCCGCCACTTCTCGCTGCGTCGTGCCGAGAAGCCCGCAAGGACGATGGTCGCGGCGAGCCTGAACTCGCTGAGCCAAAGGGCCAAAGCAAACCCGCTCGTCGGCGTCTTGCCTGCGGTATAGAGGTCGTCGAAGTAGCCGGGCAGATCCAGGTGCCCAGTCGGCGCGTTCCGGAAGTCCGCCGCCGGATTGAGCCTTTCTTCGGCATTGAACCGGATGTTCATGATCCCGAGGAAATGCGCCCTGGCGAAGAAGGACAGGACCTCGTCGACCTCGCCGCGATAGACGATGTTTGCCCCGCGCGGCTGTCCCCTCGAAACGAGCAGGGCATGCCCTTCGAACGGCCGGTTCAGGACCTTGTAGACCTTGTTGAAGAACACGAACAGGGTCGTGGGCGGATACTGCGCGGGCAGTGCGGGAACATCCACCGCCGCGCTGTTGGCGACGAGCACGATATGGGAGTACGGCGAAAACAGCACACGCCAGTCCTCGGGAGCGGTGAGTCCGGAGGCGGAACCGCGCGCCGGCAGGTGTTCCGGTTCGTGCTCACCGGGTGCTTTCACCACGCGCCCGCTTATCTCTGCTGCACCGACATGACGCGGTCTCGCATCGCAAACCATTCCTCGGCGTAGTCGTCGTTGCGATACTCCTCGAAATAGGGGCCGCCGTCGGTAAAGTGGACGATCTTCGCGTCTTCCCGGTACTCGTACTCGTTGACCAGGTAGTTCCACACCACCGGAACTACGCCGATCTGCTCGTCGCTGTCGAGCCACTTGAACTGATGCAATTGAAGGCCGGTGGCGGTGTTGACGAACCCCTTTGACAACGCCCGGCATCTGGCGTTGTTGAACAGGATCATGCTCGACCAGTTCTTCTTTTCGTATTTCGTCTGCGTCTGGCCGAGGAACTTCGTCTCGATTTTCGGAACGTAATCGTGCTTCACGCACATGGCGGCGTAGCTGTCGTCCCGCAGCGCCCAGAGCTCGGCGATATCGGCGCGGGCGAGCATGTCGCAATCGATGAACATGCTCCAGCCCTGATAGTCGCTCAGATAGGGGACCAGGAAGCGTGAGAAGGAGAACTCCGTCGACTGCAACGGGTTGCGCTCGCGCTCGAATATTCCGCGCAGATTGCTGAGGACGATCGGCGAAAAGACGACCGGAATGGAAGATCGTTCAAGAATGCTCTCGCAAAGAACGTGGTAGGCGACGATTTCCTTTGAGTCGAACCCGACGAAAATGCGTACGACGTCGTCTCTCATGCCAACCCCTTCTGCATCTCGCACAGGTAGTCGATTGACCCGTGCTCAACAGGAACATCGGGTTAGGCCGATCTGACTAGAATATGTCACGCAGTTCGGAGGAATGCTTGCATCGCGATCAAGTCGTGTCAAGGCTAGGTGGCAATACTACTATAGATTGAAAGCATTACGCCTTGAAGGGACTGGAATCGACTTGGTCCGATCAATATATTTTCTTTCATGAGGGGCGTCGCAGGTCAGAAATGACGGGAGGCCTGATGCTCTGGTTTGGCAGGAAGAATGCGGGCATCAAGACCCTTTCGATTACCCCGCCAGAGCCTCATCCGGGGCGCCACGGCGTTGCCATCGCCGTCTGCGTCAAGGACGAAGCGCATTACATCGAGGAATGGATCCGGTTCCACAGGGCGGTCGGGGTTCGCCACTTCATCGTCTATGACAACGGCTCGACCGATGGCACCTGCGACGTTCTCCAAAGCGTTCTCAATCCTTCGGAACTGACGATCGTACCCTGGGCGGGGCGTATCGTTTGTTCGAAATTGAACCAGTTGATCGACGGGCAGGTCCTCGCCCTCGCTCACGCCATCCTCAATTTCGGCGGAAGGTTTCGCCGCATGGCGTTCATCGACGTGGACGAGTTCCTGCTGCCGCGACAGCACGCGACGATCGAAGAAGCGCTCAAGACGACCGGCGACTTCCCGAACGTTTCACTGCCCTGGCACATGTTCGGCACGAGCGGGCACAGGTCCCGTCCGAGCGGCCCCGTCGTGCTCAACTTCACCAGGCGGTTCTCCGACCCGCTGGCCCCGACGGAGTTTGCCACGAACTTCAAATGCATCGTCGATCCGTGCGAGGTCATCGAAGTAACCGTCCATCAATTCAGGACGCGCCAGTTCGACGACCAGACGATGAATGACGCCGGTTACCGGACGAGCCGCCGGGGGCGCAAGAACCCTCGCTTCTATTCCAACGCCTATCTCCAGCTCAACCATTACTACAGCAAGTCCGAGGAGGAGATGGCGACGAAGATCGCCCGGGGGTGGACCTATGCCGTCTCCGCCGAGCGCCTGAGGGAGAAAATGCACTCGACGTTGCGCGACATCCAGCGGTCCGAGGTGGAGGACTGCACGATGGTCGACTTCATCCACTCCCGCGGCATCGAACTGCATCGGCCGGCCGGCATGGCCCACCCGGCACCTAGCGCGGGCCTGTCATGACGCCGCGGCTCATCGGCTAGATGCCTCCCCTCCACAGCGGAAGCCCGACCGCCGCTGCGACGTCTTCGTCGGCGGTGAAGATGGGGTAGCCCTTGCCGTACAATGTCTGCAGGACCTTGCGGTCCATGTCCTTGTGAAAGCGCGGCAGATTTTCCGTGTTGTAGGCGTGGCCGTCGGCCTGCGGGCTGATCCCCGTCAGGATCACCGCCGGCGCGCCGTTATAGAGGGCGAAGAGCGCCGCATTGATGCCGTTCGAGCACTTGCTCTCAGCGTCCAGCTCGACGCTTTTGAAGCCGCAGACCCGATCAAGCAGCGCCATGCGCTGATAGCGATCGACGATGCGCAGGTCGTCGTAGCGATAGTCGAAGGCTCTCAGGCCGTCCCGAAGCGCGGCCAGCCCCTCACGCCACAACAACACGTACAGCAGTCCTGTCCGCTGTCCCTGCAGGACCCGCCGGACCTCAACCGCATTGGTGGTCGTGCCGCGCACCTGGTTGAACATCATGAAGGTCATGTGGGGCGCCTCGAGGCCCCAACTCGTCGTCACCATCTGGGCGCCGTTGACGGTAATGACCCTGAAACGCCCGTCGAACCCGGCCGGCTTGTTGGAGACCGGAGCGGAGCCGACCACGACGACCGGAGCATCGAACCGGGCCGGCGCCAGCGGAGGGTCGGGCCGCAGGAGGGTGTACTTGGCCAGCCGGTAGATCCGCGTTTTCGTTTCCGTGAAAGACACTCTCGTCCACCGTCCCGTTGCCGCTTCAGGCGGAATTTAATGCCGCCCCCATCTCGGCTGTCAATGCGGCGGCAATCGCCGGACCGCCGCCGCCGGTGTAGAATGGCTACCTGCGAACGGGATCGCTTTCATGAAACGCTGGATCCTCAGCTATGATCTGCCGGCCGCGTCGCGCGATGGCATCGATCGGTCGGACACCACCGAAGGTACATCCGACCGCTCAGCCGAATGGCTGGAGAAGCATTGCCCCGCTGGCACCGACTGCGGCCGATTGCGGTCACCGCCGTGAATGCGGCGCCGCTTCCGGGCGACTGCTTCGGCGCCGCGGTCTTTTCCAGCTGCGGCCGCTACCGGTATGCGCTCGCCCGCCGCTGGTCCGACCAACCGGGGCGCATCGTCTGGATCATGCTCAACCCGTCGCGAGCGAGCGCGACCCGGGACGATCCGACCATTCGCCGCTGCACGGCTTTTTCGCAAAGCTGGGGCTATGGCGGCATGACGGTGGTCAATCTCTATGCGCTCTGCACCGCCGATCCCGACGAACTCCACCGTGCAGACGATCCCGTCGGACCCGAGAACGATCTACATGTCGCCCGGGCCTGCGCTTGGGCTCTGTCGGCGACGACCGGCCGCCACGACGTCATCGCCGCCTGGGGTGCCCACCCGTTGGCGGCGGCGCGGGCGGGACTGGTCCTTTCGATTGCCGGGCTCCGGGTCGACTGCATCGGCACGACGACCGCCGGGCATCCCCGCCACCCGCTCTATGTACCATCCTCGCAGCCGCGGCTGGCCTTCCCGGCGTGCGGGCGGCACCGGGCTCCGCCATCGTCAGTGGTGTGATCGATCGACCGACAACATCCAGAAGGCGAGCAAAGGCTTGTCTGCCGAGCGCATCGCATGCCGGATGCCTGGCGGGTTGTAGAAGGAGCCGCCGAGGCCCGGCGAGAACCAGTCGGCATCGCCCTGCTTGAACTCGCCCTCGGACAGGACCAGGTAGGTTTCCTCCGGCATGCGGGGCCATCAATGTCGCCCCGAACCAGAGATCGTCCCGCTGTTCGAGACCGCCCGGGCCGACGATCATCGTGTTGGCGTGGCCGGTGGGGAAATTTTCGCTCGCAGAGCCGTCATCGGCGGACCGCACCCGCCAGTCGAGCCTGGGCTCCAGCGCCCTGAACCCGTCACGCAACGCCGTCAGCGTCGGCAAATCGACATCGATGGCGAGCGCGCTTTCGAGGTATGCGTCACAGAGCGGCAGACGCGTGCCGCCCCCGGCGCGCTCCGGGCCTTGCACCTCCAAGCTGGCAAACATCCGGGCCACCGACCTGCGCGAGCGCGGGTCCGTGGCAAATTGATCGAATGCTGCAAACGCACAGTCGAGGACCCGTTGCAGGGCGTCACTTCGAGCCATGATAAACCTCCTGCCGCCGGGCGCACGATCCCATCAGCCCATCAGCCCCTCAGATGTCCTTTGCCAGCCGCAATCCGTCATAGATCGCCGCATGGGTATTGCGCGCGGCCACAGCGTCCCCGATCCGGTAGAGCTGGTAGCGACCGCCGGGATTGCGCAGCACCGACTGCGGCGTGCCGGCGATCAGTTCCTCGTAGGAGACTTCGCCAAGGTTTTTCGACCGAGGCTTGAGCTCGAAATACAGCTCGTCCAGCGGAATGGTGCCGTGGTTGACGACGACCTGGTCGACCGTGCGCCGCTTGGCGACGCCGCCGTAGTCGCTGCCGACGTGGGCGATGAGCTGATTGCCGTCCTTCTCGACCGCCTCCAGCCGATAGGTGACCGTAAACGTCACATCCAACTTCTGCAGCGAGCGCATGTACGGCACGAGGTTCATCGCCATGACCTCCGGCGCGAACGAGCGGTCCGGGGTCATGATCTCGACGTTTGCACCCGCATTGGCCAGGAACTCCGCCGCCTGGAGGCCGGCGTGATCGCCGGCATCGTCGAAGATCAGCACGTTGCTGCCCGGCTTCACGTCGCCGGAAATGATGTCCCAGGCCGAGACGACGAGTTCATTGCCCCGGGAGAGGACCTCGGTGTGGGGCAGCCCGCCGGTGGCGATGATGACGACGTCCGGATTTTCGGCCTCGACGGTCTCTGCATCCGCCCAGGTGTTGAAGCGGAACGTCACGCCATGCTTCTCGCACTGGCCCATGCGCCAGTCGATGATGCTCATCATTTCCCTGCGGCGCGGGCTTTGCGCGGTCAGGCGAATCTGCCCTCCGGCACTGTTCGCCGCCTCGAGCACCACCACCTCGTGACCGCGCTCGGACGCGACACGGGCCGCCTCGAGACCGGCGGGGCCGGCACCGACGACGACAACTTTCTTTTTCAGCGCCGCCTTGCTGGCGACGTGCGGCATCGTCAGTTCGCGGCCGGTCGCCGCGTTGTGGATGCAATAGGCGGCGCCGCCCTGATAGATGCGGTCGAGACAGTAATTGGCACCGACGCAGGGACGGATGTCGTCTTCGCGCTTCTCAATGATTTTCCGGACGATGTGCGGATCGGTCATGTGCGCCCGCGTCATGCCGATCATGTCGACCTTTCCGGATGCGATGGCGTGACGCGCCGTCGCCACGTCCGGCACCTTGGCGGCGTGGAAGGTCGGAAACTCGGTCGCGGCACGGATCTCGCCGGCGAAGTCGAGATGCGGCGAGTTGGCCATGCCCTGGATGGGGATCACGTCGGTGAGGCCCGGATCGGTGTCGATGTGGCCGCGGATGATATTGAGGTAGTCGACCAGCCCGCTCTGCTTCAGCCGCCGGGAGATCTCCAGCCCTTCCGCCTTGCCCGTGCCGCCCGGCAGACGCTCGTCTGCCGTGTAGCGGACGCCGAGGATGAAATCGTCGCCCACCCTGCCCCGGATCGCCTTCAGGACGTCGAAGCAGAACCGCATGCGGTTGTCGAGCGAACCGCCATAGGGACCGTCCAGCTCGTTTGTCAACGGCGACGAGAACTGGTCGATCAGGTGGCCGTAGGCTTCCAGTTCGACACCGTCCATGCCGCCCGCCTTCATACGCTCGGCCGCGTCGGCAAAATCCTTGATGATGCGCTCGATGTCCCAGTCTTCGATCTTCTTCGGGAACGCCCGGTGCGCGGCCTCGCGATGATGCGACGGCGCGACGACCGGCAGCCAGTCGGCCTTGTCCCAGCGGGTCCGCCGCCCGAGATGGGTCAGCTGGATCATGATGGCGGCACCCTCCGCATGGACGGCGTCGGTCATCTCCTTGATCCACGGCACGATCTCGTCCTTGTAGGCGAGCAGGTTGTTGAAGACCGGCGGGCTGTCCTTCGACACGGCCGCAGACCCGGCCGTCATCGTCATCGCAACGCCCCCCTTGGCCCTCTCCACCGTATAGGCGCGATAGCGCTCCTTCGGCATGCCGTCCTCCGGATAGGCCGGCTCGTGCGAGGTGACGATGATGCGGTTTCGCAGGGTGAGGTGCTTCAGTTTGTAGGGCTGAAGGGGGGGATCGTTCGACATGTGTCGCACTCCGGTCTGAAGGCTGTTTCTGGAACGCTAGTCGGGAATGTACACTTATGTCAATCGGCAAAACAGTGCGGTCCAGCGCGTTGACATGGATGTACATTTTCCTTGTGCGCCGCTTCTTGGTCTGTTAGGAAATCGACATGGAAAGTGCTTTGGGCGACAGCGGCTGGCGCGGTTCACCGGAGGGCTGGCTGGAAGCGGCCTACGAGGCCCTGCTCGAATCCGGCGTCGATTCCGTCAAGATTCTCCCCCTGGCCAAGAAGCTCAATCTGTCGCGGACCAGCTTCTACTGGTTCTTCAAGGATCGCGAGGAACTGCTCGACGCCCTGATCGCCCGCTGGCGGGAGAAGAACACCGGCAATCTGGTCAAGCGGACGGAGGCCTATGCGGAATCGCTCGCCGAGGCCATGCTCAATGTCTTCGACTGCTGGCTCGACAAAACCCTCTTCGACTCGCAGTTCGAATTCGCGGTTCGCAGCTGGGCGCTGCAATCACCGGAGATCCTGGCGGAAGTCCAACAGGCCGACCAGCTGCGGCTGGAAGCGCTGACGCGCATGTTCATGCGCTTCGGGTTCGACGAGGCCTCGGCCGACGTGCGGGCCCGCACCACCTACCTCGTCCAGATCGGATACATCTCGATGCAGTCGCGCGAGGACGTCGCCCTGCGGATGAAGCGGATACCGGAATATATCGCGATCTACACAGGCCAGGTGCCGCAGCAGAGGGAGCTTGACCGCTTCTTCGCGCGGCATGGCCACAACGCGTAGCGGAGGCGTCCTGATAGTCGGCGCATCGTTCGACGCCTGTAGCCGCAAGGACCGTGTCGATCTTTTCGAAAAATCAGCAAGGCTGGGACCGAGGTCCTGACTGCCGTGCGGGCAGGTCAATGCGGCATCCCTGCTCCGATCCATAAGCCGCAAAATGAGGGAAACAGCAATGCAGAAGCTACTAGCATCGACATGCCTGACGCTCGGCCTCCTCGGTGGAGCCTCGGCTTCGAGTGCCGCGGAATGTGGCGACGTGACCATTGCCAGCATGAACTGGCAAAGCGCCGAAGTTCTCTCCAACATCGACAAGATCATTCTCAACGAAGGCTATGGCTGCAACGCCGAGATCACCATCGGCGACACGGTGCCGACCATTACGTCGATGGCCGAGAAGGGGCAGCCGGACATCGCCCCCGAGGCATGGGTCGATTTGTTGCCGGACATGTTCCAGCGCGGCGTCGACGAGGGCAAGATCATCACCGCGGCGAATTCGCTCCCCGATGGCGGCATCCAGGGCTGGTGGATCCCCAAATATGTCGCCGATGCCCATCCCGAGATCAAGACGATCGGCGACGCGTTGAAGAACCCGTCACTGTTCCCGCATCCGGAAGATGCCGGCAAGGGCGTCATCTTCAATGGCCCGCAAGGCTGGGGCGGCACGGTCGTGACCGCACAGCTGTTCAAGGCCATGAATGCCGAGCAGGCCGGATTCAGCCTGCTCGACACGGGCTCTGCCGCCGGTCTCGACGGCGCGATCGCCAAGTCGTACGAGCGCAAAGAGAGCTTCGTCACCTACTACTGGTCGCCGACCGCCCTCCTCGGAAAATACGAGATGGTCAAGCTCGACCCCGGCGTCCCGCATGATGCCGCGGAGTGGAACCGCTGCAACACGGTTGCCGATTGCAACGACCCGAAGCCGAATGCCTGGCAGGTCGACCGCGTCTTCACGCTCGTCGCCAAGCCCTTCTCCGAACGGGTCGCCCCGGACGTCATGGACTACCTGAACAAGCGTGCCTGGCACAACGAGACCGTCAGCAAGCTGATGGCCTGGATGACCGACAACCAGGCGAGCGGCGAGGAAGGCGCAAAACACTTCCTTGCCGAACAGCCGGACGTGTGGACCCAGTGGGTGAGCCCGGAAGCGGCAGAGAAAATCAAGGGATCGCTGTAATCCCGATCACGCGCGGCGGGGCTAACACCTCGCCGCGCGCTCGACGAGCGGAAAGCGGGAATGCCCTGGGCGCGCACCTTATATCTGCATCGCTAATATGATCTAATCGAATAAATATTAGACGATGCTAACTTGACGGCTCGGGAGATCGCGGGAGCAGCCGCCATGGCCAAGATCAAAGGAAACTCGACCAGCCAGAAATTGAAAGGAACGGACGCCGCGGACACTATTGATGGACGCGGGGGAAACGACATCATCCATGGCCGAGGTGGTGCCGACAAGTTGCTTGGCGGTAGCGGCAACGATACGATCTACGGCGACTACGGGGACAGCAAGATACTTAAAGGTGGAGACGACAAACTCGAAGGCAACGCCGGAAACGACACGCTCTACGGAGAAGCCGGCAACGACATCTTGTATGGCGGGGCGGGAGCAGACAAACTTTGGGGCGGCACGGGCGCGGATAAGTTCGTCTTCAAGCACGTCGAAGACACGACGGTGAAATCGACGAGCCGCGACACAATCTTCGACTTCAGCCACAAGGAGAAAGACCTCGTCGATCTTTCTCGGATCGATGCTAACAGTGCGCTCGACGGCGACCAGGCGTTTCAATTCATCGGCAGCGCCGGGTTTCACAACAAAGCGGGCGAACTGCGTTTTGTGAAGAAAAGTTCCGACACCTACATCTATGGCGACGTGAACAGCGACGGCAAGAGTGACTTTGCAATCCACCTCGACGACGCGATTTCGTTCGTGAAGGGAGACTTCATCCTCTAGCTGAGGACCTTCCCAGAGGGCCAGGGCGGTCTGCAAGGCAGGCGAGAAAGCCTGCTCCACGCCAAGCTCTCTAGAACCCGTTTGCATTGGACGAACAACCGCCTCGAGCAGATTAATCGGGGTCAAGCGCCGATGATACCAATGCTCGGTTTCAAAACCCGGACGGCGCCGGGCGACGGCTCTCACTGGCGAGCCGGGCGGCACGTTACGTAGAGGGGAACCGGCGACCGGTCGCCAGAGGCTAGAACTCCCCTACGGCTACCGGTTTCATCCCAGCAGTGGCACCGCGCCACCATGGAAAAATAGTTCTGAATAAGGACCGAAAGACAGGATTTCCCCAAGAAGTCTTGATGTCGAAAGAAAATCATGCCACATCATGTCCAAATTGCGTCTCGCAACTTGTTTGCGACATGCCTCGGGCGGCGTGTTCGTCCGCTGATATTCAGCTTGGAACTAAAGGAGAGCGCCCAGCTTCTAGAGCGGGGCCCAGCACAGTATGACCTTTGCAACTGAGAGCGACCGTCCGGTCAAAATCAGTATCAAGAACATTTTCAAGGTTTTCGGCGAGCGGCCAGAAAGAGCCCTTGCCCTTCTCAAATCCGGCAAGACCAAGGCGCAGATCCACGCCGCGACCGGTTGCACGATCGGGGTCAACAATGCGAGCTTCGATATTCGGTCCGGCGAGATCTTCGTCATCATGGGGCTGTCGGGCTCCGGCAAATCCACCCTGCTGCGCCTCATCAACCGGCTGATCGAACCAACCTCCGGCGCGATCGAGATCGACGGCCGCGATGTAGCGCAGATGCCGAAAAGCGAGTTGATCGCGTTGCGCCGCCGCGACATCAGCATGGTTTTCCAGTCCTTCGCGCTTCTGCCCAACCGCACCGTTCTCGACAATGCCGCTTTCGGCCTTGAGGTCGCCGGTACCGGCGAAAGCGAACGCCGGCAACGGGCCCGCGCGGCCCTGAAGGCCGTCGGCCTCGACGGCTACGATGACAGCCGGACGGACCAGCTTTCCGGCGGCATGAAACAGCGCGTCGGCCTTGCCCGCGCGCTCGCCACCGACCCGACAGTACTGCTGATGGACGAGGCCTTTTCCGCGCTCGACCCGCTTATCCGCGCCGAGATGCAGGACGAGCTGGTGCGCCTCCAGGCCGAGCACAGCCGCACGATCGTCTTCGTCAGCCACGACATCGACGAGGCGATGCGGATCGGCGACCGCATCGCCATCATGCAGCACGGCGAGGTCGTGCAGGTCGGCACCCCCGACGAGATCGTGCTGCAGCCGGCCAACGACTACGTGCGCTCCTTCTTCCGCAATGTCGACGTCTCCCAGGTCTTCCGCGCCGGCGACGTGGCACGCAAGACGCAGGTGACGATCATCGAGCGCCAGGGCGTATCCGGCGCGGCGGCACTGGAGCGCATGGAGCATTTCGACCGGGATGTCGCCATCATCCTTGGTCGCGACAAGACCTATCACGGCATGGTCAGCCGCGATTCACTGGTCGAAACCACCCGTGGCGGCGCCAGCGACCCCTATCGCCGCGCCTTCCTGCCGGATATCGAGCCGATCCCGGCCTCGGAATGCCTCTCGAACGTTCTCGGCAAGGTCGCCGCGAGTGCCTTTCCGGTTCCGGTGGTCGACGAGGCCAACCGTTACCTTGGCTCGATCAGCAAGTCCGCGCTTCTCGAAACGCTCGATCGCACCGCCTGATCCAGCAGCCCGGAGACATTTCCATGACTTTCGATATCGGGGACGGCGTCGACAGCGCCGTCAACTACATCCTCGACAATTTCGCCCCGCTGCTGGACTTCATTGCCGCGGCGATCGGCACCGTGACAAGCGGCATCCAGAACGCGCTTTCGGCCCTGCCGATGACCCTCGGCGTTGCGATCTTCGTCCTGCTGTCGCTCTGGCGGGTCGGTTTCGGTTTCGCCGTGTTCGCCGGCCTGTCGCTCTGGCTGGTCGGCCACATGGGCCTTTGGTCCGCGATGATGGAGACGCTGTCGCTGGTGCTCGCCTCGACGCTGATCGCCATGATCCTCGGCCTGCCGCTCGGCGTGGCCATGGCCCGCAGCAACCGGGTCGCAACCATCGTCCGGCCCGTTCTCGACCTCATGCAGACCATGCCCGCCTTCGTCTACCTGATCCCAGCGGCGATGTTCTTTGGCCTCGGTGCCGTGCCGGGTACCATCGCGACGGTCATCTTCTCTATGCCGCCCGTCGTCCGCCTGACCAATCTCGGCATCCGGCAGGTGCATGTCGAGTTCATCGAGGCCGGCAATGCCTTCGGCTGCACCGCCTCGCA
>NZ_PZZZ01000009.1 GCF_003046475.1 Mycoplana dimorpha
TGGTGCCATGCGTAAACCCTGTAATCGTCATATGTCGAAGCCTCGTTCGGCAACAACATCAACAATCACACGCTGATCCGGAAGGTGGGGGAAAACCAGCGCTTACGGATGATCAGCCCGCCGTCGACATAGACGCGGCCACATCCCTCCGCTTCAAGCATTGCCATTGCCTGCTGTGGCGAATTGCCCGAAACGCGGACCTTGTCTTCAAGATCGGAAGGAATGTCTTGGCCCGAGAGCGTCTTTGAGAGGACCAACACAGGGAGATTGTACGGCCAAGGTCTGTGGTCGCGCAGCATTTGGAAGCTGCCTCGGCCCATGACGATGGCGTCGATGTCCTTTATGAAGTCGTCATAGCCGTGGTCCTCGCCTGGATCGTCGCGCTGGAGCGACCAGTCGATCGTGCCGTCTTCTAGGGCGATGAACCCATCCAAGCTGGTGGCAATAAATACATGGCCGGTACTCATGGTACGCCTCATATTTATACAGTGTATAAATACATATCGCGCCACGTGGCCGATTGGCAAGCTCGGCCCGATATGCGGCTAGATATCCCCGGGATGCTTGATAGCGCGCGGGCATGCCTATGGCGGTCTGGATACAATCCTCCCGCGCGGTAGCGCGAGTCGCTTGCGCCCTGTCGGACTTAGGCCCGCCGGAGTGGGGCAGTAATGGCGGTGGGTGAAGGTCCACTTCACGCAAACGAGTGCCAAAACCGGACAGTCACCTTCCGGCCCCTTTCGTGACCCAAGGTAGGCGCCGCCGAAGGCGAGCGGCTGACCGCCGAGCGATCGGAACGGAGCAGATGAAGGACGCGGCCTGGCGCTCGATCGACCAAGAGCGGCAGAGATCCGGCGCGCGTGGCCGGTCACCTGATCCAGCAGCGCATGCGTGGTCATCGCCGCGGTCCTTTGCGCAACCCTGCTCACATTGGAGCGCAGCGGCGAAAAATGATTCCGCCAGCGCACCTGGCGTTTCGGTATTCAAGAGAAAGTGGCACATAGGGCCCGTATTGGTGAAGCCGCCCCGGAGCATCGTCCCGACAGGCTGTGAACTTCTCGGCCGCGCGCTCGACGCTTCCAAATGTAATAACTTCTGCTAATGCCTCTTTGCGGACGTTTGCTCGGCATTCTCCGCCATCAGCTACTCGCGTTCCGAACACGGCACTTTCGCGGCAGGCATCGAGATATGTGCGGCGTTGGCAAAACTGAATGAGTTGCCCTTGGTCGTGACAGATCACAGTCATGGACAGGGCTGCACGGCGGGCGGTTCTCCCGATCCGTGCAGCACGTGTGCATACGTGCATCCGTGTACCGCTTGCGAAGTTGCGCACTGGGAAAATCCCGCAGTAGCGCGCTCCCGTATGGCTGGCTTTTCCTGATACGGTCCCTGAATGGGGGGCAAGCGCTCCACCGAAACATGGCGTTTCTGGTCATGGGAGTACCTTGTCATGCGCCAGCACGGCGCGACGATCAGCGTCCCGCCGGCGAAGAACAGGAAAGCCGCCCGCCTCTGCAGCGAGGATCATGCTCTCTTCCGCAAGCTCGGCATCCAGTATCTTGCGATTGATCTCGACGATACAAAGCGCGCGCTCCTGTTCGCTGATATAGGGGTTTTCGCGATATAGCGCTTCGACATCAGCCTTCAGGCTTTCCGCCATGCTTGGGCCAAGTCGCGCGTAGAGCAGCGCTTCCATGGGTACGACGCCCGCGCGATAATCCGGATCAGGCAAGAGCGCAACCGTTCCACCGTGGTCATTGACCGATACGGCCGTCTGATTACGCACCCGCCGCCTTTGCCTGTTTCATGTCGCGTCATGTTGCAAGCCGCTTCGGCACGTCGCGTGCTCGATCAATGAATCTGATGGACTCCTCACGGGAGAAAGCGCACTCTGGCTTATCGCTTCCACATGTGTTTGGCAGGAACGACAGGGAGATGGCAGCTCTCGCCCCAATGAGGGAGGGAGTGTTATGTCCAAATCCTTCAACCACTTCACGGCTCTTCTGGGTGCCGATAGGCACGTCAGGATGTTCGGTCCGGACGACCTGAACAGGCTTCAGAGCCTTTTCGACGATTGCCTGGAGCAATGCAGCCTCTCTCGGGAGTGTGAGGCGGCGGAAGCGCTGGGAAGCGCCATCATCCGCCTTTACAGCCAAGGCCAGCGCGATCCCACCGTCATCAAGCGCCTGCTCCTTCCGTCGTTCAAGCGACGCTCTGCGCCGGCCTAAGCCGCCCCGGGTAGCCGTCGCAATCGACTCAGCAGGCGATCGTCGCTTGGCTATCTGGCGTTGTGTGAGCCCCCCTCGCAATCTTTTCAGTGTTGCCGATCAGATTGCCGATTGTCAAAAAGTTCCGTCGGCGGCAAATTTCACCGCATCGAAATCTTTGCGTCGCCCCGCAATTAAGATATCCGCCACTCTATTCATTCCTTGCGGGCAGACTCAGTGATTGGAGATGGGAATTGGTCAATGTGGATGAGAAGCTCGAGCCGATCCTGACCGACGTGCTCAGGCGCAACGCAGGCGAGCTGGAATTTCACCAGGCGGTGCGAGAGGTTCTGGAAAGTCTCGGGCGCGTCATCGCCAAACGACCAAATTATGCCGACAACGCCCTGATCGAGCGCATCTGCGAACCGGAGCGGCAGATCATCTTTCGCGTTCCGTGGGTCGACGACAAGGGCCAGGTGCAGATCAATCGCGGCTTCCGGGTCCAGTTCAATTCGGCTCTCGGCCCCTATAAGGGCGGCATCCGCTTCCATCCTTCGGTGAATGTCGGAATCATCAAGTTCCTCGGCTTCGAGCAGACCTTCAAGAACGCGCTGACCGGCATGCCGATCGGCGGCGGCAAGGGCGGCTCCGATTTCAACCCGCGCGGCCGCTCGGACGGTGAAATCATGCGGTTCTGCCAGTCCTTCATGACCGAGCTCCACCGCCATGTCGGCGAGTACACCGACGTTCCTGCCGGCGACATCGGCGTCGGCAGCCGGGAGATCGGCTACATGTTCGGCCAGTACAAGCGCCTGACCAACCGCTACGAAGCGGGCGTGCTGACCGGCAAGGGGCTGCTCTACGGCGGCTCGCTCGCGCGCAAGGAGGCGACGGGCTTCGGCGCCACCTATTTCGTCGAGCGCATGCTGGCGACGAAGGGCCACAGCTTCGAAGGCAAGCGGACGGTCGTTTCCGGATCGGGCAACGTTGCGATCTACACGATGGAGAAGGTCCAGTCGTTTGGCGGCAAGGTCGTCGCCTGCTCGGATTCCGGCGGCTATGTGGTCGACGAGCACGGCATCGACCTCGATCTCGTCAAGGAGATCAAGGAGGTCCGTCGCGAGCGGATATCGGAATACGCTCGCCGCAGGGGCGCCGGCAGCCACTACATCAGCGGCGGCTGCATCTGGGACGTGCCTTGCGATGTCGCCATGCCTTCGGCGACCCAGAACGAATTGACCGGTCGGGACGCCAGAGTGCTGGTGAAGAACGGCGTGATCGCCGTCGGCGAAGGTGCGAACATGCCGACGACACCGGAAGCGGTGCGCCTCTTTCAGGAGGCGGGTGTGCTGTTCGCCCCGGGCAAGGCCGCCAATGCCGGCGGCGTCGCGACCTCGGCGCTGGAGATGCAGCAGAACGCCTCGCGCGACAGCTGGACCTTCGAGGACACCGAGAAGCGCCTGGCCGGCATCATGCACAGCATTCACGATCTGTGCGCCGGCACCGCGGAGGAATACGGCGCGCCCGGCGACTACGTGCTTGGCGCCAATATCGCCGGCTTCGTTCGCGTGGCCGAAGCGATGGACGCGCTCGGCGTCATCTGAGGCAGCGCTTTTTTGGAGTAGCCGGCCGGCGCGCCAAAGCGCCGGTCAATAGCGGCTGGCTTGCCGGCAGAAGAGGTCGGCAGTACGGCAGCAGGCGAAACCAGGCCTTCCGGGGCTGGCATCTGACCGCGCCGGTGCTGGAAAATTAGCCTGTCAGCGGCTGCAGACCTTGCAAGAGGACACGCGCAAAGGTGATGCGGCGAGGCCGGCGCGCTGGTATTCGCTTCCTTGCTCAGGGCGACCGCGAGCGCTAGGGTCATAAGACTGCGTGTCTAGCAACCCGGCACCGGCCGAGCCGTGGCGAAGTCCCCTTGTCGATGCCGGGCGCAAGACGAGTTGGATAGGCAAGCCAGAAACGCCGAGGGACGGAGGATGGTGGGCAGCAGCAAGGACATCGCCCCTCTGGCGGCCAGCAAGAGCTGGCACAGTTCGCTGCGCTCCCTGCTCGGCGTTGTCATGGTGGGACTGCTGCTGGCGGTCTCGGGCTCGCTGATCACGCTCGACTACTACCGTGCACGCAATACCGCTATCGAGACGGCGGAAAGCCACATGCGCGCCTTCGAGGACCGGCTGGTCTCGCGCATGCAAGCCCTGTCCGGCGACACCTCCGGACTGGTCAACCTGATCGTTTCGATCGCCAATTCCTTCCTCGCGCCCCCGTCGGACCGGGTCGTGGACAAGGTCGCGATCCTGCGCGCCGCACTCGCCCGCTCACCACAGATCGACGGCGTCTATGCTGGCTATCCGGACGGCGGCTTCTTCCATGCGGTGAACCTGACGTCGGCGGACTGGCGCACCGTGCTGGATGCGCCGCCGAACGCCTCCATCGCCGTGCGCATCCTGACGCCGACCGCGGAGGGTCCGCTGACGCGCATCCTGTTCTTCGATGCCGCCGGCAAGCAACTGCTGCAACGGACGACGACCGGCTGGAGCTACGATCCCCGGCAGCGTCCCTGGTATCGCGCCGCCGCCGGCGGCACGGGCCCGACGGCGACCGGCCCCTATCGCATGGCGACCACCGGAATGCTGGGCATGACCATATCCCAGGCCCACAAGAGCAACCCGGAAATCGTCATCGGCGCCGACGTGGTGCTCGACCGGATCATCCACTTCATCGCCAGCGAGCGCCTGACCCCAAGCGCCGTGGCGTTCGTCATCGATGCCGACCGCCAGCCGATCCTCCATTCCGACCGCCGGCTGATGCAGGCGATCGCGGCATCGAAGTCCGAACGGGACTTCGATCCGGCCAATTTGCGCGACCCGCTCCTGGAGGCGATCAAGGCCAATCCGCCGGCGCTGAACGAAATGGGCATCGTCGACGTCGCCGGCCGGCAATGGGTGGTGATGGGGACGCAGGTGGATGCGGCACTGCTCTTTGCCGGTGACATCGCCGTCATCGCCGCGCCGGTCGACGAGTTGATGGCGACAGCGCGGGCGGGCCTTTACCAGGGGCTTTTGCTTTCTGCCGCGATTGTCCTGCTCGCCATCGCCGGCGCGCTTGTCGTCGCCCATCTGATCACCAAATCGCTGCACCAGTTGACCGCCAGCGCCAACCGCATGCAGGACCTGGACTTCAGCACCCCGATCGAAGTGCCGACGCGGGTCAGCGAGATCGCAACGCTCGGAGGCGCAATGAACCGGGCCCGGGATGCGATCTTCACCTTCGCACTGTACGTGCCGCGGGAAGTGGTGCGCCGCGCCATCGCGTCCGGCGATTTTGCCGGCCGGACAGCCCGGCGGCAGGAGGTGACCGCCATCTTCACCGACATCTACGACTTCACCACGATCAGCGAGCAGCATTCCCCCGAGGAAGTGGTCGGCATGCTGTCGGAGTACTTCGACATTCTCAACGGCACCGTCAACGCGCACGGCGGCACGATCATCCAGTTCCTCGGCGATTCCATCTTCGCGATGTGGAATGCGCCGGCGCCGGATCCGCACCATGCGGAGAATGCCTGCCGCGGCGCGCTCGCCATGAAGGAGCGCCTTGCGGTCTTCAATGAAAGGCAGCGCAACCGCGGCCTGCCGGAGTTCCGCACCCGGTTCGGGATTCACACGGGGACGGCCGTGGTCGGCAGCGTCGGCGCGAAAGACCGGCTGCAATATACCGCGATGGGCGACAGCATCAACGTCGCCTCCCGGCTCGAAGGGATGAACAAGGGCTACGGCACCACCATCCTCGCCAGCGGCGCGGTGGTCGCGCAGTGCCGTGACCGGATCCAGTTCCGCCCCCTCGGGGAGGGCCAGGCAAAGGGACGCGCAACGGCGCTGGAACTCTACGAAGTGATCGGCGTAGCGGCCGCGGCGCAAGAGATCGAAGCGGGCGGCGAATACCCCAGGACGATATCGTCGCGCCCCTGAGCCGGCGCCCAACGGCTGCTCACTTTGGCCGCGATCAGAAGGTCGGCGGCGTGCAGGCGCTGATCACCTCGCACGGCACCGGGCCGACGCATCGAAAGCGGTGCGGCCGGCGGCTTTCGAAATAATACGCGTCGCCGGGGCCGAGGATCCGACGCTCGTCGTCGACCGTCACCTCAAGCCGCCCGGAAAGGATGATGCCACCTTCCTCGCCGTCATGGACAAGCGGCACCTTGCCGGTATCGGCGCCGGGCTGGTAGCACTCCTTCAGGATCTGCAGGCTGCGGCCGAACAGCTTTTCGCCGATCTGCCGGTAGGAAATCGGCCCCTTGCCGATCTCGACCAGTTCGTCGGCGCGATAGAAAGCCTTGCGCGAGCGCTCCGGCTGGAAGGCAAAGAACTCGGCAAGCCCGATGGGAATCCCGTCGAGAATCCGCTTCAAGGCGCCGACCGACGGATTCGAGGCATTGGATTCGATCAGCGAGATGGTCGAATTCGTGACACCCGCCCGCCTTGCCAGTTCGCGCTGGGACAGATTGTGGGCCATTCGCAGACTGCGCAACCTGTTGCCGATATCGACCGACATTGCCCCTCCCGGAGATTTACGCGCTGCGACTGTTTCGGTTGTTCGAAATATCGAAATTTTGCCCGTCGCCTCGCATACTTATCAACAACTTCCTATAAGCCAGAAAAAGACTTGTTCAAGCATGCAAATCATGGCGTCAATCGGCAAGAAAGAGGAGTCCGTCATGAACGTTCACAACAAGCCCAACACGCCGGTGCTCGACAGCTACTGGATGCCGTTTACCGCCAACCGCCAGTTCAAGGCGGCCCCTCGCCTGCTCGCCGCGGCCGAGGGCATGTACTACACCAGCCACGACGGCCGCCAGGTGCTCGACGGCACCGCCGGCCTGTGGTGCGTCAATGCCGGCCATGGCCGCCGCCAGATCGCCGCTGCCGTCGAACGCCAGCTTTCGACGATGGATTTCGCTCCGTCCTTCCAGATGGGTCACCCGATCGCCTTCGACTTCGCCGAGCGGCTGGCCGAGATCGCCCCCGGTCCGGAAGGCGCCAAGCTCGACCGCGTCTTCTACACCGGCTCCGGCTCGGAATCGGTCGACACCGCGCTGAAGATCGCGATCGCCTACCAGCGCTCCATCGGCCAGGGCACCCGCACGCGCCTGATCGGCCGCGAGCGCGGCTACCATGGCGTCGGCTTCGGCGGCATCTCCGTCGGCGGCATCGTCAACAACCGCCGCGTCTTCCCGCAGCTGCCGGGCTCCGACCACCTGCGCCACACCCACGATCTGGCCAAGAACGCCTATGTGAAGGGCCAGCCGGAGCATGGCGCCGAACTCGCCGACGACCTGGAGCGCCTGGTCGCCCTGCACGGCGCCGAGACCATCGCCGCCTGCATCGTCGAGCCGGTGGCCGGCTCCACCGGCGTGCTGATCCCGCCGAAGGGTTATCTGGAGCGGCTGCGCGCCATCTGCGACAAGCACGGCATCCTGCTGATCTTCGACGAGGTCATCACCGGCTTCGGCCGCCTCGGCGCCGCCTTCGCGACCGACTACTTCGGCGTCACTCCCGACCTCGTGACGACCGCCAAGGGCCTGACCAACGGCGCGATCCCGATGGGCGCGGTGTTCGCCAGCCGCAAGGTGCACGATGCGCTGATGCACGGGCCGGAAGGGGCGATCGAGCTCTTCCACGGCTACACCTATTCCGGTCACCCGGCCGCCTGCGCCGCCGGCATCGCCACGCTCGACATCTACCGCGACGAGGGCCTCTTCACCCGCGGCGCCGAGCTGCAGGACGACTGGCACGAGGCGATGCATTCGCTGAAGGGCCTGCCGCACGTCATCGACATCCGCACGATCGGCCTGATCGCCGGCATCGAGCTTGCGCCGCGCGACGGCGCCCCGGGCGCGCGCGCCTACGACGTCTTCGTCGACTGCTTCGAAAAGGGCCTGCTGATCCGCGTCACCGGCGACATCATCGCCTTCTCGCCGCCGCTGATCGCCGAGAAGAAGCATTTCGAGGAGATCGTCTCGATCCTCGGCGATGCGCTGAAGCGGGCGAAGTAAACCGAGAAGCTCCATAGCTTTGAAAAGGGCCGGCCTCCTCATGGGTCGGCCCTTTTTCGTTGCGGCCATCGGTCGATCAAGTCGGAACGAGCTGAGCAGGCAAAGAGGCGGCTCGACCACAAGTGCATGAAATCTGCACCACGCTGTCGGGGCTTCCCGCCCTCGAACGTCCTCGTCTCACACCGCATCAACCGATCGAAGAGAGGAGAGCATCCCATGCGCAAGATCATCGTCGGAGCGTTCGTCAGCCTTGATGGCGTCATGCAGGCGCCGGGTGGACCGGACGAGGACCCGATCGGCGGATTCCGACATGGCGGCTGGGCCGTGACCTATTTCGACGAGCGGATGGGCGAGGCCGTGGATGAGATGTTTGCCCGGCCATTCGACCTTCTGCTCGGCCGCAAGACCTACGACATCTTCGCGGCCCATTGGCCCTATGAGCCCGCCGACGACCCGATCGGCACCCTTTTCGACCGCATCACCAAGTTCGTCGCGACCCGCAATGCCGAGCTGGACCTGACCTGGAAGAACAGCCGGACGCTCGGCCCGGACGCGGTCGCCGCACTCACGGCGCTGAAGGCCGAGGATGGACCCGACCTGCTGACGCAGGGCTCGACCGACTTCCTGCAGACGCTGTTCAGGCACGATCTCGTCGACGAAATGTACGTCTTGATCTTCCCGGTCGTGCTCGGCACCGGAAAGCGACTGTTCGGCGACGACATCCCCGCGCGCGCTCTGGAACTCGTCGCGTCGCGGACGACGCCGTCGGGCGTCATCTTCAACAGGTATGCGCGCGGTGGCGAAGTCCGGCGCGGCTCGTTTGAATTCGCCCAGCCGACCGAAGCCGAGCTGGAACGGCGCCGAAAGCTTACCTGACGACAGACGGGTCAACGGACAGCCGCATTCTCCGGCAAATCTGATTGCAATATGCAACCGGCTTTGCTAGCGTGACCCCACGTTCTGATCGACACTGGAGGTGATCGTGATGCCGATCCTGTATGCCCATCCTTTCTCGTCCTATTGCCAGAAGGCGCTGATTGCCTTGTACGAGAACGGCACGCCGTTCGAGTTCAGGATGCTCGGCCCGGAAAATGCCGAGGTGATGGCCGAGTTCGAGGCGCTGTGGCCGCTCAAGCGCTTCCCGGTGCTGGTCGATAACGGCCGGACCATTCTCGAGGCGTCGATCATCATCGAGTATCTGGCGCAGGCGCATCCCGGCCGCTTCAGGCCGATCCCCGAAGATCCGCAGGCGGCGATCGAGGTGCGCATGCTGGACAGGGTGTTCGACAACTACGTCAGCACGCCGCAACAGAGGTGCGTGTTCGACACGCTTCGTCCCGAGGCGGACCGCGATCCCCATGGCGTCGCAGAGGCGAAAGCGATGCTCGAGCGCACCTACCAGTGGCTCGACCGGCACATGGACGGCCGCCAATGGGCCGCCGGCGACGGGTTCAGCCTCGCCGACTGCGCCGCCGCCCCTGCCCTCTTCTATGCCGACTGGACGCATGCCATCGACCCGGCGCTGAGCAATCTCAAGGCCTATCGCGAGCGGTTGCTGGCGCGGCCCTCCTTTGCGCGCGCCGTCGACGAAGCGCGGCCCTACCGCAAGCTTTTCCCCCTCGGAGCGCCCGACCGGGATTGAGGCGCACGTTTCCGCCGTTCGCTCGTCCGGCGGCAACGCGGCTCAGATCAGGCCGCGCCCTGCCAGATTGCGCATCAGCTCGGCAATGCCGAAGTTCCAGGGCGGGCACTCGGTAGAGAGCCTGACCGTGTTCGTCAGCGAACCGAGTGCGGCATTCGAGATCGTCACCCGGTCGCCGGTCTTGTGGGTAAAGCCCTCGCCAGGCACGTCGCGATCCTCGACGGGGGCAAACAGCGTGCCCATGAACAGCATGAAGCCATCCGGATACTGGTGGTGCCGGCCGATCGTCTGGGAGACGAGGTCGAGCGGGTCGCGGCTGATCTCGCGCATCGTGCTCCGGCCATTCAGCACGAAGCCGTCTTCGCCCTCGACGAGAAGTTCGAGATCGGCCGTGCGCACGTCGTCGATCGCATAGGTTTCGTCGAAGAGGCGGATGAAGGGGCCGATCGCGGCCGAGGCGTTGTTGTCCTTGGCCTTGCCGAGCAGCAGCGCCGAACGGCCCTCGACGTCACGGAGATTTAGGTCGTTGCCGAGGCTCGCGCCCTTGACGCGGCCGCGGCTGTCGACGGCGAGGACGATCTCCGGCTCGGGGTTGTTCCACTTGGAGATCGGGTGCAGGCCGACCGAGGCGCCCCAGCCGACGGCGGCAAGCACCGGCGCCTTGGTGAAGACCTCCGCATCCGGGCCGATGCCGACCTCCAGATACTGCGACCAGACGCCTTCCTCGATCAGCGCCGCCTTGACGGCGGCGGCCTGCTGCGAGCCGGCCTTCAGGTCGCGCAGGCTGTCGCCGATGATGGCGGTTACGCGTTCGCGCACCTTCTGCGCCAGCGCCGGATTGCCGGCCGCCTTCTCCTCGATGACGCGCTCGACCATCGATCGGGCGAAGGTGACGCCGCAGGCCTTGATCGCCTGCAGGTCGCAGGGTGCAAGCAGGTGGGCCAGCGAAAGTTCGCCGGCGCCTTCGACGGAGTGGGCGAAGATGGTGTCGAGCGAGGCGACGCGCTCGCCGGCCTGGGCATGCACGAAGCCGGCCGTATCGTCCATCTCGAGCAGATCGCGCATGGTCGGCGCCGCCTTCGACGTGATGTCGAGCAGGTCGCCATTCCGAACGACCACCAGCGAGGGTCCGTTGCGATCCGGGCGCCAGATGCGCCCGACAAAGATACCCCGGTCGAATTTGCCTGCCTGCAATGCCATGGTGATCTCCTCCGAAATCCGCTCCCCTTCATGCCTGAAAATGAATGAAGTGCACAGGGTTGAATATCGGCTGCCCCGGGGACCGTGACGTTGCATTGCGCCGGGACCACCGATAATCAGCAGGAAGAAACCGGATCACCTTTAGGGCAGTCGTCATGGCCATCATCGAAGACCTGAAAAACGCGCTCGGCGCTGACGCTGTCCTCACCGGTGCGCAGATCGGCGAGCGCCATCGCAGCGACGCCAGCCTGACGGGCCGGGTCCTGCCAATCGCCGTCCTCCGGCCGCGCAGCGTGGAAGAGGTGTCCGCGGCGCTGCGCATCTGCCATGCCCACGGGCAACCGGTGGTGCCGCAGGGCGGGATGACCGGCCTTGCCGGCGGAGCGAATGCGCGTGGCGGCGAGGTCGCGATCTCACTGGAACACCTCGCGGGCATCGAGGAAATCGACGCCGCCGCGGGCACCATCACCGTGAAGGCCGGGACGGTGCTGGAGGTGGCGCAGCGCGCCGCGGAAGACGCCGGCCTGTTGCTGCCCGTCGATCTCGGCGCGCGCGGCAGCTGCCAGATCGGCGGCAATCTCTCGACCAATGCCGGAGGCGTCCGGGTGATCCGCCACGGCGTCACGCGCGACAACGTGCTGGGGCTTGAGGTCGTGCTCGCCGACGGCACCGTTCTGTCGATGCTCAACAAGATGACGAAGAACAACACCGGCTATGACCTGCGCCAGTTCTTCATCGGCGCCGAGGGCACGCTTGGCATCATCACCCGCGCGGTGCTGAAGCTGAAGCCGCTGCCGGCGGCCCGCAACACCGCGCTTGCAGCGCTGGAGAGCTACGAGGCCGTTGTGGCGCTTTTGCAGAAGGCGCAGCGCGACCTGGTGGCGCTCTCCGCCTTCGAGGCGATGTGGCAGGCATTCGTCCGCTTCAACACCGAGGCTTCGGGGATCAAGCTGTTCGACGCCGACCATCTCTTCCTGGTGATCATCGAGGAAGACGGCGACGGTTCGGACGCGGCGCGCGAGCGTTTCGAGGCGTTTTTGGGCGATGCGCTCGAGGATGGCCTGATCGTCGACGCGCTGGTGGCGCAATCCGAAAAGGAGGCGCGGAACTTCTGGACCGTGCGCGAGGCCCATGACATGGACAGGCTCCTGCCGTCGCTGATTAACCTCGACGTCAGCCTGCCGATCGGCGAGATCGGCCGTTTCGCCGAGACTTGCGAGGCCGCACTCTTGGAGCGCTTCCCGGCGGCCCATGTGTCCTTCTTCGGCCATATCGGCGACAGCAACGTGCACATCGCTGTCTCCGTCGGGGACGCTTCGGAACAGGACCTGCACGCCGTTGACGAGATCGTCTACGATCTGGTGCAGGCGCACCGTGGGTCCATCTCGGCAGAGCACGGGATCGGCACACTGAAGCGCGCCCATCTCGGCTGCTCCCGCAGCCCGGAAGAACTGGAGACCATGCGCCGCATCAAGCAGGCGCTCGATCCGAAGGGAATCCTCAATCCGGGCAAGGTCCTCTGACGGCACGGCCGAACCGCCGACCGCCCCCCGGGCCGCGGGAACCGGTTGCGCGGTGGCATCGTTTCAACTCGTGAAAGGAGATCCGATGTCGGCACGCTCAATGTTTTTCGTTCTCACGTTCATGGTCGCCTCGGTGCTGGGCATCCTGGTCGTTCAGCACGTCGCAGGCGCGGGAACGGACCGGCAGCCGCGACCGGGCGAACTTCTGTCGACGCCCTCCCAGATGGCCGCCGATCTTTAGCTCCGGCGGGTCGCACTCCAGCCCACGCCACGGCAAATCTTCAAATCCCGATCCGCAGCGGCTACATAGACGGAACTGCAAAAGCCGACGCTTTTGCGGGTCGTGGCCCGGACCAAAACGATTGCGGGAGTTCTTATGACCGAAGATATACGACGGGTGCTCGTCACCGGTGCCACCCGCGGCCTTGGCCTCGAGATCGCCAGGGCATTTGCGCGCGAGGGGCAAAAGGTCGTTCTCAACGGGCGTGACGGACCCGCCTTGGAAGCCCGCTGTGCCGAACTGCGGCGGGAGGGACATTTCGCGGAGGCCCTGGCCGCCGACCTCGGCGACGATCCCGAGGCGATCGCAAGGAGCGCGGCCGACACGCTCGGCGGCCTCGACGTCCTCGTCCATGCCGCCAGCATCCGCGACCGCCGCAGCACCGACGACCTCGACGGCCCCGCCTTCGCAGCGCTGCTCGACGTCAACCTGACCGCATCCTATCGCCTCGCGCGCGCCGCCCTTCCGTGGCTGCAGCAATCCAGCGCCGGCCGGCTGATCTTCGTCACCTCGATCGCCGCGCGCATCGCCCGCTCGCCCGACCCCGCCCACACCGCCTCGAAGGGCGGTCTCGAGGCGCTGGCGCGCTCGCTCGCGGTCGAATTCGGGGCGGACAACCTGACGGTGAACGCGATTGCGCCCGGCTGGTTCGTCACCGATCCGAACCGGGCGCTGTCGGAAGACCCGCGCGTACAGGCCTTCATCGACGTGCGCATTCCGCTGAAGCGCTGGGGACGGCCAGAGGAAATCGCACCGGCGGCCCTCTTCCTCGCTTCGCCCGCCGCAAGCTTCGTCAACGGAGTTACACTGACGGTCGACGGCGGCATGTCGGCGCAGATGTAGCGGGCTTTCACTCCGGAATCCGGTTGACTATCCGCAAGGCCTGTCCCTGCCCACCCCGTAGGCCTATCGATATATTTTCTGAAATATATCCCTAGCCAAGTCCGGCGCGGCGTTATATCTCACGAGATATCTCGATCGTTATGGAGGGGCAGAATGAACATCGATCGCCGGCACCTGTTCAGGATTGCGGTAGCCGCACTGGCGGGTTGGCTCGGAATATCCGCATTCGCAGCACCAGCATCCGCGGCAGACAAGATCACCGTTTTCGCCGCGGCCAGCCTCAAGAACGCGCTCGACGCCGCAAACGCGGCCTGGACGAAGGAAACCGCCACGGAGACGACGGTCTCCTATGCCGCAAGCTCGGCACTTGCCAAGCAGATCGAGGCCGGCGCGCCGGCCGATGTGTTCATCTCGGCCGATCTTGCCTGGATGGATTACGTCGCCGAGAAGAAGCTGATCAAGGACGGCACGCGCTCGAACCTGCTCGGCAACCGCATCGTCCTCGTGGCAACCAAGGATGCCGCCAAGCCGGTGGACATCAAGGAAGGCTTCGACCTCGCCGGTCTCGTGGGCGACGGCAAGCTTGCCATGGGTGCCGTGGACTCGGTCCCCGCCGGCAAATACGGCAAGGCAGCACTGGAGAAGCTGGGCGTCTGGTCGTCGGTCGAGGGCAAGGTCGCCGGCGCCGAGAGCGTGCGCGCGGCCCTCGTGCTCGTTTCCCGCGGCGAGGCGCCCTACGGCATCGTCTACCAGACCGATGCCGCCGCCGACCCGGGCGTCGCCATCGTCGGCACCTTCCCGGAAGACAGCCATCCGCCGATCATCTATCCGATCGCGATCCTGACGGAATCGAAGAGCCCCAACGCCGCCGCCTATCTCGACTTCCTGAAATCGGACAAGGCTGCCCGCTTCTTCACCGAGCAGGGCTTCACGATCCTGAAATGAGTTCCCCCCGCGCCGCGCGCCGCGAATGGCGCGTGGCGTTGTGATTATTTGAAACTTTGCAGTAATTTCATTGCAATCCGATTCCCGATCGACGGGGCTCGTGGCTTTCGCAGCGGGGAAACTGCGCGGCCTGTCGTGGAAACCGTGAGTTCTGGCATGGACTGGTTGGCCCTCAACGAGGCGGAATGGACGGCGATCAGGCTGAGCCTGCTCGTCTCCACCGTCGCCGTCGCCGCAAGCCTGCCGCTCGGCATCTTGGTCGCGCTCCTGCTGGCGCGCGGCCGCTTCTGGGGCAAGTCCCTGCTGAACGGCATCGTCCACCTGCCGCTGATCCTGCCGCCGGTCGTCACCGGCTTCCTGCTGCTGATCCTGTTCGGCCGCAAGGGCCCGGTCGGCGCCTTCCTGGAGGCGCACCTGGGCATCGTCTTCTCGTTCCGCTGGACCGGGGCGGCACTCGCCTGCGCCGTCATGGGCTTTCCGCTGCTGGTGCGCTCGATCCGGCTTTCAATCGATGCGGTTGACCGCAAGCTGGAAGACGCCGCCGGCACGCTCGGCGCCAATCCGACCTGGGTGTTCGTCACCGTCACGCTGCCGTTGATCCTGCCCGGCATCATCGCCGGCATGATCCTGTCCTTTGCCAAGGCGATGGGCGAGTTCGGCGCGACGATCACCTTCGTCTCCAACATTCCCGGCGAGACCCAGACGATTTCCTCGGCGATCTACACCTTCACGCAGGTGCCAGGCGGCGACCTGGGGGCGATGCGGCTGACGATCGTCGCGATCGGCATCTCCATGGCGGCTCTGCTCGCCTCGGAGTTCATGGCGCATGCCATCGGCAAGCGGGTGCATTTCGAATGACCCTGGTCGTCGAAGTCCGCCACAGGCTCGGCGCCTTCCGCCTCGACGCGCACTTCACCTCGGAAGGCGGCGTCACTGCACTGTTCGGCCGCTCCGGCTCGGGCAAGACGTCGCTCATCGGCACCATCGCCGGACTGATCCGGCCGGAGGAAGGCCGGATCGCGCTCGACGGCGACGTGTTGGTCGACACCGCCCGCGGCATCTTTGTGCCGAAACACCGGCGGCGCTTCGGCTATGTGTTCCAGGAGGCACGGCTCTTCCCGCACCTGACGGTGCGCAGCAATCTTGCCTATGGCCGCTGGTTTGCGCCGCGCGGGACGCGGGCCGACAACTTCTCGCACGTGGTCGATCTCCTCGGCATCGGCGCCCTGCTCGACCGGCGGCCGGCCAATCTCTCCGGTGGGGAAAGGCAGCGCGTCGCGATCGGCCGGGCGCTGCTTTCCGCGCCGCGGATGCTTTTGATGGATGAGCCGCTCGCCGCCCTCGACGAGGAGCGCAAGGCCGAGATCCTGCCCTACCTCGAGCGGCTGCGCGACGACACGAAGGTGCCGATCGTCTATGTCAGCCACGCCGTCCACGAGGTGGCCCGGCTCGCCGACCGCGTGGTCGTGCTGAACGACGGCCGGGTCGAGGCGATCGGCGCCGTCGCCGACGTCTTGAGCGGATCGCTGCTCTCCGCCGCCGTCGACAGGCGCGAGGCGGGCAGCGTGCTGACCGGCGTCGTCACCGCCTTCGATGCGCCGCATCGGCTGGCGACGGTGCAACTGAAGGGGTGCGAACTGCACGTGCCGAACGCCGATATCGGCACCGGGAAGAGCGTCCGCGTCCATATCGCCGCGCGCGACGTCATGCTGGCCGTGGTGAGGCCGGAAGGTTTGAGCGCTCTGAACATCCTGGAAGGGAAGATCGAATCGATCGCAGCCGATGGCGAAGGCATGATCACGGTGCGGGTCGATTGCGCCGGCGATGCGATCCATGCCCGCATCACCGAACTCTCGGGATCGCGGTTGCACCTGCACGCCGGCAAGCCGGTCTACGCAATCGTTAAGACGGTCGCGCTCGATCCGCGCTGATCAACCGCCGGCCTGCGTGTCCGTGGACCGGTTGGCCTCCAGCCATTCCAGGTCGCCGGAAAGCGCGTCCCTCGCCCTCTGCTCCATCGCCCGGAACCGCGCCAGCAGTTCCTCGCCGAATGCGGTGACGGCCGCGCCGCCGCCCTGCTTGCCGCCGCGCTGCGACTCGACGACTGGCGAGGCGAACATCCGGTTCATCGCATCGACCAGCAGCCAGGCGCGTCGATAGGACATGTCCATCGAGCGGCCGGCCGCGGAAATGGAGCCGGTCTCGCGGATCTTCTCCAGGAGCATCATCTTGCCGCGCCCGAGCCGTTCGGCATGCGGAAAGTCGATCCGCAGCACCACGCGCAAGCCGGCCGAGGCGTCATCCGTCATCGAAACATTCCTCTCGCCGGCGATCAAACTACCGAATGGCCATCCGGGTGCCAATGCGCTCCATCGCAGGTCCACAGCCCGTCGGCGGCACATCCAGGGCGATCCGCGACCCGCGAACTCTTGCGCCGGGCCGCCGCGCGGGCGAAGAGTGCGGCCGGTAATCGGGATATCGGACGGAACGCATGGAACAAGACGAGGTCGCAATCATCGGCGGCGGACCGGCAGGGCTCATGGCTGCGGAGGTGCTGTCCGGCGTCGGCCGAGCGGTGACGGTCTACGAGGCGATGCCGACCGCCGCCCGCAAATTCCTGCTGGCGGGAAAATCCGGCCTGAACATCACGCACTCCGAGCCTTATGCCCGATTTGCCGAGCGCTTCGGCGACGCGTCGGGGCGGCTGCGGCCGGCGCTCGACGCGTTCGGGCCGGACGCCGTGTGCGAATGGGCGACCGGCCTCGGCGTCGAGACATTCGTGGGCTCGTCGGGGCGTGTCTTTCCGACCGCGATGAAGGCCTCGCCCTTGCTGCGCGCATGGCTGCGCCGCCTTGAATCCAACGGCGTGACGCTGCGAACCCGGCATCGCTGGGTGGGCTTCGACGGCGACGGCCTGCTGTTTGAGACCCCGGAGGGCCTGAAGACGATCCGTGCCCGTGCCATCCTGCTGGCGCTCGGCGGGGCGAGCTGGCCGCGGCTCGGGTCGGACGCCGCCTGGGGCGGCGCACTTGCCGACCGGGGCGTGCCGATTGCACCGTTCCAGCCGGCCAATTGCGGCTTCGACGTCGCCTGGAGCCAGCCCTTCGTCGAGCGCTTCGCCGGCGAGCCGATCAAGGCGGTCACCGCGACCAGTACCGCAGGCACCCTTCCCGGCGAGTTCGTCATCTCCCGCCACGGCATCGAGGGCAGCCTCGTCTATGCCCACGCCGCCAGCCTGCGCGACCAACTCGCCGCGGGTGAAGACGCGCATCTGGTACTCGACCTTGCACCGGGTCGGTCCGTCGACCGCCTTGCCCGCGAGCTCGGCCGGCAGGTTGAAAAGGCTAGTTTTTCCAACCGGCTTCGCAAGGGCGCAGGCCTGACCGGCGTCAAGGCGGCGCTGCTGCGGGAAATCGTTCCAGGAGTGGCACGAATGGCGCCGGCAGATCTCGCCGGCACGATCAAGGCGCTGCCGCTTCCGGTCCTGCGCCCTCGCCCCATCGCCGAGGCGATCTCCTCGGCCGGCGGCATCCGCTGGGACGCGATCGAGCCAAATTTCATGCTAAAGGCGCTTCCGGGCGTCTTCGTCGCCGGTGAGATGGTGGATTGGGAGGCGCCAACGGGCGGCTATCTCCTGACGGCCTGCCTGGCGACCGGCCGCGCGGCAGCCCTCGGCATCGACGCCTGGCTGCCGCGATGACGTAGAACCGGTGAGTTCGCCTTCTCCTAATGTACGAATTCAAACATCAGACGATCGTGATATGAGTAGCATGGAGAGTTCAAAGCGGGGCGCGTCTTGGCCGGTATCGGCAGTCCGACTGACTTTCTCAGCAACCGGGTTCTCGCCTCGTTGCCACCGGACGCGCGCGCTCTCATCCTCCGCCGAGCCAAAATGCACCGCATGCAGAACGGCGATGTCGTCGTCGACGACAGCACACCGCTGACCCATGCGATATTCCCGCTCGATTGCATCATCTCCTTCATCGCCGAATTTCCCGGACACAGGAGCGTCGAGAAGGCCTCCGTCGGAGCCGAGGGTTATCTTGGTTTTTCCCTGGCAATGAACGGCAAGGCGCCGCCGGGCAAGGTGGTCGTGCAGGTTCCCGGAAACGCGCTGTGGCTCGCCGCGGACGACTTCAGGCTGGCGCTGCGGCAGGACCACAGCGTTCGGTCGACGATGCTGCACTATGCCAATTCCCTGATCGTCCAGCTGATGGATACCGCCGCCTGCAACAGCCTGCACACCGCCGAACAGCGGGTCTCCCGCTGGCTTCTGCAGGCCCGTGACCGGGTCGGCCGAAACGAATTCCATGTAACCCAGGAAGCGCTTTCGCAACTGCTCGCCCTGCGCAGGGCGACGGTCAACGTCGTCTGCAGCGACCTGATGAACACAGGCGCGATCGCCTATAATCGCGGGCACCTCACCGTCACAGACCCGAACGCCCTGCATGCCCGTAGTTGCCCCTGTTACGACCGGATCCGTCAGGCAACGGAATGCTGAAGTGGCGCCGACTGCAGCCGGCGGTCATCGGCGGCTGCGGTCTGCGCTCACGCGGCATGGAGGGGCTTGCGTCCTTCAAGGCCTCGTGACGCGGCCGGGCCTTCGGTGCTGTCTCGAAAACCGGAAATGACCTCCGCGAGCGCCTCTGCTTCCGAAGCCAGTGACCTGCTTGCCGCGGCATTCTCCTCGATCTCGGCAGCATTTCTTTGCGTGGCGTCATCAATCTGGCTGGTCGCGACGGAGATTTCGGCGATGCTTGCGGCTTGCGCGCGGGCCGACTGGGCAATGCCGTGAACGAGATCCCCCGTGCGGCGGATGGCGTCGGCAATTCCGGTCAACTGGGCCTGCGTTTCGCCGACCAGGTCGACGCCGGCGGAAATGCTTTCCGAGTTTGCCTGTATGAGGCCGGCGATTTCTCTCGCCGCGTCCGCCGACCGTTGCGCCAGCGAGCGAATTTCACTTGCGACCACCGCGAAGCCCTTGCCGGCCTCGCCGGCCCGCGCGGCCTCCACGCTGGCATTGAGCGCGAGAAGATTGGTCTGTGCGGCAATCTTGTCGATGACCGAGATGATGCTCGTCACCTTCGCCGACGAGGCATCGACGTCGCGGATCGCATCCGCCGTCCGCTGTGCGATCGAGACGCCCTGTTCCGCCGCCTCGACCACGCCGGAAACCGTGCGGCTTGCATCCTGCGCCCTATCCGCCGTGCTCTCGATCGCGGCGGCCAGTTCCCGGACCGCGGCGACGGTTTCCTCCAGTGCGGCCGCCTGCCGCTCACACTGGCGGTTTGCGTTTTCCGACGCCGTGGCAATTTCGATCGAACCGGACCGAACGTTTGCCGCGGCCTCGCGCACCGAGGCAATCACGCGCCGGAGGCTGGCGACCGCTTCGTTGAACCCATGGACCAGCCGCTCCGATTTCTCGGACACCTTGGGATCGACCGACACTCCGAGATCGCCGTCGGCGAGCCGCAACAGTGCGGCGGCCACCTGATCCAGTGACTCGATCTGTTGCTGCTCCGCCTTGAGACGTTGCTCCTCGAGATTGTCGAGATAGACGGAGATTGCGAGTTCCATGTCGAGCATTGCCGCCTTGACGAGAACGACGACCTCGCTCGCCAGTTCGTCCTGCGGCGGTGGCGTGCGGCCCCTTGCGATCCCAAACCGCGATTTGGGTTTCTGCGTCTGGCGGGCTTGAAACAGCCCCGCGAGCAGCCGCTCCATCAGGAGCGCGTAGCCGCCGATGTACCAGCGGGGTTCCAAGCCGATCCGGGCGTGTACCGAGCCGACGGTGCGGACCGCCTCCAGGTAGTCGCGACCGTACTCTCCGCCCAGGATCATCGCCCAATGCTGCTTCTGCCTGCTCCCGGCGCGCGCCACCGCGGCGTCGTCGCCGAAAAAGACACGCGTCTGAGGCGTGGCGCGGATTTTCTGGTAGAAGGCCGCCAGCGCGGCATCCATGTTCGCCATGACAACCGGCGCAGTTTGCCTGAGGATGTCGCTCTCGTCGGGCCCAAGGCCGACAAAAGCCAGTCGTTCGCTGATCTCTTCCTGGTCTCTCCGCCCGTCCATACGTCCGCCCCCAAAGCAAATATGCACGCTACCGTTCGTACGATAACGCTCATACACGTATTAAGGCTCTGTTACCGATGTACGACGAAAGGACTATTTACAGCGTAATTTACCGACCTGGGTTGCGGAATTGCTTCAAGCAGGGCCGAAGGCGCCGGGTTCAATAGCCGGAAATCAGTTCAATCTTCGAGCCGTCGGTAAAGCGGGACAGACGAAAGTCCGCCGGATCAACCACTGGAGTTTGGCCGGTGACGATATCGGCCATGAGCCGGCCAGCGCCCGGGCCGATGCCGAACCCATGGCCCGAAAAGCCGGTGGCGATGTGAAACCCGGGAATACGGTCGACGGCGGAGATCACCGGGAGCGCGTCCGGCGTCACGTCCATGTATCCTCCCCACCGCTGGGCGATCTGCGCCTTCTCGAAGACCGGAAAGGCACGCCGCAAACTGGCAAGGGCGTTGTCCGACATCCGCGTCGATGGCCTGGGATCGAGGACGCGGCAGTATTCGAAAGGGCTCGGCTCGTCCAGGGTCCAGCGAGACGGGATGCGCATTTCGTCCCAGAAGCGCCATCCGGCACGGAACTTCAGCGCTCGCCACTCCTTGCGCAGCGCCGGCACGAAATCCAGCGCGAAGCGGAAGGAATCGGGCACGATATCGACGATGTTTTCGTTGCCCGAAGCGATCGTGTAGCCGCCGTCCTGCCGCTTGCGGAAGGCGAAGTTGCTGGCCCACATCGTCTGTTCCGGCCCGCCCTCCAGCGACCTGGTGCGCAGGACCGAGTTCAGGACCTTCAGCTGGGGAAGGTGGATGCCGAGTGTTCCGGCAAAAAGGCTGGACCACGCCCCGCCGGCGAGCACCACAGCCCGGCAGGCGATCGGCCCGCGCTCGGTGACGACGCCGGACACCGCACCGGCCTGGGTCTCGATACCGCGCACCGCGCATTCGGTCAGGATCGCTGCGCCATTGGCGCGGGCCGCTTCGGCGATCGCAGGGGCGGCCTTCTGCGGCTCGGCGCGCGCATCGGTCGGCGTAAACAGCGCGCCCTTCAGGGTCATCGTCGTACCCGGATACATGGACCGGAACTCCTGCCCGCTCAGCATCCGCGCCTCGATCGGGTAGCCCTCCAGGTTCTTGATCCAGTTGCTGTGATCGGCAAATTCCTGGTCGGTCGAGGATGCGAAGATGATGCCGGCGCGCTTGAACCCGGTATCACGCCCGGTCCGCTGATCAAGCGTGTCCCAGATCCGCAGCGCTTCCGCCATGAGCGGCACCTCGCGCGGGTCACGGCAGGCGATCCGCACCCAGCCCCAGTTTCGGCTCGACTGCTCCTGTGCGATTCCGCCCTTTTCGCACAGCGCGACACGGAGGCCGCGTTCGGCAAGCTCCAGTGCCGTCGAGGCACCGATGATGCCGCCGCCGATGACGACGACGTCCACTTCCTTCGGCAGTTCGGCATCGCCATGAACGGGAACGACGTAGGGACCGGGCATGCGGCGAGACCTCTGAGCTGGAAAGGGAGCGAAACCTCCGATATGTCCGGCGGCAAGTCAAGCGGTCGACGCCGACGGTCGAAGCTATTTTATCCGAGCGGCAATCCGGGGAGGCGCGCGGAACCATCGCCAGCAGCGTCGCGTTTCTTAAACCGGAGTCATAGAAGGAGCAATCAGATGCGAGTTGTCGGCACACAGGTCCATCCCGAAATGGGCGGGAAGGCCGGGTTTACCGTCGAGTTTGTCGGTGAGAGTGGCGAAGTGATCAGCGTCCGGCTGCAGGCCAGCGAGGACGGCGACCTCAACCGCTTGAACGCCGTGGACAAGGCCAAGGCGATGCTGTTGCAGGTCGCAACCCAAGAGGGTGACATGCCGGAATGCAGCGACGAAATGACCTGCCGCCGCAGCGCCCGCGCAACGGGCGATACGGACACCATGGAGGAGGAACTGGATGAGGGGCTGGAAGCGTCTTTCCCGGCGAGCGACCCGGTATCCATCACCACCAGCGCCATTCCGGCGGGCCGTACGGATGCAAAAAACGACTGACCAGCGCGCCCTTTCCGTCTCCCAGGGTGGAAAGTGGGGCGGAACCTAACGAGCCGCACGGCGTTCGCAAATCACAAATCAATTGATGGCATCGGGTGCAGGCATGAACACCAGTGATATACTCGTCCGGGCGATCGAGATTGCCCGGACGGCGCACCAGGGACAATTGGACAAGACCGGGCAGCCGTATTTCGGCCATTGCCAGCGCGTCGCCCAGGACGTCGATACAGCTGAAGAAAAGGTGGTCGCCTATCTGCACGACGTCGTTGAAAAGACGCGCGCGTGGTCGTTCGAGCGACTGGAGAAGGAAGGCTTTCCCTCGCCTATCGTGCACGCGGTTCGATCGCTGACGCGGGCCCCCGGTGAAGATGAGCCACATTTCGTCTGCCGGGCCATGGCCGACCCGCTGGCCCGCTCGGTGAAGTTGGCCGATCTCCACGACAATCTTGTGCAAGTCATGCAGGTGGGCGGCGATACCAGCAAACTGACCCGCAGCCTTGATATTGCACGGAGAGCCGCCGCTGCGGCTTAGTGCGCCAGCCTGATCTAATGGTCCTCTAACCGCACGCCGTTCTTCGGCTCCCCAGCGGCGTTCTTTGGCTCATCGGAAGGCACCGGCTGAACGCCCGCGGCGGTGTCCGCAATGTGGAGCGGGTCGACGTGCTCGCCCTCGGCCTTCTGCTCCGCCCGCTCGGCGAGCGCCTGGCTGAGCCGCCGGAGTTCGTGCTCCTCCAGCCGCTCGACCCCGACAAACCGGTTTTCCGCGACCTTGCTGGTGAGGATCAGTTCGTCCAGCTTTGCCTGGAGCGCCTTGCCGTCCCGATTTTGCGTATTTTGCAGGATGAAGACCATCAGAAAGGTTATGATGGTCGTCGAGGTGTTTATCACGAGCTGCCAATTCTCCGAGTAGTCGAAAAACGGTCCCGCTATGGCCCAGATGACCACGCCGGCAACGGCAAGGATGAAGGTTGTAGGCCTGCCGGCCAACTCCGCAACGCGATTGGAAAAGGCGGTGAATATATGCATCGCCGGTACACTCCCTTGGACGTCGTAATGCCGTGAAGCCTCGCCGAAAGAACTTTCCTTCGGCGGAAAAGTTTCACGATCAAGACGAGGCTTGACGGAGTGCCTGGCGGAGAGGCCGGGCTAGCTGGCGCGGCGTCTGACAGAGCTCCCCTGAACGGCTGTGCAATCACGCAAATCGCCCAAGATGCCAATTTCGTGAAGGGAACTTTGATCCAAGGATTTCGTTTTCCTGTATAATGATTTCGAAGCCAAACATTCCATACGACCACAGCGGCTTGTCGTAGGAGACGACCATGCAACGGGGTGAATCCGACGTCTTCAACCTCTTCTCTGAGATTTACTCCAGCACTGCGCGTGAGGAGATGAGTCTTCAGGAATATCTGCTCGCGTGCCGTGACGACAAAAGCATGTACGCCACTGCGCAGGAACGGATGGTCGACGCGATCGGCGAGCCAACCCTTATCGACACGAGCGCGGACGAACGGCTCGGGCGCATCTATTCCAACCGCACCATCAAGGTCTATCCGACCTTCTCCGATTTCTACGGCATGGAGGACACGATCGAGCGGATCGTCGGGTATTTCCGCTATGCGGCACAGGGCCTCGAGGAGCGCAAGCAGATCCTCTACCTGCTCGGCCCGGTCGGCGGCGGCAAGTCCTCGCTGGCCGAGCGCCTGAAGAAGCTGATGGAGCTGCGGCCGATCTATACGCTCATGGTCGACGGCAAGGTCAGCCCGATCTTTGAATCGCCGCTCGGCCTCTTCCATCCCGAGCGCATGGCCGACCTTCTCGAGGACAAGTACGGGATCGCGCGGCGGCGTCTGACCGGTCTGATCTCGCCCTGGGCGGCCAAACGGCTGGACGAAGTCGGCGGAGACATCTCGAAGTTCAGCGTCGTCAAGCTGGTGCCGTCGCGGCTGCGCCAGATCGCCATCGCCAAGACCGAGCCCGGGGATGAGAACAACCAGGATGTTTCATCGCTCGTAGGCAAGGTCGACATCAGGCAGCTCGAACACTACAGCCAGGCCGATCCAGACGCGTATTCCTATTCGGGTGGCCTCAACCGCACGACGCAGGGCCTCCTGGAATTCGTCGAGATGTTCAAGGCGCCGATCAAGGTGCTGCATCCGTTGCTGACGGCGACGCAGGAGGGCAACTACAACGGCACCGAGAACTTCGGTGGTTTCCCCTACCAGGGCATGGTGCTTGCCCATTCGAACGAGTCGGAGTGGCTGCAGTTCAAGAACAACAAGAACAACGAAGCCTTCCTGGACCGCATTCTGGTGGTGAAGGTGCCCTATTGCCTGCGCGTCACCGAAGAGCGGCAGATCTACGAGAAGCTGCTGCGCGAAAGCGAGCTCGCCAACAATCCGTGTGCGCCGGAAGTGCTGGAAAACCTCAGCCGCTTCACCGTTTCGACGCGGCTGGCGCCGCACGAGAATTCGCCGCTCTACACCAAGATGAGGGTCTATGACGGCGAGAACCTCAAGGACATCGATCCTAAGGCGAAGTCGGTGCAGGAATACCGCGACGCCGCCGGCGTCGACGAGGGCATGACCGGGGTAAGCACCCGCTTCGCCTTCAAGGTTCTGTCGGAGACCTTCAACTACGATACCAAGGAGGTGGCAGCCGATCCGGTTCACCTGATGTACATCCTCGAACAGGCGATCAAGCGGGAGCAATTCCCCAAGGAAACGGAAGCCGCCTATCTCGACTTCATCCGCTCGGAGCTCGCCACCCGCTATGCCGAGTTCATTGGGCACGAAATCCAGAAGGCCTACCTCGAATCCTACAGCGAATACGGGCAGAACCTGTTCGACCGCTACATCGCCTATGCCGATGCTTGGCTGGAGGATCAGGACTTCAAGGATCCGGATACCGGGCAGATCCTCAACCGGCAGATCCTCGACAGCGAGCTGTCGCAGATCGAAAAGCCGGCCGGCATCGCCAATCCGAAGGACTTCCGCAACGAGGTCGTGAAGTTCACCCTCCGCGCCCGTGCCCGGAACGGCGGAAAGAACCCCTCATGGACCAGCTACGAGAAGCTGCGCGAAGTAATCGAAAAGCGGATGTTCGGCCAGGTCGAGGACCTTCTGCCGGTTATCAGCTTCGGCTCCAAGAAGGACAGTGCCACCGAGAAGCAGCACGCCGAGTTCATCCACCGCATGATCGAGCGCGGCTATACGAAGAGGCAGGTCCGACGGCTCGTCGACTGGTACATGCGTGTGAACAAGGCCGGCTGAGGCGCTCCGAGGGGGCTACATGGCGAATTTCATCGACCGGCGCCTGAACCCGAAAGACAAGAGCATCGGAAACCGGCAGCGTTTCCTGCGCAGGGCGCGGGAGGAGCTGAAGCGGGCAGTCAAGGAGCAGGTGAAATCGGTCGGGATCGCCGATGTCGGGGTTGGGCAGAAAGTTTCCATGCCCACCCGCGGTGTCAGCGAACCGACCTTCCAGCCCGCCGCCGATACCGGCGACCGGGAGCGGGTTCTGCCGGGAAATCGCGAATTCATGCCGGGTGACCGGCTGCGCAAGCCGCAAGGCGGCGGTGGCGGCGGCAAAGCCGGCGCCGGCACCGGCGAAGATGAGGACGACTTCCAGTTCGTGCTGTCCCGCGCCGAGGTGCTGGACCTGTTCTTCGAAGACCTCGAGCTTCCCGACATGGTCAAGCTGTCGCTGAAGGAAACGATGACCTTCAAGCCGCGGCGCGCCGGGTTCGCCATCACCGGCTCTCCGACCAACATCAACATCGGCCGGACGATGCGCAACAGCCAGGGCCGGCGCATCGCGCTGCGACGCCCGAAGCAGTCCGAGATCGATGCCTTGCTTGAGGAGCTCGCCGAACTGGAGAAGAAGCCCGGTCGCCAGGCGTCGGAACGTATCGCAATGCTGAAGGCGGAACTGGACCGGCTGGAGCGGCGCCGCCGGCGGGTTCCGTTCATCGATACCGTCGACATCCGCTTCAACCGCTTCGAGCAGCAGCCGCTTCCGAACGCGAGTGCGGTGATGTTCTGCCTCATGGACGTCTCCGCCTCGATGGGGGAGCGCGAGAAGGACCTCGCCAAGCGCTTCTTCGTGCTGCTGCACCTGTTCCTCAAGCGGCGCTACGAACGCATCGAGATCGTCTTCATCCGCCACACCGACGAGGCGCGGGAGGTGGACGAGGAGACCTTCTTCTACAGCACCCAGAGCGGCGGCACGATGGTCTCCACGGCTCTGGCCGAAATGTTGCAGGTGATCGAGGAGCGCTATCCCCCCAGCGACTGGAACATCTATGCCGCCCAGGCCTCGGACGGCGACAACATCTCCGGCGATTCGGAACGCTGCGTCAGGCTCCTGAGCCGGGTGATGCAGCTCTGCCAGTATTACGCCTATGTCGAAATCATCGACGAGCGGGAAAGCGAGATCTTTGCCCGCACCGACAACGGCACCTCGCTCTGGCGAGCCTACCGCACCATCGACGGCGAATGGCCAAATTTCCAGATGACCCGAATCGCCAAGCCGGCTGACATCTATCCCGTCTTCCGCAAGCTCTTCGCCAGACAGTCCCAATCCCGCCAGCTACGCAAGTGAGAGGGCAGAGCACGATGACGAAGGGCGCCGGGCAACTCCTGTTCCAGAGTTCCGACTGGAACTTCGATACGCTCTCGCGCACCTATGACGCCATCGAGGCGATCGCGCTCGGCGAGCTCAAGCTCGATGTCTATCCGAACCAGATGGAGATCATCTCCTCGGAGCAGATGCTGGACGCCTATTCCTCGGTCGGCATGCCGCTGATGTACCAGCACTGGTCGTTCGGCAAGCGCTTCGTCTTCGAAGACCACCTCTACCGCAAGGGCCGGCGCGGCCTCGCCTACGAGCTGGTGATCAATTCTAACCCCTGCATCGTCTACCTGATGGAAGAGAACACGATGGCAATGCAGGCGCTGGTGACCGCCCATGCCGCCTTCGGGCACAACCATTTTTTCAAGAACAACTATCTCTTCCGGCAATGGACCGATGCGAGCGCCATCCTGAGCTACATGGAGTTCGCCAAGAAATACATCGCCAAATGCGAGGAGCGGCACGGGACGGCCGCCGTCGAGGCGATCCTTGATTCGGCGCATGCAATCATGGACCAAGGCGTCTTCCGATATCGCCGGCCGCCGCGCCTGTCCTCCGAAAGGGAGCGGGAGCGGGCACGCGAGCGGCTGGAGTACGAGGAACAGACCTTCAACGATCTGTGGCGGACCCTGCCGCGGACGACGGCGCATCACAATCGGGCGGAGGCGGAGCGCGACGCACGCGAGCGCAAGAAGGCACTGAACCTGCCCGAGGAAAACCTGCTCTACTTCCTCGAGAAGACCAGCCTGATCCTGGAGCCGTGGCAACGGGAACTGCTGAGGATCGTGCGCGTGATCGCGCAGTACTTCTATCCGCAGCGGCAGACGAAGGTGATGAACGAGGGATGCGCGACCTTCGTCCATTACACCATCATGAACCGGCTGTTTGACAAGGACCGCATCAGCGAGGGGGCGATGCTGGAGATCCTGCAAAGCCATTCCAACGTCGTGTTCCAGCCCGGCTTCGACGATCCGCGCTATTCCGGCATGAACCCCTATGCGCTCGGTTTTGCGATGATGCAGGACATCCAGCGGATCTGCACGGAGCCGACGGCGGAGGATCGCGACTGGTTTCCCGAGATTGCCGGCAATGGCGACTGGCGCTCGACGCTGCTCGACGCCTGGGCGAACCATCGCGACGAGTCCTTCATCCTGCAGTACCTGAGTCCGACGCTGATCCGAAAATTCCGGCTGTTCCTGCTGACCGACAGTGCCGGCGACAACTACCTGGAAGTCGCGTCCATCCACAACGAGCGCGGCTATCAGGCCGTGCGCGCCGCACTCGCCCGCAGCTACGACGTCGGCGCCAACCAGCAGGACATCCAGGTGATCGACGTGGACCTTCTCGGGGATCGCCAGTTGCGGCTGCAGCACAATGTCAAGAACGGCGTTATGCTTGAGGAGGCAAGCCGCGACGCCACGCTGCGCCACATCCGCCACCTCTGGGGCTATGACGTCAGCCTGATCGGCCTCGACGCCGAAACCGGCGAGGAGCTCTACGAGTGCTCCACCGACGAGGACATGTAGGCCCCGTCGACGTCACCCCTACTCGGCGGCGTTGCGGGTTTCGGTCTCGACCTCGACGTCGTAGGAATAGCCGTCGAGCATCCCGTAAGCCTGCTCGATGTCCTTGATCTGCGCCTCCGCCTTCGCGATCGCCTCGGCGATCGCCTCGCTGCGAGCCCGCAGCATGCTGCCGAAGACGTCCGTATTCGGGCGCTTGCCGACCCGGTCCATGTGGTTGCGGATGCGGGCGCGGTGGCGTTCCATCTCCATGATGTGGAACCGCGCGTTGACGATCTCGTTCGTCAGCTTGCGGCGGATCGAGGCGATCGGGTCGAAGCTGCCGGGCTCGCGCTCGTCGAGGATGACCTCGTTGATGAGCTTCTCCAGCACCATCAGGCCCTTGAGATCCTTGGTGTCGGCCAACTGGGGATCATAGCCGGTGTCGTCGAACACCTTTCGCCGCACCGGATCGAGCAGCAGCTCATAGGCGACCTTCAGCCGGCCGAAGGTATCGACGTCGCCGCCGGAGTCCGGATGGGCCGTCTTGGCGCGGCGCCGGTAGGCGGCCTTGATGGCCGCCGTGTTGGCGTCACGCGCCACACCGAGAATGTCATAGGGATCGATCACTGTTTCACCCGTCTCCGGCAAGTCCGACGTTGGCCCCGCTCTTTTCCTATAAGCTGCGGCCCTCCGCCTCAAGCCCCAGCTGGGGTCGTGCCCAACTCCGTGCGCGGCCGCCTTTTCGGGCCCGCGACAGTCACAGCGCAATTCCGGCATTCCTGTGTTCACATCGGTGCCGTAGGGCGGCAATTCGGGTACAATCCACCGAAATTGCGACGCGGGCAACCGCGTGCCGCAGCCACAGAATGGAGCACGCAGGCAGCGGTAGCATGCCTGCTGACAAGCAGTCCATCACGCGAATTCGATTTTACTCCGGCGGCCTCTCACAATAGTTTTTCCCCTCCATCCGCGACGAGGAGAGAAACCATGATACTCCGGTTTGCAGTTGCAGCGGCCGCCCTCGCCTGTTCGATCGCCGGGGCCAATGCTCAGGACACGTCGATGAGTTTCTTCGTCACGAGCGTCAATCCGGGCAAGGGAGGCGATCTCGGCGGCCTGGCAGGGGCCGACGCCTATTGCAACAAGCTCGCGACCGCCGCGGGCGGCACGGGCAAGACCTGGAGGGCCTACCTTTCCACCGACACCGAGAACGCCAGGGACCGGATCGGCAAGGGCCCGTGGTACAACGTGAAGGGCGAGAAGATCGCCGACGACGTCGCCTCCCTGCACAGTGACGCCAACAACCTGACCAAACAGACGGCGCTCAACGAAAGGGGCGAGGTCATCAACGGTCGCGGCGACACGCCGAACCGCCACGACATGCTCACCGGCTCGAAGCCCGACGGCACCGCGGCGCCCGAAACCTGCGGCAACTGGACAATGGGCGGAGCGGAAGGCGCCGCGATCGTCGGCCATAGCGACCGAACCGGGCTGGACGATTCGGCCGCGGCGAAGTCCTGGAACTCCTCGCATGCGACGCGCGGCGGATGCTCACTGCAGGCGCTTGCAAGCACCGGTGGGGACGGCCTGTTCTACTGCTTCGCCGCCAACTGATAACGGGAGGTCGTGATGACGAAACTTGCGCTGTATGTTCCCCTGGAAGCCAGACCCGGCAAGGAGCAGGAAGTCGCCGATTTCCTGCGCTCTGCGCTGCCCCTGGTCGAAGCCGAAGCCGGGACGGTCGCGTGGTTCGCGATCCAGACGGGCCCTTCCTCCTTTGCGATCTTCGACGCCTTCGACGACGAAGCCTCCCGGGACGCGCATCTTTCCGGCAAGGTCGCCGCAGCGCTGATGGGCAAGGCCGACGAGCTCTTTGCCAGTCGGCCGCAGATCCGCAAGCTGGACGTGCTCGCGTCCAAGCTGCCGAGCTAGCTTCGCGGCGGCGGACAGATTGAAGGCCGTCACGTTCGCGCCGGTTGGCGACCGTTTCCAACCGGGGTGGAAAGTGCGCGCAACTGAAAAGACGATCCGCCTCAGGGGAGCGCGGCGACCACATGCGGCCGGCGGACGGCCGGGCCACTTGGTCTTATCACTGGCGCGGGGGGTTCACCGAACGATTACCCCGATCTGCGATGGATAACCCTCAACACTTTCAAAAAAATATATAATATCCCGCGCGGTTCGTCGGCAATCTGCTGTGACATGAGGGGGCCCATGTCCTATCTCGACAATGTGCGCGTCTTCGTTCGGGTGGTCGAACTCGGAACGCTCTCCGCCGCCGGCCGCGACCAGCGGGTGACGCCGGCCGTCGCCAGCAACCGCATCAAGGAACTGGAGCGGCATCTCGGCGTACGGCTGTTCAACCGCACCACCCGCAAGCTCTCGCCGACCGAGCACGGTCACGTCTTCTACCAGGGCGCGGTCAAGATCATCGAGGCGGTCAACGAGGCCGAGAGCGCCATCGCCGACCTGTCCGGCAATCCGAAGGGATCGCTCCGGATCACCGCGCCGCTCGGCCTCGGCCGGCGGCTGATCGCGCCGGGTATTCCGGAATTCCACGACCAGTATCCGGCGATCGAGGTGCGGCTCCGGCTGACGGACCGCAATGTCGATCTCCTCAGCGAGGGTGTCGATATCGCCTTCAGGCTCGGTGTCCTAGAGGATTCGAACCTGCGCATGCGCGGCATTCTCAATTGCGAGCGGGTGCTCTGCGCGGCTCCTTCCTATCTGGAGAGACGCGGCATCCCCGCAACACCGGAGGCTCTGATCGACGATCGGCACGACTGCCTGCTGCTGCGCTATCCCGGCTCGAAGGAATATTTTTGGATGCTGCAGACACCGCGGGGACTGCGAAAATTCGAAATCGCCGGACCCTTTGATTCCGACGACGGCGATGTCCTGACCGAATGGGCCCTCGAAGGCCGCGGCATCGTCAACAAGCCGCTGTTCGAGGTGAAGCAGTACATCAACGAGGGCAGGCTTGCGGTGATTTTGAAGGAGACGCCGCCGCCCGGCATCCAACTCGCCGCGATCTATCCGCACAAGCGCTTCCAGGACCCCAAGGTGCGACTGATGATCGATTTCATGGCGGAACGCTGCCAGCAGCTGATCGGCAAGATGCTGGACTAGCGGACCTTGCCGGCTGCCATGTTCTAGTATATTTTTCACTTAATGTACTATTTTCGGTGCCGCCGATGAAGTTCTCATTCATGACCAGCGCTTCCTTCAACCAGAACCCGAGCAGGGCCAAGAAGGAAGCGAACGAGCGCCCGCTCGTCATCACCGAGCACGGTGAGGCGAGCTATGTTCTCGTTCGCTACAGCGACTTCGAGGCCAACTGGCGTAAATCGAAAAGCCTGCTTGATGCACTGCGCGATCCGTCGCCGGATAGCGATGCCGAATTCGAGCCTGAGCGTCTCGATTTCGACAGGCGTGACGTCGAACTCTGATGGCGTTTCTGCTCGACACGAACGTCGTTTCCGCCGCACGTCGCCCGGAGCGGCAAACTCAGTCATTTCGAACGTTCATGAGCACGTTCGATCTCGACGATGCGCACCTCTCGAGCATCACGATCATGGAAATTGAGTTCGGCATCCAACGCGAGCGCGGGCGCGATCCGCTATTCGCGGTGGACCTAGAGCGCTGGCTGAACGAGATTGTCCTGCCGAACTTTGAAGCCCGAATATTGCCTTTCGACCTGGTCGCCGCGTCGATCGCCGGCAAGTTGCCGATACCCAACAGGCGCCCGTCCGCCGATGGCATGATCGCCGCGACCGCCCTCGCCCACGGGCTTGCCATCGTGACCCGGAATACTGCCGATTTCGAGGCCTTCGGCCTCAGTTGCATCAACCCGTGGGGCTGACGCTGGCGGTCTTGTCCCGCCCTGCTGGCACCTCCGCCGGGGCTCTCGGGGCCAGCACCGCCGTCAAAATTTCCGCAGCCGCAAGGGTGGCGATCACGGCGGGCCGCTTGTCCTTCACCACGCTCCCCCCGATCGGGCAGACGAGACGGGGCAACAACTCCGGGCGGCCGATTTCGCGCGACAGCCAGTTCTTGAAGGTCGCCCGCTTGGTCTTCGAACCGATCATGCCGACGTAAGCCGCGTCGTCGCGGCGCAGCGCCTCGGCGGCGATCAGGAAATCGAGGGCGTGATCGTGCGTCAGGATGACGAACGCGCTGCCGGGCGGGGCGTCGCGGACGATCGCTTCCGGCACCGCGGTCAGGCATGTCTCGATGCCGGCAGCGCGGCAAGCCGCAAGCTCCGCCTCACGCGTATCGACCAGCACGGTGTGGACCGGCGCCAGCGACAGCGCCGTGGCCAGCGCGTCGCCGACATGGCCGGCGCCGAAAATGTAGGCATTCGGACGTGCCGCAGTTTCCACGTTGTCGCGGTCGACCAGCCGATCGGCCAGGCCCGGCGTCAGGGCCGTGAACGCAAGCCGGACGCGGCCGCCACAGCACTGGCCGATCTCCGGCCCGAGCGGGATCGTCATCGGATCCGCCGGCTGCCCCTGCTGCAGGGCGAGGCGGGCATGGTCGATCGCCATGTATTCGAGTTGACCGCCGCCGATCGTGCCGAAGGTGCGGCGCGTCGACACCAGCATCCACGCATCGGTATCGCGCGGGGTGGAGCCATCCGCACCCGTGACCTCGACGAGCACGCATTCCGGCTCCTCGTGCAGGAAGTCCCGCAGGGTCGCGCGGGCGGCCATGGCCTCATTCCTTCCTTGCAGCGGCGCGCAGGCGCTCGATCGCCATCAGCACGCGCTCGGGCGTGGCCGGGGCATCGATGCGCGGGCAGATGCGATAATCCGCAACGCTCGCCGCCGCCATGGAGATCGCCTCCAGCACGGAAATGGCCAGCATCAGAGGCGGTTCGCCAACGGCCTTGGAGCGGCCGATCGTCTCCTCGCGGTTCACCGACCACTCGGCCAGCTTGACGTTGAAGATGCGGGGGCGATCGGAGGCGAGCGGGATCTTGTAGGTGGAGGGCGCATGGGTGCGAAGCCGCCCCTTGTCGTCCCACCACAACTCTTCCGTCGTCAGCCATCCCATGCCCTGCACGAATCCGCCCTCGACCTGGCCGATGTCGATCGCCGGGTTCAGGGAGCGGCCGACGTCGTGCAGGATGTCGGTGCGGTCGACCTGGTATTCGCCTGTCAGCGTGTCGACGCTCACCTCGGAGCAGGAGGCACCATAGGCATAGTAGAAGAACGGCCGGCCGCGGCCTTCGGCACGATCCCAATGGATCTTCGGCGTCTTGTAGAAACCGGCGGCCGAAAGCTGAACGCGCGCGCCATAGGCCGCCTTGATGAAGGCGGAAAATGCCATGCGCTCGGCGCCGACGCGAACGACGTTCGGCTCGAACACCACATCGCTCTCCGCAACACCGTAGCACTCCGCCGCGAACCTGATGAGCCGCGCCTTGATCTGCCGCGCCGCGTCGGCCGCCGCCATGCCGTTGAGGTCCGAGCCGGACGAGGCGGCGGTGGCGGAGGTATTGGGGACTTTGCTGGTGGAGGTGGCGGTGACACGGATACGGTCAAGGTCGACCTGGAACGCGTCGGCCACCACCTGCGCGACCTTCGTGTAGAGCCCCTGCCCCATCTCGGTGCCGCCGTGATTGAGTTGGATCGAGCCGTCCGCGTAGACATGCACCAGCGCGCCAGCCTGATTGTACTCGGTCTTGGTGAAGGAGATGCCGAATTTCACCGGCGTCAGCGTGATGCCGCGCTTGACGATGCGGCTGTCGCGGTTGAAGGCCAGCACCGCCTTGCGGCGGGCGGCATAGTCGGCGGAGGTCTCCAGTTCCTCGACGATGCGGCCGATGATGTTGTCCTCGACCCTCTGGTGATACGGCGTCAGATTGCGCCCCTCGTCGCCATAGAAGTTGGCCTTGCGGATCTCAAGCGGATCCTTGCCCAGCGCGTAGCCGATCTCCTCGATCATCCGCTCGCCGCCGACCATGCCCTGCGGCCCGCCGAAGCCGCGGAAGGCGGTATTCGAGACGGTGTTGGTCTTCAATGGCTTCGAGCGTAGCCGCACATGCGGAAAGAAATAGCAGTTGTCGGCATGGAACAGCGCCCGGTCGGTGACCGGGCCGGACAGGTCTGCGGAGAAGCCGCAGCGGGCGGAATAGGTCGCATCGATCGCCTCGATGCGCCCCTCGTCGTCGAAGCCGATCCGATAGCCGACATGGAAATCGTGGCGCTTGCCGGTCGCCGTCATGTCGTCGTCGCGGTCGGGGCGAATTTTGACCGCGCGGCCGTATTTCTTCGCGGCAATGGCTGCAACCGCGGCGAACAGGTTGGCCTGCGTCTCCTTGCCGCCGAAGCCGCCGCCCATGCGGCGCACATTGACGGTCACGGCATGCGCGGCGACGCCCAGCACCTGCCCGACCATGTGCTGCGTCTCGCTCGGATGCTGGGTCGAGGAGTGGACGACGATCTCGTCGTCCTCGCCGGGGATTGCGAGCGCGATCTGGCCTTCCAGGTAGAAGTGGTCCTGCCCGCCGATCCGCATCTCGCCTTCGATGACGTTCCGGGCCTTGGCGAAACCTGTCTCGATGTCCCCCCGCTCCAGCTTCAGCGGATCGAACACCAGCGGGTAATCCGCCTCCGCCGCCTCGAGCACGTCGATGGCGTGCGGCAGGTCCCGGTATTCGACCTTCACCCGTGCCGCAGCGCGCCGCGCCGCCTCGCGCGTGCCGGCGACGACGGCGAAAATCGGCTGCCCGTGGAACTCGACCTTGCCGGCGGCGAAGACCGGATCGTCGTGCCGGTGCACCGGGCTGATGTCGTTCTCGCCGGGAATGTCCTCAGCCGTGAGGATTCCGACGACGCCGGGGCTTGAGGAAGCCTCGGAAAAGTCGATCGAGACGATCTCCGCATGCGCCCGCTGCGACAGGCCGAGATAGGCGTGCAGCGTGCCGGCGGGCTCGGGCATGTCGTCGATGTATTCGGCGCTGCCGGTCACGTGCTTGTGGCCGGATTCGTGGCGCTCCTTTTCGTGTACGCCGCCGCGGATTCGGTCGATGGGTTGCATCACATTCATGACCTGTCTCCTCAGACCGCCATTCCGACCTTGCGGTCAAGTCGCACCGTTTCCGTGCCCGTCGTCTCCAGGTGGAAGCGGCGCAAGAGGTTCTGCGCCACCAGCAGGCGATAGGCCGCCGAGGCGCGCCAGTCGGTCAGCGGCGTATAGTCTGTCGCCATCGCAGCGGCCGCGGCCTCGATGGAAACCTCGTCCCAAGCCCTGCCCTTCAGTGCCGCCTCGGCATGAGTTGCCCGCTTCGGGGTGCCCGCCATGCCGCCATAGGCGATAACAACGTCGGCGACGCGGCCGCCAACATCGAGGTCGATCCGGAACGCCCCGCAGACGGCGGAGATGTCCTCGTCCAGCCGCTTGGTGATCTTGTACACGGCGAACCGCGCGTTGGCGGCGAGGAAGGGGATGCGGACACTCTCGACGAATTCGCCGGGTTGCCGGTCCTGCTTGCCGTAATCGATGAAGAAATTTTCGAGCGGCAGAGAACGGCGGTTGCCGCCCTTGCGCAGCGTCACCGACGCGCCGAGCGCGATCAGCGGCGGCGGGGTGTCGCCGATCGGCGAGCCGTTGGCGATGTTGCCGCCGACCGTACCCATGTTGCGCACCTGCTCGCCGCCAATGCGATTCCATAGCTCGGCAAGCTGCGGAAAGTGTTCGACGATGGCCGGATAAGCCTCGGTGTAGCTGACACCGGCGCCGAGGGTGACGCCCGCCGCGTCGACCGAGATGCGGCGCAGTTCGTCGAGATGGCCCAGATGGATGACCGGCGCGATGTCGCGCATGAACTTGGTCACCCACAGACCGACATCGGTGGCGCCGGCGACGAGACGCGCATCCGGCTCGGCCTCGTAGACGGCTGCAAGGTCGTCGACCGAGGCGGGCAGCACAGACCGCTCCCCGCCTTCGCCGACGACGACCCTCTTGCCGTCCTTCAGAGCCTGCAGCTTGCGTCCGATCGCCTCCCGCTCCGCGACCAGCGGATCCTTGCCGACCTCGCCGATCGTCGAAACGACTTCCGCGGCGCGGATGATCGGGGCATAGCCGGTGCAGCGACAGAGATTGCCCTGCAGCGCCCTCTCGATCGCCTCGACGGTCGGCCGCGGATTTTCCATCCACAGTCCATAGAGCGACATGACGAAGCCCGGAGTGCAGAAGCCGCATTGCGAGGCGTGGGTGTCGACCATCGCCTGCTGGACCGGATGCAGCGGCCCGCCGGGTGCTGCGAGCGCTTCCACCGTCACCACATGGCAGCCGTCGAGGGAGCCGACGAAGCGGATGCAGGCGTTTACGGTTTCGTATTTCAGCTGCCCGTCGGCCAGGTGTCCGACCAGCACCGTGCAGGCGCCGCAGTCGCCTTCGGCGCAGCCTTCCTTCGTGCCGCGCAGCCTGCGGTCGAGGCGGAGGAAATCGAGCAGGGTCTGGACCGGGGAGACGTCCGACAGTTCGACGAATTCATGGTTCAGCAGGAAGCGGATCGTATTGCGGATTTCGGCTGCCATGCTCAGCTCCCGCGGTAGGTGGAGTAGCCGAAGGGCGAAAGCAGCAGCGGCACGTGGTAGTGGGCGGACGCGTCGGCGATGCCGAAGCGGATCGGGACGACGTCGAGGAACGGCACGCCATCCGTCTTGCGGCCGAGATAGTCGCCGGCATGGAAGCGCAGTTCGTAGGTGCCGGCCTTCATCGCTTCGCCCGCAAGCAACGGCGCGTCGCAGCGGCCGTCTTCATTGGTCCGGGTCGAGCCGATCTGCTCGGCACGATCGCCGTCTATCCGGAAAAGATCGATACGAAGCCCGTCGGCCGGCTTGCCAAGCGCGGTATCCAGCACATGCGTCGTCAGACGACCGTCGCCTCTTGCCCCAGACTGCATATGAACGATCTCCTCCAGATCCTATGCGTGTATCCTTCAGTATCTTAAAACTGATTACCCTTGTGTACCACGCCGATCCTTCGAGACTTTCAAAATTTTCAGGGGAATGGCGTCTCCCCCGCTATTTTCTGGACGGGCGGTGTGCATCCTAGCGGACAGCCCAGTTCGAATGGGGACGCTCGGGCGCGCCAATCATCCGGCATCGTTGCACTGCTGTTTTTTGCGGCGACATGCGCTATCGATCGGCGAACTAGGGAATCATGGCGGAGGAACCAGCGTGGCCGAACGAACTTATTTTGCACCCCGGGGCGGCGCGCCGGCGCAGACGGAACTGCTGACCGGCCGGGCCGTGTTCACCGAGGCCTATGCCGTCATCCCGAAGGGCGTGATGATGGACATCGTCACGAGCTACCTGCCGTTCTGGAGCGAAACCCGTCTGTGGGTGCTCTCGCGGCCACTGTCCGGCTTCGCCGAGACCTTCTCCCAGTACATCATGGAGGTCGGCCCCGGCGGCGGCAGCGACCGGCCGGAACTGGACCCGGGTGCCGAAGGCGCGCTCTTCGTCATGGAGGGCGAGGTGACCGTCGAACTTGGTGGACAACTGCATGTGCTGCGCCCCGGAGGCTTTGCCTTCCTGCCGCCTTCGAGCGGCTGGCGCCTGCGCAACCATGGCGCGGAAGCCGCCCGCTTCCACTGGATCCGCAAGGCCTATGAGAAGGTCGACGGCATCGACGTTCCGGAGCCGATCTTCACCAACGAGCAGGATATCGTGCCGGCGCCGATGGCCCACACCGACGGCAAATGGGCAACGACGCGTTTCGTCGATCCGGCCGACCTGCGCCATGACATGCACGTGACGATCGTCACTTTCGAGCCCGGTGCCATCATCCCCTTTGCCGAGACCCATGTCATGGAGCACGGGCTCTACGTGCTGGAAGGCAAGGCCGTCTACCGGCTGAACCAGGATTGGGTCGAGGTCGAGGCCGGCGATTTCATGTGGCTGCGCGCCTTCTGCCCGCAGGCCTGCTATGCCGGCGGGCCCGGCAAGTTCCGCTACCTGCTCTACAAGGACGTCAATCGCCACATGAAGCTGTCGCGCTGACGTTCCGCCCGCTCTCCTGCTTCAGCGAGGGTATACGCGACCGAACCGGGATCGCAGAGCAAGCCCTGCAACCAACACTTGAAGACGACGCCGCCTGTGCGGCGCGTCTGCGCGTGTCGCTGTCAATTCGCCTTGCGGGCGTGTCAAAAAATCAGCTGCGTGGCCAGGGGCACGATGCATAGGCAATTGCAACGGCCGCCCCTGACGGATAACAATAATTTTATGACATTCTGCGCGCAACCGGCATCGGTCTGCGCTAGACATGTAATCCCAACGTGACAATGAGGTTCCGATTCGAAGCGATATGTTAGCTGATGCCTGAAAGATTGTTGTTTTTTCTGTTAGTTCTCCCCTTCGCCGGTAGCATCGCAACCGCCCTGTTATGGCGTACGGCCGCCCGTTCCTTGCCCGCCTGGCTCTCTGGCCTGGTCGCACTGGCGACAACGATCCTCACGGCACTTTATTATCCTTCGGTCACCGCCGGCAAAGTCGTCCGCCACGAAGTCCAGTGGGTCCCCGAGATCGGACTCAACTTCACGCTGCGAATGGATGGTTTTGCATGGCTGTTTGCCATGCTGGTGACCGTCATCGGCTTCCTCGTCGTCGTCTACGCCCGCTACTACATCTCCGCGGAAGATCCGATCCCGCGCTTCTTCGCGTTCCTGCTGGCCTTCATGGGTTCCATGCTGGGCGTGGTCCTGTCCGGCAACCTCATCCTGCTGTCGATCTTCTGGGAACTGACCAGCATCTTCTCGTTCCTGCTGATCGGCTACTGGTATCACAACGCCAATGCCCGCGACGGCGCGCGCATGGCCCTGACGATCACCGGCACCGGCGGCTTCTGTCTCCTCGTCGGCGTGATCCTGCTCGGCCACATCGCCGGCAGCTATGACCTGGACGTGGTCCTGTCCGCAGGCGACGTGGTGCGCGCCCATCCGCTCTACCTTCCGACGCTGATCCTGATCCTCATCGGCGCGCTGACGAAGAGCGCACAGTTTCCGTTCCATTTCTGGCTGCCCAACGCCATGGCGGCGCCCACGCCCGTATCGGCCTACCTGCACTCCGCCACGATGGTGAAGGCCGGTGTGTTCCTGCTGGCGCGCCTCTGGCCCACGCTGTCCGGGACCTTCGAATGGTTCTGGCTGCTGGGGCTTGCCGGCATCACCTCGCTCGTGCTCGGCGCCTATTTCGCGATCTTCCAGCGCGACCTGAAGGGACTGCTCGCCTATTCGACGATCAGCCACCTCGGGCTGATCGTGACGCTGCTCAGCCTCGGCAGTCCGCTGGCAGCGGTGGCGGCGATCTTCCACATGGTCAACCATGCCACGTTCAAGGCGTCGCTGTTCATGGCGGCCGGCATCATCGACCACGAGACCGGTACGCGCGACATGCAGAAGCTGAGCGGGCTCTACCGCTTCATGCCCCACACGGCGACGCTGGCGATGGTGGCCTGCGCCGCAATGGCAGGCGTGCCGCTCTTGAACGGCTTCCTGTCGAAGGAGATGTTCTTTGCCGAAGCCGTCGAGACCCATGCGGATTCGATCCTCGATCGCGCCCTGCCCTACATCGCGACGATCTACGGCGCCTTCAGCGTCACCTACTCGATCCGCTTCATCCACACGGTCTTCTTCGGCCCGCCACCGTCCGACATTCCCAATCCGCACCCGCACGAGCCGCCGCGGTGGATGCGCTTTCCGGTAGAGTTCCTGGTGCTGGCCTGCCTGATCGTCGGCATCGTGCCGAGCATGTCTATCGGTCCGTTCCTCAGCACCGCGGTGGTCTCGGTGCTCGGCACCGACATGCCGCAATACAGCCTGGCAGTCTGGCACGGGGTGACGCTCCCGCTCCTGATGAGCGTGGTCGCCATGGTCGGCGGCACGATCCTCTATTCCGCCCTGCAGAAATACCTCTCCCATTGCGAGGACGGACCGCCGATCTTTCGGCATCTTCGCGGGCAGCGCATCTTCGAGCGCATCCTCGTCACCGTGTCGTGGAAGTGGGCGCGGTGGGTGGAAGCCAATCTCGGCACCCGACGGCTGCAGCCGCAGTTGCGCCTCGTCGCGGGGTTCAGTTTTCTTGCGGCCGCCGTTCCGCTCTATCTCGCCGGCTTCGATGCGAAGCTCCCGCCCTTGGCGCAGGTCGATCCGGCATTCGCGATGATCTGGGTCATCGGCATGGTTTCGGCGGTCAGCGCCGCGCTTCTGGCCAAGTATCATCGCGTCGCCGCGCTGGTGCTGCTCGGCGGGTCCGGCGTCGTCACCTGCATCACCTTCGCCTGGCTGTCGGCACCGGACCTCGCCATTACCCAACTGGTGGTCGAGATCGTCACGACGGTACTGCTGCTGCTCGGATTGCGGTGGCTGCCCAAGCGTATCGGCAAGATCGACGAGAGCACCGCCCTCGCCGCCCGCCTGCGCCGCCTGCGCGACTTCGCGCTCGCAGTCATCTGCGGAGCCGGCATGTCGATCCTCGCCTATGCGGTGATGATGCAGCCGGTGCCCGACACCATCGCCAACTACTTCCTCGACAATGCCTACACGCAGGGCGGCGGCAAGAACGTGGTCAATGTCATTCTCGTGGACTTCCGCGGCTTCGACACGATGGGTGAAATCACCGTGCTCGGCATCGTCGCGCTCACCGTCTTTGCGCTGCTGCGCCGTTTCCGGCCGGCGCCGGAAAGCATCGGGACCACCGAGCAGCAGGAGCTCCAGGATGCCTTCGACAAGGCACAGCCTGATCGCAAGCCGGGCGACACGGTCAGGGACTACCTGCTGGTCCCCTCGGTCGTCATGCAGTGGATGTTCCCGGTGATCATCACCTTCGCCATCTACCTGTTCCTGCGCGGCCACGACCTGCCGGGCGGCGGGTTTGCAGGAGGCATCACCATGGCGATCGCCTTCCTGCTGCAGTATCTCGGCGGCGGCACGCGCTGGGCGGAAGATCGCCTGCGGATCCTGCCGCTGCGCTGGATCGCACTGGGGCTGCTCATCGCGGTTGCGACCGGCGTGGGATCCTGGTTCTTCGGCTATCCATTCCTCACGTCCCACTCGCAATATCTGGAACTGCCGCTGATCGGAAAGATCCCGACCGCATCCGCCCTGCTCTTCGACCTCGGCGTGTTCAGCCTCGTCGTCGGCGCAACCGTGCTGATCCTGATCGCGATCGCCCACCAGTCCATCCGCACCTACCGGATCAGGACCGAGCCGAAGCCGGAGGACACATAATGGAACTCGTTCTTTCGCTTGGGATCGGCATCATGACCGGATCGGGCGTATGGCTGATCCTGCGGCCGCGCACCTATCAGGTCATCGTCGGGCTCTCGCTTCTTTCCTATGCGGTGAACCTCTTCATCTTCGGGGTCGGCGGTCTGAAGGTCAACGCACCCGCCATCCTGGCGGACGGGTCCAAGACTGCCGCGCTGGCCGATCCGGTTCCGCAGGCGCTGGTGCTGACCGCAATCGTGATCGGCTTTGCCACCACCGCACTCTTCCTCGTCGTGCTGCTCGCGGCGCGCGGGCTGACCGGGACGGACCATGTCGACGGCCGGGAGCAGTCGCAATGAGCTTCGGGCAGCATCTCATCATTGCCCCGATTCTGGTTCCGCTGGTCACGGGAGCCCTGCTGCTGCTGATCGACGAACGCCGGCGGTCCCAGAAGGCGATGATCGGCCTCGCCTCCACCATCATCCTGCTCGTCGTTGCGGTCGCGCTCTTCCGCTTTGCCGACGGCATCGACGGTCCGGAAACAGCCCGTCAAGGCGTCTATCTTCTCGGCAACTGGGCCGCTCCCTTCGGCATCGTGCTGGTGGTCGACCGGCTTTCCGCACTCATGCTGGTCCTGACGGCGACCCTCGGGTTGCCGGCGCTGATCTTCGCGCTTGCCCGCTGGCACACGGCCGGCTCGCACTTCCATAGCCTGTTCCAGTTCCTGCTGATGGGGCTGAACGGGGCGTTCCTGACGGGCGACCTGTTCAATCTCTTCGTCTTCTTCGAGGTGCTGCTGGCAGCCTCGTACGGCCTGCTGCTGCACGGGTCGGGGCTTTTGCGCGTCAAGGCCGGATTGCACTACATCGCCGTCAATCTCGCCGCCGCCCTGCTTTTTCTGATCGGCGTCAGCCTCATCTACGGCGTCACCGGTACCCTGAACATGGCCGACCTCGCCGAGCGCGTGGCAAGCGTCGAACCCCAGAAGCGAATGCTACTTGAAGCCGGTGCCGGCATTCTCGGAGTGGCCTTCCTGATCAAGGCCGGCATGTGGCCGCTGAACTTCTGGCTGCCGCCGGCATATACCGCGGCCGCAGCGCCGGTCGCCGGCATTTTCGCGATCCTGACCAAGGTCGGCATTTACGTCGTGCTCCGGCTATCGCTGCTGGTGTTCGGCGAAGGCACGTCGACCTCGTCGGGCTTCGGACTGCAGGTGCTTCTGGTTGGGGGCATGGCGACGATCACCTTCGGCGCCATCGGCGTGCTCGCCTCGCAGGCACTCGGCCGGCTCGCTGGTTTCTCGGTGCTGGTCTCCTCCGGCACGTTGCTGATGGCCATCGGCCTCGGCAGCGGCGCGATCACGACCGGGGCGCTGTTCTATCTTGCGAGCTCGACGCTGACGATCAGCGCCTTCTTCATGCTGATCGAACTCGTCGAGCGCGGACAGGACGCCGGCGCGAGCGTGCTGGCCGTGACGATGGAAGTCTACGGCGATGCGGATGAGGACGAACCGGAGCAAGGCGGTGAGGGCGTGGCCCTGCCCGGCACCATGGCGGTGCTCGGCATCTGCTTTGCCGCCTGCGGCATCCTGCTCGCCGGGCTTCCGCCGCTCTCCGGCTTCGTGGCCAAGTTCGCCATGCTGTCGGCCATGCTCGAGCCCACCGGCAGCGGCAGCGCAGCCGTCGTGCCGGCCATCATGTGGCTGGTCGTTTTCCTCATCATCCTGTCGGGGCTTTCGGCGCTGATCGCGATGACACGCTCCGGCATCCGCACCTTCTGGGCATCGATGGAAGGAACCAAGCCCCGCGTGCTCGTGATCGAGGTGGCGCCCGTCCTGCTGCTGCTGCTGGCAACCCTGCTCCTGACGGTGCAGGCCGGCCCGGCCATGCGCTACATGGACGCGACGGCGCGCGCACTGAGCGCACCCCACCAGTATATCGACGCCGTGAGAAATGCCCGCCAGGTCGGGCCCGCCAGCGCGGAGGTCCAGCAATGAGCGTTCTGCCCTACCCGCTGCTGGCGCTGTCGCTGCTGTTGATGTGGCTGATCCTCAACAGTTTCTCGGTCGGCCATCTCCTCCTCGGCAGCGCCATCGCGGTCTTCGCATCCTGGTCGATGGCGGCCCTGCGGCCGAGCAAGCCGCGCATCCGCCGCTGGGACCTTCTCGCGCGGCTGCTCGTGATCGTGCTCTACGACATCATCCAGTCGAACATCGCCGTTGTCCGGCTCATCCTCACCGGCCGGCGGCCCGGGCACCACTCCGCGTTTCTCGCGGTCCCCCTCGAGTTGAAGGATCCGACCGGACTGGCGCTACTTGCGGTGATCATCACGAGCACGCCCGGTACCGCCTGGATCGAATACAACTCTTCCGAGGGAACGCTGCTGATGCACATTCTCGACGTCATGGACGAGACCGAATGGATCGACATCGTCAAGAACCGCTATGAAAGGCTGTTGAGGGAGATCTTCGAATGAGCGCAACGATCCTCTACTGGTCGCTGACCTGCGCCCAGGTGATGCTCTCGATCGCCATGGCGCTCGCCATGCTCCGCATGGTGTTCGGGCCCCGGGCGCAGGATCGCGTACTCGGACTCGATGCCCTCTACCTCAATTCAATGCTCCTGCTGCTGGTGTTCGGCATCGGCAGCGGGCGGACGATCTATTTTGAGGCAGCATTGATCATCGGCCTGCTCGGCTTCGTATCGACGGTGGCCCTGGCGAAGTTCCTCATGCGTGGCGAGGTGATCGAATGAGCCATGCTGCGGACCTGCCCCTGTGGGCGGCCATCGCCGTTTCGGCCTTTCTCCTGCTCGGCTCCGGGCTGGCACTGATTGGCATGATTGGCTTCACGCGCCTGCCGAGCTTCTACCAGCGCCTGCATGCGCCGACGCTCGGCACCAGTTGGGGAACCGGCGGCGTGGTGATGGCCTCGATGATCTACTTTTCCGTCGTCGGCGGGCGGCCGGTTTTTCACGAACTGCTGGTCGGCATATTCGTGACAGTCACGACGCCGGTCACCCTCATGCTGCTCGCCCAGGCCGCACTTCACCGTGACCGCGCCGAGGGCGACCCGACCGTTCCGGGCTCGATCGCCGCCGACACCGAGGCCGCACGGGATGACGCCAAGACCTAGGGACCCCGCTGGGCGTTTTCCAACTGGTTGACCGCCGGCATGTTGACCGTCCTGTCGTCCAGCTCGCGCAGAAAGCTCGGCATATTCGAACGGACGGTATCGAACAGGAAATCGATCACCATGCGCACCCTGGGCAGGCTGCGCAGGTCGTGGTGGCAGACCAGCCAATAGCTGCGGCGCAGCTCGATCTCGTCGGCGAGCACGATCTCCAGTTCCGGATACTGCTTGGCGATGAAGTGCGGCAGGATGCCGAGACCGAGATCGTTGCGCGTTGCCGTCAGCTGGGCGAAGATGCTGGAGCTTTGGAAGCGCGCCTTGATGCCGCGGTGTACGTCACCGAGATAATCAAGGCCCGGCGCGAAGATCATGTCCTCGATGTAGCCGATGAAAGGGTGCTGCAGCAGCTCGTCGCGGCTGCGCACCGGCCCATGCCGTTCGAGATAGCGCCGCGAGCCGTAGATGTGCAGGCTGTAGTCGGCGATCTTCTCACAATCGTACGGCCCGGCCTTCGGCGGGTCGAGCGACACGGCAAGATCGGCCTCCTTGCGCGACAGCGACATGATCTGCTGGATCGTCACCAGTTCCAGCGCCAGGTTCGGATAGGCGGCGGCGAAGTCGCCGAGCCGGTGGGTCAGGAAGAAATTCGCAAAACCCTCCGGCGCACTCATTCGGATGACGCCGCGTTGGGCCGTGGCGCCCCCCGAGATCTCCGCCTGCAGCCGTTCTGCCTCGGCCTCGATCTTCTCCGCCGTCTCGATGAACCGCTGGCCGACTGCCGTCAGCACGTAGCCGCGCGGATTGCGCTCGAAAAGCTTCACCTGGAGCGCGAATTCGAGGCGGTCGATGCGGCGCGACACCGTGGCGTGGCTCGTCCGCAAATGCCGGGCTGCAGTCGACAGCTGCCCCGTCCTGGCGACGGCCAGGAAGTACATCAGGTCGTCCCAGGTAAAGTGCGGATTCGTGCTCACGAGGCTCCTTCTGTTCAAAAATGAACAGACCCTGTTTGGAATTAGTTTGGCCCAGCCCTTGCGTCAATCACCCTTTTTGGGAAACTTGGCAGGAATGGCCGCAACCTTGGGGAGGATCGGCCAATTTTTGAACAGATCTGCACTTCTGTTATCTCTGGGAGGAGAAAGACATGCGTAACCGCCTCATTGCGTCCACGGCGATCCTGCTGGCCGCCAGCACCGCGACCTATGCCGCCGACGTTTCCGACGGGAAGGTCAAGATCGGCATTCTCAACGACCAGTCGGGCGTCTATGCCGACTTCGGCGGCAAGTGGTCCTACGAGGCCGCGAAGATGGCCGTCGAGGACTACGGCGGCAAGGCTGCCGGCGCGCCGGTCGAGGTCGTCACCGCCGACCACCAGAACAAGGCCGACATCGCCTCCAACATCGCCCGCCAGTGGTACGACACCGAGCAGGTCGACAGCATCATGGAACTGACCTCCTCGTCGGTCGGACTGGCGGTGCAGGCGCTGTCGAAGGAAAAGAAGAAGATCACCATCAACACCGGTGCGGCGACGACCGAGCTCACCGGCAAGCAGTGCAGCCCCTACGGCTTCCACTGGGCCTACGACACCCACTCGCTCGCCGTCGGCACCGGCGGCGCGCTCGTCAAGCAGGGCGGCGACAGCTGGTTCTTCCTGACGGCCGACTACGCCTTCGGCTATTCGCTCGAGGAGAACACCTCCAACTTCGTCAAGGAGAACGGCGGCACGGTCGCGGGTTCGGTCCGCCACCCGCTCGCAACGACCGACTATTCTTCGTTCCTGCTCCAGGCCCAGTCCTCCGGCGCCAAGGTGATCGGCCTCGCCAATGCCGGCCTCGACACCTCCAACGCCATCAAGCAGGCGGCCGAATTCGGCATCGTGGCCGGCGGCCAGCGCCTCGCCGCGCTTCTGTTCACGCTCGCCGAAGTGCACGGCCTCGGCGTCGAAGCCGCACAGGGCCTGACGCTGACGGAAGGCTTCTACTGGAACCGCAACGAGGAGTCGGCCAAGTTCGGCAAGCGCTTCTTCGAGCGCACCGGCCGCATGCCGAACATGGTGCAGGCCGGCACCTACTCGGCCGTCACCCAGTACCTGAAGGCGATCGACAAGGCCGGCACCGACGATGCCGACGCGGTCTCGAAGGCGCTGCACGAGATGCCGGTCAGCGACGTCTTCGCCGAGAACGGCACGGTCGCTGCGAACGGCCGTATGATCCACGACATGTATCTTCTGGAAGTGAAGAAGCCGGGCGAAAGCGATGTCGCCTGGGACTACTTCAAGGTGCTGGCAACCATTCCGGGCAAGGACGCCTTCATCGATCCTGCCAAGAGCGGTTGCGATCTGGTGACGCAGTAAGTCCCGGAAACAGCCATGGCGATGTCTGAACGACAGGCGCAGCCGGAGCCGCGGGTGGTCTTGACCGCCCGCGGCCTCCGCCGCGATTTCGGCGGCTTCACCGCGGTGAAGAACGTCGACCTCGACGTCCATCATGCCCGCGTCCACGCCCTGATCGGGCCGAACGGCGCAGGCAAGACGACCGTGTTCAATCTCCTTACAAAATTCCTGCAGCCGACGGACGGCACGATCAACCTGCTCGGAACCGACATCACCCGGACGCCGCCGGACAGGGTGGCGCGCATGGGGCTGGTCCGCTCCTTCCAGATCTCCGCGGTGTTCCCGTACCTGACGGTGCTCGACAACGTGCGCGTGGCGCTGCAGCGCCCCAACAATCTGGCCACCCAGTTCTGGCGGCCGATGTCGTCGCTGAACCGCCTGAACGCGCGCGCCGACGAACTGATCGCGATGGTCGGGCTGGAAAAATGGCGCAACGACACTGCCGCCGACCTTTCCTACGGCCGCAAGCGCGCACTCGAGATCGCCACCACGCTGGCGCTCGATCCCAAGGTGCTGCTGCTCGACGAGCCGATGGCCGGCATGGGTCAGGAGGACGTCGGCGTGATCGCCAATCTCATCACCGATCTTGCGAAGGATCGCGCCATCCTGATGGTCGAGCACAACCTCAAGGTCGTCGCCAACATCTGCCACCACGTCACCGTGCTGCAGCGCGGCGAGATCCTCGCCGAAGGCGACTACGCGACCGTCAGCCGGAACGAGCAGGTCCGCGTCGCCTACATGGGGACGGAGGAGGCCTGAGATGAAACCGATGCTTCAGGTCAAGAACCTCAACACCTGGTATGGCGAGAGCCACGTCCTGCACGGCGTCGACATGACCGTCGGCGAAGGCGAGACGGTCACCATCCTCGGCCGCAACGGCGTCGGCAAGACGACGACGCTGCGCACGATCGTCGGCATCCTGCGCGAGCGCAAGGGCCAGATCCTGTTCGACGGCCGCGACATGATGACCGTGCCGCTGCACAGGACGGCGCATGCCGGCATCGGCTTCGTGCCGGAGGAGCGCGGCATCTTCGCCACCCTGACGGTGGAAGAAAACCTCATGCTGCCGCCGGTGGTCGCCAGGGGCGGCATGTCGCTCGACGAGATCTACGAGTTGTTCCCGAACCTTCTCGAGCGCCGCACCAGCCCGGGCACCAAGCTCTCCGGCGGCGAGCAGCAGATGCTGGCGATGGCCCGCATCCTGCGCACCGGCGTCAAGATGCTGCTGCTCGACGAGCCGACCGAGGGCCTCGCCCCGGTCATCGTGCAGCGCATCGGCGAGGTTTTGAAGAAACTGAAGGAACGCGGCATGACCGTGTTGCTGGTCGAGCAGAATTTTCGCTTCGCCAGCAAGATCGCCGACCGTTTCTATCTCATGGACCACGGCCAGATGGTAGCGGACTTCCCTGTCGCGGAGCTGCCGAACCAAATGCCGATGCTCCACAAGGTGCTGGGGGTCTGACCGCGCCATGACCATGATTTTCGGAATTCCGATGCAGGCGCTCTTCGGGCAGTTGCTCATCGGCCTCATCAACGGCTCATTCTATGCGCTGCTGAGCCTCGGGCTGGCCGTTATCTTCGGCCTGCTGCGGGTCATCAACTTCGCCCACGGGGCGCAGTACATGCTCGGCGCCTTCGTCGCCTACCTGCTGCTGCAGTATCTCGGCATCGGCTACTGGGCAGCGCTGGTCGTCGCGCCTCTGGTCGTCGGCCTCTTCGGCGCGGTGATCGAACGGACCATGCTGAGCCGGCTCTACAATCTCGACCCGCTCTACGGGCTGCTCTTCACCTTCGGCCTGGCGCTGACCATCGAGGGCACGTTCCGCTATCTCTACGGCGCCTCCGGCCAGCCCTATGCGGCGCCGCCGCTGCTTGCGGGTGGCACCAATCTCGGCTTCATGTTCCTGCCGAACTACCGCGGCTGGGTGGTGGTGGTCTCGCTGCTCGCCTGCCTCGGCACCTGGCTCTTGATCGAGAAGACCAAGCTTGGTTCCTACCTGCGGGCGGCGACGGAGAACCCCGTGCTGGTGCAGGCCTTCGGCGTCAACGTGCCGCTGCTCCTGACCTTCACCTACGCGCTCGGCGCCGGCCTTGCCGCCTTCGCCGGCGTGCTTGCCGCGCCGGTCTACCAGGTCTCGCCGCTGATGGGCACCAATCTCATCATCGTCGTCTTCGCGGTGGTGGTGGTCGGCGGCATGGGCTCGATCATGGGGGCGATCCTCACCGGCTACATGCTCGGCATCGCCGAGGGCCTGACCAAGGTGTTCTATCCGGAAGCATCAAACATCGTGATCTTCGTCATCATGGCGATCGTGCTTCTGCTTCGGCCGGCCGGCCTCTTCGGACGGGATGCGTGACATGGTGGAGCTTTCCGAGAATATGAATACGAAAAAAGGCGCCTCCACGGTGCAGACCGCGATCCTGGTGGTGGCCGTCGGCGGCCTGCTCGTGGCGCCGATGTTCCTCTACCCGATCTTCCTGATGAAGCTTTTGTGCTTCGCCCTGTTTGCCTGCGCCTTCAACCTTCTGCTCGGCTACACGGGGCTACTCTCCTTCGGCCACGCCACCTTCTTCGGCGGGGCGGCCTATTTCACGGCCCACGTGATGAAGGAATGGGGCGTCACCCCCGAGATCGGCGTGCTGATCGGCGTTGCCGGCGCTGCGTTTCTGGGCCTGGTGGTCGGGTTCTTCGCCATCCGTCGGCAGGGCATCTATTTCGCCATGATCACGCTGGCGCTCGGGCAGATGTTCTATTTCTTCTGCCTGCAGGCGGCGTTCACCCATGGCGAGGACGGCATCCAGTCGGTGCCGCGCGGCCACCTGTTCGGCCTGATCGACCTGAACGACCCGAGCAACATGTACTACTTCGTGCTGGCCCTCTTCGTGATCGGCATCGCGATCATCTGGCGCTTCATCAACTCGCCCTTCGGCATGATCCTGAAGTCGATCCGCGAGAACGAGGCCCGCGCCATCTCGCTCGGCTATTCGGTCGGCAACTACAAGCTCGGCGCTTTCGTGATGTCGGCGGCCCTGACGGGCCTTGCCGGCAGCGTCAAGGCCCTGGTCTTCCAGTTCGCCACGCTCACCGATGTCGGCTGGCACATGTCGGGCGAGGTCATCCTGATGACGCTGCTCGGCGGCATTGGCACGCTGATCGGCCCGATGGTCGGCGCCGGACTGGTGGTGACGCTGCAAAACTACCTGGCGACCTCCGACTTCCCGGTCACGATCATCACCGGCATCGTCTTCATGGCCTGCGTTCTGCTGTTCCGCCGTGGCATCGTCGGCGAGTTCTATGCCTCGCGGCTTGGAAAGAAGCTCGGGTTCTAGGGCTGGAGGGACCGGCCTGAAACGGTTTCCAGGGTGATCTGCATGCCGAACCGGCCTTCAATCCGGCCGGCGGCTCAATACTGAAGAAATGGTGAAACCGTCCTGCAGCGCGGCCGGCGCGCAGGAAGGGTCTCGCACGGAGTTCGAGATGGATCAGTTCGACTATATCGTCATCGGTGCCGGCAGCGCCGGCTGCGTCCTGGCAAACCGGCTTTCTGCCGATCGCAACAACCGGGTTCTTCTCCTGGAAGCCGGCGGCAGCGACAACTACCACTGGGTCCACATTCCGGTCGGCTATCTCTACTGCATCAGCAATCCGCGCACCGACTGGTGCTTCACCACCGAGAAGGAGGCCGGCCTCAACGGCCGGGCGCTCAACTATCCGCGCGGCAAGGTGCTCGGGGGCTGCTCTTCGATCAACGGCATGATCTACATGCGCGGCCAGGCCCGCGACTACGACCTGTGGCGCCAGCTCGGCTGTACCGGCTGGGGATGGGACGACGTGCTGCCCTTCTTCAAGAAGTGCGAAGATTTCTACAAAGGCGCCGGGGACATGCACGGCGCGGGCGGCGAGTGGCGGGTAGAGAAGGCGCGCGTGCGCTGGGCCGTGCTGGATGCCTTTCAGCAGGCGGCCAGCGAAGCCGGCATACCGCGCACCGAAGACTTCAATTGCGGGAACAACGAGGGGTCCGGCTATTTCGACGTCAACCAGCGCTCCGGCATCCGCTGGAACGCCTCGAAGGCGTTTCTGCGGCCGGCGCGCAAGCGTCCGAACCTCACCGTGCTCACCAAGGCCCAGGCCCGGAGGCTGTTGATCGAGAACGGCGAAGTAAAGGGTGTCGAATTCCAGCACGACGGTGTGGCGAAGAAGGCCTATGCGGCCCGCGAGACCGTGCTCAGCGCCGGCGCAATCGGCTCCCCTCACCTGCTCGAACTGTCCGGCATCGGCCGCGGCGACGTCCTGCAGCAAGCCGGAATCGAAGTCGTCAAGGAGGTGAACGGCGTCGGCGAGAACCTGCAAGACCATCTGCAACTGCGCCTCATCTACAAAGTATCTGGTGTTCCGACGCTGAACGAGAAGGCGAGCACCCTCCTCGGAAAGGCCTCGATCGGGCTCGAGTATCTTCTGAAGCGCTCGGGGCCGATGTCGATGGCGCCGAGCCAGCTCGGCATCTTCACCCGCTCCGGCCCCGACAAGGAGACGCCGGACCTGCAGTATCATATCCAGCCGGTGTCCCTGGAGAAGTTCGGCGACAGCGTGCATCCTTTTCCGGCGATCACGGCCAGCGTCTGCAACCTGCGGCCGGACAGCCGCGGCTCCGTGCATGTGAAAGGCCCCGACTTCGCCATGCAGCCGATGATCCGCCCGAACTATCTGAGCGAGCAGGGCGATCGCGACGTTGCGGTCAATGCGATCCGGCTGACCCGCCGCATCGTGCAGCAGCCCTCCTTTGCCCGGTTCAAGCCGGTGGAATACAAGCCCGGCCCTGCCTTCGAGACCGATGCCGATCTCGAGCGGGCCGCAGGCGACATCGGCACGACGATCTTCCATCCCACCGGCACCTGCCGCATGGGCGCCGATCCGGAGAGCGTCGTCGACCCGCAGCTGCGGATGCGAGCTCTTGGGAAGCTGCGCATCGCCGACGCTTCGGTCATGCCGCGCATCACTTCCGGCAACACCAATTCACCGACGATCATGATCGCGGAGAAAGCTGCCTCGATGATCCTGTCGGACGCCCGCTGATCCGGCTCGCCTGCCCATGCCGCCGTTCCCGGTGGCTGCTTCCCGCAGGGCTGCCGCCCCGGGGTACCATCTTCAAGGCGGCGGCCCGTCGCTGCCATCATCGCCAGTAAGGAAAACCGCATGACCCGCATCGCATTCATCGGCCTCGGCAACATGGGCGGTCCCATGGCCGCGAACCTCGTCAAGGCGGGACATCGGGTTGCCGGTTTCGATCTCTCCGAGCCCTCCCTCGCGGCTGCTGCCGATGCCGGAGTGGGCCGTGCAGCCAGCCTTGCCGCGGCGGTAAAGGACGCCGAAGCGGTCGTCACCATGCTGCCGAAGGGCGAGCACGTCGTCGCCGTCTGGCGGGAGCTCGTCGGCCTGGTGAAGCCCGGCACGCTCCTCATCGACTGCTCGACGATCGACGTCGAAAGCGCCCGAAAGGCCCATGCAATGGCGGTAGATGCAGGCTGCGCGGCGCTTGATGCGCCGGTCTCCGGTGGCACGGGGGGAGCTGCGGCAGGCACGCTGACCTTCATGGCCGGCGGCAGTGAGGCGGCGTTCGCCAGGGCAAGGCCGCTACTGGAGGCAATGGGCAGGAAGATCGTCCACTGCGGCGCCGCCGGCGCCGGCCAGGCGGCGAAGCTCTGCAACAACATGATCCTCGGCATTTCGATGGTCGCCGTCTGCGAAGCCTTCGCGCTCGGCGAAAAGCTCGGCCTGTCGCACCAGGCGCTGTTCGACGTCGCCTCCACCTCGTCCGGCCAGTGCTGGTCGATCTCGAGCTATTGCCCGGTTCCGGGACCTGTCCCCACCTCGCCCGCCAACAACGGCTACAAGCCGGGCTTCGCCGCGGCGCTGATGCTGAAGGACCTGCTCCTCTCGCAGGAGGCTGCGTCGGCAAGCGGGATCGCAACGCCGCTCGGCGCCGCCGCGACGGCGCTCTACAAGAACTTCGAGGCGGAGGGCAACGGCAACCGCGATTTCTCCGCCATCATCGAGATGCTACGCGAGGCCGATCGGGCGGCAGCATAGCGAGACGGTTGGTTACGCGCGGATGCGGCAGCTCATGGTAACCGGAAAGCAGAGGCAGGCGAGAGCCACCGGCACGGTGTTGGCGCCCCCCGCCGCCAAGCGCTCTACCAGCGCAGAGCCCGGGGCGCACCAACGAAAAAGGCGCCCCGGAGGGCGCCCGCAGTTCTTCGGCGAAATTCAGGCCGCCTTGACGTTGGCGTCGAGCGGGATCTCGATGTCGACCTCGAGGGTGGAAACGTTCTCGCCGCGATCCATCTTGACGACGACCTTGTCGCTGTCGATCTGCACATGCTTGGCGATGACGGCGAGGATCTCCTCGCGCAGTTTCGCCACCAGGTCCGACTGGCCGCCGACGGTGGCGCGCTCATGGGCGAGCAGGATCTGCAGGCGCTCGCGCGCCAGCGGCGCCGAGCTCTGCTTGTTGAAGAAACGGAATATGCTCATGCTGCCCTCCGTCCAAAAATCTTGCCCAGAATTCCGCGCTTCTCGTTCGGAATGGTGATCGGCACGGTCTCGCCGGCGAGCCGACGGGCGGCATCGAGATAGGCGAGCGCCGGGGCGCTGCGGGCATCGGCGAGCGTAACCGGGGAGCCGAGGTTGGAGGCACGCAGCACGTCCGAGCTTTCCGGCACGATGCCGAGCAGCGGGATCGACAGGATCTCCAGCACGTCGTCTACCTTCAGCATGTCGCCGCGCTCGGCGCGCTGGGCATCATAGCGGGTCAGGAGCAGGTGCTTTTCGATCCGCTCGCCGATCTCGGCCCTGGCCGTCTTGGAATCGAGCAGACCGATGATCCGATCGGAATCGCGCACCGAGGAGACTTCCGGGTTGGTGACGATCACGGCGACGTCGGCATGGCGCATGGCGAGCGTCGCGCCGCGCTCGATGCCAGCGGGGCTGTCGCAGATGATCCAGTCGAAATGGCGCTTCAGGTCCGCCATCACCCGCTCGACACCCTCCGGGGTCAAGGCGTCCTTGTCGCGGGTCTGGGAGGCCGGCAAGAGAAACAGCGTTTCGAGCCGCTTGTCGCGGATCAGCGCCTGCGGCAGCTTGGCGTCGCCCTGGATGACATTGACGATGTCGTAGACGACCCGGCGCTCGGCGCCCATGACGAGGTCAAGGTTGCGCAGCCCGACGTCGAAGTCGACGACGACCGTCTTCTCGTTGCGCTGCGCCAGCGCGGCGCCGAGGGCGGCCGTCGAGGTCGTCTTGCCGACGCCGCCCTTGCCCGATGTTACCACGATTACTTTCGCCATCTCGCTCTCCTTGTCCTGACCGGCCCGCTTGCTCACATCAGTCTCTCTGCCATGATTGAATCGCCTTCGAGCCAGAGCTGGACGGCCTGTCCGCGAAGGTTGGGCGCCATGTCGTCAGCAGTCTTGTAGACCCCGTCGATGGCCAGCAGTTCCGCCTCGAGCTTGCGGCAGAAGATCCGCGCCGCGGCGTTGCCGACCGAGCCGGCCAGAGCCCGCCCCCGCAGCGTTCCATAGATGTGCACCGAGCCGCCGGCGATGATTTCCGCCCCCGAGGCGACCGAGCCGACGACGGTGACGTCGCCTTCCGGGAAGATCACCGACTGGCCCGAGCGCACCGGCTCGCGGATGACGATCGAGGGGACGGCCCTGACCGTCGGCACCTCGGCCTTTGCCGATGCAGCAGTGCTGTCGCCGCCGCCGGCGGGTGCGCCGGAGGCGTCGGGCGACGGCATCTCGACGTCCGAAGCCGGGCGGCCACCCTTCATTGCCGGTGGCATGCCGGGCTCGAACAACGACGGGCGCCCACCCTCGATGCCCATGATCCGGACGTTGCGGTTCGCAAGCTCGTCAATCAGGTGCCGCAGCTGCTTTCGGTCGATCTCCAGGTCGGCGACGTCGAGGACGACCGGCCGCTCCAGGAAGAAGCCGGCCGAACGCTTCGCAAGATCGTCGAGCCGCAGGAGCCAGTCGTCGATCGGCTGCTCGGGCGACAGCACCAGCGCCAGGAAGGAACGGCCCTTGATACGGATGGATCGGGTGTCTGTTAGCACTTTGGTCATCTGCGTTAAGATTTGGTTGTCAAGGATTAGGTGCTTCGTGGTTAACAAACCGTTAACGGCGCGACTTTGCCCGGGGCTGGAGGTTAGAGACTAGGTGCGCGGGCGGACGCTGAATGCGAGATCGTAGGGTCGCGGAAGGCGCTGCAAGGCAGGCGGTTGGAGCGCTCCGGCGTCAACGGCCGGGCGCCTCGGATTACCGATGCGAAGCGGCGCATGCAGCGAAAAAGAATTAACGATTAGTAACTGCCTCAACGCCGATGGAGGTCGATGCTGCTGCCCGCCGTCAGGTTTTTGCCATGTGACCGTTGGCTCCATCGCGGCCGCATGCATCTGCCAGCCGATCCGGTCAAAGCCGTTCACGGAGCTGACACTGACGAAGGTCGACGCCGCATCGCTCGAATGCATCAAGTGCCGACCGATGCCCCGCTGCAGTGGCAGGGTGCTCGGGCGTGCCTCTGTCGGGCTCTCAGGAAGAGGGGCTGGTGCTGGTTCGAGCGCTAACCTACGCGGCAGTCCTCGTCATCTTCCATCAGCGTCTTACGGCTTCTCTCCGGCCTGCAAGCGGCCGTTGATGGCTTCGATCACCGGCAGAAGATCGGCAATGGTGTCGATCGTGTAGTGGGCGCCGGCCTCCAGCAGTGCGCGCCGTGCCCGCTGCCGGTGCCCGTCCTGGGCCTTCTCGTCCAACGCCTGCCACTCGGCAAGCGAAAGGCCGATCTCATTGCCGCTGGCGATGATCCCGATCGCCCACATGCCGGCAGCCCGGGCCGAAACCAGACCCGTGGGGCTGTCGTCCACCACGACGCAAGCGCGGACATCCGACGCCCCAAGTGCTATGGCATTGTCCAGAACCATATCCGGATACGGCCGGCCGCGTTTGACATCGCTCACCGTGACACAATGGTCAGGCTCATAGCCCTGCGCCTTGGCGAGCGGCATCAGGCCGTCCATCACGCTGCGGGGATAGCCCGTGGTGCTGCCGATGGCGATGTCGCGGCTGCGAAGAGCGGCGATGGTCTCGAGCGCCCCCGGAATAAGCGCACTGTAGCGTTCGCACTGCACCTCATCGATGCGCAGGAACGCCGCGTAGAGCCGGTCGACGTCGGCTTGCGTGCACACGCTGCCCTTGTGCGCCTGCCAGCGCTCGGCGACGGCGGGCTGGGCGAGGATCATCTCGAGGTGTTCGCGCTTGGCGGCACCCATCGGCTCGCGCGCCTCGGCCTCCGAGATGGGCACGCCCTCCTCGGCGAAGGCCGCGCAGAACGCCGCTACCGGTGCAATGCACCCGAAGTCGAGAACCGTGCCTGCCCAGTCGAAAATGACGGTCGAAACGGGGCCACGGAAATTGTGGCCGAGATTGTCGGTGTTGTTCGTCATGGCAGGCTGCTCAACCCGTCTGGGCTGCGAGCAAGAGCCGCAATTGGCAGTGGCAAGGACCAAGTCCCCCGAGGGCGATTGTGTTCATGGCAGATCGGTCTCACATTACAGTGGCCCTCAGCTAGCCCAGTTCGATGACAGTTTGGCGACAATAGCCCAGGCGCAGGGAAGCCCCGGCCAATCTGCCGTGACACCGTCAATGACCGGGACGGCCATCACCAACCCGCCGGTCCGCTGGTGAGCCTTGCAACAATCAACAACCTCCCTTTTGCATCTTCGGCCGGTTCGGCTAGGTTCGGCCGCCTGGGAGCATTGGGGGAAAGAATGTCAGCATCGACAATCCGCAGTATCGACCGTTCGAGCCGGGATCCGGAATTTGGACCGTGGCTTGCGCATGCATCGGTGCTGGTCGTCGATGACGAGCCCGGTATGCGCAACTTCCTGGTTCGCACCCTCGGGCCCCGCTGCAAGCGGATCGAGGAAGCGGCCGACACCGAAGAGGCGACCCGCAAGCTCGATCAGCAGCATTTCGACGTCGTCATCCTCGACAACATCATGCCGGGGCGAAATGGCGTCGACTGGCTTGCCGAGCAGCGGGCGATCGGTTTCTTCGCCGAAGCGATCCTGATGACGGCCTTTGCCGACCTCGAGACCGCGATCCAGGCGCTTCGCGCCGGCGCGGCCGACTTCGTGCTGAAGCCGTTCCGCTCCAACCAGATCATCAATGCTGTTGCACGGTGCCTCGACCGCCTGCGCCTGCAGCGCGAGAACAACGTGCTGCGCTACGAGTTGCGGGCCGCCTCCGATCATATGCTGCTGCGGGACCGGCTCATCGGTGAGTCCGAGCCGATCCAGCGGGTCCGCGAAACCATTGCCCGGGTCGCGCCGCTGCCTACAACCGTTCTTTTGACGGGCGAATCCGGGACCGGCAAGGAGGTCGCGGCGCGCACGCTGCACTCCCTTTCCGACCGCGCGGACAAGCCTTTCGTGCCGGTCAATTGCGCTGCCATTCCACCTGACATGATCGAAAGTGAACTGTTCGGCCACCTGAAGGGCGCTTTCACCAACGCCGGAAGCGCCCGTGAGGGCCTCTTCATGCATGCGCACGGCGGCACCCTGTTTCTCGACGAGATCGGCGAACTGCCGCTTTCGCTGCAAAGCAAGCTGCTGCGGGTGTTGGAGGATCGACGTGTCCGCCCGGTCGGAGCCGAACGCGAGGTACCGGTGGATTTACGGTTCATATTTGCGACGAACGCCGATCTTGCCCAGGAGGTCCAGGCGAACCGCTTCAGGGCCGATCTCTACTTCCGCATCAACGTGCTCCAGATTCATCTCCCGCCGCTGAAGGAGCGCGGCAACGACGCGCAGGATCTCGCGGCGCTGTTCATGACGAAGCTGTCGCAGCAGTTGGGGGTCCCAAAAGTTCCGCTCGATGATGCCGCGCGCGAAGCGATGGCCCGTTATCCCTGGCCCGGAAACGTGCGCGAACTGCGCAACCTCATCGAACGCACGCTGATCCTCGGGCGGTTCCCCTATGAGCAGCTTGCATATGATGGATTGACCCCCGCGCAGGACAGGCCGGAAGCGGAAAGCCTCGCCGAGATGGAGCGCCGCCACATCCTCGCCGTCTTGCGGGAGGTCGGCGGCAACCGCGAGGAAGCAGCGCGGCGTCTGGGCGTGTCGCGCAAGACGATCGACCGCAAATGCGCGGTGTGGAATGCCTGAAAAGCCAGTGCATGCGCCACATCCAGAGCGGCAGGCGGGACGTTCGGTCCGGTTTCGCCTGCTGGCGATCGCCCTTTTGCCGACGCTTGTGCTTCTGCCATTGTTGCTTGGCGTTACCGTCCTCCGCTGGAACAGCAAGTTCGACGCAACGCTGATCTCCAAGGTGAACGGCGACCTCACCATCGCGCACCAGTATCTGGCACGCATTCTGGAAAACACGGGCGAACAGATCGGTGCGCTTGCTGGGTCGGCGCGCTTCAGGGACGTCATCGGACAAGGCGAACAGCCCTTTGCTGCGCTGAATTCCCTTCTCGACCAGAAGCGGCGAGACCTTTCGTTCGATTTCCTCTACCTGGTCGACCAGCGCGGCAACGTCCTCGCCTCCGCGCGTCCGTTGCAAACACAGACCGTGCGGCTCGACTGGCCGATCGTTCGCGAGGCCCTGGCAGGCGCCGGCAAGACCGCCATCGACATATTCGAGGAACGCGACCTCTCCGCAATTGCGCCTGAGCTTGCAGATCGGGCCCGCATCGAGCTTGTCCCCACGCCGAATGCCGTTCCCACCGACAAGAGCACCGAGGCGCGCGGCATGGTGGTGCATTCAGCCTATGCGGCGACGCTCCCCGACGGCACGGTCGGCGCGCTGATTGGAGGCATCCTTCTCAATCAGAATCTCGAGTTCATCGACACGATCAACGACCTTGTCTACCGCAAAGCCAGCCTTCCCGAGGGAAGTCAGGGAACGGCGACGCTTTTCGTCGAGGACGTCCGCATCAGCACGAATGTCCGCCTGTTCGAGGGCCGCCGTGCGCTCGGCACCCGTGTCTCGGCTATTGTCCGCTCGGCAGTGCTGGACAAAGGCAAGACCTGGCTCGACAGCGCATTCGTCGTCAACGACTGGTACATTTCGGCTTATGAACCCGTCGTCGACAGCTACGGCAAGCGGGTCGGCATGCTGTATGTCGGCTTCCTGGAAGCGCCGTTCACTCAGGCCAAGCGCGAAAGCCTCCTGACGATCCTGTTCGCCTTCCTGGTCGTCGCGGCCGCGACAGTGCCCCTGTTCCTGCGCTGGGCCGGCTCGATCTTTCTGCCTCTCGAGCGCATGGCCCGCACCATTGCCCGCGTCGAGGATGGCGACCTTGGCGCGCGCACCAAGGTCCGACCAGCAAATGACGAAATCGGACGCGTGGCGGTGCATCTCGATCACCTGCTCGACCAGTTGCAGGAACGGGACGGCCAGCTGCGTGCGTGGAACGAGGAGCTCAATACCCGTGTCGAGGAACGCACGCGCGAGCTTCAGCTGGCCAATAACCGTCTGGAGGCCACGACCAAGCAGCTCATCATGTCGGAAAAGCTGGCGGCAATCGGGGAGATAACCGCCGGCGTCGCCCATGAAATCAACAATCCCATTGCGGTGATGCAGGGCAACCTTGAAATTGTCCGCTCGGTGATGGGCGAGCGGGCCGACGAGGTGCGGACGGAGTTCCGGCTGCTCGACGAACAGATCCACCGCATCAGCCAGATCGTGACCAAGCTGCTGCAATTTGCCCGGCCGGAAGAATATGCCGGCTACATGGAGCGCCACGCCCCCGAAGACGTCATCTCCGACAGCCTGCCGCTGGTCCAGCACCTGTTGAACAAGACACGCATCACGGTGGTTCGCGAAGCGGGCACCAGCCGGTTGCTCCTGATGAACCGGACGGAGCTACAGCAGGTGCTTGTCAATCTGGTCGTGAACGCCATCCATGCCATGCCGGAGGGCGGCACCCTGACGCTCCGGACACGCGATGAGGATCGTGAAGGCCGACAAGGCATCGCGCTCGTGGTTGCAGATAACGGCATCGGCATGAGCGAAGAGCTGCTGCAAAAAGTCTTCGATCCATTCTTCACGACGAAGCGGAGGGATGGGACCGGTCTCGGGTTGTCGATCAGCCAGACACTGATCAGCCGGCAGGGCGGCGCCATGTCCGTTGAAAGCGCTACTGGAAAGGGAACCACCTTCACCATCTGGTTGCCGGAAGCCGATTGAGCCCCGGACATTTTGTCCGCCAAGTGCGGACAAAATGTCCGAAGAAGATTTTTTCCATTTGGTAACCGTTTGGTTCTGCACGCTTTATGCGCTTGGCACGCCAGTTGCTTGGATGGGGTGTGTGAACCAGGCGGAGGAGCGAACAAGTCGAATGGTCACGCCGTAGTACGGCCGGCGCCCACGGAGGATGGGACGCCAGGCAAACAATCACCACTCATCAGAAGGGTCCCGCCAGCGGATGCCTGTCGCGGGCCGGAGGAGATTAATGTCTACAACTACAGAAACATTCACCGGAGGGGCCGGCCCGTACGGCGGCCTTCTCGACAAGGAGAGGATTGTTGCCAAGCCGGGCTTCAACCGCTGGCTGGTTCCACCGGCAGCGCTGGGCATCCATCTCTGCATCGGCATGGCTTACGGGTTCAGCGTGTTCTGGCTACCGCTGTCGCGCGCAATCGGCATCGACCAGCCGGTGACCTGCGCCGATATGAGCCTGATGAGCGCGCTCTTCACCACGAGCTGTGACTGGCGCGTTTCCGATCTCGGCTGGATTTACACCTTGTTCTTCGTCCTGCTCGGCTGTTCGGCAGCCATCTGGGGCGGCTGGCTCGAGAAGGTCGGGCCGCGCAAGGCCGGCTTCGTTTCCGCTCTTTGCTGGTGCGGCGGCATGGTCCTTGCAGCCATCGGCATCATGACCCACCAGCTCTGGCTGATGTGGGTCGGTGCCGGCGTCATCGGCGGCGTCGGTCTCGGGCTTGGATACATCTCGCCGGTCTCCACGCTGATCAAGTGGTTCCCGGACCGGCGCGGCATGGCGACCGGCATGGCGATCATGGGTTTTGGTGGCGGTGCGATGATCGGAGCGCCGCTCGCCGACTTGTTGATGAACCACTTCCAGAGCGAAACTTCCGTCGGCGTCTGGCAGACGTTCCTGGTCATGGCTGCGATCTATCTCGTCTTCATGATGGGGGGCGCATTCGGTTACCGCATCCCGCCGGCTGGCTGGCGGCCGGAAGGCTGGACGCCGCCCGCGACGTCCAAGCAGGCGATGATCACGACGCGCCACGTCCACCTGCGCGACGCCCACAAGACGAAGCAGTTCTGGCTGGTCTGGATCGTCCTGTGCATGAACGTGTCCGCCGGGATCGGCGTGATCGGCATGGCCTCGCCGATGCTGCAGGAAATCTTCGGTGGTCGCCTGATCGGCTTGCCGGAGCTCGGCTTCACGGAACTCGATGGCTCGCAGCGCGCCGCCATCGCGGCGATTGCCGCCGGCTTTGCCGGTCTTCTTTCGCTGTTCAACATCGGCGGCCGGTTCTTCTGGGCGTCGCTGTCGGACAAGATCGGCCGGAAGAACACCTACTACACGTTCTTCCTGCTCGGCATCGTGCTGTATGCACTCGCTCCGACTGCCGCCGGCATGGGCAGCCAGCTCCTGTTCGTGGCGATCTTCTGCATCATCCTGTCGATGTATGGCGGCGGTTTCGCCACCATCCCCGCCTATCTCGCCGACATCTTCGGGACGCAGTTCGTCGGCGCGATCCACGGACGGCTGCTCACCGCCTGGGCGACCGCCGGCATCCTCGGCCCCGTGGTCGTGAACTACATCCGCGAGTTCCAGATCGCCGCCGGGATTCCGCGCGAACAGGTGTATGACTTCACCATGTATATCCTGGCGGGCATGCTGGTGATCGGCGTGATCGCCAATGCGATGGTCAAGCCGCTCGACTCCAAGTGGTACATGTCCGACGAGGAAGTCGCCAAGCTCCAGGCAAAGACCGCCGCAACGGCGCATCAGGGACCGACCGGCTCCTTCGGCATTGGCAAGGGCGGCCTCGATGCCAAGGCGGCCGCAGCCTGGGCGGTCGTAGGTATCCCGATCCTTTGGGGCGTCTGGATAACGATGCAAAAGACCGCGGCCCTGTTTGGCTGATCTGATTTACCAAGTTCCGGCGCGACCTCTTCGCGCCGGACATCCGCTGCAAGTGCAGCGTCTCGGAATTGTCAGTTGAAAATACATACAAGGGGCAGTGCCGCTTCTTCGGCAACTCGCCCCCGCCATGTTCGCCAGATCAGGCCGCGCGCGGCCGGGCGGCCGTCGTGACCAGATTTTTCAACCCGCGCTCCTCATCGGTCATCTCAGGCGAACGGATCGCGCCGAATGCAGCAGCCGCAGCCGCGGTCAGCGCGGGTGCATCGCCAAGGCTGTCCGGCCCCTGCAGGCGGAAGGAGACGGCTGAGAGCGGCCCGAAGAGCAGCGCCCGCTCCAGATCCGGCCAGCGACCGAGATCGGGTTCCACCCCGGTATTGCGCGCAAAGAGCAACGCCAGATGCTGCATCGGCAGGCTCTGCGGTCCGCCACGTCCTGCACGGCTGCGGGCCAGGCCGGCGGCCAGGGTCTCGCGGTCCGGTTCTGGAACGATACCCGCCCAGCTATAGGCGATCCACCGGGCCTGAAGCTCCAGCACGGGCAGGAACGGACCGACCAGATCGTAGAAACCTGCGAAGGCGAGCCCTGCCAAATCCGGATGGAAGGTGTGATCGCTGAGATCGATATGGGTGCGATCGAGGCCGAGTTCCGCCGCTACATCCGGTGCCAGGAAGGGCAGCGACAGCCGGTATCCGGTGCCGAACAGGATCGCGTCGAAGTCCCCCTTGGCTCCGTCGGCGAAGCGGACGGAGCGCCCCGCGACGGATTCGATCCAGGGGCGGACCGCTATGCGGCCTTCCGCAACGAGCGGAAGGAAGTTCTGGGACTGGGTGATCCCGGCCGCAAAGATGTTGTCGTCCGGCGTCATCGCGCCGAACTGGTCGGGTGATCCGGCCGCGCGCAGGACCGTTGCCTTCAGCCCGGCCGCGAGATCCTCCGGCGGCAGGATCTCGCCTGCCAATGCAGCCGCCCGCGTGAACATCACATGGTCCGTCGGCACGCCGGACATGAGCTTGGGCAGCACATAGCGTTGGCGGCGGTAGCAGACGGTGACGCTGCGTGCGCCCGAAAGGGCAAGATCGGATGCGATCTCGAGCGCGCTGATCGAGCAGCCGGCAATCAGCACGTCCTTGCCGCGATAGGCCTGGCCGCCGTCATACTGGCTGGCGTGGGCGGCGCCGAGGGTTCCGGTGAAGCCGTCGAGCCCGGCAATTTCGGGGACCTCCGGCATGACATAGCGGCCGGAGGCGACGACCACGCGGGCGAACCGCTCGGTCTGGACTTCACCGCTGCGACGTGAGCGGACGATCCAGCCACCTTCCGGCGCTTTTTGAAGCTGTTCGACCCGCGTGCTGAGGCGGACCCGCGACATCAGTTCGAATTTTTCGGCATAGCGCATGAGATAGGCATGCATGTCGTCCCGGCTCGGATAGACCGGTGTTCCCTCGGCATGATCGAGATCCGAAAAACGCGTCATGACGCGGCTGGTGTTGGTGCGCATGCCGCGCCATGTGCCGCTCATCGGCGAAGCTGCATTCCATTGGCCGCCGGGGCGGTCGGCCGCCTCGAACAGGACGGGCTCGAACCCGTGTTCGACAAGCCAGCGCGCCGTGACGAGGCCGGCGGGTCCGGCGCCGATGATCGCAACGGCTTTCGGCGGCATGGTGTGGGAGGTGAATTCGGTCATCTGCGGCTCCTCGGTTTAGGGGAGCCCACCCATTATGCCGATCTGCTTGCCGCGCTTCCTAAATGGTTCCTAACCGACGGTGGGCGATTCCTAAAAGATCGCTAAGTGGCTATGCTGCGCTGGAGGGAACATTCCATGCAGATCAACCACGATATCGCAGTATTCATGACCAGCCCCGTGATGATCGTTCTTGGCACAAGCGATGACGCATCGCAGCCGGCGATCGGGCGGGCTATCGGCGCGCTTGTCCAAAAAGACGAAGGCAGCATTGATCTGATGGTTTCCGAGTGGCAATGGCCGGCGACCGTGGCCAATGTCCGGGCCAATGGCCGGCTCGCCGCGACTTTCGCGCGGCCGTCCGACTATGTCTCCTTCCAGGTCAAGGGGCGCGCCGCAGTTCTTCCGGCCACAGCCGAACACCTGTCCTCAGCCGCGCGCTATGTCGAAAGAATCACCGCGACGCTTGAAGGACTCGGCCTCGATGGCCGCATCGTCACGCCCTGGTTCGTGAACCGGGATCTGGTGGCAGTCAGGCTCCCGGTCGACGAAATCTTCGTGCAGACCCCCGGCGCAAAGGCCGGCCAACTGGTCGAGCGGCAATGATGGCAATCCGGCTTCGCGATCTGTCGGCCTGCTTCGAGGGCGTCATTCCCTCGATCATCGCGACTGCGGCGGCCGACGGCAGCCCGAACATCTCCTATCTGTCGCATGTGGTGCTGGTCGACGACGAGCGCATCGCGCTCTCCAATCAGTTCTTCTCCAAGACGGCCGCCAATGTGCGCGCCAATCCTGCTGCCGCCGTGCTCGTCGTCGATCCTCGGAACGGCGAACAATATCGGCTGGACGTGAGCTTCGAGCAGACCCTCGACAGCGGCGAGCTCTTTGACGAGATGGCCGTACAGCTGCGCGCATCGAGTGCGCAGCTCGGCATGGGCGAGGTGATGCGGCTGCGCGGCGTCGACATCTACCGGGTCAGCGCGCTCAATGCCGTTCCGTCTCCCTCTACTGTTCAGGCATACTCCCCTGCGACGACGGGGCCGCAACTCGCAGCAATGGCCGCGGTCAGCCGGGGGATTTGCCAGGCGAGCGATGTCGATTCCGTCGTGGATTCCGTGCTGGAGGGGCTACAAACCCTTCAGTACGGTAACGCCATGCTGCTGCTGACGGAACCCGACAGTGACCGGCTCGTGACCATCGGCACCCGCGGCTATGAGCGCAGCGGCATCGGTTCCGAAGTCGTCATCGGCGAAGGCGTGATCGGGATGGCGGCCCAGGAGCGGCGGCCGATCCGGATCAGCGACATGAGCCGCGTCCAGCGCTTCGGCTCGGCCGTTCAAACTTCCTCCGCGGAGGAAAACCGCACGCGCACGATCTCGCTGCCGGGCATGCCGGATGCGATGAGCCAGCTCGCGCTGCCGATGATCGCGCAGGGAACTCTGCGCGGCGTTCTTTTTCTCGAAAGTTGCAGAAGACTGGCCTTCACCCGCGAAGACGAGGCGGCGCTCTCCATCATCGCCATGCAGGCGGCGGCAGCCCTTGCACTCGCAGGGGACGAGAGCGGCGAGGCGCAGCCCGTCTCATCGCTCGTCGCAACCGGTGCCACCAAGCCGGGAGGGCCCATCCGTGTCGTTCATTATGCCTATGACGACAGCATCTTCATCGACAACGATTACCTGATCAAAGGCGTTCCCGGCCGACTGCTGATCTACCTGCTCCGGACTTATCTGCGCGAGGGACGCAGCGAATTCTCCAACCGCGAGATCCGGCTCGCGGACGAACTGCGCCTGCCGGACGTGAAGGACAACCTGGAGACCCGGCTGCTCCTGCTGCGGCGGCGGCTTGAGGAAAAGGCCGCGCCGGTGCAGCTGCTTCACGTGGGCCGTGGCCGCGTGCGCCTCGAACTCGCCGGACCCGTGCTCCTGGACAAGGCCGCCGGAGGGACTGACTGACAAGCAAGCCCCCCGACTTGGGGGCGCGGTGGGCAATATCGACATCGATCGCTGCGAGCACATCGTAGGAAACCGGCGCGACAACAATCGCGCCGCCGACGCCCCAAGAGCCCGGCAGAAAGCGCCACAGTGCCCGTTCGCGCCCTATTGTACCCGGGTGCGCAGACGGTCGGTGACGAACTCCATGACCAGCACGATGATGAAGATCACCAGAATGATGGTGGAGGCGTTCTTGTACTGGAAGAGATCGAAGGCAACCTTCAACTCCTGACCGATGCCGCCGGCGCCAACCAGTCCCAGCACCACCGAGGAGCGCACCGCCTTCTCCAGCGCGAACAACGTCGTGTTGATCAGTGACGGCATTGCATCCGGCAGCACGGCCCCGCACAGCACCGAGAGCCGGCTTGCGCCGATCGCAAACAGCGCCTCCTGCGGCTTTTCGTCGGCGTCCTCCATGGCTTCGGCGAAGAAGCGGCCGCAAAAGCCGATCGTGTCGACCATGATCGTCATCGTTCCAGCCACCGCGCCCAGCCCGACGGAGGCAACGAAGATCAGCGCCCAGACCAGATCGGGCACGGTGCGGAAGAGCGATACGAGCATCTTGAAGACATGCCGGAAGGCTCCCGCCGGCGAGATGGCCTTGGACGAGAGCCAGGCAATCGGCAGGCTGATCACCACCCCGATCACCGTGCCGACCAGCGCGATCTGGAACGTCTCGATCATCCGCCAGAACACACGCTGCAGGAAGGCGCCCTCGAGATTGGGCGGCAACATGCGCCCGACCAGTTCCGCCATACGGGGCCCGCCATGGGCCAGTTGCGCCGGCGACGGCGCCACCTGCTGCAGCGACACGACCAGCAGCGCGCCGGCCGCTACCAGCAGCGTGAAGGTCATCGGCGATATGCGCGGCAAGCGCGCCGGCAGCGTGCTCTCAGCCATGGAAGGCCTCCTGGAGCGTTGCGCGCGTCAGGTTCGCGGTCGGCTGGTCGAAGAGGACGGAGCCGGATTTCAGGGCGATGATGCGGTCCGAAAACTCGAGCGCATGGTCCATGTCGTGCGTCGTGTAGATCAGGGTGGTGCCACTGTCTTGCGACAGCTGTGAAAAGAGGGCCATGACATCGCGGCCGGAGGCGGGATCAAGGCTTGCCGCCGGCTCGTCGGCGATCAGGAGTTGCGGCTTGCGGACCAGTGCCCTGGCGATTGCGACCCGCTGCGCCTGACCGCCGGACAACTCGTCCGCCCGTGCCGCAGCCTTGTGGCAGAGGCCGACCTGGCTCAGGGCCTCGTGCGCGTCATCGCGCCATTGCTGGCGGGAAATCGATTGATGCCAGGCATGCCAAGCACCGGCAAGGCCGAGCTTGCCGTGCACGACGTTGGTCAGCACCGACTGCCGGGAAACCAGGCCATGATGCTGGAACACCACGCCGATGCGCTGCCGCAATCGCCGCAACTGACGCGACGAGGGTCTGATGCCGATGCTTTCGCCGAGCGTGCTCACCTCGCCGCCGTTCAGCGGCAGGAGCCCGATCAGGCATTTCAGCAGAGTGGATTTTCCAGCACCGTTGGAGCCGATCAGCGCAACCCGCTCGGTCGCCGACACGGTCAGCCCGATGCCGGAAAAGACCGTCTTCCCGTCCGCATATTTCTTGGTAACGCCGCGGGCGCAAATGATCTCGCTCATGATGTCTGTCCTGGCCGCTGGAGCTTGTTGCGACGAAGGCAGCCGGCTGGTCCGACTGCCTTCAAGCTCGGAGGTGGAGCGATCTGCTCAGTTGACGAAGTCGGTGAAGGTTTCGACGCCGATGGTGCGGTACATCGAGCGGACGTAGTCGTAGTCGCTGTCGGTGACGTCGGTCAGGAAGAAGCCGCCGGTGAACTTCTTGTTGTCCTCGCCGGTCAGAACGGCCTGCATCAGTTCGTTGCCCTTGGCTGCGAAGGCGTCGCGTACGGCGTTGAAGACGTCGTCCGGGATATCCTTGCGTGCGACCAGGATGTCGTTCGGCAGGTCGCGGCCGCGGGCGATAACGGCGAAGGCCTTGTCCGGAAATGCTTCGCGGACCGAAGCGAGGTGGCCGAAGTTGAGGCCAATGGCGGCAATGTCGCCGCGGGTCAGGGCTTCGGCGGCAACGTTGCGGGAGATGATCACCGGTTCGTAATCGGTGCCGTACTTCAGGCCGAAGTCTGCGAGCGCCTGGGCCGGGCCGAGATGCTGGGAGGTGGAGCCGACGGAGCCGAAGGCGACCTTCTTGCCCTTCAGGTCCTCGATCGAGCGGATCGGACCATCGGCCAGGACCGCGACCTGCGCGAAGTAATCCGGGCGCTGCCAGGCAACGACGATCTTCGGCTGGCTGAGTTCCTTCATGACGACATATTCGGCCGGGCCGGTGAGGACCAAATCGACCTGGGCCGAATTCAACGCCTCGACGGCGGTGGTGCGGGAGGCGACGGGATAGAGCTCGATCTCGAGACCGGTGGCTTCCTCCAGCGCAAGCTCGAAGGCACCGAATTCCTGCTGCAACGCTTCGAGACCCTCGATGTCGGTGACGGCGAATTTGACGGGATCGGCAAGGGCCGGCATTGCGGTTGCAAGCGTAAGCGCAAGGGCGGCTGCAAGTTTGCGGATCATGATTTTTCCTCTGCTGTATAGACAGGACGCGATCGACGCGATACCTGTATAGACAGCAGATGACGGCTGCATGACACCTTGCCGTAAGATGACCTACCCATAAGGATCGCAGATGCACTGGACCATCAGGGGCGGCCGCGCGCTCGCCGGAAACCGTTTGTCCGCCGCCACCATTCAAGTCGTTGACGGGCAGATCGCCTCGACCCCGGACCCCGCCGCGCAGGTCATCGACGCGGAGGGCCTGCTCGTGCTCCCCGGCATCGTCGACATCCACGGCGACGGCTTCGAGCGCCAGATCATGCCGCGGCCCGGCGTGCGCTTCGACACGGCGCTGGCGCTTCGCGACACCGACCGGCAGCTGGTGGCGAACGGCATCACCACCGCCTTCCACGGCGTCACCATCTCGTGGGAGCCGGGGCTGCGCTCGGCGGAAGCGGCGGCGGACCTGATCGCGGAAGTGATCCGGATGCGCCCTTCGCTGCGATGCGACACCCGCCTGCATCTGCGCTGGGAAACCTTTGCGCTCGACCAGTTGCCGATGGTCATGCAGTGGCTGTCGCTCGAGCCGAAGCCGATCATCGCGCTCAACGACCATACGACCGGCACGGTCAACAAGGGCACGATCGCCCGCAAGATCGGCCAAATGGCATCGCGCTCGGGCCTGAGCCAGGAGGCCTATGCGGCCTTGCTCGACAGCGTCTGGGCGCGGCGCGCCGAGGTGCCGGCTGCCATCGAACAACTCGCGAGCGCGGCCAGGGCATCCGGAAACATCCTGCTCGCCCACGACGAGGCGTCGCCGCAGGAACGGCTGAAATTCCGACAACTCGGCGTCGTGACCTCCGAATTCCCGCTCAATCGCGAGACCGCCGAGGCGGCCCGCGCGGCGGGTGAACACATTGTCCTTGGCGCTCCCAACGTCGTGCGCGGCGGCAGCCATAACGGCGCACTCGACGCAACGGAAGCCGTGCGGGCCGGCTTCTGCAGCGTGCTTGCCAGTGACTATCACTACCCCTCGCCCATCCACGCTGCCTTCAAACTGGCCCGGCCGGACTTCGGCGATCTGGCCGAAACCTGGTCGCTGGTGTCAGCCAATGCCGCAAAGGCAGCCGGTCTGGAGGATCGCGGCATCTTGCAGCCGGGCATGCGCGCGGACATGATCCTGGTCGATGCACGCGACCCGGCGCACCCGCACGTGGTTGCGACGATGGTGGGCGGCGACCTGGTCTATTCCGCCGGCGTCCCCGTAGTTTCCGCCTCGAAGACGGCACGGACGCCGGAGGGCGCTTGGGCATGAAGACGACCACCGGCCCGTCACCGGGCCCTGACAAGGGCGCCAGTCTTCTGGCCGGCTTCGAGGACGTCGTTGTCCGGCCGCGCAGGGACATGCCGATCTGGCGGCAGATTTACGCCCACATTCTGGGGCTGATCGAAAGCGACTTCCTGACGGCGGGCAGCCAGTTGCCCGGCGAGAACCACATGGCCGAGAAACTCGGCGTGACCCGCATCACGCTACGGCGGGCCTTGCAGGAATTGCAGCGCGAAGGTCACCTCACCGCCCGCAAGGGTGTCGGCATTTTCGTGCGCAGCCTGCCCTCCGTCTTTACTGTTCGCGACGACCGCCCGTTCCTGGAAAACTTCAATGGCGGCGGCAAGGAGGTCGTGACGCAGACGCTGGTCCTGTGCCGCGAGACCGTCACGTCGGATGCCGCAAGAAGGTTGTCCCTGGCAGCGGACGCGGAAATCATCCGCCTGTGCCGGATCCGCAGCGCCGATGGCCACCCGCTCTACGTCAATACCAAGCTGTTTCCCGCCAGTCGCTTCCCCGACTTCGAGTCCGTCTATCGACGGCAGCAATCGGTCACCGATGTCTTCAGAGCCCATGGCATCATCAAGTATCATCGGCACGAAACCCGGGTCAGTGGCGGCTTTGCCGCCCCGGACGAGGCCGATATGCTGAAGCTGACCCCTGGAACCCCGGTTTTCCGGGTCAACGCCCTCAATCACGACGAACGGTCCCAACCGATCGAGTGGACGCTCGGCTGCTGGCCGCTTACATCCGTGGAATTCGTTTTCTGACCCCGCCTGCCTGCCCCTAAGCTATCTTCTCGCAAGTTGGCGGGCGCCAGACCCGATCAGCGGGAGGGGATGCGATATTGCTGATGTCGCTGGCAATCGAGGCATATACCCCAGGGAGCATGCCGGATCGACCGAAGCGTCAGCCCACCCCGTTCCGCCGATTGCGAACGAACCCAAGGCAGCTTCAGAAAGCAGCAGGGCTCGCCTGAAGCGGCTTGAGGTCACCGCCTTCGATGACGCCGAGGCTGTATCGGCGTTCGACGGAACCGTCCTTCCTCAAGCGAAACAGGCCGGTGACCCCGCGAAAGCCGCTTGCGCTCGTAAGATTGGCAGCGCTGACGCCACCCTCCCCCTTTGTCCGCACAAGCCCGGCTGCCACAGCGATTGCATCGTAGCCCGAGGATGCGGCCGCGGTCAGTGCGCGTGCGTAGCGCTGCTGATAGCGGGTCGCGATCAGCTTTCCACTATCCGTGTCCGACCTCGCAATCAGCGTACCGTTGGCAGCACTCACGCGGTAGGCCTGTGGCGGCCAGGCGCTGGTGCCGATAAAGGCGATGTCCGTCCGGCCGGTTGCCTTGACCGCGCCCACCACCGTCGTCGCGATCACGGTGCGTCCGAGAATCAGAACCGTATCGGCCTCCTTCAGCTGGGCGGCCGCGCTTTGCACCGCTGCTGCGGCCGACGCGTCGTTCAGCTGATAGCGGGCAGTACCGACGATGCTTGCGCCTGCGCCGCGGATGGCAGACGCAAGCCGCGTTTCCTCCGCCGAGCCGAGATCGCCCGGCACGAAAACCATTACTTTCGTGTGCTTGTTTGCGACGGCCGTTCGCACCGCTTCCATGGCGCTGCCGATCTCGTCATCACCGAGGTTGTAAGCATCGGCACCGGTCACATGTTCGCCGAGGTTGAACAGCGGCGGCCTCTTGTCCACAGGCATGGCGGCAATGGCCGCCGTCACGGCCGGCGTGGCATAACTGACGAGAAGGACCGAACCGCGCGCCTTCGCCGCGTCGACGGCGGCCGGCACGACAGCAGAGCCGGCGGAAACGTCAATAACCTTGACGGATATTTTCTCGTCACCAAGATCGTCCACCGCAAGGGCAGCCCCGTCACGAATGTCGCGCGCAATGCCGTCATAAAGACCCTTCGCGCCCTTCGGGATCATTAGCGTAATCTCGGCCCCCCTCGTCCCCAAGGTCTCGTCCAGCGCGGAGGAAGGCGCCCTGACGTCTGTCTTGCCAAGGCCGTTCGCGAGATCGTCGCCGTCGGACTGGCAGCCCGCGACTGCAAGGCACAGCCCCAGCGCCAGGCCGAGCAGGCCTGATTGAGCGCGGCGGGAACCGGACGAAAGCGACTGGCGCCATCCAAGCGACAGCCCGTTCTCACTGTGATCCTCTCTCACAACTTCCCCTCGCATTCCCGTTATCGTCCCCACAGCTGCGGGCCGTATAACTGCACGATGGCGCATCAAAAGCAAACCCGTAGTAAGCTGTTCCTTGCGCTATTCAATAAAGTTTTCAGCTTCTTGTAGCCAAGTTTTTGACCGGCGCTTACCCACGCTTCCACACCGCAGATTCATCGGCGTTTCGTAGTGTTTCTCCAACAGGGAGAAGAAGAAATGGCCGGCGGGAAGATCAAGAAAAAAATCGCAGCGCTGATGCTTGCTCCGTTGCTCGGGGCCGGTGCGGCCGCGCCGTCATCCGCCGCCATGACACTGGCGGGGAGCGAGCTCGACGCCGTCGCAGCCGTCGCCGGCCGCACGCTGTCCCCGCTCGCCAGCCGCGACGGTGTGGCTCGGCTGGCCGCGGCCGCCGTCGATAGCCTACAATTTATGCTTACAAACAGCAGCATCCGCATTGCCGCGGCGTTGGCGCAGGCGGAGCCAGCCGGACGCCCTGCCGCCGCGGAAACGTCCTCTCCGGTTCCGGCCGATCGCGGCGCCTCCAGCCCGTCTGCCCTCGGAAGCGCCTCTTTCGGGAGCGTCGCCATTCCCTTCAAGCGGCTGTCAGCCGTGAAAAAGCTCGCTCCGGCGCTCGAGGAAATGCGGGCGGACGCGTCGCTTGCCTGCGACGGTGACTGCCCAGAGGCTGTCCTCGGCATCGCCAAGGCTGTCCGCGACAGCGACGGCGCAAGTCTGCGCGACAAGCTCAATCGGGTGAATTCGGCCGTAAACGCCGCTATCCGGTACCGGCCCGACATCGAGACCTATAACGTCAGTGACCGCTGGGCTACGCCGAGCGAGACGCTGGCGCGGCAGGAAGGCGACTGCGAAGACTACGCAATCCTGAAAATGGCCGCCTTGCGCGCTGCCGGCGTCGAGGCCAAGGACATGGCCATCGTTGTCCTGTTCGACCAGAAGCGCCATTTCTACCACGCCGTGCTCAGCGTAAAGGCCGGAAGCCGCCACTTCATCCTCGACAACATGCAAAACGAAGTGAAGGCCGACAGCCAGTTGCCGGACTACCTGCCGCTGTACTCGATTGCCGATGGCAAGGGCTATCTGCATGGAACCCGTACGGGGCACGAGAAGCTCGCCGCCATTTCGCTCGATCGCGTCGCCCCCGGCGAAGGCGTGGCATCGCGGTGACGCCACGGCGCAGCCGGGAACGCCGCGAGGTCCAAGCCGATGTGCCTATTCCGCGCCCACTCTGTCAGCTGAAACGAGCGGCTCCTGCTTGGAGGTCGACGGCAATGGGGGAAACGCGGTGGCCCGGGAGGCCACCCCGTGCTACAGGCGCGCGATATAGCCGATCAGCATCGGCTTTTCATGGGCAGGCGCCAGCGCCAGGTTGATCTGCCCCTTGATGCTGTGCTGACCCAGGCTCAGGCCAAATCCGGTGCAGAGCATCTTCCCCTTGCCGCGGCTGAGCGTTGCCATCGCATCTTCGATGGGGGTGTCGATCGAAAATCTCAGGGCTCTGGCAAGCTGCGCGGGGTCGTTGAGAAGGAGCCGGTTGCGCAAGAGCGACAGGAACGGATCGTTGAAGAACTGGATCCTCTTGTCCAGCGTCAGCACCAGTGCCGGCGAAGGCGATGCCTGCACCAGTGCGTTGAGATTGGCGGTAGAGGCGACCTCCTCCATCGCGTCGACGCGCCGCAATGCCCATTTCAGGCTGAGCACGCGCAGCAGCGAGGCGAGGTTGGAGGAGCCGGATTGAGCCGCGGCCGCCTGATTGACCAAATCGGTGACGCTTGTCCGCCCCGCCGCGGCGATGCGGCTCAGCCCCTCCCAGTAAAGCCTTTCCAGTCGCACGCCGCGGCGTTCGCCGTTCGGGCCGGCGATTGCCCGGAAATGCGGCTCGACCTCGGCTTCGGCGACGACCTGCAGCGGCCACTCCACGGCCTCGAGGCTCAGTTCGGTCCCTTTCGCGGCCTCGGCGGCCATGTCAGCGCTCCGTCAGCGCTTCCGAGCGCGCCTTGTTGATCGGCTTCATCAGGTAGCTGAGCACGGTCTTGCTTCCGGTCATGATCTCCACCTGGGCGACCATGCCCGGGATGATCGGGTATGACTTTCCGTCGCGCGTCAGTTCCGACTGCTTTGTCTTCACCTGCACGAGATAAAAGGTCTCGCCCTTCTCCTTCTCCACCAGGCTGTCGGCGGAGATGTTCTCCACCTGGCCTTCCAGGCCGCCGAAGACGGAGAAATCGTAGGCGGTGATCTTGACCACCGCCGGCTGGCCCTTGCGCACGAAGGCGACGTCGCGCGGCGAGATCTTCGCCTCTACCAGGAGCGTGTCAGCCGTCGGGACGATCCCGGCGATGACGCGGCCCGGCTCGACATAGGCGCCGATGGTGTTGACATCGAGCGTGTTGACGATGCCGTCGACAGGCGAGCGAATATCGGTGCGTTTGACGCGGTCGGAGGCGCCGCGAATTGTCTCGTCGACGACGGAGAGCTCGGCAAGCGTCTGGGCCTTTTCCGTCAGTGCCTGCTGACGCAGTTCCAGCCCCAGGTCACCGAGCTGCAGCTTTGCCTCATCGACCGCCGCCTTCAGCCGCTCCACGCTTTCATCGTAAACCCTGAGCTGACCCGTCTGGTCGTTCAGTTCGTTCTCGACCTTGATGATGTCCATCTCGGCGACCAGCTTTTTCTTCGCGAGCGGCGCCATCAGGTCAAGCTGCCGCTGCGAACCGGCAATGTTCAGCCTCAGACGCTCCATGTTGGCGAGCGCTTCGTTCAATTCGTTCTGGCGCTGCTTGATCCGCTCCTTCAGCACCCCGACCTTGTTCTGATAGGTGGCGCGGTTGGCCTCGAACAGCATCTTCTCGTTGGCGCAGACGTTTTCAGCGACGGCCAGGATTTCCGGCGGGCAGGCGAAGGCCGCGTCATAGAGCCCGGCCTCTTCCAGCTGCAACCGCGCGACCTTGGCTCCGAGGGCCCGCGCCTTGGCAACGGACTCCCCGAGCGTCGATTCGGTCGTGATGTTGTTCAGCTGCACCAACAATTGGCCCTTGCGCACGACCTGTCCGAGCGAGACGGCGATTTCCTGCACGACGCCGGGCTCGGAAGACTGGATCACCTGGGTCTTGGAAACAGGGATGACCTTGCCCTCGCCGCGGGCGATTTCGTCCACCTTGGCGATCGCGGCCCAGGCCAGGAAGACCACGATCAACAGCAAGGAGATCGCGAGAACGGCACGTGCCATCAGCGGCGGATTGTCCTGGCGCAGCACGCTCACGATTGACCTCCCGAACGCCGCTGCATCGCCTCGATGACAGCACGCTTGGGGCCATCGGCGATGATGCGCCCCTTGTCGATGACAATCAGCCGATCGACCAGTTCGAGCATGCTGTGGCGATGCGTGGCGATCAACAGCGTCGTCTCCGGTCCGAACGCGCTCCTGAGCTTCGAAATCAGATGGCGTTCACTGACCAGGTCCATGGCGCCGGAAGGCTCGTCGAGGAAGACGACCTTCGGGCGCGTCAATAGCAACCGGGCGATCGTCAGGGCCTGCTTCTGGCCGGTCGAGAGATTGGCACCGCGCTCGCCGACTGCCATGTCGAAACCGCGCGGGTTGTTGGCCACGAACTCGTCGACGCCGGAGATGCGGGCCACCTCGAGCAGTTCCTCGTCGGTGGCATCCGCGCGGCCAAGCAGGAGGTTCTCCTTCACCGTGCCGGAGAAGAGATCGGAGGACTGGCCAGCCACCGCCACCGCACCCCTCACCTCGGCGACGTGATACTGCCGAAGATCCACGCCATCGATCAGGATCCGCCCGACGGTCGGTGCATAAAGACCGTCCAGCAAGCGCCCGACCGTCGTCTTGCCGGAGCCGATGCGGCCGATGATGCCGATCTTCTCTCCAGGCGCTGCGGAGAAGGAAAGCTCGTTGATCACGGGGTGATCGGAGCCCGGGTAACAAAAGGACACGTTCTGAAAGCTGAAGCTGCCTTGCCGGATCTGCCGATTGACGAACCCGACGGTATTGGGACGATCATCTGGCTGCTCCATGACCTTGTTCAGGATGCGCAGCGACATTGTCGCCTGGCGGAACCGCGCCAGGGTCATTGCAATCTGCCCGAACGGCGCACCGGCGCGCCCTGCCAGCATGACGGCAGCGATGATCGCGCCCATCGCGATCCGGCCCTCGGCGAACTCGTAGGTGCCGGCGACGACGATCAGCACGCTCGTCATCTGCTGAAGGAAGGTCGTCATGTTGATCGCGTTGGAGGAGATGTGCTTGATCTCCTCGCTCGTCCGGCTCGAATACTTCGACAGTTCCTGCCATCGCCGCAGCATCGTCGCCTCGGCGCGCAGGCTCTTCAGGGTCTCGATCGTCGAGATCGTCTCCACGAGCAGCGACTGGCGGCGCGAAGCCTCGTTGGCCGCGGCCGCGATGCGCTTGCCGATCTTGGCCTGCGCATAGAACCCGACACAGACGGAGAGGATGAACGCAACCGTCGGGATGATCGCAAGCCACCCGGCGATCAGGTAGATCACGCCGAGGAACACGAACACGAACAGGCTGTCGATGAGGACGCCGATCGTGTTCGACGTGAAGAACTCGCGAACGAATTCGTATTGCGTGATCCGGCTGGCGTATTCGCCTGTCGACATCGGCCGCGATGCCAGGGTGGAGTTCAGGACCTTATCGAAGATCAGTTGTGACAGGCGCAGGTCCGCCTTGCGGCCGGCGTAGTCGATCAGCGATGAGCGGGCCGTCTTCAGCAGGAAGTCGAAGACGTAGGCCAGCGAAATGCCGCAAGCCAGAACCCAGAGAGTCGGAATTGCCTTGTTCGGCAGCACCCGATCATAGACGTTCATCGTGAAGAGTGGCGAGGCCAGCGCGATCAGATTGATGAACAGCGCCGCGACGATGACGCGAAGATAGGTTCGCCAGTAGGATGCGAGCGTCGAGGCGAGCCAGTGGCGCTTCTCGATTTCGGCAGCCGTGCCGACGAGCGCCTCTTCGGAAGCATTCTCATAGAACAATGTAAACGCGAAAGCGGCAACCGCACCCCGGCGCGCAAGCTCCGCAGGGCTCAACGTGAGCGGCACTCCCGCAATCGGGGCCAATTCCGTGACGTAGGAGCCGTCGGGCAGAACTTCGAGCAGCGGCAGCACACCGCCTTCTCTGAAGACGACGATTGCCGGACAATCGAAGTTGCCTGTGCGACAATCGCGTTCGCTGTGCTGGATGACCTGCAACCCGACCCGCTCGGCCATCTGCTGGACGTCGTTGAAGTCCAGGGACTCGGTGATTTCGTCCGGCAGACCGGAATAAAGCACCGTGTCGGAACTCGGCCTGCCATAGAACGCCGCAACCGTTTTGAAAGCCGTCTTGAAAGACTGGAGCGGGGTGCTGCTTCCAAGTTCGGGCGCGACGTTCAGCATGTGGGCACCAGCGGCTTATTTCCGGATCGGTTCCAAAAGATCCAGCGGCATGCCGACGCTCTGGTGCGACTCGCGTCGGATATAGCCCGGATCCTCGACGCTGGCGGGGACGGCAAATTCCTGGCGGGCATAGGCTGCGGCCTGCTCGACCGGCTTGAGCTTCATCGCCTGCAGCAGGCTGCCCGAGGCCGCCAGGATCTTGTATTCGGCAAAAAGCGCGGCGAAGCGCGCCGTGTCGGCCAGTATCCTGGTGTTGAGGCGAGTGTTCTGCGCATCGAGAACGTCGAGCAGCGAACGCTGCCCTACGGAGAACTGCTCGCTGTAGGACGAAACCAGTCGTTCGTTGGTCTGCGATTGCGCCGCCAGGATACCGGCGAGGTCGTGGCGGCTGACGCGTTCATTCCAGGCCGAGCGGATGGCTTCGCGCACTTCGCGCTGAGCCTGCGAACGCACGTAACGCTGCTCGCTGGCGCGACGGATCTGCTCCTGCTCGCGGGCGACGTCGATGCCGCCGCGATAGAGGTTCCAGCGCGCCACGACGCCGACCTCGAAATCGTTGGTGTTGCCGCTGTCGCCATCAATGTCGTCCCCGACGCGAGCGGTGCCAAGCAAGTCGATCGTCGGCAGGTAATTGGAGCGGGCGGCGCGCACACCGGCGTCGGCGGCGTTGATGTCGGCATTTGCCGACGAGATACGGGGGCTGTTCGCCAGCGCTACCAGGACGGCGTCCTCGGCGGTGCGCGGCAGGAACTTCGCCAGCGACGGCGGCATCTGCGGATTGCTGATCGGCTCGCCGACAGTCTCCGCAAAACGGATCTTCGTCGCTTCGAGTTCTTCCAAAGCCTCGCGCAGCCGAGCCTTCGCCGCCTGCAAACGCTCCACGCCCTGGAGGCGGTCCGCGTCCGTCAGGGCGCCGCCCTTGATGCTCTGGTCGATATTGCCGATCATGGTGTTGTGGAACGCCACGTTCTGCTTCGTGGTCGCGACGATCTGGGCCTGCAGCAGGTACTCCAGATAGTCCTGCACGGCCTGCAGCGCCAGGGATTCGGATCGCTCGAGCACACGGAAGGACGCGCTGTCGACCCGCGACGCCTGCTGGTCCACCTGCGCGCGGCGATTACCGCCGTCGAACAGCGTCTGGGTTACCGTCAGGCCGACCTGGTTTGGGGAAAGGTGATCGTGGTCATTGCGCAGCGATCCCGAGCTATTGTTGGACAGCCGGCGTTGGCCGGACCCCGCCTCCAGATCGACCGAAGGCAGATACAAGCCGCGCGCCTGGCGGAGTTCGAACTCCACGGCCTCGCGATTCTGTGTCGCCTGCAAGATCTGCGGATTCGTCTTGATCGTCTTTTCGATCGCCTGCTGCAACGTCATCGACATCGCGTCTGCAACCATGACGGCGCTCAAGGCCACTGTCGCAGCGAAAACCGCGAGCCTTCCTTTTATCGTAGACAAAGTCTTAAACCCCCAACCCCAAAATCTGGCGCTGTCATATCCGAGGGACATCCCTTAAAACAGGTAGCCGGAATTCCACCACCCGTACAACCGCGCCCATAAAATTCAACGAAAGAGAGTTAACTTCGGCCCCTCGCTATCGACTGATTAGGTAAAATCCAATCAGTGATATTTACGCGAAATTGTCACCGGACACCTACCAGATACGGTTTCCGCAAACCGGTCCGCCGCGATGAAAATCCCAAGCCAGCTTCTCTCTGCCCATATGATTCCAGCCCTGAAAACCGCAGCACTCGGTGCATTGGCCTGCGCTGCCGGCTCCATCGCTTTCCTCTGTATTATAAACCTCTTAATGCCGGAACGGCCATTTCTGGTGGCATTGGTTACTACCATCACAATTTCTGTGGCTGTGGCATTTCCGCTGCTATACCTGTTTTCCCTCAGGCAAAATGCGGTGCGCACCCTGCGCCTGCAGATGCAGCGTCAGCTGCGCCACGATAGTGTCACGGGAACCCTGAACGGGACCAACTTTGCCGCCGCCGTCGAAGCGATCGGCGAACGGCGTCGAACGCTCGCGGAAGCCGACCAAGGCGGCGCAATGCTGGTCGTGTCCGTCACGAACCTCGATGACATCGGACGACGTTACGGCCCGCAATGGGCCGATACGGTCATGCAGTCGTCAGCCAGCATCGTGAAGTCCCTGATCCGTCGGGGCGACGTGGTCGGCCGCCTCGGCCTCAACGAGATCGGCATCTTCCTGCCGGGGGCTGCCGAAGAAAACACGGCCGACATCGGCGCACGCATCCGCCATGGGATCGAGAAGGCAACCATCGTGGCCGACGACGCTCTGCCGATCCGCATCGAAATAGCGCTGGGCGGCGTGCTCTTCGACGAGCCGGTGGAATTCAACCGCATACGACAAACGGCGGCCAACCTCACGACAGCCGGCTATACGAACGAACCGGTGCCGATGCAGTACATCGCGACCTGAAGCGCGTCGCGGAGCTTCAGGTTCGCCGATCGGCTTAGGACATCGTATTCGCAGGTCTTCGTGCTGAAACCCGGCCCTCAGAAACCATGCTCCGGCCGGTATGAGAAAAGGCGCTGAGGCGCCTTTTCCATTCGCTATCCGGGCTCTTACGATCAGGCCGTGTGCGTGGTCACGTCCTGCTCCTGGTCGTGATAGAGGATCTTCACCGCCGACTGCGTGTAGCCCTTCAGTTCGGCAATGGTGTGGGAGCCGGCACCGTCGTTGACGCTGATGAAGGTCGAGCCATTCTGGACCACGGCCGAGACGCTACCCTGCGCCACGCTCCAGGCGGTCGTCGTTGAACCGAGCGCCTTGTCGAGCAGGTCGGAAATGTCGAGAACATCCTCCTCGCCCCTGTTGAAGTCGGTGATGACATCGACCAGGTTCACTTCCCTGAGCGCTTCGGCGTCGATGACGAAGGTGTCCTTGCCGCTCCCGCCCGTCAGAGTGTTGAGCCCGGCACCCCCGAGCAGCCTGTCGTTGCCAGCGCCGCCGTAGAGAGTGTCGTTTCCAGCGCCGCCGTAGAGGATGTCATTGCCATCGCCTCCGTAGAGGATGTCGTTGCCGGCGCCGCCGTAGAGAGTGTCGTTGCCGGCGCCGCCATCCAGCGTGTCGTCGCGATCCTGACCGTACAAGGTATCATCGCCATCGCCACCATAGAGGAAGTTGACCGCTCTCGTGCCGCCAATCAGAAGGTCATTGCCGTCGCCGCCGTGAAGTGTGTTGGATACCTCACCATTGTTGCGCTCGTTGTTGGCCCCGATCAGGACGTCATGACCCTTACCGCCAGAGAGCGTGTAGGCGGCGGATTGGCCGGAACCCTTGTCCCAGGCAAGCAGGATGTCATTGTCGTCTGTTCCGTTCAGCGACTGATTCTTCAACACCGATGCCGTAGCGCTCGATGTTGAGACGCCGTCGCTCACGGTGTAGTTGAAGCCATTAACGCCGCCGTTGTCGACGTGGAACCATACGCGGTCGCCCTGCAGATCGACCTTGTTGTTCTCCACAACCGACTTGACCGACAGGGACATGCCTTCCGAGCTGCCGTCGTTCCACAGCAACGCCTCCACCGGGATGAGCAGCTTCGCGCCGTTGTCCGCATTTGTCCGGATCGTCTCGCCGACTGCCACAAGCGGCAGGATCACATCGAACGTGAAGGTGCGCGGCGTCGGTCCGCTGGGCGTGCCGTAGGTCGAGCCGTCCTCGTTACCGTCTTCGACATACACGTTGAACGAGGCGGCCCTGTCCGTGCTTCCATCATGCAGGAAGGTGACGCGCCCCTCCGCGAGCTGCTGGGAGGTGAACGAAATGGATGGGACGCCATCGACCCGGATCCCGCCATGCGACTGGCTCGTGACGATGAACGTCACCTCCGTGTCATCCGGATCCGAAAAACCAATGTCCTCTGCAGTCAGCGTGTAGGACTGCCCCTTGTTGACTTGCGCCTTGAAGTCACCCGTGAGCGTTGGCGGGTCGTTAACCGGCAGGACATTCAGCGTCGCCGTCTGGGCGAGGCTGTCCGCGCCGTGCTGGTCCGTGGCGACCACCGTGATCGTGCGGTTTCCGACCGTCGGGTTGTCGCTGACGTTCTCGTAGACCAGCCCCCTCAGGATGGTCTGGTAGACCGCCTGCGACGCCAAGCCGGTGATGGACAGTCGACCATTCTCGAACGTCACCGTCAGGCCGGCGGCGTCACTTGCTGCCTTGGCCGATGCGTTCAGCGAAAGACTGTCCTCTCCGGGCTTCCAGGTCTCGCCTAGGCTTGCCGTCAATGATTTCATCGTCGGGCTGTCGACGTCGGACAGCGACCCGTTCGATGCGAACCAGTATGCATTCTGTTCATAGACGAGCGGCAGGTCAGCCCCGTTGCCGGGGGCGTTAACGTCAAGATCGATCACCGGCCGGTCGTTCGTGCCGGTCAGCTTGATCTGGACGACGTGCTGGTCGGTGCCGCCGCGTCCGTCGCTGACGGTGATCGTGTAGTTGAGCACCGACTGGAAGCCGTGCGGCAGGAAGTTGAAGGCTTCGCTGCCGGAGTTGAAGCTCCATTGGACCTTGCCGCTCGTGTGGGCGGCGTCGATCACCGCCTGCTGCACGTTGAAGAACGACAGCAGCTGCTCCGGCGTGAAGCGTGACTCGATGCCCGAGCCGGACGCGCTCACACCCGTGACCTTGGCGGTGACGACATCCGTGAAGTCGGGGTCGGTGACGCTCAGCGTGCCGTTGGCCGAAAGCCCCGCATCGGTCTCAACCAGGGGGGCGAAGTCCTTGTCGCCCGCCTCGAGCGTGATCACCGGCTTGTCATTCGTGCCGGTCAGCTTGATCTGGACGACGTGCTGGTCGGTGCCGCCGCGTCCGTCGCTGACGGTGATCGTGTAGTTGAGCACCGACTGGAAGCCGTGCGGCAGGAAGTTGAAGGCTTCGCTGCCGGAGTTGAAGCTCCATTGGACCTTGCCGCTCGTGTGGGCGGCGTCGATCACCGCCTGCTGCACGTTGAAGAACGACAGCAACTGCTCCGGCGTGAAGCGTGACTCGATGCCCGAGCCGGACGCGCTCACACCCGTGACCTTGGCGGTGACGACATCCGTGAAGTCGGGGTCGGTGACGCTCAGCGTGCCGTTGGCCGAAAGACCCGCATCGGTCTCAACCAGGGGGGCGAAGTCCTTGTCGCCCGCCTCGAGCGTGATCACCGGCCGGTCGTTCGTGCCGATGAGCTTGACCTCGATCTTCTGTTCCACCGAAGCGCCGTGCTGGTCGGTGATGGTGATGAAGAAGGTCTCGACCTTCACCTCGCCCGCCGCAAGCGGGTTCAGCGCCTTGTCGGAGACATGATACTTCCACGTGACCACGCCCGCTCCGTCATTGAGCGTCTCCTCCGTGACAATGGCTTCAAGCCATCCGAGGTATCCCGTCTCCGCCGGCCTGACGGCCACGGTGTGCGTGTCCGCCTGGTCGTCGTAGAGATGGAACGTCCCGCCGTTGTAGTTGTCGTCGAAGTAGGTGCGGTCGGCATCACTGCCGGCTCGCGGATCGCCTTCGGCATATTCGGTCATCGTGCCGCCGAACGGCGTGCCGATCGAAACGCGCGGGCCATCGTTGTCGCCGACGATTTTGATCTGATAGACGCCGGACTTGGTGTCGCCGTCACCGTCCTTGACAGTAAAGGGGATTGTAAGAGTTGCGATTTCACCTTTGCCGAGACCGTCGAAGCCCCAGCCGGGAGACACGGTCAATTCACCCGTCACAGCGTTGTAGCTGATCGGCGGGATAGCCAGAGTGGTTCCGGTCGGCGTCGCGATCGTCGCGGCCGCCGTGTCGAACGTTACCGCCCCAGGACCATCCGCGCCGTAGTCGAAATGCACGCCGGAAACGAAGCTGAACGTCGCCGACCCGTCGTCCTCGCCCATCGTGCCCTGCAACACAGGCATCGCCGAGCCCGCCGTCAGGCTGACATTGGCAAGGAAGGTGCCGGTGTTGTCCGAGGCGTTGCCGACTTCCTCGAAGGTCAGCGTGTTCATACCGGTCTTGGCGATCACGTCGAGGCTGATCTTGGTCATCGTCGAGCCCGGGACATAAGTCTGCACGAGCACGCCGTTCCAATAGACGTTCAGCGCCGCCGAACCTACGGAAGGTGTGCCGATCTCGAAGCCCAGCGTGTAATGCTTGCCGTTTTCGAGCCCGGCCACATTCTGGGAAAGCTTGATGTTGCCCGGCGTGGCGCCGAGGTCGACCATGTATCCGCCGTCGGACGCATGCATGCCAAGGTAATTGTCGGCGACGCGCTCAAGACGGACACCGTCCTGCCCGGGTACCGTGCCTTCGATTGCCCAACCGGTGCCGAAGGTCGTCCAGTTACCCCAGCTTTCCGCATGTTCCCAGTTACCATCCGCGAAGCTGCCATTGGCGAGCAGGTTCGCCGGCACCGCTGCGCCGAGGATTTCCGGGGCGTCGTCCATGACGTCGATCTGGACATGGCCGCTGGCGGTGTCGCCGTCGGCGTCGGTTACGGTGAAGCTGACGCGCATGCGGATCGCGTCAGCGTCGCCGCTCTCGCCGCGGTCGGGATGGTCGAGCGGACCGAACTGGGTGAAGGTGTACTTGCCCGCCAGCGGATCGGTGACCTTGATCTCGAAGATGATCGTGCCGTCCGCCAGCTTGCCGACGAGCGTAGTCGGCGAATTCTCGAGCGCCGCCACGGTGATCGGCTGGCCGTTGGAGGTCAGCGCCACCTTCACCACCGGACTGTTGCCGGCGTCGGCGTCATAGGCGAAGAAGCCGCTGGTCGACTTCAAATCGTAGTTGAGCGCGGTGATGCGGGCGCCGTCGGCGCCGGCGCCGAAGTTCATCTTGCCCTCGACCGAGCGGACCTCGAAGGTGCCGTCCGCAAGCCGGTTCTCGGTCAGCGAGATGTTGCCCGAATAGCCTGCCGTCGGCGTGTCGTCGTTGACCTTGACGGTCAGCGACCCGCTGGCGCTGTCGCCGTCGCCGTCGGTGACCTTGTATTTGAAGGTCAGCGTCAGGTCCTCTTCCGAGGCCCCGGCGGTCGGATGGGCCAGCGGCGCCCCGAGCTTGAACAGGTAGGAGCCGTCGGCGCGGATGGTCAGCGTTGCCACTGCGGTGCCGCTGACGTTGCCCGTCGCCGTCCACGTCGTCACGCCGCCGGCGGCCGAAGACGTCCAGGTGACCGACTCCACCTTGCCGACGCCCTGGTCGTTGTAGATGGCCGACAACGACGGCAGGCTGCCGATCGTGACTTCGCGCAGGCCGTCGGCGCCGACGTTGAACAGCGCGCCTGCATTGCCGCTGACCTCGCGCGCCCCGGCGCTGCCTTCGACATTGCCGGCAAACAGCGTCTGCGCCTCGTCCTGCAGCGTGCCGGCGAACACCGCGCCGGTCGTCTTCGGCGCATCGTCGTGGAAGCGGATGAAGCCGGAGATGTCGGCCGAACCGGTCGCCGTGTCGCCGTCGCCGTCCTTGACGGTCAGCACCGCACGGATCGTGTTGGCGGCCAGCGAGACGTCCTCGTTCGACGCGTTCGGATTGCCATGGGCGAGCGACAGGTACAGCACCGTCGACACCTTGCCCGTAACCGCATCGATCGCCACCGCAAACGCGGCCTTGCCGGTCTCGGCGACGCGGCCGACGACGATGCCGCCCTCCAGCGACAAGACGATCGCCTGACCTTCGGTCGTCGTCAGGCCCGACTCAGCCCCCGTGAGCGCCAGCGAGTACACCTTCGCACCCGTCGCAGCCGCCCTGTCGGTGCCGTAGACGGTCGTGTCGAACAGCGCCGCATGCGCGGACTGGGCATAGGCGAGCGGGCCGCCGGTGCCATGCGCGTCGACGCCGGCTTCCGCCACGCTGGAAAAGATCGCCGACAGGTTGGCCTTGTCGTCGGCCTGCAGGCCGGCGCTCTCGTCGGCGCGCACCGTAAAGAGCGCGTTGCGGCCAAACAGGCCGAGGCTCGGGCCGTCGTCCTCGAAGACGATCTTGTCGGAGATGTCGATGCTATGGCTGGCCGTGTCGCCATCGGCGTCCTTGATTGTCACGGTCACCAGGACCGCGCCCTTGCTGATCGAAACGCCCTCGTCGTGGCTCAAGGGATTGTCATGTGCGAGCGAGACGTACTGCACCACGCTGATTTTGCCGTCCTGGCCGATCGCCAGCGCAAACGCGGCCTTGCCGGTGCCCTCGATGCGCCCGACCACCAGCCCGTTCTCGAGCGACAGCACGATCTTCTGGCCTTCGGTGGTCCGCAGGCCGGAGTCGACTTCGGCCACGGCGAGCGCCAGGACCTGCGCCCCGGAAGCGGCCTTGCCGTCGGCGCCGAACTTCGCTTCGACCGTGACCACCGCCGTCGCGCTCTGCGCATAGGCCAGCGGGCCGAGCGGGGCACCATGCGCATCGTGGCCCGGGTTCTGGACGCCGGCAAACAGCGCCGCGACCGAAAGCAGCTTCAGCGGGTTGGTCAGCGGAATGTCGTCGTTCTGCGCCAGCAGGCTTTCGTCGACCGTCACCGATCCCGGCGCCGACAGCGTCACCGTCGGCATGTCGTCGTTGACGATCACAGCGAAGCTGCCCTCGGCGGAATCGCCATCGGCATCGGTCGCGACGAAGCGGAAGTCGAGTTGCGTCGCGTTGGCGTCGTCGGCGTGATCGAGCGGGCCGACCAGCCGGAAGCTGTAGCTGCCCTGGGCAGAAGTGGCATCCAGCGTGACGATGAAGACGGGCGAGCGCGCATCGCCTTCACCGGCATAGGCGATGAGCGCGCGGCCGTCCGGAGAAATGTCGTAATGTACGGCGACACCGCCCGACGTAAGCCCCGCCGGGGCGTCCTGGACGGCGAAGGTCAGGCTCCGCTGTGAGCCCGAGTCGGCACCCCAGTTGACCCCGAGCGCAACGTCGGTGACCGAGGTCGTCATGGATTCGGTGACGAGCCCGCTTTCCTCGACGGTGGCCGCAGCGCCCGGCGCACCGATCGTCGGACCGTCGTCGTTGATGTCGATCGACAGCGTGCCGGTTGCCGAGCTGCCGTTGTTGTCGGTAACCGTATAGCTGAACTTCAGTCGCAGCGGATCGAGGCTTCCGGTTTCACCCTTGTCCGGATGATCGAGCGGGCCACGCTGCGCGAAGGTGAATGCACCGGTCGCCGCATTGGTGACGGTGAGGGTGAAAACGACTTTTCCGTCAGCCGTGCCGGTGATCGTCAGGCCGTTGACGGTGATGACGACCGGCTTGCCGTCCGACGTCAGGCCAAAGGCGCTCCCATTCTCGGGATCGGTGACACCGTTGAGCCCGACTGAGGTGATGACGCCGACATCGGCGCCGCCGTCGAAGCCGAACCTGCCGTCGATGATCTGATTTTCAAAGCTTCCGTCGGCATTCGCCCCCTCCGCCACGACGAGGACGGCATTTTCCGCCACGAGCGGAATGTCGTCGAAGAGCAGGACGGTGTTGGCCGGAACGGCATCGGGCTGAGTGGTGTCGCCGAGGAGCCCTATCAGTTCGATCTGTTCCGGACCCTGCGAGCCTTGGATTTCGTCAAACCGGGCGCCAGAACTCAATGCCGTCGAGGAGGCGGAATAGGACCCGTCGGGACCGGCCGCGACATTGATGTTGTTCTGTTCCAGAGCGGCGATGACGGCCTGCTGCGGAAGGGCGACCTCGCCGAGAAGGAAGGTCGGGACGTTCGATGCGCCGCCGACGATCACCACTTCGCTGCCGTCCGCCTGGACGAGGACGAGATTCTTGCCTTCGACCCGGATGTCGTCGATCGCGATGTCCGCCGGAAGGTGGGCGACGTTGGAGGCATCGGGAACGATGCTCATCGTCGCATCGGACGAACCCGGCGCATTGCCGGCATTCGGATCGAGGTCCCCGGCCTGGGCCAGCATGACAGGTCGTTGCGACGCCTGATTGCGATCGGCGCCCTTGCCGGCGCCGGACTCGAGATCAACACCGCCGGACATCTGACTTGCACCTTCGGACACGAGACGCGGATCATCCATAGACATATCAGCCCACCCTAATCAAAAACTCCCTCTCTTAGAGCGGCGGCCACCTGCGATTGCAATAGACTGTTAACCACCGATGCATAACCGGTTATGCCAGGTCCCAAAATTATTAGGGTAACGTTAACCTGACTGTTCGCGGGAATGGATGCATCCTTGCCGCTACTGCCCGGCTGAGCAGCCTTTCCGCGCCGGAGCTCGGAACTCGAGGCGCCTGGCTCAGGTTATGTTGTACGTCGGGCTCGCGCGGCGTAGGCTTGGAGCGGACACGAATGGCTCCGTGCGACTGAAGACATCCCACCTTCGAGGGAGAGGTTTTGCGGGTTCGCAGGCCTCGAGGCGCGGTGAACAACCAGGATGGAGGCGCCAATGCCCGCTCCGCAACTATTCCAACCACTGACAGTTGGCGGTTTGCGACTTCGCAACCGCATCGTCATTGCCCCCATGTGCCAGTATTCCGCAGTCGATGGCCGCATGACGGATTGGCATCTGATCCATCTGGGCCACCTGGCCCTCTCGGGAGCGGCGCTGCTGACCATCGAAGCGACCGCAGTCCTGCCGGAGGGCCGGATCAGCTACGCCGACGTTGGCTTGTGGGACGATGCGAGCGAGGCGGCATTGGGGCATGTCCTGGAGGGCATACGCCGGTGGTCCGACATGCCGGTCGCGATCCAAATCGCCCACGCCGGCCGCAAGGCATCGACAGACCTGCCGTGGAAGGGGGGAGCACAACTGCCGCCCGACGATCCGAACGGCTGGCAGACGGTCGCCCCGTCGGCGCTTCCTTTCGCGGCCCATGAGCATGCCCCGGAAAGCCTCGACCGGGACGGGTTGGCGCGCGTGCGCAACGCGTTTGCAGACGCGGCGGCCCGCGCGGCGCGGCTCGGGATCGATGCGGTCCAGGTCCATGCGGCCCATGGTTATCTCCTGCACGAGTTCCTCTCGCCGCTCTCGAACCATCGGGACGACGAGTATGGCGGCACCCTGGAAAACCGGATGCGCTTTCCGTTGGAAGTGTTCGATGCGGTGCGGAACACTTTTCCGGCTGGCCGCCCGGTGACGATGCGAATCTCCGGGACCGACTGGGTGGACGGCGGCTGGGATATCGAACAATCCGTCCGGCTGGCCGAGGCGCTCGAGGCGCGCGGCTGCGACGCGATCCATGTCTCAAGCGGCGGCCTCGATCCGCGCCAGCAGATCCCCGTCGGCCCCAGCTATCAGGTGCCGCTCGCCCGTGCCGTAAAGCAGGCCACAACGCTGCCCGTGGTCGCGGTGGGCCTGATCTCCGGCTTCGAACAGGCCGAAGCGATCGTCGCCACCGGCGACGCCGACCTTGTCGGTATCGCCCGCACGATCCTCTACGACCCGCGCTGGCCGTGGCACGCCGCCGCCCATCTCGGCGCAAACGTCAGGGCGCCCAATCAATATTTGCGATCACAGCCGCGGCAATATCGGTCGTTGTTCGATCTGAACGGAAGTGGGGAGAACTGAGCAACTGTGCATGCAGCCCGGAAGCCGGACTACCCGGCATGTGGTAGCACCGCGCACTGCCTGAGCATCGCGCAGACGCTGGGTTACGCCGAGGTACCACGATATCGCCCCGATCCTGGCGGCAATTGACGCCACGACGATCATGGGCGAGCGCTTCAAGCTTATGAGACAGCACCGTTTAGGTGCTCCCCTGGAGCGTGTCGGGGGTGCACCGTAAACCGCAAAGGCATCAGATGCAGCCGGTGCCGATCCCGGAGAGGTAGGCGGCCCGTTCGCTGTTGCCGATGCCGTAGATCGCGTCCTCTGCTCAGAATGTCGCCAAATGCGAGACGCTCGATGCCACCGGCAAGAAATGGAACATCATCGAAGTCGTCTGCAAGTGGGGCGACCCGACGGCGCACAAGGAGCGGCAACTTGATCGATTGCTTCACCACCCTGCCCCTCAGGAGCAGCGATCGCCGTCCAGATCGCGACTGCAACCTGCGCGGGGCCTGTGCCGGCCGATGAGCATTTCAAGCGGCGCCGGCCTGCTCGGCGCAGTTGATCACCGAACCGGGGGCGGTCGGATTCTGTGCGGCCTCGACGCCGGATCAGCCTTGATCCGACCCGTGCCCTTGCATCGCGGCTTGGCTCCGCCCGCCGGCCAAACTCGACCGACGAGCGAAGTGATATCGTCGACTAGCGCCGGGCCGCCGCGCAAGGCCCGCGACCAGACTTAACCATGCGTAATCTTGGTGCCAAGGACGTTCAGGCATTCGCGCATGAAAGCGGCGAGGCCCGTCCATCCCTTGGCCGAAACCATGTTGCCGTCGACATAGGCCTCGGTCGGCTTGACATCGATGTATATGCCGCCGACCGCCGTCACCTCCGGTTCGCAGGCACCGAGCCCGGCGACCTTCTTTCCCTTCAGCACGCCCGGCACCGCCATCAGAATCTGCACGCCGTGGCAGATCGTGAAAATCGGCTTTCCGGTCTCGTGGAAATGCCTGACCATGTCCTGCACACGCTTGTCTGTACGGATATACTCGGGCCCACGACCGCCGGCGGCATAGACCGCGTCATACTCCTCGACGCGGACCTCGGAAAACGTCTTGTTGATGTCTGCATAGTGGCCGAGCTTTTCGGTATAGGTCTGGTCGCCTTCGAAATCGTGCAGCGAGGTCTTGATGCGGTCGCCGGCCTTCTTGTCCGGGCAAACGACATGCACCGTATGGCCGACGGCCTCCATCCCCTGCTGGAAGACGTAGATTTCGTATTCCTCGGTGAATTCGCCGGTCAGCATGAGGATCTTCTTGCCGCTCATGTCTTGTCTCCTCTGGTCATGGATGTCTGGTGGTGTCCGGCCGGAACCGGACACCATGGCGGATCAGAATGGGGAATCGGGGAAGTAGAACTGATCGGCGTTGTCAGGCGTGATCAGCGGCGCGCCGAGCAGGAACGAGCCACGGACCGGCGCCTGGCCGTTGAACTGGGCTGCCGTCATGTAGATCGCCGACTTGATCATCGACGGTGGATAGGGCGTGGAGATCGGCGTCCGCTCGTTCTTCTCCTTCACCATCTCGATGACCTGCTTCATGCCATTGCCGCCGAGGGCATACTTGATGTCCTTGCGGCCGGCATTGTCGACGGCCTCCAGCACGCCCAGCAGCATGTCGTCGTCATTGGCCCAGACGGCGTCGATCTTCGGATACTTCGCCAGATAGTCCTGCATCAGCTTGAAGGCTTCGTCCTGGTTCCAGTTGGCGTACTGGATGTCGAGGATCTTGATGTTGGACCCGGCTATGACGTCGGAGAAGCCCTTGATGCGCTCGTCGTCGATCACCGTGGGAATGCCGCGCAGGACGACGATCTGACCTTCGCCACCAAGCTTGTCGACGAGCCAGTGCGCCGTATTGGCGCCGACCGCGATATTGTCGCCTGCCACATACAGATCCTGGACGTTGGGATCGGTCAGACCCCGGTCGACGACGGAGATGAATGTACCGTTTTGCTTGATCTGTTCGACCGGACCGCTCAGTTCCTCGGACGTGAAGGGCAGAATGACAAGCGCATCGAGCTTGCGGCTTGCCGAGAGGTCCTCGAGCGCAGAGACCTGAGCCGGTGCCGAGGAGGCCGTGGACAACACGACGTCGATGTTGGGGAATGCGGCCTCGATTTCCTTCTCGGCCTGCTCGGCATGATAGACGACCCCTCCCGTCCATCCGTGCGTCGCGGCCGGGATCGAGACGGCGATCGTCACCTTCTTGTCTTCGGCCAGTGCGCTGCCGAACGGCAGTGCAAGGACAAGTGTGGCGGTCGATAACAACAGACCGGCTTTCTGTGTGATAGACTTCATTTTCTCCTCCTTTGAAGTCAGTGCTGTTTTCAGCGGTTGGCGGTAAAGCGATGCGCCAGCATGGCGATGATGATGATGGCGCCCTGCACCGCGGCGACGAGGTATTCGGAGACCATGTCCGACAGGACCATGACGTTGGCGATGACCTCGAGGATGAGTGCGCCGGCGACCGTGCCGCCGATGCGCCCGCGTCCGCCGCGCAGGAGGGTGCCGCCGATCACCACGGCGGTGATGACCTGCAATTCCCAAAGCTGTCCGGTCGTCGGGGTCGCCGCACCAAGCCGCGGAACGTAGCAGATGGCGGCGACGGCGACGCAGACGCCCTGGATGACGTAGGCCATGGTGCGGACGGCCGCGACGTTGACGCCCGAAAAGCGCGCGACCTCGACATTCGACCCGGCCGATGTCAGGCGCCGGCCGAATTTCGTCTTGTAGAGCAGGAAGGCGGCGAACAGGACGACTAGCAAAGTGATCAGCACCGGATAGGGAATGCCGAACAGGCTGCCGAAATAAACCGGCCGGTATGCCTCGCGCAGGCTGCGGTCGATCGGCAGCGAGCCGCCATCCGTCATGAAGGTGATGAACGCGCGGAAGATCCCCATCGTGCCAAGTGTGACGATGAACGGCTCTATGCGGCCAAGCGTCACGATCAGCCCGTTGAAGAGGCCACAGAGCGCGCCGACGACGAGCGCGACGCACGCGCCCATCGGAATGGCCCATGCGCCGAAGTTTGGCGCCAGATGGTTCATCACCATGATCATGATGCCGGTGACGAAGGCCATCATCGAGCCGACCGACAGGTCGAGGCCCCCCGATGAGATGACGAAGGTCGCGCCGACGGCGATGATCGCGATGAAGGCACTCCGCGTGATCACGTTGATCAGGTTGGCCGATGAGACGAAATTGGAGTTCACCAGCGCGCCGAACAGCACGATCAGCGCGAGCGCGATAAAGGGCGCCAGGTCGGCCCAGCGGATGCGGACGGCGTCGTCAGCCGGCGGGATTGTTATGGTTGCGGCGGTGGTCATGTTCATCCTCCCGGCCGTCGCCGCTGCCACCCGTGGTAGCCGCGTAGACGACGTTCTCCTCATTGATGTCATTGCCGCGAAGCTCGGCGACGATCCGGCCGGCCCGCATCACCAGCACCCGGTCGGCGAGGCCGACGAGTTCGGGCATCTCCGACGAGATGACGATGCAGGCCTTGCCGGCGCGCACCATCGCGTCGATGAAATCGTAGATCTGGCTCTTGTTGCCGATGTCGATGCCGCGCGTCGGTTCGTCGATAATGACCACCGACGGGTCGGCCATCATGACCTTCGCCAGCAGCAGCTTTTGCTGGTTGCCGCCCGAGAGCTTGCCGGCTTCCAGCCGCAGCGAGCGGACGCGGATATCGTAGTCCGCCACCGCCGTCTGCAGCCGCACGAGCTCCGCCCGCTTGTCGAGCACGGAGCCGGGATTGACGGCATCGAGCGCCTGGAGCGTGAGGTTGGGGCCGAGCTTCTCCTCAAGAAGAAGGCCTTTTCCCTTGCGGTCCTCGGTCAGGTAGACGAGCCCGGCATCCATGAGCGTGCGCACTGAGCGGATGGCAATCTCTCTACCGTTAAGGGTGACGCTTGTCGCCTCCGAGGGGCGAAGCCCCAACAAGCCCTCGATCAGTTCAGTGCGTCCCGCGCCGATCATGCCGCCGATGCCGAGCACCTCGCCGGGGCGGACATCGAAGGACAACTTCTCGCTACCATGATCGACGGAGAGGTTCGTGACGGTCAGGATCGGTGCCGCCGTGGCTTCCGGCCGCTTGTGCGGATAGAGCATGTCCAGCTCGCGTCCGACCATCAGCTCGGCCATTTCGCGCTGGCTCACGCCGGCGGCCGGCCACGTTCCGATCATGCGGCCGTCGCGCAGCACCGTGATGCGGTCGGCAAGTGCCTGCACCTCGTCGAGCCGGTGCGAGATATAGAGAACGGCAACGCCACGTTCGCGCAGGCTGCGCACGATGTCGAGCAGTGCCGCCACTTCATCGTTCGCCAAGACGGCCGTCGGCTCGTCGAGGATGACGACCTTCCGATCATCCAGCAGTGCGCGGGCTATCTGAACGAGCTGGCGCTGTGCAAGTGGCAGGTCGCAGACGCGATCCCGCGGACGTGCCGTCGACCCCACCCTCGCCAGCAACTCGGCGGTGCGGCGGTTCATCGATCGATCATCGACCATAAGTCCGCGTCCGATCTCGCGGCCGAGGAACAGGTTTTCGGCGACCGTGAGGTCGGCGGCCAGCAGGATTTCCTGATGGACAAGCACGATGCCGGCGTTCTCCGCCTCCACCGCGTTGCGAAACACGACCGGCTTGCCATCCATGGAGAGGCTGCCGGCGCTCGGCGCCACATGGCCGGACAGAAGCTTCATCAGCGTCGACTTGCCGGCGCCGTTTTCGCCGATGATCGCATGGACCTCGCCGGGCCGGATGTCGAGCGTGACGTCCGACAGCACAGTGATCTGACCATACGTCTTGCCGAGCCCTTCGGCACCAAGCGCGACGGCGGCGGCGCTTCCCGGCGGCGCGCCGGGCTGGGGGGAAACGACCGCGTTCATTCGAACGCCGACAGAAGGCGATCGCGCGAGCGTTCGACGTGGATGCGCATGGCGTCATACGCCGCCTGCGGCTCGCCGGAACGGAACGCCGCCAGCAGGTTCTCGTGTTCCTCGAGGGCCTCCTGCGTCACGCGTGTATGGAACATCAGGCGGAAGATATGCAGATGCACATGCTGGTTCGACAGCGTGCTGCGGATGATCTCGTTTCCCGCGATCTTCAGAATGGCGTCATGGAACTGCGCGTCGGCGCGGGCAAAGCGGGAATAGCGGGTGTTGCGGTCGACCGGTGGATCGCCGTGCCCCATGTCGGCGGCTGAAGTCTCCAACTCCGCCAGCGCTTCCGGGGTCATGTTTATGACGGCAAGCCTGGCAGCCTCAGGTTCGACGAGCAGGCGGAAGGCATACAGATCCTCGAACTGCTTGCGCGTCCACTGAGGGGCGGCGCTATACCCTATGAGATGCTCCTTGCGAACGAGGCCTTCGCGCTCGAGCCGGCTGAGCGCCTCGCGGATCGGCGTCTGCGAAACCCCGAGCTCCCGGGCCAGGACATCGATGCGAATCCGGGCCCCGGGGGCGATATCGAGGGACATCAGCCGATGGTAGATGCCATCGTAGACGCCATCCACCACGCTCGTCGGGCGAAGGCTTGACGCTTTTGCTTCCCGCTCCGCTGCTTCTGCCACATTCATTCTCCGACTGGTCATTGACATGCAATCTTTTGTTGCAAATAAGATATCCTATGTCAAATACAATATCGTATAGGATCCGATATAGGATTTGTGAATGAGGATCATGCCCGATCAACTCTGCAAACTTGCGACCGCGCTGCTCCAAAGCCGGGGGCACTGCAGGAGGCCGCCGCCCTTCAGGCTGACCTCCTGGTGGAGGCCGAGTTGCGCGGATTGCCGTCGCACGGGATGCAGCGGCTGCCTCTCTTGCTTTCACGCCTTGAGAAAGGGCTTGCCGATGGGCGCACCCAGGGGGTCGCCACATGGTCGCGGCAGGCGTTTCTCGAGGTGGATGGCGAGCGCGGGCTCGGACCGGTCGTGATGATGAACGCCATGCGCCATCTCAAGCAGAACCTGCCCGAGACGGGGATCACTGTCGCGGCCATCCGCAACGCCAATCATATCGGCATGCTCGCCTATCATGCGGAGAAAGCCGCTCGCGACGGCCTGATCGCGATCGTCATGTCGACGAGCGAGGCGCTGGTCCATCCGTTCGGCGGCACCGAAGCGATGCTCGGCACGAACCCGGTCGCGATCGGCATACCCGCCGGCGACCGGCCCTTCGTGCTGGATCTCGCGACAAGCGTCGTCTCCATGGGCAAGATCAGGAACCATGCTCTGGGCGGCGTACCAATCCCGCTCGGCTGGGCGGTGGACGCGGAGGGGCACCCGACGCAGGACCCCGTGGCAGCGCAGGGCGGCGCCATCGCACCGTTCGGCGATGCCAAGGGATATGGCCTCGGCCTGGCCATCGAGCTCCTTGTCGCAGCCCTTGCCGGCTCCGCGGTTTCACCGGATGTGCAGGGCACGCTCGATGATTGTTATCCGGCCCATAAGGGCGATCTTGTCATTCTCATCGACCCCGCTTCCGGAGCAGGCGCTATTCCCGCGTTGATCCCCTATCTCGACAGACTGCGGCTGTCCCGCCCGCTCGACGCCGCCCGTCCGGTCGCCGTTCCGGGCGATGGCGCCCACGCCCGTCGCACTGCGGCGCTGCGGGAGGGAATCGCGCTGCCGCAACCGCTTTTCGAACAGCTTATGGCCTTTAAGGCAGCCTGAACCACTGGAGGAGACACGGAATGAGCCTATTCGGCATTTTAAGGGCGCCGCGCGAACTGCTCTTCGGAGCCGGTCAGCGCCACGCGCTCGGAACCGTCGCGGCCAAGCTCGGCCGGCGCGCACTGATCGTCACGGATGCGCGCCTTGCCGTCGACGCCGATTTTCGCGCTATGCTGGAGCAACTGGAGGCAGCGGACCTCGCTGTGATGGTGGACAGCTCCACCCAACCGGACGTTCCGGTCGGATCGGCGGTTTCGAGCGCCGAAAATGCCAGGAGGTTCCAACCGGATCTCGTGATCGGCATCGGTGGCGGCTCCTGCCTGGACATGGCGAAGTGTGTAGCACTTCTCCTTGCGCATGGTGGGCGGCCGCAGGATTACTATGGCGAGCATGCCGTGCCGGGACCGGTTCTGCCGCTGATTGCAATCCCCACCACCGCCGGGACGGGTTCGGAGGTGACGCCCGTCGCCGTGCTGTCGGACACCGAGCGCAGCCTGAAGGTCGGCATTTCCAGCCCCTATCTCATTCCGACCGTGTCGATCTGCGATCCCGAGCTCACGCTCTCCTGCCCGGCCGGGCTGACGGCGATTGCCGGCGCGGATGCGCTGACCCACGCCATCGAGGCCTTCACCGCGATCCGACGCGATCCTGTGCCGGGGATCGCCCAGCAACGCGTCTTCGTCGGCAAGAATGCGCTTTCCGATCATTTCGCGCTGAGCGCCATCGGTCTTCTCTGGCAGGGGCTTGAGGCAGCGTGCGCGGACGGCGCGGATCGGGCCGCCCGCGAGAAGGTCATGCTCGGCGCGACGCTTGCCGGCCTCGCCTTCGGGGTGGCTGGCACGGCTGCCGCCCACGCCATCCAATATCCCGTCGGCGCCCTCACCCACACCGCCCATGGCCTCGGCGTCGCCTGCCTCATGCCGTATGTTATGACCTGGAACGAGCCGGCTATAGGACCTGAGCTGGCCCAGATCGCCGCCGCCGCCGGACTGAACGGCCCGGCCGATGTCGTTCCCGCCCTCGCCGCGCTTTTCGCACGCATCGGCATCCCGGTGACATTGCGCGATCTCGGCCTGCCCGAAGATCGCATCGACTGGGTGGCCGAGCAGAGCTCCGGCATCACGCGCCTCATCCAGAACAATCCCCGCCCGCTGAACCCGCAGCAGATGCGCAACCTCGTCGCCGCCGCCCACCATGGCGACTGCGCCATCCTGCTTTGATCTGAAAGGACAGTTTTATGACGTTCCAAGGCAAGATTTCCGGCTATGCCGATCCCGCACTCCATGCCGACGGCCTCTATATCGGCGGCGTCTGGCACAAGGGGGACGGTATCCCGATTGTCGATCCCTCGACCGGACAGTTGCTCGCCGAGGTGGCCGATGCTTCCATCAGCGACGCGCGGCGCGCCATCGATGCCGCCGATGCAGCCGCCGCCGGTTGGCGCGCCACCCCCGCCCGCCAGCGTGCGGAAATCCTGCGCCGCTGGTTCCAGTTGATGACCCAGCATGCCGAGGAACTGGCAACGCTGATCGCGCTCGAAAACGGCAAGGCGTTGCCCGACGCGCGCGGTGAAGTGGCCTATGCGGCCGAGTTCTTCCGCTGGTATGCGGAGGAAGCCGTGCGCATACCGGGCGAGTATCGCCATACGCCGTCCGGCTCCCACAACATTCTCGTCGATCACGAGCCGATCGGCATCGCGGTTCTGATCACGCCCTGGAATTTCCCCGCCGCGATGGCGACGCGCAAGATCGGGCCTGCCCTTGCCGCCGGCTGCACCGTCATCCTCAAACCGGCTTCCGAGACGCCGCTCACCGCCTATGCCATGGCGCGCCTCGGGGAGGAGGCCGGCGTTCCGCCCGGCGTCGTCAACGTGCTGACCACGACCAATCCCAGCGGCGTGACGAATGCCATGCTTGCCGATCCGCGCGTTCGCAAACTATCCTTCACCGGCTCCACCGGCGTTGGCCGCATCCTGTTGGCAGAAGCTGCCAAGTCTGTTGTCAGTTGCTCGATGGAACTGGGCGGCAACGCACCCTTCATCGTCTTCGACGACGCGGATCTTGAGGCCGCGCTCGACGGTGCAATGGTCGCCAAGATGCGCAATGCCGGGGAAGCCTGCACCGCCGCCAACCGCTTTTATGTACAGTCCGGGATTCACGACGCCTTTGTCGCAGGGCTGACGGCCCGCATGGCGGCGCTGAAGATCGGCCCTGGTTATGATCCTGAAACCCAATGCGGCCCGATGATCACGACGAATGCCGTGCGCAAGATCGACCGGCTCGTCTCCGAGGCGGTGGCAGCCGGTGCCCGCATTACGACCGGCGGTAAGCCGCTTGCGGAAAACGGTTACTTCTATCCGCCGACCGTACTCGAGAACGTGCCGGTCGATGCGGCGATCGCCCGTGAGGAAATCTTCGGGCCGGTCGCCCCGGTCTACAGGTTCGAAAGCGACGACGAGGCGGTTCGCCTTGCCAACGACACGGAGTATGGCTTGGCCGCCTATATCTATTCCGCCAACCTGAAGCGCGCGCTCCAGGTCGGCAAGCGTCTCGAAAGCGGCATGCTCGGCATCAATCGCGGGCTCATGTCTGATCCGGCCGCGCCGTTCGGGGGCGTCAAGCAGAGCGGTCTCGGCCGCGAGGGTGGCGTAAACGGTATCTTGGAATTCATGGAGGCAAAGTATTACGCGGTTGAATACTGACGCGGGGGGAACGGAAGGATGACGTCACCGGACCTTTACCGAATTCGCGATTTCGTGCCCGATTTCGACGCGATTGCCGCCGAGTTCGCCGAGCGCAGCCGCGCGTTTTCGGCCCGCGCCAATGTGTTGTCCGACCTGCGATACGGTTCGCGGCCCCGGGAAGTGGTGGACGTCATCCTGCCGGAACGCCTGAAGGCCGGCGCACCACTGCATGTCTTCGTCCATGGTGGATACTGGCGCTCCGGTGAAAAGGCGAACTACCGCTTCGTCGCCGCTCCCGTGCTGGCGGTGGGCGGCGTCGCTGCTCTCGTGGAATACGACCACATGCCAGGTGAGCGGCTCGATGTGCTGGTCGGTCAGGTGCGGCGATCCGTGCTCTGGCTCCAGCAGCATGCCCGGGATTTCGGGGCGGATCCCGCACGACTGACCGTCAGCGGGCATTCCGCCGGCGCCCATCTTGCCTCCTTCCTCGCCGCCAGGGGTGTTTTGGAAAGGGAGGCTCCGCCACTGCCGGACTTGAAGGGCCTTCTGCTGCTCAGCGGCATCTATGACCTGTCGGAAATACCCGGCAGCTTCCTGCGCGACGAGGCGAGGATGACCCCGGCGGAGGCCGAGGCCTGGTCGCCGGTGACGGCGACCCAGCTCGATTGCCCGATGCGGGTCATGGCGCTCGGGGCCGATGAAACAGCGCCGTTCCACAATCAGGCCGCCACCCTCCAGGCGATGCTGCGGAGCGGAAATCGACCCGCGAGCATCCTGAACGTGCCTGGCCGCAACCACATGAGTGTCGTGCTCGACCTCGGCAATCCTGATTCCACGCTGGGCAAGCGTCTCGCTGACATGGTCGCGGAATCGTAGGTAAAGCCCGTCGCGCGTCTTCATCTCCCTGGCGAAGAGGCTGCACGGTGAGAGCAAAGGCTGGGCTAAGCGCCGCTGGTGCGGGCGATCAGCGGCGGCGAGCGGCGTCGCTGCCATTTCACATCAAGCAGCAATCGAATGCGCCTGCGCCAAAGCATATTCGCCGGAGGGCTGCGGCCGTACCTCCTCCCATTCGTCCCAAAGTTTCATCACCAGATCAAGCTCGCCCAGCAACGTGTTCAGCTCGGTGAGTGAACCGGTCGAAACCATTCCCGCACGATGCAGGTCAAGGATGCGCGACAGGAGGTAATTGTGGGCATGAGCGAGCTCTTCCGGGATCGTCGGCCGGAGGACGGGCGCTGCCGGTCTCTTCGGTGTCCTCCAAAGCGACCGGCTCGCCAGCACGGCGCCTGCGACGACCAGGCAACCCGACCATAGGAGGTTCATCTCGAGCGCCGCTCCCGCAAGCAGTGCGACCAGCAGCGCGCCGATGAACGGCTCGACATAGGCGAAGGCTCCCAATGCCTGGATGTCTCCCTTCTTGACCCCGTAATCCCAAAGGAAGATCGCCAGTCCCATCGGAAGCATGCCCAGGGCGGCCACAGCGAGCCACTCCTGGAGGGATGGCTGTGTCCATTCTTCCAGCCAAAGGTGTGCGAGGCCCGCCAGGATGGCGGAGGCGCCGTAGAAGGTTCCCATCACCGACGAAGGGACATCGGCAAAGCGTCTCGATACGAGGGAGTAGAGCCCCCAGAGCGCTGCCGCCACGCCGATCAGGCCGAGATAGAACACGGCGTGTCCTCCCGATTGGCCGGCCTCGCCGCCCTGTTCGACGAGAAGAAGGACGCCGCACAGCCCGATCACGGCGCCGACAACATGCCACCAGCGCAGTCGCTCGCCCGGCAGCAACGCCGATCCGAGCACGATCATGAGGGGCGTCGTGCCCTGGAGAAGGGCAGCGGGTGCCGGAGGCGCCTTCTGCGTCGCGTAGTATATGCAGGCGTGATAGCCGACCAGCGCCGCGACGGTCACCACCCAGACCAGCGCTGGCTGCCGGAATGCCGCCAGGGGATGCGTCCGCGTTGCCCAGCACACGAAGGGTGTCAGGCACGCGGCGAACATGAAGGCAAGCGCCACCGTTTGCAGCGGAGGCAGCGCGGTGGTGAAGGTGATCAGGGTCGTTTCGGTTGCCCAAAGGACAACGCCCATCGCTCCCAGCAGAGACGCCAGAAGTTTTTTCGATCCCATGGCGCTGCTCATGACAGGTGCCCTCTGATGTCTGCCCCGGCACTCAGTCGGTGACGGCAACGATCCGGTCGGTGTGGAAGCCGTTGAAGCGAGTGCGCATGGAAAGGCTGTAGGCCCCCATCATGCCGACTTCGATCCAGTCACCCTCGCGAACATCCTCCGGCAGCAGGAAGGGCGCTCCAAGCACGTCGTTCGAGTCGCAGGTCGGCCCGTAGACCCGGAACGGGGCCAATCGGCTGGAGGGCGAACCGGCCTTTCGGATGACCCGCGTCGGACGGCGCTCCTTGGGGTGGCCGAGTTCCTGCAAGGTGCCGAACACTCCGTCATTCAGGAAGACGGCGTCGCCTCTCCTGACGACGACTTGCAGCACGGCGGTTCCAGCCGTCGCCACGAGGCTGCGCCCCGGCTCGCCAAGGAGGATGCATCCGGTAGGCAGGTCCAGTTTGCGACGCCCGAGCACGATGCGGGAGAAATAGTGCTCGATGGTCTTGGGGTTGTCGCCGGGGTAAGGCGCCGGGAACCCGCCACCGACGTTCAAAACATGAAGCGGCACCCGCGCTCTGCGAGCCACGCCGCCAACAAGGTCGATCGCCTTCTCGAAGGCTGAAGGAGACAGGCACTGGGATCCGACATGAAAGGAGATCCCGGCCTTGACGCCGGCCTTGCTGATCGTCTGCAGCATGCGGGCTGCATCGGCGGGCGCAGCCCCGAACTTGGTCGACAGCGTGTAACGCGCATCTCCGGACTGGGTTGCGAGCCGCACGGCAATGATCAGGTCGCTGTCGCGTTCGGCCTCGTCCAGGATCTTGTCGATCTCGCCCTCGCAATCCACGGTGTAGAAGCGGATCTGATGATCCTTGCTGGCGGTGCGGATCGCCGGCCGGCTCTTTGCGGGGTTGTTGAAGTACTGTCCGGCCCTGCCGCCGAACAGGTCGTGGATGAGCTTGATCTCGTCCACCGAGGCCACGTCGAAATCGGTGACGCCTTCCTCGAACAGCGTGTCCAATACGGCCGGATGAGGGTTGCACTTGACGGCATAGAGCACCCGCCCCGGAAAACCTCTGAAGCGACGGGCCGCTGCCCGGAGTTCGGCCGGGTGAATGCAGAAGACCGGTTCGGTCGGTTCGAGTTCGTGAACGACCGCGTCCACGCTCTGGAACTTCTCCAGGTCCCGACCTTTCTGCCGGGCTCTTTCAAGGGAAGGAAGGGCGTCCTTCACGCGGTCCACGAGTTGCGCGGGCGTGAAAGGACCCGCAGCGGCCAAAGCGCTTTTCATAACTATAACCTCTCCCTGATATCGCGTTTGTTATGCTGCGTCGGTGGCGGCAGACGTCGGAAGGGTGAACCCCTTCCAGTTCCCGAGGAACGCAGTCATGTCCAGCGCAGGCACCGGGCGTCCGAAGAAGTAGCCCTGCACCTGCTTGCAGCCTTCGCCTTGCAGAAGCATCGCCTGTTCCGCCGTTTCGACGCCTTCCGCGGTGGTGGCCATGCTGAGGCTTTCGCTCAGGCCGATCACGGAGCGGACAATCGCCAGCGACTTGGCCTTGTCCTCGAGCGTGGTGACGAAGGACTTGTCGATCTTGATCTTGTCGAAGGGGAAGGAGTTCAGGTAGCCAAGCGAAGAATAGCCGGTACCAAAGTCGTCCATGGCGATCTGGACGCCGATGCTCTTGAGCGCCGAGAGGATCTCAAGCGCGGCCTCGGTGTCGTTGATCAGCACGCTCTCGGTGATCTCGAGCTCGAGACGGCCGGGCTCCAGACCCGTTTCCTGAAGAACCTGGCTGACCGTATCCGCCAACTCACGGTGGCGAAACTGGACAGGCGACAAGTTCACCGCGACGCTCAGCCCTGGCCAGACAAGGGCCTGCTGGCATGCCGTCCGCAACACCCACTCGCCAATCGCAATGATCAGGCCCGTTTCTTCTGCGAGCGGAATGAAATCGCCCGGAGGGACCAGCCCACGGCTCGGGTGGCGCCACCGCAGAAGCGCCTCCACTGCAGTAACGCTCTGTGATTCAAGATCGATGAGCGGCTGGTAATGAAGCTCCAGCTCGTTCTTCAGCAGGGCCTGCCGAAGGTCATACTCCAGCGCCTTGCGTTCCTGCAGCTCCAGATCCATCTGCGGCTCGAAATGGCGCACCGCCCCACGTCCAGCCTGCTTGGCCCGGTAAAGCGCAATGTCCGCATTCTTCAGGAGCTTGTCTGGGTCGTCGGCATGATCCGGGAAGGCAACGCCGATGCTGACACCGACATGGAGATCGTGTCCTTCAACATGGAAGGGCTGCTTGACGATGTCGATGATCCGGCGGCCGAGGGCGCCTGCGTCCGCCGGCTGGTGTGAGCTCGACTGTATGATCGCAAACTCGTCGCCTCCCAGTCGGGCGACAGTGTCGCCTGGACGCACGCAGCTCTGAAGCCTTGCCGCAAACTGCCTCAGGAGAATGTCGCCAGCGCCGTGCCCGAGGGTGTCGTTGACCTCCTTGAAGTGGTCGAGATCAAGGCAGAGGACGGCAAGATCAGCATGCTTGCGCCGATTGTCGCTCATGGCATAGATCAGCCTCTCACGGAACAGGAGGCGGTTCGGCAGCTCCGTCAGCACATCGTGCAGGGCCAGATGATTGGCGCGTGCATGGGCCTCCACCTCCTCCGAGATGTCGGTCGCCGTGCCCCTGAAACCGGAGAACTCTCCCTCGCTGCTCACGATCGGCCGGCTTGCCAGCCGGCATATCCGAATGCGGCCCTCTGCATCGTGGTAGCTGCAACGCACATCGCGGAAGGCGACATGATCCTGCGCGCTTTCGTGAAGGCGCTCCCAGCCCTCCGTGTCGTTGTCCTTCATAAAGAACTGTTCGAGCTTTTTGCCGAGCACATTGGCCGCAGCAATGCCGGTCACTTCCGAAAAGCGGGTCGAGAGGTAGACCAGCCGCATCTCGCCGTCACACTCCCAGATCCAGTCGGAGGAAGCCTCGGCAACGTCGCGGAACCGCGCCTCGCTCTCTTCCAGCGTTTGGGCGTAGATCTCCACGGTGCGAGCGGACTCCTCCAGATCCTCCGTGGTCCGGCGGACCTTGCGGATGACCTGGTAGGCAAACATGCCGAGGAACACCATGGCGCTTGCCAAGGGAGGCAAGAGCCATTTCAGGAGCTCGTAGCCGGGCGTTGCCGGGGTCCACGTAATGTAGGACAGGACCTCTCCAGAGGGGTCGAGCAGCGGCAGCAGGGCGCCGCCGGCCTGATCTTCATTTTCGACGACCGTGAGCTGGTCCAGCAGATAATCGCTGCTGATGCGCTGGACGAAACTCTTATCGAGAGCCTTAGCGAAGATCAGGCTCGAGCGCTCGCCGGGCGCTATCGTCGAGGCATCGATTGTTGGTGGCAGGATTGCCGCAGCCGCAACGAGCAGCACTTCCTGATCGGAGCGAAGGAAGCCCACTGCGGGCTCTCCCGTCGAGCCCGCCTTGACCAGACTTGCGAGGCCGGCCGGAATGATCGAGTACGCGTCCGCGCTCTGTGGAACACCTTCGAGGACCGAGTAGACCGTCTGGCCATCCGGCCTTACGACGAAGGCCATGTCATAGCCCAGTCCCTCGTAAAGATTGGCGCCCACATTGCCGTTGGTCGATGCCCATGCGAAATCGAGGCTCTGGTGCAGGTTCTTGAAGACGTCTTCCCAGACGGCATAGTCCTCGAGATTTCGGGCGATTTCACGTTTCTTCACGGCGAGAGCCGTTTCGGCCAGAGCGGTCGACGACTCCACCTCGAGCCTGTTCTGCCCGTCTGCGCTGACGATCGCGAAGCCAAGAACAAGCAAGATGGCCAGGATGACCATGCCTGCCATGGGCATCACGACACGACGTGTAAACGTTTCGCCAGAAAAGGAAGCGGCCTTCGAACCTATGGCAACCATATCATCCCCCACCCTGTGTTGGTCAGAGTGGGTGGAAGAAATTACTTAAGTATTTATGCAGATTCGCATGTGCTTTTATAATTACCAATGAGTGAAAATCATCATGCGCCGTCGATACTGCAGTTATATGCGCGGGTAAGTCGGAGAACTTTTTGCTTATCCGACAACCAACGGCCTCATGGCGCGGATAGGCTGAGCTACATGCTAATCGGTATCCTCGGGTGCGCCGGCGGAGGAGCTTTTGTGAGGCGGTTCTGAATGGTGGTTTTGGATGCGGGGGCCTGATTGCACAGAGCCTTGTAAATCCTCAGGCAAATCGGATTGGCGAAGCGGAAATCGTTCCGCTTCGCTTAATCAGTTAAGTCGGCGTTTTGATCAGAGCGCCTTCAATACGTCGACCAGCGCATCCACCAGCATATCGGCATTCTCATGGGAGAAAACGAGGGGTGGGCGGATTTTGAGGACATTTGCCCTGGGACCGGAGGCGCTGATGAGCACCCGGCGCTCGCGCAGACCGTTGACGATCCGGGTCGTCAGGGCTGCATCGGGGCTCTTGGCCGCCAAGTCGGCGACGATCTCGACGCCGATGAAGAGGCCCGAACCGCGCACGTCGCCGACGGCGGGGTAGCGGTCGGAGAGGCCTTTGAGCCTGTCCATCAGGTAGCGGCCGACTTCGAGCGCGTTCTCCTGCAGTCCTTCGGCCTGGATCGTATCGAGCACCGCCTTGCCGGCCGCGGCAGCGACCGGATTGCCGCCGAAGGTGTTGAAGTAGCGCGCCCGCGGGCCGAAGTCGGCAATGACTTCCGGCCGCAGCACGATGCCGGCCATCGGGTAGCCGTTGCCCATCGGCTTGCCGATCGTCACCATGTCGGGCGCCACTCCGTGGCGCTCGAAACCCCACATCGCTTCGCCCGTGCGGCCGAAACCAGGCTGCACTTCATCGGCAATGAACAGGCCGCCGGCCTCGTGGATTGCATCCACCGCCGGCTTCAGAAAGCCTTTCGGCCCGTCAAAGATGCCGTCGCTGGAGAAGATCGTATCGGTGATCAGCATGGCCGGCTTGATGCCATGGCGCGTCAGGTCGGCGATCGCGGCCCGCACGTCGCGCCCGAACTTCTCCATCATCTCTTCAGGCGAATGGCGATAGCTGTCCGGCGCGGGCACGGTGCGCACATGCGGGCCAAGCGTCACCGATTCCCCGAGCGAGGGCGAGAATTCGGCGACCGCGCTCGTCAGGCCGTGATAGGCAAGCTCCGTCGCGATGATGCCGGTGCCGCCGGTGACGAAGCGGGCGATGCGCACGGCAAGGTCGTTCGCCTCGCTGCCGGTGCAGGTGAACATCGCCTGGCTGAGCGCGTCGGGGAAGGTGGCGGTCAGCGCCTCGGCATAGTCAACGATGCCTTCGTGGAGGTACCGCGTGTGGGTGTTCAGCACGGCCGCCTGCCTGGTGATCGCCTCCACCACGCGCGGATGGCAATGGCCGAGCGAGGCGACATTGTTGTAGGCGTCGAGGTATCGTTCGCCGGCAGTGTCGTAGAGGAAGACGCCTTCGCCGCGAACGAGATGCAGCGGCTTCTCGTAGAACAGGCGGTAGGCGGGGCCGAGCACCTTTTCCCGGCGGGCGATCAGCGCCCGTTCGGCCTCGCTGAGCCGTTCGAAATCCTCGCGCGAAAAAGCATTCACCATCGACATGATCAGGCCTCGGAAAGGTTGGGCACGAGGCGTCTCAGCCCGGCCGGTGTGAGATCGGATATATTTTGCAGGCCGCGCCAGGCTGTGGCGTGGTTGCGCATGATGTAGTCCCGGTTTTCCGGAAAGACCGCCGAGCGCCACTCGGCAATGATGATGGACATCGCCAGCCGGCAGCGGGCGAGAAGCGGCAGAAGTTCGATCTCGGCCGGTTCCAGTGCCCGCGCCGAAAGGAAGCCTTCGAGGAAGGCGCCGGTGCGCGCCGCCCAGTTGTCGGTCCCGAGGTGATAGGAGAGGGCAACGGCGAGGTCGTTGATCAGCGCTGCGTGAACCATGTCGCCGAAGTCGATGATGCCGACGACGGTGGTGGGGGCTGCCGGGTCGAGCAGGATGTTGTGCGGGTTGAAGTCGTTGTGGATGATCTGCCGCCGCTCGAGCGCGGCGATGGCGGGCAGCGCCCGCTCGAATTCCTGGAGGACGCCTTCCGCCTGTGCCCGGCGCTCCGGCGCGACATGGCCGACGACGGCGGCAAGATCGAGCATATGGGAGATGTCCCACATCAGCTTCCCGGCGGGCGGGCGGCACTCGTAGTTCGCCAGGCCGAGCCCCAACGCCGCCAGCGCACGGCCGACATTGCGGCTCTGCGCTGCGGTACCGGGGGTACGGTACTGCAATTCGCCGGGCAGGAAGGTGAGCAGGCGCATGATGCGTGGGCCGTCGGCGCTGGCGAGCGTGTGGCTCCACCCGCCGCGTCGCGTTCGCATAAGCCGCGGCACGGGCACGGAAGGTGCTACAGCCTGGAGATGCAGCAGCGCGCCGTCCTGGAAATCCAATGCGGCCGGATCCTCGGCGGGATTGGCGATCTTGAGGATGAAGTCCGTCCCGTCCGTGCGGGTGAAGAGGAAGGTCTCGTCGCGTTCGCTGGAAAGCCGTTTGACGGCGCCCGCAAGGCCATAGACGTCGGCCACCGCCGATTCCGCTTCGTCGAGCGATGTCGCGCTCCATGTCGCCGACATGGAAACGGGGATCTCGGCTGTGGGCGACGGCTCCGTCATGCTTGCTCCGTTGGCGCGGTCTCCCGCGTTTCTTCGGACCGTCCCAACGACCGGATAACAGCGCCCTCGAAGGCGATCTGCAGCCGGCGGCACTTGAAACGCGTCAAGAAAGATGCATCAAGTATCTTGTTACTCGATTTTACGGACCAGTTCCATGCCTGAATTCACGACGCTGGAACATGAGAACCTGAACAGCGTCGTTTATGGCGCGCTGTGCGATGCCTTGATGCAGGGGCGGTTCCAGCCGGGCGACCGATTGAAGATCCGCGATCTGGCGGAGCAGTTCGGCACCAGCGTCACGCCGATCCGCGACGCCATCCTCCGCCTTGCCAATGACGAGGCCATCACTTTCCGTTCGCCGCGCGACATCCGGATTGCGGGCCTCAGCGAGCGCCGCTACCTGGAAATCCGGGCGATCCGCATCCGGCTCGAAGGGTTGGCGGCCGAAACCGCCGCTCAGGTGGCGACCGGCGCGGAGATCCAGGCGCTGGAGCAGATCCTCCGGGAAAACGAGGAAGCGATCGAAGCCGGCGATCGGCTGAAGGGCACGCAACTGAACCAGGCTTTCCACTTCACGCTGCCGAAGATCGCAGGGCTTCCGGTGCTGACCGGCATTCTGAGACGGCTCTGGCTTCAGATGGGACCGCATATTTCCGGGGCATACCTTGCGGGCGGGCGGGCGATGATCGATCATCATTATCCCGTCGTCGAGGCGCTGAAGCGGCACGATCCTGCCGCAGCCTCCATGGCTATCGTCGACGACATCCTGCTCGGCGGCAAACCGATCCTGGACCGTCTGGAGCGGGGCGACGAGCGGCCGAGGCGGCTCGCCTAGAGACCTGTTCTGCGCCGGCCCGCCCAAGCCCTTCGGATCCCCGGCATCAGGGGCTCTGATCGAAAGCAATGCTCGAACCCTGATGAGGTCCCTGGGTTGTTTTCATCCATGAGACTTGAAATTCGACAGTCGCTAATTACGATGTATCAAGCATCAATAGGAAACGCTCGATGACCGAAGAACGCCGCTACATGTTGCTGACGGGGGCGAGCCGAGGCATCGGCCATGCGACAGTGAAGCTCTTCCAGTCGAAGGGCTGGCGCATCCTCACCGTTTCGCGCCAGCCGTTTTCTGAAGAATGCGCCTGGCCCTCCGCCCGCGAAAGCCATATCCAGGCCGACCTTGCCGACCTGAAGCAGATCGACCGCCTTGCTGCGACCGTGCGCGAGAGGCTGCCGCACGGCCGGCTGCACGCGCTCGTCAACAATGCCGGCATTTCGCCGAAGGGCCCGGGCAAGAGCCGCCTCGGGGTGATGAGCACGGACGCGGATGTCTGGACGCAGGTGCTCAACGTCAATGTCGTCTCGACGGCGCTGATCGCCCGCGCGCTCATGCCAGAGCTCGAAGCGGCGAAGGGGTCGATCGTCAACGTCACCTCGATCGCCGGAACGCGTGTGCACCCCTTTGCCGGTGTTGCCTATGCGGCATCCAAGGCGGCGCTCGGCTCGCTGACCCGGGAAATGGCCCATGAATTCGGCCGTCGCGGCGTCCGGGCGAATGCCATCGCGCCGGGCGAGATCGCAACGTCGATCCTCTCGCCGGGCACCGATGAGCTGGTGGCGGCGGAAGTGCCGATGGGCAGGCTGGGAGATCCGCGCGAAGTTGCGGAAACCATTTATTTCCTCTGCACCGAGCCGTCGTCCTACATCAACGGCGCGGAAATCCACATCAATGGAGGGCAGCACGTCTGACAGTCGTCAAATCACAGCGTATCCTTGTTGACCAGTAATGTCCGGAATGCATCAATCGGCCGACACGCCCAGGGGAAAGGGCGCGGCGGCTGGGAGGCTGCCACACCACTGATACGCCAAAGGCGAGGGTGGCCGGCAGTCACGCAGAAGATCGTAATCCGAGCCGGGCTGCCGGTTCCTTCATAAACGAAAAAGGGGAATGCCATGAAGACAATCACGAAAACCGGAATCCTGGCGGCCGCTGCCGTCGTCCTGTCGGCAAGCCTCGCCCTGCCGGCGCTGGCGCGCGACCTCACGGTCGTCTCGTGGGGCGGCAACTACCAGGACGCCCAGCGCACCATCTATTTCAAGCCATTCTCCGAGAAGATCGGCAAGCCGGTGCTCGACGAGGCCTGGGACGGCGGCATCGGCGTCATCCAGTCGAAGGTCAAGGCCGGCGCGCCGAACTGGGATGCCGTGCAGGTCGAGGCCGAAGAACTGGCGCTCGGCTGCGCCGACGGCCTTTACGAGAAGATCGACTGGGACAAGATGGGCGGCAAGGACAAGTTCCTCGATTCCGCCGTCAACGACTGTGGCGTCGGCGCCATCGTCTGGTCCACGGCCATCGCCTATGACGGCGACAAGTTGAAGGAAGGCCCGACCTCCTGGGCGGACTTCTGGAACGTCGAAAAGTTCCCCGGCAAGCGCGCGCTGCGCAAGGGCCCGAAATATACCCTCGAATTCGCGCTGCTCGCCGACGGCGTGTCCAAGGACGAGCTTTATGACGTGCTCGGCACGGAAGAGGGCGTCGAACGCGCGTTCAAGAAGCTCGACGAACTGAAGCCGAACATCGTCTGGTGGGAATCCGGCGCCCAGCCGCTGCAGTTCCTCGCCTCCGGCGAAGTTGCCATGACCTCCGCCTATAACGGCCGCATCACCGGCATCAACCGCTCGGAAGGCAAGAACTTCAAGGTCGTCTTCCCGGGCAGCATCTACGCCGTCGACAGCTGGGTCGTGCTGAAGGGCGCGGAAAACAAGGACGTGGCGCAGGATTTCATCGCCTTCGCGAGCCAGCCGCAGAACCAGGCGAAATTGCCGCAATACGTAGCCTACGGCCTGCCGGTCAAGGAAGCGGCAGCAGAGGTGCCGGCAGAATTCGCCAAGGATCTGCCGACCGACCCGGCGAACATGACGGACTCGATTGCGCTCGACGTCGACTTCTGGATCGACAATGCGGAATCGCTGACGCAGCGCTTCAACGCCTGGCTGGCCCAGTAAGGGACATTCGCGGCGAAGGGCGCCCATCCGGGCGTCCTTCCTGCCTGGCCGAATGCGGCGGTTCTCCGGACGGCGCATTCTTCGCCTCTAGCGATGGAGTCTTCTGTGGCCGAGTTCATTCGATTTGACCGCATCACCAAATTCTACGGCGCGCTCTGCGTGGTCGAAAATCTCGACCTCGGCATTAAGAAGGGCGAGTTCGTCAGCCTGCTTGGCCCCTCCGGCTCGGGCAAGACGACGCTGCTGATGATGCTGGCCGGTTTCGAGCAGCCGACCTCCGGCAGCATCCTGCTCGACGGCACCGCCATCAATGCCGTGCCGACCCACCGGCGTGACATGGGCGTCGTCTTCCAGAGCTATGCGCTTTTCCCGCACATGTCCGTGGGCGACAACATCGCCTTTCCGCTGCAGATGCGCGGCATGGGCAAGGCCGAGACCGGCGAGCGCGTCAAGCGGGCGCTCGACATGGTGCAGCTTTCGGCCCTTTCCGACCGCCGCCCCTCGCAGCTCTCCGGCGGCCAGCAGCAGCGCGTCGCCCTCGCCCGGGCGCTCGTCTTCGAGCCGCGCGTCGTGCTGATGGACGAGCCGCTCGGCGCGCTCGACAAGCAACTGCGCGAACAGATGCAACTCGACATCCGGGACCTGCATCGCCGCCTCGGCCTGACCATCGTCTTCGTCACCCACGACCAGTCCGAAGCGCTGACCATGTCGGATCGCGTCGCCGTCTTCAACAAGGGCAAGATCGAGCAGATCGGCACGCCGCGGCAGGTCTACGACGAGCCGACGACACGCTTCGTCGCCGAGTTCATCGGCGAGACCAACCTGGTGGAGGGCGTCGTCGAGACTGTACAGGGGCGGGAGGCGACGGTACGCCTTCCTTCCGGCGCTCAGATCGTTTCCGCGGTTTCGGGCAACGTCGCCTCCGGTCAGGCGGTTTACCTCTCCATTCGTCCCGAGCGGGTCGATCTCAGCGAAACCCGCGGGGAGGCCCGCAACGTGCTTGAGACGGAAGTGACCGATTCCGTCTACCAGGGCGATCACCTCCGCGTGCAACTGCAGACCGCGGCCCACCCGCTGATCGCAAAGCTCGGCCGCAGGTCACGCGAATTTCTGCCGGGCACCAAGGTCTATGCGGCCTTTTCGGCCGGCGATTGCCGGGTCATCGCGCCATGAGGAAGGCCTCGTCCCGCACCGGCCGGTCGCTGCTTCTGCTGGCGCCCCTTCTCGTGTTCCTGATCGCCTTCTTCGTCTGGCCGCTGTTCAGCATGATGTCGCAGGCCGTGTCCGATCCGGCCGTGCTGCGCCTTCTGCCGCGCACCGCTGAGGTGCTGGCCGACTGGGACCGCAAGTCGCCGCCGACCACGCCCATGCAGACGGCGCTGATGGAAGACCTGAAGGCCGTCAACGACGACCAGGCGCTCGGCGACATGGTGCGCCGCCTCAACAGCGCCCGCTCGGGCTTCCGCACGCTGATGGGCAAGACGACGAGCGCACTTGCAGACACGGGTAATCCGCCGGCCGATCTCGTTTCCATCGACAAGCGATGGGCAAATCCGGAATACTGGCTGGCAATCGCCGACGCGCTGTCGCCGCTGACCGATCGCAATCTGCTCGCCGCCGTCGATCTCGGCCGGAACTCCGCCGGGAATATCGAGCACCTGCCCGCTGACCAGTCGGTCAACCGCGTGATTCTCGTGCGCACCTTCTGGATCGCAGCACTCGTCACCTTCGCCTGTGCCTGCATCGGCTTTCCCTATGCCATCATCGCCGCGTCGCTCGAAGGCTGGAAACGGGACCTAATGCTCGCCGCCGTGCTGCTGCCGCTGTGGACGTCGCTGCTGGTGCGCACCGCCGCCTGGTTCATCCTCCTGCAGGAACAGGGCCTCATCAACGATTTCCTGCGTTGGATCGGTCTCATCGATGCGCCGCTGGCGCTGATCTTCAACCGCACCGGCGTCATCATCGCCATGACCCATGTGCTGCTGCCCTTCATGGTGCTGCCGATCTACTCGGTGCTGATCACCATCCCCAAGAACCTGATGCCGGCCGCCGCCTCGCTCGGCGCGCCGCCATGGCGCGCGTTTTTGCGCGTGCTCCTGCCATTGAGCCTGCGCGGCGTTGCCTCCGGCGGCTTGCTCGTCTTCATCTCGGCGATCGGCTACTACATCACGCCGGCGCTGATCGGCGGGCCGGGGGACCAGATGATCTCCTCGATCATCGCCTTCTACGCTCTCGGCTCGGCGAACTGGGGCATGGCCGGGGCGCTTGGCGTCGTGCTGCTCGTCGCGACGCTCCTGCTCTACAGCGTCTATGCGCGGCTCTCCAGCGATGATCCGGGGAGGCGCTGACGATGCCGATGAAAATCGCCAAGGCCACCTTCGCCACGCTGACGATCCTCTTCCTCGTCGCGCCGCTCGTCGCCATCCTGCCGCTCGCCTTCACCTCGAGCGTCATCCTCACCTATCCGATCCCGTCCTGGTCGCTGCGCTGGTTCGAGGAGCTGTTCTTCGCCGACGCCTGGCGGCGGGCGATCATCAACAGCCTGATCATCGGCACGGGCACCACGCTGCTTGCGACCGCGCTCGGCACGGCCGCCTCGCTCGGCCTGCGCAACCGGCTGATCTTCTTGCGCGGCACGATGCGCACGCTCTTCCTGTTGCCGATGGTGGTGCCGGCCGTCGTGCTTGGCGTCGGCCTGCAGGTGCTGCTCGCAGGCTTCGGCCTGACCAACAGCTATCTGGGCGTGATCATCGCTCACACGGTCGTCGCCGTGCCCTTCGTCGTGGTCAGCGTCACCGGCGCGCTCGCCGGGATCGACGAACGGGTGGAACTTGCCGCGCAAAGCCTCGGCGCATCACCGCCGACGGTCTTCCGCCGCGTGACGCTGCCGCTCGCCTTGCCCGGGGTGCTCTCCGGCACCGTGCTGGCCTTTGCCACCTCGCTCGACGAAGTGGTGCTGACGCTGTTCGTCGCCGGCCCCAACCAGCGCACCTTGGCGCGGCAGATGTTTTCCAGCATCCGCGAGAACATCAGCCCTGCGATCGCCGCCGCTGCCTTCCTCTTCATTGCCGCAACCATTCTAATCGGCTTCATCGTCGTCCTGTCGCGCTCCATCCTGGCAAGGCGGCGCTAGGATGCACCCTAGGACACCCCGAAGGTTCGGCGTGATCTCTGCGCGAGCGCCACGCATCGCGGAGGCGCTCCCGAGAAAATCGTCGGAGCCTCCACGCTGTTCCATTGGGCCGCTCGGACTTTGGAACGCCGCAGCCGGCGCTCGGCGGCGGCAAAATCAACTGCGTGCAGAGCAAAGGCATTTTGATCATCGGCCATGGCTCGCCGCGCTCGACGACATGCTCGACCTCCAGATACCTAGGGGCGAGCGTCGCTTGCCGGCAGAACACGGCGCCTGCCTCCGTCGGCGTCACGCCCGATGCGCCGCGCACCAGAAGGCGCGTCGACAGTGTCACTTTCAAGACGACTGATCCGCTGGCTGAGCCCCGACGTCGCTATTCCGAGTTGGGCTGCGGCCTTGCCCAGGCTTCCACATTCTACTGCCGTTCGCAGATACTTGAGCTGCCGCAACTCCATGCTTACTCGACTTTGATGGCAGGACCGGCCACGGTGCGCGCTCGACCTCACGCGAGGCTCCCGGGCAAGCAGCGAAGTGAATCAACCTGCAGCGCTATACAACTGACAGATCGCCTTTTCGATAGGCCCCGTCGCAACAACCGTAGCCGCCCACTTGCGAAAGCTTGTCGGACGTGCAGCGGCAGACTGCTGCGGAGACGTCGGCTGTCGCCCCTCAGGAGAAGATGCGATGGCTGTCCAGCAGCATCTTGGCAGAGGTGATCGTCAGGAAGACACCGAAGAGCAGGCGCAGCGTGCGCGGCTCGATGGTGTGCGCCGTGCGGGCGCCGAGCGGTGCGAACCACATGCTGGTGAAGACGATCGCCACGAGGCCGCCAAGGTTCACGTAACCCAGCGAGAATGCCGGGAGACCGGCCTTGCCCCAGCCGTTGATGACGTAGCCGACCGCGCCGGGAAGCGCGATGATCAGGCCGATCACCGAGGCGGTGCCGACGGCACGGCGGACGGGATAGCTGCAGATGCTGAGGGCCGGCACCGTCAAGGTGCCGCCACCGATGCCCATGAGCGTCGAAATCGTTCCGATCGTCGTCGCCATGCCGGCCTGCCCCGGCCGCCCCGGCAGGCCCTTGACCGGGTGCCATCCCTCGCGCGTGAAAAGCATGTAGAGCGCGACCAGCGCCGCGACGATGCCGAAGATGGCCGTCAGCACGGAGGCGGTTGCATAGGAGGCGATGAGGACACCGATGACGACGCCGACGGCGACGAACGGCGCCCAGAGTTTTAGCAGGTCGGTATCAACTGCACCCTTTGCCTTGTGGGCGCGGATCGACTGGATGGAGGTGGGAATGATGGTGGCGAGCGACGTGCCCACGGCGATATGGGCCCGCAAGGCAGGATCGACGTCAAAAGCCGCCAGTACATGATAGAGGACCGGCACCACGACAATGCCGCCGCCAACTCCCAGCAGTCCGGCCAGAAATCCTGACACGCAGCCCACGAGACCGAGAACGAGCGCAAACGAAGTCAAAAGCGTGAGCGATGCAGGCATGGCAGCCCCTGGAGAACGAGTTGGTGAAAGCAGGCCCCGGCTACGGCCGTTTAGCGAGGGAACAGGGTGCGCCCGCGGGAGCGCCCTGTTCATTCATGCGGCATGGCGCCAGGCGCCCTGCCCTGTCTTCAATCAGGCGACCCGGAAGCGGATCTCGTCGACGCCGGCCACATGGCCGACCATCTCGTCGCCCTTGACGACGGCGCCAACGCCCGCAGGCGTGCCCGCGAAGATCAGGTCGCCGGCCTTCAGTTCGAACAGGCGCGACAGGTAGGAGATCATTTCCGGCACCTTCCAGATCATCTGGTTGAGGTCGCCGCTCTGGCGCATCTCGCCGTTCACTTTCAGCCAGACCGCGCCATCCGTCGGATGGCCGACCTTGGACACCGGATGCAGCGGACCGCACGGCGCCGACGCTTCGAAGGCCTTGCCGGTTTCCCACGGCCGACCGAGCTTCTTCGCCTCGCCCTGGAGGTCGCGGCGCGTCATGTCGAGGCCGACGGCATAGCCATAGACGTGGTCCAGGGCGTTCTCGAGGGGAATGTTGACGCCGCCCTTGTGCAGTGCCACCACCAACTCGATCTCGTGGTGGACGTCCTTCGTCTCACTCGGATAGGGAAAATCCTGGCCGAGCGGGACGATCGTGTCGGGGTTCTTCTGGAAGAAGAAGGGCGGCTCCTTGTTTGGATCGTGGCCCATTTCGATGGCGTGATCGGCAAAGTTGCGGCCGACACAGTAGATGCGGTGGATGGGGAACTGCGCGTCGCTTCCCGACACTGCCAGCGTCGGCACCGGCGCCGGATTGAAGACGTAGTTCTTGAGTTGGGGCATTTCGTTCATTATCGCGCTCCTGCGTAGTATTCTATGCGTTTTTCGAAGTGTTCTACTCCCGCGGACAGCAGCATCGCCACCACGAAGAGAAGCATGGTGAGGGCCCAGAAGCGCTCCATGTCGAAGTTGCGGGAGTAAAGCTCGAAGAGCTCGCCGTAACCGATGACGGAGACCAGGATCTGGCCGATGACAACCCCCTTCACGCCGCGAATGAGGCCGATCCTGATACCGGCCAGGATTTCGGGGAGTGCGGAGAGAAGGATGATCTTGGTGAAGATCGTCCAGCGCGATGCGCCATAGCTGCGGCCCATCTCGACCAGCGAAGTGGGCACCTGCATGACGCCGGCGCGGGCATCCAGAACGATGATCCAGACCGCGAACAGGAACACGGTGACGAACACCGTCGTCTCGCCGAGGCCGAACAGGATCATCAGGATCGGTACCAGCGCCGACAGCGGGGCGCTGACGAACATGTTCACCCAGAGGCCGCAAATGTTGTCGATGACCTTTACACGCCCCATCAGGACCCCGAGCGGCACGCCGACGACGATGGAAAGCGCCATACCGTAGACGAAGGACCGCAGCGTGATCATCGAGGCGCTCTGCCACGATCCGGTCTGGACGAGGTCGATCCCGGCGGCGATGATGGAGGTAACCGGCGGGATGAGAAACATCAGTTCAAGCTGGCCGACGATCTCCCAGACCAGCAGCCAGAAGATCAGCGACGTCATCATGGGAATGCGTGTGCCGAACAGGGTCATGGCGCATCACTCCGCATACTGGCGCAGCCCCTGCCAGATCTCCTCGACGACGTCGAGATATCCGGCATCGCGGCGAATGTCATCCGGCGAGGCCGAACGGTCGATCATGGGGTCGATGACCTGCGAGATGCGGCCCGGCCGCGGCGACAGCAGTACGATGCGATCCGACACGTAGACCGCCTCCTCGATCGAGTGGGTTACGAAGATGAAGGTCTTCTTCTCCTGCTCGACGAGCCGCAACAGGTCTTCCTGGAACTTGCGCCGGTTCTGCTCGTCGACGGCCGAGAACGGCTCGTCGAGCAGGAGCACGTCGGCGTTGACCGCAAAGGCACGGGCGATGCCGACCCGCTGGCGCATGCCGCCGGAGAGCTCATGGGGATACTTCTCTTCGAAACCCGCAAGCCCCACCTGTTCGATATAGCGCCTGGCGATACGGTTCCGTTCGGCGGACACCACGCCCTTCAGTTCGAGGCCAAAGGCGACGTTGCGCAGCACGGTGGCCCAGGGCATCAGCGCAAAATCCTGGAAGACGAAGGCCCGCTCGGGACCCGGTCCGGTGACGGCGCGGCCGTTCACCCGGATTTCCCCGGACGTCGCGGGCACCAGGCCGGCGATGATCTTCAGCAGGGTCGTCTTTCCGCAGCCGGAAGGCCCCAGAAGCGTGGTGAGCTTGCCGCGTTCGAACTCGAGATTGATGCCGCGCAACGCCTCGACGTCGCGATAGTTCTTGCAGACGTCACAGACCTGCACGACCGGATCGTTGCTGGTGACAGCGGTCACGCCGGCGCTGCTGCGCGCCAAAGCAGGATTGGCCATATTATTTTCTCCTCTTTTCCGGACGCAGCCAGTGCGTTTCAACATACTGCAGGCCGGCGAGCGTCAGCGTGGAAACCGCGATGATCGATGCGACGGCGGCGTACATATGCGCGTAGTTGGCGACCGAGCGATGGTAGGTGATGAGGTCGCCGATGCCGGTCGGGGTGATCAGCAGTTCGGCAAGCATCACGCCGATGAAGCCGGCGGCGATGCCGAGCCGCAGGCCGGCAAACAGCACCGGCGAGGCATCGGGGATGATGATCTTGAAGATCTGCTGCAGGCGCGTGCCCTGGAAGGAGCGGCACATGTCGACCAGCGACGGATTGACGTGCCGGACGGCCTTGTAGGAGTTCAGCACGATAACCGGCAGGGCGAGCATGATGACCGCGAGCGTCTTGGCGGTCAGGCCGATGCCGTAGACGAAGGTGACGAGCGGCACCAAAGCGGCCATTGGCGCGGCCTGCAGGACGATGAAGACGGGCGCAAGCAGCCATTCTGCCTTGTCGGACAGTCCCATGGCGACGCCGAGCGCAATGCCGATTACGGCGGAAAGCACGACTCCGAGCAGCAACGGCTGCAGCGTCAGGAAATAGGCCCTGTGCATGCTGCCATCGGCCACCATCTCGGCAAAGGCGGCGACCGTTTCGAAAAAGGTCGGGAAAGCGAAGCTGATCGGGATTCGTCCGGCCATTTCCCAGGCCGCAAAGAGGATCGCGAGCGATATGACGATCCAGAAGGACCGCCGCTGGTCCGCGAAGGTTCGGACCGACTCGATAAAGGTAGCCGGAGCCTCTTTCGAGGCTCCGATACCGTTGTCGAGCTTTGCAGGTGATACCGTCATCTGCATCTTACTTCGCGCCGATCCGACCGATCACGTTGTTGAGAGCCGTCAGATCCCAGAAGTCCTCGACCTTGAGGTCCTTCGCCTCGCCTTCGAGGGCACCGGAGATGGTGTAGAAGTCGAAGTCGCTGCGGGCAGCCGCCTCGCCACCGCCGTTGAGCGGCACGGCCGGCGCGGCTTCCGTGAAATAAGGCTCGATGTCGGCCACCATTTCGGGCGTCGCGTCCGGAAGGAGCTTGTACTGGTCCCTCAGCGCCGCCGCCGCCTTCGGATCGGCTGCCACCTCCCGCCAGGTGGTCAGGATCGCCTCGACCAGGATCTCGACGTCCTTGGCGTTGGCGGCGAGGTAGTCCGTGTTGGCAAAGAGCGCCTCGTCCGTCGCGTTCACGCCGTCGAGCGGCAGGAAGGCGAACTTTCCGGGCGCCTTGTCCTCCAGCACACGCTTGCCGGACGAATCGACGATCGTCGCCTTGACGTTGCCCTGCAGAAGCGCGCCGGTGCGAACCTCTGCACCGGGCACATAGGAAATGCCCGAGTACTTGATGCCGTTCCTGGCGGCCATCAGCTGCATGATGGCTTCCGTCCCCGAGCCGCGCGAATGGACGGCGACTTCCTGGCCATCCAGGTCCTTCCACTCCTTGTAGAACTCGGTGTTGACGACCGGGTAGAACTGCAGCGTGCTCAGCTGGGTGAAGATGCGGATCGGCGCCTTCACCTTCTGCAGCAGCGCGTAAGGTGCACCGACGCCGACATCGGCCTGGCCGCTGACAACCGCCTGCGCGGCGATGTCTTCACTCTTCAGGAACGTGACCTGCACGTCGACGCCCTTCTCCCTGGCGCGCTCGAAAGCGGCCAGAAGATGCAGCGATTCGACCGTGGCGATATCGCCAAAGGCGATCCGCATCGGATCCGCCCAGGCCATTCCCGGCGCGGCAGCGGCAACACAAAAGGCGACGGCAGAAACCGTAGCCCGGATTTTTCTGGCTAGCTGATTCATGATTTCCTCCCTTCGACCGGGCTTCCCCCGGGAACCCAATCTGAAACCAATCAGATATTAATCCGGAGCAGTGTCAACCTATTTTTTGCAACTTCCTTGGCCGGCGCAAACCAAAAAATTCCGCACAACGCCAAATCTACTGTAATTTATCGATATATTTCAATACTTTGAGGCGGCAATGACGTACTCCAACCCCTTCTCACCATCGATATTGACATGGCGCCATCGCGCCATTATTGCTAAAACCAATTCACGATTGGTTTGGATATGAATCAGAATATCGAGATGGATGTCGTTGCCAGGCTGAGGCACTTCCTGGCGACGGCCGAGCTGCCGGAAGACGGGCGGCTGCCGCCGGAACGGGAGCTGGCGCAGTCGCTGGGCGTCGGCCGCGCCGTCCTGCGCAAGGCGCTTGCCACCCTGCAGGCGGAAGGCGTGGTTTGGCGTCATGTCGGCAAGGGGACGTTCACCGGTGATCGCCCGATCGACACCGTGGCCGACATCAACGCCATGGTTCAGCGCACCAACCCGCTCGAGGTCATGGGTGCCCGCATTGCGTTCGAGCCAGAAGTCGCCCGTTGCGCGGCCCTGAACGCCACCGCCAGCCAGATCGCGGAAATCCGCAACTGCATGATCAAGGCGCAGCAGGCACCGACCTGGCGCCAGTATGAACAATGGGACAACCGGCTGCACCGAACGATCGGCGAAGCCTCGCAGAACTCGCTGCTTCTCGGCTTGCTGGACACCCTCAGCGCGGTGCGCCGGGCAGTGACGTGGGGCCGGCTGCGCGACACGCCGGTGCGCCCGCCGCCGGACCACCACAGCTTTGTAGAACACGAACAGATCGTCGAAGCGATCGCAGATCGCGACGGCGCGGCTGCGGCCGACGCCATGCGGCGTCATCTTCGCAGCGTCGAAAGCCATATGCGCGACATGCGCTAAACAGCTGGCGGCGGAGGGCCGTCACCGTTGGGAGGAATACATGCATAAAATCAAGGTCGCCAATCCTGTCGTCGAACTCGATGGCGATGAGATGACCCGCATCATCTGGCAGTTCATCAAGGACAAGTTGATCCATCCGTACCTCGACATCGATCTCAAATATTACGATCTGAGCATCCAGAAGCGCGACGAGACGGACGATCAGATCACAATCGACGCCGCACACGCGATCAAGAAGTACGGCGTCGGCGTCAAATGCGCGACGATCACCGCGGACGAAGGCCGTGTCGAGGAGTTCGGGCTCAAGAAGATGTGGAAGAGCCCGAACGGGACGATCCGCAACATCCTCGGCGGAGTCATCTTCCGCGAACCGATCATCTGCAAGAACGTGCCGCGGCTCGTACCCGGCTGGACCCAGCCGATCATCGTCGGCCGCCACGCCTTCGGCGATCAGTACCGCGCGACCGACTTCAAGTTCCCCGGCAAGGGCAAGCTGACGATGAAGTTCGTCGGTGACGATGGTCAGGTCATCGAGCACGAGGTTTACAATGCCCCGGCTGCCGGCGTTGCTCTCGGCATGTACAACCTCGACGAATCAATCTCCGATTTCGCCCGCGCGTCGTTCAATTACGGGCTGCAGCGCAAGGTGCCGGTCTATCTTTCGACCAAGAACACGATCCTCAAGATCTATGACGGGCGGTTCAAGGATATCTTCCAGACCATCTATGACGAGGAGTTCGCCGAGCGCTTCAAGGAGGCCGGCATCTGGTACGAGCACCGCCTTATCGACGACATGGTCGCCTCTGCTCTCAAGTGGTCCGGCGGCTATGTCTGGGCCTGCAAGAACTACGATGGCGACGTCCAGTCCGATATCGTAGCCCAGGGCTTCGGCTCGCTGGGGCTGATGACGTCCGTTCTGATGACCCCCGATGGCCAGACCGTCGAGGCGGAGGCTGCGCACGGCACCGTGACGCGCCACTATCGCCAGCACCAGAAAGGGCAGGAGACGTCAACCAACGCCATCGCCTCGATCTTCGCCTGGACGCGTGGCCTCGCTCACCGAGCAAAGCTGGATGAAAACGCGGGGTTGGCAAATTTCGCCTCGACCCTCGAGCGGGTCTGCATCCAGACGGTTGAATCAGGTTACATGACAAAGGACCTGGCACTGCTGATCGGACCCGATCAAGCTTGGCTTTCCACCACGGGCTTCCTGGAGAAGATCGACGACAACCTCCGGGCCACCTTCCTGCAGGCCGCCGCGTAAAAACCAGTGGCGCTCCAAACCGTGCTGTTTCATACGGGAGCAGCACGGTGAGCTTTCGTTGCAAACAACGGCGCAACAGTGAAGGCGGCGTCTTGGAAAAGGCTGGCAAGGCGGCGATTTTTTTCGCGCGCTCCAGGAAAACGCCGCGGTTGTGGAGGCCCGCAACCTGGGCGCCATCTTTCAACTGACCGGCAAGACGCCCGACAAGGTCGTATTTTCCGCCGGCGCATCGAAATCCGCCCACCGGTCGCAGATCATGGCCAACGCGCTCGGGCTTCCCGTCGTGATGCCGGTCGCCAAGGAGGCGACGGCGCTCGGGACCGAGTTGCATGCCCACTTCGTCGAGGCGGCAGGGAACTAGTTCCGCTGGGACCGCCAGTTCGAGCCGGACCTCGCCCACAAGACAATCTACGACGAGGCCGGGGACCGCTCGGCGCGCGCCAAATGCCTTGCAGCGCCAGCTCGTCGACGTCTCCTCGCTGCTCTGGGGCGTTCCGGATCAACTACGAGGGCACCCGCCAAGAGCCAGGAAACCTGCGTTTCGATGTGCTGCGCGACCCTGAGGACGAGAACAGCTTCCTGATCTACGAAGTGTTCCGCTCCGGCGCTCGACGAACACCGCAAGACCGAGCATCACAAGGAATGCGTCCGGCGCATCGACCCATACTCGCCGTCCGCGGACCAAGGTGTTCTACGACTTGGAAATGGCTGATTTTCTCACGCAAGCTTAGTTGCAGGTTGTGGGCCGCAGAACCAGATCTGCGTGTCACACTCCAGACTGGCCTTGGCCGGCGCCACCACGGCCGTCGGTGTTGCGGCAGGTGCCGCGGAATGGCAGGCCATGCGGATGGAGGGGCCACCGTAATGATCGAAATCGGCCAACCAATCCTGCGAACCGGTCTTTAGGGCGTGAATTCCCCCTTCATTACTCCATACCTGCGCTCCCATGTAACGGTGGAACGGTCCGGTTCTGCGGTACCGAAGCCTATGGCTGCAAAGCTTTTCCCGTATCCCAGTTAATCTGCCGGGCCTGATCCTCCAGACGCCGGTCGGCATCGAATTCCGGTCCCCGCCAACGGCGGCGACGGCCTGCAGCACCGATGGATTTTACACCCACAAAGAAGGGCAGGTTTGCAGGCGCAATGCCATGTGAATGCGTTCTTGTGGGCGCGATGGAACCTGAATGGAAAGCCGCGGCACAAGCGTGAGCGCCGCGACTTCAAGGCTCACTTGGCCGGCGCGTATCCGTCGCGGCAAAGAGCGTTCAATTCGCTCAGCGACATTGCATCGAGATCGAGCGCCAACAGCAGGTCGTTTTCGGCGGCGAAGTCACGGCCGTACATGGCGGAGAAGATCTTCACGCCGGCTTCGTGCAGGTCCGCCGGCTCACCTGCCAAGCGCCCAAGCTTGGCCGTCATGACCAGGCCGAAGGGGACGTCCTCGGTGACATAGCGGCTGTCGGCGGTCGCTGGTCCGGTCCCGCCATTGCCGGCTTCGTGCATTTCCTGGTTCATCTGCGAGATCGAACTGATCGGCACGTGGAATGACAGGTGGAAATGCTGGAAGATGTTGCGCACCTCAAGGCCGAGCTTGGTGGCAATCGCTATGCGCTCTTGGTCGAGTTCCTCAAGCAGGCGGCCGACCTTCGGCGTCACGTTCTGCCCCTGGCTCCATGTCTCGCCGCGTTCCATGCGCGTCATGTTGCCGAGCGCAATGCCCATATGGTTCTGCGGATTGAGGTTGGAGAGCGCGATCGCCATCAGGCTGCCCCGGTCGACGAAGCGGTCGCCAAACAGCGCTTGGCAGACGGCAAATCCGGCATCGCTGCGCGAAGCCGGTAGCGTGGCGAGATCGATCCGCTTGCGCACGGTGTTGACGTTGACCGAGGTCGGATCGAGCTGGCGGCCGGTCACGACTGTTGTTCCCCAGGCAACGATCGTTGCGGTGACGCCGCGGCTGGCCAACAGCCGGGACAGATACAGCGCGCCGAACGATGCATGAGAGCTGAAGATGACGGTCTGCGAGGGCGTCACATGTGGCGCGATTGCGTCGAGCACGCTCTTGTGACCATAAGCCGGCAGTGCGATGACGAGGGCCTCGGCGTCGCCGACCAAGGCCTCGGCGTTCGGCGCCACGTTCGGATGGAAGGTGCCTTCGATGGCGCCCTGAGCAGTGAGCGCCTCGCCCGCTGCCAAAGCCTTCGTGCGCTCGCCCGATGGCGACCACAGGATTGCCTTGTGGCCCTGCTGTTCGAGAAAAGCCGCCGTTCCAAACGCGATTGAACCTGCTCCGACGATGCCTACGCGCATTCCACTATCCTTCTCTTAAACTGTTTTGTCCCACCGGTGATGAGCACCGGGGTGGTTTCATTTTGGTCGCTTCAATGTTCCGAGGCTGCTGCCGCTGATCTCCCCTGATGCGACGACCAGAAACGCACGGGCCCCCACCTGTCCGACGCTGGTCAGCGAGTGTGGCACGTCGGCTTCGTAGCGTGCCGTTTCCCCAGCTCGCACGATCATCTCGTTGGCAGCGCTGCGCACGACGATTTCACCATCGATACAGTGCAGATGCTCAATTGTACCGGCGCCATGCGGATCGCTGACCAGCTTGCCGTCCGTCTCGAAATTCAGGAGATACCATTCAATCAACGGCACCATGCCGGCGGGGGACAGGATCTGCAGCGTGCAGCTGCCGTCGGCGCTGCGGATGGTGGGCGTCAGGTTCTCCGGCTGCAGGTCGATGCGGCTCGCGCGCTCCTCGCTGGCGCCGCTGATCAGGCTGTTGAGGTCGATATTGAGCGCCCGGGTCAGATGCCACAGCGTGCCGTAAGTCGGATTGGCATTGCCGCGTTCGATCTCGGAGAGCATCGACCGCGAGACTCCGGATCGCGCGGCAAGCTCGGCAAGGGTCAGCTTCTGCTCCTTCCGAAATGCCTGAAGGCGCGGCCCGATCTCGGGCGGATTGTCCGAACGCACGCTCATTCCAATGCTCCCTCCCCCGGGTCACTCGGCCAACGGTTCCCCCAGCGTATGCATGAGCCGGTTGGCCCAGCCGAACAGCGATGTCGACAAGATGAGATCCAGGATCTCGTCCTTGCCCAGGCCGGCATCGACGAGCGCTTGCAGGTCGGCTTCATCCGCGTCGGACGGGCACTTCGACAGCTTGACCGAAAAATTAAGGATTGCCTTGAGCCGAGGTTCGATATCGGCATCGTTTCCATCGGCGAAGATCGCGTCGATGACCGTCTCATCCTTGGTCAGTTGGTTGTAGCGCCCGGCATGGACTGCCGCGCAATAGATGCAGCGATTAACCATCGAGGCGCCCACCGCGCCGATCTCGCGCTCGGCCCTTGAGAGCCCGCCCTTATTATACATGACGGCGTTGAACAGTGGCGTCCGATGTTTCAGGGTTTCGACGTCATGGGCCAGCACCAGCACATAGTCCGATACCTTGGTGTTGGATGGCGTCACCTTCAGAGCGTCGAGTTGCTCGCGGCTTGCCTCCGCGAGGTCGAGCGGCGTCACATAGGGCTTCCAAACCGGAACTGTGGTGGTGAATTCGTGAACGACCCTGCTCATGCCAGCCCCCGCATCAGCCGCAGCCCGGCGGCGACCCTGATCTGATAGCTGACGAAGGCGATCAGCTCCGCCAGCCGGACGATGTCGGCCTCGGCTATGCCAGCCTCGCGCAGCAACTCGATGTCATGCCGCGTCGCATCCTTCGGCGCGTGAGCCACGAGGTCGACATGGCGCATCAGCGCCTTGAGCCTGATGTCGCCGCCGCCGTCAAACCAGATGTCGGCGAAGCGAGCGGCATCGCCCGAAGCGTCGGCCTTGTCGAGCAGCGTCTCGAAATGCGCCTCGAACTCGCTGTCGTTGTTGATCTTGGCGATCCGGCAGGCGAGTGCCGCGCGCTCGGCATGGCTCAGTCCGCCCGGCGTTTCCGGCATCAGTGCGCCGTCATGGGTCTGCTGGGTCAACGCCATGACGTCGGCTCGTCCCGCCACCACTTCGGCCAGGGCGCTACCCGGCTCGATGCCTACAATCCTGGCGATTACGTCGTCGTTCTCGGCCACGCCGTCCTCCTAAGCCTGCTTGCGGACAAAGGTCCGCTGGTCATCCGGCAGCGGCGACGCCGTCCACTCGTCGCCGCGCAGTTCCGGCGTGTCGTAGTCGAGCAATCGCTGCCAGTGCTGGTCGAAATTCTCCTGGTAGAGCTTTGCCGCGACTTCGCGCGCCAGGATGGCTGCTCCCTCGCTTATGCCCGGGATGTCACCGCTCATCTTGCCGAGGCTCGCAGCAGCACCGGCGTTGAAGCTGTGAATGTTGGACAGCCAGGGCGCCGTGCCCGGCTCGCGCTCGATGAAGGTGAAGTCATCGGCGAGATATGGGAATTTGCCCAGATCGCTGTTCTCCTCGCCGGCCGGCGGGATGTACCTGTCCTGCCAGAGCGCAATCTTGTCGGCATAGCCATCGAGTTCCTTGCGCGCCAGTGGATCGACGGTGAAGCCGGTGCCGAGGATCAGGAAGTCCGTGCGCACGGTCTTGCCGGACGGCGTGGCGATGACGATCTCCTCACCGTCCAGTTCGACTTTCTTGACGGCGGCATCGAAATGGAAATAGGCATTGGAATGGCGGCTGACGCGCATGGTGGACCCGCGCGGCGCCGGGGTCTGGGTGCGGAGCGAATAGTTCATGATCTGCCAGCGGCGGGCGTCATCGAGGCGCGGAAATGCCGCCGTGAAACCGAATGAGCCGATGCCCATCAGCTTGTTGATCGTGGGCATCTCCTTGCGGCGGATCAGGTGACGCACCTCGGCGGCACCCGCTTCCAGCGCTTCCGCCGCGTTGTCGACAGCCGAGGCGCCGACGCCGACCACCACGACGCGCTTGCCGCGCAGGGGTTCGAAATCAATCGGGTCGGACGAATGTGCCCAGTATTTCCGGGGCAGACCATCGATGAAGCCGGGAATGCTCGGATGGCCCATGCCGTCTCGGCCAGTGGCCATCACCACCTTGCGGGCGAGGACCGATGTCTCGCGAGCCCCGCCACCGCTCAACGTCAGGCGCATGAGGTCGCCCTCAGGCAGGATCTTGCCGACCTCCACGTCGTTTTCGACCGGCAGTGCCAGGACCTTCCGGTACCAGCGCAGGTAGTCCATCCACATCGGCCGCGGAATCTTGTCGAGCCCGGCCCAGGCGTCGTTGCCGAAAAGCGCGACATACCACGAGCGGAATGTGAGCGATGCCATGCCGTAGGCGGGGCCAACCAGTTGCTTGGGCGAACGCAGGGTCTCCATGCGGGCGTAGGTCAGCCACGGCCCCTCGAACCCCGATGGGCTGCGGTCGAAAATGCGGATGTTGCGGATGCCGCCGGCAAGAAGCGCGAAGCTGGCAACCAATCCGCACATACCACCGCCGATGACGACGACGTCATGGACGTGTTCGCCGCTTTCTGCCCTTGTCGGCACGACCCAGTTGGCCGGCGGATAGCACAGGCACGCGAGATCATCACGAACGCGTTGCTCGAGTTCGGCGAGGCCGGTTGGAGGGGAGTGCAGCGGTGCCTGCGCGTCATACGCCACGCTTCACCTCCGTCCTATGATAAATCGTCATTCGCATTGCGTGCTCCGCCTGCTTCCGGTTCGCTCTGTCGGCGAACGCCGAGCCGTCCTTCACTCAGTTGTGTGCATGCCGGTCGGGGATGACCGTTGCCGTTTCCGGCTTCCAGCCGACCCAGACGTCTTCCCCGTTGAGCTGACCGACGTCGCTGGGATGAACGAGCGCGTTGAGCGTCGCCCCGCCGCCGACTTCGATCATCAAGGACGTGTGATTGCCCTTGAAAACACGCTGGCGAATCTTGCCCTTGATCCGGTTGCCGCTGGTCGGCTCGGCTGCCGAGCAATGAATTGCCTCCGGGCGGAGCACGACATAGAGGTGGCCGCCGACCTTGGGAGCAAGTCCGCCCTGGTCGGCCTTGATGGTGATGCCGTTCCAATCGAGGGTCACGACGTCGCCCTCGGTGCCGACCATGGTGCTGCGCAACAGGTTGGTTTCGCCGATGAAGTTGGCGACGAATACCGATCCTGGCTTGCCGTAGAGCGTGTCCGGGTCGCCCATCTGCTCAATGCGGCCCTTGTTCATGACCACGATCGTATCTGACATGGTCAGGGCCTCCTCCTGGTCGTGGGTGACGAAGATGAAGGTCTTGCCGGTCTTCTCCTGGATCGATTTGAGCTCGATCTGCATCTGCTGGCGCAGCTTGGCATCGAGCGCCGACAGCGGTTCGTCGAGCAGCAGCACTTCCGGGTCGGGGGCAAGCGCACGCATCAGCGCCACGCGCTGGCGCTGGCCGCCCGACAGTTCCGACGGCAGCCGCGCGGAATAGTCTTGCAATTGCACGAGTTCGAGCAGTTCCGACACGCGGCGGTGGATATGCTGGCGGTCGTGCCCCTTCAGTTCGAGGCCGAAGGCGATGTTCTTCGCAACGCTCATATGCGGAAACAGCGCGTAGTCCTGGAACACGATGTTGACGTTGCGCTTGTTGGGCGGCACCCGCGTGACGTCCTTGCCGCCGAGCATGATGCGGCCCGAGGTTGGCGTCTCGAAGCCGCCGAGCATGCGTAGCGAGGTCGACTTGCCGCAGCCCGACGGGCCGAGCAGCGTGACGAACTTGCCCCGCTCGATCGCAAGGTTCAGGTTTTGGACGGCAACGTGGCTGCCGTAGCTTTTGGTAATGTTATCGAACTTGACGACGGGTTCCATCAGCGGGTCCTCGCACGGCGGGTCATGAATTCGGCATAGAGCCCGACGGCGGCGGTAACCACCAGCACGAGCGTCGCCATGGCGTTGATTTCAGGAGACATGCCACCCTGCACCTTGGCAAAGATGAGCATCGGCAGGGTCGGGCGATAGCCGCCCAGGAAGAAGGTGCGGACGAAATCGTCGATCGACAGGAGTACGCAGAAGATCATGCCCCCAAACAGCGCCGGTCCCAGGTAGGGCAAGGTCACGCGGAAGAATGCGACCACGCTGTCGGCGCCGAGATCGCGGGCGGCATCGACGAGGTTGCCAGGCATCGTGCGCAACCGGGTAAGCGCCATGACCACGACGAAGGGGACGGCATGGACGGTGTGGCCGAGGATGATCGCCGCCGTGCCCGTCGGCATGTCGATGGCCGAGACGAAGATGCGCAGCGAGATCGCCGAGATCATTCCGGGCACGACGGCGGGCAGGCAGGCGAGAGCGAAGATGACGACCCGGCCGCGAATGCCCTCGGCCACGATCAGCATGGCGATCCAGGTGCCGAGCACGGTTGCCGACACCGTCGCTGCCGCGGCGATCATGATCGAATACAGGCAGGCCTCGAGGAACTGCTTGTCCTGCATCACCTTGACGTACCAGTCGAGCGTCCACTCCCCGATGGGGAAGGCGATGAAGTTGGCGTCCTTGAAGCTCATCGCCATCATCAGCGTGAGCGGCAAAAGCAGATAGAGGAGAAAAGCCCAGTAGCACGCCGTCAGCGTCGCGCGCGGAGCGTCCGCGAACATGTAGCGCATCAGAATGCACTCCTTTTCTTGCCGCCGACGAGGCGCATGAAGATGGCGGCCGTGATCAGCGCCGTGACAAGCATGATCAGCGCGAAGGCAGCACCCACCGGCCACTTGTCGCTGGCGCCGTGGAAGAAGCCGCTGATGGTCTCCGGAAACAGGACCGTGTTGGGACCGCCGAGCAGCATGGGCGTGGCAAAGACGCCGATGCACGTCAGGAATACCAGCGAGCACCCCGATACGATGCCGTCCCTGGACAGCGGCAGGACGATCCTGCGGAACCGCGTGAAAGGACCGGCCCCGAGGTCTGCGGCGGCATCCAGCAGCGGCGACGGGATTTTCTCGATCGCCGAATAGAGCGGCAACAGCATGTAAAGGCAGATCAGATAGACAAGGCCGAAGCCGAGCGAAAACGAAGTGTAGAGCATCGGGATCGGCCGGTCGATCAGGCCGATCTCGCGCAGCAACACGTTGACGGCGCCTCGATTGGCGAGAAGCATGATGACGGAGAAGGTGCGGATAAGCTCGCCGGCCCAGAACGGGACCAGAAGCAACAGCAGCGCCTTGGAGCGACCCTCGGGCCTGACGATCTTGGCGACGTAGTAGGCGACCGGGTAGACGACGACCAGCGTCGCGGCCGTTGCGATCGTCGCGAAGATGAAGCTCCGGATGAGCGGCGTGAAATACAGCGATTCCCGGAAGAAGATGGCGTAATTGTCGAGGGTGAAGTGGGATTCCACCCCGGGCAGCACCGGGTAGTGGGACGTCAGGCTGATCTTCAGCATCTGATAGATCGGCCCGACATGCAGCATGACCAGCCAGATCAACGGTACGCCGGCCAGGAGGATGATCCGGCCGATGCGCGTCTCCACCACTGCCCCCAGCGTGTACCGGTAGAGCGCGGAGTTGACCACCTTGGCTATGCCGGTCGAATACTTGGGCACGGACGCCTCGCGCCCTGCCGGATAGCCGGCTGTCGTGTTGGTACTCACCATCGAACAATCTCGGTTGACGCAACCCCACCGGCGCCACGTCGCGCCGTTCGGCAGTCAGTCGTTGCGTGTTGTTGGAAGGGCCCGCCTGCCCGGAGGCGTCGCAACGCTCCGGGGCAGGCCGCAAGCCATGCGAGACGTGGCGGCGTCAGGCCGCCTTGACCTCGGTAGTGGCGCGGTCGATCATCTCGTTCTTCATGTCGCGGTTGACCGACGAGAAGAACACGATCCGCTCGACTTCCTCCTGCGGCAGCGTCAACGCAAGTTTCTCGCGTTCGTTGAGCAGATCGCCGACGCCGTTGATCGTCGAGCTGTAGCCCGACTGGCGGGTCATCGCAGCGCCGACTTCCGGGCTCGCCAGGATGGCGTCGAGCAGCTTGTAGGCGTTCTCGGCGTTCGGCGCATTGTTGACAACGTTGAGCGTGTAGCAGAAGCCGAACGTGCCTTCCTTCGGTACGGACACCTGAATCGGATGCCCGTCCATGATCAGCTTCGCGGCCGCACCCGACCACGAATGTGCCAGGTAGATGTCCTCGTTGACGAACATTTGCTGCACTTCGGAAGCGGCGTCGTAGTACTTCCGGACCATGTCCTTGTGCTTGATCAGGAGGTCGCGCGCCTCGTTGACCGCCTTCTGGGCCACTTCGGGCTTGCCTTCATACGAGACGAAATCGCCGTCATGGCCGAGGTACTGCATGGCGATCGTCAGGAAGTCGCTGACGATGTAGGAGGTCTGCGCCTTGTACTGCGGATCGAACATGATCTCCCAGCTCGGCGCGTCCTTCACCTGGTCGACGTTTCGGGCGAGGCCCTCGTAGCCGGAGAGAACCGGCAGGCCCCAGAGATTGCCGTCGACGCGCGCCCATGGCGCATCCTGGTAGGCCGTGTTGAGGTTCTTCCAGTTGGCGATCCGGCCGGTGTCGAGTGGCTGCAGCAGCTTGGAGGCGATGAACTGCGAATAACGGTGGCCGGCCACGGTGCAGATGTCGGTCGAGGGGTTGGCGCCCTCGGCGGTCAGCAGGTTGTACTGCTTGCCCTGGTCGTCGGTCAGGCGGACTCGGACCTCGATGCCGGTGTCCTTCTGGAACTTGTCCAGAAATTCTTGCGGCAGGAATTTGTCGTAAGTCGTTACGTTCAGGACGCCGCCCGCAGCCCAAGCCGAACGAATAACGTGCGGCGCGGCCAGTGCAGCGGCGCTTCCGCCCAGCAATTTCAATGCGGTTCTGCGGGTTGGCTTTAGGATTGAAGACAATTGAATTCCCCTTTTTCTTCAACAAGAGCATCGCAGGGCACGCATATCCCGGTGCATTCGCGGATGTCGAAGCACCAGGAATGCCAAAGACCTGAATTTTTGCATGACCTCCCTAAGAAGAAACCCAGGAACGAGTAAAAACGACTTGCCATCGTCCAGTATACCGTCCTAGATTTCCGCTAGAATGGAATTCTTCTGGAAAACCGAACATATGTCAAGCGCCATAATGTTGACCCAGGCAGGCATCGTGTCAGCTGCTCCTGGCGCGTCATCCCCACGATAGCCCCAACACCCTGCTCGCGTGGAATTGCAGCGCCTCTCCGCAAAGCATGCGCACGTTCCTTCCGTTTCATAAGCACCGCCGCCCGCGGCCACCTTGGAGAATAGCCAGATGAACATCGCAGCGGCTGCATACACGCGGGAGAACTGGAATCAACGCATCGTCGTTCTCGCAATCCCGATAATCCTGACAAATCTGGTCCAGCCGATCCTGTCGTTGGTCGACACGATCGTGGCAGGTCATCTGCCCGGCTCCTGGTTTCTTGGGGGCGTTGCCCTGAGCGGGGTGTTGTTCAATTTCATCTTCTGGAGCTTCGGCTTCCTGAGGATGGGGACCACGGGCCTTGTATCGCAAGCCTGGGGCGCGGACGATGCCGTCATGACTCGCGTGCACCTTTTGCGCGCCCTGCTGGTGGCCGGCATCGCCGGTCTCGTGATCGTCGCCTTGAAAACGCCGCTCATCGAGCTCGGATTCGCAATTCTGGGCGGCAGCGACAAGGTCACGGCAAGTGCGGTGGAGTACTCTTCCGCGCGCATCTTGTCCGTGCCAGCGGCGCTGGGCAATTTCGTGCTGCTGGGCTATCTCCTGGGCCGCCAGCAAGTGCTGGTGTCCCTTGCCCTGCAGGTACTGCTCAACCTCATCAATGTCGCGGCGACGCTCACGCTGGTGCATGTCTTCGGCTTTGGGGTCGCCGGCATCGGCGCGGGGACCGCAATCGCGGAATGGGTGGCGTTCACCATCGGCATCGTTATCGTGAAGCCATTCGGCGCCAACGTCGCGTGGCGCGAGATCATCGATGCGGCCGCGCTGAGTCGCCTCTTTGCGGTCAATCGTGACATTTTCCTGCGCAGTTTTTGCCTGCTCATATGCTTCGGCTGGTTTGCCCGCAGCGGTGCTCGGGAAGGCGATGCTATCCTGGCGGCCAACGCCGTGCTCCTCAATCTGCACGGCATCATGTCCTATGGCCTGGATGGCTTTGCGCACGCGACCGAGACGCTGGTCGGCTCGATCATCGGTGCACGCCGCCGCGACGCATTCCATCGGGTCGTGAAGGCAGCGTTCGTGTGGTCCGGCTTCGTGGCAGGCCTTTTCACGCTGACCTATGCGCTCGGCGGATCGGCCATCATCTCTCTTCTGACCGACCAAGAGGACATCCGGGTCATTGCCGAACGGTTCCTGCCCTACGTCATCGTCCTGCCGCTCATTTCAGTGGCCAGCTACATGCTTGACGGCGTCTTCATTGGCGCTTTGCAGACACGGGAACTGCGCAACAGCATGGCGATCTCCACGGCTGTCTTTCTTGTCTCCGCCTACACGCTGCAGCAGGCGGTAGGCAATCATGGATTGTGGATATCGATGGTGATCCTGATGCTCCTGCGGACGGCGACACTGGGTCTTTACCTGAGGCGGATCTCCGGCGCGCTCGTATAGCGCATCGCCTGACCATCGCCGCTGAGTGCTGCATCAACGTCGTGCCTGGCTGGATCGGTCAGGTTGGCAGGAGGTCCTTTCAGCGACAGGCGGGCGCCCCGACGGGTGCCAAAGCCTACCACTCGAGCACGATTTTGCCGGCCTCACCATTGGCGGCGTTGGCGAAGGCGGTCTCGTAGTCGTCGGCCCTCATCCGACTGGTGATGACCTTGCGGATGTCGAGGCCGCTTTCCAGCATCGCCAGCATCTTGTGCCAGGTCTCGAACATTTCGCGGCCGTAAATGCCCTTGAGCGTGATCATCTTGAACACGACCTTCGCAAGGTCGAACTGGAAGGGCCTTGCCGGCACGCCCAGCAGCGCGATGCGGCCACCCATCAGCGTATGGTCGACCAGCTGTTCGAAGGCGGCAGGCGAGCCGCTCATCTCAAAGCCGACATCGAAGCCCTCGCGCATGCCGAGCCGGCCCATGGCCTCCCGGAGCTCTTCCGTGGCGACGTTGACCGGAGTGACGTCGGCCACTTGGGTGGCGAGTTCGAGGCGCTTGGGATTGATGTCGGTGATGACGACGTGGCGTGCGCCACAATGGCGGGCGACCGCCGCCCCCATGATACCGATCGGACCGGCGCCAGTGATCAGCACGTCCTCTCCGGCGACGTCGAAGGAAAGTGCCGTGTGGACGGCATTTCCGAGCGGGTCAAGGATCGCGCCCAGTTCGTCGTCTATCGAATCGGGCAACGGCACGACGTTGAAGGCGGGGATGCGCACATATTCCGCGAATGCGCCAGGCAGGTTGACGCCGATGCCCTGCGTCTCGGGGTCGAGATGGTAACGGCCGGCGCGGCTGGCCCGGCTGCGCATGCCGATGATATGGCCTTCCCCCGAGACGCGCTGGCCAACCTTGAGGCCGCGCACATGCGAGCCGAGTTCGACGATCTCGCCGGCATATTCGTGGCCGGTGATCATGGGCACCGGCACGGTCCTGGCCGCCCATTCGTCCCATTTGTAGATGTGGATGTCGGTGCCGCAGATGCCGGTCTTGTTGACCTTGATCAGCACGTCGTCGGGGCCGACCTCCGGCACGGGGCGGTCTTCCATCCAGATGCCGGGTTCAGCCTTGGCCTTGACCAGTGCGCGCATGCGAGAGCTCCCGAATTTCAGAGGATGCCGACCGACTTGCCGGCATCGGCGAAGGCGTCGATGGCAAGGGTGATGTCCTGATCGTCGAGGGCGGCCGACATCTGGGTGCGAATGCGCGCCTTGCCCTGAGGAACGACCGGGTAGAAGAAGCCGGCGACATAGACGCCCCGCTCGTCGAGGGCTTGGGCCATTCGCTGCGCCAGCACGGCATCGCCGAGCATGACAGGGATGATCGGCGTCTCTCCCGGCAGGAGCGTGAAGCCAGCCTCGGTCAGGCCATCGCGGAAGCGCATCGTGTGGCGGCCGAGTTTGGCGCGCAGGTCATCGGCGGCGCGGGCAATCTCGATCGCCTTCAGAGAACCGGCGGCAACCGCCGGCGCGAGGCTGTTGGAAAAGAGGTAGGGACGCGCGCGCTGGCGCAACAGGTCGACGATCGGCTGGGATGCGGCGATGAAACCGCCCATGGCCCCGCCCAGGGTCTTTCCCAGCGTGCCGGTGACGATATCGACCCGATTGCCGACACCGGTCAGCGCTGGCGTGCCTCGGCCCTCGTCGCCGATATGGCCCGTCGCATGGCAGTCATCAACGGCAACAATGGCGCCGTAGCGATCGGCGAGGTCGCAGATCTCCTTCAGCTTGGCGATGTGGCCGTCCATCGAGAACACACCGTCGGTGACGATCAGCTTGAAGCGGGCGCCGTCGGCGTCGGCCTGCTTTAGCCGGGTCTCCAGGTCGTCCATGTCTCCCTGCGCGTAGCGGTAGCGCTTGGCCTTGGAGAGCCGCACGCCGTCGATGATGGAGGCGTGGTTAAGGCTGTCGGAGATGATGGCGTCCTGATCGGAAAGCAGCGGCTCGAACAGCGCGCCATTGGCATCGAAGCAGGCGGCAAACAGGATCGCGTCGTCCTTGCCGAGATAGCCGGCTATGGCGTGCTCCAGTTCGCGATGCAGCGTCTGGGTGCCGCAGATGAAGCGCACCGAGGCCATGCCGAAGCCGAACTCGTCGAGGGCTGCCGCTGCGGCCTTGCGGATTTCGCCATTGTCGGCGAGGCCGAGATAGTTGTTGGCGCAGAGATTGACCATCCGGCGCTCGCCCGCCGCGCCCTTCACCCTGATGCGCCCGGACTGCATGCCCGCGATCTGACGCTCACGCTTGTAGAGGCCGTCGGCCTCGATGCCCTGAAGAATCGTCGCGATATGGGAGAGAAAGTCCTGATCCATCGGTCCCACCGTCCATTATGACGGAAAATCCAATATATTGGATCATAGGTTAGGTCCAGTGGAATTTTCGTGCCCCGCCGCTGCCGATTATCGGCGACGTTCTCTGGTCGCGCCAATGCGGAAGAAGGCTTATACAACCAAAAATCGTCTCAACGGCGCCCACCGGCCAAGCTAATCCTGAGCGGTATCCTCGAATGCGCCGAGTGCGGCGATCCCTGCGCCATCATGGCCAAGGATCGCCACGGCTGCACCAATCAAAGGTAGCATCTGCCGATCGACGGCCTTCGCGGCGCCTGAAGCCAAACCAGAAGACGATCCAAGGGCTGGAGGAGCTGTGCCCAACAAGTCGCCAGAACCGCGGCGGCGATCCCGAACGAGCCCAAACCCGGCGACAGCGTGTTATGGAGGAACTGAAGGGCATCGAACGCGAGCAACGCCAGATCATCAGGCCGATCAGTGAGAGCAAGGCCGACTGCCGCTGGCAGCGTCAATAGGCACTCTCGTAAGCGGCGCAGATGTCCACCTGACTCTTGTCGGCCAAAAAGGCGATCTCACCTTCCTTGTGCTTCACGTATACATCGGCAAAACCCTCGGGAAACCAACCGCAAACGGTCGAATTCTCCTTGAAGCGCTGGAGGGCCGCCTCCAGCGTCTGCGGCAGACGGACATAACCGCGGGCGGCCAGAGCTTCGGTGCTCAGCAACGAGAGATCTTCCTGGGTCGCCTCGGGCACCTCCAAGCCCTCCTCGATTCCCTGTACGCCGGCATGGACGATCGCGGCGAGCGCCAGATGCGGATTTGCGGCACCATCGGCGGCACGGAACTCGAAGTTGAACTGCGAGGCGCGGTCGATGTCGCTGATGTCGGAGACCGGGCAGATGCGCACGGAGGCTTCCCGGTCACGAAAGCCGAGATTGTTGAATGCAGCGCTCCAGCGATGCGGGGTCAGGCGCAAATAGGAAACCACGCTCGGCGCAGTGATGGCGACGATCGAGTCGAGATACTTCAGGATGCCGGCGACGAATTTTCCTGCAATGTCGGACAACTCGTGCTTGCCGTTCGGATCGTGGGTGACGGGATTGCCCTCCGAATCCAGCATGCTCATGTGCACGTGCACGCCGTTGCCGACGCCGGCGGGATCCCGGATCGGCGTGAAGGTCGGATCGTAGCCGAGTTCGCGCGCAACCAGCCCGACTAGCTCACGCGTGATCAGCGAATGGTCCGCGATGGTGACACCCTTTTGCGGCCCCATCGTCACCTCGAACTGGCCCGCGCCGAATTCCTTCAGGATAGTGTCCGGCGTCACACCGGCCTCGCGCATCGCGGCGACGATCGCCTCACAGAAATGGCGCTCCTCCTGAAAGCCGCCAAGCGTGAAAGCCTTTCCCACTTCGGAAACGAGATGCTTGATCTGGAATTCATGCTCGAAGGCGCCGTAAAGCGTGACGCCCGCCACCTTTTGCAGGCGTTCGAGTGCTGCTTCGAGGATCGAGCGCGTGCAGAATTCCCAGGGCCGCCCGTCCGTATAGCGGATGTTGCCGAGAACGAAATTCTCGTTCGGCGCCCCCTCCTCGCTCTCGACGCTGACGCGGGTCGCAGGATCGGGAATGAGCACGAGATCGCCGAGGGAGCCGAAGGGGCTTTCGGCGATCGCGTCGAAGCAGGTGATCTGCACATTGGTCGGCGTCCAGCCGATCCCGCGCTTCAGGCGCTTTTCCATCTGCGCCAACGGAAAGGCCTTGCCGCGCACCTTGCCCGAGAGATCGCCGCAGCAGGCAACCATCATTTCTTCACGTTTCATTTGTGTCCCCATCGATTTTGTTTTGGTCATATCCCGGCAGCGAGAAGCGGACGCCGTCCCAATCGCCGATGCGCTTCTGCGTCGCCTCCCAATCAGCTTCGGAGACGCGCACAATCAGCGCCTCGGCGAGAACGATCGCGGCCGCGACCGTATCCCAAGCCGTGCCTGCATCAATCGGCAGCGCGATGATGTGATCGGCGCTGCGTGCGGCGGGAGACATCCATTTGTCGGTGACGACGACGATCATCGCGCCTTGCTTTTCGGCAATCGTCTCGGCAAGGCGCGAGAGGCTGGGCTGGTACCGCCGGAAGTCGAACAGCACGACCACGTCCTTCTTGCGCATGCGCAGCACATGCTCCGGCCAGAATTCTGGATTGTCGGCCATGTGGTAGATGCCACTGCGGATCTGCCGCAGATGAATCGACAGGAAGGAGGCGACATTGTCGCTGATGCGGCCACCAAGCAAATAGATGTTGCGCGAGGAATCCGCGAGAAGAGCGGCAAGAATGTCGAACTGCGCCAGCGAAACCGTCGCCGTCATTTCCTGCAGGACGGAAGAAACCCGCGCGATGTATTCCGGCAGAAACTCCGTTTGACCAACCGGCCTCTGGGTGGACTTCAGGTCGAGCGGCGAACGCCGGCCCTCCTTCAACTCGGCAATCAAGTGGCGTTGCAAATCATGGAAACCGCCGCAGCCGATCTTGCTGACGAAACGGGTGATGGAGGGTGCGCTGACGCCGGTTTTCGCTGCCAGTTCCTGGATGCTTTCAAGACCGGTGAACGGATAGTCTGCAAGAATGGCGTTTGCGATCTTGCGCTCGCTGGCGGTCAGCTGCGCTGCGGCCTCGCGAATTCGCGTACGGACCGTCGTCGATGCTTTCCCATCGCTCATTGGCGTTCTTCCCTTGTTGGGGGCGGATATTTGCGCCATGAAAAAATTTAGTCAAATGGAAAAATCGGATTGACTATGATTGAAAAATTTCTTTGACTGACTGCCATCGAAGCCCGCGCCGCCGGCCAATGCCGGATCGCCTGACGGATCTGTTTGCATGCTCAGGTTCACAGATCGCGACACGACCAGAGTGCTGACCGCAGGCGACCCCGACCCCGTCGTTCGGGTCAATTCCGAGGGCGCCTCGACCATCTTTCTGACCTGCGAACATGCCGGCCGGGCCGTGCCGACGGCGCTGGGCGACCTTGGCGTCGCACCAGAGGAAATGGAGCGGCATATCGCCTATGACGTCGGCGCCGAAGGCGTTGCTCGCGGCCTTGCCGAACGCCTCGATGCCGCGCTCATCCTCCAGCGCTACAGCCGCCTTGTGATCGACTGCAACCGCCCCTTCGAGGCGAAGGATTGCATCGTCCTTCAAAGCGACGGCACCCCGGTTCCGGCAAATGCCGATATATCGGATAGCGAGCGCCGCGCGCGCTATGTGGAAATCCACCAGCCGCTGCACGAGGCGATTGCCACGGCGCTCGACCGGCGCCAGGCGGCGGGCAAGCCGTCCCTCCTCGTCTCTGTGCACAGCTTCACGCCGGTCATGCGCGCAACGGGCGCCGTGCGCGATTTCGAACTCGGCCTTCTCTACAATCGCGATGCACGGCTCGCCGAACGGCTGGTCGAGACATTTCGCGCGGCCAATCCCGACGTCACGGTGAAGCTCAACGCGCCGTACCACGTCGACGATATCTCGGACTACACGATCCCGGCGCATGGCGAGCGGCGCGGCATTCCGCATGTGCTCATCGAAGTGCGCAACGACCTCATCAACGACGCCCGTGGGCAGCAGGAATGGGCCGAGCGCCTTGCCAAGCCGCTGCGCCTTGCGGCGGAAAACCTCGAAGGAACCCCTGATGGCCACTGACCATCTGACCACGCGAAACGTACCGCTCGACCCGGCCGCCTCCGCCATCCTCTTCATCGACGTGCAGAACTTTTCGGTGCGCCGCGAAGGCGGCGAGTTCAAGGACGTCTCCGATGCGGAGATCGAGGGCAAGTACGGCTATTATTTCAAGCGCATCCACGAGGTGGCGATCCCTAACATGCAGCGCCTGCTCGACGGCTTTCGCAAGGCCGGTATCGAAGTGCTGCACACGACGATCGAGAGCCTGACCAAGGACGGCCGCGACCGCAGCCTTGACTACAAGATCACCGGCTTCAACGTGCCGAAGGGCTCGTGGGACGGCAAGGTCATCGATGAGCTCGAGCCGCTGGATGACGAGATCGTCCTGCCGAAGAGCTCCTCCAGCGTCTTCGTCTCCACCCATATCGACTATATCCTGCGCAATCTCGGGGTGAAGCAAATCGTGCTGTGCGGCCTCCTCACCGACCAATGTGTGGAATCCGCCGTGCGCGACGCCTGCGATCTCAACTACCTCGTGACGTTGGTGCCGGATGCCTGTGGCACCTACTCGCAGGAGCGGCACGATTTTTCGCTCAATGCCATCAAGGGCTATTGCCGCCAGATCTCGACCGATGATCTCCTGAAGGAAATCGGGCAGTAAAGTCTGCCGGGGAGGACCGGCGAAACGCAACAAGGAGCATTCGAAAGCGGACCGTACAAAAAACAAAAGACCGGCCCGCCTCCATTCACTGCCATAAGGCATCATAAGGGGAACGATAATGAAAACGAGGACTTCCAAACTGCTTCTGGCGGCAAGCCTGGCGCTTGCCTCTTCCGCCGCACTTGCCGATGACGACAAGATCGTGATCGGCGGTGCATTGTCGATGACGGGCATCCAAGCCCCGCTCGACACCCCCGGCTATAACGGCGCCCAGGTGGCGGTTAAATATCTCAACGACAATGGCGGTGTGCTCGGCAAGCAGATCGAGTTCATCAATATGGACGGCAAGTCCGACCCTGTGACAGTTGGCAACGTCGCCGTCGAGCTGATCGACAAGGGTGCTCAGGTCATCGTCGCGCCGTGCGACTTCGACTTCGGTTCGCCGGCAAGCCGCGAAGCGCAGTCGGCCGGCCTCGTCGGCATCTCGACCTGCGCCTCCGACCCGCTCTATTCGTCCTGGTCGCTCGGCGACAAGCAGTTCACGCTCTCCATGTGGAACACCACGATGGGCGCGACGGCAGCCGATTTCGCGGTCAAGGAGAAGGGCTGGAAGACGGCCTATGTCGTGACCGACCAGTTCATCGCCTATACCAAGTCGCTCTCGAAATATTTCGTTGAGCAGTTCAAGGCCGATGGCGGCGAGATCCTGCTGGAAGACACCTATACCAACGGCGACAACAACTTTTCCGCCCAACTCGCGCGTCTCCAGGCGCTCGGCAAGAAGCCGGACGTGATCTTCGTCTCGTCCTACGGCACGGATATCGGCGTGATCATCCGCGCGCTGCGGGAAGTCGGCTATGATGCGCCGGTCCTCGGCGGCGACGCCTATGACGACCCGGCCATGCACGAGTCGCTCGGCGAAAAGTTCGGCAACAACGTCTTTTTCGTCACCCACACCTGGATGGGCCCGGAAGCGCATCCGGACATGCCGAAATTCATCGAGCTCTATACGCAGATGCACGGCAATGCGCCGGATACGTCCTTCGTCTCGACCGGCTGGGACACGATCATGATGATCGCCGACGCGATCAAGGCAGCTGGCACGACGGAAGGCGGCGCGCTCGCTAAGGCGCTGGAAGACGGCCAGTACAAGCTTCTGACCGGCGACCTCGACTACGGCACCGCGGAAGAGGGCCATGTGCCGAACAAGGCAGCGGCCATCATCGAGCTGAAGGGCGGCAAGCCGAGCTTCGTGGGCTGGCGCAAGCCGGAATCCCTGCCCAAGCCCTGATCCGCATTCCCGGGCCGGTGTCATAGCCGGCCCTCCCAATTTCGGAAAAGCCATGTCTGAAACGCGTCTCGCGGCAAACGACGTGTCGGTGGAATTCACCGGCCTCCGCGCCCTCGACCATGTGTCGCTTTCTGTCCTCACCGGCGAGGTCGTCGGCCTGATCGGGCCGAACGGCTCCGGCAAGACGACGCTCATCAATGCCATCACCGGCCAGGTGAAGCTGGCGACCGGCACGATCGTCGCCGGCGACACCACGCTGTCCGGCCTCTCGCCGCGCGAGATCGCGCTTGCCGGGGTCAGCCGCTCCTTCCAGATCGTCCGCCTCTTCAACACGATGACGGTGCTGGAAAATGTCGAGGCCGCCGCGCTTGCAAAGGGCGCATCCCGCGCTGTCGCAGCCGAACGCGCGGCCAGCCTTCTTGCCGAGCTCAAGCTTTCGGCGAAGGCGGACGAGTTGGGCGAGAGCCTCAGCTACGGCGACAAGCGCCGGGTCGAGATCGCTCGGGCGCTCGCCGCCGAGCCGCGTTTCCTGCTCCTCGACGAGCCGGCGGCCGGGATGAACGACGCCGAGACCGAAACGCTGCTGCACACGCTTGCCGACCTGCCGAAGACGCGCGGTCTCGGCCTGCTGATCATCGACCACGACATGGGCCTCATCATGCGCCTCTGCCACCGGCTGCATGTCCTCGCCTCCGGCCGCACCATTGCCGAGGGCGATGCCGCCCATGTCCGCAGCCATCCGGCCGTCATCGAGGCCTATCTCGGCAAGGGGGCGGTCAATGCTTGACGTCACCGATCTTTCCGTCAGCTACGGCACGATCCGCGCCGTGCGCGGCATCAGCTTCACCGTCGGCAAGGGCGAGCTAGTCAGCCTGCTCGGCGCAAACGGTGCCGGCAAATCCTCGACCATCAAATGCATCGCCGGCGCGCTGAAAGCGGCGGGCGGTTCGATTGCGCTCGAAGGCAAGGATATCACTGCCGCCAATCCCGAGCAGGTCATCCGCGCCGGCCTTGCCACCGTGCCTGAAACCCGCGACGTGTTTCCGGACCTGACGGTCGCCGAGAACCTCATGCTCGGCGCCTACATCCACCGCCGCGACCAGGCCGGCAACCGGCAGAACCTGGAAAAGCTGCACACGCTCTTTCCGCGGCTTGCCGAACGCTCCGGCCAAGCCGCAGGAACGCTTTCCGGCGGCGAGCAGCAGATGCTCGTCATCGCCCGGGCGCTGATGGCGCGGCCAAGCGTGCTGCTCCTTGACGAGCCCTCTCTCGGCCTCGCGCCCGCCATCGTCGAGCGCATCTTCGAGATGATCGCGACGCTGAAGCAATCGGGTCTCACCATCCTGCTCGTCGAGCAGAACGTGAACCAGGCGCTTTCCGTCGCCGACCGCGCCTATGTCATGCGGCTCGGCGCAATCGTCGCATCCGGCACGGCCGACGAGATCCGCTCCGGCAGCGATCTCAGCGCGCATTATCTGGGAGGCTGATCCCCATGGCTTTCGCGATCCAGTTCGTCATCGACGTCTTGAGCCTTGGCGGGGCCTATGCCCTCATGGCGCTCGGCCTCGTCATCATCTACGGCATCCTGCGCCTCGTGAACTTCGCCTATGGCGAACTCATCATGGTCGCCGGATACACGATGTATCTTTCCAGCGGCTCCGGCCTACCCTGGCTCGTCATGGCCACCCTTGCCGTCGGCATGGCGGTGCTCTTCGGCATCCTCACCGACTATGCCGCCTTCCGTCCGGTGCGCGCCAAATCGGTAACGGCGGTGCTGATCACCTCCTTCGCCTTCTCGAACCTGCTGCAGAACGCGGCGCTGCTCTTCATCTCGCCGCGCCCGCGCAATGTGCCGCTGCCCGAAATCTTCTCGCAGACCATCTCGATCGGCGGGGCGATCACGCCGGTGCGCAACCTCATCACCATCGCCGCCTCCATCGTGCTGCTCGCCGGCGTGGCCTTCCTCATGCGCAAGACGACGCTCGGCATCGCCATGCGCGCCGCCGCGACGAATTTCACCATGGCGCGCATGCTCGGCGTACCGGCAAATCTCATCATCTCCTCGGCCTTCGCGCTGTCGGGCTTCCTTGCCGGCGTCGTCGGCATTTTGTGGATCGGGCGCATCGGCACGGTCGTGCCGGGCGTCGGGCTGGAGCCGCTGCTCGTCGCCTTCATCGCCACCGTCATCGGCGGCATGCGCAGTCTTCCCGGCGCTGTCGTCGGCGGCTTCCTGCTGGCGCTGATCGATACGACGCTCAACTACACCCTGTCGCAGGATCTCCTGAAATTCCGCGACGCCTTCACCTTCAGCCTCGTCATCCTGATCCTGCTCTGGCGCCCCCAGGGCCTCATCAAGGGCCCGGCGAGCGGCCAGCGGACCTGAAGGAGCGGACCTCATGAAACATTCCTACCTCACCGCCGTCATCCTGATCGCCGTCATCGCCGCCGTCGCGGTGGGCAGCCAGGTCCTCGGCATCCGCCTCTACGACCGCATCGCGACCAATCTCCTGATCTCGCTTGTGCTCGTCGTCGGTCTCCAGACCTTCATGGGCAATTCGGGCCTGCTTTCCTTCGCCCATATCGGCTTCATGGGCCTTGGCGCCTATACGTCCGCCGTACTGACCATCCCGGCCCAGATGAAGGGCATGGCGCTGCCGGATCTCTACGGGTTCATGAAGGCCGTGGAGATTTCGCCGCTCCTCGCGATGTTCGCGGCCGGACTGGTGGCCGCGGTTGTGGCGGCGGTCGTTGCCTATCCGCTGATGCGGCTTTCCGATGCCGCGGCCGTCATCACCTCCTTCGCGCTGCTTGTCGTCCTCTATACCGTGATGAACAACTGGAGCGCCTTCACCAACGGTCCGCGCACGCTCTTTGGCCTGCCAAAAACCACGGAATTGCCGGTCGCCGCCATTGTCGCGGCCATCGTGGTGGTCGTGGCGCTGGTCTTCAAGGAATCGCGCACCGGCAAGCTGCTCCGGGCCTCCCGTGAGGACGAGGTAGCCGCCGCCGCGCTGGGCGCCAACATTCCGCATCTGCGCTGGCGGGCCTTCATCCTTGCCGCCTTTATCGCCGGGATCGGCGGGGCGCTGTGGGGCCATTTCATCACCTCCTTCGCACCCAAGGCTTTCTACCTGAAGGAGACCTTCCTCATCATCACCATGCTGGTGATCGGCGGGGCGAATACGGTGACGGGAGCTGTCGCCGGCACCATTCTCGTCACCGTCGCCTACGAGGGCCTGCGCGGCACCGAAGGCGCGCTGAACGCCACCGCGGCCGCCGCCGGGCAGGTCGTCGGCCTAACCGAGATCGTTCTGGCGCTCGCCATGATCGCCGTGATGATCGTCAAGCCGGGCGGCCTCTTCCCGAACCGAGAGATCGGTCACATCCTCAACCGCACACGCCGCAAGAAGGAGATTGCCACCCCATGAGCTGGAAAACCGCCTATCGTTCCTTCTACTATGCCAATGCCGAAGCGCCCGACGACATCGTCCTCGACCCCGAAACAACGGCGCTGCTGGTCATCGATATCCAGAACACCTATCTCGATCCGAAGGATACGCCCGAGGAAACCGCCCGCTGGCAGCCCTTCTACGAGGGCATGCGGAAAACGGTGATCCCAAACACGGCGCGCCTCATCGAGGAATGCCGCAAGCGCAAGGTGGAGGTCATCTTCGCCCGCATCGCCTGCTTGAAGCCAGACGGCCGCGACCGCTCGCTGAGCCAGAAGAAGCCCGGCTTCAACTACCTTCTGCTGCCGAAGGACCTGCCGGAAGGCCAGGTCGTGCCGGAACTCGAACCGCGTGCCGACGAGATCGTTATCACCAAGACGTCTGACAGCGCGCTGACCGGCACAAACTTGCGCCTCGTTCTCCATAATATGGGCATCAAGAACGTCATCTGTTGCGGCATCTTCACCGACCAGTGCGTCTCCTCCACGGTGCGCAGCCTCGCCGACGAAAGCTTCGGTGTCCTCGTTGTTGAGGATTGCGGCGCGGCGGCGACGGACGAACTGCACCGGCGGGAGCTGGAGATCATCAACATGATCTACTGCCACGTCGTCCAACTCGACGAGGTTCTGACCTTCTTCAGATAGCGAGGATAGCTGCATGTCCGGTCTCTACGCACGCGAAAGCCGGTCCGTCTCGAAAATGGCGCACCTGCGGTTCTTCCCGCAGGCGATCGTTGGCGGCAATGGCGCGTATGTGACCGGCGACGACGGCCGGCAACTTCTTGATTTCGCCGCGTCTTGGGGTGCGGCGAGCCTCGGTCACGCCCATCCCGCCGTCCGCGACGCGGTAAACCGTGCACTTTCGGATCAGGCGGGGGCGAGCTACCTCTCCGCCGCAAACGAAGCCTGCGTCCTCCTGGCCGAAAAGCTGCTGTCGCTCGTGCCGGAGCGCGCCCGCGGCCGCGTCTGGTTCGGCCATTCCGGCTCGGATGCCAACGAGACCGTCGCCCGCATGGTCGTTACCGCCACCGGCCGGCCGCGCATCATCGCCTTTGACGGCGCCTATCATGGCGGCACGGTCGGCTCCATGGCCGTCTCCGGCCATCCGGCGCAGCAAGGCACGCGGGCAAAGGGTCTGACGCTCGTGCCCTATCCGAACAGCTATGTCGCCGGCAGTCCCGAGGCGGCAAAGGACGCAGCCCTCGCCCATCTCGAAAGACTTTTCGCAACCGAGGTGCCGCCGGAAGAGGTCGCCGCCTTCTTCATCGAGCCGATCCAGTCGGACGGCGGCATGCTGGTGCCGCCCGAGGGCTTCTTAGAGGCGGTGGAGGCGCTTTGCCGCCGTCACAGCATCCTCCTCGTCTCGGACGAGGTGAAAGTCGGTCTCGGCCGCAGCGGCCGGTTCAACGCCTTCGAACATGCGGGCATCGAACCGGACATCGTCGTCTTCGGCAAGGGCCTGGGCGGCGGCTTGCCGATTTCCGCCGTGGTCGGTCCCGAGCCGATCCTGAACCACGCCGTCGCCTTCTCCCTGCAGACCGTGCATGGCAACCCGGTCTGCGCCGCCGCGGCGCTCGCCGTTTTGGAGACGATCGAGCGCGACCATCTCATCGAGAATGCCGAACGAACCGGGCACGCACTGGGGGATGCGCTTCGCGGTCTTGCCGAGCGTCATGCTTTGATCGGCGATGTCCGTGGCCGCGGCCTTGCGCTGGGCGTCGAGCTCGTGACGGATCGCACCACCCGCGAGCCGGCCGCGCGGCAAACGGCGCTCACCGTCTTCCGCGCCTTTCAGCTCGGCCTCGTGCTCTATTATGTCGGTGTGCGTTCCAATGTGCTGGAATTCACCCCGCCCCTGACATTGACGCAGGGCCAAGCGCTCGAAGGCGCCGCCATCCTCAATCAGGCACTCGCCGATGTCGTTGCGGGACGCGTCGACGAAAGCTTATTGGTCAATTTTGCGGGCTGGTAGACTCCCGACGACCCTGAACAGGCTTCAAATCATCTCGCGGACTGCGTTGAGGAATGAGGCGGCCGAAGCGTAGCATCCCGACTTCCGCTTCGCCGGCCACAATTCTGAGAACTTTCGACCTATTGCCGGCGGGCATAAAGGATACCGCCAAGAACGATCGCGCCACCAATCACCTGCGTGACGCCGACGACTTCTCCGAGCACCGCCACGCCGAGAAGGGCCGCGACCACGGGCTGCAGGAACAGCGTGAGCGAGGAGAAGGCCGTCGGCAAATAGGCAAGCGCATAGGTAATCGCCAATTGGCCGCCGGCGTGGCTGATCAGCGCCAGCCCGAGAAGCATGCCCCAGCCGAAGATCGTGACGGGGAAAAACTGGCTCTCGGTCAGAAACACCACCGGCAACAGGCAGACCGCAGCCGACAGCGTGCTCCAAAGCATGACTCGGACGGTGTCGAAACGCCCCCGCACCCGGGCGATGCTCAGCATGTAGCCGGCGTAAAACAGGGCCGCAAGAATCGCCAGGGCGTCGCCCGCGCGATTGCCAGCCGAAAGCCCGCTCACCCCACCCTTCAGGACGACGATACCCGTGATCGCGACAAGGAGGCCGACCAGGAAGGCGCGGCTGATGGATGCGCCAAGGAACAGCCAGCTTACCGCCGTCACGAAAACAGGCGCAAGATTGGCAAGCAGCGTCGCATTGGCGACCGTCGTCACATGGAGCGAGACATGCCAGGTGATCAGATCGGCGGCCAGGAAAACGCCCGGAAGCGCAAGCCCCATCACGTCTGCCAACCCCTTGGGCCCGGGCACATGGCGCCTCTCCGTCGCGCGGAAGAACAGAAACAGCGGTACCAGCGCCAGAGCGACTCGCCAGAATGCGGTCGCCATGGGGCCGATCTCGGAAAGCCGAACGAAGATCGGCGAACCGCCAATGGCGATTCCGCTCGCCAGCAGCGCGATTAGCGCCAAGCGGTTGTGAGTGGCGGATGCCGTGGCGGCAAGTTCGGTCTGCGACACGGCATCGTCCAGTCTGCATGCTGCGGTTCGATTGCGGCGATGAGCTAAACCGTCATCGCAAAGACTGCAACACAGTCTCCGGCCTTGACGAGGCCGGGGAAGTGCCGGGCGCAGAGGATGCCATCCATCTTTGCATGGACCTTCGAAGGCGGAGCACCCGTGCGACCGATCGGATAGATGCGTGCTACCACCTGACCCTTGACCACGGTCCCTCCCATGTCCACCAGTGGCTCGATCAGCCCGCCTTCCTCCGCAAAGGCGAAGCAGTCGCCGCCCGGCATGTCGAGCCACTGTGTCGGGGCGACGTCGGCCTCGCCTTTGAGGATGCCGGCCCGTCGCAACACGTTGGCGACGCCGCGCTTGGCGATGCCGGCACTTTTGGCCGTCGCCGTGCCGCCGCCGCCGAGTTCGGTGGTGATGAACACCTTGCCCATGTCCTCCGCCGCCGTGTCGTACATCCCGACCGCATCGATCTCGAGCATCTTCATCGAGTAGGGTGCGGAGAATGCCTGCACCAGTTCGAAGGAACGCTGCTCCTGCGCCTTGTCCGACAGGATGTGCGCCGCGCAGAAAGGCAGAAAGTCAAGCGTCTTGCCGCCTGAATGGAAATCCAGGACGATATCGGCGAGCGGCAGCAGTGCGCGCTGGAAATAGTCGGCGATCTTCTGCGTCACCGTGCCGTCCGGCTTGCCCGGGAAGCTGCGGTTCAGGTTGCCTTTGTCGATCGGCGACGTCCGGGTGCCGGCAACGAAGGCCGGATAGTTCATCGCCGGGACAATGATGACCCGCCCGCAAACATCCTCCGCCTTCAAGGTCCGCGCGAGGTCGAACAGTGCGATCGGCCCCTCATATTCATCGCCATGATTGCCGCCGGTGAGAAGGGCCGTCGGCCCCTCCCCGTTCTTGACGACCGTGATCGGGATCATCACCGAGCCCCAGGCGGAATCGTCACGGCTATATGGCAGCCGGAGAAAGCCGTGCTGGATGCCCTCGGCGGAAAAATCGACCGTGGGCGTAATCGGCGAGGCGCGCTGTTCGGGTTCGTTCATGGCCGGCTCAATCCTTGACGAACAGCTTGCGCGGCACGTTGGCGAGGCATTCGACGCCGGTGTCGGTGATCAGGATGCTCTCGGTGATCTCCAGGCCCATCGTTTCCAGCCAGAGACCCGTCATGAAATGGAAGGTCATGCCCGGTTTCAGCTCGGTGCGGTCGCCGGGGCGCAGGCTCATGGTGCGTTCGCCCCAGTCCGGCGGATAGGAGATACCGATGCCGTAGCCGGTGCGGTTGTCCTTGACGATGCCGTACTTCCTGAGCACCGCAAAGAAGCCGTTGGCGATGTCCTCGCAGGTGTTCCCCGGCTTCGCGGCGGCGAGGCCCGCCTCCATGCCCTCCAGCGTCGCCTTCTCGGCATCGAGGAATTCCTGCGTCGGCTTGCCGAGGAAGACGGTGCGCGACAGCGGGCAATGGTAGCGGTTATAGGCGCCCGCGATCTCGAAGAAGGTCCCTTCGCCTCGCTTCATCGGCCTGTCGTCCCAGGTCAGATGCGGAGCGGAGGCATCGACTCCCGAAGGCAGCAGCGGCACGATCGCCGGGTAGTCGCCGCCGATGCCGTCGACGCCGCGCGTACCGGCATCGTAGATCTCTGCCACCAGGTCGCACTTGCGCATTCCAACCTCGATCTTGTCGAAAATGCGCTGGTGCATGCCCTCGACGATGCGGGCGGCATTGCGCATGTACTTGATCTCGGTCTCGCTCTTCACGGCACGCTGCCAGTTGACGAGCGCCGTCGCATCGACGAAGCGGGCATTGGGCAGATGCTTGAGCAGGCTCGCGAAGGCGGCGGCAGAGAACCAGTAGTTGTCCATCTCGACGCCGATCGTAAGCTTGTCGAAACCGCGCTCGACCAGCCTGGCCGCGAGATAATCCATTGGATGGCGCTCGGCCGACTGCACGTAGTGATCGGGGTAGCCGATGATGTTCTGATGCTTGAGGTAGGCTGTCAGCTTGGCGCCATTGGCATCCTGGCCCCGGCCGTACCAGATCGGCTCCCCGGTCGGCGGCACGATGACGGCCTGATGCACGTAGAATGACCAGCCGTCATAGCCTGTCAGCCACGCCATGTTCGACGGATCGCTGACGATCAGAAGATCGACGCCCTTCTCCTCCATGGCCTTGCGCGTCTTTGCCAGGCGCGTCTCATATTCCCCCAGCGAAAACTTGAGGTTCGGTTGGGTCATGTCTCTCCCTCGTTCTCCGGACTTTGCCGGTCTCAACTCTCAAATGGCGCGCCCGCGCCAGCCGATCCGGCACGTGCGAAAGCGAGCGTTGCGATTGCCGTGTCCTGAATGCCCGTGCCCGTCAGGTCGGCGATGATGATCTGGTTTTCGTCGCTGCGACCTTGCTCCAGCCCGGCAACGATCCGGCCGAGTTCGGCGAAGGCGGCGTCAGGGGGCACCAGGCCCGCCTTGATGGCGTGATGCAGTTCACCGAGGCGACGGGTCTGGCTGAGGCTGTCGGCGACATAGAGGTCGGCCTTGGCGATCACCGCCGGCTCGATCTCGTTCTTGTGCGCGGCATCGGAGCCCATGGCGGTGACGTGCTGCCCCGGCTCCAGCCACGCGGCTTTCAGGATCGGTGTCTCCGATGGCGTCGTGGTCACGACGATATCGGCGCCGGCAACGGCAACCTGCGGATCTGCGGTCGCAACGACGGGTATGCCCAGCGCCACTGTGAGGTCGGCTGCGACCTTCTTCGCCTTCGCCGCATCGCGCGCCCAGATCCGCGCCTCGCGGATGGGCCGCACCAGCCTCAGCGCCTGTAATTGCTGGCGCGCCTGCATGCCCGCGCCGAAGATCGCGGCAACGCGCGAATCCTGCCTGGAGAGATGTTTCGCGGCGACGGCGCCAGCGGCGGCCGTCCGTACGTCCGTCAGGTATCCGTTGTCGAGCAGCAGCGCCTGGACGAGGCCGGTCTTTGCCGACAGAAGAACCATCATGCCGTTGGTGCTCGGCAGGCCAATGTCCGGATTGCCGAAGAAGCCGGGGCTGATCTTGATGGCGAAGCCGTCCAGACCGGGGACATAGGCGGTCTTCACGTCGACTTCCCCCCGGTGCTCGGGAATGTCCAGCCGCAGGATCGGCGGCATGGCGACGGCCTTGGTGGCGAGCGCCCGGAAGGCATCCTCCACGCATGCAACGGCCTCGGCGTCCAGCGCCACGACCGACCTCAGGTCGGCCTCTGTCAGAATGATCATCCGGCTCATGCCGCCACCTCTCCCTGAACAGACGTTGCACCGTTGATGACCCGGCGGTGCAGGGTCATGTCGACATTGCGACCGGACAGGATGGCGACGATCGGCCCGGAAGACCGGACCCGTGCGGCCAGCAGCGCGGCGATACCGACAGCGCCGGCTCCTTCGACGATCTCGCGCTCGGCACCATAGGCATGCCGCATACCCGCGGCGATCTCCTCCTCGGAAAGCAGCAGCACATCGTCGAGAAGGTGGCGGCACATGGAAAAGGTGAGCGCATTGTCGAGCCCGATGCCGCCGCCGAGCGAATCCGCCAGGCTCGGCAGTTCCTCCACGCTGACCGGATGTCCGGCGTCGAGGCTTACCTTCATCGCGGCACCGCGTTCCATGGTGAGCCCGATCACCCTTGTCCTCGGGTTCAAGCTCTTGACGGCCGCTGCCACGCCGGCCGCAAGGCCGCCGCCGGAAAGCGGCACGAGCACGGTCGCGACGTCCGGCAGTTGCGCCACGAGCTCAAGTCCGAGCGTCCCCTGCCCGGCAATGACCGCGGCATCGTCGAAGGGCGGCACCATGACCATGCCCTTCTCGGCCACCAGCCGGCCGACCTCCTCCTGCGCCTCGTCCTGCGAGTTGCCGACGATGCGGACCTCGGCGCCGAGCCGGCGGATCTCCGCGACCTTGTTTTCCGGCACCAACCGCGACATGCAGACGGTCGCGACCGCGCCTTCCGCCTTTGCCGCATGCGCAAGTGCCCGGCCATGATTGCCGGTGGAGGCGGCGACGACGCCGCGGGCACGTTCAGCCGACGTCAGCGACAGGACCGCGTTGGTCGCCCCACGCAGCTTGAAGCTGCCGGTCGTCTGGTGGTGTTCGAGCTTGAGGTAAACGGGAACGCCCGCCATCTCCTGAAGCGAGGCGGATGGCACCAACGGCGTGTTCAGGATCCGCCCGGCGATACGGGCGGAGGCGGCGCGGATATCATCGATCGAAACGGAGGCCGGTTGCGCGCACATACGATCAACCTTCCGGGTAGGGCTTGGTCATGAGAATGCCAAGCTCGGGGCGCGACACCGCGTCGGCGCAAAGACGCAGGCATGCCCAGGCAGTCGCGAGATTGCTGCTGACCACCGGCTTTCCGAGCGCCGCCTCGATATGCGAAGCGACCTCTGCCGCGCGGACGGCCGTGCAGGAAATGAACAGCGCGTCCGACTCCGGCGCCATGGCCTCCGCCGCAAATGCGGCGATCTCGTCGTGCGAGATCCGCGCCATCTCCCGGTCGTCGGTCAGCCCGAGGCAGGTGAAGCGGTCGATCTGGAAGCCGAGATCGGCGAAATAGCGCGCCATCGGCCGGCTGGTCTCGACGGTATACGGCGTCAGCACCGAGATTCGTTTCGCGCCGACGGCCTGCAAACCCCGCACGGCCGCAGCGGTCGGCGTGACGACGGGAACGCCCGGCTTTGCCGCCTGGACGGCCACCTCGATCTGTTGGTCGCCGATGACGACAGAGGCCGAAGTGCAGGAATACATCACCACATCGAGCGGCTCGTCCGGCAGGATCAGCGCCGCAGCCGCCGTCAGCTGCGGCTGCATCTTCATCAGGTTCTCGGGCGTGACCGGGTTGGCATAGGGAATGCGTGTGACGTAGACGCCAATACGCTCGCTTGCCACCATGCGCTGGAAATCGACCTCGGTCGTGTGGTCCGTCGCCAGGATGATCAGGCCGACCCGTTTTGCCAGTGGGCGTTCGTCGAGGCGTGGTGCGCGGCTTGCCGTGCCGATCCGGATATCGGTCGTGATCATCTTTCATCCACCTTGGCATAACGCTCTTCCAGGAAACGCAGTGCCACCACCGAGATCAGGCTGATGACCAGGAAGAACACGCCGACCAGAGTCATCGGCTCGATATAGCGGTAGCTGCTGTTGGCGACGCTCTTTGCCTGGTTCATCAGTTCCAGCACCGTGATGGCCGACAGCAACGGCGTCTCCTTGAACATGGCGATGAAATAGTTGGCGAGCGCCGGGATCATCGGCGGGATGGCCTGCGGCAGCACCACATGGATCCACGCCTGCCGTATGGTGAGATTGGTGGCCCGTGCCGCTTCCCACTGGCCGCGCGGCACATTGTCGATGCCGGCACGGTAGACCTCGGCCGCATAGGTGCCGTAATGGATGCCAAGGCCGATCACGCCGGCGACCAGCGGCGACAGCCGGATGCCGATGTCGGGCAGCACGTAGAAAATGAAATAGAGCTGCACCAGAAGCGGTGTGCCGCGAATGAAATCGGCAAAGAAACCGACCGGGCGCGAAATCACAGGGTTTGGCGAGCGCCTTGCAATCGCCAGGAGCAGGCCTACGACGGCAGCGACGATCGCGCCGAGTACGGTGGCAAGGATCGTGATCTTCAACCCTTCGAGAAGGGTCGGCATGATCTCCTGGACGAATGCCCAATCCCACTCCACGATCAGGCCCTCACGCCGTCTAGACCGCGTCTCGCCCGGCGCTCCAACCAGCGCACGCCCGTCGAAATGGCCAAGGCCATGACGAAGTAAAGGACGAGGATCGTTGCAAACGGGATCAGCGTGCTGCCCGTCTGCGCCCGTACCACCTGCGCTTGGAAGGTCATGTCGGTCAGCGAGATCAGGGAAACGACGGCGGTGCCCTTCAGAAGCTCGATTGCATTGTTGCCGAACGTCGGCAGCATCAACGGCAGCGCCTGCGGCAGGATCACATGCCTCATGCGCTGAAAGCGACCGAGATTGAGCGCGACGCAGGCTTCGTGCTGCTCACGGCCGATGGCCTGGACAGCGCCCCGCACGACTTCCGCACCATAGGCGCCGACATTCAGCCCCAGCGCCAGAACGCCTGCCTGCAATGGCGTCAGCGTGATGCCGGCGAAAGGCAGGACGAAATAGACCCAGAACAGCTGGACGAAAATCGAGGTCCCTCGAAAGAATTCGATATAGACCGTGGCCAGCGCGCGGACCGCAGCGAAGCGCGACAGACGGCCGAGCCCCGCGACAAAGGCCATGACCAGCGCCAGCGCCGACCCCATGAGCGTCAGTTCGATCGTCACCAGCGCGCCTTGCAAGATCAGCCCAATGTAGCCGGACCAGTCGATCATCGTGCTTTCTCTGTCATTGCCGTTTCAATTGCGGTTCGGGCGGTGCAGCTTCCTGCCGCCGAGCGTAACGGGGAGAGAAGCGAACCCCTCTCCCCGCCGACGTCAGTTAGCGGCCGCGCAGAGCTTTTCGCGCGTCGTGGACATTGCAGCAGCGGCCGAGAAGCCATAGGGCTCGATGAGCTTGGCGAACTCGCCCGATTCCTTCAGCTTGGCGAGTTCGACATCGAACGCGTCGCGCAGTGCCTCGTTGCCCTTCTTGAAGGCGGCGCCATCGCAATAGACCGGCGCGCCCTGAACCGGAGCAACGACTTCGAGGTTCGGATCGTTGGCCTTCTTGACGAGGTCATTGATCGAGAGAACCGGCAGCGAATAGACATCTATGCGGCCGTCCTGCAGCATCTTCAGGCCGCTCTGGCCATCCGGCACCACGATGACGCGCTCGCGCGGCACGCCGGCTTCCAGGGCCAGCTTCTCTTCCGTGCCGCCGCCCGGCGCGCCGATGGTGGCCGACTGATCCTTGGCGATGTCGGCGTAGCTCTGGAAACCCTTCGGATTGCCTTTCTTGACGAGCATGGCTTCAGCGTCACACAGCACAGGCTCGGAGTAGGCGACGGCGGCGCAGCGCTCCGGCTTCATGAACAGGCCGGCAGTGACCGCGTCGTGGCGGCCGGCCTGCAGGCCGGGGATCATCGCCCCGTATTCCGAAATCGAGGCGACGACATCCGCAACGCCGAGGCGCTTGAAGACCTCGCGAGCGACGTCGGGAGCAGCGCCCGAAACCTTGCCGTCAGCACCGACAGCGGTGAACGGCGGCTCGTTGGCGATGGCGATGCGGGCAAAGCCCTGTGCCTTCAGTTCGTCCAGCTTCGCGTCATCTGCGTTTGCAGGCACTGCCGCAAGAACCGACATCAACGCCGTGACGCCGGCTGCCATTCTCATGAAATGTTTCAATGTCATCGTTCATCTCCTCTGGATTTTTTCCATTTTTATCGGAGGCAAGCCGGATCGCGCCGGCGATCAGACGCGGTGCCCCGCCGCGATTATCTTGCGCAGGAAAGTCTGTGTTCGCTCCTGCCTGGGATTTCGGAATATGTCCTCCGGCCTGCCTTCCTCGACGATCCTGCCCTTGTCGAAGAAAAGAACGCGATCGGCAAAGTCGTGGGCGAAGCCCATCTCGTGGGTGACGAGCAGCATGGTCATGTCGGTTTCGGCGGCGAGCCTGCGCATGACGTTCAGGACCTCCTCCACCAGTTCCGGGTCGAGCGCCGAGGTCACCTCGTCAAACAGCATGATCTTCGGCGAGAGGGCCAATGCTCGGGCGATGGCGACGCGCTGCTTCTGCCCCCCCGAAAGTTGCGCAGGCATGCTCTGGGCCTTGTCGGCCATGCCCACCATGTCGAGAAGCTTCATCGCACGAGCCTCGGCCGCCGCCTTTGCCACGCCCTTGGTCAACATCGGCGCCAGCGTGATGTTGTCGAGCACGCATTTGTGCGGAAACAGGTTGAAGTGCTGGAAGACCATGCCGATCTTCGTGCGCATCTTCTGCAGATGCTTTTCATCGGCAGCGACCAGGCTGTCGCCCTTCCGCATATGATAAAGCTGTTCGCCATCGACCTCGATGTGGCCGGCGGCGATCTTCTCGAGCGTCATGAGGATGCGCAGGATGGTGGTCTTGCCGGAGCCGGACGGGCCGATCAGCGCCAGCTTCTCGCCCGGCATGACATCCATCGACAAACCGTCGAGCACCGTCAGCGGCCCGTAGGTCTTCGTGATGTTGTCGATGCGAATGATGGGCGAAGGCATGCATGTCTCTCCTCTTGAGACGAGCGATGCGCGAACGATGACGAGCTTGTTAAATCATGTCAATTATCAAAATAATATCATGACAATAATTCCTCACCGCTAGAATGAGAGGCGGAAATCGTCAAATGGCGAGCAGCAGCGCTTCCGGATTGCCCTGAGCCAGTGAAGCGACGATACCGAGCCCCGTCCGCAATTCCGCCTCGGAGGTGGAGCCGACGGAGATGCGCACGGCCGGAGCGTGGCCGCGGTCCGCTGTCTGGAAGGAGGCACCCGGAGCGATCGCCACCCCGCGCAGCCGCGCCTGCGCCACGAAACCCTCCTCCGTATGCTGGCAGGTCAGCGGCAACCAGACATGCAGGCTCTGCGGATGGGCGTGATAGGCAAGCCCGGCCAGCGCTTCGGCGGCGATCTCGTGACGCCGCGCCAGAGCCCGCCTTTGCCAGTTGACCAGTTCCATCGCCGTGCCGTTGCCGACCCAGCGCGTGGCGATTTCGGCGATCGCCGGCGTGGCCATCCAGTTGGACACCAGATGCCGGTTGGCAACGGCGGCGACATAGCGGTCCGGCGCGGCGAGATAGCCGATCCGCAGGCCGGGCACGGTGATTTTGGTGAAGCTGGTGACGTAGAGAGTGCGCTCCGGCGCGAAGCTCTGCACCGGCGGCGGACGGCTTTCGACCATCGGCCCGAGAATGTCGTTCTCGATGATCGCGATATCGTGTGCCGTGGCGACGGCGGCAAGCTCCTGGCGGCGCTTGGCGCTCATCAGCGTTGCCGTGGGATTGACCACAGAAGGCTGGAGAAATACCGCCCGGATAGGCCCGTTCCGGCAGGCAGCATCCAAGGCCTCCGGGACCATCCCGTCGGCATCGATCGCCAGGCCCTCAAGATGAATGCCGAGGTAGGTGGAAAGCGGCACCAGCGTATGATGGCTGATTGCCTCCGTGGCGACCGTCGATCCAGGCGGCGCGACGCTCATCAACGCCACGGTCATGGCCGAAGTGGCCCCGTTCGTCAGGTTGATGTTGAGCGGGGGTACGTCCAGCCCACACAGCGACAGCCATTCTGCCGCGACGGCCCGGTGGCGGGGGAACACCATGTTGGGTCGAAACGAAAGAGCAGAACTGGCCGGCAGGTTATCCGCCAACCATCCGAAGGCCTCGCGCATGCGGTCGAGATGGATCTGTTCGCAGACAGGCTTCAGGATCGACAGATCGATGACCTCGCCCAGGCGCTCCGGCAGATATGGCGGCTCCGGCTCCTTCGGCCTGGTCTGCACGAAAGAGCCGCGGCCGATCTCGCCCACGATCATTCCGCGCCGGATCAACTCGTCATAGGCGCGGCTGACCGTCTGGATCGACAGTTTGAGGTCCTCCGCGAGCTTTCGGTGCGTGGGCAGCCGAGTGCCGTTGGCAAGCTTGCCGTCATGGATAGCATTGGCGATTTGCTCGGCGAGCGAGAGATAGGCCGGACGGCGAAGCTGCAGCGGATCGGGGCGCCAATTTGTCATGCTTTTGACAGTGATAAATATCAGGTCAATTGACAATGGAAAATTGCATTCGTCCGGGCTTTTTCATAGGCTCTGCCATGATTCCGATTTGAGGTCCCCCGCCGCATGAAACTTGACGTGATCGACCTGCGCATCCTCGAGGCCGTCCAGCGCGACGGCCGCATCACCAAGGTGGCGCTCGCCGAAGAGGTCGGGCTGTCGCCCACACCCTGCTGGATGCGGCTGCGCAAGCTTGAAAAGGTCGGCATCGTTTCGGGCTATCATGCCCGCGTCGCCGTCCGCCGCGTCGCACCGGTCGCAAGCGTCATGATGGAAGTCACCCTCGAACACCATCGCCAGGCCGATTTCGATCGCTTCGAACGCGCGGTGGCCACCATTCCGGAAATCGTCGCCTGCTGGTCGGTCGGCGGCGGCGTCGATTATATCCTGAGGATCATGGCGGCGGATATCGACGCCTATCAGCGACTGGTCGACGGCCTGCTCGACCGCGAAATCGGCATCGCCCGCTACTTCACCTATATCGTCACCAAGACGGTGAAGGAAGAAACCGCCCTGCCGCTGACCATGCTGCTATCGGGGACGGAAACGGCAAACGGCCAATAGACGATTCCTCTCTTGGCGCCGGGTCTCTTGGACCAATCCTCTCTTGGCGCGCCCGTCAACAGACCATCTCTCGTGTCAAACCTGCCAGACTCCGCGTCAGGAAGCACGAGGAGCCCGGAGATGAATGCCGTATTCGCACGACCTGCCTGCCACGACGCGCTTGAGCGCCTGAAGGACAGACATCTCCTGAAGTCACTGGCCTATGTCGGCGGCCGCTGGGTCGCCAATGGTGCAAACCGCACCTTCGAAGTTCCAGATCCCGCTAGCTCCACGCCGCTCGCCTGGGTTTCCGCGCTGGATGCCGAGGAGACCAGAAGCGCGATCGATGCAGCCGCGGCTGCGTTCTGCGAATGGCGCTCCTTGCTGCCGCAGGATCGTGCCACCATCCTGCGGCGCTGGTACGACCTGATGCTGGCCGCCAAGGACGACCTCGCGCTGATCATGACGCTGGAACAGGGAAAGCCGCTGTCGGAATCGCAAGGCGAGATCGACTATGCGGCCGCATTCGTCGAGTGGTACGCCGAGGAGGGCAAGCGACTGAATGCCGAGAGCGTAACAAGCCATCTTCGGGGCACGGAGATGATCGTGCGCCGCGAGGCGCTCGGCGTCGTCGGCATCGTCACGCCCTGGAACTTCCCCTGCGCCATGGTCACCCGCAAGGCGGCAGCGGCGCTCGCCGCCGGCTGCACTGTCGTCGCCCACCCTTCCTCCGAAACGCCTCTGTCCGCCTTGGCGCTGGCGGAGCTCGGCGAGCGGGCCGGCCTGCCCGCCGGCGTCTTCAACGTGGTCACCGGCGATGCCGAAACGATCGTCGGTCGGATGTGTGAGGACCATCGTGTACGTGCCATCAGCTTCACCGGCTCGACCGAGATCGGCAGGGTCATCGCCGGACAATGCGCGGCAACCATGAAGCGGCTGGTGATGGAACTCGGCGGCCACGCGCCTCTGATCGTCTTCGACGATGCGGACATCGGCAAGGCCGTGGACATCGCCGTCAACGCCAAGTTCGCGACATCCGGCCAGGATTGCCTCGCCGCCAACCGCATCTTTGTCCAACGCCCGGTCCTGGAGGCCTTCAGCACCGCCTTCAAGGCGCGGATCGAAGCCCTGAAGGTCGGCCCCGGTCTTGAGCCCGGCGCCGACATCGGCCCGCTGATGCACACGCGCGCCCTTTATAAGGTGGACGAGCAGGTGAAGGACGCCATCAGGCGCGGAGCCCGCTGCCTCACCGGCGGCAGGGCTCATCAGGCCGGCCCACTGTTCTACACGCCGACGCTTCTGGTCGACGTGCCCGAAGATGCGGTGATCATGCGCGAAGAGACCTTCGGGCCGGTTGCGGCCGTCACCGCATTCGATACCGAGGCGGAGGTCATTGCCCGGGCCAACGACACCGAATACGGCCTTGTCGCCTATGTCGTCACGGAAAACGGTGCCCGCCAGATGCGGCTCGGCCGCGCCCTCGAATACGGCATGGTGGCGATCAACCGGGTGAAGATCACCGGCGGTCCCATACCCTTCGGCGGCTGGAAACAATCCGGCATCGGCCGCGAAGGCTCCCGGCACGGCCTCGAGGCCTTCACCGAACTCAAATATCTCTGCATCGACACGGCCGCCTGACGCCTCTCGACGCTGACCCGAACACCGAAAAAAAGGAAAGCAACATGTCCGAACACAGCAATGAAATGGCCGCCTGGGATCGCGACCACTTCTTCCACCCGTCGACTCACATGGGCATGCACGCGCGCGGCGAGACGCCGACGCGCATCATCGCCGGCGGCGAAGGCGTCCACATCACCGATACCAACGGCCGCACGAGTCTCGATGCCTTTGCCGGGCTCTATTGCGTCAATGTCGGCTACGGCCGCCAGAAGATTTCCGATGCGATTGCGGAGCAAGCCAGGAACCTTGCCTACTACCACGGCTATGTCGGGCACGGCACGGAAGCCTCGATCACACTGTCGAAGATGATCATCGACCGCGCGCCGGAAGGCATGTCGCGGGTCTATTTTGGCCTCTCCGGCTCCGACGCCAACGAGACCAACATCAAGCTGATCTGGTACTACAACAACATCCTCGGGCGTCCTGAGAAGAAGAAGATCATTTCGCGCTGGCGCGGCTATCACGGCTCCGGTGTCATGACCGGTTCGCTGACCGGTCTCGAGCTCTTCCACAACCTGTTCGATTTGCCGCGCGCCCCGATCCTGCACACTGAAGCACCCTACTACTTCCGCCGGCCGGACCGCTCGATGAGCGAAGACCAGTTCTCGCAATATTGCGCGGACAAGCTGGAAGAGATGATCCTTGCGGAAGGCCCCGACACCATCGCCGCCTTCATAGGCGAGCCGATCCTCGGCACTGGCGGCATAGTCCCGCCGCCGCAGGGCTACTGGCAGAAAATCCAATCCGTGCTGGAGAAATACGACATCCTGCTCGTCGCCGACGAAGTCGTCACCGGCTTCGGCCGCCTCGCCTCGATGTTCGGCTCCGATCACTACGGCATGAAGCCGGACCTGATCACCATCGCCAAGGGGCTCACTTCCGCCTATGCCCCGCTCTCCGGCTCGATCGTCTCCGACAAGATGTGGCAGGTACTCGTGCAGGGATCGGACAAGGCGGGCGCCATCGGTCACGGCTGGACCTACTCGGCCCACCCGATCTGCGCCGCCGCCGGGATCGCCAACCTCGAACTGGTCGACGAACTCCGCCTGGTAGAGAATGCCGGCTCCACCGGCGCCTATTTCCGCTCGGAGCTGGCCAAGGCCGTCGCCGGCCACAAACACGTCGGCGAGGTGCGCGGCGACGGATTGATGGCTGCCGTGGAATTCGTCGAGGACCGAGATGATCGCGTCTTCTTCGACCCCTCCCGGAAGATCGGTCCGCAGGTCTCCGCCGCCCTTCTCGAGCGCGGCGTTATCGGCCGGGCCATGCCGCAGGGCGACATTCTCGGCTTTGCCCCGCCGCTTTGCCTGACCCGCGAGGAAGCCGACACCGTCGTCAAGGCGACGGCTGCGGCGATTGAAACGGTTCTCGGTCGCTGAGGAGGCTCTGATGATGACGGTTCCCGATACGATGGCTGCCGTGCGCCTTATGGGCCACGGCGGTCTGGACAAGTTGGTCTACAGCCGTGACGTGCCGGTTCCGCGCGTGGCAGCGGGCGAAGTCCTGATCAAGGTGAGTGCCTGCGGCATGAACAACACCGACGTCTGGGTGCGCGAAGGCGCTTATGGCACGGAAGACGACCCAGCCGCCGTCTCGACGTGGCGCCGGCAGGGCAACACGCTCACCTTCCCGCGCATCCAGGGCACGGATGCTGTCGGCCATATCGTCGCGGTCGGCGAGGGCATCGACGAGGCGCGGATTGGCGAGCGCGTCATGGTCGATTTCTCGATCTACAACCGAGAGGACGACAGCCTTGCCGACATCGACTACATGGGGCACGGCCGGGACGGCGGCTATGCCGAATACATGGCGCTTCCGGCCGAGAACGCCCATGTCGTCGCCACCGACATGAGCGATGTCGAACTCGCCACGTTCTGCTGCGCCTATCTCACGGCTGAACGCATGCTGATGCGCGCCCGTCTTGCCGCGGGCGAAACGGTGCTCGTCACCGGCGCCTCCGGTGGCGTCGGTTCAGGAATCATCCAGCTTGCGCGGGCCCGCGGTGCGGTGCCTATCGCCTTCACGGCACCGGGCAAGGAGCATGCCATGCTCGATATCGGCGCGGAGGCGGTTGTCACCCGTGGCGATGGCGATTTCGTCGAGGCCGTCAGCAGGGCCGCCAACGGCAAGCCGATCGACGTCGTCGCCGATCTCGTTGGCGGTACCATCTTCAACGATCTCCTGAAGATCCTCCGTCCGGAAGGCCGCTACACGACGGCTGGCGCTATCGCCGGACCCGTGGTGCAGTTGGACCTCAGGACGATGTATCTCAAACAGCTCGAACTGCACGGATCGAGCCAGGGCAGCCGCGCCGATTTCCGCAAGCTGATCGGCTACATCGAGGACGGGAAAATCCGCCCGCTCGTCGGCGGTGTTTATCCGCTTTCCGAGTTTCACAAGGCCCAGACGGATTTTATCCGCAAGAGCTTCGTGGGCAAGCTGGTTGTGGTGCCGGACGCGGTGAGACGCGCCGCATGCCGCGGAACTTGAGACGGAGGCCAAACAACAAAAGCTCCTCAACGCGTGCGCGGAGGAGCTTTCATTGAAGCGACTTGAAGGAAAAAATATTGAATTCTTTATGGTCGCGGGGCCGGACCAGATTCTTGGCCGCAACTACAAAAGCCATGACGGTCGCGGGAAGCACAGCTTGATACCTTATGCGTGGCTTGGACTTGGAACTGCTGCATCCGATGCAGCACGCCTGGCTTGTCGTTGCCGAGATCATCGATCTCGACCTGGAACGACGGTGGGCTGACAATCTGTATTTCGGGATCGTGTTCGAGACTAGCTTCGTGCTCAACCTCCTGCGGATCAAGAAGAGCGCCGGCATACTGGTTGATCCCGCTGCAATGCGCCGGCACTGAAGAACAGCAGAGCTCTTCGAGCCGGGGCTCTCTTGTTGAGCGACCGTTTGATCAATGCGTCACTTCCAAGCCGGCACGTAACAAATTACGCATACCGGAAAGGCAGAATTTCCTTACTAATGCGGGAGACCCGATCATTGTGAACCCGGCAACGTACCGCTCGGTGCTGGAAGCCATGACGACGGCGCCGAAGGGGGCCGGGAATGGCAACGACACGCTTGTGGGTTAGGGCCAGTTTGTCCGGTCGCTTGTTCAGAAGGTGGTGATTGCTCCCTCCCCCGACAACCGGCGCGCGGAGCTGACCATTCATGGCCGATTGGCGTCGATCCTCGCCTCGATGGAAGCGTTTCAGCATTACAGCGCCGGCGTCCGTGAGGAGCACAAAAACGAATATGCCCGCCGGGTTAGGGCGGGCGGGTTCAGGAACAGCCGGGTCAAGCTTGACTACTTGAACCGCTTCCGTGCCGCGCTTTCGGAGAAGGAGGCATTCTGGAAGCGGTTAGTTTCGGTGGTTGCGGGGGCAGGATTTGAACCTGCGGCCTTCAGGTTATGAGCCTGACGAGCTACCGGGCTGCTCCACCCCGCGTTATTTCTTTGCGCTTCAACGCATATGGGCCGCGTGCGCGGCCCTTTCAAGTGTCGGCGTCAGCCGATAGTGTCGAGAAGATGGTCTATCCTGGACAGGCCGCCTGTCCAGACCGTCTGCGACGTTCCGGGGCGCCTGTTTTGCATCGATTTGCCTTTAGCAGACCTGGCAGCGACCTACTCTCCCGCGTCTTGAGACGAAGTACCATTGGCGCTGGGGCGTTTCACGGCCGTGTTCG
>NZ_PZZZ01000010.1 GCF_003046475.1 Mycoplana dimorpha
TGGTGCCATGCGTAAACCCTGTAATCGTCATATGTCGAAGCCTCGTTCGGCAACAACATCAACAATCACACGCTGATCCGGAAGGTGGGGGAAAACCAGCGCTTACGATAGTACTACATGCCGCGGTCGTGCAAAGAGCTGGTGGCACCCCGCCGATCCGCGCGCCAACCCAACTGAATGTCAGTCAAAAACGGGATAGCGAGCAACGGTGTTCACAGCATGTTGAACACGCGCCTGATGCGAGTGGCGGTTCCACTCCTGTCTTCGCGGCTAGTCCCAGGCTGTTTGCAGACGACAATGTCCCTCAATCGTCAGCCGCTAGCGGCACCGTGACTCGCGACGCTCGCCCAGTCCGCAAAGTGGTCCAGCGGATGCATTGGCGTGGCGAGGGGCGCTCATGGTTTCGCGGCATTAGGTAGCAAAAACCACCAGACCTGAAATTGCATCCCGACTACCATGGTTTCGGTGAACGGAGCCTCGGATGAGCGTCGCGTATGAGTTGAAGCAGAAGCGGGTCGCGCTGGCTGAAAGGTTGCAGCAGCTTGAAAGAGAGCGGGTCGACATTGGGTGCGTTCGACCGTGTCATCCTGAGCTATGAGCCTGACTACCAGCCGTCGCCCACACCTGGGGGCGCTAAACGCGAGCGTTCTCGAACCGTCGCATTGACCGAGTTCGTTTGCCAATTGGCATAAATGTGCTATTTATGTGCCAGAAAGTGAGGAAGTCATGCAACTCCACCCCATTTCTGCAACACCATTTCAGGCATCCGCCGAAATCTCGGATGTGGAGGCAGCCGCGCTGGCCCGCACGACTGTGAACCTTTTCAACGTTTGGAAGCTTACTGACGCACAGGCTTGCACATTGCTAGGTGGGTTGTCCGCGCGCACATGGGCACGCTGGAAAGAAGGCAACGCGGGCCGTGTCAACCGAGACCTCAAAATGCGGATGGCTCATCTGATGGGTATCCATAAGGGACTGCGCCATCTGTTCAAAGATGCTTCAAGAGGCTACGAGTGGATCAAAGCGCCTAACAAGGCTTTTGGCGGCAAATCGGCGCTAGACATGATGCTTGGAGGCGAGCTTTCCGATCTCGCTGCTATGCGTGAATGGCTGGATGCGGAACGAAGCGCATGGTAAGTGGCCTTGCCGTCCGTTCCCACGTACAGTGGCCTAAAACCTACCGCATTATTCGCTCGATCTATCCGCCTATCGACCTGTTCGAGGATATTGCCGATCCCCGGGACTGGGAGGCCCTTGTCGCCGTTGAGGCGAAAACCAATCCTCGAATTCGGCTTGAGGTAGGTGACCTTGGAAAGGTGCCCCAGAACCGCCGCGTTTCCGGCACCGGGGCCAGTTATGTGATGGCCCCGTTTGTCCATTGCTCGACAGGGCGGCCAGGACGATTCTCTGATGGATGCTATGGCGTCTACTATGCAGGCGAAAGCGAGGAAACTGCAGTCGCTGAGACCATACATCATCATCAAAAGTTCATGAATTCAACGCCCCAGCCTCCGGGATGGACGTCGGACTTCCAAGTCTTGGTAGGTAGCGTGGATCGGGTCCTTGACGACGTGAACGCGGTGCCCGACGTGCTACACCCCGACGACTACACCGCTTCTCAGGAGGAGGGACGTGGTCTTCGGGCTACGGGAAGCGACGGACTACTCTGGAACAGCGTTCGAATGCCTGGTCAACGTTGTATCGGCATCTTCTGGCCAGATGCCATAACCATTCCTGTCCAAGGACGGCACTACTGCTATCACTGGAACGGAGTGCGCGTAGATTACGTGCGCCAGTACGACACCGGGACGATACTCGCGGTAACCTAACACGTGGGTTGTCCGGTGGCCTTTGCTATCTAATTCGTGGTTTCGCACCAGCGTGTTGACCAGCCCGTGTCGCGGACTAGGTCTTAGGGCTACTTTATCAGCCCTGCTGCGCGCAGCGCGTCTTCGATGGTTTTTTGGATGCCAGGAGCGTGCGCGTTCTTCGTCCCATATGGACGATTGCCTGTCCGATCCTCCTGGAACTTGTCGGTGAGCGCACCGGGCACGAGTATCTCGCCGGTGTGGACATACTCTTGTGACGGCGTCTCTGTGCCGCGATGATGACGCGGGGCGTCGACAAGGCCCCAGAACGTTGCGATCCGCAAAGTGGAAGATATGCCAGATTCCAGCATGTATGGACCGGCCTTTCCGTACCCGTCCGGACCACCCGTCGCCAACGGCGTGCCGTGGCCCATGCCATGGATCGTGTAGGATTCGATGCGTTCTCGTCCGTCTGCGCCATGCCAGACCTTGCGCAGAAATCCCTGCTCATTCTCGCTGACGTAGTCCGATGTCTTGACGCCATGAAGTCCTGACCACTGCCGGACGATCGCTGCCATGTTCGATATGTCCACGACATCGTCAGCCGCTCCGTGCCATACCGAAATCGTGGGCCACTTGCCCTGCCAGGGCGATGCGTCGCGAACGAGCTGCTGCAACTGCAATTCGCTTGGGCCGCCATGGCCACGCATGCGATCGAACGCTTCGGGCATGTTCGAGGCGCTGCCAAAGGGCAATCCGGCGATAATGGCCCCGCCGGCAAAGACATCGGGGTAACTGGCCAGCATCCCCGATGCCATCGCCCCACCCGCAGATAGGCCGACGATGAAAATGCGGTCACGGTCCAGACCGTAGGCCGTCACCATGGTTTCGATCATCTCCCGGATCGAGAGCGCTTCGCCTGCGTCTCGTTTCGCATCCTCCCGTATGAACCAGTTGAAGCAGAGATTGGCGTTGTTTGACCGCTGCTGCTCCGGAAACAGCAGGGCGAACCCGCACCGGTCGGCGAGGTCCGACCATCCTGCGCCCTCGTCGTATGCGGCCGCGCTTTGGGTGCAGCCATGCAAGGCGACCACCAGCGGCGCGCCCTGTCCAAGGCTTTCGGGAATGAATGTCCTCGCCTTCAGGGCTCCAGGATTGGACCCGGTCGGCTCCATGTCCTTGAGACGGTTACGGGTGGGGCGGTGGTTGACGCCGCCATGCACAGCTCTGAGCGCGGCGAGCCGGGCAATGGTGTCGGACAGTTTTCTCATTTTCGAAATCCCGTTTGCAAGTGGCCGACACGCTGCCGACACCTAACAACGCACTTGCAAGCAATTTGTTGCTGCGCTGCACAAAAGAACGCCGGAAGGTCTGGCTGGAAATACGAAATATGCGGCGGCGAGCTGCTGCGACAGGGATGTTGCTGGATCCACAGCTTGATCTATGTCGCCCATCGACGAGCCAACATCCGTATTACCCCGGGCCACGGTGCTGTCGCTGAAGACCTTCCCACAATGCCTTGCAAGGCGGCCGATCGCTCGATAAGTTCCAAGGCCACAAGAACAAAGGGGATCGAACATGGCCGCAGGGACTGTGAAGTTTTTTAATCAGGACAAGGGCTTTGGCTTCATAACGCCCGACGAAGGTGGAGCCGATGTTTTTGTGCATGTATCCGCTCTGCAAGGCTTAGGCTCGCTCCAAGACGGACAAAAGGTGAGCTACGATCTCGGGCAGGACCGCAAAACCGGAAAGTCTAAAGCTGAAAACGTCAGACCTCTTTGATTTCCGAAACTGAGCAGGTCGATTGTTTCCGACCGCATCTAGGATCACTGTACCCGACGGGAGCAATGCGAAGTGAAAGTCGGGGGGATCGTTTCGAAAAATGAGGCCCCCCGTTGCTTTGGACTGCCTCGGGACTAGGTAAGCGTCGTTTCAGCGACCTCCACAATCCGGTTACCCTCCAGGAGCAAGCCCCGAACGACGACCTCGGCGGCCGTTGCCCGGGCCGCGTTCCACGTGGTGGCATTTGCCGACACGTTGACGCGTCGAGCGGGGTCGAAGCAGGTAAGAGGGGCCGACCGACGCGCGAGCTATCACCAACACTGGCGGTCAATCATGCAGTGACAGTTTGAGTTGCTGATTTTGCAGATGGTTGGTTTCAAGGGAGGAGAGCGTCACCCCCAGCAGCCGAATGGCCTTTGGAAACGGATAGATCGCCTCGAGCAGCGCGCTTGCCAGGACCAGGATTTCGGCCTCGTCGGAGAACGATCTCGCAAGCGTTCGGCTGCGGGTGATCTGCTGAAAATCCGTGTACTTCACCTTGAGGGTAACGGTCTTTGCCGATAGTTGATGGGTCTCGCAATATTGCCAGACCTTGCTGACCAGCGGTGCGAGTTCGTCCAGCGCCCGCTGCAATTCCGAAATGTCTTGTGCAAAGGTGTCCTCGGCACCAACGGATTTCCGCTCGCGATCGGATTTGACCTGGCGGTCGTCGATCCCGCGCGCGATTCCGTAGAAGTAGGGTCCCGATTTGCCGAAATGCTCGCTCAGGAAGTCGAGCGACTTCGCCCTCAGGTCCGCCCCCGTCTCGATCCCCAGTCGGTGCATCTTCTCTGCCGTCGCCGGTCCAACCCCATGAAACTTCTCGACTGGCAAAGTCGCGACGAAGGCGGGGCCATTTTTCGGGGTGATCACCGCCTGACCGTTTGGCTTGTTCAGGTCGCTCGCCATCTTGGCCAAGAACTTGTTGTAGGAGATCCCAGCCGACGCGTTCAGGCCCGTGACCGCCTTGATGCGGGCACGGATCTCCAGCGCGATGTCGGTCGCGATCGTCATACCCTTTAGGTTATCGGTGACGTCGAGGTAGGCCTCGTCGAGCGACAGCGGCTCGATCGACGGCGTGTACTCCGCAAAAATGGCCCTGATCTGTTGCGAGACGGCTCTGTAGACCTCGAAGCGCGGCTTCACGAAGATCAGCTCGGGGCATTTGCGGGCGGCCGTCACCGACGGCATGGCCGAGCGAACGCCGAACTTTCGCGCTTCATAGCTTGCCGCCGCCACGACCCCGCGGGCAGCGGGGCTGCCGACGGCCACGGGCTTGCCGCGCAGGTCCGGGTTGTCCCGCTGTTCGACGGATGCATAGAAGGCATCCATGTCGACGTGGATGATCTTGCGAATCGGCGCGGCGGGAACGTCGAGCAAAGCGAGTCCTTTCCGCTCACTTCCACATCGAGCGCATGCGTGCGCCAACGTCGATCCGGACCTGCCGTGCACTGCGCTCGCCACCGTTGGCCGCAACCTTCGGCCAGCTCGTCACCTCGAAGAACTGCAAGAGCGTTGCCGGGATGAACCGCGTCCGTGACGCGTAGACGTGGCGATCGCCCTGGCTGTTCTGGCCGTGGGTGAAGAAGCGCTGTGGTGTGAGTAGCGTCAGGCTGTCGCGCGCTCTGGTCATCCCGACATAGAGCAGCCGCAGCTCTTCCTCGAGCTCGGCTGTCGTGCCTGCGCCGAGATCGGACGGGATACAGCCGTCGACAACGTTCAGCATGAACACCGAGCGCCATTCCTGTCCCTTGGCCGAATGAATGGTCGAGAGAATGAGATAGTCCTCGTCAAGCAGCGGCACCCCGGCCTGGTCGCTCGTGGCGTCGGGCGGATCGAGGGTGAGCTCGGTCAGAAACCGTTCCCTGCTGGGATAGCCAGCCGCGATCTGCTCGAGTTGCAACAGGTCCGCCTTGCGGGTGTCGGCGTCCTCGTGGATCCTTTCGAGGTGCGGTTCATACCAGGCACGGGCGGTGGCGATCTCGGCAGGCCATCCGCCGGCCGCCTTCCGCAGGCTGGAGAGCAGGGTAACGAAGTTGGTCCAGTCCTCGCCCGTCTTCGGCGGCGGCGGGACTTCGGCGAGCGAGAGCAGGGGCTCGGGGTCGGCGGCGATGGCATCGAGGATCTTCCCGGCCGTCTGCGGACCGATGCCCGGCAACATCTGGAGAAGCCGAAACCCGGCAACCCGATCACGCGGGTTCTGCGCAAAGCGCAGGACGGCGAGCAGATCCTTCACATGCGCGCTGTCGAGGAACTTGAGGCCGCCGAACTTGACGAAGGGAATGTTGCGTCGGGTGAGTTCGATCTCGAGCGCGCCGCTGTGGTTCGACGAGCGGAACAGCACGGCCTGCTGCTTGAGCGTGATGCCGACCTCGCGGTCGGCCAGCACCTGCTCGACGATATAGTTGGCCTGGTCGGCTTCATCTCTGACGGTAACGAGCAAGGGGCGCTGCTCTGACTGCCGATCCGTCCAAAGGTTTTTCGTGAAGCGCTCGCGCGCCAGGTCGATGACGCCGTTTGCCGCCGCGAGGATCGGCTGCGTCGAGCGATAATTGCGGTCCAGCGTGATGACGTCCGCTGGCTTCGGTGAGAACTGGTTCGGGAAGTCGAGGATGTTGCGGACGGTCGCGGCGCGGAACGAATAGATCGACTGTGCGTCGTCGCCGACGACGGTGAGACCGCGTCCACCAGGTTTCAGTGCCATCAGGATCGAGGCCTGCAGCCGATTGGTGTCCTGGTATTCGTCGACGAGGACGTGGTCGAAGCGGTTGCCGATGTCGTCGGCAAGCTCCGGATCGGAGACCATCTGTGCCCAGTAGAGAAGCAGGTCGTCGTAGTCGAGAACGTTCTGCGCCTGCTTGGCTTCGACATAGCCTGAAAAGAGCTGCTTGAGTTGCTCTTCCCATCCCAGCACCCATGGATAGGCGGTCTTGAGCACCTCAGTGATCGAGCTTTCGGAGTTGACGACACGGGAATAGATCGCAAGGCACGTGCCTTTCGTCGGAAAGCGGCTTTCCGTCTTCGAGAGGCCGAGTTCGTGGCGAACGAGGTTCATCAGGTCGGCGCTGTCTTCGCGGTCATGGATCGTGAAGTCGACGTTGAGACCGATCTGTTCGGCATACATCCGCAGCAGTCGCGCTCCGATGCCGTGGAACGTGCCCGACCAGGCCAGCGCATCAGTCATGATCGCCGCGTTGTCGCCGAGCACCTGCCGACAAATGCGCTCGACCCGCCGGGCCATCTCCGAGGCGGCCCGTCGCGAGAAGGTCATCAGCAGGATGCGGCGGGGATCGGCCCCGTTGACGATGAGATGCGCCACCCGATGCGCCAGGGTGTTGGTCTTTCCAGACCCCGCACCCGCGATGATCAGCAGCGGACCGCCGACCCTCCCATCCGGCAGCCCAACGCCGTGCTCGACCGCCTCGCGCTGACGGTCGTTCAGTTTCTCCAGATACGTCGCGCTCATTTGTCCCCACGTAGATAAGAAAAAATTCCTGTGATCGACCTCCGACGTATCCATCTGACGTGGTTGGCGAAATACCGAGAGATCGGCGGCCATGACGTCGGATGGCGCGTTTGGCGAGCACAGGCCCGATTGACTCGTGCGGCCGATCGGAACAAATAAGGAACATATCGGTTCCGATCGACGCTGAAAACCCCAGGGAGCCTACATAAAACCGTGTCTTCAATAGCGATCAATCCGATCATTGCCGAACTGCGAGAACGCATTGCCGTGCTCGGGAACGCCAATGCGCGTCCTCGCAAGGTGCTGCCGTTCGGCGCTGCGGAGATCGATGAGCGGTTGCCAGGCGGCGGTCTTGCATATGGCGCACTGCACGAAGTTGCGGGCGGAGGGAGCGGGACGGTCGACGGGGCGGCCGCCGCGCTGTTCGTCGCTGGGATCGCGGCGCGTACGGAAGGCAAATGTCTCTGGTGCCTGACGCGACCGGATCTGTTCTTTCCCGCGCTTTCGCAAGCGGGCCTGCACTCTGACCGGGTCATCTTCTGCGAGAGCGATCGGGAAGAGGACGTGCTCTCGGCGATGGAGGAGGGGCTCTCCTTTGGGGGATTGGCATTGGTCGTCGCCGAGCTGGTGCGGTTGCCGATGACAGCTTCGCGCCGTTTGCAGCTTGCTGCCGAGAAGACGGGTTCGATGGGCATCGTTCTGCGCCGTTGGCGTCGACAGAACGAGGCCTCCGACTATGGCCAGCCGACGGCATCGACCACGCGATGGAGGATCAGCGTGTTGCCGTCGGAGCCCCTGCCAGTCGCGGGCATTGGCAGGGCGAGGTGGCTGGTGGAACTGATGCGCGTGAAAGCGGGCGCGTGCGCTGAGTTTGAAATTGGAGCCCCCGATGCCAAGGGTCGTATCAGTCTACTTCCCGTACCTGACCACGGACCGGATCAGGCGATCTGGCGCAGAAGCCATACCGGTTGACCAGCCGCTCGTCGTGGTCTCGAAAAGCGGCTCCAAGCGCTGGCTTTCCGCGGTCGATCGCGTTGCCCTGGGCCTCGGCTTGCGTCCGGGAATGCCTACAAGCAAGGCGCAGGCGATGGTGGCCAATCTTGCCATGGTCGACGCCGAGCCTGCGGAGGATGCCGCCACCCTGAAGCGCCTGGCGCTTTGGATGCTGCGACAGTACAGCCCCGTTGTGGCGGTCGACGGCACGGATGGTATCGTCATGGACACCGAAGGAGCCGACCATCTCCAGGGTGGCGAGGAACTGCTTGCCTCGGGTCTGGTCAATCGACTGCGTAGTCGTGGGCTGGCTGCACGGGCGGCGGTGGCCGACACCTGGGGTGCGGCCCATGCCATCGCCCGGCTTGCGAGTGTTGAAGTGACCGTCGTGCCGAGGGGCAGCCTCGCCAAGGCGGTGGCCGGGCTTCCCGTGCAGGCGCTCAGGCTTTCCGCAGAGACTGTTCAAGCGCTGCGTAGCTTCGGTGTCGAGACCATTGGTCAGTTGTCTGCGATGCCGCGCGCCCCGTTGACGCTGCGGCTTGGCCCAGAGCCTGCGCGTCGGCTCGACCAGATGTTTGGGCGGCTCGCGGAGCCCATCGAGCCGATCCGGACACCCGAACTCGTTGAGGTGTCCAAAAATTTCCCCGAGCCGATCGGTGCTGCCGAAACCATTGCCAAATACACCCGCCGTCTCGTTGGAATGCTGTCCACGCGGCTGGAGCGACAGGGACTTGGGGTCCGTCGCTGTGATCTGGTCTTCCAGCGGGTCGACAACACCCGTCAGCATCTGCGCGCGGGGCTCGCCAAACCTGTTCGCGATCCCGCTCGCATATCCAAGCTCCTTTGCGACCGCATCGAGAAGATCGATCCGGGCTTCGGCATCGAGAAAATGACCTTGGTCGCGCTTATGGTCGAACCGCTTGAGGAACATCAGGTCGCCACGGAACTGATCGAGGAGAGCGTGGTCGACCTCGCGCCGCTCGTGGACATCCTTGGCAACCGGGGGCACCGGCTTTATCGGGTCGCGCCCGTCGCTTCCGACGTGCCCGAGCGCTCGGTAAAACGCATCGCGCCAACAGCTCCGGAGCGAGCGGAAACCTGGGTGGCCAAGTGGCCGCGACCATCACGGTTGCTCGCCAGTCCCGAACCAATCGAGGTCGTCGCACTCCTTCCCGATCATCCGCCGGCGGCGTTCACCTGGCGAGGGAAGAGACGCAAGGTCAAACGCGCCGATGGACCTGAGCGCATCTTCGGAGAGTGGTGGCTTCGGCCAAGAGAGCCTCAGGCCGTCCGCGACTACTTCGTTGTCGAGGATGAGTTCGGCGAGCGCTTCTGGGTCTATCGGGCGGGAGACGGCGTCGACCTGGGAACAGGATCGCAGCGCTGGTTTCTGCATGGAATATTCGGATGAACTACGCCGAGCTACAGGTCACGACGCACTTCTCCTTCCTGCGCGGAGCGAGCTCCGCCGAGGAGCTGTTCGCAACAGCCGCCGCCCATGGCATCTCGGCGCTTGGGATCGTCGATCGAAACAGTCTCGCCGGCATCGTGCGGGCGTGGGAGGCAGCCAAGACAACCGGCGTGCGGCTCGTCGTCGGGTGCCGCTTGGACTTATCCGACGGCATGTCGGTTCTCGTCTATCCGATGGATCGTTCGGGCTATTCGCGGCTGTGCCGTCTGCTGTCCTTGGGCAAGGCGCGCGGCGGCAAGGGCAACTGCATCCTCGATTTCGCCGACCTGTCGGATCATGCCGACGGCCTGCTGGCAGTCCTGCTGCCAGACGAGGCCGATGAAACCTGCGGCATGCAGTTGCGACGAATGGCGGACCTGTTCGCGGATCGCGCCTATGTCAGCCTCTGTCTGCGCCGCCGTCCGAACGACAGGCTGCGTCTGCACGCGATCTCCAATCTGGCGGCCAGGTTCAAAGTGAAGACGGTGGTGACGAATGACGTGCTTTTTCATGAGCCGTCGCGGCGGCAATTGCAGGACGTCGTCACCTGCATTCGCAACAGGACGACCATCTATGATGTCGGCTTCGATCGCGAGCGCCACGCCGATCGCTATCTGAAGACTGCCGAAGAGATGCACCGTGTGTTTGGCGACTATCCGGAGGCGTTGGCTCGAACCCGGGAGATCGTCAGCCGCTGTACGTTCGAGCTCGCCGAGCTTCAATACCAGTATCCGGAAGAAGCGATCGTGCCCGGTCTGGACGCGCAGCAATCTCTGACGAAGTTCACCTGGGAAGGTGCAGAGGATCGCTATCCCGAGGGAATTCCCGACAAGGTCCGTAAGTCGATCGTCCACGAACTCGAGCTGATCCGGACCATGAAGTACGCGCCGTATTTTCTGACCGTCTACAGCATCGTCCGGTTCGCGCGATCACAGGGCATCCTCTGTCAGGGCAGGGGATCGGCCGCAAATTCCGCTGTCTGCTACTGCCTCGGCATCACCTCGATCGACCCCGATACCAATGACCTGCTGTTCGAGCGGTTTGTCAGCCAGGAGCGCAACGAGCCACCCGACATCGACGTCGACTTCGAGCACGAGCGGCGCGAGGAGGTCATTCAGTGGATCTATGATACCTATGGACGCTCGAAGGCAGCACTCTGCTCCACCGTCACCCGATATCGGGCGAAGGGTGCCCTGCGGGATGTCGGCAAGGCGCTCGGTCTGCCAGAGGACCTGATCTCACAGCTCTCGTCGGGCGTCTGGGGCTGGTCGAAGGAAGGGGTGTCGGAAAAGCAGCTTAAGGAGAACAATCTCAACACGTCAGACTATCGCCTTCGTCTGACGCTTGAACTTGCCCAGCAGCTCATGGGCGCGCCGCGCCACCTTGGTCAGCATCCGGGCGGCTTCGTGTTGACGCATGACAGGTTGGACGACCTCGTGCCGATCGAACCCGCGCGCATGGATGATCGTCAGGTCATCGAATGGGACAAGGACGACATCGACGCGCTGAAGTTCATGAAGGTCGATGTCCTGGCTCTCGGCATGCTGACCTGCATGGCGAAGGCATTTGCACTGATGGCCGAGCACAAGGGCGACGAGCGGGACCTGGCGTCGATCCCGCAGGAAGACCCCGCCACCTACGCGATGATCAGGAAGGCCGACACGCTCGGCACGTTCCAGATCGAAAGCAGGGCGCAGATGTCGATGCTGCCGCGCCTCAAGCCGCGGACCTTCTACGATCTCGTCATCCAGGTGGCGATCGTCCGTCCCGGTCCGATCCAGGGCGACATGGTGCATCCCTATCTCAGACGTCGGGAAGGGAAGGAGAAGGTCGAGTATCCCACGCCTGAGCTTGAAGCCGTGCTGTCGAAGACGCTCGGTGTCCCGCTTTTCCAGGAATCGGCGATGAAGGTGGCGATGGTCTGTGCCGGGTTTTCCGCGGGAGAGGCGGACCAATTGCGACGGGCCATGGCGACCTTCAAGTTCACGGGCGGGGTCTCGAAGTTCAAGGACAAGCTGATCGCCGGGATGGTGGGCAACGGGTACTCGGCAGAGTTCGCCGAGAAGACCTTCAGCCAGCTTGAAGGGTTCGGCAGCTATGGCTTCCCGGAGAGCCATGCGGCCTCCTTCGCCCTGATCGCCTACGCCTCGAACTGGGTCAAATGCCATCACCCCGATGTCTTCTGCGCGGCGCTTTTGAACTCGCAGCCGATGGGTTTCTACGCGCCTGCGCAGATCGTTGCCGACGCCAAGGCCCATGGGGTGCAGGTTCGCCCCGTTTGCGTCAACCGCTCCCGCTGGGACTGCACACTTGAACCGGTGGCGGGATCGGAGCGGTTCGCGGTCAGGCTTGGCATGCGGATGGTGAAGGGGCTGTCGACGGCGGATGCTGCCAGGATCGTGGCGGCGCGCGCTGACGATCCATTCGCATCGGTCGACGATCTCTGGCGACGTTCGGGTGTGCCGACCGCTTCGCTCGTCAAGCTGGTGGAAGCCGACGCCTTTCTTCCCTCGCTGAAGCTCGATCGCCGAGGCGCGCTTTGGGCGATCAAGGCCTTACGTGACGAGCCGCTCGGGCTCTGGGCCGCCGCCGCAGAACGGCAGGCGAGATCGGTTGCGGAGATGCAGGAGCCCGCGGTCTCCCTGGTCTCGATGACCGAAGGCCGGGAGGTCGTTGAAGACTACGCCCACATGGGCCTGTCTCTTCGCCAGCATCCGCTTTCGTTCCTGCGACAGGACCTGAAACGACGCGGTATCGTCACTTGCGCCCAAGCGGCCGGCGAGCGGGATGGCCGTTGGCTGATGGCCGCAGGGCTGGTGCTCGTGCGACAGCGGCCGGGCTCGGCCAAGGGCGTAATGTTCATGACACTGGAAGACGAGACGGGCATCGTGAACGCCGTCATCTGGCCGAGCCTGTTTGAGCGCCAGCGGCGTCTGGTTCTGTCGTCGTCTGTGCTCGCGATCAACGGAAAGATCCAGCGGGAAGGCGAGGTGGTCCACCTCGTCGCGCAGCGTCTGTTCGACCTGACCGCGGACATGGGCAAGCTGGGCGAGAAGGACGGTGCATTCTCCATGGTCCATGGACGCGGGGACGAATTTGCACATGGAAACGGCGCGCCGGATTCGCGAGATCGAAAGATGGCCACAACACCTGTTCGCGACATCTACATCCCCGATCTCCATATCGACACCCTGAAGGTGAAGTCGAGAAATTTTCACTGAGGCATAGCCGAACGGGCGTGGTGACTCTTGTTTAATGACAAATCAGCCCTAAATTGACCTTCTGGTCAAACCGCTCATCCCCCGATTTCCTGATGTTTTTCCTGTCTGATGGCAGAGGACGGCTTGTTTAAATTGGGCAAGACGCGCTAATCGCACCCGCTCAATTTACGGAGGCAGATTTGTCTAACAACGAACCCAAGAACGAACTGGCGCAACTGACCGCAGAAGTTGTTTCCGCCTACGTCGCCAATAACGTGACCCCGCAAACAGAGATCACCGCCCTGATATCTGACGTTTACGCGGCGCTGAATGATTTGGGCAAGGCGTCAACCGTGGCCCAAACCCCCACGGTTGTGGAGGAAGTTCAAAAGCCTGCGGTATCGATCAGAAAGTCGGTTTCACCTGACGCCGTTATCTGTCTTGAGTGCGGCAAGGCCTTCAAGTCGTTGAAGCGGCACCTGCAGTCTCGTCACGGGCTTGCGCCTGAAGATTATCAGACGAAGTGGAAGCTTCCCTCTAACTATCCCATGGTTGCGCCAAACTACGCGGAAGCTCGCTCGTCTTTGGCAAAGCAGATGGGCCTGGGCCAACGACGAGCGCAGAAGGCCAAGAGCGCAGCGAAAACGAAAAAATAAAGCAGAGCTTTCAAGAAAGTGGTTCTCGCTACCTTCGGCCCGCTGCCCAACTCGTTGAAGCAAAAGTACACCTGGTCGGAATAACAACTCAGCGACTTCAGTGTGCGGTCGATGCCTATGGAACAGGGCCGCGGCCACCGACCTTAGTTCGGCCGAACGCTTCCACACGAGGCGGCGGCCATCACGGCAGGGGGCGGAACTCGAGGATCGCAGCAACGCTTCTCGGCCCTCCGGCGCGCGCGGCAACAAAGAGGCGGTCGAACTCCGGCACAAAGAGCGACGTCCGTGCGCCGCTGGAGGTCATCACACGTCCCGCTGGTCGGAGTCCGTCGCGACCGCGCTGCACGACATCAATCGCACCACTTCCACAGCTGACGTAAATTCGACCGCGCTTGCCGTCGAAGAAGACGTCGTCGGCATCGCCGCAGGTGTCCAGATTTTCGCTCATCGCCCCTGTTGCCACGTCCCAGAGGGTGAGCTTGGCAGGATTTCGGAAGACGATTGCAAGCTCTCCGGTCGTACCGTCGAGGGCCATGGGAAAGTTGGCTGTCAGTCCTGGTGTTTTCCAGGCCGTCACCCGCTTGCGTGATTTCAGATCGGCGACGACTACCTGGCGCGCGTCCGGTACATTGACGAACACGCGATCTGTTTTCGGATCGAGCTGAAAGCTCTCAGGATGGCCCGCCAGCCGTATTTCACCGACTCTGTGGCGGGTCATGGGATCGACGATGGCCAGTCCGCTGCCGTATCCGACCAGAACATGGCCGCTTTGACGATCCACCCGGATGTTGTCAGCGTCGTCGCCGAGGCGTATGGCACCTAAAGGCGACAGGTCCCCGGCTCTGAAGAACCGCACGGAGCCGTCGCCGCCATTCGCGACGAGCACCAGATTTCGATCGGCGAGATAAGCGATCCCCTGCGGCTCATTCAACCCCCCGATCCGTGCAACAACCTTGCCCGCCTTCAAATCGACGACATCGACGCTGTCGTTGCCGAGTTCCGCGACGAACAGCCGCTTCCCCTCGATATCGATCGCGATGTGATCGATACGCCCCGCGACGTTTTCGAGTGGAATTGACCGCGCAAGGATCAAGGGCTGATCGCTGGCCGCGGCCGGTCCGCTGATGATGACGCTCGCAACCGACTGGAGCGACGCCAAAAGCAACCAAAAAGCTAGTGTGATGTCGTGCATCGCTGGCGACCCGGCTCTTCTTGACAGCGATGTTATCAAGAGCGGCCCGCCGACGGAACGTTCAACCTGCATGGGCGGGGTTCAAGTCTCCTCGGGCGGCTTCAGGTGCCGAAACTGCACCAGCAACAGCAGGTCGTAGGTGATTTTCAACGCGGCGCAGATGAGAAACGGCCAAGCCCGGTATGACGCTGCGAAAAGCGCGCCCGCCAATGCCGGGCTGGCTGCCGCGGCAAGACTGCGCGGTACGGAAGTGAAACTGGCGGCTGCGGCGCGCTCGGCCTCCGTCACCACCGCCATCACGTAGGATGAGCGCGTCGGTACGTCCATTTGCGAAAGCGCCGCCCGGACGAGCAGAAGGGCGAGCACCAGGGGCAGGCTCGGCGCGAGTGCTGCGAGAGCGAGCGCGACGCTGGACGGGATGTGGGTGAAGACCATCGTGTTGATGAGACCGATCCGCCTCGACAGCCGCGCCGCGACGGGGAACGAAATGGCCGACAGCACGCCCGTCCCGAAGAAGAACACCCCCGCTTGTGAGAGCGAAAGGTCGAAACGTTCGAAGAGCCACAATGCCAGCAGGGACTGGACTGCGAATCCTCCTGCGAACGCGTCGAGGCTGAACAAGGCGGCCAGCCTGATGACGATCGAGCGCGATGGACCCAGAGGCGCGGGCCTTTCAAGCTCATGAGTCGCCGGACGCGGCGGAATGCGGGCGTAGAGAAGGCCGCCGAGAAGCCCCAAGGCGGCATAGAGAGCGAACATCAGCTTGATGGCCGACAACTGCTCCAGGCCAAGGCTCGTGATGACGTCCGGTGTCGCCGCGGCCAGCCCGCCGAGTGCCCCCGCAAGCGCTCCGGCGAGGCTGTAGCGGGCGAACGTGCTCGTGCGCTCGCGATCCGGCGTGTCACGCGCAAGAACCGCGTGCTCGAGCGGCACGAAAACGCTCACGCTCCCTGCCGAGGGGTTCATAGTGCCCACGAAGGCGATTGCCAGCAGCGGCAGATAGTCGTTCGCGACTGACATGGCGACGCCCGACGCGGCCATCCAGCCGGCGGCGACGAGCAGCAGGCTGCGAAGGTCGAGGCGAACGCCGATCAGGCCGACGCCGATCGTCAGGAGCGCGGAGCCGAACAGCGACGCCGTGGCGACGACCCCGACCTGCAGCGGCGAGAACCCGAGGCCGAGAAGGTAGACGGGCAGCAGGATCGCAATGAAAGCGTCCGCGAAATCGCGCAGTGCGCGGGCGGCGAAGACATAGGTGGTCGGCTTGATCCAGGTGGCGGTCATCGCTTCCGATCGCGTTCTGCCGTCATGTGGGCGGGGATAGGCTAGTCCAAGCGCAAGTCAACGCCGTTGTTAAGCCAGCCATCGGCTGCCGTTGCGGTCCTTTTGTACCGCAGCGGCCATGGAGTCTGAATTACGCAAATCTGTTGCCTGAGCACTCGTACCGCAGTCGTTGCAGTTGGTGTTGTCCGGCTTGCCTTTGTAGCGGTGACTTTGGTACCGTTGCTGATTGCCGCGTGATAGGCGGACGCACCGCCCTTCCTCATTTTACCGGGCAAAACGCCTTGCCCCAGCCACACACATGATGATGGCGGTCGTCACGGCGAGCATGCCCCAGGTGACAGACTCGTTTAAAAGGGTCGCGGCCAGAGCGAGTCCGAAAAACGGCTGGAGAAGCTGCAACTGACCTACTGCGGCAATGCCGCCTTGCGAGAGGCCGCGATACCAGAACACGAAGCCTATCAGCATGCTGAACAGCGAGACATAGGCCAGGCTTATCAGCGCAGGCGTTTCGATGCCGGTGAACGTCGCTGGCATTGTAGTGATCGTGACGACGATCATCAGCGGCAACGACAGCACCAGCGCCCAGCAGATGACCTGCCATCCGCCGAGTGTCCGCGACAGCTTGCCACCTTCGGCATAACCAAGGCCGCATAAGATAGTGGCCGCCAGCATCAGGAGATCGCCGACAGGCGACGCGGTGATGCCCTGCACCAGCGCGAACCCGGCGACGAGTGAACTTCCGATGATGGCGAAAAGCCAGAAGGCGGGCTCTGGTCGTTCGCCGCCTCTGATGACCGCGAAGATAGCCGTCGCAAGCGGAAGCAGACCGATGAACACGATAGAGTGCGCGGCGGTGACATGCTGCAGCGCCAGGGCCGTCAGAAGCGGAAATCCGATCACGACACCCGCCGCCACTATCAGCAACGAACCGAATTCGCTCCGTGATGGCCGTTTCTGCTTCAGCAACAACATGAGGCCGAGTGCGAGAACTCCAGCGATCGCCGCGCGTGCAACCGTTAGGAAAACCGGATCGAACTGCATCACAGCCACCCGGGTGGCGGGAAGCGATCCGCTGAAAATCACGACCCCAATAAAACCGTTGATCCAGCCGGCAGTTGCACGATCCATCACACACCCCATCATCTCTGTGCCGTGTTATCGAGGAGTGCCATTGGCATCGCCAGTTACAGTCTGATACAGTTTGGTGAAACTGTTCTGGTGGAAATGGCAATACGGATGAACGACGAAGTGGTCGGACGCACCCGAGTAGCGATGGTGATGGACACCATTCGGCAACGCGTCGCAGGTCGGAGTCTGACACCCGGGGCAAAGGTGCCGTCCGTGAGGAGCCTGGCCTCTACGCTGAAGGTGTCTGTCTCCACGGTGGTTGAAGCCTACGACCGCCTCGTCGCGGAAGGCGCTATTCTGTCCCGACCGGGCTCCGGGTTCTACGTCGCCAATCAGGCGGCCCCTTTCACGCTGGCCGAAGTCGTTCCAAAACTCGACCGCGCGGTAGACCCTTTCTGGGTATCGAGGCAGTCCCTGGAGTCAAACGACGACAATCTCAAGCCGGGCTGCGGCTGGCTCCCGCCGTCATGGCTGCCTGAAGATGCCATTCGGCGTGCGCTCCGAACGCAGTCGCGCGCCGATGGTGCGTCCCTGGCTGACTATGGCTCGCCACTTGGATTGCCTGCACTCCGCCAGCTCATCGCCCGACGTATGGCCGAGCGGGGGATCGAGGCGTCGCCCGATCAGATCATGCTCACCGAATCGGGCACGCAGGCCATCGATCTGCTCTGCCGCTTTCTACTCGAGCCTGGCGACACGGTGCTGGTCGACGATCCCTGCTATTTCAACTTCCACGCAATCTTGCGTGCCCATAGAGCTAAGATCGTTGGGGTTCCTTACACTCCGTCCGGTCCGGATGTGCAGGCTTTCGCTCAGACTGTCGCGGAACACCGACCCCGGCTCTACATCACGAATTCCGGTGTTCACAACCCGACCGGAGCGATACTGTCTCCGGTCATTGCCCACAGGTTGCTCAAGGTGGCGGATCAGTTCGACCTGACGATCATCGAGGATGACATCTTCGCCGATTTCGAACACGCTCCGGCCCCGCGTCTTGCGGCGTTCGACGGACTGGACCGTGTGCTTCACATCGGCAGCTTCTCAAAGACCCTGTCGGCCTCCGCACGTTGCGGCTTCGTTGCCGCGAGACCGCAATGGCTTGATGGCCTGACCGACCTCAAGATCGCGACATCGTTCGGCGGGGGGCGGATGACGGCTGAACTGGTCCTTCATGTCCTAAGCGACGGAACCTATCGAAAGCACCTGGAGTCCACGCGGAACCGGCTATCCCAGGCGATGAGCCAAGTTTCCGCCAAACTGAGGAATCTGGGCGTGACACCCTGGATCGAGCCTCAGGCCGGGATGTTTCTGTGGTGTCAATTACCGGAAGGCATCGACGCCGCTAACCTCGCCCGCGCCGCATTGGAGAGAAAGATTGTGATGGCACCCGGCAATGCGTTCAGCCTGTCGCAATCAGCCACCAACTTCATGCGCTTCAACGTCTCCCAGACTATCGACGCCCGTGTGTTTGACGCACTCCGTGAACTGCTGAACGAGCAGGCGACTTAATGGCAGGGTCCTCTTGGGCGCGAATCAAAGCCTCGGGGGGCGCGCGGCATTAAGCTCCTGTCCGGCCTCTGGTTAGTAGCCCGTCATCTCAAGGTAGCCAAACCCGGACGTGCTGCCTTCGAACTTTATCGGCCCTTCCCAATATGGCGTTGAAGTCTTCATCCATGCTTGGTCGTTGAGCGCCTTCGTCCGGATATCAAGGCCTCGGCTTGGTATCTTTAGCCTCCACTCAACGGGGATCGCTTTACCTCCGACATCGGCTGTCCTTACCGGTTCAAACAAAACCGCATCCGACCTGAGTGGCGAGGTCCTCCCGTCGGCCCCGATCCAGTTCGCGGATGTGTAGCCCAGTCCTTTGTCGCGGAGGCGGAATGCCATGACCTTTTCTCCGGAAGCCAGGTGCAGCGAGAACCAATCCCAGCCGGTCTGGTCTGATGCGAGGGGCTGCGACGACCACTCCCGGTCGAGCCACGCCTTCCCGGTAACCTCATGTGATACTCCATCGAGTGTCACTGTGCCGGCGGCCTCGTAGAACGGCTGAGAGTAATAGTAGCTCGCCTGGCCTGCTGAGGATTTCACGGAGTATCCATGATCCCCCTGAAGCACCAACGGTCCTTTGGCTCGGAGCGTCAGTCGATACGTGAAGTCCGGACCATTGGCGCTGAGGTCGAGGTTGTCCAATTCATCGTGCGCCGCAGTGCCGCCGCCTTTCATCTGCCAATCGTCGATCCATGCATTAAATGGCTCAACGTTGGCTCCTGCCTGCCCAATCCCGCCTCTGGCCAACCGCTCGGCAACATAGTGGCGGCTTTCGGTTGTGAGGGCGGCATGCCCAATCCAGACCTGCGGGCTAGACCAGCCTTGGCGCTCCCCAGGAGCAAGCGCCGAGCGGAATAGCGTCCACTGCGCGCCCATCTGTCGACCATCAGCCGTCTGCAGGTTGGCGGTGATATACCACCACTCGATACGAAAGTCGGGGTGCGGTCCATGATCGCGAGGAAACTCGAGCTTCGTTCCCCTTTGGGGCACCGCGAAACCTTCGGCATTCGATCCAAGGCCCGCAAAGCCCTGTGCAACGACTGCGATTGGCGAGAGCAGGGCCACGGCCAGGATCGTGAAAAGGATCGTTCTAGCGTTCATTTGCGAACACCTTCAGGAGATCGCCGGAATCGGTCCTTGCCAGTCGGCGTATCGGGATCGCAACCGAAATCACGGCCGCCACAAATGCGACGACGCCGAGCCTGAGCCAATCCACTGGGAATAGGATTAGCGGCAGCCGCCATCCGAATGCCTCGACATTGATGATCGCCAGCAGGACCCAGGCAAGCGCCAATCCAACCGGGACCGATGCAATGAAGGTGGCGAGCCAGAGAGCAAGCGTCCGCACGACCTCGACGAGCGCAAGGTCGCGGCGGCGGAGCCCCATCGCCCACACGGGAGCAAGCTGCGGCAGACGCAGTGACGACAACGTCAGCAGGCTTGAGAACATCGCAAACCCCGCGACGGCTAGGGTGAGCACGTTGAGCGTTCCCGTTACAGCAAAGGTCTGTTCAAAGATCGCGGTGGACTGTTGCTTGAGCGAAGCCTGGTCGATGATGTTGTCTTCAGGGAGGCCGAACTCTTCGACGAGACGCCTTTTGAAGGCGGGCACCTGTTCTGGTTCCATACGCAAACCGTAGCGCAACTTTGAAACATCGGGGTAGTGTCGAACCAGAGCATCGAGACCGATGATGACTTGACCTGACGGATTGCCATAATCGGAGAAGACACCGACGACCTGGGCTTCCCAGCCGCCGGGTAGTTCAATTTGCCCCCCGAGCGCCACTTTGCCCGCCCGCCAAAGCTGCTCGTTGATCAACGCGCCGCGACCGCTGGCAACCGCATCCCATGTCGTTGGCGACCCAAGGATCAGCGGCCAGTGATCGCGATAGGTTGCATCGTCGGCAACGCCATAAATCTGCATCTGCTGGCCGAACACCTCGCCTTCGGTACTCCAGATCGGCAGGGTAGCCGTCACGTGGCCCGGAAACCATTGCCGTAGCCGTTCCGGCTTCAAACTCATCTCGCGCCGTCACATAGACCTCTGCGGCCAGGCGCTGATCGAGCCAGCCGAGGAATGTTTGACGGAAACTGGACACCATCGTGCCGACGCCGATGTTGGCCGACAGGGCAAGCAACAGTGCCATGAGCGCAAGGGAAAGGCCTGGCAATTGCTGACGGGTGTCGGCCCAGAACCAGTGGATAAGAACATGTTTTGACGCTTTCTGCCCCATGATCATTACGGCCGCCAGCATCGGTGGGAGGATCAGCGCCGTGCCCATCAGCAGAGTGGCCAAAACAGCGAAACCAGCATAGAGACCTTTACCAACTACGATCAGCAGACCGGATGTCAGCAGCAGTATGGCACCAATGCTTGCCTGACCGATTAGGCCTTTCAGCGAGGCCATTGCCCACGCCCTATGCTGCGCCGCCGCTAGTATGGGCATCTTCCAGACTCTCCAGAGATGTTGAGCGGAAGACAACACCGTGCCAATCAACGCGATCGCCAGACCTGCCAGCCACCACTCCGGCCTAAGAGAGAGCGCCCCTGGTACACTTGCGCCGTAGAGACCACGCAGTGTTGCGGCGACACCAGGCAGAAGAGCTGACGCCACGAAGTAGCCGAGAACCACGCCGATTGCCCCCGAGAGAAGAGCAAAAAATATCGTCTCGACAAGCAGCATTGCCGTCAGCGCATGAAGAGAAACCCCGAGCGACCTGAAGGTACGGAAAGTGCCGCGACGCTGCTCGAAGGAAAGGCCGGTGGCCGAGTAGACGATGAAGAGGCCGACAACAAAGGCAAGGAAGCCGAAGGCGGTAAGGTTGAGGTGGAAACTGTCGGTGAGCCGAGCGACATTGGGTTGTTCCCCGGCATCTTTAAGCGCAAGTTCGGGCGCAATCGCCTCGATGGGTTCAAGACCTGGCCTCTGCGACCGCGCGACGACGATCCTGCTCAGTTCGCCGTTGCGGTTCAGCAGGCGGTCCGCGACCCCAATGTCTATGAACGCCGCGCCCTCCGGAAGATCGGCGGCTATCCTGACCGGAATGCTCGTGGTGTCCTTGAGACGGGCTGCGGTTGCCGCAGACACTATCAACTGCCCTGGACCACCAACGAAATCGACAAGGTCGGACGCGCTCGAAACCGACACCGCCTGCGCCTCGGATGGCATGCTCAACGGATCGATGCCGATTAGCCTGACGCGGGTCTGCCCAAACCTGTGGTCGCCTTCGATGACAGGCGACACGTTCCAGCCCGCCCGGCGCAGCTTGGTATATGTCTGCGACGATATTCGCCCGCCATCCTTGGCAACCAGTTGTTCGAGTTGGTTTTGCTCCAGCACGGCCGCCGCGCGTCCGTAGCTCGCTCTCGCTTCGGCATTGATCGCCTGGACCCCGGACCACAAGGCCGTTGCAAGTGCCACCCCGACAATCAGCGTTGCCAACTGAAGCGGTTTGTAACGCCAGTGGGAAAGCAGCGCCCCGAAAGCGACCCAGCTCATGCGGCGATCTTCCCGCTCGTCAACGTAATCCGGCGGTCCAGCCTGTCGGCTAGTCGACGGGAATGGGTGACCAGAAGAAGAGCGATGCCTGCCGATTTCGTCAGCCGCAACATGATGTCGAGGACGGTGTCAGCCGTGCGCTCATCGAGATTACCCGTCGGCTCGTCTGCGAGCACGAGGGGCGGCCTCGCCGCCAATGTCCGTCCGATCGCCACCCGTTGCTGTTGTCCGCCCGAGAGCTGCTCAGGATAGCGCCGAAGCAATTGGTCGATGCCGAGCGCTTCGACAAGTTCACCTTCCCAAAGCGGATCGAAACGCCGGGCCAGTTTCGCATGGAACGAGACGTTCGCTCTTACGTCGAGACTGGGAATGAGATTGAATTGCTGGAAGATCACTCCGACGTCGGTCCGTCGGAAGTCCGCGCGGCCAACGTCGTCGAGTTTGGTGATGTCTCGCCCGTTCACCAGAATGGTGCCGCTATCCGGCTTGTCCAATCCGCCGGCCAAGTGGAGGACAGTGCTTTTCCCGCTCCCGGACTCCCCTGTGAGCGCAAGGCTCTCGCCCCTGGCCAACACGAAGCTCACTCCCCCGAGTACAGGGGTTCGGCCTTCGGCCGTCTGGTAGGATTTTTTGATGTCTGAAAGGGAAAGGATCATGAAGGTCCCAATCTGCGAACTCCACCTGTGGTGCGCCGCAATCCAATTGACAGCCTTAACCGGGGGGGCGTTTGGATGTTTCCGACGCGTTACGTTGTTTTCGAGCCATGGTGCAGGTCAACCGGATCGTTGACGTTGTGAGACTGCGTGGGCGCGCAAGGAAATTACCTTCCACGTTTTCGATCCGCGGCAGGTCGAGGAACTCCTCGACCTGGGGCGATGAATGGCGGGAGGATGATGTTGCAACCGCTGCCGACAACAGACGGCGAGCCGCTTACAAGGCAAAGCTGACGCGGTCGTTGAAAAGTGGCAAACGAACTCCGTCAGCATCCGAAATGCTCGACGTGGAGCTCGTAGGTTGCTGGAGTGCTCCGAATTCGCCTCATCAAGCCTCGGGCTCGGCGAGATGGCCGTCAAGGGGCGGTGTGAGAGGCGGATGGGAGTGTACGTCGTGAAACCGGGCCTCCCCAGAATCGAGTGCAGCGCGCATGGACGCACAATGTAAATCTCCGGCATGCTTCCTTCAAAGGGCTGGGAGAGCGGGACGCCGACGGCTTGACCCCTTATGAGTTTGAAACCAGGTCCCGACAGGACCAAAACCCGGACAGAGCTAACTTATAAACGCGGACAATCAGGGGAGCACGTGAGCGTCAACCGTGGCCCAAACGACTACGGTGGTGGAGGAAGTTCAAAAGCCTGCGGTATCGCTCAGAAAGTCGGTTTCGCCTGACGCCGTTATCTGCCTTGGCAAGCCCTTCAAGTCGCTAATGCGGCACCTGCAATCTCAACACGGGCTTGCGCCTGAAGATTATCGGACGAAGTGGAAACTCCCTCCGGACCACCCCATGGTCGCGCCAAACTACGCGGAAGCTCGCTCTTCCTTGGCGAAGCAGATAGGCCTTGGCCAACGACGAGCACAGAAGACCAAGAGGAAAGCGAACGCAAACAAGTAAAGCAATGGACAGGGGGTTGTTGTAAGCCGTGCGCCCCTTTGGTACCTTTGCACCTGAGGTCGCCATCTAGGAACGCGAGGAAATGATAGACAAGCCGGGCTGGGTTATTCCGTCGCGACCAGCCGACGATTCTGAACGGCCGCCGCGTTCCGAGCCGAACAGATAGCCGATCCACAACGGCTCGCTCCGGCGGTGCTGCGCATCGTCGGCAGGCGCACGCTCCTTTCGGCGAGTTATCAAAAACGATGCGCAAGTATAGTCCTGGCCGTTCTCCTGTTTGATCTATGGAAGCAACGGCGGCTATCTCGCCCGCCTTCGTTCCTCGCGGCAATCGAGATGCTTCGTGTGGGTGGCAACGGCGATGGAGCCGCTTTTTGCACTGCCGCTGTCCAGGCGGTGGTCGAGCCGCAGTCTACAGGCATTGGGCGAGGGCAGTAACCGCGCTGATCGCGGCCCTGGTGACCGTCGAACGCGCACTCAGGTGTTCTTCAACGGACTCGGCATCAGGTCCCCATGCGAACCGTCCTCAAGGCGACAACCGCAAGCCTGCAGAAGAGCATTGCTGCTGACGTGGGATAGCGGGGCGGCGGCCCCAGCTGACTGGCTGGCCGCTCGCGATTTTGGATTGAGCCTCTATGCACGCAGTTCTTGGATAGGACAGAATCTCTCATGCACCGTTTAGATAGTAATCCCATCCTCAAAGTCGACAGGTGAGCCGCCGCCCAAGCGGACAATCGGCCTAAGGACATTGACAACGATTGCGCATGATGCACATTGCGGTTGCATTCTTGAAGGAGGACATCTTGAGAAAAGTTATTCTGGCGCTTGCAGTTGCTTCATCGATTGCGTCATCTGCTTGGGCGCATAGCGGGGGCACCGACAGCAACGGCTGTCACACGAACCACTCAAATGGGACCTATCATTGCCATTAAGAGCATCTATGCGGTCTCTTTTGACCGCCTCTCTTATGCTCACTTGCTTCGCACCGGCCTTTGCGTGGGACGGGATTGACACAGCGACAGGTGGCTCCGTCGAAATTGGCAAGGGGAACTTGGTGCGATCCGGTCGGGACATCGAGATCTACGATGTTGAGGCTGGTGAGTATCGAGAGGTAGAAGTTCAGTCGATCCGCGAGTTCGGGGGCGCGGTTGAGGTCGAGATCTACGACCACAGTAACGGTGAATATCGCGTGCTTGAAATGGAAGACTAAACCGCACGATGTGGTGTCGCTGAGGTCATCAGCGGCACTCCTTCATGTGGCCGCGGCGAGATGCGCGGCCAGGTTCAACTCGCCAGTCTGAACGGGTAAGGTCGCCGAATTGCTTCCCTCCCGCTGTCTACACCTAGCGAAAGAAGGGGCGCGAAGGACCAGCACGCCAATGGACGTGAGCGCATAATCGGCGAGTCGTGGCTTCGTGAGGCCCTCCGCAACTACTTGGTTGTCTAGGACGAGATTGGCGGGTCGGGAAATGGCGTCCATCTGCGATCAAGGCTCACAGCGCCGGTTCTTGGTAGTACGATCTTCACCACATTATGGCCGTAAGAGCCGACGTTGTCGATGATCTAGGCATGGCCAGCGCGGGTTTTCTCCGCCAGCCTGGGCATGCTCGCCTTGCATGCGCCGCTGTAAAAAAAGATTCAACGAAAATTGGCGTGTGACGCCAATCCCTCGACTGTCTCCGCAATGAATGACCACCCGGTCTCCGTTAGCTCGAAATGTGAACCCTGGGCGTTTTCGATCATGTAGCCTTTGTTGAGCATTGCTTTCATCACCCATATGTCCGGATGGAACCAATGATCGTCGATCCGAATGCCTTCCTTGGGCAGCTTTCCGCCTGAGAACATCGCATAAGCTAAGAGCAACGCTCTCGTGCGAGGCGTGTCTTGCGTTGTGGAGTATTTGGCATCCTGCCAGTTGCCGAACCTGCCGGGATCAGCAGGTCTCCCGTCAAAAGTTTTCGCTGACGCCCGTTTCTTGTCTATGGCGAGAGCAAGCGCATCGATAATGCGGACAGCTGTTCCTTTGGTCACTTGCACGAACTGCATCCTTAGAGTGGAGATGGGCTATTCGCTAGCGAGTACGGAATTGTCTCTTCTTCTGATCCTAATCTCAATCCGCCGTCGGGTTTCGACATTACCCGCTTGCCCGGTGGTTAACTTATCCCCAGGCATTACGAGCTGGGCCGCGGATAGCGGGAGGATCGTTACGCCCTCAAGCGCACCGTTGCCGCGAAGGACGTTCGCTACGGAAATCGCCCTAGCAAGTCCCAGACCAGCGTTGTCGGCCGGCCCCATCGCGGTGACAGGTTTCTTCAGGGCAAGAACCTCGATGGCGAGCTTGTCCATGTTCGAGTTGAGCCGCGACAGCGGCTGTTCGTCGGTATGGCCGATCACCTCGACGATGTCGACGCCATAACGTTTGAGATTGTCCGCGATCTGCGCCGATATCGAGCCGTTCAAGTCGGAGGTAAATTTCTCGGTCAGTTCTGCGCTTCCCGACCGGAAGAAATAGCCGCTGGCCTCGCTCAGGCTGATGATAGGCGGCCATTCATGCGGCTTCGAGGTCTGCTGTGTCTTCTCGAGTTCGCTTTCGGCATTTGCCAGGAGGACTTCGAGGTCTTTCCCGCGGGCGAGAGCGGCCTTCAGTTCCTCCTCTAGCCGACGCTGATCGTTAAGGGCGTTCTCGGCCGCCAACAGAGCGTCAATCCTCTCCTTGAGCCTCTCAGGATCCGACACGTCGATCGACTTCTGCATCAATACGGCAACGCCTTTGGCGAGCTCATCGATTTTGTCCCTTTCGACTCCCTGTTCCTTCAGTGCCTTGACCGCCTCACGGGCCTCCACCAGTTCTCGCCAGTCTTCCTCCAGCTTGCGCTTATCTACGAGAGATATCTGTCCTGAAAGGGCGGTCAACTTGGTCTCCAGAACCTTAAGGTCTTTTTCCTTCTTCTTGAGAGTATCCTCCAGTCGCGCCACCTCTTTGACTGCGTTGTTCGCCTTCAACCGTTCGTTGGCGATGATGGCTCCGGTCATGAGCAAGAGGCAAAACACCAAAAGCAGCATGGATTCCGCCATGGTGAAACCGAGTATGAGGCCTCTGTTGTAGCCTTTAGTCTCGACCTTTGTCGCAGTCTCGGCCGTGCTCATCGGCTGAACCAGCCGCTCTTCTTCGGCTTGTCGTCTTCAGAGGACCGCTCGACGGCTTCCGCCTTGGCACCGTTCGTGCTTGCAGGGTCGGCCTCGGAGTTAGAAGTTGTCGAAAGCGACGAGAATTCACCCGCCGGCACGCCGGACAAGGCACCTAAGATGATTTGAGACCGCTCTTCCAACAAACGGATGGACATCGAGTCAACGGCTGCGGCGGCCTTATCCGCGGATTCCGCTGCTCGTTCGACGACCGCCATCATTTCATTGAGACGCTTCGTATGCGCGTTTGACGTAGTGGAGACTGTCGACAGGTTCTCTGCGACGGTCTTCATGCTGGCCGTATTCGCCTTTACCGACGAGATCACCTCGTCGAGCTTTTCCGCATTCTTGAGATGCGCGTTGGTCGCGGACTTCGTTTCTGTGATAACCCCTTCGACGCGTCCGATGAGTTCGGAAACCGCGACGTTACCGGTTTCGGTCGCAGACGCGATGGCCTCCCATCGTTGGAGCATGGCCGCGATGGTCTGCGTCGACTGCTCGGAGGCGGCGTTGGCCGCTTCCAACTTTGCCGCCAGTGCGCCGAGCGTGGTGTTCGTCTGTTTGAACGGGCTGATGGCCGCAAGGACTTTCTTGACGGTTTCTCTTGTCGCGATAGCGTTCTCGTCGATGGCCTTCGTATGTTCCACCACGATGGCCTGCAGCGATTCTACGACCGGGGTGACTTCGATCTTGAGGATCTCGTCCGGCGATCTGGAAGCCTTGAACCTCTCGATCACGCCGTCGACCGCATCTGCCAGTTTGTTCGTTCGTTCTTCGATCTTGACTACCGAGCTTTGAAGCTTCTCGCTCATCTGCGCCACCGTCTCGGCGTTGCGGGCAGCGTAGTCGATGATCTGCTGATGCGTGCTGTCCAAGGTCGACGTCAGCTTGTCGGAGGCGTCCTGAATGGATCTCGTCGCCTGCAGGGCCATGGCTTCGATGGATGTGCGGACAGCTTCACCGCTTTTCTCCGCCTGGCGGGCGATCTCTTCGAAGCCCTCGACAAGCATCTGATGACTGGTACGGCGATAGCTCGAAAACTCCATTGCGGAGGTGTCGAGTTCGGTACGTACGCGTCGGGTCATCTCCGCGAGGTCGTACCGGACCGTCCTTTCGATGTCGGTCGGATCTCGACGCATCTGATTGAAGAGAATGCGAAGCGAGATGCCGGCGATCGTCGAGGAAATAGCGACGCCGAAGTTTCTGACCACGTCCTCTATCGAGGCCTGGCCGGTGAACTGGTAGAGGGACACGCCAAGGCTAGTGAGGGTGAACAGAAACCCCATGTAGTAGAGGTTATCACCAGCCTGCTCATTATGGAGGCTGAGACCCGCGGCGATGAACGATATGGTGAAATAGATCGCCATCATCGCCAACGGAATCAGCGTAATGGTCACGGTGTCGACCCCGTAAAGCTTGCCGAACCAAATGATCAAGGAGCCGATGAAAGTCATCGATGCGAACACTACGATGGGGCCATTGTTCCTGACGAAACGCCTGATATCCATGCCAGACTGCATCACTCCAACCCCGCCAGTCGTTCAAAGCCTATCCATTCGCCACCGTTGGCGCTCACCCATTGCAGCCAGAACTCGGGCAACTCCTGCAGGGTTTTCGTATTTTCCCTCTGAAAAGCGAGCACCTTGACGCCAATGCCGTCGAGAGGGGTTCGAAACTTGTCTCTCGCCCCGCTCTTTTCGAATGTGGCGTAGTCCGTACCTGACTTGTAGATGGAAAATGCCCGCGTGTGCTCGACCATGTCTGAGGCGACGATCAGCGTCTTCATACTGTCGTCGAGCTTGCTGTCCGAAAAGCTCTCGATCACGATGCGCTGGACGCCCGCCATGATGGGCGACTGCTTGCCTTCGGATCCCTCACCGATCTGCTTTTCGATTTCCTTCAGAGGTTTGTCGAAAGCCTCTTCCCAACGCGCCTGGATACGCTTGCGGTTCGAGATCAGTTCGTCGGCGCTTTCTCCATCGCCGGGATTGCAGCCTCTGTAGGTGCGAGTGAGGGAGCCTTCTCTATCTGTCAGGGTATAGACTTCGATTAGACCACCCTTTTCAATATGTGCCACGGTCTTCTGGAACTGGCGCTTGAGATCGACCTTGGTGATGTCCGAGATCGGATCCGTGATGTCGAGCAGAACGGCCGTGATGGACGTCGGGCCATCCGCAGGGCAGAGTTCGGAGTCCAGCGTTGCGACCTGCTTGGCTCTCTCGCGCAGGTAGAAGAATGCTCCCACAGAGCCAATGATGATCAGGACTAGCAGGATAGCCCCAATCACCGCCCCGACGGATACGTCACTGTTTCTCTTACGCCGTCGTCTGGACATTGATGTTCTCCGGGAACAGATTGTCGAGCTGATGGTAGGCGGTCACGGCACTCTCGAATTCCTGTCCGATTTGCCGCATCTGCTCCGCCAGTTCGTCTTCGGCCGCTTTGATCCGCGCAGCCAGTTCCTTGTCGTTCCAATCGTCCCCGGTATCGATGACCGGCTTTCTTCTCTCCAGCTTGTATTGCGTGGAGAAGTGCTTCGGCTCTGGCTTCGTCCTCGCCTGCCTGTTTGCCTCGCGATAGATAGTGAGAAGCTTTCTAGCGCATTCCTCGAGCCGGTCCTGCTGGTCATTGAACAGCCTTACGATCCGCGCGCGGTTCTCGATGATCGACGCACATTCCCGACGGCGGATCGTCAAGTCCCGGATGATCGTGTCCACCTTGGTGTTGTGATCGTCCCGGATGTCTTTCAACTGATCGATCAGATCCAGCTTATGATAAACGTAGTTGTCGCGCGCCTTCACGTAGCGAGTATGCACGCCTCCGTAGCCGGGATAGATGTCGCGGATGCTTAAGACGTCGAAAAGCGCGACGGCGGAGAAGATGAAACCGGTTCCAAACAGGATCCATGAGTCGATGTCCCGCAGGGCCAACGGGTCGGTCTTCAGGCGGGTCATCACCGTCGCGCCGATGTCAGTCGCCGTAGCCGCCGCAGCCTCTCGATAATGAGCCATCGCAATGTTGAGGCCGATCGCCAGGCAGAGCCACAGAACGATCCCGATCAACCCCCACAGCTTCCGGAACCAGGATCGGTGGACGATGTTTGGCACAAATGCCAATGCCAGCAGGACGGTGCCGCCGACGTTCGCAAAGGCGAAGCCGAACGCTAGGCCGACCCCGCCGACGAGGCCCTGGTCGCTTCCCTGCGCCAGATAAATCCCGTTGACGATGGTCTCAGCAATCAGGAGGGCAACGATAATCAGCCATTTTATGAAGGTTGCCAGCTCCGACTTCGTCTGCGCAACGCGCTTCAGGCCGTTATCCTTTTTGAAGTTGGCCAGTTCCTCGTCCGCCTCCTTGAGGTTTCGCCGGAGCCCGAAAAGCTCGTCCCGTCCCCCTGCGACATCCGCCTTGAAGTCTGTCAGGCTCGAAATATTGGCCTGCCTGATCCGGCCGAAATGTCCGTCGAAATCGAGGTTCTGCATTCTCGTGGCATATGTATGGAGCTGATCCTCGAGGATCTGATAGGAGTCGTCACGCTCAGTCTCGACCTTGTTTAAGATCTCTTTCTCGACATCGTCGAGCGCCTTCGCTGACTGGACTGGCTTGTCCTCCGCGCCGTTGTTAGCTCCCTTTTTGGCGAGCTCCATGGTCTTCGCCAGCTTCTCTGAGTCAAGCGGAGGAAACGGATCCGTCGTTATCCGGAAATCGTGATTTGATTCACGAACACTGTCGATGAGGCGGTTCAATGCTTCGAAGCGTTTTGCCATGTCGATTCACAAGCCGAATGTGTTGATACTAATTTCAGGCGAACAGGCAGATGCCCAAGAGAGCGCGGCTGCGTCACCTGCACCCCCACAATGGAGCGCGGCATCCTGCGGGGATCGCCTCCTCTTCGGAGCAGAACCATCGTTTGCCGTGTCTTCCAGTCAGATGGCAGTAGTAACTGTATGATGCACATCACCAACCTCCCGGCCGCGAGTAGGCGCTTCGTCTACCGCAACGGTTTCCAGCCGCGTCGTACTGCCAGTCGTATCGGCAATTTCCTCGGTAGGTTGGCGGAGAATAGTAGGATCCTCCACCGCAGTTGTTGTTTGCGCACACCGCGACGGCTGTACCGACGAGAGCAACAGCCACGAGCGCAGCAGCGGCTTGGTTTTGCTGCTGTACCATCCCATAGCAGTCGTAGGGATTGATACTTCGTCGGCCAAGTTCACCGGCAATTTCCTGCCGGAAGTACGGATCTCGGTTTTCAACAAGTGTCCTGCAGAGAGCGGCCTTACTGATGCCATTGGGATTTTTTCGGAGTTCCGCCTGCGTCGTGGTGCAGCTTGATAAGGCAAAAGCTACCACCGCGGCTGTACCGAGCCGCTCAAAAACCACGAATTTCAATTGGTATCCCCCAGTTGCCCAAAGGAGATCATGGCACAACTTGATGAAGAGTCGAGGGCAGCGCCGTAGACGGCGCTCTCGGGCTAGCATTCGCGTTTGCGCTAGAATTATTCGCAGGCAACCCCGTCGCCATCGCGGTCGAGTTTGCGCGAATAGCCGGGCTCGCCCGCACGGATAGGGGCCGCGCCTGCTGCCCGCGCTGCAGCGCAATTGCGGTAATAGACTTTGCTGTTTTTGGGTGTGCGTTCTTCCGATTGCGCCTGCGCCTGCGCCTGCTGTACAAGCGGCATAGGGTTGGCAACTCCACCGAAACTGTCATCCAAGCTTGCCGCATCGCCGCACCAGACTTTCAATCGCGCAAGTTTGGCCTCGATGCCCGGCTGATATGGCAGGGCATGGCCCTCGGCGATCAGCGCCTTGCCGACATTGACCTTGCCCGCATAAACCTTTGCCAGCGTCCGCTTATAGCGGTCAGTGCCGGTCGGCTTGAATGTAACCGGGCCGCTTTGCAGCAATGCACGCAACCGCTCTTTGGCCGCGAGTCCCTTAATCAGCTCTTGTTCGCACCGGGGCTGGAAGGTCTCCGGCGTATCAATCTCGACAATGCGAATAGTTTGCCCATCGATTTTGATGGTGTCGCCGTCAACGAGCGAAATTCCGGCAAATGCTGGTGAGGCCATGAGGGCGATGGAGGCAATGATCAGGTGCTTCATTGTTTGAACCTTCATTTTCGTGATGGATTCTGCGGGTTGGCTTTTCGGTGGGTCTTCACTCATTTGGCGGCGGTGGCATCGGGCGCTTACCTATCGGGGCGACCCTACGCGCATGCAGTTTGCGGCGACTCTCCGGAGGCGATTGCTATTATTTGAACGCACCGTTGCTTGGGTGTCTGTATCCTATTTGACCGTGCAGAATGTTGTTTGATTCAACCTTTTTGTGTAGCCGGATGGGCACAATTGCCGAAGCTTTTCCACATTGAAATGTGCAGCGGCGATAGAAACTGACCTGCTTAAGAGAAGAACGCCAACCCGAAGCGGGTCTTTGCCGACCAGTCGCTCAATTCTGCCGCTCGCGACACATGAACTGCACTTGAGCGGGACGTTGTGCTCCACCGGCAGGCTTAGGCGGACGAAATAAAACAATGAAAGAATGCTTCATGCTGAAACCCGAAACAGAGTTGCCCGACCGATTGAGGGATGCCCTTCAGACAAGTTTCGAGTGGATCGTGGAGCGCGACCGCGAAGGCTCGGTCGGGGACATAGCAGAGGGGTGGGCAGAGCTAACGGCCAGCGTCCTAGATGATGTGCGTATAATGGCTCCGCCTATTGTTGATTACCCCGAGCCTTTCCTGCCATTCAGATGCGGACAGACCTTTTTCGCGTGGCTAGCAGCGGTCTGCGCAGCGGTCCTCGGCTCGACCTCATCGTTCAGATTTGGCTCGACACCCCTAGACGCGAGCGGTGGGTTCGGCGTTCCTTTAATCATGCAGAAGATACCTAGCGCCGGGCGGATGCAGAACTGATTTGGTACGATCTCCGAGAGGCCGCGAAAGCGCTGAATGTGGCAACTCCATCCGGGCGGATCGCTCTGTTCGGGGACGGGACGGATTTCGACTGGGTGAGACGCGGATATTGGGCCACAATCCCATCATCATAGTGATGAACGCGCATACGTTTGCCAGCATGCAGGCTCCTCCACATCCGGTATCAGGCCGCCTTCCTAACTCGGGTCGGATTCCCGCTAGGTGAATGACAGTTTTTTGGCTGCGTCCGGGTTCAGGAGAAGGGGCTCCAAGCACGCGTTGCTGCCTACCTGAAAGGATGAAATCGATGACGGACACTGAACCTATTTGGGGACTAATCGAACCAATAAATGGTTCGCCAGGGTTTGGATCACGTCCGATCCGCAAGGATCTTTCAGGGTTGCAGCGCATGATGGTAATCATTCGAATGCCGAGGTGTGAGCGCGCGTGACCCCGTCCACGGACACCAGCAGCCGATTCTCCGGGATCGCGCCTATCCCGAGGTGTGGAACCTGGTTGGCATTTTGCTACATGAACCGGACGAGCGTTACGTTCGTCGTGACGCAGGCGGCAAGTTCAAGGAGTTGGTCGATATCGGCGGGTAGCTTTAGGCTGGCAGGCGCGTTTCGGCTAAACACGACACAAAGCCAGCGAGGGCGACAGAGAATACTTTGATTGATTGAGTGTCCCTTAATACCCCCTTGCAAGGCGTGGGGAATTATGGCTCACCTCCACATTGGGGGGCGCATGAACCAGTCTTTGTGCATTAGAGGCGTATTGTTCGCGATGGCTCTGCTCGCGTTATCGAGCCGCGCATCCCATGCCGACCTCGAATACCAATCGCAATCAACACCTGACGGCGTCTCCTACTTAGTGGTGCACGGCCGCTTTGAAGCTACCGACAGCCTTGTAGAATTCACACGCGCTGTCACGGCTCGCCGCCCAGCCGCAGTAACGTTCAACAGCCCAGGTGGAAATGTCGCGAAAGCCATGGAACTGGGCCGTCTTATTCGGTCCTTCAATCTGTCGACTATGCAGATTCGGAACGCTGAGTGTGCCTCCGCCTGCTCTTTGAGTTTTCTAGGTGGTGTTTCGCGCGCCGCGGAGCCTGGATCCATTGGGGTGCACAAATCGTCGTTTAACGACACCACAGGCCTCCAGGTTCACGATGCGGTGTCAATGGTTCAGCAAATCACTGCGGAAGTAATCGGGTACATGAACGAAATGGGTGTCGATCCGGGGCTTTTGCAGCTGTCCCTAAGCTACGACAGTAACGACATCAGATATCTTTCTGGAAGCGAGATGGCACGCTATCGCGTCACAACGGTCGATGGCGCGGCACGAGCCAGCGAGCAGGTTGCTGCCGCTCCGAAGGCTTTTTCGCGTCCAGTGAACGTGGTTTCACTCAGTATTCCGCAAGCCCGAAGTGGAATCGTACAGCATCCTAAGGGGCGCGCTCCGGTGAAGGCGGGTAGCGACGCCGATGCGAAGTCACGTGTTCAGCTCAAGAACGGCACGCCCGTTGATATCGCTCGGAAAGTTGGTGATTGGTATGAAGTCTCGGCGGGTGGAAGTCGAGGATTTATGCACTACTCCTGGGTGTGGGTGGAGGAGTTCGAACAGCGCAAGTTTGGCCAACGTTTCATCCAGGTGAAGAGCTTCGACGACCTTGATGAGGCGTCCAAGTATGTTCGCTCGTCACCGATCGCTCTTGCCGCCCATTTAGCCGCCAACGGCTGGTTTGCGGTCACTCTCAAAGAAACGTTTTCGGAGGGCGAGGCGCGGGCGATTTCGTCGGCCCTCAAGGACAAAGGAGCCATACCCTCCGACTCGTTGGTGACGTTTGGAAACACTTATGTCCGCCAGGTCTGCTGCGAGTAGTAGATCGCGAGGGATGCCAAGCTCGTTGAGGGCTTTACTATGGCGGCCTACCAGACGCATCTCACTGATTTAGGCGCAAGCATGTCTCCGCCATGACTGTGAAAGGAAAGCCACAAACCGTCAGGTGGATCCTTGCGCCCGACGATGCACATGAGGATGCCTGGAAGACTGTGAACGGACTTTCGGACTATGTTGTCCACGCTGTCGATGTCATTCCGCGATGGTCGGGGAAAATCCTCCGGATGTGTATGCCAATCCCCGACGAACTCCAGGCCTTGATCGTAGAACCTGTTGATCTCGTCTTGCTCTGCCCGTCGATCCGGCCAGAATTGGAAGCGACCGCGCCGATCACCGCAACGAGGACCCGTCACCACTTCGATGCACCAGCGGTTTGGCGACAGTCGCGCAAACATCTGCCCGCCGGACTCCCGGTAATAGAAACGTCGCTGGCGATGATGGAGGATCAACGACATGGCTTCCGGCAATATCTCGACTGCGAGGTCATCGAACTGGACGATGAGTGGCGACATCAGAACTCCCAAGCCGCCTCGGATATCTGACCGAATTCCGACGGCTCGCCACGACTTTCGAGCCAGTATTCCGTCCACGTGCCATTCGCATCCTCAAGCGTCGATTGCTCGCAGGTTCGCGTGCGCCAGACATCCTCGCCATCGTGCCGTCCGCCAAGAAGCTCGAGAGCCAGCTTTGCGGCAAGCGCTTGCGATTGGGCGGCTTCAACTGCTCCGAAGGGGGAAGTCGTGTTGCCGCACTCTGGCGGGGTATCGCGCTGGGCATCGGAAGCCTTTCCCTTGAAGGAACCAGACACATCAAAACCTTCCACGAAGTGCCCGCCTTTCCCGGAAATAAGAACGGCATGCGTTGCGAGCGCGAAGCCTTCCGTCCAGGTGTAGATGGTGGGAAGCGGCACCTCGCGTACAGACACAGCCCTATCGAGATAGGCGTCGCATCCCCAGTCGCCCGTAGCGGCGATGACGAGGTTTGCATCTTCAAGCAGACCCGGATTGGCTTCTATCGCCTGCTGGAAGGAACCCGTAACTGCCTGCACATCCTCTACATCCGGTATGGCCCGCTCAATGCGGCGCTTGAGCGCCACCGCCTTTGGCTCGCCGACAAATTCGGCACCGAGTTCGTGCCTGCGAATGTTTTCCCATCCGAGAATTTCCGGATCGACGAGAACGAAGCGGGTGACGCCCGCCTTTGCCAGCATCATTGCGATGCCAGAGCCTAGTGCACCGCAGCCGACGAAGACGACCTTGCAGTGCATGGTTGTCAGATCGCGATTGCTGAGCCTTGTCAGGGCCGCGTCGAGATGTCGAGTATCCAGCGGAAAAGCATCGTAGAGGCGGACAACTTCCTCGTCGTCCAGCTTTGCATGTATATGCGCTTTCACAAGCGGTCGCCTCTTAGCGTCCTGCCGGATGACGAGTGCAACAGCTATCTTGAAAACACGACCATTGGGAGCGGTGCCCGAGAAGACGATCGGGAGGCGTCGGGGACGCGCCCGAAGCAATTGTCCGACAGCGTGCAGTCCGTCGACGGTGTAGCGCTTCAGGAATGCAAGCAGTGTCTCGGTATCGGTTGGAAACCTTTCCGGGCGGGGAAACTTCCGCAACTCGACGATTGGAAATTGGTGAGGGTCGCGGACGACGGCGTTCCACAAGTGGCTCGAATACCGCCTGAGGCTGACTTTGTCCGGAAAGCAATAGTAGGTTCCGTCACTGGCGTGGGCGAATGCTCCAATTCCGCTCACCTGGCGTGACAGTCCCCAAAGGCGGGCGGCTTTAGCGCCCTCAGGCAGATAGTGGCTCCAATACGATCCGAAATCGTTGCGGAAATCCTCATCCTCTTCGCCTTTCTCGTTCGCGCGCAGAAGGAGGCGCGCATCGCGAACTGCGGCCTGAACGGAGAAGAGCGGGTCATTCGGCGTCGTCGGCGTGGTTAGGCAGACACGTCCAAGCTCGCCGATTTTGGCGATCGGTTCTATGTGTGGCTGAGGACGCTTCCTGTCGTAGGCTTCAACGAACGCCTGCGGCTTAGAGTAGGGGAAGTCTCTATCAGCGAGAACCACAAGCCCGACGCCCATTGTTCGCATACGCCACCCCTGTCCGCCAAATGTGCGTATCAGTGAATGATCGTCGGGAAGCTTGCCCTCGAACGCGCCTTCGAGTGTCTCGAACCATGCATCTATGTCCACGGCGGGGTACACCATGCTTATGCGAACCGCTCCTTGGAAGCCGCATACCTCGCTTCCCCTTGTTTGATGAAGGGGCCGCTGCTCATGCGACCATCGAGCTTTCTCTCCGCGTGCGGATCGGGCTGATCCTTGAACCAATCGGTGTTGAAAACCTTGTCCCAGGCCTTCATCGCCTGATCATGGGTGCAGTCCGGATCGCCGAGAACCTCAAGATGCTTGAGATTGGTTTCGAGGCAGTCCCGGAAGAAGGCAACCTTCGCATCGCCTGAATCCACGATATTTTCGCCGTTTAGCGTCGGATGCTCGATGGTGTCGTCGTACCCGAGGCGGTAATGGATCTCCTTCATCAGGCGATGGAACGCCTGGTCATCGCGCTGCTCGTCTTCCAAGTAGCAGTACTCCACGAGGCGTGAGATTGCGAAGCCCGAGGTCGTCTGCGATTTCCATGAAGCCCGGCTCCTGGCGAACTTTTTCATCAGTCGTGTCATGCGCACGAATTGACCGCTGTTGCCGTCCTTGCTGGCGTCCGAGCATTTCGTCTCGTTGGCAGTTCGGAACCAGTTGGTGACCGCCCGGGCGTCGGAACGCTTCCAGTCTGAACTCGCAAGCTCCCAGGCTGCCTTCATATCACCCGAGATCGGATCCTTCACCTTAATCTTCCGATACGAGGGAACGTCGACATGGTAGCCATCGTCGTAATAGACGCGGACGCAGTTCTTTCGGACCGCCGGAGGCGTTTTGAAGCGCTTGTCCTGCAAGGCGTTGCAGACCATTTTGCGGACAGCGAGGGCTGACATTTCGCCGCCCTGTGGCCCGACCAGATCGTCCTTTTGGAAGTAGACGCCGTCATCGATGTCGTAGTCGCCGTCTTCCTCTTGGATCATTGTCTTCATAGAATACGATCCTTGGGTGTGCATGCCGATGGGCTTGGGATCGCCGTTCGCCGCAAGTCCGTCCTTGAGGCGCTTGCGGTTCGTGTCGGCCTTGTCCTTGATGTCCTGGCGGTCATCGTCGGAAAGTTTGACCTCAGTTCGCTGGTACTTCAGCACCTGAGCATGGCAGTTTTTCATTGAAACACCTCCGTCGGGACGCCTGTCTTCGGCATCGGGGGGACGTCTTTAAGAAGAGTGTGGATCATCCGGCCCTCCAGATGGCCGGGACTGTCGCACAGGCATTTCACCATGTCCGCATCGTCATGGCCGTGTGTGATCAGGGCTTTCAGAGCCTTTGGGCGGGCTTCGTCCAGGCTGAGGTACTGGAGCATGGTCGCGGCGGCTTCCTGCTGTGGTACTCGGACGTGTGTCACAGGACGACCCAACTTGGTGAAGTGATCGGCGAAAAAGCGCGCCATGTGGTCGTAGGCGAACTCCTGCACATCGATGGATAGCGGGCCGATCTCAGCTCCGAGCTTCCAGGATAGCATCGACCGATGAACGTTCTTGGGTTGGATCTGCGATCCAGCCGGACGTGAAACGTTTCCGATCGAAAAGATCTCAATTGGCTGTGTCGGCTCAGCGCAGGATAGGGCGTCGATCATGGCGACGAGGACCGGGTTGTTCGCCCAAAGGCCGCCATCCGCAAATACTCGGAAGTTGTCTAAACCGCCATCTGGTTCCAGCACCGCCGCGAGTGATCGGTAGATGGGTGCCGCGCTTGAGGCGAGGCAGACGTCGGCCAAACGATAATTGTCGTCGCGGATGCCACTCCTGGGCGTCTTTTTGAACACCCACGCTCGATGCTTTTCCATGGATACAGCAGGAATAGAAAGGCCGATCCCGCGCTTGTCCAGAACCTGCTTCATCGTGATGTCTTGCAGCTCGTTTCGCAAAGCCGACTGCAATGCTGCGTCGCCCGCACGGACAATTCGCCCGCCCTTTGTCACGGCCCGCCAGAGCGGGCTTAAGAAACCGTCCTTAATGCGATGGGGGAAGATTGCAGCGCCATGTTGTTCGTACAATGCAACAATCGAGGACATCGGTCGGCCGATGGCAGCGGCGCATCCGAGGATCGCCCCTGTGCTGGTCCCTGCAATGAGGTCGAAGCCTTTGCCGAAGTCCAGAGCTTCTACGTTCCGGAGACGGGCGTAGTAGCCCGTAAGCTTGTCCAGTAGAGCGGCGGTGTAAATGCCGCGCATGCCGCCGCCATCGATGCAGAGGACGCGGTATGGCTTAACACGCGACTTTTCGATTTCATCCTTCATAGAGCTTGGCCCGTTTAAATAAGTGGTGGTTTGAAATTGATTCCAACTATTCCGTTTGTTTCACGATTTGTTCTGAGGAGCATTTTCCGGGCACCTCTCGATGCCCGGATTCCTATCGGCGGCGCAGTGGCTCGCCTGAAGGAGTGCCGTTCGCCCAGACAGCGAGGACTATTGGGGCAATCCTCGCTGGATTAGTGGTGTTGGAGGCAGACTTTGGTACTTTCTGACCAAACTATGCTTCCGATGACACCGCAAACTCCACCAACCCTCAGCTGCAGCCGCTGGTTGCGCCGCACGTGTCGCACTTCTCGCAGGTGCCATTGCGCACCATCGTGAAGTTCTGGCACTCCGAGCACATGCTGCCGGTATAGCCCTGCGCGATCGAGCGGATGCGGCGCTCGTTCTCCACCTTCTTGGCGTCGGCCTTGGCGCTGGCGGCGTCGGCGGCAGCCTTGTCGGAGAAGAGGGCGGTCACGGCCGGCTGCGCTTCGCTGGCGGCCTCTTCGGCGACCTCCTCGGCCAGTTCGGCCGCACGTTCCTCGTAGTCGCGCTTGAAGGCGACGATTTCGGAGGTGGAGATCGCAACCGTCGGCTCCAGCTTGCGGGCAGCACTGCCGGCAAAGGCGGTGACGTTGCCGGAAGCGGCGGCCTTGGCCGGTGCCGCGGTCGAAGCGCCCTTCGGCTCGGAAAGCTGGCGTTCGCCGCCGCTGCCCGGGACGATGGTCGGCTTGTAGCCGCGGGTCCAGCCGGTGGAGATCAGGTTGGTCTTGCCTTCCTGGATGCCCTTGCCGAGCGCGGTGTTGGAGAAGTCCGACGTATCGACATGGGCGAGGTCGTTGCGGCCGAGATAGGAGACGGCCAGTTCGCGGAACACGTAGTCGAGGATCGAGGTGGCGTTCTTGATCGCGTCGTTGCCGATGACGATGCCGGCCGGCTCGAACTTGGTGAAGGTGAACGCCTCGACATATTCCTCGAGCGGCACGCCATATTGCAGGCCGAGCGAGATGGCGATGGCGAAATTGTTCATCATGGCGCGGAAGGCGGCACCTTCCTTGTGCATGTCGATGAAGATCTCGCCGAGGCGGCCGTCGCCGAACTCGCCGGTGCGCAGATACACCTTGTGTCCGCCGATGATCGCCTTCTGGGTGTAGCCCTGGCGGCGGTTCGGCAGCTTTTCGCGCTCGCGGGTGACCTTCTCGATCACGCGCTCGATGATCTTTTCGGTGACCGTCACCGCTGCGGCGGCCGCCGGCGCCTGCAGCAGTTCCTCGACCGCATCCTCGTCCGCCTCGTCCTCGATCAGCGAAGCGTTGAGCGGCTGCGACAGCTTCGAGCCGTCGCGGTAGAGCGCGTTGGCCTTCAGCGCCAGCTTCCAGGACAGCATGTAGGCGTTCTTGCAGTCCTCGACGGTCGCCTCGTTCGGCATGTTGATCGTCTTGGAGATGGCGCCCGAGATGAACGGCTGGGCGGCCGCCATCATGCGGATGTGGCTCTCGACCGAGAGATAGCGCTTGCCGATCTTGCCGCACGGGTTGGCGCAGTCGAACACCGGCAGGTGCTCGTTTTTGAGGAACGGTGCGCCTTCCAGCGTCATCGCGCCGCAGACGTGGATGTTGGCCGCCTCGATGTCCTTCTTCGCAAAGCCGAGGTGCTCGAGCAGGTTGAAGCTCATGTCGGCGAGCTGCTCGTCGGACACCTTCAGGGTGTCCTTGAGGAAGTCGGCGCCGAGCGTCCACTGGTTGAACACGAACTTGATGTCGAAGGCGCTCTTCAGGGCGGCGTTGACGGCGGCGATCTTCTCGTCCGAAAAACCCTTGGCCTTCAGCGAGCCGGGATTGACGCCGGGCGCCTGGTTGAGGTTGCCGTGGCCGACCGCATAGGCCTCGATCTCGGCGATCTGGGCCTCGGAATAGCCGAGGGTGCGGAGCGCTTCGGGAACGGCGCGGTTGATGATCTTGAAGTAGCCGCCACCGGCGAGCTTCTTGAACTTCACCAGCGCGAAGTCGGGCTCGATGCCGGTGGTGTCGCAATCCATGACGAGGCCGATCGTGCCCGTCGGGGCGATCACCGAGACCTGCGCGTTGCGGTAGCCGTTCTTTTCGCCGAGCTCGACCGCCTTGTCCCAGGCGCTCATCGCGTGGACGACGAGGTCCTGGTCCGTGCAATCATCGTGGATCAGCGCGACCGGGTTGACCGACAGCGCCTCGTAGCCGGACGTCTCGCCATAGGCGGCGCGGCGGTGGTTGCGCATGACCCGCAGCATGTTGTCGCGGTTCGGCGCAAAGCCCGGGAAGGGGCCGAGCTCGCCGGCCATCTCGGCAGACGTGGCGTAGGAGACGCCGGTCATGATCGCCGTCAGCGCGCCGCAGATGGCGCGACCCTCGTCCGAATCATAGGGAATGCCGGAGGACATCAGCAGGCCGCCGATATTGGCATAGCCGAGTCCGAGCGTGCGGTACTCGTAGGAGAGTTCGGCGATCTGCCGGGACGGGAACTGCGCCATCATTACCGAGATTTCAAGCACGATCGTCCAGAGACGGACGGTGTGCTCGTAGTCGGCGATGTTGATTCGCTTCGTTGCCGCATCCTTGAACTGCAGCAGGTTCAGCGAGGCGAGATTGCAGGCCGTGTCATCGAGGAACATGTATTCCGAGCACGGGTTGGACGCGCGGATCGGGCCGGCGGCCGGGCAGGTGTGCCAGTCATTCATCGTCGTGTTGAAATGCAGGCCCGGATCGGCCGAGGCCCAGGCGGCATAGGAGATCGATTCCCAGAGGTCGCGTGCCTTCAGCGTCTTCATCACGCGGCCGTCCTTGCGGGCGGTCAGGTGCCAGTCGCCGTCATTCTCCACGGCGCGCAGGAAGTCGTCCTTGATCGAGACGGAGTTGTTGGAGTTCTGGCCGGAGACCGTCAGGTAGGCTTCCGAATCCCAGTCCGTGTCATAGGTCTTGAACTCGATGTCCTTGTAGCCCTGCTTGGCGAACTGGATGACGCGCTTGATGTAGTTTTCCGGAACCTGGCTCTTCTTGGCGGCACGGATCTCGCGCTTCAGGGCCGGATTCTCGTTCGGGTCGAAGCACTGGTCGCCGTCCGCCGAGCAATTGATGCAGGCCTTCATGATCGCCTTGAGGTGCGAAGCGACGATCTTCGAGCCGGTGACGAGGGCTGCGACCTTCTGCTCTTCCTTGACCTTCCAGTTGATGTATTCCTCGATGTCGGGATGGTCGATGTCGACGACGACCATCTTGGCGGCGCGTCGCGTCGTGCCGCCGGACTTGATGGCGCCAGCGGCCCGGTCGCCGATCTTGAGGAAGCTCATCAGGCCGGAGGAGCGGCCGCCGCCGGAAAGCTTTTCGCCTTCGCCGCGCAGGTGCGAGAAGTTGGAACCGGTGCCGGAGCCGTACTTGAACAGGCGCGCCTCGCGCACCCACAGGTCCATGATGCCGTTCTCGTTGACGAGATCGTCCTCGACCGACTGGATGAAGCAGGCGTGCGGCTGCGGATGCTCGTAGGCCGACTTGGACTTGGTCAGCTTGCCGGTGAAGGGATCGACATAGAAGTGGCCCTGGCCGGGGCCGTCGATGCCATAGGCCCAGTGCAGGCCGGTGTTGAACCACTGAGGGCTGTTCGGCGCGACGCGCTGGGTGGCAAGCATGTAGGCGAGCTCGTCCCTGAACGCCGCCGCGTCTTCCTCGCTGTCGAAATAGCCGCCCTTCCAGCCCCAGTAGGTCCAGGTGCCGGCGAGCCGGTCGAATACCTGACGGGCGTCCGTTTCCGAACCGAACTGCTCGTCCTTCGGCAGGTCCTTCATCGCTTCGGTGTCTGGGACCGATCGCCACAGGAAGGAGGGAACGTCGTTCTCCTCGACCTTCTTCAGCCGCGCCGGCACGCCCGCCTTGCGGAAATACTTCTGGGCCAGGATGTCGGCGGCGACCTGGCTGAACTGGGCAGGAACGTCGATGTCGGCGAGACGGAACACGATCGAGCCGTCGGGATTCTTGATCTCGCTGGTGGCCTTGCGGAATTCGATGTCGGCATAAGCCGACTGGCCCTGCTTGGTGAAGCGACGTTCTATGCGCATGGTCCGTTGTCCTTCTCTCGCCGCGTGCCTGCGCAAACGCAGGGCGCAATTGTCCCGTCCGGCCACGATCTGTCGCAGCCAGCCCCGATTCTCTTCAATGTGCGGGAAACCCGATCTATCGAGGACCCTGTATCTTGTGCCGGGCGCGGCTGCAAACACTAAATATAGTATCAACAGCTGCTTTATGCCAGCCCCATGGGCCGCTTCGGCAATCAAGAAAACGTGCGCAAAAAGGCCCCTGCGGCTTGGCGGCTCATCCACCCTGACGCATGGTCACAAATCACGATTTCCAGATTTGAGAACCGGACTTAAAACACTCCGGCCCAGTCGCCGTTGCAACTTAGCGACCATTAACGCCATGGCAGCCGATTCCGTCAAGGGGTGGTTTGTGACGGATTTGTGGACGCTACATGTTGTGTGTGGCCGCTGTGGAAAATGGGGACATCGGCCAAGTACTGGAAAATCAGGCAGTTGCAGTCGCAAGGCGCTGGCGCGCACGAGAGAGTTGTGAAAAGCCCAACAAATAATGGGGCAGAAATAAGGGTGGATTGCGGCGCTGCTAAAATCGGGAGTTGCCAAGTGGTCCGGGATGTGATTGCCGCGGATCGGCCCCATTCAGGCACCGCCGAGTTCCCAGCGTAGTGTCGTGCGGATGCGCAGGCGCTTGCGGCGCCAGCGCTTCCAAACCTTGCGGTGGTTAGGACGGCCTTTAGCCGCGGCTGCCCTTGGCGATCGGCTCCTGGTAGGTGAAGCCCAGGTCCCAGGGGAAGTAGATCCAAGTGTCCTGGCTCACTTCGGTAATGAAGGTGTCGACCAGCGGCCGGCCCTTGGGCTTGGCATAAACGGCGGCGAAATGCGCCTTGGGCAGCATCGCGCGGACCTGGGCGGCGGTCTTGCCGGTATCCGTCAGGTCGTCGACGATCAGGATGCCTTCACCCTCGTTCTGGAGCAGTTCCGGCGTGATGCCCTTGAGGACCTGCATTTCGCCCTGCGACAGGTAATCGTGATAGGAGGCGACGCAGACGGTCTCGATCAGCCGGATGTTCAGCTCGCGCGACACGATGGCCGCCGGCACCAGTCCGCCGCGCGTGATGCAGACGATCGCCTTCCACTCGCGATCATTGTCGGCAAGACGCCAGGCGAGCGCCCGGGCGTCGCGGTGGAACTGGTCCCAGGAAACGGGAAAGGCTTTGTCGGGAAGCGACATGGCGGGCTCCTAATCGCCGGTGGCCGGCGGAAAACGCGAGATGATCCGTCCTTCTAATGCATGTGCCCGAAAACGTGCAGCGCTTTTGGGGCCGAGACGTGCATTAGGAACAAAAACCTGATGCAGATTGCGCGTATCCATTTTCACGCAATCAGCCTTAAAGCAAGTTGTCCGGCGATTGAAAACGCGCCTGGCGCGCCGCCCGGCGACGATCCACAACGAAGCGCCCGACGCGTTGAAGCGGGCCGGGCGGCCTCCTGCGGGAGGAGCGCGATCACCGCGACATGATTGCCGGAACCCGCAGATCCTTCATCATGGCGCTGGTGACGCCACCGAACAGGCGGTGCCGCAGCCAGGAATGGCTGAACGCCCCCATGACCAGGAGGTTGGCACCGGTGGCGCTGACGCGGCGATTGATGACGTGGGCGACCGTGTCGCCGCCCGATGTAGCGGAGTTCACGGTGGTCCTGAGGCCGTGGCGCGAAAGCGTGGCTGCGATCTCGGTGCCGGAGAAGGCGGCATGCTGGGAGGCGCTGTCGCGACTGTCGACGGTGAAGATCTCGATCTCCTTGGCCTCCTGCAGCAGCGGCAGGGCATCGAACACGGCGCGGGCCGATTCGCGTGTGCCGTTCCAGGCGATAAGCACGCGCTCGGGCGCCTCGGGGCCGGCGACGGCATCGGAGATCAGATAGAGCGGCCGGCCGCTTTCGTACAGCAGGTCCTCGATGTCGGCGCGGGAAGGGCCTTCACCGGCGGGATCGAGCTGGACCGCAACCACCAGGTCGCTGCCGCGGGCGCTGTCGATCACGCCGCTCGCGCTATAGCCGGCGCTGCCGGTGAACAGCCGCCACTCGTGGGAGACGCCGGCACGTTGTGCCATCGTGCGGAAGGTGCGCTCGATGGCACGCGACACGGAGTGGGCCTGCGCCTGCTGCTCCATGATTGCGTTGGGATCCGGAAATTCCATCGGTGCGGCAATCGTCACGACGATCGGCGTTTCCGCATGCACGCCGATGAGATGGGCGCCGTGCCGCTCGGCCAGCGCGAGCGCATGCTGGGAGACCTTGGCGGCATCCTCTTCGGTGCTGAGCACGGCGGTGATGGTCCTGTATGTCATGACAGTCTCCGTTGCCAGGTAGCGGCCGGGATGCGACGCCCGCCGCAAACCGGTAACGCATTGAGCTGCATGATCCTTTCCTCAAACCGCGTCGGATTCAAGAGCCATGCAGAGTCCGCCCGCGTGTTGCAACTATGCGATGTCGGCGGCGGATCGCTTCAATTTGGGCGCTCTGCGGCAAGCCGGCCTTGATTCGGATCAACCCGCCGCCTTGGCCGAGGCAATTTCGGCGATCATGGCGAGGATGGCCTTCTCGGCGGCTTCGGCAGGGGCGGGCTCGCGGCTGCGGATGACGATCTCGGTGGAAAAGCGGGTGCCGTCGAAGCGCGGGTAGGAGCCGATCGAGGTCTCCGGATGGGCCTTCTGGATCGCGGTGAGCGGCGTACCAATGTCGCCTTCGCCGAACGGCGAAACGACGGCGCGCGACAGCACCGGTGAGCCGGTCTCGAGCGTAGGCAGCAGCACGTCGAGCATGGCCACGAACACCTGCGGCACGCCGGCCATCACATGCACGTTGCCGATGGAAAAACCCGGTGCGGTGGAGACGCTGTTGGGAATGTGCCGTGAACCGACCGGCATCCGGGCCATCCGCTGGCGGGCCTCGTTGAACTCCATGCCGCGCCGGGCGTACATCGCCCCCATCAGTTCCATGGCGGCCGGATCGTGGGTGCAGGCGACGCCGAACGCTTTGGCAACCGCATCGGCGGTGATGTCGTCATGCGTCGGACCGATGCCGCCGGAGGTAAAGACGTAATCGTATCGCTGTCGCAGCGCGTTCAGCGCCTCGACGATCATGTCCTCCTCGTCGCCGACGATGCGGACCTCCCTCAGGTCGATGCCGGCGATGAACAGCATATCGGCCAGGTGGCCGATGTTGCGGTCCTTCGTGCGCCCGGACAGGAGCTCGTCCCCAATCGCGAGCATGGCGGCGGTGATGACCTTTGCGGAACTCATCGGAGGATCCTCGCTACGTTGACGGTTCTACACCGCCGTCAACCCCTGGTGAACAGTCTGTCGCGGCGCCCGGTTCTGGCATGCCGGCGCCAAGTGCTACATCTTCGCGCTGGCCGCAATCAAGCGGAAAGACCGTCGGACATGACGCGACAGGAGAATACGCATGGCAAGAGTTCTGGTGCTTTACTATTCCGCCTACGGGCACATCGAAACCATGGCGAATGCAGTCGCCGAGGGCGCGAAATCCGCCGGTGCCGGAGTGGTGGTGAAGCGCGTTCCGGAACTGGTCCCGGAAGAGGTCGCCAAGGCCTCGCATTTCAAGCTCGACCAGCAGGCGCCGATCGCGACGATCGACGAACTGGAGGAGTACGACGCCATCATCGTCGGCGCCGGCACCCGATTCGGCACCGTCGCATCGCAGATGCGCAATTTCTGGGATCAGACCGGCGGGTTGTGGTTCAACGGCAAGCTGGTCGGCAAGGTCGGATCGGTCTTCACGTCGTCGGCGACCCAGCACGGCGGCCAGGAATCGACCCTCCTCAGCTTCATCCCGACCTTCCTGCATCATGGCATGGTGGTCGCAGGCCTTCCCTATGCCTTCCAGGGGCAGATGGGCGTCGACGAGGTCAAGGGCGGCTCGCCCTACGGCGCATCCACGATCACCGATGGCGACGGCTCGCGCCAGCCTTCGGCCGTGGAACTGGATGCTGCCCGCTTCCAGGGTGCACATGTGGCGAAGCTCGCCGCCAAGCTGGTCGGCTGAAGCGCATCATATAAATGGTGAAGGAAGGGGCGCGGCCGATCGGGCGCGCCCCTTCTGCATTTTGAGTCGCTGGTACCTGTTCTGGCTTTTCCGTCTCAGCACCGAGTCCGGCGGCCGATTTGCCCATCGTTCATTCGGTGTGCGGGCGCAGGACGATTCGGCGGCTTCGGGGCGTTCAGCGCGGAAGCACCTTTCCGCCGGATGCCACCAGGCGGCCGTTCTTGTAGACATCGCGGGGCTTCGGCACATCGACCACCGCCTGCGGCACATGCGGCGCATCGAGGACGACGAAATCCGCCCGCGCCCCCGGGCGCAATCCGTAATCCGCGATCCCGAGCGCCCTGGCGCCGGCTTCGGTGACGACGTCGAAGGCGGCGGCCAGCATGTCATCGGTGTAGAAGCCGGAGCGGTAGGCGATCATCGAGGCACGGCTCAGCATGTCGCCGTCGCCGAACGGCCACCACGAATCGCGAATGTTGTCGCTGCCGGAAAAGACCGTCACGCCCTCGGCCCGGAGGAGGGCGACCGGCGGGAAAGCGTGGTCGCCCGGCGCGTTGGTCATGATCGCGACGCCCGAGCGGGCGAGGAGGGCGCCGGTGCGCCCGGCAAGGGCCTCCGGCACGTCGCCGAGACCGTAGGCGTGGCTGATCGCTACCTGGCCCCCCATGCCGAGCGCCTGCGTCCGCGCGCAGATCTGCTCGATCTCGAAGATGCCGAGCGTGCCCATGTCGTGCAGGTGGATGTCGACGCCGACGCCGCGCTTTTCGGCCACGCCGAACACCACGTCCAGATGCCGCTCGACGTCCCGGTCGAAGCTCGCCGGATCGAGGCCGCCGACAAGGTCGGCACCAAGCGCGATGGCCTCGTCCAGCAGTTCAGGCGTGCCCGGACTGGACAGGATGCCGCTTTGCGGAAAGGCAACGAGTTGGATGTCGATGCAGTCGCGATATTCCTCCCGCACCGCAAGGATGGTCTCGAGCGACTTGAGCCCGACCGATCCGTCCACCATCACATGGCTGCGCATGTGCGTCGCGCCGTTCGCAAGACAGAGTTCCAGCTGGTTGCGAGCCCGGACGGCCATCGGTGCCGCGTTCGCCATGTTTTCGGCCTGGAAGGCGACCCTTTCCCGCACGTCGAAGCCATTCGTGCAGGGGCGGTGCGGCTTCCACTCGTCGCCGTAGAAGCTGGTATCGAGATGGATATGGCCCTCGACGAAGCCCGGCACCACCAGGCGCCCGCCCAGATCCTGCGACCCGGCCGAACCGGCTGCGGAGCCCGCGGCATCGATCGTGCGGATCACACCGTTCGCGACGACGATGTCCACCAGCCGACCATCGGCAAGCCTGGCGTTTGTAAAGATTGAGTCGGTTGTCATCTGAACGCTCCTGAGCGTGCCGGCTCCTGCGGGGACACGGCACTATAGATCCTGAATGCGGGATTGGCGAAATCGTCCGAAACCTCGGTCGCGAAAACGATCTGACTTGTCGTTAGCGTCTCGGGAGCCCTGCCGAAAGCGCCGGCTGCGTTGAAACAGCTTCAAGCCACTCGCACGAGAGGATGCGTCGTTCGCCCTTGCCTTGAGGCCAAGCCGCTTGGCTTCTCGTTGCCGCCGCGAGAGCGGATGGCAAGCGATTGGTGGCTGGGACGACCGCATCAAATCCCTGCATCTGCAGGGCGGCATTGCCGAACTAAAGGGGAGAAAAATGGTGGGCGATGAGAGACTCGAACTCCCGACATCCTCGGTGTAAACGAGGCGCTCTACCAACTGAGCTAATCGCCCGCCGCGTTGGTGGCCGTGATCTATGCGGATACAGACAAAACCGCAAGGCCCCTCGTGATGTTTTTCTGAATTTTTTCACAGCCATCCGCGAAAGTCGCATGGACCGCCAAGGTGGCAGTCCCGGTCGGCTCCTTCTATGGCCTCACATCTTGCGGCTTCAGGTAACTGCCAGGTGGTTCTGGATAACCGTCTTCGGGCAGCCCCGTTCGCCTTGCCGTGCATCTGTTGCCGCTTATCGGGCGAGTAACCGCGCTGGGGAGCGAGGGGCGAGGGGGCTTGCCCGCACAGCGATTTCCAACAATTCGCGGCGCGTCATTGTTTTGTCTTCAAACCTGCTTGACACCCAAAAGGGAACCCCTTAGTTAGCCGCTCATCGAACGGCTCAGGCCGCTTCGACAGGATGCCTCGGCATTCGGACGGTTTAAGGGAAATGCGGGTGTAGCTCAGTCGGTTAGAGTGCCGGCCTGTCACGCCGGAGGTCGCGGGTTCGAGCCCCGTCACTCGCGCCATCCACTTGTCCGGAATGTTTTGCAGGGATCGTGGCCGCATGGCCGAAATGCGCGGGTGTAGCTCAGTCGGTTAGAGTGCCGGCCTGTCACGCCGGAGGTCGCGGGTTCGAGCCCCGTCACTCGCGCCATTCACTTGATCAATCCACGATCAACTTCTTCTGGTGCGACTTGCGTCGAGACCGCGGGATCGGTCCAGATGCCGGTGCGATGGGGGATGAGCAGAATGGTGAACAGCACGGCGACGAGGCCGGCGATCAGCAGGGTGGTGCCGAGGCTCGCGCGTCGAATCCGCACCGTCGCTATCCATCTGTCCTCTAAGCGAATCGATTATCAGTGCGGATGCTGACGGTTGCCTGAACGCGGCGGCATTGGCTGGCGGCGGCTTGCTGGGAGGGCGCGTCTGGCGGGCGTCCGAAGTCGCCATTTTGTCGTAAACGCAATGACGGGCGAAATGTGCTCACGGATCGGCGAATGCCCGACCTAAGCCTTGCGCGGGGGCGCTCACTGCGCTAACGACGTGCCGTTGCAACATACTCTCGGCTTGCAGGTCATCGACCTTGCGGCGTCGTTCCGGCGCCCACGCAGGCAGGACGGACGGTAATGACTGAACTTCTCGGCTCCTATATCCCGATCGCCATCTTCATCGGCATTGCGCTCGTGATCGGCCTCGCGCTGCTGATCGCGCCGTTTGCCGTCGCCTACAAGGCGCCCGATTCGGAGAAGCTTTCGGCATATGAATGCGGTTTCAACGCCTTCGACGACGCGCGCATGAAATTCGACATCCGCTATTACCTAGTGGCGATCCTCTTCATCATCTTCGACCTCGAAGTGGCGTTTCTGTTTCCCTGGGCAGTCTCCTTCCACGATCTCGGCTGGTTCGGGTTCTGGTCGATGATGGTCTTTCTGTTCGTGCTCACCGTCGGCTTCATTTATGAATGGAAGAAGGGAGCGCTGGAATGGAATTGACCTCGGGCACCACGCTCGTCGCCCCGCGCGCCAAGGGAATCATCGACCCCGCCACCGGCAAGCCGGTCGGCAGCGACGATGCGTTCTTCGGTGAGATCAACAATGAGTTGGCCGACAAGGGCTTCCTGGTCACGTCCACAGACGAGTTGATCAACTGGGCCCGGACCGGCTCGCTGATGTGGATGACCTTCGGCCTCGCCTGCTGCGCGGTCGAGATGATGCAGATGTCGATGCCGCGCTACGACGTCGAGCGCTTCGGCTTCGCGCCGCGCGCATCGCCGCGCCAGTCGGACGTGATGATCGTTGCCGGCACGCTGACCAACAAGATGGCGCCGGCGCTGCGCAAGGTCTACGACCAGATGCCCGAGCCGCGCTACGTGATCTCGATGGGCTCGTGCGCCAATGGCGGCGGCTATTATCACTACTCCTATTCGGTGGTGCGCGGCTGCGACCGCGTCGTGCCGGTCGACATCTACGTGCCGGGCTGTCCTCCGACGGCCGAAGCGCTGCTTTACGGCGTGCTTCTGCTGCAGAAGAAGATCCGCCGCACCGGTACGATCGAGCGCTAAGGGCAGGGGACAGACAAAATGAGCGAAGCCCTTCAGGAGCTTGCTTCCTATCTTGGCGAAGTGCGCGGAAACCTGATTTCCGAAACGAAGCTTGCCTATGGCGAGCTGACCGTCACGACGACGCACGACAACGTCATCGCGCTTCTGACCTTCCTGCGCGACGACGTCCAGTGCGGCTTTGTCAACCTGGTGGACATCTGCGGTGTCGACTGGCCGGCGCGCGAGGCGCGCTTCGACGTGGTCTATCACCTGCTGTCGCCGCGTCAGAACATGCGCATCCGCATCAAGGTGGCGACGAGCGAGCAGCAGCCGGTGCCGTCGGCCTGCGGCGTCTATCCGGGCGCCGACTGGTTCGAGCGCGAGGCCTACGACATGTACGGCATCCTGTTCACCGGACACCCGGACCTGCGCCGCATCCTGACGGACTATGGTTTCGAGGGCTATCCGCTGCGCAAGGATTTTCCGACCACCGGCTTCGTCGAGGTTCGCTACGACGACGAGGTCAAGCGCGTCGTTTACGAACCGGTGCAGCTTCGGCAGGAATTCCGCAACTTCGACTTCCTCTCGCCCTGGGAAGGCACCGACTACGTGCTGCCGGGCGATGAGAAGGCGAAGACGAACTGATTTTGGCTGCGCATCCGGCAGGATGCGGCGCCCATTGGAGCAAGCGGCATGACCGAACACAACGTCCGCAACTTTAACATCAACTTCGGCCCGCAACATCCTGCGGCGCACGGGGTTTTGCGCCTTGTTCTGGAGCTGGACGGCGAGATCGTCGAGCGCGTCGATCCGCATATCGGTCTTCTGCACCGCGGCACCGAGAAGCTGATCGAGACGAAGACCTATCTGCAGGCCGTTCCCTATTTCGATCGGCTCGACTATGTGGCGCCGATGAACCAGGAGCACGCCTTCGCGCTTGCCGTCGAGCGTCTGCTCGGCGTCGAGGTGCCGATCCGCGGCCAGTTGATCCGCGTGCTCTACTCGGAGATTGGTCGAATCCTGTCGCATCTTCTCAACGTCACCACGCAGGCGATGGACGTCGGTGCGCTGACGCCGCCGCTCTGGGGCTTCGAGGAGCGCGAGAAGCTGATGGTGTTCTATGAGCGTGCCAGCGGTGCGCGCATGCACGCTGCCTACTTCCGTCCCGGCGGCGTGCACCAGGACCTGCCGGACCAGTTGGTCGAGGACATCGGCAGGTGGATCGATCCATTCCTCAAGACCGTCGACGACATCGACGAACTCCTGACCGGCAACCGCATCTTCAAGCAGCGCAACGTCGACATCGGCGTCATCTCGCTCGAGGATGCCTGGGCCTGGGGGTTCTCCGGCGTGATGGTACGCGGCTCGGGTGCCGCCTGGGACCTGCGCCGCGCGCAGCCATACGAATGCTATTCGGACTTGGAGTTCGACATCCCGATCGGCAAGAACGGCGACTGTTACGACCGGTACCTGATCCGCATGATCGAGATGCGCCAGTCGGCGCGGATCATGCGCCAGTGCGTCGATCGTCTGCTCGGCGACGCCAGGGTCGGGCCGGTGTCCTCGATCGACGGCAAGATCGTGCCGCCGAAGCGGGGCCAGATGAAGCGCTCGATGGAGGCCTTGATCCATCACTTCAAGCTCTACACCGAGGGCTATCACGTGCCGGCCGGCGAGGTCTACGCGGCGGTCGAGGCGCCGAAGGGCGAGTTCGGCGTCTATCTCGTCGCCGACGGCACCAACAAGCCGTATCGCTGCAAGATTCGCGCCCCCGGCTATGCCCACCTGCAGGCCATGGATTTCATGTGTCGCGGACACCAGCTCGCCGACGTCTCCGCCGTGCTGGGCTCGCTTGATATCGTCTTTGGTGAGGTGGATCGCTGATGCGTCGTCTGAGTCTTGTCCTTGCCGCGTTGATCGCGACCATCTCCATCGCCCAGGCGCAGGAAGCCGGTAGCGGCAGCGATATCGCCCCGGCGCAGGCCAGGACGATGGCGCAACTCCTGGCCGAAGGCTACGAGATCAAGGGCACCGCGCAAGCCAGCAGCCGCTACATCGTGTTCATGCAGAAAGAGAAGTCGGCCTACGCCTGTCAGTTCGTCACCGTGACGACGACGCGCTGCGGGCTGATCAACTGAATAGGGCGCCAAAGAATGTCTGTTCGTCGATTGGCCGATGAGGCCGTCCAGCCCGCAAGCTTCGCCTTCTCCCCGGAGAATGCGGCATGGGCGGAGGCAACGATCAACAAGTATCCGAAGGGCCGCGAGCAGTCTGCGGTGATTCCGCTGCTGATGCGTGCGCAGGAGCAAGACGGCTGGGTCACCAAAGCCGCGATCGAGGCGATCGCCGACATGCTCGGCATGGCCTACATCCGGGCCCTCGAAGTGGCGACCTTCTACACCCAGTTCCAGCTGAAGCCGGTCGGGACGCGCGCCCACGTGCAGGTCTGCGGCACCACGCCGTGCATGCTGCGCGGTGCCGAGGAGCTGATGGATGTCTGCAAGCGCAGGATCCATGCCGAGCCCCTGCAGACCAATGAAGACGGCACGCTGTCCTGGGAAGAGGTCGAATGCCAGGGCGCCTGCGTCAACGCGCCGATGGTGATGATTTTCAAGGACGCCTACGAGGACCTGACGCCGGCGCGGCTCGAGGAAATCATCGATCAGTTCCAGGCCGGCCGTGGCGCCAAGGTCAAGAGAGGCCCGCAGATCGATCGTATCCTGTCGGCCCCGGAAGGTGGTCCGACGACGCTGAACGGCGCCGACGCGGAGCCGGCAAAGCCTTCCGCGCCGCGTTCGAAGAAGACGCCGGACGAAGCAGCCAGCATTCCCCCGTCGAAGGCAGCCCGGGCGAAGACCGCTGCTGCGGAAACCGATCCTTCGCTGAAGACTCCGGCGACGGCCAAGGCGGAGGCTGCGGCAAATACAAAGGTTAAGGGCAATGCACGCGACGAGGCCGGCGCGAAGTCGCCCGACGACAAGAGCCGCCCGACCGGCGGCAAGAAGCCGCGTTGAAAGGTGAAACATGCTTAAGGATCAAGATCGCATCTTCACCAATCTCTATGGCCTGAAGGACAAGTCGCTGAAGGGCGCGATGGCGCGCGGCCATTGGGACGGCACCAAGCAGATTCTCGAAAAGGGCCGGGACTGGATCATCAATGAGATGAAGGCCTCTGGCCTTCGCGGACGCGGCGGCGCCGGCTTCCCGACCGGCCTGAAGTGGTCCTTCATGCCGAAGGAGAGCGACGGCCGTCCGCACTATCTCGTCGTCAACGCCGACGAGTCAGAGCCTGGTACCTGCAAGGACCGCGACATCATGCGCAACGATCCGCATACGCTGATCGAAGGCTGCGTGATCGCGAGCTTCGCCATGGGGGCCCACACCGCCTACATCTACATTCGCGGCGAATACATGCGCGAACGTGAGGCGCTGCAGGCCGCGATCGACGAGTGCTATGACGCCGGCCTGCTCGGCAAGAACAACAAGCACGGCTGGGACATGGACATCTATGTCCATCACGGCGCCGGCGCCTACATCTGCGGCGAGGAGACGGCACTGCTGGAAAGCCTCGAGGGCAAGAAGGGCCAGCCGCGCCTGAAGCCGCCATTCCCGGCGAACATGGGCCTTTACGGCTGCCCGACGACCGTCAACAACGTCGAATCAATCGCCGTCGCCCCGACCATCCTGCGTCGCGGCGCGTCCTGGTTCTCGTCGATCGGTCGCCCGAACAACGTCGGCACGAAGCTGTTCATGCTCTCCGGCCACGTCAACCGGCCGTGCACGGTCGAAGAGGCGATGGGCATCACCTTCCGCGAACTGGTCGACAAGCACGCCGGCGGCATCCGCGGCGGCTGGGACAACCTCCTCGCCGTCATTCCCGGCGGCGCGTCCTGCCCGGTCGTCAAGGCCGAGGACATCATCGACTGCCCGATGGATTTCGACGGGCTGCGCGAGGTGAAGTCCTCGTTCGGCACCGCTGCCGCGATCGTCATGGACAAGTCGACCGACATCATCAAGGCGATCGCCCGCATCTCGGCCTTCTTCAAGCACGAGAGCTGCGGCCAGTGCACGCCGTGCCGCGAGGGTACCGGCTGGATGTGGCGCGTGCTGGAGCGCATGGCCAAGGGCCACGCCCAGAAGCGCGAGATCGACATGCTGTTCGACGTTTCCAAGCAGATCGAGGGCCACACGATTTGCGCGCTTGGCGACGCGGCGGCGTGGCCTGTGCAGGGCCTGATCCGCAATTTCCGGCCGGAAATCGAAAAGCGGATCGACCAGTATACCCATCGGGCGATGGCGCATGGCGCTGTCCTGGAGGCCGCGGAGTAGGTGATGACGGCGGCAGGACAGGAGGCGGGAGCATCCTCGTCCGGCCGGCGATGGCGGCCGGTGTCGATCCGTTCGGGTCTTCGGGGTTGCTGAAGCAGAATCCCCTGCGGCGCAACGGCGGGTATTCCGCCTTGCCGGTGCAGGGTGCTCCGCTTCGAATGGGTAGGGCATCGAAGCCGGATCTGGCCACGACGGGCGCATCGCTCGCAACGGCCGGGTGGAACTGGCGGAAAGGCTGGCGAAGGACGGGAGTTGAAGCTCCGTCGAAGCCGGCGGGGATGGACTTTTGACAGGCGGGAGCGGCATACAGCCCGAACGCCTGCTGTTGCACGACTGCCCGGACCGTTGACGGTTCGGGCCCGTGCGGCAACCGGAATGCTGCAGAGATCGGCGCGTCTTGAGGCGCGCGGTACTGCAGGGCGTGAAGCTGACGACGCGCAGGGTCTGCGTGGAAAGCGGGATGACGGATATGGCAATACTGAAAGTCGACGGACAAGAGATCGAGGTTCCGGATCATTTCACGCTGCTGCAGGCGTGCGAGGCAGCCGGCGCCGAGGTCCCGCGCTTCTGTTTCCACGAGCGGCTTTCGGTCGCCGGCAACTGCCGCATGTGCCTGGTCGAGGTGAAGGGCGGTCCGCCGAAGCCGGCGGCCTCCTGCGCCATGAGTGTGCGCGATCTGCGTCCGGGGCCGAACGGCGAAGCGCCCGAAGTCTTCACCACCACGCCGATGGTCAAGAAGGCCCGCGAAGGCGTGATGGAATTCCTGCTGATCAACCATCCGCTCGACTGCCCGATCTGCGATCAGGGCGGCGAGTGCGACCTGCAGGACCAGGCGATGGCCTTCGGCATCGACAGTTCGCGCTACCAGGAAAACAAGCGCGCCGTCGAGGACAAGTACATCGGTCCGCTCGTCAAGACGATCATGAACCGCTGCATCCACTGCACGCGCTGCGTCCGTTTCACCACGGAAGTCGCCGGCATCAGCGAGCTTGGCCTGATCGGCCGCGGCGAGGATGCGGAGATCACGACCTATCTCGAGCAGGCGATGACCTCGGAGCTGCAGGGCAACGTCGTCGATCTCTGCCCGGTCGGCGCCCTGACCTCCAAGCCCTTCGCCTTCACCGCCCGCCCGTGGGAGCTGAACAAGACGGAATCGATCGACGTGATGGACGCGCTCGGCTCGGCGATCCGCGTTGACACCCGCGGCCGCGAGGTGATGCGCGTCCTGCCGCGTGTCAACGAGGACATCAACGAGGAGTGGATCTCCGACAAGACCCGCTACATCTGGGATGGCCTGAAGACGCAGCGCCTCGATCGCCCCTATGTCCGCAAGGACGGCCGCCTGCAGGCTGCGACCTGGGCTGAGGCCTTCGGCGCGATCAAGGCCGCTGTCGCCGGCAAGACCGGCGACCGTATCGGCGCGATCGCCGGCGATCTCGCCTCCGTCGAGGAAATCTATGCGCTGCGCGAACTGATGACTTCGCTCGGTTCGCCGAACATCGACTGCCGTCAGGACGGTACGGCTCTGCATCCGTCCTTTGGCCGCGCCAGCTATGTCTTCAACCCGACGATCGCCGGGATCGAACAGGCCGATGCGCTGCTGATCATCGGCGCCAACCCGCGCATCGAGGCGGCCGTTCTGAACGCCCGCATCCGCAAGCGCTGGCGCATGGGCGGCTTCCCGATCGCCCTGATCGGCGAACGGTCGGACCTGCGCTACGACTACGAATATCTGGGCGCCGGCCCTGAGACGCTTGCCGAGCTCGTCGACGGCAAGGGCAGCTTCTTCGCCACGTTGAAGCAGGCCAAGAACCCGCTGATCATCATCGGCCAAGGTGCGCTGACGCGTGCCGATGGGCTGGCAGTGCTGGGCAACGTTGCCAAGCTGGCCGGAGCCGTCGGCGCGGTCACCGCCGAGTGGAACGGTCTTGCCGTCCTGCACACCGCAGCCGCGCGCGTCGGCGGTCTCGACCTCGGCTTCGTGCCGGCCGAGGGGGGCAAGGCTGCCGCCGAGATGCTGACGGAAACCGAGGTCCTCTTCCTGCTCGGCGCCGACGAGATGGATTTTTCGAAGAAGACCGCGTTCACCGTCTATATCGGTTCGCACGGCGACAACGCCGCCCATGTCGCCGACGTCATCCTGCCGGGCGCGGCATACACCGAAAAGTCGGGCACCTGGGTCAACACCGAAGGCCGCGTCCAGATGGGCAACCGTGCCGGCTTCGCGCCGGGCGAGGCCCGCGAGGACTGGGCGATCCTGCGGGCCCTCTCCGACGTGCTCGGCAAGAAGCTGCCCTTCGATTCGCTGGCGCAGCTGCGCGCCAGGCTCTACGCGCAACATCCGCATTTCGCGGACATCAACGAGATTGCCGCGAGCGAGGGCGGCGATCTGGGCGCGCTGGCTAAAAAAGGCGGGAAGATGGCCACTTCCGGGTTTGCGTCTCCGGTCAAAGACTTCTATTTGACGAACCCGGTAGCGCGCGCCTCCGCGGTCATGGCCGAGTGCTCGGCACTCGCCCGAAATAACTTCAAAGCCGCGGCGGAATAGGCGTAAGGGAATAGGCATTATGGACGCTTTCATTTCGAGCTATGTGTGGCCCGCGATCATCATGATCGGACAGTCGCTGCTGCTGCTGGTCGGTCTGCTGATCCTGATCGCCTTCCTGCTGCTCGCCGACCGCAAGATCTGGGCGGCGGTGCAGCTGCGCCGCGGCCCCAACGTCGTCGGTCCCTTCGGTCTGTTCCAGTCCTTCGCCGACCTTTTGAAATTCGTCTTCAAGGAGCCGATCATCCCGTCGGGGGCGAACAAGGCGATCTTCCTGATCGCGCCGCTCGTCTCGGTGACGCTGGCACTCGCCACCTGGGCCGTCGTGCCGGTGGCCGACAGCTGGGTGATCGCCAACATCAACGTCGGCATCCTCTACGTGTTCGCGATCTCGTCGCTCGAGGTCTATGGCGTGATCATGAGCGGCTGGGCGTCGAACTCGAAGTATCCGTTCCTCGGCGCCCTGCGCTCCGCCGCGCAGATGGTCTCCTACGAGGTGTCGATCGGCTTCGTCATCGTCACCGTCCTTCTCGCCGTCGGTTCGCTGAACCTGACCGACATCGTGAACTCGCAACGCGACGGCATCGGCACCATGCTCGGCCTGCCGGCCTCCTTCCTGGACTGGCACTGGCTGGCGCTGTTCCCGATGTTCGTGATCTTCTTCATCTCGGCGCTCGCCGAGACGAACCGGCCGCCCTTCGACCTGCCGGAAGCAGAATCCGAACTCGTCGCCGGCTACATGGTGGAATACAGCTCCGCCCCGTACATGATGCTGATGCTCGGCGAGTATGCGGCGATCGTGCTGATGTGTGCGCTGACGACGATCCTGTTCCTCGGCGGCTGGCTGCCTCCGGTCGACTTCTGGCTCATCAACTGGGTACCGGGCATCGTCTGGTTCCTGCTGAAGGCCTGCTTCGTCTTCTTCATGTTCGCGATGGTCAAGGCGTTCGTGCCGCGCTATCGCTACGACCAGCTCATGCGTCTCGGCTGGAAGGTGTTCCTGCCCATCTCGCTGGCCATGGTCGTCATCGTTGCATTCGTGCTGAAGCTCACCGGCTGGTCCGCATGACGGCGTCCCCCGTTGGTTTCAGCAGCATTGGAGCTCAATAATGGCTAGTCTTTCGCAAGCCGTGAACTCGCTGTTCCTGAAGGAGTTCGTCGGCGCGTTCTTCCTGTCGATGCGGTATTTCTTCCGGCCGAAGGCGACCTTGAACTATCCCTTCGAGAAGGGGCCGGTTTCGCCGCGCTTCCGGGGCGAGCATGCGCTGCGCCGCTATCCGAACGGCGAGGAACGCTGCATCGCCTGCAAGCTGTGTGAGGCGATCTGTCCGGCCCAGGCGATCACCATCGAGGCAGGCCCGCGCCGCAACGACGGCACCCGCCGCACGGTGCGCTACGACATCGACATGGTGAAGTGCATCTATTGCGGCTTCTGCCAGGAAGCCTGCCCGGTAGACGCCATCGTCGAGGGGCCGAACTTCGAATTCGCCACGGAAACCCGCGAAGAGCTCTACTACGACAAGCAGAAGCTGCTCGACAACGGCGACCGCTGGGAGCGGGAGATCGCTCGCAACATCGCGATGGATTCGCCCTACCGCTGATGCGGGGGATGGTGACCGGCCGCGCTGATGCGTCGGCCGGCCGATAGGTTAAGCATGTGCCTGGTGGCGTTGGGCCGCCAGGCGTCGACGGAAGGGCGGCACCAGGCGGTCCTCTCCGGGGAAGACGAAAAGGCACCGACATGGGTCTGCAGGCTCTCTTTTTCTATCTCTTCGCCTTCGTGGCGGTGGCGTCCGCGTTCATGGTGATCGCCGCCAGGAACCCGGTCTACTCCGTGCTGTTCCTGATCCTCACCTTCTTCAACTCGGCGGGGCTGTTCCTGCTGACCGGCGCCGAGTTCCTGGCGATGATCCTGCTGGTGGTCTACGTCGGCGCGGTGGCGGTGCTGTTCCTGTTCGTGGTGATGATGCTGGATGTCGATTTCGCCGCGCTGCGTTCCGGAGTGATCGAGCACGCTCCGGTTGGCGTGCTGGTTGGCGTTGTGCTCGCAATCGAACTGATCGTCGTGGTCGGCGGCGCCACCCTGTCGCCGGAAGTCGCCAGCAATTCGGCCATGCCGATCCCGCCGCTGACCGAGCGCACCAACACGGCGGCGCTGGGCGACGTGCTCTACACGAACTACGTCTATTTCTTCCAGATCGCCGGCCTGATCCTGCTGGTGGCGATGATCGGCGCGATCGTGCTGACGCTGCGCCATCGCCCCAATATCAAGCGCCAGGACATCCCGACACAGGTCGCACGCACGCCGGAAACCGCCGTCGAGGTGGTCACGGTGAAGCCGGGCCAGGGTATCTGAGGCGGGCGGGACTTTAAGGAATTCGCATCATGGAAATCGGTATCTCCCACTATCTGACGGTCAGCGCCATTCTCTTCACGCTTGGCGTCTTCGGCATCTTCCTGAACCGGAAGAACGTCATCATCATTCTGATGTCGATCGAACTGATCCTGCTCTCGGTCAACATCAACATGGTCGCTTTCTCGGCCTTCCTGAACGATATCGTCGGGCAGGTCTTTGCGCTGTTCATCCTCACGGTCGCAGCTGCGGAAGCGGCAATCGGGCTTGCAATTCTCGTCGTCTTCTATCGCAACCGCGGCTCCATCGCCGTGGAAGACGTCAACGTGATGAAGGGCTGATCGGGTCATGGATACCATCATCAAGGCAATCGTCTTCCTTCCGCTGATCGGCTTTTTGATCGCGGGTCTCGGCGGCAACACCATCGGCGCCAAGGCGTCCGAATATGTCACCAGCGGCTTCCTGGTGATCGCCTGCGCGCTGTCGTGGCTGGTGTTCTTCCAGGTCGCGCTGGGCGAAGAGGAATTGATCAAGGTGCCGGTGCTGCACTGGATCCAGTCCGGCAGCTTCGACGTCGAGTGGGCGTTCCGCGTCGACACCCTGACGGCTGTCATGTTCGTGGTCGTCAACACCGTGTCGATGCTCGTGCATATCTATTCGATCGGCTACATGCACCATGACCCGCATCGGCCGCGCTTCTTCGCCTACCTGTCGCTCTTCACCTTTGCGATGCTGATGCTGATCACGGCGGACAACCTCCTGCAGCTGTTCTTCGGCTGGGAGGGCGTGGGCCTTGCCTCGTACCTGCTGATCGGCTTCTGGTACAAGAAGGCCTCGGCAAATGCTGCCGCGATGAAGGCGTTCATCGTCAACCGCGTCGGCGACTTCGGCTTCCTGCTCGGTATCGCCGCCGTCTTCGTGCTGTTCGGCTCGATCAACTTCGAGACGATCTTCGCCACGGCAGCCACCTACCTGCCGGCCGAGGGGACTGCGGATGCGGCCGCTCCGATCATCACCCTGTTCGGCATGCCGCTCGACAAGGCCGATGCCCTGACGGGCGCCTGCCTGCTGCTCTTCATGGGCGCGATGGGCAAGTCGGCGCAGTTCCTGCTGCACACCTGGCTTCCCGACGCCATGGAAGGCCCGACGCCGGTTTCGGCCCTCATCCATGCCGCAACCATGGTCACCGCCGGCGTCTTCCTGGTCGCCCGCATGTCGCCGCTGTACGAACTGTCGCCTGACGCGCTGACCGTCGTCACCATCGTCGGCGCGATCACAGCCTTCTTTGCCGCCACCGTCGGTCTCGTGCAGAACGACATCAAGCGCGTCATCGCCTATTCGACCTGCTCGCAGCTCGGCTACATGTTCGTGGCGCTCGGCATCGGCGCCTACGGCGCGGCGATCTTCCACCTGTTCACCCACGCCTTCTTCAAGGCGCTGCTGTTCCTCGGCGCCGGCTCGGTGATCCATGCCGTCGACGGCGAACAGGACATGCGCTACATGGGCGGCCTTCGCACCCACATTCCGGTGACCTTCTGGATGATGACGATCGGCACGCTGGCGCTGACCGGCGTCGGCATCCCGGGCACGATGATCGGCTTTGCAGGGTTCTTCTCGAAGGACGCGATCATCGAATCGGCGTTCGCCTCGCACAGTGCGGTCAGCAACTTCGCCTTCATCCTGCTGGTCGTCGCTGCGCTGTTCACCAGCTTCTATTCCTGGCGCCTGGCATTCATGACTTTCTTCGGTCGGCCGCGCGCTTCCTCGGACGTCATGCACCATGTGCATGAATCGCCGGCGGTAATGCTGGTGCCGCTCTATATTCTGGCGGTCGGCGCGATCTTCTCCGGGTTCATTGCCGTCGAATACTTCTACGGTCACCACTATGAGGAGTTCTGGCAGGGCGCCATCTTCACCGGCGTGGAGAACAAGCTGATCGAGGAGTTCCACCATGTGCCGCTGTGGGTGAAATGGAGCCCGTTCGTGGCGATGGCGCTCGGCCTGTTCACGGCCTGGTACATGTATATCCGCCGGCCGGACCTGCCGAAGTACCTCGCAGAGCAGCACCGCGGACTCTACCAGTTCCTTCTGAACAAGTGGTACTTCGACGAGCTGTACGATTTCCTGTTCGTCCGTCCGGCACTCTGGCTCGGACGCCTGTTCTGGAAGGGCGGTGATGGCGCGGTCATCGACCGTCTCGGCCCGAACGGCCTGGCTGCGCGGGTGCTCGACGTGACCGATCGCGTCGTCCGCCTGCAGACCGGATACCTCTACCACTATGCCTTTGCGATGCTGCTCGGAATTGCGGCACTCGTTACCTGGATGATGCTCGGGAGTTCCATCTGATGACCGATTGGCCGATTCTTTCCGCGGTCACCTTCCTGCCGCTGGTCGGCGTGGCGTTGCTGCTGCTGACGCGCGAGGACAGCCCGTATGGACGGCGGAACATCCTGAACGTCTCGCTGCTGACGACGGTATTCACCTTCATCCTGTCGCTGTTCATCTGGGCGGGCTTCGACTATTCGAATCCCGGCTTCCAGATGCAGGAACGGCACGACTGGCTCGGCACCGGCATCAGCTATCATCTCGGCGTCGACGGCATTTCCATGCTGTTCGTCATCCTGACGACGTTCCTGATGCCGTTCTGCATCCTCGCGAGCTGGACTTCGGTCGAGAAGCGCCTGAAGGAATACATGATCGCCTTCCTGATCCTGGAAGTCTTCATGGTCGGCGTGTTCGTCTCGCTCGACATCGTCCTGTTCTACGTGTTCTTTGAAGCCGGCCTGATCCCGATGTTCATCATCATCGGCGTTTGGGGTGGCAGGGATCGTGTCTACGCGGCCTACAAGTTCTTCCTGTACACGCTGCTCGGCTCGCTGCTCATGCTGCTCGCGATCATGGCGATGTACTGGCAAGCCGGTACGACCAGCATTCCGGAACTGCTTGCCTACAGCTTCCCGGCCCAGATGCAGACATGGCTGTGGCTTGCCTTCTTTGCCTCGTTTGCTGTGAAGATGCCGATGTGGCCAGTCCACACCTGGTTGCCGGACGCGCACGTCCAGGCGCCGACCGCCGGTTCGGTCATCCTGGCCGGCATCCTGCTGAAGCTCGGCGGCTACGGCTTCATCCGCTTCTCGCTGCCGATGTTCCCCTTGGCGTCCGACTTCTTCGCGCCTTTCGTCTTCACGCTGTCTGTCGTGGCGATCATCTACACCTCGCTGGTGGCGCTGGTGCAGGAGGACATCAAGAAGCTGATCGCCTATTCGTCGGTCGCGCATATGGGCTATGTCACCATGGGCATCTTCGCGGCGAACGCGCAGGGCGTGCAGGGCGCGCTGTTCCAGATGCTGTCGCACGGCATCGTCTCCGGTGCGCTCTTCCTCTGCGTCGGTGTCGTCTACGACCGCCTACACACCCGTGACATCGCCGCCTATGGCGGCCTGGTCAGCAACATGCCCAAATACGCCGTGGCCTTCATGATCTTCACCATGGCGAACGTCGGCCTGCCGGGAACCTCCGGCTTCGTGGGTGAAGTGCTGACCGTGCTCGGCGTCTTCCGCGTCAACACCTGGGTTGCGCTGTTTGCCGCGACCGGCGTGATCCTCTCGGCAGCCTATGCGCTGTGGCTGTATCGCCGCGTGATCTTCGGCCCGCTCGAGAAGGAGAAGCTGAAGGCGCTGCTCGACCTGTCGGGACGCGAGAAGGCGATCCTCTACCCGCTGATCGCGGCGACGATCTTCTTCGGCGTCTATCCGATGCCGGTCTTCGAAGTGACGTCTGCCTCCGTGGATGCCCTCCTGAACAATTACACTGCAGCCCTCGAAGCAGCGCAATCCATTGCGCTCTCGGCGAACTGACGACGGGGTCTCTGACATGACTGCTGAACTTATTCTTGCCAGCCTTCAGCTCTCGACTCCCGAGATCATCCTGGCCGTCGGCGCGCTTGCGCTCTTGATGATCGGCGTGTTCTCCGGCGAGCGGTCGACCACGACGGTCACCGGTCTGGCGGTTGCGCTGCTGATCATCGCCGGCCTGTGGCTGGTGATGCGTGGCGGCGACGGCATGGCCTATGGCGGCGCCTTCGTCTCCGACCCGTTCGCCCGCTTCATGAAGGTGCTGATCCTGATCGGTTCGATCACGGCGATGGTGCTCACCGTCGGGCACGCCCGTTCGGACCGGATCGACCGTTTCGAGTTCCCGGTCCTGATCGTGCTGTCGACGGTCGGCATGATGCTGATGGCGTCGGCCAACAGCCTGATCGCCCTTTACCTTGCATTGGAACTGCAGTCGCTCGCGCTCTACGTGGTTGCTGCATTCAATCGTGATAGCGTCCGTTCCACGGAGGCAGGTCTGAAGTACTTCGTGCTCGGCTCGCTATCGTCGGGCATGATGCTCTACGGCATGTCGCTGGTCTACGGCTTCACGGGACAGATCGGCTATCAGGAAATCGCTGCCGCCCTTTCGGCCGAGGGCCGCTCGCTCGGACTTGTGTTCGGCCTGGTGTTCGTGCTGGCCGGCCTGGCATTCAAGATCTCCGCCGTGCCGTTCCACATGTGGACCCCGGACGTCTATGAAGGCGCACCGACGCCGGTGACCGCCTTCTTTGCGGCCGCCCCCAAGGTGGCGGCGATCACCATGCTGGTGCGCATCGTCATCGATGCTTTCGAACCAGTCGTCGCCGACTGGCAGCAGGTCATCGTCTTCATTTCGATCGCCTCGATGCTGCTCGGCTCGTTTGCGGCCATCGGGCAGCGCAACATCAAGCGCCTGATGGCCTACTCTTCAATCGGCCACATGGGCTACGCGCTCGTCGGGCTTGCGGCCGGGTCGATGGCCGGCGTGCGCGGCGTGGTGCTCTACATGCTGATCTACATGGTCATGACGCTCGGCACCTTCGCCTGCATCCTGGCGATGCGGCGCCGCGAGGGTGGCAATGTCGAAGGGGTTGACGACCTCGCCGGCCTGTCGACCACGAACCCGTTCATGGCGAGCGTGCTGACGGTGATGATGTTCTCGCTCGCCGGCATTCCGCCGCTGGCCGGGTTCTTCGCCAAGTACTTCGTGTTCATGGCGGCGATCGAGGCGCATCTCTATGCGCTTGCCATCATCGGCATGCTGTCCTCCGTCGTGGGCGCCTACTATTACCTGCGCATCGTCAAGGTCATGTGGTTCGACGCGGCGACTGACGAGTTCGCAAGGACCCCGGGCGAACTGAAGTTGGTGTTCGGCCTGTCCGGCCTGTTCATCACCGCCTATGTGCTTATCGGAGGACCGATCGGCGAAGCCGCCGAAGCGGCCGCGCGGACCTTCTTTTGACGGGCGGGGCGGGAACAGGCCGGCTGACGCTGGATGATTTCCGGCACGAGGCGCTGGTCGAAACCGTCTCCACGAACACGGAGTGTTTCGAGCGCGCCCGCAAGGGCGCGCTTTCCGGTCTGTGGGTCACGGCCGCGCGCCAGACCGGGGGCAGGGGACGACGCGGGCGCCCGTGGACGTCGGAGCCGGGAAATCTCTATGCGTCGCTGCTGCTGATCGATCCGGCGCCGGTCGAGCGGCTCGGTTCGCTTCCGCTGGCGGCCGCAGTCGCCGTGCAGGCCGCGATCGCCTCGGTCATGCCGCTCGCTTCGCCACCGGTCCTGATCAAGTGGCCGAACGACATCCTGATCGAACGCAAGAAGATCTGCGGCATCCTGGTGGAAAGCGAGATGCTGGCCGACGGGCGACAGGCGATCGTCATCGGCTGCGGCATCAACGTCGCCGTTGCGCCCGAGGGTGGCCTGTACCCGATCGGCAAGCTTTCCGACTACGGTTGCACGGTGGCCCCGGCCGAACTGTTCGCCCACCTATACCGGGAGATGGCGGACACGCTGCGGCTCTGGGACAGCGCCAACGGCATCGGCGAGATCATGGCCCGCTGGCGGAAGGTTGCCGGCGGGATCGGTGAAACCATAACGGTCAATCTGCCGACCCAATCAATTTCCGGGCGCTTTGCCGGAATTGATGATACTGGTCTGCTGAAACTCGTCAATGACGATGGCGGCGTGCGTCTCATCGCAGCCGGCGATGTATTTTTTGAGTAATCGGACTTTTCACAAGATGGCAAATCAAGAAGACCTGGTGTTCCTGCCGCTCGGCGGCGTCGGCGAGATCGGCATGAATCTCGCGCTCTACGGCTATGGCACACCGGGGAACCGCAAATGGATCATGGTCGACTGCGGCGTCACCTTTCCCGGCCCGGACCTGCCCGGCGTCGATCTCGTCCTGCCGGACATCCGCTTCCTTGCCGAGGAGCGCAGGAACCTCAAGGGCATCGTGATCACCCATGCGCATGAGGATCACTACGGCGCCCTGAACGATCTCTGGCCCGGGCTGAACGTGCCGGTCTACGCTTCGCCGTTCACCGCCGGCATGCTCGAGGCCAAGCGCGACTACGAGCGCAGCCGCACCGAAATTCCGGTGACGATCTTCAAGCAGGGTGATCGCATCAATCTCGGTCCGTTCGAGATCGAGGCGATCGGCATGAACCACTCCATTCCAGAGCCGATGGCGCTGGCGATCAAGACGCCGCTCGGAACGGTGGTCCACACCGGCGACTGGAAGATCGACCTTGATCCCTCGCTCGGCCCCCTGACCGACGAGCATCGCCTGCGCCAGCTTGGCGACGAGGGCGTGCTGGCGCTGGTCTGCGACAGCACGAACGCGCTGCGCGACGGCGTTTCGCCGTCCGAGGAGCAAGTCTCCGAGAGCCTGACGAAGATCATCCAGAGCTCCGAGGGCCGGGTGGGCATCACCACGTTCTCCTCGAATGTCGGCCGCATCCGGTCCGTGGCGAAGGCTGCCGAGGCCGCGGGTCGTGAGGTGCTCCTGCTCGGCAGTTCGATGAAACGCGTCGTCGCGGTGGCGCGGGACATCGGCTTGATGGAGGGCGTCAAGCCGTTCATCGACGAGGACGAGTTCAGCTACGTGCCGCGCGACAAGGTCGTGGTGATCTTGACCGGCAGCCAGGGCGAGCCGCGCGCGGCGCTCGCCAAGATCTCCCGTGACGAGATGCGCAACGTCACCTTCACCGCCGGTGACACGATCATCTTCTCCTCGCGCGCCATACCGGGCAACGAGAAGGGGATCAACGACATCAAGAACGGATTGATCGACCAGGGCATTCATGTCGTGACCGACGCCGAGGCGCTGGTGCATGTGTCCGGCCATCCGCGCCGCAGCGAGTTGCAGCAGATGTACGCCTGGACGCGCCCGCAAATGGTGGTGCCGGTGCATGGCGAGGCGGCGCACCTGGTCGCCCATGCCGAACTTGCCGAACAATCCGGCATCGCTACGGTGCCGCGCGTCCGCGACGGGCTGATGCTGCGCCTGGCGCCGGGGCCGGCGGAGGTGATCGACGAGGCGCCGTTCGGCCGCATCTACAAGGATGGCAACCTGATCGGTGACTACGACGAGATGGGCATCGGCGACCGCCGCAAGCTGTCCTTCGTCGGTCACGTCGCCGTCAATATCCTCCTGGACGCCCGTTACGATTTCCGCGGCGATCCCGACATCGTGCCGTATGGACTGCCGAAGTTCGACGATGAGGGCGAGGCCATGGACGATACGCTCTACGATGCCGTGCTGTCCGCAGTCGAAAGCATCCCGCGGGCGCGGCGCAAGGATCTGGAGACCGTCCGAGAGGCGGTGCGGCGCGCCGTCCGCGCGATGGCCAACGAGGTCTGGGGCAAGAAGCCGGTCGTTACGGTCTTCGTGACCAAGGCCTGATCGATCGGCGGGCGTCACGCGACAGGGCGCCCGCGGTCCGGCCGGCTTGGATTGAAAGGAACGTCAGGTGCTTGGACGCGTCAATCACATCGCCATCGCGGTCCCCGATCTTTCCGCCGCAACCGCCACCTACCGTGACGTCCTCGGCGCGAAAGTGACAGCGCCGCAGGCTCTGCCCGAACATGGTGTGACCGTGGTGTTCGTCGACCTTCCGAACACCAAGGTCGAGTTGCTGGAGCCGCTGGGCGATGCATCGCCGATCGCCGCATTCCTGGGGAAGAACCCGGGCGGCGGCATGCACCATATCTGCTACGAGGTGGCCGACATCACTGCCGCCCGCGACCGACTGGTCGCTGGTGGCGCCCGCGTCCTCGGCGACGGCAATCCGAAGATCGGAGCGCATGGAAAACCGGTCCTGTTCCTCCATCCGAAGGATTTTTATGGAACGCTGATCGAACTCGAGCAGGTGTGACAGCACGCCGCTCCGAACAGGTTTGAAACGCGCTCGTTGCAGCGGTAAGAGAAAACACAGGGCCGATGCGCGTTCCGCCGGAGGGCGAGGGCCGGCACCATCGGTCGCTCATTCGGCGCAGCGTTTTCAGGATCGGACCTATGCAGCTTTTCTCCTTAGCCGCCGTCTACTTCATCATCTGGTGGCTGTCGCTGTTTGTCGTACTTCCGTTCGGCCTGCGTACCCAGGCGGAGGAAAATGAGATCGTGCCGGGATCGGTGGAAAGTGCCCCGGCCCGGTTCCGGGCGGGCAGGGTGATGCTGGCGACCACGATCCTGGCGGCGATCATTCACGCCGGCTGGTATGTGCTGTCGGTCAAATACGGCTACGGCATCGATGCCCTGCCGCGGATGTACCCCAAGTTCGACTGAGCGGAGGGCGGTGCCGGCGCAAGCCGTCGTAACAGTGGAAAGCCGGCATGCGCATCTTTGCCGCAGGTTGCTGTCACGGAACTGTTACGAAAGCACCGTAGACGAGGCTACGGTTGTAGAGAGCAAAAAAAAACAAGGCAAAAAGCCTTGTTCTAGGTTTCGCGTGATCTTTGTCCGTTGCCGGTGGCAGCGTCTGCGCGCGCCAAAGATCTGATCCTCCCAAGACTTGACCGCGAAAATGGCAGGAATTGTGCTCCCTGCCTGTTTTGTGGGCCGAAGCTAGCCCAAAGGTTGAGCATTGTCATCTGATTTTTTGCATGATCATGACACTCAAGCGAATTTTCTCAATTCACCCCGTACCATGTTTTTACCTCTCATTTTTGCGGTTGAAGCCGGCTGCCGGCAGGCCACTGTTCGGTGAAAGCGGTGTGGTGCGGGTTTCCTTCCATCTGCGAAGCGTTTATGAACGCACCACAATCAACGCCATTTCGCCCCGATTCCCAGTTAGGCGAAACCTGTCTTTTGGAAACCGCCAATGCGCCTCTCCCGCTACTTCATGCCGATTCTGAAGGAAAATCCCAAGGAAGCGGAAATCGTCTCGCATCGCCTCATGCTGCGCACCGGGATGATCAAGCAGCAGTCCGCGGGTATCTATACATGGCTGCCGCTGGGCAAGCGCGTACTCGACAAGGTCAACGCTATCATCCGCGAGGAGCAGAACCGTTCCGGCGCGATCGAGCTCTTGATGCCGACGCTGCAGTCGGCCGAGCTCTGGCAGGAAAGCGGCCGCTACGATGCCTATGGCAAGGAGATGCTGCGCATCAAGGACCGCCAGGACCGGCCGATGCTCTACGGCCCGACCAACGAGGAGATGATCACCGACGTGTTCCGCTCCTACGTCAAGTCCTACAAGGATCTGCCGCTCAACCTCTACCATATCCAGCTGAAGTTCCGCGACGAGATCCGTCCGCGCTTTGGCACCATGCGCTCGCGCGAATTCCTGATGAAGGACGCCTACTCGTTCGACCTGACCCGCGAAGGCGCCGAGCACGCCTATAACCGGATGTTCGCCGCTTACCTGCGCACCTTCACGCGCCTGGGCCTGCGCGCCATCCCGATGCGCGCCGACACCGGTCCGATCGGCGGCAATCTCAGCCATGAGTTCATCATCCTCGCCGACACCGGTGAATCCGAAGTGTTCTGCCACAAGGAGTTCCTCGACTTCGACATTCCGGGCGAGGATACGAACTTCGACGACGTCGCCGGCCTGAAGGCGATCTTCGACAAGTGGACCTCGCGCTATGCCGCGACCTCCGAAATGCACGACGAGGCTGCGTTCAACGCTATCCCCGAAGCCGAGCGCGTTTCGGCCCGCGGCATCGAGGTCGGCCACATCTTCTATTTCGGGACCAAGTACTCCGAGGCGATGGGCGCCAAGGTTCAGGGGCCGGATGGCAAGGAGCACACCGTCCACATGGGCTCCTACGGCATCGGGCCGACGCGGCTCGTGCCGGCGATCATCGAAGCGTCGCACGACGAGAACGGGATCATCTGGCCGAGGTCCGTTGCGCCGTTCGAGGTCGTCGTCATCAACATGAAGGTTGGCGACGCGGCCTGCGACGCTGCATGCGAATCGCTCTACACTGCGCTTTCGAGGGCCGGTGTCGACGTGCTCCTCGATGACAAGGACGAACGGGCCGGCACGAAGTTCGCCACCGCCGACCTGATCGGTGCGCCGTTCCAGGTCATCGTCGGGCCGCGTTCGGTCGCCGCCGGCGAGGTCGAGGTGAAGGACCGCAAGACCGGCGAGCGCGAAACGCTCACCGTCGAGGCGGCGATCGCCCGGCTCACGGCGAGGGACTAAGCCGGGCGGACACGCGGCTGGAGACGGATCCGGAGGTATCATGGCGGACGGGACGGGCGAGAGCACTGTTATCAAGGCGAAAGCGGCGCCCGCAAGCCGGCCCTTCTCGGGCTTCGAGCGGATGGTGGCGTGGCGCTATCTTCGCTCCCGCCGCCGGGAGGCGTTCATCTCCGTCATTGCCGGCTTCTCCTTTATCGGCATCATGCTGGGTGTGGCGACGCTGATCATCGTCATGGCGGTGATGAACGGCTTCCGCACCGAACTGATTTCGCGCATCCTCGGCATCAACGGTCACATGATCGTGCAGCCGATCGACCGCCCGCTGGACGACTACGCCCAACTGGCCGACCGTTTCTCCAAGGTGCAGGGCGTCAAGCTGGCGATCCCGCTGGTCGAGGGGCAGACGCTGGCATCCGGCAAGGGTGGGGCCGGAACCGGCGCGCTGGTCCGCGGCATCCGCGCCGAGGACCTCGCGAAGCTGAAGACGGTGTCCGATCACATCAAGGCCGGCGACCTGGTCGGGTTTGCCTCCGGCGAGGGGCTGGCGATCGGTGCGCGCATGGCCGAGCAACTCGGCATAAACGCCGGTGACACGATCACGCTGGTCGCCCCGGAAGGCGACGTGACGCCGCTCGGCGTCAATCCGCGCGTCAAGACCTATACCGTTTCGGCGATCTTCGAGATCGGCATGTCGGAATACGACGCCTCGATCATCTATATGCCGCTCGAGGAGGCACAGCTCTACTTCAATGCGGAGGGGCTGGTGCAGTCGATCGAGCTGTTCGTCGACAATCCCGACGCGGTGGACGCGTTGCGGCAACCGATCGAGGCGGCGGCAGAGCGGCAGATCTATGTTACCGACTGGCGGCAGCGAAACCGCACGTTCTTCTCCGCCCTCGAGGTCGAGCGCAACGTGATGTTCATGATCCTTACGCTGATCGTGCTGGTCGCTGCGCTCAATATCATCTCCGGCCTGATCATGCTGGTGAAGGACAAGGGCAGCGACATCGCGATCCTGCGGACGATGGGGGCAACCTCGGGATCGATCATGCGGATCTTCTTCATGACGGGAGCGGCCATCGGTACGGTCGGCACGATTGCCGGCGTCATTCTCGGTGTGGTCGTGTGTATCAATGTGGAATCGATCCGACAGTTCTTCTCCTGGCTCTCGGGCCAGACGCTGTTCGACCCCGAGCTCTATTTCCTCAGCCAGCTGCCGGCCGACATGAACCTCGGCGAGACGGTGTCGATCGTCCTCATGGCGCTGACGCTGTCGTTCCTGGCAACGATCTTTCCGGCGTGGCGGGCTTCCAGGCTCGACCCCGTCCAGGCCCTGCGGTACGAATAGGAAACGACCGATGACTGCGCGCGTGGCTTTGCAGCTTTCCGGCGTCGAGCGCCATTACGGCCAGGGCGAAACGCTGCTGGCGATCCTCAAGGGCGCCGACTTCACCCTTCGAAGCGGTGAGATCGTGGCCCTTGTCGCGCCGTCCGGGACCGGCAAGTCGACGCTGCTGCATGTCGCCGGCCTGCTGGAGCGGCCGGACGCCGGCGAAGTGGTCATCAACGGGCAGTCCTGCGCGCACCTGAACGACGAGCAGCGAACCGCCATTCGCCGCAACGAGATCGGCTTCGTCTATCAGTTCCACCATCTCCTGCCGGAGTTCTCGGCGCTCGAGAACATCATGATGCCGCAGTTGATCGCCGGCCTGCCGAAGGCGGAGGCCCGCGTCCGGGCGGCGCAACTGCTGGATTACATGCGCATCGGCCCGCGGGCCGAGCATCGGCCGTCGGAGCTTTCCGGCGGCGAGCAGCAGCGCGTCGCCATTGCCCGCGCCGTCGCCAACGCGCCCCTGGTTCTTCTTGCCGACGAGCCGACCGGCAACCTCGACCCGGAGACGGCGGGCTATGTGTTCGAGGCGCTGCAGGCGCTGGTGCGCCAGTCCGGACTCGCAGCCCTGATCGCCACCCACAATCACGATCTCGCCGCGCTGATGGATCGCCGTGTGACGATCGAGGACGGAAAGGTGCGCGAACTCGGCTGAGCGTGATCAGATACTTTGCACTGGGCGGCCGATCGTGCGCCTGGGTCGGCGCCTATGACAACGTCACCGTGATGCAAGGCCGCACGCCTTTCGGCCGATTTCATCGTCCCACCCCTCGAATGCAATCTGCACCGCCGGCACCGCGATCGGCTTGCCATTCGCCATGCCCTTGCCGGTGAGAACGTTGAGGTCGCAATCGGTGCTGTTGCCGGGGGCGAGCGTGTCGCGGGACGCATAGCGGTAGCCGGCGACGACGAACTGCGCATTGCGCCAGGCGAGGGTGAGGTTCTGGCTCCAGCGATCCCGTCCCACGGCACTGTTCTGCGAGGTCAACTGGATGGATCCGTTCGGCAAGGCCGCGACAGCCGGTTCCTGGCCGAACATGGCGAGGCTCCCCCACAATTTGTTCGGGGCCGCAACCTTCGGCTTCAGGCGCGATTCGTTCGGGTCGGCGAGATAGATATAGACGCCGTTATCTTCATCCTCGCCTTCGCCCGGCGCGGCGATCACCACAAGATCCGTTCTGCCGTCCCTGTTCCAGTCTCCGGTCGCAGCGGCGACGATCCGATCGGCAGGGAAATCCATCGCCATCGCGCCCGAGGGCAGCATCGTGGCGATCGAAAAGAGCAGCGCAGCCTTCATGGGACGGGTTCCTGCTGTAAGGTTGCGTGAGGATAGGCAATTCGCCCAAGGTGGTCCAGAGCACCGTCGCGGCCCCCTGGGCGCCAAGGGTAGAACCATGCTTGACGAGAGAACAAAAATAGAACAAAATAAAAACATAACCGGAAAGGAGCCCACAATGACTGAATTCATGCGTGATCTTGCTGCTTTTGCCTCCATCACGATGTTCGTTGCCAGCCTTTCGGTGCTCGCTCTCGGCATGTAGCTGGCAGGTGCCACACGGCCGCCCCGAGTAGTGTCAGCCGGCGGGGATAACGGTGACGCGGCGCACGTCCGGCTGGACTTTCGGCCGAAGAATCCGCTTATCCTTTCCGCTCCTGAAGCGAGGTGGCGAGACATGGCGGACACGGCAGTGGCGACGGCGAACGGGGGATCGGAGAAGGACGTCGGGTTCGTGCACCTGCGCGTCCATTCGGCCTATTCGCTGCTCGAAGGTGCGCTGCCGATCAAGAAGATTCTCGGCAAGGCCGTTTCCGACAGCCAGCCGGCGATCGCCATCACGGATACGAACAACCTCTTCGCGGCGCTCGAATTCTCCCAGAAGGCGGTCGGAGAGGGCATTCAGCCGCTGATCGGCTGCCAGCTTTCGATCGACATGGAGGACGAGGGCGAGGGGGAGCGTCGCACGGCTTCCCAGGTGCCGGCCAAGCGGCCCTCGATCGTGCTGCTCGCCGCGACGGATGCTGGCTATGTGCGCCTCGTGGACCTGGTCAGCCGTGCCTATCTGGAGGGCGAGGGAAGCGGGCACTCCGTCCATGTGCTGCGCTCGTGGCTCGAGGAGGGCACCGACGGCCTGATTGCGCTGACGGGAGCTTCGACCGGTCCCGTCGACATGGCCGTCGCCGCCGGGCAGCAGGCGGTGGCCGAGGCCCGACTTCTGGACCTGAAGCGGCTGTTCGGTGACCGCCTCTATCTCGAACTGCAGCGCCACGCCAAATACGACCGCCGGCACGAGCGGCGGATGGTGGACCTCGCCTATGCCCACGATGTGCCGCTCGTTGCAACGAACGAGCCCTTTTTCCCGGCGCCGGACGACTACGAGGCCCATGATGCGCTGATGGCGGTGGCGCACAACGCCATGGTGTCGGACGACAGCCGCTTCCGCCTGACGCCGGACCATTATCTGAAGAGCCGTGCGGCCATGCTGGCGCTGTTTGCCGACTTGCCTGAAGCGCTCGACAATACGGTGGAGATTGCCCGGCGCTGCTCCTTCGTGTTGAAGACGCGCGCGCCGATCCTGCCGCGCTTCACCGGCGCGACCGCTGATCCTGAGGAAGCAGAAAGGGCTGAGGCCGGCGAGCTCCGTCGCCAGGCCGTGGAGGGGCTGGAGCGGCGGATGGCCTTGCTCGGACTATCGCCGGGCTACAGCGAGCAGGATTATCGCGAGCGGCTGGACTTCGAGCTCGGCGTCATCGAGCGGATGAAGTTCCCGGGCTACTTCCTGATCGTTGCCGACTTCATCAAGTGGGCCAAGCAGCAGGACATTCCGGTCGGCCCGGGCCGCGGCTCCGGGGCGGGTTCGCTTGTTGCCTATGCACTGACGATCACCGACGTGGATCCCTTGCGCTTTTCGCTGCTGTTCGAGCGCTTTCTCAATCCGGAACGCGTCTCGATGCCGGACTTCGACATCGACTTCTGCCAGGACCGCCGCGAGGAGGTGATCCGTTACGTGCAGCGCAAGTACGGGCGCGAGCAGGTAGCGCAGATCATCACCTTTGGATCGTTGCAGGCCCGCGCGGCGCTCCGCGACGTCGGCCGCGTCCTGGAAATGCCCTATGGCCAGGTCGACAAGATCTGCAAGCTCGTGCCGAACAACCCCGCCAACCCGACGCCGCTGTCGAAGGCGATCGAGGAGGAGCCGAAGCTGCGCGAGGAGGCGGAAAACGAGCCCGTCGTTGCCCGCCTCCTCGATATCGCCCAGAAGATCGAGGGGCTTTATCGCCATGCCTCGACGCACGCCGCCGGCATCGTCATCGGTGATCGGCCGCTGTCGAAGCTGGTGCCGATGTACCGCGATCCGCGCTCCGACATGCCGGTCACCCAATTCAACATGAAGTGGGTGGAGCAGGCCGGGCTGGTGAAATTCGACTTCCTCGGCCTGAAGACACTGACGGTCCTGAAGACGGCGGTGGATTTCATCCGCAAGCGCGGGATCGAGGTCCAGCTCGAAAGCCTGCCGCTCGACGACGAATTGACCTATGCGATGCTCTCGCGCGGCGAGACGGTCGGCGTGTTCCAGGTGGAAAGTGCCGGCATGCGCAAGGCGCTGATCGGCATGCGCCCCGACTGCATCGAGGACATCATCGCGCTGGTCGCCCTCTATCGGCCGGGCCCGATGGAGAACATCCCGGTCTATAACGCCCGCAAGCACGGCGAGGAGGAGATCGAGTCGATCCATCCGATGATCGACCACCTCCTGAAGGAAACGCAGGGCGTCATCGTCTATCAGGAACAGGTGATGCAGATCGCCCAGGTGCTGTCGGGCTATTCGCTCGGCGAAGCGGACCTTTTGCGCCGCGCCATGGGCAAGAAGATCAAGGAGGAGATGGACAAGCAGCGCGCCCGCTTCGTCGACGGCGCGGTGAAGAACGGCGTCTCCAAGCCGCAGTCGGACCTGATCTTCGACCTGCTCGCCAAGTTTGCCAACTACGGCTTCAACAAGTCGCACGCGGCGGCCTACGCGATCGTCTCCTACCAGACCGCCTACCTGAAGGCGCATTTCCCGGTCGAGTTCCTCGCCGCGTCGATGACCTACGACATGGCGAACTCCGACAAGCTGAACGACTTCCGCCAGGATGCCGCCCGCCTCGGCATCACCGTCGTGCCCCCGTCCATTCAGACGTCCTATGCCCATTTCGAGACGGGCGAGAACCACATCTACTATGCGCTTGCCGCCATCAAGGGCGTCGGTGAGGGAGCGGTGCAGCACATCGTCGAGGTCCGCGGCGACCGGCCGTTCGAGAGCCTTGAGGATTTCTGCCTGCGTATCGACCCGAAGCAGGTCAATCGCCGGGTTTTCGAAAGCCTGATCTGCGCCGGCGCCTTCGACTGCTTCGGCCACGACCGCGCCGCCCTGATCGCCGGCCTCGACCGGCTGCTCGGCTATGCCCAGCGCGCCCAGGAAAACAAGACCAGCGGCCAGAGCGACATGTTCGGGGCAGGGGCAGCCACCGGGCCGGAGGTGATTTCCTTCCCCTCCTATGCGCCGTGGTTGGCCTCGGAGAAGCTGCACCGCGAGTTCCAGGTGCTCGGCTTCTATCTCTCCGCCCACCCGCTCGACACCTACAATGCGATGCTCGCCAAGATGCGCGTGCAGAACTTTGCCGATTTCGCCGTTGCGGTGAAGCAGGGCGCGACCGCCGGGCGGCTCGCGGGAACCGTGACGTCGAAGCAGGAGCGCAAGACCCGTACCGGCAACAAGATGGGGATCGTCGCGTTCTCGGATGCGTCCGGCCAGTTCGAGGCGGTGCTGTTTTCAGAAATGCTGCAGCAGTACCGCGACCTGCTGGAACCCGGCAAGTCGCTGGTGATGACGGTGCAGGCCGAGGAGCGGCCGGAGGGGATCGGGCTGCGGATCCAGACGTTGCGCTCGCTCGAGGAGGAAGCGCTGCAGCAGCAGAAGGCGCTGCGCGTCTTCGTCCGTGATTCCGGCCCGCTGCGCTCGATTGCCGCCCACCTCAACGCCAAGGGCGACGGGCTGGTCTCGTTCATCGTCATCAAGGACAACGGCCAGCGCGAGATCGAGGTGGAACTGAGCGAACGCTACCGGATCTCGCCGGAAATCGCTGCCGCCTTGCGCTCGGCTCCGGGCGTGATCGACGTGGAAGTGGTCTGATGAACGTGGCGCGGACGCCTCGCGGCCGGACGGTTCCGCGAGGCGCGCAACTGCAGCCCGACCAAGGCGGATCTGGTAAATGCGGATGGCGCAGTACGCGCATAGCGCTTCAACGCGACTTTCGCCGCTTATCTTAACCCTCTCCTTTCCTCTTCTCCTTGGGCGGAGAAAAGGCACGGGGAGCGCCAAGAGTACAGTATGATCCGGGGGGGGGGCTTCGTGCGCTTGGGAGGGGCGGATGAAGGGGTAGGAAAGGGTGGCCTAAACCGGGAGCCGCGCGCCATTTGCTAGAATGTCTAGCGATGTCTCTCGAAGCCGCTATTCGGTCTCGGGAGACATGCAGGACTGCCTGCGGCCGGAGGCGGGGCCTCTCACACGGCCATCGCCACTGCGATCTCCGCTGCCAGCCGGGCATTGTTCTCGACGAGGGCGATGTTTGTCGCAAGGCTGCGTCCGTCGGTCAGCCGGAATATCGTATTCAGCAGATAAGGGGTCACCTCCTTGCCGGTGATCTCGTCGCGCTCGGCATTGTCCAGCGCGCGTTCGATGTAGATTTCCATCTCGCGGCGGGGAATTTCGTTTTCTGCCGGAACCGGATTGGCGACGAGCATGCCGCCGTCGATCCCGAGCCGTTCGCGCACGGCCTGGAAGTTGGCGATGGCCGCCGGGCTGTTCAGCATCAGCGGGCTCGGCAGGCCCGAATCGCGCGACCAGAAGGCTGGGAAGTTCGGGCTGTCATAGGTGACGACGGGAACGCCGCGCGTCTCCAGCACTTCAAGCGTCTTCGGAATGTCGAGGATCGCCTTGGCGCCGGCACAGACCACGATGACGGCGGTACGCGCCAGTTCCTCGAGGTCGGCGGAAATGTCGAATGTTTCCTCGGCCTTGCGGTGGACACCGCCGATGCCGCCTGTAGCGAACACGCGAATGCCGGCCAGGGCGGCGCCGATCATCGTTGCCGCAACCGTGGTCGCGCCCGTCCGGCGCTCGGCGATTGCGAAGGCCAGATCGGCGCGCGATACTTTCATCGCCCCTTCCGTCTGGGCGAGCGCTTCCAGTTCGGCATCGTCAAGACCGATATGCAGCACGCCGTCGATCACCGCGATCGTTGCCGGCACCGCGCCTTCCTCGCGGATGATCCGCTCGACGCTGCGCGCCATCTCCAGATTGCCGGGATAAGGCATTCCGTGGGTGATGATGGTGGATTCGAGTGCGACGAGCGGGGCGCCGCGCGCCTTTGCTGCCGTAACCTCGTCGGAATAGGCGATGGGCAGGAGCGGGGAGGCGGATCTCGTCATCGTCGGGTCCTCGGATTTGTTTGCTTTTAGGATGGGCCGTGCTTCGACGTCCGTCAAATCGGCCTCATGCCAGCATTTCTGCTTTAGGCACAAGAGCCATGACGCGCGCCAGAAGCGCCGGCTCCAACTCTTCTGCCACCGCCAACGGCGATCGCACCGCGATGAGGGCGGCAGCTACGCCCTGACGAAGTGCCGTCGCGAGCGTCTGGCCGTCCAGGCGGGCCGAGATGAAGCCGGACGCCAGCGCGTCGCCGGCCCCGGTCACGTCGCCAAGCACCTCGAGCCGCGGCGGCGCCAGCATGGCAGCGCCGGTCGCGTCGAAGGCTATCGCCGCCTCACCCCCGCGCGTCACGACCGCCGAGGCAAGGCCGGCGCGACGCAACAGGTCCGGCCATTGCCGCGGGTCGTCGGGCCGCGCCTGCGTCAGCACCCTCGCCTCCGCCTCGTTCATGAACAGGCAGGCGAGCGAGGGCAGGGCATCTTCGAAGCGTGTCACCTTGGCGGGCGAAATCGCGATCCCCGAAAGCGGCTTCCCGGCCGCGCGGGCGGCATCGGCGATCGCGGTAACCGTTTCGGCCGGCAGGTTCGCGTCGGTCAGGAGCGCATCGGCGCGAGCAATGGCGTCGCGGACGGCCCGCTGCTGCAGGCGGCGGGGCGAAAACAGCCGGTACAGCTCCATGTCGGCAAGCGCGATCACCAGGTTTCCGTCGCCTTCGATGATCGCCGTGTAGCTCGGCGTCGTCCGGTCGAGGAAGATGAAGGGCGTGTCCTCGATCCCGGCGGCTTCGGCCGCAGCCGCGACGATCTCGCCGTCGCTGTCGCCACCGCGTGGGGCGATGAGACGCACCGAATAGCCGAGCCGGGCGAGATTGCGGGCCGCGTTGAAGGCGCCGCCGCCGGCCTCGACGAACCAGGTGCCGGGATTGCTGGCGCCGGGCGCGGTCTCGCCATGGATGCGGCCGCGGCGGTCGACATGGGCGCCCCCGAGCACGAGGATGCTGCTGGCGGTCATCTACTATCCTTCCCGATCATCCGATTCGTGCCGTCTTTCCGCTCGCGCCGCTCGGCGCCGGGATGTTACAATGCTTGGGCAAACGAGAGAAACGAAAGCAGAACGCGGCCGCGAAAATCGAAATCGATCAATTGCATGGTGTGCTGTTGCCAAATGAGAACAAAAAGGGTACAAAACTTCCATCGGCGGCTTCATTGCCTGTCTGGCACCAATAACCTAAAGGTGGAGCAAATGGCACAAAACACATTGCGGCTCGTAGAGGACAAATCGGTGGACAAAAGCAAGGCACTCGAAGCGGCACTTTCTCAGATCGAGAGGTCCTTCGGCAAGGGCTCGATCATGAAGCTCGGCGCGAAGGACAGTGTCGTCGAGATCGAAACCATTCCGACCGGCTCGCTCGGTCTCGACATTGCGCTCGGGATCGGCGGTTTGCCGAAGGGACGAATCATCGAGATCTACGGGCCGGAAAGCTCGGGCAAGACGACGCTGGCGCTGCAGACGATCGCCGAGGCGCAGAAGAAGGGCGGCATCTGCGGCTTCGTCGATGCCGAGCACGCGCTCGATCCCGTCTATGCCCGCAAGCTCGGCGTCGACCTTGAGAACCTTTTGATATCGCAGCCGGACAACGGTGAGCAGGCGCTGGAGATCACCGATGCGCTGGTGCGCTCCGGTGCGATCGACGTGCTGGTGATCGACTCGGTCGCAGCGCTCACGCCGCGCGCCGAAATCGAGGGCGAGATGGGCGACAGCCTGCCGGGCCTGCAGGCCCGCCTGATGAGCCAGGCGCTGCGCAAGCTGACGGCTTCGATCTCGCGCTCGAACACCATGGTCATCTTCATCAACCAGATCCGCATGAAGATCGGCGTCATGTTCGGCTCGCCGGAAACGACGACCGGCGGCAATGCGCTGAAGTTCTATGCCTCGGTCCGCCTCGACATCCGCCGCATCGGCGCGGTCAAGGAGCGCGACGAGGTCATCGGCAACCAGACCAAGATCAAGGTCGTCAAGAACAAGATGGCGCCGCCCTTCAAGGAGGTCGAGTTCGACATCATGTATGGCGAGGGTGTCTCCAAGACCGGCGAACTGATCGATCTCGGCGTCAAGGCCGGCATCGTCGAGAAGTCGGGCTCCTGGTTCTCCTACAACAGCCAGCGTCTCGGACAGGGACGCGAGAATGCAAAGCAGTTCCTGCGCGACAATCCCGATGCCGCTCGCGAGATCGAGATGGCGCTCCGCCAGAATGCCGGCCTGATCGCCGACAAGTTGCTCGACGGCAAGCCCGAGCCTGACGACGGCGACAACCTCGCCGAGATGTAAGCGCTGCTGCGCTACGATGACCGGGACGACGAACCGGCCCTCGCCTTGCGGGGCCGGTTTTCCTGTCTGGACAGGGGAAGGGGCGGACGATAAAAGCCTTCAGTTTTCGGATAATCCCGGGGCGGTCGGCGGATGGTGCTGCAGGCTGCCCAAGGCCGCGCGAGGACGAAGTGGACCTGGCCCGCATCCGCACCGGGCACGCAACGTCCGTTCGCCGGACGGCCGTTCGGAACAGGCTTGCTCCGTGCGCCCTCCTCCGCGCCGGTGCGGTTGAGAATTGATGAGGCAGGGGCGTGGCCCCGGAGCCCTAAGGAATGAAGGACCCAATATGAGCGGCGTGAATGAGATCCGGTCGGCCTTTCTCGACTATTTCCGCAGGAACGGACACGAAGTCGTGCCGTCCAGCCCGCTGGTGCCGCGCAACGATCCGACCCTGATGTTCACAAATGCCGGCATGGTGCAGTTCAAGAACGTCTTCACCGGCCTGGAGCAGCGTCCCTATTCGACGGCGACGACGGCGCAGAAGTGCGTCCGCGCCGGCGGCAAGCATAACGACCTCGACAATGTCGGCTACACCGCGCGCCATCACACCTTCTTCGAGATGCTCGGCAACTTCTCGTTCGGCGATTACTTCAAGGATCGCGCCATCGAGCTCGCCTGGGGGCTGATCACCAAGGAGTTCGGGATCGACAAGGACCGCCTGCTCGTCACCGTCTATCATACCGACGACCAGGCCTTCGACCTGTGGAAGAAGATCGCCGGCCTGCCTGACAGCCGCATCATCCGCATTCCGACCAGCGACAACTTCTGGGCCATGGGCGATACCGGCCCCTGCGGGCCGTGCTCGGAGATCTTCTACGATCACGGCGATCATATCTGGGGCGGCCCGCCCGGCTCGCCGGAAGAGGACGGCGACCGCTTCATCGAGATCTGGAACCTCGTCTTCATGCAGTTCGAGCAGGTGACGAAGGAGCAGCGCATCGACCTTCCGCGCCCGTCGATCGACACCGGCATGGGGCTGGAGCGCATCGCAGCGCTGCTGCAGGGCAAGCACGACAACTATGACATCGACCTCTTCCGGGCGCTGATCGAGGCGTCGGTCGAGGCGACGGGTGTCGCCGCCGACAACCCTGAGCACCGCGCCAGCCATCGCGTCATCGCCGACCATCTGCGCTCGTCCGCCTTCCTGATTGCCGACGGCGTGCTGCCGTCGAACGAGGGGCGCGGCTACGTGCTGCGCCGCATCATGCGCCGCGCCATGCGCCATGCGCAGTTGCTTGGCGCGCGTGAGCCGTTGATGTGGAAGCTGCTGCCGTCGCTGGTGCAGCAGATGGGGCGTGCCTATCCGGAACTGGTGCGCGCCGAGGCGCTGATCTCCGAGACGCTGAAGCTTGAGGAAACCAGGTTCCGCAAGACCCTCGAGCGCGGCCTGTCGCTCCTTTCGGACGCCTCCGCCGACCTCGACAAGGGCGACATTCTCGACGGCGAGACGGCGTTCAAGCTTTACGACACCTACGGCTTCCCGCTTGACCTGACCCAGGATGCGCTGCGCAACCGCGGCATCGGCGTCGATCTGTCCGGCTTCAGCGATGCGATGGAGCGCCAGAAGGCCGAGGCCCGCAAGAGCTGGGCCGGTTCCGGCGACACGGCGGCTGAAACCATCTGGTTCGAGCTGCGTGAAAAGCACGGCGCCACCGATTTCCTCGGCTACGACACCGAAAGCGCGGAAGGCGTCGTGCAGGCGATCGTGCGCGACGGTGCTGCCGTCGAGGCGGCATCTGCCGGCGAAAGGGTCCAGATCGTGCTGAACCAGACGCCGTTCTACGGCGAGTCCGGCGGCCAGATGGGCGACACCGGCGTCATCAGCACCGATCATGCCCGCCTGTCGGTCTCCGACACCCAGAAGAAGGCCGACGGCCTGTTCGTGCACAGCGCCGTCGTCGAGGCGGGAACGATCAAGGTCGGCGACGCCGTGGCGCTGGACGTCGATCACGCGCGCCGGGCACGGCTGCGCTCGAACCATTCCGCCACGCATCTTCTGCACGAGGCGCTGCGCGAGGTGCTCGGCACCCACGTCACCCAGAAGGGCTCGCTGGTTGCCCCCGAGCGGCTGCGCTTCGACGTCTCTCACCCGAAGCCGATGACGGCGGATGAGTTGAAGGTCGTCGAGGAGATGGCGAACGAGATCATCGTGCAGAATACGCCGGTGACGACGCGCCTGATGAGCGTGGACGACGCGATTGCCGAGGGCGCCATGGCGCTCTTCGGCGAAAAGTATGGCGACGAGGTACGCGTCGTGTCGATGGGCACGGGCATTCGCGGCGGCAAGGCCGGAAAGCCCTATTCGGTCGAACTGTGCGGCGGCACCCATGTGAGGGCGACCGGCGAGATCGGCCTGGTGCGCATCGTTGGCGAGAGTGCCGTTGCCGCCGGGGTCCGACGCCTCGAGGCGCTCACCGGCGAGGCGGCGCGCGCCTATCTCGCCGAGCAGGACGAACGGGTCAAGTCGATCGCCGCCAGCCTCAAGGTGCAGCCGGCCGAGGTCCAGTCGCGCGTCGAGGCGCTCCTTGACGAGCGCCGCAAGCTGGAGCGCGAGCTGACGGAAGCCAAGAAGAAGCTCGCCCTTGGCGGCGGTGGCGGAAACGGAGCGGATGCGGTCCGCGAGATCGCCGGCGTGAAATTCCTCGGCAAGATCGTGACCGGCGTCGAGCCGAAGGACCTCAAGGGACTGGCTGACGAGGGCAAGAAGGGCCTCGGTTCCGGCGTCGTCGCCTTTGTCGGAGTGTCGGCCGACGACAAGGCAAGCGCTGTCGTGGCGGTCACCGATGACCTCACCGGCCGTTTCAGCGCCGTCGATCTCGTGCGTGTCGCCTCGGCCGCGCTCGGCGGCAAGGGCGGCGGCGGACGCCCGGATATGGCCCAGGCCGGCGGTCCGGACGGGCAGCGCGCCGGCGAGGCAATCGAGCAGGTCGCCGCGGCGATCGCCGGCTGAGTTCGGAAAAGCCTCCACGATCGGTGGGACGCGCGGCGGGCTATCCCGCCGTGTGTCCGACACGTCGTTCTCCTGGCTCCCGAGGTGCGCAGCAGCGTCTCCGGGCGACTTGCCTCGGGGCATCACGTACGTTCCAGATCGACTCACGTGGGGCGGGGTCCCGATTAAGGCCGGGGTGATTCCGAACGTCGCGCTGTTGCCACCCGGCTGCGTAATTATCTGGCTTTTTCTTTTGCGAAGTATTCAACCTTCGGTGCTAGGTCTAGCGCGCCGAGGGAGTTGATTCTTTGCTTGAAGTTCTCATCAGCGTTCCGACCCTGCTGATCTGCACGCTGCTGTCGACACTGGTCGTGGCTGTGTTCCTGACGCAGTACTGGTTGACAGAGCGGGGCCCCGCCGCGGCACGCTTCTGGTGCATTGCCATGTGGATCGGAACTGCGTCGAGTGCGCTGCTGGCGACGCGTGAGACGATCGCCCCGGAGCTTTCGATAGGGCTCGGAAATTTCCTTGCCGCTCTTGCATATTCGTTGACCTGGGCCGGTTTTCGCGCCTTCGAGGATCGGCACGTCTCCCGGATTGCCCTCGCAGCAGGTCCGGCGGCCTGGAGCCTCGCCTATCTGTTCTCGGATACGTTCGCGGCCGACATGAGCCTGCGGGTCATCCTGATGTCTTTGGTGGTCTCGGGTTATTCGCTCGGCATTGCGACAGAGTTGCTCAGCGGCCGCAGGCGCGAGGCGCTGCCGTCACGGCGCATCATCGCGGTGCTGCTTGCGAGCCATGGAGTGATCTATCTGCTGCGCATCCCGTTTGCACTGGTTGCGCCCGTCACCGACGGGGCCGCGCCCTCGGTATCGCCCTGGTTTGCCATATTCGCCCTCGAGATCTTCCTGCACACGCTGATCGTTGCGGTCGCCATGCTGGTGCTCATCAAGGAGCGCAGCGAGTTCGTCTTCCGTTACGCCGCGCGCTCGGACGCCCTGACCGGGATACTCAACCGCGGGGCCTTTATGGACGACGTCAGCGCGCGCCTCTTGCGTCGCCCCGACAGCGGCGTGCTGATGCTGTTCGACCTGGACCATTTCAAGTCGATAAACGACACCTACGGGCACATGGCCGGGGACCAGGTGCTGCGGCGCTTCACCTCGGCAGTGAGCGCGCTGATCGATGACGACATGATTTTCGGCCGGTTCGGCGGCGAGGAGTTCGCCGTGTTTGCGCCGGCGCTCGATCTGGAGCATGGGCTTGCCGTCGCAGATCGAATCAGGCGGGATGTTGCCCGGCTGTCAATCGGTCACTTTGGCGAGACCATCTCGATCACGATAAGCGCCGGGATCGCCTCCGTCGTCCTGTCCGGCGGCGATCTCGACCGGATGGTCGCAGCCGCCGATCATGCGCTCTATCGCGCCAAGGCCGAGGGGCGCGACCGGGTGAACCTGGCCGGACCGGCCGAAAGCCTGATGCAGGTCGCCGGCCGGATGCGCGGCCCGGAGCCCGGCCACGCCGAGGCAGGGGCCGTCCTGTAAAGCGTTCCGGCGCCCGGCGCCAAGCCCGGCCTTTTTTCGATGGGCCGCTTTTCGCCGCAAGCCGGCAAAAAAAGACCCGGCGCGAGGCCGGGTCCCAGGTGATCATAAAGCTGTGCCGGCCGCTCAGGCCGCCATCGCCTTCTGCAGGTTCTCGTCGATCTTGTCGAGGAAGCCGGTGGTGGAGAGCCACGGCTGGTCGGGACCGATCAGCAGCGCGAGGTCCTTCGTCATGAAGCCCGCTTCGACGGTGTCGACGCAGACCTTCTCCAGCGTCGAGGCGAACTTCGCCAGTTCGGCATTGTCGTCGAGCTTGGCGCGATGGGCGAGACCGCGGGTCCAGGCGAAGATCGAGGCGATCGAGTTGGTCGAGGTCTCCTCGCCCTTCTGATGCTGGCGATAGTGGCGGGTGACGGTACCGTGCGCGGCCTCGGCCTCGACCGTCTTGCCGTCCGGCGTCATCAGTACGGAGGTCATGAGGCCGAGTGAGCCGAAGCCTTGTGCGACGATATCGGACTGCACGTCGCCATCATAGTTCTTGCAGGCCCAGACATAGCCACCGGACCACTTCAGCGCCGAGGCGACCATGTCGTCGATCAGGCGGTGTTCGTACCAGAGCTTCGCTTCCTTGAACTTGTCGGCGAATTCTGCGTCGAAGACCTCCTGGAAGATGTCCTTGAAGCGGCCGTCATAGACCTTGAGGATGGTATTCTTGGTCGAAAGGTAGACCGGAACATTGCGCTGCAGGCCGTAGTTGAAGGAGGCGCGGGCGAACTCGGTGATCGAGTCGTCGAGGTTGTACATGCCCATGGCGACGCCTGCGGACGGTGCGTCGAAGACGTCGTACTCGATCTCCTTGCCGTCCTCGCCGACGAACTTCATCGTCAGCTTGCCCTTGCCGGGGAACTTGAAGTCGGTGGCGCGGTACTGGTCGCCAAAGGCGTGGCGGCCGACGATGATCGGCTTGGTCCAGCCCGGAACGAGGCGCGGCACGTTCTTGCAAATGATCGGCTCGCGGAAGATGACGCCGCCGAGAATGTTGCGGATCGTGCCGTTGGGCGACTTCCACATCTTCTTCAGCTTGAATTCCTCGACACGGGCTTCGTCCGGCGTGATCGTCGCGCACTTGACGCCGACGCCGTACTGCTTGATCGCGTTGGCCGCATCGATCGTCACCTGGTCGTCGGTGGCGTCGCGGTTCTCCATCCCGAGATCGAAATATTTCAGGTCGATGTCCAGGTACGGATGGATCAGCTTGTCCTTGATGAACTGCCAGATGATGCGGGTCATCTCGTCGCCGTCGAGTTCGACGACCGGATTGGCGACCTTGATCTTTTTCATGGAGTAACCTCGTAGCCTAGAGGGGTGGAATGCCCCGTTTCGTAAAGGAGGGATTGCTGCGGCTATACCACCGCGGCGCGGCAAGGCAAAGCCGACCATCGGCGTAGACGCTTTATTTTCGGCAGCCGTCGCCTATGCTGGAGGCATCGAATCGCCTGCATTCGCGCGCGCTGTTTTAGGCGCGCTAGTCGGGCGCAAAGTGCGTCTGGTCCGGGTGGCGGGAGGCGCCGGTCCACATGCGATCCTCGGGAGAGCTTCATGATACGTTCCAGCCTTGCCGCCGCATTCGTCATCCTGCCCACGCTCGCATCCGCATCAGATGCGACGGCGCCGGTGCGCGAGATCATGGCGGTGGTGACGCAGAACTGGGCCGACGTGGAAGACGGCGACGACAACCCGCCCGACTATGTCGACTACTTCGATGCCCGGTTCCTGGAGCGGCTCTACAGCAGGGACTTCGTTGCCAAATATCGGGAGGCGGCCCGGTATCCTGCCTATGACGACGGCGGATCGCCGTTCGATTACGATGTCATCGCCATGGGGCAGGATGGCTGTCCGATCAACGATCTCAAGATCGAACCGGCGCCACCAGTGGACGGCGTGACCACCGTCAGGACGACGTTCGACAACACCCATTGTTTCGGAGAGCGGGCACCGGACTGGAAGCCGGCGGAAGTCGATTTCGCGGTGATCGAGGAAAATGGCAAGGCGGTCATCGACGATATACTCCGCCCGCAGGATGGCGATCCCGGCTCGCTGAAGGCGGAAATGGAGGAAATCGCCAAAATGGGCGCGAATCCCCCGGCTGCGGCCGACTCCGGTTCCGAATGATCCGGCCGGAAATCCGAACCGGCTTTCTTTTCTTTTGACGCCGGATATGGCAGGGACCGATGCACCGACCGGAGGCGCGCAGGCGACGATCGTGCCTGGGTCGGTTTGGCAGCACGGCGGTTGAGCGAATGGCGGGTACGAACAGCGAACGACAACTGATAGCGGAAGGCCCGGCGATCATTCTGGTCCATCCGCAGCTCGGCGAGAACATCGGCATGGTGGCGCGCGCCATGGCCAATTTCGGCCTCGCCGAACTGCGCCTCGTCAATCCCCGCGACGGTTGGCCGAGCGAAAAGGCAATCTCGGCGGCAAGCAGGGCAGACCATGTGATCGCGGCAGCGCGGGTCTTCCCGTCGCTGGAGGAGGCCATCGCCGACCTCAATTTCGTCTATGCGACGACCGCGCGCGATCGCTACGGTTACAAGGAGGTCCGCTCGCCGGCTGTGGCTGCCAACGATCTTCGCACGCGGTTCCGGGCAGGCCAGGCAACCGGTATCCTTTTCGGCCGCGAGCGGACCGGGCTGACCAACGAGGAGATCGCGCTCGCCGACGAACTCGTCACCTTTCCCGTCAACCCCGCCTTTGCCTCGCTGAACCTCGCCCAGGCCGTGCTGCTGATGAGCTACGAATGGCTGAAGACCGGCATGACTTCGGTAGAGGAGACGGCCTTCTCCGCCCTGCCTCAACGTCCGGCGGAGAAGCACGAGTTGCAGGGCTTGTTCGACCATGTGGAAGAAGCGCTCGATGCGCGCGGCTACTTCCGCCCCGCAGCCAAAAAGCCGAAACTGATCGAAAACCTGCGCGCAGCCCTAACCCGTCCATCCTTCACCGGCTCGGAAATCCAGGTCTTGCGCGGCATCGTCTCCTGTCTCGACCGTTTCACCCGCGAGACGCCGCGCGGTGCCGGCGCGCCTGCGCCGAACCGCACCCGGAACAGAAGACCGAAGGTCCCACGTGGCGACGAGTGATTCCAGGCCGGTCCTGATATTCGACAGTGGCATCGGCGGCCTGACGGTGTTGCGCGAGGCACGCGTGCTGATGCCGGAGCGCCACTTCATCTATGTCGCCGACGACGCCGGCTTTCCCTACGGCGGTTGGGAGGAAGCGGCCCTGAAGGAACGGGTGATCACCCTCTTCGACCGACTGCTCGCCCATCACGACCCCGAGGTCTGCGTCATCGGCTGCAACACCGCCTTCACGCTCGTCGGCGCCGACCTGAGGGCGGCGTTTCCGGGCATGCGCTTCGTCGGGACGGTGCCGGCGATCAAGCCGGCGGCAGAACGAACCCGCTCAGGCCTGGTTTCCGTGCTGGCAACGCCGGGCACCGTGAAGCGTGCCTATACCCGGGATCTCATCCAGTCCTTCGCCACCCGGTGCGACGTCCATCTCGTCGGCTCGGAGAATCTGGCCCGAATGGCGGAGGCCTATATTCGCGGCGAGACGCTGTCGGACGATGCGGTGCAGGCGGAAATCGGCCGATGCTTCATCGAGAAGGATGGCCGCAAGACGGACATCGTCGTGCTTGCCTGCACGCATTACCCCTTCATGGCGAACCTGTTCCGCCGGCTGGCGCCATGGCCGGTCGACTGGCTCGACCCCGCCGAAGCGATCGCCCGGCAGACCCGCCGGCTGGTGCCGCCGCTGCAGGTGCTGGCGCCCGGCGAGGACATCGCGATCTTCACCTCGGGAAATCCGGACTTCGCGACACGGCGGCTGATGCAAGGCTTTGGCTTGCAGGTGAACCGGAGTGTTGATCCGATCCGTCTGCGCCGTCTGGCAGCAGTCGACATGGCCGCCGCGGCGCAGGTGCATCGCGCGTCGTTCGACCAGCGCTTGCCGCACCTCACCGGGCTGCACAGCCCGGAGGAGGATCTGCGATACTGGCGCGAGCATTTGTTCAACGAATGCGAGATCCACGGCGCCTTCGACGGCGACAATCTCGTGGGCGTGGTTGCCTTCAATCAGGGACTGGTCGAGCAACTCTATGTTGCCCCCTCGATGCAGGGCAGGGGGATCGGCACGCGCCTGCTGGAAATCGCGATGGCCCGCTTTTCGGAATTGTCGCTCTGGACCTTTCAATGCAATGCCGTTGCGCGGCGCTTTTATGAAAAGCATGGCTTTGTGGCTGTTAAAGAGACCGACGGCTCCCGCAACGAGGAGCGGGAACCCGACATGCGCTATCGGTGGGCCAGGGCCGGGGCGAAGGGGGCCGCACCAGCCTAGGTCTTTGGGACCAAGTCGCATGCCAGAGGGGGCAGCCGGGCTCGGCGATGCGCAAAGCTGTGGGTTTCGGCAAACGATGTGCCGCCTGCGGTGAATTCATGCTAGGCCAGACCGTCGTTCCGGTCGCGGCGGGGCGACGGATCGGTTGGATTTGAAAACGAGGATTGGATGAAGGTCGGCATCGACATGGGAACGGCGCAGGGCGGCGCGCCGGCCACGCTCGATATCGAGGAACTGCTGGCGACGCGCCTTCTGGTGCAGGGCAATTCCGGCTCCGGCAAGTCGCACCTCCTCCGTCGCCTGCTCGAGCAATCCGCCCCCTGGGTTCAGCAATGCATCATCGATCCGGAAGGTGACTTCGTCACGCTGTCCGACAAGTTCGGCCACGTCGTGGTCGAGGGCGAGCGAACCGATGCCGAACTGATCGGCATCGCCACTCGCATCCGCCAGCACCGCGTCTCCTGCGTGCTGTCGCTCGAGGGCCTCGAGGTCGAGCAGCAAATGCGTGCGGCCGGCATTTTCCTGAACGCCATGTTCGATGCCGACCGCGACTACTGGTATCCGGTGCTAGTCGTCGTCGACGAGGCGCAGATGTTTGCGCCCTCGGTGGCGGGCGACGTGTCGGAGGAGGCACGCAAGGTCTCGCTCGGGGCGATGACGAACCTGATGTGCCGCGGCCGCAAGCGGGGCCTCGCCGGGGTCATCGCCACGCAGCGGCTGGCGAAGCTCGCCAAGAACGTCGCCGCCGAAGCGTCGAACTTCCTGATGGGCCGCACCTTCCTCGACATCGACATGGCGCGTGCGGCCGACCTGCTCGGCATGGACCGGCGGCAGGCGGAGATGTTCCGCGATCTGAAGCGCGGCTCGTTTGTGGCGCTCGGTCCCGCCCTCTCGCGCCGCCCGCTGCCGGTGACGATCGGCCCGGTGGAAACATCCGCCCGCTCGACCAGCCCGAAGCTGATGCCGCTGCCGGAGGCGCCGCAGGACGTCGAGGACCTGATCTTCACGCCCGACCCGGAGGAGTTTACCCGGCCGATCGTCCGCCGCGTTGCACCTCAGCCGCGGCCCACCACCGACATCCTCGCCGAATTGTCCCGCGCCCGTCCCGAACCTGCGAGCCTGGAGCCGGCCCGACCCGCTGCTCCCGAGATCCCCGCCGAGGAGCGCGAGGCGCTGCAGGACCAGGTGCTCGCCGAAATCCTCGACAATCCCGGCGCCGCCTTCCGCGCCGATGCGGAACTGTTTCAGGATTTCCTCGTGCGCTGCCGTATCCGTCGAGTACCCGGTGCGCCGCTGTCGCTGCCGGCCTTCCGCCGCAAGATGGCGGTGGCGCGCTCCGGCGTCGACGCGGAGACCGCCGGCACGGAGCTGTGGGCGACGGCGCTCGAGCTCTCCCGCGCCGTCACCGAGGACTTGCAGGGTGTGTTCCTGCTCGTCGCGCAGGCTGCGGTGCGGGGCCTGCCTTGCCCGTCCGACGTGATGATCGCCCGTGCCTATGGGACCCACTCGGCCCGCCGCGCCCGCCGGCTTCTCGGCTATTTCGAGGAGCAGGGCCTGATCGTCGTGCACAGCGACCTTGCCGGCTTGCGCATCGTGGCCTTCCCCGATCTCGGCTGCGAAACCCAGCCGGGTGACGCCAACGGCCCGGACCTGACCGAAACGCTGCGGCCGGCGGCGGAATAGTCTCTCGGAGATCTACGACCACGTTGACAATTTTGTTGAGGTGGTCTAGCTACCGCCCCAACGCCGGGCAGAGATGTCCGGTGTTTCATTTGACATGTCCCGTGGCTTCTTGCGGTCGCGTATCGCAAGGAACCTGTCAGAAGGCCCAAAACGGCATTCAGAGGAGGGCGTGTTTCCTTGATCCGGTCTGCTAACAGGCCGGTGGAACTGTTTGAAAGGAAATGCGATGAGCAAGCGCGCTTCATCCAAGTACAAGATCGATCGCCGCATGGGCGAAAACATCTGGGGTCGCCCGAAGTCCCCGGTCAACCGCCGCGAATACGGCCCCGGCCAGCACGGCCAGCGCCGCAAGTCGAAGCTCTCGGACTTCGGCGTGCAGCTGCGCGCCAAGCAGAAGCTGAAGGGCTACTACGGCGACCTGCGCGAGAAGCAGTTCCGCGCGACCTACGAGGAAGCCAACCGCCGCAAGGGCGACACCGGCGAAAACCTGATCGGCCTGCTCGAATCGCGCCTCGACGCGATCGTCTACCGCGCCAAGTTCGTGCCGACCGTCTTTGCCGCTCGCCAGTTCGTCAACCACGGCCACGTCAAGGTCAACGGCGTCCGCGTCAACATCGGTTCCTACCGCTGCAAGGCCGGTGACGTCATCGAGGTTCGCGAGAAGTCCAAGCAGCTCGTTTCGGTTCTGGAATCGGTCCAGCTCGCCGAGCGCGACGTCCCGGACTACATCGAAGTCGACCACAACAAGATGGTTGCGACCTTCGCCCGCGTTCCGGGCCTCTCCGACGTACCGTACCCGGTCGTCATGGAGCCGAACCTGGTCGTCGAATTCTACTCGCGTTAATTCGCGACGCCATCGTCCAGATTGGAAAAGCCGCCGAGAAATTGGCGGCTTTTTCTTTGGGAGAAATAAAAAAGCACGCTACCTGGAAGTGTGCGAGTTCCCTGGTGAGACACGCACCGAAACAAGAACTAATGTAAGGGTGCATGCGCTTTCGGGCGATCTGCCTTAGTGGCAAGTGACAGGCGGAATCTTTTCCTTAGAACAAGGGGCGGCATGACGGACCTGCAAGCCATCGTCGACGACATCCATGCGACGCTTTCGACGCGGCGCGGCGAGGGCAGGGTCGCGGACTACATTTCGCAGCTTGCACACGTCGATCCGAAGAAATTCGGCATGGCGGTCGCAACCGTCGACGGTGGGATGCATCTTGCCGGCGACGCGGAAGAGCCCTTCTCCATCCAGAGCATTTCCAAGGTCTTCACGCTGACACTGGCGCTCGGCAAGTACGGCGAGGCGATCTGGAAGCGCGTTGGTCGCGAACCGTCGGGTTCGGCGTTCAACTCCATTGTCCAGCTCGAGCATGAGGGCGGCATACCCCGTAATCCATTCATCAATGCCGGCGCCATCGCCATCACCGACCTGGTGCTCGCCGGCCATACGCCGAAGGAGGCGATCGGCGAGATCGTGCGGTTCGTGCGCTATCTGGCCGACGAGGACGATATCGTCGTCGACCAGGCGGTGGCACGCTCCGAACAGGCGACCGGCTTCCGCAACGTCGCGTTGGCCAATTTCATGCGCTCGTTCGGCAGGCTCGATCATCCGGCGGAACTGGTGCTCGGCGTCTATTTTCACCAGTGCGCGCTGGCGATGAGTTGCCGGCAGCTCGCCAGGGCGGGGCTGTTCCTCGCCAACAGCGGCACCAATCCGCTGATCGGCCACCGTGTCGTCTCGCATATGCGGGCGCGGCGTATCAACGCCCTGATGCTGACTTGCGGCCACTACGACGGTTCCGGCGAATTCGCCTACCGCGTCGGCCTGCCGGGCAAGAGCGGCGTCGGCGGCGGCATTCTCGCCGTGGCGCCGGGTAAAGCCTCGGTCGCGGTCTGGTCGCCCGGCCTCAACGAAAACGGCAATTCGCTGCTTGGCTCTCTTGCGCTCGAAATGCTGGCCGCGCGCACCGGGTGGTCGGTGTTCGGGGCTTGATTGTCGGGCTTGATCGGGGCATTGCATGCCCGGATCGCAATTGGACAGATCGCATGACCCTCGCATGTGCCGAAACGGAAGACAACGGGCCGGATGACGGCCGGCACCCGCTGTTCGCCGACGCGCCCTCCAGCGTTTCCTTCAACAAGCTGCGCAAGCGCCTGCTCCGGCAGGTGCGGCAGGCCATGGACGACTTCGCCATGCTGAAGGGGCAGAAGCGCTGGTTGGTTGGCATTTCCGGCGGCAAGGATAGCTACGGCCTGCTGGCGCTGCTGATGGATCTGCAATGGCGCGGCCTGCTGCCGGTCGAACTGATCGCCTGCAACCTCGACCAAGGCCAGCCGAACTTCCCCAAGCACGTCCTTCCCGACTACCTGGCGTCGATCGGCGTCAGGCACCGCATCGAATATCGCGACACCTATTCGATCGTGAAGGAGAAGGTGCCGCAGGGGGCGACCTACTGCTCCCTCTGCTCACGGCTGCGGCGTGGCAACCTCTACCGCATTGCGCGGGAAGAGGGCTGCGACGCGCTCGTCCTCGGCCATCACCGCGAGGACATCCTGGAGACCTTCTTCATGAATTTCTTCCACGGCGGACGGCTTGCGACCATGCCGCCGAAGCTGCTCAACGACGACGGCGACCTGACGGTGCTGCGTCCGCTCGCCTATGCGGCCGAGGACGACCTGGCGAAGTTCGCAGCCGCCATGCAGTTCCCGATCATTCCCTGTGACCTGTGCGGCTCGCAGGACGGCCTGCAGCGCAACGCAATGAAGGCGATGCTGGCCGACATCGAGGCCCGCATGCCCGGCCGGAAGGACGCGATGCTGCGGGCGCTGGCGCACGTCAACCCGTCCCACCTTCTCGATACGAAGCTCTTCGATTTCTCCTCTCTTGCAGTGGCAACCCCGGATGACGGTACAATTTGACATCAACGCGCTCGCGCTCCTTCTCAGCACGGCAGCGGAGGCCGAGATCCGACCGCGCTTCCGCGCGCTCGCCGACGGCGAGGTCAGGACCAAGACCAGCGCCATCGACCTGGTGACCGAGGCCGACGAGGCGGCCGAGCGGTTCATCAAGGCGGGCATGGAGGCGGTGCTGCCGGGTGCCCTGTTTGTCGGCGAGGAGAGCGTCGCCGCAGAGCCGGCGCTGCTGTCGAAACTGGCGGAGGCCGATCTGGCCGTCGTTGTCGATCCCATCGACGGAACGTTCAATTTCGCCGCCGGCGTGCCGCTGTTCGGCGTCATGGCTGCGGTGGTGGCAGGCGGCGAAACGATCGCGGGCGTGATCTGCGATCCGATGGGCGACGACTTCGTGCTGGCCGAGAAGGGGGCGGGAGCCTGGCAGACCGGCGGCAACCGACCGGCCGTCCGTCTCAAGGCAGCCGCCCCGGTTCCGCTTGCGGATATGACCGGCATGGCCTCGACGGGCTTCCTGCCGGCGGAGATGCGGACACGCGTGATGTCCAATCTCGCCAAGGTTGCCTTCTGCTCGAACTACCGCTGCGCGGCCCACGAGTATCGCACCTTCGCTGCCGGCCACCTGCACTACCTGATGTACAATAAACTGATGCCGTGGGACCATCTCGCCGGCACGCTGATCAGCCAGGAAGCCGGCGCCTTTGTTGCCCGCCACGACGGCACGCCCTACGAACCGCGCCATGTCGAAGGGGGGCTGCTTGTTGCCCCCGACCGCGACAGCTGGGAAATGTTCCGCCGCGAGATTCTCGGCGGCTGAAGAGGCATCGATCGAAGTGTGAAAGGCCCGGAGGAAATACCGGGCCTTTTTCGCTCCGTCCAGCCGATCAGGACGGCTGGGCGTGAGACTGGAAAAGCCGGCCGCGTTCCGCGACGAGGACGAAGGCCAGGCCGATGACCGACACGACGAAAAAGCCGAGCACGAGCGGCAAGGCAGTGTCGTTGAAGGCCTGGCCGATCACGCCGCCGATAAGCGCGCCGCCGGCGGTGCCCATGAAGCCGAGAACCGACGATGCGGTGCCGGCCACGTGGCCCAGCGGTTCCATTGCGAGCGAGTTGAAGTTCGAGCCGATCCAGCCGAACTGGAACATGGCGAGCGCGAACAGAACGATGAAGATCGGGAAGGGCAGATGCCCGGGCCAGGACAGCGTCAGCGCCAGCCACAGCGTATTTACCGTCAGGAACCCGACCAGCGCGCCATGGGACAGCCGCCGCATGCCGAACTGGCCCACCAGCTTCGCATTGACGAAGGAGGAGAAGCCCATGAAGGCGGCGACGGCGGCAAAGGCGACGGGGAACCAGACGCCCAGTCCATAGATGCCGACATAGATCTGTTGCGCCGAGTTGATGAAGCCGAACAGCGCGCCGAAGATGAAGGTGCTGGCCAGCGTGTAGCAGAGCGCGACGCGGTTGGTCAGAACGATGCGAAAGCCCGCCAGCACGGACGAGACGGTGAAGGGCCGGACATCCTCGGGTGACAGCGTTTCGGGCAGCCGCAGGTACATCCATACGGCGACCATGGCGGCGATGACGGCCATGAAGATGAAGATCAGGTGCCAGTCGCCGAATACCATGACGGTCTGGCCGATACCCGGTGCGAGGACCGGAATCACCATGAATACCATCATGATCAGCGACATGACCTCCGCCATCGCCCGGCCGCCGAACACATCGCGGACGATCGAAACGGTGATGACGCGCATGGCCGATGAGCCGATGCCCTGAACGAAGCGCAGCGCCAGCAGCATCGCGAAGCTCGGAGCGAAAATGGCGGCGAATGCCGAAACGATATAGATGCCGAGTCCCGCGAACATCGGCAGGCGGCGGCCAAAACGATCGGAAATGGGGCCGTAGAGCAGTTGCGCGAAGGCAAACCCGATCAGATAGGCGGAGATCACGTACTGGCGGTGGTTCTCGTTGTCGACGCCGAGGCTGGCGCCGATCTCCTGCAGGCCCGGCAGCATGATGTCGATGGCTAGCGCATTCAGGGCCATCAGCATCGCCATGAGGGCGATGAATTCTGTTTTGCCCATGCCCTTGAGGCGTCGGGCCGACTCGATTGAAAGCGCGGTCATGACAAAAAAATCCATAAAAGAGAGAAGGCGCCGTTTGTGCGGCGCCTTGATCGATCTGAAAATTTGTAAGGCTCGAAAGCCTTATGCGGCGCCCTTCACCGCGATGCCCTGTCCTTCAAGGTGGGACTTCAACTCACCGGACTGGAACATTTCGCGGACGATGTCGCAGCCGCCGACGAACTCGCCCTTGATGTAGAGCTGCGGAATGGTCGGCCAGTTGGAATAATCCTTGATGCCCTGGCGCAGGTCGGCGTCATCGAGCACGTTGATGCCCTTGTAGTCCACGCCGACATAATCGAGGATCTGCACGACCTGTCCGGAGAACCCGCACTGCGGAAACTGCGGAGTGCCCTTCATGAAGAGCACGACGTCGTTGGTCTTGACCTCGTTGGCGATGAAATCCTGAATACCCATGTCGAATCCTCTTCCATCCGGGTTCAAGGCCCGGACCGCAATGCTGCTCTTAGATAGCAATGTGCGGGGCACATTTCCATCACCCCGCGTCGATATGTTTCATCAAATCTGATGATGGACCGGAGAGAGGGCCGATCCGGAGCTGGTGGCGGCGCCCCGTGCGACCCTGCCGTACCTGAGCCGGCTGGTCTACTTGAGGTTACTGCGGCCCTTACTCGGGCGCAGAAGTCTGCAAGGCGAGGGCGTGGAGAGCCTCGCCCATATTGCCCTTCAAGGCGTTGTAGACCATCTGGTGCTGCTGCACCCGGGTCTTGCCGCGAAAGGCTTCCGCGACGACTTCGGCGGCGTAGTGATCCCCATCGCCCGCCAGATCGCGGATCGTGACCTTGGCCCCTGGAATGCCGGCCTTGATCAAGTCTTCGATATCACCTGGTGCCATGGGCATGTGATGCACTCCCTTATCATTTATTCGGCGGCAGCCGCTGCATTCGAGCTCCCGTCCATGAAGGCAGGGAACCACGATTCATGGGCGCCGCGCAATTGCTCAATCGACAAGGCCAACAGGTCGTCGACCACGAGGCCGGTTCCGCCGACCGTGCCGAGGCGACGGAAGGGCACAGCCGCACCTTCGGCGCTGGCGCAGACGAAATTGGCGAGGTCGGCCGGCACGATGACGACATAGCGGGCCTGATCCTCGCCGAACAGGAGAGCATGGGCCGGGCCGGTGCAATCCGCAAGGCTGATCGACATGCCCTTGCCGGACGCCATGACCATTTCGGCAAGCGCCACGGCGAGACCGCCCGAGGAGATGTCGTGGCACGCGCTGATCTGGCCGTTGCGGATTGCCGAGCGGACGAAATCGCCGTTGCGGCGCTCATCCGCAAGATCGACCACCGGTGCCGGGCCGTCGACGATCCCGAGAACGTCGCGCAGGTAGACAGACTGGCCGAGATGGCTGCCGTCGCCGCCGATCAGAACGACCTGATCGCCTTCGTTGGCAGTACCGATCCGAGCCATCGCCGCCCAGTCCGGCAGCAGCCCGACGCCGGCAATGGTCGGGGTCGGCAGGATCGCCAGGCCGTTGGTCTCGTTGTAGAGCGACACGTTGCCGGAAACGATCGGGAAGTCGAGCGCTCGGCAGGCTGCGCCGATGCCTTCGATGGCCTTGACGAACTGGCCCATGATGTCCGGCTTCTCGGGATTGCCGAAATTCAGGTTGTCGGTTGCAGCCAGCGGCTCGGCGCCAGTGGCCGTGATGTTGCGCCAGCATTCGGCCACTGCCTGCTTGCCGCCCTCGAACGGATCTGCCTCGACATAGCGCGGTGTGACGTCGGAGGAGAAGGCGAGCGCCTTGGTGGGATGACCCTCGACGCGGACGACGCCGGCATCGCCGCCGGGGATCTGCAGCGAGTTGCCCTGGATCAGGGTGTCATACTGCTCGTAGACCCAGCGCCGGCTCGACTGGTTCGGCGAGCCGACCAGCTTGAGGAGCGCCAGGCCATAATCGTTCGGCTCGGCGACCAGCGAGGCGGGCAGGGGAGCGGGCTTGCCCGGCTCGCGCCAGGGCCGGTCGTATTCCGGCGCCTCGTCGCCCAGTTCCTTGATCGGCAGGTTTGCGACTTCCTCGCCCTGGTGAAGTACGCGGAACCGAAGGTCGTCCGTGGTGTGGCCGACGATCGCGAAATCGAGGCCCCACTTGTGGAAGATGGCTTCCGCTTCCTTCTCCTTTTCGGGACGAAGCACCATGAGCATGCGCTCCTGGCTTTCCGAAAGCATCATCTCGTAGGCGGTCATCCGTTCTTCGCGAACCGGCACGAGGTCGAGGTTCAGCTCGATGCCGAGGTCGCCCTTGGCGCCCATTTCGACGGCCGAGCAGGTGAGGCCGGCTGCACCCATGTCCTGGATGGCGATGACCGCGCCGGTCTGCATCAACTCGAGGCAGGCCTCCAACAGGCACTTCTCGGTGAAGGGGTCGCCGACCTGCACGGTCGGACGCTTCTCCTCGATCGACTCGTCGAATTCGGCCGACGCCATGGTCGCGCCGCCGACGCCGTCGCGGCCGGTCTTGGCGCCAAGATAGACGACCGGAAGGCCGACGCCCTCGGCCTTGGAATAGAAGATGCCATCGGTCCTGGCGAGGCCGGCGGCGAAGGCGTTGACGAGGATGTTGCCGTTGTAGCGCGGGTCGAACTCGACCTCGCCGCCGACGGTCGGCACGCCAAAGGAGTTGCCGTAGCCGCCAACGCCGGCGACGACGCCCGAGACGAGATGGCGGGTCTTCGGGTGATCCGGCGCGCCGAAGCGCAGCGCGTTCATCGCGGCGATCGGCCGGGCCCCCATGGTGAAGACGTCGCGCAGGATGCCGCCGACGCCGGTTGCCGCGCCCTGGTAGGGTTCGATGTAGGACGGATGGTTGTGGCTCTCCATCTTGAACACCACGCAATCGCCGTCATCGATGTCGACCACGCCGGCGTTCTCGCCCGGGCCCTGGATGACGCGCGGCCCCGTGGTCGGGAGCGTGCGCAGCCAGCGCTTGGACGACTTGTACGAGCAGTGCTCATTCCACATCGCCGAGAAGATGCCGAGCTCGGTGAAGGTCGGTTCGCGTCCGATCAGCGACAGGATGCGCTCGTATTCATCCGGCTTCAGGCCATGCGCGGCAATGAGCTCCGGGGTGATCGGGCGGCTGTTGGAGATGGTCATCGTCTCTCGTCTTGTCCGTGTGGTGAGGGCTTTGCGGTCTCTTTAGCGCAAGCGGCAGCAGGGTGCGACAGGAAAATGCCCACCTCAACAGGCAGGTGGCGCCTGGCTCAGAGGATCTCCGCCAGTTTGTCCAGCGGGCGGCAAAGACGGGCGCCCTTTCCGGTGATCACGATCGGCCGTTCGATGAGGATCGGATGTTCCAGCATCGCGTCGAGCAACTCGCGGTCGGTCTTTGCCGGGTCGAGCAGGCCAAGTTCTTGGGCGAGCGGTTCCTTGGCCCGCAGGACATGCCGCGGCGATGTGCCCATGGCCATCAGGATGGCGACAAGCTCCTCCCGCGTCGGCGGGTTCTTCAGGTATTCGATGATCTCCGGTTCGTGGCCGGACTCGCGGATCTTGGCCAGCGCGTTGCGTGAGGTGGAGCAGCGGGGATTGTGCAGTATCTGGATCGTCACGGGGCGGTCTCGTGTGAAGGATCGGACAGTGGGCGGCTTGGTCGGGATAGACGCGCGTGACGGTCGCCGGCGTCGGACAAACCCACCCGCGCGGTTGCCGTCGATCGCCCCGGCGCGGCTGGGACGTGTAAGAGTAATCCAGGTTCAAGCGATATTACGCTTGTCCGGTCTGAAACCGCGGCCGCTCTTGAAACGGACGGGCTTAGCGGCAGCCTGCACCGCCGGCGGCCCAGCGCTTGACGTCGGCGGCGATGCGGCCGGAGACGGGCTCGTCCATCAGCGGCCCGAAGGCACTCAGTCTGGCGGGATGGCCCTCGGCCTGGACTACCAGCAGCGGGCGTGCCTCCGGCGATCGCCGCGGCACGACAAGGATGCGCGGTTTGCCCGAGAACGAGTTCAGTTCCGGAGCGAGGCGATATGCCTGGAACGCCGCGTCGCCGGACTTGAACCAGCAGGCGTTCGCGCCGAGCGCGATGCGCTCCATGGTCGGCAGCGCTGCGGTGCTGGCCTGCGGCGCCGGGGCGCTGGATTGGCAGGCGGCGACCAGACTGGCGGTTGCCGCGAGCGCAAGCGGGCGGATGGCCTTGGAAAGGGCGAAGGGGCGCATGACAAGCCTTTTGGACGGGACAGGCGCCCCTGATACGAAGCGAAGGTTAAGCGGCGATTACTTCGAGGGCCGAGGCGAATAGCCCGCGACCATCTGAGCCGCCGTGGGCCGCCTCGATCAGATTTTCCGGGTGCGGCATCATGCCGAGCACGTTGCCCTTTTCGTTGATGACACCGGCGATGTCATTCAGCGAGCCGTTCGGGTTGGTGCCTTCCGCATAACGGAACACAACCTGGCCGTTGCCCTCGATCCTGGCCAGCGTCTCGGCATCGGCGAAGAAATTGCCGTCGTGATGGGCGACCGGGCAGCGGAGGATCTGTCCCTGGCTATAGGCGCGGGTAAAGTCCGTTTCCGCGTTCGCCACCTCAAGCTTGATCTCCTTGCAGACGAACTTCAGCGAGGCGTTGCGCATCAGGGCGCCCGGCAGCAGGCCGGCCTCGAGCAGGATCTGGAAGCCGTTGCAGACGCCGAGAACCTTCACGCCGGCCTCGGCCTTGGCCTTGATCGCCTGCATCACCGGCATGCGCGCGGCGATCGCCCCGCAGCGCAGGTAGTCGCCGTAGGAGAAGCCGCCGGGGATGACGATCAGATCGACGCTGTCGGGGATCTCGGTTTCCGTCTGCCAGACCGTGACAGGCGCCTTGCCGCCGATCTTGGTCAGCGCCGCGATCATGTCGCGGTCGCGGTTGAGGCCTGGGAGTTGAACAACGGCTGCTTTCATGGGTGTGGCTCAAACTTTGCCTGGGCCTCGGCGAGTTCACGCAATTCGAGGCGGTTTTCAATACGGTCGAGGCGAGTTTCGTGACGGCTCAGGATGCCATAGATGTTATGAATATCCTGCTGAACAGAGATCATCGTACCTCGAAGGGCGTTTAGCTCCGCCCGGATCTCGGACTGTCCCTGCTTCAGGGTGTTGGTGTCAGCCTGAATTTTCTTCAGCAGTTCGAACATCAACTCGTTCGTGATTTCCGCCACCGCCGCCTCCTTCAACCATTAGGCGAGTGCGATAGTGTAGTTCTCAATCACCGTGTTCGCCAGAAGTTTCTCGCACATGTCCTTCAGGTCCGCCTCGGCCTTGGCCTTGTCGGCGGTCTGCAGCTCGAGATCGAAAACCTTGCCCTGGCGGACATGGCCGAGTCCTTCGAAACCGAGTGCGCCGAGCGCGCCTTCGATCGCCTTGCCCTGCGGGTCGAGTACGCCATTCTTCAGCGTCACCGTTACGCGTGCCTTGATCATGTGTTCCTCTTAAAACGCGCTATTCACGTGGCCATGCGGCCCGGCGGGACAGACCCGCCATTGATTACTTGACCAGGACCGGTCCGGTGCCGCGGATCGGCTCGTTCTCGTTGATGATGCCGAGACGACGGGCGACTTCCTGGTAGGCTTCGAGCAGTCCGCCCATGTCGCGGCGGAAGCGATCCTTGTCCATCTTCTCCTGGGTGCTGACGTCCCAGAGGCGGCAGCTGTCGGGCGAGATCTCGTCGGCGATGATAATGCGCATCATGTCGCCCTCATACAGGCGGCCACATTCGATCTTGAAGTCGACCAGCTGGATGCCGACGCCGAGGAAAAGGCCGGAGAGAAAATCGTTGACGCGGATGGCGAGCGCCATGATGTCGTCGAGCTCCTGCGGGCTCGCCCAGCCGAAGGCGGTGATGTGCTCTTCGGAGACGAGCGGATCGTCCAGGTTGTCGGCCTTGAAGTAGAACTCGATGATCGAGCGCGGCAGAAGGGTGCCCTCCTCGATGCCGAGGCGCTTGGCGAGCGAGCCGGCGGCGACGTTGCGCACCACCACCTCGAGCGGGATGATCTCGACCTCCTTGATCAGTTGCTCGCGCATGTTGAGCCGGCGGATGAAATGGGTCGGAATCCCCATCTTGTTCAGATGCGTGAAGAGATATTCCGAGATGCGGTTGTTGAGCACGCCCTTGCCGTCGATGACGTCATGCTTCTTCTTGTTGAAGGCGGTGGCGTCGTCTTTGAAGAACTGGATCAGAGTGCCCGGCTCCGGACCCTCGTAGAGAATCTTGGCCTTGCCCTCGTAAATACGGCGGCGACGGTTCATGGAAATTATCTCTGTAGTTGGCGCCCTTCGAGTGGCGCAGGTATCAAATCTTTCCGGGGTCCATAAACGAATTGCAGCCGTTTCACAATCGGCCTCTCGGTCCGGTCCCCGTATTTGGAGCGCTGGTCCGCTCCGTGCGCGCCCCGGCAAAAGTTCCATTGCACTTTCGACACGCTTTTGTTTTATGGACCGGAGAGCCCATCGGGGCCACTTTTGAATATATAGGGGAGTCGGCACATGACCACCATGCAGGATCGCGAAAAAGCCTTCGAAGCAAAGTTCGCGATGGATCAGGAGCTTCGCTTCAAGGCAGAGGCCCGCCGCAACAAGCTCGTCGGTTACTGGGCCGCCGACCTGCTCGGCAGGGACGACCGTGATGCCTATGCCAAGGAAGTCATCGCCGCCGATTTCGAGGAAGTCGGGCATGAGGACGTGGTCCGCAAGATCAAGGCCGATTTCGACGCCGCCGGCGTCGCCAAGAGCGAAGACGACATCCGGGCGCAGATGATGGAACTTCTGGCCGTCGCGATCGAGCAGCTTCGGGCCTGAAGCAACGGAGCCATTCCTCAGCAGGATGGAGCGCAACCCAAATTGAAAAGGGCGCGGCCTTGGCCGCGCCCTTTGTCGTTCGGCAGTCTCGCGGTCGTCAGGCGTTGCCGAATACGCGCTTGAAGATCGTGTCGACGTGCTTGGTGTGGTAGCCGAGGTCGAACTTCTCGCGGATGTCCTCCTCCGACAAGGCCGCGCGCACCTCCTGGTCGGCGAGCAGCTCCTCGAGGAAATCCTTGCCTTCCTCCCAGACCTTCATCGCATTGCGCTGGACGAGGCGGTAGCTGTCCTCACGCGACACGCCTGCCTGGGTGAGGGCGAGCAGCACGCGCTGCGAGTGAACGAGGCCCCGGAACTTGTTGAGATTCTTCTCCATGTTCTCCGGATAGACGACGAGCTTCTCGATGACGCCGGCGAGCCGATGCAATGCGAAGTCGAGGGTCACCGTGGTGTCCGGACCGATGGCGCGTTCGACGCTCGAATGGCTGATGTCGCGTTCGTGCCAGAGGGCGACGTTCTCCAGGGCCGGGACGACCGACATGCGCACGAGGCGGGCCAGTCCGGTCAGGTTTTCCGTCAGCACCGGGTTGCGCTTGTGCGGCATGGCCGACGAACCCTTCTGGCCGGGCGAGAAGAACTCCTCGGCTTCCAGCACCTCGGTGCGCTGCATGTGGCGGATCTCGATGGCGACGTTCTCGATCGAGGAGGCGATGACACCGAGCGTGGCAAAGAACATCGCGTGACGGTCGCGCGGGATGACCTGGGTGGAGACGGGCTCCGGAACGAGGCCGAGTGCTGTGCAGACGTGTTCCTCGACCCGCGGGTCGATGTTGGCGAAGGTGCCGACGGCGCCGGAGATCGCGCCGGTGGCGATTTCCTTGCGGGCCGCGACGAGGCGCGCGCGATTGCGGTCCATCTCGGCGTAGAAGCGGGCAAACGTCAGCCCCATCGTCGTGGGCTCGGCGTGGATGCCGTGGCTGCGGCCGATCCGGACTGTGTCCTTGTGCTCGAACGCGCGCGTCTTCAATGCAGCGAGAACGCGATCGACGCCGGCGAGCATGATGTCTGCGGCGCGGACGAGCTGGATATTAAGGGTCGTGTCGAGCACGTCGGAGGAGGTCATGCCCTGGTGGACAAAACGGGCATCGGGTCCGACGATCTCGGCGAGATGGGTCAGGAAGGCGATGACGTCATGCTTGGTCACGGCCTCGATCTCGTCGATACGGGCGACGTCGAAGGTGGCCTTGCCGCCCTTGTCCCAGATCGTCTTCGCCGCCTCCTTGGGGATGACGCCGAGCTCGGCCAGGGCGTCGCAGGCGTGGGCCTCGATCTCGAACCAGATGCGGAATTTCGTCTCGGGCGACCAGATGGCGACCATTTCCGGGCGGGAATAGCGGGGGATCATCGGCTTTCAGCTTTCTCTGGGAGGAGTGGTGGCGCCCCTCTATCAAGAATGGCCAAAAAGCTCAACGCATCGCTTTTGCAAGCCAGAGGCTCACGCCCGCGAGAACCGGCAGGCCGATCGGAAGATAGAGCCCCAGTCCCATGACGGCAAACTGGTAGACGCCGGATGCCACGGTGCCGATTAACTGCTTGAGACCCATGCGCGACAGAAGCGGCTGGTGCCATTGCGCGTAGAACAGCCAGTACTCCATGGCGAACAAGAACGCCGTCATCGCGATCGTGCCCGACGCGAGCAGTACGAAACAGGCGGCAAAGCGCGCCTCCGCGCTGGCGTTGCGGGCCACGAGCCGGATGGCCGGAATGATGAATGGCCAGGCAAGCAGGCCGCCTGCGAAATAGAGCACCGTCAGCGCTTCGACGTGAACGGTCGCAAACCGGTTGCGCAGGTACAGCGACGGCAGCATCGAGAGCGCCATCAGAATGCCCCAGCCAAGCGCTCCGGCTGAGAGGGGCAACAGGGGCGGGACGATCCGAGCGGGGCGGTCCGCGGGGCTGCTGGCGGGTTTGCGCAGAAGGTGTTGCCGTGCCGCAATCATCGTCAGGGTGTCAGCGGCACGGCGAGCCAACGCCCGTCAGGCCCTTCGAAACCGAGGCGCAGCACCATCACGAGCGCCATGTGAAGGGGCCGTGGCGCTCCTTGATAGGTCACGACTCCGGCGATGCGGTAGCCGGTCGGGCAACCGCGGCTCTCTGGTATTCTCTGGTCCGCGTAAGCTGTTTCGTTTGCCGGCTTGCCGGCTTTTTCGCTGAACTCCAGCCGGAAACCGACGCCTTTCTCGAGGAATGACTTGCAGGACTCCGGCACCGGGGCCGGGATCTCGGCCAGTCGCAGGGCGTAGGGCTGCCCGACCGGCGGATCGGCGGGAAAGGCGTCGTAGCGGAGCAGGTGAGGCTCCGGACCGATTTCGCTGACGGGATTGAACGCAACGAGGTAGCCCGGGTGATCGTTCAGGCTGTAGCGAGCAACGAGCGGGTTTGCCTTGGCCGCGCTTTCGGCCCGCACGCGACGCAAGCTGGAGTCGTTTTCCTGCGCCTGAACGCGAATGGGCGTGCCGGGAAGGAAGGTATCCTTCACCGTGTCGACGAAATAGATGTTCGAGTAGGCCGAGCCGGATCCATCCTGGATGCCGAACTCCTCATAGGCGAAGACGGCGCCGTCGGACGAAAAACCGATCGGCCGGAACTGGGCAAAGTCGCCGGCAGCAGCGGGACCCGGCACCAGCAGGGCCCCGGCCAGCATGACGGCGATCGTCCCGGTTCGACTCAACCGCGCGCCCCTTCCGCGTTCGCGCGCAGAGTGTCGACGGTTTTGCGATAGGCGTCAACGTGGCCGCCACGGAAGATCGCCGAGCCGGCAACGAAGACGTTTGCGCCCGCTGCCGCCGGAGCGGCGATCGTGTCGGCCGTGATGCCGCCGTCGACCTGCAGTTCGATCGGACGATTGCCGATCAGCTTGCGGACGCGGGCGATCTTGTCGTCCATCGCCGCGATGTATGCCTGGCCGCCGAAGCCTGGATTGACGCTCATGACCAGGATCAGATCGAGCTTGTCGAGGAGGTATTCCACCACGGTTTCGGGCGTTGCCGGATTGATCGACACGCCCGCCTTCTTGCCCAGCGCCTTGATCGCCTGGATGGAACGGTCGAGGTGCGGGCCCGCCTCGGCGTGGACCGTGATGCCGTCGCAGCCCGCCTTGGCGAACGCCTCCAAGTACGGATCGGCCGGGGCGATCATCAGGTGGCAGTCGAAGAAGGCGTCGGTGTGCGGCCGCAGCGCCTTGATGACGTCCGGACCGAACGAGATGTTCGGCACGAAATGGCCATCCATGATGTCGAGGTGGATCCAGTCGGCGCCGGCGGCAACGACGTCGCGCACCTCCTGGCCAAGCTTGGCATAGTCGGCGGCAAGGATGGACGGGGCGATCCGGACGGGGCGGGGCATGGCGTTCTCCGAGGGAAGGTGTCTTTGCCTGCCCATACCACCGGCGGCACAGCGCCACAACGGCGGATCGTCGCGGCGAAGCTCCATTCATGGATGTCGACGGTTCGGTCGCGGCGGATCAGTTCTCCCGCCAGGTCGGCAAGGGGTCGCCGGCCTTCGGTTCGGCATCATGGACGCCGCGGGCGATCGCGCGGGCCATGGTCGCGGCGGCGGCGGCGCAGAGCGGGACGAATTCCTCGAGCATCACGGCCCTGCCGGTTGCGCCTGTCGCAACGGCAAACACGAGGTCTCCGTCGAGCGGGGTATGGGCCGGCCACAACGCGCGGGCGAAACCGTCATGGGCGGAGACGGCAAGCCGCTTGGCTTCGGCCTTGGTCAGGATGGCGTCCGTCGCGATCACGGCGATCGTGGTGTTTGTCGGTCCATCGGCGGGTGCACCGAGCTTGGTGCGGATATGTCGCGCATCGGCCGGAATGGCCGGCGGCAGGCCGAGGCCGCCGAATTCATCTTGTTCCTCCAGCGGAGCGGCCCAGAAGTGCCGGGTGGAACCGATCGTGGCGGAGCCGAGCGCGTTGACGGCGACCAGCGCGCCGACGGTGATCCCGTTGTCAAGAACGGTGGAAGCCGAGCCGAGCCCGCCCTTGAAGGTCGCGGTGGTCGCTCCGGTGCCGGCACCGGCCGTTCCGGTGGCGAAGTCGTGGCCGGCCGCCTGCGTGGCGGCGTAGCCGAGTTCGCGATAGGGCGGATAGCGGCCCCAGTCCTTGTCGCCGCCATTGGCGAGGTCGAAGAGGATAGCCGCCGGGACGATCGGGATCCGGAAGGGACCGACGGCAAATCCGCGGCCCTGTTCGCGCAGCGCCGCCTGGACGCCGGATGCCGCATCTAGACCGAAGGCGGAGCCTCCGGAGAGGCACAGTGCGTCGATTGTCTGGACGATGTTGTGCGCCTCCAGCAGGTCGGTCTCCCGCGTGCCCGGCGCCCCTCCGAGCACCTGGACGGCGGCGACCGCCGGCTTTTCGCAGACAACGACGGTGACGCCGGACTTCAGCCGCTCGTCGGCGGCGTTGCCGACGGCGATCCCGGCAACGTCGGTGATCAGGTTGCGCGAGCCGGGCTTCATCAGTCGCTCCCGAAGGTGGATGGAACGAACCGATCGCCCTTCCACTGCATCAGCACATAGGGATTTTCGCGCAGTTCGTGGGCGGCCGAGAAGCCGATCGGACCGAGCACGGTGTCGAACGTGTCACGGACGATCACGTCGGCGAGCGGCAGCCGCGCCGATTCTGCCTCTGCCGTCGCCTTGCCGAGCAGCGTCACGGCGGCGTGCGCCGGCAAGACGTAACCTTCGGTGGCAATGCCGTCCTTCTTTAATTCCGCGGCGAGCGCCACGCTTGCGGCAGTGATGCCATCGGTGGGCAGGACGATCGCCTGCGTGCCGTCGGGCAGCGCCACCGTGGTATCTGCCGCCATCAGCGCCTCCCCGCCGAGAAACGTCAGCGGCAGTCGCTCCGCCTGCGCGTCTCGGACGATCACCGCGACGTCGCTCCGCTCGCCGCCGACGAAGACACGGGTGGCGCCGACCTTTGCGAGCCGGCGCACAAGCGCGATCTGCTGCTCCTGGGCGGGCCGGTAGGTGTCGACGAAGACCGGCTTCATGCCTTTCTCCTCCAGCTTCAGCCGGACCGCTTCGACCAGTTCGCGCGCGTGGATCAGGCCGTCGTCGATCAGGGCGAAAGGCTCCGCCGCCCAATCGGCTGCGATCACCTCGACCGCCTTCTGCGCTTCCATGCCGGGCGCCGGTGCGAGCCGGAAGAGCGGCCAGTTCCGCTTCAAGGCATCTTCCATCAACACGCCGGAGCGGGCGGACAGGGTAATGGCGGCAATCCCCGCCTCGCCGAGCGCCGGCAGGGCCGCTTCGAGGTCCTCGCTGCAGAGGAAGCCGATCGCGGCAGAGGCCTCCGCCGCAAGTATGCTGCGTGCGATCGCCTCGTCGCCGTGCTCGTCGCAGCTCTCGTCGATCTCGACGAGGGTGGCCCCGTTGTTCCCGGCAGCCGCCTTCGCGCCGGCGCGCACCTGGTCGCCGAGAATGGCGAGCGATCCGGTCTGCGGCGCTACCACCGCGATCTTCGGGCCGGCCGCCGCTGCGTGGGCCGCAAGCGCAATGAGGGTGAGGAGGCAGATCGTCAGACGGCGAGGCATTCGGGAACCCTGCATTTTTCCGCGATCTTGCACGGCAGCGATGCCTGCGGTCAAAGCAAAAGATGCGTCATCTGCGGCCGCCGCTGCCGTAGCCCTTGGTAGTAGGTGGCGGAAAACCTTGGAAAATGCCGTTTTCAGACTTACATTTTTCTTCATATTTCCCATGTATCCCCCTTTCGAAGAAGGGAGATAGCCTTTGTTGGATCGCCTGATGCCGGAGCCGCCGCTCTATCGCGACGCCATGAGCCGCTACGCCGGGCACGTCCAGATCGTGACGACGGCCTACGAGGGGGAGCGGCGCGGGGTGACCATCACGGCGGCATGCTCGGTGTCGGACAGCCCGGCCATAGTGCTCGCCTGCCTGAACGTCTCCAATCCGCGCAACGACATTTTCCGCAAGAGCGGCCATTTCGCGCTGAACGCACTCGCCGCCGACCAGGTCGAACTTGCCAACGTCTTTTCCGGCCGTGATCCGTCCATTCCCGGCGATCGCTTCTCCGAGGGCGACTGGACCGAGCTCGTGACGGGGGCGCCGATACTTGTCGGTGCGCTGGCGTCCTTCGACTGCCGCCTGATCGAGATGAAGGTGATGGCGACCCACATGATCCTCTTCGGCGAGGTGCTGGGGCTGGCCTACGGTCCGGAAAAACCGGCGCTCATCTATATGGACCGCGACTACCGGACGCTATAAGTTCTCCTCCGAAGTGGAGGAAGCATGGCAGCCTACCGGAAGGGGGCGATCCCCCAGTCGATCGACCAGACCCTCGAGATGCTCGCGGCCGGCAACTACTTGGCCGGGCGGTCGCTGGCGACGGTGCTGTTTCTCTCCCTGAAGATGAAGCGCCCGCTGTTTCTCGAGGGCGAGGCCGGTGTCGGCAAGACCGAGATCGCCAAGGTGCTCGCCCACGCGCTCGACCGGCCGTTGATCCGGCTCCAATGCTACGAGGGGCTCGACATTGCATCCGCCGTCTACGAATGGAACTATCCGGCGCAGATGCTGGAAATACGGCTGGCGGAGGCGGCCGGGACGACGGATCGCGACCGCATCGAATCCGACATCTTCTCCGACCGTTATCTTATCCGCCGCCCCGTTCTGCAGGCCCTGTCGTCACCGGACGGCCGCGCACCGGTCTTCCTGATCGATGAACTGGACCGCACCGACGAGGCCTTCGAGGCGTTCCTGCTCGAGGTGCTGTCCGATTTCCAGGTGACGGTGCCGGAGCTTGGGACGATACGGGCCGCCGAGCCGCCGATCGTCATCATCACGACCAACCGCACCCGCGAGGTGCACGACGCCCTGAAGCGCCGCTGTCTCTACCATTGGGTCGATTACCCGAAGGCCGAGCAGGAACTGGAGATCATCAGGCGCAAGGTACCCGGCTGCAACGAAACACTATCGCAGCAGATCGTCGCCTATGTGCAACGGCTCAGGACCCTCGACCTGTTCAAGAATCCGGGCGTCGCAGAAACGATCGACTGGGCGACCGCGCTGACCGAACTGGATCGCACGGGGCTCGATCCGGAAACGGTATCCGACACTTTGGGAACGCTCCTGAAATACCAGGACGACATCGCCCGCATCGAGGGCGGCGAAGGACGCAAGCTTCTGGACGAGGTCAAGTCCGAGCTGCGCACGGCGGTCTGACATGGCGACGGCGGCATCGGACGAGCCGCTTGGGCCTTCCGTGTCGCCGGGCGACGGCCGCTTCGCCGACAACATCGTCCATTTCGCCCGCGCGCTGCGCAAGGCAGGCCTGCGCATCGGGCCCGCCGCGGTGGCGGATGCGATCGAGGCGGTGCAGGCGGTGGGGATCGGCGACCGTGACGAGTTCTACACCGCCCTTCACTGCACGCTCGTCACCCGGCACGAGGATCAGCCCATCTTCGACGAGGCGTTTAGGCTGTTCTGGCGCTCACGCGATCTCGTGCAGAAGATGATCGCCATGATGTCGCCGGTCGTGCGCCGCGACGCGGAGAAGGACAGAAAGAGGGCCGGTGAAACACGTGTCTCGGATGCCTTGTTCGCCAGCCGGCGGGACACCGCGCCACCGCGGGACGAGCCGGAGATCGAGATCGACGCCCGATTCACTGCCTCCGTCAGCGAGGTGTTGCGCAAGACCGACTTCGCCCAGATGACGGCGATCGAGCTGCGCGCGGCGAAGCGCGCGATCGCAGGTCTGGTTCTGCCGATGGACGAAGTCAGGACGCGCCGCTTCCGTCGTAGCACCGGCAAGGCGATGATCGACGCGCGGGCGACGATGCGCCAGGCAATGCGCACAGGCGGCGCGCTCATCCTGCCGCGCCACCGCGAGCCGAAGCTGGTGCACCCGCCGCTCGTTGTGCTGGCCGATATTTCCGGGTCGATGAGCCAGTACACCCGCATCTTTCTCCACTTCCTGCACGCGCTGACCGAGCGGCGCCGGCGCGTCCACACGTTCCTGTTCGGGACGCGGCTGACCAATGTGACGCGCCAGATGCGTCACCGCGACCCCGACGAGGCGATCGAGGATTGTTCGCGCGCGGTCGAGGACTGGTCGGGCGGCACCCGCATCGGCGAGACGCTGAAGGAGTTCAACCGGCTCTGGTCGCGGCGGGTACTGGGGCAGGGCGCGATCGTCCTGCTCATCACCGACGGTCTGGAGCGCGAGGGGATCGACACGTTGCAGGTGGAGATCGACCGCCTGCATCGGTCCTGCCGCCGTCTTGTCTGGCTCAATCCGCTCTTGCGCTTCGACGGCTTCGAGGCGCGGGCACGCGGCGTGCGGGCGATGCTGGGCCACGTTGACGAATTGCGGGCCGTGCACAATCTTGAAGCTATATCGGATCTCGTCGCGGCGTTGTCCGGCAAGAGCGCCGCCGGAGCCGATCCGCGGCGGTTTCTCGCCGCGTCGGGATGAAGGAGGTCGCGATGGAAAGCCCGGTGGATATGCTCGATCCGCTGACGGTGGCGGAACGTTGGATGGACGATGGACGGGATGTGGCGATCGCCACGGTTGTCGAGACCTGGGGCTCGGCGCCACGTCCGACCGGCAGCCATCTGGTGATCGACAAGGACGGCAATTTCCACGGCTCGGTGTCGGGCGGCTGCGTCGAAGGGGCGGTCATCACCGAGGCGCTGGATGTTATCGAAAGCGGCGAGCCGAAGATGCTCGAATTCGGCGTCGCCGACGAAACGGCCTGGCGGGTCGGCCTGTCCTGTGGCGGGCGGATCCGCGTCTATGTGGAGCGGCTTGGCTGATGGACCCTCATAATCTGCGCAAGCTGAACGCCGACCGGCACGCCCGCCGCGCCGTGGTGCACCTGACGGACCTGGCGGACGGGCGCGACCGGGTCGTGCGCGAGGGGGACGCAGTTGCCGGCGCGCTCGGCGAGGCGATCGCCGCCGCGTTCCGGTCCGGCAGGTCCGGCGTGGCCGAGGTCGACGGCCGCAGCTTCTTCCTCAATGTCCATCTGCCGCCGGCGCGTATCGTCGTCATCGGGGCGGTACACATCAGCCAGGCGCTCGCAGCGCTTGCCAGGGTGGCGGGCTTCGACCTGACGATCGTCGATCCGCGCACCGCTTTTGCCACCGATGAGCGCTTTGCCGGCGTCGATCTCGTTGCCGATTGGCCGGAGGACGTCCTGAAGCAGCGCCCCCTCGACGCCTATTGCGCGCTCGTTGCGGTCACGCACGATCCGAAGATCGACGATTTTCCGATCCGTGCCGCGCTGGAGGCCGGCTGCTTCTACGTCGGCGCCCTCGGCAGCCGGAAGACGCATGCAAGGCGGCTGGAGCGGCTCGAGGCGCAGGGGGTCGGCGCGGACGCGCTCGCCCGCATTTCGGCGCCTATCGGCCTCGACATCGGCGCGGCGAGCCCGGCGGAGATCGCTGTCGCCATCCTGGCCGAGATCATCCAGGCTTTCCGTCGACGGGACCTGCGCATGGAGGCGGCAGCATGATCTTCGGCGAACTGGCATCGCACGATGCGGCAGGCGCGATCCTCGCACACGGCGTCCGCGGCGAGGGCGTGTCCTTTTCAAAGGGACGGCGGCTTTCCGAGGACGACTGCCGCCAGCTCGTGGCTTCCGGCATCGAGAGCGTCATCGCCGCGCGGATGGAGCCGGGGGACATCGACGAGAACGCCGCGGCGGCGCGCCTTGCCGAGGCAATCGGGCCGGATCACCTGACCTTCTCCACGCCGGCCACGGGTCGCGTCAACCTGCATGCTGCCGTCGCCGGCCTGTTCCGCGCCGACCGCGCCACGATCGACCGCTTCAATCGGATCGATCCGGCGATCACGCTCGCGACCCTGCCGGACCATGCGAGCGTGCAGCCGGGCGACATGGTGGCGACGATCAAGATCATCCCGCTGGCGGTGCCGGGGGAGGCAGTTGAGCGGGCGGCAGCCGTTCTCGCCGGCGCCGACGCCCTGTTGGTGAAACCTTTCCGCGCCCGTCGCGTGGCGCTGGTCGCCACCGTCCTGCCGTCGCTGAAGCCGTCGGTCATGGACAAGACCCGTCTTCTCCTGGAGCACCGGCTGGCGCCGTCGGGAAGCACGCTCATTGGCGAAACGCGGGTGGCACACAAGACGGAATCGCTCGCTGCGGTGCTGGCGCCGGCGGCTCGTGAAAACGAACTAGTCGTCGTCTTTGGTGCCTCCGCCGTCTCCGACGCGGGGGACGTGATCCCCGCCGCGATCCGCAAGGCCGGCGGGCACGTCGAACAGGTCGGAATGCCCGTCGACCCCGGGAATCTCTTGGTGCTCGGCCGCATCGGAGAAACGCCGGTTATCGGTGCGCCAGGCTGCGCCCGCAGCCCAAAGGAAAACGGCTTTGACTGGGTGCTCGCCCGCATACTCGCCGGCGAGGCGCCGGGAGCCTACGATGTGACCGGCATGGGGGTCGGCGGCCTGCTTATGGAGATACCGACGCGGCCGCAGCCGCGCGAGATGAAGGGCGAGCACAAGGCCGCCGCCGATTCGGCCGGTGCCGTCGTCGCGATCGTATTGGCTGCCGGACAGGCAAGGCGGATGGGCGCGGATGGACGGCACAAGCTGCTGGCCGAGTTCGACGGCGTTCCGCTGGTGCGCAAGTCGGTGATGGCGGCGCTGGCGGCGGCGCCGGCCAAGGTAGTCGTGGTGACCGGCCACCGCGCGTCGGAAATCGAGGCGGCGGTCGCCGGCCTTCCGGTGGCGATCGTCCGCAACCCGCTTTACCGGGAAGGCATGTCGACCTCGCTCATCGCAGGGCTCGATGCCGCCGGCGCGGACTGCAGCGGCGTGCTGGTCCATCTCGCGGACATGCCCCGCGTCGAGCCGGAGGACCTGCGCCGGCTGATGGCTGCCTTTACGGCCGCAGGCGGCAACGCCGTGGTGCGTGCGGTCTCGAACGGCAAGCGCGGCAACCCGGTGATCCTGCCGCGCTCGACCTTCGCGGCGGTCGGGAGGCTCGAGGGCGACGTGGGTGCACGCCAGATCATCGAGACGGCGGGCCTCGACATCATCGACGTCGAGATCGGCCCGGCGGCGCACCTTGACGTCGACACGCCCGAAGCCGTCGCGAACGCTGGCGGGATGCTGAAGGAATAGCGTGATGGACAATGCCGCGATCGAGGAGATGTTCCAGGCGCTCGGGCCGGTGACCATCAAGCGCATGTTCGGCGGCAAGGGCATCTATGTCGGCGATCTGATCGTCGCGCTCGAGGTGGACGGCGAAATCCTGCTCAAGGCCGACGAGGTGACGATACCGGAATTCGAGCTGTCCGGCTGCCGGCAGTGGACCTACGAGGGACGCAAGGGCACGCCATTGAAAATGCCGTACTGGAGCATTCCGGACGACGCCTTCGACGATCCGGACCTCATGGCGGACTGGGTCCGCCTGGCGCTGGAGGCGTCGCTCCGCGCCAGTTCGCTCAAGCGCTGAGGGGACGCCCGGCTGCACTGCGAAGTGCGGCGACGGCATCGGCTGCGAAACGCGACAGCGGCTGCGGCAGGGCATCGAGGGCGAACCAGCCGAATTCCGGCAGCTTCTCCGGCTCCATCACCCTGGGGTCGCCGGAAAATTCCTCGGTTGTGTAGATGACGGAGACCCAGTGCTGTCCATCGGCCGCGAAAAGCATTTCGGACAGGCAGAGAAACTCGATCTGGCCGAAGGCGAGCCCTGTCTCTTCCTCGGCTTCGCGGCGGGCCGCGTCGCGCGAGTGCTCCATATGGTCGACCTTGCCGCCGACAATGCTCCAGTGGCCTGCTTCCGGCGCCCGCGCGCGGCGATAGAGCAGAAGCCTGTCGTCACGCAAGATCGCCAGTCCGCATCCGACGCCGGGAATTTCGACACCGGGAACGGACACGAATCGATCAGGCCTTGCCGGCAATCAGCATGAAGGCGGGAATGTCCTCGCCGAAGCCGACCGGCGTCGGACCGTCGTCATCGTCGCGGCGATAGCGGCTGCGGCGTTCACGGTGGTCGTCGTTGGCAGGGCGCTGGTTGCGCACCGGCTGGTTCGGCTTGGTCTCGTTATGGCGTCCGGCTTTCATGGCGTCGCTTCCCTTCTCCGCCATTACGGCCTCGCGCGCATTGTCGTCCTTGCGGGTATCGCTTTTATGACTGTTTCCACGATCACGATCACGATCACGATCATGGCCACGATCATGGCCACGGTCGCGTTCACGGCCGCGCTCCCGTCCCTTGCGGGGCTTCTCGCGCTCTTCGCTCTCGACGACGGCAGGCAGGGTGGACAGGTCGCCGTTCAGCCATTCGACAGTCTGGCCGATAAGCTTCTCGATGGCGTCGGAGAACTTGGTGTCGCGCTTGGTGACCAGCGTGAAGGCAGCGCCCGAGCGGCCGGCCCGGCCGGTGCGGCCGATGCGGTGGACGTAATCCTCGGCGTGGATCGGAACGTCGAAATTGAACACGTGGCTGACGTCCGGAATGTCGAGGCCGCGGGCGGCGACGTCCGAGGCGACGAGCAGCTTGATGTTGCCGTCCTTGAAGTTCGCCAGCATCGTCATGCGCGAGCGCTGGTCCATGTCGCCGTGCAGGGCGCCGACCGAGAAGCCGTGGCGATCCAGCGAGCGGAACAGGTCGGCAACGTCCTTCTTGCGGTTGCAGAAGATGATCGCGTTCTTCAGGTCTTCCTGGGCGCGGATCAGGTCACGCAGCGCCGAGCGCTTTTCGTAGTCCTTGGAATGCGTTGCGACGAAGCGCTGCGTCACCGTTATGGCGGTAGAGGCGGGCGCGGAGACCTCGATGCGCTCGGGGTTCTGCAGGAAACGATCGGCGAGCTTCTGGATTTCCGGCGGCATGGTTGCCGAGAAGAACAGCGTCTGCCGGGTGAAGGGGATCAGCTTGGCGATGCGCTCGATGTCCGGGATGAAGCCCATGTCGAGCATGCGGTCGGCCTCGTCGATCACGAGAACCTCGACGCCGGTCATCAAAAGCTTGCCGCGTTCGCAATGGTCGAGCAGACGGCCGGGCGTGGCGATCAGCACGTCGGCGCCGCGCTCCAGCTTGCGGTCCTGTTCGTCGAACGACACGCCACCGATCAGCAGCGCGATGTTGAGCTTGTGGTTCTTGCCGTACTTCTCGAAGTTCTCGGCGACCTGGGCGGCGAGTTCGCGCGTTGGCTCCAGAATGAGCGTCCGCGGCATGCGCGCCCGGGCGCGGCCCTTTTCGAGCAACGTCAGCATCGGCAGCACGAAAGAGGCTGTCTTGCCCGTACCGGTCTGGGCAATTCCCAGGATATCGCGACGCTGCAGGGCCGGCGGTATGGCCCCGGCCTGGATGGGGGTCGGGGTCGTGTAGCCCGCGTCGGTGACGGCGGAGAGTACCTTTTGGCTCAGGCCAAGATCAGAAAAAGTTGTCAAAGGGAAATCTGTTTCCGTTCCGGTTCGTGCGAACGCCTTGGTTTCAGCTTCGGTAATTGTCGCTGGATGCAGGCGGCTTAGTCTGAAAGCGCCGGAAAGTCAAGGAAACCGGCGTTCCATGAAGATTTGCGAGTAAAACGAATGAAATAAGCAGTTAATACCCGACATCAATCCATGTGGGCGGAGAGCTTTGTTCCGGCCAGGAGGAAGCGGGAAGGGTCCCTGGCGCGGCCGTCGCGGCGGACCTCATAGTGCAGATGCGGTCCGGTGGACCGTCCCGTCGAGCCCGACAGGCCGATGACTTCGCCGCTCTCGACCACGTCGCCGTTCTTCACCAGCACCTGGGACAGGTGCGCGTACCGCGTCGTCAGCCCGTCGCCGTGATCGATCTCGACAAGATTGCCATATCCGCCGTTGCGGCCGGCCGTGATTACGGTACCCGAACCGGAAGCCCGGACTTCGCTGCCGACCGGCATGCGGAAGTCGATTCCGGCGTGCAGCGCAAGGCGGCCGAGGAACGGATCGGTGCGGTTGCCGAAGCGGCTGGTGACATCGCCGCCGGGAGAGGGGTTGCCGAACGGCAGCCGGCGTGCCGTGCCGCGCAGCATGTCAAGCCGGCTGAGCGTCGTGTCGAGTTCCCCGAGCGAAACCTCGAAGCGGTTACCCGTCTCGGGCTCGACGAACGGGCCGCCGATCGCATCTGTCGCAAGGTCCGTCGTGGCGGTCTGCGCGAGATCGATGCCTGTTGATGCCAGGATTGCCTGAATGGCGTCCGCCGTGTGCGCCGCGCCGTCGGTCAGCCTTTCGATCCGGGACAATTGCCGGCGTTCGATGTCCTTCAGCGAGAGAGTGACGTTGGAGAACATCCGGTCCGTCCGGTCTGCGGCCGATTCGCCGGGATCTGCATAGTAGAGGGTGGTGACGGCCGCCTGCCGCACTGTGCCGGCGGCCTCGCGGCCCAGCAGCCGATCGATGGCCCTGACGCCGGCGGCCTTGTCGTTCCGACCGCCGTAGGCGAGGGGCTCCTGTGTGGCGGGCAACGTGCCGACGTCTGCACCCTCATCGGCCAGGCCGGCGTCGCCGGCGCGGTTCAGCAGCGTATCCAGCCTTCCGTTGCGCTCCGTCAGCGCCAGTTGCTGCTGAAAGAGCTTTTCCACCTTCTCCTCGACGACCTGCTGGTCGAGCAACTGGCGGCTTGTTACCCGGTCGACCTGCGCGCGCAGGGCCGAGATGCGGTCTTCGTAGTCATGCTGCATGCGGGCCTGGCGCGCCATGGTCGCACCGATCAACCCATCCCGCAGCACCAGATAGGAGGTGGCGGCGAGATAGCCGATGGTGAACATGCCGATAAAGCAGAAGGCCAGCGCCATCATCCAGGGGCGGATGGTCATGTGCCGGACACGGTCGCCGCTGGCGACGATGATGATGTGCTGCTGCTCGCGCTTACCGAAGACGCGATTTTCAGGACGATCCGCCACCCTCAACTCCCGATCGAGAATCCCTGCCCCACAGGGTCGTCGGCAATTACACCCCGTTAAGGTTAAGAAACGCTTGCGATGGTGCCGCGGTCGTTTACCCGGCCCGATCTTCGAGGCCGGGAACCGGTTGCGGGACAAGCATGCCTGAACCCGGAGACCGGAATGTCCCTGGGGCGTTAGCTCTGGCTGACGGAAACGAGGCTCCGGTAAAAGGAGGGCGTAAGGCCTGCTTCAGCCCGGGCCACGTCGTTGAACGGCGCCTTCAGCGGACCGCGGAAGTTGACCCGCACAAGTTCCCTGAAGGTCGCGGCAGGGTCCTTCCGGTCGCGCGCGCAAAGGAAGCGGAACCACTTGGCGCCGACGGCCACATGCCCTTTCTCGTCGTTGTAGATGACGTCGAGGATGTCGGCGCTTTCGTTGTCGCCGGTCTCGCGCATCTTCGCCTGCAGCACCGGCGTCACGTCGAGTCCGCGCGCCTCGAGGATCAGCGGCACGACGGCGAGGCGCGCGGTCAGGTCGTTGCGCGTGCTGTGGGCCGCCTGCCAGAGCCCATCATGGGCGGGCAGGTCGCCATAATCGGCCCCGAGTGCCCTCAAGCGGTCGCGGATCATCCGGAAGTGCTTCGCCTCCTCGAACGCTACCTGCATCCAGCCGTCGAAGAAGGAGTGCGGCACTCCTTGAGTCGTGAAGCGGGCAACGATGTCGAGCGCGAGATCGACCGCATTGAGCTCGATATGCGCGAGCGCGTGCAAAAGTGCGATCCGGCCCTTCAGTGTATGGAGCGAGCGCTTCTCCATGTTCTTCGGCGGCACCAGTTCCGGCCGGTCAGGTCGACCCGGCCTGTCCGGCAGCGGTGGGTCCAGCGGCGAACGCAGCGACAGGGTACGCGAAAACCATCGCCGCGCCGTCTCCTGCGCAAGTTCGGTCTTTTGATCCAGGTCGGCTGAGATGATCGCCCGCGTGGCGCCGCCACGCAGGCTTTCGATCGATGGCCGGCCGTTCGTCGTGCTGTCCTGCGGCATCCTACAACTCTTTCGCACGTGCCAGGACGGCTTGGGCGTGGCCGGGGACCTTCACCTTGTGCCAAATTTCCGCGATCTGGCCTTCGGCGTCGATAAGGAAGGTCGTGCGTTCGACGCCCATGTAGCGGCGCCCGTACATGCTTTTCTCCGTCCAGACGCCGTAGGCCTCGAGGACATGATGGTCCTCGTCCGAGAGCAGGCGTACCTTGAGGCCGTGCTTGGCCCGGAACCGTTCATGCTTGCTGACGGGATCTGGCGACAGGCCGAGAACGACGATACCGGCCGCCTCGAACTGATCGGCGAGCTCGGAAAACGCGATATTTTCGGCGGTGCAGCCGGCCGTGTCGTCCTTTGGATAGAAAAACAGCACGACGGGACTGCCGCGAAGCTTGGACAGCTCGACGTGGCCGCCGCCGTCGCTCGGCAGCGAAAAATCGGGAGCGGGAGTTCCGGGCGACATTTCTGCCATGGGATTTCCTTTCTTTAGACAGGTTTTTCGGTCATGGGGCGCTGCCTCCGGTATATAGTCCTGACGGGAATCGTCCAGATGCAGCGCCGTTTGGCCGATGCGCCAGAGGAGTAAACAACCGCGACATGAGCGAGATCCGCGGCGAGAAGGTCAAATTCGGTCGGGGCGACATCGTCTGCCTGCACCAGTTGCCGTCCGCCCGCGCCCATGAACCGCTGGTCTTGCACTGTACGGAGCGTCCGAGCCACCTGTCGGTCTTGTTGCGCTTCCTGGTCGGACTTTCTGCCTTTTTCGCTCTTGTCCTGGTGCTTGTCGTCGCCACTGTCGAAAGCGGTCTTGTGGATGCGCCGCTCAACGGACGCGCCTTGACGGCGCTGAACCGCGCCGTCGGACCGAACTACACCGCTTCAGTGGAAAAGACCGTCCTCCGCTTCTCCAGCTTCGGTGGCCTGGCGCTGAAGGCCGAGCACGTCAAGCTGGTGGAAAAGGCCGGCGGGCAGAGCGTCGCCAACGCCGCCGCCGTCTCGATCGTTCTCGATCCGCTGGCGCTGCTCGCCGGCCGGGTCGCGCCGACACGGCTTGATATCGACGGCGCGATGTTCAATCCCGCCCTCATGCCGAGCGGGCCGCCTGTCGATTTCGAAAAGTTCCGACTCGATGCCGTGCCTGCCTATCAGGAACTGGCCTTCGAACGGCTGGGCGAGATCGAGGGCATGATTGCTGACAACGGTCTTTCGCACGTTCGCATCAACAACCTGGCTCTGCCGCTCGTCGGCGGCGGCGGACGGCTCTTGACCCTCGTTGTCGAGCACCTGACCTTCGCGCGGTCTGCGGCAGGCGAGATGGCGATCGACGGGCGTTATGGGCTGGACGGCAAGGACGGCAGCCTCCACCTGGTAACGCAGTCGAACGCCGACGGACGCGTGATCGACGGCAGGATCTCCGGCGTTCCGCTTGGCGCGTTCGCCCCGCGGCGCACCGCGACGGGTGGCGTTGCGAGTGGGCTGGACGCGCAGGCGGACCTCACCCTGTCGGCGTCGCATGGACCGGCAGCAGGCTCCCGGCAACTCGAACTGGCGGTCACTTCCGAAGGTGGCACCCTGTATCTGGACGGTATCGGTGCGGCGCTGAAACCGAGCCGGTTGGTGCTCAACTACGACTACGAGCGTCGTTCGCTCGAGGTCTTGCCGTCGATGATACAGGTCGGTGCGTCGAAGTTTCCCTTTACGGGCGGCCTGATCGACCTCGACCGGCTGTCGGACCAGACGGAAAAAGGCTTTGCGGTCGATCTTGTCGTCCGCAATGCGGTCAGCGCGCCGGAGGATACGGCGGAGGCGCCGGTCCGCTTCGATGCGAAGGCCGCCGGCAGGCTGATTCCGGCGAAAAAGCAGGTGCTGTTCGACGAGTTGGGCGTATCCAGCCCGCAGGGCTCGCTGGCCGGCTCCCTCGGGCTCAGCTTCGGCGGCAAGTCTCCCGAGGTCAACTTCGCCATGGTGAGCGACCGGGTGCAGGCGGCGGCGGTGAAGCAGCTCTGGCCTTTCTGGATCGCCAAGAAGGCGCGCCAGTGGGTAACCCGCAACATCTTCGGCGGCACCGTCACAAACGGCCGAATCGAGGTGTCCATGGCGGCTGATCGGGAGCCTGAGCCTGATGGGCGGCTGGAACTCGGCGAAGGCGAACTGCGAATCGCCTTTGATATCGCGGATACGCGTCTCAACATTGCCGGCACCATTCCGCCGCTGCGCGATGCGTCGGGGCACTTCGAACTCAACGGCGGGCGCGTCGACATCGGGATCACAAGCGGCACGAGCTACATGCCGTCGGGTCGGACCGTGACCGTCAAAGGCGGCAAGTTCCTGATGCCGGACGTGCACGCGCGGCCGCTGATGGCCGACCTGGACATCGACCTTGCGGGTCCGGCCGACGCGCTCGCCGAACTCGTCACCTACGAGCCCATCGATGCCCTGAAGAAAACCCCTTTCACGCCGCACGACCTTTCCGGCGCGGCGGAGGCGAAGGTGAAGGCTCGGTTCGGTCTTGTCCGCGACCAGAACCCGCCGGCGCCCGAATGGGCCGCCGAGATAAAACTGCTCGGCGTCGATCTGAAGAAACCGCTCGCGGGGCGAAACATCGCGGCTGTCGAGGGGACGCTCAGCGTAAACCCGACGCGGGCCGACCTGAAGGCAAAGGCGCGGATTGATCAGGTGCCGCTGGAGGTCACGCTCGTCGAGCCGCTGGGGGCGTCCGCTGGCCGGAAGCGCGAACTGACCATTGGCGGAACGATCGGCGACGCGGATCGCGCCCGGCTCTTCCCGGGACTGAAGGATCTGCTTTCCGGGCCCGTGACGATCTCGGTCGCCACCGATCCCGACGGCCGCCAGAAGATCGAGGCCGATCTGCGCCGCGCAGTGGTCTCGTTGCCGTGGATCGGCTGGACGAAAGGGGCCGGAATTGCGGCGACCTCGACATTCACGCTCGACCAGCAGGACGGCAAGACCCGCCTGTCCGGCTTCCACTTTTCGGGCGATGGCTTCGCGGTCGCGGGCGACGTCGTTCTCAGCGGGGCGTCGCTGCAGTCGGCCCGATTCGACACCGTGCGGCTGTCCGCCCAGGACGAATACGCGCTTGTTGTCGAGCGCGGCAAGTCGGGATACGTGGTCCAGGCAAAGGGCCGATCGGTGGATGCCCGCCCGGTGCTGGCGCGGTTGAAGGCAAATCCGTCCGGATCGGCCAGCCAGGACGATGTGCCGATTTCCGTTCGTGCCGAGCTTGACCAGGTCACCGGTTTCAACGGCGAGGCACTCGGCAATGTCCGCCTGACCTATGCAACCAACGGCAAGCGGATCACGACGCTCGACCTCAGAGGCGTGACCGCCAGCGGCCAGGCGATCGTCGCGACCATGGGTGGCGGCAACGGCCCAAACACGCTTGAACTCACCAGCGGCGACGCCGGCGCCTTGGCCCGCCTCGCGAACCTGTACCGTCACATGGAAGGCGGCCTACTCAACATGCGCCTCAAGGCTGGCGCCGACGGAAGCTGGCGGGGGCCGCTCGACATCCGCAAATTCCGGCTGATCGGCGAGGATAAGCTGCGCTCGATGGTGTCGACGCCGGCCGGAGGACGCAGCCTCAACGAGGCAGTCCGCAAGGAAATCGACACGAGCTCGATGCACTTTTCGCGCGGGTTCGCCTTCATCGTTGCAAATCAGGGAACGCTGCGGGTGGAAAACGGCGTCGTCCGGGGCGAGGCGGTCGGCGCCACCTTCCAGGGTGCCGTACGCGATGCAAGCGATCGGATGGAGCTGACCGGCACCTTCATGCCGGCCTACGGCCTCAACCGCTTGTTTGCCGAGCTGCCGCTGATCGGCTTCATCCTTGGCAATGGCAGCGACCGGGGCCTGATCGGCATCACCTTCAAGCTCAGCGGACCGTTCGATCGGCCGGGCCTGGTGGTCAACCCGCTCTCGATCATCGCGCCCGGCGTGTTCCGCAACATCTTCGAGTTCTGAGCCGGACAGGGCTGGATGGCAGCCAGCTTGGTCGGGTTCAGGCAGCAAAAGACCCGCGATCGAGGCGAGCGCGGGTCTTGATGTGATCTCTGGGCTGCGATCAGGCGGGGCGGACGAGAATGTGCTTTTTCTTGCCGAGCGACAGCTTGATCACGCCGTCGGCGGTGACGTCTGCGCCGCCGATCGTCATGCGTTCGTCGGCCGCCGCGTTGTCGTTGATGCGCACCGCGCCGCCCTGGACATGCCGGCGGGCCTCGCCGTTGGACGCGGCAAGGCCGGCCCGGACGATCAGGGAAAGCAGGCCGATGCCACCTTCGAGTTCGCCGGTCGGGACCTCGATCGAGGGGAGGTTCTCGGCAATCGCACCTTCCTCGAAGGTCTTGCGGGCGGTTTCTGCCGCCTGCTCCGCATTCTCCCGGCCATGCAGCATGGCAGTGACTTCGGTGGCGAGGATCTTCTTGACCTCGTTGATCTCCGAGCCGCCGAGTGCGGAAAGGCGGGCGATCTCGTCCATCGGCAGCGTCGTGTAGAGCTTGAGGAAGCGGGTGACGTCGGCGTCCTCGGTGTTGCGCCAGTACTGCCAGAAGTCATAGGCCGACAGCATGTCGGGGTTGAGCCACACGGCACCGGAAAGCGACTTGCCCATCTTGGCGCCCGAGGCGGTGGTCAAAAGCGGCGAGGTCAGCGCGTAGAGCTGCGGGGTGCCCATGCGGTGGCCGAGGTCGAGGCCGTTGATGATGTTGCCCCACTGGTCGGAGCCGCCCATCTGCAGCCGCGTGCCGTAGCGCTTGTTCAGCTCCACGAAGTCGTAGGCCTGCAGGATCATGTAGTTGAATTCGAGGAAGGACAGCGACTGCTCGCGGTCGAGGCGCATCTTGACGCTGTCGAACGACAGCATGCGATTGACCGAGAAGTGCCGGCCGACGTCGCGCAGGAATTCGAGGTAGTTGATGCCGAGCAGCCAGTCGGCATTGTTGATCATCAGCGCGTCCTTGGGGCCGTCGCCGTAGGTCAGGTAGCTCGAGAACACCTTCTTGATCGAGGCGATGTTGGCGTCGATCGTCTCCGGCGTCATCAGCTGGCGCGCCTCGTCCTTGAACGAGGGGTCGCCGACCATGCCGGTGCCGCCGCCCATCAGCGAGATCGGCCGGTGGCCGGTCTGCTGGAACCAGTGCAGCATCATGATCTGGATCAGCCCGCCGGCGTGCAGGCTCGGCGCGGTCGGGTCGAAGCCGATGTAGGCCGTCACGGTTTCCTTGGCGAGCAGGTCGTCGAGGCCGGTCTCATCCGAGATCTGGTGGATAAAGCCGCGCTCGCTGAGCGTGCGAAGGAAATCTGACTTGAAACCCGACATTGGTCTTCTCTTGCGTAAGGGAGGTTTTCTTGAACGAAGCCGCGCCTGTAGCACTGATTTCGCCCATAATCACTCCAAAAGTGATTCTGGAATATTGCCATGGGACAGACAAAAACCGCGTTCGGCCTGATGAGCGGCACCAGCATGGACGGCATCGACGTCGCGCTGCTGCGCACTGACGGCGATCAGTTGCTCGAACGCGGCCCGGGGATGGGCTTTGCCTATGACGCCGGCTTTCGCCGGCGTCTGCAGGCAGCGCTTGAGACCGCGAAGGCGATCAGCCGGCGCGACGAGCGGCCCGGCGATCTTGTTGCGGTCGAACGGGAACTGACGTGGCGCCATGCCGATGCCGTGAGGTCTTTCCTTCAGGAAAACAGGCTGTTGCCGTCGGATGTTGATGTGATCGGCTTCCACGGCCAGACGGTGCTGCATCGGCCGGACCAGGCGCTGACCGTGCAACTCGGCGACGGCGCACTGCTGGCGCGCGAGACTGGCGTCTCGGTCGTCTTCGACATGCGTGCCAACGACATGGTGCATGGCGGGCAGGGGGCGCCGCTCATCCCCGTCTACCATGCGGCGCTGGCGCGCAACCTGCCGCCGCAATGCGCCTTTCCGGTGGTGTTCGTCAACATCGGCGGCATATCGAACCTCACCTATGTCGATGCGGGCGGCCAGATCGTTGCCTTCGACAGCGGTCCCGGAAACACGCTGATCGACCAGTGGGTCGAGGCGCATGCCGGCATCCCCTTCGATCAGGGCGGCATGATCGCCAGCGAAGGGCGGGTGCTGTCCGGCCTTGTGGCGCGCTACCTTGCCAACCCGTTCTTCACGGGGAGCAAGCGGCGCTCGCTCGATCGTAACGATTTCACGCTGCCGGCCGATGCCGAGGCGACGCTGGAGGACGGCGCACGCACGCTCGCCCATGTGACGGCCGCGGCGATCCTCAAGTCTGCGGGGCATCTGCCGGCACGGCCGAAGACCTTTGTCGTCTGCGGCGGGGGGCGGCTCAACCGGGTGATCATGGGCGACTTGGCCGAATTGGCTGCGGCTGAAGGGGCAACCGTGATGGGCGCGGAAGCGGCGGGGCTGAACGGTGACAGCATGGAGGCGGAGGCCTGGGCCTATCTCGCCGTGCGTTCGCTGGAGGGGCTGCCATTGACGTTTCCCGGCACGACCGGGGTGCGGGCGCCGGTTTCGGGCGGGGTGTTGGCTGTCCCGGCATGATAGGGCAAGAAAAAACCCGCCGGAGAAACCGGCGGGTCGGATAGGCTTGTTGATTTATCCGATCAACGAATCCGCTTGGCCGCCGGCTCCGGCGTCAGTTCGCCCGCGAGGCGGCGGTCCAGGTAATCCTCGCACTCGGCCATCAGCGTCTCCATGTGGCCGTTGAAGAAATGGTTGGCGCCCGGAACCGTCTTGTGCGTGATCAGGATGCCCTTCTGCGCCTTCAGCTTCTCCACCAGCGCGTTGACGTCCTTCTCCGGCGCCACCTTGTCGGCGTCGCCGTTGATGATCAGCCCCGAGGACGGGCAGGGGGCGAGGAACGAGAAGTCGTAGATGTTCGGCTGCGGGGCGATCGACATAAAGCCCTCAATTTCCGGACGGCGCATCAGTAGCTGCATGCCGATCCAGGCGCCGAACGAATAGCCTGCCACCCAGCAGCTCTTCGAATCCGGATGCAGGCTCTGCACCCAGTCGAGCGCCGAGGCTGCGTCCGAAAGCTCGCCGGCGCCGTGATCGAACTCGCCCTGGCTCCGGCCGATGCCGCGGAAGTTGAACCGCAGCGTCGTGAACCCGCGCTTCTGGAACATGTAGAAGAGCTGGTAGACGATCTGGTTGTTCATCGTGCCACCGAACTGCGGGTGCGGGTGCAGGATGATGGCGATGGGGGCATTCTTCTGCTTGGAAGGCTGATATCGGCCCTCCAGGCGACCGGCGGGTCCGTTGAAGATGATTTCGGGCATGCTTTCTCCGGCGCGTGTTTTCTGGTTTTGCTAAACCGCTTCGACATCCCTGGATGTCTTGACGAATTCAGTCAGCTTTTCTAAAAGCAGTTTAGAACCATTCGAAACTTTGGTACGCTATGTGCGTATCGAGGTTCGTCTCTTACGGCAAGCCCGGCGGAAATTTCAAGGAAAATGCTCGCTGCCTTGCCCGAGGAACGCCTTCGGGAGTTGATTTCAACAATGCCGGCACGGCCGAGGACATATCTGGACTGGAACGCGACGGCGCTGCTTGCACCCGAAGCCCGGACGGCCATGTTGGCCGCGCTCGGCCTGTCCGGCAATCCGTCCTCCGTCCACGGCGAGGGGCGGGCTGTACGGGCGCTGATCGACGCGGCCCGGCGCGACGTGGCGGGCTTGGTCGGTGCCGATCCGGCGCACGTGATCTTCACCAGCGGCGCGACCGAGGCGGCCAGCATGGTGCTCACGCCCGATTTCCGCATGGGGCGCACGCCGCTTTCGATCGGCAGGCTCTATGTGTCGGCCATCGAACATCCCGCCGTCAGGGAAGGCGGGCGGTTCGACAAGGAGCAGGTGATCGAGATCCCGGTGACGGCCGCCGGTATCGTCGACCTTGCCGCCCTCGAGGCGCTGCTCGACGCCCATGACGCCGAAAGCGGCCTGCCGATGGTCGCCGTCATGCTCGCCAACAATGAGACCGGCATCATCCAGCCGGTGCGCGCGGCCGGCGAGATCGTCCACAAACGGGGCGGCCTGTTCGTCGTCGATGCAGTGCAGGCTGCCGGGCGGCTGCCGCTATCTATCAGCGATCTCGGTGCCGACTTCCTGTTCCTGTCGGCGCACAAGCTCGGCGGGCCAAAGGGCGCCGGGGCGCTGGTGTCGCGCGGCGAGGTGCTGATGCCGAAGCCGCTGATCCGCGGCGGCGGCCAGGAAAAGGGCCACCGTTCCGGCACCGAAAACGCCGCGGCTATCGCGGGCTTTGGAGCGGTTGCACGGGCGGCGGCTGACGGTTTGGAGGCGCGCACCGCGCGCATCAGGGCCTTGCGCGACCACCTGGAAGCAAGAATGGCGGCGCTTGCGGGCGACGTGATCATTCACGGCCGAGCGGTCGAGCGGCTTTCGAACACGACGTTCTTCAGCCTGCCGGGCCTGAAGTCGGAGACCGGCCAGATCGCCTTCGACCTCGAGGGGATCGCAGTGTCGGCCGGATCGGCCTGTTCGTCGGGCAAGGTCGGCGCCAGCCACGTGCTGACGGCGATGGGCTTCGATGCGGCGCTCGGAGGGCTTCGTGCCTCGCTGGGCCCCACGACCACCGAGGCGGATGTGGACCGCTTTCTCGACGCCTTTGCGCGTATTGCCGGACGGCGGCGGCAGGGGACTGCGGCCGCCTGACGAAAGTTGCGGAAACGCAAGTTTTTGCTTGCCAAAAGGTGTGAAAAGCCCCTTCTGGCGCCTACATAACCGGCGGAAACCCGCCACACGTTGACAAGCTGCCGGACCTTGGATCCGGCGAGATTGGAGAACGACATGCCTGCCGTGCAGGAAACGATCGATCAGGTCCGTCAGATTGACGTCGACCAGTACAAGTACGGCTTCGAGACGACCGTCGAGATGGAAAAGGCGCCGAAGGGCCTTTCCGAGGACATCATCCGTTTCATCTCGGCCAAGAAGAACGAGCCCGACTGGATGCTCGAGTGGCGTCTGGGCGCCTATCGCCGTTGGCTGACGCTGGAGGAGCCGGCCTGGGCGCGCGTCAACTACCCGAAGATCGACTTCAACGACCTCTACTACTACGCCGCGCCGAAGAACCAGAGCGGCCCGATGTCGATCGACGATGTCGATCCGGAAATCATCAAGACCTACGAGAAGCTCGGCATCCCGCTGCGCGAGCAGGAGATTCTTGCCGGCGTGCAGAAATCCAAGGTCGCCGTCGACGCCGTGTTCGATTCCGTCTCGGTCGTCACGACCTTCAAGGAAGAGCTGAAGAAGGCCGGCGTGATCTTCATGTCGATCTCCGAGGCGATCCGCGAGCATCCGGACCTGGTGAAGAAGTATCTCGGCACCGTCGTGCCGACCACCGACAACTTCTATGCGACGCTGAACTCGGCTGTCTTTACCGACGGTTCGTTCGTGTTCGTGCCGAAGGGCGTCCGCTGCCCGATGGAGCTTTCCACCTATTTCCGCATCAACGAGCGGGATACAGGCCAGTTCGAGCGCACGCTGATCATCGCCGAGGAGGGCGCGTACGTCTCCTACCTCGAAGGCTGCACGGCGCCCCAGCGCGACGAGAACCAGCTTCACGCAGCGGTGGTGGAGCTCGTGGCGCTCGATGACGCCGAGATCAAGTACTCCACCGTTCAGAACTGGTATCCGGGCGACAAGGACGGCAAGGGCGGCATCTACAACTTCGTCACCAAGCGGGGCGATTGCCGCGGCAAGAACTCGAAGATCTCCTGGACGCAGGTCGAGACCGGTTCGGCGATCACATGGAAGTATCCGTCCTGCATCCTGCGCGGCGACAATTCGCGCGGCGAATTCTATTCGATCGCCGTTTCGAACGGGCACCAGCAGGTCGATTCCGGCACCAAGATGATCCACCTCGGCAAGAACACGTCGAGCCGCATCATCTCCAAGGGCATCGCCGCCGGCGTCTCGCAGAACACCTATCGCGGCCAGGTCTCGACCCACCGCAAGGCGGAGAACGCCCGCAACTTCACCCAGTGCGACTCGCTGCTCATCGGCGACCGCTGCGGTGCGCATACGGTGCCCTACATCGAGGCGAAGAACTCGACGTCGCACTTCGAGCACGAGGCGACCACCTCGAAGATCTCCGAGGACCAGCTGTTCTACTGCCTCCAGCGCGGCATCCCGGAAGAGGCGGCGATCGCGCTGATCGTCAACGGCTTCGTCAAGGAAGTGATCCAGGAGCTGCCGATGGAGTTCGCCGTCGAGGCGCAGAAGCTGATCAGCATCAGCCTCGAAGGCTCGGTCGGCTAAAACGGCCCTGAGAGAATTCGGCGCGCGTCGTCGCGCCATGTCCCATTCGATCCCGCAGAGGATACACCATGCTTGAAATCAAGAACCTGCACGCACGCATCGCCGAGGACGGCACCGAGATCATCCGCGGCCTGAACCTGACCGTCAGGGACGGCGAGGTCGCCGCCATCATGGGCCCGAACGGCTCTGGCAAGTCGACGCTGTCCTACATCCTCGCCGGCCGCGAGGACTACGAGGTCACCGAGGGCGACATCCTCTACAACGGCGAGAGCATTCTCGAGCTTGATCCGTCGGAGCGGGCCGCCAAGGGCATCTTCCTTGCCTTCCAGTACCCGATCGAGATCCCCGGCGTCGCCACCATGCAGTTCCTGAAGGTTGCGATGAACGAGCAGCGCAAGGCGCGCGGCGAGGATGAGCTGACGACGCCGGACTTCATGCGCCGCGTCAAGGAAGCCGCCGCCGAACTGCAGATCTCTCCGGAAATGCTGCGCCGTCCGCTCAATGTCGGCTTTTCCGGTGGCGAGAAGAAGCGCTCGGAGATCCTGCAGATGGCGCTGCTCGAGCCGCGGCTCTGCGTCCTCGACGAAACCGATTCTGGTCTCGACATCGACGCGCTGAAGATCGTCGCCGACGGCGTCAACGCGCTGCGTTCGCCGGATCGTTCGGTCGTCGTCATCACCCACTATCAGCGCCTGCTCGACTATATCGTGCCGGACACGGTCCACGTGCTCTACAAGGGCCAGATCATCAAGTCCGGCGACAAGACGCTGGCGCACGATCTCGAAGCCAACGGCTATGCCGATATCATCGAGGCGGCCGCCTGAGCGCCGGGAAGGACGGATCCATGAATATCCAAGCAGGGTTCAAGCCGACCGCGGCGGAAGCCGCCCTGGTCGAGGCCTATGACAAGCAGCTGGGCGATCTGCCGGGCGATGGCGCCACCCTCGCCGCGCGCGACGCGCTGCTCAGCGACCTCAAGACGGCCGGGCTGCCGACCCGCCGCATCGAGGCCTGGCATTATACCGATCTCAAGTCGCTGCTGCGCGCTGTGCCCGCCTATCGCGACGAGATGACCGCCAGCCGGGTTGATCCGATCGTACCTGGCTCCACGGTTCTGTCGGTGACGAACGGCAAGGCGAACCTGCGCAGTCTGCAGGACGGGATCTCGGTTCGCAGCTATGCGGACGCGCTGCTGGACGGATCGGCGGCCGAAAGGCTGTCCGAACGCGATCGCGACGACGCGATCGGACAGATCAACGGCTCGTTCGTGCGCGACGGTCTGTCGATCGAGTTTGCCGATGGCCTCGAGGTGGAAACCCCGATCGAGATCCAGTCCGTGCAGAATTGCGGCCAGGTCAGCACGCGCTTTCCGGTCCGCTTCGGCGCGGGCGCCAAGGCGACCGTGATCGAGCGTCATCTGGCGGTCGGCGACGAGGCGGCGCTGGTCACCTCGGTCAGCGACGTGCGGCTCGACGACGGCGCCGAGATCACCTGGATCATCTTCCAGTCGCAGGGAGAAGCCGACACCCATCTCGCGCAGTTCAAGGCGTCCCTTGGCGCCAACGCGAACCTCCGTCTTTACGTCATCAACGGCGGCGGCAAGCTGGTGCGGCAGGAAATCCACGTCGCGGTGGCGGGCGAGGGCTCGAACCTGACGCTGCGCGGCATCAACCTGCTCGGCGGAGAGAGCCATACCGACGTGACCTTCACCGTTGGGCACAACGTGCCGCACACGACGTCTTCCGAAGTGATCCGCAACGTCGTCTTCGACCGGGCCAAGGGCGTGTTCCAGGGCCAGATCCGGGTTGCTCCGGATGCCCAGAAGACCGACGCGAAGATGTCGTGCAACACGCTGCTTCTGTCCGACGACGCGGATTTTTCTGCCAAGCCGGAGCTGGAGATCTTCGCCGACGACGTGCAGTGCGGTCACGGCGCCACCGTCATCGACATCAACCACACGCAGCTCTTCTACCTGATGGCGCGTGGCATCCCGGAGAACAAGGCGCGGGCCATGCTGGTCAACGCCTTCGTCGCCGAGATCGTCGAGGAGCTGGAAGACGAGGCGCTGGTCGAGTCGCTGGAAGGCGTCATTACCGACTGGCTGGACAGGCACGCCTGATCGGCGGAGTGAGATTGTCGAGATGAACCAGATCAAACCCGTGACGACCTACAACGTCGAGGCGATCCGCCGGGACTTTCCGATCCTGTCGCGGCAGGTCTACGGCAAGCCGCTGGTCTATCTCGACAACGGCGCATCGGCGCAGAAGCCGCAGGTGGTGATCGACGCGATCGCGCACGCCTATTCCAACGAATACGCCAACGTCCATCGCGGCCTGCACTTCCTCTCCAATGCCGCGACGGAAGCCTATGAGGCTGCGCGCGAGAAGGTGCGGCGCTTCCTGAACGCGCCGTCGGTCGACAACATCATCTTCACCAAGTCCTCGACCGAGGCGATCAACACGGTCGCCTATGGCTACGGCATGCCCAAGCTCGGCGAGGGCGACGAGATCGTGCTGTCGATCATGGAGCACCACTCCAACATCGTGCCCTGGCATTTCATCCGCGAGCAGAAGGGCGCCAAGCTCGTCTGGGCGCCGGTGGACGAGCAGGGCGCCTTCCACGTCGAGGACTTCGTCAAGTGCCTCACGGATCGCACCAAGCTGATCGCGATCACGCATATGTCGAACGCGCTCGGCACGGTCGTGCCGGTCAAGGAGATCTGCAAGATCGCCCGCGAACGCGGCATTCCGGTGCTGGTCGACGGCTCGCAAGGCGCCGTTCACCTGCCGGTCGATGTCCAGGACATCGATTGCGACTGGTACGTGATGACCGGCCACAAGCTGTACGGCCCATCCGGCATCGGCGTGCTCTACGGCAAGACCGACCGGCTGAAGGAGATGCGGCCGTTCCAGGGCGGCGGCGAGATGATCGTGGAGGTGACCGAGGACATCGTCACCTACAACGACCCGCCACACCGCTTCGAGGCCGGCACGCCGCCGATCGTGCAGGCGATCGGGCTCGGTTATGCGCTCGACTACATGGAGAAGGTCGGCCGCGCCGCGATTGCCGCGCACGAGGCTGACATTGCGGCCTATGCCCACGAGCGGCTTTCCGCGGTCAATTCGTTGCGCATCTTCGGCACGGCGCCCAACAAGGGGGCGATCTTTGCCTTCGAACTCGAGGGCATCCACTCGCATGACGTGTCGATGGTGATCGATCGGGCCGGGGTCGCCGTGCGCGCCGGGACCCACTGCGCCCAGCCGCTCTTGAAGCGCTTCGGCGTCACATCCACATGCCGCGCCTCGTTCGGCATGTACAACACGCGTGCAGAAGTGGACGTGCTGGCCGATGCGCTGGATTACGCCCGCAAGTTCTTTGCCTGAGGAGTCTGAAATGTCTGTCGACACCACGGAAGAGAAGGTCGACGCCCGCGAGGGCATCGTCAACTCCGCGATTCCTGCGGACGAACTGGCCCGCCTCAGCGACGACATCATTGCTGCGCTGAAGACGGTCTACGATCCGGAAATTCCGGCCGACATCTTCGAACTCGGCCTGATCTACAAAATCGACATCGAGGACGACCGGATGGTGAAGATCGACATGACGCTGACCGCCCCCGGCTGCCCGGTTGCGGGCGAGATGCCGGGTTGGGTGGAGAATGCGGTCGGCGCCGTCGAGGGTGTTTCCGGCGTCGAGGTCTCGATGACCTTTGATCCGCCGTGGACGCCGGACCGCATGTCCGAGGAGGCGCAGGTCGCGGTCGGCTGGTACTGACCCGGCAAGCTGGCAGCCGTCCGGACCGGACGCGAGGCGCAAGCTATTGATCCCCTTACCGGCTGCCATTACATTTGTTTCGGATCCGTCGGGCCTTGAACCCGTCTGGAAAAGGAGAACCGGCTCATGGCCTTTGCAGTAATGACGATTACCGATGCCGCCGCCGACCGCGTCAGGGCGATCGTGGATAATGCCGGCGGCGATGCCAAGGGCATACGGGTCGGCATCAAGAAGGGCGGCTGCGCGGGGATGGAGTATTCCGTCGATCTCGTCACCGAGCCGAATGCCAAGGACGATCTCGTCGAGCACGCCGGCGCCCGGGTCTGGGTCGCCCCGGAAGCGGTGCTCTATCTGCTCGGCACCGAGATGGATTTCGAGGTGACGACGCTTCGCTCCGGCTTCACCTTCCACAACCCGAACCAGACGTCGGCCTGCGGCTGCGGTGAATCGGTCGAGTTGAAGCCTGCCGATCTCGCAGCCCTCGCCGCGACCGGCAACCCGACGGTGCGCGCCGGCTAAGGCGGTCATTCCTCGAAGCAAGAGCTGGTTCGAGCGGCGTGCTGACTTAGGGCAACAAGCCGTCCTATGGCTTTACGCAGGTGCCTACCGGCCATGCAGCGTTGCAACGGACGCCCGTCCGCCAACGTCAACGTTTCAAGCTGATCCGACGGCCCAAGCCTATATGCACGAGAGCCTCTCCGCTACCGTGGGAACGGTCGATCTCACTGTTTCGACGCTATTCCGGACGCAAAACCGCTAGGCATTTTCGTTGAAATCGCGGGCAAAAAATCCCCGGCTCACGGCCGGGGATCGATCGCATTGCTATGTTGTTGGCTTACTCGGCCGCTTCGGCATAGTCCTCGAGCGGCGGGCAGGAGCAGACGAGGTTCCGATCGCCATAGACGTTGTCGACGCGGTTGACCGGCGACCAGTACTTGTCCACCCGGAAGGCGCCCGGCGGGTAGCAGGCCTGCTCCCGCGAGTAGGGCCGGTCCCACTCGCCGACCAGGTCCTCGACCGTGTGCGGCGCGTTTTTCAGCGGGTTGTTGACCTTGTCCATCCGGCCTTCCTCAATGGCGCGGGCCTCCTCGCGGATCGCCAGCATCGCATCGCAGAACCGGTCGAGTTCGGCCTTCGTCTCCGATTCGGTCGGCTCGATCATCAGCGTGCCGGCCACCGGCCAGCTCATCGTCGGGGCATGGAAGCCGCAGTCGATCAGGCGCTTGGCCACGTCGTCGACGGTCACGCCGGCGCTGTCGACCAGCGGGCGCGTGTCGATGATGCACTCGTGCGCCACCCGGCCCTTCGCCGACTTGTAGAGCACGTCATAGGCGCCCTTCAGCCGGGCGGCGACGTAGTTGGCGTTTAGGATCGCCACCTTCGTCGCCTGCGTCAGGCCTTCGCCGCCCATCATCAGGCAGTAGCTCCAGGAGATCGGCAGGATCGACGCCGAACCGAACGGAGCGGCCGAGACCGCGCCCGCGTCGCCGCTGCGCGGGTCCTTCGGCAGGAACGGCGCCAGATGCGCCTTCACGCCGATCGGACCCATGCCCGGGCCGCCGCCGCCATGCGGGATGCAGAAGGTCTTGTGCAGGTTAAGATGGCTGACGTCGGAGCCGATATCGCCGGGGCGGGCGAGCCCGACCATGGCGTTCATGTTGGCGCCGTCGAGATAGACCTGGCCGCCGTGCTTGTGGACGATCTCGCAGACCTCGCGCACGTTCTCCTCGAACACGCCGTGGGTCGACGGATAGGTGATCATGCAGCACGAGAGGTTTTCCGCGTATTTCTCTGCTTTCGCGCGGAAATCCTCCATGTCGATGTCGCCGTTGTCGCTCGCCTTGACGACGACCACCTTCATGCCGGCCATCTGCGCCGAGGCCGGGTTGGTGCCGTGCGCCGAGGTCGGGATCAGGCAGACGTCGCGATGCGCATTGCCATTGGCAATGTGGTAGTCGCGGATCGTCAGCAGGCCGGCATATTCCCCTTGCGCGCCGGAATTCGGCTGCATGGAGATCGCATCATAGCCGGTGATGGCGCAGAGCTTGGCCGACAGGTCGTCGATCAGTTCGCGATAGCCTTCCGCCTGGTCGGCCGGGACGAAGGGATGGATCTCCGCAAATTCCGGCCAGGTGATCGGCAGCATCTCGGCCGTCGCGTTCAGCTTCATCGTGCAGGAGCCGAGCGGGATCATCGAGCGGTCGAGCGCGAGGTCGCGGTCCGACAGCCGGCGGATGTAGCGGGTCATCTCGCTTTCCGCGCGGTTCATGTGGAAGATCGGGTGCGTCAGGTACGCGCTGGTCCGAAGCAGGTTCGCCGGCAGGCGATAGCCCGGCTCGAACTGCGAGACCTCGAAGTCGCCGCCGAAGGCACGCCAGACCGCTTCCAGCGTGACCGGCCGCGAGCGCTCGTCGAGGCTTATGCCGATGCGGTCGTCGCCGATCTTGCGAAGGTTCACCCCCTCGGCGACCGCCGTCTTCAGGATGACGCCCTGCAGCTTGCCGACATGGACGGTGATCGTGTCGAAGAACATCTCCGGCTCCACCGTGTAGCCGAGCTTCTCCAGGCCCATGGCGAGGCGGACGGTCTTCTGGTGGACGCTCTGCGAGATCGCCTTGATGCCCTGCGGGCCGTGGAAGACCGCATACATCGACGCCATCACGGCGAGCAGCACCTGGGCGGTGCAGATGTTCGACGTCGCCTTCTCGCGGCGGATGTGCTGCTCGCGCGTCTGCAGCGACAGGCGATAGGCGCGGTTGCCGCGGGCATCGACGGAGACGCCGACGAGGCGGCCCGGCATGTTGCGCTTGTAGGCATCCTTGACCGCCATGTAGGCGGCATGCGGCCCGCCATAGCCGACCGGCACGCCGAAGCGCTGGGTCGTGCCGATGGCGATGTCGGCATCCATGTCGCCCGGCGACTTCAGGAGCGCCAGCGCCAGCGGATCGGCGGCCACGACGGCGATGGCGCCAGCGGCATGCAGCGAGGCGATGACGTCGGTGAAGTCGTGCACGTGGCCGTAGGTGCCCGGATACTGGAAGATCGCGCCGAAGACCTCGGACGGGACCAGATCCTTGAAGGGGTCGCCGACCTTGATCGACCAACCGAGCGGCTCGGAGCGGGTCTTCAGCAGCGCGATCGTCTGCGGATGGCAGTTCTCGTCGACGAAGAAGGTCGTCGCCTTGGAGGTCGAAACGCGCTCCGCCATCGCCATGGCCTCGGCGGCGGCGGTCGCCTCGTCCAGCAGCGAGGCGTTGGCGATGTCGAGGCCGGTCAGGTCGCAGACCATGGTCTGGTAGTTGAGCAGCGCCTCGAGCCGGCCCTGGCTGATCTCGGGCTGGTAAGGCGTATAGGCCGTATACCAGGCCGGGTTCTCCAGGATGTTGCGCTGGATCACCGGCGGGGTGATGGTGCCGTAGTAGCCCTGGCCGATCAGCGAAACCAGTTTCTGGTTCTTGTTGGCGGTCTCGCGCAGCTTGTCGAGCGCCTCGCGCTCGGTCATCGGCGCGCCCCATTCGAGCGGCTTCTGCTGGCGGATCGACTGCGGCACGGTGTCATCGATCAGCGCGTCGAGGCTGTCATAGCCCACGACCTTCAGCATGTCCTCCATCTCCTTCGGCGAGGGGCCGATGTGGCGACGGTTGGCGAAGTCGTAGGGCTGGTAGTCGGTGAAGGTAAAATCCTTGGGCAGGTTCATCAGCCAACGAGCTCCTTGTAGGCTGCCTCGTCGAGCAGCGCGTCCGCGTCGGCCTTGTTCGCCAGCTTCAGCTTAAAGAACCAGCCGGCGCCCTGCGGGTCGCTATTGACGAGGGAGGGGTCATCGACGATCGCCTGGTTGACCTCGACGATCTCGCCGTCGAGCGGACAATAGACGTCCGACGCCGCCTTGACCGATTCGACGGTGGCCGCATCGCCGCCCTTCTCGTGGGTGCCGCCGACGGCAGGCAGTTCGACGAAGACAAGATCGCCGAGCTGTTCGGCGGCGTGGGTGGTAATGCCGACGGTGGCGATGTCGCCGTCGATCTTGAGCCATTCGTGCTCTGCGGTGAATTTCAGCATTTTGTGTTCCTCTCAAGAGACCAAGAATTATGGAGTTTGCCCCTCATCCGCCTGCCTGCCGCACTCCTGTCCCTTTCCCACCGGTGGGGAAGAGCAGGGTGGCAGGCATTGGCCGAACGAAGGTGATCATCGCTAGCGTTTGAACGTGTTGGCGATGAAGGGCAGGGCACTGACGGTGACCGGCAGGTACTTGCCGCGCACCTCCGCGAACAACTGCGTTCCGGGGGCGGCAAGCGCCGTCGCGACATAGCCGAGCGCGATCGGGCTTTCGACGCTCGGGCCGAAGCCGCCGGAGCTGACCTGGCCGACTTCCGCCTTGCCGTCTGCGTCGGAATAGAGCTTTGCAGGCGGACGTACCGGCGCCTTGCCGTCGATCTTCAGGCCGACCCGTCGCCGTGCGGCGCCCTTTTCCAGTTGACCGAGGATGATCTCGGATCCCGGGAAGCCACCGGCACGTTCGCCGCCGGTGCGCCGCACCTTCTGGATCGCCCATTCGAGGGCGGCCTCGACCGGCGTGGTTTCCGTGTCGAGATCGTTGCCGTAGAGGCAGAGCCCGGCTTCGAGGCGAAGCGAATCACGCGCACCAAGGCCGATCGGCATAACGTCCGGATGGTCGAGAAGGCGACGGCAGACCGCCTCGGCCTGGGCGGCCGGGATCGAAATCTCGAAGCCGTCCTCGCCCGTATAACCGGAGCGGGAGACGATGCAGTCCGCATCGTGCAGGTCGCAGGCCCGCACATCCATGAAACGCATCCCGGCGATGTCGCCCCAGAGCTCGGCGAGCACCGTTTCGGCGCGCGGACCCTGCAGCGCGATCAGCGCCCGGTCGGCCAGCATCGTCACGTCGCAGGTTTCGCCGAGGTGCTGCTGCAGGTATGCGAAATCGGCATCCTTGCAAGCGGCGTTGACGACCAGGTAGAGGTGGTCACCGCGATTGGCGATCATCAGGTCGTCGCGGATGCCGCCCTGGTCGTTGGTGAAGAGCGCATAGCGCTGCCGTCCCTCGGCAATGCCGAGCACGTCGACCGGCACGAGCGCCTCGAGGGCGCGGGCCGCATCGGCGGTGTTGCCGGACCGGGCGCGAATGGTGATCTGCCCCATGTGGGAAACATCGAAAAGCCCGGCGGCAGCCCGCGTATGAAGGTGTTCCTTCATGACGCCGGCAGGAAATTGCACCGGCATCTCATAGCCGGCATACGGCACCATGCGGGCACCGAGCGAGACATTCAGCTCGTGCAGCGGGGTTTTCTTAAGGTCAGACGAAACGTCCAAAGGCGCCCTCCAGTCTGGCGCTTCACGCGCCGGCTCATCTTCGGCGCCGCAGCGCCATTTCGTGAGCCCCCTCTGTCCCGTTCGCCTGAGATTGTTATCCCTTCGGCGGGCGCGTGAACGCCTCTCTCCAGAGTCCTGTCGGCACCTTGCTGGTCCTTTTGCCTGAGAGTTTCCGGGGCGGTTGCTCCTTCGGCACCGGCCTGCCGTAATCCGGCGGCCAGCTTCTCCCAGCGAGGTATGTGCCACATAACGGCGTCATTTCGAATTTGGCAAGAGCCAAGCGTCGCGGCTCGGCAAATATTTGTCGCCCTGGCCGGAGCCGCGACAATGACATCGCAAAAACGCAAAAGGCGGCTTCGGTAGAAGACGCCCGCGGTCGGAAACGGAGGGTCAGGAGCGGCCTTAGTCTTCGGCGGTTGGCCTGGCGTCCGGATCAGCGAGAGACTGGCCGGCGATTTCCGCGTAGATGCGTTCAGCCTCTGCGGCGCTGATGTCGGGCTGGCGCTTGGTCGTCAGCAGGGCCAGCGCCAGTGCCGGCGGCTGGACCAGGGTCAGATAGGCCTTCACGCGCTCGTCGCCATCGATCCTGGCTGCATCGCGCCACGCTTCGATCTTCTGTTCAAACAGCGTGGTGGCGCGCGCCACGGGCTTGCCGGCCTGCGCGGCGTAGGCAGCGGTTACGGGCGATACTGTGACGATCTGCGACATGAAAGCGGTCCATGTTCGACTGGAATAGCGACTTGTTAACAGTTGCAGATTGTTCAGACGTTAATCCTAGGGGTTGCATTTTAAAAAAGTTTTAACGGATCACCGTGCCCGAGGACGCACTTGCCTTCGGCGGGCGAACTCCGCCATAAAGCGGGCAGGGTCCGCAACGGACCGAACGAAATGGCCGCGACGGCGGCGGGGTGATCCTATGAAACCGATATTCGTCCAACTGCAATGTGCTCCCGGCAAGACCTATGAGGTGGCCGACGCCCTTTACGCGACCGAGCTGATCTCGGAGCTCTACTCCACCAGCGGCGACTACGACCTGTTGCTCAAGGTCTACGTCGAGAACGAGGAGGACATCGGCAAGTTCATCAACGACAACATTGCCGTCATCCCCGGCATCGTCCGTTCGTTGACGACGCTGACGTTCCGGGCGTTCTGACGGTATCCCTGCAACTTCCCCTTTGCCGGCACATGCGTTAAAGCACGGCGCTGACGGAAGAGAAGGCGAAGATGGCAGGCATCGAACACAGGCAGGTGGACCAGGACGAGGCGGGCATGCGGCTCGACCGCTGGTTCAAGGTCCACTATCCGGGGCTTGGCTTCGGCCAATTGCAGAAGCTGTTGCGTTCCGGGCAGGTTCGCCTCGACGGCGGCCGCGCCAAGACGGATACCCGCGTGCAGCCGGGCCAGACGGTGCGCATCCCGCCGATGGGCGTCGATGCCAAGGAGACCAAGGCCGGTCCGATCGGCGGCCGCGACCTGAAGCACTCGCCCGACGGCGAGCTGCTGTCGCGCATGCTCCTGCACGAGGACGACAAGGTGTTCGTGCTGAACAAGCCCGCGGGCATTGCCGTGCAGGGCGGTTCCGGCGTGACCCGCCATATCGACAAGATGCTGGAGGCCTGGACCAACCAGAAGGGCGAAAAGCCGCGCCTGGTCCACCGCCTCGACCGCGACACCTCCGGTGTGCTCGTCGTCGCCCGCACCCGAGGAGCGGCGCAGAAGTTGACGGCCGCCTTCCGCGAGCGCGACACGCAGAAGACCTACTGGGCGATCGTTAAGGGCGTACCGCGCAAGCGCGAGGACAAGATCTCGACCTGGCTCGTCAAGGAGCAGACGCCGGACGGCGACCGCATGCGCATCGCCAAGCACGGCGAGGACGGCGCCGACCACGCCGTTTCCTACTATCGCATCGTCGAGCAGGCCGGGCAGAATTTTGCATGGCTGGAGATGGAGCCCTATACCGGCCGAACCCACCAGTTGCGCGTCCACGCCGCCCATATCGGCCATCCGATCCTCGGCGATCCGAAATATTTCGACGCCGATATCAACTGGACCTTTCCCGGCGGCGTGCAGAACCGCCTTCACCTGCACGCCCGCCACATCGACATCCCGCATCCCTCGGGCGGGCGGCTGCGTGTGACAGCGCCCTTGCCGCCGCACATGGTGCAGACCTGGAACCTGTTCGGCTTCGATCAGACGGCGGCGGACGAGGAAGACTAGAGATGCGCCTCGTTCTTTTCGATTGCGACGGCACGCTCGTCGACAGCGCCGGCCTGATCCATGAGGTGATGGCGCGCACCTTCGATGACTTCGGCCATGCCCGACCCGCACTTGCCGCCACGAAGGGTATCATCGGCCTGACGCTCGACATCGCCATCGCCCGCCTGCAGGGCAAGCCGCATGTCGATGAGGAGGCCCAGGCGATGACGGCGCACTACAAGCAGATATTCATGGGCGTGCGCGCCGAACCCGGTTTCCAGGAGCCGCTCTTCCCCGGCATCGACGGGTTGATCCAGCGTCTCGAAAGGGAAGACGAACTGCTGCTCGGGGCGGTGACCGGGAAATCGCGGCGCGGCCTCGATGCGATCCGGATGGCGCACGGTTTCGAAAAGACCTTTTTCGTCTCGCGCACCGCCGACGACTGCCCCTCCAAGCCGCACCCGGCGATGGTCGCCGAATGTTGCGCGGAAACGGGGATCGAATCGGCGCAGACGGTTGTTATAGGCGACGCGATCTACGATATGCAGATGGCCAAGGCAGCCGGCGCGCATGCGGTCGGTGTCGCCTGGGGCTATGCCAGCGTTCCCGAACTTATAGAGGCGGGGGCCGACCACATTCTCAGGGAGCCGGCCGAACTGCTCGAATGGCTGGAACTATCCGATGCGTGACATTCTCTCCGACCTTTCCGACGCGATGAGCGACCCCGATCCGGTCCGCCGCGCCCAGATCCAGATGAAGCGGCCGCTGCCGAAGCGGTTCTACAAGGAGGTGTCGATCGGCGCGACGGACGACGGCTACGCCATCCTGCTTGACGGGCGTCCGGTGCGCACTCCGGCGAAGCGGCCGCTGGTTGTCGCCTCCGCTTCGGTGGCGGATCGCCTCAAGGCGGAATGGGATGCCCAGGTCGAGGAGATCGATCCGGCGAAAATGCCGGTAACGCGGCTCGTCAACACGGCGCTCGACGGCGTGGCGGACAACCGGGACGCCGTCGTCGACGAGATCGTCCGCTTCGCCGGCACAGACATGATCTGCTATCGCGCCGACAGTCCGGAACGACTGGTCGAACTCCATCGCCAGGGTTGGGATCCGGTGCTGGAATGGGCAGCGGCTGCCGTTGGCGCGCGGTTCATTCTGGCCGAGGGGGTCATCCACCAGGAACAGCCGCCGGCCGCGATCGCCGCCTTTGCGTCGGCGCTGGGAAAGTTTTCCTCGCCGCTCGCGATCGCCTGCCTGCACACCGTCACCACGCTCACCGGCTCGGCCATCCTGGCGCTTGCCTTCGCGCATGGGCGCCTCGACTCCGAGACGGTCTGGAAGCTGGCGCATATCGACGAGGACTGGCAGATCGAGCACTGGGGCACCGACGAGGAGGCGTTCCGTCGCCGCGAGTTGCGCCGGCAGGAGCTCGACGTGGCAGCCGGCGTCTTCAACGCGATGCGAACCGGCTGAGAGTGGTCGCAAACCGACGGGAGCACGACGTTACGGCTCCCGACGTCATGCGGCGGCCGATGGGCGGTCACAGGTGCTTCTCTCGACACGTCTGACGCATGCCGCGCCTGTGTGGCTGCCGCAGTCCTGGCAGGTGAGATTTTCCGGCCCGCCGTCTCGCCCTTTGCCCTATAATCTCGGAAGCGAGTGGAACTCCAGCTCAGGCCCGGGCGTGCCGGGCAGGAGGCGAACATGACGTTATCCGAGCGATTATCCCTATGGCAGCCCTATGCGCTGGCTGCGCTCAGGATCATGACTGCACTGCAGTTCATCGAGCATGGCACGCAGAAATTCTTCGACTTCCCGCCCGCACCACAGCCGTTCGGAAATCTGGAGAACCTCATCGGGGTTGCCGGGGTGCTCGAGACGATCGGTGGCGGGCTGATGCTGCTTGGACTCTTCACCCGGCCGACCGCCTTCATTCTTTGCGGCTTCATGGCCGTCGCCTATTTCATGGCGCACATGCCGGTCAACTTCTGGCCGGTGAACAATCGCGGCGATGCCGCGATCTCGTTCTGTTTCATCTATTTCTATCTGTTCTTCGCCGGGCCCGGCGCATTCGCTCTCGACAATTGGCGGCGCTGAGCAGGAAGATCAGGCGGCGAACTTCAGGCCGATGATGCCGGTGACGATCAGCGCGATGCAGCCGAGCCGCATCGCCGTTACCGGTTCGGCAAAGAGGATGATGCCGAGGATGACGGTTCCGACAGTGCCGATGCCGGTCCATACCGCATAGGCGGTGCCCATCGGCAGGCTTTTGACGGCCAGGCCGAGAAGCACGATGCTGATGATCATTGCCGCGGCAGTGAGGGCGGTGGGAAGGGGCTTGGTGAAGCCGTCCGTGTATTTCAGACCGATGGCCCAGCCGATTTCGAAGAGGCCGGCGAGTGCAAGCAAAATCCAGGACAAGTCCTGCTCCATTTCAAAGGAGCGGGGCCGTCCCCGCATTCGTTTCCGCGACTCGATCCAGAGCCACGGCAGCAGCCGTCTGCTGGCGCCAATATCCTGATCGGCGCGTATCAAGGCAAGAGCCGCCCGCGCAATCCAGTTATGCGCGGGCGCCATGGGTCGGGGAGGATCAGGCGAGCCGCTCGGCGTGCCACTTCAGGTGATCGTCCATGAAGGTCGAGATGAAGTAGTATGAGTGGTCGTAGCGCTCATGCATGCGAAGCGTAACGCCGATTCCGGTGTCCTTCGCCGCCTCCTCGAACAGCCAGGGGCGAAGACCGTTTTCGAGGAACTGGTCGGCCTTGCCCTGGTCGATCAGGAATTCCGGGAAGCGCGCGCCGTCTTCGACCAGCGCGCAGGCGTCGTACTGGCGCCATGCGGCCTTGTCCGAACCGAGATACTTTTCGAACGCCGGGGCGGACCAGTCGGCGGTGGAGGGGGCGACGATCGGGGCAAAGGCGGAGCAGCTCTTGAAACGATCGGGGTGCTTCAAGGCGATCGTCATCGCCCCGTGGCCGCCCATGGAATGGCCGAAGATGCCCTGCCGGCTCATGTCGACGCGGAAGTGCTCCCCGACAAGGGCGGGCAGCTCCTCGGTGATGTAGGTGTACATGCGGTAGTGATCGGACCAGGGCTTTTCGGTGGCGTCCAGGTAGAAGCCGGCGCCCTTGCCCATCTGCCAGTTGGTCAGTACGTCCGCCACGTCGTCGCCGCGCGGGCTCGTGTCCGGGCAGACGACGATGAGGCCCAGTTCGGCTGCCATGCGGCGGTATTCACCCTTTTCCATCACGTTGGCATGCGTGCAGGTAAGGCCGGACAGATACCACAGGACCGGGCAGGGCTCTTCGACCGCCTTCGGGGGCACGAAGACGGCGAAGGTCATCTGGCAATTCGTTGCAGACGAATCGTGGGCGTAGACGCCCTGCATGCCGCCGAAGGCCTGGTTCTGGGATAGTACTTTCATGAAAAGCTCCATTGAAGGGATTGCAGTCAGGAGGCGAGTGCCACCGCCGCATTGACGGCGGCTGCGACCAGCACGGTATTGAAGAAGAACGACGCGATGGAATGCGCGAGGTTGAACTTGCGCATCGCCGTGGTGGTGATGGCGACGTCGGAGGTCTGCGCGGTCATGCCGACAACGAAGGCGAAATAGAGGAAATCATAGATCGCCGGTTCGTCCGTCTGCGGGAAATCAAGTCCTCGCTGCTCCGGCTGCATCATCCGACCACCATGCGGCCGCCAGTAGAAATGGGCGTAGTGCAGCGCCGCCATCGTATGAATGGTGAACCAGCCGAGCACGACGGAGGCGAAGGACAGACTGAACTCAAGGGGGCGGATCGCACCGGAGTAGTTCAGGACGCTGAACAGGGATCCGAGCGACACCGCGAAGGCGCCCAGCGTGACCGCGAAGATGACGGGTGCCGGTTCGTCCGTGTCGGTGGCGCGCCTTTGCAAAAAGTCCGCATCGAGATGGGGAATGCGCCTTGCCACGAGCAACAGATATACCAAAAAGAAGCTGATTGCCGGCAGTTGCAATATCAGTTCCCTGACCGATAGCGAAACCGCCAATGCCGCTGCCGCAGCGAGCACCGCGGCGAGGAAGGGCCGGTGGCGTTCCCGGGCGATCGCTCTCAAGGCTGACCTGTTCATGGGCGATCCTGCGCGCGTGCGGATTTCGCCCGGCGACACAGCCGCTCGAGCGTCTCCAGGAACGCCGAGCGATCGCGGGCCGAAAAGGCCGCATTGTAGCCCTTGCTTTCGCCGGTCTCCCTCAAGTGTGCGCCGAGATCGCGCATCGCGCTGGCCATGCCGATGTTGGCCTTGTCGAAGAGCCGGCCGGTCGGCCCGGTAACAAGCGCATCCTTTGCGACGCAGCGACCGGCGAGAGGCACATCCGCCGTCACGACGATGTCATCGGCATGAACATGGTCGGCGATCCAGTCGTCGGCTGCATCGAAGCTTCCCGAGACGATGACGTTCCTGACCATCGGGTCGCGGGAGGGGCGCAGGCCGGAATTGGCGACGAAGGTAACGGCGATCCCGTGCCGCTCGGCGACTTTGAGGATTTCCGGCTTAACGGGACAAGCATCGGCGTCGACGTAGATCATGGCGTACTGGCTTTTTCTCGGATCAGGCGCCGTGGGTCGCTGGCGGCCGGACCATGTCGATGTGAGGGATGTCGTCCTCAAGATATAACCCTGAAGTCGGCGAAAAGCCGAGGAATTCGTAAAATCCCGCCAGATGGCCCTGTGCCGAGAGGCCGATTGGAACGCCGGGATAAAGCCGCTCGCAGGCGGCAATCGCCTCCCGCATCAGCTTTTCGCCCAGCCGCATCCCGCGCTGGTGCGGAGCGACGACGACGCGTCCGATCCTGGCCGGGGCACCGGCGTGCAGCGGCGGCAGTATCCGCGCCGCGGCAACAAGCTCGTCGGCCGCGAGCATCCTCAGATGCAGGGCATCCATGTCCTTGCCGTCCAGTTCGGGGTAGGGGCACTTCTGCTCGACGACGAAGACGTCGACGCGCAATCTCAGCAGGGCATAGAACTCGTGTGCGGAGAGCTCATCGGCCCTCCGCACGTCCACTCGATGGTCGAGTGTGGTCATCAGTAGACCACCACCCCGCGGATGCTTTCGCCCGAATGCATCAGCTCGAAGCCCTTGTTGATGTCCTCGAGCGGCATCGTGTGGGTGATCATCGGGTCGATCTGGATCTTGCCGTCCATGTACCAGTCGACGATCTTCGGCACGTCGGTGCGGCCGCGGGCGCCGCCGAACGCGGTGCCCATCCACTGCCG
>NZ_PZZZ01000011.1 GCF_003046475.1 Mycoplana dimorpha
GTTGCTCCGGTCGCGGCTTGAAGCCGAAAACGCTCAACTCAGTATGATGCTCCTTCGGTTCTATTCATAATGGCGAGAGTTATCTATTAGCACCACCATTGGCGCTCACACCACGGGCACATCATGACCTACCAAGACGCGTCCGCTGATCCTATCTGGAGATATTCCCGATTGCAGAGCCGTTAATCCCGGATAACGGCGATGCAATCGCGCAGAACCGCCATTTATGAAATGCGCGGTGAGGAGCGGGCCCACAAACCTTACACCGGATGGAGCAGATCCTGTGCAAGCGTGAGCAGCGTTATGTCGGTCGCAGTTGACGTTCTCGTTCGAGCGCCAGCGGATCATGCTGGAGGAGACCGAGCTGACACACGGATTGGTCGGCTGGTATGTCGAGACCTATGCCTATGCAGATGGTCGATTGGGACGTAACCGGTGCTCCGCTCCCACGCTGCTCTCACCACCTTGATCTGTGACGCCTTTCCGTGAACGAGCAACGGGAGTTTCTCCATGGAGACTACATTGGAGGTTCTCACGACCAGGAAGCCTGGACGTGAGGTTCACAGGCACTGGCCGGACGAGGTGAAGGCGCAGATCGTCTCGGAGAGCCTGCAGCCCGGAGCGCTGGTGAATGAAGTTGCCGAGCGCCATGGCCTGAAGCCGAACCACCTTGGCGAACGATGGCCCGGCAGGGCAAGCTGGTTCTGCCTGCACCCGAGGATGCGGTTGAGTTCGCAGCGGTGATCGTCGACCCACAAGTCTCGGGGCCGCCGATCAAAAGTCCAGCCGTCCAGAGATCATCGTCGGCGGTGTCACAATCCGCCTGGAAGAAGGTGCGTCTGCCACCCGGACGCCGCTGTCGTACGTGCATGCGCGGTTCCAGCATGATCTTTCCATCGAACCGCGTACGGATCATGTTGGCGACCAAGCCCGTCGACTTCCGCAAAGGACATGATGGATTGGCAGCATTGGTGAAGAACGAGCTGCACAAGGACCCGTTCACGGGAACGGTCTTCGTATTCCGGTCACGCAAGGCGGATCGGTTAAAGCTGATCTACTGAGATGGCAGCGGTCTGGTGATGGCCTACAAGCGGCTGGAGGAGCACACGTTTACCTGGCCAGATATCCGGGACGGCCTGATGACCCTGGGACATGCCCAGTTCGAAGCGCTGTTTGCGAGCCTCGATTGGCGGATTGCCCACCGAGGCAACCATCGCTCATGTGCTGGTCTCCAAATATGCCGATCATCTACCACTATACCACGGCCTGGGGGGAACCGGGGTCGTCGGCACGTTACGACGTGGCAGTGCCACACGCTCCATCGCGCTTTCAAACTGGCGCAGCGATTACATCGATCACCGACCGCACTCAGGCCTCGGCTGGCTGACACCCGCCGAGTTCACCCAAACCATCAACCCGAATGCGGTGCTGCGCAGCCGAAACGGCTCCGCACCGCATCTCGCCGCTACCGCCCCGAACACAGCAACCAAAACCGCTGGAGCGAACTCAAAACTGGATATAACTTGGGGGCAAGGTCATTCCTGATGGCTTTCTGTCTGACGGCAGATGATGGCTTGTTTAAATTGAATAAGACGCGCTCATCGCACCTGCTGAATATACCGGAGGCAGATTTGTCCAACAACGAACGCAACAACGAACTGGCGCAACTGACCGCAGATGTTGTTTCCGCATACGTCGCCAACAACGTAACCCCGCAAACCGAGATCACCTCCCTGATATCTGACGTTTACGCGGCCCTGAATGATTTGGGCAAGGCGTCAAGCGTCGCCCAAACGCCCCCGGTGGTGGAGGAGATCCAAAAGCCTGCCGTATCAATCAGAAAGTCGGTTTCACTTGACGCCGTTATCTGCCTTGAGTGCGGCAAGCCGTTCAAGTCGCTGAGGCGGCACCTGCAGTCTCAACACGGGCTTGCGCCTGAAGATTATCGGGCGAGGTGGAAGCTTCCCTCTGACTATCCCATGGTTGCGCCAAACTACGCCGAAGCTCGCTCGTCCTTGGCGAAGCAGATGGGCCTGGGCCAACGACGTGGGCAGAAGGCCAAGAGCGCACCGAAAACGAAAAAATAAGCAGAGCTTTCAAAAAAGTCGTTCTCGCTACCTTCGGCCCACTGCCCAATTCGTTGAAGCAAAAGTACACTTGGTCGGAATAACAACTCAGCGACTCCAGTGTGCGGTCGATGCCTATGGAACCGGGCCGCGACGACGGACTTTAGTCCGGCCGAACGCTTCCAAACGAGGCGGCGGCCATCACGGCCCGAGCGGAACTCGAGGATCGCAGCAACGCTTCTCGGCCCTCCGGCGCGCGCGGCGACGAAGAGGCGGTCGAACTCCGGCACAAAGAGCGACGTCCGTGCGCCGCTGGAGGTCATCATACGTCCGGCTGGTCGGAGTCCGTCGCGACCGCGCTGCACGACATCAATCGCGCCACTTCCACAGCTGACGTAAATTCGACCGCGCTTGCCGTCGAAGAAAACGTCGTCGGCATCGCCGCAGGTGTCCAGATTTTCGCTTATCGCCCCTGTTGCCACGTCCCAGAGGGTGAGCTTGGCAGGATTTCGGAAGACGATTGCAAGCTCTCCGCTCGTACCGTCGAGGGCCATGGGAAAGTTGGCTGTCAGTCCCGGTGTTTTCCAGGCCGTCACCCGCTTGCGTGATTTCAGATCGGCGACGACTACCTGGCGCGCGTCCGGTACATTGACGAACACGCGATCTGTCACAGGAAGCAACGTGTTGCTCGCGCGTTGCCTCTTTATGCAGCAACATCAAGTGGACCACATACGACCCTGTTCCGTCCGCCTGCTTTTGCTTGGTAGGCGTATCGATCCGCTGCGGCGAAGAGCTGGTCATAGGTCGCCAAACCTTGGAAGCTCGCCGCACCGATACTAACGGATAGCCTTACACCGCCCTTTTCGCTGAGGATGTGGACCTTCGTGATCGTTTCGCGGATCCGCTCAGCCGCGATCTCCGCATCGGGACGCCTCGTTGCCGGGAGAAAGACACAGAATTCCTCACCGCCAATCCTTCCTACAAGATCGATCTCCCGGACGTTTTGCCTAATGGTCCGCGCCATGACCTTGAAAGCATCGTCGCCGGTCTGATGTCCGTGGGTATCGTTGATCTTCTTGAAGTGATCGGCATCGATAACCAGCATGGAGCCATACTGCATAGAGGCTTGCTGCTGCGCTTTCTCAAGGTAGGCATTGACCAGCATGGTGAATGCGCCCCGGTTCAACACCTTGGTCAAGCTGTCGGTCGAGGCTATTCGCTGCAGCTGTTCTCGTGCATCTGCCGCTCGACGAAATGCCTCGAAGATAAAGTAGGCGACGGGAAGGGTGATAAACAGGGGAACCAACACCGCAATCTCAATGGATTTAGCCTCATAGGCTTGGTTCAGGTAGTTCAGATTGTAGAGATCGGCCAACATGGAAACGCTGACGACGAAGATGGCTGCGGCGATTGTCCCGGCGTAGGTGCGCGCCTTGCTGGTAGCGGAAAAGTCGAGTTTCATGGCTATGAATGCGAGCTTGCTATTGGTGTTTCTCCGCCCTGTTTCAGGGCGCTATGTCAGTCACAGAGGTTCCGGCTGTCGTAGCTGCAGGCCGCGTCAACCAGCAAGCCTATCACTGTCCTCGGTGTTCGGTTGGAGATGTTCGAGCAAGTCCGCTCGTCGGGCAGGCCAGACGGGGTCGAGTTGCCTGTCGGACATTATTCGGCGCGAGTTCGTAACGTTCGCGAGTGTCTGCAGGGCACTGACCTGCGCGTCGATGTCGATGGACACGACAGAGGCTCCGATCAACTCGCCTGCGACATCGGTTACTCGGGACGCATGGAGCAGCACGCACGTTCCGTCCGCCGACAGTCCAAACGTAACGCACCGGGTCGGACTGCTCGAGGCAACGGTCGAGCATATCGCCTGCCGCTTCCAAGGTTTCGCCTTGCAGGATGTCACGGATGGTCCGCCCCTCCAGCTCCTCCACCGAGAGATTGTGGAGTGACGCAAAGTGCCTGTTTGCACGAATATGACAAAAGTCCATATCGAGATAGCAAAGACCAACGGGGGCTTGATCGTAAAGCGAAGCAAGCTGGTGCACCTGCTGGAAGGGCGACACATCACGTGCATGGGCGAAATCAACGCTGGTCGCGCGTCCTCTGTCCACGATCATCAATGCGGCCTTCTCGCCCTGAACCGGGCGACCATAGAGCCAGCCCTGCACATAGTGGCACCCGAGTTCACGCAGGATCGCTTCTTCTTTTTTGCTTTCAACGCCTTCCGCGACAACCGTCATGCCGAGGCTCTGCCCGAGGCCGATCATCGCGGCGGCGAACCGTCGTTTGCTTCGGGACTGGTCGAGTGCGCTGACGAACTGCCGGTCGATCTTCAGTTTCTTGAAGGGGAAAGCCTCAAGGCGGGAGAGGCTGGAGTATCCCGTTCCAAAATCGTCGATGGCAACGGCAATACCAAGCATGTCGAACGCCTGTAGTTCCGCAAGAGTGCGCTCAGCATCGACGGTCAGCGTGGTTTCCGTGATCTCGATTTCAAGCCGGTCTAGCGGGAACCCGGTCTTGTGCGAGGCATCAATAAAACGTTGCCGCAGATGGCGATCCGAAAGTTGCGAGGAGGAGACATTGAAAGCCAGCTTGAACTCGCCAGGCCACCCGATTGCCGCGCCACATGCGTCCAGCAATAATGCATCGAGCAGTTCGTCGAGAAGGCTGAACGCTTCAAGACGTAGTACAAGAATTGCGGGGCTGAGTTCGCCGCCGGTCGGGTCAGTCCATCGGGCAAGGACTTCGAAACCCGTGATACGTCCTGAACGGAGGCAGACAATCGGCTGGAACGCAGGCCATATACTTCCATTCGTCAACGCGGCTTTGAACAGCCGCCGGAACGGCGCTTCCCCTGCCGTGTCAATACTCGGCTTGACTGGGACTGGAGTGTGCGCTGACATTCTAACGTTCCTCATCACCTTGTTTGCCCGCAACGCAAACGGCGGAAGTCATGGCGGCAAATTGTTCGCCAAGCTTGATCTGCTAGCGAATCGATCGAAGCCTCTCTTCGAGCACGGCGGCATTTGGCTTCCTCGCTTGTACGCCACCAAACGTCATCTTGGCTTCAGCATCGAGCCGATGCCACCCATGCATCAATTTCGTCGGACGAGGCCTCCCCTCTGACGATCTTCCACATGAACGCGATCATGTCTCGGAGGGCTTCCTGCCCTGTGGCCTGGAGCCGCGACAAGTCGGGTTGAGGAGGACTGGGAAGGGGAACGCCATGTGAGGCTCCTTCAAGGTATTTTTGAAGGAAATGCTGCACGATCATGAGTTGCCCGACGCCTTCTGCTGCGTCGGGCAGACAATGAAATTATGCGACTTCTGCCCACTCCATCGCGCTCGCAAAGATCGCCTCCAGATCAAGGAAGCAGATCATGTCCTTGTCGCGGGCAAAAATGCCCTCGGCGTAGTTTGCGGACGTAACCCCGACACCCACCGGCATCGGCTGGAGTTCAGAACCGGAAATCGTCAGGATGTCTGACACCCTGTCGACCATCAGCCCGATGGTCCGGTCCTGCACGTTCGTGACGACGATGGCGCTACGCTCGCTGGTCTTCGCCGGAGGCATGCCCAGTTTGATCGCGAGATCGACGATGGGGATGACCTTTCCACGTAGGTTCATGACGCCGAGCACTTCGGACGGCGTATGCGGTATCGGCGTAACCGGGGCCCATCCGCGAATTTCGCGGATGGAGGTGGTGCGCACGCAAAACTGCTGTTCATGGAGCATGAATGCGATAATTTCGAATGCTTCGGTCATTCTGCTGAGGGTGCCGTTCATCAGAACTCCTCCCATGCGTCCATCGACGTGTCGATGGCGGCGTTGCCCGAGAAGGCAGAGGCGATCTTGCGGCCGAGTGCGCGGACGGGCGATGCGGCGGGGCGGTCACTACTCGTTGCCGAACGGACGGGTGCATCGGAGGTAGAACGGTTGTCGTCCGACAGCTTGAACTGCGAAAGAAGCTGATTCAGGGACGCAGCCTCCCGTGCAAGGCTGTGGCTAGCTGCGGTCGACTCCTCAACCATAGCAGCGTTCTTCTGCGTGTCCTGATCCATCTGGTTTACGGCCGTGTTGATCTGCTGAAGACCTGACGACTGTTCCTGTGCCGCATCGACAATCGCGGCAACATGGAGATTGATCTCCTGGACTTCCGAAACGATTTTCTCCAGCGCCTTACCGGTATTGCCCACGAGTTGAACACCCTGGTTGACGTGCTGGTTCGAAGTCGTGATCAGCGCCTTGATCTCCTTGGCGGCATTTGCGGACCGCTGGGCGAGTTCACGAACTTCTTGAGCGACCACGGCGAAGCCCTTTCCTGCGTCACCGGCACGGGCGGCCTCGACACCGGCGTTCAGAGCCAGGAGGTTCGTCTGGAACGCGATCTCGTCAATGACGCCGATGATGTTGTTGATCTCGTTGGCCGACTGAGCGATGTGCTCCATGGCGATGACGGCGCTGCGAACGACGTTGCCGGACTCCTCCGCACCGGCCTTCGCACGGCCGACGAGTGCGCCTGCCTCCTGCGCACGCTTGGTCGAGTCCTTCACGGTGGTCGTGATCTCTTCCAACGCTGCGGCGGTTTCCTCGACGGCGGCGGCTTGTTGTTCGGTGCGCTTGGCCAGATCGTCGGCGGCTGACTTGATCTCGTTTGCGCCAGCGTCGATACCGCGAGCGTTCTGGGCAACGTTGATCAGCGCGGCCTGCAGCTTCTCGGCGGACTGGTTGAAGTTCATTCGCACAGCATCGAGAGTTTCCACGAACGGATGGCTGATCCGGAAGGAGATGTCACCGTCCGAAAGTTTCGCGAGCCCGGTAGCAAGGTTATCGACTGCGTACTTCACGTCCGCTGCTTCCTTGGCCTTTTGCTCTTCGCGGGCAACCCGCTCCTTCTCGCTCAGCGAGCGATTTGCCTCGGTTTCCTTCTCCAGGCGAATCCGCTCGATGGCATTGTCTCGGAATACCTGAACGGCGGCAGCCATGTCACCGATCTCGTCACGGCGCTCGGCGAACGGCACAGGGCTTTGGATGTCGCCATGGGCGAGTTTGCGCATTGCATCCGTAATCCGCTGGATTGGGTTGGCAATGCGTGCCGTGGCAAGATACATGCCGATGAGGCTGATGATGACGGCGATTGCCGCAACGGCGACCGTCATGAGGAAGGCTGAATCCGCCGTCGCGTCGGCATCCTTCACGTTGGACTGGGCGCGCTCCGTAATGAAGGCAACCAACTCGTCGATCTGGGCGTTTGCCTGGTCAGAACGTGACCGCATGACGCCCTGAAATAGGTCGCGCGCTCCCTCACGATTACCGGCTCCGAGGAGCTCGACATAACGCGAGCCCTGGTCAACGTATTCCTGGACGGCAACCCTGATTTTCCCCGCTAAAACCTTGCCGTCTTCAGTTATGGCTCCCGCTTCATATTTGGTAACGGCTGCGGTCAGGTGCTCTTTGGCATCGCTAAGGGGTTTAGCCTGGGCACGAAAGTCCATATCGTTGGCAATCATGGAATAGCGTGCATAAGACAGACGCAGATCGCAAAGGCTCCCTTCACCTCGCGCGCCGTGACAATACGCTCGAACCAGTAGCCTCCAAGCTCCTCTGTCGAAGCGCCAATTGTGCTGATACTTCTCAGTGATGTGGCCGAAAGAGCCACGATGGCGATGATCAATGTGGCCATAAGTCCGGTAAGGACAGCTTTCAAAGACAGGTTTTTCACCTTACGTTTCCAATCAATTTTGCGATCTGCTCCTTCGTGCAGGAGGTATTCAGACTGTGAGGCATCGCACGTTCGTCGCCTCTGTCATTGAGGCCGAGCCATCTCGATGATCAGGATATTGAGGAACCACGGAGATAATCGGATTTCATTTTACTAGGAATCACCTCTGTCAAATCAGTTAACAGTGGACCGCGACAATTCTGAATTGTCTCATCGAGGATAGAAAATATTTCTGCCGATCACGGTTTCCTAACAAATTTTGGTATTCTATTCCGTATTAGAGCATTGATTTAATTGATGTCGTGCGACTGGCCCGAACGCGAAGGGGCTTGCGGTCAACGCTCCACATTGGCTCTCAAGCCTTTGACCTCGAATCGGAGAGGCACTTCATCATCGCGCTCGGAGAAGGATGCCTTGTGGTCTGCTTACTCATTCATGACAAATAAAGGTCTGCTATGCTGGGATTCCGAGCAGAGGAGCTGGCCGTGATACCGACAATGGATGATGAACTGCCCCCCCATTTCGACCGGACAGTCGGCATAAGCAGAAAGGCTCAAGCACAGGCTTGAGGACAGGCTTGTGTCCAACGACTATCGAGCGCATCGAGGTGATCACGGGTGATGTCCGCCGCAGGCGGTGGACAACCGAGCAAAAGCTGCAGATCATCGAGCAGAGTTTCGAACCTGGCGAGACGGTTTCGTCGACCGCTCGCCGTGGACGGTGGCGTCGTCATGCTTCCCGACTTCGTCATCTCGGAAACCGATTGTCTTCATAAAATCGACCCCGATGCGGTCCTGACGCGAGAGGTTTGGCTCATCGTGCACTCTGAGATCAAGAATGTCCCGTCGGTTCGGGTCGTGTCCGACGCTTTGAGGCAAATCTTCGTGGATCGGCGCGTTCGCTAACTACCTCGGCTGTTTTGAGATCAGGTCCCTTGGTGGCCATGAGTAGGTTCCGTCCCTGGTCCCACAAACTCAGCGTCAATGAGCACGCGTCGATCCCATCTCCTCCGCGTGGGATGAGTGCTCGTCTTTATGGATCCGGCGCCGGCCGCGATGCGTCGCTACTGAGTCCTCATTGATCGAATGGAACAAGGTGCCCTTGTGTTGCGCTTGCGAAGAATTCGAACCAGCACCGATCCGTGAGTTTGCAAAAACACGGTTTCCGCGCACGAGTTTATTGACTAGACAAAACGCCTGATCCATGAAACCTGAGCATGTAACCTTTGGGCGGCAAATTCCATGGCGCGGCAAGCTGAAGAAATCTGGCAAACGCCGTCGCTCGACGGGGAAGGTCCGCTGTTCAAGCAAATTGAACGCGCGATCAGGTCCGAGATCATGAGCGGACGGTGGCCGCCGGGCCACCGCATTCCACCCGAATCCGCCTTTATGGAAGCGTACTCGACGACCCGTGCGACCGTTAGCAAGGCGCTGTCGAAACTATCCGAGGCGGGTCTGCTGGATCGAAAGCGCCGGCAGGGTACGACAGTTGCAAGATCGACAGAAACTCATGCGGTCATCGGTTTCCTGGACGTGCGACAGGAGATTGAGGCACGGGGTCGGGCATACACCTATAAGGTCCTGAAGGCGCGTAGGATGAAGGCGAAGAGCATCATCGAAATGTGGCCCGCGGTCTCCTCCGATACCCCGCTTCTCAAGCTCGATGCGGCGCATTGCGGCTTTGGTCAGCCAGAGGTGCTCGAGGAACGCTATATCAATCTGAATGCCGCTCCGGATGCGGTCACAGCCGATTTCGAAGCGGAAATGCCGAATACCTGGCTGCTCGCCCGGCTGCCGTGCACACGCCTGCGTCACACGATCCGGGCGGCCGTAGCCTCCGCCGAGACCGCCAAGCTCTTGGGAGTGGCGGAAGGATCGGCGCTGCTCATTTCGCTCCGTCAGACATGGGCGGACGATCTGCCCGTAACATCCGTCAAGCTGATCTATCCCGCCGAACAGAACGCGTTTGTCGGCGAATTCAATCCTCTGCAACCGTGATGTCCATGCTTCCACCCGGTGTCCTCGCGCGCATGAACCGCGACAGGGTTGTCGCTCTCGGCGGGACACGCGACCTTTTGTACGTCGCCGCCAAGCTCCCGAACGTGGTCTACTGTTCCGGCTATCGAAGCTCGGCTTACGATACCGATCCGGATCACCGGATGGCGGTGGTCTTCGATTCTGAAAACATGGTCGTCGTCGGCCCGGTGGCGGACCTCTGGGGCGCAGCGGAATGCGCGTCCAAACCGTTCATCTACATGGGATATCGCCGCTTCTTCTTCGATCATACGGAGGCGCTGATCGATGGGGAGACCCGGTTCGAGCAGTACTCCAGTTTCGATAGCGCGCTTAACGCTGCGATTGCCAGGCTTTCAGACGGAAAAACGCGGATCGCTTTCGATACCGATCCGACCGCGTTCGATCTTGCATCAACCCTGCCGCTTCTTAGCCAGGAGGACGCGGATCGGGTGTTCCGGACTGCGCGCTCCGTCAAGAGCGCGGCTGAAATCAGTCTGCTTCGGAGTGCCACAGAAATCACCGAACAGGCTCTCTCCACGTCGTTGGCAAATGCGCGGTCGGGGGTCTCAGAGGCGGATGTGGCAGCCGACATCACGGCTTCGATGATCCGAAATGGAATCCGCCCTGGGTTCGTCGTTGTAACATCAGGACCGCGGGCGGCCCTCGCTGACGCCTATGCCAGCCGGCGAATCCTTCGTCCGGGGGATGTCGTCCGCATCGACATCGGCGGCACGTTCGGGGGATATTGGTCGGATACCGCCTGCACCGCCGTGGTCGGCGAACCATCAGACGAAATCGAGAAAGTCAGCGCGGCCCTGCTCGCCGGTCAGGCCGTGGCCCTGGGGCGGGTCTTGCCGGGCAGTCAAACCGCGGAGATCTTTCACGCCACGATATCCGCGGTCTGCGCCGCCGGCCTTCCGCAGTACCGGCGCCATCATGTCGGTCATGGCCTCGGCTTGGCGCCCCACGAATTCCCGACCATCGGGCCGGATAAATCCGAGCGGCTCGTCCCGGGAATGGTGATCAACGTCGAAACGCCGTACTACCGCCCCGGCTGGGGCGGCATAATGTACGAAGACACTCTGGTTGTCGGCGAAGGCGGCGCCAAGCGGCTGACGACGCTCGACAACCGTCTGATCATCCTGCCTGACTGAAGCTGTTGTGGCTGCGCGCTAGGATCGCAAGCGTGGCCTCGACGAAGGAATCGATCTCCTCGGTGGTGTTGGCAAGTCCCGGAGACAGCTGGATGCCTTTCATGGAGGAATCTTCCTCCATCTCGAATGCCTTCACGTGGATGTTGAATTCCTCCAAGAGCACGTTGGCGAAGTCTTCTGCATCCATGCCCTCGACGACGAAGCCGCCGAAGCCACTCCCGGGGGCTGCGTCTATATCGGTCAGAAGCCGAATGCGCTCGTGACTGCGCAGTCGTGTGGCCCACCGATCGCGGAGATAGCGCAGGCGCGCCGATTTCTCGGCCTGACCGATCTTCCGGTTGAAGGAGATCATTTCCGGGATGGAGGCGGGGAGCGCCTTGAAGACCGTTCCGACCTCTTCGAACTTTTCGATGGAATCGGCCGGCTTGTCGGACCAGCTTGCAAACAGCGGCCAGACTTTGGGAATCTGCTCCTTGCGGATGTATAGAAAACCGGTGCCCCTGGGGCCGTACATCCACTTGTGCAGGCAGGCCGCATATCCATCGCAGCCGAGTTCTTCGAGGCGAAGATCGAGATGACCGGCGGAATGGGCGCCATCGACAAAGGTGAAGATGCCGCGGCTTCTCGCGAGTTCGCTGATCGCCTTGACGGGAAGAACGAGGCCGGTCCTCGCGACGACGTGCGGAATGGAGATCAGCTTCGTTTTTTCGCCGATCGCGTTCTCAAAGGCGGTGAGAATTTCCTCCTCGCTTGCCGGGCCGAACGGCAGGTCGACGAGCTTGACGGCAATTTCTTCACGCAGGGCGCGCTGTCTGAGGATCGCGAGGTTGGAATCATAGCAGAATTTTGTCGCGAGAATCTCATCACCCGGTTTCAGCACGAAGCCGTTCAGCACCGTCGCGATGCCTTCCATCGCATTGCGGGTCAGTGCGATCTCGTCGGCGGGCGCACCGAAATAGTCGGCCAGCAGCGTTCGGATCTCTACTGACGAACCGCTCTCCTTCATTTCTTTGAACGGCTCGTATTCGTCGAGTTCGTAGGAGAGCGACAAGTCGACCAGCTCTCGAACTTTCTCCCGGACAACGAGAGGCGCCGGCCCGCGGCGCGTGTTCACAAGTTGGGTGTTGACGTAGAGCGGGTTCATCGTTTCCCGCACTGAAAGCCAATAGGCTTCGTCATCGGGTGCCTTCTTCAGGTGCAAGGTTTTGCCTGCCGATTGAAAGTTCACGTTTCTATCCTCTCGGAGATGCCGCTCTCAGCGGGCATGCATGGTTTGGATGTCCCGCGGAGCGGGAGCGGGATGCGGAAGGGGCTGCGCCGCACTCTCGGCATAGAATTTTTCCGCCAGCACACAGCCTGCCTGATGCGAGGGTGAGAGAGCGACCAGCGGCGGGACCGCCGAAGCACAGACTTCTGCCGCATGCGGACAGCGGGTCCTGAAGCGGCAGCCGGATGGCGGGTTGGTCGGGCTGGGAATGTCGCCGAAGATTTCGGGCGGCTCGCGTGTTACCTCGATCCGAGGGTCCGCGCTCGGAATGGAGCCGAGTAGGGCCTTCGAGTAGGGATGGCTCGGCCGGGCATAGAGCTCGGCAGATGTGGCCTCCTCGATGATCTTTCCGAGGTACATCACATAGGTCCTGCTGGTAGCCTGACGAACCAGCGCGAGGTCGTGCGCGATGAACAGGCACGCCACTCCGAGGTCCTTGTGGAGTCTGAGGAAAAGATTCATCACCTGAGCCCGGATGGAGAGATCCAGCGCACTGACAGGCTCGTCGCAGATCAGGACCCGCGGCTCCACCGCCAGAGATCTTGCGATTGCCACCCGCTGCCGCTGACCACCCGACAGCTCCCTGGGGTAACGTTCGGCCAGAGCATCCGGTAGGCCGACCTGGTCGAGGAGCGTTCGGATCCTGCGGCGTTGTTCGGCTGGGTCCGAGATGCCCATGATGATCAGGGCCTCGGCAATCGCTTCACCGATCGTCTGCCTGTCGTTGAGCGAGGCGTAGGGATCCTGGAAGACATACTGGATCGCCCGCCGCCGCCTGCGAAGCTCGGCGCCGCGAAGGGTCGACAGATCGACGCCGTCGAGAAGAATTCGGCCGGATTGCGGACGCTCCAGTCCGACAATCGTGCGGCCGAGCGTCGATTTTCCGCAGCCGGATTCTCCGACGAGACCGACCATCTCGCCAGGGGCAAGGGTGATGGAGACATCGTCAACGGCCGATATCCATTTGCTGCGTTCGACGCTCTTGAAACGCGTCACGAGGTTTTCCACGCGCAGCAGCGGCTGGGCTTCAGGCATTGGCTGGCTCCTTCAGGCGGGATGCGTTGACGACGTGGCAGGCAGTCGCGGAGACGCCGGAGATGGACAGGAGTTGCGGAACGGCCTTGGTGCAGTTCTCGAGCACCAATGGACAGCGCGACGCGAAGGCGCACGCTTTAACCGGCGCGCCAAGGATGGGCGGTGCGCCAGGCAACCCGCGGAAGGGCGAGCCGGGCGGATCCTCGGGAAGCGGAAGCGCGGCGATGAGGCCTTGCGTATAGGGATGACGCGGCTCCAGCAGAACCTGCTCGGCCGTTCCATATTCGGCAACGCGGCCCGCATACATCACGACTACCTTGGAGGCGGTGCCGGCGACGACGCCCATGTCGTGGGTGATCAGCACGATCGCCATGTTCAGACGCTGCTGAAGGTCCTTGAGAAGCGCGATGATCTGCGCTTGCACGGTGACATCAAGTGCGGTCGTCGGTTCGTCGGCGACGAGGAGCTTCGGTTCCCCTGCGATCGCAATGGCGATCATCGCGCGTTGACGCAGTCCGCCGGACAGTTCATGCGGGTATTGCCGCAGCCGGGCCTCGGGATCGGACATGCGCACGAGCTTCAGCAGTTCGAGTGCACGGGCTTCGGCCTGCATGGAGGTGAGCCCCAGATGAAGCTCGCCGACCTCGGCAATCTGCCTCCCGACCCGCAGCGCCGGATTTAGCGCACTCATCGGATCCTGAAAGATGGTGCCGATGCCGCCGCCACGGATCCTGCGCAATTGCTTCTCGGGCATTCCCACCAGTTCGGTCCCGTCAAAGAGGATGGACCCGTGGATGTCTGCCACGACACCGGTCGGCATGAGGCCGAGGGGGGCGAAGTTCGATACGGTCTTACCGCTTCCGCTCTCGCCGACGATCGCCAGCGTTTCCCCCGATTGGACCGAGTAGCTGACGCCATCGACGGGACGCAGCGCGGTTCTGGCGGTGAAGAGGTCTACGGTCAGGTTTCTGACTTGTAGGAGCGCTCCTGTCATTGTTGGGCCCTCGTCCAGTTGGAGGCCAGCATGCGGCGGCTGGCAAGGATGCGACGCGACAATGGGGTTGGCACCCGGTTGAGCGCGATGGATTCGCCGAGCAGGTTGAAGCCGATCACGACAGCGGTCAGTACGAGGCCAGGCAGAATGACCTGCATCGGGACCGTCTCGAGATAGGGGAGAGCATCGACCAGCATTTGTCCCCATTCCGGGGTCGGCGGCTGGATGCCGAGGCCAAGAAAGCTCAGTGTCGCGATCGAAAGCGCAACTGCTCCGGCATCGGCCGTCGCATACACCAGCACGGCGCCTATGGTTGTGGGCAGAAGATGGTGGAAGTAGACGCGCAGTGGACTGGCCCCAAGGACCCGCAAGGTTTCGATGTGCGGACGGTTCATCACGCCGACTGCCACGGCCCGGCTGATGCGTGCGCTGCCGGGCCACCAAGCCAGAGCAAGCGCGAAGATCATGTTCCAGTATCCGGTCCCGAAGATGCCGATCACGGCGAGCGCAACGATGAGGCTGGGCATCGCCAGACCCACATCGACGATCCGCATCAGCACTTCTTCGACCCAGCCGCGCTTGTAGCCGGCGATCGTTCCTATGGTGATGCCGACCGACAGGGCGATCAGGAGCACGAGGCACATCCCGACGAGTGATGTCCGCGCGGAGACGATCAGACGGCTTAGCGTGTCCCTGCCCAGATGATCGGCACCGAGCCAATGTTCCCAGGATATGCCGGCATGGGCCGCAAGGAGATCCTGGGCATTGGGGTCGTGCGGGGCGATGTAGGGGGCAAGCACCCCAAGCGTGACGAACACGCCGACAGCGACCATGGAGACACGAGGCAACTGGCGGAGCGACCGTGCAAAATCTTGGAGAATTCTCATGCGTTGGCTCCCTGACGGCGGAGTTTCGGATCGGAGAACATCATTCCGATGTCCACCAGCAGGTTCAGGATGATGAATGACGTGAGGAAAACGAGCAGGCAGGCCTGCACGACCATGAAGTCGCGAAACAGCACGCCCTGGAGGAAAAGGTCCGCCACGCCTTTCAAGGCAAAGAGCGGCTCCACCACGACTGCGCCGACCACCATGGCGCCGCCCTGCGCGCCGAGCGCATTGATGTAAGTCGGCGCGATGTTGGGAAGCGCATGCCTGAAAATGATCCGCCCACGCGACAGGCCCTTGGCCGAAGCCGTCAGGGCAAACGGTCGCGCCATCGCCTCCTCCAGACCGACACGCACCACGCGGCTGAGCACCGCAGCGGGCAGGAGTCCGATCGTCATCCATGGCATTATCCAACTGGACAGTCCCGCGCTGCCGAACGTTGGCAGCAGCCGCAGTTCCACCGCCAAACCGTAGATGAGGAGGGCGCCGACAAAGAAGGATGGCATCGATGCACCGAGCAGAGCGATGATGCGGGTGGTCGCGTCACCGATGCTGCCGGGCATGAGTGCCCCGATGAACCCGAGCGTGAAGCTCAGGATCATCGCGAAGATCGCGCCGCCCGCGACAAGGATTCCCGTGACGTGCAGGCGCCCCGCCAGGGCCGGGCCGATGCTTTCGCCTGTCTTGTAGGAGACCCCGAGGTCACCCTTGAGTGCGGAGCCGAGCCAGTTGCCGTACCGAACGACCAGGGGATCGTTCAATCCGAGCTCCTCCTCGACGGCTCGGATCTGTTCGAAGGTGGCCTTCGGAGAACGCAGCTCGGCAATGAGCACCGCCACGTTTCCGGGAGCTGACACCACGAGGGTGAAACAGAGCATGGTGGCGAGCACCAGCAGCACCGCCGCATTGCGCAGGCGGATGGAGATCAAAGTGCGCATGGCATGGCCCTCAGAAGTTGAGAGCCAAGCCCTTATAGGGCAGGTCGTATTCGGTGGAGGGCGCCTTGAACCCGCTCACGCGGTTCGTGTGCGCCCAGATCGACGGCACATAGAACAGCGGCAAGCAGGAGACCTGGTCATGCAGATAATCATGAATCGCCTGCGTCGCCTGCTCCACCGTGTCTTCGGAAGCCGATGCAGCGGCGTTGACCAGCGGATCGAGATGCTCCGGATCGATCACGAGCTTGCCGTCAACGCCATTGTCATAGGTTGAGAGGAGCAGACCGATGATCGTACCGAAAGGCTCGTAGGGAGCACCAAACGTAGTGAACAGGGCTATGTCGAAATGGCGGGCCGGGATGTCGGAATGCCTGGACGCATGGTCGACGGAGCGAATCTTGACGTCTATGCCGATCTCGCCCAGTTGGGCCTGCATCACCTCGGCCAGCGACCGTGAGCCGGCAATCTGCTCTTCACTGACGACGATCTCGATGCTGAGCGTTTGCCCGTCTTTCTCACGCACACCGTCGCCGACCCATCCCGCTTCATCGAGCAGCTTGCGGGCAGCTTCCGGGTCCCTTGCCGGAACGGGGAAGCGCTTGCCGGAAAGGTGCACGGTCTCGGGGAAGATGTTGGCGGCAGGCTGGGCCAGACCCTTGTAGAGAACCTGCGAGATCGCGTTACGGTCGAACCCGATATTGATCGCCTGACGCACCTTGAGGTCCTTCAGGGCGGGGTTGCGATCCGGATTCAGTCCGGCGACGATGGTTGAGGTGCCCTGTTCGACGACGACGGGCACGCCCGCTGCCTGAAGTGTGACCGCCTCGGTGGCCTTGATGGGCGCAAGAAACTCGCCGCCGGTGAGGTCGATGTCGCCCGCACGGATCGCTGCCATGCGCCCGCGGGAATCCGGAAGAACCATGAGCTCAAGGTGCTTGTAGCCAGGCTTGTCGCCCCAATAGTCGTCGAAGCGTTCGAATTCGCTGCCATCGTTCGTGGCCTGTTCCTCCATCCAGGCGCCGGTGCCGATCGGCTTTTGGTAGTTGCCCGCGGCATCAACCGATTTGGGGCTGAGGAAACGAGATGGCCGCACGTAGGAGAATTCATTCAGGAGGCCAAGGACCGGCTCCTTGAAGGTGATTTCGACCGTGTAATCGTCGATGACCTTGTGTCCGGCGAAAAGACGCGAGGCGTTCATCCATGCCGTGGAATCCTTGCCGATCCAGCGATCGAGATTCCAGATCATGGCTTCGGCGTTCCAGGGCGCGCCGTCGTGGAACTTCACGTTCTGGCGTAGCTTGAAACGCAAAAGCCGCCCGCCATCTTCGACCTGCCATTCGGTGGCGAGAGCGGGGGAGAACCTACCGCCGTGCTCATAGCGAAGCAGCGGTTCGAAGATGAGATCCTGGACCGCCCATAGACCTTTGAAGGCGTGCGGATTGAGATCTCCTGCGGGCTTGGCCGCCGCCACCCGCAGGACACCGCCTGCGCCTTCCTGTGCCAGAGCGATGATAGGATTTGTTGCAAGGATGGCCGTCATACCGGCCATCCCTTTCAGGAGGGTTCGTCTGTTCGTCTGCATCTTGTTCCCCTTGCAGCGCTTCGTGACGCGCAAATTTAATTGACTAGACAATTAAAACGTAACGCTGCCTTATTGTCTAGTCAATAGGATTCTTGGGCCGTGAAAGTGTGCAGTAGGGCGGCGAAGGCAGCCGAAGTCCCGGTATTCGGCGACAGGTCACTCGGCTCCGGCGCGCTCCTCGTTGAGGCTATGCAAGAACGCCTCAAGCGCGGCGATTTCCCTGCCCTCCAAACCGAGCCGCTGCAATTCGGAGTGTCCCGCAGGCGCCGCGGGTGCGCGATTGTAGTGTTCGAGAACGTCGGCCAGCGTCCGGATCTGCCCCGCATGCATGTAGGGCGGCCGCAGCGCGACGTTGCGCAGCGACGGCGCCTTGAATGCGCGCTCGGCTTCGCGCCCGTCCGTGGCCATGAAGCGCAGCTCGGCACAGTCCTCCGGACCGGCATCGCTATATCGTCCGAGACAGTTGAACGAATCCGACCTTACCGATCGAACTCCTGCGGCGCGTCCGGTGTCCTCGGGCAACCCGGGCACCGCCGGCACACCGGTGTTGTGGAAGTGGTTGTCGGTCAGCAGGGGGCCGTTGTGGCAGTTGACGCAGTTGCCCTTGCCGATGAACAGGCGCTGCCCGTCCAGTTCCTGCGCCGTCAGGATGTGCTCCTCCGGACCAGCGCCGGCCGAGAGGGCGGAGGCATATCGGTCGAAGCGGCTCTTGGCGGGCATGATTCCACGCTCGAACGCCGCGATGGCCTTGCCGAGGTTTGCGAAGACCGTGTTGACGGCCTGACGCTCGTCCTCGCTCATCGCCTCCCAGGCCGCGACAGTTTCCTTCGGACCCGCGGGCGCGGCGTGCTCCGGAAAGCCATCTAGGCTGGGCAGCGGGCCAAACACACGCTCGTACGAGCCGCGGTAGCTTTCGCCGACCAGCCGCGCGAGGACCGTGCGGTCGGATCCGTGCTCGACCGGGCTCTCCAGCGGGCCGAGCGCTTGTGACCACAGGCTGTCCTTGCGCCCGTCCCAGAAGAGCCACGGGCTGTAGGCCATTCCGGCGACTGCATGGCGCGCCGGTTGGTGGTGCCGACGCCCTTCGAAAGCGCCAGTCCGTCCTGGAACTGGAGGTCGGGCTGGTGGCAACTTGCGCAGGAAATCCTGCCGTTGCTGCTCATGCGGGCGTCGAAGAACAGCGCCTTGCCGAGTGCGGCGGCCTCCGGATCGTCTGCCACCCGGTTGGACGGATCGGCAGGCAAAGGCGGCAGGCTGTCCAAGGAGAGCGAGGCGATCAACCGCACTTCCTCCGCCGTCCAGTCGGTTGCCTGGCTCGAGGTCGAGAAACTGGCAATGGCAAGGGCGAGCCCTGCCACTCCGGCAATGGATGCCGCGATCAATCTGGCGCTGCGCATGACGATCCCTCAGAGCACCAGGTTGAAGACGAATTCGTCGTGCCCGGCAACGCCGTCGACCTCGACCTTTATGGTCCACCAGCCCGGCATGTTAAATTTCATGCCCTCGACCAGGTAACGGCCGTCGCCGAGATACTTCGTGACCTTCGGAACGGTCGGCAGGCCATGGCCGTGCTGCGGCATGCCGCCGTCGACCGTGATCGACGCGCCCTCGACGGGAGCGCCCGTGGCCGTGTTGAGACTGACGGTCCAGCTATGCATGCGGCCCACGGTGACCGGCTCGATATTGGCGTGGATCGCGGCGCGGTAGATCCCGCCCGCCGACAGCTTGCTCAGCGCCAGGTCCAAGTCCTTGGACGGCGACATCATCATCATTGCGGTACATGCGCCGGCCACCAGCAGGCCGGCCGGAATGCCGAACCACAAGGCCCGCTTCAGGCTCTTCGATGTTTCCATGTTGATCTTCATTGGTTCAGTTGGTCGTGCCGATAGAGGAATTGCCGCCGGCGGGATTGAACGTAGCGGCTAATGCAAGATCAATATCGGGAAACCGCTCATGCCAGCAGGCGTTGGGCCTGAACCGTCTGGTCAAGTCGGAGAGAGGTGGGGGTTATTCCCATCATGCGACGGCAGGTGCGTGTCAGATGCGCCGAGTCCGCGAAGTTCGCGGCATGGGCGGCCTCGGTCCAGGATGTTCCGCCAAAGCCGAGCCGGAGGGCCCGGGTGAGGCGCGCCCAGAGCACGTAGGCGCGAAAGGCAACACCCGTCTCGGCCACGAACAGATGGCGGAAGCGGCCTTCGCTCAGGCCGGCGACCTGAGCCATTTCGGCCAGCGTGAGCGGCTCATCGAGGGGATGCGATCGAGCACACGATCCGAGAAATCAATGGACCCTGACCTGCGCGGAGAGCCAAGGAGTTTTCGCCAGAGGCGCGGGCGGAAAGACTCCGACCTCACGGCGCCCAAAGTGATGCCTCGGATCAAATGGCCGCCGTGCCGCAACAGGATCTACGACCATCTCTGTAGCAATTTTTGCATCCCTATTTCAGAAACTAGTTGCGCCTGCCATTCCTGTATGCAAGTATCCCGGCACACAAGCATTTGGGGGATGTGCCGTTGACTCTTTCCGCGGAGCTGAACGCCCGGTTGGAGGGGCAGCTGGCCCTTGTGCTCGCCGGCTTCGCTGAGTTGACTGGAATTGAAAGTGGGTCCTATTGCGGCGAGGGGCCGATGCCGGGTCTTTCCGCGCGATCAAAGGTCGCCTTGAAGCGGTGGCATTCAAACCCATCCGCTCTTGTTGCAGGACATGCACCACATCATCGACAGGGCTGCTCATTCCCGGACAACAGAATTCCGTTGGCTGGACGACTGTCGGAGAGCCAACGGTTCTTCTCCAAGGCCGACGCTTACGCAGAACGCATATGCGTTGACAGCGGAGATGACCTTTCCAAAAAACAGGAGGAGTTGTTATGAATATTAAGTCCCTGCTTCTATCGTGCGGCGTGCTGCTCGCAGCGAGCCCCGCATTTGCACAGGCCAAAGAGATTACCGTTCAGATCTGGGGCTCGACCTGGGAAAACGGCCTGATGGCCATTTCACAGCAGTTCGAGGCTGAAACGGGTATCAAGGTCAATGCCGTCACCCAGTCGTCTTCGGGCGAGGGGTTGGTCAAGCTCCAGGTCGAGCGCGACAACCCGTCCGTGGATGTCTGGTTTGCAACCAACACCATTGCAAGCGAGGCGGCGCAGGATCAGAAGCTGTTCGTCAAGATCCCGCAGGACAAGCTGAGCAACCGCGACCAGTTGATCAAGGGCGCGATGTCCGAGGATTGGGTCGGCATCTATTATTACCCGATGGGCATCGTCTATGACGCGGATGCCATAGATGTCCCGCCGACCTCCTGGGAGGGCCTCTGGAAGCCTGAGTACAAGGGCAAGATCATCGCTCCGGCCATGTCGATCTACTCCGGCTCGCTGCTGACGGTTGCAAACATCATCAATGGCGGCACCTCGGAAAACTTCGATCCGGGATTTGAGGCTCTCAAGCGCCTAAATGAGAATGTCTCGCTCTACTACACCTCGGACTCCCAGGCTCGCCAGTCCATCGTTCAGGGCGAAGGGACCATCCTCATCGGCCAGAGCTCGCACATGAAAGCGGTTGCAGGCGAAGGCCTTAACATGAAAATGATCGCTCCGCGTCCGGCCCCGATGTATTTCGACGTCATGATGATGACCAACGGATCGCATCAGGAAGAGGCGGCCAAGTTTATCGACTTCATCATCTCGAAGACTGCACAGGAAGAGATGCTGGCTCGGGTGAACATGGCTCCGGTCAACCGGAACGTTTCGCTGCCGCCAGAACTCGCAGCGGCCCTGCCAGCTGAGGGTGACGGCATCGTGATGGATGGCGCTGTCGTCTTGAAGAACATCAGCGAGTGGTCCGTCCGCTTCGACGAAATCGCGACCCGCTGACCCTAGACACGCCGACACCGCTCTGCGGGATCGAGATCGATCAGGTGGTGAAAGCCACCTGATCTTGTTTCCGACGACGCTTCAAATCACAGCAGTGCGCCAGCCCGTCCGGCTCGCCTCGCTGGTCGACCTCTTGCGAGGCCATGACATTGTCCACCCCGATCGCCGCCGCCATCAGACTTCCCGAGCTGATTGCCCAACCGCTGGCTCAGATCGCAAAAGCGGTCGCAAAAGGTAAGGTCAGCTCGGTCGCGCTTACGCAACATTATCTTGAGCGGATCGCCCGGTTGAACCCGTCGCTTCAGGCCTACATCACAGTCACTGCTGAAACAGCCCTCGCGCAAGCAGGCGCAGCCGATCGGGCATTGGCTGAGGGCAGGACGCTTGGGGTCCTGCACGGCGTACCCATTGCGGTCAAGGATCTATGCGAAACTGATTTCGCGCCGACCTCCAACGGCATGGCGATTTTTCGCGATCGCAACACCGGCCGCAATGCAGCGATCGTGAGCAATCTTCTGGCGGCGGGCGCGGTCATTCTCGGCAAACTGGCAATGGCCGAGGGTGCCTGTTCCGCCCACCACCCGAAAATGCCGGTTCCGGCCAACCCGTGGGGTCCATCGTTTCGCGTGGGTTCATCGTCGTCGGGCTCGGGCGTTGCGGTCGCTGCCGGCCTTGCGGCCGCGGCCGTGGGCAGCGACACTGGCGGGTCAATCCGCTTCCCTTCAGCCTATTGCGGGATAACAGGGCTCAAGCCCAGCCGCGGCCTTGTCAGCACCGTTGGCATTTGCGCGATGGCCCCGAGCCTCGACCATATCGGTCCAATGGCATCCAATGCGGAAGGCTGCACTCTGCTGCTGAAAGCGATGACGGCCCGTGACAATACTCGCCAACCGGGCAAGGAAACTTTGCGCCGCTTCGGCTACCTTCCGATGCTGCTCAAAGATGGGCTCGACCCCGAGGTTGGGGCAATCTATCGCCACCTGCTCGATACAGCAGCGCGTATGGGCCTCGACCTCATTGCCTGCGACCTGCCTGACATCCCCTACCTGTACGAGACCTGGGACCGGATCTGCGCCAGGGAGACAGCGCTTGGCCATGCCGCCACCTATCCCGCGAAGTGCCAAGACTATGGTCAGGCGCTCGCTGCAGTGATCGAAAAGGGGCTGTGCCTGTCGGATGAGGACTATGCTGACGCCCTGAAGCGGCAGGCCGAGATTACCATCCTGTGGGCAAAGCTGTTCGAAGAGGTCGACTGGCTGGCGTTACCGGTTCATGCAGCCATTCCGCCCCTGCTTGATAATGCGCTTGGCGCACCAAGCAGGAGCATTGGCAACCCATTGGAATACACCGCGGCTGCCAATCTGACCGGCCTGCCGGCGCTTGCACTTTCTGCAAGTCGCGATTCCCGCGGTTGCCCGATCGGCATTCAGATCATGGCCCCGATGCACGCTGACTTCGCGTTACTGGAACTGGGCAGCCGCTTGCAGGCAAACGGCCTCCGTCCCCTCTCGCTTCTGAAAGGGGAGACAGCAAGGGGGTGATCTCCGGATTAGCCCGCGCGTCGAGGGTCAGCGCTTCACCTCAAGCCTTGGACGCGGAATTTTTTCGTTGCATCATGTGCGCAGGTGTGTTTGTATACCTGTATACAAATTTGGAGGCTCTCGTGAATCTGGCTAGTGAGTTTCGCAGCGTTTTTGCGGATCGTCGTGATGCAATGCTTGCAGACATTGCCGAACTCGTCGCCATTGAGGCGGGGTCCTATGATGTTGAGGGTGTGACCCGCACATCGCGCTGGATAGGCGAACGGTTGCAGGCCCTTGGCTTTGAGCTGCATTATGAGCAGGTGCCCGAGCGCGGCGATCGCCTGCTGGCGGTTCGCAAGGGTGATGGCAAGGGTCGGTTGATGATCCTCGGCCATGCCGACACCGTTTGGCCGCGCGGCACTTTGGAGAACTGGCCTTTCGAGATCAAGGGCGAGCTTGCAACGGGCCCCGGCGTCGGGGACATGCGAGGCGGCCTTGTGTTGGCCATCAATGCAATTGATGTTGCTTCAAGGGCGCGCCTCGCCGAGTTTGAAGAGATCAAGTTCATTGTCGTCAGCGATGAAGAGCTGGGGAGCCCGCTCTCGCGCGGCTGGATCGAGGCGCACGCAAAGACCTCCGATTGGGTCCTGACCCTTGAACCCGGTCGCCCCGGCGGTGGGTATTTCACCTCCCGCGGTGCCGTCGGCGCCTTCTTCATCGAGGCCACCGGGCAAACCGCGCACGCGGCAGCCAACTATCTCAAGGGCGCTTCCGCGGTTCGTCCGCTTGCCATCCTCGTGCCGCAGATCGAGGCGCTGACGGATCTCGAAAAGGGCACCATCGTCACCGTTGGCGTGTTTCAGGGTGGCGATGCGCGGCAGGTGATTCCGGGCCATGCCAAGCTCCACGTTGACATGCGGGCCCGCACGCCCGAGGAGGCTGAAAAGCTGCAAAAGGAAGTGGAGCGTCTGATTGCCGAGGTTTCGACCGACCGGGTTCCGGTGGTTCTTTCTGGTGGCTGGACGCGGCCGGCCTGGGCCCGGACGGCCGAGACGAAGGAGCTTTACGAGATCGTTGCGAGGGCTTCCGCGGAAATCGGCGCGCCCTGCTTTGAGCTCACAAATATCTCGGGTGGCTCCGACGCCAGCTTCTGCGGCGCGCTCGGTGTGCCGACGATCGACGGCCTTGGTCCGATCTGCAATGACATCTGCTCGCGCGACGAAACGATTGTCGTTGACAGTCTCGTGGCGCGCGGCGCGGTGTTTTCGACGCTGATCGCCGAGCTCTCCACGAACGGGAAGGTTCGGAGCAAGGGATAAGGTGCAAACCGGCTGTCTGGGGACTGGCAGCCAGCTTTTGGGCGCGGCATAAACCAGGGCATGTCAATGAATATTTGGGAGCGAGATATCATGGATGCCGATGGAATTGACGATCTGGTTGGACGCCGGCTGGCTGCGGTCAGCTCTGCAGATGCTGTTTATGAACTCTTGCGGTCGCTCATCCTGGACGGGAAGATCGAGGCGGGGCAGCGTCTGCGCGAAGTTGAGGTGGCCCAGCGGCTCGGCGTCAGCCGCACGCCCCTGCGCGAAGCCTTCACGCGGCTTATCTCCAACAGGCTGCTCGAGCGGAAATCTTCTGGTGTCGTTGTCGCGGATGTGAAGTCCGCGCTCAAGGGTATCCGCGCGATCCGGATCGCGCTCGAGGGTTACGCGACGAGGCTCGCCGTGCCCCATCTCAACGAGGAAGATTTCAAGGTTCTTGAAGCGTCGATCGAATTGGCGCTGACGCTGCCGGAGGAGGCGCGCACCGAGCGCGTGCGCAACAACAATGTATTTCACGGGAGGATCTACAACGCGTGCGGCGTTCCCGAACTCCAGAGTGCGATCGAAAACTACGCCGGCTTTTTCATGAGTGAAGCGAATCTCGCCGCCCTCAGCCGGGCGCAATCGCAGGAAGTGATCCAGGATCACGTCAAACTTCTCGACGCAATCAAAGCGCGAGATGCAGAGGGAGCTGAGCAATTGATGAGAGCTCACCTGATCCGCGGTTTCAATCAACCGGTGGGATAGAGATGAAGGACAGTGCGTATCACCCGACAGCATGTGCCATGCTTGGCAACTTCTAGTCGGATCCGGATCGAGACGGTCCGGTGAACCCCGCGCTTCTACGGTAGCGCGCTGACAGTTCCCCAAATGCAATTCGACCGAATGTTCGGGCGGCCGGCCGCTCGAGCACTCCCCCAATTCTTCTCTGATGGAATGGCGACCATGAAACATCTGCAGAGCAGTACTTTGCAACTCAGGAATCTGACCAAGCGGTACAGCTCGTTCGTGGCGTTACGCGACCTCGATCTGGACGTGCCGAGTGGATCGCTCCTGACTCTTCTTGGACCATCCGGTTGCGGCAAGACCACCGTTCTCCGAATGATCGCAGGCTTTCTCAATGTGACATCCGGCGAGATCCTCGTCGATGGCAAGGACATCAGCAGGGTCGAGCCGAACTTTCGTGACATCGGCATGGTTTTTCAGAACTATGCCCTGTTCCCGCATATGACCGTCGAATCGAACGTCGCGTTCGGCCTCAAGATGCGCGGCGTATCAAAGCAAGAGCAGGCGACCCGAGTGCGCGAAGCGCTCGAGATGGTCCAGCTCACGCACCTTGCGGACCGCTATCCCAGCCAATTGTCCGGTGGCCAGCAGCAGCGCGTCGCCCTCGCGCGTGCCGTGGTCATCAAGCCCAAGCTCTTGCTTCTCGATGAGCCGCTTGGCGCGCTCGACCGGCACCTTCGCGAAGGGCTGCAGTCTGAGCTGCGCGAGCTTCAGCAGAAACTCGGCATCACATCGATCCTTGTGACGCACGATCAAGAAGAAGCTCTCTACCTCTCTGACTATATCGCCGTTATGAACCAGGGCCGCATTGAGCAGCTTGATTCTCCGATCGCGCTCTATGATCGACCCAAGAGCGAATTCGTCGCTCGGTTCCTCGGCGTGCCCAATATCTTTGATGCAAAAATTGTCACCAGCAACGGCAGAGAGGCAACCCTGTCGCTGGGCGGACAGCTGATTTTTGTCAGTGACGCCGAAGGCCAATCCGCAGGCGCAGATTGCAAGGTTTCGATCCGTCCCTCCCATATCGAGGTTGTCGGCGCCGATGATCCGCGGGAAGGGATCTCCGGAACCGTCAAGAACATGCACGAACTTGGCGAGCGGGTGGTCTATCGTACTGAGGTCAACGGCCTCCTGATCGAGGCCAATGCTCCGCGCAACAACAACCGTGACCGATACGCCGTCGGGAAGTCAGTCAAACTGATCCTCGATCCGGCCCAGACAATTGTGTTGAGGGCATGATGGAGGCGACCAACGACCGCGCGAAGTATCTGATTGCGCCTGCCTTGATTATCGGCCTCTTTATCGTTGCAGCGTACAGCTACTTCGGTCTCTCGAGCTTTTTCGTGAAGGGGCCTCCGGGATCGCAGTTCGCCGGGGCGTTCACGCTCGACAATTATTGGCGCGTATTGTTCACCGGGACGAACCAGTCGGTGCTGATAAGCACGCTCGGGGCTTCCTTTGTGATCTCGGTGATTACCGTCGCCATTTCCATTCCGATGGCCATGGCGATTGTGCGTTCCAAGCGACCGTGGATCGGCACCTTGATCATGCTCGCCGTCGCTGTCACCTTCCTGTCGGGTGGTGTGACGCGTGCATATTCCTGGCTTATCCTTCTGGGAAACAAGGGGCTGATCAACCTCAGCCTGGTTGGGCTTGGCATCATCGATAGGCCGATCCGCTTCCTTTACAACTGGTCCGGCGTCGGCATCGCGATCACCCATTACCTGCTGCCCTTCGCCGTCTTTACGCTCATCGGAGTCGTCCAGAACCTCAACGTTTCGGTCGAGGAAGCAGCGCGCAGCCTTGGCGCCAGCCGCACGACGACATTCTGGCGCATCACCATGCCGATCATGTTGCCGGGGCTCATGGTGACGCTGGTTCTCGTCTATTCGATTGCGCTTGCCTCATTCCTCTTCCCGCTAGTTCTGGGCGGCGGAAAAGTCCGGATGATCGCCAATCAGATCTACGACCGCATGTTCACCGAATATGATGTTCCCTATGCCGCGGCTACTGCCGTCGTATTCCTCGTCAGCGCGTTCGCCTCGATCTGGCTGATCAACTTCATTGCCAAGAAAATCAAGAAGGCCGTTTCGTGATGTTTAGGCGTGATCTCGAAGCAAAGTTCGGCATCGTCGCCACTATCCTGGCGACACTCGCGGTCATCTTCCTGCTGCTGCCGGTGGTGTTCGTCGTGCTCCATTCGTTCAGCCCGACACGCTATTTCCAGTGGCCGCCGACCGGCTTCTCCCTCGAATGGCACAAGAACTTCTACAGTTCGTCCATGTTCATGGACGCCGCGAAGAACTCGTTCACGATGGCCCTTATTGTAACGCCGCTGAGCCTTTTGATCGGCATTCCGGCCAGTTACGCGCTGGTGCGGGCCAATTTCAGCGGCAAGGAGCTAATCCAGCAGATCATTCTGTCGCCGCTGATCATCCCCGGCGTCGTGACGGGCGTCTCCCTGCTCTCGCTACTGTCGGCGGCCGGGATCCGCATTGGTCTGTTTGGCCTCTGCCTCGGCATGCTGGTCTTCGCACTGCCTTTCGCCATCCGCGCGCTTTCAGCCAATCTGCTTGGTCTTGATCCACGGATCGAAGAGGCGGCACGCAACCTCGGCGCCGGAGTCTTCCGCACCTTCTTTGTCATTGTGCTTCCGCAGTTGAAGTCGGGCATCCTTGCCTCATCGGTGTTCATCTTCGTTGAGGCGCTCGACAACTTTTCGATCGCGGTGTTCCTGACCAATGACCGCACCAAGGTGCTGCCAGTCGCGGCCTATCAGTACATCAAGGATTTCGACGATCCGACGGTTGCAGCCATGGCGACGGCACTGATCGGGCTCTCGGTGATTGCGGTTGCGCTGCTTGAAAAGCTCATGGGTTTCCAGAAGAGCCTGAGGCTCTAGCCTCAGGTCTTCCGGACAAGTTCTGTAAATCAATGGCCCCAGGCGGCCGGAAAATTGGTGAAGTAAGATGGCTGATGTAGTCCGCATTGAACGACTGAAGCGCACCTCGATGGTCTCCATCCACAGCGGCATCGCCTATGTGGCGGGCATGTGCGGCAATCAGGGCGAGTCCATCCAGGACCAGACCCGTGTTGCGCTGCAAAAGGTTGACCGTTGGCTCAAGGAAGCCGGAACCGACAAGTCCAGGATCCTGCGCGCCACTGTATGGATTTCCGACCAGAAGCATTTCGACGCCATGAACGAAATATGGGAAGAGTGGGTCGACCCGGAAAACCAGCCATCGCGCGCTGCCGGTGTCGCGCCGCCTGCGGCTCAGGGCTACGATGTCGAGATCATCGTCACCGCGGCAATCTGAGGGAACTGCCTTAAATGCAGACCAACAACAGCGGCAAGCTCTCCGTTGCAGTGATTGGCGCCGGCATCGTGGGCCTTTCCACGGCGCTCTGGCTGCAGAAGAAGGGGTTGGATGTGGTCCTCGTTGACCCTACACCACCCCTGCAGGGCATTTCGTTCCGCAATGCGGCCTCATTCGGCAATGCGGCGACGGTTGCGCCCTCGGGAATCTTTCCCACTGCCGCTCCGGGTATTGTCTCGAAAGTCCCGGGAATGTTGTTGCGGAGCGACGGTCCGCTGACGCTCTATTGGCGTGATCTTCTCGATCTTGCCCCATGGCTCGCGGCCTTCCTTACCGCTTCACTGCGCCGTCGGCAGAACGGGACCATCTCGGCGCTTGCCTCGCTGATGCGCGTGCTGGAAGAGGGCCATGCGCCCCTGATGGAAGAAGTCGGTGGCATTCGGCTCGGCCGCGGCAAGGGTTCCATTCACCTGTACCGCACCGAGGACGAAGCCCAAAACGCCAAGAAGGCCAATGAGCGTCGACGCGCTGAGGGCATCGAAGCGCAGTACCTGTCGCGTGACGAAATAGCTGCCTTGGAGCCTAATCTCGCGCCGGACTATATTGGGGGAACGATTTTCCCCGGCTGCTTTGTCATCGACAGCCCCGAGGCTTATTGCCGGAGTCTTGCCGAGGCAATCCACAAGCGCGGCGGCCGTTTCGTTACGGCCAAGGCCGAGCGGATCGAAAGCCGCTCCGATGGCGTGCGCGTCCATGTGGGCGGCCAGTTCATCACGGCCGACCGCCTCGTCATTTCAGCCGGTGCCTGGTCGCGCGGCCTGTCCAGGCAGGTTGGCGACCGCCTCAACATGAATACCGAGCGCGGTTACCATGTCGCTTTCGCGCACGATGCGCCGCTGCTGACGCACCCGGTGATGTATCCCTCGTACGGGTTCTTCCTCACCCCGCTGTCGCATCAAATCCGCGCGGCCGGCACGGTGGACCTGGGCGGGCTCGACAAGCCTGCGCGCCAGTCGCGTCTCAATGTGCTTGAGAAGAAGGCCAGGCAGATGGTGCCCGCACTGGGCGAGCGTCAGGATACCTGGATGGGTTTCCGTCCCTCAACGCCGGACAGCCTTCCGTTCATCGGCCGGTCGCCAAAGGATCCGCGCATCATCTATGCCTGTGGTCACGGCCATCTGGGCCTGACGCTCGGGGGCATCACCGGCAAATTCGTGTCAGAGCTCATGACGGGCGGGAAACCGAGTGTTGATCTCTCACCGTTTTCCCCGGCCAGAGCCATGTTGAGGCTGAACTGATGACATTCTCGATCGCTCTTCGGTGTCCGAAAACTGGGCAATTCGGAATTGCCGGTGCGGCCTCATCGATGGCCATGGGTGCGCGTTGCCTGTTCGTCAATCATGACGCCGGCGCTGTCATTACCCAGCACCGTACCGACCCGCGTCTCGGCCCGTTGGCGCTACGCCACCTGCGGAACGGGCTTTCCGCCCAGGAAACGCTCGACAAGATTGCGACTGCGCCCGGCATTGAGTGGCGCGAGCTTGCAATCGTCGATCGCAACGGGGCGACGGCGTTGCGGCAGGGCACCAATCAGCAGCCGATCCATGCGAACGCATCCGCTCCGGGGATCGTGGCTGTTGGCAATATCCTGAGGAACGACCGGGTTCCGGCGGCAATGGTGGCGGCAGCACTTGAAACAAGCGGCAAGCCGATCGCCGAAAGGCTGCTGGCAGCGCTTGATGCCGCGCTCGAAGCAGGCGGCGAGATCTTCCCCTTGTGCTCGGCGGCGCTCAAGGTCGCCGAATACCCGGATTTCTGTTCGGTTGACCTTCGCGTCGATCGCGGGGCGGAGCCTCTGGGTGAGTTGCGCCGCCTCTGGGAGGACTATGAGCCGCAAATGACCACCTTCGTCGAGCGTGTCCTAGACCCGGATATCGGCGGACGCGCCACCAACTCACTGGAAATTCTCTCATCCGAGGAGTCGAGACAATGAGAATCGCAGCAGTCCAAACGTTGATGGGTCTGTCGCCGGACGTCACTGTGCCTGCAGCAGAAGCGGCGATGGAAACGGCAATGCAGGCGGCGGAGCGGCCGGACTTCCTCATTCTCCCGGAGTATTTCAGCTATTACGGCCTCGACCAGAAGCGCGCGGTCGAGCTTGCCCAGCCCCTGCGCGAAACGCCCGCTTTCCGGATGGCGCAGGCCTTTGCCAAGCGCCACAAGGTCGGTCTCCAGGCGGGGACGATCCTTGCCAAAATTCCCGGCGAAGAGCGTGTCGCGAACATCTCGGTCATCTTTGACCGGCAGGGTGAGGAGATCGCCGGGTACCGGAAGATTCATTTGTTCGACATGGACGACCTAGGCAGCGGCGCCTTCCGCGAATCCGACTATATAAAGCCGGGCGAGGAGATTGTTACCTGGGGGTTCGAGGGCGTAACCTTCGGCACGGCCATCTGCTTTGACGTCCGGTTCCCCGAGCTCTTCCGTGCGCTGCGGCTCAAGGGCGCCGAGGTCATCACGCTGCCGGCCGCCTACACCATGACCACCGGTGAGGCGCACTGGGAGCTTCTGGCGCGTGCGCGCGCCGCTGAAACACAGTGCCATTTCATTGCCTGCGGCCTTGGCGGAACCGTGGTTGTCGATGGTCAGGAAAAGGGCTGCTACGGCCATTCCGTCATCGTCGACGCCTGGGGGAAGGTCGTGGCGCGCGCCGGTCAAGGCGCCGAAATCATTTCAGCTAAACTGGATATGGAGAACCTCCACTCAATTCGCAAAAACATGCCGGTCATGAAGCAGCGTCGCCTCACGGGGGATGCGGTAAGTTTCTAGAAGCAAATCCAGAAAAATTGGACGCCGGCTTTCGTCAGGAGCTGTTGAAAAATAACAACTTGGATCATTCCAGCGTTTCCATGAAGCACTGAAACGATCTGACGCTCACCTCAAAAGCACTGGGTTTTACCCGCCGTGACCTTTGAACGGCGCGGCGGGAGGGCGGATCTTTGCGCGCTTCTTCCCAGGCGACTGACATCACGGTTAGGGGCTGCGCCCCTGAGAAAGGTTTGAGAGAGAATGGAAAAGGTAAATACGGTAGTCGTGGGGGCGGGCCAGGCTGGCCTGTCGATGAGCGAGCACCTGAGCAATGCCAATATCAGTCACGTCGTTCTCGAAAAGGGCCGCGTTGCCGAAAGCTGGCGTTCGCAGCGCTGGGACTCGCTGCGCGCCAACGGCCCGGCATGGCATGACCGGCTGCCGAGCATGCGGATCCCCAATATCGAGCAGGACGTTTTCACGCCCAGGGAGAAGCTGGTCGACTATCTCGCGACCTTTGCCGAGAAGATCAACGCACCGGTTCGCACCGGCGTCACTGTGCAGTCGGTCAAGAAACTGCCCAGGAAGCAGGGCTTTCTTGTCTCCACTACGGCGGGTGATTTCGAAGCCATCAACGTGATTGCAGCAACCGGCCCGTTCCAGGTTCCGGTTACCCCCAAGATCGTCCCCGAAACAGCCGGCGTCGTGCAGATGCATTCGGTCGACTACAAGAACCCGAGCCAGCTCCCCGAAGGCGCAGTGCTCGTCGTTGGCGCGGGCGCTTCGGGTGGCCAGATCGCTGAAGAACTGGTCGAAACCGGCCGCAAGGTCTATCTGTCGCTGGGCCGTCACATACGCCCGCCACGTTTCTATCGCGACCGGGAAGGGGCATACTGGACCGGCGTGCTTGGCCGCTGGGATGCGGTCAATCGCGACAAGAATGTCCAGAACATTGCTCTGGCCATCAGCGGCGTCCATACCAAAATGCCGATCGACTACCGTCTGCTGGCCTCAAAGGGAGCGATTCTAGTCGGCCGCACCGCAGGGTACAGCAATGGAAAGCTCACCTTCGCGGATGACCTTGCCAGGAACATCGAGGAAGGTAACCAGAGCTACCTCAATACGCTCGACCTGATCGACAAGCATATCGAGTATAACGGGCTCGACCTGCCGGAGTCGCCGGACGCGCGCAACCTGCTTCCGGCCACCGAATACGAAAAGAACCCGATCCGCGAGCTTGATCTGGCCGAGGCGGGCATCACGTCGATCATCTGGGCTTCGGGCTTCAGGCGCGACTATAGCTGGCTTGAGCTGGATATCTTCGATGAGGACGGCAACCCGGTCCACGAGGCTGGTGTGTCCAAGGAACCAGGCATCTATTTCCTGGGTCTGCCATTCCAGACGCGCCGGCGATCCAGCTTCCTATTCGGCGTCTGGTATGACGCGAAATACATCTCCGACTACATTGCCATGATGCAGGCGTATCACGACAAGTATAACACCTGATGCGCCGCTTATTTTCTAGCGTTCTCTTGCGGTGACTGACCGCAAGAGAACGTCCTAGCAGCCTCTGAATCGCCAGATGGGGTCGAGCGAAACTTCGCGAACGGCCCAGGCGGCAGCCAGCGGCCAACGCAAACGCGGCGACCGTCGGGACGGGAGAGCGCCGATGTACATGTCTATGGACAGAACTATCAGGCCCCGGTCCGTTGCGCCCACGTCTGCGGTCTTACTACCCGTCGGCGCCTGACGCCCTCTTCCGGCAAGCTCTCGCCAGGATCCGTCATTCCGCTAGCGGCCCCAAACTGCCATACCGAAAAGCGCCCCCGGTCCGCGCGGGTCGACTCTATCGTCGTCTCAGTGACCAAGATGCACTGAGGTAACGCCTATAATGTAATCCTCAAATGGCGGGGCTTCCTGCACGGTCACGCCGGTTGACCCACTGCAACAAGACTGCCACTGTTTATGACACCTTTATGACAGACTGATCTTTCGAACTCCACAAGGCCGCCGATGTCGCCACCGTATTTGCCTTCTAGCCGTCCCCAGGAGGATGGGCCTGACGCCGCAACGCGGGCCCGAATGGAATTTTCTAACGAGATGCTCTTCGACCGGCCCAAGGCCGAGGCCTTCTACGGTTCCCCGCCGGAGCGTGCCGGACGCTATTATGACGATGATCGAGGGCTGGTGGTGCGCTCCGACATCGATGGCAACCCGTTTCATCAAGATCTGATACAATTCGATCCAGATGCCTTCGCGTTTACGGGCAGCGGCACGCCGCGCCCCTTGCCACTCGTCGGGCATCATTACCAGACCGTCGAGAGCGGGGATTGGCTGCATTTCTGTCTGCGTCTTGGCGGGCGGGGTGTAGAAAGCATCTCGAACTACGCAGATATCGACCAGCCCAGCCGGAGCTGCATCGTCACTCGCTATCCGGGCGGCGCGCGGATAGAGCGGATTTCCTCTCCGGTCGATGGCTGGCGCACAGCGTGCCTCTGGCTGCGGCCCGCGGCGGTACTGCGCTTCCTTGAAACCACGATGTCACGCGTTCCGGAGCATCTTTCGCTCCTGGTCGACCCCGGCCACATCGATACGCCGAGGCATTTTTCGCTGCCGTTGGACAGGCGGATGGTTCTGGCGGTTGATCAGGTGCTGGACTGCCCCTTTACCGGAGGTACCCGGCGTGCCTTCGTCCGCTCGCGCTATCTTGAGATCCTCGCGCTGATCTATCAGGCCGCGGTCGAAATGCCCGGCGAGAGCGTCGGCGTCTCGCTCACGCGACACACCACCGAAGCCATCACCCGGGCTGCCGCCCTTGTCGCTGCACGGCTGGATCGCATGGGCAGCCTCGATGAAATCGCCCGCGAGGTAGGCATCAGCCGCACCCGCTTGACCCACGGTTTCCGCGCGCTGATGGGCACTTCGGTTGAGGCGTACTGGCGGCAGTGCCGCATGAACTATGCCCGAGACCGTCTCTGTGAGGACAAGGTCGCGATCGGTGAGTTGGCACAGCAACTTGGCTATGCCGAGCTGGCTTCCTTCTCGCGCGCCTTTACCCGAACCTTCGGATTAAGCCCGATGCAAATGCGTACGCTGCGCTGAGTGGGTGCGATCGTACAGCGTCGTTGCGGTGGCTTCCTCACTGCTGCCCTCAAATCAACGCTTGAGCGACCTTCGGACCTGTCCGTTGCGACAAGAAATTTGTCCGCACAGCCAAGGGCTTTTACCAGGAAGTGCAATAGCATGATCCAGTGATTGCCTGGCCAGGATCGCCTCCCTACCGGATGTAGTCCTGCTGCATCGAACAACGATGTGAAGGCGTGACGTTGCGCCTTCGTCAAGGAGCCCAAAGGGGGAGGAGATAAACGGATGACAACTCGCAGACAGGTTTTGGTAGGTGCGGGCGCCACGCTGGCGCTTGGCGCGGTTGGGATGCCACTTGCGGCCAAGGCCCAGGGCAAGAAGACCGTTGTGCTGGCATCAATGGGTCCCTTGACCGGTAACTTCGACCCGACCTCCCATACGACGCTAGGGCAGGGCAATTTTGACAAGCTGATCTTCAGCCACCTGACACGTGCGCCGATGGAAGAGGGCAAGACTGACGTGCTCGAGCCCGATCTGGCCCTCAGCTGGCAAATCATCGACGAGCATACCCTCGAGTTCAAGCTCCGTGAGGGCGTGAAGTTCCATGACGGGCAAGATTTTTCCGCAGCGGATGTGAAGGCTACCTATGAGTATGCATCGCAGCCCGATCGTCCTGCCTCTTCCTTCTATCCCGGGCAGGTCGAAGTCGAAGTGGTCGACCCGTTGACCGTCCGTATCAAGACCGACAAATACGGATACCCGGCCTCCACGTTCTGGTTCGTGTCGAGCTACCTGCCGATCCTTTGCGCGGCCGACATCGCCGATCCGGCCAAGTTGCAGTCGCGCCCGAACGGCACCAACAGCTTCAAGTATGTAATGACGGAAGGTGACCGCAGCACGCTCGAGGCATTTGACGGCTATTATGCGGGTCGGCCGAAGATCGACGAAATTGTCTATGCTTATGTGCCCGACGCGAACACCCGTGTGCTTGGCCTCATGAACGGCGAGTATCAGATCGCCGAGCGGCTGGAACCTGAGCAGTATCAATCGCTGCTGTCGAATGACACCGTGGCGGTGCGCAAGGGCATGTCTACGGAAAACAAGTATCTGCATTTCCGCTGCAACAAGGCCCCCTTCGATGACCCGCGCATCCGTCTGGCGGCCTGTCATGCAATCGACCGTGAACAGATCCTCGCCCTTATGGGGGATGCGGGCGTGGCCTCGAATTGCTTCGTTTCGCCGATGAAGTTCGGCTACACGGACATTCCGAACTATCCCACCTATGATCCGGCCGAATCCGCGCGTCTGCTCGAGGAGGCCGGATTCCCTGGCGGCAAGGGCTTGCCCCAGCTGGAATACATCACCTCGATCGGCTTTTATCCCAAGACCAAGGAGTATGGCGAGCTGATCGCAGCGATGCTGATGGAAGTCGGCTTTGATGTGCAACTGACCGTACTGGAGCCGGCGGCTTGGGAGCAGGCGATCTACCGCGGTGCCGATGGTCAGGGTCCGGGGCATATGTGTGACGTGGGCTGGATGACCGGCTCGCCGGAGCCCGATCTGGTGCTACGCCCGAACTGGCATTCCTCGGCCGCGCTGATCAACGGGGTGAACGATGCCGAGATCGATGCCGCGCTGGACAAGGAGCGGGCGACGCTCGATCCGGCGGAGCGGATGAAGGTGCTGGCCGAGGAGACCTTCCCGCTTCTCGCTGCCAAGGTGCCGAGCTTCTCGCTCTTCTCGGCGGTCGTTTTCCACGGTGCTGCGAAGAACCTCAAGGGTGCCTACTACTACCCGAATGGCCCGATCGACCTGACCAAGGCCGACCTGGTCTGATGTCGCGCCGGGTTGCCCGTCCCTGACGGGGGATTTCCCGAAACCCTTATTTGCATCGGCCCGCCTGCGGGTGGGCCGGGCGCAAGAATTTGCGAGCCCGCCGGATTTCCAGGGCGACCCGAACAGGACTGGTCATGTTATTTGCCGTAGACTTCTTTCTGCGCAGGTTGGTGCAGGGTTTGGTCATCGTCGTGCTTGTCGCGATGCTGATCTTCACGCTGCTTCGCGTTGTGCCGGGCGATCCCGTCCGGATTATGCTGGGCCCGATGGTCACGGCCGAGATGGCCGAGGAGACCGCGCAGAAGATGGGCCTGCGCGATCCGGTCCCGGTGCAGTTCATCCGATACGCCGCTCAGGTCATAAGCGGCGACTTTGGCCATTCATTCGTGCGAAGTGCACAAGGGGGCAGTACCGGCGGTTCGCGCGGCGGGGACACCTTCGATGCCTCAAACCGCGCGCCGGTCATGGGGCTGATCCTGACCGCCTTGCCCTACAGCCTTCTTTTGGCCGGCCTCGCTCTCGGCATCTCGTTGGTGATCTCGCTTCCCATAGGCATCGTTGCGGGACTGTTTTCCGGGCGTTGGCCCGATCGACTTGCCCTATACCTGAGCTCGCTCTTCGTCTCCCTCCCGAACATCTGGCTGGCACTGGTCCTTATCTTCTTAGTCTCGGTAAAGGGAGGGCTTCTGCCCGCCATCGGCTACCAGAACTGGACCTACGCCATCCTGCCGGCGCTCGTTCTGGCAATCGAGCTCTCGCCGGTGTTCATCCGCTCGGCCTCGGTGGCCGTATCCAGTAATATGATGGAATCCTACGTGCCGTCGGGCATCATTCGCGGCCTCTCGCGACCGAGGATGATCGTGGCCCACGTCCTTCGCAACTCGATGATCCCGCTGTTGAATGTCGTCGGTATCCAGGCCATCGGCCTGCTGCTCGGCAGTCTCTTCGTCATTGAATATGCATTTAACTATCCTGGTGTCGGGCTGCTGATGATCAACGCCGTCTTCCAGCGCGATTTTCCCGTGATCCAGGCCATCGCCATCCTCGCTTGCACGGTGCTGGTGCTGGTCAACATCCTCGTGGATTTCGCTGCCACCACGATTGACAGAAGGTTGCAATACTGATGACGCCCGAGCTTGTCTCCACTACCTCTGTCGCACAACCCACCCTCCGCGGTCAGCGTTGGCTTTCGGCGACGATGTTCATCAATGCCTGGAGAACGACCGAGTTCCGAATAGGCTTTTTCGTCTTCTTCGGGCTGATCGTGTTGTCGGTCCTGGGGCCGTCATTGTTTGGCGTCTCGCCCACGAAAATCAGCGTCACGGACAAGTTTCTGCCTCCGATCGGCTTCGAAGGCGGAAACTGGGCGCATGTGCTTGGAACCGACCAGTTGGGCCGTGACCTTTTTGCCCGTTCGCTCATCGGGTTGCGCAATGCGCTGATGATCGGATTGATCTCGGTCGTTGGAATGTTTCTCCTGGGCTCGGCAATCGGAATGATTGCGGGATACGTCGGGGGGTGGGTGGACCTGATCCTGATGCGGATCACTGACGCACAGATGGCCATTCCGGTCATCATACTCGCGATCACCATCCTCGGGGTTTCTCGCCCGACGCCTTTCTCAATCGTCTGCGTGCTTATTCTCGCCGGCTGGCCCGCCTATGCCCGCACAGCCCGCAGCGTGATGCTGTCCGAACGACGCAAGGAATATGTTCGCGCGGCCAAGATTCTCGGCGCCTCGGATCTGCGCATCATGATCGTGCATATCGCGCCAAACATTCTGCCGCCTATCGCCTTTGTAGCGGTTCTGGAAGTGGCACGGATGATGATCATCGAGGCCATCCTCGGCTTCATCGGCATCGGCATCCAGCCGCCGACCCCCACGTTCGGCACGATCATTGCCGATGGAACGAAATACTTGATGAATGCATGGTGGATCACCACGGTCCCAGGCCTACTGCTGGCGATCTCGCTTTGCGGCATCAACCTCATGGGTGGCGCACTGGAGCGGGCCCGCAACAAGCTTCTGCAGGGGGTATCATGAGCGAAGCGCATCCAATCCTCAGGGTCCGCGACCTTACGGTTGAACTGCAATCCGCTGCTAGCCGCCGCAAGGTTCTAGACAGTGTCTCTCTCGACCTCCACGCGGACGAGGTTCTGGGCATCATCGGCGAAAGCGGCTCGGGGAAGACCGTGCTGTCGCGGGCAATGGTCAACTGGGTCTCGCGCCCGCTCGAGATGACCAGCGGCCAGATCTTCTACCATGGCGAGGATCTCAGGCAGATGCCCGTGCGGCAGTTGCAGGTCCTGCGCGGTCGCAAGATCTCTTATATCGGGGCCGATCCGACCAGCGCGCTCGATCCGACTCTGCCGATCGGGCACCAGATCGTCGAGAAGTTGAAATCGGTCGAGCCGGGTATATCAGAGGCCGACGCGAGGAAGCGGGTGATCGAGACACTGCAGGCTGTCCGAATTCCCTCGGCCGCCGAACGGTTCAACGAGTTCCCGTTTCAGTTCTCCGGCGGAATGATGCAACGCGTCATGATCGTCGATGCACTGGTGACCAGCCCCGACCTGCTGGTCGCCGACAATATCACCCAGCCGCTGGACGTGACGGTGGCCGCTCAGATTCTGCGGCTGCTACGGGACTTGCAGGCCGAATACCGCACTGCAATCCTTTTCGTTTCCTCGCTTCTGGGGGTGGTCAACGATATCGCAGACAAAGTGCTGGTACTGGCGAATGGGAGGGTCGTCGAGCGCCAGTCGATGCAGGGCATCTTGCAGTCGCCCGAACATGAGTACACCCGTCATCTGGTCCGTGACATGCCGCGCATCTGGGAGGCGCAGAGCGAAGTCCCGGCCGTCCGGGCCCGTGTGAACTCCAATCATGGGCGAGAGGCTATCCTTTCGGTACGCGATGTCAGTCGCACCTATGCGACCAAGGACAGAAGTCGCCTTTTCGGCAAGCAATATGTGCAAGCGGTCCGAGGGGTTTCCTTCGACGTCTACAAGGGCGACAGCCTTGGCATTGTCGGAGAATCCGGCTGCGGGAAGTCAAGCCTCTCGCGGCTGCTGAGTCGACTGGAGGAGCCCGACAGCGGTAAGATCCTGTTCAAGGGTCAGGACGTGGGCGGCTTACGGGGGACCGCCCTCCTCAACCTCCGCCGGGGCTTCCAGCTGCTGTTGCAGGACCCCTACAATTCGATCCCGTCGCATCTGACCATTGGTCGGACCGTAGCCGAGCCGCTGATCATCCACGGCGGTCGCTCCAAGGCCGAGATCCGCGAGAAGGTGGCAGAGACCATGGCTGAGGTCGGGCTGGGGCCCGAGCTTGCCCATAGCCTGCCGGTCGGCCTCAGCGCCGGGCAGCGCCAGCGGGTCAACATCGCCCGCGCCATGGTGCTGGAACCGGAGCTTCTGATCCTAGATGAAACGCTTTCGGCACTGGATCAGGTGGAGCAAGCCAAGCTACTGGGGCTGTTCGAGAAACTGCAGGTCCGCCACGGCATGACCTATATCTACATCTCGCATGATCTTGGCATGGTGCGTCGGGTCTGTAGCCGCGTCGCAGTGATGTATCTTGGTCGCGTGGTCGAACTGGCCGGGAACGGAACCACGTTCTTCAACCCGGGCCACCCGTACACAAGGGCACTTCTCTCAGCCGTGCCGGCGATTGAGCACCGGCCCTATGACGCAGCGACCTACCTGCTGGAGGGCGAGCCGCCGAACCCGATCAACATCCCACCCGGATGCAGTTTCCGCACACGCTGCCCCTTTGCTTTCGGTCGCTGTGCCAAGGACGAACCGACGCTTCTCGCGCGCGGCAGCGGCGATCTGGCTGCCTGTCATTTGGCAGAAGGCGGGATGCCCGCACCCGGCATGTCGCCGGCAGGACTTCACGATCTTAACCCAGTGCCGGCCTTGAGATCCGGGACAGGCGCTTGAACTGAGGGTTTCACCAGATGGACTTCGACTACATCGTGATCGGCTCGGGAAGTGCCGGGTCTCCCCTGACCGCTCGCCTTCTCGAGAAGGGCATGAAAGTGCTACTCATCGAGGCGGGCAAGCGCGAGCGCATTCCGATCACCCGCCTTCCCGCAGCCTTGATACATACGGTCGGCAATTCGCGCTATGATTGGTGCTACAAGACCGAGCCTGATCCCACCCGCAACGGACTGACCGAGGCCTGGCCCCGCGGCAAGGTGCCGGGCGGGTCTTCCGCGATCAACGGCATGATCTTCATCCGCGGTGCCAAGCAGGACTACGATGCCTGGGAGAAGCTGGGCAACCCAGGCTGGGGTTGGAACGACGTATTGCCGTATTTCCGGCGGATGGAAACGGCGGATAACGACAAGGACAATGGTGTGCGTGGCGGCATGGGGCCGCAGCGCGTCTCGGCGCTCCGCTGGACGCATCCGGTATCGGAGATTTTTCTGAAAAGTTTCCTCGCTGCCGGTGCCACGTTCAACGATGATATGAACGGCGTCTCGCATGAGGGCGTGGCCTGGAACCAAGGCTCGACCAGGAACGGTGTTCGTGCTTCGAGTTATGACAGCTTCGTCCGCCCGAAGCTTGGCGATCCGAACCTGAGGTTCGTCGACGATACGCTGGTCGAGCGCGTGATCATCGTGGACGGCCGCGCTACGGGGGTGGAGGCGCTCCAATCTGGTGAACGTGTCACCTTCTCCGCCAGGCGGGGCGTGGTGCTGTCTGCAGGCTCGATCAACTCGCCGCAATTGCTGATGCTGTCCGGCATTGGCGATCCGGCGGAACTCAAAAAGCACGGGATCTTCACGGTTGTCGACAGCCCGGAGGTGGGCAAGAACCTGCTTGAGCATCCGGGCCTTTATGCGCTGGCCGAGATGAAAGTGCCTACCGCCAACCGTATGGCTCGTCCACTACGCGGCGCCTTGGCCTTCGGAGAATGGCTCTTCGGCAGGCGAGGGGTGATGAGCGTGCCGACCGCCCAACTGATCGCATTCATCAAGTCGCGGCCGGAGCTGGAGTATACCGATCTGCAGTTTCACCTCTTCCCGTTCGGCCTGGCTCAGACCAAGACCAAGCTCAAGGTGCCGAAGGCGGATCTTGTCACCATCTTGATGAACATCAATCATTCGAAAAGCGTTGGTCATCTTGAACTTCGGTCGGCCGACCCCCGGGAGAAGGTGGCAATCTTCCCGCGTCTGCTGGACCACCCCGATGATGTTGAAACGCTGCTTCGCGGCATCGAGTGGATCCGTCGGATCTGTGTCCAACCGCCCTTTTCGAAAGACATGCTGCGCTTTCTCGACCTTCCGCCCGAGGGCAGCTCACGAGAGGAAGAGATCGCCTACCTGCGTCGCACGACGGTGCCGTTCTTCCATCCAGTCGGCACGTGCCGGATGGGATCGGATGACAAGGCGGTGGTACGCCCCGACCTCAAGGTGCGCGGCGTCGAGGGGCTTTGGGTCGCCGACGCCTCGATCATGCCGCGGCACATTTCGGGGAATACCAATGCCACCGCGATCATGATCGGGGACAAGGCCTCGGATTTGATCCACGCCTGACGCCGTCCTGGCAAGGGCGCGTTTCCGGCCTTGTCGCAAACCAGACTTCCGGCACGTCGCGTGCCTCACTCATCTCGCTCCACTGCGTCCCGGCCGGGACGCGGGCCAGTGAACCACGTTCAAAAGGCAGATCCTAACATGACGGAATTTTCTGAACTCTTCATCGGAGGACGTCGCGTCACCTCCACCGCTCCGCGGATCATTGAGGTCCGCTCTCCCTATGATGGCTCAGTCGTCGGCACTGCCCCGCTGGCCAGCCACGAAGACATTGACCGCGCGGTCGACGCGGCCCGCCGTGCGTTTGATCAGGGGCCCTGGCCGCGCCTTTCGGTGGAAGAGCGCATTCAGGTAATCGAGAGGTTCCATGCGCTATACGAGGCGCGCTCGGATGAATTCGCCCGCTTCGTTTCGCGCGAGATGGGCGCGCCGCACTGGTTCACCCAGGCAATCCGGACCCTGATTACCAATCAGAGCCATGCCTTTTTCAAGGCCGCGCGCAGCTACCCGTGGGAGGACCGCCGCGATGGTTTCCCCACCGGCAAGAGCCTTTGGTTGCGGGAGCCGGTCGGCGTCGTCGCAGCCATCATTCCGTGGAATGCCCCACATCAGGTGGCGCTTGGAAAGCTCTATCCCGCACTGATCGCCGGTTGTACCGTAGTGCTGAAAATTGCGGAGGAAACGGCGGTTGACGGCCAGTTCCTGGGCGAGTTGTTCGCCGAGGCGGGGCTGCCAGAGGGCGTATTCAGCGTAATTGCCGCCGACAAAGAAACCAGCGAACGTTTGGTGACCCATCCAGGAATCGACAAGATCGGTTTTACAGGGTCCTCTGCGGTGGGGCGCCGCATTGCCGGTCTTGGCGGCGCCCTTCTGAAACGCGTGAGCCTGGAACTGGGTGGAAAGTCGGCAGCCATCGTCCTGGAAGACGCCGATATCGAGGAAACAGTGGCGGCGCTCAAGTTTCGCTCCTTCCCGAACAATGGGCAGGTCTGCGTGGCTCAGACCCGGGTACTGGTACCGAGGCATCGCCAAGTCGACTTTGCCGATGCCATGGCCGCGATGATCAACGAAATGACCATCGGCGATCCAAGTGCGGAGACCACCTTTCTTGGCCCGGTTGTCTCGGAACGCCAGCGGTTGCGGATAACGGATTACATCCGTCAGGCCGAAGCGGAGGGCACCCGCATCGCCGTTGGCGGCAGCGGCATGCCCGATGGCATCAACCACGGCAGTTTCATTCGTCCCACCCTCTTCATTGACGTCGACAACAGCTCCCGCATTGCCCAGGAAGAGATATTTGGCCCGGTTGTCTGCATGACCCCCTATGACAGCGAGGAAGAGGCCATCGGCTTGGCCAATGCCTCGGACTATGGCTTGGCCGGGTCGATCTGGACGCCGGATGCGGAAAGGGCCGAGGCTATCGCCCGCCGCGTGCGGACTGGCACGGTGACGCATGGCAACGCGGCGATCGATCTGCTTTCGCCCTTCGGGGGATTCAAGCAGAGTGGCATCGGCCGCGAGTTCGGCGCTGAAGGGATCAACCACTATATCGAGCACAAGACGATTGCCATTTGAGCCATGGATAGAAGGAACAACGTCCATGTTCGCCTGCGCCGCAGGCTTCCGGTACAACATTGGTAACAAAAGGATGCGCGGCCTGCCCCCCGGCGGACGGCTCCTCTTGATAAGCTTCAGAGGCACCAGATGACAGCTGACCTACCCCATGATCTTGTTCAGGAAGCGCTGCAATGGCGCCATGACCTGCACCGGCACCCGGAAATTGCCTATCAGGAACACCGCACATCGGCCTTTGTCGCCGGCAGGCTGTCCGAATACGGCTATGAGGTGACCCGCGGCCTGGGGGGGACGGGGGTCGTCGGCACGTTACGACGCGGCAGTTCCAAACGCTCCATCGCGCTTCGCGCAGACATGGATGCCTTGCCAATCCATGAACAGACCGGGGTTGCCCACTCCTCGACGGTGGCGGGGATGATGCATGCGTGCGGTCATGACGGCCATACCGCGATGCTGCTGGCGGCGGCGCGCCACGCCGCCACCCGCAAGGATCTGGACGGGGTGCTCCATGTCGAAGAGGTCGAGGGCGGCGCGCAGAAGATGATCGAGGACGGGCTGTTCGATCAGATTGCGCCCGACCGGATCTTCGGCTTGCACAACTGGCCTGATGCCCAGCCCGGCACCGTGGCAGCCCCGGACGGGGCGATGATGTCGGCATTCGGCACCTTCGACATCACGGTCTCGGGTAAGGGTGCGCATGGTGCCATGCCGCACCAAAGTGCCGATCCCATCCTTGCCGCCAGCCAGATTGTCTCGGCCCTGCAAGTGATTGCGGCACGCAACGTCTCGCCGCTCGACTCCATCGTCGTCTCAGTGACCAAGATGCATGGAGGCGACGCTTATAATGTGATCCCCGGATCGCTGCATCTGGCTGGTACGACCCGCTGGTTTACTGCTGAAGGCGTCGAACTGATCGAACGTCGGCTGACGGAGGTGGCGCAGCATGTGGCCGCGGGGTTCGAATGCCGCGCAGAGGTCGTGCATCAGCGTCGTTACCCGGCAACGATCAACGATGCCGGGGCTGCCATCTTCGCACGCAGCGTTGCGGCAGATGCAGGATTTGGGATTGTCTCGGCTCCGCCGTCTATGGGCGCCGAAGACTTCTCGTTCATGCTGGAACGCAAGCCCGGCTGCTACATTTGGCTCGGCGCAGGCAGGAACGGTGAGAACCCGATGCTGCATTCGCCGTACTACGACTTCAATGATGCGGTGCTGGGGGATGGCATCAGGCTGTGGGACCGACTAATTGGCGCGGCCCTGGCGGCCTAGGAAAGTGCTCCTCCGTGGCGGAGAGCGGCAATCTGGTCTCACCGCCTTCGTGGCCCCCATTTCCGCATGGACGCAACCCTGTCATACCGCCAAGGTTAAACGCTTATGCGAGATCGCCACGGTTGATGAAATGATCGAACGTGCGATGTGCTATTGCGACTGTGCGGTATCGATGGGTCTGCTCGCAATCCGCAGTCATGTCCATACCACGCCGGACCATCTGCGCGGGTATGGCGCCGAGAGCGTGCGCGACGTGCGGCGGAGCGGGGCTGATGCTCGACATTCCGACGAGACCGACGACCTGATGAGCCGCCGTGTCGAGACCCTGGCGGCGGAAGTGACACGGCATGGCCTTGGTAACGGCAGGGAGATGCCCGCAACGTCACCAGTGCGCGCGCTCGGCCGCCAAGCTCGCATCCGCCTTTTCCTTGCGATGCCGCGCTCGATACGAACCAGAGCGAATGGGAGTTTTGATGACGTCCCGGACGTCCAACACCGATGCGCTGGAGAGCGCGTTCATACTGCATGAACAGCAGTTCTGCGTGCGCACCACTTCCATTCGCGAGATTCGCGGATGGGGCATCGGTCACGCCACTAATCGCATGTTGGCTGACGGAGCAATCCTGGTACTCGTCGCCGAGCAACCGACCATACGTTGCGCGCAGTTCTTGGTCGATGTCGCAGGACTGGCAGCGCCGGCCGACAGCCGCTTGAATGGCTGTCAGCCGATAGTTGGCCGATGGGAAGTTGGCGCGGTGCAGGCGTTGTCGTAAAGCCGCTTCACCCGCTGTGGTGTGGGTCAGGACCAAAGTCGGCTTCGACACCGTACCGGCGACGCAGCTGGCAATGAGTTCGGTTTTGCCGCAGCCGGCTGGCGCCTCCACGTGACCGCGCCGGGTTCGCATAATGTCCAGCACGGTGACCATCTTACGATGCTGAAGCGGGCCAAGATTTTCGCACGCTGGGTTACCGGACCGCGCTGTTCATGGATTCGGACGTCCTTTACGGCTCCCAAATCTACGAGGATCTCAGGCTCGCCGGGGTGACCGTATTCCGATGGACAGAGGGCTACTCAACCGAAAGCGCGCTGTTTGCCTCGGTACCCGCCGATCTTATTCCTGGACTGCTGGAATCGCCTGCGACTGGCGCGGGGAGGACTCCATCAATGCTCGGATCAGCAATGCCAGCAACGGGAATTTGACACTGTCTCTCTGCCGAGATTCGTTTGCGGAGGATATGCGTCCAACTCTCGGACGAGCGGCAGGTGGTTCAAGGACATCGAGCCGGCCGAGCGGGCGATGCGCGAAGCCGTCGCCCCGCAGACGCTGGGTCCGGGCCATTGTTCAGGACGGCAATGGTGACAAACGTGCCCGCCAGCAGCCGCAGCCAGTGGCTGGCCGCGGCACATGGCGGCCGTTCAGATCAGAGTTAGAAGTTTGGCGGCGCGGGCTCCGGATTCCAAGGCGCCATTCAGCGAGGCGAAGTGGGTATGCTCACCTGCAAAGGCGATATTCCCGGCAGCTTGGTTGAAAACACCGTCAAGCTCTGGCTCCCAGTCCAGACCAGGCATCGAATATGCGCCCTTGGTAAAGGGTTGTTCGGCCCAGTTTGTCAGGATGTAATCGTCGCTGACTGTGACATCGGTGCGGTAGTTACGCACCTTTTCCAGCCAGACCTGGGCCCCGTTTTCAAGGCTGAGGGTCGACATGGTCTTTTTGCCGCCCGCATAGGCTGTTAGCGCTCCGCGCTGTTTGTCGCCGCCGTTATCGGCGGTGGTCCAAGACCACCAGGGCGCATTTGGAGCCTGGACGCCCCGCGGCGGCGCATCACCTGAGACCATGATGTTGAGCTTGGCGGCAGCCCCCATCTGGCGTCCCTTGATCGCCTTGACCATATCGGCGGGCAAATCCAGCGTGTCTATCAGCTGTTGCAGGATCGGCAGCGGCACGGCGATGATGGCGCGATCGGCGCTGAAGCTTTCGCCATTCGCGGTTTCCATCGTCACGACGGCGTCGGTATTGGTGACGCGCGTCACTGGCATATTCAAGCGGACGCTGTCGCCCAGACGGCGTTCGATCTCCTTGGCGATGGCATCATTGCCCTGCTTTACCCGGCCGCGATGCTCGACATATTCATAACCCTCGCGTTGCATCTTGCCGGCAACCGCATAGCCATTGATCAGATCTGGATCGCAGGTGGTCGTGGCAAACAGCTTCTGGCAATAAGGCAGGCTCTCGTAATCGGGTCCGAAAGCCTCGCGCGCGACATCACGCAGCGAGGCGCCATAGCCATTCTTAACCAGGCGCGCCGCAGCATCGCTCATCTTGGCCATGGTTTCGGTCAGCTCTTCTGATTTGGGGAAGCTGCCATCGACCTGATGGCGGCGGTCAAACGGAATGCCGAGGCCAACGATCGGCAGGCGGAATTCTGCACAGATAGCACGGATTGTATGGTCAAAGACGCTGATGAATTCGCCGCCATGTTCGATTATCTCGCCATTGGGTAATTCTTCCGACCAGCAGCGCCCCCCAACTCGGCTGTTCGCCTCAAGCAAGATCACCTCGTGACCCTTCTTCTTAAGCTCCCACGCTGCATTAAGCCCGGCAAGCCCACCACCGGCAACGAGAAATTTCATGGAATTCTCCTCTTGGTTTGAAGTCAATTATTTTGCCTTGGCCTGATACGAAGCGAAGATGGCGCATCCGATCAGAATGCTGACACCGATCAGCGTGAGATAATCCGGCACCTGGCGGAAGAACAACCAGCTGACAAACACCGAGCCGATCATTTCGGTGTAGGATAGCGGGGCGATGAGCGACGCCTCGCCAAACTCATAGGCCTTGACGAGCATGTATTGCACCCCGATGCCAATCACGGCCATGCCAAGGACTAAAAGACATTGCTCTGCCGAGATCGGCATCCAAGTCAGGGCGGCCAAAGGCAGGATCAGCGCCAGCGAGACGATATGGGTGTAATAGGTCGTGGCCAGACCCGAGACACCGGGAACCCCGCGGCGCAGGGCTATGGCATAAATAGCCGAGAAGAAACCCGCCAGCAGCGGAAAGATGCTGGCAGGCTCGAAGCTGCCGGTGCCGGGTCGGATGATCATCAGCGTTGCGGAAAAGCCGATCGCCAATGCGATCCAGCGCGCGGCCGTCACATGTTCGCGCAGGAAAAGCCGAGAAAGGATCGTCACGAAAAAAGGCTGCACAAAGGTAATCGCCACAGCATCGGGGATCGGCATATATTTCAAGGCTACAAAAAAGCAGATCGAGGCCGCGCAGATCGAGGAGCCGATGACGAAAACCGACAATGGATGGCGCGCGGCCTGCCGGACGATGCCCGGCTCATAGCGCATGATCAGCGGCGTCAGCAGGATGGTGCCGATCAGCATCCGCAGCGAGACGATCTGGAAAGGCGAGATACCTTGATCCCCCAGTATCTTGGCGGCCACATCCACCAGTGGCACGATCAGCATCGCCACGCACATGAGGATCACAGCCGTAAGCGTGCGTGGGCTTACGGCCGGGGAGCCGACAGTCGAAACCATTGTTTTAGCCTTAAAGCGCTCGGTCACTCGCCCCAGCGGGCGGCGCGGTCGAGGAAGCGGTAATAGGTCCCTACGGCGGGCAGGAACCAGGGATGGCCGTTGTAGAAATAAAGCTGCGGGAAGCGCGAATTGACGATCCCGCGGTCATGGTCAGGCACATCCATCATCATCTCTGCGCAGCGATGGCCGAGATAGGTCATCATGCTGACCCCGCCCCCATTGCAGCAGGAAATGTAATAGACGCCATCTGGCATTCGCCCGACATGGGAGCAGAAATCATAGGCAAAGCAGACGTTGCCGTACCAGCCATGGCTGAGCTTGACCTTTTCTAGGGACGGGAAGGTATGCAGCAGGAATTTGAGGAGACCGACAGCGCCTTGTTCCTCGGTCGAGGTGCGGAAGCGCGCGCGACCGCCAAAGAGGATGCGAGTGCCATCGGGCGAGCGACGGAAGTAGTAAAGGATATGCTTCGTATCGCCCACCGTGCGGTTATGAGGAATAAGCTCTTCCATCTGCTCGAGCGGCAACTGTTCGGTGGCAATCATGTAGCTTTGCACCGGAATCGTGCGTTGGCGCAGCCATGGCACTTCCTTGCCTGTATAGCCATTAACCGCGGCCAAGACCTTGCCAGCGTTGATGGTGACGCTCTTGCTGCTGGTCACATCCTGAAGCGTGGCGATCTTGCGGCCTGCCTGATCGGTAGCGCCCAAATAGCGCCAGCCACTGAACACTCGCACCCCAAGCGTACGCGCACGATTGACCAGCGCCCGGATATATTTCGCCGGATGCACCGAGCCGCCTTCTGCACGCAGCATCAGCCCGCGATAGATGTCCGTCCGTAGATATTGCTTCATCTCGGCTTCGGGGATCATGCGGCTTTGCGCGCGACGCTCAGCCGGCAAGGCGGCTACCGAAACGGAAAGCGCTTCGTAGTCATTGCGGCTATGCGCGCCGACCAGGCCACCTGTCAGATTAAGATCGAAATCATCAGTCAGGGTTTTTGCGCGGTCGAGCATGAAGTCGAAGGAGCGGTCGTAGTCCTCAATGATCTCGCGGGCGCGTTGCTCGCCAAAGCGCTTGATGCCTTCGGCAAGGCTGAATTTTGGGCTGTTGCGGCCGATCTGACCACCGTTGCGCGAACTGGCGCCTTCGCCGATGCGCATTGCGTCGACAACGAAGATGTCCTTCACGCCGGCCTCTGCCAGGGTGATGGCGGCATTGATCCCGGCATAGCCCGAGCCGACGATCAATACATCACAGCGGGTCTGGTCAAAGGTGCGCTCGCCATGGGTCGGTTCGGCCTCCTCCCACCAGAAGGGTGTGGTTTTCATGTCTGTCCCCATTGATTCGGTTTGGTTGAGCGCGCCTGACGAACCGGGCGCACCGGACTAGTCACAGCGATTTGGTGAAATAGACCTTCTTGACCGGGGTGATGGTCTTCCAGATACCGCGGAAATTCGGCTCGATGACCACGAGATCCCCGGCGGTGAACCGCTGCGCGGGCAGGCCGTCCTCGATCAGCTCCATCTCGCCTTCGAGCAGGTAGAACTGCTCAAGCAAGGATCCGTCACGCTCGACACGATGCGATCCAGGGGTGGCGCCCCATATCCCGGTATAGACCCCGCCGATCTCGCTCAGCGGCCAGGTGCTGAACTGCGGGTTGCCCTCCAGAACACGGTCCGGCGCGGGGGCTGCGGATTCCGGTATCCCGGCGGTCGAGGGGCGAAAGAATTTCAGTTTCGACATGGTTGTTGGTTCCCTGGTCTCAGGCGAGCGCGATCACGTCTTGCGACGCGAAGCTGACAAAAATATCGGTGCCATCCGGGAAGACCCCGGACCGTGCGGGGGCGTATGCGATGAAGTCGGCGCCGTCGCTCTGGAGCAGAGTGTAGAGTGCGCGGTCGCCCGAATAGGTCGAGCTGATCACCTGGACGGGCAGGGTGATACGCCCATCATTCGGCGCGGTGGTGGTGATCTCGGCATCCTCGGGGCGGATCATCACGGTCGACGCGCCGGTCTGGGCATCAGCCAGCGGCATCTCGAAACTGGCGCTGTAGAAGCGGGCGCTGCTGCCGGACCCGCGGACTTCGCCCTGGAAGACATTGGATTTTCCGACAAACTCCGCAACAAAGCGCGAGGCTGGACGCCGATAGAGCTGATGCGCCGTGTCATATTGCTTAATCTGCCCGTGATCCATGATCGCGATGCGGTCAGACATGTGCATCGCTTCCTCCTGGTCGTGGGTGACATTGATGAAGGTGGTGCCCAGACTGCGATGGATCTCGCGCAGCTCTTCCTGCAGGTCATGGCGCAGTTGCTTGTCCAGGGCCGACATTGGCTCATCCAGCAGCAGCACATCGGGCTTAAAGACCAGCGCCCGGGCCAGGGCTACACGCTGTTGCTGTCCACCGGACAATTCCTGTGGGCGGCGATTGGCGAATTTGCGCAGCTGCACCAGATCCAGCGCCGCAAGCACCCGCTCGTCGATCATCGCTTTCGATTGCCTTCGCACCCGCAGCGGATAGGCGATATTGTCATAGACGCTCATATGCGGGAACAGCGCATAGCCTTGGAACACCAAGCCGAAATTGCGCTTTTCCGGGGGCAAGGCGGTGACATCGCGGCCTTCCATCAGCACTTGACCCGATGTCACCGGTTCGAAACCTGCAAGGATCTTCAGGACCGTCGTCTTGCCCGAGCCCGACGGCCCCAGCAAGGTTACGAACTCCCCCTTGTTGATTGAGAGCGAGACATCGTGCAGCGCCTGCACGGCCCCGTAGTGTTTGTTGATGTTTTTGATTTCAAGCGAGGTCATTAGGTCATTCCCGACAAGGTCTGATCACGAACGCGGTGCGGCATGGCGCTTTTGTAAATAGTTCAGCAGCATCAGGAACAGCACGCTGAGCACTGACAAAAGCACAGCCACCACGACGATGGGGGGCTCCAGCCGGTCGCGCAGTCCGGCGAATAGTGCGATGGGCAGGGTGCTGGAGCCGGGATCGGCAAGAAACAGCGCCAGAACCACCTCGTCGAACGATGTGATGAAGGCGAAGACGGCGCCTGCGGCAAATCCCGGAGCGGTGAGTGGCAGTGTGACCGTGAAGAAGCGGTAGATGCGCGAGGCGCCAAGTGAAGCTCCGGCCAGATCGAGATTTGGGTCCAGCCCCCGTAGTGAGGTCATCACCGACAGGAAGACCAACGGTGCCGCGACGATCGAATGGGCCAGTACAAGCGAGAGATATCCGCCTCCGACGCCAGTGCGGCCGAAGGCATAGGCCAGCGCGACAGCAACCACCACCGAAGGCACGACCAGCGGCGAGACGAATAGCGCGCTCAGTACGATCTGGGTGCCGCGCCGGGTCATCATTACCCCCAGCGCCGCCAGACCGCCGATCACCACGGCTAGCACCGTCACCCCCAGCGCCACTCTCACGCTGTTCAGCATCGGCCGCGTCCAGCCCGGATCGCTAAGCACTTTGGCGAACCAGTCGAAGGTAAAGCCTTCCATCGGATAGGTCAGGAAGCTTGAGGGGTTGAAGGCCAGCGGCCAGACCACCACAAGAGGCAGGATCAGGAAACTCGCGCAAAAGGTCACGCTGACCCAGTAGATGAGACGCGACATCAGATGGCCCTTTCGCGTTTTGCCAGCATGCGCTGGATCAGTTTTCCGAGGCAGATCAGCAGGATGACAATAAGTAGGAGCAGAACCGACAGAGCGGCGGCCATGCCCCAGTTCAGGGTTTTGTTGACGAAATCGGCGATGAAATAGGCCAGCATCTGGTCATTCGGGCCTCCGGTCAACGCTGGGGTGATGTAGAAGCCCAAGGCGAGGATGAAGACTGTGCCGCCACCAACTGCCACACCCCGCAGCGTCTGCGGGAAATAGACGCGCAGGAAGGTCTCGATCGGTCCGGCGCCGAGGCTGCGCGAGGCATCGCTTTGCGCCTTCGGAATGGTCCGCATCACATTGATCATTGGCAGGATGGCAAAGGGCAACAGCACATGCGTCATCGCCACCAGCGCACCGAAGCGGTTGAATATCAGCTGGATCGGTTCGCGGACGATGCCCAGCCAGACAAGAAGATTGTTGATCAGGCCATTGGTCTGCAACAGCACGACCCAGGCCGTGGTGCGGACCAGAACCGAGGTCCAGAAGCTGACCATGACGATGGTCAGGATGGTCGCGGCGGTGCGCCTGCTGCCGCGCGCCACGGCAAATGCCACGGGATAGCTGATCAGCAGGGTCAGCAAGGTAACCTCCACCGAGATCACCAGCGTACGACCCATCACGCGCATGAAAATGAGATCGCCTTTGGCAATCGTCAGATTGCCCGCCGCATCAAGCTTCAGCCCCGAGACCTTTTGGTAATGGCGCCAGCTGATCGCCCCGGCATTCTTCGAAATGATTTCCCAATAGTCCGGCTCGGCCCAGCGTTTGTCGAATGCCACCAGTCCGCCCATACTGGGCGGGATGGTCTTGGCCTTCTTTCCGGTGTCAAGGATCAGTGATCGGAAGCCTGATTTCTCCTGATTGAGCATCCGGGCGACCTCGCCCAGCTGCTTTTGGTCCATTGCGCCCAGATCCTGCAGAACCGCCTGCGCCCGTTGGTCAGGATTATTTTCGGCGGCGGCGTTGAACGTGACAAAGCGCGAGCCAAGCGCAGTGTTTTCGAGGCTGAGCGAGATGATCGAACCCAGCGGAACGACGAAGATCAGCAGAAAGATGGCGGTGGGGATCAGGAGCAGCAAGAAGGCTGCAAACCGGCTCCCATGCGGTTGGGACTTCGCGTGCGACATGGATAACCTGCGGTTGCTTGCCCCGGTCGGCGCATAGGCGCGGGCCGGCCAGGGCGGGAACGGTAGGGACTAGGAATTACTGGATGACCCAGTTGGCCCAGCGTTCCTTCAGCGCGTCGTAGTTCTCAATCCAGAAAGCATCGGAATAGGCCAGTGCATGGGCGTTATTGGGCCCAGCCGGAAGATTGTTCAGATCCGCCTGGGGGATCAGTTCATTGGCCTTCGCGTTGGTTGGGCCATAAGGCATCAGCGACGAGAATTTGGCCTGCGACGCGGGATCATCGGCATACTTGAAGAATTCCATCGCCTCTGTCTTGAAGGGGGAATCCTTTGGAACTGCCCAGACGTCGATATTGTAGATGTGCTCGTTCCAGACATACTCCAGTGGCTTGCCGTCTTTCTTGGCAGTGATGAAGCGGCCGTTATAGCCGGTGCTCAGCGCCACGTTGCCTGCCAATAGCCATTCCACCGGCTGCGACCCTGCATCCCAGAACTGCAGCTCTTTCTTAATCGTGTCGAGCTTGGCAAAGGCGCGATCAACGCCTTCTGGCGTCGCCAGTACCTTATAGACCTGATCCATCGGCACGCCATCAGCGATCAGCGCGCGCTCGAGGTTCATGGTCGGATTATTGGTCATGCCGCGTTTGCCTGGGAACTTTTTAAGGTCGAAAAAGTCTGCCCAGCTGTTTGGGGCCTGAGCGAAGGCCTTGGTGTTATAGCCCATGCCATTGCCGATGACGACATTGCCTACGGCGCATTCGAACTTTGCTTCGGGAATGATATCGGCGGCATTGGGGAGAGTTTCCCAGTCGATTTCTTCCAGCAGGCCTTCGTCGCAGGCCAACTGGGCATCAGTAGCGCCCATCATGACCAGATCCCAGATCACATTACCGGTATCCGACATGGTTTTGAGTTCAGCCAACCCACCGAGATAAGTGGTTTCGACCGTCTTCAGGCCCTTGTCGGTCGCAAAGGGCGTAAAATAGGCCGCGCGCTGCGCATCCTGATAGTTGCCGCCCCAGGCTGCGATGGTAAAATCGCGGGCCTGTACAGCGCAGGGCATTGCCAGAATGGATGCGCAGGTGATTGCAATTGCTTTGAATTTCATAAGAACACCTCCCGTCGTCCAACACGCGCCGCAGATGTTTCTGGGGCGTTTGGCACCTAGTGCCGTCTCGTTCTTTTTATGGCGGGATAGCTGCAGGGGCTCCTCTTGCGCTGCAGGTTATCCGAGGATTATGCTAGGCATAATGAAAATTTTTGTAAATAGTTTTAGTAGCATTATTTTTTGTCAGCAAAAAATGAACTTGCATGGTAGGAGTTCGGAATGGACGGGAGGGCCAGAACCATGAATAGCAAGGCAGGGGCAGAGGACCAATCACCCTGCAGCGAATTTCACCGGGCGATCTTGTTGGGCCTTTCGCTTGGGCAGTGCCGGTTACGGTTCAGGCATTGGAAAAAATCGGGTTTGCAGAATGGATAGTTTTCATACTGATGAGCGCAAGCGCATCGGTGAGCGTCTAAGGCTGCGGCGCAAGATGCGCTCCATGTCACTGAAGGAAGTAGCCGATGGTTCGGGCCTGTCGGTGGGCATGTTGAGCCAGGTCGAACGTGGGCTGACCTCGCCCTCGATCAAGTCGATGCGCGCGATCTGTGATGCACTGGAGATGCCGGTCAAATGGCTTTTCGAGGCGCAGCAATCGCAGCACGACGATGATGCGGAATTTGTCGTGCGCTTGGCCTCGCGGCGCGAGATCGCCTATGATGAAGGCGGGCTGTTCAAGCAGATCCTGACTCCGGACACCCAGCCCAAGATCCAGATGCTGCGCTTTGTCATGCAGCCCGGCGCCGATTCCGGCGAGCCATATTCGAACAGCGAGGGCGGAAAATGCGGTATCGTGCTGGCGGGCACGATGGAGCTGGAACTGGACGGGTATCGCATGACCATACGCGAGGGGGACAGCTTTGCCTTCCCGGCCACGGCGTTGGTGCGCTACTGGAACGAAGGTTCTCAAGTCTGCGAAGTGCTTTGGATCGTGTCCCCGGCGACGGTCTAGTGGTTTGACTCCAACGTTCGGAGCCCACGGTTTCGTGCGACGATGATGTCATCGGCGTCGGCTTTCCAGATGAACGGTGCGGGGCTTGTCGGCATTGTATTCACGGATGAAGCGGTTGATGGCGGCCTGAAGATCGACGTCGGAATGGAAGACGCGGTGCTTGAGCCTGCGCCGCGTGAGCTTGGCGAAGAAGCCCGCGACGGCGTTGAGCCAGGAACAGGATGTTGGGGGGCATCGTAAAGTTAACTTGAAGGCATTCCGGCGGCCGCTATCGCGGCTGGTTGACACTTGCCGAGGCCTTCGCCCGATCGTCGAATGCCGCGACAGTGGCGCTTGCGGAAGAGGTCGGACTCGACAATGTCATTGCTGCCGCGCGAGAACTCGGCATCAAGGCGCCACTGGCCAACACGCCGTCTCTGGCGCTCGGCACATCCGAAGTAAACCTGCTTGACCTCACCAGCGCCTATGCGTCCGTCCATCTCGGCAAGGCGCCGGTCGAGCCCTGGGGCATCATCGACTTTCAAGCCGCCGGACAGCCGAAAGCGTTTCGAGGTTCACAGGTAAAGCCGAATACCGACCTGTCGCCCTACCGATCGGATCTCCTCGACCTCCTGCAACTGGTTGTCGAGCGCGGCACCGGACGTGGAGCCCACCCGGGCGCGTTTGTCGCCGGCAAAACCGGCACCAGCCAGAACAATCGCGATGCTTGGTTCGTCCCCTTCACGGAGCCGCTCGTTGCGGGCGTTTGGGTGAGCAATGACGATGCCACGCCGATGAATGGCGTCACCGGGGGCGCCTTGCCAGCGCATATCTGGCGGGACTTCATGCGTGAGGCGATGGCCGCGTCTGCTCCGAACGGAGCGGGAGTAAGTATCGACGCCACGGCCTGCTCCCGCAGTTACCGTTCCCTCAGGCCTTCAGATTGCACCTACCAGCCCTATTCCGGCCGACGGAGGCTCTGCAAAAAGTGATGCTACGGGCCCGCGGGTGCCGGAAACTGTAGGAGACGTCCCCGACGCGGCGACCAAGGGTGGCATCCGTCGCGGCCTTCGTCCGCGATTACTGTTCCGGACGGCGCCCTTGAGGCAGAACTGGCTTAACTGAGAAGAGAGGATTTTGGGCTCATCGCAGCTTATTTAAAGGAAGCGAAGATGAGCCAAAATCGGGGCCGCAGAAATTAGCGGCCGAACAGGTGATCAACGGGTGATGTCACGTGAACTTGGTGTCAAGGGCAGGCGTGTAGAACACCCGGACGAAGGACGCCCGCGTCAGCACAAGCATGATTGAGTCCCGCAACAGATTACCGCCCATAGTTTGGTTTGTTTGGCTATTTCGGACGTTTCGCTCTGTGGAATTCCGTCTCAATTACGCCGTCGCCGGCGTCAGCGCTTTGAAATAAGTTTGGTTCGGCGTCTGCTGGTGAAGGTGAACTGCGGGCCTTGATTGGTGTTGAAGATGTCTAGCTTGCTCTGCGCTGACTGTCGCCTAAAAGCTCAAAAACTAACTCATAACTACAATCAGTCGAGCCAGTGGTATGGCCCTTCCACCCTTGATAACAAGGTCATCGGCAACCCGTATCATACGGTGTCTGTCGGGCAGTTCTGTCGGACAGAAATTCAACAGTTCGCCGACGGAAATCTCACCACAAACTTTAATGACCTCAAGTTGGTGCCCACTAATGAAAAGATTTCTGATTGATATTCCCACTCTGACTTCCGTTTGGGTCACGGCTCGCTCCGAGAACGAGGCGATCGCCGCCGTGAACATCGCAACGGCCGATTGTGACCTACACATTCAAATTGGAGACGATCGCTGTCCCATTGAGCTCATCAATTTTACCCGTCGCGGAGAATACGAAATCATAGGCGAGGAGGACGAGGAATAAGAGCGGTAGTATTGCGTTCACCGCGCTAGAGGCCGGATACTTATCCGTCTGTTAGCCGATTAAAATCCGTGCGTATTGACACTGATCGAACAGCGCCTTCCTGAGATCAGGCCGCCACGCCGGTCATGGCTACAAAAACGCGCGCTTTGCACGCTGCTCGTCCCCTTTGTAGGTCATGACACTTCCTTTTAGCGAGACATTGCAGTTCGCGTATCAGCACGCGAAAGTGCGCCCTTATTGACTCATCGCGCTTTCCGTTTGACAAAAGGGAGTTTAAAGGGGATCTCGCAATGGCCGAAGAACAAAACCCTCCACAACTCAACCCGGCGACCAGAGCCGAGGCCGAATCTGCACCCCCTCGGAAGGCGCGGAAGACGCGGGCCCGGAAGACAGAGCCTCGTCCGTCACAATCAACCGAAGCCATATTGGCGACGTCCACGAAGGGTCGCCGTTATTCTGAAAGCGAGAAGGCTGAAAAGCTCCGCCAGATCGAAGCCCAGATTGCTGATGGCACCACATTGAAGGCCGCGGTCAAGAACGCAAGCATTTCCGAACAGACCTACTATCAGTGGAAACGCGCAGCGCCGATGGCAAAGAGGTCACAAGCAAACGTGGCCGCTGGCATCGAGACATTGGCCGATCTCGTTAAGCTTGAAGCGGAGAACCAGCGGTTGCGCGGTTTGCTCGCGGAAAAGCTCCACGCGGAGAACACAGAGCTTCGCCAGCGGTTGGGGCTGGACTGAGCCGACCGGCTGCAGCTCTTGAAATAACGCCCCGTCTGGATCTATGTGTGGCCCCGGCCGCATGGCTGGATCGCCTTCCTCGTTTCCGGGAATACTATCTCGCATGAGAGCACGACGCAGCTTCGTTGTTGAATTCAAGTCGAGCCGACGACAACCAAAATCGCAGAGCCCTTTGATTTGGGGCGACGCCGATCTCAAGGCCATCGCCCGCGAGATCGAGAGTAAATCACCGAACTCTTTCCCAACTGAAGAAATCTCGGATACCACATCGGCTGTCCGCCGATATGCCGGTCCAAGGTGACGACAAGGTAAGCGAGGCAGCTCTCACGACGGCTCCGCCGAACGAGCGGGGCGCAAACGTGCCGA
>NZ_PZZZ01000012.1 GCF_003046475.1 Mycoplana dimorpha
CGGCCACTGGGAATGCGACCTGATCCAGTTCCGCAAAAAGTTTGGCAAGGCCAATGTGACATCACTGGTCGAGCGGGTCAGTCGCTTTGCCGTGTTCCTGCGCAACAACGATCGGCAATCGCGGCCGATCATGGAGGGGCTGATCCAGGTGCTGCAGTCCCTGCCCCATCGCGCCCGCCGCTCCATCACCTTCGACCGCGGCACCGAGTTTGCCGACTGGCCCTATCTGCAGGCCGGCATTGGCACGCAGACCTGGTTCTGTGACCCACAATCGCCGTGGCAGAAAGGCACCGTCGAAAACACCAACGGCAGGGCCAGGAAATGGCTTTCGAGAGAGGTCGATCCGCTGTCGATCACCGACCGCGACCTGAAGGACATCTGTGATCGGCTCAATGCGACGCCGCGCAAATGCCTCGGCTACAAAACTCCTGCCGAAGTCTTCCGGCAGAAGCTGCTGGCGCAGATGCGCCGCGCTGGATAGCTTGGTTCCGCTCGCAAGTCGCGGTTCGGCATGAACGCACACGCGGCTTTTACAATCTCTGTCTGACGTCCAATTTATTCGGGCGCTTATGTATCATCAAAAGCTGAGAGCGCGTTGGAACGCGCGGTCGCCGTCAGTCGATAGAAGTCGCGTCAGACGAGCAGTCCCGAGTGTGGGTGCGCGAATTCTGGCTCGCAAGTTGCGACTCGGCTATCATCGGGCTCCATAACAGGAGGAAAGGTTGCCGGAGAAGGTTGGGTTATCCTCGTAACCTGACGGCCGAAATTGCGATTCACACGCGCACGTCGTTTACAGAAGTAAGGGGGGGAATACGACGGACAAGAGCAAACGACGTTCGCCCGGACGAGGCGAATAAGCCCTGTGTTTGCAGAGAAGCGTTGTTTGACAGCATGAGCCTTCCTCTCTGGAGCCCACAACCCGTCTAGCCATCTGACTCGGGTTTTTTGAGCGCCTCGCCCAGGTGGATTTTCTTGCGAAACGACCAGTCATTTCGCGCATACTTATCGATGAGATTATCACAGACATCCTGAGCAGCGCGGCGATCAAATCCCTGTTTCCCGAGTTCGTCGACGACAAGATCGAGGAAATGCTGCTCGAGCTCCGGCATCTTTCCTTTCTTCATGCTGCGGACTATGAAAATATGCATAAGCATGCGGGCAATGTCGTCGCGAGACGGCCTTCGTTCCCGTTTCTGTTTGTCCCGGTACAATTGTTGACGCTCGCGCTGTTCTGCGAGTCGCTTTCCCACGCTCTTGACCAAAGTCCCCTCCCCTCTCCGCCCGTCCATCCCCGTATTGCAAACGACGTTCACAGCAGAATCGATTTTTCGAACTCTACAATGGCAGTCTCAGCTATTGAACCTCGGTTCACGAGTTATGAAATCGTCGGCCACAAGACTCGGTGGCGACCTCGGTTTGGCAGGAATTGGTCGATGCAGGTCGTGACAGGACGACGGAAACGTCGTTTGGCACGGAATCGAATCCCGGCGGGAAAGCAGCGGCATCATCCCGCCTTTGAATCGCAAACCTAGACAGATGAATCGAGAGACCGCAAATTGTTCCAAGTTGGAATAACGCGTGCGCAACCTGGTACGAGTTGCGCAGACGTCGCGGCGAACTGTCGAAACTCTATGGCAAATCGAATTCCCTTGCTCGTGATTTGAGCCGCGTTGCGTTGCTGCGTGGTCCACGTACACCTACGAAGGCACGTATGGGCAGAGCGAGCGAATGTAGCAAGCGCTATCGTTTTGGATGTCCGTCAGTAATCTGATAGCCACGAGTGGTGGCACATGTTATGGCGCTGGGGGATCTGGTGCTCCGCGATCTCTCGTATGCCCTCTGGACTTAGAGTAAGTGACCCCAATTTGAGGTCACTCGCACCAAAATTTGGTTTTGATCAGTCCAGTTCGGCCGCGATTCGCTTCAGTCGTTCCAAATCCTTCAGACGGTCTTCGATCCGAACCTCCAGAACCTCCTTTTCCGATCTGGCCTCGACAGTTAAGTTCTCGAGGTCGACGCCGTATGCGATCAAATTTACGTTCAACGCCTTCAACCTTAGCTAGGTCGTCAAGCACGGGAAGCATCTGATCAACTTCGATCTTCCACTTGTAAAAATGGCAGAGGTAGGCTTCTCGCAGCTGCTCAGGAATGAGGGTATTGTGTTCGTCGTGGTGGTCAAGTTCCTCCGTTTCTCCTTCATCATCTGGGGTCGTGCGCCGAACTATTCTTGAAGCGAGTACAGATACCCGCGGTGGTCCCGCGCATCTGACCGTAGGGCCTGCAGCGACGGAAAGCGTGGAACCGGTTGAGAGAAACGATGAGCATCCTGAAGATCCTTCTCGGCTTGCCCTTCTCCATCCGGACGCCGGATTGTAGAACTCAGGTTCGAATGGCTGGCCATCGCCATAAAGCCGCACATTGACGCCGCGCTCCCGCCACGGCCAACCTTGTCGATCGCCGTGCGCATATTGTCGTAAATGCCGCGCCCCGGAACACAAGGAGATTGACCGAAAGTCAGAGACACCGGCAGCGGCTACGGTGCCTTCTTGGAAGGTCTCAGCGGTACTAGAACATGAGAGCTGGAGCGGGCGATCGGATGCAAAGGGGTGGATGCATGCGATTTTGCGTATCTCCAGAAAGCTTTTCGGCTTCGTTCAGGTCGTCTGGAGGACACCTGAGCGGTCCTCAACTGTCCCCTACCCTGCCGGTCAGCCGCAAAGTATCGATCGCTTAGCAACCGATGCAACGAGTTTGCCTGGTCGGGAGACTGTAATGTCTTCGCTCGGGTTTAAAAGTCCTGCTGTATGAAGTGCTGCTGTCACCGACCGCGATCCGGCGGTCATTGGATGCTGTTTGCACAAGCAGGTTTGTAACGTGCCTGACCTCTGAGCGGCCCAAAGCCTCAATCTCGTCGGCCACATTGTCGATGTCGATGGGGCTGGATTTACGCGGGAGCGCTCTCAGAAGAGTAGCCTGCTCCTGTGTAAGAAGTCGACATCGTGCTGCGCGGTAGCATTCGGAGCCATTGGCAATGAGAGTAGTTAAGCTCACTTGGTCGGACACAGAAGGCGTTTCGGTGTTGTTGCCCGCAGCTGGCTTATGGCCGGACGAGGTTCAGGACATAAGCGCTGCTCTTGTGAACGTTGGATATACGGCTATCACACCAGAACACTTTATCAGTATCGTCCAGCCGAATCCGACTGGACCACGAAAACTCGCGGTCGCCCTCGAGGGGATAGGGTATCGAGCCGTTTGGGGTCATCCACTCGATTAACTCTCAGACGAACGGGCCACCCTCCAATAGCGTTGCCCCTCTCCAGCAGTCCTCCGATTATTCATCATAATTGGATCGGAGACACACCATGCGAGCGGAGCTTCAGACCTCATTGCAGGCCTCGAGAAGGAGCAGCGCGACGCCCTGAACCGCGCCGCGGCTCGTGTTCTAGGGGGATTGAAGGCCTCTCTTGAGGAGCATCTGGACGACCCGACGGCTTTCACCAAGAATGCCTTCACTCTCCTACCAGCTCGCGGAAAGCACGCAGATGCTGCCATAGCCATCAAGCCGATCCAGCAGGACTGCCTGCAATATGCATTCCACGGCGGCTCAAGATCGGACGATCTCATCCCGACCAAGTCCACGTCACTCGATCGTCATGGCAACATCCCGTGGCTACACCCAGAGGATCACCGCCCAGGGAGGATTCTGGCGCACATCAGAGAGCGGTGTTCGCGCCTTGTTCGTTGATGATGGCCGGGGCGGAATCGAGACTGTAGCGATGAGACACATGCAGAAGCCGAACGGCTCAAGGAGAACTACCTCGCTCTGAGACAGCGGCGTGCGTACGAGAAAGACGCAGGCTCGCTGGTGAATCTCGAGGAAGTTCAGCAGAAATTCTCGGAGCGGTTTTTTGATACATCAAAGCATTGCAATCGTCCGACATCAAAACATTGCAATGCTCCGGCCTGGCAGTCCTTAGACCCTGAGACCGCCTTGCGTTCGCTTTTGCAATCGGCGGTTTCTCAGAAAAAATCCGTCGATGCGATCGTCAAGGACTCCCCAAAGGCGGAAGCGCGTCTTCGTTGTCGCAGATATTGGAAACGGACCCAGAGACGCTGGCAGCATACTCTTTGACCGAGAAAGCGCGGCGTGGGATCCGTTTGAGAGCCATGAAGAGGCGGAAGTCATTGCCGATCGTGCTGTTGCGAGCGCTGAAGGATAAGCCACTAGCTTACGCGGTTTCCGACGAGTTTGAGGTCAAGGTCAGCAAGGATCTCGGTCGCCGTCAATCGGTACTGTAGTCCATCGAGATGGTCCTGCATCACCTTCCTGTTGTCGGCATACTAAATGCCTCGGTTGCAGGGATGTCTCGACCGATGGGCATGCAAGCGGCCGAACCTGACTTCGTCGTCGTTCAGAGCCACAAGTTGAAGACCGGATGGATCGTACGAAGCCGTTGGAGTGTGAGCGCTTTCAAGGAATGCCTGAAGCCTGGACGTGATGTTTAAGGGCGAGCCAGCGAACGCGCTGCGATATGGAGCTATCGGAAATTCGATGGCTGTGCCGTGCATGTCGAATACCGGGCGTGGATTAAAGCAGCTTTGGATCAGGCGACTGAGGCGGATCTTCGGATTGCTGCGTAGGTCTCCCGAAAAAATATTCTCGCATCTCATCGCGCGTCATCTGCGGGAGCCGCACTCCACCTTTTTCCTTCGCTTCTTCAGCGATGCGGCGAAGGCGGTCGATGCGGGTTTCGCGGAAGTCGTCTGCCATTGCTATCGCGCGCAGTTACTCTTCAGATGACCCAGCCTGGCTTATCTCTCGTCATCGCGCGTCGCTCCTTGCCTCATTTCCGCGGCGAGTTTAGCAGCAATCCGATCAACAAGCTCGGAATCTTTTGCCGCGATCGCGTCGTCGAACTCTTCGAAACGCGTTGGATCCCGCTTCTTCATTTCGTCGATGCCCAGTCGGCCGAACTCATCGACCGCGTCTCTGATCTTCTTGTCCATGGAAACTCCATGTAAGACATGCATACATTGCTTACATGTAATTAAGCAGCGTCTTTGTTCTTCTTCGGCCGTCCGCCGCGTCGGCCGTTCAACCGCGCCGCTGCGATCTTTGATATCGACTTGGCTTTGCCGCCAGCCGCGCCCATTTGGGCCGCCATCCATCTTCTAGAGCCAAACACACCCTCGATAAGCGCGGGGACATAGAGATCCGCATCAAGCTCGGGCCAGTGCAGTCCCAAACCCCTGGCTTCGATCACGACGTTCTCTAATTGCTCGTCGGTAGCGCCCTGAAGACCTTCTAGCTTTCGAACGGGAAGCCCAATGAATGTGCCGTCTGGCATATCCACGATGAGCGACTTTCGTCCTGCGTCGTACCGAGCGCCAGCCGCAATTGGACCTTCCAAAGTCTTCTCGCCAGCCGCGGTCGCAGCTTCAAATTCTGCTTCAGAAATCTCCGTGAAGTCGCTTCCACTCGCGGCAGATGTGCTCTCTCTCATCGTGCAGGCTCCTTCCGATGTCGTTGAGTTCCTTCCTGCTGAACCCAATGTTTTCACGCACCGTCGGCGTCCCGTCGGGGCAATTCATATTGAACACCGCAACGTTCCCATTGCCAACATGAACATGAGCTGGTCGATGATCGTTTGTGTAGATGCGCACACTCAGCGAACCCAGCCTCAAAATCGTCGGCATTCATGACCCTCTTATATCAAAACCCAAGCGCTTCGGAAAGCCCTCAAAGCCGCCCCCTGCCCTGATCGCCGCCGGCGATATGATGTGATTTGGCCGACAGCAACAAGCCCATTGAAAATTTTTGCGTTTCAGATCCAGCGCGCCGCCTGAGCGTGTCACCAAATTTGGCTAACCAATTGATTACCCCTAGAAATTTAGGGGTGGGCCTTTAAAACCTAGATGGAGAGAGAAAATGGATTTGCATGACGAAATTCTTGCCTGGGCAAGCGCACACGCCGACGACGATTTCGAAGACGATTGGGATGATGAGGTGATCGAGGCGGTAAGGCCGAACTCATAGAGTGCTTTGGAGAGTTCCAATGAAGATGCACAACAATGAACTCATTGAATTTGCACGCGAACTGGCAGGTAAGGTGTACTGCGCCCACTCATCACCAGTTCGTTCTCACTATCTCGCGGTAAGTCGGTCAAATGTTCGCGTTTGGCTGGAGACGGAATTTCACACGCCGTGGTGCCAGGCACTGTACTGCTTCCGCTCGATGTGAACGCCGATCGGAAATGGCTCGCCAATTTTCTGATCACTGGCTTCGTAAGGATTGTGGGATCAAAGCAGGAATTCGATTTGGACGAAATCGCCGGCGACCTGTGCGCTTTGCCAGAAGCAGAATTTGAGGTCGCTTATGAATAGAAAACAGGAATTTAGACGGCTGAAAAAGAACCTCGCGCTATCTCTCGAGGAGACGGCTGCGCTGACGGGGAAGTCCTTTGCGACCGTGGCCGCATACGCGTCCGAGATGAATGTGCGGATCCCTCCCCTCGCTGTTATTGATCAGCTGAATGCCGAAAGGTTGCGGAGATCTATCGAGACAGTGCGCGCTGCGGGATACGATGTGCGGCCCGCATCTGAACTGAGTATGCATGCATGACACGTGTTGCGCGCCAGACGCGTCTACCTAGCACCCCCTCTCAGGGGTACTGTTGATGTCCGCTATTCACCGTGCGGTTTCGCTGATGCGCGTAGATTACGTGCGCCAGTACGACACTGGGACGATACTCGCGGTCACCTAACACGAGGGTTGCGGCCTTTGCTACCTAATTCCGCACTTTCTTGCCCTGATCCAGTTCAGCCAGGCCCTCAGCATCATCAATCAACTCATCGAGCTCGTCGAGCAAGGACTGCTGAAGGATAGTCAGTCGAGCAACCTCGGATTGGGGAATTCCCTGCTGCTCCATGGACACTGCGGTCAAGCGCAGCAGGATTTCACGAGCCTTCGCTGAACCGAGGTAGCCACGATCTCTGAGATAGTCGCCGCTACCTACGATGAAGTCGTCATCTTCGATCATATGAATTCTCGGTTAGTCCATTACCATGGTGTACGAGACCAAAACGGCGTCGCTCTGGTTGACATGATGACGGCGCTCGAAGCGTCAGCTCACCTGCCTCCATTTTTAACATTCAACGGTAGCGGTCAATGTGTTGACGGCGGAAGGTGACGTCGGCGTTTTGCGGCCTTGGTCTTGATTTGCTGTCACCGCTCGGTGTCCCCCAACTGTCCACGCGGCCCTCCCTCCCCTGCTACATCCGTGAAAACAAACGGTTATCGGCCGTTCGAGCGACAGAATGAGGAATTACGTCTCCTATCGGTCCCGAATAGGAGGCTTCGGCGTTCGCGAACTGAAGCTCCTAGCGAAGGCGGTGGCCAAAGAAGTTGGACTCAAGATCGGGAGAGTATGAAGATATCTAAAAAGAGATTGGATTTGAGCAGCTTGGCAGCCGCAGTCGATGAGGTGGTCGCAATGCCAGCGACGACGCCATCTCCGCGATCCAGACGGGCAAAAGACGAGAACGCCGCCGAGCCTATATATAAGAGAGCACCGTCTCGTGTCGGAAAGAAGAGTCTGCAGCTCTTTCTGAACCCCATGAATCACAAAGTTCTAAGGGTATTAGCGGCCGAGCAGGACATGCCGCTCGACCATATGACGAAGCTGGCCCTCAATATGTATCTGGCGGCTTCGAGCAAGCTATGGATCTGGAGATCGACTGATCGTGGCAACAGACGTGCCGTTCATGACGGACACGCATCACATGTATGCCCACTTGATATCAGCGGGGATCAAAACGACTTGATATCAAGTCCTGAAAAAAGGACGAATTTAAAAAGATATGTACGGAATAATGCCTGAACATTGAAAAATTCAAAATTTAAGTCATTGTGATCACGTACTTTTTAATTCACGAGAAAATATGAATTATTTGACAGTTAATGTCCTTGTGATCCGATTTAATACCACAGGTAATCTAGCAAACTATTATCCGCGCTAAGGTTGTCGGTTAAAATTTAACTTGACGTTGCCAGCGACTCGCCTCACGTTCCGCGCTCAATTTGATTCGAGACGCGAGGGCGAGATGGCTATATTATTCGGAGAAGATCGGCGCATAGTTGGCGACATCGCTAAAGAGCTTGAGCGTCACCGCGGATGCGTAGCCGCTTTAGAAGCGGTTCTCGAGCGGGGAGGCCCGCGCGAGGAGGATCTCGAGGGCGCTCCTCTGCTGTCTGGTTTTTCGTTAGCGACGCGGGCGGCGACCTGTCTGCAAGGCCAAGGCTACGGGCACCCGAACTTGGGAACCCAGTGGACGACCACGTCGCCTTTGATCGCGCTCAGTCTCGATCTGAACGTCGCGAAAACCTGGAGCCGATGGTTCCGTCTGCAGCATCCCGCTGACGATCTTAAAGTGCAATTTGAGAAGGCGATGTCTCGGTGATCCTGTTCGGGAAGGACCGTTCGGACGACGATCTCACACTTCGGGAACTAAGAGCCGCAGCTGACAAATACCGACGCCTCGCTGATGACTTGGAGAGCCTGGCTCTACGTCGCGGGCTGACAAAAGAGCAGTTGGAATGGTCGCCGCACCTAGATCGTTTTGTCCTCGGAACGAGAGAAGTTGAGTGCTTAGTCGGCGAGGTCTCGGGCACCCTGAGCTCTCAGGAATGGGTTGGCTGTCCGCACTAGTTCGCTCGTAGATTATGGCGGCCCGAACGGATGGGCACTTACGCTGAATCGATTTTACAGGCTTGGGTATCGAGCGTCTGAAGTCGATCTCACGCATGAATTCCGAACCTGGTGGACACGAAGTCATCACCGAAAGTCATAGGGGCGGGGGCCTGACAGTGACTGGAGAAGACAAAAATGGATGTATTGTTTTTCAAGAAGGACGGCGTACCGCGCGAACTTGTGCCGGACGCCATGATGTTAGAAGTGCTGCACCGAGGCGCAGCGGCGGAGCTTGAGCAGCTGAGAAAGAAGGGGCCGCCAAAGCAAAAATATCTCGACGTTGCCCCGCTGCTCGACGACTACTACATTGAATTTGTTGAGAAAGCAGTGTTGGTTGGCGTTCGTGACGGCGAGGAATTTATGACGCAAGATCTCGTCGCTTTCTCGCACGACCTCCAGATCGCCCTTACGTTAGACAATTGGTACAGGTTGGGTCGCCAACGCTCCGAAATGGACCGCTTCGCTGCTTACAGAGCCAGGAGAGGCTGGTGAGATGGAGCAGCGAAATGATGTTTCCGATCTCCATGAGATAGTCGTCAGAGTCACACCAAAAGTTCGGAAGTTCCTAGACGATTGGGCTTCAATTCACGAGTGCTCTCTCAATGATGCGCTCACCGAATGTATGATGGAATTCATGCACGAGGGGGGCGGCTACTTGTGCCTTAGTGCCGAGTACGCCATCAAGATGATAGAGAGCGGATCGCTGGCTAAAGCGGTTGAAGCACATAAAGCGGTTTTGGACAATAACGCGACATAGTCTCGTATTGAGGCGGCGCGCATTTTCAAAAGAAAAGTCTCCTCAACAGATTACGGCCTAAATACTAGGCCGAATCTTTTCGTGTACTGCAGATGTAACATGCGGATAACAAACAAACGCTTTCGGATGCTGAAACGTATCGCTTGATTCTGATCTTTGTTCTCAGGGCTTATTGCTTCCGGCCGCCCTGATTGATCATCAGCCGGCTGAACGCGAAGTATTAGCCGCAGGGCAGGGTGTCAGGACGTCGAAGAAGTCTCAGCTTCGTCGGGACCGTCAGGCTTGCGCTGGCATGGGGCCGCCGCAGCGCGTGATAGGTTTTTTTCGTCTGAATGTCCCTCAAATCGATGACCCGACCCCTTGGCGATCTCTGGTCACCCCGCAATGCTAAGAGAAAAGGGGCAAACAGGCGCGAGCTTTCACGCGATTCTCGACATGAGCGTAACGTAAGCTCCAAAGCGCCCTCCCCTGCCCCTTCAGCGAATGCGAGGGCAGACGCCACTGGAATCCCGTTATCGGCAACTCTCAATTTGATTGCCGCGCGGGACGTGGAGGCTGGACATGAACTCAGCCTTGGAGCTATCACGTATCATTCCTGGCTTACTGGTTGTTTTCGCAGCGGACCTAGCAAAAGCTCCGCGTTTTGCACGTCTTTCCGGGGCAATCATGGCGTCGAGGTACTCGAAGGCGGCTCGATTTTGCTCCTGCCGGTCCAGCAGCTGCCTGCCGAAGTGCATGCAGACCAACAAGCCATCATGAGGTACTAAAGAAACGCCAAAAAGGGGGATCACTCGATTTCACCTCGAGCTGTCTCGATCGTTCGGGTTGGTTGCAGGCCAAAGGTTATGCCCTCCATGGATCCTTGGCATTGCCAACACACCCTGTCGGCGCTTTGTATCGCCCCCGGTTGTGTTGTCGATGAACTCCATTTGACAATAATATCGGATAGATAGCGTTAAAGTCACCAACAGATGACTGCGCCAATTTGACTCGAGCCAAGACAAGGACCCAAGCTGATCTAGTGCAGGAACGCGAGATTGCAGTTCTAACGGCCTGTCTGAGTGCATGCATCGCGTCCCTTAGAGGAGGGGAATCTTTATGACGAAAACGATTTCAATTTTGGGCGGGAAAGGAGGCGTTGGAAAGTCTATGATTTCCCAGCTTATTGCGTCCCAGCTGGCTCGGCTTGATCATGCGGTTGCGCTTCTTGATCTAGATCCCCAAGGTACTTCGCAGGACGCCTGGTTTGCGATGCGCGGCAATGAGCATCGATACGTCAGCGTCTGCCAGCTCATATCTGTCAGATGTGGCTTCTATCTCGAACTTGATCCTGCTGCCGGCGCGGCCGTCAAGAGCTGACATTCTGGGGTTGGCCGCATCGGTCGAGGCGATCACCACGTCTCTCGATCGATGGTCGATCAACCGTTCAGCCTTGAGCTTCATCAAGCAGGAGAGTGCATGCACTACGGCATCGCATCATGAGATTATGCAGGCGGCGGGCTTTCGCGTGTCACGTATCCCCGCCGACGTTTGCGTGCTAGCAAAATTAAGTACATGCTGACCGCGTCACGTGGGTCTTCGAAAAGATGGACAAGGGTCCTGCCTGCTGTTCCTATGCGACCCCATCGACGAACCACCGCCCAGCCGCCCAGCAAAGTGGCTTCGATGGATATCGCGTAGAAACGCGCGAGATTCTTCGGGCTATCGCGTCGCTCAATGATGGTTGTGAAATCGAGGTTCATCATACCCAAAGAATCTCAATAACAGGCGGCGTCGTCCAACGCATTTACTGAATCGTTCGCGGGCAATTGATTCATCGTTGTGATGGGTCCCATGCGGATGAACAGGGTAGGAGACTTGTCCGTCTTGCGTGTCCGATGAATAGAAGTGCCTCACGCACCTCGTCTCGTGCCAAGACGATACCTATTGACGGTGCGCTTATCGGCAATCGGGGGACCAGTGCTCTTGGGAGAGCCAGATGCAGAGTTGTCCGCGGACAACTTTTAACCCTTTGAGAGGTCGCCTAGTGGCGAGTTGTCCGCGGACAACTCCAGTCTGATAACGTTGGTTAAGCGTTTGTAAATTGTTTACGAATCGGACCATATTCTAGCTGCGCAGTTTGACCCACAGTTTGAAAAATTGCGCAGTTGAGGAATTGATATGTTGCAAACACTGAACCTAGCCGCAGACCAAGAACATCTACCGTCCATGTTGGCGGCGGATGCGCAGGAGTTGCAGCGTCAACTCCAACTACATCAAGCTAGGGTTTTTCCTCCAACATCCCAAAAATCAATCCGTCAGTTTTCGCCGACGGAAGCGGCTTCGTTCATAGGCATCGGGGAAGGGTATCTTCGCCAGATCGCAGCTGAGATCAATATTCCTGAGCCGCTGCCGAATGGTCGGCGCATGTACACGCCCGCGGAGATGGACCACATTCGGCAAGTCTTGGATGAGAAAAACGGCGCTACCAAGTACGTGCCGAGCCGCCGTCCGGGCGACAAACTTCAAGTAATTGCGACTATGAATTTCAAAGGGGGCTCGGCCAAAACAACGACGTCTGCCCACCTGGCGCAATACCTTGCGCTCCGGGGCTATCGAACATTGGCTATCGATCTCGATCCCCAGGCATCGCTATCAGCAATGTTTGGCCATCAACCCGAGCTGGATGTCGGCGAGGGTGAGACACTGTACGGTGCGATCCGCTATGACTCCCCGCTGGCCATCTCGGAGATTGTTCGCGCCACTTATACCCCTAACCTCCACTTAGTGCCCGGCAATCTCGAACTAATGGAGTTTGAGCACGAGACGCCTCGCTATATGTCAACTGGCTCCGCGGAAACGATGTTTTTTGCACGCATCGGCGAAGCCCTTGGCCACATCGAGAGCCTCTATGATGTCGTCATTATCGATTGCCCACCACAACTTGGCTTTCTGACCATGTCCGCACTGTGTGCGGCGACGTCAGTGTTGATTACCATTCACCCGCAGATGCTCGACGTCATGTCGATGTCGCAGTTCTTGTCAATGACCAGCGAACTGATGTCCGTAGTTGAAAGAGCAGGGGGACGTACGAGTTACGATTGGATGCGATACCTCGTGACTCGATATGAGCCGAATGACGGTCCACAGTCACAAATGGCAGGGTTTATGCGCGCGATCTTCGGCAATCGCATGCTCCAGAGCCCGATGCTTAAGTCTACAGCGATCTCAGATGCGGGGGTCACTAAGCAGACTTTGTATGAAGTCGATCGATCACAGTTTACGCGGGGAACGTATGACCGCGCGATGGAGTCATTGAATGCAGTGAACGCGGAAGTGGAAGGCCTTATAAGATCGGTTTGGGGAAGGAAATAACCAATGGCGCGAAAGAATCTAATCGGGGTATCCGACGACTTGTCCGCGCCAACTCCTGTCCAGGCACCAATTGCAAACTCTAGACCGATCTCAGGCTTTGTGCCCCCGCTTCGAAATGCCGGTCCTGTGGGTGGCATCACTAAGACGCTCGGTAGCATAACTTCGAAAATGGAGCGGGCCCAAGACCTCGAGAAACAGCTAGCCGAAGGGACTAGCGTCGTTGAGCTCGACCCAGCAACGATCGATGGCTCGTTCGTACGCGACCGCTTGGCGATCAATGCCGTTGAGCTCAGCCAATTGACTGAGCAGATCAAACAGCACGGTCAGCAAGTTCCTATTCTGGTTCGCCCCCACCCAGAAATGAAGGGGCGCTATCAAGTCGCCTATGGCCACCGCCGATTGGCCGCCGTGCGCGATCTGGGCATCAAGGTGAAGGCGGTTGTCCGCGAGCTGACTGACGATCAGCTTGTCGTTAGCCAGGGACAGGAAAATAACGCCCGGACCAATCTCTCCTACATCGAACGAGCACTGTTCGCGTCACAGTTGGAGCAGCGTCTTTTCAAACGCGATATCATTATGTCTGCTCTCGGTGTGGACAAAGCTGCTCTGTCGAAAATGCTAAGTGTCGTCAGTCAAGTGCCTCTCACACTAATCGAGTACATCGGGCCTGCGCCTGATATTGGCCGACGTCGTTGGATGGAACTGGCCGAAAAGTTGAATGGGGGAAACGTTGAGCACTTGCTTGCAATTCTCTCAACAGAAGCGATGCTAAGCAGTTCCTACGAGGATCGGTTCCAAGCTGTTTTAGATGAACTTTCGAAGAGAACCGACGTGGCGCGAAAGGTCGCACCTAAAGCAGCAGACCCAATAGCTTGGGTACCACGCGACGGGGCGGTTAGTGTTACATTTAAGAAATCCACAAAGAAGGGCGTGATAGCCGTGGAGGCGTCAGATGGTCCCCGCTTTGCAGCGTTCATACATAGCCAAATTGAAAGCCTTTACGAGGCATTCAAAAAATCAACTGCCGTGACAACAGGAGAATAGCCGCAAAAGAAAAAGGCCCCAATCGGTTGCCCGAAGTGGAAGCCTCTCTCGCATTCTGTAGCAAGGTCGAGAATCGCATTTCCACGAATCACAGTCAAGAGTCAGTGGCACCGTTTTTTGGTGAGCGGAATTCTTTTGCCTTTTGAAAGGTGAAGGAAATGCAGAGTGGACATGTAACGACGCCCTTCGGGCGGCGGCCGATGACGCTCGCCCTGGTAAAGGGGCAGTTCGAATCGGCGAACATCAAGTCGGGGAAAGCGGCCGACAAGTGGAAGATCTATCGCGACGCCTGCGACGCGCGTTCGCTGCTCGGGCTGCGCGACCGGGCGCTGGCGGTGCTGAATGCCTTGCTGTCGTTCCATCCAGAGACGGAGTTGAGCGACGACAGCAACCTTGTCGTTTTCCCGTCGAACGCTCAGCTGTCTGCGCGTGCGAACGGCATTGCTGGTACGACGCTGCGCGAAAACCTCGCGCTCCTGGTCACCGCCGGCCTAATCCATCGCAACGACAGCCCGAACGGCAAGCGCTATGCGCGCAAGGGCAGGGACGGGACCATTGAAGCAGCGTATGGCTTCAGCCTGGCGCCGCTGCTGGCTCGCTCCGAGGAGCTCGCTCTGTTGGCGCAGCAGGTTGCCGAAGATCGTCGACGGCTCAAGATCGTCAAGGAACGCATCTCGATCTGCCGCAGGGATATCCGCAAGCTGATCTCCGCTGCGATGGAGGAGGGGGCTTCGGGGGACTGGGGCATGGTCGAGGGCCACTTCGTGGCGGCCGTCGGGCGGCTCGCGAAAGCGAAAACCGAGCCGGAACTCACGGATTGCCTTGAAGAGCTGACGCTGCTGCATGCCGAAGTGGTCAACCTTCTGGAACTTCAGCTGATTTCGCAAAAAAGCGACACCAATGGTGCCGAATGCCGTCACCACATACAGAGTTCAAATACCGAATCCACCAATGAACTTGAACCTAGCTCTCGACAGGAGCAGGGGGGACTGGCGGTGCAAACCAGCGCGCCTTTGCGTGAGGCGATCAAGGCGTTTCCTTTGGGAATGGTGCTACGGGCCTGCCCGGAAATTTCGATGTACGGCCCTGGCGGGGCCATTTCGAGCTGGCGGGAGTTGATGACCGCGGCCGTCGTGGTTCGCTCGATGCTGGGGGTCAGCCCGTCCGCCTACCAGGAGGCCTGCGAGGCTATGGGCCCGGAAAATGCCGCCGTTGCGGTCGCCTGCATCCTTGAAAGGGCAGGGCACATCAATTCAGCCGGCGGGTATCTGCGGGACCTGACACGAAAGGCGGCGCGCGGCGAGTTTTCGCTGGGGCCGATGCTAATGGCCTTGCTGCGGTTGAATGGAAAGCCGGTGCAGAGTACGGGCTGATCGGCCGCAGGGTGCTTGGTTGGCGCTCGGGGCAGGCGAGGAGGGATGACAGTAATGACGGCGCAGTTTGACATGTTTGCGGATGATGCGCCGATGGTGATCAGGCGATCACGTTCGGATGGACGCGCGACGCCGGTCATGACCGAGGACGACATGGTGCGGCATCTGCAGGAAACCGGCCGTTATCGAATTCTGACGAAGCTCCAGCCTCGACCGGTTGTCCGGTTGCCAGATTCGGCCTTTCCGTTGCGCGGCGTCATCATCGATACCGAGACGACCGGTCTCAGTTCGCGCAAGGACGAGATCATCGAAATCGGCGCCGTCGCCTTCAGCTTCGACGCGGCCGGAACGATCGGTGCGGTGACCGACGTCTATGGCGGGCTGCGGCAACCGAGCAGGCCCATCCCCGCTGACATCACCCGGCTTACCGGGATTACCGAGGCGATGGTTGCCGGACAGGTGATCGACTTTGATCGGCTGGAAGCGCTGGTGACGCCGGCCGACCTGATCATCGCCCACAATGCCGGGTTCGATCGACCGTTCTGCGAGGCGCTGTCACCAATTTTTGCCGATAAGGCCTGGGCCTGCTCGGTTTCCGAGGTGGATTGGCAGGCGCGGGGCTTCGAGGGAACCAAGCTTGGCTATTTAGTCGGCCAGGCCGGCTATTTTCATGACGGGCATCGGGCGGTCGACGATTGTTTTGCGCTGCTGGAAGTTCTCGATTGCAACGACCAAGGACAAACCGGATCGGCGTTCGGCGAACTGTACGAACGAAGCCAGCGTTCGCGTGTCCGGATTTTTGCGGAACATTCCCCCTTCGATCTCAAGGATCACCTGAAGGGGAGGGGGTATCGCTGGTCAGACGGCAGCGACGGCCGTCCAAAAGCCTGGTGGATAGAGGTGGCCGAAGCGGATCTCGAGCCGGAGCTTTGCTGGCTTCGTACTACGATGCGCACCCGCCGATGAGACAGCTGACGGCTTTCGATCGTTTCAAGGGGTGGTCAGAGCGGTGAAAAGTGCGGAGCCACAGTTGAGCGTGAAGTGGAGCTAGCGATGGCCGTCGTTTCCATAGGAATATTCCTTCCGTGTTCAGAATTTGTTTAGCCTCTACCGGCAGACTATGCGGGCGCGTTCAGGTGTTGCGTACGCGCCAGCAAGCCAGCCCCTATACAAGCAAACGGGCAGCCTTGCCGCGCTTGCGCTCGGGGTTGTTGTAGTAGGACGCGGCCTGGGCGACCGACCTGTGCTGCGACTGCTGCATCGCCTCTGGCAGCGGCACGCCGCGATTGGCGGCTTCGGTCAGGTAACCGGAGCGCAGTCCATGGGAGGAGAATTTTTGCGGATCAAGCCCGGCTTTCACGCACCGCGCCTTCAAAATGAGATTGATCGATTGCGGCGTCAGCGCACGACGATCGACATTGCCCCATTGGTCGATCCGCCGGAACACTGGACCATTGTCGATCTTCGCCATGTGCAGCCACGAATTTAGCGCCTCCACCGGTCGGCCGATCATCAGCGACCGCGCGTCGTCGTCCGGACCAGTCGTCTTGGTGCGACCGAGGCGGATTGACAGGCAGGGCAGGGAAGGGGAGGCCGGATCGTCGGGTATGGCGCGCACCGGTTCCTCCTCGACCAGGTCGTCGACCCGCAGGTCGGCAATCTCGGAGCGGCGGCGGCCGCCGGAGGCAAAGGCGGTCAGGAGAATGGCGCGATCGCGGATATCGACGAGTTTGTTGGCGGTACAGGTCGACAGCAGCTGGGCGAGAATGTCGGCGGTCACCGCGCTCTTGCTCTTGCGCTGGCGCGGGCGATTGGTGGCCCGCACCGCCAGCCGCAGTGCGCTCTTCAGCGACGGAGCGGAGAAGGCGCCGGAAAGCCCGCGCCAGCGCGTCAGGATCGACCAGGAGGTCAGCCGGCGTCGCACCGTTGCCGGCGCATGCGGACCCTCCGATCGCAACAGTCCCTGGCTTCGCAACCCGATTTCCACTTCCGTCGGCATTCCGTGCGACGGGTCGTTTTCGCGCCGGGCCGGATCCCACAGGTGGTGGGCGACAAACTTGAGAAGCAGCGCCTCGGGGGCGGGCCAGGGGAGGGGAGCGTTGGTGGCAAGGACGCACCAGGCCTCGAGATAGGCGAGGTCGGAGGCGAGCGCCTTGAGCGTATTCGCGCCCATGCCTTCCTTGGCCAGATACTTTAGCGTGGCAACGTCGTCGTCGGTGAGCAGCGCCGCCAGCTGGTCACGCCGGTCGAACGGCAGGATCGCATCGAGCGCGTCCAGTTCTTCGGCGCGTTTGAGGGCGGATGCTGAGGAGACCTCGTTCATTTCGGCAGGCCGTCGGTGTTGTAGAGATCGTCGTGTTCGGACGTCATATCTTTGTTCGAGCCCGCCTTACCGTCAGCGGGCGAGTCCAGACTTCGTCGATTGAACAGAAACCACCGGCCTGGGTCCGTTTGCCGCTACCGGCAGCCTCCGCGATGTCCGCTGCGACTTCATTTGCGGGAAGCCCATCTCCCTGAGAGAAAACGGTAAGCCGCGCCACGGGGCGCTCGCCCCGGCACACAAAGACGTCATCTCCCCGGAAAGCCAGATCGACCAGATCCTCCAACCGTTCAGCCGCTTCTCCTACATCAACGAAGATCTTCATTGGCTGCTACCAGACCCGTTCATGCAGCACCGCGTCGAAGGCGACGTCGACGGAAACAAATGTACAGTGTTCCAGCCGCGTCTGGGCAGCAAGAAGGCGGTCCCATGGGTCGCGGTGATCCCAGTCGAAGCTTGCCGCCAGTTCGGCATGCAGATCGGTGATGGCAAGCGTCTGCAGGCCGCTGTCGGCAACGGCGGCCCGCAACTCCTGTGGCCTGAGATCGAGCTTTTTCAGCCGCATCTTGTTGTCGAGCTCGTAGAAGGAGACAGCGCTGACAAGAATCGTATTGGCCTTGTCCTCGATCATCGATCGTGCCGTCAAAGAAAGCCGATCGCTGCCGATCGTCCACCAGTACACTGCGTGGCTGTCGAGCAGCACCTTCATGTTAGCTGGCCGCCGTTTTCGGGCTTGCCTTGGGAGATGCCGACATCGTCATTCCAGTCGCCGGCATCGATTGCGGCCTGTTCGGCGTCGACATCGTCGAAAAGGTCGTGCGGCAGGCCACGCAGGCGCAGCAGGCCGAACGGGCGCTTGCCGCCATCGGCCGGGCCGATGCGCGCATAGACCTGGTTGCCGCGCGTGATTATGATCTCCTCGCCCTGGCTGGCGCGTTCGAGCACCTCGGCGAAATGCTTGCGGGCTTCGCTGATCTTGTAGCTGGTCTGGGGCATCGACGCCTCCGTTCATTGGCTTGAAGCGGCACGATATCATGGCTTCGATGATCGTACAATGCGCTTGTACGTATCACTATCGATACAGGGTACGTATCGATAGTTATATATCGAACTCAAACGCGTACCCGGTGAGCAACTCTAATTTTGAGATAGAGTTCGTTTAGCAAATCATTTACCATGATTTCAATGTCTTACGATCTCGCCAATTTGCCCATCCAGAGCCTGCTCAAGCCCATCTCCGAGGCCGGAACCGCGCTCGCGCGGCTCGACGAGCGCATTACCCGCTCCGAGGTCGGAGCCGGCTTCCTCGAACGGTCGCATTTCGCCGACGCATGCGCGTCCCTCTGGATCGACGGCGAGCTCGTGCATCTCGAAGACCTCGTCCTGCACGATGCCAGCCATGACATCCGCACGCCGACGCATGAACTCACCATCGCCCGCGACGTCTTGCGCACCCGCCGGCGGATCGCCACGCAGCCGCCCAGCTGGGCGCTTACCTCGGAGGGTCTCCGTAGCCTGCGTAGGCACAACGTCGTTGCCAGCGCGCCTGCGCCGGCAGTTGGTGAGGAAGGCGCCCTCGAGCGCGAAAGCACGGCAGTGCCTGTCGACGTGTCTGGGGAAGGGGAGGATCAATATGCCGACGATCATGCCAGCCAGCTCGACGCCGAGCTGGCCGCGATCGATATAGTCCTGGCACGGTCGGAAGCCGTGTTGAAAAGAGCGGCCGCTCCAACAAGCCGGTCGCGGGATCGTGACCCGCTCGTCTATGATCTCGACTGGGACGAGGACGCGCGGCTGGAGGAATGGCGCGCCGTGATCCGGCAGGTGGAACATTTGCCGCCAGTGCTGCAGGCTATCGTCGCCCTCGATGCCTGGAACACGATCGAGGTGCTGCAACACGCGCCCTGGCTCGGCCGGCATCTCGCTGCCTCGATCCTGCGCCAGACCGGCATCACGACCGGCGCCCATCTGGCCGCCATCAACCTCGGTCTGAAAACCATTCCCGTCGATCGGCGCCGACATCGCAGTCGAGAGGTCCGGCTGCTGGCCATTGCCGACGGGCTGATCGCGGCCGCCGAGATCGGCTTGAAGGAACATGACCGGTTGGCGCTTGCGCGAAAAATAATGGAGCGGAAGCTGCAGGGGAGGCGGACGTCATCAAAGTTACCGGAGCTCGTCGATCTTGTCATGGGCACGCCGCTCGTTCATGCTGGGACGGTCACGAAAACGCTCGGGGTTACGCCACAGGCGGCACGGCGGATTGTGGCGGAGCTGGGCTTGCGCGAAATGACGGGGAGGGGGAGGTTTCGCGCTTGGGGCGTCCTGTGAATTAGCCGAATAGATTCTACTAGCTTGACCATGTTAATTTTTTACTCCACAAATGAGGCGGAGAAAATTAACATGAGTAGGCGACATGGAAAACATCAGCCCAAAGACAATTACTGATCCTGAGATTGGCGACCTGTACCTTGCTCACCTGGAACTTGAGCGTGAGAAATTGATCGCGGCAGGTCATCACGCACTTGCTGCTGCTGCGACTGCCTCACCACTGCATCCGACCAATGCGGCCGGCATGTTCGCGTATATGGACGGAGTGAAGGGCCTTCGAGCCGAAAACCTCGGTGGAAATTGGGAGATCTTTAGCGAAGAAGGTGTGGAAGGCATCCGCAATGACGCCCTCAAGCTTCGAGTTCTCTTTGTAAATGTCAATCAAGCCTGTCGCAAAGCGGATCCTAAAGCGCGGTCTCGAAAAGGCGCTGGCTCCGAGCGCGTGGCTTGTGGCGATATGTTTGAAGCGGCCGGTATCGACCTCCCTATCAGCGTGGTCAAGTTTCATGGAGACCACAAAACATATTACCTGATGGTCGACCAGTTTGGCGCAATGGAACTCAGTTTACCTGTGGTGAAGAATGGCCAATTCCTTCGCTGTATCGATCGCGTATTTTTGATTGAGGGTGGCGATCTGGATGCGGTCGATTTTGGCATCAATGAACCGACCAACGATCCAGATCTGGATATCGTCGTCAGTCGAAAATAAAGCCGAACAATCATGTTCAATGGAAAGAGACTCAGCCTCGCCAGAAAAAGGCAGAAGCTGACAGCGAAGGAACTCGCAGAAAAGGCCGGCGTATCGCCGGTCACAATCACGCGGCTTGAAACCGGCCAGAACCAGGCGGATTCTGGAACACTTGAGAAGCTCGCAGAGGTTCTGGGTTATCCCGTGCAGTTTTTCTTCAAGGAGGACCCCGCACTCCTTTCAGCAGAAATCGTCAGCTTTCGCAGCCTGTCGAGCATGACCGCGAAAGAACGAAACGCTGCCCTTTCGGCCGGCGATAACGGGGTCGAAGTCTATGAGTGGCTTGAAAATCGATACAATCTACCGGCGTTGGATTTGCCGTATTTCGACCCGGAATTGACTCCTGAAGCTGCCGCCGATGCTCTCCGCCAGCACTGGGGCCTCAGTTACCAACCGATCGCAAACATGATGAAACTGGTGGAGGCCAAAGGCATCCGCGTTTTGGGGCTCGAAGAAACCACGGCAAATGTCGATGCATTCTCGTTCTGGCAAAATGACAAAGCGTATGTGTTTCTGAATTCGTTCAAATCGGCGGAGCGTAGTATTTTTGATACGGCTCACGAACTGGGCCATTTGGTCCTGCACAGGCATGGCCAAACCTCAGGTGCGGATGAAGATACACGCACGGCCGAGGTGGAGGCAAACCGATTCGCTTCCGCTTTTCTAATGCCGGAGGAAGACGTTAGGGCCAGAATGCCCCGTCTTATAACAGCTGATCTTATTTTACGGGCGAAGAAAAGATGGCGCGTTTCGGCGATGGCGCTGGCATACCGACTGGCACATCTTACCAAACCCATGCTCTCCGAATGGCAATATCGGTCCATATGTATCGAGCTTGGGAAACGCGGTTATCGCACGAGCGAACCTGATGGCATCCCCAGGGAAACGTCTGTGCTATGGGGGAAGGTTTTATCCCAGCTTTGGGCGGAGCGGAAAAGTCTCGTGGACGTTGCCGATGAGCTATCGCTTCCTATGACCGAGGTCGAACGACTTTTATTTTTTATTCTGCCCCAGCACGGTACCGACAATCAGGGTGGTGAAGTCCGACGCTCAAAGCTGAGTATCGTGAAGTAGACGTCAAGATTGAGTGGACGCGATGGCCGGCGATCATACAAGTCATGGCAAGTGGTCTGAGCCAGGGGTGCCCAAAAAGGGCTGGTCATGTGTCGGGATCGAGGATCTGGGCGAACCGTCCCAGCTTTGCGAAATGTGCGAAAGCGTCACCATCCGCTACGTCCATTATATGAAGCACGACCAGACCACGGAATACTTGGCCGTTGGCTGTGTCTGTGCCGAACATATGGAAGAGGATTATGTCCGCCCGAAAGAACGGGAGAGGGGATTAAGGAGCCTCGCCAAACGCCGGAAAATATGGGCCGAGCGCTCATGGAAGCGATCTGCCAAAGGCAATGATTACATCAATACGGAAGGTTTCAACCTGACGGTATTCACAAAAAATGCGGGCTTCGGCGTGGTGGTCACGAACCGCAAGAACGGCGCGGCCAGAAGCGGCAATAAGGAATTCGCCTCCGTGGGAGAGGCAAGGGCAAGGGCCTTAACCGCGTTGGTCTGGGCCAAAACACATTAGCAGTCAGGGTGAGGAAACCATGACGGAGACCGTCGAGGAAGAACGACCGATCACTGTGCCCAACATCAGTATCGGCGTGCAGGGTATGGAAGAGAAAGCAGGCGAGAAGCTCGCCTATTGCGTCGGCGACTATGTGCGTGAGTTAAGCCGCTACATCAATCTTGAGCGCTTGGACGGCATTACCATTGCCGTCGATTACAAGGAAGCGCTGCTGGCCCTCGATCGCGGATATGAAACGGAACACCGGCTGACACCTAGCTCCGAACTTGTCGAAGGCGTAGCGATGGCGCCGAGCGTCATCCGTGACGGCGTCCTTAAATCGCATCTCGTGCTGAACGCCGCATACATCTATTCCCTGCCTGATGAGGAAGACGAGCACTACGCCCATTCACTGCATCTGCTCGCCCATGAATGCGCCCATGTCGAACTCACGATGACGACCGACAAGGCGTTTCCCGATACGCTTCTGAAAACAATGTACAATGATGCAGCGGACGCGTGTGAAGGGCAGGCCGAAACGGCCTGCTGGGATGAGTATGCGGCTTGCCGTATCGCAGCCCCGTTCGGCCGCGATCCGCTGGGCGATTATAGTGAAGCCTTCATCACCCATCTCATGGAGACGATGACGCGGGCGAACGCATGCATCCGGCGCTATCGCACCGATCACGACCATGATCGGATACTTTCCGAAGTCGTGCGCTATTACCAGAACCTCATGACAAGCGGCAGCTACCTGCTCGGACATATGGACGGTCGCAGCTTGACGATGGACGATGTGCCTGCGGTGCGTGACGCGCTGGAAGGGCATTGGTTCGCGCCGTTCTTCGAGAGACTGTGCACGGCGCTTAGGAAACTATCGTCCAGGTATGGTCAATGGGAAGACCGAACCGAATTCGCACCGATCGGCGAGATCTTCATCGATGTGCTGGGCGAGGGTGGCTTCTTTTTTCAATGGGACCGGCACGGCAATTGCGGCTTCCGCATTCCGTTCACGTTAGCCACAATGTAATTGTTAAACACGGGGGCGGCAACGGGAGACCTGACAACTGCTCATACGCAGGTCGTCATCACCTACGCCTTTCCGGTTGAGCGTGGCCATTCCCGCAATGCGGATTCGGCGGCAGGCCGCGACGCGGGGGGCAGAGGCTACTGTCGAGCCATGCGTTGAAATCCGCTGGAGCAAACATGACCGGCATGCGTTCATGATGGGGTTCCATCCATGCGCTCGCACCGGACACGATGATGTTGCAGAAGAGGATTTCTTCTTTGCTGAACGCATCGGTCCATTGCAGCGGCGGCGCTTATAAACGTCGCGGAACAATGGCTTTTCCGTCACCGTGTCACTACTGCTGCACCCTTGCCGCGCGGCGAACGCGGGGAGAGGGAGGAGAGGAAGCGTCAATAGCGGAGAGGGGGCGCCCGATCTGCACGAAGCGCAGCGCAGCAAGATCGGGAGACAGCTATTGATGCTTGCTGGGCAGTGATGGGGCGCGTCCCACCCTTCCCACGGGCGACGTCTGTGGCCGCAAGACCCTCATCAGGGATGGAAGCTGACCAGCCGAAACCGGTCACGGGTTCGGTTCACGACAGCCTGTACACCGACGGTGCGATGATGATTTTCCCCTCACCAATTGCTATTTCTAGTGGGAACGGAGGGACAGGCGGATGGCAAAGACGGATATCGGACTGCGGCAGGCACACAAGCTCGCCAATATGCCGGCTGACAAACGCACGGCGTTCCTCGCCGAAGGCCTGCCTATCCTGCTGGAAAGCGCGCGCGGCCTCTATGCCGCGTCGCAGAAGATCTCGGACATGCCTCGTGAATCGAGCGTGCTAAAAGGCCATGCCGAAGAGGAAGCTGCGAAGATCCTGATCCTCATGGACATCGTCCGCTGTCCCAAAAAGCTCGTCGCCGGCAGGATCGGGACGCTGATGAGCTGGTACTACGACCATCTTTCGCGCCTTCTCTATGCGGAGGCCTGCCAATGGCATCCGGTCGATCTGAAGGAACTGCGCAAGATCATCGATAATAATCGCGCCACCCATTATCTCGAGGGTGGCATGGGCGAGTACATCCTGCCCAATGACCTCATCTACCAGCGGGAAACCCGCCTCTATGCAGATATCGAAGGCCTTGATGACGGCACCCTTCAATGGGTCGCCCCCAACGCATCTATTCGCCTGTTCGACTCGAAACCGAACGCCCTAGTGGTCGCAGAGGCCCTGTCCGCGGTTGGCGCCTTCAGCATCAAGGGCATCAATGCCATCTCCGCGGTCTGGAACGAGGTGGATTTTCAAGATGACACGAGCCACCATGAAAGTGAGCGGCTGATCGTGGCCAGCCTCGAGCGTCTTATCAAAGACAAGCTGGTCACGGACGCGGCCAACGACGACCATGTCAGACATCTACGTGGCCGCTGGCAGATGCCGCTCTACGTACTGGACATGAAAGCAAAGGCGGTGGAACGCGAGGCCCTCGAAGAGGAACAGGAACGTATGCTTTGGGCCGAGATGGGCGTCGGTAACGAATATTGAGCCTACCGTTTAAGCGGTCCCATCGCGGCGTAGGTATCAGGATACTCGCTTTCCAGAAGCGCCTCTTTCATATCGTTCAGTTCCTGCAGCTTGCGTACTGTATCCTTGCTGATCGTGGAGAGGCTGTGGGCGATCACGATGCCAAGCAGCATCCCGAAATCGAGGCATGCCAGTAGCGACCGATCGTACTCGAGGGATCCACGGGGATGGAGTCCGGTGAGATTGACCTGGACATGGGTGCCGATATCCTTCGGCGCTTCCATGTGGTGATGGATCGAATAAGGATTGGGATGGGCACCCCAATCGATAGCGCCCTGATAGGCCAGATTGATCAGGTCCGCCTTGCCGGTATTGGGTTCCTTCTTGTCGATGGCTGCGGCCACTTCCTTGACGGCCGACGTGAACGTCTTGCGTGCCGCTTTCATGTCGGCGTCGCTCTTATGACGGTTCAGCCATAAGGCCTCGACAGCGGTATCCGATCGCATCAGATAGCCGTAGCAGGCCGATTCCAGTGCCGTGCGGAGCAACGGATAGATCGCGACCGCGTGACCGGTCAGTGCCGTGGCAACACTGGCTTCGTAAAGCATGAAGCTGTGCATGAGCAGGAAGGCGGCCGTGGGGGTGAGTTCTTGTTCGCCGGCGAGCAGGTCTTTCTGGAAGAAGTCGCAGAACCGCTCGACTCCGGCGAGTAGCGGAGAGGGCTCTGCGATGGACGCGGTGACGTTGCCTTGGGCGACCTCGATGTAATCGCGGAAGCCCTGTTCGGGTTTGAACAACATAAAATCGCTCCGTCGGTCTGGTTGTATTGCAAAGAGCCTAGCGCAATCCTATGTAAAGCAAAGGAGCGTTTAGCCTAACAGGCTTAACAGGTGCGGGGGCAGTTCCCGCAGCGGCGTTCTGTGCCGTTGGCCTCTTCCTTCTTCTGCCCCTCATCGGGGTGCAATTCTACCTGTTCATGAATCTAGAGAGAAAGGGTACGCCTATGACCACAGAGACGACAACGCACATGACCGGAACTAACCACTTTTGGAATGCAACCTTGCAAACTATCGTGGCCTTCGGCACGGGCGCCGCGTCAGGGCTTACCCTGTTAGGCTAAACGCTTCGATCCTCATGCGGCGGTGACCGGCAGCAAATGTCGCTCCTTGGTCCCGACTTTTCCCGCGCTATGCCTGGGTATCGTCAATTTTCTTCGGCTCCTGCACGGCAGGGACGGCGTGACCGGAGAATTTGTATATACGCTTGGTGACGCTCTGCCGCTCGCCACCTATGCCGAGCATGACACCAGTTTCCTTCGCCTCGATACCCGCCTTGCCACTCATCGACGTGTCATAGAATTCTTCGATCTCGACGGTTTCGGCATTGGTGATCCGATGGGCGATGGCCAGTTCTTGCGCGATTTTAGCCTGCTGCAGCTCGAAGCCCAGGCGCAAACTCTGTTTTGATATTTCGTCGCGCAGTTCGTCGATGCCTTTTGAGGAGGCGTCATCGACTTCCCTCGAGCTGTTTTCGATGGTGTTTACGATTGTTGCACCTAGCGGAAACATCGCAACTGTGACGGCCTTCGCAACTTCTTTGATGATTTCAGCCGTCGCGACCGTTATATTTCCTGCAGCCATTAATCCCCCCGGGTGCAAAATTCCTGTTTGAAAACTCGATTTTCAACGAAGCATAGCGGGTAAATTTAGTTCATGAAAATCCCGCGGAAGGGGCCGTTTAGTTCTCGGGCGTTCGTTTGTGAACTGTTTCAGGGGTCTTTATAAACTCTTTAAAGAAAAATATCTCATTGATTTGTAAATCATAAATCGGTTAATTGGCCTCAACTGCTCTCCAACTGTCTCTAGAGATAGAATTGTCTAGCGACTAAATTTTTTCGCATAAACGCGGAAATCGCCCCATGACTCACGGAGCGCAGGTGATGCAGGACTCGATTGTTGAAGTGACGAAGACCGTCTCGGGTCTTTCTATTGAAACCTTGCTTGGGCTGATTGCCCTCGGCGCATTCGGCCTGGCCGCATTCGCGATCTATGCGGTGCTGTCGGTGACAGGGAGGCATAAGTGAAATCACTGCAGAAGTGGGTGCGTTTGCCATCGGCCTGGATCGAGGAAGGCGGCTTGCGTAAATTTGTGTGGGAGAAGGAAGTAGGCGGCGATAACATCGCGGCCCTTATGGCGTTGATGGCGATCGCGCATAATGCGGATGCAGAGACAGGCGAGTCGCACATTACCTATGATGTGCTGTGCAAGGCCACGAGCTTGAGCCGGTCGAAGCTGTCGAACGGTCTCGATATTCTCGACGAACTAGAAATCATCGATCGTGCGTCCAATGGCCGGAGCACCTATCAGCTGCGCAACTACGACCGCGATGGCGGGTGGGCCATGCTGCCGGCCAAGCGGCTTTACGCCAACGGGCGCATTGCCGGCCTCACAGAGTTTCGGTTGCGCAGCGTCACTGAACTCAACGCGCTGAAACTCTATTTTCTCTTCGTCGCCCGTCGTGGCCGTGACACGAACATGGCGAATATCAGCTTTCTGAAGATCAACGAATACACGGGGGTCGATCCCGCAAAGATCAAAGCCGCGACAAGTTTGCTGGCATCGTCGTCGCTCGCCTACATCGAGCGCATTCCCAGCCGCACGAACGATATGGGCGTATCGAACGCCTACCGTCTTGCCGGTCTGGAAGCCTATCGGCACATGGGTACGCGTGGGCGTGGCCAGGACGCGACCGATTTTGACTGGCTCAGCGACACCTAGCGTGATGACGCCCTATCGGGTTTGGCTAGACACTTCGATCATCAACGGCGGGGACGCCAGAGGGAATGCCGACAATGAGTGAGTCGACTGGCTCATCATATTCAATGAGCGTGCCCGTGATTTCATCGGCGAAGTCGCCCTTGATCCTCCGCATAATGAGGATCCGAGAGCGCAATCGGCGAAGTTTGCGATCGCAGCAAGGGCGTTCAACCTGATGGGTGCCGACAAGCTAGTACGTGACCAGTACGCGGCATTGTCGCAACGTATCGCACTAGAAAACACTACGCTTGCTGGACTTCAGTCTCGTCTCACGGACGCGCAAGGCGCCCTCGCCCGCCGCAAGGAATTGCAGGTCGAACGCGACAATGCTTACGGGCGCGTCATGCATTGGTGATGGCTCGAGCCTCGTTCGCACATTGATCGAAGCCATGGCCGATGTACTTGACGCTCTTGATGAGGCGTCCGCTTCCCGGTGGAGCAGGAACAAGAAGGCCGCCATCAAATACGGTAATGTCCTGCGGAATTATGCGGCGAAGACCGGGAGGGGCGTTGCACCTTTGGTTAAGCTGGCGGGCTTGTTCGTCCCTTTGGCAGCCGCGGCGGGAGAGGGGTTGGACCAAGGCGCCGGCTTCCTCGACAAATTCGGGAAAGCTCCTACTGATGCCGACCTGAAAAAAGCGATATCAGAACGCCTGAAGTCGCTCGATATAAAGTTCTTGGTACTCGTCGACGACCTCGACCGTTTGGAGCCGGCACAAGCCGTTGAAGTCGTGCGGCTTGTTAGATCTGTCGCGGACTTCCCGAAAGTCGCATATGTCATGTGCTATGATCGTGCTGTCCTTGCCCATGCGCTGCAGGTCGGCCTCGACGTTACGAACGGGGACTTATTCCTGCAGAAGGTTGTCCAACTTACCTTTGCGATCCCATTGCCTGAACCGTTCGATCTGAGGCTATCGCTCCGCGAGAAAGCGTTGGGCATTTATAAACAGGTCAATAAGCAAGTGCCCTCCTCGGAAGAACAGGATGAGCTGCGCTTGGCGATCGATCGCGAAGGACAGGCACTTCGAACGCCTCGCGATGTGAAATTGGTATTGAATGGCATCCGGTTCGCTTACGCCAATCTGAGCGAGCAGGTATATTTCCCGGATATCTGCCGTATCAACCTGATTAAAATCCTCAACCCGCCACTTTACGCGTGGTTGGAGAGATACCTGTCGCTCCGATCCGTGATCGCCACCGGCGATGCGATGATCGAGGATGACGAACGGACAACGTTAGGAACAGAACTCAAGAATTTGTTGCCTTCCAGCGATGCCACCTCCATCCGCTCGATCTGGGGCTTGAGACGTTTCATACCGACCGTACGTGCAGCGGATCAGCCTAAAGACACGGTTTTCGACAATGAGAGCGAAAACGAAAAGCGGACGATGTTCCAGCTGAGACGTCTGGGTAGTCCCCAGCATTATCGCTTCTATTTTGCGCTTACCGGCCCCAAAACGGTTCTCACTGACGCGGAATACGACTTGCTGATCGATTTGGCCGCGCGCGATGACCTGGGTGAACTGAAGGCCACTCTTTTCGAGTACATTCACAAGCCACGGCCGCTCGGTAAGAGGTGGTTCGAGTACATTATCGAACAGTTCGATTATAGCCAGTGGCAACGTCTTACCGCCAGACAAATCAGGGGGATGGTGCTCGGCATAAGCGACGTTATGCAGGAAATGCTTATGACGGCCGATCACGTCCGGCCCACTATGCTCGGTATTGGCCAGAAGGCCGAAGATAGCATTCGGGAGGGCCTGAAACGCCTCCGCCACCTTGATCCAGGCATCATGACCGCAACGCTCCAAACCCTCTGGAGAGACACGCGGTCACTGGGCTGGCTGGTTGGGGAATTCTACCGCAAGGAACTGCAATATCACGGGCGTGCCGGCGATCGTACGCAGCCGGATCAACTGCACGCGCTTAGCGGTGATCAGCTTGATGCTGCCAAGCCTATTCTTGAGGGCAGGTTAGCCGATCCAGCTACCCGCTTGGAACTACGCAACACACCCCATCTCCCCTACCTGTTATTCGGGTGGCTGGATATGTCGGGCGAGGACGCCCCTACGCAGTGGGTTGCGGAATACACGAAGGAAGATGCAAACTTCGTGAAATACCTTTTACAGATGCGCAGCTGGAGCATGAGCGATCGTGTCTATTACCCGCTCCGCAAAGCGTCCGTATCGTATTTTCTCGATTGGGATGAAACTTTGGCGCGCTTAGGCCGGCTGGAAGCTGGTGAGATCAGCGGGGCAATGGCGACTGACATAGCAGAGATCCGCCAGGCAATCAAAGTGGGTAAAGAACGAGGCGATTAAAAGCCGCAGGGATCCGGATCATGTCCGGCTTACGGTTTGGCAGCGGGGGAAGGTGTAATGGAACACGAGATATCGAACTACATGCTGCGAATGGGAAAATTCGAGTTCTTTTTGATGAACATAGATATCGGCCGCGCACATGTGCATGGTTCTAGCCAGATCATCATGGGGGTCAACTGGACGCGGCTAGCACAAAAGGTAAAAATCACTACCCGTTTCCCAGTTCGATTTCGACAACCCGCCCATACGCATGTTTAAAGATTCAGCGCCTCAGTTTCTCGTTAAGGCCGACGATGGAAGACTGAAATGGGATAGCGACGAAGCCGTAATCGACTCCTGGGATCGATTATTTTCGAGAAGTTTCGCTCAACTGCGAAACAACATTGCGCATGGCAACAAAGCTTTGATGCCGGCAGCATTCACGCATGAAAGAACCGAAAAATTTCTCGTTGCAGGCCACGCATTAATGGATTTTGTCGCGCAAGCAATATTCTTTCGTACCGACTGGGATGGCCCAATCGCGTTCCGTTGATCCGATTTAGATGTCGCGTCCATCTCATGACGCAACGCATTACGGTAATGTATCTTGAAGTTATTTTCAGCGCTTAGCCCGTGGATCGAACGAAAAGCTCCGGAACCGCCGTTTCGCAACATATCGAGTATTGACCTCAATAGTGATGTCGGTTGCGGCGTCATTCTTGATGATTGGGTTCCATTACATGTCGCGCATACGGTAAAGGCACAAAGCCTTCAAAGCAGTTGGCACGAGGTGAGGGAATACGTCACGAAGGCCTGCGAGGTCATTCGGGCTGATAAATCGCTTCCCATTGATCGCGAAGAACAAGAAATGATTCTCGGTCGGTGCGGGCCCCTCCCATTGCAGTCCTATCCGCTCTATTTCGTAACCACCAAAATTGACGAAGGTCCGGAGACTATTGTCTACATTGGAAAAACTTCGTCGAGGTCCAAGCGGTTTTCTGGCGGACATACCGCAATATCGAAATTGCATCATCCCAAATTCAGCTCCGCCGAAAAACGTCTCTATTTGGGTTGCGTGACCTTCATGGACAAAGCGACTGAATACGTGCCGCTTGAAATGATCCAGCCGCTCGCCGCGGCCGAAAACCTGCTCGCCGACTTGGAAATGCAGTTGATCTATCACTTTCAGCCAGAGCTGAACACAAGCGGCAAGAAAAGACGCCTATCGAAAGTCGAGCAGCTTATTCACATACAAGGGCTCGACTCTTGGAAGAAGGATAATTTCCTCTACCCTGGAGACAACTATGCCTCCGATGTTACCTAGCCCAAACCTGCTGAACCGATATGTGATAAAGGACATTATCACATATAATCAGGGCCTTGGTGTCAATCGGTCTACGGGTCTTCGGTTCGTATCCCTTCAAGAGCGAGGAATAGGAAACTTGCGGCATGTTGCCGGCTTCCTGTCTCAATTAAGTGGAGAGGTCCCGTTAACGCCCATTGATTTCAAACGCCGGGAAACGTCAGGAGAGGATAGTCGGCGTTACCCGAGCGTCTCAATTGGGGCAGGCAGCGGACGGTCCGCTATTGGTTAGGCCTGCTCAGAAGCGGACACACCGTAGATAAAAGGCCGAGCCCGTAAATGCCCAAATCGGACGCCTATCCCCGTAAGACATTCTCGGTCATCCTGACTAATGAAAATGTCAACTAGGCAACCAGGGGCTGACTGTATACACCTTCTTAAGAAAAGCAAAATAATTATCGCGATCAACGACTTCCCGATCTCGGCAGTTCAGAAGACAGTGTTCGTTCAGCACGGTGAAGTAGCGTCCCTCGGACGTTCGCAGTGGCCGAACGAAGAAGCGTGACTGCGCGCGGGAAAGCCTTTATTTATCGACTCATGGCCGATACCAAAGAAAACAAGCCACCGAGGACCTTTGCAACCGGTGGCGGCAACGCGACCGCGTCTGGCGTTACCTTTCAAGCATCAGTTGGGGCATCCTTTGCGGTATCAGGACTTGCGGAAACGCCGATCGACCCCAGGCTGGGTCTCGGTCAGGCGGTACCCGTCGCGCTGCGGTTCGAAACCGAAGCTCCGGTCGATGATGTTCTGGTGGAACTCAGTAGTGGCGGTTGGGTTTTTGTGCAGGGGAAGAACTCGCTTTCGAGCTCGGAATCGACGGACAGCGAGCTTGGCAAAACGTGCGACGAGTTCATTCGACTTTGGGAGCTGGCGACCAAAGGCAGCGGGCAGCATGGCTGGGACCGTTCGCTTCAGGCCGGGAGTGACGCGCTTCTGATAGCCGTCGGGCCGCAAACGTCGGGCACGATCAAGTATGACCTTGCATCCGCGCTCGATAAGAATCGATCGGGTGCGCTTCTCACGCTGACGGATCCGGAAAAAGCGATCCTCGATCGCTTCCGTAAGCTTGTTCAGGATGTCATCGCGAAGCGTGGTGATCGTGCCGCGGGCATCCACGTCGAGGACGTGCTGCCGTTTGTCTTCGTTTTTACGTACGATTTCGGTGGGCCACATAGGACTGCAGCCACTGCATGGCTCAGCAACGTGCTGGTCCAACCCTCAGCCGCGCCTGCGGCATTTGCTTTGTTAGAGACCGAGTGCGCGCGGCGCATGAGCGCACGCGATGGAGCGTCTATCAAAGGCGTTAGGGCGCTTCTTGCCAGCAGCGGCGTGGCCGTTAAAGCGCCGCCACAGTTCGAGCGCGACATTCAGACCATGAGGCAGCGGACGCTCGAGGTTGCATCGAGGCTGGCAGAATTCGAAAAGACGCGCTCAGGCAGCGAAAATCTGACAATCAAGCGAGAAGCGAGTTCGGCTGTCGTGAGCGCGGCAACAATTGGCTCGCTGGTCCTGATCGGTGATCCGGGTGTGGGCAAGAGCGCGATCATCAACGACGCCGCACGACAGATGCAGGCGGCGGGAAACGAGGTCGTTCTACTCGCGGTCGATCAGCTCGATGTTGGGACTCAAGAGGGGCTCTCGGGTCATCTTGGCCTGCTCCATCCGCTCGTGACGGTGCTAGCCAACTGGCCGGGGGCGGGCCCGGCGTATCTTTTTCTGGATGCACTCGACGCGAGCCGCTTCGCTAAGAGCGAAACTCTCATCCGCAACATCATGCGCGAGGTGATGAAGCTAGAGGGCGGACGTTGGCGGGTCGTCGCGTCGATCCGGACCTTCGATCTGCTGGTAGGGAACGAGTTCAAGGCGTTGTTCCGCGACGTCCCGCCCGACCCAAATTTCGTCGACCAGCGTTTCTCGTCGGTTCGCCACGTTAGGGTGGGTGAATGGACCGATGATGAGTTGGCTCAACTGTTGGCGAAGATCCCTTCCTTGGCGACTGCGCTTGAGCTTGGTGGGGCGAAGCTGGCCGACCTTGCGCATGTCCCATTCAACACGCAGCTTCTGGTGGAACTTCTTTCGGACGGCACGCCAGCGGAACAGTTTGGGGATCTCCGTTCTCAGGCCCAGCTTATGGACCTCTACTGGAACCGTCGGATCAGTCCGTTCGGTAACGAAGCGGTTCAGTGTCTGAGGCAGACCGTATCCGTCATGATCGACCGGAATCGGATGCAGGCGCGCAGCGTCGATGCTGGCGCTGGCACCGCGCAGGCACTGGATCGCATGCAGCAGCAAGGGGTGCTGGTCTCGACCAATAGCGGACGCGATGTCGCGTTTCGTCACCATATCCTGTTCGATTACGTCGCTGGGCGAGTGCTGATCGATCTTGAGGATCAGACATCGCTTAAAGACCGACTTAAAGGGTCAGGGTCGGGTTTGTTGCTGGCGCCGGCTCTTTCGTTTGCGCTTCAGCATCTGTGGGATAGCTCTGACGCGACACGGTCGGCATTCTGGCAAGGCGTGTGTGGCCTTGCCGGTGGCCCGTCGGTTGATCCGGTGGCGCGTATCGCCACGGCCCGCGTTGCCGCCGAGTTACCCACTGTCGAAGGTGACATGGAGGGGTTGCTTTCGATGCTGCGCGCCCATGGCGCCGATACCGCTTTCGAATGCGTGAAACAGGTCGTCGGCGCGATGACGATCAGGCTTGAGGACGAAGTAGACGAGGTAGCACTCGAACCATGGGCGTATCTTGCTGAGGGCCTCGCCCCGTACGTTAGCAGTGTCGCGTGGCCGCTGCGGACCCTCGTTGCAACACTGCTCGATCGGAGGGACCGCGATGCAAAGAACTGAAGCGCAGATCGGTGTAGCGGCACGCGCGCTCATGGGCTTTGCGTTCGACGACGCGCGGGGCGGGGGGATGATGCCGCTGGCCATCGGCTTCGTCGGTCGGACATTCGGCACCGATTCATCAGCGTCGAAGCAGGCAATAGCCCGACTTCTTGAACCATCGCGCATGGCGGACCACGCTGCGGACGACATGCATTGGCTTGCGCAGGAAGTGGGTCGGATCAGCAAGTTCGATCCGGAATTCGCGGTGTCGATCTATGAGGCGATTTTTCGGCATGTGATCGATGAAGGGCGCCCAACCCGATTGGGCAATAGTCAGATCCTGCCGCTGACTAGCAACAGCCGTCAGGACTTCAAGATGGCGCAGTGGTCGCTCAAGGAGGCGTACCCAGATTTTTTCAAGCGAAATCCGAAGGTAGCTACGCGGGCGGCGATCGCGGTCGCACAGGCGTATCGCGATACGTCACACACGCTGCGCGAACCGAGCGATCGACAGAGTATCAAGGTGGGAGATGTCGAAGCTGGCCTGATCAACGACCTCAGCTACATTTGGGCAGCCTCACACCGAGCGAAATATTCCGACGACGCGCGCGAGATTATCGATGCCTTCGTCGATGGCGTGCTCGCGCTTGATGAGCCGGATGCGCTTGAGGTGATCGCCATCGTGATTTCCTCGAGCGATGTCGCGTGGCTATGGGCGCGGCTTTTCATGATCGGGGCTAGGCGCGGTGGCGAGGTGGCGAAAGCCTTATGGCCGTGGGCTTCCCAGATGCCCTTCCTGAGATCGACGGACACTCTGAAGGACGCCATCGATCTAATAGCTGCGGGTTATGCGGATCGATCCGAACCGGAGAAGGCGACGTTCGAGGACGCCGTGATGGGCCAGGCGTATCCCACGGCGGATATTCCTGAAAAACGCGAGCTGCAGTTCAAGCGGCGGGTGTTTGGCGCGATCGGCCTGGCAAAGCTTGCGACGCCTGATGCGCGACGTATCGTTGAGGCGGCTGAGTTGGAGCAGCAGGCGGAGCCCAATGAACGGCTCTATGAGGAAGTCGAGGCGTACGACATTGAGGCGCCCGAGTTTCATCATCTTCGGAGCGCCGGCGTTGATACAAAGGCTCTCCAAAATGTGCCTGTGCTCGACGCTATCCGCATGGTGGATACAAAGAGTGTTGCGGGTCAGTCGGCCGCTGCCAGCATCGATGTCGTCGCCCTTCTGGTAGCCCAGCTCGTTGGTAGCCCACCCGTTGTGGATGATCTGGTGCGCAGCTATGGCTGGGAGACTGCGGCACGGGCGCTCGAGTCTGCCACCCACGAATTTGCAGCGGTAAAAGCGCTGAACTCCGGTCAAACGGCTGCGCTCGAGGCCCTAGTCGCGCAGTTTCCGATTAAGAGCGATGGCGAGGGTGGTGCCAGCGAAGTTACCCGTGAAAGTCTCGCGGGGCTCGTTTTGAACCTCGCGCGTGTCGACAGCGCGGTCGCAACCCGCTTTGCCGATATGATTTCCGGTTTCGCGCGTGACGAGGGGGTGTTCGTGCGCAATGCCGTTGCGTCACGACTTCATTACCTCTGGGATAGCAATCGAGATCTGGCCTGGAAGCTGGCAGACTATTTTGCCAGCAACGAGGTTAACACGCACGTTCTCATCAATGTCGGTAGCTTTGGAAGCCGCGTAATGGGCGCCGATCTGGATGGCGCGCAAACGCTCGTTCTCGGTTTGGTTGCTCGTGTTGACGGGTTTGCTGAACCGGCGCGAAGCGAGGTTCTCGACCAGTTCGGATCGATCGTGTTCAGACTCTGGACCCGTCACGGACAACAGGAAGCGCGCGAGGTTCTCGATCACTGGCTCGCGAGCCGCGATGCATACAAGGGTGCGCTAGGTGGCGGTGCGTTCTCGATTAGGTGGGGTCTCACGCTCGCTTACGAAAGCGAGGATCCTGGGCAGATATCGGCATCGAAGCGCTGTCTTGCGCTTGCTTACGAAATCATCGACAGGACGGCCACGGGGCTGGGGACCTATATCGCGGCGGAACCGGCGACACGCACCCCTGATATGGACGAGAACGCCTCGAGCGACGCGATGCTGCTCGACAAGATGGCATCTCAGTTTTTGTTTGCCGTGGGACCGACAGAAATCCGTGAGGGCGGGGAGCCGAGAACGCTTTTGTCGGCACAGAGCAGGCAGGCGTTCGTCTCTGATAATGCCAGGATGTTCATGCGCGTAGGGGACGCAGGGACACCCAAGACGATCTACTACCTTCTGCAGTTGATGGAGTTTCTGGCGCCGTCGAATCCGGCTCTGGTCTTTGACATCGTGGCTCACGCTGTCACTGGCGGTGGAAGGGCACATTCCTTCCAGATGGAGTCGCTCGGCGCCGCGCGTTTCGTGAAGCTCGTTGGTGGTATGATCGCTGACCACCGGGTGATTTTCGAAGAGCAGCAGCGACGGTTGAAGCTCGTCGATATACTGGAGCTGTTTGTGGAAGTCGGCTGGCCGGATGCCCGCCGCCTCCTGTACAGATTGCCCGAGGCGCTGCGGTAGAATCGAGGCATTGGCAAGAGGACGAGGACCGCGCCGGACGCCAGCCTCAGCCTAATCGGAGTGGCCGCTCCAATCCATCATCATCGCGACCTAAGGTGCGATGGGACCACGCCATTGCTGGCGCCAGCCTCGGCCTCGATGTCGACAATAGCACCATCCTCGACCTCCATTACGACGGCGAAGTCCGCGCAAGCACTCAGCCCCATACCTTTATTGGTACTTTGGTGACCGGTTTCTACCGTCGCGGCCCCGAGCCGCGGCCGATTTGCTCGTTAGGCGGGGCCACCGGAGTTTAGGCAGGAACCGATATCGCCCCAGGGTAAGCGGTGTTTTCAGGCCACGGCTTTGAGTTCGGGCTTTGCGGCGTAGGCCCATGGCAGCAGGTCATCGATCTGGCTATTTGAATGGCCGTTG
>NZ_PZZZ01000013.1 GCF_003046475.1 Mycoplana dimorpha
TGAGCAGCGCTGCCTGCGCTCGAAGAGGGCGGCGTACGCGCCGCCGAATGCGAACCTTCAAAAAAAGGAGCAAACATGTTCAGGACACTCGTTACCATGAGCCTCGCGGCCGGGATCTTCACCGGTACGGTCGGCCCAGCACTGGCGCAGGACAAGGCGCCGGTGAAGATCGGCTGGTCCGCCTGGTCCGACGCCGAGTTCGTGACCAAGCTTGCCGCAAAGCTCATCAAGGACGAGCTCGGGCAGGAGGTCGAACTGATCCAGACCGACGTCGCGCCACTCTACCAGGGCGTCGGCCGCGGCGATCTTGACGCCATGATGATGGCCTGGCTTCCGGAAACCCACGCCGACTATTTCGCCAAGATCAAGGACAAGGTGACGACGCTCGGCACCGTCTACGACGGTGCGAAGCTCGGTTGGGTGGTTCCGAAATACGTGCCCGAGGACGCCATCGCCTCGATCGAGGATCTCAACAAGGCCGAGGTGACGGAAAAGCTGAACGGTCGCATCGAAGGCATCGATCCCGGCGCCGGCCTCACGCGCCTTTCCGAGCAGGCCGTCAAGGATTACGAACTCGGCGACTACAAGCTGCAGATCTCCAGCGAAGCTGGCATGCTGACGACGGTCGACCGGGCGATCCGCAAGGAGGAGTGGTTCGTCGCCACCTCCTGGAGCCCGCACTGGATGTTCGGCAAGTATGAGTTGCGCTACCTCGACGATCCGAAGGGCGCCCTCGGCAAGGCGGAGCATGTCGACGTGCTCGCCCGCAAGGATTTCGAGAAGGACAACCCGGAGGTCGCAGCCTTCCTGTCGCGCATGAAGCTGCCGATCGGGGACCTCGAGGCGGCAATGTTTAATGCTCAGGAGACTTCCTACGAAAAGGCCGTCGACAAGTACGTCGAGGATCACCCGGACCAGATCAAGGCCTGGCTCGGTCAGGAAGACGGCTGACGCCGAGGATTTGATCGGCGATCGCGCCTCGCGGCTGCGCCCGCGGGGCCATCAACACGAAGGAACCCGAACATGTACAACGACACCCTTGCACCGCGAGCCGCTTTCGACGCGGCATACGACACAATTGGGGGGCGGATCTCGCTTGCCCGTGACGCTGTTAGTCTTTCGGTTGAAGAGGCCGCGGCCGTTACGGGGGTAACGACCGAAACCTGGTCCAATTGGGAGAACGATCGGGCAGCGCCACGCGCCAACCGCCTCGACATGCTGGCACGCATCCTTCAGGTCAGCATCGCGTGGCTGCTTCACGGACAGGGGAGTGGGCCGCGCTAGGCTGGGGCGCCCGGCAGAATGCCAAGAGGCACGGTGATCATTCGTCGAGCCTATAGCTGGGCGCGCCGTCACCGACGGCAGGGCCTCGAGCATCGCGCCAAAAAGACTGTCGAGATCCGTTGTTCATCCTTTACGCGCAGATGCACATGCAGACAGGAGTCCTTCGGCAGCAGTTGAACCGGCCGTCCCTCATGTCGTCCGGCAGTGCACAACTAGAAATGTGCCATCTCAAAGATTGTAGGAAGCCTCGCTCTGGCCACCGTTCTCGCAGCTTTGATAGACGCCGGTCGAACAGACTTCAGAAATGATGATGATCTCACAGTTCACTCAAATACACCCGGTCCTTACAACCGGAATGGCGCTTCTTCTACTCGCCTGCGCCGCCCTGTTCGCCAATTATGTGGTGAAGGCATTACTGGTGCGTGCCCTCAATCGCGTGCTGTCCTTGACCGCCTATGGCCGCGACCCGGAGTTGCGACGGTATGGCCCTATCGAAAGACTGGCCAATGTGATGCCGGCGCTCGTCATTTCGAGCGGTATCGCGCTCGTGCCGAACATGCCCGCTGCTGCCGTCATTGTGATCCGCAACGTCTCCAGCGCCTTCATGATCGTGACGGTCGCCATGGCCATCAGCGCCGCCCTGAACATCGTTGATACCATCTACCACAGGCGATCCGAAGCGCGGCTAAAGCCGATCAAGGGCTATGTCCAGGTGGTCAAGATCGCGATCTACGTCATCGCGGCGCTCCTCGTGATCGCCACGCTGATCGATCGCTCGCCGCTGATCCTGCTGTCGGGACTTGGGGCGATGGCCGCGGTTCTCATCCTGGTCTTCCAAGATACGTTGCTGTCGCTGGTGGCCGGTATCCAAATCTCCTCCACCGACATGGTTCGCGTCGGCGACTGGATCGAGATGCCTGGCCAGAATGCTGACGGTGACGTTGTCGAGATCGCCCTGCACACCGTAAAAGTTCAGAATTTCGACAAAACGATCACCACCATCCCGATCCGCAAGCTCGTGACCGACCCGGTGAAGAACTGGCGCGCGATGCAGGAAGCGGGCGGACGTCGCATCAAGCGTTCACTCCATCTTGACCAGACTAGCATCCGCTTCCTTGACTGCGAGGATGAGGAAAGGCTGTCAAAGCTCGATCGCTTGGAAATTTATCTGAAGCGCAAGCAGGAAGAACTGGCGGAATGGAACGGCAAGCTCGGAGAACGCGCTCGTATTCCCGCCAACACGCGCCGCGCCACCAACATCGGTACATTCCGCGCCTATGTGCAGAACTACCTTCGCAAGCATCCCGGCGTCCGTCAGGACATGACGATCATGGTGCGGCAACTCCAGCCGCAGCCCAACGGCCTGCCGCTGGAAATCTACTGCTTCGCCAACACAACAGGCTGGGGCATTTACGAGGGCATCCAGTCAGACATTTTTGATCACCTGTTCGCAATCCTGCCGGAGTTCGACCTGCGCGTGTTCCAAAACCCAACTGGTGGAGATTTCCGGTTCCGCTCGCCGGAACGAACGGCTGCCGGCAGGCATGGCTAACCGGGGCGACGGCTTATCGACCCAGATCGCCGTCCATCTGCATCGCCTCTTGGTTACTTGCAATCGAGCGGCAACCGCCTATCCAGGCATTCGTACCATCCGTTCGAGATCCTGCTTCGCCTTTGTCCACCAATCGCGGGCAAGGAGACATGTTCGTTGATTGATAGCGATTTTACGCTACAAGCCGCGTCCACATGGACCCGGTGAGACTCCGGGCGGCTCCTCTGGCCGCCAATCCGCCAGACGACACAGCAACGCAACCACTTTTCTATTCCAGGACCGAGCTTCCCTCGGCCCAGCGACTCTTTCAAACTACCGTCAAGAGTGGTTCTCCAATGTCCGTGCCGACGTGCTCTCTGGCATTGTCGTCGCGCTCGCCCACATTCCCGAGGCGATCGGCTTTTCCGTCATTGCCGGTGTCGATCCCAAGGTGGGCCTCTATGCTTCCTTTGCAATCGCCTGCGTCGCCGCCTTCGTCGGCGGGAGGCGTGGTTGGATATCCGGCGGAGGCGCCGGGTCGATATCTCAGCTTAGGGCCGATTGAGCCTGCCAAGCCAAGCGAACACCCAACAGTATCTGAGGTTCTGGCCTACGAAGCCGGCGGCAGACCATCGTCACAGTTTATGGGGAAAACCGGCACGGTCCAGCGGCCAGACCGGACGACCCTGCTCACCATGGCCCGGGTCGTCAGCGTGATGATGCCGGCCAGGCTGAACAGGAAGGATCCGACGAAGGTAGCCAGAGCATTTTGGGTAGTGCTGTCCTCCATGACCAGACGCGTTGCACGGGGCGTGACATTGCTGGATGCTGCTGAATACGCTGAAACCATTGTGCTGAGTGAGAAGGTAGTCACCGTCAGCATGCTGGACGCTATAATGCCCAGGATATTGTCCACAGCGTCGGCGCCTATCTTGGCTGGCAAGTCAGCCGGGATCCATGGTGAAACAAAGATGGCCAGAAGTGCGGTTGCGACAGCAAGGACCGAAAAAAGTGCTGCCCGAAACCATATGCGCCGCGCGATTTGCAACAACCACCACGTCAATTTCGATGTCATGCAAGCCTCCGGGATTTAGCGAATGTTGCAATGGACCGGCCAGCCTCAAGGCAAGAACAGCGGACGATCGGCTCGTTGCCGTCGAAATTATATGGGTTCAGTGACTTTGACATCGCCAAAGCCGGAGTATGCGCCTGCCTAGGAGCTGCCAGCCAAGTAAATCTGTACGGCGTCGCCAGGAAAAATTGGGCCTCATCCTCGGAGAATTGCATCGGAGACAGAGGCATGAACGCCCTCGGGGCAAGCGCTTCTGCTCCCATTCACTGAGGGAAAAGTCTAAAGCTAACAAGCCGCTAGTTCACTGGAGGAAGCCCGGGCAAGGAGCGGGCTCGAGTGCAACTGGCGCACCAATGAGCCGTGGCCGGCTCATGGGCGGCCCGAGATCGACGGACGCAGCAATGCATGATATGGTTGTATGCTCGCATGTCGGCCGTACCCTAAAGGGATACAAGTTCCTGGAGGAACAGCATGAACAGGCGGCAAGTGTTACAAGGCGGAGCGAGTGTGCTTCTTCTTGGAGGGGGATTGGGGATGTCCCCGAAGCTCCTGCTGGCAGCGGACATGCTTCCGGAAGGTACGACCGCCATTCAGACGCTCGAAGCTCTCCCCGGCAAGGTGCCGCTCATTCGCAAAACCTCCCGGCCACCCAATTTTGAAACGCCGGTCAGCTTTTTCAATGAGGCCTTTACGCCGAACAATGCTTTCTTCGTCCGTTATCACCTTGCCGATATTCCGGAGGTAGACGCCTCATCCTGGAAGCTTGCTGTAGGCGGGCCGGCGGCGGGTCGGCAGATCGAGTTCACGCTTGATGATCTCAAGAAGAACTTCGAGCAGGTTGAGGTCGCGGCGGTTTGCCAGTGCTCCGGTAATCGCCGCGGTTTCTCGGAACCGCATGTGCCAGGGGTGGAATGGGGATCGGGCGCGATGGGTAACGCACGATGGAGTGGCGTACGCCTGAAGGATTTGCTGGAGAAAGTCGGCCTTGCCGACTCTGCTATCGAAATAGCTTTCGATGGCGCCGATGGGCCAGTTTATGACAAGACGCCCGATTTCCAGAAAAGCATACCTGCTTGGAAGGCGATGGAAGAAAATACGCTCGTCGCCTATGAGATGAACGGCGAGGCCTTGCCCCATTGGAACGGATTTCCTGCAAGGCTCATCGTGCCGGGCTGGACAGGCACCTACTGGGTGAAGCATCTGGTCGGCATCAAGGCGCTTGCAGAGGCGCTGAAAGTGTTCTGGATGAACCCCGCCTACAGGGTCCCTCGTGCGCTTTTCCCGATCATTGAACGATTTACGAGCCAGGAACCGCCCCATTCGCCTTCGACGCCGATCACCGAAATGGTGGTCAATTCAATGATCACTAACCTCACAGATGGCGCAGAGACAAAGGCGGGGCAACCGATCGACCTCAAAGGGATCGCATGGGACGGCGGCTACGGTATCGTCGAAGTCGCCATCTCGAGTGATGGTGGCAAGAGTTGGACGCCGGCTACGCTCGGTGAAGATCTCGGCCGCTTCTCGTGGCGCCAATGGTCGCATCAGATCGCGCCGCAACAGCAGGGGTCGGTGACCGTGATGGTGCGGGCCCGCAACAAGATGGGGCAGACCCAGGTCGATTCCCTGCTCTTCAACGGGGCAGGGTACCAAAACAACGTCGTGCAGACGCTCCGCCTGACCGTGGCTTGAGGAGGCGCTTATGCCGGTTCGCCGAGAAGGCTTGCTGATCGTCGCTGTCTTCGCCGCCTTCTCCTTCGAGGCCAAGGCCGACAGCCCCGAGTTCGAGCTGAAGGCGGGGAGCAACCTCGATGTCGTTGAGCAGAACTGTGCCGCCTGCCACAGCCTGGAATATATAGAAATGAACTCGCCGTTCCTCGACCAGACGGGCTGGGCCGCGGAGGTCACCAAGATGGTGAAAGCTTTCGGAGCGCCGATCGAGACGGCCGACCAGCAGAAGATTATGCAATACCTCACGACGAATTACGGCAAGAAGTGAGGCGGAGAATCTGGTGTTCATCGTTCGTGCTCAAAGATCTCCGTTGCCGATCTGCTCGGCCTGAGGAGGTTTCCGAAGGCATGATTATTGCGCGACGGCGGTGGACGGCACCGGCACCGATTTGAATGCGGTGAGTGAGGCGCTCGCCCAATCGCGTGCGATCTTTGATTAGACTGACCGGTCAATAGTGAGGGAGCGAAGGGGTCCGCCGCTATTCGTGACAGTCAGCAGAGAGGAGATGATCGTCATCACCAGAACCATCGAGACTCGGGGCTTCGACAAACCCGACGACTTGCTCGACATGAAAGAATGCGGGGGAATCGCTATTATCAAAATGGGGACTGGAGCGACCGGCATGCACGCGGTGTTCGAGCCGGGCTGGACTTGGGAAAAGGACGAAAAGCCGCTTCTCGGCAATCCCGACTCCTGTCCCATGCACCACACCGGATATTGCATCGCCGGTACCCTGGTGGTGCGCATGCTTGGTACCGGAGCGAGCACGAGGATCACGCCCGGAGACTTTTTTGAGATCCCGCCAGGCCACGACGCTTATGTCGAAGGCGACAACCGAGTGGAACTGATGCTCTTCGCGCCGCCCGAACAACGGCACTAACCCGTGGCAACCCATGCTCGTCGCCGTCCCCTAGACGGTCGAGGTTAGGTCCGCGTTGCGTTTGAAATGCGCTCCGGCCGTGACACGTGGGCCGCTTTCTCCGGGGCCGCAGCACGGGACCTTCTGTGCCCACTTAACCGACCTTCCTTGTCGGAAGATGATGTAGGACAGTTTCTCAATGAGTGATTCCGCCAAGGAACGCATGCTCAATGCAAGGTTGAGCATGCTCCTGCGCCATGGCTTCAACGACCTCGGCATCAAGGCGGTGCTCAAGCAGACAGGTGTGCCAAAAGGTTCGTTCTATCATCACTTTGCCAGCAAGGAGGATTTTGCCCTGCAGGTGATCGGGCGCTACATGGACGAGGTCCACCTGGCCTTGACGAGGTGCTCCGTGACCGTTCGCTTCCGCCGCTCGACCGTGTTCGCAAGTTCTTCAGATCGTGGAGATGGGCAACGCGCTACCGACGCGCGCGGTGGACGATGCGCCGGCGCGGCTGGTGCTGCGCGATGCCGGGGCGAGGACCTCGTGGCCGACCACGCCTGAACTGCGGCCGAAGGGCCGGCGCGGATCCGGTTTGCCGGCCCGCAAGTACAGCATCCGAATGCGATCTGCCTCTTCCATCCGAATCAAGCAATTCTTGTGCCGACTACGGACATATGCTGGTATGATATCAGTGCCACTTTCCAATCTGATAACCGGATTAAGGGAGTTTGCATGATGTCCACCAGCAGAAGAGGCTTTTCGCGGCGCCAGTTCCTTGGCGGGAGTGCCTTCGCCTTGGCGGCAGGCACGTTGGGAATGCCGTTCATACGAACCGCGCGAGCGCAGGCCCCGACCTTCAAGGTAGGCGTCATCACGTCCCTGTCCGGTGACAACATCCTGGGCGGCAACCTCACCAAGCGCGGTTACGACCTGTGGGTCGACGCCATCAACGCCAAGGGCGGCGTGGAGGTGGGCGGCGACCGCTGCAAGGTCGAGATGTTCTATGGCGACGACCAGAGCAGCCCCGCCACCGGCGCCGACGCAGCCGAGCGACTGATCGTGCAGAACGAGGTCGACGTGCTGTTCGGGCCCTATACCAGCGGCTCGACCATCGCCGTGCAGCCGATCTGCCAAAAATACCAGGTGCCGATGATCTCCGGCTCCGCCGAGTCTCCCAATGTCTGGAAGGCCCAGCCCGAGTTCAATTTCGGCATCATCCCCGCCGTGGACACGACCGCCGGCAAATCGCTTGCGGTGCTGGCCAAGATGTCGAACCCCACCGCCAAGACCATCTCGGTGATTGGCGTCAACGAACCCTTCTCCAAGGAGACCGGCGAAGGCTTCCGCGACGGCGCCAAGGAGGCGGGTCTCAATCTCGTCGCCTACGAACTGGTGCCGGCAGAGGGGGACCTCACGCCCGTGATCTCCAAGATCGCCGCGCTCAAGCCCGACATCGTCGCCGTTGGCGGCCACGAGGAGCCGCTAATCAATTTGGTCAAGACCTCGAAGTCGCTGGACTTCCGGCCGAAGGCGCTCATCATGCATTACGGCGTCACCGACCCGGCCTTCGCACAGGCGCTTGCCGCAGATGCCAACGGCACCTGCGGCGTCGCCGTCTGGCTGCCCTCGGTGCCCTACAAGGACGACTTGTTCGGCACCGCCAAGGAGTTCGCTGAGATGGCACAGAAGAAGTCGGGGCACGAGCCCGACTACACAGAGGCTGCGTGCGCGGCCAGCGGCCTGGTCCTTGGCGACGCCATCAAGCGGCTGGGCAAGAAGCCCGCACTCAAGCCGGGGGACCGCGTGGCCCTAAAGGACGCCATCGCCGAAACGGACATCCACACCTTCTACGGTCCAATCAAATTCGAGCGGAAAGGCGATCACTATCACGACAACATCCAGCCGGTGCCGGTGCTGATCCAGATCCAGGACGGCAAGACGGTCGCGGTCGGGCCGAAGGAGGCTGCTGCGGCCGCGCTCACCTACCCGCTGCCAACCTGGAAATAGACGTGTCCATGGCGGACGCGGCGGCCCGGGCGCCCGCACCGTTCTGATTGCGACGATGCCTGCACGCGGCGAGAAAAGCCCAGGCCGCAGCGCGCAGCCATGAAGCATGCCATCCGGTTCCCTCTCTGACGGACGGTTCCTGAATTGGATCTCTTCCTGCAAACCTTGCTGAACGGCCTTCTGATCGGCGGTGTAATCGCCACCTTCACGATCGGCTTCCAGCTCACCTTCGGCGTGCTCCACGTCATTGACTTCGCCGTCGGCGGCTGGGTGGTGCTGGGCGGATACCTCGCCTACTACATGGCCGCGGAGCTCGGCCTCGACGGCTTTCTGGCCATCCCGGTGGCCTTCGTTCTTTTCGGGATGATCGGATACCTGATCGGGCCTGTCCTCTACAATGTCCGCAATAGCCGCACGGCGCGGCCGGAACTGATGGCGCTGGCGCTAACCTTCGGTCTGTTCACGCTGCTGCGCGGCGGCATGCTGACCGCTTGGGGCTTCAACACCCACAGCGTGCCGACTGCGCTGAGCGGGGAGAGCCTGAGCATCGGGCCGGTGACGGTGCCGCTGATTCGCGTCGCGGCGGCGGCGTTCGCCGCGAGCATCGCGGGCGGACTGTTCGTATTCCTCTATCGAACCCGCTATGGCCTGGCGATCCGCGCCACGGCCGAGAGCCGCCAGAACGCCGCGCTGATGGGCGTCAACATCCGCCGCCTAAGCGCCAACGTCTACGGCCTCTATGCCGGGATCACCGCCATGGCCGGCGTGCTGATGGGTGCGATCTATTCGGTGAACCCCGAGGTCGGCTTGCGCTATACGCTGTTCGCCTTCTTCGTCGCCGTGCTCGCCGGGCTGGGCTCTGTCGGCGGCGCGCTGGTGGCGGCCCTGCTGCTCGGTGTCATCGAGGCGTTCGTGTCGACCTATGTGGGATCGAGCTATTCGCTGCTGGCGATCTTCGGCACGCTGTTCCTGGTGCTGCTGGTGTCCCCGCGCGGGATACTCCAGCGGGGTTTGTGAGGGCGGCTCGACATGAAGTACCGCTGGGTCAGCCTTGTCCCCCTGATCGCGGCAATCGTGCTGCTGGCGCTGCTGCCGGCGCTGGTCAACAACTACTGGCTGCGCATCGCCACCGGTGCGCTGATGTGGGCGGGGCTGGCCTGTTCGTGGAACATGCTGGGCGGTTATGCCGGCTACATCAATTTCGGGCAGTCGGCCTTCTTCGGGCTTGGCGCCTACACCAGCGCGCTGCTGATGGGCGACCCGCTTAGCCTGCCCTTCTTCGCCACTATCCCGGCCGGCATCGTGGTGACGGCGATCTTCGCCATCATCATCGGTGCGCCGACGCTTCGGCTGCGCGGCGCCTATTTCGCCATCGCCACTTGGGCCTTCGCCGAGGTGCTGACGCAGTTCGTCAATGTGGTGGACTTCACCGGAGGCATCGGCGGCTTGAACCTGCCGCCATTCCTCGATGAGCGTTTCTTCTACTTTACCATGTTCGCCGCCGCCGTGCTGACCTACCTCGTCACCTGGGCACTATTCGAACGTTCCCGTTTCGGGCTGAAGGTCAAGGCGCTGCGCGACCACGAGCCGGCGGCGGAGGCGATGGGCATCAACACCGCGCTGGTGAAGTTGCAGACTTTCCTGCTCAGCGCGGTCACCGCCTCGGTGTTCGGCTCGATTTTCGCCTATTGGGTCACCTTCATAAACCCCAAGAGCGTGTTCGGCGGCGACATCACCGACCAGATGGTGGTGATGGTGCTGCTGGGCGGTCTGGGCAGCCTGTGGGGCCCGGCAATCGGCGGGGTGGGGCTTTTCGTCGTCAACCGGCTGATCTGGATGAACTGGGGCGACACCGCCTTCTACATCGCCATTCTCGGCGCTGCGATCGTGCTGGTGGTGCTGTTCCTGCCCAACGGCATTGTCGGCCTGTTCGCGAAGCGCCCCGCGAGGTCCGGCACCGTGCTGGACAAGGCTGTCAACCGCCTTGCCGGTGGTGAGGGAGGGCATTCGTGAGCCGGACCAACTTGGCAGTAGAAAATGACGAAATACGCTCAGCCGGCGGCTACATCCTGACGGTGCACGATCTCTACCGTCACTTTGGCGGCATCAACGCCGCCAATGGCGTCAACCTCAACGTCGGCCGGCGCGAGATCGCCGGACTGATCGGCCCCAATGGCTCGGGCAAGTCGACGCTGTTCAGCCTAGTGGCGGGCACGATAAAGCCGGACCGCGGCCAAATCCACTTCGACGGCCACGAAATCGCCGGCATGAGCCCCCACAGGATCGCCCGGCTGGGGCTTGCCCGGACCTTCCAGATCCCCGCCATGTTCGACAACATGACCGTGACGGAAAACCTGCTGGCCGCCGCGGCCCAGGATCACTGGCAGGGCGCGCATGAGCGCGCCGCCGACACGCTGTCGTTGCTGAAGCTGGAGCATGTTGCCGACAACCGCGCATCCGATCTTTCGGGCGGCCAGCAGAAGCTTCTGGAGTTCGGCCGCGTCATCATGCGGCAGGCATCCCTCATCCTGCTCGACGAGGTGACGGCAGGCGTGCATCCCAACATCCGCAAAATCATGTTGGAAGCAATCGCCAGGCTGCGCGAGCGCGGCATTTCCTTCCTCATCATCGAACATGACATGGAGATGGTGCGCAACGTGTGCGACCGCATCATCGTGATGGATTCCGGCCGCGTGGTGGCCAGCGGTTCCTTCAACGAAATAGTACGCAATTCGGAAGTCATGCAAACCTATCTGGGGCGGCCGCAATGACCACGCTCGCCGCCGAAAACATAATCACCGGCTATGGCAAGCAGGAGATCGTGCACGGCGTGTCGCTGACGGCCGAGGCCGGCAAGATCACCTGCATCTTCGGGCCGAACGGCTGCGGCAAATCCACCCTACTCAAGGCCATCGCCGGCGCGCTCCCGATGTGGAGCGGCAGCGCCAGCCTGAACGGCACGACGCTCTCCAACCTTCCCGTCCATGATGTCGTTCGGCAGGGGCTGGTGCTGATGCCACAAGGCGGCGGCGTGTTTCCGCGCCTAACCGTGTTGGAGAACTTGCGCATGGGTGGCTACGCGCTTTCCGACCCGCGACTTGTGGAGAGCCGCATCGAGGCGCTGATCGATCAGTATCCCTCCCTGGCGCGGCGGCGGCGCACGGCAGCAGGATCGCTGTCCGGTGGGGAGCAGGCGATGCTTTCGCTGGCTCGCGCGCTGGTTTCGGCGCCGAGCTTCGTCCTGCTCGACGAGCCTTCCGCCGGACTGTCGCCGGCCATGGTGATCGAAACTCTGGAGCGTATCACCGAGCTTACCGCGCAGGGCATCGGCATATTGATGGTGGAGCAGAACATCCGCGAGGCCATGCCCATCGCCGACAAGCTGTACATCCTCGCCGCCGGCGAAAAACGCTTCGAAGGCACGCCAAGCGACGTTCGCGACGACCGCCAGATCATGGACATTTACATGGGCGGCGCCTGAAAGGGCTGACCGGAAACTCCACCCCGGCGGGCATCTCTCTTCCCATGCGGCAGGCTCGGCCCTTGCTGCACTTGGCCGTTTCCGCTAGGACGCCGCTGTCCTCAGGGCGAGGTCATGTCTGGATGACGCTCATTCGGAAAGGTGGTTCTAGAGATGGAGTCATGTCTCCGGCCTCTTGAAGAGGCCCCATCAAAGCCTGGGATCAAACACCGCTACTGTCACGTTGCTTTGCGGCAAGGCGTGAGCAGGAACGCCCCGAAACGGCAAAAGACGACACCTGGCATGCCGACGAGATTGTCGTGCGCATCAACGGTCAGAAGTGTCGGCCATGGCGAGCCGTTGATCAGGACGGTTATATGCTCGATGAGATCGTCTAAAAGCTCTGGCCCACCCGAAGCCAAGCGGCTTAGGACGCTGGCACACGCAAAGCTGAAGCGCCTCCTGTGATGCTCAATGCGGCTTTAAAGGACCTTTTGGTGAATGTTTGGTCCGCCCGTCCATGCCGGGGGGCACGACTCCTTAGGTGACAGCCAGTTGGGTACGATCGCCTCGTCAGCCGTTGACATGAAATATTCCGATGATATCCTGAAAATATATTTTGCGGGGAAGCGCCATTGCAGTCTCCTTCGAACAAGAAAATGCGCCTGAGCGACGTTGCCTATCAAGGGCTGCGCAACGCCATCATCAAGGCGGAGCTGCTCCCCGGTTCGCCGATCGACGAAAAGGAATGCATGGAGAGGCTCGCCGTCGGACGCACGCCGCTGCGCGAAGCATTGCAGCGGCTAGCGCAGGAGGATCTGCTGCTGGCGGTTCCGCAGCGCGGCTACTTCGTCTCCTCCACCTCCGCCACCGACTTCTTCCAGCTCCAGGAATTCCGCCTTCAGGCCGAGGTCTGGGCGGCCCGGCTGGCGGCCACCCGCATCACCGACGCCCAACTCGATCGCCTCGCGACGCTGATCGAGGAGGCGCGCACCGGCGTCGAGGCCCGCCGCATGGACATCGAATGGCATCTCGGCATCGACGAGGAAATGCACAAGCTGATCGCGGAAGCCTCCGGCAACACCTATCTCGTGCAGGCGCTGACGCGCCTCTACGCGCTTTCGGTTCGCAGCCTCTACGTGTCGCGCATTCCGGTCGCGCTGCTCTTCGAAGACCTCAGCGACATGGTCGTGATCCACCAGGCGCTCGCAAGCCGCGACCCCGACAATGCCGAGGCGGCGATGCGCGCCCATCTTTCCGTCGGTGCGACGAGCCTCATCCGGCCGGTCGAGCCGCCGTTCCGTGAGAACCGCATGGAGACGCGGAAATGACCGCGCCGCGCCGAGGCAATCTCGTGACGCTGGCGCTTCTCGCCCCGTCGCTCCTCAGTGCAATCCTCCTCCTGGCCATACCGATCCTGATCGTCATCGCCTTTTCCTTCGCCGAGCAGGACACCTATGGCGGCGCGAAATTCGGCTTCACGCTGACCAGCTACCGCGAACTCTTCCAGGCGATCTACCTGCCGATCTTCCTGAACTCGCTTCAGTTGGCGGTGGTCTCGACCGTCATCTGCCTGCTGGTCGGCTATCCGATCGCCTATTTCATCGCGCTGCGCGCCGGACGCTATGCCGGCCTGCTGCTGGCGCTGCTCCTCATTCCCTTCTGGATCGACTTCATCGTGCGCATGTCGGCCTGGATGGTGCTGCTCGGCCGCAACGGCACGATCAACAGCGCGCTCGTCGGCCTCGGTGTGATCGAACAGCCGATCCGCATGATCGGCACCTATCCGGCCGTGCTGGTCGGCATGCTCTATGCCTTCCTGCCGACGACGGTGCTGCCGATCTATGCCGCGCTCAGCGGGCTCGACGGGCGGCTCCTCGAAGCGGCCGACGATCTCGGCGCCACGCCGCTGCAATCCTTCTGGCGGATCACCTTCCCGCTGTCGCTGCCGGGTGTCATGGCCGCGATCCTGTTCGTGTTCGTGCCGGCCATGGGCGTCTATGCCATCCCCGTCCTGCTCGGCGGCGGCAAGAGCATCATTCTCGGCAACCTGATCGTCCAACTCTTCCTCGATTTCCGCAACATCCCGTTGGGTGCCGCTGTCTCCGTGGTGCTGCTGGCGATCTCGTCGGTGATCATCGTCTGCTACATGCGCGTGCTGCGCTCGGTCGAGGAGGCGCGGGTATGAGAAAGATGCTCGCTCTCTACGTCCCCGCCGCGACGCTTCTCGGCTATGTCTTCCTCTTTGCGCCCTTGTTGGTGCTGGTGATCTACGCCTTCAACGGCGGCCGCTCGACGGTGGTCTGGGAGGGCTTTTCGCTCGCCTGGTTCGCCGAAGCGCTTGTCGATCGCGGCCTCAGGGCCGGCTTGCAGGTCAGTGTCATCGTCGCCATCGCCTCGGCGGTGCTTGCAACGGCGATCGGCACCAGTGCTGCGCTCGCCGTGGTCAAGCGCCCGTTCGCCGGCAAGAACCTGTTTTCGACGCTGGTGATCGCGCCGCTCGTCCTGCCGGAGATCGTGCTTGCCGTCGGCCTGCTCGTCGCCACCGTCTGGACCGGTGTTCCGCTCGGCTACGGCACGCTGATCGCCGGCCACGTGCTCGTGTCGATCCCATTCAGCTTCTTGATCGTGCGCGCCGCGGCGTCCGGCCTTGATCCCCGCCTCGACGAGGCGGCGGCCGATCTCGGCGCCAACGGCAGGCAGATTTTTGTGCGCGTGACGTTGCCGCTGCTGTTGCCCGCCATCCTCTCGGCTTTCCTGCTCTGCGCGGTGATTTCGTTCGACAATTTCGTCGTCTCGACCTTCGTCTCCGGGGTCGGCTCCACGCCGCTGCCGATCCAGATCTACGCGATGCTGAAAACCGGCCTGACGCCGAAGATCAACGCGCTCGGCGCGATGCTGATCGCCGTCAACGTGCTTGTCATCCTGGTCGTCATGGGGCGCTACCTCAAGACGATCCGCAAGCCTTCATAAGACCACCAACCAAAAATGGGGAATGAGACAATGAAAAACTGGAAAGCTTTGCTTGCATCGGTCAGCCTAATCGCCTTCACGTCCGGGGCATCGGCCGCCGAGCTCAACATCTATGCCTGGTCCGGCGAAGTGCCGCAGGAGATCGTCGACGACTTCGCGAAGGAAACCGGCATCACCGTGACCTTCGACACCTACGATTCCAACGAAACGATGATGGCCAAGCTGTCGGCGGGTGCCAGCGGCTACGACCTCATCGAACCGAGCCAGTACACGGTGCAGGTTCTCGCCAAGCAGGGGCTATTGCAGGAGCTGGACCATGCCAAGATCCCGAACATCGGCAATCTCGGCGCCCCCTTCAAGAACGTTTCCTTCGACCCCGGCCAGAAATGGTCCGTTCCCTATATCTGGGGCACGACCGGCCTTGCCTACAATGAGGATTGCGTAAAGACCCCGCCGACGAGCTGGAAGGCCCTGTGGGATCCGCAGTATGAAGGCCGGATCTACATGCTCGACAACATGCTGGCCGCCTATATCGCCGGTCTCCAGGTCAACGGCTTCGACGCCGGCACCACCAAGGCGGAGGAGATCGAGAAGGCGACCCAGTCTCTGATCGAGCAGAAGAAGGTGCTCGGCGGCTACAACAGCACCAACTACGGCGACCTGCTCGCCACCGGCGAGGCTTGCCTGGTGCAAGGCTGGAACGGCTCCATCGCCCAGGTGATGGCAACCAACCCGAAGGTCAAGTACGTCATTCCGGAGGAAGGCGGCTCGATGTGGATCGACGGCTTCGCCATTCCGAAATCGGCGAAGAACGTCGAGGAAGCCTACAAGTTCATCGACTACATCATGCGCCCGGACGTCGCCGCCAAGGCGGCAGACCTGTCGAAATCGGCAACCGTTATCGACAAGGCAAAGGAACTGCTGCCGAAGGAAGTGGTGGAGAACGCCGCGATCTATCCGCCGGAAGCCGCGCTGATGAAGGCCGACTTCATCCTCGACGTGGGCGATGCCACGAAGCTCTACCAGGATGGCTGGACCAAGGTGAAGACCGCCCAGTAACGGCGCGCCGCATCACTGGCGGCCGGATGCCGATATCCGGCCGCCCTCCCCCTTCTCAGCGAGTTCCAGAACGATATGCCGCCTGACACCCCAGAGCCGGCCGGCGCAAGCCGTGTCGCCATCGAACTAATCGATATCCGCAAGGCCTTCGGCGCCAGCGACGACCAGACGACCTATGCCGTCGATCGGATGAACCTCAAGATCAGGGCGGGTGAGTTCTTCACCTTCCTTGGCCCGTCCGGCTGCGGCAAGACGACGACGCTGCGGATGATCGCCGGCTTTGAGGAGCCGACCTCCGGCCGGCTGCTGCTCGACGGCAAGGAGGTGACCGGGGTGCCGGCGCACCAGCGCAACGTCAACACCGTGTTCCAGAGCTACGCGCTGTTCCCGCATCTCAATGTCGGCGAAAATGTCGGCTTCGGCCTTTCCGTCAAGGGCGTGGCGAAGGAGGAAATCCGGCAGCGCGTCAAGGCAGCACTCGAAAGCGTGCACATGGCCCATGCCATCGTCCGCAAGCCCTCGGCGCTTTCCGGCGGCCAGCAGCAGCGCGTGGCGCTCGCTCGCGCGCTGGTCAACCGGCCGTCGGTCCTGTTGCTCGACGAGCCTTTCGGCGCGCTCGACCTGAAGCTTCGCCGCGAGATGCAGATGGAGGTGAAGGAGATGCAACGCCGCCTCGGCATCACCTTCATCTTCGTCACCCACGACCAGGAAGAAGCACTGACCATGTCGGACCGCATCGCGGTGATGAGCAACGGCGTCATCCAGCAGGTCGGCGGGCCGGTCGAGATCTACGAGCAGCCGGCCAACCGCTTCACCGCCGGCTTCATCGGCGACATGAACCTGGTCGAGGCTCGCGTCACCGGCCGCAGCGGCGACCGGCTGGCGCTGGATGCCGCCGGCAGCCGCTTCGATCTGCAATCCGATCTCGCCTTGCAGCCCGGCGATCGGTGCACACTCGCCATCCGGCCGGAGGCGCTGCATTTCGTCGACGGCGATGCCGGCCCGCCGATCCGCTTTTCCGGTACGCTCAGCGAGGCGGTCTATATCGGCACCGATACCGTCTACGGCCTGGCGCTTGCCGACGACAGCCGCCTGCAGGCCCGCGTGCGCAACAGCCGTGACCGGTCGATCCCGCAAACGGGAGAGCCGGGCGTTGTCGCCTGCGCCCCCTCCGCCATCAGAATTCTCACGCAATAGGAAGCCATTTCATCATGTCGATCAAATCCTACCGGATCGCCGACCCAGCGCCGCAGCTCGACGCCGGCCTGCTCGCCCGCTTTGCCCGCGTCGAGGCGGCCACCGTCGGCCACTACCTGCACGACCGCTTCATGCGCAATGACCTGCGTCCGCTGATCGACGGCGTGCGGGTGGCGGGTACCGCGCAGACCGTCTCGATCCCCGGCCCCGATTCCACCCTGCTCTACCACGCGATGGACCGGGTGCGGCCCGGCGACATCCTGGTGATCGACCGGGCCGGCGACGAGCGCCACGCCGCCTGGGGCGGCTTCATGGCGGCCGTGGCCAAGGAGCGCAAACTGGCCGGCGTGATCGTCGACGGCATGATCACCGATCCCGCTGCAATTCGCGAAGCTGGTGTGCCGACCTGGGCCCGCGGCGTCTCGCCGATCACCACCAAGCTGCTCAATCTCGGCGGCGGCTACAACATTCCGGTCTCCTGCGGCGGCGTCACCGTCAATCCGGGCGATGCCATCCTCGCCGACGACTGCGGCGTCCTCGTGTTGCCGGCCGAGCAGGTGGCCGGCATCGCCGATGTGGCGCTGGCGGACCAGGAGGACGAGGGAAGCTGGCTGGCGCGCATCCGCGCCGGCGCCAATCTGCAGGATCTGGTGGACATCGCCGGTATGATTGCCGAGCGGCAGCAGAAGGATGGTGCCTCCCATGGCTGACATGCCCCAAAACCTCGCCATCTGGCTCTCGACCCCGCACCAGGCGATGATCGAGATCGCCCATGACATCGGCTATCGCCATGTGGTGCTCGACATCGAGCACGGCCTGTTCGACCTCGAGGCGACGGACCGCATCATCGCGCTCGGCAAGGCGCTCGGCATGACGATGCACGCCAAGGTGCTGGGGCCGAAGGCGATCCCGATCCAGCAGGCGCTCGACATGGGCGCCGACAGCGTCATCATCCCCCATATCGGCGATGTCGAGCATGCGCGCCGCGTGACCGCCTCCGCCAAATACCCGACGCTCGGCACGCGCAGCTTCTCCGGTACGCGTCCCGCCCGCTACGGCGGCGTGAAGCCCGACTACTATGACCGTGAGAACATCAGGACGCGCTGCTATCCGATGATCGAGTCGGCCGCGGCCTTGCGCGACGTCGAAGCGATCCTGGCCCTTCCGACCGTCGATGGCCTATTCGTCGGCCCGAGCGACCTGTCGCTCGATTCCGGCCGGGGCGCCTATCGCAACACCGATGCGGACAAGGCCGACCTAAAGACGATCGCAACGGCCGCCCGGAAAGCCGGCAAACCCTGGATCATGCCCGCCTGGTCGCGTCCAGAGCGCGCCTTCGCGCAGGAACTCGGCGCCAGCCTGATGGTGGTGGCCGACGAATACGGCTCGATCTGGATGGGCCTAGAAGACGCAGCGAAACCGTGAAAACCCCAATCTGAACGGACTATCCCTCATGAACGAGACCATTTCCTGCGGCAGCCGCCTGATGCAGATCCTGAAGGCCTACGGGGTCGATACCGTGTTCGGCATGCCCGGCGTGCACACGCTCGAGGCCTATCGCGGCATGGATGCAGCCGGTATCCGCCACATCGGCGTGCGCCATGAACAGGGCGCCGGCTTCATGGCCGACGGCTATGCCCGCATGTCGGGCAAGCCCGGCGTTTGCGTGCTGATCTCCGGCCCCGGCGTCACCAATGCCGCGACGCCGATTGGCCAGGCCTATTCCGACAGCGTGCCGATGCTGGTGATCACCTCCGTCGCCGCCAACAAGGACCTCGGCATGGGCCGCGGCACGCTGCACGAGATCACCGATCAGTCGGCCGTGACGCGCCCCCTCACCGCCTTTTCCGAGACCGCGAGCAATCCGGACCAAGTGCGCGAATACATTGCCCGCGCGTTCGCGCTGTTCGACAGCGGCAGGCCGCGCCCGGTCCATCTCTCCATCCCGCTCGACGTCTTCAAGGCCCCAGATGACAAGCCGGCCAGCCGGCGCACCACCGCGCGCCGCCGCGCCCCCGATGCCGCGCAGGTCGAGGCAGCGGCCGCCATCCTCAACGCGGCGAAGCGGTCGGTGATCCTCGCCGGTGGCGGCGCGGTTTCCGCCACAGGCGAGGTCCGGTCGCTGGCGGAGAAGATCGGCGCGGCCGTCGTGCCGACCATCGCAGCCAAGGGCATCCTGCCTGACGACCATCCGCTGGCGCTGGAGGTAACGATCGACCGCGGCGCCACTCAGGCCTTTGTTCGCGATGCCGATGCGGTACTGCTCGTCGGCACCGAGCTTGCCGAACCGGACATCTGGCTGGACGGCTCGCTGCCGATGAATGGCAAGCTCATCCGCATCGACATCGATCCGGCGACGTTGGTGCGCGACTACGATGTCGACGTCGCCATGGAAGCCGACGCGAAACTGGCGGTGGCGGCGATCACGGACACGGTCTCCCGGGCCACAGGCTTCAAGGAGTCCAATGCCATTGCCGCACTGCGCGCCGCCGAGCGCGAGGCCCTGACGCCGCTCGAGAAGAAGCATGTCCGCGTGCTCGACAGCCTGCGCAACGCTATCCCCGACGACGGTGTCGTCTATACCGACATGACGCAGCTCGCCTATACTGGTTATGCCTTCTATCGCAGCGCCCTGCCCCGCACCTGGCATTTCCCGGCCGGCTTCGGCACGCTGGGCTATGCCCTGCCGGCAGCGATCGGCGGCAAAATCGCAAGTCCCGAGACCCCGGTCGCGGTCATCGTCGGCGACGGCGGCTTCCAGTTCACCCTCCAGGAACTCGGCACCGCGGTGGAGAACAAGCTGCCGCTCGCCATCATCCTCTGGAACAACGACAGCCTCGCCCAGATTCGCGACGGCATGATCGTCCGCGACATCCCGACCATCGGCGTCAACCAGCACAACCCGGATTTCGTCAAACTCGCTGAAGCCTATGGCTGCCGAACCGCCGAGCCGGACAGCTTCGAGGAACTGGAGGCGGCGGTGAAGGCCGCCTTTGCCGCGGACGGCCCGACCGTCATCCACCTGCGCGAAAACGCCAGTTTTTTGACGGCGTGCTAGCCACTACCGTCGGCACCTGCCCTGGCCGTCGGTTGCGTCGCGTCGCTGTTGCCGATTTCGTGCCGGCGTGAGGGTCCCCTCACCCGCGGGCAAATCTGTCAGCCTGAATAGCCCTTAGATTTGTGCACGCCTTCTTCCCTATTTTTGAGGCAAGGAGGCCATGATGGGGTCTGGCAATTTCAGTGACGAGTTCAAGCGCGATGCTGTCGCGCAGATTACCGAGCCGGGCTATCCGGTTGCGGAGGTGTCGCAGCGGCTGGGCGTGAGCCAACACTCGCTTTACGCGTGGAAGAAGAAGTTCTCGAAGCCATCAGGAAGTGATGGGGATCAGGCGGCAGAGATACGTCTTCTGAAGAAGGAGCTGGCGCGCGTCACCGAGGAAACGCGACATCTTAAAAAAAAGCCACCGCGTATTTCGCCAAGGATGCAAAGTGAGATACGCGTGTTGCCGAGCATCGCCAGCAGTTCACGGTGCGAGCGATGTGCCGCTGCCTGCGTATCCGGCCCAGTCGTTTCTATGCCTGGCTGAAGAACCCGCTGAGCAAACGGGCTCGGGAAGATGTCCGTCAGACCGAGCTTCTCAGCAAGGCCTGGAATGAAAGCGGCAGGGTCTAGGGTTATCGCAAGCTCCATGACGACCTCCTCGATCAGGGAGAGACCAGTTGCGCCAACCGCATCGCTCGTCTCGCGAGACTGGCCGGGATCAAGGTGCAGATCGGCTACAAGCGTCGGCCCGGCTCCTACGGCGGCAAGCCGTCGATCGTGGTCGACAACACCCTTGCCCGGCAGTTCGATGTCGATGCGCCGGACAGGGCGTGGGTGACAGATATTACCTACATCCGGACCCAGGAGGGCTTTGCCTACCTGGCCGTGGTGATCGACCTGTTCTCGCGCCGCGTCATCGGCTGGTCGCTGCAGAGCAGGCAGACCACCGATGTCGTGCTTCAGGCGTTGCTCATGGCGGTGTGGCGTCGAAAGCCGAAGAGCAAGGTTCTGGTCCATTCCGATCAGGGCTCGCAGTTCACCAGCATCGACTGGGCGGCGTTCCTGAAACACCACAATCTTGAGCACTCGATGAGCCGTCGCGGTAACTGTCATGACAATGCCGTGGCGGAGAGCTTCTTCAATCTCCTCAAGCGCGAGAGGATACGGCGCAGGACATACCGAACACGCGAGGAGGCAAGGAAGGACGTGTTCGACTACATCGAGATGTTCTACAACCCCAAGCGCGAGCACGTCAGGAACGGGATGCTGTCACCCGTCGAGTTCGAACGGCAGCAGGAAATGTAACCCGAGGGTGTCCACGAAATTTGGGGCTATTCAAAACGCGCGGTTCGGTTGTGTCAATCGCTCGGATTTGAGATCGCCTCCCGGAAGCGTTCTGTCACCCTTCGCTCGGCTACGTCGAGCCCTCGTGATGTCTCTACCTACTGTCGGCAGGTGCGAACGCATCGCAATGCCTGGGCAGGCTGCAATCGCTATCCGCTATCCGTCGAGTGTTGCAGAGTTGCACTCGACTCACCTTCCCGTGGATGGTTCGCTGTGGCCGACGTACGGGAGGAGCCATGGCATACGAATGGAACGTCCAGCGCGCGAGACGCACGCGCATTCTCAGGACGGCCGCCATTATAGCGGCCACAATCATGTCAGTCGGTGTCCCTCTGTACATCGTTATTGCCGCGCTCAAATACTGACTTCAGGCTCGTGGTTCCGAGTGCTCATCGAGCAATCGTCGTGATTGGCAGACGTTTTACGCTGCGCCAGCGGGATCCCCAATTGGCATGAGTGCGGGCTCGATGGGCTTCTGAGCCTCACCTGCGCCGTTCCTGGGAGAACGTTTCCTGCGCGCGTCGCCACTTGCTACGCGCCGCAGAACTCGGATACGCAGTTCTCAAGCGGTGCTCGAAGAAATTCCGCCGCTGGGGAAAAGTTTCGCGCTGCCAGCGCCCGCCCCCGATTGATCCCGAGCCGCTAGCCCCCAGATAGACGCCGCGCGAGATGACGGCACTCAGGAGATTTGCGCAGATCTCGCCTATCGCCGTCTTGCAATCGTCAATGTCGTCTTCTTCGGAAGACATGCAGCAGGCGACCGCAATTGGGTTCTTGTTGATGCCGGTGTGATCGGAACGACGAGCCTGATCGTTGAGGCGGCAGAGGCTCGATTTGGCACGAGTTCACGGCCTGCCGCGATCGTTTTGACGCACGGTCACTTCGACCACGTGGGCGGCCTGGAAGAGCTTGCCGAACGATGGGACGCTCCGGTGTACGCGCATGAGCTGGAACATCCGTATCTGAACGGCAGTGCATCCTACCCGCCCCCGGACCCAACGGTTGGCGGTGGCCTTATGTCGACGCTTTCGCTGCTCTACCCGCGTGGGCCGGTCGACGTCGGCGCCAAGCTTCATAAGCTCCCACAAGACGGAACCGTCCCTGGGATGCCGGGCTGGCAGTGGCTTCACACACCCGGCCACACCCCAGGTCACATATCACTCTGGCGCGAGGCGGATCGGACGGTCATCGCAGGCGATGCCTTCATAACCACACGGCAGGAATCTGCTTATGCGATGGCGGTTCAGACGCCGGAACTGCATGGTCCACCGACGTACTACACCACTAATTGGGGGAATGCCCGCGGTTCAGTCGAGATGCTGGCGTCGCTTGAGCCGATACTGGCAATCACAGGGCACGGTTCTGCCATGCGCGGCGATGAGATGAATCGAGCGCTGCACGAATTGGCTGACAATTTCGACCAGGTTGCTGTCCCGGCCACCGGTAAATACGTCAATATCCCTGCAGATGAGATGAAGGGCGGCGAGTACAGGAAGACCTGAGCCAGTGGTGGCGCTCAGGCTGGTGCGTCTTGAGTTATGGCATTGGCCGTATAATATTATCCACTGCCTTCGGTCCAGCGCTGATGGAACTGTTTTCTTCCGCCTGCCATGGGAGGGGATCGTGCCTAGCAGGAAATTCATTCCAAGGGTCCAGAAGCTCAGAGCAATCAAACGCATCGTGGATGCCGTCAGCAGCAACGGCTGGTTCGAAGATCAGGAGTGCAACCGGGCCTGGCTGCGCGACCATCTGTCGACATTGTACGACCGCGGCCTGGTACTTTATGACGAGCTAATGGGATGCGGGGTAGCTGCGGCGAGACACCGCTTCTCTAAGCTCGGGGGAGATGTGCGGGAGAGTGACGGCGTGTCCGGTCCGAAGAATGTCGCCCAATGAGTTCCATCTTCTATCTGGCCAACCGAAGTCTAAGTGCGACGCCCAGTACCAGCCCGACCCCCTTGCAAATATGGTAGATGCTTCTGCAAAATTTGTGGGACTTCGCTCGGTGAAATTCTATCTGAAGAGAACAGTTTCCCTATCGCGGTGAACGCTCTGGACGCTGATTTTCGGCTCAAGAATCAGTTTCATGAGTTCATTTCCGTATGACATGCACCGCAGAAGGACATTCATCGTCTTGACCGCACGCTCGGAACGGTTTGGATCCTAATCCATCGCATGAGTGGCAGCTTCCGACCCCATCTTGGGCATAAGCCGCGGATCAACGGACTGGCAGCTTTCAGGACTTTGAACTAGGAGGTCCAATGACCGATATGCAGGCGCAAAGCGGCCGAGAGTTCTTGGCTCCAAAGCGGCATTGAGGGTTGTTCCGCGTGCTACGGGTACTACGCACTGAGCAATTCCCCGCATCGGGTCACGCCATTTCTGATGTCGTTCAAGGACATCGATGCGTATCCGAATATGAACCCGGCACGCGGGTCGGTTCGCGTCTCATAAAGCGGACCGATGGGGTACAGCCCAACACCCTCGGTTCTGGCTTGTTCAGCAAAACGCGACTCGTCCGCCGCTGACAGTCCGTTGAACCAGACGACCACATGGAGGCCCGCAGAGGTTCCGACGATTTCGACACTGTCGCCGAAGACGCGCTGCATCTCGACCAGGAATGTTGAGCGTCGTTCTGCATTCACCCGTCGCATCCGCCGGACATGGGTCTCGTAGGCACCGGATTCGATCATCGCAGCCAAAGCCTCCTGCTCGAACGTGGCGCTGTGACGATCCGTGATCTGCTTGCAGCGGACGAACGCCTCGACGAGCGGTTCAGGCACTACCAGGTATCCAATTCGGAGTGTCGGCGACAAAATTTTGGAAGCCGTTCCGACGTAGATGACCCTGTCGGGCTGGGACAGTTGCAAGGGTGGGATTGGGTTCACGTCGTAGCGATACTCACCATCGTAGTCATCTTCGATGAGATAGACGCCGCCCGTGGCAGCCCAGTCCATCAATTCCTGCCGCCGTCTGGCGCTGAGCACGCCGCCCAACGGGAACTGATGACTGGGCGTGATAATCGCGCAGGCCACGTCCGCGGGGTCAGGAAGTTCCGACGGATCAATCCCGTCACGGTCGCATCGGACAGCGACCGGTTGGGCACCGAGCGCCAGCATGACATTGCGAGCCATCTGGTAACAGGGCTCTTCCAGGACGACGCGGACCCCGGGATTGATCAAGACCCGCCCGCAAAGGTCGAGGGCCTGCTGCGACCCGCTGACGACGACGATCTGGTTTTCGTCGCATCTGATCCCCCTGGCCCTCCAGACATATCCGTGAAGCGCCTTGCGAAGCGCCTTGCTTCCCGCGGGATGGTCGTATCCTAGCCGTTCGCGATGCGCGAGTGCGGAGGCACTTAGGGCACGCTTCCAGGCAAGCTTGGGAAAATCCGACGGAGCAACATCACCGTAACGAAAATCATAGTCCAAGGGTTTTTGCTCGGCACTGATCGTTCCTGGCAACGAGATGGCTCGTGTAGCATATGCGGACAATCTAACGGCCGCATTTCCCTCGCGTTGCGTCCATACGCTGCGAAACGGTGGCGAGTTCGGGGAGACAACTGGTTTGGCTCCCTGCCGCACCTGGATGTATCCCTCTGAGATCAACTGGTCGTACGCGGCCGACACTGTCGTCCTGGAAACCCCAAGTTCCTCAGCAAGGGCCCGGCTGGACGGAAGTTTGTCGCCGGGAGCATAAACGCCCGACACGATTTGCGCCCGCAAGTCGAGATATATGCGCTGTGTCGCACCTGTCCTCCGCGACCGGCTTGCAAACTGGCCCAATGAAAAACTCCGGAACTGGCCGTGTATCGTGCCAGATCTTGGATTATTCCATCCCTGTCAAGGAGATGCGAGATGTATACCCCACCAGCCTTCGCCGTGGACGACACCACGGAGCTTTACGAGATGATCCGGCAATGTCGCCTGGCCAATTTCGTGACGGCAACCGCAGCCGGGCCGATGGCGACACCGTTGCCGATGTACTTGGATCAGACGGAGGGCGAACGGGGCGTTCTCTATGCGCACCTGGCGCGGCCGAATCCGCAATGGAAGGCCGAGGTCATTGGCCAAGCGCTCGTCGTGTTCATGGGACCGGACGCCTATGTCACGCCTTCTTGGTACGCGTCGAAGGCAGAGCATGGGAAGGTTGTTCCGACTTGGAACTACACGGCGGTGCACGCCTCGGGGCCGGTAGAGTTCTTCGACGACGAGCACCGATTGCTTGATGTCGTGACGCGTCTGACAATAATTCATGAATCACGACGACAGGTTCCATGGGCGGTCTCCGATGCGCCGGACAGCTACATCAGGGCGCAGTTGCGTGGCATTGTCGGCATCCGAATGCCGATTGCCTCCCTTCAAGGAAAGCGCAAACTCAGCCAGAACCGGCCCGAGGCTGACCGTCAAGGGGTCAAAAAGGGCCTGGCAGAGTCCGACCGTGGTTCCGACCAGGTCGTCGCAACTCTGATCCCCGCCTGAAGAAAAGCACTCCACAGAAGTTACCGAGTTTATGTTCGAGCTACCCGTCATCGACGCACAGATCAGGGACATAGCGCCCGGCTTCATCGCGATGAGCATTCACGTCGATGCCACAAACGCACGGGCAGGACAACTCCCTGGCAATCTTCTGGAGGAAGCCAGCGGATACGTCGTCCGAGGCGGCCCTTCGTGGGCGGAAGCTCACCTCACCAGTTGGGCTGACGCGTATCAGCGTTTCGGGGCGAAGCCCAACAGAACGCCCTGTTCGGCCCAGGCTTTGCGGAAGAGGGTGTTGAAGGATGGGAAGCTCCCCCCAATAAATCCATTGGTCGACCTCTACAATGCGGTCAGCCTGAAATAAGCGGTACCGGTAGGTGGCGAGAACTACGATGCCTATGTCGGACGACCGCTTCTCACCATCGCCGACGGCACGGAGTCTTTTGACACTGTCATGAACGGCGAAGCGGTGATCGAGAATCCCGCTTCGGGCGAAGTCATCTGGCGTGACAATGTCGGTGTCACTTGCAGGCGGTGGAACTGGCGGCAGGGCACGCGCACGCGCCTCGACTACGCCTCCAGCCGGATGTGGTTCATACTAGAAAGTCTGGAAACCATGCCGGAAGCGGCTCTCGATGAAGCATCCGAGATGCTCGTGAGTGGCCTGAACGCGCTGATGCCCGGAAGCCTCATCGAGCGACGACGGATAGCCGTCTGAATTGGTGGTATGTCCGCAGCAGCAACAGCGTCCGGTGCCTCGTTCACCAATATGAAGGCGCTAAGCGGCCGTAGTGACAACTTGCCCCCGGGTGCAAACAACGGCCCTCCGGTCGGAGTAAGGACCGAAGCCGGAGCGCCCTCGTTAGCTTGAGGAGCGGACGCGGCTACGCGGTGATGTCCTCGCCACCGTGTGTTTCGGCAGCACGATGCCGCCGTTCGATTTTGCGATCTTCAATGTCCGCTTTCGCCCACGGAAGCGGTCTTTGCTCTCCCGCTGTGAACTGCCCCCCATTTCGACCGGACAGTCGGCATAAGCAGAAAGGCTCAAGCACAGGCTTGAGGACAGGCTTATGTCCAACGACTATCGACGCATCGAGGTGATCACGGGTGATGTCCGCCGCAGGCGGTGGACAACCGAGCAAAAGCTGCAGATCATCGAGCAGAGTTTCGAACCTGGCGAGACGGTTTCGTCGACCGCTCACTGTGCGTCAATGATGCGATCAGCGAGTGTGCGGACTTCCGGGTCGCGTATGTGAGCACGCTCGCTGGTCATGATCGCAATCGAATGGTGAGGGATCATCGCCTTCATGTAGGCGACATCGAAAACCGTTTCCTGACTTCGAACGAGCCAAAGTGCTCCTGCAAAGATCACAGCACTGCCCGCAGAATGGCGGCGTTCACCTTCTTGTTCGGGTACATTCCCCACATGAAGCTCATCATGATAACCGCCATGACTGCCCCCATCAAAACTGCCATCCAGGTTCGGGTCTGGCTGTAGAAAACATGATCAAACGCGTAGGTGTTGAGATACATCAGCCAAAACATCACCACGGTTGACACTGCGATCATTGCCGCAAAACGGGGATAGCTCATCAAAACTCTCCTTTCCCGCATTAACATGTAAGCGTTGATTTGGTTTCCGCAGAGGCTTTGGTGTAAGATCGTATGCCCGTCTTCGCGTCCTATGTTTTGTCGCGGGTTCAGACCGAGACATAATTGCAAAACTGGACTGCGTGAGCTACTTAGCGTCATCCACAAGGACCCGGTGAGATTCCGGGTGGCTCTTCTGGCCGCCGATCCGCCAGACAACACAGCAACGCAACCTATTCCATTTTCGAGGACCGAGTTTTGCTCGGCCCGTTGCCTCAACTGTGAAAAAACCTCCCATGCGAACTCTTTCAAACTACCGTCAGGAGTGGTTCTCCAACATCCGTGGCGACGTGCTCTCAGGCATCGTCGTCGCCCTCGCGCTCATCCCGGAAGCAATTGGCTTCTCCGTGATCGCAGGCGTCGATCCGAAGGTCGGCCTCTACGCCTCCTTCGCAATCGCTTGCGTGGCTGCCTTCGTGGGCGGTCGGCCGGGCATGATCTCTGCCGCCACGGCGGCGACCGCCGTTGTCATGATCTCGTTGGTCAAGGAGCACGGTCTTCAGTATCTGTTCGCCGCCACCATCCTGATGGGCATCATCCAGATCGTCGCGGGATGGCTGAGGCTTGGCCGCGTGATGCGCTTCGTCTCCCGCTCGGTCATCACGGGCTTCGTCAACGCACTTGCGATCCTGATCTTCATGGCCCAGTTGCCCGAACTTCTCGGGGTTCCGACGCTCACCTACGTGATGATCGCTGGCGGCCTCGCTATCATCTACCTCTTTCCATACGTGACCAAGGCTATCCCATCGCCGCTCGTGGCCATCGCGGTTCTCACGGCCATGGCGTGGTGGTTCGGCATGGACCTACGCACCGTCGGCGACCTCGGCGAACTTCCGTCTTCGATCCCATTCCTCATGCTTCCGCAGGTTCCGTTGACCTGGGAGACGCTGCAGATCATCTTCCCATACTCAGTGACGCTCGCTGCCGTCGGCCTGCTGGAATCGCTGCTTACCGCGCAGATCGTCGACGACATGACGGACACGCCCAGCAACAAGAGCCAGGAATGCGTTGGTCAGGGCGCGGGAAATATCGCGTCGGCGCTGATCGGTGGCATGGGCGGGTGTGCCATGATCGGACAGTCGGTCATCAACGTAACATCGGGTGGCCGAGGACGGCTTTCGACGTTTGTCGCGGGTGCTTTCCTACTGTTCCTGATCGTCGTTCTCAACGACCTCGTCCGGATCATCCCGATGGCGGCGCTTGTTGCGGTCATGATCATGGTTTCCATTGGCACTTTCTCTTGGCGGTCGATCCTCGACCTGAGACGCCATCCGCTTCCTTCCTCCGTCGTCATGCTGGCGACGGTCATCACCGTCGTCGCAACGCACGATTTGGCGAAGGGCGTGATCGTTGGCGTCCTGCTGTCCGGCATCTTTTTTGCTGGCAAGGTAGCCCGTCTGTTCAGGGTCACGCGCCTGGAGAATCCCGAACAAAACAGCGTCACCTATGCAGTGGTGGGGCAGGTCTTCTTTGCGTCGGCGGAAGCCTTTATCCATGCGTTCGACTTCACGGATAAGAGTAAGCGGATCATCATCGATCTCACAAAGGCTCATCTCTGGGACATCACCGCAATTGGCGCGTTGGACAAGATCGTATTGAAGTTCCGTCAGGCGGGCGACGAGGTCGAGGTTCTCGGCTTCAACGGAGCGAGTGCTGATATGATTGACCGCTTCGCGCTGCACGACAAGGATGAGCGGCTTGCGGCAAGCGCCTCACTACACTGAACAACGCGGCTGCGTACCTTCGTGCGCAGCCATCTGCCCCGCTACTGTTGCCTGTTGGTCCGCTCCAAGGGCGAATTATTCCAAGGCAAAAGCTCATGAATCTGGCCCTGCTTGTGGCCGTTGACGATGGCAGTGAGCGTGGCGGTCAGATAAGCCAGCGGATCGACGGCATTGAGCTTGCAGGTCTCGATGAGCGAGGCGATGGTCGCCCAGTTCTCGGCCCCGGCATCGTGCCCAGCGAAGAGTGCGTTCTTCCGATTGAGGGCTATCGGCCGGATGGTCCGTTCGACACTGTTGTTGTCAATCTGTAAGCGGTGTTTTCAGGCCACGGCTTTGAGTTCGGGCTTTGCGGCGTAGGCCCATGGCAGCAGGTCATCGATCTGGCTATTTGAATGGCCGTTG
>NZ_PZZZ01000014.1 GCF_003046475.1 Mycoplana dimorpha
TGGTGCCATGCGTAAACCCTGTAATCGTCATATGTCGAAGCCTCGTTCGGCAACAACATCAACAATCACACGCTGATCCGGAAGGTGGGGGAAAAACAGCGCTTACTGCGCTACGACCTCTTGGGACATTTGATCTCTGGCTTTCCGAACCTCCTCCTCGAGATCGTAGGAAGGTGTTTTGTATTCCTGTGCGAGACGCACTCTCCAAGGATCACGCACTCACTGAGAGCTTCTACGCCCAAGCCAAAAATCTCATCTTCGGCACCCCTCTTATAAGGGGGTGCTTGTAAGGGGTTGCGGGAGAGCGCCGACGCTGACGACGTTTACCGGGTTGGCTGAGGCCTATCGCGGGCCAGATCGTTCGCATTCTCGCGGCTGTTGCCAGCCTGCTTAATGATGTCACGCGCTTCATCTCTGGTGAGGCCGAACTTTCTCGCAAAGTACGCGACCTCATAAACTTGTTCGGCCGCCACTCGCTGGCGATCCCGGCCAATCGCCTTCTTGTCGTCTGGCATGCTGCACCTCCTTGTTCAGCGCACACGATTCCGCGCTATCCGCCGAATCCCACGACGCCTTATCGATTTGCCTGAAGGTCGCTCTCGTCACGGCTCAGGAACTGGAGGCTCACAGCGCCGAGATTTTGCTCCAGCCAATTTGCCATGGCGATCTCATCCTGCAGTATCCGCTTGCAGACCGTCGCAGTCTGCTCGTCGCCTACGAATTCTGCAGCCGCGATCAGAATGCGATAGCTTGCGATTTCCATGTGCTCGAAGGTGTAACTGGCAAGCGCCCCCTTCACCACTTCGTCGCTGGCAAAGACGCCACCGATGCCCTGCATCATTGCGGTAAGCTTTGCGGCGGAAACCTTCAGCGTGGAGGCGCCGCCGGCCAGACGGTCGAGGCAACCTTTAACGAGGTCAGCATGCTGCTGCGTCTCCTGGAGGTGTTGGCCAACCTTTTCCTTCAGTTCGGGATAATTCTCTATTCGGCCATGCTGGGCGCGCAGCATCGTCTCGGCCTGCTCTTCCATCGCATGCGCATCGCGCAGCCAAGCAATCAAGTTCTCTCGTGCATCGGTCGCCATCATTGTTCCTTCACAGCGTGTGGAATGAACCGCTGCCAACAACATCAGCCTCGGAATGTTCCATCGGCAGAGACCGCGATAGCGACACCAGGGAAGACAGTGCTCTCCGAAGGCCAGCCGTGTCTGGCAAGGAGATCGGCCGACGAGCGTCGGCGTGCAATGGCCCCTCCGGATCGGCCGAGCCGTCGACGCGCCATCTTGCTGTGGAACATTCCTGTCCTGCCGCGGTTAGCCGCATTTCGTGCGCGGGAGAGGCCATTATGCGTACAACCCTTAAATTGAGTCTTTGGTTTGCACTTCCTGTTTCCACTGCGATCCTGATTGGCATCCCGGCGCTCTCGGACCCGTTGCCGCCGGATCTCACTTATAGACCACTGCCGACGATGCCATTCTCCGACGCAAAATCGATCGACGAGGCACAGAAGCGAGCGGTGATGGAGCGCCAGCAAGCGATGCTCCGGCAGCGCTACGATCTTGCCGACAAGCCGATCGACGGCACGATGATGTCGGGGGGCAGGAAGCCTGTTCAGGGTGGCGTGCGCGTCAAGCTGCCGGAGGGCACCACCTGGGAGGACCTGTCAAATCTGACCCCCACGGAGATACGCGACCGCAATTTGCTGCCGTCAGGTTTCAAGCCGCTGCCGCACGTGAAGCAGTCGGCAGGCGGGCAGGTATTTCCGCAAGCGCAGATCGATGCGATCGCCCGGCTTGAGCAGCGGGACCTGCGTCGTTTCGATGTCGACTTCGACCTGCCCGATCATCTGACACCGGAGTTTCCGCCACCGATCTTCCTGACCACGCATCCAGAGCTCGGAGACGTCTCGCGCGGCGAAGTGCTGTCCATTCGGAACTTCTACGAGATCATGAACGGCCTGATCACGCCGGTGCAGATGGAAGGCCTGCGGCTGCTGCTCACTCCCTTCCCGCAGGAGGAGTTCAACCAGACCGAAGACCGCAAGGTCGCCCAGCAGAGCCTGGGCGTCGCATGCCTTGACTGCCACGCGAATTTTCACACCAACGCGGCCTTCCACCAGACGCCGGACGTGCGGCCACAATCGGCGCGCTTCCGGCTCGATACCACCAGCCTGCGCGGTGTATTCAATCAGCAGATCCATGGTTCGAAGCGGTCGCTGCGCTCTGTCGAGGACTTTACCCAGTTCGAACAGCGGACCGCCTACTTCAACGGCGATCATGTCAGCGCGACCAGAAAGGGGGCGAACCTTCCCGACCGCACCAACCAGGTCGCCATGATGGCCCAGATGCAGAACATCATCGACCTGCCGCCAGCGCCCAAGCTTGATCCGTTCGGAAGATTGGACCCGGCGCTCGCCACCGAGCAGGAACTCGCCGGCGAGAAGGTGTTCATGGGCAAGGGGCGCTGTGCGGATTGTCACGTTCCGCAGACGAATTTCATGGACAACAACATGCATGATCTGAAGCTGGAGCGCTTCTACCGCATCGGCGAGGTGACGAATGACTTCGTGGCACTGCCCGACGGTCCGATCAAGACTTTCACGCTGCGGGGAATCAAGGACTCTCCGCCATATCTCCATGACGGAAGGCTGCTCACGCTCGCCGACACCGTCGAATTCTTCAACCTGGTGCTAGGCGTCAAGCTTGATCAGAAAGAAAAGGACGATCTGGTCGCCTACCTCCTTGCGCTTTGAGAGGTCCGTCATGCGAAACATCCTCACCCTTGCGATCCTTGCCGCCAGCGTCAGCGGCGCATGGGCCCAGATCGGCAATCCGGCCTTCATGGGCGCAGACACGCGGATGCAGAAGCCGGGCGATCCAGCTCCCAATCAAACGAACAATTCGGATCGGGTCTTCGCCCGGCTCGTGGCGGCTGGCGGGGCGGCGGAGGTCGATTTTGCCCATATGTCGGCCGACCGCGCCAGCGCGGAGAGCGTCAAGAATTTCGCCCAGCGCATGGTCAAGGACCACGATGCGGCCAACCACGAGCTGGCGCAACTCGCCGATACCGCCAAGATCCCCTTGCCGGAAGGCCTGTTGCCCGACCAGGAGGCGATGAAGGCGAAGCTGAACGATCTGCAGGGGCACGACTATGACGTTGCCTACATGGCCGGGCAGATCACGGATCACCAGCGCACGGCGCATCTCCTGGAATGGGAGATCACCGGAGGCGAGGACGCCAACCTGCAGCAATTCGCGATGAAGACGCTGCCGATCGTGCTCGAGCATCTCCAACTCGCCCAGAAAATTCATGCCGAACTGACTGATGCGAGCGGTGGGATCCGATGACGCTCTCGGGGAGCGACCAAGATCAGTGGCGAATCGACGGCAGCCCCTTCTCAACTTGATCGTGAAACCGCCTGTGGCCGGCTAGACCCTCGTAGAAAATAGCCAAGAATGTCTCGGCGTCGGCGGTCGGAAGCCCCGGAGCCTGGAGAGCATCTCCTGGTGCAAAACGTGCTGGGTGGTCGGCGTTTTTCCCGTCCGTCAATATAGCACAAAACCGGTCTGCAGGATGCGCGATTGGCAAGCGGGGAGGTGAGCGTCGCCGGCATGCCAGACCGAGACGTCGAGGGCAAGCCGACATCTCTAGGTGGGATAGCCCAACCGCCACGAGAACTGAAGGTTCCCCCGGCGCATAGATGTGCCGTGGTGCGAAAAGTGTAGCGCGCTAACTGGAACTCCAAACGCAGCAGGGCGTTCAGCAAGTCGAGCAAGCGTTGTCCGCAGCCGAGGTACCACGGATGTCACTGTATGAGAACGTCATGATCGCTGGGGGCAACCGGTACCCCAGCGTGCCAAAGGGATAAGGGACCGAGCGATGATTGACGAACGCGAGGATGAAATCCGCCGCCGAGCATACTCAATCTGGGAAAGCGAAGGGCGCCCCAACGACCAGCACGAACGCCATTGGAAGCAAGCGACCGAGGAGATGGGCGTAGCAAGTGGCGAGGCGCGCAGGAAACGTTCTCCCAGGAAGGGCGCGGGTGAGGCTTAGAAGCCTTCTCGTCGATATCCGCGATTGCGCCATTCTCTTGACGGCCTTTGCATCCGGCGCTCGCCGACGCTCGGAAGTTGGCAATCTGCGCGTCGAGGACCTGGTCGAGGAAGAACCGGTGCGTGCCGAACCGGACAACCTGGCATCCCCTCCCCTGCCCTTGGCGATCCGTCTCGGTCGGACAAAGACGACGTGTCCGGGCGACGACGCCCGCTCGTTGATGATCGGCCGGTCGGTCGAGGCGCTGACGCGCTGGTTGCACGAAGCCCGGATTGACAGCGGCCCGGTATTCCGTCGCATCCATCAGTGGGGCAATGTCGATCGCGCCCTGGCGCCGCAGTCAATCAACCTGGTCCTGAAAGCCCGCTGCGAAGGCCGGGCTCGATCCAGAAAATTTCTCCGCGCACGGCCTGCGCTCCGGCTTGACCAAAGCCGCCAATCGCGGCGTGCCGCTGACAGAAGCGATGCAGCAGTCGCAGCACAAGTCACTGACCCAGGCCGCCTCCTACTACAACAGTCCGGAGCGCCGACGCGGCAAGGCGGCTCGCTTGATTATCTAGGTCAAGCCAGATAGCGCGTATGCAACACCAAAACACGCCGGGCTATCATGCCGGGAAACCCTAAAAAGATCCTGAACGCGAAAGGAATTGCTCATGGAAACAACGACCATCCAGTCACGGGCGGATTTTGCCCAATGGGCGATCGAACGCGTCAGCGCCATCATCGCCGCACAGGCTGGCGATCTCGCGGTCGCCGCCCGCGAGGGCAGTGACGAGACGATTGCCGCGGCAGCGAATGCATTGGGTCAGACGATTGTCGATACTCTGCTCGAGGTGTTTGACGGACTGGTCGACGCGGAATAACGTCGTCGCCGAGAGCGACGCTGGCAAATGTTGGCGACCACGCTATCTCCGCTTCAAGCTCAACTGCGGTGACCTATCCATCAGACGTTTGAACGGCCGATCGCCGGGGTCCAGGGGCATCCTCGGCGCTAATTGGGGAGCCAGCAGCGATGAGAAGTCCGGGACAATCAGTTATCGAGATTCTCATCGCGAGGGTGGTGCTGGTGGCTCCGCACTTCACCGCTCTGCCTACCCCTTGAAACGATCAAATGCCGTCAGCCGCTTCATCGGCGGGCTGGCCTCGTAGCGGTAGATTTCGCTCCTTAACCAGCAAAGCTCGTCCTTGAGATCAGCGTCTGCCACCTCGGTCCACCAGGCCTTCGGGCGGCCGTCGCTGCCGTCGGACCAGCGATACCCCCTCCCCTTCAGATGATCCTTTAGGTCGAAGGGAGAATTTTCCGCAAAAATTCGGACACGCGAACGCTGGCTGGCAGCGTACAGCTCGGCGAACGCAGATCCGGCCTGGTCCTGGCCGTTGCTATCGAGAACCTCCAGCAGCGCAAAGCAGTCGTCGACCGCCCGATGCCCGTCATGAAAATAGCCGGCTTGGCCGATCAAATAGCCAAGCTTGGTTCCCTCGAAGCCCCTCGCGTGCCAATCCACCTCGGAAACCGAGCAGGCCCAGGCCTTGTCGGCAAAAATTGGTGACAGCGCCTCGCAGAACGGTCGATCGAACCCGGCATTGTGGGCGATAATCAGGTCGGCCGGCGTCACCAGCGCTTCCAGCCGATCAAAGTCGATCACCTGTCCGGCAACCATCGCCTCGGTAATGCCGGTAAGCCGCGTGATGTCAGCGGGGATGGGCCTGCTCGGCTGCCGCAGTCCGCCATAGACGTCGGTCACCGCACCGATCGTGCCGGTTGCGTCGAAGCTGAAGGCGACCGCGCCGATTTCGATGATCTCGTCCTTGCGCGAACTGAGACCGGTCGTCTCGGTATCGATGATGACGCCGCGCAACGGAAAGGCCGAATCTGGCAACTGGACAACCGGTCGAGGCTGGAGCTTCATCAGGATTCGATAACGGCCGGTTTCCTGCAGATGCCGCACCATGTCGTCCTCGGTCATGACCGGCGTCGCGCGTCCATCCGAACGTGATCGCCTGATCACCGTCGGCGCATCATCCGCAAACATGTCAAACTGCGCCGTCATTCCTGTCATCCCTCCTCGCCTGCCCCGAGCGCCAACCAAGCAACCTGCGGCCGATCAGCCCGTACTCTGCACCGGCTTTCCATTCAACCGCAGCAAGGCCATTAGCATCGGCCCGAGCGAAAACTCGCCGCGCCGCCTTTCGTGTCAGGTCGCGCAGATAGCCGCCGGCTGAATTAATGTGCCCTGCCCTTTCGAGGATGCAGGCGACCGCAACGGCGGCATTTTCCGGGCCCATCACTTCGCACGCCTCTTGGTAGGCGGAGGGACTGACCCCGAGCATCGAACGAACCACCACCGCCGCCGTCATCAGCTCGCGCCAGCTGGAAATTTCCCCACCAGGGCCATACATTGCAATTTCCGGGCAGGCCCGCAGCACCATTCCCAACGGAAACGCCTTTATCGCCTCCCGCACTAGCTCACTGGTTTGCGCCGCCGGGTCCCCCTGCTCCTTTCGAGAGCTAGGTTCAAGTTCATTGGTGGATTCGGTATTTGAACTCTGTATGTGGTGACGGCATTCGGCACCATTGGTGTCGCTTTTTTGCGAAATCAGCTGAAGTTCCAGAAGGTTGACCACTTCGGCATGCAGCAGCGTCAGCTCTTGCAGACAGTTCGTGAGTTCAGGCTCGGTCTTTGCCTTCGCGAGCCGACCTACGGCCGCCACGAAGTGGCCCTCGACCATGCCCCAGTCCCCCGAAGCCCCCTCCTCCATCGCTGCAGTGATCAGCTTTCGGATATCCCTGCGGCAGATCGAAATGCGTTCCTTGACAATCTTGAGCCGTCGACGATCTTCGGCAACCTGCAGGTTTTTACGATCTTCCCAGTTTGCCCCATCCCTCTGTTCCTGTGACTTCCCATCCGATGGCGCCGAGGAGTTCGGCTTCGGACGGACGGAGTACCAGTATCCACGCCGTCAGCGTCGACTTCCTGGCGCACGCCGTCTCCCTGATCCGAAAGTGCGGAAGATGGTTCTGGCAACGGCGTGATAGACAGAGCGGCGCGGGAAGAGCCCAACGCGAGAGACCGCAACGGTCGGTTCGGCGTGAAGGAAGCTCGAGAGGAACGCGCCGAGGCAATTGGAATGTGACAGATGCTCGGAAACTCCCGCATCCTTCGCCTGCACCATGTCTTATTTTATCGCTCGCTAATTAACACCTCTGCTATATGCTCTGCCGCACAACTGGAGGATTCAAATGCACAGCAAGAGCGTGAAAGCCGTAGCGGCCTCGGCGACCCAGACCTGGTCCGTCAAGGAATTCTGCATGCGCAATGAAATCACCGAGGCAGAGCAGACCAAGCTTTTGCGCCTATTCGGCGAGTACGCGACCGAATGCGAGCTTCGCTATAATGCTAAGCGACAGCCGCGTTTTCACTAGCGAGCGCCGCCTGTCGCTTAGGCCGCCAAGTTCACAGCGTTTGCGGCCCGAAAGGAGCACCGTTTTCAGCTGCTTGACCCTCAAATCAGAGATAAGGGAGGGAAGCCGCTGGAAATCGGGTCTGAACGTTCGCCCCCAGCTCTCTACGATATGGGCCTCATCGATGAAGACCGACATGACCCGCCCAGCAAGGCGGGACAGTTTCTCATCGGAAGAGGCGGCGGCATCAAGAAGGTCGGCGCGCGCGTCACCGAGCGCGAGTTCAGGTGAAACGAATCAAAGCCATTAGGGACACTGGCGAGACGTTTCGTCTGAGTTCTGGGAAACAGTTCAAGGACTACCTTGCCAGTCTGTGACGGATTTCTGAACGTCTCCTCGAAGGCGCAAACCCGACACCCCGCTGATCCGCCGGGATGTCCGTTTTTGAGAGTCGGCTAAAATGCAAGCGATGTCCGGGATGAGGGCGCGTTACAGACGGAAAGGGGCCGACGGCCGACCGTCCGCTGCTAGGACGCCCAACACGAATAGCGGACATCAGAGCTCTTGCCGCCGAGGACTGGGATTGGTCACGCCTGAAATCGCCGACGAAATACAAGGTCGCGCGACAGGTGATGCAGAATGTCTTGACGAGCGCGAAGGCTGCCCAGAGGCGCCATCACTGGCGTCCAGTGAGTGCCGGAAAGCAGCATACACTGCTCACGACGTGCAGGCCATAAATCGTACTGGAGCCAGCAAATTGAGCCGTCGCACGGCGACTTTAAGCTGGAAGCGGGCGCAACTATCTAACTGCCGTCGATCGCGGCGCCGATGCGGGCGATTGCCTGCTGATAGACACGCGCGGAGTTCCAGCCAGCGATGGCGCCCATGTTTCCTTGATAGCCCCCGCCGGCCCGCCAACCTTGCGCCCTGAGGAAGTTGGCCGTTGACATCAGCGCAGTACTCTTGTCGCGCATGTCCCTGCTGCCGACGCCGTACTTCAAGACGTTCCCGGGCAGGAACCCGGTATGGCCGATCTCGCCGTGCATTGCGCCGACCGAGCGGGCGTTCAGCGCGCCGCTGTCGACCAGCATGAGCGCCGCGATGGCATGCGGCGCGAAGAATTGCGGGCGGCGGCAATCGTAGGCGAGCGTGACGATTGCCGATACAGTGTTCTGGTTGCCCATGGAGGCGCCGAAGCCGGTCTCCATACCCCAGATGGCGAGCAGCACCCCGGCGGGCACGCCGTACTTGCGCTCGATATTGTCGAAGAGTGCTGCGTTCGCCGTCTTGAGCGATCGGCCCTTGGAAATAATCGCAGGCCCACCGCGGCGTCTCATAAAGTCGTCGACCGAGCCGCCGAAAGCCCTGTTGACGGAGCGGTCGGCCCGGATGGTTCCTACGGCGTAATTCGCTCCGAGAAGCGCTGCAAGGCCCTTCCCCCTGACGCCGGCGGCCTTTGCCGTCTCGGCAAACTCCACTTTCCACTGTTGAAACCCGGCAGCGCTTTTGCCGCATGAGGCCGCCTGAGCGGCGCACGTGAGAAGGCAGAGGGCGAGGGCGCCCGCCGCAGCTATCAACTGTCCCTTAGCAAAGAACGCCATGTCGCTCTCCTAGTCGGCCTCATCCATCAAGCACCCGGCCGCATGGCGTCACTTCTTCCCTTGCCTGGCGCTGCTCGCCTCGCGGCCACGCCGATGACGGCTTGCAATCACCGGAGCCGCGAATAAAGCGGCACAAAATTGCGTCGAATTAAAAACGGGCGCAAGTCAGCCGTGGTTTCGAAACGCAAAGGGGAGCGAAATGTTCAGATGCATTAGTCTCGCTTTCGCTGGCGCAACGGGTCTTGCCGCGATCCTGATGCCGGTGCCCGACGCCAGCGCGATGCCGCCGACGATCGCCACCCAGTTTGCCGGCGCGGGCATTCTCACCGTCGGGGGCGCCTGCAACGCCTATAGTTGCAGGAACTACAGCGGCGTGTACTGGATGCCGTATTACGTTGGCACTGGGCCGACCGGTCTGGAGCGCCGGCCGAAAAGTCGGCGTCAAGAATCCCCTGAGCAGCGCCAGATTTGGCGAGCCGCTTCTTCCTTGACCTAATGGTGGATTTCGCTGGTCAACGACCAACAATGGGCGCATAATCCTAACGATTTCCACTTATCCGAGATGAGCGTTTGAAGGTAGGTGGGCGTTTGTGCGTCCGCCTTTTTGAAAGGCCTCCAGAAAGATGTGGAGGCGGCTTCGCGGTTTGTGGTTGCCTGGAATCCAGCTAAATCGCCGTTCTCAAGTTTGAATCAAGCGCAAGAAAGGGAGGTGGGCCATGATCAGAACTATCGCTGTTTTGGTTTTTGCCTTGGCTATCGCTTCGTCGGCGCAGGCAATGCCTCGCTCGCCGATTCAACCAGAGAGCATAGTTACGCCCGTCGTCGCCGGCTGCGGAGTGGGGCAGACAATGGTTAATGGGAAATGCGAGTCCAGAGTCGAGAAACGCCACAATCGCCGCTGCATGCGTTGGTCAGGGTCTGTTTGCAAGCAATACGAGTGAACCGCCACTGAGCTGGCGTCTGATCAATCCGAGTCAGACGCCGGCTCTTGTTCCTCCGCTCCAGCTCAGCGAGTTTGGCGTATTGATGACACCGGAAAAACAGGCCTCGCACCAAGTCGGCCCTTGAACCCATTGAGCGAATTTCCGAAGGGCTCTTCGGTCTAATCATGGTCCCTAATTTTACGGGATCTCGGCGAGCCTGCTTGATCGGGCAGCGCTACCTGCGGTTTGTGTGCCCCGGCGTTACATGCTCAGAGAATTGCAGGAACATTTCGCTGACCATATTTTTCAATATGGTGCGGACGAAGGGGGGAACCCGCACAATCGATTGTTGCGCAATATCTCCCACGCGGCACCGACCTATCCGTACACAGCCAGGCCAATCTCAGGGCTATCGCTAGGCAACTCAACGCCACCGCCCAAACGGGACATCGGCGCAAGCACAGGTGTTGTCACTGCGTAGTCTCCGCCTTGCGGCGACAGTGACAGGTGGCTCGATGACCACAATGGCGGCGCAAAGCAGACATGTCGATTTCAATAGGAGGTCCACAACGCTCGTCGCGCTGCGGATGGTGATAGCGATTTTTGAAAGAAAAGGTTCGTTCAGGGCGCTGTGCCAAATGCGTGGTTGCAACCTTGGAGCCCTTCACGCAACCGAGGTTGTTTGGCGCAGCAGCTCATGCAGCCGGTGCTAAGCCACATGAACCAGGAGGAACGGGAAACCGGGGAGGACGGTCGTTTGCTTTCGACTCCTCGATTGCCTGATAATTTAGTGTCTTCGACAAGGGTCGCCGTGGTACCAGGCGTCTGAACAACGCAACGAGATGCCCCGATGCTTCCCTGGATTCACCTTGATCATGCGACCATTCCCGGAGATGTCGGCGAGCTGCGCCTGAAGCGGCGCGGCAGCGAATTCTCCATCATGCTCGGCTCGACGGAACTTATGAACAGCAGGTTGAGCGGCTCGGAAGAGGCGCTGGCGGCCTTGAGCTGTGAGCGGATCGCGGGTCGGAAAAACCCAAGCATGCTGGTTGGCGGCCTCGGCATGGGGTTTACGTTGCGGGCCGCTCTGGGCGCGCTACCTCAAGATGCCCATGTCGTTGTCGCCGAACTCGTTCCCGCTGTCGTCGAATGGGGCCGTGGACCTTTGGCGGGTCTTCACAAAGGCACACTCGACGATCGCCGCGTCGATATCCATCTCGGTGACGTCGGCGAGCTCATCCGATCGAAGAAGGCCGCATATGATGCGATTTTGCTCGACGTCGACAACGGTCCCGATGGGCTGACGCGCGCCTCCAACGACAGTTTATATAGCCATGACGGTCTTCTGGCGGCCAAGGCCGCCCTGCGCCCGAACGGGGTGCTTGCCGTCTGGTCCTCCGCGCCGGATCGGGCTTTCACGCGCCGCCTGCGTGAAGTCGGTTTCGCCACAGACGAAGTGAACGTGCGTGCCAGCAGCAGGAACAGCGGCGCCCGCCATGTCTTGTGGATGGCGACCAAGCGCTGACAGTATCTCGCACCATCATGGTCGATGGCACGCGACCAGCCGACGTCAATCGGAGAGCTCGGCCAGCACCCGAACCGACCTTTCCGAATTCATCAACCCTGTTCGCCAACCGCTTGGGACATTACCGGAAGACACGACCTGCCGATGAAATCGCTAAACGCAACCGCCCCCGGAGGCGCCGATCGTGAGAAAGCCTGGCTCAAGATCCTGTCCGCCTATCGGCAGCCGCACATGGGCCGAAGCACGTTCGAGCTGGCCGTCACCGTCTTGCCGTTTGGCCTGCTGTGGGCGGGCGCCGGGGCCTCGACGCATTTCGGCTTCTGGCCGGGCCTGATCCTCATCATTCCAGCGGCGGGATTTCTCCTGCGCCTCTTCATGCTGCAGCATGATTGCGGCCACGGCTCTTTCTTCGGCCGGCGCCGCCTGGATGACTGGACGGGCCGGGCGATCGGCGTTTTGACATTGACGCCATACGACTACTGGCGTCGCGCCCATGCGGAACACCATGCCTCGGCCGGCAATCTCGACCAGCGGGGCGTCGGCGACATCACGACGCTCACCGTCGCGGAATACGAAAACTCGACGCGCTGGCAGCGGCTGAGCTACCGTCTCTATCGGCATCCCCTCGTCATGTTCGGTATCGGCCCGGCCTGGCTGTTTATCTTCAAGCAACGGCTGCCGTTCGGCATGATGAGGTCCGGGGCGCTGCCATGGGTCTCGACAATGGCAACGAATGTCGCCATCGCCGCGCTCGCCGCCCTGCTTGTCTGGCTGGTCGGCCTTGTTCCGTTCTTCGTGATCCATCTGCCAATCGTGCTGATCGCCGCCACGGCGGGTGTCTGGCTGTTCTACGTCCAGCACCAGTTCGAAGATACTCATTGGTCGAAGCCTCCGGAATGGACGTTCCAATACGCGGCGATGCACGGTGCATCGCACTACGACCTGCCCCGCTCCCTGCGCTGGATAACCGGCAATATCGGGATGCACCACATCCACCACCTCTCGAGCCGTGTTCCTTTCTATCGGCTTCCGGAAGTTCTACGTGATTACCCCGAATTGGGGGACTTGGGACGCATCACGATCAAGGAGAGCCTTGGCTGCGTGAAACTCATCCTTTGGGACGAAGCGTCACAGCAACTGGTTACCCTGCGGGAAGCAGAAGCACGGCGCGTCGCCAAAGGAAATTGATCGCGGCCCAGCCGGCTAGATCACGTGACGCTCAGCGGTTCTGTATGGCGGCCGTCTGCGCTTACGAGTGGAACTGCCACTCAGGCCCGCGCCACTTGCTCGAGGGTCGCGAGCAGGCGGCGCTGCTCGGTGGGCTTGCCGACATTCGGCGCTCCGATCAATACGTCGCCGCCGACAAGCTCTGGTCGATCATAGGCGCTCGCCACCACGAAGGGTACGTTCCTGGCGCGCAGTGCCTCCGCCCTTGATCGTCTCGGCACGCTCGAGTGAAAGACGTTCGTTGGCTTCCGCACTGCCGCTTGCGTCCGTGTGGCCGACAATTCTCAGGCCCCAATCAGGGAAGTTCTTGAGCGTGGTTGCCATGTCGTCGAGAAGCGGTTCTGCGCCCGGCCGGGCTGCAATGTTGCCTTGCCGGTGTCGAAGTGCAGGCCATGGACATCATACTGCTCCCTGGTCTGCAGCGCCTGCTGCATGTCCTCCTTGCTGTATTGCGTGCTCGGGTCGTCCATGCCCTCCCACGAGGCGGTACTTGCGACGGCAGAAAGGACAACCGACGCGAATATTTTTCGAACGAGACGTCTACGAATTGATCTGTTTCTACTAGCCCGGTCTGAAAAACGTGAAAGCCCGCAGGCACCTCCCGGACTGCCGAGAGATGAACTGCCACTTGCTGGCTCCGACAAGTCGGGAAGCAGCAGGCTATGGTCGCGGCGGCGGCGTGGTTCCGGGAGCGCCGCCGCCCGTAGGCATCGCAGAACGAGCCTTTTCCAGCAGCGACGTGGTCAGGTCCACACAGTCTTTCATCGATTCCCGCGGGTCGCAACGGACTGCGACCGTCGCGTCGCCGCTGCGTAGCAGGAAGGCGGCGCCGCGCCGCCCACCGCTCCCGCCGGGAACCTCGTCGGTGATGCTACGCAGCAGGTCTTCGATTTCGCGATCCTGCATCGAGCCCCGGTCGCGAGAGCCGGAGTCGGGCGCGCTCTGGCTCAGGGCTGGGAGCGGCATCAGCAGGAGGCCTGCCGTCATGAGAAGAAACTTGTTCATTTCACCTCTCCTGGCTTCGTGTGCGGTTGGCGCGCAGGAATTCCCAAAGCCGGCGAGTGCATCCGCCTGTTGAACAGACACCGGACGCACAAAGCCATCAACTTGCGGCGCATTCGCCGGCGGGAACTGCTTCACACCCATCGCGGGTTTCGGGAAACTTCATGCGATCCTGGGCATTCTCGAAGGCATCATGGCCTAGTCCCGGCACACCCGCCTGCGAACGAAGGCCAGCCAGTCGCCGTTCTCGGCCCGCAAGCTGCGGGTAACGAAGACACAGTTTCCTTCGTCTGCCCCGGCAAGACGCTCCAGCAGGCGTTGCCGAAGGGCGCCGCGGTCTCCACCCTGATCGCCGCGGTCTCCTATCAGATCCATGAGCTCATCCCGGCGGTCCCGCCGCGCGGAGATCAGGTCCATGAGCCGCTCCCGGCGGTCGCCGCGGTCGCCGATTAGATCCATGAGGTCATCACGGCGGTCCCGTCGCGCGGCGAGGAGGTCCCGAAGCCGCTCGCGCCGGTCGCCCATCATATCGCCGCCCTCTCCCAAAAGGTCCATGAGCTCATCACGACGGTCCTGCCGCTCAGCGATAAGGTCCCGGAGCAGATCGCGCCGATCGCTGCGGGCGCGAAGCGCATCCCGCAGGAAGTCGCGCACGTCGCTGGCGCTGATATCGCCCCCGCCGTCGTCACTCAACGACTGTGCGGAGGCCGGGGTTGTCGTTACACAGATTAAGGGGAGCGAAGAGGCAAGCGCAAGCGCTGCCGCTGCCATGAGAGGTAGCCGTGCCATGGGATTCTCCCGTCATTGTAAAAGACCCGATTGTCCGACTTATTTCGACGCGTGAAGGCACGCCGCCGCTGGCTTCCGCCATCACGGCAGCTAGGGACAGCCATCGATCGGAGAAGAACTCCGGCGGTCCCAAGCGTTACTCACCAGGAAGGAATGGTTACTGCCGGAATACTGGTCTCTCTTTTGGGCCAATATATGGCGACCTCGCCATCAGAGAGCGGGGCAGCCTCAGTGCATAGTGAGCGGCGGTTTGCCCCCTAGAGGAAGCGCGCGCAACAATTTCTCTAGCGTGTCCATGTCTTGCACGCCCGGACTATAGTAGATCAGGATTGAACGAGCGAGGGTTGGCTCCGTCGCTGCCTCGCGCCGCCCGTGCTCGTCGCAGGGTTTTTATAAAAATCCGCTGAATTTCCACATATCCTCAGGAGGAAACATACCCGTTTCTTCGCGGCTGAGTATGCTGTTCATCGCCATCTCCGCCCGATGCGATGCTGAACAGCCCGCTGCCGCAGCCGAACAGCACGGCGAACGCCACGGCTCTGAGCGTGAGGACCACTGCGATCATCCTCGACAAGGAGCACTGATCTAAGCGCATATTTCGGCCTCTTTGCGGCCGCATTCCAGGCGGCAACTGCCATCCCGGCCCAGTCGGAGACTGGTCTCGTCGTGCAGTTGACCTCAAGTACCCTGTCGTTCTGCTGATCGTTGTTGCCCGGAGAATTGGTTTCTCGGGAAGCTGATGATCTAGATTGGACATTAGACCAGATATTATCACCGCCATTTCGAAAGCCGCAACTTTCGACGTCTGACTGACAATCGGTTAGGGACAGTTTCGGAGTCACTTCATGCGTTCGTCAAAGGCCGGAACGCCCTTCGCCAACAGTTCGGCGATCAGCTCGCCCTGTCGCTCGACAGCATATTCGCCTTGGCGGACGTGCCGTAGCACCATTTTCGAGTTCGGCGTCACCGAGAGCCATCAGCAAGCCCCCGGGATCATGCCCGTGTTCGAGTGCCCGCCCGCGCCGTTTCCCGCCCAGGATTGGCGTGGGTGAGCGCCGCGACCTTCTTTACGTGCGCCACCGCTGCCGCACCGCCGGCAGTCTTGGTGAACAGATCGCGCGTTTCCTCCTCGTCGTCTCCGACCGGCATCAGCGCCTGATCCATGTAGGTTTTTGAAGCCGGATCGCGGGAGATCCGGTAAGCGGTAGCCGTCAATCGGACGATGGTGCCCGCGAGCGCCACATGCTTGCGCAGCGTCTCCCAAACATACTGCGGCCAGAAGCTCAGCGGATGGACCTGCTTCAGGCCTGGCCGCCGCTCAGACGGCTGCTTCAGGCGTAGCAGTCCGCTCTGCAGGGGATGCACCTTTTCGAGCGGCACCATCGTCGCGAAGGAAACGAGCAGCTTGACGAGGCTTCCGATCGGCACGCCTGTCGCAGCCGCGCGGCGCAGCAGCGTCCGCATGTGCTCGGGCGAGTAATAGAGCCGCCATGCCTCGCGATATATGCCCTCCCACGCTTCCCGGCTCATCTTCGGATGCGCCGTGCACACATGCTCGACGTCATAGACGTTGAGATCGGCCCGCATCTCCACGCCGCTTTTCCAGAGCTTCTGGCGATCCTCCGAACCCGGCAATGGCGTGAGGATGAAGAACTCGACGACGTCGATCGGCAGTTCGTGTTGAATGATGGCGATGTCGCGCCGGATGGTCTCGGGGGTATCGGCCGGAAAACCGAGGATATAGCCTGCGAGCGTGATAATGCCCTGCGCCTTCCAAGCAAGGAGCATCTTCCTGTATTCGGTGATCTTGTTCTGGTTCTTCTTCGCCGAGGTGAGGTTGTCGGGGTTGACGTTTTCGAGGCCGATGAAAACGCGGGTAACCCCGGCACGCTTTGCCTTTTCGATGAAGTTCGGGATCTTGTGGCAGAGCGTATCAACCTGGATCATCAGGCCGAGCGGAATGCGGTCCTTCTCTCGCAGTTCGATCAGTCGGTCAAAGATCGCCTCCCATTCCTTGTTGCGGGCGAAATTATCGTCGGTGATGAAGAATTTGTGGACGCCCTGCGCCCAGTTCATCCGCACGAGCGTCTCGACGTCATCGGCCGAGCGGAAGCGCGACTTGCGCCCCTGCACGTTGATGATCGTGCAGAAGGAACATTGATAGGGGCAGCCGCGCCCGGCATCGAAGCTGGTGCTCAGCCCGAGCGTGCGAGCGACATTTTCCTTGGGCAGGAACGGAACGGGCATGCCGCCAATGCCGGGCAGATCGTCCATGAAATTGTAGACCGGCTCCAGCCTGCCGCCGGCGGCATCCTGCAGGATCGTGTCAAGACGACCCTCCGCCTCGCCCGCGAACATGGCAATGCCCATCCTGCGGCAGGAATCGAGGTCCACTGCCATGCCTTCGAGCATGGCAATGCAGCCCGACACGTGAAAGCCGCCGATCGCAACCGGGATGCCGGCCTCCCGGAACGGCCGCGCAATATCGAGGGCACGCGGATACTGGTTGGATTGGACTCCGACAAGCGCCACCATGCCGAAGTTGGCGTGTCGCCCAAGCCGGCGCAGAAGGGCCGGGAAATCGATCCGGGTATTCGTCTCGTCGATCGCCGTGATATCGATGGCAACGTCCGGGCCGAGCACCTTGCGCTCGGCGCAGTCGGCGGCAAGGCCATAGAGGGCGGCGAGCGAATTCGAAGGGATCATCGGGCGCCACCAGCGGATCACGTAGCCATCGTCGTCATAGTGCGAGGGCTTGATCAGGATGAGTTGGAAGCGTCTCTTCTTGGCTTGCGAAACTTGTGCCATGCAATCTCCTTCGCGTTTTGAGACGATGTCCAAGTTTAGCAGAGGCCCTTTGGGGCATCCAGACGTGCATTACTGCCATGTCATATCGGCGGTGATTTTCTCCTCGTCTACACTGTAGACTGACCTGCCACTGAGAATTTCCTCCAGAATGGATTAGACACCGGCCATTGAGGACGGACGCATGAAGAAGCAGAGATTTACGGAAGAGCAGATTATTGGGGTGCTGAAGGAGCAGGAGGCAGGTGCGAAGGCGGCTGATCTGTGCTGCAAGCACGGGATTTCTGAGGCGACTTTTTATAATTGGAAGGGTGGAGAAGCTAACCCAAGTGCATCATGCCTGTCTTACAGGGTAGGGGATCACTTGCCTTCCTGCAAATGGGCCATGAACACTTCGGCCGGCGTCTTGTAGCCGAGGCATTTTCGCGGCTGATCGTTCAGATGTCGTGCGAGTTGGGTGAGGTCGCGCTGTAATACGGCTGCCAGGTCAGTATCGCCTGGCACGAAGCGGCGAATGCGCTTGTTGGCGTTCTCGACGGCACCTTTCTGCCACGGCGAATTGGGATCGCAGAACCAGCTTCTCGCGCCTATCCCATCTTCCAGAGCCCGATAGCCCATGAACTCGGTCCCACGGTCGAAGGTGAAGCTGCGGCGGGCATGAGAAGGCAGAGGCGAGAACGCATGGATGATCTTGTCCATGATCGGCCGTGAGTGCCGGCTCCTGTTCTTGATCATCACCGTATAGCGGCTCTTGCGCTCGACGAGGGTGGTGACGTTGGCTTCACCGAGCTCGCGACGAAAGATCAGCAGATCGCCTTCCCAATGACCGAACTCCGATCGGCTGCCAATAAATTCAGGGCGTTGGCCGATCCTGCAGTCGATCGGAATGCGCGATCCGCGTGGCTGGCGTGTTCCACGACGCCGACGCTTGCGCCGAGCCTCGGGAAGATGGCGATAGAGCCCCAGCGCATAGTCTTCCTTGGAGTAGATGAAGCGATAGATTGTTTCCGGGCAAATGCGGACGGGGCTCACGCCGTCGGCAACCAGGCGACCGGCGATCTGCTCCGGCGACCAATGCGCCTTCAGCCGATCGGTTACGAACACGCGCAGGTCGGGATGCCGCCTGAGCTTGCGCAAGCGCCGCCGCCGTTCCTTGGCTATGGCGTCGGCCACGGTGCAGTAGTAGCCGCTGTATTCGGGAAACTCGGCATCTTGAAACGTATTGCGTCTCAGTTCGCGATAGATCGTCGAGCGGTGACGGCCAAGCAGGCGCGCGATTTCGCCGACGGGGACCTTGCGTTCCTTCAGATGATGAAGGCGTCGGCGATCGGGCAGGGAAAGCTGCGAATAGCAAAGCGACATCCAAAATATCTCCAAGGCGAAACCATCGAAATCATTGGCATGTCGCACTTGGAAATAGAATGTGCCTAATCGCGATCCCAGGATGGTGGCGCCTGACCGAAACGATAGGTTTCGCCAGAAGCGCGGATGAAAGAGCCGGTGGCGCACTGACCCTGACATGGCCGCGCATCGTCGTCGGACTGTTGCGCCCGACGAGCCTGCCAAGCCAATCGAACAACCAACAGTATCTGAGGTTCTGGCCTACGAAGCCGGCGGCAGACCATCGTCACAGATCATGGGGAAAGCCGACACGGTCCAGCGGCCAGACCGGACGGCGGACGCGAACATAGGGTCGAAGGTGCGCCTGCGGGGTAGCGAGCGCTCCGGTGTCGCACACGATCACCTGGCCTGCGACCGGTTCGAAGGCGGCACGGAAATGCTGCATCGACTTCACCACCAGAAAGCGCAGTCGCGAGGGCTCGATGCCAAAGGCGCGCACCTGTTGGAGGTCGAGCATCTGCCCCGGCAGGGTTACGATGAGGATATCGATTCCCTTCACCCGAAACACGGCAGTCGGGCCGAAGCTGTAGGTGATGCCGCCAAGGATCGGCCCGTCGCCGGTATAGGTGCCGTCCGAAAGGTGAACGATCTCACCGGTCAAAATAAGCGGGTCGCCGCCGAAGGCCGGGTCGCACTTACCACCGATGGCCAGCGTCACGGTTTCGCCGACGGCGTGCCGATGAAGTTCCGCGGCGGCGGCCGGGTCGATCATCGGCGCAAAGGCCCCTCCTGCAGCACCCGTAGTCAAAAGGGCGGCGAGAAGCGCGGTGGCGTCCCCATAAGCGCCGGCGCCAGGGTTGTCGGCATAGTCGGCGATCACTAAAGGCCCCTGGGATGAATCGAAGTGGCGGGCGACGGCGGCGGCCTCAGCCGGCCCGAGGAAATCGTTCGAGGTCAGCCCACGGCCTTCCCAAATGGCGTGGGCGAGGTCTTCGGCGATTTCGCGCGCGCGGGGGCCGGCGCCTTCGTCATGCGTCACCAGAACAGTCGGCCCCATCTCCTCGATATCGGTTTCCGAAAAGCCGGCATTAACCGAGACGGCGAGGATTCCCGGCTCGGTCTCGAAGGCGCTGGCACGGGTATAGAGATCCGCCGTCTGTGGCACATCGGTGCGACCGGCATTGGCCTCATCGAGCATCGGGCGGTGGGCGCGCAGTGTGCGCGGCCGCGTCGCCCCACGCATCGCCGCATCGAGAAGCCGGCCAGCATGGCGACCGGTCTCGCGCATGTCCACATGCGGATAGGTCTTGTAGCTGACGAATATCTGCGCCCGTTCCACCATCGCCGGCGTCACCATGGCATGCAGGTCCAGCGTTACGGCGATAGGGATCGCGTCACCGAGGATGTCACGCAGTCGGGCAAGAAGCTCCCCTTCGCCGTCCTCGCAGAATGTAGGCACCATGGACCCGTGCAGGCTGAGCGCCACGCCATCGAGCGTGGCGCGATGGCCGCGGGCAGCTTCGCAGATGATCCCCGCGACGTGTTCGAAGGCTTCGCGCGAGACGCGGGCGCCCGGCGTGGCGTGGGCTGAAACGGTGTGGGTCACGCGCCAACCGGCCTCGCGCCCAGCGTCGAGGAACCCCGCAAGTTCCTCGTTCACGTCGCCGAACCGGTCGACGGCCGCCTGTCCGATATCGAGCACACCTTCACGAAAGTCCTGTAGCGTGGTCTCGCCCTTCTTGAAGGTATTGCTTTCATGAACAAAGGCGGCGGTAAGAACGTGAAACGACATCGGATGTGGCTTTCAAAGTGGATGGAAACAGGCGACGGGATGGGATAGCCCCTGCGATAGCGGCGGGCGCTCCCTGCGACAGCGGTCTGAAGCGAAGGCGCAGCGCGTGGCGAAAGCGCAGCCCGCAGGCAAGGCGAAGGGACTGGGGATTTCCCCGCCAAGCGGCACGATTTCGCGCCGGCGGGCCGGGTCGGGGGCAAAGCCCGAGCGCATCAGCGCATCGGTATAAGGATGGCGCGGCGCCGCTTGCGTATTGGGCAGCACCTCAACCACCGAGCCGAGATACATGACCACGATCCGATCGCAGAAATAGCGCACCAGGCCAAGATCGTGGCTGATGAACAGGTAGGTCAGCCCCATCTTGTCGCGCAGATCGGCGAGTAGTGCGATGATCTGCGCCTGGATCGAGACGTCGAGCGAGGCGGTCGGCTCGTCAAGCACGACCAGATCGGGATGTAGGGCCAGAGCCCGGGCGATTCCGACACGCTGGCGTTGCCCGCCGGAAAGCTGATGCGGGTAACTCGTCGCCAACGCTTCCGGCAAGCCGACGGCGGCGAGCATGGCGGGAACGGCATCGTTCGGCAGATCATGGCCCTGCACCCGGAAAGGTTCGGCCAGCACCTCGGCCAGAGTGAAGCGCGGATCGAGGCTCGAATAGGGGTCCTGAAAGACCATCGCCATGCGCTTGCGCATCGCACGCAGGGCGGTCGGGGGCAGAGCGGTCAGTTCGGTGCCGTCGAAGACGACGCTGCCCTCGGTTGTCTCGATCAGCCGCAGGATTAGGCGGGCCAGCGTGGACTTGCCGCAGCCGCTTTCACCGACCACACCCAGCACTTCGCCACGGGCAATTTCCAGCGTCACATCGCGCACCGCGGTCATGACGCGCTCGCGCGAGAACAGTCCCCCGCCGGAACGGAAGCGTTTGGTCAGCCCTTCGGTACGGATCAGGGGTTCGCTCATGGCGGTCCGGCGTGATGACAGGCGACGCTTCCCGCGCCCAGCGGCAAAAGCGGCGGGGCGTCGTCCCGGCAGGTTTCAGTTGCCCGCCGGCAGCGCGGATGAAAGCGGCAACCGGGCGGGAAGGCCAGTGCGGAGGGAACCGCGCCTGGGATACCGCGAAGACTGCGCTTGGCCATTCCTTCTTGCGGGATGCAATCGATTAGCGCGGCGGTATAGGGGTGGGCTGGGTTCGCGAAAATCGGGCCGACCGGCCCCTCTTCGACCAGCCGGCCCGAATAGAGCACCGCAACCCGGTCGCAGATCTGCGCGATGACTCCCATGTCATGCGTGATAAGCAGCAGCGCCAGCCCGCGGTCGCGCACCAAAGCGCCGAGTATCTGTATGATTTGTGCCTGCACCGTGACATCGAGCGCCGTGGTGGGCTCATCCGCGATGATCAGTTCGGGGTCGCCCGCGAGTGCCATGGCGATCACGATGCGCTGCTTCATGCCGCCGGAAAGCTGGTGGGGATAGGCGTCGACCACGGCTGCCGCGTCGGGAATGCGCAGTTGAGTCAGCAGGTCTAGTGTGCGGGCGCGTGCGGCAGCTTTCGTCAGGCGAAGGTGCAGGCGCGAGACGATATCGACCTGCGCCCCAATCCGCTGCACCGGGTCGAGGGCGGTCATCGGGTTCTGGGTAACGAAACCGATGCGCCGGCCCCGCAGCGCGCGGCGTTCGGCATCGCTCATCCCGGCCATATCCCGTCCGGCAAAGCGCACCTCGCCTTCCGTGACGCGCCCGCCGATAAGCGGCAACAACCCCATCGCGGCCATGGCGGTCAGCGACTTGCCCGAGCCGCTTTCACCGACGAGGCCGAGGATTCGGCCGGCTTCGACTCTGAGGCTGATGCGGTCCACGAGCGCAACATTGCCAATGGCGACGCTGACGCCCGAGAGTTCCAGAAGCGCACTCATCCGGCACCCCGCAGCTTCGAACGGATATCGAGTTCGGCGATCAGCGCATCGCCGTAAAGGTTGATCGCCAGCACCGTCGCCGCCACGGCAAGGCCCGGAAAGACGATGATCCAGGGCGCCTTGAACACCAGCGCCGAGCCGGCTGACATCATGCCGCCCCAGGAGGGCACCGGCGGCTGCGCGCCAAGGCCGAAGAAACCGAGCGTCGCTTCGAGTATGATCGCATCGCCCGTGGCCAGCATGGCCGCAACGAGCACGGGGGCGAACGCGTTGGGCAACAGGTGGCGCAGCAGGATATGCGTGTTGCCGGCCCCGAGGCTGCGCGCCGCCTCGATAAAGGTCTCCCCCTTCAGCGTCATGATCTGGGCCCGGGTCAGGCGAGTGAACTGCGCCAGATAGGCAACGGCGATGGCGATCATGGTGCCAGTGGTGCCGGGGCCGATGATGGCGACCAGGATCAGCGCGATCAGAATCTCCGGGAAGGACCAGGTCAAGTCGACGACCACCATCACCGTGCGGTCGAACGGGCCGCCGAACCACGCAGCGGCCGCGCCGAGCACCATTCCGCATGCCACCGATAACGAGATGGCGATGGCGCTGACCGAAAGCGATGTGCGGGCGCCATACATAAGGCGGGTCAAAAGGTCCCGCCCGAACTCGTCCGTGCCCAGCCAATGGGCCGCCGAGGCCGAGCCATAGGCCTCCTTCAAGGCCTGCGCGTCATAGGCATAGGGCGAGATCAGTGGGGCGAAAAGCGCCGCTGCGACGATAACGATAAGCCACGCGCCGGCGATGCCACCGACCGGCCAGCGAAGCGCACGTAAGGGGGCCGGCCAAGCGCTCATGCCATCGCCGCCCTGATACGTGGGTCCATCATTGCCTGCAGGACGTCGCCCAAGAGCGTGCCCAGCATCACCGCCATCGCCAGCATCAGCAGGCACGCCTGAACCACTGGATAGTCATGCTGGCTGAGCGACTTGATCAGCAGCGTCCCGAGCCCCGGACGAGCGAATACCACCTCGACGGTGATCGCTCCGCCGAGAATCCAGCCGATCCTGAGCGCGAGGATCGTCACCACCGGGATCAGCGCGTGGCGAAGAACGTGAAAGAGTTCGATGCGCAACGGAGGCAGGCCCTTGGCGTGCAGAAGCGTGACGAAGTCCTGCCTGACGGCCTCGATCATCGCCACGCGGGTGATGCGCGCGACGAGCGCGGTGCCGCCGAGGCCGATCGTCACCACCGGAAGCACCAGCGAGTTCCAGCCGCGCGCGCCCGAAACCGGGAACCATCCCATCCAGACGGAAAAGACCAGCATCAAGATCAGTCCCAGCCAGAAGTTGGGCATGGTGGAACCAACGAGCACGCCGCCCATGATGGCGCGGTCCGGCCAGCGGTCACGCCAGAGGGCTGCGATGATCCCCAACGTTATCCCCACGACACTGGAGAAAAGCAGGGCCAGACCGCCTAGGCGCAGGGAGTGCGGCAACGCCTGCGCGATCAGTTCGGCAACCGGTCGGCGCGCCACGATGGCCGTGCCGAGATCCCCCTGGAATACCTTTCCAAGCCAGATGCCGTATTGCACCGGCAGCGCCCGATCGAGACCGTAGCGCGCCTCCATCTCGGCGCGAGCCGAAGCCGGCGACCCGACCTTCAATAGGTTGTCGATCGGGTCGCCGGGTATGAAGTGGAGAATGGAGAAGATCACCACCGACACGGCCAGAAAAACCGGGACGAGCGTCAGCACACGTCGAATCAGCCACGGCAGCATGCCGGTCCTCCCTTCGCCGCGGTCGCGCCTATTCCTTCACCTCCATGTCCATTATAGCCACTGTGCTGATGCCGGGCGCATTGATCTCTTCGGGCATGAGCAGGCGGTCCTTGTTGTAGGCGACCGCCTGGACCGGCTGATAGATCGGCGCCATCGGGAACTGGGTCAGCACATAATCATGATAGGTGGTGAAATGTGCCACGCGCTCCTCCATGTTTTTCGAGCCGGTCATGGCTTTTGCGCGCAGTTCCTCCGCCTTGGGGTCGTTGAACATGGAAACGTTTGGATACCCCAGCCGGTCGGCGCCGAAGAACCAGTCGACAATATCGGCATTGTCCCAGTTATAGGAACGCACGGCCAGTTGCTGGTTGCCGGTCTTGTACTGGTCGCGGATCATCGAGCTGTCGAAGGTGGTGATCTCGGCTTCGATTCCGACCGCCTTCAGTTGCGCCTGGATCACTTCGGAGAGGCGGCGGAAGATCGAATCCGACTGGGTCCACAGGCTGACCTTTAGGGGGGCGCCGTCCTTGGCCCTCACGCCGTTTTCACCCATCTGCCAGCCGGCCTCGTCCAGCAGCGTATTCGCGCGGTCAGGATCGTAGTGGATCCTGGCGCTGTCGGAGACATGGCTCTCGGGCAAGGCCGAAATCAGGAACGTGTCGGCCACCAACCCGACTCCGTCGAAAACCGAGGCCAGGATTTCTTCCTGGTTAATCGCCTTGGCCGCTGCCTCGCGCACACGGATGTCGTCGAAAGGGGCCTTCGTCACATTGATCGGCATGTAGTAGACGTCCTCGCCGGGTCTGGTCAGGACGACGAGGTTCGTGCTCTTCTCCACCTCGGTGGTGAGGTCGGCGGGAACGCTCAACAGAAGGTCCACGCCGCCGGTTTTCAGTTCCAGCAGCGCCGTCGAATCTTCGGCGATCTCGCGCAGCGTCAGCTTGGCGATCTTGGCCGGCCCAACGTTCTTGGCCAGAGGCGGACCCCATTTATAATCGTCGTTACGAACAAGCACCGTTTCCTGACCGATCGTAAAGCTTTCCAGCTTGAACGGACCGGTGCCGTACGCCTCGGTCACGCCGAAATTCTCGCCTAGCGCGGCCCTGGACTCCGGCTCGATGACAGACATGTAGCTCGAAGACAGGTTGTAGAGCAGGTTGGGCTCCGGTCGCGCCATCACGAACTTCACTGTGGCGTCGTCGATCACCTGAACCTCCGCGATCGCCTCGCTCATGTAGGCGTTTTCGGCGGCCTTGAACTGTTCCAGCCAGGCCTTAACCACCTCTGCGTCGAACGGCTTGCCGTTGTGGAATGTCACGCCCTTTTTGAGATGAAACGTCCAGGCCATGCCGTCCGGCGCTTCTTCCCAGCTTTCTGCAAGCCAGGGATGATAGGACAGGTCCGCGGCCTGGCTCACCAGGCGGTCGAAGATCAGGACCGTCCCGCGGCCGAGATTGTTGGCGCGGATCGGATCCAGCGTCGGTATCCCCACTTCGCTGTTGGGTGCGACGAACACCGCCTCCTGGGCCTGGGCGGCGGAGATCGCGGCAAAGCTGAGGGAAGCTGCAATAAAGGTCTTGCGAAAGAGAAAAGTCATGCCGGGTCCTCTCTGTGTGGGAATCTGTGTTTTACTTTGCCGGGATTTCGTCCGGGGACGATATGGCCGACGAAATCTGCGTAAAGCGCCGAGACGCGGGCAATTCTGTTCTCGACTAGGGCGCCCAGTTCGCGAAAGACGCCATTCACCATCAGGCCGATCAGGGATGACATGGCCGACGTGGCGTCCCAGAACTGGTTGAGGTCGGTCGGCACGGCGAAAAGTTCGGTGACGACGCCCGGCGCCCAATCGCAATAGGGATCGGTGATCAGCGTCACGGGAATCCCCTCGTCGCGCGCGGCTAATGCCAAATCGTGCGTCAGGCGCGAATAGCGCAACCCGTCGATCAGGACGAGCGTGGTCTCGGCCGCCTCTCCCAGCAGGATTTCCGCGAAATGGCCGCCCGCGACATCCGCCAGATGCACACCTGGCCGTAGATATTGCAGGTTGTGTGCCAGTTCGACCGCGTGGCCGCGCTCCGTCTGGAACCCCGCGACGAAGACCGAGCGCCGCCGCGCCAGCCGCTCGATCGCCGCCTCGAAGGCCGGCGTCGCCGCAAGCTCGTAGACGGTGACAAGCGCGGCAATCTCGCGTTCCAGCGCCCGCGCCAGTTCCGCCCCGCCTTCGCGGCTGCGGCGGTGGAAATCCTTCAGCCGATCGCCGATGAGCCAGGGCTTCTCGCCCAGATCCGCCTGGAGGCCGGATTTCATGTCCTTGAGATGGCGGTAGCCAATGGAGCGGCAGAACCGACCGACGGAGGCCTCGGACACCCCCACCTTGCGGGCAAGCGTCGCCGCGGTCTCGAATGGCAGCGACGACTGGTTGGCGAGCAGATAATGCGCCAGCGCGCGCTCCGAAGGCGTTCCGCCTTCCACGGCTGCGGTCAGACGGTCATGCAGATTGCCGTCGGTGGCGGTCCGATCGGCCGTACCGTTAGATTGCGCCTCCTGTGAACGACCCACCGGCTCTCCCCTCCCGTGTAGATGAACCGAGCGTGACAGAAATATTTCACCTCGTCAACAATGCAAGTAAACTGTAAAGATACGTCGGAAGCGCACTAATCAGGAAGCCCGCCATGCCCGATTCCACGTCCACCCGCTTGCCCCTCCGCATTGACGGCGCCGAATTGCGCCTGGTGCGGCTGCCGCTGGTGAACCCGTTCACCATCGCCACCGGTACGATGACCGAAAAGATTTTCCCGCTGCTGATCCTCCGCTCGGGCGGGTTGGAAGGCTACGCCGAGGGCGTGATGGACACGCTGCCCGATTATCTGGAAGAGACGGTAACCGGGGCGATGGACTTTCTGGCGACCGTGCTTTTGCCGCAGGTTCTGGGTAAGGCTTTCCCCCACCCGTCAACGCTGGCGCGGGCCCTCGAGCCATGGCGCGGCAACTTCATGGCCCGGGCGACGCTGGAGATGGCCTTCTGGGACCTTTGGGCGAAGTCGCTGGACATACCGCTCCAGACCGCCCTCGGCGGCGAGGGCGAGGCGGTGGATGTCGGCGTCTCGCTTGGCATTGCGCCGATTGCGGCGACGCTGGACAGCGTCGCCGACCATGTGCGGCAGGGCTACAGGCGGATCAAACTCAAGGTGAAGCGCGGGCACGACATCGCGCTGCTCCAGGCCGTCCGGCAGGAATTCCCAGACGCCCATCTGACCGTGGATGCGAATTGCAGCTACACGCTGGCCGATACCGACCTGATCCGGCGAATGGACGAATTCGACCTCGACTACATCGAGCAGCCGCTGGCCTGGGACGACATCCACGACCATGCCACGCTGCAATCGCGCGTCCGCACGCCGATCTGCCTCGACGAATGCATCCGCACGGTGGAGCACGCGCGCAAGGCGCTGCAAACGGATGCGGCCCGGGTGATCAACATCAAGGTCGGGCGCGCCGGCGGCCATGCCGCGGCGCTCGCCATCCACGATCTGTGCGAAGCCTTCAGCGTGCCGGTCTGGTGCGGGGGAATGCTGGAAGCGGGAATCGGCCGCGCGCACAACATCCATCTCTCGACGCTCCCAAATTTTACAAAGCCCGGCGACACCTCCTCGGCCAGCCGCTATTTTACCCGCGATATCATCGAGCAGAAACTCGAAGCTCGGGATGGACGGATGCCGGTGCCCGTTGGTCCCGGTATCGGCGTGACACTGGACCAGCATTACCTCGCCACCGCCACCTTGTCGCGGCAGGAGTTTCGGCCATGAGCGGCGTTGTCCTGCGCGAACTGTCCGGCATGGCGGAATTCCGCGCGGCCGAGGCGCTCCAGCGTGAAGTCTGGGGTCAGGGCGACCTGCCCGATCCGGCCGATTTGATGATGGTAATCCAGGCCGAGGGCGGCCTCGCCGGCGGCGCCTTTGCGGAGGGGCAGCTTCTCGGCTACGTCTTCGGCTTTCCGACACGCGACCCTTCGATCCAGCATTCGCACCGGCTGGCCGTACGGCCGATGGCGCGCGGCCGTGGCCTGGGCGTTCGCCTCAAGCGGTATCAGCGCAGTTGGTGCCTGGCGCGGGGCATCACCCTAATTCGCTGGACTTTCGATCCTTTGCGGGCAGTGAACGCCTTGTTGAATATCCATCAGTTGGCGGCGACCTCGAACACCTATCTCGAGGATTATTACGGCGAGATGGAAGGGATCAACCGCGGCCTCGCTTCCGACCGGCTTTTGGTAGATTGGCACCTCGAAACCCCGGTGGTCGCCACCCTGGCGCACGGTGGGCAGCGCCCTTTGCAGTCGGCCACAGCGCTACCGCTCTCCCTTCCGAAAGACCTCGAGCAACTGACGAAAACGGCGCCTGGTCATGCCCGCGACCTGCGCAACCGGCTACGCGATTTATTGCAGACGGCATTCGCAAACGGGCGCTCGATCGTTGATTTCGACAGGAACGAACGGTGCTATCTTCTGGCCGAAGAGAGCACGGCCGACGATTTCAGCCGGAAAGCGATGCGGCTGTAAGGGATGGTGTCACTTGGGAAGGTGGGAAAGCGCGGACACGCCGGCCACTGCAGCCCACTGCGCGATCGCCCAGCGGCAACCCGGTTTGAGTTAGGGCTTCGTAAGGCCACGGAGCGCCCCAACTCGCCCAAAAGCGCCGAAAAGCGCGCCACCACACGTGCTAGCTAACTATGCCGCTTCTGCCGTCGAAAGACGCGCGCCAGTCGGCCATCGCGGCCAGTTCCCCTTGATCCATTATGCGATCTTCCTGGTCCAAATCAACAACCCGCGCAGGGCTCGTGAGAGCGCGATTCTGTCCACCCTAAGGCGAGCGGCAGCATTGCGCCGCCAACTTGGTCATTGAACTGGCGGCGGCCGCGTCCCAGAAGCGGACATGGCCGAAGGCACTTTTCGTTCATGACGGCACCCTGGGGCGTAAGCGCTGGTTTTCCCCCACCTTCCGGATCAGCGTGTGATTGTTGATGTTGTTGCCGAACGAGGCTTCGACATATGACGATTACAGGGTTTACGCATGGCACCA
>NZ_PZZZ01000015.1 GCF_003046475.1 Mycoplana dimorpha
CGGCCACTGGGAATGCGACCTGATCCAGTTCCGCAAAAAGTTTGGCAAGGCCAATGTGACATCACTGGTCGAGCGGGTCAGTCGCTTTGCCGTGTAGGAGGCACAGCAATGACCGCGCCGACGTATTCGTCCTTCACCCACTGGTACAGCGAGGGCCATCTCGCCGCCTATGTACGCACAATGAAATCCCCCGGTGGAATCCCGCGCAGGCGCAATGCCGCGAGGCCGGCCAGGGCGAGACCGGTAAAACTGGGCGGGGCGGGAATCGGCGGACCGTTGAGAAGGTTTTGCGTCCAGTTGCGCCAACCACCCATGCTGCGGGAGACGCCGTAGACATGAAAGCCGGACCCGGCAAAGCCCAGCAGTGCGGTGACCCGAAGCGCCATCCGGGCCAAACGGATCCGAGAAGCCCGAGCACGGCCGGCGCATCGCATGAGCAACAGACCGGCCGCAGGCGGTATGCTGACCGGAAGATACATGGCAGGGTTGTGGAACGAGCCGCGGAAGTGCAACAGCGCCACCTCGGCCACGGTGCCAAAAATGCCGACCGCAGAAAATGCGCTCAGAACCTGTCCAGCCGGGTGCTTCATGATCTTCGGAGCCGCACCCTTCCCCGGCCCGCGTACGATCTCGGCGCAGCGGCCGAGTGCACCTGCCAGCGCCAGCGCCACAGGGGCGCCGATTGGCGCGGAATAGAAGAGGTTTAGCCATGATAGGCCGCCGGGGCGCTTCAGGACATTGTAGGCATGGAAGCCGAGGCCCACGAGCCCCACCAGGCCGGCGCTTCCGTAGACCGCGTCGCGGACCGGATGACGCTCCGCCCTGGCGCTGGCGATTCCCGAAAGGCTTGCCCCCAGTGTCAACGCTGAGACAATCAGCGGCATGTACATGGCACGGTTATGAAAGCTGCCACGATAGTGTTCCACGGCGCTGTCGCACAGCACCGAGAGCGCGAGGATCGCGGCAGCACCGTTCAACTGCCTGCCGATATCGAGGAATTCGGTGTCGCGAGCGCCCAATCGGGATTTCTGGAGAGCAATACGAGAGAGTGCCTCGAGCCTTCCAATATCCGCGACGAGGGCGCCCAGAGTGCCCACCTGCTCGACCCTGCGCGTGGCGCTTGGCATATAGTACCCCCTAGATCCTGTAGGGCTCGGCGTCGCGGTCCTTGAACCGGAACCCATTGCCGGGGCGGCTGAGGTCCGGCCTCACCGCTCCGTTCACCACCTGCGGCGCTCCGTCGATCAGCATCTGCTCGATCAGCACATGATCGTGGAACCATTCGATGTGGCGAAGACCGGCGGTGGCGCAGGCAACGTGCAAATGCACGCCCGGCCCGCAATGGCATGAGAGATCTTGGTGGAAGGCTTCCGCCAGCGCGGCAATCTTGAGGAAACCGCTTATGCCGCCGCAACGGGTGGCGTCCGCCTGGAGAACATCGACCGCGCCGGCACTGAGCAGCCTTCGCACGTCGTCGAGATTGAAGACATATTCGCCGGCGGCCACCTCCATGGATGAGGGCGTCGACTGACGGACGAACCGCAAACCGGCCTCGTCGTCGGAGGAAACCGGCTCTTCGAACCACCTGACGTCGTATTGGCGGATCGCATCGGCGAAGCGCACCGATCGCGATGGTGTGAAGGCACCATTGGCATCGATGAACAGTTCCGCATCACCGATCGCCGACCTGGCCGATCGAATGCGCTGCGGATCGCGCTCCGGTTCTGCGCCAACCTTCATCTTGACGAAACGGCAGCCGTCATCGTTGACCCATCGGGAAAGCTGCCGGCAAAGCAGATCGTCGGAATAGGTGGTGAAACCGCCGCTGCCGTAGACCGGCACCGACTCCCGCACCTGGCCGAGCAGCCGGCAGAGGGGCGTGTCGAGCAGCCTTGCTTTCAGGTCCCATAATGCGAGATCGACGGCGGAGATCGCGCAGGCCGCAATCCCGGAGCGGCCGCAATTGCGAACAGCCCGCCACATCCGGCATCCGATTTGCTCCACGTCAAAGGCATCGCTGCCAACGACCAGGTCCTGCAGGGCGCCAGTGATGAGATGAGCGGCAGAAGCGTCCGTATAGGTGTAGCCGTTTCCCGCACTTCCGCCGGCATATACGTTGACGACGACCATCGTCGTAGCGTTCCACTCGAACGTGCCGTCGCCTTCCGGCATGTCCGTTGGAATGCGGTAGACCGCGCACTCGAGGCGGTCGATCGGTGCCTCGACGATCACTTCTCGTCTCCGCCCGGCAGCAGCGCCCCGAGCAGTTGCCGGGCGGTGCCGGTCACGATGCCGGTCTCATGCGGGTCGCCCTTGACCAGCGCTTCGGTCAGGTGCTGCATCTGCGTGAGGGTGATATGCGGCGGAAGCGGCGGCACTTCCGGGTCGGTCTTGAATTCGACGACAACCGGTCGGTCCGCCGCCAGGGCCTCGTCCCAGGCGGGGCCCACATCCTCGGGCCGGTCGACATAGAGGCCCTTGAGCCCGATAAGCTCCGCGAACCGGTGGTACGGTACGTTCGGAATGCGCTGCGAGGCGTCGAACTTCGGGTCGCCCTCCATCACGCGCTGCTCCCAGGTCACCTGGTTCAGGTCCTCATTGTTGAAGACGCCGATGACGAAAACGGGTGTCGACCATCTTTTCCAGTATTTAGCGACGGTAATCAGCTCCGCCATGTTGTTCATCTGCATGGCGCCGTCACCCACGAGACCGATGACCGGGCGGCCGGGATGGGCAAACTTGGCGGCGATCGCGTAGGGAACGCAGGCGCCCATGGAGGCCAGCCCGCCCGACAGCGAAGCGCTCATTCCGCGCCTCATCCTGATGTCCCGCGCGAACCAGTTGGCGCAGGAGCCGGAATCACAGGTGAGGATGCAGCCTTCCGGTAGCCGCGGCGACAGTTCCCAGGTGACCCGCTGCGGGTTGATGGGATTGGCCTTCGCCTGGGCCCGCTCTTCAAGCGTCTCCCACCATGCCTTGACCTCCTTGCCTATTTCCTGGCGCCAGTCGTCGTCCTTCTGGTCGAGCAGCGGCAATAGCGCACTCAGGGTTTCGGCAGCGTCGCCCACCAGGTTGACGTCCATCGGGTAGCGAAGCGACAGCATGTTCGGGTTGATGTCGATCTGAACCGCCTTGGCCTGCCCTTCCTCGGGCAGGAATTCGGAATAGGGAAAGCCCGAGCCGACCATCAACAGCGTGTCGCAGCCGCTCATCAGCTTCCACGAAGGCTTGGTGCCCAGCATGCCGATCGATCCGGTCACCCATGGAAGGTCGTCGGGCAGCGTCGCCTTGCCGAGCAGCGCCTTGGCAGCACCGGCTCCCAGACGATCCGCGACGGCGATCACCTCATCGGTGGCCCCAAGTGCGCCAGCGCCGACCAGCATCGCGACCTTCTTTCCGGCATTCAGGACATCGGCCGCTCGCTTCAGGTCGCCCGCATGGGGAACAACTCTCGGCGCCTTGAAGCCGATCCCGGAATGGATCGTCCCGTGCCGGCGCGGCGGGTCCTCATATGTCATTTGCTGAAGGTCGTTGGGCAGGATCAGCGCGGTGACCGTGCGATTGGCAAGCGCGATCCTGACGGCACGGTCGACCAGATGCCTGACCTGGGCGGGCGCGCTTGCCTGATGGACGAACTCGCCGGCGACATCCTTGAACAACGACACGAGGTCGACTTCCTGCTGATAGTGACCTCCGATCGCTGTCCGCGCCTGCTGGCCGGCAATCGCGAGGACGGGCTGGTGGTCGAGCCTGGCATCGTAGAGCCCGGTGACCAGATGCGATGCGCCGGGGCCGGAGGTCGCGATGCAAACTCCGAGTTCGCCTGTGAACTTTGCATGCGCCGACGCCATGAAGGCGGCCATTTCCTCGTGGCGCGTCTGGATGAACTCCAGCGAGCCCTTGGCCCGGTTGAGGGCGCCGAAAGCCCCGTTGATCCCGTCACCGGGATAGCCGAATATCCGTCGCACGCCCCAGGCGTGGAGGCGCTCGACTATGAAGTCACCCACTGTCATGCCCATGGCATTTCTCCGCAGTTCGCAGCCTCCGGACGAACTGCCGCGCGCCATGATCGTTCCCGGGCACCGGTGCACAATCGCCGCTTCTGTCGGGCCTCAGGCGATCACGTTTTCGAGCGTTCCTTGGCGGGCCCGCGGTGATGAGCCAGGTTGTAGGCGCTGTTGATCAGGGCGAGATGCGAAAAGGCCTGCGGGAAATTGCCGACCTGCCGTCCGGACCGCGCGTCATATTCCTCGGCGAGAAGCCCGACGTCGTTGCACAGCGAGAGCAGCCGCTCGAACAGGGTGCGCGCATCGTCCAGCCTTCCGAGCAGCACATAATTGTCGACCAGCCAGAAGCTGCACGCCAGGAAAGCGCCCTGCCCGGCCGGGAGGTTGTCCGAACCTCGGCCGTCCTCATAGCGCAGCAAAAAGCCGTCCCGCATCAAACGTCGTTCCACAGCCTCGATGGTGCCGACGACGCGCGGATCGTCGGGCGGAAGAAACCCGACCAGCGGCAGCAGCAGCAGGCTCGCGTCCAATACGGACGAGCCGTAGGATTGGACGAAGGAACCCAATTTCGGATCGTAACCCTGCTCGCAGACCTGACGGTGAATACGGCTCCGGATGTGCTGCCACTCCGCTGCGGGGCCTTCGACTCCGAACTCGTCGACCATCCTGATCGCCCGGTCGAAGGCAACCCAGGCCATGACCTTGGAATGGGTGAAGTGGCGTTTCTCGCCGCGCATTTCCCAGATGCCGCTGTCCGGCTGATCCCACATCTTGGCGAGATGGAGGACCAGCGCCCGCTCCAGCGGCCAGGTGGCCTTGTTCGGCGGCAATCCTGCATTGCGTGCGACATAGAGCGTATCGAGCAGCTCACCGAAGACGTCGAGCTGCAACTGCGTCGAGGCCAAGTTGCCGACACGCACCGGCCTCGATCCTTCATAACCATCTAGCCACGGCACTTCGTATTCGGTGAGCCGCCGTTCGCCGCCGATCCCGTACATGATCTGCAGATCATCCGGATCGCCTGCGGCGGCCCGCAACAGCCAGTCGCGCCATTGGCGCGCTTCCTCCATGAAGCCGCCATTAATCAGGGCGTAGATCGTAAACGTTGCGTCCCGGAGCCAGCAAAACCGATAGTCCCAGTTTCTCGGGCCACCGACTATCTCCGGCAGCGAGGTGGTCGCGGCCGCGACGATGCCGCCCGTTTCACGATGTGTCAGCGCTTTCAAGGTGAGAAGAGATCGAACTACGGGCTGGGACCAGGTATTGACGGGGGTCAACCGCGCCGCCCATTCCTCCCATGTATTCCGTTCCTGCTCCAGCACCCTCTTCGGGTCAGCAGCCTCGGGTACCGCGAGGAAAGAAAGGGTCCAACTCATCGCAAAACAATGTTCCTCCCCGGCGCGAACATCGAACCTGCCGACCGTCCGCATCGCTTCTCCACGCAACGACACCGACGAATCGAGGACGATTCTATCGGGCCCTGCAACAAACTGCAGCCGGCCGTCGGCTCGCCTCGAGGCCCATGGAATTGTCCGCCCATAATCGAAGCGCAGCACGATCTCCGTTTGCATCTCTACCGAGCCGCTGAGACCACTGACGATACGAACCAGGTCGGTGACCCTGTCGCGGCGCGACAAGGCATCGATAATCTGGACGACGCCGGTGCTAGTCTCGAAGGCCGTCTCGAGGACAAGGCTGTTTCCCCGGTAGTGGCGCTTCGAAGCCGCTTCCGCAGCAACTGGCGCAATCAGCCATCGCCCGTTGTCCCTGTTGCCGAGCAGCGCCGCGAAGCAAGCGGCGCTGTCGAAACGTGGCAGACAAAGCCAATCAATCGAGCCATCTCGACCGACGAGCGCCATGGTTTCGCAATTCCCGATGACCGCATAGTCTTCGATGCGCGATGCCATTGTCGTCCTCCGACCGCCGAGGCAAGGGGCTCTGCCGGTTTGCGCCCACGGCTGTAACGCTCCAATCCTCCTTCTGATCCCTGCTCGCGAACTTATGCCGCCGAAGCTGGTTAGGCGCCCTAGATAGATGAACGGAACCTCACCATGCGGGACATCCAGCAGGAAGTCGTCGTGATCACCGGTGCGACCGCGGGAGTGGGCAGGGCAACCGTTCGCGCCTTTGCTCGGCGTGGCGCAAGGATCGGCCTGATCGCCAGGGGAGTTGATGGCCTGAAGGCGACAGCGTGCGAAGTGGAGGCGCTGGGCGGCGAGGCCGTTGCGATCTCCTGCGACGTGGCCGATGCCGCGACGGTCGAGGACGCGGCGAACGAGGTGGAAGCCACATTCGGGCCCATCGACATCTGGATCAATGCTGCCTTTGCGGGCGTCTTGGCGCCGTTTCTCAGAATGTCGCTCCAGGACTACAAACGCGTGACCGAGGTTACCTATTTGGGACAGGTGCACGGCACCATGGCGGCTCTCAAACGCATGCTGCCTCGCAATCGAGGCTCGATCGTGCTTGTCGGCTCCGCCCTCGCCTATCGCGGCATACCATTGCAGTCCGCCTATTGCGGCGCCAAGCACGCGATCCAGGGATTTCAGGATTCGCTCCGCAGCGAACTGATCCACGCCGGAAGCAAGGTTCATCTTTCGATGGTGCAATTGCCGGGTGTGAACACCCCCCAGTTCGACTGGATCAAGACGACAATGCCATGCAAGCCCAAACCGGCGAGCCCACCTTACCAGCCCGAAGTGGCGGCCGATGCCATCTACTTCGCGGCCCATTCCCACCGCAAATCGGTAATGGTCGGTTTCCCGACCGTGGAGGCGATCTGGGGCGACCGCCTGTTTTCTTCCTTGCTCGATCACTATCTGGGCTGGACCGGCTTCAAGGGGCAGCAGGACCGGGAGAAGCTCGAACCGGGGAGACAGAACAATCTTTATCACCCCGTTCCCGGGGACCATGGCGCGCATGGTCGGTTCGACAGGATCGCGCGCACTCGTTCCTGGCAATTATCGTTGAACAAAAACCGCCTGCTTTTCGGCATGGGCTTGGTACTGTTCGTCGCCGCATGTCGCAGGGCTCTGAAATAGTTTCCTGCGTGTACACGCGACGATGTTGCAGAGCGAGCCGTTCGACTGCGACGGGAACATCTCGTCCAATACGGCGTTCCTGCAAAATTGGGTTTCGCGAAACTGCGAGGCGGAGCGTGGCGCAGGTTTTCACAGCCTCGGCTGATACGCGATTGCGCGCCGCTGTGCTCCTTGCATTCCTACTGGTCTTCCTGGCCGTGCTGTTTGTCGGCGGCTATGCCGATTCCAGCTACGGAACCCTGACCGGGTGGGTTCGCGATCAGCCGGTGCCTTTCAGCCACGAGCATCATGTCGCCGGGTTGGGGATCGATTGCCGCTACTGCCATACGTCGGTGGAAACCAGTGCGCGGGCGGGGCTTCCCGCAACGCACATATGCATGAGCTGCCATTCGCAGATCTGGACAGGCGCACCAATGCTGGAACCGGTCCGACTAAGCCTGGCTAGCAACACGCCTCTGGCCTGGAACCGCGTCTCGCGGCTGCCGGACTACGTCTATTTCAACCATTCGATCCATGTCGCCCGCGGCGTGCCCTGCGTCACCTGCCATGGCCGAGTCGACAGGATGCCGCTGATGTCGCGGGCCGTTCCTCTCCAAATGCAGTTCTGCCTCGACTGCCACCGCGATCCCGGCCCGAACCTCAGGCCCGCGGCGGAATTGACGCGCATGGACTGGAGCGACTGGGATCGGCATCCGGAAGCACACAAGGACTACGGCGCACTGATGGTGAAGACCCACGGCATCGACCCCGCCAAGCTCACTCAATGCAACATCTGTCACCGGTAGAATGATGAGCACAGAGACTTCCGAAGCAAAACAGGCCCTGATGCGTCAGCTGACCGGCAAGACTGGCCGTCATTTCTGGCGCAGCCTGGAAGAGCTTTGGCAGACGCCGGACGGCAGGCGCTTCATGGCCAGTGAATTCCCCGCCCTGGCAAGAAACGGTATCTCCATCAACCGGCGCTCCTTGCTGAAGATCATGGGCGGCTCGCTTGCGCTGGCCGGACTATCGGCTTGCAAGAGCGACAAGGACGAAGCCGCCTATCCCTATGTCAGCACGCCCGAAAACGTCACGATAGGAGAGGCGAAATGGTATGCGACGGCCGTCACCTTTGACGGATATGCGCAGCCGGTGCTCGGCAAGACGTTTACCGGGCGGCCCGTCAAGCTCGAGGGCAACCCTGACCATCCGATGTCGCGCGGAACGACCGATGCCTATACGCAGGCGGCGCTTCTCGGCCTCTATGATCCGGGCCGCTCGCAGTCGCCGCTGCACTTCGGCGAACCTGCCGAATGGAGCGCTTTCGATGCCGAGATGGCACGCAAGGCCGAGGAGTTCGATCGGACCAAAGGCGAAAGCTTTCGGCTGCTGACCGGCCCTGTCAGCTCCCCTACCCTGCTCAGGCAGATCGCCGCCGTGACCGCCCGATGGCCTAAGGCGCGCTGGCACGTCTGCCATCCCGTGTCCGATGGCCTCCAAAGGGCAGCAACGGTCCAGACCTTCGGCCGGCCGCTGGACCTGCATCCTGCCTTCGATGCTGCCGAGACGATCGTCAGCTTCGATGACGATTTCCTCGGCCCCGGTCCGCGCCAGACGCGCAATGCCGGCCTTTTCGCCGACCGCAGGCGCCTGCGGCAGGACGCCAAGGGCAAGACACGCCTATTCGTCATCGAACCGATCCCGTCGGCAACCGGTTCCATGGCCGATGAGCGCCTGCCAGCTTCGCCGGTCGAAATCGATCGCCTGCTGCGGGCAGTGGCGGCGAGGGTCGGCGTTGCCGGTGTAGCAGAATCCGAATTGACCGGCCGCCAAATGGCGTGGGCTGACAAGGCCGCTGCCGCGCTGCTTGCCGCGCGGGAAAAAGCCCTCGTCCTAGTCGGTCGCTATCATCCGTCGGCAACACAGGCGCTTGGCCTGCTGGTCAACGACGCTTTGGGCAGCTTCGGCAAGACCCTGCGCTTCACCGATCCCGTCATAACCGTGCCCCCGGGTCGGGACGATTCGCTGAAGGCGCTTGTGGATGATATTCAGGCGTCGCGCGTTTCCATGCTCGCGATCATCGGCGCCAATCCGGCCTATACGGGTGCAGGCGATCTCGACTTCGCCGGCGCCATGCAAAAGGTCGCTGTGCGCATCCACGCAGGTCTGTATCAAGACGAAACCGCAGCTCTCAGCCATTGGCATGTGCCGTTGCAGCACGATCTTGAAAGCTGGAGCGATGCACGATCCGTCGACGGCGCCGTGACGATCGTCCAGCCATTGGTGCGGCCCTTCTATGACGCCCGCTCCGCCCATGTCGTGCTCGAAAATCTCATGGGGCGCCAGGCAAATGACCGGGAACTCGTTCAACAGACCTGGCGAGAAACCTGGAGGGAGAATTTCGACGCGCGCTGGCGCCAAAGTTTGCACAGGGGTTTGGTCGACGGAACGGCCGCGGGCTTCCTCCAACCTCCGGTCATCCATCGCAATGTGGCGGATGCAGACGGGCCGGCGAGCGGGTTGAGCCTCTGCATCCGGCCGGATGCCGGCGTCTGGGACGGCGCGTTGTCCGACAATGCCTGGGCCCAGGAAACGCCGCGGCCGCTCACCAAGCTCACCTGGGGAAACGCCATCCTCATTGCGCCGAAGTTTGCCGATCAGCTGCGCCTCAAGACCGGCGATCAGGCAATCCTCACGGCAGGCAGCGTATCCGTCAAGGCTCCGGTCTGGGTCATGCCCGGTCAGAACGAGGCAACACTCGGTATCACATTGGGCTATGGCCGCCGGGCTGAGGACTCGATCGCCCTTGGCCTCGGCTGCGATGCCTATGCGCTGCGGCGCTCCGACAGCCTTTGGCATCGAGACGGCGTTTCGATCGAGCCGACGGGCACTGGCGAAGTGATCGCGACGACGCAGTTGCATCAGGCGATGGATGGATTCGACTTCGTCCGCACGGTCCACATCTCGGCCTTGGCGCAGGCCGCTGATCACAGCGAGCCGCCCTCCTTCTATCCCGACCGGCCACAGCAGGATCCATCCTGGGGTATGTCGATCGACCTCGATCTGTGCATCGGCTGCAATGCCTGCGTCACCGCCTGTCAGGCGGAAAACAACATTCCCGTCGTCGGCAAGGAACTGGTGGCGGAGGGGCGCGAGATGCACTGGATGCGCATCGACCACTACTACGAAGGCGATGTCGAAGAGCCGAAATCCTATTTCCAGCCCGTTCCCTGCATGCACTGCGAGCAGGCGCCCTGCGAGATGGGCTGCCCGGTCAACGCCGCGGTCCACAGCATCGACGGACTGAACCTGCAGGTTTACAACCGCTGCATCGGCACCCGGACCTGCTCCTCCTACTGCCCCTACAAGGTGCGGCGCTTCAACTGGTTCGACTTCACGAAGAACGATGCGGAGTCAATCCAGGCGATGCGCAATCCGGACGTGACGGTCAGAAGCCGCGGCGTCATGGAAAAATGCACCTACTGTGTCCAGCGCATCGCCGAAGCGCGCATAACCGCCGCGAAGGACGGCAGGCCGATCCGAGATGGCGAGGTCGTCACCGCCTGCCAGCAGGCCTGCCCGACGCAGGCGATCGTCTTCGGCAATGTTGCCGATCCGAATTCCGCCGTCAGCAGGCGCAAGGCGAGCGCACGCGATTTTACCTTGCTGGAGGAAGTCAACACCCGGCCGCGCACGACCTATCTCGCCCGCATCGAAGACAGTGCGGAAGAGGAGGCCACCGGATGAGCGACATGGCAACGGAGCGGGACATTCGCATTGCCAACAAGCCGGCGCGGATTCCGCTGCGCTTTCCGGCGCCGCGAACATGGTGGCTCTGCTTTGCCGTTTCGCTCTGCCTGCTCATCCTCTTTTTCGTCGCCGCGACCGTGCTGCTGCTCGAAGGCATCGGCGTCTGGGGCTTGAACATCCCGGTCAACTGGGGGCTCGCTATCACCAACTACATCTGGTTTCTTGGTATCGGCCATGCCGGCACGCTGATCTCAGCGATGCTGCTGATGCTCGGGGCCCATTGGCGGAATTCGCTGAACCGCTTCGCCGAGGCGATGACGCTCTGTGCCGTCGTCTGCGCCGGACTGTATCCGATCCTGCATCTCGGTCGCCCCTGGTTCTTCTACTGGATCGCGCCCTATCCGAACACGATGACAATCTCGCCGCAGTTCAAGAGCCCGCTCTCCTGGGATTTCTTCGCGGTGCTGACCTATCTCACGGTCTCCATCCTCTTCTGGTATATCGGCATCATTCCCGACCTCGCTTCAGTCCGCGACCGTGCCAGGACGCGAACAGCCCAAGTGCTGTATGGGCTCGCCGCGCTTGGCTGGCGTGGCTCTGCCTGGCATTGGGCGCGCTGGCGCCAAGCCTATCGCATCACTGCAGTGATCGCCGTGCCGCTCGTGGTCTCCGTCCACTCGGAAGTCTCGCTGCTGCTTGCCGCAGGCCCCATTCCCGGTTGGACCTCGACGGTCTTCCCTCCCTATTTCGTGCTCGGTGCTGCTTTTTCCGGTTTTGCCGTGGTGCTGATGATCGCGATTGCACTGCGCCACATGCTCGGGCTTGCCGATCTCGTCACCGCGCGCCATCTCGACCTGCTCGCCCGCTTCCTGCTCGCAACCGGGTTGATGACGGCCTATGGCTACTGGGTCGAGGTCTTCGACACGCTCTACGGCGGCGATCTGCAGGATGTGGAAACGCTGCTCGACCGGGTGACCGGCAGCTATGCCTATACCTATTGGAGCGCCGTCATCTTCAATTTCGTGCCGCTGCAACTGCTATGGTTCTCGCGTGTACGGGCCTCACCGACGATCCTTTTCCTGGTCGCGCTTTCGGTCACGATCGGCATGTGGTTCGAGCGTTACATGCTGGTCGTCACCTCCCTCTATCGCGACTATCTGGTTTCCTCCTGGGGCAGCTACGCACCGAGCTTCTGGGAATGGTCGCTCTATGCAGGAATGCTTGGAGTCTTTCTGACCCCCTTCCTGCTTTTCGTCCGATTCCTGCCGGTCATTTCCGCTTTCGAGGTGAAAGAGGCGCTGCGCGAAACGGGAGATCTCGAACATGCGTGAGCCGTCACCCGATACCGAAGTCTTCGGCATCCTGGCCGAATTCAACAAGCCGGAAGCATTGATCGCTGCGGTCAAGGCGGCTCGGAAGAGCGGCTTCCGTGCGCTAGACGCCTATTCGCCCTATCCGCTGGAGGAAATGCCCGAAGCACTGGGCTTCCGAGAAGAAACGATCCCGTGGCTGTCCCTTATTGGCGGCATACTCGGCGCGGGGACCGCCTATGGCCTGCAGCTCTGGACCAACTATGCCTATCCGATCGAGATCGGCGGCCGGCCGATCTTCGCCTGGCAGCCTTTCATGCTGATCACCTTCGAGCTGGCGGTGCTGTTCGCCGTTCTCTTTCCCATAACCGGCATGTTGCTCCTCAACCGGCTGCCGCGGCTGCATCACCCGATCTTCGACGTCGAAGACTTCCATCTGGCCAGCTCCGACAAGTTCTTTCTCGTCCTCTTCAGCAACGATGCCAGGTTCGACCGCCGACGCACCAGTCACTTTCTGGAGGGGCTGAAGCCGGTCCGCATCGCCGTCGTCGAACATACGGAGGAACCGGAATGAGGTACGCAGCCGTTCTCCTTCCGATCGCCTTCGTGGTTTCCGCCTGCGATGACATGAGCCATCAGCCGCGCTACGATTCCTACGAGAAAAGCAGCCTCTTTCCCGACGGCAAGGCGCTGCAGGCGCCGCCGGACGGCACCGTGGCGCGCGATTCACTGGCATTGGAAGGCGCTCTCGCCCAACGGCCGCCCATGAACATAGCACTCCTGGAACGCGGCAGGGAGCGCTTCGACATCTTTTGTACGCCCTGTCACGATGCGAGCGGCTCCGGCAACGGGACCGTCCCGGCGCGCGGCTTTCCCCATCCCCCGAGCTTCCATCTGGCACGGCTGCGCGACGCCCCGTCCGGCTATTTCGTCAGCGTCATTACCCAGGGCCACGGAGTGATGTATTCCTACGCCGACCGCGTCAGCCCGTCCGACCGCTGGGCGATCGCAGCCTATATCCGCGCTCTGCAACTGGGCGGTGACGCGCCGCTCGCCACGCTTTCCGACGCAGACAGGCGCAGGCTTTCGGAGGCTGGACCATGATGTGGCAGCCCTTTTCGCGCAGCATCGACCGTCTCGTCCTCTCCGGCGCAGTTCCCCTGGCGCTGGCGCTTCTGCTTGCAACGGTCGATGCGCGTGCCGCCCTGACCGGCTGGCTCGCCGCCGCCACCTTCGCAAGCGCGCTGCCGCTCGGTGCGCTTTGCCTGACGATGATGCTGAGGATCATACCCGGGCCGTGGCGGGAGGAGCTCGCACCGCCGGCCACAAGCGCGATGCTGCTCTTGCCGCTTCTTTTGCTGGCCGCCGTTCCGATTTTCGCCGGCCTGCCCCGGATCTATGTATGGACAGGCGAGGCCCTAGATGGCTTCAAGGGCGTCTATCTCACCCCTGCCTTCTTCATCTTGCGGTCGCTCTTTATTCTCGGCGGTGCCTGCTTGCTTGCAGTCCTGATGATCGGCGGGAGAAGCTATGCGCTCGCGGTCGGCGGGTTGATCGCCTTCGTTGTTCTGCATGGAATTCTTGCGACGGACTGGCTGCTGTCGCTTGATCCGGATTTCCACTCCTCCGGATTTGGCCTCTATTTCCTCTCCATTCAGACGCTGTCGGCGCTCTGCCTGTTGATCCTCATGCAGTTGACGACCGGAAAGGTGGAACGGCCAGCGCTGCTCGGCGGCCTCCTGCTCACGGCGCTCCTGCTCTGGGCCTATCTCGCTTTCATGCAATACCTGATCACCTGGTCGGGCAACCTGCCGGCGGGCGTAAGCTGGTATCAGCGCCGCGCTTCGGGAACCTGGAAGGGCGCGGAATATGCCATCGCCGTCCTGCGGCTGGCGCCAGCCTTCCTGCTCCTCTTTCCGCCCGTACAACGCAGCTCGGGGTGGCTTGCAGGGCTCAGCCTGACGGTTCTCCTCGGGTCGCTGGTCGAGTGCGCCTGGCTGACCTTGCCGACAGTTCCGCGACATCTCACGCTCGGCATCGTCTCCTATGCACTGGCCGCGTCAGGCCTCGTCCTCTGTGGCTTCGCCGTCCTGCGCCGTGCCGATCGCTATCTGTCTCTTGTTCGCAACTCACGATTCAGCAAGGCGGGAAACGCATGAGCAGAGCGCAGAAAACGGCGGACTACGAAAAGACGGATGTCCAGCCCCGCCATATCCTGCTGGCCGGTCTGTCGCTCTTCGTCTTCGTCCTCCTGTCGATCGCCGTCATCTCTGGCGCGCTCTATTGGCTGCAGCCGCAAAACCGCGCCGGATATCCCGTCTTTGCCGGGGAACAGGATCGCGGCGGTCCGCGGCTGGAGGTCGACCCGTCCGCCGACAGGGCCGAATTGCAACGGTCGGCCGCAGCACGATTGGAAACTTATGGCTGGACGGACAAGGCGCTCGGCCGCGCACATATCCCGATCGAGCGGGCGATGGCACTGCTTGCCGAGCAAGGCTGGCCGGACAAGGAAAACGGCGGAGCAAGCCCATGAGATGTATCCTGTTGGCCTTGTTCCTGCTCATTCCCTCGCTGGCTCTTGCCTTCAACGCCTTCGAGGCAGCGGGCATCGATCGAAAGCCGGATGCGATCGTCACCCTCGACCTGCGCTTCACCGACGAGAGCGGCCAGCGGAGAAGCCTGCGCGAGCTTGCCGGTGGCAAGCCAATCCTGCTAGCGCCGGTGCTGCACAACTGCCCGAACATCTGCGGCGTGACGCTGTCTGGCCTGATGGAAGCCATCGCGGCGCAGGATTATGTCCCAGGCTGGGATTTTTCCGTGATCGCCTTCGGGATCGATGCCCGGGAAACCGTGAAGGAGGCACGGGATTCTCTGACAGCGCTCCGAAGGCGTTTCGCCGACACCGCAGCGACGGTTCACGCTGTCACCGGGAGCGAGGCCGATATCCGCGCCGTCACCAATGCGCTCGGCTATCGCTACGCCTACGACAACTCGATCGGACAATATGCGCATCTGGCCGCTGTCGCCATCCTGATGCCGGACGGCAGGCTCAGCCGCTGGCTCTATGGTCTGGCGCCGCAGCCCGACGACCTGCGGCTTGCACTCACCGAGGCTGGACAAGGGACGATCGGCACCTGGCAGGATCAGATCCTGCTTCTCTGCTATCGCTACGATCCGCAAACCGGCCGCTATTCGTCGATCGTCTGGACCACACTCCGACTTGGCGGGGGTGCCACTGTGGCCCTCGGCGGCGGCGCCATCGTCCTGGCCCTGGTTCGCGAGCGGCGCAAGGCGAAGGCGACGTTGCGATGAACGGCTCAATTCACCTCTGGCCGGAACAAGCCTCTGCCTACGGCAGCGAGGTTGATCACCTGGTGTTTGCCTTTACCGTCCTGATCGTCATCCTCTCCGCGCCTGTCTTCATCCTGATCGTTGTCTTTGCCGTCAAATACCGACGCGGCAAGCCCGCCAACCGCAGGCACGCCCGCAACCGCAATGTCTGGGTGGAAGTCTCCTGGTCGATCATCCCATTCCTGGCCTTGATCGGCTTCTATGTCTGGGCGTCGGACCTCTTTGCCCGTCTCTATCATCCGCCGGTCGATGCGCTCGAGATCAACGTCGTCGCCAAGCAGTGGATGTGGAAATTCGAGCATCCCCAGGGACAGGGCGAGATCAATGAATTGCATGTGCCGGTCGGGGAACCCGTCAAGCTCACAATGGCCTCCCAGGATGTGATCCATTCGCTTTTCATCCCGGCCCTCCGGATCAAGCAGGACGTCGTGCCCGGCCGCTATACCGGGACCTGGTTCACGGCAGACAAGCCCGGCACATACCGCCTCACCTGCGCCGAATTCTGCGGCGCCGACCACTCGACGATGGGCGGCAGCTTCATCGTCCTGAGCAGGGCGGACTACGCGAAATGGCTGGCGCAATCGGGCACCGATATGTCGCTTGCGGCGGCAGGTGCGGCGCTGTTTCGCGAGCGCGGCTGCAGCGGCTGCCACGGCCCCGCAGCAACCGTGCACGCGCCGTCGCTTGCCGGCCTCTACGGCTCCCCCGTGCCGCTGCAGAGCGGCCAAGTGGTGATCGCCGACGATGAATACATCCGCGACAGCATTCTTTTGCCGCAGAAGCAGATCGCTGCCGGCTACCCGCCGATCATGCCGACGTTCCAGAATGTCCTCAACGAGGAAGACGTGCTGAAGCTCGTCGCCTATATCAAGTCCCTGAGAACGACGGAGGCGACGCAATGACCGACACGGCGCTGCCCCAGCCCGAATCTTCCAACTTCCAGAACGAGGGACTGTCGGAAACCGGCACCGAACGGGTCAGCTATCTGCGCGCCGGCCACAGCCTCTCCTCCTGGCTACTCACCACCGACCACAAGCGCATCGCCATCCTTTACCTGATCGCCGTCACCTTCTTCTTTTTCATCGGCGGAACGGCGGCGGCACTCATCCGGCTGGACCTTTTGACACCGCAGGGCGACCTCCTAACGAACGAGGGCTACAACCGCGCCTTCACCATCCATGGGGTCATCATGGTGTGGTTCTTCCTTATCCCGTCGATTCCCAACACCTTCGGCAATTTCCTGATCCCGCTGATGATCGGCGCGAAGGACCTCGCCTTCCCGAAGCTCAACCTCGCAAGCTGGTACATCTTCATGGCGGGCGGACTGTTCACGCTGTTCGTGCTGATTGCGGGCGGCGTCGATACCGGCTGGACCTTCTACACGCCGCTCTCTTCGATGTTTGCACACGGCAGCGTCGTCCTGGCGGCGGTCGCTGTCTTCATCGCCGGCTTCTCTTCGATCCTGACCGGCCTGAATTTCATCGTCACCATCCACAAGCTGCGCTGCCCGGGCATGACCTGGCGGCGGCTGCCGCTGTTCGTTTGGTCGATCTATGCGACCTCGATAATCCTGGTGCTTGCGACGCCGGTGCTGGCGATCACGCTCGTGCTGATCGCGGCCGAGCGGCTCTTCGGCCTCGGCATCTTCGATCCAGCGCTCGGCGGCGATCCGCTGCTCTACCAGCACCTCTTCTGGTTCTACAGCCATCCCGCCGTCTACATCATGGTGCTGCCGGCGCTCGGCGTCGCCAGCGAATTGGTGGCGGCGGCCGCCCGCAAGCCGATCTTCGGTTATCAGTTCGTCGCCGGCTCATCCATCGCAATCGCCATCATCGGCTTCCTCGTCTGGGGCCACCACATGTTCGTCGCCGGGCAGTCGATGTATGCGAGCGCGGTCTTCTCGTTCCTGAGCCTTGCCGTCGCCGTTCCCTCCGGCATCAAGGTCTACAACTGGACCGCCACCCTCTATAAGGGGCATATCTCGCTCGATCCGCCCTTCCTTTTCGCCATGTCCTTCATAGGGCTTTTCACCGTCGGCGGACTGACGGGACTGATCCTCGCGATGCTGGCGATCGACGTGCATGTACATGACACCTATTTCGTCGTCGCCCATTTCCACTACATCATGGTCGGCGGCACGGTGTCCGCCTTCTTCGGCGCGCTGAACTACTGGTGGCCGAAGATGATCGGCCGCACCTATTCGCTGGTGTGGGGACGGCTGTCGGCGATCCTCATCTTCCTGGGGTTCAATCTCACCTTTTTCCCGCAATTTTTGCTCGGCTATCTCGGGATGCCACGGCGCTACCATGTCTATCCTCCGGAATTCCAGCTCCTGCACGTCTTCTCGACCGTGGGTGCCGGCCTGCTCGGCGTCGCCTATGTCATGCCCTTCGCCTATCTTTACTATTCCATGCGCTACGGCACGCCGGCGGGCTTCAACCCGTGGGGCGCGACCGGCCTGGAGTGGACCGTTCCATCGCCGCCGCCCAAGCACAATTTCGAGACGATCCCGGTCGTCGACAGCCTGCCATATCAATACGACGTCGAGCTGGAGGAGGACCATGGCTGAAACGCCCCTCGCCGCAAGACCGCCATACAGCGAACCGCGCCAGCAGCACGATGCCGCGATGATGGGCATGTATCTCTTTCTCGGCAGCGAGATCATGCTGTTTGGCGGCATTTTCGCAGTCGCGGCTGTGATCCGCATTCTGCACCCCGCCGACATCGTCGAGTCCTCCAGGGCGTTGCACTATCTGATCGGCGCGCTGAACACCGGCGTCCTGCTGACGTCGAGTTTCTTCGTCGCTTCTGCCGTCGAAGCAACCAAGGGCGGCAGACGCCGCGCAGGGGCGACCTGGTTGGCCGCGGCGGCCGTAGCCGGCCTCGTCTTCCTCGTTGTGAAGGGTTACGAATACGGGGCGGAATACCGGGAGGGCCTGCTGCCGCTACCGGGGGCGGACACGCAGTTTCGAACCGCGCCGCAGCATCTTTTCATGAATCTCTATGTCTTGGCGACCGGCCTGCATGCGATCCACCTTCTCATCGGGATCGTTCTCCTGTCGGTGCTGGCGCCCTGCCTCGCTTTCGGGAAGGTCCGGTTGCCGGATCGCGGCATTCTTATCATCGCCGCCGCCCTCTACTGGCACCTCGTGGACGTGATCTGGGTCTTCATCTATCCGGTCTTCTACCTGGCGAGGTGAAAGGATGAAGCTTTCCCATCCGCTGCTGCTTGTCTGGGTCGCCCTGATGCTCCTGCTCGTCTCGACCGTCGTGGCAAGCCAGAACCTTACCGGTCCCTTCAGCCTCGCCGTCAACCTGACGATCGCCTTTGCCAAGGCGGCGCTGATCTACTGGTTCTACATGCACCTACGGCAGGAAAGTGGGCTGGCGCGTCTGGCCGCGCTCGCCGCCGGCGGCTGGCTGGCCATCCTCTTTCTCTTCCTCTCGCTTGACTACGTGACGCGCTGAGTGCCAGGTTTCGTCACGATTTGCGAGTGAAGGCAGGGAACACATTGCAAGCGCGCCGGGTTGGACGGCCGGGTAAAATATTCCAAAAGAAGGGCGGAATACATGGATTTGCCATGCCGCCTTGATATGTAAGCAAAGCCATGCCACATTGTGTCCAAATTGCGCCTCGCAGCTTGTTTGCGTCATACCCTCGGGTGGCGTGTTCGCCCGCTGATATTCAGCTCGAAACTAAAGGAGAGCGCCCAGCTTATGGAGCGGGGCCCAGCACAGTATGACCTTTGCAACTGAGAGCGACCTACCGGTCAAAATCAGTGTCAGGAACATTTTCAAAATATTCGGCGAGCGGCCAGAAAGTGCCCTTGCCCTTCTCAATTCCGGCAAGACCAAAGCAGAGATCCACGACGCGACCGGCTGCACGATCGGCGTCAACAATGCGAGCTTCGATATTCGCTCCGGAGAGATCTTTGTCATCATGGGCCTGTCGGGCTCCGGCAAATCCACCCTTCTGCGCCTCATCAACCGGCTGATCGAACCAACCTCCGGCGCGATCGAGATCGACGGGCGCGACGTGGCGCAGATGCCGAAGAGCGAGCTGATCGCGTTGCGCCGCCGTGACATCAGCATGGTCTTCCAGTCCTTCGCGCTCCTGCCCAACCGCACCGTTCTCGACAATGCCGCCTTCGGTCTCGAAGTCGCCGGAACCGGCGAAAGCGAACGCCAGAAACGTGCCCGCGCGGCGCTGAAGGCCGTCGGTCTCGACGGCTATGGCGACAGCCGGACGGACCAGCTTTCCGGCGGCATGAAACAGCGCGTCGGCCTTGCCCGTGCGCTTGCCACTGACCCGACGGTGCTGCTGATGGACGAGGCATTTTCCGCGCTCGACCCGCTTATCCGCGCGGAGATGCAGGACGAACTGATGCGCCTCCAGGCCGAGCACAGCCGCACGATCGTCTTCGTCAGCCACGACATCGACGAGGCGATGCGGATCGGCGACCGCATCGCCATCATGCAAAATGGCGAGGTCGTGCAGGTCGGCACCCCCGACGAGATCGTGCTGCAGCCCGCCAACGACTACGTGCGCTCCTTCTTCCGTAACGTCGACGTCTCGCAGGTCTTCCGCGCGGGCGACGTGGCGCGCCAGACGCAGGTGACGATCATCGAGCGCCAGGGCGTGTCCGGCGCCGCAGCACTGGAGCGCATGGAGCATTTCGACAGGGACATCGCCATCATCCTCGGTCGCGACAAGACCTATCGCGGCATGGTCAGCCGCAATTCACTGATCGAAACCTCGCGCAATGGCGGCAGCGATCCCTGTCGGCGCGCCTTCCTGCAGGATATCGAGCCGATCCCGGCGTCGGAATGCCTCTCGAACGTTCTCGGCAAGGTTGCCGCCTGTGCCTTTCCGGTGCCGGTCGTCGACGAGGCCAATCGTTATCTCGGCTCGATCAGCAAATCCGCGCTTCTCGAAACGCTCGATCGCACCGCCTGATCCAGCCCGGAGACATTTCCATGACCTTTGACATCGGTGACGGCGTTGACAGCGCCGTCAACTACATCCTCGATAATTTCGCGCCGCTGCTGGACATCATTGCCGCAGCGATCGGCACTGTGACAAGCGGCATCCAGAATGGGCTCCTGGCCGCGCCTATGACCCTCGGGCTTGCGATTTTCGTGCTGCTGTCGCTCTGGCGGGTTGGCTTCAAATTCGCGGTATTTACCGGCCTGTCGCTTTGGCTGGTCGGCCACATGGGACTGTGGACGGCCATGATGGAGACCCTATCGCTCGTGCTCGCCTCGACGCTGATCGCCATGATCATCGGTCTGCCGCTTGGCGTGGCCATGGCGCGCAGCAACCGGGTCGCCACCGTCGTGCGGCCTATTCTCGATCTCATGCAGACCATGCCTGCCTTCGTCTACCTGATCCCGGCGGCGATGTTTTTCGGCCTCGGCGCGGTTCCGGGTACCATCGCGACGGTCATCTTCTCCATGCCGCCCGTCGTCCGCCTGACCAATCTCGGCATCCGGCAGGTGCATGTCGAGTTCATCGAGGCCGGCAATGCCTTCGGCTGCACCGCCTCGCA
>NZ_PZZZ01000016.1 GCF_003046475.1 Mycoplana dimorpha
CAACGGCCATTCAAATAGCCAGATCGATGACCTGCTGCCATGGGCCTACGCCGCAAAGCCCGAACTCAAAGCCGTGGCCTGAAAACACCGCTTACAATCATCCAGTCCTTCCTCCGGCAGGGATTGATCAGCGATCTTGTGATCACAAGCGTTCCGGTCCTGCTTGGAGCCGGCCGCCCGCTATTCGGCCCAGTACGGCAGGACATTTCTCTTTCTCATGTGAAGACCCGGGCTTTTCCTTCCGGACTGGTCCAGTCGTCCTACAGAGTGACACCATGACAACACGAGGCCGCGGCAGGCCATCCGGCGGTGGAGATGCCGTCTCTCCTTCAACGATTCTGTCGGAGGCTCTGAAACTCCTCGGGGAAGGGGCCGGAAGCCTGACCATGAGAGCCTTGGCCTCCCGCGTCGGCATCAATCCGATGACGATTTACCACCACTTCCAGGATCAGGACGGTTTGATCAAAGCCCTGGCAGACTTGGTTTATGCGGATGTCGAGGCCCCCAGCGAGGGAGAAACCCGGACTAGGATTGAAAGCCTGTTGATCGATCGAAAGTTCTCCGACATCCAGGCCTGACGCTCTCCATTTTCAACCGACCTGCTGTCTTTCCTGACCATGCGAGGCGCATCACCGAGAGCCTTTCAGACCTGCTGGGCGAACTAGGCCTTCCCCCAGCGCGATCACGACTGTGGACGCACATTCTCGTTGATTACACCCACGGCGCGGCCCTTGCGACAGCTTTAGGTGGCCAGAGCGGGAAAGCCCGTCCAGCCGCGAGCGTCACAGAGGATGACGACTACGAGCGCGCGGTTTCCGAGTTGCTGGACGGCCTTCAAGGATGATGAAGGCCGCCCTCCGGATCGCCGACTCGCAAGGGCGGGCAACCTTTTGGGTCGAAGTACCGAACTCATGCCTCAAAATGCACCGCCACGTTCTCTCGATCTCTGCCCGACTCGACTTAACATTAGGCCGATTATGCGACTGGCGACTGTGGTCACGCATTCTTGGACTGATGCATTTTGACCCATAAAACGGCCTTTTGACCCATAAGTTGTCACGCGCATGCTACCCGCCCCGTGGTGATGTGGACGCGCTCTCTCGGCCCGAGTCGGAACCGTTGGGTTCTCGGCCATAAAACGCCCGTCCGTCCCTCTGAAATGCTCAAGGAAGAAGGATTCGTTCCGGCCACCGGACAAACGGGACCACGTCCAAGAGAACCACTGGCGCAGTACAGGCCGAAGCAGTCGATTCAAGGACTGACTAAGCGTGAGCTGCAGGCAGGTTGCATTTCGAGGTTCATCCTACGATCTCGCCCCATCTGTAGGTCTCGCCCCATCTGTAGGATGGAGAGGGATTGGGCGGCATCAAGACGGGTGGCGAGCGGAAGTTCGAGGCGCAAACCTCAGACGGCTGCCATGCCGACCTTGCGGACATTCGAATCTTCGATTCACCGCTCGGATGCGCCCTTTCCTGCGAGGATACTGTCGCGGATTTTGGCAATGCGTGAAGTTCGCGTTTCGGGCTTCTTTGCCGAGTTAAGATTGATTACATAGCTTTTCTGCCGCCCTGGCGTCAGGTCGTGAAAAGCCTCCGCAAGTTCGGGGTCGGAATCCAAAGCCTCAACCAACTCGTCAGGCAGTTCGATTTCGCGTTCCTCTTTTGATGGTTTGATGCCCGCCTCCGCGTAGCCCATCGCCTCCTTCAGATAGGACAGGATGACCGGCTCCATCTTCGCCACTTGTGCATTGTCCACAAAGCGGATCATGTCGGGGTGCTGCGTGTTCGGCCCCTGCTTTCCGAGCACGCCTTCGGGGTCTTTCAGCAATGCTGCGTTGAAGAAACTCACCCGAAAGTCGGCGCGAAAGGCACCGAGGATCACGATGTTGCGACCTCCATGCATGTAGCACGGATGCGCCCATCTCACCGTCTCAACGAGCCCTGAAGCGAGGCAGATTCGGCGAAGTTCGTTCAGTCCATGCGTCCATTGCCGCGTCGAGCAATCTGGTGTGGCAAAGCGCTCGCAGCGTCCGCATCCTTTCGTAAAGTAGTCCTCGATTTCAGTGATCATTGCATTCCCCTCGCCCAAATAGCCGTCCGTAATTTTGGCCACCAGGTCCCCTTAGCCAGCATGCAGAGCAAGTTGGCTAGGGAAGGAACATACACGCATCCGAGGGCAAGATGAAGCAAGCAGCAACGACCTCCGTTTGCGGTTAACAGCAACCATAGCGGATGTCGGCTTTCGGTGACCTTGAGGGGTTGCCTCAAAGTCCGGACAGACGGGCAAAGCCGCCTGGTGGCTATTCAGCTTCATATGTCCGCTTGGCCGCGAGCTGACCTTGCGGGGCGTTCCCAGGTCGTAAAGTCGAGTTATCATCTTCGAAGAGCTTTAGTCGCGACCGGGACGAACCAGCTCTACATCGGCCTGACTGTTCTTCGGGGTCGCTGAAGACGTCATCACTGGCGATCCCCTGGTCACGTTCGACCAGTCGGTGTTTGCCTTTCTGCAGGGCATCAGGACGAGCGTCGCCGACGCGGTCATGATCGGGATCACCGAGCTTGGCGACCACTGTCGTGCTCGCAGTATCTGCCGCCGTCTTGGTCCTGCTTGCAGCACGTCGGTCTTGGCGGACGGCGGGCTACTTTCTCGGCGCAGTCGTTGGAGCTTAAGCAAGGACGATGCCGGATTGAATGATGCCGCTCCTGCTGCCCAGGTCCTGCAGCCGCCACTTCTCCCGCGATGAGGCGATCCAGTCGCCGTCCCGCCGAACGGCACCCATTGCTCCACGCCTTCACGCTCGACGAAGCGGAGGTAGGCGGTTTCCATCCAGCACCAGGTCAGACGGCCCGCGCTACTTCGCCAGCATCTCCACGGCATCGACTGCGTTCTTGATGATGCGACCGGCTTTGTCGACTGTGTACGGACGGGCACGGTCATTGAGCGCGCCGCCCATTGTCACGACATCAGCCGCGAGAGCGACGGGCAGGGTGACAACGTCAACGGTCGTCTCGACGAGCTTTCCGATAAATCCGAGCATTCGTGTCTCCAGAAACAGAAAACCCGCCGCGGTGAGGCGACGGGCTGATTTGATTGTCTCAAGACCGGGCAGCTATCAGCGGTACGGTGAAACGCAGTAAGCTCTGACCCCAACCTGGGGCACGTAGGTGTTGTCATATGCCCTATAGGTCCGATAACGCATCGAGCACCAATCGATGTGGGCCCTGCTCAAACCAACGCGAGGAGGCGGAGGCGCGGCAACACCCGGGTTGGCAATTGCTCCTCCAATGATGGCGCCGGCGCCGAAGGCTGCCAGAGGATACCACCAACCGTCGTTGTGGCGGCGGTAACCCGGTCGACGATCTCTATAGCCCCGATGACCGTTGTGCCAGCCCTTGCGCGAAGATGAGCGCCGGTAATCACGCCTGTCACGGTCCCTATCGCCACGATACTGAACGTCGAGCACGTCGGTGTTTTGGTTCGCATGCTGCATGGGAGCAAGGTTAAATGGTGCTGCACCGGCGGGCAAAACGCCCGTAAAAGCCGTGAGCGCAGCTAAGACAACAACAGAGAGTTTCTTCATTATCTGCCCTTTCAATTTGCGCTCCTATCATGGGAGCGCAGCTTGAACAGGGCATGAATGGCCACCGAGTACCAGGCGTCACCTTGTCGCCATCAGTCGTGCGCGCTTGTTTCCTGGCACCCCTGCCGAGCAGAGCATCAGCTTGGAGACTGCGGGTTTGAACGTCTTGAGCATGGCACGTTCACGTTTCGCGCAGCCCGGAACCTTTATTCACTTCACGACGTTTTTTCGCATGCCAACCCACTCATCGGAGGGGTCAAAATGCTGCGTGTTCTGATAGTACTTACCGCCACGACATTGATGGGCAGTGTGGCCCACGCTCAGACGGCGGAAACCACGACAACTGAAACTTTCGTCGCCGTCCAGCCAACAGATGTATTGAGCTACAATCTCATCGACCGCGACGTCACCAACAATGCGGGCGATACGATCGGTGAAATCAAGGATTTGGTCATCTCCGGAGGCAACCTCAGCGGTTATATTATTTCCGTGGGCGGATTCCTCGGCATGGGAGAACACTACGTCATGGTCAATCCGAAAGCGGTCAAAATCACCTATAACGAGAACGATAAGAAGTGGACGGCCGTGATGAATGCGACGAAAGAGGAACTGCAAAAGGCTCCGGAATTTAAATACGAAGGTCGCTGGCAACGCTAATGGCTGTTCGGAAATCGACAACCCGCTGCGGTTAGGCGGCAGTGATGCTTGCCTGCCTACAGGGTTATGGTTAGATCTGCCCGACCCCTCGGCGTGGGCTCACGCCAGCTTTCTCTCGGACCGGCAATCGAAACATATGAACGAAAATACCCTCGACACTCTGACTGGCATGTACTTCACGCTCGACGACCCCGACGGCACCTATGGCACTGGCCAGGTAATTCGTCTCGCCACCGAGGGCGTGTATTTCGTCCGTTTCGACGGTAACGAGGTGACACTACCCTTGGAGCTTGTATCCATCGGAGAGATGCTGGAGACCACCGACGAGGAGTACCGGCTCTGGCGGTTCTTCGACACTATCGAAGATCGAGATAAGTGGATCGAATGGCTAGATGCGCCATCAACGCCGAGGGTTATCACACTGGTCAGGCCGACCAAGTAGACCGCCTAGGGACTGATCAGGACGCCCCGAAGGGTGGATGCCCTGGCTAAGCTGTCCTCCGACAGGAAGGTTTTCCATCAGGTGCCATCCACGAACGCAGAATCTGGGCCAACAGCGGGATTAGGTCGTCACGAAGCTTTCGATAGCCGTAAACCTTGCCGCTCTCCTCCCGGGACTTCCGCAGAAGGTCGGTCTGCCGTCTATCGTCGACGGCTCGCTTGCTCAGCGGACCCTCGAGGCAGGCGTAGAACCCGCTGGGATGAATACGCAGGCAATGGCACAACGGAGCCATTCTAGCCGCAGACCCAGACTTCGATCCAATGCCATCCATAGTGCGTCAGCACCTGACGGGGCTGCCAGCAGGAATCGTATGGCGGGTAGGCGTAAGGGGCGAAGCCGATACCCAAGAAGAAATCTTCGTCGTTGTGATCATGGAAGTGACGATGGAAATCCCTGTCGTGGAACCGTCCGAAATCTTCGTCGTGGAACCGCCCAAAATCTTCGTTGTGGAACCGTCGGAAATCCTCGTCGTGGAACCGCCCGAAATCTTCGCGGTGGCCCCCCCCGAAATCTCCGCCGTGGAACCGTTCGCCACCACCGCCGTGGAAGCCGCGAGGGATCCCCATCGGGGCTCCGCCTTGGAATCCGCCGCCGCCGTGCATTGCCGCCATCCCCGGCGCGACGCCCGCGCCTAGGGCGACAGAAGCGACAAGTGCGAAAAGAGCGTTGCGCAACATGTCAGTCTCTCCTGATGTTAACTCGACGGGAGGCAGCTATCGGACTGACTACGCTTGGCGAGCCGCAGCTCTCGCATTCGTGGTATCATCTGCAGCTTGGGATCGGCGATGCCGTTCAATTTCGAGCCCGCCCCCACTGTGGGAGTAGACACCTGCGGCCTGCGATTTATTCGCCGGCGCCTTCATTCTTTCACCCTGCACCCGCTCTTGGCTCGTTCCCGGCCGCGCAGCTATGTCCGCTGTGGGGGCGCATTACGGACGCGGATCGCTGATCGCTCGTGGCCCTGAACGGTGGTCGGTAACTCCACTAGACAAGCTTGTTGCACAGACCGGATCCATGGGCAGAATGCTCGCGCTTTCTGCAACTAGATGCCCGCGTACCACTCGTAACCTCGATCCTCCCAGAAGCCCCCTCTGCCGCGATAGATCTGGGCAAGATCAGCCACCGCTTCGATGCGTGCGAGGTATTTTGCCTGTTTGTACCCGAGCTGTCTCTCGACGCGCAGGCGCAGCGGCGCGCCGTGGGCGACTTCGAGCGCTCTGTTGTTCAATGCATAGGCCAGGATCGTTTGCGGATGGAAAGCATCCACCAGGTCAATGCTTTCGTAGTACCATCCTGCGCCGTCGGTTGCCTGTTCGTACTGGTCGGCGCAATGAAAGACGATGTAGCGCGCCTCCGGCTTCAAGCCCGCGGCGTGAAGCAGCATCCCGAGCGGGACGCCGGTCCATTTGCCGATCGCGCTCCAACCTTCAACGCAGTCATGGCGGGTGATTTGGGTGCGTGACGGCAGCGCTTTCAGTTCGTCGAGCGACAACTGGACCGGCCTTTCGACCAGTCCGCCGATTTCCAGCTTCCAGGTCGAGAACTGACTGTTCATCCAGGCGATGTATCGTGCATTGTCCGGCATGGTGGTGCCATTGGTCCTGAAGACCGGCGAGAGATCGGCTTCTCCGAACTCACGTGCCAACGCCGCATCGCCCAGCAGCAGGCGCTGCGTCTTCATCGTCAGGCCTTCGGCGAGCCTAAGGACGGATTTCGTCAACTCGCTTTCGCTACCCGCATCGCATCCGCTCAGACCCAATGTCGAGGCCGTGACGGTCGCGCCGATCAGAAAACGGCGTCTGGTCAAAAGGCGGTTCATTTCATGTCTCCCGGATGGATGGCGTAGTAACCGGTGATCATCGAGCGGAGATTGTTGATGAAGCCCGAAAGCAGGACCATCGCGACGTGAACGACGACAAAGATCACCAGCGAGATGGCGCAGAGAAAATGCAGGGTTCGGGCGGATTGCCGCCCGCCGAACATATCCACAAGCCACGGCGCGATCGCATCGAAGCCCGGTGACATGGTGAGGCCAGTCGCGATCATCCCCGGCAGCAGAACGAAGATCACTAAGAGGTAGGCGAACTTCTGCAGCGTGTTGTAGCGGCGCGCCCCTTCGCCATGTGGAAAGCGCAACCGGGCATGGTCGATGATTTCGCTCCAGAGGTGCCTTCCGCCAAGTTCCTCGGTGGACGGCAGAAGGTCGCGGCGGAAATGACGGCTGAACAATCCACTGGCCAGATAGATCAGCCCATTGATGACGAAGATCCAGGCGAAGAAGAAATGCCAGCGTCTGCCGGTCGAGAGGTCACGATAGCTCGGTATCGTCAGCCAGGCGGGGAACGCGCGTTCATCGGGGATGCCGTCCACCTGAGACACACCTAGGACGCCGGACGTGTCCAGCGTCAGTGCGCCGATGTGCGTGAGGCCCCTGAGCTGGTTTCCATCCTCCACCGTCTCGATCGAAATGAAGGCGGGATCGTAGTCGGCTCCGTACTTGCCCCAATAGAGGGCCGGATGCGCGTTGAAAATCTGCAGGCCGCTTAGCAGCAGGAACGACATGCAAATGACATTCAGCCAATGCGAAAGCCTCACCGGCAGGGTGTGACGATAGATGAATATGCGCCCGGGCTTGGAGCGGACGTCTACTGTTGTCGTCATGACCGTTGACCCGAAAGTTGCGGTTGCGCTGATGCATGGCCGCGGAGACGCTCGGTTTCGGCGGCCATGTGGACGTTATTTCATAGCGTCGCAGGCCTTCTCCATCTCGGCCTTCTTCATGCTGTCCTTTTCCATGCCGGCCTTGTGCATGCAGTCGGCCTTGGTGCTGGCCGTCGACATGGGATCGGTCCGCATCGCGTCGGTCTTCATCGTATCGGTCTTCATCGTGTCGCTTTGCATGGTGTCTTTTTTCATCGCGTCTTCCGCCCGTATCGGGCTTGCGGCTGAAAAGGCGAGTACGAGAGCGCAAGCGGCGAGACTGGTGATGAATTTCGTCATTGGAGGTTCTCCTCGGATCGTGCGACGTGTCACACCTATCCGTTCGGTTCCTGTGCAGAGACGTTACAATTTCACGCTTATGTGATAGTCCGGGCGGGGCGAGATTTTCAGGCACTGCCTGTAACCGATCGCCGTCTTTGCCGAATGGTAGTGTGACAGCATGACGACCGCACATTCGGAAGACACCCTGAAAAGGCTGATGATGCTATCCCTCGACGGGGACGAGGCGGCGTATAGACGCCTGCTCGGTGCTCTCCGACATCTCCTGGTCGGCTACTACAGCCGGAGAATTGGGGCCGCGACACGCGCCGACATGGAGGATCTGGTACAGGAGACGTTGATGGCGCTCCATGCCCGCAGAATGACGTACGACCTACGGCGGTCGTTTACCGCCTGGTTCTTTTCGATCGCGCGTTACAAGCTGGTCGATCATCACCGCGGCAGGGGTGGGCGAGCGATGATGGAAACGGAACTGGAGGACGATCTTGAGGGCGGCTTCCGGGAGGAAGCACTGACGGCCCGCATGGATGTCGAGCGGCTCCTTGGCGCACTCCCGAAAGCTCAGCAGGATCTGATCCGGCAGGTCAGGCTCGAGGGGCAGTCGATAGCGTTAGCGGCGGATCGAACGGGCCTGTCGGAGTCGGCCGTCAAGGTCAGCATCCATCGGGCCATCAAGGCGCTCGGCGAGAAGTTGCGAGGCGGGACATGAAATCGACAGACGATGTCATCGAAACCCTGGTCAGCGGCCTCGAGCCGACGCCGCGCCATGCGCTCGAGCGTCGATTTGCGCTTGGGATCCTGCCGGCGCTTCTGGCATCGTTGACGTTGATGCTCGTTCTTCTCGGGCCCCGCCCTGACATGGCGCAAGCCCTGACGCTTCCGATCTTCTGGATCAAATGCACCTACAACCTGCTGCTTGCGCTGGCTGCCTTTCTCGCGATGTATCGCCTGGCTCGTCCAGACGGGACGGAGGGGCGGTTTTTCGGCGTCGCCGCCGTTGTTGTCGCGGTCATGCTTGTCGCGGCGATCGTGCAACTTGCCGCATCTCCTCCGGACACGTTTCGAACACTAATCCTTGGGTCCTCGGCGCTTCATTGCCCGCTGCTGATATTCGCGTTTGCGTTGCCGGTCTTGGCTGGAAATATCCTGGCCTTGCGCCGCGCCGCCCCGACAAACCTCAAGCTCGCCGGCTTCGTCTCGGGTCTGGCAGCGGGGGCGAGCGGCGCATGGATCTATTCCTGGTTCTGCACCGAAAACGGCATGCCCTTTGTTCTGATCTGGTACTCCCTGGGAATCGTTTTGTGTGGCGCTGTCGGCAGATGGATTGGCCCGCGACTGCTGCACTGGTAGTGGTGCGGCCAAGCCATGATGGCCATTGCGCTTTTCGGACTCCCGCGCGAACAGCAGACTGACTGCTTTCAGGAATCAAAGCGGGTGGCGTGGACAACCGGAAAGGCGGCGCAAAGCGCAAATAATCCCGGTCTCGGCTGATGGCGGCTTCGGGGCCGAGAGCTGCCGGTCCGCTAATGGTCTTCGGTATATCAGTAGCTGCCATTTCGCTGTCGGCCCCATTTCGGCCATCGCTGATAACTGTGCGCGATGACCGCTTCTGGCGCGATCACGACCTCTTCAGTTGGGCAGGCCATGAGATCAGGCAATGGTTGCCTACTCGCGCATATGCCCTTCCTGAAAGTCGACATCGAGCGCGCAACGAAGGTCAGGCCCTACTCGTAAGTGAACTCACTTTGCGTCGCCAGGCGTCTTGTTGAAAAGGCCGAGCAGGTCGATCGGCAGCGGAAACACCACCGTCGACGAGCGTTCTCCGGAGATGTCGTGCAGCGCCTCGAAATAGCGCAACTGCATCGCCTGCGGCTCCTTGGCCAGCATCTTGCCGGCCTCGACCAGCTTTTGGGCCGCCTGCTGTTCGCCGTCGGCATTGATCACTTTGGCGCGGCGCAGCCGCTCGGCCTCGGCCTGCTTGGCAATCGCCCGGATCATGCTCTCGTTGAGGTCGACATGCTTGATCTCGACATTGGTCACCTTGATGCCCCAGGCGTCGGTCTGCTGGTCGAGAATCTCTTGGATGGCGGCGTTGAGCCTGTCGCGTTCTGCCAGCATCTCGTCGAGTTCATGCTTGCCGAGCACTGAACGCACCGTCGTCTGCGCAAGCTGGCTGGTCGCTGCCATGTAGTCCTCCACCCTGATGATCGCCCGTTCGGGATCGACGATGCGGAAATAGAGCACCGCATTGACCTTCACCGACACGTTGTCGCGCGAAATCACGTCCTGCGGCGGCACGTCCTGCACCACCACGCGGAGATCGACCCTTACCATCTGCTGGACAAAGGGAATGAGGATGATGAGGCCCGGCCCTTTAATCCCGGTGAAGCGGCCGAGTGTGAAAACGACGCCACGCTCGTATTCCCTCAGGATGCGAATGGCGGCGGAGAGAAACAGGACGATGGCGACCGCGAGTATAAGATATGTGATATAGCCGATGATCATTGCCGTTCTCCATCGTTTGGCTTCTCTGCATTTCGCCGCCGGACAGTCAGCACCAGGTCTTTGATCCCGGTCACCTCGGCGCTGTCGCCAATTGCGAGCGGCTCATCGGCCCGTGCTCGCCAGCGCTCGCCCTGGGCAAAGACGTGGCCTTCGTTTCCCGACCAGTCGATGATCTCGACCGGCAGGCCGTTCATCGCCTTTGCACCGACGCGCGAGGGCCTGTGGCGCGCCGCCCAAACATAGCTGCCGGTCAAGAGCGCCAGGCCAAGCGTCAATGCGGCCGCAGTGCCGATAAGGACCCACGACATCTCGAAGCCGGGCCCCTGGACCTTGAGCAGCATCGCAGCCCCCAGAAGGAAGGCGACAACGCCTGCCAGCCCGAGCACCACTGTGGGATTGAAGGCTTCCATGACGAGGAAGGCGATGCCGAGCAGCATCAGCGCCAGCCCGGCATAGTTTATCGGCAGAAGATCGAGTGCATAAAGCCCGAGCAGCAATGCCATGGTGCCGATGACGCCGGGGGCTACCATGCCGGGGCTCGAAAGCTCGAAGACAAGGCCGTAGACGCCGACCAGCATCAGGATCACGGCGACGTTCGGATCGGTGATGACCGACAAGAGCCGGATCAGCCAGCCGGGCTCCAGCGTCTCGACCGGAAGGTCCTTGGTCGCCAGCACCTCCTTCTTGCCGCCAACTTCGACCGTGCGGCCGTCGGCCTGCTGCAAAAGATCGGCGGGGTCACCGGCAACGATCTCGATGACGTGCTGTTGCAGAGCAGCGGCGGCGGACAGGCTGGCTGCATCGCGCACGGCCTTTTCGGCCCAGTCGGCATTGCGCCCCCGCAATTCGGCAAGGGAACGGATCAAGGCGACCGAGTCATTGGTTACCTTCGCCATCATGGCATCGCCACCAGGTTGAGCCGCCTTCTGGTCCTTGCCTCCGTCCTTGTTGTCGCCGCCACCGGGCAAGGTCGGCATGCCGCCAAGTTCGACAGGCGTTGCCGCGCCCAGATTGCTGCCCGGCGCCATCGCCGCCAGATGGGTAGCATAGAGGATGTAAGTGCCGGCACTTGCGGCATGCCCGCCTGATGGCGCGACATAGCCGATGACGGGAATGGGCGACGCCAGGATGTCGGCGATCATGTCGCGCATCGAGGTGACCAGTCCGCCCGGCGTGTTCATCTCGAGGATGACGACTTCCGCGTTGCGCGCGACCGCGGTCTCAAGGCCCTCCTTCAGCTGCCTTGCGCTGGCCGGACCGATGGCGCCATCGATGTCGATGGTCAACGCCAACTTCGCCCGGCCACTCTGCTCGCCGATCGAGGAAGAGAGAGTAAGGGCCGCAGCGGCCACCAGAACCGCAGCGAAGAGGGAAAAACGTGCGAGTTTCACGCTCAAAGCTCCATATACATGATGTGGGTTCGATTTTGCCGAATTCCATCATAGCGGCCTCTCAATGACCCTCATTCGGGTTTTGACAGCGAGATCCGTAAGATGGAACCGAGGAACGCCTCACCGTTGGCTCCCCGGATAGGGGATGATGCGCCGATCGAGACTCGGCGCCACAAGGAACTCTAGGTTGAGACCGCATGGGGGTCGACAGCGGCCAGACCGCTTTCGGGATCAAGACACCAACACGCGGTCGTTCCGCTGACGACCTCATGTTGGTCAACCCCAGGGCCGTTCCTTCAAGCCAACCGGTCGCTCCTTGCTCCATTTCACGGAGCTTTTGCGCCGGGTTCAAAATCAATGTAAACTGACCGACCATTCTGGCGAACGGAGAAATCCGACATCCCGAATTGGAGGCTTCCATGACCCCCGTACAAGTCGAGCAGAAAAGCTATCGGATGCCGCCGCGGGACGGGTTTACCGTCACACACTTTCTCACCGTCGCTGACATTGAACGATCGGCTCAATTTTACGAAACGGTCTTCGGGGGTCGCATTCTGAGCAAAGGCGACAGCCGCGGCGCTCCGGGGTACATCCAGATCGCGAACACGTGGCTCATTGTCAACGTCGGCGGCGGTCCGACACCCGACAAACCATCGGTAACGCTCAGCGTCCCCGCCGATCCCGGTTCAGTCAGCAGCTTTATGAATATCCGCGTTGCAGATATCCAAGCATGCTATGAACTATGGCGAAGTCGAGGAGCAGAGTTTATCACAGAGCCAAAGGACAAATACGGCGAGACACGCTGCTACATTCGCGACCCGGATGGCTATATTATAGAAGTTGGGCAAAGCAAGCCGGATTTCGCTTACGGCTAAACGACACGACACACCCCGGCGACGTGAGGTTCCGGAGGATTGATCCGCAGCGGTCTGCGAGGTCGGCCAGGTTGTTGCAGCGCTGGACACCAACGGACTCCGGCGAGGCGTCTGGGTTCCGGCCCAAATTAGGTGCGGACCTGCATTGAACCGGGCTAACACCTACCAACCGCTACCAACCGCGGCGGGCGTTTGGCAAGAAAGCAGCGTGAGCCACGGAGTCGCCTTGCCCATTGGACCGCAGCATCGCGACCTTGATGACTGGTGCCTTGTGAATGCAGACGGCACACGCCGCCGTGCCGATAGGCCGCCGAGGATAATCGGCTCTTCTGACGGCCCCTTGTTTCGGCATGCCTGGCACCCTAATACCCACGATGGCGCGCCGCCTCATCTCGGACCTTCCGCCGCCATTGGTCGAATGGCCTCGGTGAGTTATAAGCGCAGGCCGCGCCCCAGCGTGCTTTCAGGCAGCAAAAAGGGCGCGGTAAGGTACGCAAAGGGGCCGCAGGCCGACCGTCCGCTGCCAGAACACCCAACACGAAAAGCGGACATCAGAGTTCTTGCCGCCAATGTCTGCGATTGGCCCTAAGCTGCCATTCTCTCGATTTCTTACTCTGCCTTGGGCCACCAGTAGCGGCTGAACACCTAAACCGAAGCCTATCGCCGATGCACGACCTTCTTGAGTTTTTCATCGACGCGTTCAGTTATGGGATAGGCGGCAACCCTTCGAAATCGAAGTTCATGCGATGGGTTGATCGCATAGTCATGGCAATGCTTGCGACCCTAATCGCACTTGTCCTATACCTACTATACGGGCACTGATGTCCGCAAATGGCGCAAAGCCGCTGGGCCGAACTGTGCAAACCGGAAACATTTGTCGGAAGAGGTAAGGGCCCGCGGGGCGCGGCCGCACGAACTCAGATCTCTGTTTGCTCCGCTAGTTCCAGTGCGTCCTCAATGTCCACTCCAAGGTACTTGACCGCATTTTTTTCGATCTTAGTGTGCCCCAACAAGATTTGAATCGCGCGAAGATTGCCTGTCGCCTTGTAGATCATTGCCGCCTTAGTGCGCCGAAGCGAGTGCGTGCCGTAGTCTTCGCGTCGTAAACCAATCGCGGTCACCCATTCGTCGACCAAGCGGGCATACTGGCGAGTACTCAGATGATCGGCATGGTCGACTCGACTGGGAAAGGTGTAGTCGTCAACTGTTCCACCTCGCCGCTCAAGCCATGCAAGCAAACTTGCCCTCACGTCCGCCGTGATTTCGAATTGAACCGGACGGCCGGTCTTTTGCTGCACGACCATGGCTCGGGTTCGGATTTCCATTCCCGTCACGAGGCTTCCGATTTTTATTTTGACGAGATCGCAACCACACAGCTTGCTGTCGATTGCGAGGTCAAACAAGGCGCGATCTCTCATGCGTCCCTCCCGGTCAAGGAAGCAGCGGATCGCCCAAATCTGGCGCTGTTTCAGCGGCTTTTGACGCCGACCCGGCGGCCCGCGTTCCAAGCCGGTCGTCCCAGTGCGCTAGGATCATATTGTGCAATACCCATTTTCGTTCTCCTTTGACCAACAATGGCCGCGAGAAGAACTCATGAGAAAAGTGAGGGGGGCGACAGCGGACCGGCAGCTTCGAGGCTGCTGCAGATCTACAGAAGCGGACCTTCAGACCGGAGCGGGCATCGACGTGATTTGACCCATCCCAGTCGTTCCCGCCGCGCCTGTGAAGGACTGCTGCACGCCGATGTCAGTCGCGGAAGCAATTTTTAGACCTTCCTAAGAGCGGACGTTGTCCATGCGCAGATAACTTCTCAACTCCTTGCTATCCCGCCTCAGCAGACGTCGCGAGTTTCTTTCGGAGAAAGTCTCGAATCATGGCATCTTAAGAAATTGCGTGGCTGAATCCCGAAGTGGACAAGCCCCCCTCCAGGAAGGCTCTCTGGTTCAAAAGGAATTACTATGTCCGGCGCGAGCGACTTCGACTTTCTTCACCGCAATTGGAATGTTCAGCATCGTAAGCTGTCAACCAGGCTCGAGGGGGCAGATGATTGGATTGAGTTCGGCGGCACGAGTTCTACCAGACCGATAATGTCGGGGCATGGCAACATCGAGGATAATGTGATCAATGACCCTGGTGGCGCTTACCGCGCTGCGGCTTTGCGTGCCTTCGATGGTGCCAGCGGACTTTGGCGCATTTGGTGGCTCGATCTGCGCTCCCCCTCGACACTAGGCGTTCCTGTCGTAGGCAGGTTCAACGGAGGCAAGGGTGAATTCATCGCCGACGACACCTGGATCGGGCGCCCGATAAAGGTTCGGTTTGTTTGGCTGAAGGATACCGGCATTGGCCCGCGATGGGAGCAATCATTCTCGCCCGACGACGGGCAAACCTGGGAACTAAACTGGTCTATGCAGTTCAGCTAAGCCAACCTGACGGGTCATATCCAAGCCGAAGTCAAACCGCTATCAACCCGGATACTCCCGCTTCTGATCCGCATCGCCGCGATCGCAACCGAACGACGTCGAACGGGAGCTTCGAGGCAGGACTGCGAACTATGCACGGAGTTTAAACGGTCCGGGGCAGCCCTCCAATCTGGCGATTGCCCATCCTTGATCTCGGAAGGTTTTCACGCACCGTGAAACCTTTGGCGAGCTGCCCTCCAGGTCCTCATCTGACGAAGCGAACCAGAAATTTGCGACGGCCGCTTCGGGGGCGCTTCCGGACAGGCCGTTTTGGGCACCAATCGGGAGATAGCTGCTATTTGTCGCGCGGCAATCAGCATGATCGCTCCAGCCGACTTGAAGGCTTCTCCGAGCCCGTTCCTAAAGGCAGCTCCTGCGGCCCTCGGGCAACCCTTGCGGCGGGCTAGGCCGGAGTTCTGACTAGTCTTTCCCCGCTGGCGAGAACATTAATAGGGAAAGCCATTTCCGGGGGCTCCGTAACCGTTGCCGAGCCCGGCAAGATCGCCATCATCTCGTCATGAAGCCCTGCCCAATCGGTTACCGACTTTCCGCGCAGTTCCTTGGTCGGCATCCCGCTCGGGTTAGGGTTCCAACTTTCCAGCCAGCAGACAAGCGGGCTGAGCGGTATGTCGAGATAACGGAACAGGAGATTGTCTTTATCAACGTCGTTGAACCGGTTTGCGATGTACTCGCGCAACTCGTGATAATGGACCGTCTGGTCGACGACCTCTATCGGCTGCTCCTCCGGTGATGAGCGACAGATGTGTGTCAGTTCGTAATAGTCGAGATAGGGATTGAAGCGGATGGCGAGATGGTGAACGGACCGAAATTTGCGCGATCGCCCACTTGTTCGAAGCTCGAATAGACTTCGATTTGCACATGTGGACGCGCGGTAAGGCTGAGAAACTGGTTGTCATGGACATTTTCGCGCCCTGAAGAGCGGAGATATTCGACGAACCGTCGTCCGTTCGTCGTGAGGACGGCGATGAAGGCGGGGTATTCGAGCTTGGCGTACCGCGAATTGTTGATGTCGGCACTGTCGATAAGCGCGAGATGATGTCTGGTCAGGAGACTGAAATAGCGCGAAAGAAGGGGTAAAGGACCGCACGGTCGAAGGTATACGTGATAGGAACCGCACCCTCCTGGTCCCTAACTGACTTGCGGATGATGTCCGCGAGAAGGCTAGAATGGAACTGCAGCTTGCTGCAAAGACCCCATAGCCCCTCGACAAAGAGATCCAGGGCGCTGACGCTAACCGTCCCGCCACCGCTGCCATCTGTGTACACCAGCGTCTCAAGTTCGTGGCGCAACTGCGCGTACTGTTCGTCGCTGTACACGACCAAGTCGAGCCGCCCGTGAAGATAAGTTTCGAACGCGGCGTTGAGCTGGTTGCTCTTCGAAAATTCTATGTAGCTAGCGCCCAACGGATCGTCGCCGCGGGATTCGAGATGGTGGGTGACATCGACCCAGTAAACGCGGCCTTCACCTGGATGGTGCACGAACAGGATGAGCGGTATCGACAGCTCGCGCCAGTAGGCGAGGTCATCACTATCGGATAGAATCTGAAGGAGGTCGATGTCTCCGACCGGATGTAGCTCATGCCCGACTTGATCTGCGCTCCGACGATCTTTCCCGTCGGGAATTCGCCGAGCGCGATCTCGATCGTGCCGTCAACCCCGACATCCTCCTCCAGCAGATTGCGCCAGATGAGGTCGAGCCGGTTACAAGCTTGCTCGACAGCAATGACGCCGGCTCGACCCTGTCGCGCATTTCGCGATCGCTTCTTCATGTCGCCGCCGCCAATCGATAACGCAGAAAAAACTCCACAATTGAAAGCTCATCCGGCCGGCGTATCGGGCAGATTAACACCCATTTCACGCAGGAAACGTGAAGGCTGTTTGCCCCAACCTCGATAACTGTCTGCATAGGACAGGCAAAGCCATTCGCGCGCGCGGTTGATGGCCACGAAGCAATTTCTCCGCTCCTCTTCCATCTCCGGGCTGATCTCTCCAGCTTTGAGACTCTCGAAACTCGGAAGAATGTCCTCTGCGAGACCCACCACATAGACGTGATCGAATTCCTTTCCCTTGGCACCATGAATGGTCATGAGCGTAACCGTATTGTTTCCGACAGGAGCTTCTTTAGAGCGAATTGCCAGTTCCTGAAGGAACTGCTCCAGCGGTGCATCGCGGCCGATGGTCTTGCCGATGCTTTTCACCAAATCGGACCAGGCTGCACGATCTTCAGCAATGTCGCTGGATTCGTCATCTTGTGCGGCAATTTTTGTGAGGACCGCTTCAATAAACGACTTAAATCGTTGGGGCTCTTTTCCGAACTTTGCGGCGAGATCCACGAGGGCCACCGCATCCGGGTTCTCGCTCAGTGCGGCTTTCACCGCGACAGCCCATTCATCGAGCAAGGATCATTCGGTGAGTTTGACCTGCTTCTGGGTCAGAGCGGCATGCAGCTTTTCGAGCATGTTGCGTGTACGGCAATAAACTGAAATATGACTGGCAGCTTTTGGAACTGTGATCGAAGGTAGCCGGCGACCGAAATGGGGGCACAATCAAGTCGTCGAGCCTTGTCGCTGAAGACGTCCGTTTGCGTGCGGTTCGTTTCCCATCAAGATGTTTGGATCAATCGGCTCGCACGGCCCGGAACTTTCGCACCCGGGCATTCGAGCCGCATTTCTTGTCCGAACACCACCGCCTACGGCCGTTGCGCGACTGGTCGAAAAACAGCCATCCTGAGGCGGCCGCCAAAGCCGGTAAGGAGCAGCGTCGCACGACCACCGCGGCAGCGCCGACGCAGTAACGGGCACCGTCTTGCGATTATCCCAATAGTTCAGGAACCCGCTCTGCAATGAAGTCGATGAACGCGCGAACGCGGGGGACCTGGGCAGACATTGGAGGCCAGATAAGCCAGATGCTGCCGCGCTCATCGGTGTAATCTTCAAGGATGGCTTGGAGGCGTCCCGCAGCAATGTCGTCTTTCACGAGATAGCTGGGCGCCTGCACGATTCCGAGGCCACCGAGCGCAGCGGAAGCGATCCCCTCACCATCATTGAGAATGATCCCGGGTTGTATAGGCCTCAGTGGCCTTGCGTCCTTAAAGGCCCAAGTTTCTGGCCGTCCGGTCGTCGGGAATCGATAGTGAATGCAGCAGTGAGCGCCGAGGTCGGAGGGTGTCTGAAAAAGTGGTTGGCTGGGGAACCTGGATTCGAACCAGGACTAACGGAGTCAGAGTCCGTGGGTCTACCGTTAACCTATTCCCCACCAGCGGCCGGCCGACGCGGTCGGGGCCTGTGAGGCGGGCTTATAACCAAAAGGGCGGCGGATGCAAATAGGCCCGGCGAAATTTTTTGCCGGGCACGGATTCCGGTGCGGGGCCGGCGGGCGGGACCGGCGGGCCCGCCGGTCATGGCTCGGCTGCCGCGCTCGCCGGCAGCCGAGCAGGCCCGGCACGGCCGGGGCAGGTCCGCGGGCCGGCGTTGCGGCTAACTCTCGGCGTTGCGGCTAACTCTCGGCGTTGCGGCTAACTCTCGGCGTTGCGGCTAACTCTCGGCGTTGCGGCTAACTCTCGGCGTTGCGGCTAACTCT
>NZ_PZZZ01000017.1 GCF_003046475.1 Mycoplana dimorpha
GTTGATCTGGGAGTAGGTGCGTGGCATGCGCTGTTCCTCGCGGGAGATAAGACGTTGTTATCTCTCGCAAGTCGCACTTCAAACTTGAACCCACCCCGCTACACTTTCATGTTGCGTAAGGTTTCTTATGGAACCTAATTGGTCGCAAAGGACCCAGGGGGCCGTACTTCAGTTCAGTGCGGCTTAGAGAAGAGTCGCACGCATACTATTGGAGATCATTGAGCTGGATCCGGGCGAAAAGGCGTTCATCTGCATGCAACTGCCAGCGCAGTTCGTCATCGACGCGGTCACACAGGCGGCGCAGTTCCTTGACCGCCCTGGCCCATGCCCGAAAGAGTAGCCGACGGGTGTCTCAGCGCCTTCATGGCTACCGCCTTTGCCCAGGACGCGCCGGAGGGAGCAAGCACCCAGCGGAGAGCAGTCGCCGACCAGGTCAGGCCCCAAGTGCCCAAGCACGCAGGCGCATCGACATCGCCGAACAGGACGTGCTGGCGTGACTTTCCCAGGCAGCCTGGCCAGACGGAATTGCGCATGCGTCATCCGGCGGCCAACTGGATGATGCCGGTCAGAATCGTGGCGCCGACAGGTATGGCAGGCCGTGTTTGATCGCTGAGATCATGCCCGGCCGTCCGCCGCCGATCGAATGTTCTTGAACGGTGCCGCGTTAGTTCGCCCAATGTTCGATGAAAGTAGAAATTGCTTATCCACAACCCCACCGCCATCGCTGCTGGGGCCCCTTCCACGCGATCTGTTCGGGTGCGGCACGCGCGGGAGGGGCGATGAGGGGAGGGTTCAAACCGCTCTGCCCTAGTAAAGTCTTGGTTTGCGCGTTTCCTATCAGCTCGCAAAGCTGCCAGAATGGCATCTGTCGCAGGCACGTTGAGGTACCATGTTGAAGGTTCTCGAGTTCCTGTTCTGCAGTTTGTTCTCCCTGCTGCTAACCCTGATTGATCCGGCCGTCGCGGCTCAGGCGGTGCCCGCGTCGGGGCCGGCGGAGGCTCAATCGGCTGCTCCACCACCCGAGAAGATGACTGAGCTTCTAAAGCTTCTCGATGATCCGGATATTCGGAGCTGGATCCAAAGCCATACGGCGACCAGGGGCACGAGCGAGATCGAACAGGAAGCCACGCTGGAGATCGAAGACATCCAAGCTCAAGTCCGAAGCCGCTTTCAGGCAATTGGCACCGCTCTTCCGACAGTACCATCGGAAATCGCGAATGCGACCAGTAAGGTAAGGCAGCAAGCAAGGGAGAGCGGCTTTGCGCCTGCGGTCGTACTTTTGCTTGGTATCGTCGGCGTCGGCACTGCGGTGGAATGGCTTTTCCGCACGAAGGGACGCAAGGCCAAATTCGAAAGCGGCATCCTGACGCAAGCCTATGCCGAATTCGGGCCCTTGCTCGTGTTCACCGCCGTTGCAACGCTGATCTTCCTGGCCGTGAGTTGGCCGCCTCTGCTTCGAGTGGTGATCCTGTACGCCCTACTCGCTGTGATCGGCTATCGTCTGGCATTGGGACTGTGCCGCCTTTCCTTGGGCGTGGGCAGTACGTCTCATTTTCACTACGTTCGCATGCGGATCTTTGGTGCAGTCCTGGCCTTTGGCATCGCGATCTGGGCCATGTGTCGGCCGCTCGGTGTCAGCCCCGACGCGCGCGCCCTGATCACCTATGTCTGTTCGCTCATCCTTTTGCTCATCTCCATCGAAACTGTCTGGCGGCGCCCCTTGGACCGCTCTGGCAAGCCGCCAACTCGCTCGATCAACATTCTCGCCTCTCTGTATCTGCTTGGCCTCTGGCTATTGTGGTGCGTCAATTTCGCAGGTCTTTTCTGGCTCGGCATCTACGCGATAGTCCTGCCGAAGATACTCGCGGCGACGAATCGTGTGACAAAGGCGTTCGTGCTTACCAGATGGGACGAGGAGAAGGCGGATACGCCTCGGGTGGTGCTACTTGTTCGCGGCGTGCGAGCGATCGTCATCCTCCTCGCCGTCGGCTGGCTTGCGCTGGTCTGGCACTACAATCCCAACAACATCACGACGGAAAGCCCGCTCATCCAAACAATTGTCTACGGCCTTTTCAAAAGCGTTATCATTCTCCTTATCGCCGATTTGGGCTGGCAACTTGCCAAGAGCTACATCGACCGCAAGCTGACGCCTGCAGAAGGCGCGGCTTCGATGACGCCGGACGAGCAAGCCCGGCGCGCGCGCATGCGCACACTGTTGCCGATCTTCCGAAACGGCCTGGCGGTGGTCATCCTCTGTGTCGCCGCCATGACGATTCTTGCAGAGATGGGGGTACAAATCGGTCCCCTGATCGCCGGGGCCGGCATCTTTGGCGTGGCAATCGGTTTCGGGTCGCAAACGCTCGTGAAGGACATCGTCAGCGGCGTTTTCTATTTGATGGACGATGCCTTCCGGGTCGGAGAATGGATCGAAAGCGGCAGCTACAACGGCGTTGTGGAGTCCTTCAGCCTAAGGTCGATCCGGCTGCGGCACCACCGCGGCTCAGTGTTCACCGTTCCATTCGGAGAACTCGGCGCGATCCGCAACGGCAGCCGCGACTGGACCGTCGACAAGTTCCGCGTCCGTGTTCCCTTCAAGACTGACATCAGCAAGATCGGCAAGATCGCAAAAGATATCGGCAAGCAATTGTTGGAGGATCCCGAACTGGCGCCGCATATCATCAAAACCCTCAAGCTGAAGGGGGTGGAGCAGATCGGCGAATTCGGCATCGAGATCAGCTTCGGCTTCACCGCGCGGCCAACCGGCGAACAGACCGCGATCCGGCGTCAAGCCTACACATTGATTACACAGGCCTTCGCCGAGAACGACATCTCGTTCGCCCAACCCACGTTCCAGGTCGGCGGCGACGAGAAGGATACAGCAGCGGCGGCAGCGATGTACAAGCGGCAGACGGATCTGGCTGTCCAGAAACAGGCAACAGATAGTGGTGGCGGCAAATCTGACATCTGAGGAACACCGTAGCGGAGCCCCATCAGCCCAATCATCGCAGCGCCGATATTCAACGCCCGTTTGACATGTTCGGTATCCTGCCGCCCTCGGCCTTTGGCGCGCAGCTTGTGGGCGCGCTTGGCCCACGGTCGGCGTCGCATCTTCAGCGCAAATTTGCGACGGAACCAAAGGAGTTGCGCCGCAAGCCTTCCAGCCGACCTGCCGGCCAAAAAGTGCCGTCTGTCAGGAATGACATGGAACCTCGATCGCGCGCGTCACCGGGGAATGCACGCGGCGGGATGTGGTGGTGCACACCGCCGCGGTTTCGCCCCGCCGCCGGCGGTGGATCGTCTTTCATCGTCATGGCGCCGGAAGCAGGAAAAGGGTCAGGGCAAAGATCGCATAGACGATGAGGATCATCGCGCCAACGAACCAGGCGGAGCGGCCGCCGTTCGTCACCAGCGCAGCCGCCATGGTCGCGATCAGCATCATCACGATGGCGCCCGGCCAGAACTGCAGGCTCATCGGTTGCGGCCCGATGACATAGCTCAGGAGCACAAGGACCGGCCCCACGAAAAGTGCGATCTGCGCGGCGCTGCCAAGTGCGATGCCGACATGGAGGTCGAGGCGGTCCTTGGCGGCGGCAGAGAAGGCCGTTGTCATCTCGGCGGCGGCGCCGACGATAGCGACGACGACGAAGCCGACGAAGGCGGGCGACATTCCCAACGTTTCGGCCGCGATTTGCACCGAGGACACGAAGGCCTCGCTGACGAGCGCGACCAGCACGGTCACCAGCGCGAGGGTCACCAGGGCGACTGTGATCGGCCAGGTCTCCTCATCCGCCTGGCCATGTGAGAGCTGACCCGGCGCAGCCTGATATTTCCATTGAGAGCAGCAGCTCCATCGCTGCGACTTCCTCAACGACGCCAACAACATCGTTCTGGTCGGCGGTCCCGGCACGGGCAAGACGCATATTGCCAACGCGATCGGTGTCCAGGCCATCGAGCATCACCACAAGCGGGTGCGGTTCTTCTCGACAGTCGAACTGGTCAACTCGCTCGAGCAAAAGAAGGCTCAAGGCAAGTCGGGGCAGATCGCCAATCGGCTCGTCCATTCCGATCTCGTCATTCTCGACGAGCTAGGATACCTGCCATTCAGTGCCTCAGGCGGAGCTTTGCTCTTCCATCTGCTGAGCAGACTCTACGAGCGCACCAGCGTCATCATCACCACCAACCTCAGCTTCAGTGAATGGGCAAGCGTGTTCGGCGACGCCAAGATGACCACCGCGCTGCTCGACAGGCTTACCCACCACTGCCACATCCTGGAGACCGGAAACGACAGCTTCCGCTTCAAGAACAGCTCGGCTCATGAGCCCAAACTAGCAAAGGAGAAACGCAGGAACTTGACCACCACGACCAACACGAACGATACCTAAAGGCGGGTCAATTCTCGGTGGAAACGCCGGGTCAGCTCTCAGTGGAAATCAACAACGGGACCTCCGATTCTGGCTCCCTCGCCTCCCCCGCCCTGAACAAGTCGAACTGCTGCTTCATGCCGGTGACCTCATTTGGCTAGCGGACCGCGGGATAACGGCGCGGAAGCCATCGCTCGAATATGTCGACGAGGAAGCCGAGGCGGACTTTGCCCCTGGCCGTATCCGATTTGAGAACACCAACATTTAGCAAACTCGACAGCACCGTCCGTGCCTGCCGTTCCTGATAGCCCGTCAGCCCCTGGATCTGCGATCGGGAAAACTCCCCGCTGATGGCGGCTTTACGCAGGAGGGGCCAGCTCCCCTTCGGAAACCGTTGCATCTGGACCTCCTCGTTACACCAGACCTCGATGCGGTTCAGCAACTCCTCCGGCTTGAGGAGTTCCTCCATGAACGTGACCTGGTCGAGACAGCACGACAGGAAGTACGAGGTGAATTCCGTCAGTTCGGCTTGCGTCAGGTTGCCCCGCCCATCCAGATCACCACGCCGAGGCTGATCGGCTTGGGACAGAAGGCGTTTGTAATCCGAAAAATTCCCTGGCAAGCCCCCCGGGAAACAGACCACAGTTCAGAGCCGATCCCGAGGTCGCGCAAAAGAGCGTGCGAAAACAGCCGCGAGACGCGCCCGTTGCCATCAAAGAACGGATAGATCCATGCCAAACGATGGTGAGAAGCGCCAACGCCAATGATCCGCTGTAGCTTGGAAAGCATCTTCAAGCCGTAGCCTTCAACGAACCGCCCAAGCAGCGGCTCGATCATGTCGGGCCCCGGAGCGATGTGCTCTCCTACCTTGACATGCCGCGTCCGCAGTTGGCCGGGATCATTCTGATTTCTTCGACCGTATCGGGGTTACGAACAATCAGCAGCTCCTCAGGCAACCGCCGGCAAAATTCACCATGAATCCAGCAGATTCCATCGATCGACAGGACAGGAAACGGCATGTCCCCGCGATCGACGAGTTGCGCGCGAGGCTAAATTGGACCACAGGCTTCCCCGGCATTCGGTTGCAAAAACCACCAGACCTGATTTCATTCCCAATGCTAGGCTCCGGAACTGGCTTGGAGGGAAGCGTTGGAATTTGTCGTTCAGGAGTTGAAGGGGAACGAGCAGCCATTGAGGCTGAGGTTCTGGAAGCCGAGGCGCGCATCAATGTGCTGCGCGAGGACATGGTGGCGCTCGATAGGGTAATTTGATGCATTCCGCTGTCGAGAGCAGCCGCCCAGCCTCACACAGAACATTCAAGATTGCAGCCGTCTTGTTCATTCTGGGTAAGACCTCGGGCAGCACGGTCGAAGTGCCGCGTTGTCGCTTCGGGTGGGGCGGTGGCGGGCGCTTGGCTGGGGTCGATTCCGGATCGAATGAGACTTTTTCCGCGGCGTTGAAATGTCGTACTAGTCTCTCAGGATGGCGTCGAGTTTCTCCGGGTCCCGCACGCCGTGGGAATAGTGCCGGAGGATTGAGCGCGCCAGACTGCGAGCGTCCGCGCTGCCTTTGGCGATTCCTCTTTCGCTGCAGAGCTCTTCGAACACCTTCTGGATCGTCACCAGATCTTCCGGTGCGAACATACCCATCTCCGCGGAGTCGAGAACATTGATCATGACGCCCCCTGTGCAGATTGGGCGAGCCCCTGGACGCGGCATCGCGCAGCCCCTCATCATCGCACCTCTGCCGAAATAAGCCAGCACTCGCGCCTGACACCGAAACGCTGCGCGGCAAAAAATCTGGCTACCCCATTTTGGAGACACTATCCGATGTCCGACAAATACCATTCCTTTGCCGAACTCCTGAATGCATGGGCGCGCCGGAACCACGCTATTCGGTGCGCTCATAGGCCGGGCGATGTGGCACGCACAGGAGGTCAGGAAGTCTCGCCGCAAGCTCTTCGGTGCGGAGTTGCTATGGGAGCTGCCGATTGCCGTTGGCATGGCTTTGATTGGCGAGGGTTGGCATCATGGCTGCAATTTGGGCAGCCGGTTTCTACCGGCCTTATCGCTGCACTCGCTTATCTGGGACCGCGTGGTGCGGAGGTACTATTTATCCGCTGGTTTGGGGCGAAAGTGGGTGAAATCTCCTTCTCCGCGGAGGCGCGGTGGTGTTTCTTCATTCACTCCATTACCGCGAAGCTAGGCTGCTATCTTGCGCATCGCCGCCACTACTTCGCGCTCCTGGTATGGCTTCGAGAAGAACATCATATCTACCGGCAGGCTACCTTGTGATGGGGTCGAGTGACCGGACGTAATGATGACGTGAATTGGCGGCCAGCGGTCCCTGATCAGGGCTGCCAGTCGCAACCCGTCAATCCCACGTGGCATCTCGACATCGGTGAACACGATACATATGTCCAAGCGGTTCTCCAAGATCGCGACGGCCGCAGTTGCGTCTGCGGCCCCGATGGCTTCAAAACCGCCAGCCTCAACCATTTCCATCGCGGATAACAGTAGAAGAGGTTCGTCTTCGACGACGAGGACTGTTTGTTGGGGCATGCAGGCCCTCCGTCATCTAGAGATTGTACCTGTACGGGAATGAAGTCCGGTCAGGCTAGAACTCCACCGAACAGCGTTTGTTCCCCGCCCAAGCAAGCCGCCCGATCAGGGCTTGTGCCGGTCGAAGGCAGGCTGACGCAGGCCACATCTTGGACGCCCCAAGGGAGGAGCATGTTCAAGAGCCTTCTCGAGAAGTTCGGCCATCCTAGAAGCTCGACAATTCCAATGAGCATCTGATGGCGAACGTGTCGGTCCGATCGTCGCGTTTGTGAAAGCAGACCGGTATTCCCCGCTGATCGGGCGAACCCGAAATTAGGGGCGGTTCGATCGCCTTTCCTCCTGATGCAGTTCGCGCGCCAGACGCGCCCGAATTCGGAACAACCTGCTCTTGATTGTCCCGATAGAGCAATTCAGACGCTCGGCGGCGACCTCGTATGTAACGCCGTCAACCACAACCATTTTGACAAGCATTTGGCCTTCGGGCGTTAGCCGCGACAAAGCCCGTTGACACTCTACTGCGCGTAAATGCCACTCTTGTCCGGCAGGTGTCGACGGCGCAAACGATGAGCAGTCATCGACAAGGCTAGGACTTTCTCGCCGTTCGATTTTTGCGTTAGTGCAGAAGGTATTGCGCATGATCGTGAACAACCAAGACTTTAGCCTGGTACCTTCCTGGAACTTATCCAGATTGGCGATTGCCTTCACAAGTGTCTCTTGCACCAAGTCGTCTGCGCTGGAACTGGTCCTGCAAAGCCTTCGCGCAAAATTACGGAGAGCCGGCATGGACGCGACAATCTCGGCCCGAACGGTTTCGTGCGACATTGCGGCATTCCTCTATGCGGATAACTAGCCAAGGAATGCAGAGGCCTTCCATTAGTTCCAGCTAAATTGCCTGAGGCGGCCTGGCTGTCTTTGGGCCAATGCTGCGCCGCCGCGCGGATTCGGCCGAGATTACCTTTTGAGGGCGCCGCTCTTTCGCATGGTGCCGAAAAGGAGAGCCCCGGGTTAGACCGAGGCTCAATGGTCGTCAGAGAAACTGGGCATGTCCTTCCGCCAGGAGTGCGGAGGAGTTTGGCTGCATCCGCGAAGACATGCCCGCCACAGAAATAATACCACCGGTCGCCATCAAGCCACCAAGAAGAGCCCCCCGGGTAGGAGGCTCAAGCTAGTGGCTGAAAGGAGGTGGACGTGTCCCCGCCGAGGCTACAGGAGGGGAACCTGCAAGGTTGGCTCGAACCGACAGAGGCACGTCCACCATCCCAACAATGCTGGCCACCAATGGTTCCCACGACATCCGACTGGGTCAAAAAAGGCGCCGGCGGAGGACCGAGGCTCCAAGGCTGATTTTCGAGAATTCAGGGCCGCCCCGGCAGGACGAGTAGCGGGCCGGGGCCTTGCTGACCCACCGGCCCGCCGGCGGGCCCAGGCAAACCGGGCCTGCCCAAGCGGAAAGGAGCTATCCGCCGGCCGCTCAAACCGGTGTCAATGGGTAATGTTCCAAGCCGAACCACTAAAACCGAAGTGTGATTGTCCCGACGAACAGCAGCAAGCCCGCCCTACGCACCCCGTCTTCCTCTTCCCCGGCATAAACCGCTTCGAGGATGCCTTCGGCCTCATCCCGAACAGCGTTCCGGCCATCGCAGAATTGTCAAGGCCAAGCAAAGTCGGCCATACGCCACGTAGCGGTGCCAGAATGGTGCCTTGCCGTGACGAGCGCGCAAGCGGCCAATCTATCTTGAAACACCAGACCGCGATCATAAAGACCTGACAGGTAATTGTGCAGCCAGGAGACCCTCCTCCTGTTCGGGCGGACAAGCCAATAACTGGCTGCGAAGAGCTGCCGTTATCCTGCACTTGAGCCGACGAGCGGGCATGCCGGCGAGGGAGAAGTCGCCGGCATGGCGTATCCGCACCCAGGTGGTACGTGGCAAGCAGCCTGGGTCCGTCGCCCAAACCTTGATTGACACGGAAGGTTCCGGCGGGTTGGTGATTACCGCGCAACTTCCAACACGCGTGCTGCAATTCGCTCCCGGGCTTCGGCGATGGGGTCAGAGGGCGCCGAAAAGGGATGAGCCATGATCGCCAGCAACGCCTTTAGGTGGTCGCGTCCGCTGCAACGCAGGCGCGGTGCAAATGAAGCCATCGCGACCTGAGGCGCCGAGGGCATGAGGCGATCGAGTTCGGCGAAATTCGAAAAGACTTGCTGGTGATTGCCGTTCGCCAGACAGAAGGTCTCGACCGGCACCCCTTCCGCGAAGATCACGTCGTGGCTGTCGAGCAGGATGTTGAAGTATTCGATCGTGCCATTGGGAGCAGTGGGAGCGATTGTGCGGCCGTTTAGAAGGTATCGCGCCTCGATCAGGGCACCATCCATGTAAAGTGCATGGCCGATGGAAATGTAGAGGTCCCGATGCGGCGTTTGCCCGTCGAGACAGTGGCGCACAATGCGGATCGGGGCGATGTTCGGGTGCCACGTCGGCCCGCTCCGCTTGTATGCTCGATGGCCAACCCACCGAACCGGCTTTACCCCGCCATCAATGGTTTGAACGAGATCGCCGGCGCGGATATCCTCGATCGGCACCTCGCCCTTGCTTGTCAGGATCGAAGTACCGGGAAGGAAGCAGGCTCCATGGTTCTTGTACCAGCCCCATGCTTTGCCCTTGGGGGCGGCTTGGGTCGACGTTGATATGATGGATCCGCCCAGCACGCCCAATCCGGCTATGCGCGCACCAGTGGCCGCTGCCAGTCCGAGGAAGTGGCGGCGTGCCCGATTAAGCGGCACGCGTCTTTCCGTTCTATGCGACATGGTAGCTCTCCGTCCGTTGTGTGCCGGTCGTGTTTTTTGCAGGCGCGCGCCGCCAGTGAACTCAGGGGAAGGTTCGTCGGCCGAAGGAGCGGGCCTTCAACGTAGCACGCTAAATTTGCCACGCGGAAAGAGTGTATCCGTTTGTAAGCCACCATGCGATTAGCTCATTCGTTCTATACATCTTGAGGTGGGCGAACTGGGACGGCTGTGCGTCAGGAGCGAGCCGCTTCGGTGCGTGATGAACAAGAGCTCGGCGGAGATTATGCGGACCTGCCCTCGATGAGGCACGACTGCATTGTCCTGAGCGGGCCGGTGGGCTTTCCATCCGGGATATGTCCGCGGCCAGGATAATACTACTCGCCACAATGCCACCAGGAATGTCTTCATTCCTGCGCTACGTAAGCGGTGTTTTCAGGCCACGGCTTTGAGTTCGGGCTTTGCGGCGTAGGCCCATGGCAGCAGGTCATCGATCTGGCTATTTGAATGGCCGTTG
>NZ_PZZZ01000018.1 GCF_003046475.1 Mycoplana dimorpha
CAACGGCCATTCAAATAGCCAGATCGATGACCTGCTGCCATGGGCCTACGCCGCAAAGCCCGAACTCAAAGCCGTGGCCTGAAAACACCGCTTACGTACTATCGGTAAGTGTTGAGCGTGGGGATGGAGTGATGAATCTGGAAGATATCTATCGCCTGCTGCGGAGTGGCCATGTCCAGTCGCAAAGCATAATCGACACGGTCCCCGAGCCTTTGCTCGTCCTTGACAAGGACCTGTGCGTCCAAACCGCCAGCCGATCTTTCTGTACGACCTTCAACGTCAGCCGCGATGAGACCATCGGCCAGCACCTTTACGATCTTGGCAACCGGCAGTGGGACATTCCAGAGTTGCGCCGTCTGCTCGATGAGGTGGTTCCGAAGAGCACGGCGGTTATTGACTATGAGGTCGAGCACGACTTTCCGGGCATCGGTCGAAGGACGATGCTCGTCAGCGCGCACCGGCTGTTCCATCCCGACACCACGAACCACAGCCTGTTGCTCTCGATCGTGGACGCCACTGAACGCCGTCGCGGGGAGGCCGAGAAGGATGTGCTCCTGGGCGAACTCCGGCATCGCATGAAGAACATGCTCGCCTTGGTCCAGGCGCTCGCGCGGCAGACAACCGCCGCAGGCCGCTCTGGCGAGGAATACCGCGACGCTTTCCTCGGCCGGTTCAACGCGCTCATGGAGGGCCACGACGCGGCTTATACGCAAGAGGGCAAGGCTGACCTCCAGCAGGTTCTCGCGCGGACCCTTGAGCCCTATTCGGAAGGTCAGGCCGGGGTTCACATCGATTTAGGACCCCCGATACCACTTGGACCGAAGCCGATCATGTCGCTGAGCCTGATCCTGCACGAACTCGCGACGAATGCGCTCAAATACGGCGCGCTTTCGGTGCCGTCCGGACAGGTTCGCGTCCACTGGCACGTCGATGAGGCCAGCCCGCCCAGTCTACGGCTGGTCTGGCAGGAGAGCGGCGGCCCCCGGGTCGCGCCGCCGGCCACTTCCGGGTTCGGTACCCAGCTTATCGAGTTCGCCGTCGCCAGCGAGCTGGGCGGGCGTGTGGAACAGAACTACGCCTCGACAGGTTTAGTGGTTGAGATCGTCCTCCCGTTAGCATCGGTCTCATGACAACGAGACCAGTTTTATGCGCACCGTGCTTATCGTCGAGGACGAGTTCCTGATCGCGATAGACCTCAAGCTTTTGCTTGAGCGGTTCGGCTGGAGCGTGTTCGGCCCCGCGGCCACGATTGTGGAAGCCCTGAAATTGTTAGATGTGGAACTGCCGGCGGTGGCGCTTCTGGATGTCACTTTGAAGGACGGCGCGGTGACGCCGGTGGCGGAGGCACTGCGCGCCAGGAACGTACCCTTCGTGGTGGCGAGCGCCTATGATCGACCGGAGCTTGTCGGCGGCGACGTATTGATCGGAGCGCCGAATGTCGGCAAGCCCACCGAGCAGCGCCGCCTGCTCGCGACCCTTGAGCAGCTCGTGAGTTGCTAGGCGGCTAACAAGCGTTTTGACGAGCGGGAAAGGATGATTGCTGACGGATATCCTTTACATCAAAACGCGTAAGGGGGCTAAGATCGCGCATGGACAAGACAGGTCTCATTTTTGTGATCTTGTTGTGCGTATTGGCCGCTCTCGTGCTCAGCGTATTGATGTTACGGACTAATCGCGCTGTCTCGCCCGACGAGCGATCTCTGCCGCCCGGCGCTCAGGAGCAACCCAGTTAGGTTCGCTAGGGGCGGGTAAGCGTTAGCAACCTCGCGATCGCAGTTTCAGGCCATAAGCACTGCTCAAGCTCCCGGTAAATCCTGGCGGCCGTGGCCAGGTGCTCAGAGCAACTTTTCTCTCTTAGGATAGCCTCATCTCGCTTGGCTTCGCGATGCCAGCCCGCGGCGCGGGCTAAGCTCGTTCTTCCTTTGTCTCACATTAGCATTTTAATTGCGACCGACCATCGCCGCGATCACCGTATCCTCGTCCAGGTCAGCTCTCCGACGTGTCCAGACATGCCGACCGTCGCGGAAAACGGTGACCCGATCGCTCAGTTGCATAACCTCGTCGAGCCGGTGAGAGATATATTCTTGAGGGAGCTCATTTACCTATCCGGCGTGGTGCTTCGGCCACGCCAGATTGTAGTATTCCCGCATCAGGCCGCTTCGCCGTTCACAACTGCTTCGGCAATCTCGGTAAGCAGTTCATCTGTGGTCTCTTCTTCGTCGAGGGTTTGAGCAAGGAGATCTGCAACCTCGTCCAATCCGAGCCGCGTTGCCCAGGCGATCATCGTTCCATAGCGACTGATCTCGTAGTGTTCGACCGCCTGAGCTCCCGCTAGAAGTCCGGCATCAAGGGCGTCCGTGCCTTTGAAATCCGACATGACTTCCTTGCCTTCCTCGATAATGCCAAGGATCGCGGTGCAGGTCTTTTGCTGCGCGGGCTTGCCGATCAGTTCGAAGACCTCTTCGAGACGTGCCACATGAGTTTCGGTCTCGCCTTCGTGCGTCTTAAACGCCTGTTTGAGATCGGCCGACTGAGCCGCATCGGCCATTTTCGGGAGCGCAGTCAGTATCTGCTTCTCCGCGAAGTAAATATCCTTCAGCGTTTCATAGAGAAGGTCGTTGAGATTTTTTGCTTCTGCCATTTTCGTATTCCTTCAGTTAGGCATCTCTGCCGGGGATGTGCTCTTCGACGGCGATGGGTTTCGTGCCGGCCACACCGCCAAACCAGGCAGCAACTGCGCCCAGCAGGAGCGCAACGAAGCCCATCAGTGCACCGCTTGACACTACCGTCGCCGTGGCTTCCGCGGCGTCCAAGGCCTGCTGTTTGGTCTTTTCGACGAAAGCCCTGTAACTCGCCTCATACTCGTTGACCTTCGCACGAGCTTGATCGACAGGAATGTTCTGGGCCCTCGCGAGTGCTTCGGCAGCACGTGCCTTGGCATTTTCGATCTGGGCTTGGTCGCCTGTAGTGACCGCCCGCATGGCAGACACAGCGGCTGCTTGAAGGGCCTGAGGATCAGTGCCGCCACTCATTTCGCGGATTTGGCGTTCAATGTCGCCCATCGGATCCGTTGCCGAGGCGATTGACGGGGCGGCCGCCGCGACTGCCGTCTCTGCCGTCTTGCCAACACCGCCAATGACGCTCGACAGGCCGCTGAAAGCACCTCCGACGAGCGCACCCACCGAAGTCGTGAGAAGGTAGAGAACTACCAGAGTCGTCACTGCCCAGGAGGTAACCCCATGGTAGCCGCCGGTTGACCGGCTCGGGCGGCCGGAGAGACGGCTGGCTGCGTAGGCTCCGATAAAGGCGGCAATGATGCCTGCGACGACGAACCAAACGCCGCCGATGATCGAAAAGGTGCTTGCCGCCGGATTGTCGGAGGTGGCGGGATCCAGGACAGCCGCCCCAATGCCGACGCCGAGAAGATTGAGCATGAACTGAGCCGCAAGCGCCAGCACGACGCCAGCAAATACGGCTCCCCAGGATATCTTGTTGATTGCCCTCGTCAGGAAAGGATCAGCAGCGATTGGATCGACGCCTCTAGGGACGTCGGGCGATGGGATGGCCCGGTCCCTCGGGAAGGACATTGAAGGTTGCGGCGTGGACATAGCATGTTCCTTTGGTTCACGCGTGTTGCGAACAGGGCTCGCTCGGCTTGTCGCGTGCGACCGCCCGGTGCATCTGTTGCACATGGGGCCACGACTATGGAGAACACAGAAGCGCAAGTCTTCATGAGAGAACCCCTCTCATGATCTGCCAGAATATTTGAGTTCGGCAGTAGGCCCCTAATAGATGCAGGGCCCAATGGTTCCATTGTGAGCACGCGGTTTTCGGCTCGGCCACGAGATTGCCGTTAGTGTCGAAGCGGCGACGAAAAAAGAGCCCGCAGTGGCGGGCTCCTTCTGCGATCATGCCGTTGATCTACTTGTCGTTCTTATGGCTTTGCTGGCCCGCTTTCACGTGCTGTTCATGAGTGCCGCCCGCGAACTGCTGGAGGAGCTCTTGGAATCAGCAGCTTTGGTCGTCTTGTCGCTACCGCTTTTGCTCGATTGGCCAGGCTTACCTCTCGTGTGAGCCACTTTGGTTGGGCATAACATTCTCCTTGGGTATCGAAGCCGGCATCGACTTCGAACACATCAACCCCCTCGATCGGAAACGGTTCCAGGCTCATTTCCAACTTAGATTTCACGGAGCGTTTGGACGAACTGTGGACTCGGCAAATGGTCGAGGCTGCTCGAGAATGGGGGTGTCCAGAGATGGCGAAATCGCCGAGGCCTTGGACGCGCGGTGATCCGCCTGTACCAAAAGGGAAACGAAATCCCGGCGTGGCGGCCAAATGCTTCAGAGAGCCTTGAGGAAAGCCCAAGGCGCGGTGGCAGACAATTCTGAATCACATTGTAAAAAGCTGAGGTTCTTGCGTCGCCACTTGCCCGGGGTTTCTCCAGTACTTCGGATGGTGCCAATACTGCAGCCTCGCTTTGGAGATGAACACCAAAATCGGACGACAAAACAGGCGGAGCCAATCGCAAACAGTCCTTATGGCACATCCTTCGCGGGTGAACCGACACCCGCAAAGCATTCCCAGTTTCTAGTGGCGGAGCCTGTTAGAACCGAGAGCCAGTGGATCCGACGATCCTTTCTCAGCCTACTGCGATCACGCGCGAATAGCTTGAGGCCGATTGTGGGGCTTTTCCAACCCTATTATGCTTGTGACGCTATTGAGCGAGGAGGACATCCCAATGCCGACGTCGCGAAAGATGCATGCGAACTATGTCCAGCCTAACGTGGTTAGCATCCTCCAGTCCTTTTGAGGCCAAAGAGGTCAGAAGGCTCACGCTCGGAGTCGAATCCACTTCAGGCCTCGCTTGGGGTAATCAAGGAGAGACATTGCTGCCCCCTCTAAATACCGGGAAATTGAGGAGCTCTTCGATGCCCAATATAACGGGCTCTCCCGCAGTCGTGGACTACGACCTTGGAAATCTGAGATACAAGACTTGTTTCAGCAAGCATGCGGATGCGACAGAGGCCTTGGACTTCGCTGTGACGCTAGCAGGTGCTGACAGCAGCGAGACCACTGGGCCTTCCTTGGCAGTTCTCAGGGGTTTCTTGGTCCAGCCTGGCCACTTGCCCGAGAGGCAGGACGCTTGGTACCTCGACCTTTTCGACAGGCCTAGTCAGCACGCTATGATGGCGTTCCACATCCTTGCTGATGACGCTAACCTCGTTAGACGAGCATTGGAGAACGACGAGCTTTTTGAGGCCCTCGGCTCGGTTGCATGCATCGAGCGTTTGTGGGTTCACTCGGATCTGCGCGGCCGAAAAATCGCGTTGCGTCTTCTGCGAGAGGCGCAACATGTACTTAGTCGAAAAGGACTCCTTGCCATCATAAAAGCGCACCCAGACGGGACGCCTTCGACATCGGACACACTTAGATTGGCCGCCTACTATCAGTCCGAGATCTCCCTGAGGCTTCGCTCCGTATGTGAAGAAAAGTACCCGGGCTGGCTTGTCGGAGCATGGGAAACGCCGAAAGCCGATCCTGGAGACAAGCCATTCCCTTAGCGTTACCAAGGACTGAGCCGCGCGCGTTCCCGGGCGGGCCCATTTGCGTTCAATAGGTTGTGTGCAGAATTGATAAGCCCGATGTGCGAGAACGCTTGCGGGAAATTGCCCAGCATCCGTCGGTCTTCGGGACTGTATTCTTCCGAGAGCAGACCTAAATCGTTGCGCAGGTCCAGCAACTGAGGGGAAGCTACTCTAGCGCGAGATGCGCACCCCGGGCATCAAAACTCGCTGACCGTATTCTCAGGGCACCCTGTCGCTGGCGACAATACCGCCCTCTCCCTCTAAACGGGCGATGCGTTTCGCCTCTGAATCAGTGAACTTCAGCCGAACGCCTTTTCCGCGTAAGCGGTGTTTTCAGGCCACGGCTTTGAGTTCGGGCTTTGCGGCGTAGGCCCATGGCAGCAGGTCATCGATCTGGCTATTTGAATGGCCGTTG
>NZ_PZZZ01000019.1 GCF_003046475.1 Mycoplana dimorpha
GTTGATCTGGGAGTAGGTGCGTGGCATGCGCTGTTCCTCGCGGGAGATAAGACGTTGTTATCTCTCGCAAGTCGCACTTCAAACTTGAACCCACCGCGCCATTCCACGCTGTGGCATAATTCGCCTGAGGTGGAATTCGGTCGCTTGCATAATGCGATTGTTGCCGGTGAAACTTGCTCCGTCCATCCTAGTTTCAATCGATCAGGGGGACGATTCATTCAATTGATTTGTCGCCGCGACCGAATTTTGCGAAAGCGTTTGACAGCATGGAAAACCCGGACAACCATCATTGTATTCTTGATTATGACTTTTTCAATCAACAGAAGTTTGGAGTTCAAAATGACTATCGGATTTACACCTGATGACTACGGCATCAACGAACCGCGCAACTGGAAAGCAGCGCGCATTTTCGATGACCTCGTGAATGGCGTCACATCACCATTTGCAACAGCAGAAAGCATCGACCAGCTCTACGGGAACGGACACTCCGCATGGCGTGATTTTCGCTATGCGGTGCGCGCATACACTACACTGAACGGAACATTCGTTCTGGTAGATGACGACCATCAATGCATAGTCGAAACGATCAACATCGATGAATGCGACGGCGAAGATGTTACTACGCTGCACCAGCATTTTGCCCGCGATGCTACTGGTCGCTATATCAAGCGTCTGTCAGAACAAGCGCCAGACGTCGAAAGCGTTCGGCTCACCATGTATCGTTTGCCAGCGGCAGACTACACCAAAAAGCCTTGGCGCTATTTCTGGGAAAATGGCGAATACCTCGGCGAGCAACGCATTCCGCTGGTCGTAGCAGCCCCGAAACCGCGTTGATCCCGCGGTCTCACATAACTGAAACAGCTGCCCTGGCCTGACCAGGCACTCTGCGGCCGGACACATTCCATCACTAAATTAGTAATCAACCAAATACTTCAATCATTAAAGTTGTATCCATGCGCTTCAAAATTTCCTAGCGCATGGCAAATAGCTTGTGCTCACAACGGAGCAGAACATGCATATTTCCAAGGATGAATTGAACGACGAAATTATTGCCGAAAGTTCATTGCACGACGGGGTGGCCATCACTGACGATCCTGCGGATATGCAGAAACCAACCAGCTTTTCAAAGATGAGAAATCGCGCACGCACCATCCGCAAGCAGTGGACCAGGCAATTTGTCGAGCTCGTGGATATGGTCGGCGAGCTTCCGCAAAAAGACCGCGGCGAACGACTTGCGATTCTGGTGCACGATTGGGGGTTCACGAAGCGCGAAGCATCGCTGCTGCTGAAAACTGCGAAAGCGACTATCCCCGATCGCGAATTGCTGCTCGAGCTGGCCGTCGCTCCAGAAGTCGTTGCATCGCTCGCAACGGCACGTAATGATGTAAAAAAGGAAGCACTGCTGCAAATCGAAAACGGTCGCACGCTTCAGTCAAGCGATCTTGCCAGAATTAGAAGCAACCTGGATGCGGCGAAGCCCGAATTTGTGCGTTCGACCCACCAGCGGTTCCTGGTGGGGCAGGCGACACGTCGCAGGAAATGCGATCTCGCCACATACATGAATGATCTGTTGGCGTTCGTTGATGCCCTGGTCGAGCACCACGAGCTGGATCAGTGTAACGAGCAGAACCTAGCCGAACGGCAGCAGCCGTTGATTCATTCGGCTCAGCAGCTGCAGCAGCGCTTCACGCAATATTTTGATGTGAACCGACTGCCTGCCGTCGAGCAGTGGTTCTTCGATGCTGGTGATAGCCGAGAGCTGAGGTTGGCCAAGGCATACCTTGCACTGAAGCGGCTTGCAATCGGCGACTTCTACGACGCAGAATATGCTAACGGAGAAACGGACCGATACATTGAGGCCGGTATCATCCGAAAGATTGCATGGCTCTGCAGCGCAGAACTGTCACGTCTCAATAAGTCTGTAGCGGCGCGCGACAGCCGACCTGAGCCTTCTCTTACAGAAGTCTTAGCTGCAAGGGCCGTGCGCAAACCATTCATGCTGCTCGAGATCTGCGCTGGAGCAGGCGGCCAGGCAACTGGGCTGCATGCGGCAGGTTTTGCTTCGCTGGGCGTCTTCGAGCAAAATGTGCATGCGGTAAATACGCTGGAAGCAAATTTTGCGTTCGGCCCGCTACATCAGGTCGACATCCGCGAGTTCGATTTTTCGGTTTATCGTGACCAGATTGACCTGCTTGCCGGTGGCGTCCCGTGCCAACCGCATTCCGCCCTTGGCTCCCGTAGGGGAGGAGAGGACGAGCGTGATCTGTTCATGGTCGCGATTGACATCATCCGCGAAGTCAGACCGCGCGCCGTGATGCTCGAAAACGTTACTGGTTTTGACCACGCCGGCAACGCAGAATACCGTGCCAAGGTGTTCGCGGAACTGAAAAAGGCGGGATATGAAGCCGCACTATTTCCTATTGCGGCCAAGGATTTTGGACTTGCGCAGAAGCGGCCGCGCCTGGTTCTGATCGCATTCCGGGACGGTCATATGTCGCGGTTCCGTATGCCGACGGTGTTCCCGGAGTGGAAACTCACCCTCGGTGAAGCACTTCGCGATCTAATGTCAGCAAACGGCTGGAAAGGCGTCGATGCATGGGTAGAGAGGGCCAACAAGTTTGCTCCAACCTTGGTCGGCGGTTCCGATAAAACGAGCATCGCCGGGTTCGCGTCAAAATTCCAGGAACAGGAATGGCTCGAACTCGGAGTGGATCCTACCGGCCTTGCCGATGCTGCGCCTGCGGCCGACGCACCAATCAACCTTGTGCCGCGGCTGACGTTAGGCATGGCGGCGCGGCTACAAGGGTTCATCGAACACTGGCAGTTCACTGGCTCGAAACGGCAGCAGCGTCAGCAGATCGCCAACGCTTTCCCGCCGGTTCTTGCAAGAGCAGTCGGACTGGCAATCTATAGTGCGCTCGCTCAGGTGGAGATTGACTTCGAAGCTGAGCTGCAAGAACCACTGGGACACTATCCGCTCGGCGATGCGTGGATGAACTTCGCTGTCACAAAGTTCGCGGAAGACCTTGATCTGCCACTCGGCCGCCAAAGGAACCCGCGCGATTTGGCATTTGCAGCGAAATTTAAGGAAAATCGCGAACGAAGGGAGAAACTCGCAGAAGATGCTTCAGTGGCAAAAGCTGCAGATGAGGCAGCATAGCGGCCTCTGGTTTGGTCTCCTGATCAGTGGGCAGTCCGAACCCATATTCCTGATCGTTGGCACAGTAATGGAGTTCTCGGTCTGCTCCCAATTCAGTAAATATCCGTCAGCAATGCGGCTGGGTGTAGTTTCATCCAAGGTTGGCGGCGAAGCAGCGCTGCCCGGTTGGATATCAGATCCGATGGTCTGATATCCAATCTCAGCGATCGCCGCGACCAGAACCGCTTTCCAGCCTTGTCAACGACTGATGGGCCATTCCGCACATATTTGAAGAAATGCGAGGAAATTCAGCTGTTCTGGCCAGGCTACTTCTTCATCCGTGTTAGTTTCGAATTCTTGAAAGCACGATTTTCCGCGTGTCGCTTGCAAGCCGACGGGCAACCCTGAATTCGGCGGCCGCTGTTGGCCGCTTGAACATTCAGGAGCCTTTTGATGCAAACATCGATTACCTTTAGCCCACTTTGTCAAAAAGTTATCGAAATGGGTCTGGCGCGAGCCATTCGTCAAGCATCCGAGGAAATGCGCACGCTGCGGTCTGCGGGCGGTTGGGCAAGTGGATCGCGAGGCCTGCAGCTGTGCATCGTCGCGGCGTTCGCTCGACGCTGGCAGACTGCGATCACAACGGCGCGGCAAGGGCAGGGGAGTGAAATCCAGATCGACGTGCACAGCGATCGTTCCGAAACCTGGACCATGAAGCCATCCGCTCATAAGGATTTTCCGGCACTGGTGATGCTTGGGAGGGCTGCAACGATCGAAGTTCCGCGACTTGCGCCAGGGTTCAAGGACATGCAACACGAAATCGAAAGCCTGATATTCCGACTTGAGCAAGATACCGCGTCCGAGGATATGCCCGAAGCGTATTCCAATGAAGCTGCGCCCGATGGCTCCAATGTCATTCCGTTCGCGCGGAGAATTCCCAGCTGAACTTCCGTCTCTGCATTCACACTCTCCGGTTTCGGCAGCACGGCCGTGAAGCCAACGCAGGTGAACTGCGGGCCTTGATCGGTGTTGAAGATGTCTAGCTTGCCTTGCGCTGACTATCGCCTAAAAGCTCAAAAACTGACTCGTAACTACAATCGGTCGGGCCAGTGGTATGGCCCTTCCGCCCTTGATAACGAGGTCATCGGCAACCCGTATCAGCCGGTGTCTGTCGGGCAGTTCTGTCGGACAGAAATTCAACCGTCGCGCCGACGGGAATCTCACCACAAACTTTAATCCTCAAGTTGGTGCCCACTAATGAAAAGATTTCTGATTGATATTCCCACTCTGACTTCCGTTTGGGTCACGGCTCGCTCCGAGAAAGAGGCGATCGCCGCCGTGAACATCGCGACGGCCGATTGTGACCTACACATTCAAATTGGGGACGACCGCTGTCCCATTGAACTCATCAATTTTACCCGTCGCGGAGAATACGAAATTATAGGCGAGGAGGACGTGGAATAACAGCGGTAGTCTTGCCCAGCGTTCACCGCGCTAGAGGCCGGATACTTATCCGTCTGTTAGCCGATTTAAATCGATGCGTCCACATTGACCACTGATCGAACAGCGCCTTCCTGAGATCAGGCAGCACTCCGGTAACGGCATTACAAAAACGCGCTTTGCACGCTGCTTGTCCCATTCGTAGGTCATGACACTTCCTTTTGCCCCAGCGAGACATTGCAGTTCGCGTATCAGCACGCGAGCGTACGCCCTTATTGACTCATCGCGCTTTCCGTTTGACAAAAGAGGACCTTCAAAGGGGTTCTCACAATGGCCGAAGAACAAAACCCTCCACAACTCAACCCGGCGACCAGAGCCGAGGTCGAATCTGTACCCCCTCGGAAGGCGCGGAAGACGCGGGGCCGGAAGACAGAGCCTCGTCCGTCACAATCAAGCCAAGCCATGTTGGCGACGTCCACAAAGGGTCGCCGTTATTCTGAAAGCGAGAAGGCTGAAAAGCTTCGCCAGATCGAAGCCCAGATTGCTGATGGCACCACATTGAAGGCCGCGGTCAAGAACGCAAGCATTTCCGAACAGAACTACTATCAGTGGAAACGCGCAGCGCCGATGGCAAAAAGGTCACAAGCAAACGTGGCCGCTGGCATCGAGACATTGGCCGATCTGGTTAAGCTCGAAGCGGAGAACCAGCGGTTCCGCGGTTTGCTCGCGGAAAAGTTCCTCGCGGAGAACACAGAGCTTCGCCAGCGGTTGGGGCTGGACTGAGCCGAGCGGCTGCAGCTCTACGGGGTTGAAATAACGCCTCGTCTGGATCTATGTGTGGCCCCGGCCGCATGGCCGGGTTGCCTTCCTCGTTCCTGGGAATACTATCTCGCATGAGAGCACGACGCAGCTTCGTTGTTGAATTCAAGTCGAGCCGACGACAACCAAAATCGCAGAGCGCTTCGATTTGGGGCGACACCGATCTCAAGGCCATCGCCCGCGAGATCGAGCATAAACCACTAAACTCTTTCCCAACTGAAGAAATCTCGGATACCACGCCTCCGCTGTCCGCCGATATGCCGGTCCAAGGTGACGACAAGGTAAGCGAGGCAGCTCTCACGACGGCTCCGCCGAACGAGCGGGGCGCAAACGTGCCGA
>NZ_PZZZ01000020.1:2500-5478 GCF_003046475.1 Mycoplana dimorpha
TAACCGGGCTTTTGGCTGGCCTGTCCCTTGCAAGGGTACGGGCCTTCTGGTGCGGCAAGTGCAACTTGCCCGTATGGCCAGGTTCAGCACCCCTCTGAGCGCAAGCGAGGAGGAAAGGTTTGCTGAACCCAAATAAGGATGAGCATTGGCAATGAGAACGATCAAGTGTCGTAAGGGCAATTGGTGGATGCCTTGGCATGCACAGGCGATGAAGGACGTGATACGCTGCGATAAGCCGTGGGGAGCTGCGAATGAGCTTTGATCCATGGATTTCCGAATGGGGAAACCCACCTTAAATGCTTGGAGAATTTAAGCTGCTCGCAAGGGCGGCTTAGGTTTCCAAGCATTGAAATAAGGTATCTTACCTTCGAATACATAGGGGTAAGAAGCGAACGCAGGGAACTGAAACATCTAAGTACCTGCAGGAAAGGACATCAACCGAGACTCCGCAAGTAGTGGCGAGCGAACGCGGACCAGGCCAGTGGCAATGCTGAATAAAGTCGAACGGAATGGAAAGTCCGGCCTTAGCGGGTGATAGCCCCGTAGACGTAGAACAGGCATTGTCCTTGAGTAGGGCGGGACACGTGAAATCCTGTCTGAACATGGGGAGACCACTCTCCAAGCCTAAGTACTCGTGCATGACCGATAGCGAACAAGTACCGTGAGGGAAAGGTGAAAAGCACCCCGACAAGGGGAGTGAAAGAGAACCTGAAACCGGTTGCCTACAAACAGTCGGAGGGCGCAAGCCTGACGGCGTACCTTTTGTATAATGGGTCAACGACTTAGTGTGGCGAGCGAGCTTAAGCCGATAGGTGGAGGCGCAGCGAAAGCGAGTCTGAACAGGGCGTTCAGTTCGTCGCATTAGACCCGAAACCGAGTGATCTAGCCATGAGCAGGTTGAAGGTTGGGTAACACCAACTGGAGGACCGAACCCATATCTGTTGCAATAGATTGGGATGACTTGTGGCTAGGGGTGAAAGGCCAATCAAACTCGGAAATAGCTGGTTCTCCGCGAAATCTATTTAGGTAGAGCGTCGACCGAATACCCTCGGGGGTAGAGCACTGGATGGGCTATGGGGACTCACCGTCTTACTGATCCTAACCAAACTCCGAATACCGAGGAGTACTAGTCGGCAGACACACGGCGGGTGCTAACGTCCGTCGTGGAAAGGGCAACAACCCTGACCTCCAGCTAAGGTCCCCAAGTCATGGCTAAGTGGGAAAGGATGTGAGGATCCCAAAACAACCAGGATGTTGGCTTAGAAGCAGCCATCATTTAAAGAAAGCGTAACAGCTCACTGGTCTAAATAAGGGTCTTTGCGCCGAAAATGTAACGGGGCTGAAGCCATGCACCGAAGCTGAGGATGTGCAGTAATGCACGTGGTAGCGGAGCGTTCCGTAAGCCTGCGAAGGGCGACCCGTGAGGGCGCCTGGAGGTATCGGAAGTGCGAATGTTGACATGAGTAACGATAAAGCGGGTGAGAGACCCGCTCGCCGAAAGACCAAGGGTTCCTGCTTAAAGTTAATCTGAGCAGGGTTAGCCGGCCCCTAAGACGAGGCGGACACGCGTAGTCGATGGGAACCACGTTAATATTCGTGGGCCTGGTGGTAGTGACGGATCGCGTAAGTTGTAAGGTCTTATTGGATTGACCTTGCCGCGAAGCGGTCCCGGGAAATAGCTCCACCGTATAGACCGTACCCGAAACCGACACAGGTGGTCAGGTAGAGTATACCAAGGCGCTTGAGAGAACTGCGTTGAAGGAACTCGGCAAATTGCACGCGTAACTTCGGAAGAAGCGTGACCCCTTTTTACGCAAGTGGGAAGGGGTGGCACAGACCAGGGGGTAGCGACTGTTTATCAAAAACACAGGGCTCTGCGAAGTCGCAAGACGACGTATAGGGTCTGACGCCTGCCCGGTGCTGGAAGGTTAAGAGGAGAGGTGCAAGCTTTGAATCGAAGCCCCAGTAAACGGCGGCCGTAACTATAACGGTCCTAAGGTAGCGAAATTCCTTGTCGGGTAAGTTCCGACCTGCACGAATGGCGTAACGACTTCCCCGCTGTCTCCAACGCAGACTCAGTGAAATTGAATTCCCCGTGAAGATGCGGGGTTCCTGCGGTCAGACGGAAAGACCCCGTGCACCTTTACTATAGCTTTACACTGGCATTCGTGTCGGCATGTGTAGGATAGGTGGTAGGCTTTGAAGCAGGGACGCCAGTTTCTGTGGAGCCATCCTTGAAATACCACCCTTATCGTCATGGATGTCTAACCGCGGTCCGTTATCCGGATCCGGGACCGTGTATGGTGGGTAGTTTGACTGGGGCGGTCGCCTCCGAAAGAGTAACGGAGGCGCGCGATGGTGGGCTCAGAGCGGTCGGAAATCGCTCGTCGAGTGCAATGGCATAAGCCCGCCTGACTGCGAGACTGACAAGTCGAGCAGAGACGAAAGTCGGTCATAGTGATCCGGTGGTCCCGCGTGGAAGGGCCATCGCTCAACGGATAAAAGGTACGCCGGGGATAACAGGCTGATGACCCCCAAGAGTCCATATCGACGGGGTTGTTTGGCACCTCGATGTCGGCTCATCGCATCCTGGGGCTGGAGCAGGTCCCAAGGGTTTGGCTGTTCGCCAATTAAAGCGGTACGTGAGCTGGGTTCAGAACGTCGTGAGACAGTTCGGTCCCTATCTGCCGTGGGTGTAGGAATATTGACAGGATCTGTCCCTAGTACGAGAGGACCGGGATGGACGTATCTCTGGTGGACCTGTTGTCCTGCCAAGGGCATAGCAGGGTAGCTATATACGGACGGGATAACCGCTGAAGGCATCTAAGCGGGAAACCCACCTGAAAACGAGTGTTCCCTATCAGAGCCGTGGAAGACGACCACGTTGATAGGCCGGGTGTGGAAGCGCAGCAATGTGTGAAGCTTACCGGTACTAATCGCTCGATCGGCTTGATCGTTCTCATTGTTCATGCTCATCG
>NZ_PZZZ01000021.1:0-1306 GCF_003046475.1 Mycoplana dimorpha
GTAAGCGGTGTTTTCAGGCCACGGCTTTGAGTTCGGGCTTTGCGGCGTAGGCCCATGGCAGCAGGTCATCGATCTGGCTATTTGAATGGCCGTTGACGATCCTGGTGAGGATGTCTGAGAGATAGGCCAGCGGCTCGACATCGTTGAGTTTGGCGGTCTCGATCAACGATGCGATGGTTGCCCAGTGTTCGGCCCCGGCGTCGGAACCGGCAAATAGCGCATTCTTGCGATTGAGCGCAATTGGCCTGATGGATCGTTCGACGGTGTTGGAGTCGATCTCGATCCGGCCATCGTCGATGAAGCGGGTCAAGCCGTCCCAGCGTGACAAGGCATAGCGGATGGCTTCGGCGAGCTTGGTCTTCAGGCTGATATAGCCGAGTTGTTCACGCAGCCAGGGTGCAAGGCTGTCGGTAATCGGACGACTTTTTTCCTGACGGGCGACACGACGATCCTCGTGGCTCCGGCCACGTATCTCGTCTTCGATACTGTAAAGTTCGGCGATGCGTTTGAGCGCCTCGCTGGCGATGGGTGCGGGACCGGCGGCAGCCAGCTCATAGAAGCGGCGTCGAACGTGGGACCAGCAGAAGGCCAGCGACACGGTGTTCTTTGCCGCGAGCGGGCGATATCCACTGTAGCCGTCGACCTGCAGGATGCCGACGAAGCCGTCGAGATGGGCCATCGGTCGTTCGCCTTTGCGATCTGGCGCATAGACATAGGCGACACCGGGCGGGTCATCGCCCTGCCACGGCCGGTCATCTCGTGCATAAGCCCAAAGCTGGCCGGTCTTGGTTTTGCCACGTCCCGGATCGAGCACCGGGGCTGTCGTCTCGTCGGCGAAGAGCTTGGACGACGACTTCAAATGATCGAGCAGCCGCTGATGAACAGGCCGCAGATGCCAGGCAGCACGACCGACCCAGTCGGCGAGCGTCGAACGATCAAGATCGATGCCCTGACGCTTGTAGATTTGCGCCTGGCGGTACAGCGGCAGGTGATCGGCATATTTAGAGACCAGAACCTGGGCGACGGTTGCCTCTGTCGGAATGCCGCCCTCGATCAGCCTTGCCGGGGCCGGAGCCTGGACCACGACCTCCTCGCAGGACCGGCAGGCATACTTGGGACGACGCACCACCAGAACGCGGAACTGGGCGGGCACAATGTCCAGCTTCTCGCTGACATCCTCGCCGATCCGATGCAGGTTATGGCGGCAGCAAGGACAGGCATGGTCATCGATATCGACCACGACCTCGATGCGCGGCAGATGGGCTGGCAGCGAACCCCGGTTCGTGCGCCGCTTGGCGACCTGCGA
>NZ_PZZZ01000021.1:1343-2466 GCF_003046475.1 Mycoplana dimorpha
CAGCCGGCAGCCTCGACCTGTTCGGCCTCTTCAAGCCCAAGCAGAAGCTGATCCTCGGGAAGCGTCTCTGCCCGGCGGCCGAAGCGGTGGCGCTGCAATTCCTTGATGATCTGGCGAAGGCGGGCATTCTCTGCCTCGCGCGAAAGCACCATTGCTTTCAGCGCGTTCAGGTCATCCGGAAGCTCGTCTGCCGTCATCGTCATGGATCGAGAACAGCATATTTTGCCGCTCGGAACGAGAGGCTGAATGGGGCTGATTCAATTGGTCGCGCCCGTCATCCGGCCTTTATCGGCGTGCGCGTTTCGCTCGGCGCATGCACGCGTTTCCAGTCCAATCCTTCGAACAGAGCCGAGAACTGGGCGGCCGTCAGATGCATCGCACCGTCCTGCATTCGAGGCCAATGGAACTCGCCATCCTCGATCCGCTTGGCGACCAGGCAGACGCCGCTGCCGTCCCAGAAGATCAGCTTGATCCGGTCGGTGCGTTTGGCCCGGAATACGTAGATCGTGCCCGAGAACGGGTCTGCACCCATCTCGGCCTTCACCAGTGCCGCCAATCCTTCAGCACCTTTGCGGAAGTCGACGGGCTTGGTGGCGATCATCACCTTCACCGCACCGGACGGACCAATCACGATGCTGCCTTCAAGGCCTGGATCACGGCAGTAATGGTCGCGCTGTCCGTGCCAGATGCGATCCTGACGATCACGCCGCCAACCTCCAACTCGATTGCCGCAATTGGAAGTGCGCTCCTCGTCATCGTCTTTCGCCGTGTCGGAGGTGGCTCTGCCGGGCGATCAATTACCGCTGGCACAAACATCGGCGGCAAGTCTTGCTTCGCCTGACTTCGCACCTGCCGCCGCCAGGTAAACAATTGCCCGGGCGACAACCCATGCCGACGCGCAACAGCACTGACCGACATCTCGCCGCTATAGCTCTCGGCGACAATTCGGTCCTTCTCCTCGTCGCTCCAGTCGCGGCGACGACCTGCTCCAGTGAAAACTTCAAACCGTTGCACTGGCACGTCTGCGCTGGTGCCATGCGTAAACCCTGTAATCGTCATATGTCGAAGCCTCGTTCGGCAACAACATCAACAATCACACGCTGATCCGGAAGGTGGGGGAAAA
>NZ_PZZZ01000022.1 GCF_003046475.1 Mycoplana dimorpha
GTTGCTCCGGTCGCGGCTTGAAGCCGAAAACGCTCAACTCAGTATGATGCTCCTTCGGTTCTATTCATAATGGCGAGAGTTATCTATTAGCACCAAGCCGCAATCCAGACGAGTTCGCCGGCAACGACGATGGTGCAGGACCTCGACGACCCACAGCGACCTTACTGCAGGCGAAAAGATGAATAATGCGATCCGCAGGCTTGGCTTGTTCAGCCCCTTGAGCGCATCGCCAATAGTCGACCCGGCAGCAAAATCGACTCGCCATGCCTGGGAGCAACCTCCGTGAACGCCCAGTAGCGAGCTGTTTGCCGCCATGCGTTCGAACAGCAGCTTTTCCGTGCAACCACTATTTCGTATCCGAACCGGTTTGGTATTGGCGGGCGGAAGTGAGAGCAACCCAGGACTCCGGAGATGCGAACGCTGGAGCGCCGACCCTGATCATGGACTATTGTCGTAACCGTCTTCTGGTTCGTCCTCAACGCCACCGTCGGGCCACAGGCGGCGCACGTCCGCACGAAGCGCCGCGATGGCGTCGAAAGCGTCGTCGCGGTGCATCTGGAGGACCTCGGCCGCATGACGGACTTCTTTCTTCTGACGCAGATGGTTCACGATCTTCACAGCGTAATGTTCAATGCTTTCGCCATAGGCCCTCTGGGCCTTCGCGACCGCGCTTGACGGAATTTCGCCGTGAGCCATGACTAGGCGGCCCAGGTCGATTGCATCGCGGTATGCAACCGAGCGGTCCAGGCAACGATCTGAATTGGCGAGTAGCTTTTCAGCGAACATATCCGACGATGAAAGGACAGGAACCCCGAGATCGTCATCGAGTTCACCGCCCACTGGAATGCGTTCTTCGCGAACGATCTCGAACTTGACCGATTGATCTTTGTAGAAAAGGAACATCCTAATGCCGTAGCGGTCGAATATGGTTTCGCGGGCAGCCTTGATGTCGGCACGGAAAAGGCCCGCCGGGCCGGACCGTTGTGCAGCGACTCTAAGTTCCCTGTACCCGTCGGTGCTCGCGCACAGAAAATCGACATCGAGGGATTGGCGGTACTCGCCGTACTTCAGGACGATGGCGGTCCCGCCACCGAAGTAGCAGCCGCAACTTTCCAGAAACCGACCGTCCATGGAACGGAGGATCTCGGCAATGTTTTCATGTTCCGGTTTTATGAATGTCATTTCCGGCCCTTTTAGACGAGAATCGCGTCCATTCAGGCAAGAAACTACATCAATTTGAAGCCGTGGCCGAATTCTTCGCCTAGCTCATCGATCAACATCGCTTCCCGCCGGGTTAGCTGATCACGATCGACAAAGTGCCAGTTGCGCTCGTACAATGCGAACACTTCAACCGCGTCGATCGGACGACGAGGATCTCGATTCCAAACGAGCCTGTTAAGCTCGGGGAATTCCGCGGGAGTGATCTGGTTTCCAAAATGCTTTGTCATAGCGCTAGTCTTTTAACACGTTCCGATGCCATGTAAAAGTCGCCCACTATATCGGATCGAAGCCGAACTGCGCGGCCTTGATCCGGAGGCTCGGCTTGAAGGTCGCCTAGAACGGTCAGCACCGCTCGTGGCTGACTTGCATACATGGCTTATCCATAACCGCGCCCGCGTCGCAACGAAGTCCCCGCTCGGCGAGGCTTTGGCCTACATTGCCAAATACTGGGATGGTCTGAAGCTCTTCCTTACCGACGGCCGCATCGAGATTGACGTAAGCGCTGGTTTTCCCCCACCTTCCGGATCAGCGTGTGATTGTTGATGTTGTTGCCGAACGAGGCTTCGACATATGACGATTACAGGGTTTACGCATGGCACCA